>NZ_CP025429.1:2569490-5138981 GCF_002848345.1 Chromobacterium sp. ATCC 53434 | reverse complement strand
GCCGTGGTCGCGCTGCTGACCGATCAGGCCAAGCCGAACGATTTCGGCCTGGTGATGGGCAAGGCCGCCAGCATTCCCGAGCCGCCGCGGCTGGACGCGTCGGATCTCTTGCGCGCGACGTTCGCGATAGTCGTCGACAGCGACAGCCATTACACCTTCAGCCACGAGCTCGGGCATTTGCTGGGCGGCAAGCACGACAGGCTGACCCAGCCCGGCCGCGGGCCGTTTTCTCCCCAATACGACTATGTCCGGGGCTATGTTCAGGCCGACAAGTCCTTCGTCACAGTGATGGGCTACGAGGGCGAGGGCCTGGTCCGCGTGCCGGCCTACTCCGCCGCCGACCGCAGCTGGAACGGCAAGGCGCTGGGCATTCCGCTCGGCCAGCCCGACGCCGCCGACGCCGCCCGTTTCTTCCGTCTCAGCACGCGGGTGGTCGCGCGCTACCGCGGCGCGAACGCGCCGCTAAGGGATGTGGTGGCGCTGGAACTGTCGGTCAGCCCGGCGCTGGGCGGCGCCGCCGTGCCCGGCATATTGGGTCCCTATTCCCGAGGCAGCCTGGTATCGGTCGCCGCCACGCCGCGCGTCGGCTACCGCTTCGCCCGCTGGATGCTGGATGGGCGGGATGCCGGCGCCGATCCGCACATCACGGTCTCGATGGAGCAGGCGCACGCACTGGAGGCGGTGTTTGTCGACGGCGACCAGTGGTGCCGGCTGGAGGTCGCCCCGCAGCCCGCCGATGCCGGCGGCCTGATCGTTCTGACGCCGCCCGGCCCCGCCTATCTTCCGGGGACGGTGGTCAACGTGGAATGGGTATCGCTGGCGCCCGGCCATGCGCTGGAACAATGGCGGCTGGACGGACAGCCTGTCGGCGATGGACCATCGCTTGCGCTGCGCATGGAGCGGACCCACCACCTGGAGGCGCGACTCCGGGACAAGCGGACCCTGAGCCGGCCCCGCGAGGACAAGGTCCTGGAGGCCAACGGCGAGAGGCGGCTGACGGTGCGCGCGCTCGACAAGGAGAGCGGTTTGCCGCTGCCGCATCAATGGGTGGCATTCAGCCTGTCCCGTGCGCCGAAGGGAACGCGGCTGGAAGGCGGGCCGCGCGCGCAGACCGACGCCGAAGGCTACGCGCACGCGATACTGCAAACCGGCAGCGAACTGGGCGCGGTGCAGGTGGACGCGCGGCTGTCGGGCGGCGCAGCCGTCCAGTTCGATTTCGAGATCGCCAGCCGTATCCTCGCCATCACCGGCGGCAACAACCAGTCGCTGTTCAGCGGCGATACGCCAACGCCGCTGCGGGTCCAGATCCGCGAGCTGGGCCGGCCGGTCGGTGCCGGCGCCCAGGTGACCTTCGTGCTGGTCGCCGCCGGTCCCGGACTGCTGCTGCCCGACACCCATGCGACGACAAACCAGCAGGGCGAGGCCAGCATCCAGCTGAGCGGCCAGCTCCGGCGCCCGGGACACGCCATCATCGGCGCGGCCGCCGAGGGCGCGCACGAACCGGTGCTGTTCGATGTCTGGGGAGTCGAGAACCGCTCGCTGGAGATCGCGCCCCGGCTGCTCCGGCTCAAGATCGGCGAATCGGCGCGGCTGAGCGTCCAGGTGCAGGACGACGGCCATCTCGGCCGCCATGTGCCGCTCCGCTTCACGCTGGACGCCGGGACGACGGGATTGACGCTGCCGACCGACAGCGTGTCGACCGACGCCGACGGCAAGGCGGCGATCCATACCACGGCGGCGACCGCCGGCGGCACCGCCAGGATCACCGTGGCCGCGGCGCACGCCGACGGCGGCGCGCCGGCGCAGACTTGCGAATTGCATGTCCGCGCGTGAATCAAAGCGCCATGAAAAACGGCATCCGCTGTGCGGATGCCGTTTCGCCTTGCCGGATCGGCCGGATCGTCAGGACTTCTTCTGCGGCCGCTTCCAGCCCGCGATCGTCACCTGGCGCGCGCGCGCCACCGTCAGCGTGCCCGCCGGCGCGTCCTTGTTGATCACCGAACCGGCGCCTATCGTGGCGTCGCTCTCCAGCGTCACCGGCGCCACCATCAGCGTGCCGGAACCGACGAAGACATTGTCCCCTATCACGGTTCTCGACTTGTTGACGCCATCGTAATTGCAGGTGACCGAGCCGGCGCCGATATTGACCTTGCGGCCGATCTCGGCGTCGCCGATATACGTCAGATGATTGACCTTGGAGCCTTCGCCGATCACGCTCTTCTTCACTTCGACGAAGTTGCCGATATGGACATGGCCGGCCAGTTCCGCGCCCGGGCGCAACCGAGCGTACGGACCTATCCTGCAGGCCTCGCCGACCACGGCGTCCTCCAGATGCGAGAACGGCGCGATCTTGCTGCCGGCGGCGACGCTAACGTTCTTCAGCACGCAGTGGGCGCCGATTTCGACATTGTCGCCCAGTTCCACCCGGCCCTCGAACACGCAGCCCACATCGATGGCCACGTCCATGCCGTGCTTCAGCTCGCCGCGGATGTCGATGCGCGCCGGGTCGGCCAGCGTGACGCCGGCTTCCAGCAATGCTCGCGCCTGGCCCAGCTGCAGGATGCGCTCCAGCTCGGAGAGCTGCAGCTTGTTGTTGACGCCGGCCGCCTCCCAACTGGCGTCGATGCTGGCGCTGTCCACTGCCACGCCATCATTCACCGCCAGCGCCAGCACGTCGGTCAGATAGTATTCGCCCTGGGCGTTGCCGTTGTTCAAGGCGGCGAGCCAGCCGGCCAGACGCGCATTGGGCAGCGCCATCATGCCGGTATTGATCTCGCGGATATTCAATTGCTCGGCCGTGCAGTCCTTGTGCTCGACGATGGCTTGCAGCTTGCCGTCCTTGCCGCGCACCATGCGGCCGTAGCCGCTGGCGTCGGCCAGCACATCGGTCAGCACCGCCATGCCGTCGCCGGCGGCCTGCACCAGCCGTTGCAGCGTGGTCGCCCGGGTCAGCGGCACGTCGCCGTACAGCACCAGCGTCTTGCCGTCCCGCGGCAGGTGCCCCAGCGCCATCTTCAGCGCGTGGCCGGTGCCCAGTTGCTCGGCCTGCTCGGCCCAGACGATGTCGGCATCCTGAATCTTCGCGCGCACCTGCTCGCCGCCGTGACCATACACCACGACCAGGCGGGACGGGTTCAAGGTCCGAGCGGTGCGGATCACCCGCGCCAGCATCGGTTCGCCGCCGATAGGATGCAGCACCTTGGGCATGGAGGAATACATGCGCTTGCCTTTGCCGGCAGCGAGAATGACGATGCTGAGACTGTCCATGATCTATTTCTGCTTCACCAAAACGGAAAAAGGCTGCCACTTGCGTGGCAGCCTAGCACTATACACGATTACGTCTCGCGCAATCAGTGAGCGCGCCTCTTGAGGTAGTCCAGCGTCTTGAGCTCGGCAATGGCCACCGCCAGTGCGGCGTGGGCCTTGGCCGTGCTCGTGTCGTCGGTCGCGCGCTTGAGGGCATCCTCGGCAGCGCGTTTCGCCTCATTGGCGCGGGCCTCATCGAGATCCTCGCCGCGGATCGCCGTATCGGCGAGCACGGTGATCAGGGTCGGCTGCACTTCCATCATGCCGCCGGACACCGCCACCAGTACTTCTTCCTTGTTGCCCGGCACCTTCAAACGAAGCACGCCGGGCTTGATACGGGTCAGGAGCGGCACGTGTTGCGGGTAGACGCCGATCTCGCCTTCGGTAGCCGGCGCGACGACGAATTCCGCCTCGCCGGAGAAGATGAGTTGCTCGGTGCTAACCACTTCCACACGCATCTTGGACATCCGCCCTCTCCTTAGTTAAGGGTCTTGGCTTTCTCGGCAGCTTCGTCGATCGCGCCAACCATGTAGAACGCTTGTTCCGGCAGGTGGTCGTATTCGCCAGCGAGAATGGCCTTGAAGCCCTTGATGGTTTCGCGCAGCGGCACGTATTTGCCCGGGGAACCGGTAAACACTTCGGCCACGTGGAACGGCTGGGACAGGAAGCGCTGGATCTTACGGGCGCGAGCCACGACCAGTTTGTCTTCCTCGGACAGTTCGTCCATGCCCAGGATCGCGATGATGTCGCGCAGTTCCTTGTAGCGCTGCAGAGTGGACTGCACGCCGCGGGCGACCGAGTAGTGCTCGTCGCCGACGACCAGCGGATCCAGCTGGCGCGAGGTGGAGTCGAGCGGATCCACGGCCGGGTAGATACCCAGCGAGGCGATGTCGCGCGACAGTACCACGGTAGCGTCCAAGTGGGCGAAGGTCGTCGCCGGGGACGGGTCGGTCAAGTCATCCGCAGGAACGTATACGGCCTGGATGGAGGTAATGGAACCATCCTTGGTCGAGGTGATGCGTTCTTGCAGACGGCCCATTTCCTCGGCCAGCGTCGGCTGGTAGCCCACCGCGGACGGCATACGGCCCAGCAGAGCGGACACTTCGGTACCGGCCAGCGTGTAGCGGTAGATGTTGTCCACGAACAAGAGAACGTCGCGGCCCTTGCCGTTTTCGTCCTTCTCGTCGCGGAAGTGCTCCGCCATGGTCAGGCCGGTCAGGGCCACGCGCAGACGGTTGCCCGGCGGCTCGTTCATCTGACCGTAAACCATCGCCACTTTGTCCAGGACGTTGGAGTCCTTCATTTCGTGGTAGAAGTCGTTGCCCTCACGGGTACGCTCACCCACGCCGGCGAACACGGACAGACCCGAGTGGGCCTTGGCGATGTTGTTGATCAACTCCATCATGTTCACGGTCTTGCCGACACCGGCGCCGCCGAACAGACCCACCTTGCCGCCCTTGGCGAACGGGCACAGCAGGTCGATCACCTTGATGCCGGTTTCCAGGATGTCGGAGGCGGCCGACAGTTCGTCGAACTTCGGCGCGGACTGGTGGATGGCGCGACGTGCGTCGGTAGCCACCGGGCCGGCTTCGTCAACCGGGTTGCCCAGTACGTCCATGATGCGGCCGAGGGTGGCGGCGCCAACCGGCACCGAGATCGGTGCGCCGGTGTTGGCAACGGCCATGCCACGCTTCAGACCGTCGGAGCTACCCATAGCAATGGTACGGACCACGCCGTCGCCCAGCTGTTGCTGAACTTCGAGCGTCAGGTCGGCGTCCACCAGCTTCAGGGCATCATAAACCTTCGGCATGGCGTCGCGCGGAAATTCCACGTCGATCACCGCGCCAATGATTTGTACGATTTTGCCTTGGCTCATTATCGCTTCCTAAAAATAAACTTTGTGTTCCGCAAGTGGGCTACACCGCGGCGGCGCCTGCCACGATTTCCGACAGCTCGGTCGTAATCGCCGCTTGACGCGCCTTGTTGTACACCAGGCGCAGCTGCTTGATGGTGTTGCCCGCGTTGTCGGTGGCGGCTTTCATCGCCACCATACGCGCGGCCTGCTCGGAAGCCATGTTCTCGGCCAGAACCTGATACACCACCGATTCCAGATAACGGCGCACCAGGAATTCCATCAGCGTCGGCGCATCCGGCTCGTACAGGTAATCCCACGAGTGCGAATGCTCGACCACCATGTGGTGCGGCGTCAGCGGAAGCAGCTGTTCCAGTGCCGGCTCCTGCTTCATGGTATTCACGAAGCTGGAGTACACGATGTAAACCGCATCCAGTTCGCCTTCGGCGTACTGCTTGAACAGAACCGTAAGCGGGCCAATCAGTTTTTCCATCTTCGGCATGTCGCCGAGATGGACCGCGCTCGCCACCACGTTCAGACGGGCGCGCTGGGCAGCCCCCAGGCCTTTCTGGCCCAGGCAGCAGACGTCGACTTCGACGCCCTGATCCTGCAACTCCTTGACCTTGCCGAAGAAGCGCTTGAACGAGTTCACGTTCAAGCCGCCGCAAAGGCCCTTGTCGGAGGAAACCAGGATGATGCCGGCGCGCTTGATCGTCTCGCGACGGGCAAGCAGAGGGTGACTCAGTTCCGCATTCGCCTGAGCGAGGTGCGCCATTACGGTGCGCACCTTCTCGGCGTAAGGACGGGCAGCGCGCATACGCTCTTGCGTTTTGCGCATCTTCGAGGTCGACACCATCTGCATAGCGCGGGTGATCTTCTGCGTGTTCTGCACGCTTCGGATCTTGGTGAGAATCTCTTTACCGACTGCCATATCCTGAACCTTTCTCTAGCTACGACGTGAGTCGAAGGCTCAGTTGAAGCTGTAGCCGGCCTTGAACGATTCCATCGCCTTGGCCAGTACCT
Organism: Chromobacterium sp. ATCC 53434; assembly: GCF_002848345.1. Taxonomy (NCBI): domain Bacteria; kingdom Pseudomonadati; phylum Pseudomonadota; class Betaproteobacteria; order Neisseriales; family Chromobacteriaceae; genus Chromobacterium; species Chromobacterium sp. ATCC 53434. The sequence continues at coordinate 5,132,800 of NZ_CP025429.1, read as the reverse complement.
TCTCGTTGTCGGCAGACAGATCACCGGAGGCGTTCACGGCCTGCAGCACTTCGGCGTGGTTCGCACGCACATTGGCCAGGAACTCGGCTTCGAAGGCCAGGGCCTTCTTCACCGGAACGTCTTCGTAGCTGCCCTTGTTCACCGCCCACAGGGTCAGCGCCATTTCCGCGGTCGACAGGGTGGAGAACTGCTTCTGCTTCATCAGTTCGGTCACCACTTCACCGTGGGACAGCTGCTTGCGGGTCGCTTCGTCCAGATCGGAGGCGAACTGCGCGAACGCAGCCAGCTCACGGTACTGGGCCAGCGCCAGACGGATACCGCCGCCGAGCTTCTTGATCACCTTGGTCTGAGCGGCGCCGCCGACGCGAGATACCGAGATACCGGCGTTGATGGCCGGACGGATACCCGCGTTGAACAGGTCGGTCTCCAGGAAGATCTGGCCGTCGGTGATCGAGATCACGTTGGTCGGAACGAAGGCGGACACGTCGCCGGCCTGGGTTTCGATGATAGGCAGAGCGGTCAGCGAACCGGTCTTGCCCTTCACGGCGCCGCCGGTCAGCTTTTCCACTTCCTCTTCGTTGATGCGCGCAGCGCGCTCCAACAGACGGGAGTGCAGATAGAACACGTCGCCCGGGTAGGCTTCGCGGCCCGGCGGACGGCGCAGCAGCAGCGAGATCTGACGGTAGGCGACGGCTTGCTTGGACAGGTCGTCGTACACGATCAGCGCGTCTTCGCCGATGTCGCGGAAGTATTCGCCCATCGCGCAACCGGAGTACGGGGCGATGAACTGCAGCGCGGCGGCTTCGGAAGCGGTGGCGGCCACGATGATGGTGTGACCCATCGCGCCGTGCTCTTCCAGCTTGCGAACCACGTTGGCGATGGAGGAAGCCTTCTGACCCACGGCTACGTAGATGCAGATGACGCCATTGCCCTTCTGGTTGATGATGGCGTCCAGCGCGACGGCGGTCTTGCCGGTCTGACGGTCGCCAATGATCAGCTCACGCTGGCCGCGGCCAACCGGAACCATGGAGTCGATCGACTTCAGGCCGGTCTGCATCGGCTGCGATACCGACTTACGCGCGATCACGCCCGGGGCGATCTTTTCGATCGGGGACGATTTCGTGGCGTTGATCGGGCCTTTGCCGTCGATAGGCTGACCCAGGGCGTTGACCACGCGGCCAACCAGCTCCGGACCAACCGGCACTTCCAGAATGCGACCGGTGCACTTGACTTCGTCGCCTTCGGAGATGTGCTCGTACTCGCCCAGCACCACGGCGCCGACAGAGTCACGCTCCAGGTTCATGGCGAGGCCAAAGGTGTTGCCCGGGAATTCGAGCATTTCGCCCTGCATCACGTCGGCCAGGCCGTGGATGCGGATGATACCGTCGGTCACGGAGATAACCGTGCCCTTGGTGCGAACTTCAGCGCCTTCAGCCAGATTCTGGATCTTGGCCTTGATCAGATCGCTGATTTCAGAGGGGTTCAACTGCATGATCTCTCCTAATTCTTGAGGCTTGCTGCCATTGCCTGCAGTTTGCCGCGCACGGAAGCGTCGATGACATCGTCGCCGACCGACACGCGAACGCCGCCTATCAGGTCGGCGTTCTCACGCACGTCAAGACGTACGGACTTGCCGTACTTCTTGGAAAGCATGTTGGTCAGTTCGGCCTTCTGTTCATCGGACAAAACAAAAGCGGACTCCACCAGGGCGTCCACAATGTTTTCCGATTGCGCCTTCAGCAATTCAAACTGGGCGGCGATTTCGGGCAGCAGCGTCAAACGGGCGTTCTCGATCAGCGTGGCGATGAAGCGTTTTACGTCTTCGTTGCCACGCGTGCCGAGCACATCCAGCATCAGCGCCTCAACCTCTTGTGCGGTATGTTTCGGATTGGTGACGACTTGGGCCAGATCCGGGTTGTTCACCATGGCAGCCAGCCACGACAGCGCATCCGACCACTGGTCGAGCTTGCCCTGTTCCGTGGCGAGGCTGTATACCGCTTCGGCGTAGGGCCTTGCGACGGTAATGAGTTCTGCCATGAGTTAGTTAAAACTCCGCTTTGATGGAGGCAAGCAGGTCGGCGTGTTTCGCGGCGTCGATCTCCTTGCGCAGGATCTTCTCGGCGCCGGCAACGGCCAGATCGGCGACATGCGCGCGCAGCGATTCCTTCGCGCGCAGCACTTCCTGGTCGGTTTCCGCCTTGGCGTCGGCCACGATGCGTGCACCTTCGGTGCGAGCCGCTTCCTTGGCTTCGTCCACGATCTGACTGGCACGCTTCTCGGCGGCGACCACGATCTCGGTAGCCTGCTGCTTGGCCTTGCGGAGTTCGTCCGCAACGCGCTTCTCAGCGGCTTCCAGATCCTGCTTGCCACGCTCAGCTGCGGCCAAGCCATCAGCAATGCGCTTGGCCCGCTCATCCATCATGTTGGTAAGCGGAGGCCAAACAAACTTCATGGTGAACCATACCAGGATGGCGAACGTGATCGCCTGACCCAGTAGTGTTACGTTGAATTCCACGCTTGTTTTCCTCCAGAGTATGACTACAACAACCGTCTACGCGTCCGTCGGAAACGGATTAGTGAGCAGCCTTAACGACAGCCAGGGCAGCGGACAGGAACGGGTTGTTGAAGGTGAACAGCATGGCAACACCAACACCAATCATGGAGATCGCGTCCAGCAGACCGGCGATGATGAACAGCTTGGTTTGCAGAACCGGGATCATTTCCGGTTGGCGAGCGGAGGACTCGAGGAACTTGCCGCCGAGGATGGCGAAACCGATGGCGGTACCCAGAGCGCCGAGGCCAATGATCAGGGCTGCAGCAATTGCGGTCATCGACTGGATCTGAGAAACGAGTGCTTCCATTGTGTATCTCCTAAGACTTAATGCAAGGATGGTTGGTAAAAGTAAAACGAAAATCTACGGTAAATCAGTGCGCTTCCACTGCCAGGCTCAGGTACACGATGGTCAGCATCATGAACACGAAGGCCTGCAGCGTGATGATTAGGATGTGGAAGATCGCCCACGGCGCGCCCAGGATCCACTGCAGGCCCCACGGCAGCAGCGCGATCAGGATGAAGATCAGTTCGCCGGCGTACAGGTTGCCGAACAACCGCAGCGACAGCGAGATCGGCTTAGCGGCCAGCTCGACCAGCTGGAACGCGAAGTTCAGCGGGGCCAGCACGATGGCGCCGATCGGGTGGGCGCTGTGGAACGGCGCGGTCAGCAATTCCTTGCCCCAGCCGCCCAGGCCCTTGGCCTTGATCGAGAAGCCGACGATCAGGATCAGCACCGACAGCGACATGGCGAAAGTGGAATTGACGTCGGCGGACGGCACGACGCGGAAATACACGTGGTGCGGCTCCAGGCCGAAGAAGGCGTGGCCGATCCACTGCGCGGCCATCGGGAACAGATCCACCGGGAACAGGTCCATGAAGTTCATCAGGAACACCCAGCAGAAGATGGTCAGCGCCAGCGGGGCGATCATCTTGCTCTGGCCATGGAACACTTCCTTGACCTGGGTCTGCACCATCTCGACCACCATCTCGACGAAGAGCTGCAGACGTCCCGGCGCCTCGATGCTGCCGCGGCGCGCCACGACGGCGAACACGGCGGCGAAGATGAAGCCCAGCAGCAGCGAGATGGAGAAGGTGTCGACGTGCAGGCTCCAGAAGCCGGCGGACGGGTCGGAATTCCAGAACGTCAGGTGGTGCTTGATGTAATCGGTTGCGTTGCTTGCCATCGCTCTTTTCTCAATTTTTGATTAGAAGCCCGAAGCCGTAGCCGGAGGTGGCGGCAAAGAACCCACCCAAAAATCCGACTACGGACAAATCCTTGAAACTGGCCAAAACCGCACCACTTAACAGTACGGTCAGGCAAAACTTCACCGCCTCGGCCAGGAAATGCGCCTTGATCAGCACCATCGGTGCCGCATGGCGCTTGGCGTAGGCGATCCTTGCGTACAACAGCGCAGGCCCCAGCACCACCAGTCCGCCCAACAGCGCGGACAGGCCGGTCGCCGCATTGCCGGCGCTGGCAAGTAGCGCGACGACTACGGCCAGACCCGTCAGGCTGGCCTGCAGGCGCAGTACGCGCTTAACTTCCGGATATATCATGGCCGCCAGTGCAAAAAAACCGCTGGATTATAGGCTTTGCGCTTCAGTTGCGTCAACTTCGCCCATCTGGGGGTTTTGCAGCGCAACAAGCTCATTTTTGGGGATTTTTTTGCAGCTTGGCCAGCAGCGAATCCAGTTCGTCGAGACTGGCATATTCTATGACCAGCCTGCCATTGCCGCTGCCCGCGTGGCGGATGGAGACCCTGGCGCCTATCGCCTCGGACACCTGCTCCTCCAGCCTCGCCACATCCGGATCGGCGCGCTTTTGTTGCGGAGAAACTGTCGCTTTTTGCGCAGCATGCTGTTGTACTCGCCGCTCCACCTCGCGCACCGACATGCCCTTGCGCACCGTTTCCTGCGCCAGCTCCAGCTGGGCGACGGCCGGCAGGCTCAGCAGCGCGCGGGCGTGGCCCATCTCCAGATGCCCCTCGTGCATCATCTGCTGCAGCGGTTGCGGCAGGGCCAACAGGCGCAGCAGGTTGGACACCGCGCTGCGCGAACGGCCGACGGCGTCGGCGGCGGTCTCGTGGGTCAGGCCGAACTCGTCGATCAGGCGCTTGATGCCCTGCGCCTCCTCGATCGGGTCCAGCTCCTGGCGCTGGATGTTCTCGATCAGCGCCATCGCCAGCGCCGCCTCGTCCGGCACGCTCTTGATCACCACCGGCACTTCGGCAAGCCCCGCCTTGCGCGACGCGCGCCAGCGGCGCTCGCCGGCGATCAATTCGTAGTCGCCGAGGCCCAGCTCGCGCACGATCAGCGGCTGTATGATGCCCTGGGCGCGGATGGAGGCCGCCAGCTCGTCCAGCGCCGCCTCGTCCATGAAGCTGCGCGGCTGGTACTTGCCGGGACGGATGCTGTCTATCGGAAGCGTGGAAAGTCTGTCGTCCACCGCGTCAACGGTGGACAGGAGCGCGTCGAGACCGCGCCCCAATCCTTTGAGTTTGGCCATATTGTCAGACGGTGGGAGTTGCGGTTGCGGGTTCGAGCCGTTCGACCAGCTCCTGCGCCAGCGCCAGATAAGCCTGGGCGCCGCGAGAGCTGCGGTCGTAGACCAGGCCGGGCAGGCCATGGCTGGGCGCCTCCGCCAGGCGCACATTGCGCGGAATCACGGTCTGGAACACCTTGTCGCCGAAATGGCGCGCCAGCTGCTCCGACACCTGTTGCGACAGGTTGTTGCGGGCGTCGAACATCGTGCGCAGCAAGCCCATGATCTCGATCTTCGGATTGACCGCGACGCGCACCTTGCGCAGCGTGGCCACCAGATCGGACAGGCCCTCCAGCGCGTAATATTCGCACACCATCGGAATCAGCACGCAGTCGGCGGCCACCAGGCCGTTCAGCGTCAGCAGGTTCAACGACGGCGGGCTGTCGATCAGCACGTAGTCGTACTGGCCGGCCACCTCGGCCAGCGCGTTCTTCAGCCGCGCCTCGCGCGCCAGCTCGTTGACCAGCTCCAGCTCGGCGCCGCCCAGATTGCGGTTGGCCGGCAGCACGTGGTAGCCGCCGGCCTTCGCGTCCTGGCGCGCCTCCTCGACGGTGGCGTCGCCCAAGAGCACGTCGTAGCCGGACTTCTCCAGCGACTGCTTGGCGATGCCGCTGCCCATGGTGGCGTTGCCCTGCGGGTCCAGATCGACGATCAGCACCCGCCGGCCCAGCTCGGCCAAACCGGCCGCCAGATTGACGACGGTGGTGGTCTTGCCCACCCCGCCCTTCTGGTTGGCCACCGCGATCACGCGTGGATTCATTGCAGCACCATCCTCACCAGATGGCGTTCGGCGTCCAGCCCCGGCACCGTTACCGGCAGCACCTCCGAAACCGCCACGCCTTGCGGCAGCAAGGCGATTTCCTCATACGGATACACGCCCTTCATCGCCACGTACTGGCCGTCTTCGGCCATCAGATGGCGGGTCAGCTTGACGAACTCGGACAGCTCGGAGAACGCGCGGCTGGTGATGCGATCGAACTTCTGCTCCGGCTGGTAGGCCTCGACGCGGTCGGTGACCACCTGCACATTGGGCAGGCCCAGCTCCACCACCACCTGGCGCAGGAAGGTGGTTTTCTTGTGATTGGAATCCAAGAGCGCCACCTGCAGATCCGGCCGCGCGATCGCGGTCGGAATGCCGGGCATGCCGCCGCCGGAGCCGACGTCCAGCATGCGCGTGCCGCCGGTCAGGTGCGGCACCAGGCTCAGGCTGTCCAGCAGATGATAGCTGACCATGCGCTCTTCCTGGCGAATCGCGGTCAGATTGTAGGTCTGGTTCCATTTGACCAGCAGCGCCAGATAGCGCTCCAGCAGCGTCAGCTGCGGTTCGGTCAAATCCAGCGCCAGTTGGGCCAGCCCTTGTTGTAATTCTGCGGTATGTAATGTCATACGATCTTAGCGTCGGTGAAGCCGCGTTTCAGGTGCACCAGCAGCAGGGCGACGGCGGCCGGGGTGATGCCCTGGATGCGCGAAGCCTGGCCCATTGTTTCCGGGCGCTGCTGATTCAGCCTCTGTTGCACTTCCTTGGACAGGCCCTTGACCAGGCTGTAGTCGATGTCGCCCGGCAGACGGATGTCTTCCAGATTGTCGCGGCGCGCCAGTTCTTCGTTCTGGCGATTGATGTATCCCTGGTATTTGACCTGAATTTCCACCTGCTCGGCAACCTCGTCGGACAGTTCCGGCGCGCCTTCGGTGGCTTCCGGCACCGTCATCAGCTCGCGGTACGGCACATTGGGGCGTTTCAGCAGGTCCTGCAAAGTGTATTCGCGCTCTATCGGCTTGCCCAGCACGCGCTCAAGCGCGGCCGGATCGGCCAGTCTGGACGGATGCAGCCAGGTGGCCTGCAGGCGCGCCTTCTCGGCGTCGACGGCGTCGCGCTTGCGGCAGAAGGCGTCCCATTGCGCGTCGCCGACCAGGCCCAGCTTGCGGCCGGCCTCGGTCAGGCGCAGGTCGGCGTTGTCCTCTCTCAACTGGAGACGGAACTCGGCGCGGCTGGTGAACATCCGGTACGGCTCGGACACGCCCTTGGTGATCAGATCGTCGACCAGCACGCCGAGGTAGGCCTCGTCGCGGCGCGGACACCAGGCGTCCTGCTCGCGGGCGAACAGGCCGGCATTCAGGCCGGCCAGCAGGCCCTGGGCCGCCGCCTCCTCGTAACCGGTGGTGCCGTTGATCTGGCCGGCGAAGAACAGGCCCTGGATGGCCTTGGTCTCCAGCGAGGCCTTCAGGCCGCGCGGGTCGAAGTAATCGTATTCGATCGCGTAGCCGGGGCGCAGGATGTGGGCGTTCTCCATGCCGCGTATCGAGCGCACCGCGGCCAGCTGGATGTCGAACGGCAGGCTGGTGGAAATGCCGTTCGGATAGAATTCATGCGTCGTCAGGCCTTCCGGCTCCAGGAAGACCTGGTGGCTGTCCTTGTCGGCGAAGCGGTTGATCTTGTCCTCGATCGACGGGCAGTAGCGCGGGCCGACGCCCTCGATCACGCCGGTGAACATCGGGCTGCGGTCGAAGCCGCTGCGGATGATGTCGTGGGTGCGCTCGTTGGTGTGGGTGATCCAGCACGGCAGTTGCTTCGGGTGCATCGCGCGATCGCCGCGGTAGGAGAACACCGGCTCGGGCACGTCGCCCGGCTGCTCTTCCATCACCGAGAAATCGACGCTGCGGCCGTCGATGCGCGGCGGCGTGCCGGTCTTCAGCCGGCCCACCGGCAAGTCCAGCTCGCGCAGCCGCTCGCCCAGCGTCGACGCGGCCTGGTCGCCGGCGCGGCCGCCGGTGTAGTTTTCCATGCCGACATGGATCTTGCCGGACAGGAAGGTGCCGGCGGTCAGCACCACCGTCTTGGCGCGGAAGGTGATGCCTATCGCGGTGATGGCGCCGACGACGCGGTCGCCTTCGATCAACAGATCGTCCACCGGCTGCTGGAACAGCGTCAGATTGGGCTGGTTCTCCAGCATCTCGCGGATCGCCGCCTTGTACAGCACGCGGTCGGCCTGGGCGCGGGTGGCGCGCACCGCCGGTCCCTTGGACGCGTTCAGCGTGCGGAACTGTATGCCGCCGATGTCGGTGGCCAGCGCCATCGCGCCGCCCAGCGCGTCCACCTCTTTCACCAGGTGACCCTTGCCGATGCCGCCGATCGACGGATTGCACGACATCTGGCCCAGGGTCTCGATGTTGTGCGTCAGGAGGAGCGTGGCGCAGCCCATGCGCGCGGCGGCCAGCGCGGCCTCGGTGCCGGCGTGACCGCCGCCCACCACTATCACGTCGAAGCTTGTCGGATAAATCATGGCTGAAAGAGCAAACCGAACGGAAAAACGGCCTATTCTACGCCAAAACCGTTTGCCTGATAAGTCATTGATTTCAATAACCCCGCCGCCGTAACACCATCGTCAAGACCGCGTCACGACATAGTCATCGCACGGACATCGTCGCGTCAAACAGCCCCCCTAGCATGAGACTCATCACCACGAGGGGCAAAACATGCTGCTAAATGAACAGCTTGCAAGCAGAAACAAAGCGAAACTCGCCGTGCGGCTGGCAAACAGTGCCGACGATATCCGCCGCGCGCAGAAGCTGCGCTTCGAAGTGTTCGCCGGCGAGATGGGCGCCGAGCTGGCCTCCGCCGAGCTGGGCATAGACCGTGACGAATACGACGAGCTGTGCGACCACCTGATCGTCGAGGACCACAACACCGGCATGGTGGTGGGCACCTACCGCATGCTGCCCCCCGCAGCCGCCCGCCGCGCCGAGAGCCTGTACTCCGAGCACGAATTCGACCTGTCCCGCCTCTCCCACCTGCGCGACAGCCTGATCGAGGTCGGCCGCTCCTGCGTGCACCGCGACTTCCGCTCCGGCGCGGTGATCGCGCTGCTGTGGTCCGGCCTGGCCGACTACGTCCAGCAGCAGGGCGGCGCCTATCTGGCCGGCTGTGCCAGCGTGTCGCTGACCGACGGCGGCCACCAGGCCGTCAGCCTGTACCGCCAGCTGGAAGGCCAGTATCTGGCGCCGGCCGAATGGCGCGTCTTTCCCCACCTGCCGCTGCCGCTGGACCGCGTCGCCGACGACACCGCCCCGGTGCCGCTGCCGCCGCTGATCAAGGGCTATCTGCGCGCCGGCGCCCATGTCTGCGGCGAGCCGGCCTGGGACCCGGACTTCAACTGCGCCGACTTCTTCATGCTGCTGCCGATGAGCCGGCTCAGCGCGCGCTACAACAAGCACTTCGTCGGCTGAGTCAGGCGGGCGGCGCGGGCCGGGATGCTACAATCCCGGCATGAACTACAGCTTTGAAACGATAGGCGTGATCCGCTCGCCGTATCGCGAAAAATTCGGCATCCCGCGCCAGCCGTCGCTGGTCGACGCCCGCGTCACGCTGGAGCTGCTGCCGCCGTACAACCAGCCGGACTGCGTGCGCGGCCTGGAAGCGTTTTCCCACGTCTGGATCCACTTCGTCTTCCACCAGACGCTGGCGCGCGGCTGGCAGCCGCTGGTGCGGCCACCCAGGCTGGGCGGCAACGCCAAGGTCGGCGTATTCGCCAGCCGCGCCACCCACAGGCCGAATCCGCTGGGCCTGTCGCTGGTCGAGCTGGTTTCGGTGAACACCGACGGCGGCGCGACGCTGGAACTGGCCGGCGCCGATCTATTGGACGGCACGCCGGTGCTGGACATCAAGCCCTACATCCCCTTCGTCGAGTCCCGCCCCGAGGCGCGCGGCGGCTTCGTCGACGGCCCGCCGCCGCAGCTGGCCGTGGCCTGGAGCGACGAGGCCCGCCGGCAGCTGGCGGCGCTGACGCCGCCGGCCGGCTTCGCCGGACTGGTGGACCAGGTGCTGGCGCAGGACCCGCGTCCGGCCTACCAGGACGATCCCGAACGCGTCTACGGCGTGTCGCTGTATTGCTACAATGTCCGCTTCGGCATTGCCGACGGCACCGCCCGCGTGCTTGAAATTCTGTATGCGGACCAAAACTAAATCGCATCTTCCCGGTCCTACCGGGGCAACTCAAACCACTCAGGAAAATAAAACATGACCACTCGCGCGAAGACGATCGTACTCGCCTTCACCATGGTTTCCGTGTTGGCCACGCCGTTCGCCGAGGCCGCCCGCCTCGGCAAGGGCAAGAGCGCGGGCATGCAGCGCTCCGCCCCCACCCGCAGCTACCAGCCGAGCACGCCGGCTCCGCAGCCGATGGCCGCGCCGCAGGCAGGCGGCGTGCCGGCCCAGGCCCAGCCGCAGAAAAAGGGCCCGGGCATCGGCACCGCGCTGGCCGCTGGCGCCGTCGGCGCCGCCGCAGGCTACATGATAGGCTCGTCCGGCAACGACAAGCAGGCCGCGGCCGCTCAGCCGAACGCCTCGCAGGCGCAGCAACAGCCGGCCGCCGCGCCGCAGGAAAAGGGCGGCATGCCCTGGGGCCTGCTGGCGCTGCTGGGTCTGCTGCTGGTCGGCGGCATGATGTTCTTCCGCCGCAAGGCGGGCAATGCCGGCGCGCCGCAACCGGCCGGCATGCCGCAGGGCATGAACCGCGTGCAGGAGCAAGCGGGCGGCTTCGATTCGATTCCGAAAATCGGCTCCGGCCTCGGCGGCAACGGCTTCGGCGGCGGCGCCCCGGCGCCGAGCAGCGCGCCGGCCCGCCTGCCCGACGGCACCGAAACGCCGAACTTCCTGCGCCAGGCCAAGGCCACCTTCCTGCACCTGCAGAGCCTGAACACGCCCGACAGCCTGGAGGAAGTGCGCAAATACCTGACGCCGGAGCTGTTCGCGGCGCTGCGCGACGACATCGCCGGCAACAGCGGCGTCGCCGACTTCCCGCAGCTGGACTGCCAGCTGGTCGACGCCACCGTCGAAAACGGCGGCTATGTGGCCAGCGTGCGCTTCTCCGGCCAGGTCAGCGAAGAAGTGAACGCGCCACTGGTGCCTTTCGGCGAAACCTGGCACTACGTCAAGGACGGCAATACCGGCGGCCGCTGGCTGGTGGCCGGCATCCAGCAGGACTGAGCGATGCCGCGCGCCCGGACGCTGTCGCGTTCCGGGCGAACTTAACACTCGTTGACGACGGGCCTTCGGGCCCGTTTCTTATTTCCGACAGCCATGCACTAAACTGGAATGCCGATTGCTTGTGCGCATAGACGGGCCAAACGACAGAGCCCGACCACATGGAGGCAGCATCCCGATGACAGTTTTCGAGCACGCCGGCCTGAAACTCGGCAGCCACTTCCAACCGGTCTACAGCCTGGCGCACCGGCGCAGCATAGGCGTGGAGGCCTTGCTGCGCGCCGAGCAGGGCAATACCGCGCTCAGCCCGGCCGAGGCCTTCTACACCGCCGTATCGCCGGAACGCCGCCACCAGCTGGACCTGGCGGTGTGCCAGGCCCATATCCAACGCTTCAACGCGCTGCAGTCGGACAAGCCGCGCTGGCTGTTCCTCAATATCGACGCCGCCTCGCTGTCGCGGCCCGACCGGGCGATGGCGCTGGTCAACAATATCCGCCAGGCCGGCCTGCAACCGCACTCGGTGGTGCTGGAAGTGCTGGAGCACGTGCTGGAGGTGGACGAGGCGCTGATCGAGGGCGTCAACATCCTGAAGAACAACGGCTTCATGATCGCCATCGACGACTTCGGCGTCGGCCATTCCAATCTGGAGCGGGTCTGCCAGCTGGAGCCGGGACTGGTCAAATTCGACCGCCAGCTGCTGCGCAACGCCATCATGCAGCCGCGCAGCCGCAGCCTGTTGACGCGGCTGGTGCGGCTGATGCACGAAATCGGTGCGCTGGTCGTGGTCGAAGGCATAGAAACCGAGCGCGACGTGCTGATCGCGATGGATTCCGGCTGCGACCTGATCCAGGGCTATTTCATCGCCCACCCGGCCGAAGTGCCGGAAGGCGACGACATCATCACGCCGAAGCTGGACGAGCGCTGGGACGAACTGATGGCGCACGCGCTGCTGAAGCGCAAGCTGACCCGCCGCCAGATCGAGCTGGCGCGGCAATGCTTCGTCCAGAGCGCGATCTCGCTGATGCAGGGCACGCCGTTCGACCTCGCCGCCAAACCGATGCTGTCGCTGCCGGACGTGATCCGCTGCTTCCTGCTGGACAGCGAGGGCCGGCAGATAGGCCGCAACCTCAGCAGCCGGCAGTCGTCGAACAGCCTGGACCCGCGCTTCGCGCCGCTGGCCGACACCACCGGCGCGGTGTGGTCGCGCCGCAGCTACTTCCAGCACGCGGTCGACCAGCCCGGCGTGCTGTACATGAGCGAACCCTATCTGTCGATGACCGACCCGCGCTCCTGCGTGACGATGTCGATGGCGATCGAGATAGACGAGTGCATGCACGTGCTGTGCGCCGACCTGCTGGTGCCGCAAACCGACACCATCTGAGCGGGAAAGCAGGTCGACTGGTGCGTCGCCCCGTTGGGGTGACGCACCCTACCCGTCACGCCCCGCCCGCAAACCCACGCCCCACCAATCCCATGGTAGGGTGCGTCACCCCGAAGGGGCGACGCACCGATAGGCGACGCACCGTTGAGCGACGCACCATTGGGCAACGCCGTAGAGCACTCACACCACAAAGCCGCGCACCGCCACGCGTCTCGCCCGACCGCGCAAGCAAACGGCAAGCACGCGGTGCGTCGCCCCGTTGGGGTGACACACCCTACCCGTCACGCCTCGCCCGCAAACCCACGCCCCGCCAACCCCATGGTAGGGTGCGGCGACGCACCGATGGGCGACGCACCGTTGAGCAACGCACCATTGGGCAACGCCATAGAGCACGCGCACCACAAAGCCGCGCACCGCCAACGCGTCTCGCCCGACCGCGCGAGCAAACGGCAAACACGCGGTGCGTCGCCCCGTTGGGGTGACGCACCCTACCCGTCACGCTCCGCCCGCAAACCCACGCCCGACCAAAGCAAAAGCGGCCCTTTCGGGCCGCTTTTGCTTGCCGTGCCTACTGTGCCGGCGTCACATCCTGAATGTACTCGAACAGCGTCACCACCTTCTGCACGCCGGCGGTCTCGCTGACGACGCGGGCCGCCTCGGCGCCCTCGCCCTGGGTCACCAGGCCCAGCAAGTAGACCACGCCGCGCTCGGTCACCACCTTGATGTTGTTCGGATTGACGCCCTTGCCGTCCAGCAGCCGGGTCCGCGCCTTGCTGGTGATCCAGGTGTCGTTGCTGCGCTCGGAGAAGCCGGACACCGGGCTCACCGTCGTGTAGTTGTACACGCGGCGCACATTGGGCAGGCCGCGCACGATCAGCTCGGCCTGCTGGCGGGCCTCCTCGTTCGGCACTTCGCCGGTCAGCAGCACCGCTCGGTTGAAGCTGGTGCGGTTGACGTGGGCCGACGGCAGCCGGCTGGCGATCTGCTCACCCGACTTCAGCTCGATCGCCTGGTCGTCGACATAGGCGCCGCTGGTGCGGCGGTCCGACGCCACCAAGGCGCCGCCGGCGGCGCCCGCGGCCACCAGGCCGACGCAGCCGCTCAAGGCGCTGGCGACGCCCGCCGCCAGCAACAAGGTCAATACGGTACGTTTCATATCACTCCCCTCCCAACAGCATGCAGTCAATAGCGTCGCATAGCGCGTGGATCAGCAGGATGTGGACTTCCTGGATCCGGCAGGTGCGCAGCGACGGCACGTTCAGATGTATATCTTCCGGCGACAGTATTTCAGTAATCTTGCCGCCGTCCTTTCCGGTCAGGGCGATCACGCTCATGCCGCGCTCGTGGGCGGCGTAGACCGCCTCGATCACATTGGCGGAATTGCCCGACGTGGAGATCGCCAGCAACAGGTCGTTGGTATGGCCCAGCGCCCTGACCTGCTTGGAGAACACCATGTCGAAGTCGTAGTCGTTGCCGATGGCGGTCAGCCCCGAGGTGTCGGTGGCCAGCGAAATCGCCGCCAGGCCGGGCCGCTCCTTCTCGAAACGGCCCACCATCTCGGCGGCGAAATGCTGGGCGTCGGCGGCCGAGCCGCCGTTGCCGCAGGCCAGAATCTTGCCCTCGTTCATCAGGCAGGCCACCATGCGCTCCGCCGCCGCCGCCACGCCCGGCGACAACAGCTCCATCGCCTCCTGCTTGGCCGCGATGCTTTCCAGGAAGTGGCTGGCCACCCGGTCGATCAAATCCATTGGGGAATCCCCTTCATCGAGTTACTGCGTAAACACGTTCTTCAGCCACTGCGGCGCGGCGCCGCCGACGCTGACCACCGCGTCGAAGCGGCAGGGCAGGTCGAGATGGTGACTGCTTAGATAGACTTCCGCGGCCAGCGTCAGTTTCCTTTGCTTGGCCGCGGTGATGCTGTCGGCGGCGCCGCCGAAGCGGCTGCCGCCCCGATGGCGGACCTCGACGAAGACCAGCGAGGCGCCGTCGCGCATGATCAGATCGATCTCGCCGCCGCGACAATGCCAGTTGCGCGCCACCAGCCGCAGGCCGGCGGCCTCCAGCAGCGCCAGCGCGCGGTCCTCGGCGTCGCGGCCGGTCTGGTTCATTGCAGCGCGTTGCCGCCCATCAGCCCGGCCGGCAACTGGCGCTCGAACACGCGGTCGCGGCCCAGCTTCAGATCGCCGCTGACGCCGTCCAGCTTCACCGCCGCGCCCGGACGGGCGGTCGCCAGCAGCACGGCCAGCCGGTAGGCGTCTATGCCCAGCGCGTACAAGCGCTCGGTCTGCGGCGTCAAGGCCGTGGCCGGACGCGGATAGCGCTTCACCGCCGGGTGATCCGGCATCAGGAACCACGGCATGTCGATGAAGCGCACGCCGGCCAGCTCGGGCTGGTTGCCACCGATATTCAGCTGCGAAGTGCCGTACACCGGCATGTCCGGCGTCAGCGCGGCCTTCAGCCGGGCGGCCTGCGACGCGTCCAGCGCCAGGGCCAGCGCGTCAGCCTGGCCGCTGGCAGCCAGCAGCGCCGGCAGGTCGTTGCCGTCGAACGGCCGCTGCAACACCTCCTTGCCGCTGATCTTGCGCCACTGATCGGCGAAGGCGCGGGCCAGCCGCTGCGACAGCGCATCGGCGCCGACTACCAGCATCGGACTCGCGCGGCCGTCGTCGCGCATCAGTTGCGCCAGCTGGCGCGCCTCGCCCTCGACGATCAGCGACAGCGAATACAGCTTGGGATTCGGCGCCACCTCGCGGCCTATCGAATTCAGCGCCAGCGTCGGCACCGTCACCGCCGGCGCCAGCTGGGCGATGGCCTCGCGCGACAGCGGGCCGATCACCACGTTGACGCCGTCGGCCACCGCGGCGCGGTAGCGCTGCACGACGTTGTCGGTGCTGGCGTCCACGCTGTAGAGCTCGGCGTTCTGATCGACCTGGGCCGCGGCCTCGACGCCGCTGCGCACCACCGCCGCCGCCTCGCCCAAGGCCGACGTCTCCACCGGCAGGATCACGCCTATGCGCAGCGTGGCGCGACCGCCGGTCCGGGCGGCCGGCGCGCTGGCCGGCTGGGACGGCGGCGCCGCCTCCGGCGCGGATCGGGCCGGGGCCAGGCGCGGCGTCTGGCCCGGCGGCCGCTCCAGCGCCCGCATCGGCGCGCCGTTGCTTTGGATGATATAGTCTGGGGTTTGCGCCATGGCCGGCGTCAGCCACGTCAACAGGACGCCAACCAACAACAGCGGAGTCAGTCTTTGCATACCTCGTTCGCCCACCTGATCGATGCCGCCAGGGAAAGTTTCCATAACGGCACATTATATGTGGTGGCCACGCCCATTGGAAATCTGGCCGACATCAGCGCCCGCGCGCTGGCGGCGTTCGAGGCGGCCGACGTCGTCTGCGCCGAGGACACCCGCGTCACCGGCCAGCTGCTGTCCGCCTACGGCATCCGCGCCAAACGGCTGGTCAGCCTGCGCGAGCACAACGAGCGCGCGATGGCGGAACAGGTGGTGCGCTGGCTGGCCGAGGGCCAGATCGTGGTCCAGGTTTCCGACGCCGGCACGCCGGCGGTGTCCGATCCCGGCGCGCGGCTGGTCGAGGCGGTGCGCGCCGCCGGCCACCCGGTACGGCCGCTGCCCGGCGCCAGCGCCGTCGTCGCCGCGCTGTCCGCCAGCGGCTTCACCGCCTCCGCCTTCCTGTTCCACGGCTTTTTGCCGCCGAAGAGCGGCGAGCGCCGCAAGACGCTGCGCCAATGGCTGGCGGCGCCCCATCTGACCGTCTGCTACGAGGCGCCGCACCGCATCGTCGACGCGCTGGAGGACCTGGTGGCCGAACTCGGCGGCGAACGCCGCGTGATGATAGCCCGCGAACTGACCAAGACCTTCGAAACCTTCCAGACGCTGCCCGCCGCCGAGTTGCTGGCCTGGGTCAAGGCCGACGCCAACCAGCAGCGCGGCGAGATCGCGCTGATCATAGACGCCGCGCCGCCGCCGGAAGCCGACGACAAGGCCCCGCCGCCGGAGGCGCTGCGCGCGCTGGAAATCCTGGCCGCCGAGCTGCCGACCAAGCAGGCCGCCACGCTGGCCGCCCAGATCAGCGGCGCCAATCGCAAGCAGTTGTACGACCACGCGTTGAAAATGAAGAAAGACTGAACGGCCGCCATTTACAAACCTGGCCACCAAGGTTAAGATTGTTCCTCTCTAGCGAGAAGCGCTAATGCCGCCCGGATGGCGAAATTGGTAGACGCAGGGGATTCAAAATCCCCCGCCGCAAGGCGTGTCGGTTCGAGTCCGACTCTGGGCACCAGCGATCACTCCGAGAGAGTCCGAGAAGTACCAGGAAACCCGCACAGCACAAGGCTTTGCGGGTTTTTTGTTGTCTATTTCCGTCCGGACTCATCCGGCCAGATCCAGCATTTTTGTGTATAGATCCGTGTATAGATGCCAACTCAGGGCTAAAATCTATACACACCCTCCTCAGAGGCCCGCAGCTCAAGGCTGCGCGCCCATCGCCACCAAGAGCGATCTATACACAGGAATCTATGCACATGGCCCTGACCGACCTTGCCATCCGGCAAGCCAAGCCCCAAGACAAGCCCTACCAACTCGCCGACGGCGAAAGCCTCTATCTCGAAGTGTCCCCATCCGGGGGCAAGCTCTGGCGCTTCCGTTTCCGCTTTCAAGGCAAGGCCGGCATCCTCGCCCTGGGCAAATACCCCGCCGTCAGCCTGAGCGATGCGCGCCAGAAAGCCCATGAAGCGCGCGTACAGCTCGCCCAAGGCATCAATCCCAGCCAGGCCAAGAAAGAAGCCAAGGTTGTCGCCCAGATCGCGGCAACCAACGCTTTCGAGCTGGTAGCCAGAGAATGGCATGAGAAGCAGCTCGACCGCTGGACGCCAGATCATGCGCGGCGGGTGCTGGATTCGCTGGAAATTGACGCCTTCCCCGACCTGGGCAAGCTACCCGTACCCGATCTGACCGCCCCTCTCATCCTGAACACCATCCTCAAAATCGAAAAGCGCGGCGCAGTCGAAACCGCGCAACGGGTTTTGCAGCGCATCAGCGCCATCATCCGCTTTGCCATCCAAACCGGCAGGGCCACGGATAACCCTGCAGTCAACCTAGTAGGGGCGATACGCGCAAAGAAGGTAGAACACCGCCCAGCACTGCCGCGCGGCGAGCTGCGCGAGTTCTACCGCCGTTTGGCGGCCGAACAACTCTATACCCCGACCCGCATTGCCATGCATCTACTGATGCTGACCTTCGTTCGCCCTGGCGAACTGCGCGCCGCGCGCTGGGAAGAATTTGACGAAGAGCGCGCGGAATGGCGCATCCCGGCCGAGCGCATGAAGATGCGCGAGCCTCACCTTGTACCGCTATCACGCCAGGCTCTGGAGCTGCTGAAGGAATTGCGACCGTTAACCGGCAGAAGCGCCTTGCTCTTCCCTGCCGTGACAGACCTCAAAAAGCCGATGTCCGAGAACACGCTGGGCTATGCCATGGGCCGCATGGGCTATAAAGGCACGGCGACCCCTCACGGCTTCCGCGCGCTGGCTTCGACAGTTCTTAACGAAGAAGGCTTCGATCCAGATATCATAGAGAAGCAGCTGGCCCACGCAGAACGCAATAAGGTTAGGGCTGCATATCACAGGGCAGAGTATCTGGAAGAGCGGCGGAAGATGATGCAGTGGTACGCCGAATTCTTAGGCTGGCATAAAGAAGACTGCATCGCCTAGCCGCTTGGAAAGAAAGTGGCTTATGCCAATTTTCGCAAACCGCAGACGAGCAGCGGGATATGCTATAGAATTAATTAGCAGGAGACGGTAGCTCCCTACTATGACTTTCCATTATTGATGGACCTCAATTAGTAGACGTTCCAGCGCGTCTCTTGATAACCACATTAATTGAATTATTACACAGCCCAGCCAAGCCAAGTGGATTTCCGGGCAAGCAATTCCACGGGAATCATACTTGCATGAGCATTAACTCACATACAAATTTTTCGAGTCTGATTAATAGCCGCCACATCTCATTTTTCGGAGCAATTAGTGACTAAACATTTAAAAAAACGCTTTGAAGAATTACTTTCCCAAGCCGACACCGTCGCTGCAACAAAACAGAAAAAACATAGTCCTATCATGGGCTACTATGACCATGTTGATTCCGATCTATTTTTGGGCTGGCGCATAAAAGTACGCAACCTTCTAGTAAGTGCATGCGGCCGTGACTCAGAGCATTTCAACGCATTCTTAAATGCTGAGAAACCGCGTCCCTACGAGGAAAATCCGACAATACTAAGCCGTCTTCGAGCCATTTTCCTTGCAGCCAAAGAAGACTTTGAAGGTGGATACCTTTCGTCAATCCGCCACCTTGTTCAAGCTGAGGTTTTCTCAACCGAACTTGAACAGGCCCGCGAGCTTCTTGCTGCAGGATATCGGATGCCAGCTGCCGTCATTTGTGGCGTAGTATTGGAAACTATTAATCCGGCAGTAATAATCCGTACAGATTGTATACTTCCGGCATGGAAAAAATCGATGTGCGCAAGCTTGAACTGGCCGCCCGTGAGCAGCTGAGGCGTACCGCTATCCGGATGTACAAGCGAGGCCGGTCTCAAGCCAGTATTGCCGAAGAACTCGGGCTGCGCCGCCCCACCATTTCCGCCTGGGTGGTGCGTGAGGCAGCACTAGGTGCGCAGGGATTCAAAGAACAGAAGCGCGGTCGCGCCGAAGGCACCGGCCGTCGGCTGACCGAGGCGCAGGAAGCCCGGATCAAGCAGGACATCGTGGATCGCACGCCAGACCAGATGAAGCTGAGGTTTGCCCTGTGGAGTGCTCAGGCGGTCAAGGCTGTAATCAAGCAGATGTTTCTGATCGATCTGCCGATCCGTACTGTCCGTCTGTACTTGGCCCGCTGGGGCTTTACGCCGCAGCGCCCGCTCAAACGCGCTTATGAGCAGCGACCGGCAGCAGTCGAGAAATGGCTCAAGGAGGAATACCCGGCTATCGTCGCGCGTGCCAAAGCGGAAATGGCTGAAATCAGCTGGGGCGACGAATCGGCGGTGTCGAGTGTTGAGCACTTTCCGCGTGGCTACGCCCCAAAAGGCCAAACCCCAGTTCTGGTGTTATCCCAATCGAAAAGAGCGCGCATCAACTTGATTTCGGCCATTACCAACCAAGGCAAGATGCGCTTCATGCTGTACCGGGAGACCTTGACGGCCCGGGTGCTGATCAAGTTTCTGATGCGGCTGATCCGTGATGCTGGCGGCAAGAAGGTGTTCTTGATCCTCGACAACTTGCGCGTGCATCACAGCAAGCTGGTGCAAGCATGGTTGGAGGAGGAAGAGAACAAGAAGGCGATTGAGTTGTTCTTCCTGCCCAGCTACTCACCGGAACTGAACCCGGATGAATACTTGAACGGCGACCTGAAGGCCAGAATGAGCGCAGGTGAGCCGGTTCGATCAGACGGTCAACTTCAAGGGAAAGTGCTGTCCCATTTACGCTCATTGCAGAAGCAGCCGGCCAGAATCCGGTCGTACTTCCGGCATGAAAAAATCCGCTACGCGGCATGAGCTTTCTGTACGGTATTTGACTGCCGGATTAATAGGCCGGCCGGTGGAAGCGATGATGAACCGGGTCAAAGCCTGGCTGAATGAGGGGGATTACGAGGTGCGGATTTTTACCGCCCGCGCCGCCGACCCGAACCAGATCGGCAAGGTCAAGGATTGGCTGAGCCGCAACGGCCTGGCCGGCCTGGAAGTCACCCACCTCAAAGACCGCGACATGATCGAGCTTTGGGACGACAAGGCGGTGCGGGTGGAGCGCAACACCGGCAAAGTCTGCGAGGGCTGCGGCAACGCCGAGCGCGACCAGCCGGGCTTCAGCCACCGCAAGCGCACGCTGAGCGACATTCCCCAACACACCGATTGCTAAAGGACGCGAGATGGCTTTCCCCTGCCCCCTGTGCGGCGCTATGTCGCGGGTCCGCACCAGCCGGATGATGAGCGCCACCAGCAAGGAGATTTACTACAACTGCAGCAACGACGACTGCTGCCACCAGTACAAGACCCTGGAGGGCGACCCGCGCACCTTGGCGCAGCCGATCAAGGGCGGGATGGCGATTCCGCTGGAGCAGCTGCGCCAGTTGCCGGGGCTGGCCAATGCGCCCGCCCTGGCGCTGACCACTGGCCAGGGGCGCATCCGCCATACCGTGCTGAAGTAAAAGAAATGGCCCGCTTTAGGGCGGGCCGTTTTGACGCTTCAGATTCTCTGTTTGGCACTGGCTTCATGGGCAATATCCAGCAACAAATCATAGGTTCGTTCTATTTTTATGGCCTCTGCCTTTGCCGCCTTAAGTTCCGCATTTAGCCTTGCAATTTTAGCCTTTGTGCCCTCAGATCGTTCTTCATATATGGATTTAATCTCGAATATATGCTCCACAACCTGCCACGGCTTAAATTCCCGTCGAATATCTTCTTCAGTCCAAAAATTACTTGGCCAAACTGAAGATTCGATAGAAAAAACCGCTTTACCCTTATCGCCGCAATTTTTGCACCTCACATAATATTCGGTATATTTATTAGTAACTTTACGGCTAGTCCGAACCTTTATAGTGCCTTTGCTATTGCATTTGGGACAACCAAAATCGCCAAACATAAAACCCTCAAATAAAAAGGCCCCTGCCAGGGCCTTGATTCCATCGCCATAATTCAAACCATCTAACGCCCATTATATCCGTATGAAATGCACCGCTCAAATCCAATATGTGAATCACATGCTTGACAGCCCCGCCCGATTCCCGCACCATTACCCCGTCGTGTTCAATAGCGCGACCGGGATTGGTCTCCTGATTACGAAGGCGGATAGCCGCCTATTGCGGCATTTTTTACGTCCGTTTCACACCATTGGTGCGTCTCTTTCTATGGCGGGCCTTGGTGGGAGCGTGCTTGCACGCGCCGGTTCCTTCGTACCGGTAGACCAATCCTGCCATGTGCCTGCCACCCCCGATTGGTCTCGGGATGGCAAGCGTAACGCTTACGAAGGAGGTCACCATGCCTGGCATCACCTTGCGCGCTCTCCGCGCCCTATTTCCGCACACTACCCGCCCGATTTCCACATTGCCCAACGAGGCCGAAGCGCGCGCGCTCGCCGCTTTGCTGGTGGCTCAGGGTCAACGCGCCGTGTTCCATCGCACTCCCGCTGGCTTCGCCGTGGAGGTGATCGCATGAACGCCCTGCCGCTGATTGCCCCGTTGGCGCTGTCCGCCGTTCATCACCAATTGGCCCAGCTGCAATTGCTGGCCAACTCGCCCGAACATGCCGCCCTGCGCGAACCCTTGAGCCAGCTGGCCAGCTTGTGCCGTGGCATCGAACACACCGTCAGCGCCGGCGTGTCGCGCCTGGCGCGTACCGGCGACGGCCTGCAAGGACTGGTCGAGCTGCTGGATTGCGCCGAGGGTCAACCGTTGCCGGCGCAGCGCCTGGCCGGGCTGCTCGCCCCGCTGCAGCAGCAAGTCATCGACGCCAGCGCCGACATCGGCCAACTGCTCTAAGGAGCCACCCATGAACGCAAGAAACCCTCTCCCGCGCACCGGGCGAGACGCCCTCGGCTTGTCTGGCGTCATCCAGTGGGAGGCCCAACCATGAGGCTCAATCTCGCACAATTGCGCCAGCAGGCCCGCGACCGCTGGCCGGACATCCTGATGGCCTTGGGCATTCCGGCCGAGGTCTTTACCCAGCGCCGCAATCAGCCTTGCCCGGCCTGCGGCGGCAGCGACCGTTTCGAATGGATCGACAAGGGCAGCGGCCGCTTCGTCTGCCGCGCGCTGGACAGCCTGGGCGGCGACGGCTTCGTGCTGGCCCAGCATTGGCTAGGCGGCGACTTCTTCCATGCGGCGCAGGCGGTGGCCAGGGTGTTGGACGGGGCGAAGGGGGAGCCGGCGCGGGTGGCTGCCGCACCTACGCCGCACCCGCAACGCGACCAGCGCGGACGCCTGGCCCAGCTGTGGCGCACCGCCCGGCCGGTGACGGCCGATAACCCGGTGGGCCGCTATCTGACGCGCCGAGGCTTGAGCCTGACGACTTACCCCCGCGCGCTGCGCTATCACCCGGCCTTGGCCTACTGGATCACCTTGCACGGCCGGCCGCAGCTGCTGGGCCACTTCCCGGCGATGCTGGCGCTGGTGACATCGCCGCAGGGCATCAATGTGGGCTTGCATCGCACCTGGCTGACCTTTGACGGCCACAAGGCCGCGCTGGTCCACCCGGTGAGCGGCGAGCCGCTGCCGGTGAAGAAACTGGCCCTGGGCCGTTCCGGCGACCTGTCCGGCGCGGCGATCCGGCTGTATCCGCCTGAAGACGGCCGCCTGGCGCTGGCCGAAGGTATCGAGACCGCGCTGGCGGTGCGCGAGGGCAGCGGCCTGCCGTGCTGGGCGGCGCTGTCGGCCTGGGGGCTGTCGCATGCGGTGTTGCCGGATGAAGTGAGCGCGCTGTTTGTGATGGCCGACAACGACGCCAACCAGGCCGGCCAGAACGCCGCCCGGCGGCTGGTCCGCCAGATGCAGGCCGACGACAAAGCCGTCCATCTGCTGATTCCCGAGCGACGGGACAGCGATTGGCTGGATGTACTGAATGAACAAGGAGAAGCCGATGGGCAGCGCTGACAAGACAGTATTGAAGATGGCGGCCGCCGCCCCGGTGTATGCCGCCGGCCCGCGTTATGAAGTGAACCGCGACGGCGTGCATTACATCGCCGTCAAACGCGACCGCGATACCGGCGAGCTGTTGGAGCAGCCACCGGAATGGCTGAGCGACAAGATGGAGCTGTTGGGCTGCGGCATGGATGCCGACGGCAACCATCACCGCATCGTCAAATGGCAGCGCCAGGGCAATGGCGAGGTGATGACCAGCGCCTTGCCCAGCGCCGACATCGGCGAGCGCGCCGGCTGGGCGCTGCTGCGCAAGGGCGGCCTGACGCTGACCACCGACCGCGGCGGCCAGGCGCGGCTGGCCCACTGGTTGCAGCGCGAAGGCTCCACCGAGTGGCACGACATCGTCAACATGTCCGGCTGGCAGCATGGCGCGTTCGTGCTGCCCAACGGCGACATCATCGGCACCCCCAACCGCAAGATGCATTTCAACGGCCGCCCCAAGGACGCCAGCGCCTACCATCCGGCCGGCAGCCTGGCCGACTGGCAAAGCACGGTCGGCGCGCTGGCGCTGGGCAACCCGCTGGCGATGACCACCATCGCTTGCGCGCTGGCCGGCCCGCTGCTGGCCTTGTGCGGGGCGCGGGATGGCATCGGCCTGCACCTGTACACCAATTCCTCGTCCGGCAAGAGCACCTGCGCCGATACCGCCGCCAGCGTGTGGGGCGACCCGCAGCGCACCTTGCACACGTGGTCCGGCACCTCTTTGGGCCTGAGCAACGAGGCCGAAGCCAGCAATGACATGATGATCTATCTGGATGAAGTCGGTTCCGGCGACGCCCGCAAGATCGGCCCGGCCATCTACAGCATGCTCAACGGCGTGTCCAAACTGCAAGGCGCGAAGGAAGGCGGCAACCGCGCCGCCCGTTCGTGGAAGCTGACCATGATTTCTACCGGCGAAGTGGCAATGAGCCAGTACCTGACCGAAGGCGGCCAGACCCCGCGCGGCGGCCAGGAAATCCGCTTGCTCGACATTCCGGCCGACACCGGCCCCTATCGCGCCTTCGACCACATCCACGGCCGCAGCAATGGCGAAGTGTTTGCCGACGAGCTGACCCGGCATGCACGCAGCCATTACGGCACCGTCGGCCGCGCCTTCGTCGCTTGGCTGCAGGACAACCGGGCGGCGGCGGTGCAGTGGGTGGAGCGGTCGCAACAGCGCATGCTGGCGGCCGTGCCCGAGGGCGCCGCACCCACGGTCAGACGCGCGACGCGCAAATTCGCCATCCTGTCGGCGGCGGCCGAGATGGCCAGCCATGCCGGCCTGACCGGGTGGACGCTGGAACAGGCGATTCAAGGCGTGGAAACCACCTGGCAGCGCTGGATGCAGGCTTTCGGCATCGAAGACCGCGACGACGCCCGCTTGATCGACCAGGCCGCCGCCGTGCTGCAGGCCAGCCAGTACGCCCGCTTCGTGTTGCTGCCGATGAATGACAGCGACCCGCTGGTTCCCAATCTGATGGGCTACAAGCGCTACACGCTGGAAGGCGAAGCGGTGTTTCTGGTGACGCCGGGCGCGTTCAAGGGCGAAGTCATCGCCGGCTATGAAGTGCGGCATGCCTGCGAAGTGCTGTACCGGGCGGGGATGCTGCAACGGCCAAAGGGTCGCGCCGGTTGGACCGTGCATGGCGGCAAAGGCGTGGGCCAGGTCTACCGCATGCAGTTGCATCCGCACGACGGCGAAGCGGAAGAGTAAGCGAAAAATTTCTCACGTGAGGCCAAACCCACTGCCAACACTGCCAACTCTGCCAACACCTCTCCAATAGACTGATTTATATAGCTTTATCTGTTGGCAGTGAGTTGGCAGTGTTGGCAGTGTTGGCAGTCAATTGGCAGTGAATCCACCCCATCCCGCCCAGTTGGCAGTTTGCCCCCTCCTGTTGGCAGTGCTTTAGCCGCCACTGCCAACAACTAAACCCATACCAATCAGACACTTACAGACGAGTTGGCAGTGTTGGCAGCGTTGGCAGTGGTTTTTGCTACATACGTAAGAAAAAGAAGAACGCTTTAAAGTCAGTCAATGTTCTATTTAAAATAAAACGAGACGCACCTCAGCAATGAACAGTCTGGATACCAGATCCTTCCCGCTTATGCTTTTTATGGCATAATATCCATATGGCAAAAAATGACATCGGTAAAAATGCTATTAAGCTCGAAGAGCTCCCAAGTCACAGCATCCGCATGATGGTCCTAGAGAAGATCAGGTCGTTGCTTGCGTCCAATGATTGGACGCAAAGCGAAGCAGCGCATTTATGTGGGCTAACACAGCCCCGCATCAGCGATTTATGGCGTGGCAATACAGGGCGCTTCTCGTTGGATTCACTTGTCGATATCGCCGCGACGTTGGCGAAGCATTCAACACAATCGGAAGGGAAGTTTATGCAAAACACAGTCAACGAAGGGCAACGCTTGGTCACCGAGTTTATGGCCAAAGTAGCAGCAAGGCCCATCAAGGCGGTCTACCCCGTGGCCACCGATGCTTCCATCACCGTGCGTGGCGGCAAGGTAATTGCTTCATCTCCGATATATCTGCGGGAAGAACGCATTGCCATGGTTGGCGACATCGTGCGCTACTCTGATGGGACCGAAGCCAAGATCATTAGCGGCGCAGGTGTCGCCGGCCTCGTATGGGACCGACCTATGGCTATCGTGGGCAGTGAACTGGACAACGGAGATCGAATCATTGGCCCCATCCATAACGATTCCACCATCACCCAGTTTGCGGACGAACCGCCAATTGAAGGGCTGCTCGACCCTGCTTATATGCCAAAGCTGTACGAGGATGGACAACATGGGTAAGGCCATCATCCGTGAGGGAGATTCAACCTCTCACGGGGGCACGGTTCTGGAGGCGTTCCCTACGCTTAGTGTCTATGGTAAGAACGCTGCAGGTATTGGCCATAAAGTTAGTTGTCCTAAATGCAAAGGGACATTCGTCATTGTCGAAGGCACTTCAAGCACCATTTTCATGGGCAAGAATGTTGCCGTAGAAGGCATGAAAACTTCATGTGGGGCCACTCTCATTGCATCCCAAGGACAGGCCACAATAGATGTCGCATCTGGTGCGGCAGGCACGTCTCCGACATCGATAGCCGCCTCTGCCCTGAGCACAGCCAGCACAGTCCCCAGACTGTTCGATCAGCATTTCATCATCCATGGCATGGATGGAAAACCCCTTGCTGACTGGCCTTACACAATAGAGCTTCCCAACGGGCAGAAGATCAACGGAAAGACCGATAAAGAAGGAAAAACAATGAAAGTGTCCTCCGATACTGCTGACACTGCGACGCTTCACGTATACGAGCCTGAGCCAACCCCGATCAATCCATCCTGGGATCAATAACAATGGCTGTTGCAAATAAGAAGAAAATTCATAGCCACAATGGAAAGCTCACACCAAAATCTGAAACTTCTCCTGAAAAGGTTCAGGTAGATGACTCAGCCAGGCTGAAGGAGATTAGAAAACTTGTGGAGGAGAACAATCAATCGTCCATGCCAACTGATGTTATTATTTGCCACATCTATATGGAGTCTAGATTTGACTCAAATCCTCACGCAGCAGGTAGTTCAGCAAAAGGATTGATGCAGCTATTAAAAGCTCCAATCCGTGAAATGTATCGGCTTGAAAATATGAAAAAGCCAAAATCTGAACGATTACCAGATGCGCAAGTTTTCCAAAAGGCAGATGCATTCCATAACGGCCCATCCCTTATTGACGAGGCAATAAATATTCAAACAGGGACGAAATACCTACAACTCCTGATTGACAATGAGAAAAGAAAAGGTGCCGCAGACCCTATTGCTGAAGCATACAAGGATTACCGAGGCGTAAGAAACGGCATATACTACAAAAAGATTAAATCAATGGCAGATAACCTAAAAGGCAATCCTGACTCTATGCAAGTATTACGAGACGGCGTGAAATGAAAAAGATTATTCTTGCAATCCTCCTGCTTCCTTTCACTGCACAAGCGGAAATCGTTACCACTTGCAAATTGACTCCCACTGAGACAGTAACCATTACGCGCAATAATAAGATCGCAGATACATACGTGTATTTTATTCAGTCCGGGAATAGCATTCCGAGGCCAGCTTTTGGTACTGAAGACGAATCAAGAGGCAGCAACGTGAAAGCCGTCTGTGCGGGGATAAAATCGAAGGCTGCCATCCTGCTAGGGGAATTCACATCAAATTACATGAAGGGATTTGCACTAAACAGAATGGGAAGAATTGATTTTGCTGAAAAAATACCACCCATCATGCTCTATAACAGTCAGGATAGTATGATGGTTATTTTCAAGACAGATAAAAAATGGGACTCTAGTAATATCTACACCATATATAAAATATCAGGAAAATTCATCCACACAGATGAGAGTTATGGATTAGATGCAATTCCTGCGAAAAATGGTTATGAAATTACGAATTTAGCAAGAGCACTCCATAAAATTCACTGAGGCTGAAAAACCTATGAGCATTAGGCAGATAATGCCACCAACTCGTTCAACTACAAAGTAGCGTGTATATTTTTGTGTATAGATGAATTTTTCACATCAATAAAAATAATTAAATAACAATGACTTACATGTTTATTTCGATAGTTACTCTGCCACCCGCTTCCGCAACGCGAAACACCCGCACAGCCCTGGCTCTGCGGGTTTTTTCTTGCCCGGATCGCGGGCTCGCCCTGCCGCCGCATCCTTCGCGGCCATGTACCAGACTCGCCCCCCAATACCCCGCAGATAGACACGGTCCTTGCCTCCGGCGATGCTCCTGCCGCCGAATCATCCCCAGAACGCAGGAAATCCATTGCATTGCAGATGAATGGCATTTGTTCGGATTCGGCTTAATTTTCCGCCCGCCTCCAGCAATCGGATGGCAAGCGCATGATAGTCAAGACTCCTTGAACCTGAAGGAGAATCGAGATGAAAAAGAGTCTACTTTGCCTACTGGCCCTGCTGCCGTGCCTTGCATTTGCGGAAACGTCCGTTGCGCAAACGGGCGGCCAGACGATGCACGCCTACGCGAACCAAGCGCCCCGTGCCGGGCTGGTGCGGGCCGCCTTGAGCGGCCGCTGGCGTTATCCGCTCGGCACGCACCGTCCGGGCGGCGTGCTGCATCCGAGCGGCGGCATCCATTGCACGCGATCGCCGCGGGATCCGCTCGGTGTCCTGCACCGCCGTCTGACGATATGTCACCACAGCTAGCCGGTTGAATCCGGCGGAGGAACTGCCGCAAGCGCTGGCGGCGGCCCTCCTTCCCATCCCCGTTGCTTAATCGCTTCGCCCCCGTCGATCACGACCGTCCGCCTGACGCCGGAAATCCTGGAAAAAATGGCAATAAAAACCCTGCTCGCCGCAGCCTGCCTGCTTGCCTTGTCGCCGCCCGCCGCCATTGCCGAGCCTCTGGTTCAACACCAGCGCGCCGAAGACCAGGCCACCGGCCGCGGCTATGTCTTCGATCCGGACCCGCTGTCGTCGACGCGCGCCCATTACGGCGACCCCGGCTACGTCAACAACCACGACCAGGACTCCCCGCAGTTGAAGGCCGCCCGCGTCCAGGTGCCGCTGCCCGGACTGGGCAAGGACATCAACGGCAAATACCAGCTGGTCGGTCCGTGGGCGCACTGCGTCGCGATCACCGATTACGACAGCTGCCCGCACGAGACGGCCCCGGTGTTCGAATACACCCGCGACAATCCGGCCTTCGAGGCCGTCAACGCCTATTTCCACATCGACAGGATGATGCGCTACGTCAACCAGACGCTGGGCCTGGCCATCCATCCCTTCCAGTACGCCGGCGGCGTCCGCTACGACCCGCACGGCCTGCGCGTCGTCGATCCGAAAGACGGCAAGACCCGCACCGAAGCCAATGCGAGATATGCCCGGGAGGACGGTCGAATCCAGTTCGGCGGCGGCAGCGCGCACGGCGCCGTCAGCGACGAGCCGGACTCGCCGGACTTCGCCGAGGACGGCCTGGTGGTCATTCACGAGCTGGGCCACGGCCTGCACGACTGGGTGACGCATGGCGCTCCGGCCGATTACGAATACGAGGGACTGGGCGAAGGCGTAGGCGATTATTTCGCCGCCGGCTACGCGCGCGACCACGGCCGCTGGCGGCCCGGCGATCCCGAATACCATCAAGTCGCGGTGTGGGCCGGCGAAAAACGCGCCAGCAACTGGCATATCGGCCGCCATTATCCGGCCGACGTCGTCAACGCCGGCAACGAGGCCCATATCGCCGGCCAGTACTGGAGCTCGTGCAATATGGTCGCGCGCGACGCGATAGGTGGTCCGGCAATGGACAGGGCGATGCTGGTGGGCCTGGCGATGACGGGCAGGCACACCCGGCAGGACCAGGCGGCGCAGGCGGTGCTGAAAGCGGCCGAGGCGCTGCATTACACGGCGGCGCAGCTGGACGGGATCCGGCGCGCCTATACCGAGAGCTGCAGCTACGGCGTCGCCGGATGGCCGCCGCCGGCCAAGATCGGCGGCGCGGCGCCCGGCCGGCAAACGGGCTGCGACTATCTGCTGGACCTGGACGCCGCCGACCCGCAGTGGACGGCCAGCGTGCCGCTGCAAGACAGCGACGCCGGCCAGGACCTGCGCCTTGAACTGGACTGGACCCCGCTGTCCCGCCTGCGGCTAGGCGGCCCGGCCATCGAAATGGCCTGGCCGCAGCTGTCTCCCGGCAAGGCCAGCTGGGACCTGACGCCGTTGGCGAAAATCGCCGGCGCCGGGCGCAAGCTCATCCTGAGCTATACCCGGGACGACGGGCGGGTGCGCAGCCAGCCGCTCGCCCTGTGCCTGGAAGGCAAGACGCATTCGCTGCCGGCCGCCTACTTCGCGGCCAGCCCCTTCGTCGGACGCCTGGCTGTCGATGTCGGCAACTACATCAATGCCAGCGGGACGCTGCGCGTCCAGCTGGAGGACAATCGCCTGCCCGGCGAGCCGTCGGCCGCCGGCGAACTGCAACTGGCGATCGTCGATCCGCAAAGCCGCCAGACCATGCACCAATATCATGCGAACTTCCGCCAGGATCGCAAGGTGCCCGGCCTGACGGTGCCGGTCTTCCGCATCGACATCCCCTATGCCGATATCGGCCCTTACTCGGGCAAGCTGCTGCAGCTCTCCTATCGCATCGGCGAGGCGCGCTCGCCGGTGGCGACCTATCCGATCATCGGGCGGATGGCGTCGCCGGACCTGCCGCCGCCGACGTTCGCCAACATCGACCATCCCGACGCCGGGGAGATCAGCGCCGGCGCGAAGATCGATCGCTTGCAGCCCGGCGACGAGGTGGCCCTGCACTGGGAAATCGTCGGGCAAAAACCGATCGTGATGACGCAGACCTACTCCGGTCCCGCCGGCGGGCAATTGCGATTCGCCGCGCCGTCGCTGACGAAAAACCACGTCACGCGATGGGACCGCGCCGTCTACGCCTATTCGAGGCTCCGGACCTATTACGAGATCCGCCGGCAGGGCCGGACCTTGCTGTCACCCAGCCAGGACCTGATGGTATTGATCGACAGGGTGCCGGTGACGACATCGCGGCAATCGCCATGATGCCCAGCCACGGCCGCCGCGAATCGGATTCCGCCTAATTCCGGACTGCCTGCCCGTCGCGCGATGCCAATCGCACCACAGTGCAGGCTCTTGCCCAGGAGCTTGAATGATGAAAAAATTCCTCGCTTCGATCCTACTGGCGCCGGCTATCGCCTGCGCCGCCGCGCCATCCGTTTCCGACAAATCGCTGCGCGAGGCGCCACCGACGCAGCGCCAGCGCGCCGACGGCTGGTATCGGCCCGACGGCGTCGCCACCCAGCTGCACGCGCCGGCCTACCGCGCCGCCAAAGCCACGCCCGAGGCGATGGCCCGCGAATACGTCGAGCACCACCTTGCCGCCCTGGGCCTGTCCGCCGCCCAGGCGCAGCTGCTGCAAGTCACCGCCGTCAATCGGCTGGCCGCCGTCACCGTCGTCCGCCTGCAGCAGCGCTATGCCGGCCTGCCGGTCTTCGGCTCCGACATCGCCGTGTCGATGACCGACGACGGCAATGTCGTCTACGTCAGCAACCAGACCTCGCCGCTGCCCGAGCATCAGCCCCTCTGGCGCATCGCCCAGCCGCAACTTAGCCAGGCCCAGGCGCTGACGGCGGCCCGGCGCCATCTGCAGACCGCGCAACTGCTGTCGCCGCGCTTCGAGGAGACGGTGTACGTCCCGGCCGGGCAAGCCCCGTCGCGGGCATGGCAGGTGGAGGGCCGCGCCGACGACGGCCGCTGGTGGCAGCTGCTGGTCGATCAGCGCGACGGCAAGGTGCTGCGCGCGCAGAAAATGGAAAACGACGCCATAGGCACCGGCGGCACCGGCCACGCCGCTCCCGCCCAGACGCCGGCCGTCCGCGCCGACGATCAGGCCACCGGACGCGGCTATGTCTTCGACCCGGACCCGCTGTCATCGACGCGGTCCCATTACGGCGCCCCCGGCTACGTCAACAACCACGACCAGGACTCGCCGCAGTTGAAGGCCGCCCGCGTCCAGGTGCCGCTGCCCGGACTGGGCAAGGACATCAACGGCAAATACCAGCTGGTCGGCCCCTGGGCGCACTGCGTCGCGATCACCGATTACGACAGCTGCCCGCACGAGGCCGCGCCGGTGTTCGAATACACCCGCGACAATCCCGCCTTCGAGGCCGTCAATGTCTATTTCCACATCGACAGAATGATGCGCTACATCAATCAGACGCTGGGCCTGGCCATCCGCCCCTACCAGTACGCCGGCGGCGTCCAGTACGACCCGCACGGCTGGCGCGACATCAGTCCCAAGGACGGCAAGATCCACACCTCGGCCAACGCCGCCTATCTTGGCGGAACCGATGGCAGGATCAAATTCGGCGGCGGCACCGCCCACGACGCCATCAGCAACCTTCCAGACCTGCCGGATTTCGGCGAAGACGGTCTATTCATCATCCATGAGCTGGGCCACGGCCTGTTTGACTGGGCGTCCCACGGCAATGCCTCGGATCAGGAGGGCCTGAACGAAGGCGTAGGCGATTACTTCGCCGCCGGCTATGTGCGCGACCACGGCCACTGGCGGTCCGGCGATCCCGAATACCATCGCCTGTTTTTCTGGAGCGCCGCCAAGCAAGCAGGCTTTCAGCGCGCCATAGACTGGAATGTCGGCCGCCGCTATCCGGGCGATGTGAAGCGCGACGCTATCGCCCCCGTCCGCGGCTTCGATCCCCATCTTGCCGGCCAGTACTGGAGCTCGTGCAATATGGTGGCGCGCGACGCGATAGGCGGAGCGGCGATGGACAAAGCCATGCTGCTGGGCCTGGCCATGCTGGGACGGCAGGCTCAGCAGAACCAGGCGGCCCAGGCGGTCCTGACCGCGGCGACGGCTCTGCATTACGCGCCTGAACAGCTGGACAAGATCTGGCACGCCTACAATGAAAGCTGCAACTACCAGCTGGCGCGCGACTTGCCGCCGCCGGAAATCAGCGGCGCGACGCCCGGTCAGCAAATCGGCTGCGATTACCGGCTGGATCTGGACCAAGCCGATCCGCACTGGCTGGTCAGCTTGCCGTTGAAAGACGGCGACGACGGCAAGGACCTGCGCTTCGAGCTCAGCTGGAGCAACGTCGACGGCCAGCTCGGCGGCCCGGCCGGCATGGTAGGCTGGCCGGCGCTGGCGCACGGCAGGGTCAGCTGGAATCCGATGCCGCTGCCGGGCATCGTCGGTCCCGGCAACAAGATTCTGATCAGCTATAGCCGGGGCGACAGGAAAACGGCCAGTCGGCCTCTGGTGCTGTGCCCGGAGGGCAAGAGCCTGCCGTCCGCCTATGTGAATCCCAGCGACTTCGTCGGCCGCTTCGCCGTCGATGTCGGCAACTACATCAATCCCAATGGACTGATTCCCGTCAGGGTAGCGGATAACGGCAGCCCGGGAGGACCGCCGACGACAGGCGAGCTGCTGCTGGAAATCGTCGATCCGCAAACCCGGCAGGTCCTGCACCAGTACCGTGCCGCATTCCGTCGGGAACACAGCCCCGACGTCCCGCCCTACGCCTTTCCGGTCGATATTCCCTATGTCCATATCGGCCCGTATTCCGGCAAGCTGCTGCGGCTGTCCTACACGATAGGCGACAAGCATTCCCGGACGGAAAGCTATCCCATCATCGGCCGGATGCCGGCGCCGGGCCTACTTCCCGTCACCGTGTCCAATGACAGTTTCCCCGAGCCGAGCGACTTCAAGAACGGCGTCCAGGTCGGCAATTTGCAGGCCGGCGATCAGGTCACGTTGCACTGGGCGTTGCTAGGACAAAAACCCATCGTCGCCGCACAAAGCTACACCGGCTCCGGCGAAGGACAGTTGCGCTTCGCCACCCCCGCGCTGGAACCGAACTTCGCGCTGAAGACGGCGCACACGCTGTACCATTACTCGATATTCCGGGTCTATTACGAGATCAGCCGGCAGGGCCGGACCCTGCTCTCCCCCAGCCGCGACTTCATGAGAATAGTGAACGAGGAAGCGATGACGGTTTCCCGCTGAACGGCTAGGGGCGGCCCCCGCCACTCCTGGCCGGCCATGCGCGAACGGGGTAGAACCGACTGCAGGCACGGCTCCTCCCCGGCTCATCTCCCGCCGACAAGTCCCCGTCCGGATGGCGAGCCCACCCTGGCCGCGCAAGCCGCTACAAACGGAGACAAATCGTAACTTAGACAAGGATTTAATTTCTACGAGATCGGCCGATATTAAGGTCAGTAGTCCCGATAGTCTCACCACGGAGAGCAAGATAGCGGCGCACACGGACACCCTTTCAGCCAGATTTTCCTATCCGGCGCCAGAGTCCGGCCAGTCCAAGCAGCCCTCACCAGACCATGCCACGCAGGCCAGGAGCCCTGTCCCCCGGCGTCGGTCAAGCTGCCAGCGACCCGCCTGGACTCCCGCACCGGATGGTCGCCCCTCCGGGCCGACCATGCCAGACACCAGGCCATCCCGCAACGGATGGCCTAGTCATATGCCCGCGGGACACTGTCACGCCTGCCGCTCGCAGGCGCAACGGTTCTCCGCGACACGGCGCGATTCGACCGGCACGTGGTGCTCGTCCAGCCAGGCGGCCTGCAGCACTTCGGCGATCATTTCCTCGTAGTGCTCGCGCACCAGCCGGCGCACCGCCTCGTCGCGGTAGATGCGGGCGCAAGCCTGACAGTGGTGGGCGTACATGCCCTCCCAGCGTATGCCGGGGTCCCGGGCGGCGGCCCAGGCCAGCACCCGCTCCGGCCCCAGGTAATGCAGCCACAGTTTGAGGAAGTCGCTCTCCGCCGCCTCCACCGCACGGGACAGGAAATCCGGCTGCGCGACGGTGGCGACGCTGAGTTCCGGAATCTGCCGCATGCCGATGCCGCAGCAGGCGCCTACCCGGCCGTCGGCCTGCACCGTGTAGGTCTGCAGCACATTGGAGCAGACCCGGAAGGATTTGAGATTGTGATTGTCGGCGGCGACGCCGGCCGGGTAGTCCTCCACCTGGCCCGGGTCCAGCGGCATCCACGGGCTTTCGACGATCTCGATCAGCGCCCTGTCCTCCGGCTCCAGCGCGGCGATGCGCGGATGGCCGGTGACCGAGGCGGCGGTCACCGCGCGCGCCGCGCGCAATTCCACCATCACCCAGGCCTTGAGCCGGCGCCGCGTCGCGGCCAGGCAAGCCTCCACCACCCGCTCCAGCGGCACGAAACGCGCGTGCTCGTCGCCGGTGCTGTAGTTGATCTCGGTCAGCCCGGCCTCCAGCAACGCGTCCAGCCGGCGGTCGGCGCTTTTCGCGCTGACCGCCCAGTGGGCGTTGCTGACCAGCCGCACCGGAAAGCCCAGCCCGCTAGCGTGGCGGATCGCGGTCAGCAGATCGCGCCAGCGCAGCGTGGCCTCGCCGCCGGTGAACACCACATTGTAGAAGCCCAGCGCCCTGGCCTGGTCTATCGCCGACAACATTGTCTGCAATGTCAGGTTCTCCCTGGCCTTCGGATGGCTCATCGACGCGCAATGCTCGCAGGCGGCCGGACAGGCGTAGGTGGGCATGATGGACAGGGTCTTGGGCCCCCGGAACAAACCCGGGATCGGCATATCGGCAATCATGTGCGCTCTCCCGCCGCGGCGCGCCGACAATGCGCGCCGCGGCCCGAGTTCAAACCCGGAGCTGGCCGGCGGCCTGCATCTGCTTGGCCTGATCGACCAGCTGGCTGATCACCGTCCGCAACAGCGCCGCGTCGATCACGCCGGCAAAGCCCAGCGACAGGCCGGAGGCGAAGCCGTTGAAGTTCTGGCTGGAACGTAGCGTCTGGTCCGATGTCGACGGCGTCGCCGCTGGCGTGACCAGGCTTTTTTCCGGGCCGATCAGCAATTGCTCTGCGGAATTGCCGAAGCCCGGCAGGCCAAAGCCGTCGCTGGCCAGCTTGAACATCGCCCGGATCAGGTCGGCGTCGGCGAACTTCAGCACCGCCGCGGCGAAATCCTTGCTGAACTGCTCCTCGCCGACCGGCTTGCCGCCCGGGCTGGCCTGGTAATCGTCCATCCACTGGCGGAAACCGTCATTGGCCAGCATGGAGAACAGCAGCCGGTTGACGTCGGAGACCTGCTGCGGCGGCAGCTGGCGCTGGCCGACCTTGGTCGCCAGCACGCCGGCCGGGTTGTGAATGAATTCGGTGCGCGCGGCCGCATCGTTGTTCAATTGGGCAAACAGCGCCTGGGCATTGCTGCGCAGCTGCGCGGCCGGCAAAACCAGCGGCGCGCTCTGCGCCGGCTTGACCGGCTGGATGGTGGTGGTCTTCATGATGCCTCCCGTCGGGGGAACACGGAACATCCGCGACGACGACAGGAGGATGGCGGGGGCCGTCGTCCGAAGCCGGCCGACGCTGCGGCACGACGCGCGGACGGGCCATGGGCGCGGCCGCGCGGACAAACCCCTTTGCGCAATTCGTTCGTTATAGAACGATTGGTATCGGCAAAACCTGTTCTTTATGTCAGGTTTTCGCCGGCAGGCCAGGCACCGGCGGAACCCGGCTCATCCGGCAATCACATCGCCACCATTTCGATGCAGATAATTGTGTAACATTCTATTTTACCCCGCCGCATCGCCACGCCATGATAGTCCGCAATACCCCGTCCTGGTTCCGTCTGCTCTTCGTCTGGCACGGCTCGGTGCTGCCGCGCATCCTGCCGCGGCTGCTGATGGTGCTGACGGTCGCCGTCGTCGCCGCCGCCATCCGCCACTGGTGGCTGCAAAGCCTGCGCGAATCGTCGCTGGGCATCCCCACCTTCACGCTGCTGGGCGTGTCGCTGGCGATCTTTCTCGGCTTCCGCAACTCGGTCAGCTACGAGCGCTTCTGGGAGGCGCGCAAGCTGTGGGGCAGCCTGCTGATCGTCAGCCGTTCGCTGGGCCGGCAGACGCTGGCCGCGCTCGGCGACGACGCCGACAGCCGCCGCTTGCTCGACGCGATGTGCACCTTCGCCTACGCGCTGAAGGCCCAGCTGCGCGGCGACGACGCCGACGACCATCTGCGGCGGCTGCTGCCGGCGGAAGCGCGCGAGCGCATCATGGCCGGCCGCTTCCGCCCGGCGCTGATCCTGGCCTGGCTGGGCGGCGAGACGCAGCGGCTGCAGCGCGCGGGCCGGCTCAGCGAGCTGCAGTGGCACGCGATGGACCGCAATCTGAACACGCTGTCGGAAATCCTCGGCGGCTGCGAACGCATCGCCACCACGCCGATGCCGTTCACCTACCGCGTGCTGCTGAACCGCACGGTGACCATCTATTGCCTGCTGCTGCCGGCCGGGCTGGCCAGCAGCATAGGCTGGCTGACGCCGCCGATCGCGGTCTTCATCGCCTACACCTATTTCGCGCTGGAACAGATCGCCGAGGAGCTGGAGGAGCCGTTCGGCACCGAGGGCAACGATCTGCCGCTGTCGACGCTGTGCCATACGATAGAATCGTCGCTGCGCGAGATGCAGGGCCTGCCGCTGGAGATTGAACCGCCACCGCGCCTCGGCGTCTACCAGTACTGAAAGTCCGTTCGCGGCAGGTTTTCCTGCCGACCGGGCCGCGCGAGTGAAACAAAAGCGCGCTAGTCATGACAATTGGCTTTGCATAGAATGGACCGTCCCGAACCAATCGCCGCCGCCCGATGACTTTGTCCCGCCTGCTGTCCAGCTTCGTCCTGCGCCATTGGCGATCCTATATCCTGGCCGCCCTGATGCTGGCGGCGGTGGCGGTGCTGACCGTGCTGATCCCGCGCCAGGTCGGCCGCATCGTCGACGCGCTGGTGGCGAACCGGCTGGCCGGCGACGCGCTGCTGACCGAGCTGGCCAAGCTGCTGGCGATGGGGCTGGCGATCTATTTCCTGCGCGTGGGCTGGCGTTTGCAGCTGTTCTCCGCCTCCTACCGGCTGGGCGTGGAATTGCGCACCCGCCTGTACCGGCAGCTGGCCGCCCACGGGCCGGCCTTCTTCCAGCGCCAGCGCACCGGCGACCTGATGGCGCGCGCCACCAATGACATCGACTCGGTGGAAATGGCCGCCGGCGAGGCGATGCTGGCCGGCTTCGACGGCATGCTGACCCTGGTGCTGGTGCTGGCGATGATGACGCTGGGCGTCGACTGGCGGCTGGCGCTGGCGGCGCTGCTGCCGTTCCCGCTGATGGCCCTGGCCTTCTCCCGCATCTCCAATCACATCCACCGCGAATGGGGCGAGGCGCTGTCCCGTTTCGGCCAGCTCAACGACCATGTGCAGGAGACGCTGTCCGGCGTCCGCACGTTGAGGGCGCTGGGGCTGGAGGCGCGCAACGACGCCGAGCTGTCGCGGCTGGCCGCCGCCGCCTCCGACAGCAGCTTCGAGGCGCAGCGCTGGGAGGCCGCCTTCGAGCCGGTGGTCGGCGCCACCCTGGTGTTCGCCACGCTGATCACGCTGACGGTCGGCGGCTACCTGGTGTGGCAGGGCCAGCTGACCATAGGCGCGCTGACCAGCTTCAATATGTATCTGGTGCAATTGATCTGGCCGATGTTCGCCGCCGGCTGGGTGCTGTCGCTGCTGCAGCGCGGCGCCGCCGCCTGGCTGCGGCTGCAGCCGGTGCTGGACGAGGCGCCGCAGGTGGCCGACGACGGCGCGCTGGACACGCTGGTTCCCGGCGCGCTGACGGTCGAGGAACTGACCTTCCATTACGCCGCCGACGCCCCGGCCTCGCTGCAGCAGGTCGGCATCCAGCTGCCGGCCGGCAGCACGCTGGGCGTGGTCGGCCCGACCGGCAGCGGCAAGTCCACGCTGCTGAAGCTGCTGATGCGGCAATACCCGCTGCAGCAGGGCGCGATACGCTGGAACGGCGCCGACATCGCCGACTACCGGCTGGCCACGCTGCGCGGCGCGATCAGCTGGGTGCCGCAGGAAGCCTTTTTGTTCTCGGCGACGGTGGCGGAAAACATCGCGCTGGCCCGCCCGGAGGCCAGCCAGCAGGACATCGAGCGGGTCACGCGGCAGGCCGCCGTGCACGACGACATCCTGCGGCTGCCGCAGGGCTACGCCACGCCGGTAGGAGAAAAGGGCGTCACGCTGTCCGGCGGCCAGCGCCAGCGGCTGGCCATCGCCCGCGCGCTGCTGGCCGAAGCGCCGCTGCTGCTGCTGGACGACGCGCTGTCGGCGGTGGACACCGAGACCGAAACCCGCATCCTCGAGCATCTGCGCGCGACGCGGCAGGGCCGCAGCGTGGTCATCGTCAGCCACCGGCTGTCGGCGGTCGCCGACGCCGATCACATCGTAGTGCTGCAGCATGGCCGCATCGTCGAGCAGGGCAGCCACGAACAACTGCTGCGACAGGCCGGCTGGTATGCCGGCCAATGGCGCTATCAGCAACTGGAGGCCAGCCTCGATGCAATCTGACACCCGCCGCACACCGATACGCCAGGCCGCCGCGCTGCTGGCCGACGCCGCCCGCCCCGACCGCGGCCAGTTCGTGCGCGGCGCGCTGTGGCTGATGCTGGCGGCCTT
This sequence comes from Chromobacterium sp. ATCC 53434, assembly GCF_002848345.1. Lineage (NCBI taxonomy): Bacteria > Pseudomonadati > Pseudomonadota > Betaproteobacteria > Neisseriales > Chromobacteriaceae > Chromobacterium > Chromobacterium sp. ATCC 53434. The sequence goes on along the minus strand of NZ_CP025429.1, from coordinate 5,093,637 downwards.
GCTGGAGGCCGCCGCGCCGCTATTGGGCAAGATCTTCATCGACAGCTATCTGCTGCCGCACCGGGCCGACTGGCCCGCCATCTCCGGTCTCTTGGCCGCCAGCCTGCTCTTGGGCCTGACCGCCGCCCTGCTGCGCTACCGGCAGCTGGTGCGGCTGGCCGGCGTCGCGATGCGTTCGGTGCTGCGATTGCGCGAACGGGTCTACCGCCACGTGATCCGGCTGCCGATGGCCTTTTTCGACCAGGCCATCACCGGCCAGCTGGTCAGCCGCGTCACCAACGACACCGAGTCGGTCAAGGCCTTGTACGTGCAGGCACTGTTCGTCATCCTCAACAGCAGCATCGTGGTGCTGGGCGCGCTGGCGGCGATGGCCTGGCTGGACTGGCGGCTGATGCTGGTGACGCTGCTGCTGTTCCCGGCCACCATCGGCATCGTCTGGCTGTACCAGCGGCTCAGCGCGCCGTCGGTGGCCCGCTCCCGCGCGCTGCGCAGCGACATCAACGCACAGATGGCGGAGTCGATCTCCGGCATCGCCGTGCTGCAGGCCAGCAATGCCGAAGGCCGTTTCATCGCCCGCTTCGACGACACCAATCAGCGCTACTATCAGGCCCGGCGGCGCGAGCTGCAAGCCAACGCCTGGCTGCTGCGCCCGGCGCTGGACCTGTTGAACGTGCTGCTCCTGGTCGCGGTGATACACAGCTACGGCCAGCGCGGCCTGGGCGTCGTCGAGATCGGCGTGCTGTACGCCTTCGTCGGCTATATCGGCCGGGTCGTGGAGCCGCTGATCCAGATCACGCTGCAGTTCGGCCAGTTGCAGCAGGCGCTGGTGGCAGCCGGCCGCGTCGGCCAGCTGCTGGACGAAGAGACAGCGCCGCGGCCGGCCGAACAGGGCAGCATCGGCGACGGCGCGGTCAGCTTCCGCGACCTGCGCTTCGGCTACCAGCCGGCGCATCCGGTGCTGCACGATCTGAGCCTGGACATTCCGGCCGGCGCCTTCATCGGCATCGTCGGCCATACCGGCAGCGGCAAATCGACGCTGCTGTCGCTGCTGCTGCGCTTCTATCGTCCGCAACAAGGCCAGATCCTGGTCGACGGCCAGCCGCTGGACGCAATAGGCGACGCCGCCTTCCGCGCCGGCGTCGGCCTGGTGCCGCAGGACCCGTTCCTGCTGGCCGCCAGCGCCCGCGAAAACATAGACATGGGCCGCGGCCTGCCGCAGGGCGAGATCGAGGCGGCCGCCCGCGCCGCCGGCGTGCACGAGCTGATCCTGTCGCTGGAAAACGGCTACGACAGCGAGATGGGCGAAAGCGGCGCGCGGCTGTCCAGCGGACAGAAGCAGCTGGTCGCCATCGCCCGCGCGCTGGCCGGCAAGCCGCGCATCCTGCTGCTGGACGAGGCCACCTCGCGGATAGACAGTGAGACCGAGCAGCTGGTGCAGCAGGCGCTGGCGCGGCTGGCCGGCAAGATCACGCTGATCTCGATCGCCCACCGGCTGTCGACGATACGCGACGCCGACGCCATCGTGGTGCTGAACCACGGCCGCATCGCCGAAACCGGCACCCACGACGCGTTGATGCGCCAGGGCGGCATCTACCAGCGGCTCTATCTGCTGCAACAGCTGCAGGCCGACGAGGCGGAGGAGGCGTGAGCGGCGCGATGAGGCCGGCGTTCGCCATCAACAGCGCGAAGCGGCCGATATCGTCGTAAACTGCCGCGGTGAACGCCGAGCCAGGCCCCTCCCCGCAAACACCGGAGTCGCGATGTTCCGCCTACCCGCTCTCGCCAGCCTGCTCTGCCTGCTGGCCGCCCTGCCCTGCCGCGCCGACGACGGCAAGGACCTCGACCTGTCGATCAGCACCGAGCTGATGACCCGACAGACCGCCTACGGCAGCTCGTCGCGGCTGCAACCCAGCGTCGACCTGCAATACCGCACCCGTTTCGGCGCGTTGTACATCCAGGACGGCGAAGGCGGCTGGGCGCTGCCGGCGCCGGGCGGCTGGGTGTCGCTGGGCGTCGCCAGCGAACCGGTCTGGAGCCTGGGCGGCGGCGTGTCGCAGAGCATGTCGGTGGCGCGCTACGGCATCGATCTGCCCAGGGACGGCAGCCTGTCCTTCGGCTACGCCGACCGCATCGGCGACCATAACCGCGGCCGCCTGCTGGTGGCCAGCCTGGACGCCCCGCTGTTCGACTGGCGCGGCCAGCGCTTCGGCCTGCTCGGCTGGGCCAGCCTGTCCGACCACACCCGCCGCGTATCGCTGAACCACGACGACAACGGCTCCGGCTGGCGGCTGGAGCAGAGCAATCTGCTGCTGGTGATGTCGCATCCGATGGGCCGCCACTGGACGCTGGACCTGGGCGCCGGCAGCCGCTGGGGCGCCGAGCTGGGCGGGCGCGACGCCGGCTGGCAGACGCTGCTGGGATTCACGTGGAAGCTGTGAGCCGCTTCGACTTCCGGCCGGCTGCCGGCTGCCTGATAGACAGCCACTGCCATCTGGACGCGCCCGAACTGCGCGCCGACGTAGACGGCGTCGTCGCGCGCGCGCAGGCGGCCGGCGTCGGCCAGCTCCTGCTGCCGGCGGTGACGGCCGGCAACTTCGACGATGTGCTGGCGATGCGCGAGCGCTACGGCTGCTGGATCGCCTTCGGCCTGCACCCCATCTACCTGGACCGGCATCTGGACGAACACCTGGCGCTGCTGGACGCGGCGCTGGCCGCGCACGCGCCGGTCGCCGTCGGCGAAATCGGCCTGGACTTCTACCTGCCGGAACTGGACCCCGCGCGGCAGGAGGCGCTGCTGGTCGAACAGCTGAAGCTGGCCCGCAAGCACGGCCTGCCGGTGGTGCTGCACGTGCGCCGCTCGGTGGACCGGGTGCTGAAGCATTTGCGCGAGCAGAAAATCGAGCGCGGCATCGCCCACGCCTTCAACGGCAGCGAGCAGCAGGCTCGGGCCTTCATCGGCCAGGGCTTCAAGCTGGGCTTCGGCGGCGCGATGAGCTACAGCGGCTCGCGCCGCATCCGGGCGCTGGCGGCGACGCTGCCGCTCCCCAGCCTGGTGCTGGAAACCGACGCGCCGGACATCCGGCCGGAATACGCGCAGGACGTGCCCAACGAGCCCGCGCAGCTGGCCCGCTTCGTCGGGATCCTGGCCGGGCTGCGCGGCGTCGCGGAAGAGACGCTGCGGCAGGCGCTGCACGCCAACACACTGGCGGCGCTGGCGCTGGACTGAGCCCGCTCCAAGAAAAAAGCCCCGGAGAACCGGGGCTTTTCGTTTGCGACGCCGTCGCGCTCAAGTGCGGAAGCGCTGCAGGCAGTCGTCCAGCTGGTGGGACAGCCCGCGCAACTCGCCGGCCAGCGCGCTGGCCTCGCCGGCCGCCTGATTGGTCTGGCCGTTCATCTGCGCGATCTGCTCGACATTGCGCGCCACTTCCTGGCTGGCGTGGCTCTGCTCGGTGATGGCGTTGGCGATGTCGGTGATGCGCTCCACCGACTGCTCGGCCAACTCGCGGATCTGCCCCAGCGCGTCGGCGACGCTGGACGCGCTGACCACGCCGGTCTCGATGCGGCTATTGGCCTGCTGCATGCTCTGGTAGGCGCGCTGGGTGTCGGCCAGCACGCCGTCGATATGGCTGGAGATTTCGGTGGTGGCCTGGCTGGTGCGCTCGGCCAGCTTGCGCACCTCGTCGGCGACGACGGCGAAACCGCGGCCCATCTCGCCGGCGCGCGCCGCCTCGATCGCCGCGTTCAGCGCCAATAGATTGGTCTGGTCGGCGATGTCGTGGATCACCCGGACGATGTCGCCGATGTCGGCCGAACGCCGGTTCAGGCCATCCATCACCGTGGCGGTGTCGGTGATGCTGCTGGCGACCTGGCGAATCTCGCCGGCGGCCTGCTGCGCCAGGTCGCTGCCGGAGGCCGCCTGCTCCATCGTCAGCCGCGCCTGGCGCTCGACGTCCTTGGTGCTGTCGGCCACCAGATTGATGCTGACCGACATCTGCTCTATCGCCGCCGCGCCGCTGGCCGCCGCTTCCGACTGCTGCTGCGCCGCCGACGACACATGCTCGCTGACGCCGGACAGCTTGCCGGCCGCCTGCGCCAGCTGGGTGGAATGGCCCTGCGACTCGACCACCACGGTGCGGACGCTGTCGACCAGCTTGGCCAGCGAGCCGGCGACGCTGCCCAGCTCGTTCTGGCCGAAGTCCGGCAATTGCAGCCTGAGGTTGCGCTGATCGGCCAGTTCGTGGCTGGCGTCGCGCATGCTGAGCAACGGTCGGCGTATCGACGTGATGATGAACCAGGCCACCAGGACGCCGGCCGCCAGCGCGATCAGGATCTCGGTCAGCAACTGCTTGCCCACCGAGGAGGCTGTCGCGTCGATCTGCTCGTCCAACAGGCCCACTGCATCGGCGGCGGCCTTGCCCAGATCGGCGCTGACGCCCTCCATCTGATGAATGTTGTCCTTGTACTTGTCCAGCTCCTTGTTGGCGTCGGCGGTGGCGGTGATGTGCTTGCCCTCCACCTGCGCCGACACCTTGCCGACGCCGTCGGCGTAGCCGGACAGCAGCGTGGACAGCTTGGTCAGCTGCTGCGCCGCCTGATCGTTCAGCGGGCGGGAAGCCGCCTGGCTGATCGCCTTCTGCGCATGCTCCTGCGTCGCCTTCCACTTGCCGAGGTAATCTGCCCGCTTGGCGTCGTCGGCGATATTGATGAAATAGTCCTTCTCGAAACGGCGCAGATTGCCCATGTCGCGCTGCAGCTCGACGATGTCGGTGTAGAACACCAGTTCGTGCGAGCTGACTTCCGCCACCCGTTGGGAAATCTTGCCGAGTCCGAGCTGCGTCAGCAGCCCGGTCAGAATGAGCGCCGCCAACAGCAGCGCGAAGCCGAGAGTAATCCTTGCCGCGATAGACAAATTCCGCATTATCCTTCCCCACACCCGATGTTATTGAAACTTGGCCGGACTGAGTCCGATCCGTTGTCAGCGCCTTTCGAACAGGCTCCTATGCTGCGATTCTAGTAGACCGCCGCGGCGAGCAGCCAGCACGAACATTCGGAATGGCTGAATTCACGCGAAAGCAATATCAAAAAACTCAAAAAAAAACCGGCGGCATTGGCCACCGGTCGGCAAGCTCGCGGAGTCAAACTCAAACGCGGCGCTTGAAGCTCCTGGCAAATCCCAATACACAGATAAAGAATAGTGTACTGATCGCCACTTCACACCAGGCCATCCGCTGCGCCAGGCCCTGGTCGGCCCAGCCCCGCATCACGCCCTCGGTGAAAAAGGCCAGGATGAACATGCTGGACCACTGGTAGGTGTAGAGTTTGCCGGCCAGGATGCCGCGCAGCGGCAACAGCAGGAACAGCGCCTTGAAGGCGAGGAAGGAGCCGCCGGGACGCAGCGGCGCCAGCCACAGCTCCCAGGCCAGCGTCAGCGCGATCAGGGCGATCAGCGACGCCGCCGCGCCGCTGCGGAAACCGTCGCGGCTCATGGCGCAGACTCCGCGGACTCCGTCTGCTGACGGGCCCTGGCCTTGCGCTCCAACAACGCCGCCACCACGACCCCGGCCTCGTACAACAGCCACAGCGGCACCGCCAGCATCGTCTGCGACAACACGTCCGGCGGGGTGACGATGGCGGCGATGACGAAGGCGCCGACGATCACGTACGGCCGCCCCTCGCGCAGCTTGGCCACCGACACCACACCCATCCGCGTCAGCAGCACCACCACCACCGGCACCTCGAAGGTGGCGCCGAAGGCCAGGAACATGCCGAGGACGAAGGACAGGTATTTGTCGATGTCCGTCATCATGCTGACGCCGGCCGGCGTCACCGCCGACATGAAGTGGAACACCACCGGGAACACCAGGAAGTAGGCGAAGGCCATGCCGGTCAGGAACAGCAGCAGGCTGGACAGCAGCAGCGGGATGATCAGCTTCTTCTCATGGCTGTACAGACCGGGCGCGACGAAGGCCCAGACCTGGTACAGCGTGTTCGGCAGCGAGATCAGGAAGGCCACCAGCATCGTCACCTTCATCGGCACGAAGAAGGTCGACGTCACCTCGGTGGCGATCATGCTGCCGCCCTGCGGCAAGGCGTCGAGCAGCGGCTTGGCCAGCAGGTGGTAGATATCGGAAGACCAGTGGAACAGGCACAGAAAGGTCAGGGCGATGCCCAGGAGCGCGCGCACCAGCCGGGTGCGCAGCTCGATCAGGTGCGCGAGCAGCGGTTGTTCGTTCATTCGCGTGGTACGGATGCGGGTTGGGGGGCCGGCCGATGCGGCGGCGGATCGTCAAACAGGTCGAGCTGGCTGTCGTCGCGCGGCGGAACGTCGGCCTGCGCCGCCGGATCCTCCGGCACAGGCGCCGCCTCTTCGGCAAACAGCGGCGCGGCGTCCGGCGATAGGCCGCCGTGTATCGTGCGGCCGGCCTCGTCGAACGGCTGGGCCGCCTGCTCGGCCAGCTCGCGCGCCTCGGCCGCGTGCTGGCCGACGGCGTCGCGCGCCTGCTGCACCTCGGCCTCCAGCTGGCCGCGGAAGCTGTGGGCCGCGTCCTGCAGGTTCTGACGCAGGCTGTCCAGCTCCTGCAGATTGGTCTGTTGCTGGATATCGGCCTTGACGGTGGCGACGAAACGCTGCGCCCGCGCCACCAGCGCGCCGACGGTGCGCGCCACCGTCGGCAGCCGCTCCGGGCCGAGCACGACCAGCGCCACCACGCCTATCAGGACGAATTCGCCGAAACTGATGTCAAGCACGCCGCGTCACCGTCCGTGGTTATTTCTTGTCGGCTTCGCCGTCTATGATGCGGCCGGCGTCCTTGGCCGGCGGCTGGGCATCCTTGCCGCCCTCGGCCATGCCTTCCTTGAAGCCCTTGACCGCGTTGCCCAGATCCTTGCCTATGCCGGGCAGCTTCCTGGTGCCGAACACCAAGACCACGATCAACAGCACGATCAACCAATGCCAGATGCTCAGAGAACCCATTGTGACTCTTCCTCGGTTTCGAAAAACGGGTGCCGTCTCAGCCCTTGTGGCCGAACACGTGCACGTGCAGATGGAACACTTCCTGGCCGCCGCCGCGGCCGGTGTTGATGCCGGTCTTGAAGCCGGACTCCAGGCCCTGCTCCCTGGCCAGTTTCGGCGCCAGCGTCAGGATCTTGCCCAGCACCGCCTCATGCTCCGGGCCGCAGTGGGCCAGCGAGTCGACGTGCCGCTTCGGAATGATCATGAAATGCACCGGCGCGATCGGCCGGATGTCGTGAAAGGCCAGCACGTCGTCGTCTTCGTAAACCTTGCTGGCGGGAATCTGGCCCGCCACGATCTTGCAGAAAAGGCAGTCGCTCATCATGTGTTCCGTCGTTCAGACTGTGGGTTTGCGCGAGGCTTTCTCGTCCAGGCCGGAAATGCCCTCGCGCCTATGCAACTCCATTACAACGTCTTCCGGCCGCAGGCCATGATATGCCAATAGCACCATCGTGTGAAACCACAGATCGGCCACTTCGCGCACCAGGTGCAGCTTGTCCTTGTCCTTCGACGCCATCAGCGTCTCGGCCGCCTCCTCCGCCACCTTCTTCAGGATGGCGTCCTCGCCCTTGTGAAACAGCGAGGCCACGTAGGAAGACTGGGAATTGGCCTCGCGCCGGGCTTCCAGCGTGTCGGCGATGCTTTTCAACACATCCGGGGTCATATCGTGCGATCCTTTGAGCCCGCCGACCTGACAGTATACGGCGCGGGCATGACATTCTGACAAAACCGGCCCATTGTAACCCGGCCGGCGCCGCCAGCGTTGACCGGCAGCAATTCAGCGGTGGTAGATCGCGTGCGGATCTTTCAGCACGGCGTCCACCGTCGTCCAGCCGCCGTTGTCGAAACGACGGTAAAAACAGCTCTCCCGTCCGGTGTGACAGGCGATGCCGCCGATTTGTTCGATCTGCATCACGATCACGTCGCCGTCGCAATCGAGGCGCAGCTCCTTGACCGTCTGCAGATGGCCGGACTCCTCGCCCTTCTTCCACAGCTTTTGCCGCGAGCGGCTCCAGTAGTGGGCGATGCCGGTGTCGGCGGTCAGCTGCAGGCTTTCGCGGTTCATCCACGCCACCATCAGCACCCGGCCGCTGGCGGCATCCTGGGCGATGGCGGTGACCAGGCCCTTGTCGTCCCACTTCACTTCGTCCAGCCAGGACGCGCTCACACTGCTCACTTGCATTCTCCCACGCGGCGCAGCCGCAATTGCAACGCGGCGGCCTCCTGATTGGCCGGCCGCAACTTGACCACGCTGCCGGCGGTCCATTCGTCCGCTTGCAGCCGTTGCCAGAAAAACACCGTTTCCATCTCCAGTCCGTCCTTCAGCTTGCAGCGGTAACGGCTGATGCCCGGCGCCTCCACCGCGCCGGAGAGCGCGCATTCCGCGCCGGCCGGCACCCCGACCACCTGGGCCGCCATCTCCAGCACCGTCATCGGCGCTTTCTCGCACAGCGTCCCGCTTCCGGACTGCATGTCGCCGCTGGTCACGTCGATCTGCCAAAGTCCGGCGGCCAGCCTCGAAGCGTCCGCCGCCGCCGTCGTCCCGACGGACAAGGCGAGCAGAGACGCGGCCAGGGTTTTCACAGCCTGACCTTGATGCCGGCGGCGCGCATCGCCTGCTTGGCCTGATCCACCGTGTATTCGCCGAAGTGGAAGATGCTGGCGGCCAGCACCGCGTCGGCGTGGCCGTCCCTGACCCCGTCGACCAGGTGCTGCAGATTGCCGACGCCGCCGGAGGCGATGACGGGAATGTTCACCGCGTCGGACACCGCGCGCGTCAGCGGCAGATTGAAGCCGACCTTGGTGCCGTCGCGGTCCATGCTGGTCAGCAGGATTTCGCCGGCGCCCAGCGCCTGCATCTTGCGCGCCCATTCGACGGCGTCGAGGCCGGTCGGCTTGCGGCCGCCGTGGGTGAAGATCTCCCAGCGGTCGTTTTCCGGCGTCACCGCTTTGGCGTCCAGCGCGACGACGATGCACTGGTTGCCGAAGTGCTCGGACGCCTCGCGGACGAAGTCCGGATCGGTGACGGCGGCGGTATTGATGCTGACCTTGTCGGCGCCGGCGTTCAACAGCCGGCGGATGTCGGCGACGCTGCGCACGCCGCCGCCGACGGTCAGCGGAATGAACACCTGCTCGGCCACCGCTTCGATGACGTGCAGGATGATGTCGCGCTGGTCGGAGCTTGCGGTGATGTCGAGGAAGGTCAGCTCGTCGGCGCCCTGCTCGTTGTAACGGCGGGCGATCTCCACCGGGTCGCCGGCGTCGCGCAGGCCCAGGAAGTTGACGCCCTTGACCACGCGGCCGGCGGTCACGTCCAGGCAGGGGATGATGCGTTTGGCAAGCATGTGCGTTTCCAGAAAGCTTCAGGCACGCCGAAGCGGCGGGACGAGCCCGCCGCCGGCGTGGTCGGCCGGCTCAGCCGGCCAGTTCGTCGGCCAGCGTCTGCGCGGCGGCGAAGTCTATGCTGCCCTCGTAGATCGCCCGGCCGGTGACGGCGCCCTCGACCCCCTCGTCCTCCACCGCGCACAAGGCGCGGATGTCGTCGAGATTGGTCAGGCCGCCGGAGGCGATCACCGGGATGGTCAGCGCCTGCGCCAGCTTGACGGTGGCCTCGATGTTGACGCCGGTCATCATGCCGTCGCGGCCGATGTCGGTATAGATCACCGAGTTGACGCCGTAGTCCTCGAAGCGCTTGGCCAGATCGATCACATTGTGATTGGTGATCTTGGCCCAGCCGTCGATGGCCACCATGCCGTCCTTGGCATCGAGGCCGACGATGACCTGGCCGGGGAAGGCGTCGCAGGCGTCGTGCAGGAAGCCCGGCGTCTTGACCGCGGCGGTGCCGATGATCACATAGGCCAGGCCCATGTCGAGGTAGGCCTCTATCGTGTCCAGGTCGCGGATGCCGCCACCCAGTTGCACCGGCATGTCTTCGCCGACTTCGCCGAGAATATCGCGGATCACCGCCAGATTCTTCGGTTTGCCGGCGAAGGCGCCGTTCAGGTCGACCAGATGCAATCGTCTGGCGCCCTGGTCGCGCCAGTGGGCGGCAACCTTGACCGGATCGTCGGAAAAGATGGTGGCATCGTCCATCGCGCCCTGTCTCAGGCGCACGCATTGACCGTCTTTCAGGTCTATCGCGGGTATCAGCAGCATGGTGCTAAGTCGAAACGTGAGTTAAACATTGCCGTCCCAGGCCAGGAAGTTCTTCATCATCTGAAGGCCGGCCCGGTGGCTCTTTTCGGTGTGAAACTGCGTGGCGAATATATTGCCACGCCCGACGATACTGGCAAACCGCTGCGGATAATCACTCTCCGCCAGCGTCAGCGCCGCGTCGGCCGGCGCAAAATGGTAGCTGTGCACGAAATAGAAGCGCTCGCCGTCGGCGATGCCGGCGAACATCGGATGGGGCCGGGTCTGATAAACCTGGTTCCAGCCCATGTGCGGCACCTTCAGCCGCTCGCCGTTGGCGACGAGATCGTCGGCGAAACGCAGCACCCTGCCGGGAAACAGCCCCAGCCCGGCGGTATCGCCTTCCTCGCTATGATCGAACAATAGCTGCGCGCCGACGCAGATACCAAAAAACGGCTTGTTCCACGTAGTTTCACCGACGGCGTCGGCCAGACCGTGGCGGTTCAATTCGCGCATGCAGTCCGGCATCGCCCCCTGACCGGGGAAAACCACCTTGTCGGCCTTGAGCACCGCCTCCGGATCGCGCGTCAGGAAAATGTCGGCGCCGATCTCGTTGACCGCCTGCAGGGACTTCAGCACCGAGTGCAGATTGCCCATGCCGTAATCGATGACTGCGACTTTCATGCCGACAGCGTCCCCTTGGTCGACGGCGTGATGCCCGCCATCCGTTCGTCGTGCTCACAGGCCATGCGCAGCGCGCGGCCGAAGGCCTTGAAGATGGTCTCGGCCTGGTGGTGGCTGTTGTGGCCGCGCAGATTGTCGATATGCAGCGTGACCATGCTGTGGTTGACGAAGCCATGGAAGAATTCGGAGAACAGGTCGACGTCGAACTGGCCGATGCTGGCGCGGGTGTAATCGACGTCGTAAACCAGGCCGGGACGGCCGGACAGGTCGATCACCACGCGGCTCAAGGCCTCGTCCAGCGGCACATAGGCGTGGCCGTAGCGGCGTATGCCCTTCTTGTCGCCGATGGCGCGGGCGAAGGCCTGGCCCAGCGTGATGCCGATATCCTCCACCGTGTGGTGGGCGTCGATGTGCAGGTCGCCGACCGCCTTGACGTCCAGATCGATCAGCCCGTGGCGGGCAATCTGGTCCATCATGTGGTCGAGGAAGGGCACGCCGGTCTCGAAGCGGCCCTGGCCTGTGCCGTCCAGATTCAGCGTGACGGTGATCTGGGTTTCCAGCGTGTTGCGGGTGACGGTAGCGGTTCTCATTGCGGCTTCAGGCGAAAAAACGTTGTATGGCGGACAGCAGCGCGGCGTTCTCGTCCGGGCTGCCGACGGTCAGGCGCAGGCAGTTCTCCAGCAGCGGATGGCTGCCGTGCAGCTGCTTGATCAGAATGCCGGACGCCTTCAGATGCTGGAACAGCGCCGGCGCGTCCGGCGCGCGGACGGTGACGAAGTTGGCCTCGGACGGAAACGCCGTCAGCCGGGGCAGCGCGGCCAGCGCGTCGAACAGTTTGGCGCGCTCGGCGCGCAGCTCGGCCGCCTGGCGGTTGAACACGTCCAGGTATTGCAGCGCGAAGCGGGCGGCGGCCAGCGTCAGCACATTGACGTTGTACGGCGGCCGCACCTTGTCCAGCTCGGCTATCCACTCCGGGCTGGCCGCGGCGTAGCCCAGGCGGATGCCGGCCAGGCCCAGCTTGGACAGCGTGCGCATCACCAACAGATTGTCCAGCTCGCCGGCCAGGTCCATGAAGCTGTCGGAGGCGAAGCTCTGATAGGCCTCGTCGACCACCACCAGACCCGGCGCGGCGCGGCAGATCGCCATCACCTCGTCGCGGGCGTAGCGCGGACCGGTCGGATTGTTCGGATAGGACACGAAGACCACCGCCGGCCGTTCGCGCTCGATGGCGGCCAGCGTGGCCGGCAGATCCAGCGTGAAATCATCGCGCAGCGGCACGCCGACGTATTGCAGGCCGGAGAACAGCGCGTTCATCTTGTACATCACGAAGGACGGCTCCAGCGCCAGCAATTTGGCGCCGGGGCGCGCCAGCGCCTGCGTCACCAGCGTGATCAGCTCGTCCGAGCCGTTGCCGAGCACGATGTCGGCCGCGGCCGGAATGGCGAAGGCGGCGCGCAGATCGTCCTTCAGGCCGCCGCCGTTGGCGTCCGGATAGCGGTTCAGCGCCACCTGGGCCAGCTCGACGGCCAGCGCGTGCTGCAAGGCCACCGGCAGCGGCCACGGATTCTCCATCGCGTCCAGCTTGATGAAGCCCGCGGCCGGCGCCACGTGGTAGGCCTTGATCGCGGCGATCTCGTCGCGGACGAGTTGCTTGGTGCTCAGTTTGGTCGTCATCGTGTATCTGCGGCGCCTAGCGCCGTCATCGTCCCGCGAACGGGCAAAAAAGCATCGTAACGCGTCCGGGCGCGGCGGACCACCGCCGCGCGCCCGACGGGCCGCGCCTGTTGCGGCGCGGCTACGGCGGACTTATTTATCGAGTCTCAACTCGGCCGCGCGGGCGTGCGCGGTCAGGCCCTCGCCATGCGCCAGCAGGCTGGCGATGCGGCCCAGCTTCTGCGCGCCGGCCTGCGACACGCGGATCAGGCTGCTGCGCTTCTGGAAGTCGTAGACGCCCAGCGGGCTGGCGAAGCGCGCGGTGCGGCTGGTCGGCAACACGTGGTTGGGCCCGGCGCAATAATCGCCGAGGCTCTCCGAGGTGAAGCGGCCCATGAAGATGGCGCCGGCGTGGCGCAGCAGCGGCAGCAGCGCGTCCGGATCGGCCACCGACAGCTCCAGATGCTCCGGCGCGATGTAGTTGCTTATCTCGCAGGCTTCGGCCAGGTCGCGCACTTCGATCAGCGCGCCGCGGTTGCCCAGGCTGGCCTCGATGATGGCGCGGCGCGGCATGGCCGGCAGCAGCCTGGCGATGCTGGCCTCGACCTGGGCGATGTAGTCGGCCGACGGGCACAGCAGGATGGCCTGGGCGATCTCGTCGTGCTCGGCCTGGCTGAACAGGTCCATCGCCACCCAGTCCGGGTCGGTGTCGCCGTCGCAGATCACCAGGATCTCGGACGGGCCGGCCACCATGTCGATGCCGACCACGCCGAACACCCGGCGCTTGGCGGCGGCGACGTAGGCGTTGCCGGGGCCGGTGATCTTGTCCACCTGCGGAATGGTGGCGGTGCCGTAGGCCAGCGCGGCCACCGCCTGGGCGCCGCCGACGGTGAACACCTTGTCGACACCGGCGATATAGGCCGCGGCCAGCACCAGGTCGTTGCGTTCGCCGCCCGGCGTCGGCACCACCATGACGATCTCGCCGACGCCGGCCACCTTGGCCGGCAGCGCGTTCATCAGCACCGAACTCGGATAGGCGGCCTTGCCGCCCGGCACATAGATGCCGACGCGATCCAGCGGCGTCACCTGCTGGCCCAACAGCGTGCCGTCCTCGTCCTCGTAGCTCCAGGAGTGCGCCAGCTGCTTCTCGTGATAGCGGCGCACCCGGTCGGCGGCGGCTGACAGCGCGTCGCGCACGTCGGCCCGCAGCCGCCCCCAGGCGGCCTCCAGTTGCTCGCGGCTCAGCGTCAGGTCGGCGATGCTCGCCGCCTGCATGCGGTCGAAACGGTTGGTGTACTCCACCAGCGCCGCGTCGCCGCGATGATGGACGTCGGCGCAGATCGCCGCGACGGCGGCGTCCACCGCCGGGTCCTGCGCGGTTTCAAAGGCCAGCAGCGCCTGCAGGCGCTCGGCGAAGTCGGGCTGGGAGGATGACAGTTTCAACATAATGATTCTCTGATGCTTATAGCCTGAACAATGGCCAACGCCGGCCGAGCCTATCGGTTGACCGCTACCCGCCCGGCATGCGTATCGATCAGGCCGGCACGGCGCCGGCGAAAGCGTCCAGCACCGGCTGGATCGCGTCGTACTTCAGCTTCAAGGCGGCCTGGTTGACCACCAGCCGCGAGCTGATGTCGATGATGTGCTCGACCGCCACCAGCTTGTTGGCGCGCAGCGTGCCGCCGGTGGACACCAGGTCGACGATGGCGTCGGCCAGGCCGACCAGCGGCGCCAGCTCCATCGAGCCGTACAGCTTGATGATGTCGACGTGCACGCCCTTCTTCGCGAAGTGCTCGCGGGCGATCAGCGGGTATTTGGTGGCGATCTTCAACCGCGCGCCCTGGCGCACCGCGGCGTCGTAATCGTAGCCCTCCTGCACCGCCACCATCATCTTGCACTTGGCGATGTTCAGGTCCAGCGGCTGGTACAGGCCGGCGCCGCCGTGCTCGATCAGCACGTCGCGCCCGGCGATGCCGAGGTCGGCCGCGCCGTACTGCACATAGGTCGGCACGTCGGACGCGCGCACGATCACCAGCTGCACCTCCGGGTGATTGGTGGCTATGATCAGCTTGCGCGACGATTCCGGGTTTTCCGCCGGCACGATGCCGGCCGCCGCCAGCAGCGGCAGCGTTTCTTCAAAAATTCGGCCCTTGGACAGGGCGATGGTCAGCTTCATGGTCTTCTACTGCGAAAGTGAATGGGTAGATCGGCGTCAGCCGACCAGCGCGCGGCGCTCGCGTTCGAGCAGACCGACATAGCGCTGGATCAGCGTCTCCATCGGCGGCGTCAGATTCAGATAGGAACAGCCGACCCGCATCGCCTCGTTGCCGTTGCGCATCCGCGCGGTCAGCCGGTGGCGCACCTCGATGCCCAGCGTCAGCACGCCCAGCGGCTTCAGCTCTATCGAGCACTGCAGATACTGCTGGCCGAGGTCGAAGCCGGGCGTGTCGACGCCGGGCAGCCACAAGCTCATGCCGCCCAGGCTGATGTCGAACAGCGCCAGATCGATCGCGCGCTGGTTGAAATCGCCGACATGGCAGAATACCGGCGTGCCGAGCGGCGTCTGGATGCGGAAGAACTCGCGCCGTTGCAGCTTGATCACCTGCTCCGGCAGCTGGCACTGGAAGGCCGGCCTGTCGTCCACCATCACCCGGCTGATCTGGCCGGCGACGAACTGGGTCTTCACGCCTTCCGGCGAGCAGACGAAAACATTGCGCTCGCTGTTCAGCACCTGCTGGTTGGTATCCTCGTCGGCGCCCCAGTCGAAAGTGAACACGCCAGACTGGTAGTCGACCCCCAGCAGGCGGGTCAGGATGAAGTTTTTCCCCTTGTTGGCGAAAACCGTCACCATGTGACCGTGCTTGGCGATACCAGACAGATGCTGGGCAATCTCCGCCGGCGAGGCCAGCGTGAATCTGGCCAGGTCCAGGGACTGGTGCTGACCGGCCGGATTGACGGGAGTGGGGTCGTTGCTCACGATATGCCGACTTTCATGTCTCGGGGGTGGAGTGATACGCCAAGTTTAGCGTAACAACTGCTTGATATCATAAGCAAGGTTGGACGCCGGCGTGCCATAGGCCTCAAACACCCTCAGCTTGCCGTCCCGGTCCAGCAGATAGGAGCCGGCGCTGTGATCGACGCTGTAGCCTCCACCGGGCGTCGGCACCTTCTGCGCCACCACCTTGTACTGCTTCTTCACCTTCTCTATCGCGTCGACGCCGCCGGTCAGGCCGATGAAGCGCTTGTCGAAATGCGGCACATAGCCCGCCAGCACCCGCGGCGTGTCGCGCTCGGGGTCGACGCTGACGAACAGCACCTGCACCTTGTCGGCGTCGGCGCCCAGCTGCTTCATCACCGAGCCGTATTCCAGCATCGTCGTCGGGCAGACGTCGGGGCAGTTGGTGTAGCCGAAGAACAGGGCCACCACCTTGCCGCGGAACTGGTCCAGACTGCGCGGCTTGCCGTTGTAGTCTATCAACGTGAAGGCGCCGCCCATGGCGTCGTCGTCTATCGACGTGCCCTTGAAATCGACGACGGGCGGTGCGCAGGCGCTCAGCGCCAGCACGATCAGGAGTCCGGACAGGAAATGCAGGAATTTGGACATCAGGAAAGCGGAATCAGCCAGTAATGGTCTAACAACAAGGCCGCGAACAGCAGGGTCAGATACCAGATCGACCAGGCGAAAACGCGACGCGCCAGAGCGTCAGCATACTGTCGATGCAGGCGCACGGCAAGGAACAACAGCCTGGCGTCCAGCGCCAGCGCCGCCGCCAGATAGATCCATCCGACCGTCGCCAGCGCCGCCGGCAACAGCGTGATCGCGCACAGCAGCACGCTGTACAGCACGATGGACAAGGTGGTGTAGCGCTGGCCGTGGGTCAGCGGCAGCATGGGCAGGCCGGCGCGGGCGTAGTCGTCGCGCCGGTACAGCGCCAGCGCCCAGAAATGCGGCGGCGTCCAGGCGTAGATGATCAGGAACAGCACCAGCGCGAAGGCGCTGATCTCGCCGCTGACCGCCGCCCAGCCCAGCACCGGCGGCATCGCGCCGCTGGCGCCGCCGATGACGATGTTTTGCGGCGTGTTCGGTTTCAATAGCAGCGTGTAGACGATGGCGTAGCCGACGAAGGTGCCCAGCGTCAGCCAGGCTGTCAGCGCGTTGCAGCACGCCCACAACAGCGCCAGGCCGGCGCCGCCGACCGACAGCGCCACCAGCAGCGTCTCCCACGTCCCGACGTCGCCGGTGGCGGTCGCGCGCCAGGCGGTGCGCCGCATCCGGGCGTCGACGCCGCGCTCGACCAGGCAATTGATCATCGCCGCCGCGCCGGCCACCAGCGCGATGCCCAGCGTCGCCGGCACCACCACCGTCGCCGCCGGCAGGCCGGGACTGGCCAGGAACATGCCGATCACCGCGCAGAACACGATCAGCGCCACCACCCGCGGCTTGGACAATTGCCACAGCGCCTGCGCGTGCTGGCGCCACAGCGGCAGACCGAGCGCGCTCATCGCTCCGCTCCCGGCCGGCCCCACGGCCCCAGCGGCGGCGCCGGCAACGCCGCCCGCCGACGCGCGGCGGCCGGCGCCCGCAGGCGCGAGCGCAGCAGCAAGGCCGTCATCAGCAACAGCGCGGCGCCGGCATTGTGGGCCACCGCCAGCGGCAAAGGCAGCTGCAGCAGCACATTGGCGACGCCGAGGCCGATCTGCAGCAGCCAGGCAGCGGCCAGACAGCCCAGATGCGGCCGCAGCGCCGCCTCGCGCCAGCCCAGCCACAGCACCGAGCACAGCAGCAGCGACACCGCCAGCGCGCCCAGCCGGTGCAGCCAGTGTATGGTCACCAGGCTGGCGAAATCGAGCAGGCCGCCGTCCGGCGACTCGCCCAGCTCGCGCAGCAGGTGAAAGGCGCGGTCGAAGCGCAGCTCGGGCCAGGACTGGCCATTGCAGGCCGGGAAGCCCTGACAGGCCAGCGCGGCGTAATTGCTGGACACCCAGCCGCCCAGGGCCAGTTGCAGCACCAGCGCCGACGCCAGCAGCCCGGCCAGCCGCGGCAGCGCCGCCGAGGCGCGGACCGGCGTCAGGCCCGGCGCCAGCGCCATCCACGCCAGAATCTGCAGCACCGCCATGCCGCCAAGCAGGTGGGAGGTGACGATGACCGGCTTCAACACCAGCGTCACGGTCAGCATGCCCAGCGTGCCCTGCAGGGCCACCGTCGCCAGCAGCAGGCCGGCCGGCAGCCGCTGCCGCTTCTCGCGCCAGGCGCGCCAGCCTATCAGCAGGATCAGCAGGCCCAGGCTGCCGGCCAGATAGCGGTGCGCCATCTCGCGCCAGGCCTTGCCCAGGCTGACCGGCCCGTCCGGCGCCAGCGACTGCGCCTGCGCTATGCTGTCGGCGGCGTGCGCCGGCGAGATCTGGCCGTAACAGCCTGGCCAGTCCGGGCAACCCAGCCCGGCATGGGACAATCGGACATAGGCGCCGAACGGCACCACGACGACGGCCAGCAACAAGGCCGCCCAGATCAGTTTTCGCATGGCAAGCGCCCCCACATTGCAACGCGTTGAATCGGCTCTAACCCAAACCGTTGTTCACCTTCAGCACCTTGGCGACTTCGTCTATGATCCGCCCCGGATCGGCGCCGTCGCGGTAAAACAGCACCTGGTTGCCCAATGGATCGACCAGATAAAAACCCTGGGTGCCGGCCGGCAGCGCGTGCTCCGGCGCATGGGACAACCGGTGCGGCGCGTCCACCTCGGCCGGCCTGGCCGACACCAGCAACGCCACCCGGGTCAGCCTTCCGGCCGCCTCGCCCTGGGCCTTCTCGATCTGCTGCATCGCGTACCAGCGCTGACGGCAACGGTTCTGGCAATCGGCGCCCTGGGCCGCGGCCAGCACCCACTTGCCCCGCGGCCAGTCGGTCCGCGCGGCGGCGGCGAACGGCTGGGTCGGCAGCAACTGGCCGTAGCTGGCGCCGCCGCCGGGCGGCAGCAGCGCGTAGGCCAGCCAGGCCGCCAGCACCGGCGCCAGGCACAGCAGCGCCATCGCGAACAGCGCCATCCGGCCGCGTCTAATGGATTTCATGGCGTCGTCTCCACATCAGCCAGAACAAACCGCTCAGGCAGACGCCCAGCAGCAGCCACTGCACCGCGTAGGCGTAATGCCGGTCCGGCATGAACTCCGGCACCACCGGCCAGTGCAGCAGCGGTTCCGGCGAGCTCTCCAGGATCACCACGCCCTGAAACCAGTGGCCGGGATAACGGCGGCGCAGCGCCGGCTCGTCGATCTGGTCGACCGGCCCGGCCGTGCCCTTGACGGCGCCGGACAGCACGAAATGATGCGGCGTCGGCACCCGGTAGCCCTGCGGCTCGATCTGGTCGGCGCGAAACGCCGGCAGCCGCGCGCCGTCGACCACCCAGCCCAGATCCAGCAACACCATCGAACGGTCGGCTCCCTGCCGCCAAGGCTGCAGGATGCGCCGGCCGCTCTGACCGGCCAGATAGCTGTTGCGCAGCTCCAGCACCGGACCGGCCGGCTCGGCGTCGATCAGCCTGACCCGGGTGAAGCCGGGGGGCGGTTCCGCCTCGCGGTAGACCAGACCGACCGGCGCGACGCTCATCGCGCTGGTCAGCGAACGCAGCAGCACTTCCTTGTCTTGTCCCCGTTGCCACTGCCATACTGCCAATGCGTACGGCAACAATGTGATTGCCAGCAAAAACACCCACAGCAACCGCTGCCAGCGGGATGTGGGTTTGTTTTCCGCATCGGAATGTGAGGAGGATACGGTCATGAAACTCGTCATCCTGTTGTTGCTCGCCTGTATCGTCCTGGCTCTGTTCTGGGGTTTGACCGGACTGCTGAAGGCCGAGCACGGCTCCCAGCGGCTGGTCCGCTCGCTGACCCTGAGGGTCGGGCTGTCGATCGGCCTGTTCCTGCTGCTGCTGCTGGGCGCCCTGTTCGGCTGGTGGCGCCCGCATCAGGTCTGAGGCCGTTCACAGCCAGTACACGAAGATGAACAGCAGCAGCCACACGACGTCGACGAAGTGCCAGTACCAGGTGGCGGCCTCGAAAGCGAAATGCTGTTGCGCGTCGAAATGGCCCTTCAGGCTGCGCAGCCACACCACGAACAGAATGATGGAACCCAGCAGCACGTGCAGGCCGTGAAAGCCGGTCAGCATGAAGAAGGTCATGCCGTAGGCGCCGGACGCCAGCGTCAGGTGCAAGGTCGAGAACGCGTGGCCGTACTCGTGCATCTGCAGCGCCAGGAAGCTGCAGCCCAGCAGCACCGTCAGAAACAGCCCCAGCTTCAGCTGGCCGCGCTTGCCGGTCAGCAGCCCCCAGTGCGCCCAGGTGACGGTGGCGCCCGACGTCAGCAATATCATCGTGTTGAACGCCGGCAGTCCCCAGGCTTCCATCGCCTGATAGGCCGCGGTGATGCCGGGACCGGTCGCCAGCGGCCACGAGGCCTCGAAATCCGGATACAGGATCTTGTAGTCCAGCGAGCCCAGCAGCGGCACCGACACCGTCCTCACCCAGAACAGCGCGCCGAAGAAGGCGCCGAAGAACATCACCTCGGAAAAGATGAACCAGCCCATGCCCCAGCGGAAGGACATGTCCTCGCGCCCGAGGTAGACGCCGAGCCGGCTTTCCCGGATCACGTCGCCGAACCAGCCGAACAGCATCACCACCAGGATCAGCATGCCCAGGCCCAGCGACAGCTCTCCCAGCAGCATGCCGTTGACGGCCAGGGCCGCGCCAAGGCCGATGCAGAACAGCGCCAGCGCCCCCACCATCGGCCAGCGCGACGGCGGCGGCACGAAATAGCGATCCTGTTGCTCCATGCTTGTCATCTTGTTTCTCCCTAAGGTGTCACCCACGACACCAGCAGCAACAGCGCCGCGATCAGGCCGGCGGCCAGCAGCAGCGCGGTGACGATCAACTGCCACGGCTTCAGCGCCTGGTCGGCCTCGGAGGCCACGCCCTTGCGCACGCCGATGAAGGCGCCCAACACCGCCTTGACGCCCTGTCCCCAACTCATGGTCACCCCTTTCCCTGCCCCGGCACATCGAAAACGGTGTAGGCCAGCGTGATGCTGGTGATCGACGCCGGCAGCTTGCGGTCTATCACGAACACCACCGGGAAGGTGCGGGTCTGTCCCGGCGCGAAGCGCTGCTGGGTGAAACAGAAGCATTCCAGCTTCTTGACATAGGCGGCGGCCTCGCCGGGCAGATAGCGCGGCAGCGCCTGGCCGACCACAGCATGCGGGCTGGCGTTGGTGATCCGGTACTGTACCTGGACGAAAGTGCCGGGCTTGACCTTCAGTCGCGTGGTCAGCGGTTGCACCTGCCACGGCAGGCCGGCCTGCACCGTCGAGTCGAATCTCATGTCGACCTCGCCGGTTCCGGCGGTCAGATCGCCCTTCTCCAATTCGTCGGCCTTGACCACGTCGTTCAGGCCGGTCTGCTCGCAGACGATGCGGTACAGCGGGATCATCGCCCAGGCGAAGCCGAACATCAGCGCGGCGATCACCGCCAGCTTGCGCACCAGGCGGCGGTTGCGCTGCCGCATGACCATCGTGTTCATCGCCGCCTCCTCAATGCGTGTGCTTGCCGCCCTCCTGGTAGGACAGGATCACCCCGTTCTCGCCGGTTTCCAGCCGCGGCGCCTCCTCGAAGCTGTGATAGGGCGCCGGCGTCGGCAGCTCCCACTCCAGCGTGTTGGCGCCCTCCCACGGCTTGTCCGGCGCCTTCTTGCCGTAGCGCAGCGAATACAGGATGTTGAACAGGAAGATCAACTGGCCCAGGCCGAACAGGAAGGCGCCGACGCTGGCGATGCGGTTGAACTCGGTGAACTGCAGCGCGTAGTCCGGAATCCGCCGCGGCATGCCGGCGAGGCCGAGGAAGTGCATCGGGAAGAAGGTGACGTTGAACCAGATCATCGACCACCAGAAGTGCAGCTTGCCCAGCCCCTCGTGGTACATCCGCCCGCTCATCTTCGGGAACCAGTAGTAGATCGCCGAGAACAGGCTGAACAGCGCGCCGGCCACCAGCACGTAATGGAAGTGGGCCACGACGTAGTAGCTGGCGTGCAGCTGTATGTCGACCGCCGCCACACTGAGGGTGATGCCGGACAGGCCGCCGATGGTGAACAGCAGGATGAAGCCTATCGAGAACAGCATCGGCGTCTCGAAGCTCATCGCCCCCTGCCACATCGTGGCGATCCAGTTGAACACCTTGACCCCGGTCGGCACCGCGATCAGCATCGTCGCGTACATGAAGAACAGCTGGGCGGTGGCCGGCATGCCGGTGGCGAACATGTGGTGCGCCCACACCATGAAGGACAGCACGCCGATGGAGCTGGTGGCGTAAACCATCGAGGTGTAGCCGAACAGCGGCTTGCGGGCGAAGGTCGGGATGACCTGGCTGACGATGCCGAAGGCCGGCAGCGCCATGATGTAGACCTCCGGATGGCCGAAGAACCAGAATATGTGCTGGTACAGTATCGGATCGCCGCCGCCGGCCGCGTTGAAGAAGTGGGTGCCGAAGTGACGGTCGGTCAGCACCATGGTGACCGCGCCGGCCAGGACCGGCATCACGGCGATGATCAGATAGGCGGTGATCAGGCTGGCCCAGGCGAACATCGGCATCTTCATCAGCGTCATCCCCGGCGCGCGCAGGTTCAGGATGGTGACGATGATGTTGATCGAACCCATGATGGAACTGATGCCGAGAATGTGGATGGCGAAGATGGTCATGTCCATGCCCATGCCCATCTGCGTCGACAGCGGCGCGTACAGCGTCCAGCCGGCGGCGGCCGCGCCGCCCGGCACCGCGAACGACAGCAGCAACAGCAGCGCCGCCGGCGGCAGCAGCCAGAAGCTCCAGTTGTTCATCCGCGCGAAGGCCATGTCGGGCGCGCCTATCATCAGCGGCAGCATCCAGTTGGCCATGCCGGTGAAGGCCGGCATGATGGCGCCGAACACCATGATCAGGCCATGCAGCGTGGTCAGCTGGTTGAACAGCTCCGGCTGGAAGAAACGCATGCCGGGGCTGAACAGCTCGGCGCGTATGCACAGCGCCAGCACCCCGCCGGTCAGGAACATCGTGAACGAGAACCACAAATACATCGTGCCGATGTCCTTGTGGTTGGTGGCCATCAGCCAGCGCATGATGCCGTGCGGCTTGCCGTGGTGGGCGCCGCCGGCGTGGGTGGTTTCCGCGATTGCCATGAGTCCGACTCCTTATGCCGTCTTGCCGCGCGCGGCCTTCACTTCCTTCGGCTGCACGACCTGGCCGGTATGATTGCCCCAGCTGTTGCGCTCGTAGGTGATCACCGCCGCGATGTCGGTATCGGACAGCTGCTTGCCCCAGGCCGCCATCGCCGGATTCTTCTTGCCGCCGAACAGCACGATCTCGATGTGGGCGGCCTTGTCGCCGGTGACGATGGGCGAGCCGTCCAGCGCCGGGAAGGTGCCGGGCACGCCCTTGCCGTTGGCCTGATGACAGGGAATGCAGTTCTGGGTGTAGATCTTTTCGCCGCGCGCCTTCAGATCGTCCAGCTTCCACACCTTGTTCGGGTCGTCGGCGCTGGCGGCCAGCTGCTTCATCTTGGCCTCGCGCCACTTGGCGTAGTCCTCGGGCGATTTGGCCTCGACGACGATGGGCATGAAGCCGTGATCCTTGCCGCACAGCTCGGAGCACTGGCCGCGATAGGTGCCGGGCTTCTCTATCAGCATCCAGCTGTCGCGCAGGAAGCCGGGAACGGCGTCCTGCTTGACGCCCAGCTGCGGCACCCACCAGGAGTGGATCACGTCGTTGGCGGTCAGCAGCAGGCGGATCTTGCGCTGAGTCGGCACCACCAGCGGCTCGTCCACTTCCAGCAGATAGTGCGGCGGCTTCGGAATCTTGCCCTCGATCGCCTCGCGCGGCGTGGCCAGGTGGCTGACGAAGCCGAAGTTGTCGTCCAGATAGTCGTAGCGCCAGCGCCACTGGTAGCCGGTGACCTTGATCGTCATGTCCTCGCTGCGGGTGCTTTTCTGCGCCAGCACCGCGCGGGTGGCCGGCAGCGCCATCACCACCAGGATCAGCAGCGGCACCACGGTCCAGATGATTTCCACCGTGGTGTTCTCATGGAACTGCTTGGCCTCGTGGCCGGCCGACTTGCGGTGGCGGACGATGGAATACAGCATCACCAGGAACACGACGACGAAGATGACGCCGGTGATGATCAGCAACAGCGTGTGCAGATGGTATTCGGTGCGCGCCAGCGGGGTCACCGGCTGCTGCAGGTTGAACTCCGCCGCGGCCGCGCCCCGTGCCGCCAGCAACAGGCTGCACAAGAACGGAATGCGCAAACAAGACATGTCGCCCCCTCGCGGTCAAAACGACCGATTCAATGAAATGCATGTCCAGCCGCCGGCTTGGCGCCAGCATGCTTTCATCGTAGGAGTTCGGTCAAGAAAAACAAGAAGCTGTCATGATGCGGCGCAATGCCGCGCGACAAGCGGGTAAACCGCGCCGAAGGCTTGCATGCCACGCCGGATCGCCTTAACTGAAAGACAGCTTTCCGCCGGCGCGCCGCCTGATCCGATGCCAGAGAACGACTTCACCGCGGTCAACCGCCACTGCCTGAACCACCTGGCCGCGCTGGCCTCCCGCCGCCGCGTGCTGCCGCAAGACGACATCGTCGGCGCCGACGGCGCGATGCTGCTGGAGCGGCGCAAGCCGATGGAGGCCGAAGCGCTGGCCCAGCTGGCCGGCCGGCGGCTGCGACAGCCGCTGGAACCGCTATTGCGGCTGCCGGACTTCGATCCGCCCGCGACGCTGAGGCGGCGCGGACCGGAACTGGCGGCCGAATGCCGCTTTCTGCGGGCGCTGTTCCCGAGCGCCGCCGACCGCGCCGCCTGCGTCGCGCTGCTGGAGGGACTGCCGCTGAACGGCGCGGTGGCGCTGTGGCTGGCCATGCTGGAATGCCAGGGCGGCCTGGACCACGCGCTGCGGACCTGTCTGATCGCCGTCGGCGCCGCCCGCCTGCTCGGCCTGCCGCGGCTGCAGCAACAGCAGGTGGCGCTGGCGGCGCTGCTGCACGATGTCGGCGAGCTGTACACCGACCCCAATCATCTGGCGGCGCAGCACACGCTGCGGCTGGAAGAATGGCGCCACGTGGTCGGCCACCCGGTGCTGGGCTGTCGGCTGGTCGGCGCCTTGGCCGGCCTGAAGCAGCCGCGTCCGGTGGCGCTGGCCATATTGCAGCACCACGAGCGGCTGGACGGCAGCGGCTACCCGCTCGGCAGCAACGGCGCGCAACTGGAGACGCCGGGGCAGATACTGATGCTGGCCGACACCGTCAGCCAGCTGCTGGAAGGCGCGCCCGACCCCGGCGGCCGCATCGAAATCGCGCTGAAGATCCTGCCCGGCGAATTCGATTACGCCTTGGTGTCGGCGCTGTGCAAGATCAGCCGGGAAGCGCACGGACACGGCGCCGCCGCGCCGGCCGCCGGCATCGAGGTGCTGCCGCGGCTGCTGCGGCAGATCGGCCGCGCCACGCCGTGCTTCTGGGGCATGAAGGAGCTGGAGAGCAGCCTGACGCCGGCCGGCCGCGCCCACCTGGGCTCCAGCATGGAACGCTTCGACACGATACAACGCGCGCTGCTGAGCACCGGCGCCGGCGAATTGACCGCCGAGCCGGAAGACGAGGAGTTGCGCCAAGAGCTGGCCGGCGTGATAGGCGAGGTGCGCTGGCGGCTGCGCAATCTGGCGCGGCAGATCGTGCTGCCGCTGGACCGGCTGCCGCCGACCGAGAAGGCCGCCTTCCTGTCGCTGGCCGACGCGCTGATGGAGGACTAGCCTCGGTACGGCAACTCCAGCAGCAGCGGCGCCGGAATGTGGCGGCGCAGCGTGGCCAGGTTCTCGGCGTAGGCCGCCTGCGGCGGCTGCGCGCAGTTGGCCACCCAGCCGGCCAATTCCAGGCCGCTGTCGACGATGGCGCGCGCGCTCAACAGCGCGTGGTTGATGCAGCCCAGCCGCATCCCGACCACCAGGATCACCGGCAGGGCCAGCGACTGCGCCAGATCGGCCATGAACAGCGTGTCCGACAACGGCGCCAGCCAGCCGCCGGCCCCCTCGACCAGCACGATGTCGGCCTGGGCCGACAGGCGGCGGTAATGCTCGCCGATCCGGGACAGCTCGATTTCCACCCCGGCCTCGCGCGCGGCGATGTGCGGCGACACCGGCGGCAGGAAGCGATAGGGATTCATCAAGTCGAGATCGGTCTGTCCGGTGGCGGCGACGAGCCGCGCCACGTCGTCGTTCAGCCAGCCGCCGTCCGGCAGGATCTCGCAGCCGGACGCCACCGGCTTCATCGCCAGCACGGTCCTGCCCTGTCCCCGGTACAGGCGGATCAGCTCGACGGCGGAATGGGTCTTGCCGATCTCGGTGTCGGTGCCGGTGATGAAATAGCCCTGGCTCATGCTTGCTCCTGAAATGATGATGGTCGACGGGCGCCCCGCCGCCCGGGACCGATGTTCTACACCAGCGCGCGCCCGACCGCCAGCTTTGCGCCCGCGCCGCCGCCGGCAGGCCGAAAGAACAGACGTCCCGGCCCGGCCTCTCCCGCCATGCCAGAATCCGGCTCCCTCTATTCAGGAGCGTGACATGAACGAAAACGAGACGCTCGCCGCGCTGGCCGGCATGGGCATCATGGCGCTGGTGGTGATCTGCGCGCTGGCGCTGGCCGTCAGCATCTTCTATTACCTGACGCTGCAGCAGGCGATGAACGCGGTGTCGCCGGCCAACCGGCCGCTGGCCGGCGAGCTGATCTGGCTGGCGCTGGTGCCGGTCGCCGGGCTGATCTGGTACATGATCTATATCGTGCTGCTGGCCAGCGCGCTGAGAACGGAGCTGGCGCAGCGCGGGCAGACCGGTGACGGCGGTTTCGGCGTCAGCGTGGCGCTGGTCGCGCTGCTGGTGCTGTGCTTCGTGCCCTATGTCAATCTGCTGGCCATCCTGCCGGCGGTGGCGCTGTGGCTGACGCACTGGGCGAAGACGGCGAACTGTCGACGGCTGCTGCAGGACGGGCAGCCGGCGCTGGCAGTCTGATCGGAAGAGCCCGGACCGCGCCGTCGACGTGCCAACGCCGACCTTGTGGGTCGGCGCTGTGCCGTCGGCCTTTTGAGCGATGGCGCAGTAGGGGCGGCCGGGTAGGCCTGCGCAGGATTTCACGCGGGGATGGAGTGAAAGCCTCTTGGCTTGGCGAACCGTCCGCCGCGGGGCGCAACGACAAGGCCGGGATGGAAAACCTTGCCGCCTCCCCGCGGCGACGGACCGCCGCGCCGGGAAAACATGCTTATACGATGGCCTGGGCGCTCACCTTTTCCGCTACCGTCAGCTTGTCCAACGCCGACAGATAAGCCTTGGCGCTGGCGACGATGATGTCGGTGTCGGCGCCCTGGCCGTTGACGATGCGGCCGTCGCGCGACAGGCGCACCGTCACCTCGCCCTGCGACTCGGTGCCCTTGGTGATGGCGTTCACCGAATACAATTCCAGCTCGGCGCCGCTGGCGGCGACGATCTCGATCGCCTTGAACGCGGCGTCCACCGGACCGGAACCGCTGGACTCGCCATGCCGCTCCAGGCCGCGCTCGACGAAGACGATGCTGGCCTGCGGCGGCTCGCCGGTTTCGCTGAGCACTTTCAGCGACACCAGCTTGTAGTCCTCGCGCTCGATGGTGACCATCTCGTCGGACACCAGCGCGTGCAGATCCTCGTCGAAGATCTCGCGCTTCTTGTCGGCCAGTTCCTTGAAGCGGGCGAAGGCGGCGTTCAGCGCCTCCTCGCTGTCCAGCACGATGCCGAGCTCGGCCAGCTTGGTCTTGAACGCGTTGCGGCCGGACAGCTTGCCCAGCGTCAAGCGGTTGGCGCTCCAGCCCACCGATTCCGCCGACATGATCTCGTAGGTCTCGCGGTGCTTCAGCACGCCGTCCTGGTGGATGCCGGACTCGTGGGCGAAGGCGTTGGCGCCGACGATGGCCTTGTTCGGCTGCACCGGGTAGCCGGTGACGGTCGACACCAGCTTGGACGCCGGCACGATCTGGGTGGCGTCGACGCGGCTGTCGACGCCGAACACGTCGCGGCGGGTCTTCACCGCCATCACGATCTCCTCCAGGCTGGCGTTGCCGGCGCGCTCGCCGAGGCCGTTGATCGTGCATTCGACCTGGCGCGCGCCGCCCAGCACCGCCGCCAGGCTGTTGGCCACCGCCATGCCCAGGTCGTTGTGGCAATGGGCGGACCAGATCACCTTGTCGCCGCCCGGCGTGCGGGCGATCAATTCGCGGAAGAAGGCCTCGGTCAGCCGCGGCACCGCGTAGCCGACGGTGTCCGGCACGTTCAGCGTGGTGGCGCCGGCCTTGATCACCTCGCCGAAGATGCGGGCCAGGAAATCGATGTCGGAGCGCAGCGCGTCCTCGGCCGAGAACTCGACGTCGTCGGTGTATTCGCGGGCGATCGTCACCGCCCTCACCGCCGCCTCCACCACCTCGTCCGGACTCATCCTGAGCTTCTTTTCCATATGGATGGGGCTGGTGGCGATGAAGGTGTGGATGCGGCCGCGCGCGGCCGGACGGATCGCCTCGCCGGCGGCGCGCACATCGCGCTCGTTGGCGCGCGCCAGACTACAGACGGTGGAGTCCTTGATCGTCTCGGCGATCGCGCGGATGGCGTCGAAATCGCCGGGACTGGCGGCGGCGAAGCCGGCCTCGATGATGTCGACGCCCAGCCGTTCCAGCTGGCGCGCGATGCGGATCTTCTCTTCCTTGGTCATCGAGGCGCCCGGCGACTGCTCGCCGTCGCGCAAGGTGGTGTCGAAAATGTAGAGGCGATCGCCCATGTCGATAGTTCTCCCTGCCGCCTGGTTCGGCTCGCCGACCAGATAGTCGTTGAAATCAAAGCGCCTGCCCTGTCCGGCGGCCAGTTGCGCCAGCCGGCTCAGCTGGGCCAGCGGCAGGCTGCCGCGTTCTCTCCATTTGTATATCGCTGCCCGGCTCACCTGATCTTCCGGATACAGACGGTTCAGCTCGTCGGCCAGCTTGCCGGGCCCGCCGAAGTCCGCCACCAGTCGGTCGATGTCCACTTGCATTGATGTGCTCCTGCAGCATATTTTGAACCAGCCTACTCAAGCATGAGACATAAGGTCAAATTTAATAGAAAAATCTGTATCAAATTCGTCACACCTTAATGTCTAATTATATTTTTTAGACAAATTGTAGAATTTAGCCGCAAAAAAAGGCACCCTCAGGCGCCTAGACAAACATTGAAAGCATCTAACTTGGCGACAACCAGGGCAGATTGACATGAAACGCCACGCCCTGGCCTCCCAGCCCCTCCGCCATCCGGATGCGGCCACCCTGCGCCCGCACCGCCTGCCAGACAATCGCGAGCCCCAGGCCGGAACCCGGCGCGGATGCCGTCTTGCCCCGGTAAAAGCGCTCGAACAGATGCGGTTTGTCCTCGACGGCGATGCCAGGCCCGTCATCCGCCACCACCAATTCCACTCGCCCATCGGCGGCGGCAAGGCGCACCCGAACGCGACCGCCGGCGCGGCCATAGGCCACCGCATTGGACAGTAAATTGTCCACAATCGAGAGGAAGGAAACCAAGGCCAGGCTGGCCAGCAAGCCATCAGGCGAGTCCAGCTCCAACTCCATGCCTTTTTCTTCCGCCCGCGGCGACAAGCCGATCAAGACATTGCGCGTCACCTCGACCAGATCGACCTGTTGTCGCTGCTCGCTCTCCACGCCCTCCAGCGCCGCCAGCCTCAACAGCTGCTGCACCAAATGGGAATGGCGGGCCACCGCCTGCTCCAAAGCGGCCAGGTTTTGCTGCCTGGCCTCGGCATCCTCCTCGCGGGCCAAGGCATGCGCCTGCGTGGAAATCACCGCCAATGGCGTGCGCATCTCATGGGCGGCATCCTGCACGATGGCGCGTTCGCGGGCGATGCTGTCGCGGCTGCGCCTCAGCAACTGGTCCAGCGCCTGGACAATCGGCTTCAACTCCCGATAGGGCAAGCGCATGGACAAAGGAGAGAAATCATCGGAGGCGCGACGGTTCAGATAATCGGCCAAGCGCCTCAGCGGCAGCAGGCCGCGCGAAATGGCGAACCACAGCGGCAGCAGGATGAACGAAAAAGAGATGGCCAGAGGCGCGATATATTGCTTAGTGAGGAAAGGCAGCACTTCCTCGTCTGGAATCAGCGGCTCGAACACAGTCAAATATCCAGCAGGATAAAGCCGCTCCGCCACCCGATACGCTTTTCCTTTGAGCTGAACCACACCCTTATTCAAATCGCGCGCCGGCAGCGGGGTGGCCGGGGCGCCCGACGAAGCATAGATCGGCTCCCCTTGCCGCGTGCGCGCGGAAATCAACAAATCGCCCGGATAATCGATTTCGACCTTGGAAGCCACATTGATGCGCCGCGATGCGTTGAACAAGCGATCCGCCGTCACCAAGGCTTGCCGATTTTGCTCCATTCGGCCAGGCGACAACGCTACGGAAAGCAGATCGGTCACATTCCACAAAACTTGGCGGCGGGATTCCGACGACCTCGACTCATGGTATTCCCGCCCGACCAGCGCCAGCCATATCAAGGCGAAAGCCAGCAACAAAGCCAGCAAGACCCGCCTCGTCAACGACGGCGCCAAACCGTCCGCCAGCCATTTAAACCACATATTGATAGCCCACGCCGCGCACGGTGCGGATGCGCTCGGCGCCTATCTTGCGGCGCAGATTGGACAAGTGCACCTCTATCGTCGCGCCGTCGACAATATCGCCAAGCGGCTCCAGCCGTTGCCCCAGCACCGTTTTCGACACGATGCGGCCAGGATCGCGCGCCAGTTCCACCAGCAAGCGGAATTCGCGAGGCGACAAGTCCAACGCCAGGCCGTCCAGCCAGGCCAAGTGCACGCGGGGTTTGAGGCTCAGCGCGCCCAGGCTCCAGACTTCGCTGGCTTGCCGAGCGCTGCGGCGGCATACCGCCCGCACTCTCGACACCATTTCCGACACCGCGAACGGCTTGCACAGATAATCATCGGCGCCATCGTCCAAACCCGCCAACTTATCGTTCAAATCGGCGCTGGCCGTGATCATGATCACCGGCACAGCTATCTGCCTGGCCCGCCAGGCGCGCAACAATGCCAAGCCGCTGCCGTCCGGCAAACCCAGGTCCAGCAATACGCAATCGAACCGGTCCGGCTCGAACAAGGCGTCCGCATCCGCCAGCTTGCGCACCCATTCGGTTGTCACCGCTTCGGCTTTCAACGCGGCCTGCAAAGCCCGGCCCAGGTCCAAGTCATCCTCAACAATCAATAGATGCATTTTCGTTTTCACCGCGACAATCTTTGGCTTAGCCAAAGGTTGGAATACACATACTTGGGCCATGCGAACGGGATGCCCTCTCTTGCGCTGGCCATGGAGTATATGGTCGCGCGCTCAAGACAGACAATCGGCTTGGCGATCCAACGCCAAGATGAATTGCCCGCCCGGCGACCCGCTCTTTTCACTCCATCCAAAGGAATATCCGATGAAACATCATGCCGTATTGATACTGCTCGCACCTTTGCTGGCAGTCGCCGCAGAGAAGGAACAAGACGGTTTCTCCGGGACCTTCCAGCTAGGCGTCAGCCACTATCAACTGGCCAGCAATTTCCTCAAGGCGCCAAACGACGGCCGCCCCAGCGCCGCCAGCCTGACGCAATCGCCGGCCTCGCAATCCGGCACAGCCCCCCTGATCGAAGGCGAATGGAGCTATGGCTTCGCCGGCACCGGCACCCGGCTCTTCATCTCGCCTTCCAATACCAGCACCTTCGCTGCGGGAGGCGGCCTGCAGCTGGGCGTGCGCCAGCAACTGCCGCAAGCCGGTGCGGTGTCGGCGGCGCTGACTTATGGCCAGAGCGAAGTCTGGCTGGACCCCTATGCTTTGAATGTCGCCCGCCAAGACGGCAAGCTGAAAAGCGCGGGTCTGGCGCTGGGCTGGTCGAACATCCTGAATACGCCGTTCAGCGCCAGCTTCAGCTACGCCAGGCAAAAGCTGGACAATGAGCAAAGCGGGCAGGCACAAGGCTTGACGCTGGCCAATCAAGCCCTGCTGCGGCGCAATGGCGACAACTACGGCGTCCAAGCCGCTTATGCCTGGAAGTTGGACAGCCAGGGCGCGCATACGCTGACCCCCGGCCTGATATACGCGCGCGCAGATCTGGACGGCAAGGCGATGAGCACCCGACGCTACGGGATGCAATTGGCTTACGCCTACCAAGGCGCGAACTGGGACGCCACGACCTCCCTCGCCGCGCTTCGCACCCGCTATCAAGCCGGCAATCCGGTCTTCGCCGGCCAGAAAGCGGATAGCCGCGACGCTTTGCTCAGCCTGGGCCTGACCCGGAAAAACCTGTTCGGCGCCAAGGCCTGGTCCGCCTTTCTCAGCGGCAACTATGGGCGCTCCAGCTCGGACCTTGCTTATTTCAACGCGCATATCCGAGAGGTGTCCATCGGCCTGGGCTACCATCTTTGATCCAGTCGAAACGCGCGGCCATCATCGCAAAGGCGCCCGCTGGTGGTCCGCCATTCAGCGCAGCGCCAGATGGCTGTGGCGCTTCCTGTCGAGCGCTCGGCCATTAGGGGAAATCGGCATGACCGGCGCGGAAGCGCCGCGTCATCGGCAGTTGGCGGGCTAGCCGCGCTTAGCTGCGATATAATGGGCGGTTAAACTCATCATCAGGAAATGCCCGTGTCCGAGCGCCTGTTCGTGCTGTCTCAACATATTCTGCCCAAACTGGCGCTGACCCGACTGGCAGGCTGCTTCGCCGGCTGGAAGGGCGGCGGCATCACCGCCGCCGCGATCCGCCGCTTCATCGACCGCTATCAGGTCGACATGGGCGAGGCGGCGAACAGCGATCCGGCGGCCTACGCCACCTTCAACGATTTCTTCACCCGCGCGCTGAAACCGGGCGCGCGGCCGCTGGCCGACGCCCGCCTGGTCTGCCCGGTCGACGGCGCCGTCAGCCAGCTGGGCGCGATAGACGGCGGCCGCATCTTCCAGGCCAAGGGCCGCGACTACAGCGCGACCGCGCTGCTGGCCGGCGACGCCGGGCTGGCCGCCCGCTTCGCCGACGGCCACTTCGCCACCATCTACCTCAGCCCGCGCGACTACCACCGCATCCATATGCCGTGCGCCGGCCGCCTGCTGGAAATGACCTACGTCCCGGGGGATTTGTACTCGGTGAATCCGGCCACCGCCCGCGGCGTGGACCGGCTGTTCGCCCGCAACGAGCGGGTGGTCTGCCTGTTCGAGGACGACGACGGCCAACCCTTCGTCATGGTGCTGGTCGGCGCCACCATCGTCGGCAGCATGGCCACCGTCTGGCACGGCGTGGTCAACCCGCCGCGCCGGCCCGCCGTGCAACGGTGGGATTACCGCGGCCAGGACATCCGCCTGGCCGGCGGCGAGGAAATGGGCCGCTTCCTGCTCGGCTCCACCGTGGTGCTGCTGTTTCCGGCCGGCCCGCTGCGCTTCAATCCGCAGTGGGGCCCCGCCAGCCCGGTGCGGCTGGGCGAGACGATGGCGGACTGAGCGCCGTCGACGCGGCCCGGACGCCGCCAGACCGAAACGACGCCTCCCGGCGTCGTTTTTTTATTTTCCGTCCCGCTTCGCCCCCGCCGTCGACAGATCGTTCGACACAATAAATTACTTGTTATTACAAAATCATAAAATTATGCCAATCATAATGCCCAGATGATACGATAACGCCCCGAACCATCCGGAACACGTCGGGCGTCCACGGTCTTCACCCAACGCCCCGCCCCCGCCGCGCGGCCCCAAGCGGCCGCGCGACGAGCGCTCCGGCATGAAAAACGCGCGCGAACCCGAGCCGCCGGCAAGAGGTGTCAAGTCAGTGGAAGCCATCAATTTTCAGTCCGATATTTTCTATGCGACCAATCCATCGTTCACCGCCACCGATGCGATCATCGAGTTCACCCGGCCGTTGCGCAGCCTGAAAATCAATTATTTCACCTTCGACCGGCATTACCAGGACGGCTCGCGCGTGGTGCTGACCAACGCCATAGACTGGATCACGCACTACTGGCGCAAGGAGATGTACAAGCTGGCGATATTCGAGAACGCGCCCAGCAGCTTTTCCGACGGCCATGTCTTCTGGAACTGGCTGAACCGCGAACCCATCTATTCCGCCGCCGCCCAGTTCGGCATCGACAACGGCGTCACGCTGATAGAACGCCATGACAAGCATTGCGACTTCTATCACTTCGGCGCCATCAACGACAACAGCGTCGACAATGAATACCTGATGGGAAAAATGTATTTCCTGCACAAATTCATGTCGCTGTTCAAATACAAGCTGCAGGACGTCATCCACGACGCCTCGAAAAGCCGGATCGTGCTGCCGGATTTCGCCCAGGCCAACAGCCAGATCCGCGGCAGCGAACTGAATCACGCGATGCTGGCCGCCGATTTCCACAGCCTGCTGGACCGTCGCGACGTCTCCCGCATCTATGTCGGGGAGGAGTTCGGCAACGCCTACCTGACCACCAAGGAACTGGAGCTGATGCGGGAGCTGGTCAAGGGCGCCTCCTGCGCGGAGGCGTCGATGCAGCTGGGCATTTCCAGCGACGCGGTCAACAAGCACATCAAGAACATCAAGGACAGGCTGAACTGCCGCTCGCTGTGCCAGCTCGGCTTCGTCATGGGCAAGCTCAGCGCGAAAAACCTCTACCCCTTCTCAATCAAACATGGTGATACGACATGAAGCTCTGGCTGGATACCATTGATTTTCAGGCCGTCAAACACGCCCAGGACCTGGGCATACTCGCCGGCGTGACCACCAATCCCGCGATCCTCGGCGCGGCGAACGAGGACGTCGAGGGCATACTGGACCGGCTGCTGGACATCCAGTCCGGCCAGCTGGCCGTCCAGGTCTGCGCCGACGACTTGGCCGGCCAATTGAAGCAGGCGCGCCGCATCGCCCGCAAAAGCCCGCGCATCGTGATCAAGATTCCGGCGATAGGCGACGGCTTCCAGGCGATGGCGACGCTGGAGAAAGAAGGCGTCGCGACGCTGGCCACCGCCATTTTCGAGACCCGGCAAGTCGTCATGGCCGGCATGGTCGGCGCGCGCTACGCGGCGCCCTACGTCAACCGGATCGAGCAGTCGACCGGCAACGCCTTCGCGATGCTGGAGCAGGCCCAGCACATCCTGGACAGCGCCGGCTACCCGACAGCGATACTCGGCGCCGCGATCAAGTCGGTCGATCAGTTCATCGGCTGCGCGCGTCTCGGCATCGCCGCGATCACGCTGCCGACCGAGGTCTACCGCCGCCTGTTCGCGTCCAGCACCGACATCGACGGCAGCCTGGCGCAATTCGACGCCGCCTGGGCCGGCAATCCGCTGGCCACCTCCTCCCACCTGTTCGACGTTTAAGCCCGCCACGCCATGATCAGCGCCCCCGCCACCCGCCGCGTCCTCGCGCAAACCATCGTCCTCGTCAGCTGCACCTTTTTCCTCTGGGGCCTGTCCTACGGCCTCTTGGACGTGCTCAACAAGCATTTCCAGGAAGCCATGCACATCAGCAAGGCCGGCTCCGGCCTGCTGCAGATCGCCTATTTCCTGGCCTATTTCGTCATCGCGATACCAGCCGCGGCCTTCAATGAGCGGTACGGCTACAAGGCGGGCCTGATCGCCGGGCTGGCGCTGTTCGCGACCGGGTCGCTGCTGTTCATTCCGTCGCTGTCCGCCGGCAGCTTCCCCTTTTTCGTGCTGGCGCTGTTCATCCTGGCCTGCGGCTCCGGCTGCCTGGAAACCACGGCGAATCCGTATATCTCGCTGCTCGGCGACGAGGACGGCGCCGAACGGCGCCTCAATCTGGCCCAGGCCTTCTGCGGCCTGGGCACGGTGATAGGCCCGCTGATCGGCGGCGCCTTCTTCTTCGGCCTCGGCGCCCAGACCGGCCCCCAGGGCGGCCATGGCCTGGTGATGCAGGTCTATGTCTGGATCGCCGCCTTCGTGGCGCTGCTGGCCGCGCTGATCGCCAGAACCCCGATGCCGGAGGCGGAGTCGTCGTCGGACGAGCGGCCGCGCGGCACCTGGCGCGCGCTGCTCGGCCAGCGCCGCTTCTCGGCCGGCGTGCTGGCACAGTTCCTCTATGTCGCGGCCCAGGTCGGCGTCGGCGCCTTCTTCATCAACTACGCCACCGAAAGCCGGGCCGGCCTGTCCTCGCAATCGGCCGCCTGGCTGCTGTCGATGGCGATGATGCTGTTCATGGTCGGCCGCTTCGTCGGCACCTTCGTCATCCGCTATCTGGCGCCCAGCCGTCTGCTGGCGGTCTGCGCGCTGGCCAATATCGCGCTGTCGCTGGTCGTGGTGCTGGCCCGCGGCGACGCCGCCATCGCGGCGCTGATGCTGATCTTCTTCTTCATGTCCATCATGTTCCCCACCATCTTCTCGCTGGCCATCAAGGGCCTGTACGGACAGACCAAGATGGCGAGCTCGCTGCTGGCGATGTCGGTCAGCGGCGGCGCGGTGTTCCCGTATGCGATGGGCCTGGTCGCCGACCATTACGGCACCGCGACCGCCTATGCGCTGCCGCTGCTGAGCTTCGTCGTGATTTTCGCCT
Organism: Chromobacterium sp. ATCC 53434; assembly: GCF_002848345.1. NCBI lineage: Bacteria > Pseudomonadati > Pseudomonadota > Betaproteobacteria > Neisseriales > Chromobacteriaceae > Chromobacterium > Chromobacterium sp. ATCC 53434. The sequence continues at coordinate 5,057,500 of NZ_CP025429.1, read as the reverse complement.
ACGGCATGCGGCTGGACCGGAAACCGTCGCCCGCCCCGGCGCGCAAGGCGCTGGAATATTGATGCCGGCGGCCATTTTGGCCGCCGTCTTTTCCCGCCGCGAAATTCACTGCAGATTTCTGTACTTATTCCCGACCCGCGAATGCGCTAACGTAGCGGCTGTTTCCAGCAGCCGGCTGATCCGGCGCGCCTAAGCAGTTGTTTTGATGCAGATAAAGACCATCACTGCTAGCCCAATCTCGCGGAGCCGAATCTATGCACCACCACCTTGTCAGGGAAATCTCAGACGACAACTACGCGCTGGACGTGATCAGCGGCGACCCGGTGCTGGTGACCAGCCCGCTGATGGTCGGCGAGCCGGGCTCGGAATGGGAGGGCTCGCTGATCTTCACCAAGGAGTATCTGCTGTCGCTGGTGGAATTGGGTCTGAAACATCAGCTGCTCAATCTGCAGGAGCTGAAGACGACGGGCAGGCGCGCCAGCCACGGCATCTGAAGCCGGGACGATAAAAAAGCCGGGCTTTCGCCCGGCTTCGTCATTGACGGCGGATGGCCCGTCTATCAGTTCTTCGACTGGTCCACCAGCTTGTTCTTGGCGATCCACGGCATCATCGCGCGCAGCTCGGCGCCGACCTTCTCGATCGGGTGGGCGGCGGTCAGGCGGCGGCGGGCCGTCATCGACGGGTAGTTGGTCTTCCCCTCCAGGATGAACATCTTGGCGTACTCGCCACTCTGGATGCGGTACAGCGCCTTCTTCATCGCCTCCTTGGTGGCCGAGGTCACCACTTCCGGGCCGGTCACATACTCGCCGTACTCGGCGTTGTTGGAGATCGAGTAGTTCATGTTGGCGATGCCGCCCTCGTACATCAGGTCGACGATCAGCTTCAACTCGTGCAGGCACTCGAAATAGGCCATTTCCGGCGCGTAGCCGGCTTCCACCAGCGTCTCGAAGCCCGCCTTGACCAGCTCGACGGCGCCGCCGCACAGCACGGCCTGCTCGCCGAACAGATCGGTCTCGGTCTCCTCGCGGAAATTGGTCTCGATCACGCCGCCCTTGGTGCCGCCGTTGGCCGCGGCGTAGGACAGCGCGACGTCGCGCGCCTTGCCGGACTTGTCCTGGTAGACGGCGATCAGCGTCGGCACGCCGCCGCCCTTCAGGTATTCGGAGCGCACGGTGTGGCCCGGGCCCTTGGGCGCCACCATGATCACGTCGACGTCGGCCGGCGGCACGATCTGGTTGTAATGGATGTTGAAGCCGTGGGCGAAGGCCAGCGCGGCGCCCTTCTTCAGATTGGGGGCGATGTCCTTGTGGTAGACGTCCGGCTGCGACTCGTCCGGCAGCAGGATCATCACCACGTCGGCCTTCTTCACCGCCTCGGCCACTTCCTTGACCTTGTGGCCGGCCGTCTCGGCCTTCTTCCACGACGCGCCGTCCTTGCGCAGGCCGACAATGACGTCGACGCCGGACTCCTTCAGGTTCTGCGCGTGCGCATGGCCTTGCGAGCCGTAGCCGATGATGGCCACTTTCTTGCCCTTGATGATGGAGAGATCGGCGTCTTTGTCGTAATAAACTTTCATTGCTTTGTCCTTGGTATTGGTTTGCCAGGGGGCTCATAGAGCCTGTTCAAAGCCTTTTTCCGGGAAAAGACCTTAAAACAGGCTCCCAGGCCCCGATCAGATTTTCAGAACCCGTTCGCCTCGACCTATGCCGGATGCGCCGGTACGGACCGTTTCCAGGATCACTGCGCGGTCCACCGCCTCGATAAAGGCGCCGAGCTTGTCGCTCGTACCAGTCAGCTCGATGGTGTAAGTCTTTTCCGTCACGTCGATGATGCGTCCGCGGAAGATGTCGGCCATCCGCTTCATCTCCTCGCGGTCCTTGCCTACGGCGCGGACCTTGATCAGCATCATCTCGCGTTCGATGTGCTCGGATTCGTTGAGGTCTATCACCTTGACCACCTCGATCAGCTTGTTGAGCTGCTTGGTGATCTGCTCGATGACTTCGTCGGAACCGTGGGTGACGATGGTCATCCGCGACAGCGTCGGGTCCTCGGTGGTGGACACTGTCAGCGAATCGATGTTGTAGGCGCGGGCCGAAAAAAGCCCGACGACGCGCGACAGCGCGCCCGCCTCGTTTTCCAGAAGTATGGATAAGATGTGTCGCATGCCGGCCGCCTTAGCACATATTGCCGTAGTCACGGTTGTTCTCGAAAGGCACCTGCTGGACGGCGCGCATATGCGCCGGCAGGTCCATCTGATCCAGGCCCTTGCCGTTCTGGATCATCGGGAACACGTTCTCGGACTGGTCGGTACGGAAGTCCAGGAACACCAGGCGCTCCTTCAGCTTGTCGCTGAAGGCCTCGCGCAGCACCGGCTCGACGTCGGCCGGATTCTCCACCTTGAAGCCGATGTGGCCGTAGGCCTCGGCGATCTTGACGAAGTCCGGCAGCGCGTCCATATAGGACTCGGAATAGCGGGTGCCGTAGAAGAACTCCTGCCACTGGCGCACCATGCCCAGATAGCGGTTGTTCAACGCCACCACCTTGACCGGCGTGTGGTACTGCTTGGCGGTGGACAGCTCCTGGATGTTCATCTGGATCGAGCCCTCGCCGGTGATGCAGGCCACCTGCGCGTCCGGGTTGGCCAGTTGCGCGCCGATGGCCGCCGGCAGGCCGAAGCCCATCGTGCCGAGACCGCCGGAATTCAGCCACTGCTTGGGCCGGTCGAAGCGGTAGTACTGCGCCGCCCACATCTGGTGCTGGCCGACGTCGGACGTGATGATGGCCTGGCCGCCGGTGATCTCGTACAGCTTCTGCACCACCATCTGCGGCTTGATCAGCTCGTCGGACGGCGTGTACAGCAGACAGTCGTGGCCGCGCCATTCCTCTATCTGCCGCCACCACTGGTTCAGCGCCGAGCCGTCCGGCTTCTGGCCGGACTGCTTGACGATGTCCAGCATCTCGCGCAGCACCAGCTTGACGTCGCCGACGATCGGTATGTCGGCCTTGACGCGCTTGGAGATCGATGACGGATCGACGTCGATGTGGATGATCTTCTTCGGCTGGGCCAGGAAATGCGACGGCACGCTGATCACGCGGTCGTCGAAACGCGCGCCGACGGCGATCAGCACATCACAGTACTGCATCGCCATATTGGCTTCGTAGGTGCCGTGCATGCCCAGCATGCCCAGGAACTGCCGGTCCGAACCCGGATAGGCGCCCAGGCCCATCAGCGTGTTGGTACACGGCAGATTTAGGGAGCGCACCAGTTCGGTCACCTCGGCCTCGGCGCCGCCCTGCACCGCTCCGCCGCCGACATAGATGAAGGGACGCTTGGCCTCAAGCAGCAGGTTCACTGCCTTCTTGATCTGTCCGCTGTGCCCGCGGGTGGCCGGCACGTAAGAGCGGATGTGCACGCTGTCCGGATAGTGGAACTCGGCGCGCGCCTGGGTCACGTCCTTCGGGATGTCCACCACCACCGGGCCGGGACGGCCGCTCTTGGCGATGTAGAACGCCTTCTTGATGGTCGCGGCGATCTCGCCCACGTCCTTGACCAGGAAGTTGTGCTTCACACAGGGACGGGTGATGCCGACCATGTCGACTTCCTGGAACGCGTCCAGGCCGATGGCCGGGGACGGCACCTGGCCGGAGATCACCACCAGCGGGATCGAGTCCATATAGGCGGTGGCGATGCCGGTGACGGCATTGGTCGCGCCCGGGCCCGAGGTGACCAGCGCCACCCCCACCTTGTCGCTGGAGCGCGAGTAGGCGTCGGCGGCGTGCACCGCGGCCTGCTCGTGTCTGACCAGCACATGTTTGAACTTGTCTTGCCGGAAGATGGCATCGTAGATTTCCAGTACCGCGCCGCCCGGATAGCCGAAGACGAACTCGACTCCCTCTTCCTGCAGGCAGCGGACTGCTATTTCGGCGCCCGATATCTGCATATCGCCTCTATTTCATGTTGATTTCATCCCGTTTGCTCAAAGACCTTATCGTATTGCTCAAAGCATGGTCAAGTGCTTTTGTGCAGGTGCAAAAAACCGCTAAGCCACGGTTATTTCAGGCAAAAAATCGGACTAGCCTAGCGAATCCTGCTCTGATACCATCGTTGGTTGGCATCAACCCGAAACGCACAGATGGCAAGCCGCAAGGAAATGGCCGACTTCCTCGAGTCGGTGGAAAAGCGCGCCTTCAAACAGGCGCTGTACGCGGTGCGGCACGAAGACAACGCGCTGGATATCGTCCAGGACTCGATGATGAAGCTGGCCGATCGCTACGCCCACGCGCCGGCCGAAGAGCTGCCGCTGATCTTCCAGCGCATCCTGCAGAACACCATCCGCGACCATTACCGGCGCAGCAAGGTGCGCAGCTTCGTCAGCACGCTGTTGTCGTCGCTGATTCCCACCCACGCCGAGGACGACAGCCCGGATCCGCTGGAGACGCTGGACGTCGCCGCCGACGAGGCGCACACCAATCCGGAAAAATGGTACCAGCGCAAGGAAGTGGCCGAGATGATAGACGCGTCGCTGCAGCTGCTGCCGGCCCGTCAACGCGAGGCCTTTCTGCTGCGTTACTGGGAGGGTCTGGACGTTGCCGAAACCGCCCTGGTGATGGGCTGCTCGGAGGGCAGCGTGAAAACGCACTGCTCGCGCGCCAACCACACCCTGGCGGCCATTCTTGCGCAAAAGGGAGTACTGCTGTGAAACACGCCAATGATAGCCAGGGCGACCATTTGCCGACCCATATCGCCCGCATTCTGGACAATCCCCATTCCCACCCGACCCCGAGCCAGGCCGCGCGGCTGCAAGCCGCCCGCCGACGCGCGATGGAGCGCTTCGAGATGCGCGCCGCCGAGCCCATCGGCCTGCACGAGAAGCTGGCCCTGTGGGCGCAGCGCCATATCGTGCTGCTGAAGCGCGGCAGCGCGGCGCTGGGCTTCGCCGCGCTGACCGCCGTCGGCCTGATGCTGGCCGAGGGGCTGCTGGCCGAATCCGAATCGATAGACGCCGCGGTGCTGTCGCAGGACCTGCCGCTGGACTCGCTGCTGGAGCCGCATTTCAGCCGGAGCCTGCATGAATAGGATGCTGCCGGCCGCCCTGCTGTGCCTGGCCGCCCTGCCGGCGCCGGCCGTCCTCGCCGCGCCGCCGTCCGACCCGCGCTGGGACCAGCTCGGCGTCGAGCAGCAACAGGTGTTGGCGCCGCTGGCGCCGGAATGGAATCGCTACGCGCCGGACAAGAAACAGAACCTGCTGGCCATCGTGCCGCGGCTCTCCGGCCTGCCGGCGGAACAGCGCCAGCGGGTGCAGCGCAAGCTGAAGACCTGGTCCGAGCTGAGCCAGCAGCAGCGGCGCGAAATCCGCGCCAACTGGCAGAAACTGCAGCAGCTGCCGCCCGCTCAGCGCGAACAAGTGATGCGGCGCCTGCGCGCGCAGACACCCGAGGCCTCGAACGCCCAATGACAGAAACCGCCTCCCCAAGCCTGGCCCGCTGCCTGGCCAGCCTGTTCTACGAATCGCTGCTGATCGTCGCGATGCTGCTGATCACCAGCGCCGCGATCACGCCGCTGCAACTGGCGCTGGGCCAGGACTCGGCGCTGCTGCACACGCTGATCCAGCTGACCGCCGCCGGCGTGCTGTTCGCCTATTTCGGCTATTGCTGGACCCGCAGCGGACAGACCGCGGCGATGAAGACCTGGCACATCCGCCTGGTGACCGCCGACGGCCAGCTGTTGAACTGGCAGCAGGCGCTGATGCGCTTCGCCGTCGCGGCGATGCTGTTCGTCGGCCTGCCGGTGGTGTCCTATCTCGGCTGGCAGCGCAGCTACGGCGATCATCCGGCCGTCAAATGGCTGGCGCTGGTCTGGTGGCTGCTGCCCTTCCTGGCCCGCTATTACGACAAGGACCGCCGCCACCTGCACGACCGGCTGGCCGGCACCCGGCTGGTGCTGCTGCCCAAACCGCCGCGCGGCGGCAAATAAAGCGGCGGCGACGGCGGCCGGACCGCCCTCTCCGCGCGGCCAGATGCCGGTGAAAACGCGCGGCCGCGATCTTATCCACAGCCGCCGTCTATTTCAAAACTTACCCACAGCCCTGATTCAAGCGCGCTCCCCGCGCCGGTACACCGCCGCGCCGGCGGCATAGGTGGCGGCGATCGCGCGATCGTCGCCGAGCATCATCTGCACGAACAGCGCCTCGGACAGGTCGCGGACATGGCGCATGCGGAAATCCAGCAGCGGCGTCGAACGCAGGTCCAGCACCGCCAGGTCGGCCTCCATGCCGGCCTCCACGCTGCCGACCTTGTCGGCGATGCCCAGCGCCTCGGCGCCGCCGCGGGTGGCCAGATAGAAGGCCTGGGCCGCCGTCAACGGCCGCCCGTGGGTCTGCGACGCCATATAGGCGGCGTTCATCGTCTGCAGCATCGAGAAACTGGTGCCGGCGCCGAGATCGGTGCCGAGGCCGAGCGCGACCGGCTTGTCGCCGGCCACGCAGCGGCGCAGGTCCAGACTGCCGGAACCGAGGAAGAAGTTGGACGTCGGGCAATGCGCCAGCGACGCGCCGCTGTCGTGGAAGACGGCCAGCTCCTCGTCGCTCAGATGGACGCCATGACCGTAGATCGCGCGCGGACGCAGCAGGCCGTAGCGCTGATAGACGGCGGCGTAGTCGCGGCAGCCGGGGAACAGTTGCCTGACCCAGGCGATCTCGTCCAGGTTCTCCGAGATGTGGGACTGGATGGCGACGTCGGGAAATTCGGCCGCCAGCGCGCCCAGCATCTCAAGCTGGCCATGGCTTGAGGTCGGCGCGAAACGCGGCGTGATCACGTATTCGGCGCGACCCTTGCCGTGCCAGCGCTCGATCAGCGCGCGCGACGCCTCGTAGCCGACCAGCGGCGTGTCCAGCAAGGCCTCCGGCGCGTGGCGGTCCATGCACACCTTGCCGGCCAGGACGCGCAGATTATGCCGCGACGCCTCCTCGAACAGCGCGTCGACCGAGACGCCGTGAACAGTGCCGAACACGCAGCCGGTGGTAACGCCGTTGCGCAGCTGCTCGCCGAGGAAGACCCGCGCCACCTCGCGGGCATGGTCCGCGTCGGCGAAGCCTTGCTCGGTGACGAAGGTGTAATGGTTCAGCCAGTCCAGTAGTTGTTCGCCGAAGGCCGCCATCATCTCGGTCTGCGGGTAGTGGACGTGGCAGTCGATGAAGCCGGGCACGATCAGATGGTCGGCATAATGCTCGACGCGCGCGCCCTCCGGCAGCGACGGCAGCAGCTCGGCCGCCGGCCCGCACGCCGCGATGCGGCCGTTCTCCATCACCACCAGCGCGTCGCGCTGGAAAGCCAGGCAATCCCGCTCGGCGTCCCGGAACGGATTGCCCCGGAAAGTCAGCACATCGCCGCGTACCGCAGTCTTCAAATTCCTCTCCCGCGCCGGAACTCGCTCTCCGGCATTTATCTTCACATAAAGAATCTTTACGTGTAAATATACCCTCGTTCCGTTTCAGCGGCAAGCGCGCCCGCTTCCGGCGGCGAAACCGGACGCGGCCATTCGACCAGTTAGCAGTTGTCTTTAAATGAAGATAGTATATTTTGAAGTCGTGATACTCTTGCGCCCGACCGAGTTTGCCGCGTTTATCTTTTTGGATCAGGAACCAGCAGCATGCAGCAAGCACCAGACCAGATCGACCGTATCGTCGCCCTGTGGAACGAGGTCCGTCCCGACCTCGACACCTCCGCCACCGAAGTCATCGGCCGCATCGTGCGGATGGAATACTTCATCACCCGCCGGGTACTGCAGGACCTGGCCCGCCACAGTCTGAACGTCGGCGAATTCGACGTGTTGGCGGCGCTGCGCCGCGGCGGCGAGCCGTTCCAGTTGTCGCCGAATCAGCTGCAGGGCATGGTGCTGATCTCGTCCGGCGCGCTGACCAACCGCATCAATCGGCTGGAAGAAGCCGGGCTGGTCAGCCGCTCTCCCGACCCCGACGACCGCCGCGGCGTCATCGTCACGCTGACGGCCAAGGGTTTCCAGGTGATAGAAGACGCCGCCGGCCACCATCTGGCCGCCGAGGCGGAGCTGATGGACATGCTGGACGTGGACGAGCGCCGCACGCTGGCGCGGCTGCTGAAAAAGATGCTGCAGTCGCAGGAAGACTGATCCGGCAGACAGGCCGCCCGAGGGCGGCCTTTGTCTTGCCCATCGCACAACTAAGAAGGCAAAACGTCCGAGGCAAGACGTGCCGACGCGGACAGTGCCCATCGCACGGCAAGGAGGCGCAACGCCGCATCGGCCTCCTCCCCCAGACTCTTCGAGCAATCGGCAAAACGCCCGAGGCAAGGCGCGCCGACGCGGACAGTGCCCATCGCACGGCAAGGAGGCGCAACGCCGCATCGGCCTCCTCCCCCAGACTCTTCGAGCAATCGGCAAAACGTCCGAGGCAAGGCGCGCCGACGTGGACAGTGCCCATCGCACGGCAAGGAGGCGCAACGCCGCATCGGGCGTTTTGCCGGCTGCTCATCCCAGCAGCAGCGCCAGATTGGCGGCCAATACCAGGCCAAACAGGCCCCAGCCGCCGGCCAGCATCCAGCGCGGCGGCGCATGCTCGCCCATCAGCGCCGCGTCGCCGCTGAGCCTCAGCAGCGGCCACATCGCCAGCGGCAGTTGCAGGCCCAGCACCACCTGGCTCCACACCAGCATCGGCCCGACCGCCGACTCCCCCTGCCAGACGATGCCGGCCAGCGCCGGCAACAAGGCCAGCGCGCGCGTGATCAGCCGTCGCTGATAGCACGGAATGCGTATGCCGAGAAAACCATCCATGATCACCTGGCCGGCCACGGTGCCGGTCAGCGTCGCGCTCTGCCCGGCCGCCAGCAGCGCGATGCCGAACAGCAGCGCCGCCATCGAACCGGCCAGCGGCCGAATCAGCTGGTGGGCCTCGGCGATGTCGGCCACCGCGGTATGCCCGGCGGCGTGAAAGGCGCTGCCGGCCAGCACCAGAATGGCGCCGTTGACCAGCATCGCCAGCAGCAGCGAGGCGATGGTGTCGATGCGGCACAAGAACAGCGCCTGTCCGACGCCGTCATCCCCGTCGACGCGCCGCGTCTGCACCACGGATGAATGCAGATACAGATTGTGCGGCATGATGGTGGCGCCGACGATGCCGAGCGCCAGCAAGACGGCCTTGTCCATGCCCGGCGTCGGCAGGGTCGGCGCCAGGCCCGCCGCCACCGCCGACCAACGGGTGTCCAGCAACGCCAGTTGCGCCAGGAAGCATAACGCGATGGTGGCGACCAGCCCCAGCACGATGGCTTCCAGCTGGCGAAAACCGCGCCCCTTCAGCCCCAGCACGATCAGAGTGTCGAAAGCGGTCAAGCCCACGCCCCAGGCCAGCGGCACGCCGAACAGCAGCTTGAAGGCCAAGGCGCAGCCCAGCACCTCGGCCACGTCGCAGGCGACGATGGACACCTCGGCGCTGAGCCAGTGAAGCAGCCGGCCGGCGCGGCCGTAGCGACGGGCGCTGGCCTGCGCCAGGTCCAGGCCGGTGACCAGTCCCAACCGCGCCGCCAACATCTGCAGCAGCATCGCGGCCAGTCCCGACAGCATCACCACCCACAACAGCTGATAACCGAAGCGCGAGCCGGCCTCGATGTCGGTGGCCCAGTTGCCGGGGTCCATATAGCCGACCGCCACCAAGAGGCCCGGTCCGGCGAAGCGGCGCAACCGGCTGCCGAAAGAGGCCCCGGCGTCTATCCGTATGCTGCCGTTGACCTCGGCCGGACAAAACGGGGCTGTGGCGGTGGTGGGCAGCATCGGGGCGCCGTCGGACGGGACCGGCTCAGCGCGCGCGCAACGGCGCGTCGCCGGCCACTCTCAGCGCTGGCGGGGTCCATGCCCAGCGGCGATGCCAGGCGCCCATGACCAGATCGGGATATTCGGAGCGCCCCAGGCTGCCGTTGTAGCGGCCCAGCGCGCGGAACAGATTGCCGCGCTCGATATCGAGGTAGTAGCGCAAGATGGTGCAGCCGTAGCGCAGATTGGTGGAAAGATCGAACAGATTGTGTTGCGCCGTGCCGATATGGCGCGGCCAGAACGGCATCACCTGCATCAGGCCGCGCGCGCCGGCGCCGGAGACGGCGTATTTGTTGAAGCCGCTCTCCACCTGGATCAGGCCCAGCACCAGCTGCGGATCGAGCCCGGCGCGGACGGCTTCGTACTGGATCGCGGTCAGCAGGCGCTCGCGCACCCACGGGTCGGGAATGCGCTTCTGCAGCCGCGACGACATCTCGGCGAGCCAGGCCTGGCCGACGCGCGCGTCGTCGAACACCAGCCTGGGCGCGTTGACGTCGGAGATCGAACGGCTCATCGCCGTGGCGACATTGGCCGACAGCGCCTCCTCCTTCTGCGCGCCGGCCCATGCCGGCGCAGGCGCCAGCACCCAGCACAACGACAGCGGGAGGAGGAGGCTAGTCTTCATCAGGCCAGCTTGGAGAGGACATGCTCCAGAATAGCATCGGCGGCGACGGCGGTGGCTTCGCTGTCGCGGCGGTGCTGGTACTCGACCTTGCCTTCCTTCAGGCCGCGGTCGCCGATGGTGACGCGGTGCGGCGCGCCGATCAGCTCCCAGTCGGCGAACATCGCGCCCGGACGCTCGCCGCGGTCGTCGAGCAGCACGTCGACGCCGCTGGCCAGCAGATCGGCGTGCAGCTTGTCGGCGGCGTCCTTCACCGCCTCGGAGCGGTCGTAGCCCACCGGGCACACCACCACCGCGAACGGCGCGATGGCGGCGGGCCAGATCATGCCCTTGTCGTCGTAGTTCTGCTCGATGGCGGCGCCGAGGATGCGGGTGACGCCGATGCCGTAGCAGCCCATCTCGAACGGCTTCGGCTTGCCGTCTTCGTCGAGGAAGGTGGCGTTCATCGCCACCGAGTACTTGGTGCCGAGATAGAACACGTGGCCGACCTCGATGCCGCGCTGGATCGCCAGCGCGCCCTTGCCGTCCGGCGACGCGTCGCCCTCGACCACGTTGCGGATGTCGAATACCTCCGGCTCGGCGCAATCGCGGCCGAAGTTGGCGCCGGTGTAGTGCTGATCGTCGTCGTTGGCGCCGATGACGAAGTCGGCCATCTTGGCGACGGTGCGATCGGCGATCACGCGGCCCTTGAAGCCCACCGGGCCCAGCGAACCGGGATTGGCGCCGAAGGCGGCGCGGATGGCGGCCGGGCTGGCGAAGCTCAGCGGATTCTTGATGCCGGCGATCTTCTGCGCCTTCACCTCGTTCAGCTCATGGTCGCCGCGCACCAGCATCAGCACGGCCTCGTCCTCTTCGCCTTCGACCACCACCGCCTTGACGGTCGCCTTGACGTCGACCTTCAGGAAGTCGACCAGCTCGGCGATGGTCTTGACCTTGGGCGTGTGGACCTTGCTCAAGGCGGCCGCGGCGGCGGCGCGCTCGCCGGCCGGCGCCACGGCCTCGGCCAGTTCGATATTGGCGGCGTATTCCGAATCCGGACAGTAGACGATGGCGTCCTCGCCGGTGTCGGCGATCACCTGGAATTCGTGCGAACGGTCGCCGCCGATGGCGCCGGTGTCGGCCGCCACCGCGCGGTAGCTCAGGCCCAGGCGGTCGAAGATGCGGCGGTAGGCGGCGTACATATTGTCGTAGCTCTTGCCGGCGTCTTCGGCGCTGCGGTCGAAGGAGTAGGCGTCCTTCATCGTGAACTCGCGACCGCGCATCACGCCGAAACGCGGACGGCGCTCGTCGCGGAACTTGGTCTGGATCTGATAGAAGTTCTTCGGCAGCGCGCGGTAGCTGCGCAGCTCGCGGCGGGCGATGTCGGTGATCACCTCCTCGGCGGTCGGCTGCAGCGCGAAGTCGCGCTCGTGTCTGTCCTTGAAGCGCAACAGCTCGGCGCCCATCTTGTCCCAGCGGCCGGTTTCCTGCCACAGCTCGGCCGGCTGCACCACCGGCAGGCTCACTTCGATGCCGCCGGCGCGGTTCATTTCCTCGCGGATGATGGTTTCCACCTTGCGCACCACGCGCAGGCCCATCGGCATCCAGGAATAGATGCCGGCGGCCTGCTTGCGGATGAAGCCGGCGCGCAGCATCAGCTTCTGGCTGACAATGTCCGCGTCGGCGGGGGCTTCTTTCTGGGTGGAAATGAAAAACTGCGATGCGCGCATGATGCGTCCTTGGAATTCGGCTAAACGGCTTCGATTGTAGCGTCGACAGCCGTCGGCGGCCAAGCACAGCCCAGTTGTTGCAGTACAACAACCATGACAACAGCGCGTCGGCCTGTGCTTGGCGGGCCGGGTACTCTGGAGTAACCTGCGCCCTGCCGGGGACTTTATGGCTTTTTTATTTGCCCGCCGTCATCGACAATGATGATACGGCGGCAGCCATCGAGGCTTCCGGATCCCCCGCTGCCACGCATGCCGCGGCGGCGCACAACCGTAATGGAAACTTATGCAGGATCACAACAAACAGGCGATGGCGGGCCTGACCCTGGCCGCCCTCGGCGTGGTCTACGGCGATATCGGCACCAGCCCGCTGTACACCTTGCGCGAGTGCTTCGTCAGCCAGAACCTCCCCACCACGCCTGACAATATCTTCGGTATTCTGTCGCTGATTTTCTGGTCGCTGATTTTCGTGGTATCGATCAAGTACGTCGCCTTCGTGCTGCGCGCCGACAACCGCGGCGAAGGCGGCATCATGGCGCTGATGGCGCTGGCGCGGCACTACACCACCCACGCCGCGCGCTGGAAGATCGTGCTGCTGGGCCTGTTCGGCGCCGCGCTGTTCTACGGCGACGCCATCATCACCCCGGCCGTGTCGGTGTTGTCCGCCGCCGAGGGCATGGAAGTCCTCTCCTCCGGCATGGAGGCCTATGTGTTGCCGATGGCAGTCGGCGTACTGGTCGGCCTGTTCCTGCTGCAACGCCACGGCACCGCCAGGGTCGGCCTGATGTTCGGTCCGGTGATGATGATCTGGTTCGCCATCCTCGGCATCCTCGGCCTGCACCAGATCGTCCAGCAGCCGGCGGTGCTGCAGGCGCTGAATCCATGGCACGCCGTCACCTTCATCCAGCAGAACGGCTTCCACGCCTTCCTGACGCTGGGCTCGGTGGTGCTGGCGCTGACCGGCGCCGAGGCGCTGTACGCCGACATGGGCCACTTCGGCAAGACGCCGATCCGCCGCGCCTGGTTCAGCCTGGTGCTGCCCGGCCTGGGACTGAATTACTTCGGCCAGGGCGCGCTGCTGATGAGCAATCCGGCCGCGATCAAGAACCCCTTCTTCCTGCTGGCGCCGGACTGGGCGCTGCTGCCGATGATCGTGCTGGCGACGCTGGCCACCGTCATCGCGTCGCAGGCGGTGATTTCCGGCGCCTACTCGCTGACGCGCCAGGCCATCCTGCTCGGCTACTGCCCGCGGCTGGAGGTGCGCCACACCTCGGACAAGGAGATCGGCCAGATCTACATGCCCTTCATCAATTGGGCGCTGCTGGTCGCGGTGCTGGTGGTGGTGCTGACCTTCAAGAGCTCGTCCAGCCTGGCCGCCGCCTACGGCATCGCCGTCACCGGCACCATGCTGATCACCACGCTGCTGTTCTTCGTCGTCGCCCGCGTCAACTGGCGCTGGCCGCTGCCGCTGGCGCTGGCCATCACCGTGCTGTTCGGCGTGATAGACAGCGCCTTCTTCGCCGCCAACGTCCACAAGGTGGCCGACGGCGGCTGGCTGCCGCTGGTGCTGGGCATGATCATCTTCACGCTGATGAGCACCTGGAAACAGGGCCGCGAGATCCTGTTCCGCCGCCTGCGCGATCAGGCGCTGCCGCTGGACGACTTCATCCAGAATCTGGAAGCCTATCCGCCGGCGCGGGTCCAGGGCACCGCGGTCTTCCTGACCAGCACGCTGCACGGCGTGCCGCACGCGCTATTGCACAATCTGAAGCACAACAAGGTGCTGCACGAGCGCGTCGTGCTGATGACGGTGCGCACCGAAGACGTGCCCTACGTCGCCGAGGAGGACAGGCTGGACGTGGTGCAGATGTCGGCGTCGTTCTGGCGGGTGGTGGCGCGCTACGGTTTCAAGGAGGAGCCCAATGTGCTGCAGGTGATGGAGATGTGCCGCGAGGATGGCTTCGACATGGAACTGATGGACACGTCCTTCTTCCTGTCGCGCGAGACCATCATCTCCACCGACCATCCGGGCATGGCGCGCTGGCGCGAAAAGATCTTCGTCTGGATGAGCAAGAACGCGCTGCGCGCCACCGACTTCTTCCAGGTGCCGGCCAACCGCGTGGTGGAGCTGGGCGCCCAGGTCGAGCTGTAGCCCCTCCTCGCCCGACGAAAAAAGGCGCGCCGTTCCGGCGCGCCTTTTTCATGGCCCGGCGCCGGCTCATGCCCCCCCTTACCCGCCAGCCGGAAGACAGCCGTATGAACAGGCTGTCAGCGGCAAGCCTCCTTGCGCAGGCGGATATGCGAACTCGGCGCCCAACCCAGGTATTGCTCGTACTGGGTGCAGAAACGCGCCAGCACCTGGGAGATGGTCATCGGCCAGATGCGCTCCTGCAACGGCTGCACGCCGGCCAGGATCGGCCATTCGATATTGTCCGGCGGCATCAGGTCGCGCCGCTCGGTCGCCAGCAGCCGGGTATCGGCCATCGCCAGCGTCGCCCGGTCATCGCCCGACAAGGCCAGTCCGAAGCGCTCCTCCACCGCCGCCGTCAGCCTGTGCTGCAGCGGGGAGCATTCGAACGAGTCCGCCCGCACCACCGCGCCGGAGTAGGCCTTGGCGGCGCCGTACAGCAAACCGGCCAGCTGCAGTGGCTGCGGCAGAATCTCCGCCATTCGTATCGCGTGTTCCGCCTCGCTGTAGAACTGGCGGCAGGCGCCGCCGAAACGGCAGATGTGCGCCAGATGATGGGCGATGTCGGCGATATCGATATCGTCCGGCTGCGGATCCAGCACATTGAGGTAGCGCCCGGATACTGTCTGAATGAATGCGTCTCTCATTCCTCGCTCCTGGACGCCCCGCCTTTGGCGGGCGCGTCCGTCATGACCGCATGAAACTCGACCGGACCGTCCCCGCCGGGAACCATCTGGCGATCCTGGGCCGGCGGACACCTTGTCCATTTCGGCCAAATCCTATTTAAGCTAAAAACTTGTATAAGAATATTTTATTGGAATAGAATTTCACGTCAAAAATAATGTGTCCGGTATTTACATCGCGCGATGATTGATCATCATGGCATAGCAAACCGGCGCAGAATTTCAATGGCGCCGGCGATGGCCGATGCGGCGCGGCATGATTCTCCAGACTGCTCGATATACTCGCGATCAGTCGCCGCTAAAATTGAATTGATTAGTACTTTTTATTACCAAATTCATAAAGCATGAATCTAGCATGGAGCGCGCCATTGTTTCCAGTACCCCGCGCATACAGCGTCCGATCGCGGCAAGGCGGCCTGTGATGCCGCCGCTCGTCCGCCATTCGCCGTTCCAGACTCCAGGCAAGGAAAACGCAGATGCACGCCAATGATGAACCGCAACACAGCAGCTTCCTGAACGAATTCAAATCGAGCGCCATCCGCAGGATACGCGACCGCAAGCTGACCATCAGCGAACTGGCGCGGCTGACCGGCATCAAGCAATCGACGCTGCACCGCGGCCTGTTCGAGGAAAGGGAGCTGACGCTCAGCAACGCCCACGCCATCAGCCACGCGCTGGGTCTGGACCCGTTCGGCCGGGAACGCAGCGCCGACGTCCGCATGGCGCCGGTGCTGACCCGGCTCGAGCAACTGGACCGGCTGCCGCCGGCCGGCCAGCCGGTCTGGGACGAATACGTGCGGCTGGACCACCCGGCGGCGGCCGATGTCGTCGCCGTGGACCAGGCGCTGTTCCGACCGGCGCTGTTTCCGGCCCGCGCCGTGCTGCTGATCCAGTCCGGGGCCGACGACGCCGCCCAACTGGTATACCGCCACAGCGACCATCTCTCCTTCGCCGATGGCGGCGCCGCCATCGGCAAAATCATCGGCATCACCTTCAGGAAGAACACATGAAAATCCTGTCCCTGCTCGCCCGCAAGACCCTGGACACGCTGGACCCCATCGTCATCCTGTCCTTCATGATCCTGGCGGCGGCCATCGTCTCCAATCTGACCTCGTACAAGGTGGTGCAGATATTCGGCACCGAGGCCAGCCTGGGCACCTTCACGATGCCCATCATCCTGATGCTGCTGAATCCGATCGCCGAAGTCTACGGCAAGAACCGCTCCAACCAGATCCTGTTCGCCACCTGCCTGGCCGAAATCCTGTTCGCGCTGGCGTTCACCGCGCTCAGCCAGTCCGAGCGCGACTGCGCCGCGATGGCCCTGGCCGAGCGCGATCGCTGCCAGGCGCTGAACACCAGCTATGTGCTGATCAGCGAACACATCGTCCGCGGCTCGATCTCGTTCGCGCTGGGCTGCCTGATAGGCAGCCAGTTCAACACCCGCTTCCTGCTGTATCTGAAGAATCTGTGGTCCAGCCGCTTCTATTTCATCCGCGACATCTTCTCGTCGGTGATCGGCGAGGTGGTTTACACCGCCATCTGCTTCATGATCGCCTTCTACGGCGTGTTTCCGTTCGCCACCATCGTCAAGATCTTCGCCTTCAGCCTGGTGTTCAAATTCTCGTCGACGGTGATCCTGTCCTGGATTTCGCAGTACATCGTGCAGCTGCTGTACCGCTATCGCGCCTGGAGCGAGGAGGCGCCGGCCGGCAAGACCGTCAAGTTCTCCTCCCGCTACCTGCAAGTATGAACGCGATACGCCTGCACCCCGGCCACGATGCGGCGCGCCCCGGCACGCCGCCGGTCTTCGCGCTCAGCTGCAATTACGACCATACCGCCAAATATGTCCTGCAGTCGCGGCAAGTCGACCAGGCGGCGCTGACCGTGCTGTTCCGCGCCGACAGCCTGATCCTGCTGCCGCGCGGCGACAATGGACGGGCGATGGCGGCCGCGATGGCGGAGCGCTTGCCGCTGCGCGCCGACGATGGCGCCGCCTGGCGGCTCGACCTGTCCGACGCCGCCGGCCCGCGCGAGAAGCTGGCCCGCCTGCTGGCGCTGCCGAAGCTGTTCGACGCCGACGACCGCTTCGGCCTGTACGGCTTCTTCACCTATGAGCTGGCCCATGCCACCGACGCGGACGGCGACGAGCTGCTGGGCGTGTTCCACCTGCCGCAACGGCTGCGGGTGGACGGGGTCGAGCACGGCTACTGGATGGCGCCGGACGCCCGCGACGCCGGCGACGAACCGCTCCGGCTGGAGCGCTGGCTGGACCTGGACGCCTTCGCCGCCGGCGGCGGCGCGCCGTACGCCGACATGTACCGGCTGGCGCGGCGGCAGATAGACGCCGGCGCGCTGCGCTCGCTGAATCCCAGCTTCGCCATCCGCCGCCCGGCCGCCTGCGACGGCTGGGGCCTGCACCGGAAACTGCTGGACCGCAGCCGCGCGCCTTACCAGCTGTTCTTCGACGGCGGCGGCTTCCAGCTGGCCGGCGCCTCCCCGGCGATGTTTTTGCGCTTGCGCGACGGCCGGCTGGAAACCAGCCCGATCTGCGGCACGGCGGCCCGCGGCCGCGACGCCGACGAGGACAGCCGGCAAATCGCCAGGCTGCTGGCGTCGGACAAGGACCGTTTCGAGCTGGAGGAATGCGTGCGCGCCGACATGGCGGCCAAGCGCGGCTGCGGCGACGACATCCGCCTGCTGGCCGAGCGCGAGATCGAACAGTTTCCCAATGTGTTCCATACCTCGGCCCACGTCGTCGCGACGCTGAAGCCCGGCCTCGACGAGGCCGACGCCATCTGCGACCATCTGTGGCCGGCCACCATCGTCGGCACCCCGGCGGCGGCGGCCATCCGGCTGCTGGCCGGCCACGAGAAGCGCCATTGGTACGGCGGCGCCTTCGGCTATGTCACCGCCGGCGAAACCAATCTCGGCACCGTGATCCGCAGCGCGCTGCTGCGCGGCGGCTCGGCGTTCACCCGCGTCGGCAGCACCGTGACCCGCCACTCCAGCCCCGAACAGGAGCAAGACGAACTGGATGCCAAGGCCAAACTGATCCTGGAGGCGCTATGACCACGCTGACGATAGACGACATCACGCCCGAAGCCATCATGGTGCGGCTGGTCAACACCGCCAAGATCTACCGCGTGCCGCTGGACAAGGTAGTGCGGCTCTCCAGCCTGGAAGGGCTGCCGCGCGACGAAATCCTGCTGGCCGGCGTCGTCGCCGGCAAGGTGGCGCGCGGCCGGCCGGCGCTGCAGGCGCAATATGATTTCCGCGACGTCGCCATAGACGGCGACTTCCGGCTGAAAGACATCGTGTTCGAGCGCAGCGTCGGCTTCGTCAGCGACGACACCGAGCGGGTCGGCATTCCGTACAAGGACCTGCTCAGCAATCTCGACGTGATCCAGCGGCTCAGCGACGAGCTGGCCTTCTACATCGGCTTTCTGTACGCCACTTTCAGCCTGCCGGACGCCGGGCTGACCTTCCACAGCCATCCCCGGCCCTATCTGAAGCTGAGGTAACAGGCTTCCGTCTTTTTGCGGCGGCGGCCGTTTTCTGCCGAATCCGGGGCGCGGAAAACGCCCTCGGATGGCAGCTCAGCCCGCCAGGCCGATGTCGGCGCGCGCGCGCGGCCAGTCGAAACAGGGACCGGGATCGGTCTTGCGCCCCGGCGCGATGTGCTCGTGGCCGGTCATCGCCGTCAGCGACGGCAGCCCGCTGCGCAGGGCCCGCGCCAGCGCCGCCAGCGTCAGATACTGCGCCTCGCTGAACGGTTCGAAGTCGCAGCCTTCCAGCTCGACGCCGATGGAGAAGTCGTTGCACTTCTCGCGGCCGCGCCAGCTGGAAACGCCGGCATGCCAGGCGCGCAGCCCGACCGGCACGAACTGCAGCAGCAGGCCGTCGCGGCGGACGAAGAAGTGCGCCGACACCCGCAGCTGATGGATGCCCTGGTAATACGGATGCTCGGCCGGATCGAGCCGGTTGGTGAACAGCTGCTCGACGCCTGGGCCGCCGTAGCGATAAGGCGGCAGGCTGATATTGTGTATCACCAGCAGTTCCGGCTCGCAGCCCGGCCCGCGCTCGTCGCAGTTAGGCGACGGCAGCTGCCGCGCCCCCTGGACCCAGCCGTCGTCGCCCAGCGCCAGCTCCGGCGGCGTCGCCGGCCGGTATTCCAGCCGCCACAGCATCAGGCCATCGATGGTGTTCCAGCGCTGGGCCAGCACGAAGCCGACCTTGTGATACAGCGAAATCGCCGCGCTGTTGACTTCGGCGGTGTCGACGCTGACGCTGCTTTCCCCCCGCAGCGCGTGGTTCAGCAGGCGATAGCCCCAGCCCTCGCCCAGATGGGCCGGATCCACCACCGTGCGCTCGATGTGCATGCCGCCGTCCAGCCGACGCGAGGTCACCAGCAGGCCGCGCAGGCCATCGCCGTCGAAAACCGCCAGGATGCGGTCGCGGCAAGAATGCAACGCCGCCAGGTCTGGCCACAATACCGGCAGTTCCGGATAGTCCAGCCACTCCACCTCCAGCCGGTGCGCGTCCAGCTGCAGCTGCAAGGCCCGCTGCGCCAGCGCCGCGTCGCCCAGGTCCAAGTCCTTCACTTCAAAAGGCAAATCCATTACGCCCCCCCGTCATCGAAAAGCCGGGCCAACGCGTACAAATCCGGCTTGTGTTCCATCGCGCAAAGCGGTATCAATCAAGAACTTGCGCCAGCGCGCGGCCGCCGCTGCGGCGAACCGCCTGCACTTGAGGCGCGTCATGTCCACGGTTTGGACAGTGCGGCACAATCATGCCGAACCCCATGCAGGAGACCACTCATGCTCACGCTCGACACCCTGGGCGGCGCCACCGCCCCCAGCTTCGAACAGCCGCTGGAAATGCTGTTGGCCTGCCACGACAAGATACGCCGCTTCTGCGACCAGCTGGACAAACTGCCGCCGTATATCGAGCAGCACGGCGTAGACGAGGCGGCGCGCAACACGATAGACGACGTGGTGCGCTACTTCGACCTCGCCGGACCGGCCCATCATACCGACGAAGAGGAGGAGCTGTTCCCGCTGATAGAACAGCGCGTCCCCACCGCCATCGCCCGGCTGGAACAGCTATCGGCCGAGCACGGCTATCTGCACTCCTGCTGGAACGCGATCCGCGACGACCTGATGTCCTTGCGCGACGGCCACATCCGGCAGATCAGCCACATCGAGCTGCAGGAGTTCGCCCGCCAGTACCGCGAACACGCCGCCGCCGAGGAGGCCTGGCTGTTTCCCACCGCCGCCAGCGCGCTGAACGCCGACGAACTGCGCCAGGCCGGCGCCAATATGGCGCGGCGCCGCCAGCAGACGGCCTGATCCTTCAAGCAAAACGGGTTGCCGGCTCGCGCCGACAACCCGTCTCCGTATTTCCTCAGCGAAGCGGCATCAAGCCGTCAGCTTCAGCAACTGGGCGAAGGCGTCCTCGAACAGCTTCAGGCCATCGCGCTGCAGCTGCTCGCCTACGGCGGCCAGATCGATGCTGGCGGCTGCCACTTCGGCCAGCAGCGCCCGGGCTTCGGCGATGTCCCGCGGCAGCGTCAGCGCGGCGTCGCCGTGGTCGCGGAAGGCGGCCATCGTCGCGTCCGGCACGGTGTTGACGGTTTCGTCGCCGATCAGGCTCTCCACGTACAGCACGTCGCGGTAGGCGGCGTTCTTGGTGCCGGTGGACGCCCACAGCAGGAATTGCGGAGCGGCGCCGGCGGCGCGCAGCTTGGCGAATTCCTCGCCGTGGAAGCGTTCCTGGTAGCGGGCGTAGGCGGCCTTGGACAAGGCGATCGCCACCTTGCCCTTGTGCTGCTCGGCCACCTGCGGGTCCAGCAGGCTGTCGACGCGCGACAGGAAGAAGCTGGCCACCGCCTTGACGCCGGCCACCGGCTGGCCGTCGGCCAGTCGCGCGGACAGGCCGGCGATATAAGCGTCCCACACCGCCTCGACCTGGGGCAGCGAGAACAACAGCGTGATGTTGACGTTGACGCCTTCGCGGGTCAGCGTCTGGAAGGCGCGGATGCCCTCGGCCGTGGCCGGGATCTTGATCATCGCGTTGGCGCGGCCGATCTCGGCCCACAGGCGGCGCCCGGCGGCCAGCGTGCCGGCCTCGTCGCGCGACAGCTCAGGCGACACTTCCAGACTGACGTAGCCGTCGTTGCCCTGGCTGGCCTCGTACTGCGGCAGCAGCAGGTCGCAGGCGGCCTGGATGTCGGCCACCACCAGCTTTTCGTAGCGCGCCTCCGCCGACAGCGAGGCGTCCTGCTTCAGCACGGCCAGCTCGCCCTGGTAGCTCGCGTCGGAGCTGATCGCCTTGTAGAAGATCGCCGGATTGGACGTCACGCCGGCGATGCCGTCATCGGCCAGCAGGCGCGACAACTCGCCGGAGGAGATCAGTTCGCGGGACAGGTTGTCCAGCCAGATGCGCTGGCCGAACGGGCGGATGGCTTGCAGTCGATTCATGGAGATGCGTCCGGGAATTGCTTGAGATAAAGACAGACATCGTAGCGCGGCGGGCCCGCCGCGCCAAGGAAATTGTCGCGGCGGCTTGCGCAGGATCGAGACAGGCTCAGGCCGCCTGGCTGTCGTTGCGGCGCTCGCGCGGGAACACCGCGCTGAAGGTGCTGCCCCTGTCTGGCTCGCTGCGTATCTCCAGCCGGGCGTGATGACGCGCCAGCACATGCTTGACGATGGCGAGACCGAGACCGGTGCCGCCGCTGCCGCGCGAGCGGCCCCGGTCGACGCGGTAGAAGCGCTCGGTCAGCCGCGGGATGTGCTCGCGCGGAATGCCGATGCCGGTGTCGGTGACCGAGAAGCGCAGCTGCTCGCCCTCGTCCTGCCAGGACAAGGTGATGCTGCCGCCCTCCGGTGTGTAGCGCACCGCGTTGGATACCAGGTTGCCGAAGGCCGAATGCAGTTCCTGGCCGCTGCCCCACAGGCCGCAATCGCAGTTGCGCAGCAGTTTGACCTGGTGGCGGCCGTGCGACAGGCCCTCGGCCTCCACCATCAGCGTGTCCAGCATGTCGCGCATATCGACTTTTTCGGCATTGACCGCCTTCGGGCTGTTCTCCAGCCGCGACAAGGTCAGCAGATCCTCGACCAGGCTCTGCATCCGGCGCGACTGCTCCATCATCATCGGCAGGAACTGGCGGAAGGTGCGCTCGTCCACTTCCTCCATGTCGCCCAGCGTCTCCAGGAAGCCGCCGACCACCGTCAGCGGCGTGCGCAATTCATGCGAGACGTTGGCAACGAAGTCGCGGTGCACGGTCTGCACCCGCTCCATCTGCGTGATGTCGCGCGTCAGCAACAGCTTGCGGGTGGAGTCGAACGGCACCAGCTGCAGCGAGATCACCAGTTCGCGCGGCTGGCTGAAGCTCAGCATCAGCGGCAGGCTGAAGCTGGCGTTCTTCATATAGCCGTGGAAGGCCGGCTGACGGATCAGGTTCAGTATCTGGTTGCCGACATCGCGCTTGCGGTCCAGTCCCAGATGCTCGACCGCCATCGGGTTCACCCATTCGATGCGGTCGAACTCGTCCAGCACCACCACGCCGTCCGGCATCGCCTCGCCGGCGTTGATGAAACGCTCCAGCGCGTGCGTCAGCTTCTTCTTGCTCTGGCTCTGGTTGCGCATGGTGCGGTACAAGGTCATGAAGACGTTGTGCCAGACGCCGAAGCCGTCCGGCACCCGCTCCGCCACCGGATGGCGCAACCAGCGCAACAACAATGCCAGATGGTACAGATTGAAGGCCAGCCAGCCGCCCAGCGCGATCGCCAGCGCCAGCAGCGCGTCGCTGGCCGAGCCCAGTGCCCAGAAACCGCCTGAGACGACGATGATGGCCGCCAGCCACAGCGCGGTACGTTGCAATAATTCTCGCATTACTGCTGCACGGAGAAACGGTAGCCGGTGCCGCGCACGGTCTGGATCAGGCCATCGTGCTGAGTGCCTTCCAGCGCGCTGCGCAGCCGGCGGATATGCACGTCGACGGTGCGCTCCTCGACGAAGACGTGGTCGCCCCACACCTGGTCCAGCAGCTGGGCGCGGGAATGGACGCGTTCCGGATGGGTCATGAAGAAATGCAGCAGGCGGAACTCGGTCGGACCGAGATCGATGACGTTGCCGTGGCCGGTGACGCGATGAGTCACCGGGTCCAGCCTCAGGCCCTGCACGTCGACGGCGTCGTCGGTCATCTGCGGCGCGCGGCGGCGCAGCACCGCCTTGATGCGGGCCAAGAGCTCGCGCGGCGAGAACGGCTTGGTGATGTAGTCGTCGGCGCCGGTTTCCAGGCCGACGATCTTGTCCTGCTCGTCGGAGCGCGCGGTCAGCATGATGATGGGAATGTGGCGGGTGCGCTCGTCGGCGCGCAGGCGCTTGGCGACGTCCACGCCGCTGGCGCCGGGCAGCATCCAGTCCAGCAGCACCAGATCGGGCAGCGCGTTCCTCACCAGCGTCAGCGCCGCCTCGGCGGTGCCGGCGCGCAACACATGGTGGCCGGCCTGGGCCAGGTTGAAGGCGATCAGCTCCTGAATCGCAGGTTCGTCTTCGACAAGCAAGATGTTGGCGGCCATGCGGCTATCCTCGGTTTGATTTTGTGGCAAGGATACAAACGCTAGATGACAGTAATATGACATGTCTTGAAGCGCGGACGCGCGATTGTGCGGCAAGGCCGCAATGAAATCCAGACAAAAAAAAACGGGCCCGCCGCATGGGCAGACCCGGAATGGTCGTCGTCAAAAACGTGGATTTGACAAGAGACCAGGGACAAAGAGATCACCAGGACAGTCTCAAATGAGGGGGGTCGAACGACACGACTCATCCGCAACCAATCTTGGAGCGGAGCAAACAGCGGGACGTGCCGCTTGCTCCAGATACGGGGTGGATTCTACGTAGAATATCCGGGGCTTTGACCAAGAAATACTAGGGTTTTTCACCAAATCGCCTTACTATTGATGTTTATTACGTCATATTTCCTTTGATTCAAATAATGGACAGATTCGATCGCAAAATTCTTGTCGCACTGCACGAAAATGCCAGGATCCGCTTCGCCGAGCTGGCCCGCCGGGTGAACCTGTCGGCGCCGGCGGTGGCCGACCGGGTGGCCAAGCTGGAACAGTCCGGCGTCATCGCCGGCTACCACGCCCGCATCGACCCCAGCCGCGTCGGGCTGCCTATATCCTGCCTGATCGAATTGACAGTCAAGCACCTCGAGTACTACCTGGTGATAGACGAAATCCGCAACACGCCTGAAGTGATCGAGTGCGCGTCCATCACCGGCACCAGCGGCCTGATGATCAAGGTGGCCGTCGACACGATGCCGGCGCTGCAGACGCTGATCGCGCGACTGATGCAATTCGGCGACACCAAGACCTCCATCATCATCGACACGCCGGTGCCCGCGCGGATGCCGGCGCTGGCCGACGCCGACTGATAAAAAACGGCCGGGGTCCTTGCGGACGCCGGCCGGAACAGAGAACAACTCTCCCTTGATGCGCTTGGATCACCCCGCCACGTGCTTGACGAAGCGCAGCATATTGCAGGTGTAGCCGTATTCGTTGTCGTACCAGGCGACGACCTTGATGAAGGTCTTGTCCAGCGCGATGCCGGCGTCGGCGTCGAAGGTGGACGGCGCGGTGTTGCCGACGAAGTCGGTCGACACCACTTTCTCGTCGGTGTAGCCCAGCACGCCTTTCAGCTCGCCGTCGGCGGCGGCCTTCATCGCCTTGCAGATGTCGGCGTAGTCGGCTTCCTTCTCCAGCTCCACCGTCAGGTCGACCACCGACACGTCGGAGGTCGGCACGCGGAAGGCCATGCCGGTCAGCTTCTTGTTCAGTTCCGGGATCACCTTGCCGACGGCCTTGGCGGCGCCGGTCGACGACGGAATGATGTTTTCCAGGATGCCGCGGCCGCCGCGCCAGTCCTTGGACGACGGGCCGTCCACGGTCTTCTGGGTGGCGGTGGCGGCGTGCACGGTGCTCATCAGGCCGCGCTTGATGCCCCAGTTGTCGTTCAGCACCTTGACCACCGGCGCCAGACAGTTGGTGGTGCAGGAGGCCGCGGACACGACGGCCTCGCCGGCGTATTTGTGGTGGTTGACGCCGTAGACGAACATCGGCGTGTCGTCCTTGGACGGCGCCGACTGCACCACCTTCTTCGCGCCCGCCTCGATATGCTTGCGGCAGCTTTCCTCGGTCAGGAACAGGCCGGTGCACTCGATGACGATGTCGGCGCCGACTTCGTTCCACTTCAGCTGGGCTGGATCCTTCTCGGCGCTCAGGCGGATGCGCTTGCCGTTGACCAGCAGCGTGCTGCCGTCGACCTTGACCTCGCCGGGGAAGCGGCCGTGCACCGAATCGTATTTCAGCATATAGGCCAGGTATTCCGGATCGAGCAGATCGTTGATGCCAACCACTTCGATCTCGGGAAAATCCTTGGCGATCGCGCGCAGCGCCATGCGACCGATACGGCCGAAACCGTTGATACCGACTTTGATAGCCATGATTGAAGTCTCCTTGTCAGCTTGTGACTGCTCGATGAACGATTCGACGGCCCGTGGCCGGCGCCATCGAAAAAACGAATTTGGCGGCTGTCGTCCGGCGGCGCCGATAGCGAACGGGCGCGCGCCGAAACAAAACAGCGCAAGGACGTTTTCCGCCTTGCGCTGTCACTTTCCACCCATTTGCCGATGTAATCAACTCGTTACATCAATAGTTTGCGCTTTGACCGCCTCAGCCCTGCAAAACGGCGGCATAGGGGCCGGCGTCGACCTGCAGCGCCACATGCAGCAGATTGGTCGACAAGGCGGCGACGCCGCTGGCGCCCAGCCGTTGCAGCGCGTCCTGGTCGACTCGGGCGGCGTCGGCCACCTCGACGCGCAGCCGGCTGCCGGCGACCGCCTCGACCTTGCGCACATTGTCGGCGCCGCCCAGCGCCGCCAGCCAGCTGGCCTTGTCTATCGCCGCGGCGGCGGGCGACGCGACGGCCGCAACCGGCGCCGGCGTGTCGGCGATATCGGCGGAGCCGAGCGCGCCGCGGATTTCATCGGCGACCAGATCGGCCTCCGGCCCCAGCACCACCTGCACGCTGCCGGCGGCCGGCTTGATCAGCCCGCGCGAGCCCAGCGCCTTCAGCGCGGCCTCGTCCACCTTGTCGTTGCTGGCCACCTGCAGGCGCAGCCGGGTGGTGCAGGCATCGACCGATTTCAGGTTGGCGGCGCCGCCCAGCGCGGCGATGAAGGCGCGCGCGCGGCCGGTACCGGCGCCGACGCTGGCCACGGCGACCATCACGTCCTCGCGGCCCGGGGTCTTCAAGTCGAACTTCTTGATGAAGAACACGAACAGCGCGTAGTAGACGACGAAGTAGGCCGCGCCTATCGGCAGCAGCAGCAGCGGCTTGGTCGCGATGCCGAAGTTGATCACGTAGTCGAACAGGCCGGCCGAGAAGGTGAAGCCGAGCTTGACGCCGAACCAGTGCATCACCGCCAGCGCCAGGCCGGTCAACAGCGCGTGGATCACGTACAGCAGCGGCGCCAGGAACATGAAGGCGAACTCGACCGGCTCGGTGACGCCGGTCAGCATCGCGGTCAGCGCCATCGAGAACAGCAGGCCGCCGACGGCGGCGCGGTTTTCCGGCTTGGCGGTGCGGTACATCGCTAGGCAGGCGGCCGGCAGGCCGAACATCATCACCGGGAACATGCCGGCCATGAAGATGCCGGCGCTCTTGTCGCCGGCGAAGAAGCGGGTCATGTCGCCATGGACCAGCTTGCCGGCGGCGGTGGTGAAGTCGCCGACCTGGAACCAGACGATGGTGTTGATGATGTGATGCAGACCGGTGACGATCAGAACGCGGTTGAGCACGCCGTAGAAGAACACGCCGAACTCGCCGGCGCCGATCAGCCACTGGCCGACGCTGTCGATGCCGTGCTGGATCGGCGGCCAGATGTAGCCGAGCACCGCGCCCAGGATCAACATTGAGAAACCGGTGACGATGGGCACGAAGCGCTTGCCGCCGAAGAAGGCCAGGTAGCTGGGCAGCTTGATGTCCTTGTAGCGGTTGTACAGATAACCGCCGACCAGGCCGGACAGGATGCCGGACAGCACGCCCATATTGATCTTGTCGTCCAGCACCTTCAGCACCGCGGTCAGCACCAGGAAGCCGATGGCGCCGGCGAGGCCGGCGGTGCCGTTATTGTCCTTGGCGAAGCCGACCGCGACGCCGATGGCGAAGATCAGCGCCAGATTGCCGAAGATGGCGTCGCCGGCCTGAGCCATGATCTTGATGTCCAACAGGTCGGGCTGGCCCAGCCGCAACAGCAGGCCGGCCACCGGCAACACGGCGATAGGCAGCATCAGGGCGCGCCCCAGCTGCTGTATGCCGGCGAATTTGTTCAGTGTACTCACACATCTCTCCCAGGTTAGATGGGGCCGCCGTGTCCCCCGGCGGCTCCCTGCACATCGCAGCCTTCCCTACATGCCCAGCCTCAGGCGGCGGGCCACAACTCCGTTATCCGCGCGCGCACCGCCTGCGCCGAATTCAGCGCCAGCAGGCGCTCGGCCTCGCCGCGGCATTGCTGCAGCGACAGACCGCGCACCAGATTCTTCACTTCCGGCACCAGTCGCGGGCTGACCGACAGCTCGGCGACGCCAAGGCCGATCAGCACCGGCACCGCCTGCGGATCGGACGCCATCGCGCCGCAGACGCCGACCCACTTGCCATGTTTGCTCGCGCCGTCAACGGCAATGGCGATCAGCCGCAACAGGCCCGGATGCAGCGCGTCGATGCGGGCCGCCAGCGCGGCGTTGCAACGGTCCATCGCCAGCGTGTACTGGGTCAGGTCGTTGCTGCCTATCGACAGGAAGTCGGCATGCTTCGCCAACTGGTCGGCCAGCAGCGCCGCCGACGGCACCTCTATCATCACGCCCAGCTGTGGCCGCTCGGCCAGGCCCATTTCGCCGGCCAGCGCCTCGATGCGCCCGCGCAGCCGTATCAGTTCGCCGACGTCGGCTATCATCGGCACCAGGATGCGCAGCCGCGACAGCGGTTTGACCCGCAGCAGCGCGCGCAGCTGCGCGTCCAGCATGTCCGGATAGGCGAAGCCGGTGCGTATGCCCCTGAGGCCCAGCGCCGGGTTCGGTTCCGGCGGCAGCTGCAGATAGGGCACGTCCTTGTCGCCGCCGATATCCAGCGTGCGGATGATGGCGTTGCGGCCGTCCAGCGCGTCCAGCACCGCCTGGTAGGCTTCGGTCTGCTCGTCCTCGGTCGGCGCCTCGCGGCGGTCTATGAACAGGAATTCGGTGCGCAACAGGCCGACGGCGTCGGCGCCGTGCGCGACGCCCTCGCGGGCGTCGTCGGCGTTGGCGATATTGACCGCCACCTCGATCGCCGCGCCGTCCAGCGTGATCGCCGGGCCCTTGGCCGAGGCCTGCAGCGCGCGCTCGCGCGCGGCCAGCCGCGCGATCTCGACGGCGGCGTCGTCCAGTTCGGCCTCGCTGGGCCGCGGATTGACCAGCCCGGCGCGGGCGTCCAGGATCAGCGCCTGGCCCGGCGTCAGCGACAACGCGTCGGGGCCGCAGGCCACCAGCGCCGGAATGCCCAGCGCGCGCGCCAGAATGGCGACATGGCCGCTGGCGCCGCCGGCGGCGGTGACGATGCCGGCCACCTTGGCGCGCGGCAAGCGGGTCAGCGCCGACGGGGCCAGGTCTTCGGCCACCAGGATGGAGGCGTCGAACAGCGCCGGCCCCTGCTCCGGCTCGCCGTACATCGCCACCAAGAGCTGGCGCTCGATATCCTTCAGATCGGCCACCCGTTCGGCCAGCAGCTGGTTGCCGAGACCGGCCAGCACCGCGCACTGCGCGCGGATGGCCAGACGGCAGGCCAGGCCGGCGCCGGCGCCGCTGTCTATGCCCCGCTCGGCGGCGGCCAGCAACTCGGGATCGTCCAGCAGCGCCAGATGGGCGGCGAAGATGTCGCTCTCGGCGGTGGCGCCGCGCCTCAGCGCGGCGTCTATGCCGTGCTGGACCCGCTCGCGCACCGCGCGCAGCGCCGCGCTCAACCGTTCCCGCTCGGCCAGGGCGCCGGCGCCGGCCTCCGGCAGCGCCATATCGAAAACGTCCAGCCTGACCACCCGGCCGATGGCCAGGCCCGGAGCGGCGGCCACGCCGGCGAGGCGCCCGGCGACGGCCGGCGCGGCATGGACCGCGACCGGCGCGTGACCGGCCGCGCTATGGGTTTCCAGCACGGCGACGACGGCGGCCAGCGCCGCCTCGGCGTCGGCGCCGCTGGCGCGGACCGCCACCGTGTCGCGCTCGGCCACGCCCAGGCTCATCAGCGCCATCACGCTGCGCGCATTCGCCTGCTTGCCGCCAAATTCGACGATCACTTCGGACGCGAAAGCCTTGACCGCCTGCTGCACCCGCGCCGACGGCCGGGCGTGCAGGCCGCCCTCGTGGCCCACCACCGCCTCGCCCTCGCGCTCGGGGCCGTCGGCGGACGCGCCGGACGACGCGGCCTCCCGCGCCGTCAGCGTCAGCAGGGGCGAACGTCCGGCCTCGAGCCAACCCTCGGCGCGGCCGGTGAAACAGAATCGCTCGGCATCGGCGACGACGACCATGGTCTGCAAGGACGGCGCTCGGCGCGCCACCGCGTCCAGATCCACCTCCACCAACGGCTGGCCGGCCGCCACCCGGTCGCCGACGGCGACCAGCGGGCGGAAGCCCTGCCCGGCCAGCTTGACGGTATCGATGCCGATGTGGATCAGCACCTCGACGCCGCCGTCGGCGATCAGCGTCAGCGCGTGGCCGGTGCGGGCCAGCTGGCCGACCGTGCCCTTACAGGGGGCCAGCAGCGTCGACGACATCGGTTCGACGGCCAGGCCATCCCCCATCATCAGGCCGGCGAACACCGGATCGGGCACGCGTTCCAGCGGAATGGCCGGGCCGGAGAACGGCGCCAGCAGCTCTAGCGTTATGGTCATCGAGCGTCCTTGCTATCTTGTTGTTTTCCGGCGACCGCGCTTAGCGGGTGCGGGTCACCTTGGACAGATGGCGCGGCAGGTCGGGATTCAGGCCGCGCGCCTCGGACAGCCGGGCCGCCATCAAATAGAAGCTCTGGATCGCCAGCAGCGGGTCCAGCGCCTCGTCGTCGGCCACCGCCAGCGTCAGGTCGCGGCTGTCCACATTGTCCGGCGCGGCCAACAGCACGCGCGCGCCGCGGCCGCGCATCTCGTCGGCCAGATCGATCAGGCCCTGCTGCTCCGGACCGCGCGGCGCGAAGATCAGCAGCGGGTAGCCGTCGTCGATCAAGGCCATCGGGCCGTGCTTGATCTCGGCGCCGGAGAAGGCCTCGGCCTGGATCGCGCAGGTTTCCTTGAATTTCAGCGCCGCTTCCAGCGCCACCGCGAAGCCCAGGCCGCGGCCGACCACCATGATGCGCTCGGCCGGCTTCAGCACGTCTATCGCCGCCGACCAGTCCTGCCCGGCGGCGTCCTGCAGCCGCTGCGGCAGATTGGCCAGCGCGGCCAGCAGCTTGTCGTCGGCCTGCCAGTGGGCGACCAGGCGGGCGACGGCCGACAGCGCGGTGATGTAGCTCTTGGTGGCGGCGACGCTGTTTTCCTCGCCGGCGCACAAGGGCACCGCCCAGTCGCAGGCCTCGGCCAGCGGCGACTGCTGCTTGTTGACCAGCGCCACCGTGTGGGCGCCGGCGGCGGACAAGGCCTTCATCGTGTCGACCAGGTCCGGGCTCTGGCCGGACTGCGACAGCGCGACGGCCAGCTGGCCTTCGACCGCCAGCGGCGAACGGTGCAGCGTCAGCAGCGACATCGGCAGCGACACCACCGGCACGCCGAGCCGCTGCATCACCAGATAGGCGAAATAGCTGGCGGCGTGGTCGGAGCTGCCGCGGGCGACGGTCAGCGCCAGCCGCGGGCGGATGCGGCCCAGCTCGCGCCCCAGCGCGGCCAGACCGTCATCGGCGTACATATGTTGCGCCGACACCGCCTCGGCGGAATACAGCGCTTCCTCAAGCATCAACGAGGCCAATCTCTTCTCCCTCAACGTAGACTTGCTGCAGATTCAGTTCGGCATCCAGCACCACGATGTCGGCCCAGGCGCCCTCGGCCAGCCGGCCGCGGTCCGCGAGGCCCAGATAATCGGCCGGATACAGCGACACGCGGTGCGAGGCGTCGGCCAGCGGCAGGCCTATCTTCACCAGATTGCGCAGCGCCTGATCCATCGTCAGCGTGCTGCCGGCCAGCGTGCCGTCGGCCAGCCTGACGCCGCCCATGCACTTGGTCACCGAGTGCGAGCCCAGCTTGTACTCGCCGTCCGGCATGCCGGCGGCGGCGGTGGAGTCGGTGACGCAATAGAGGCGCGGAATCGCGCGCAGCGCGGTGCGGATGGCGCCGGGATGGACATGGAGCAGATCGGGGATCAGCTCGGCATATTCGGCATGCGCCAGCGCCGCGCCGACGACGCCCGGCTGGCGGTGGTGCAGGCCGGTCATCGCGTTGAACAGGTGGGTGAAGCCGGACGCGCCCTGCTCCAGCGCGGCCACCGCCTCCTCATAGCTGCCGAGGGTATGGCCCATCTGCATCCGGACGCCCTGTCCGCTGAGTTCGCGGATGATGTCGAGGTGGCCCGGAATTTCCGGCGCCAAGGTGATCAGCGAGATCGGCGCCAGCGCGCGGTAGCCGTCTATCTGCGCCATCGCCGCCCGACAGGCGTCGTCCGGCTGGGCGCCGAGCTTGCCGGGGTTGATGTACGGACCTTCCAGGTGCACGCCGAGCACGCGGGCGCCGGCCGGCGCGCGCTCCTTGCCGCAACGGCCGATGTCCGCCAGCACGCGGGAGATTTCCTCCAGCGGCGCGGTCATCGTGGTGGCGAGCAAGGACGTGGTGCCGAAGCGCGCGTGCAGGCGGGCGACATGGGAAACGGCATCGCCGCCTTCCATGATGTCCACGCCGCCGCCGCCGTGCACGTGCAGATCGATGAAGCCGGGCACGATATAGCGTTCGGGCTGTCGGCCCGACGCCAGCCGGGCGTCTATCGCTGCGATGCGGCCGTCGGCCGCCAGGCGCACGGCGCCATCCATCCAGCCGGAGGCGGTCAGGATGCGGCCCTGCAAGGTCTGGGTCTGGGTCATCGTTTCAGTTCGGCTACAAAATCGTAATAGTCGTTGCGGCAATACGTATCGGTCAGCTCGATCGCCGCGTTGTCGGCGTTGAAGCCGATGCGGGTGATCAGCAGCATCGCCTCGCCCGGCCGGATGCCGGCAAGCGTGGCGACGTCGCCCGAGGCGTTCACCGCCCGGATATGCTGCAAGGCCCGCACCACCGAATGCCCCGCCGCGTCCAGATGGGCGTACAGCGACGTGCCCACCGTCTGCGGGTCGGGCAGGTAGGCGACCGGCAGCGTGCTCATCTCTATCGCCATCACCACGCCGTCGGCGAGGCGCTGGCGCTTCAGCCGCGCCACCATCGAGGTCGGCGACAGCCCCAGCTTGATCACTTCCTCGTTGCTCGGCGGAAAAACGCCGCGCTCCAGCCACACCGACGACGGCACGAAGCCGCGCAGCCTCAGCTGCTCGGTGAAGCCGGTCAGTCGCGACAGCGGCTGCTCCAGCCTGGGCGTGATGAAGGTGCCTGAACCCTGGCGCCGGCGGATCATGCCCTGCTCCAGCAGCACATCCATCGCCTTGCGCGCGGTCACCCGCGAAATGCCCAGTTCCTCCGAAAACGTGCGCTCCGACGGCAGCGCCTCGTCCGCCTGCCACCAGCCGGCGTTGATCGCGTCGGCCAGCTTGCGGGACAGCTGCAGATAGAGCGGCGTGCTCAGGTTTTCATCGGGTTTCAATGCTTGCCAGCGGTTTTCCATGATCGTCTGCAAGTGGTCTGAAAACCGCAGTGTAAGCCGAGTCCGGCATCGCCGGCATCCGGCGGCGGGACAGCTTGCATCGTAATGCTTACGCTACAAGCCAAACGGTAATACCACATTAATACCACGTCAATACCAATTATCGTCCTGCCGGCAGTTCACGCATTGCGCATGGCAACAAAGAGACAAACCCGGTCAGAACATTTCGCCAGCGCAGGCCGGCTAGGAATATTCGGAAAATTGCGCGGATGCGCGAGACGCGATCAAAAGCAGATCAAGGCTTCAGTAACGGCGCAAGAAACGGCCTGACGCGCCCGCCACGGCGGAAGGGAAGACGGAAGGACAGAAAAGGACCGGACTCCAGATCATCAGCGCGACAGGAGGCCGTCGATCCCGACCGATGACGGCGCATTGGTATCCAGCGACGAAGGAGTGATCATGAAACGGCATTGGCATCTTCCCCTCACCATGACCTTGAGCTGCCTGAGCGCGCCGCTGTGGGCCCACGGCACGATGGAGGTCCCGGTCAACCGCGTCTACAACTGCTACCTGGAGGGTCCGGAAGCGCCGAAGACGGCCGCCTGCCAGGAAGCCAGGCGCATCGGCGGCGCCCAGGCCATGTACGACTGGAACGCCATCAACCAGACCCCTTACGGCGACAAGCACCAGGCGGCGGTGCCGGACGGCACGCTGTGCGGCGGCGGCAAGGCCGAGTACAAGGGCTTCAACCTGACGCGCAGCGACTGGCGCAGCACGCCCATCGTGCCGGACGCCGCCGGCGAATACGAGTTCGTCTACAAGGCCACCGCCCCGCACGCCACCAAGTACTTCAGGTTCTACGTCACCCGCAACGGCTGGAATCCGACGATGCCGCTGAAGTGGTCGGACCTGCAGCTGTTCGGCACGTATAACGGCAACCCGCCGCTGGACGCCTACAGGCGTTACCACATGATGATGAAACTGCCGACCGACAAGACCGGCCAGCACATCATCTTCGTCGTCTGGAAGCGGTCCGATAGCGAAGAGGCGTTCTATTCCTGCTCCGATGTCCGCTTCAGCAACGATGCCGGACTGCCGCTGAGCAATCCCTGGCGGGAAATCGGCGACATCATCGCGCACGAGAACCTGCCGGCCGGCAGCCGCGTCACGCTGCGCGTGTTCGACAGCCGGGGCCACGACGCCGAGCGGCACCACGTCGACCTGAACGCCGCCGCCGGCCTGGAGGCCAACTGGCCGTACCGGCTGGCGCAAAAGGTCAACGCCGCCTCCAAGGCCATCCGCATCGGCGTGATCAGCCAGCGGCAACGCATCGTGCACATCACGCCGGTGCGCAGCGCCACCGCCAACCGCGTCTACCTGAACGACGGCTACAAGGGCTACGGCTATGCCATCGACGTGAATCGGGACGGCGCCCCCGCCTCCCCTGCCGGCGCGAAGTAGCGCCCTCCCCCCAGCCCGAACCCCGCCCCGTCCGACGCCTCGTCGCGGGGCGGCACGCCGTCGTCCCGCATCAAAACCACATCAATACCAATTCCCTCTCGCGGCAAACCATCCAGCCGGTGGAATACCCAGATCCGGCACGGCCGAGCGGACAGGTCAAACCGATGCTTTTTTTTGCAACAATCAACCCTGGAATCAAAGTGGTATTAATACCGGCCAATAAACTTAAATTTAAAATGCTGATCGGATTTTAAATCATTGGCCATTTCGGCCAATGACGATGCGCTTGCATACCACTAGCAGAGAGGAGTCCGCATGAAACGGCATTGGCGTCTTCCCATCACCCTGACTCTGAGCTGCCTGAGCGCCCCGCTATGGGCTCACGGCACGATGGAGGTTCCGATCAACCGCGTCTACAGCTGCTTCCAGGAAGGACCGGAGGCGCCGAAGACGGCCGCCTGCCAAGAAGCCAAACGCGTGGGCGGCACCCAAGCGATGTACGACTGGAACGGCATCAACCAGAATCCCTCCGGCGACAACCACCAGGCGGTCGTGCCGGACGGCGCGCTGTGCGGCGGCGGCAAGGCGGAGTTCAAGGGTTTCAACCTGGCCCGCGGCGACTGGCGCACGACCAGCATCGTGCCGGACGCCAACGGTAATTTCGAATTCATCTACAACGCCACCGCGCCGCACGCCACCAAATACTTCAAGTTCTACGTCACCCGCAACGGCTGGAATCCGACGATGCCGCTGAAGTGGTCCGACCTGGAGCTGTTCGGCACCGTCAACGGCAATCCGCAGATGGACGCCAACAAGCGCTACCACATGACGATGAAGCTGCCGACCGGCAAGACCGGTCAGCACATCATCTTCAATGTCTGGAAGCGCGCCGACAGCGAGGAAGCGTTCTACTCGTGCTCCGACGTCCGCTTCGGCAACGGCACCACCCCGCCGGAACCGCCGCCGGCGGCCAATCCGTGGAAGGAGATAGGCAACGTCGCCGCGCACGAAAACCTGCCGGCCGGCAGCAGCGCCACGCTGCGCGTGTTCGACAGCCAGGGCCGCGACGCCGAGAAGCACAGCGTCGCGCTGAACGCCGTCGCCGGCCAGGCCGCCAACTGGCCGTACGAGCTGGCGGTCAAGGTCAACGCCGCGTCCAAGTCCATCCGCATCGGCGTGATGAGCCAGCAGCAGCGCGCCGTCGCCATCGCGCCGGTCCGCGACGCCACCGCCAACCGCGTCTATCTGAACGACAGCTACAAGGGCTACCACTACACGATAGACCTGAAGAAGGGCGACGGCGGCACGACGCCGCCGGTCGGCGACGCCTGGAAGGAAGGCGGCAAATACAGCCAGGGCCAGGTGGTCAGCTACCAGGGCCGGCAGTACCGCTGCCTGCAGCCGCACACCGCCTGGGCCGGCGCCGGCTGGACGCCGTCCAGCCAGCCTTCGCTGTGGCAGCCGGTCTGATCCTCGTTCACACCGTCGGAAAAACGCCGCTCTGCGGCGTTTTTCGCGATCAGCGCCGCCAGCTGATCAGCACCACCGCCGTGACGATGATCACCATGGCCAGCATTTCGTGCACGCCGACCTGCTCGCCCAGAAACACCGCGCCCAGCAGCACCGCGATTACCGGATTGACGTAGGCGTAACTGGTCGCCGCCGCCGCCGACACCGTTTTCAGCAGATAGAGATAGGCGCTGTAAGCTATCATCGAGCCGAACACCGTCAGATACAGCAGCGCGGCCCAGCCCTCGGCGCCTGGCCATGCCGCCAGCCGCTCCCCCACCACCCAGCTTGATGCGACCAGCGCCAGACCGCCGAAGATCATGGTCCAGGCGCTGCCCATCGCGCCGGACGGCTGGGGCAGCCTCTTGCTCCAGGCCGAGCCCAGCGCCCAGCCGGCCGAGGCCAGCAGCAACAGCAACGCGCCCGTCGGGCTGGCGCGCAGACTGGAACCCAGGTTCAGCAACACGATGCCGACCACCCCCAGCGCCATGCCGGCCCATTCCAGCGGCCGCGACTTGTGGCCGAACAAGCGGGCGAACAACAGCGTGAACAGCGGCACCGTTGCGATCACCAGCGCCGCCACGCCGGACGACACTTCGCGCTCGGCCATCGTCACCAGACCATTGCCTATCGCCGGCATCAGCACGCCCAGCAACGCCGCGCCGCCCAGCTGACGCGCGTTCGGCCACGGCGTGCGCCGCCACGCGAGGTAGGCCAGCATCAGGCTGCCGGCCAGCAGGAAACGGATGCCCGCCATCAACAGCGGCGGCCAGGACTCGACGCCGATGCGGATGACCAGATAGGTGGAGCCCCAGACGAAATAAAGGGCGAGAAAGGCGGCCAGCGTCAGCGGCGCGAGACGTGAAAAAGGCATGGCTCAGTCCGTAGAGTACGAACCGGAACCATGCCGTATGCAAGCCGAAACGGCAAGTGTCTTAACGCGTCACCAGCCGCTGCAGGATGTTGGAGAACTCTTCCATATAGGTGTCGAAGCGCGTGGCCAGACGGTCGACGTCGGTCGCGAAGCGGTTGTAGGCGACGACCGCCGGAATCGCCGCGAACAGGCCGATGGCGGTGGCCACCAGCGCCTCGGCGATGCCGGGCGCCACCGTGCTCAGCGTCGCCTGGCCGGCGTTTCCGAGACCGATGAAGGCGTGCATGATGCCCCATACCGTGCCGAACAGGCCGATATAGGGGCTGACCGAGCCGACCGTGGCCAGGAAGGAGGTGTGGCTGTCCAGCGCGTCCAGCTCGCGCTGCGCCGCCGCCCGCATCGCGCGGCGCGAGCCGTCCATGATGTCGGACAGTTCGGCGCCGTTGCGGCCGCGCAGCTTCAAGAATTCGGCGAAGCCGGACTGGAAGATGCGCTCCATGCCGGCGGTGTCGCTGCGGCGGCAGACGTCCTCGTACAGCCGGTTCAGATCGGCGCCGCCCCAGAAGTTGCGCTCGAACTCCTCGCTGTGGCGCTTGGCCGAACGCAGCACCGCCACCTTGTTGAAGATCAGCGCCCACGACAGCAGGGAGGTCAGCGCCAGTCCGGCCATCACCAGCTGCACCATCAGGCTGGCGTTCAGGATCAGGCTGATGAAAGAAATCTGTTGCACGTCTTTTTCCTCGGGTTCACATGCGGCCTAGCGCAAAACGCGGCCGCTTTCCAGATCGATGATGGTCGACGGCTTGCGCCGTTTGCCGATGCGGCCGGGCAAGGTCAACACCTTGTTGTCGAAAGCCTGATGACAGGCCCGCGCGGTCTTCAGCGACTTCTGCCCGGCGCGGTTGGCCGAGGTGGACACCAGCGCGGTGCCGAGCGCCCGGCACAGGGCCGCCGCCTCGCCGTGCGCCGTCACCCGCACCGCGATCTTGCTGTGCCGGCCGCGCAGGGCCGGCGGCACCCGCCGCGACGCCGGCAGCAAAAAGGTATATGGACCAGGCCAGTAGCGCGCCAGTTCCGCGCGCTGCGCCGCGGACAGCGGCTTGACCAGATGACGGATCTGCGCGAAATCGGCGGCGATGACGATCAGTCCCTTGTGATTGGGCCGCGCCTTGATCGCCAGCACCCGCCGTATCGCGTGGCTGTCCAGCGGACGACAACCCAGGCCGTAGCAGGATTCGGTGGCATAGGCGATGACGCCGCCGACGCGCAGCTGTTTGCGGGCCCGCTGCTGCAGGCGGCTGCCAGGCAGCCGCGGCAACGGACCGGAACCGGACTTCATGATGAATCGGCCAACTCTTCAGAATAAAGGGAAGCGGCCATTGTAGCGGCAACGGCGCGAGGCGGGGAAGGCGGGGAACCGGAATCGGGGATGGAAGTTCGTCCGACTCCGGCGTCGAACGGCAATCAATGCAACAGCAGGTCTTCGTGGTCTTCCGGCGGATCTTCCGGCGCCGGACGCCAGGCATAGCAACGCGGCGGCGCGCCGGCGTCGACTCCGAACCGCTTCAACCAGTAGGCCAGGCGGCGCCAGCAACGTTTCTCGTGGGTCAGGAAGCGCAGCAGCCGGCTGCGGCTTCCAGGCTCCGGATCGGCCGGCAGGCCTTGATCAGTCATCAATGCGGACATGGCTTCATCGCTCCAGATCGGCTTGGGAAATCGCCCCACACTCCGCACTGTAGCGTCGCCGGCATCAAGCTCCCGCAGAAAAAACGCCCCGCCGCGTCAATTTTTCATAAAGATCGCGCCGGCCCGCGCTCATGGGTAACCGGCCGGATTCCGCCGCTGCCAGCGCCAGCTGTCGCGGCACATGTCCTCCAGATCCTTCCGGGCGGTCCAGCCCAGCAGCCGCTCGGCCTCGGCCGGATCTGCCCAGCACTCGGCGACATCGCCGGGACGGCGCGCGACGATCTGATGCGGCACCGCCACCTGGTTGACCCGCTCGAAAGTCTTCACCATGTCCAGCACCGAATAGCCGTTGCCGGTGCCCAGATTCGCCGTCAGCAGGCCGGCCCGCCGCGCCAGCGCCTCCACCGCCTTCAGATGGCCGGCGGCCAGATCCTCGACATGGATGTAGTCGCGCACGCCGGTGCCGTCGTGCGTCGGATAGTCGTCGCCGAACACCTGCAGGCAGGGCCGCTGGCCGCTGGCCACCTGGGTGATGAAAGGCATCAGATTGTTGGGCATGCCGTTCGGGTCTTCGCCGATGTCGCCGCTTTCATGCGCGCCTATCGGGTTGAAATAGCGCAGCAGCGCGATGCGCCAGTCCGGCTCCGCCTTGGCGAAATCGCGCAGCATGTCCTCGACCATCAGCTTGCTGCGTCCGTACGGATTGGTGGCCGACAGCGGAAAGTCCTCGGTGATCGGCGTCGTCGCAGGATGGCCGTAGACGGTGGCGGACGAGCTGAACACCAGCCGCGACACGCCGTGCCGCTTCATCGCGCGCAGCAAGGCCAGCGTGCCGCCGACATTGTTCTCGTAGTATTCCAGCGGCTTGGCCACCGACTCGCCGACAGCCTTCAGGCCGGCGAAATGGATCACGGACTGGATCGGATGACCGAAGGCCTGGTCCAGCGCCGCCTCGTCGCGGATGTCGCCGTTGATGAAAGTCAGCGCTCTGCCGGCCAGCTTCTGCACCCGGCGCAGCGCCTCTTCCTTGCTGTTGCACAGATTGTCCAGCACCACCAGCTCATGGCCGGCCTCCAACAATTTCACGCAAGTGTGGCTGCCGATATAGCCGGCGCCGCCCGTTACCAGAATCATCGCGCTTTCCCGTTCTGTCGTCGCTTGATGGCCACATTGTAGGGGCGGCGGGAAAAGCCTGTCCAAAGCAAAACGGCGCCGCCGGCGCCGTTCCGTCCAGAAGCGGGTTCCGCTTCAGTGCTTGCGGCCTATCGCGCGCGCGCCGATGTCGCGGCGATACTGCTTGCCGGCGAACTCGATGGCGTCGGCCAGCTGGTAGGCCTTGCCCTGCGCCATCCTGACGCTGTCGCCCAGCCCCACCGCGCACAGAACGCGGCCGCCGCTGCTGCGCAGCTGCTGTTGCTCGTCCAGGACCGTGCCGGCATGGAAGACGATGCCGTCCTCGCTCTCGGCCGGAATGCCGTGCACGACGTCGCCCTTTCTCGGCGCGTCCGGATAACCGGCGGCGGCCAGCACCACGCCCAGCGCCACGCGGCGGTCCCACTCGGCCTCCACCTTGTCGAGCCGGGCGTTGACGCCGGCCTCCAGCAGCACGGTGAAATCGGTCTTCAGCCGCGCCATGATGGGCTGGGTTTCCGGATCGCCGAAGCGGCAGTTGAACTCGATCACCTTCGGGTGCCCGTCGTCGTCTATCATCAGGCCGGCGTACAGGAAGCCGGTATACGGATGGCCGTCCTTCTTCATGCCCTGCACCACCGGCTGGATGATTTCGCGCATCACGCGGTTGTGCACCGCCGGCGTCACCACCGGCGCCGGGCTGTAGGCGCCCATGCCGCCGGTATTCGGCCCCTGGTCATGGTCCAGCAGCCGCTTGTGGTCCTGGCTGGTGGCCATCGGCAGCACGTGCTCGCCGTCGACCATCACGATGAAGCTGGCCTCCTCGCCGACGAGGAAATCCTCGATCACGACACGGCTGCCGGCCTCGCCCATCTTGTTGCCGAGCAGCATGTCGTCGATGGCGGCATGCGCCTCGTCCAGCGTCATCGCCACCACCACGCCCTTGCCGGCGGCCAGACCGTCGGCCTTGATCACGATGGGCGCGCCCTTGCCGTCGACATAGACATGCGCGGCGACGGCGTCGGTGAAGGTCTGGTAGCCGGCGGTCGGGATGCCGTGGCGCTGCATGAAGGCCTTGGCGAAGTCCTTGGAGCTCTCCAGCTGCGCGCAATAGCGCGTCGGGCCGAACACTTTCAGGCCCTCGTCGCGGAAAGCGTCGACGACGCCGGCGGCCAACGGGGCCTCGGGGCCGACGACGGTCAGGTCTATCTTCTCTTCCCTGGCGAAGGCCAGCCATTCGGCCACGCCGTTGGCGGCGATATTGCTCAGGTTCGCGTCCAGCGCGGTTCCGGCGTTGCCCGGCGCGACAAATACCTTGGACACGCGCTTCGATTTGGCGATGCGCCAGGCCAGCGCGTGCTCGCGGCCGCCGGAGCCGATCACGAGAACTTTCATCGGGTTCTTATCCTATTCTGGACGGACGGGACCCGCTGGGCCGCCGCCGTCGGTTGGCGCTTACTTGAATAGCATAGCGCCAAGTCGGTTTCATTACCGCCGCGCCGGCGGCGCAGCGGCGAATCAAGGCCCGCTCAGTGGCGGAAATGGCGCACGCCGGTCAACACCAACGCGATGCCGTGCTCGTCGGCGGCGGCGAAGACTTCCTCGTCGCGCATCGAGCCGCCCGGCTGGATGATGGCCTTGATGCCCTGCTCGGCGATCACGTCTATGCCGTCGCGGAACGGGAAGAAGGCGTCCGACGCCGCCACCGCGCCGGCCAGGCCTAGCCCGGCGTCCTGCGCCTTGCGCGCGGCGATGCGGGTGGAGTCGACGCGGCTCATCTGGCCGGCGCCGATGCCGGCGGTCTGGCCATCCTTGCAGAACACGATGGCGTTCGACTTGACGAACTTGGCCACGCGCCAGGCGAACAACAGGTCCGACATTTCCTGCGGCGTCGGCTGGCGCTTGCTGACCACGCGCAGCTCGTCGGCGCCGACATTGCGGATGTCCGGCGTCTGCACCAGCACGCCGCCGCCGACGCGCTTCAGCTCGAAGCGGTTGGCGCCGGCCTGCAGCGGAATCTCCAGCACGCGGACGTTCTTCTTCGCCGCGATCAGCGCCTTGGCCTCGTCGCTGAAGGCCGGAGCGATCAGCACTTCCAGGAACTGGCCGGTCACGGCTTCCACCGTAGCCGCGTCCACCGGGCGGTTGAAGGCGATGATGCCGCCGAAGGCGCTGGTGGTGTCGGTGGCGAAAGCCAGCCGGTACGCCGACAGCGTGTCCGCACCGACGGCCACGCCGCACGGATTGGCGTGCTTGACGATGACGCAGGCGGTCTGCTCGAAGGTCTTCACCGCCTCCCAGGCGGCGTCGGCGTCGGCGATATTGTTGTAGGACAGCTCCTTGCCCTGCAGCTGCCGGTAGTGGGCGATGCTGCCGGCGGCCGGATCGAGGTCGCGGTAGAAGGCGGCGGCCTGGTGCGGGTTCTCGCCGTAGCGCATGTCCTGCACCTTAACGAACTGGGCGTTCAGGCGGTTCGGGAAGGCGACGCGTTCCGGCTTGCCGGCCACGACGCCGTCGGCCAGACTGGTCAGATAGTTGGAGATCGCGCCGTCGTAGGCGGCGGTGTGGGTGAAGGCCTTCTTGGCCAGCTCGAAGCGGGTGGTCTTGGCAAGCCGGCCGCCGTTGGCCTTCAACTCGGCCGACAGCGCCGGGTAGTCGGCGCTGTCGGTGACGATGGCGACGTGCGCCCAGTTCTTGGCGGCGGAACGCACCATGGTCGGGCCGCCGATGTCGATGTTCTCGATCGCGTCTTCCAGCGCGCAGTCGGGATTGGCGACGGTGGCCTCGAACGGATAGAGGTTGACGCAAACCAGGTCGATGTTGCCGATGCCGTGCTCGGCCATCGTCGCCACATGTTCCGGCAGATCGCGGCGGCCGAGAATGCCGCCGTGCACTTTCGGGTGCAGCGTCTTGACGCGGCCGTCCAACATTTCCGGGAAACCGGTGTAGTCGGACACTTCGGTGACCGGCAGGCCGGCGTCCAGCAACAGCTTGGCGGTGCCGCCGGTGGACAGGATGTGCACGCCGAGGGCCGACAGCTCCCTGGCGAATTCCAGCACGCCGCTCTTGTCGGACACGCTGATCAGCGCTCGTTCGATCTTGGTCATGTTCTCTACCGCTTTGACTATGGATAAACACAAAAAAAACCGGCCACCCTGTTACGGTGTGGCCGGTTATCTTCAAATCAAATCATACGACTTCATCTTCTTGCGCAGCGTGTTGCGGTTCAATCCCAGCAACTCCGCCGCCCTGGTCTGGTTTCCCTGCGTGTGTATCAGCACCACCTCCAGCAGCGGCTTCTCGACACAGGCGAGCACCATGTCGTAGATCGCCGACGGCGCCTCGCCGTCCAGGTCGCGGAAATACTGCTCCATCGCCAGCCGCACCGAGTGCGAGATGTGATCGTTGTTTTGCATATTGTTATTTGGTGTCCAGATATCTTGGGTCCCCGGAAAGCCGGCGCGCGTCAGCCGCAGCCCGCCTCTCCCTCCGCGCCGGCTTCGCCGCCGCGATCCATCCTGTCCTCATCCTCGACTACGTAGCTTAGACGATCGTCCATCCCGCCCAGCCGACCGAAATACTCGCCGACCGCCCGGCGCTGCTCGTCGGTGCTTTCCAGCCGGTACATCTGCTGGCGGAAGGCGTTGCCGCCGGCCAGCCCCTTCGTATACCAGGCGATGTGCTTGCGGGCGATGCGACAGCCCGAATACTCGCCGTAGAAATGGTACAACTCGTCCAGATGGCCCAGCATCAATTCGCGGATCTCGCCGACGGTCGGCGGCGGCAGCTCCTCGCCGGTCTCCAGATAGTGCTGGATCTCGCGGAAGATCCACGGCCGGCCCTGCGCCGCGCGGCCTATCATGATGGCGTCGGCGCCGGTGTACTCCAGGACGCGGCGCGCCTTGGCCGGTGAATCGATGTCGCCATTGGCCACCACCGGGATGGACACCGCCTGCTTGACCGCGCGTATCGTGTCGTACTCGGCCTCGCCGCGGTACATGTCCTCGCGGGTGCGGCCATGCAGCGCCAGCGCGGCGATGCCGGCCTCCTCGGCCATCTTCGCCACCGTCAGCGCCGTCTTCAGCTCGCGGCTCCAGCCGGTGCGGGTCTTCAAGGTCACCGGCACATCGACGGCCTTCACCACCGCTTCCAGGATGCGGCCGACGTTGTCCAGGTCACGCAACAGCGCCGAGCCGGCCGCCACATTGCATACCTTCTTCGCCGGACACCCCATATTGATGTCTATGATCTGCGCGCCGTGCTCGACATTGAGCCTGGCCGCCTCGGCCAGCATGGACGGCTCGCCGCCGGCGATCTGCACGACGATCGGTTCGACCTCGCCCTCGTGATCGGCCCGGCGCAGCGTCTTGGTCGTGGTCCACAGCGCCTTGTTGGCGGTGATCATCTCCGACACCGCCATCCCGGCCCCCAGCCGTTTGCACAGCATGCGGAACGGCCTGTCCGTCACCCCGGCCATCGGTGCCACGATCAGCCGGTTTTTCAGTTGGTACGGTCCTATCTGCATGACAAATAAATTACAGGTAATGACTGGGAAGGGTCGGTATTGTATAGCGATTCGCCGCGAACGGGAAAAATTTTTGCTTATTTTTTAGGCAGCATCGATAGCCGAAAATAATCGGCTGGGAGAGGTGGAAGTCAGTCGATAAGCCGGGTTCTGTCGTTGGACAATCATTCCTCTAGGCCTGCCGTTACCGACAGGCTCAAGCAACCTACCCGGGGACAACGCGAGCCACGTTGGCGCCCCCCTATTTGGTCTTGCTCCGGATGGGGTTTAGCCTGCCGTCCGTGTCGCCACGTCCGCGGTGCGCTCTTACCGCGAGCGGGTCGCCCCGCTCGTCCAGGCCGGCTCTCGCCTCCCGGTACACCTTTTCACCCTTGCCTGTGCCGTCCAGCCAGGTTGCCCTGTCTGAATGAAGACCGTCCGACCTTTCGGTCCTCCGGTCCGGCCATCGGCGGTTCCGCTCTCTGTTCCACTTTCCGTCGCCTCTCGGCGCCCGGCCGTTAGCCGGCATCCTGCTCTGCGGAGCCCGGACTTTCCTCCCCGCCCTCGCGGGCGC
This sequence comes from Chromobacterium sp. ATCC 53434, assembly GCF_002848345.1. NCBI lineage: Bacteria > Pseudomonadati > Pseudomonadota > Betaproteobacteria > Neisseriales > Chromobacteriaceae > Chromobacterium > Chromobacterium sp. ATCC 53434. The sequence continues at coordinate 5,012,866 of NZ_CP025429.1, read as the reverse complement.
GGCGATTGTCTGACTGACTTCCGGGCGCGATTTTAACGGAAATTCGATCAGCTCGCCCGACAATTTTTCATGACATTCAGGATAATCCCGTATACTGGCCATCCCTTTTCGAAGTCCCGAGACCGTGATGGAGTTGAACCAAGCCAGGCTGTCGCGCTTGCAACTGTTCGGCACCCTGGCCATCGTGTTTGCGCTGGCCCTCACGCTGGCCAGCTATTTCCTGATGATGAGCTGGCACGACTTCCAGTCGGGACGACAAAACATCGAGCAGGAAGCCGCCGCGCGCGCGCGCGACAACCTGCAAGGCTACACCGACCACGCCGCGCTGCTGCTGGCGGCCTTGCGCGAGCGCACCAACGATACCATGCGCCACCAGCTGCGCGAGCAGGTGGACCAGGCCTGGAGCCTGGCCGACGCCATCTGGCGCCGCGAGCATGCGCGGCTGGGCCCTGCGCGGACGCAGCGGCTGATCGCCGAAGCCTTGCGTCCGCTGCGCTATTTCGATGGCCGCGGCTACTTCTTCATCGACACGCTGGACGGCCGCTGCGTGCTGCTGCCGACCGCGCCTGAGCGCGAAGGCCGGTCGCTGCTGGACAACCGCGACGACCGCGGCCGCCGCATCATGCAGAACCTGCTCGACTCGGTGGCCGGCCCCGACGGCCGCGGCTTCTCCTCCTATCGCTGGTATCTGCCCGGCAGCGCGCAGATGGACGACAAGATCACCTATGCCCGCCGCTTCCCCCATTACCGCTGGCTGATAGGCAGCGGCGAATACATCAGCAACGTCGAGGCCGCGCTGCAGCAACAGGGACTGGACACGCTGGCGCGGATGCGGCTGTCGCCGGGCGGCGGCGAGATGACCATCATAGACCGCCAGGGCATCATCCGGCTGTCGCCGGGCCGGCCGTCGCTGGTGGGCCGCTCCTACCGCGCGCTGCCGGCGGCCGAACGCGCGCGCATGCTGCAACTGATCCAGCAGGGACGGCGCGGCGGCTTCGTCGAGTACGCCCGCCAGGACGAGACCGGCCTGCCCGCCGAAACCTACCTCGCCTACGCCAGGCAGCTGCCGGGCTGGGACTGGACCCTGGTCACCAGCCTGCGGGTGCAGGCGATACAGGACGACGGCCTGCGCGCCGCGCAGCGGCTGCGCGGCCGGTTGGCGGAACGCATCGTCACCACGCTGGGCATGACGCTGGTGGCGATGCTGTGCGCCGGACTGTTCTGCTGGTATTTCGTCCGCTGGGTCGGCGCGCTGGTCAGGCGCTATCAGCACGATCTGGCGCAGAGCCATCTGTCGCTGAAGGAACAGGCGCGCGAGTTGAAGCTCAGCCACTTCATGATCGACAACGCCACCGACATGGTGGCGCTGCAGAACCGCCGCGGCGAGACGGTGTATTGCAATCTGGCGCTGCGGCAGTTGCCCGGGCTGGCGCCGCGGCTCTTCCTCCATCCGCCCGGCGCCTTTCCGCTGACCTTCGAGACCCGCCACGGCGAGGCCGAGGCCGAGCGCTACCTGGAAGTCACCGTCAACCAGCTGCAGTACGAGGGCGAGCGCTATCTGTGCGCGACCGCGCGCGACATCAGCGGCCGCCGCCAGACCGAGCGCCAGCTGCGGCTGGCGGCCCAGGTCTTCGAATCCAGCAACGAGGCCATCCTGATCTCCGATCCGGACAACCGCATCCTGACCGTCAACCGCGCCTTCTGCCACATCACCGGCTATGCCGAGGGCGAGGTGCTGGGGCGCAAGCCGTCGCTGCTGTTCTCCGGCCGCCACGATCCGGCCTTCTTCCAACAGATGTGGCTGGCGCTTGGCCAGCGCGGCCAGTGGTCCGGCGAGATCTGGAACCAGCGCAAGAACGGCGAGCACTTCCCGTGCTGGGTCAATATCAGCGTGCTGCAGGACGCCCAGGGCGCGGTCAGCCACTTCGTCGCGCTGTTCACCGACATCTCCGAGCGCAAGGAACAGGAGGCGCGGGTCCAGCACATGGCCGAATACGACGCGCTGACCGACCTGCCGAACCGCGTGCTGGTCAACGACAGGCTGCACCAGGCGATACGCCAGGCCGAGCTGCAGCACAATCAGCTGGCGGTGCTCTTCGTCGACCTGGACCATTTCAAGAACATCAACGACACGCTGGGCCACAGCGCCGGCGACGAGCTGCTGAAAGAAGTGGCGCGCCGGCTGGCCGGCTCGGTGCGCGGCCTGGACACCGTAGGCCGCACCGGCGGCGACGAATTCGTGCTGATCCTGCCGGCGATCAACCAGCCGGGCGAAGCGGCGCAGATCGCCGAGCGCATATTGCGCACGATGCAGCAGCCGTTCCAGATCGGCGAGCATGCGCTGGTGGTCGGCTGCAGCATAGGCATCAGCCTGATGCCGGACGACGGCAGCGACATTCAGACCCTGCTGATGAACGCCGATCTGGCGATGTACCACGCCAAGGCGCACGGCCGGAACACCTTCCGCTTCTACGCCCGCGAAATGAACGCCCAGGTGGCGGAGCGGCTGCTGATGGAAAACCGGCTGCGCCGGGCGATGGAGCAAGAGCAGCTGTACCTGGTCTACCAGCCGCAATACGACATGGCCGGACAGCGCTTGCTGGGCTGCGAAGCGCTGCTGCGCTGGCGCGATCCGGACGAGGGCCTGATCATGCCCGGCCGCTTCATCCCGGTGGCCGAGGATACCGGCCTGATCGTGCCGCTGGGCCGCTGGGTGCTGAACCAGGCCTGCGAGCAGGCCAGCCGCTGGCTGCGGGCCGGCCTCGGGCCGATCCGCGTCGCGGTCAACGTCTCCGCCCACCAGCTGATGCGCCACGACTTCATCGACGACGTCCGCGACGCGCTGCAGAAGCACGCGCTGCCCGGCCACTGCCTGGAGCTGGAAGTGACCGAGAGCACGCTGATGTCAGACGCCGACCTCGCCTCGCGCCAGCTGGCGGTGATCAAGGCGATGGGCGTCAGGCTGTCGGTCGACGACTTCGGTACCGGCTATTCCAGCCTGGCCTACCTGAAGCGCTTCGCGCCGGACACGGTGAAGATAGACCGCTCCTTCATCAGCGACCTGCCCGGCGACGAGGAGAACGCCGCCATCGTCAGCGCCATCGTCCATCTGGCCGGCGCGCTGGGCATGGAAACGCTGGCCGAGGGCGTCGAGAGCGAAAGCCAGCAGCGCTTCCTGAAAGGCCTGGGCTGCGAAGCGATGCAGGGTTATCTGCTGGGATCGCCGCTGGCCGAGGACATGATGACGCGGCGACTGGAGCAACAGCAGTCAGAGCCGGCCTGAGCGCCCTCTGCTCCGGCTAGCGCGCCGCCAGCCACTGGCCGGCGGCCAGCGTCGCCAGCACCAGCGCCGCCGCCAGGCCGACATCGAACAGACGCCACGCCGCCACGCCGCCGATCAGACTCAGATGGGCGGCCGCCAGCGCGCTGCGCGCGGCGAAGCCCGGTCTATAGGCGCGGAACAGCGCCAGCGTCAGCATCGCCGCCGCGCCCAGCGACATCGAGGATTCGGGAGAAGGCTGCAGCGCGAGCGCCAGCAGCATGCCGGCCGGCACGCCCAGCAGGGCGCCGCTGCAGCGCTGCCAGCATTTGTCGCGTATCGCGGACAGGCCGCCGACGCAGACGCTGGCCCCGGACCAGACCAGCCATTGGCCGCAGGGCAGCTGGAAGTGCGCGGCCAGCCAGGCCAGCAGGCCGACGCAGGCGAAGGCGACGCCGGCACGCGGCGCCGCACCCGGCTTGTCCTGCGGCGGCGCGCAACGTCCGGCCAATGCGTGCAGCAGCCAGGCGGCCAGCGCGCCGGCCGCCAGCCACGGCATGGCCGGCCACAACTCGGCCGCGCCAGAACCGCCGGACTGCGCGGCCTCGCAACCAAGGTAGAGGGCGGGAATGAAAGTGAAATTGGCGGCGGAGCGCCAACGCGCCCGCCGCGCGCCCATCCGGCCGCCGATCTCGGCGGCCGCGCCGCAGGCCAGCGCGAATACCGCCGGCCAGCGCCACAGCCAGGCCAGCGCCAGGCAACCCGCCAGCGCCAGCCCGGCCTGGAGCGCGGCGGCGCGGCGACCCAGCCGGCCGCGCTCCATCGCCATCAGGCAACACACCGCCAGCATGCCGCCCTGCAAGGCCGCTTCGCCGCCGCCGGCCAGCGCCGCCAGCAACGCCGGCGCGATCAGCGCCGACACCCGGGCGGCCAGGTAGGCGTCGCAGTGCTCGGCCCACAAGCGGCGCAGCATCGCCATCACAGCGCTTCCAGTTGCTCCTGCGACACGATGTCGGCGATCGCCGCCAGTTGCCGCATCGACGCGCGGTGCTCGTCCTCGTCGGCGGCCGCGCAGGCCGGCTCCAACACCGCCACCCGGTAGTCGCGGTCGTGCGCGTCGCGCGCCGCCGCCTGCACCGCCCAGGTGCTGCTGACGCCGGCGACCACCAGCCGCTCGATGCCGTGCGCGCGCAGCACCGCCTCCAGCGCGGTGGCGTAGAACGGACTGACGCGGTGCTTGACCACCACGGCGTCCTCGGCGCGCACATCCAGCTCGGGATGGAAGGCCGTGCCCTCGCCCTGCAGGTTCAGCGCCTGGAACTGGCCGGCGCGGCTGAAAATCGGCGAGCCTTGCGGCATTTCGACATAGGACGGCGAGAAACCCACCTTGACGTGTATCACCAGCCACTGCCGCTCGCGCGCCAGCGCGATGCCGCGGTTGGCGGCGGCCAGCGCGCCGCGCGCGGCGACGTGGCCGGCGCAGCGGGCGATGCGGCCTTGCGGCGCGACGATGTCGTTGATGTAGTCCAGCGTCAGCAATGCGGTTTTCATATGTGTTCCTTTACCGGCGGATGGGGGGCGAGACTCAGTTCCATGGCGGCCAGCCGCTCCAGCACGTCGCCGGCCAGCAGCAGCGCGGCGCGCTCGTCGGCGCTCAGCCCCTGCAGGCCGCGCTGCAGCCAGCCGTCGCGCAGCTGGCGATTGCGGCGCAACACGCCCTGGCCGGCCTCGGTCAGGCCGACGCGGACGCGGCGGCCGTCGCGCGGATCGGCGCTGCGGCGTATCAGTCCGGCTTCGGCCAGTTCGCGCAGCGCGCTGGCCAGGTTGGAGGAGCGCATATTCTCCTTGCGCGCCAATTCGGTCGGCGTGATGTCGCCGCCGGCGCGGTCTATCGCGCCCAACACCGCCAGCAGGCCGAACGGCAGCGTGTCCTGGCTGGCCTGACGGCGCAGCCGGCGCACCATGGTCATCAGTTGTTGTCGCAGCCGGGTGGCCTCGACGGTGGAAATCGTCTCGTTCATATTGCTATTATTACATAGCTATACAAACATAGCAATTTGGCGAGGCGAGGCCGGCAACGCGGCCATCCCCGTCGGGACGGCCGCCGACGACGCTCAATCGAAACGCAGCGTGTAGCGCGACTCGGCCGACATCGCGGTGCCGGCGCGCAGAATCACCGACCAGCCCTTGGACAGCTGATAGGCGAGCTTGACCGCCTGATCGGCGCTGGTGATGCCGTACTCGTAGCCGAGGTAGAGCTCGCGCGTCAGCTGGCGCCCCACCGTCACCACCTGCTCGGCCGGGCTAACGGTGCCGTTGGCCAGCGTCCTCTCCTTGCGGCTGGACACGCCCAGATCGTCGAATAGACCTAGGTGGTCGTTCAAGGAGCCGGCCAGCATCATGCCGGCCGAGGCCGCCAGATCGCTGTTGTCGCGGTCGCCGCTGGCCGGCCGGCCCAGCACCAGCCAGGCCAGCTTGTCCTTGTCCGACATCGGCTCGTCGGTGATCAGCCTGACCTTGGGCGCGGCCACAGAACCGCTGACCTCCACGCCGGCGCCGACCGGGGACAGCCGGCGCTTGGCCTGCACGTTCAGCAGCGGATTGTCGAGCGGGCCGTTGAAGGTGATGGCGCCGAAGGTGATGTCCAGATCCTGGCCGTAGGCCTTGTAACGGCCGCGCTCCACCTTGACCTGGCCCTTGGCCGCCGGCGCCTCGCCCGGATTGGCGCTGACATGGACCAGGCCGGACAACTCGACGTTAAGGCCCTGGCCGGAGAAGCGGAAGCGCTCGCCCAGATCGAGGTCCAGCGCCACCGTCAGCGGCATGCTGGCGAACGCCGACGGCTCGGTCGCCGGCCGACCGACCACCACCACGTCGGAGCCCAGATCCGGCGCCCCCTGCTTCGGCAGGCCGACGCGCCCCTGATCGGCGCGGATGCGCCCGCTCAGCGACAGCTTGCCGCCGACGAAGGCGAGCTCGCTCTGGCCGGACACCACCAGCCGGCGGTTGGGCCGGTCGAACACGCTGAAACGCTGCAGGGCCACCGTGACGCGGGCGTCCGGCTGGATGCCGCTGAGATCGAGCGAGCCGCTGGCGTTGACCTCGCCCTGGCCGCTGACGAAACGCAGTTGCTGCAAAGTCAGCCGACGGCCGTCTATCCGCGCCGCCAGACTGCCGTCGGCCAGCGTGATGCCGGTGCGGCGATCGGCCAGCTTCAATTGCGCGCCGCGAATCTGGCCCAGGGCCTGCGGCGCCGCCAACGGTCCGCTGAGTTCCAGGTTGGCCGACAACTGGCCGCCCAGCTCCAGGCCCGGGCCGGCCAGCTCGGCGAAGGTGGACAAGGCGGGTAGGCTGGCGCGCAGGCTGCCCGCCAGCGGCGTGCGGCCGTCGATATGGCCGCCGTTCCACGGCAGGCTGCCCTGGCCCTGGGCCTGGGCGAAGCGGCTGTCCAGATTGACGTCGAAGGCCAGCTGCCGACCGTCCAGCCGCAACTCGACCCGCGCCGTCTTCAGCCCCAGCATCGCGCGGCGTCCGTTTTCCAGCGGCAGTTGCACATCGCCGCCGCTGCGCCATACCGCCAGCTGTCCGCTGCCGGCCGGACTCAGGCTCCAGTCGGCGTCGAACTGCAGATTTTGCTCGACCGGCAGCTTCAGCCACGGCCCCAGCTCGGCCAGCTTCAGGCCGCGGGCGTTGCCGCGGCTGCTGAACGCGCCGCCGGCCTGCCGCGTCAGATCGTCCAGATTCAGACTTCCGCCCAACAGCGCCAGCCGGGTCGCGCCCAGCTTCAGCTGGCCGTCGGCGCCTATCGCCAGCGCCGCCGGCGCCAACAGGCTCAGCGCCGGCTTGCCGGACAACTCCAGCTGCCGCACATTGCCCTGCCAGCCCTTGTTCGGCGTCAGGCCGCCGGCGGCGGCCAGTTGCAGCCGGTAGCTCTGCTCGTTCAAGTGGAAGCGGCCGTCCAGCTGCAGCTCGTGCCGGGCGCGGGTGCCCCCGGCGCTGGCATGCAGCTGCTCGGCGCGTAGGCCGCCGGCCTGCAGCGCCGCCACGTCCAGGCTGAGCCGGAACGGGCTGGCCTGGTCGGCCTTGATATTGCCGGCGAACTGCAGAGACTGCAGCGCCACGCCGCCCGGCAGCCGCAAACGGTCGGCTTGCAGCTTGGCGTCCAGCAGCGGCGCCGCCGGCACGCCGGCCAACTCGCCCTGACCGTGCACGGCGCCGGCGAAGCCGGGCCCCAGCAAGGCCAGATTGGGCGCGTTGATCGCCAGCTTCAACTTGTCGCCGGCGACGCCGTAGCTGCCGCTGGCCTGCAGACGGTTGTCGGCCAGCTTCAGGTCCAGCATCAACTGCTTCAACCGTCTGGCGTCCAGCAGCACATTGGCGTTGCCGGACAGCGGCGCGCCGGACAGGCGGCTGGGCGCGAACTGCAGCTTGGCGCCGACCTCCATCGGCTCGGCCAGCTGGCCGGCCATTTTCAGCGTCGCGTTCAGATCGCCCTTCGGCAGGTTGTCGCGCAGCCGCGACGGATCGGCGCGACTGAGCTTGCCGTTCAATTCGAACAACTGCCGGCCGGCCAGGCCAAGCTTGCCGTTGACGCTGACGGCGCCGCCGCCGGCCGACAGCTCCAGCTTCTTCAACAGCAGCGCCGACTGCTTGCCACCGACCAGCTCGGCCTGCGCGTCGGCCTGCAGCAGCTTGCCCTTCAGCTGGGCGGAAAAACGCGGCTCGGCCAGCGATCCATCTATGCCGACATGGCCGCCGACGACGTCGTCCGGCGCCTCGGCGTGCAGCTGGCGCAAGGCCAGTTGGCCCAGGTCCAGCGCCAGCTTGACGCGACTCGGCGTCAATTCGCCGGAGAGGCCGATGTGGCCGCCGGCCAGCTCGGCGCGACTGTCGTACAGCTCCAGCGCCTGGCCGTCGCTGCGGAACTGGCCGACCAGCAGCGACAGCGGCAGCTTATGCGCCGACAGCGGCCCCGGCTCGGTATTGACCAGGGTCAGGCCGCCCTTGATGCGCTGGCCGGCGTCCGGCTCGGCGAACACCGCGAAGCTCAACCGCCCCTTGGGCCAGCCGGGCAGGATGGCCTGCGGATTGATGTTGCCGACGCGGGCGTCCAGCCGCGCCAGCCGGTTGAAGGCGCTGGCCTCGAACGGCCTGAGCGCGCCGGCCAGATCGACGCTGAGGCCCTGGCCGTCCATCTGGCCGGCGAAGGCCGGCTTCAACAGATTGCCGCTCAGATCCAGCCTGGCCTTCACCGCCACCTGCTCCAATTCGCCGCTGGCCATCAGCTGGCCGGACAAGGCGAACGGCGACGCCGCGGCCAGGCTCAAGCCCGCGCGCGCGCCGCCCCACGGCGTGTCCAGCCGCCGCAGCTCAACGCGGTGGCTGGCGCCGTCGTAGCGGTAGCCGGCGCTGAGACGATACAGGCTGAGATGGGCCGGCTCCAGCATCAGGCTGGCCAGCGACAATTCGCCGACGCTGACCTTCAGCGGCAAGGCCAGCGAGGCCGGCGCCTGCGGCGGCGCGCTCGGCGACTCCGGCTGCGGCCGGCTCAGCACCCGCACATGGCCGAAGGCCAGGCGGTCTATCGCCAGCTCGCCGCGCCACAGCGCCGCCGGCCGCCAGGCCAGTCCCAGCGATTCGACGTCCACATCGTCGGCGCCGCCGCGCACGCGGATGTCGCGCAAGACGAAACCGCGCCACAGCGATCCGTCGACGGCGCCGACGGCCAGCCGTCCGCCGCTGAACTCGGCCGCCGTCTTGACCGCCCAGGCGAAGCCGGCCGAACTGGCGACCAGCCAGCCCAGCGCCGCCAGCAGCAAGGCCAGGACCAGGGCCAGCGCGGCGAGGACGCGCCGCCAGCGGCGACGCGGCGGCGGCGGCGGCGCCTGCTCGGGCGTCGGGTGGTCGGGAATCGGTTTCAGGTCTTCGCTCATGATTGGACAGCGGTCTAGAAAGCCAGGCCCAGGCTGAGGTTCCAACGGATCTTGCCGTCGCTGTCAGCCTTGGCGATATCGAATGACAACGGCGCCACCGGACTCATCCAGCGCACGCCCACGCCGTTGCCGTGCATGGCCTGGAAACCCTTCCAGCTGTCGGCGGCGTTGCCCATGTCGGTAAACAGCGCGAAATACCAGTCCGGCTTGATCGGGATCTGGTACTCGACGCTGCCGGTGGCCACGACGCGGCCGCCCAGCACCGAGCCGTTCGGGCCGGGCAGGCCCAGGCTCTGGTAATCGTAGCCGCGGACGCTATTGGCGCCGCCGGCGCGGAACAGCAGCGCGGTCGGCACTTCGGCGCCGTCGCGCGCCCAGACCTGGCCCAGCTCCAGCCGGGCCACCAGGGTGCCGTACTTCGGATACGGCGACCAGTAGCCGACCGCGCGGCCGTAGGCGCGCACCATAGACGTGGACGAGGCCAGCGCGCCCAGCGAGCCGGACAGCTGGCCGTCCAGCAGATAGCCGTTGCGCGGCCGCATCGCGTCGTCGACGGCGCGCTGGGTCCAGCCGTACACCAGCTGGGTGACATGGGTGTCGCGCGAGATGACGCCGCCAGCCTCCTCGCTTTCCTTCAGGAACTCCACCCCCATCCGCGCCTCGATATTGCCGCGGCTGCGGATGCGCCAGACGCCGGCGTCGACGGTATTGGTTTTCAGACCCTGCACCGTTTCCGACTTGAAGGAGCTGGTGATCGAGTGGGAATAGCCGTCGGTGCCGCGCGGGAAGCCCAGGCCGAAGCTGACCGTCTGCTGCTCGCGCTTCCAGTCCACCAGCGCCGAGCCGGTCCAGCCCTGCTGGAACAGATTGTAATGATCGTAGCCGACGCGAATGCCGGGTCCGACCTCGGAATCGTAGATCAGGCCGAGTTCCAGCTTCTTCTTCGGCAGTTCCACCACGTCCACCGTCACCGGCACGCGGTTGTCGGCGATATGCTCGAAATCGGCACTGACGATGACCGACGAGAATTGCGGCGACTGGTCCAGCGCCGACTGATAAGCCAGCAGCTTGTCCTGCTGATACGGCGAGCCCGGATTGAAATCGGCCATGCCCAACGCCAGCTTTTCCGGATAGCGCTTCAGGCCGTTGACGGTGACCTTGCCGAAACGGATCAGCGGGCCGCTGTCCACCGTCACCTCCAGCGTCGCCCGGCCGCTGGCCGGATCGATGCGCGCCTCGCTGTTGGCGATGCGCGCCCTGGGAAAGCGGTCGGCCTGCACCTTGCGCAGCACCACGCGCTTGCTGACGTCCCAATCCTCCTGCCGGTACGGCGCGCCCATCGGCAGCGACCACGCCTCCAGCACCTGGGCCAGCCGCTGCTGGTAGTCGGCTTCCTGGCGGATGTCGCCGTTCAGCCGGATGACGACGTCGTCGATCAGCACCGGTTCGCCCGGCTTCACCACGATGCGCACCCGGTGGCCGGCATCCTCGGCCGCCTCCACCTTGGCGTTGAAATAGCCCTCGGTCTCCAGCAGCTTGCGCGCGTCGTCGGGCACGCTCTTGATCATGCTGTCCAGCCAGCCCTGGTCGATGTCGGGGTCGTTCTGCTCGCTGACCAGCTCCAGATTGTTGTACAGCAGCTGCGCCAGCGCGGACGGCGCGACTATCTCCACCGTGTAGTTCAGGCCGGCGCGCGCCTGCGCAGCCAGCAGGCAGCCGGTCAACGCCAACAGCCGCAGGCTCCAGGCGGAGCGGCGGCAAAACGCGGACGGACGCGACGGCATGGAGGAAACGCTTGGCATGATCCGATTCGTGGGGGAATGCTGCATGGTAACGGAAGTCGCCCTGGCTGGCGACGGCAAACGCGTGTGGCACAAGGGACTTGTGACAAGGCAGCCATGCCGATAGTTCGCCGCCGTCGATCAGATTATCGGCAAGGCGCCCCGCGCAGCCGCGCCGGCAGATCGGCCATGTCGTCGAACACCCGCTCCGCGCCGGCCTCCAGCAAGCGCGCCGCCGGCGTCAGCGCCGCGTAGCCCCACACCGTCATGCCGGCGGCGACCCCGGCGCGCACGCCGGTCGGCGTGTCCTCGATCACCAGGCAGCGGGCGGGATCGGCGCCCAGGCTGCGCGCCGCGTGCAGGAACACATCCGGCGCCGGCTTCGGCGCGGCCACATCCGCCGCGCTGAACAGCCGGCCGCCGCAGCACGGCAACAGCCCGGTCAGCCCCAGCGTCGCACACATCTTGTCGTGGCCGCCGTTGGAGGCGACGCAATAGGGCAGCGGCAGCGCGTCCAGCATGGCCGGCACGCCCGGCACCGCCTTCAATTCAGACTCCAGCGCCATATGGCAGCGCCGGCGGTAATCAGCCTCGAACGCCGCCGGCGGCGCCTCGCCCAGCATTTCGGCGATCTGCCGCAGGCACTGCGCCATCGACAGGCCGACGAAGCGCTCGAACATGTCGTCCAGCGTCACCGGCAGGCCAAGCTCGTTCAGCATCCGCGCGAAGACGGCGTTGGTGATGCGCTCGCTGTCCACCAGCACGCCGTCGCAATCGAAAACCACCAGCTCGAATCGGGACATCGGACACTTTCGGCAAAAGCGGGATTATGCCATTGAAATCACGACTCGGCGCCGGCGAGCACGCGCTTCCGATGATGCGGCGGCGGCGCCCGCTAAAGCAGCCCGGCAGGCATTGCTGCTGCCGATCTCAAGCAGGCCCAGGACCGGCGGCAGGCGCGGCGCCGCCCAGATAGGCGCACACCAGGGCGAGCAGCTCGCGCCTCAAACCGGGTGCCGCCAGCAGGCCGCGCCGCGCGGCGTGGTGGATCACGCCCTCCATCGCCGACGACAGCGTGTGCGCGGCGACTCCGTCGCCGTCATCCGGACCGCGATGACGCTCGACGATGGCGCCGTACAGCCGCAGGTACCGGTCCTGGAACGCTTTGCGATCGGCCTCGCCGGCATAGGGATCGGGCAACTCGAGCAACACCCGGTGCAAGGCCGGATAGTCGCGATGGATCGCGATCATCCCGTCCACCAGCGCCTCCGGTCCGGCCTCGCCGCCGGCGACAAGCCGCAGCGTCTCCAGCACCGCGTCGAAGTGCCGCCGCCGTATCGCGTCGACCAGCGCGGTCTTGTCGGGAAAGTATTGGTATAGCGAACCGATGCTGACGCCGGCGACCCCGGCCACCTCGTTTGTCGTGAAGCCGGCCCAGCCGCGGGCGTCCAGAACGCGAGCGCCGGCCTCGACGATCGCGTCCACCATCGCGCGGGAACGCGCCTGCCGCGGGGCTTTGCGCATCGCCGCCGCGGCGCCGGGAATGCGAGTGGACACAATGGCCTCCTCGGAAAACAATTCAACCATGTCTAGATAGCATGAATGGAGAGGCGGATACCATGGGCGCAAACCAACTACTGTCGCGGATGTTCCACTACCAGGCCTGGGCCAACGAGGAGATGCTGGCGGCCATAGGCGGACTCGACCCCGAGCGCCACGCCGAGGAGCGCCGGCTGACGCTGCGGCTGATGAACCACTGCCTGGTGGTCAACCAGATCTTCGCCGCCCATCTGCAAGGCATCCGGCACGGCTACGCCGCCGACAACACGCCCGGCACCCCGGAGCCGGCCGAATTGCGCCGGGAAATGGCGGCGCTGGATTGCTGGTACCGGGACTACGCCGCCGCCATCACGCCGGCCGCGCTGGCGCAATCGATACCGTTCGCCTTCACCGACGGCGACGACGGCTATATGACGCGCGAGGAGATGCTGGCCCACATCGTCACCCACGGCGGCTACCACCGCGGCGAGGTCGGCCGGCTGCTGACCCAGGCCGCCGCGCGCCAACCATTGAACGCCGAACTGCCTTGGGACACCTATGCGGTGCATCTGCACCGCACCGAGCCGGCGCGCAGGCTGCAAGGCGAAACCCAATCGGCCTGAACGTCTGCGCCCATGTGCCTCAAGCAAGCGCCTGCGCCAGCCGCAGGCGGAACCACACCCGGTGCTGGCCTGGGCCGCTGTAGTCGTAAACGACGGGCACGCCGTCCTCCACGCCCTCCCCCGCCAACAACTCGAAACCCATCCGCCGGTGGAAAGCGATGGAGCCAGCATTGCCAGGCGAGGTGATCGCGCGCACCTCGACACAACCGAAGGCGCCGACCGTCTCGAAAAAACGGCGGTACAGGCCGCGCCCAACCTCGCGGCCGCGCGCCAGCGGCGACACGCCGACCAGATGGATGTAAGCCTGCTCCGGCTGGGATTGGGAGCGGAAGCCGATCAGGAAGCCGACCACCTCCTCCCCCTCCACCGCCGCGAAGCAGGTGGTGCGGAAATGATCGAAATAGATACGATGCAGCAGGTGGCGGACCGGGCGGCCGCCCCACCAATCGTCCATCTGCGCGGAAAGCGCGGCGAAGTCGCCGGCTTGAATCGGTCGAATCTGCATGCGGCAAGCCTTTCCGGCAAGGCCGAGAACGGAGAATCCGCTCTCGGACAAAAACCGCATTATGCCATTGACATTTTCCGCTCAGACAAATACACGTCCAGGAAAGCAGTCCGCAACGGCTACGTATTTGTTCGCATCAAAACCATCTATCTTGAAGCAAGGTCGCCTCCGCTCACCACGCTTGCGATCCCCCTGCAGAATCCCGGCGAGGCGCCCATGCCCGATAGAAGCGACAAAGGCATCATGCTGAAGGCCATCATGGTGGCCGCCCCCATCCTGCTATGCATGGGCCTGCTGCCGGTCTTGTCCTTCTATATCGAGAAAATGGAGGAGGACGGCCGGGCGGAAATCGTCGAATACATCGCCATCGCCCAGGCGGCGATGGAGGTCAAGTTCGACGCGGCCGACCTGAACGGCTGGCAAACCGGCTACGCCTTCGACATCATCCGCGACATAGACGGCGCGAGCAGGGACGACGCGGCCAGCCGGGCGGAATTCTTGCACTCGGCCGACAACTTCAACCAGGACATCGCCAAGCTGCGCGTGATGCCGCTGAGCGCCGACCAGCGCCGCCAGCTCAAAAGCGTGCAGCAGGACTTCGACCATTTCATGGCCCTGGACCGCAGGATCATCGCCATGTACCGCAGGCCGGACGCCGCCGGGCACCGCAAGGCCTCGGACCTGGTGATGGGCGAGGAAATCCGTATCTTCAACCACATCTCGCAGAACACCAACGCGCTGGCGGTGTCCATCACGCTGGACCTGATGAAAAAAGTGGCGCAGTCCAACTCCTACGGCATCGTCGCCCGCTGGATGATGCTGGTGATGTGGATCATCGCCAGCGCGATGGCCATCCTGCTGGTTCGGCTGCTGCACAAGTGGCTGAGCCAGATGCGCGGGCTGATGCAGAAGCTGGAACAGCTGGCCGGCACCGACGAGCTGACTCAGCTGCCCAACCGCCGCACCTGGGACGTCCAGATAGAAATGATGCTGGCCACCGCCAAACGCTATCGCCAACCGATCGCGGTGGCGCTGTTCGATCTGGATCACTTCAAGCAGTTCAACGACACCTATGGCCATCCGGAGGGAGACCGGCTGCTGCGCGAGGTGGCGGTGCTGATCCGTTCGCGGATGCGGCAATCGGATCTGTTCGCCCGCTTCGGCGGCGAGGAATTCGTGCTGGCGCTGATGAACTGCGACCTGGCCCAGGCCGCCGCCCGCATCGAATCGCTGCGCGGCAATCTGCCCGATCAACAAACCTTCTCCGTCGGCGTCACCGTGTGGGTGGAAGGCGAGCGGATACACAATACGCTGGCGCGAGCGGACAAGGCGCTGTACCAGGCCAAAAACGGCGGGCGGGACCGGGTGGTGGGCGTGGAGCCGCCCGCTTGCGGAACGGAGGGGCGCTAGACGGCCGGCGGAACCAGCCGCTCAGCCACACTCCAGCGCCAAAGAAAACAGGGCAGCCATCAGCATGCCCCGCGTCATCAAACCCGCTTTGCGCTCAGCCGGCAATCCGGCTCATCCGTTCAGACAGCCGCAAATGGCAGGCGGCTGTCAGTTTGACCAGATCGGTATTGTTCACCAGCATCCTGCCCGGCTCTGCGACCAGCTTGCCATGCGGCCAACGCTGCTTGTTGTGGCGCTCGTAATCTAGCGCCACTACCCAGCGCGGACTCTCTCGAGAAATAAAAGAACTAAAGATCCTTGATCAAGCCTGCTGCGACGTCCTTCGCCGCCAAACGCATTTCCTGCTCTATCAGATTTGGATCATTCAATAACTCGTCAATGGTATGGCCATCCGATGGATTTCCCAATGTCATGGTTCTTTCAACATCAGTCCAAAGCACTCGATTGGATGAATCGACCAAGCTTGCCCGAACACCCAAAAGAGGAACCAACTTAGAACTAAATCCATTCGGAATACTAAATCCAATTTGGAAAACATAAATATTTAGCTTAGTTGCGTCAGGATTGCTATCTTTTGACAAAGGCAATTTTCCAGATTTTTCAAGCGCAGAGGATAATTCTTCATAGGTAATTCTGTACACATCCAACTTACTTTTGTCGATTGCCGTTGCAACTTTTACAGCTTCTGACTTATTATCATCCGCGCTAAGGAAAACTCCTATTGGACCAAGAAGGCCGCCTGCCATAGCCATGCCTGGCCCCATATAGTAAAACTGAGCAGCCTTGGGCATATCTGGGTTTACCTGCACTGCTTTAATGCCTTTTCTATCTACATCGGTCAATTTTTGAGTTGAAGCACATCCAACCAAAGAAAACGACAATACTGCCATCCAAATAATTTTCTTCATGACTCACCACGAAATATTAAAGCCTACCGCTATTTTTCCACCTCAAACAGGACATATAAGGCAGGCATATTTATAGATTAAAAATTGATTAAAGCTCCGAATAAAAAAAGAAGCTCAACCAAAAAAGATCAATCATTTTCATAATATAAAAATGGCTGATTCAATTCATCGGGCCTTATCAAGCATAGTGGTAGATAAAACAGTTCTACCGGTAAGTACAACGCCGCCCAAGAATTCCATCAGCATAACATTTATTGCAAACAAAAGGGCAAGCCCCGAGGCTTGCCCTTTCTTCATCTGACGGCAATCGATAAGACCGCCGATCAAATCAAGCTTACTTCTTGCGCTGCGGCGGCAGGTCGGTGCAGGTACCGTGCGCCACTTCCGCCGCCATGCCGATGAACTCGCCCATCGTCGGATACGGGTGTATGGTCTTGCCGATGTCGGTCGCGCGCAACCCATCTCGATCGCCAGCGCGTAGGGTGCGTCACCCCGAAGGGGCGACGCACCGTTCATCCCACCGGTCAATGGCGCATAAATTGGTATGGGCAGTGGTGCGTCGCCCCTTCGGGGTGACGCACCCTACGAGTGGGACCGGACCGACACTCTCCAATCCCCATCAACGCAAGCTGGCTCCGAAGCCATTTCCAAGGTTTGTCGAAAGGGGGCTGGCCGCGCAGCCCCTTCCCGCCCGACGGCGGAGCCGGTACCAAAAATCCGTCCGCGAAGCGGACACAAAACCATCCCACATAGTGTGTCGCCCCTGCGGGGTGACGCACCCTACCCACAGCGACACAAGCGGCACGCCCGCAATGCAGGCCTCCCCCCTACGAAATCCAATTACCATATCACCCAGCCAAAATAAAAAGGGCAAGCCCCGAGGCTTGCCCTTTCTTCGTCTGGCGGTGATCCATGCAGACCGCCGATCAAACCGACTTACTTCTTGCGCTGCGGCGGCAGATCGGTGCAAGTACCGTGCGCCACTTCCGCCGCCATGCCGATAGACTCGCCCATCGTCGGGTGCGGGTGGATGGTCTTGCCGATGTCGGTCGCGTCGCAACCCATCTCGATCGCCAGGCACACCTCGCCTATCATGTCGCCGGCGTGCGGGCCGACGATGCCGCCGCCGATGATCTGGTGGCTTTCCGCGTCGAAGATCAGCTTGGTGAAGCCTTCGTCGCGACCGTTGGCGATGGCGCGGCCGGAGGCGGCCCACGGGAACACGCCCTTCTCGATCTTCAGGCCTTGCTTCTTGGCTTCGTCCTCGGTCACGCCGACCCAGGCCACTTCCGGATCGGTGTAGGCCACGCCCGGAATCACGCGGGCGTCGAAGTAGGCCTTCTGGCCTGCGCAGTTTTCCGCCGCCACATGGCCTTCATGCACGCCCTTGTGCGCCAGCATCGGCTGGCCGACGATGTCGCCGATGGCGAAGATGTGCGGCACGTTGGTGCGCTGCTGCTTGTCCACCTGGATGAAACCGCGGTCGGTCACGGCGATGCCGGCGTTTTCCGCGCCGATCAGCTTGCCGTTCGGCGCGCGGCCGGTCGCGTACAGCACCAGGTCGTAGCGTTGCGCTTCCTTCGGGGCCTGCTCGCCTTCGAAAGTCACCCACACGCCGTCTTCCTTCGGCTCCACGGCCACGGTCTTGGTGTTCAGCATGATGTTGTCGAAGCGGTGGGCGTTCCACTTCTGCCATACCTTGACCAGGTCGCGGTCGGCGCCCTGCATCAGGCCGTCCAGCATTTCCACCACGTCCAGACGCGCGCCCAGCGTGGAGTAGACGGTGCCCATTTCCAGGCCGATGATGCCGCCGCCGATGATCAGCATGCGCTTGGCCACGCCCTTCAGCTCCAGCGCGCCGGTGGAGTCCACCACGCGCGGGTCGTTCGGGATGAACGGCAGCTTCACCACGCGGGAGCCGGCGGCGATGATGGCGTTCTTGAACTTGACGATCTTCTTCTCGCCGGACTCTTCGCGGCCCTGGCCGGTGGTCACCAAGACTTCGATGTGGTGCGGGTCGATGAAGTGGCCGTTGCCGCGCACGATCTCCACCTTGCGCGCCTTGGCCATGCCGCCCAGGCCGCCGGTCAGCTTGGCGATGACCTTTTCCTTGTAGCCGCGCAGCATGTCGATGTCCACTTCCGGCTTGCCGAACTTGATGCCGTTGGCGGCCAGGTGGCTCACTTCGTCGATCACCGCGGCATTGTGCAGCAGCGCCTTGGACGGGATGCAGCCCACGTTCAGGCACACGCCGCCCAGAGTGGCGTAACGCTCGACGATGACCACTTTCAGGCCCAGGTCGGCCGCGCGGAAGGCGGCGGAGTAACCGCCGGGGCCGCCGCCCAGCACCATCACGTCGCATTCCACGTCCGCGCCGCCGCTATGGGAAGCGGCGACCGGAGCGGCTTGCGGCGCGAAGCCGGCCTGGGTGGTGGCGGAGGCGACGCCGGTGGTTTCCACCGGCTTCGGGGCGGCCGGAGCCGCGGCGGCTGCGCCGGCGGCTTCCAGGATGACGACCACGTCGCCCTCGGACACTTTGCCGCCGACGGCGACGCGCACTTCCTTGACGGTGCCGGCGGCTTCGGCCGGCACTTCCATCGTGGCCTTGTCGGTTTCCAGCGTGATCAGGCTGGCTTCTTTTTCAATCACGTCGCCCGGTTTGACGAACACTTCGATCACATCCACATTGTTGTGGCCGCCGATGTCCGGGACTTTCAATTCGATCAGATTGCTCATGGTTTTCCATCCGCAATGTTGGGAGGCCGGCGCAAAGCCGGCCGCCTCGAGTCTGGCTGATTCTGCAGGGTGGAACGTCCCCCCGCATCCTGCGGCAAAAAGGTGGAACGCCCCGGCCAAGCCGAGGCTTCCGCCCAGCCGTTACAGGATCAGACGGCGCACGTCGGTCAGCAGCTTGCCCAGGTGCACGGTGAAGCGCGCGGCGGCCGCGCCGTCGATCACGCGGTGATCGAAGGACAGGCTCAGCGGGCACATCAGGCGCGGCTGGAATTCCGAACCGTTCCACACCGGCTTGATCTGCGATTTGCAGACGCCGAGGATGGCCACTTCCGGCGCGTTGACGATAGGCGTGAAGCTGGTGCCGCCGATGCCGCCCAGCGACGAGATGGTGAAGGTCGCGCCTTGCATGTCGGTCGGCTTCAGCTTGCCTTCGCGGGCCAGCTTGGACAGGTCGGTCAGTTCCTGGGCGATCTGGCGCAGGCCCTTCTTGTCCGCGTCCTTGATCACCGGCACGACCAGGCCGTTAGGCGTGTCGGCGGCGAAGCCGATGTGGTAGTACTGCTTCAGCACCAGGTTGTCGCCGTCCAGCGAGCTGTTGAAGTTCGGGAAGGCCTTCAGCGCTTCGGCGGCGGCCTTGATGATGAAGGCCAGCGGGCTGATCTTCAGGCCGGACTTTTCCCATTCCTTGCCCACGGTCTTGCGGAAGTCTTCCAGCTCGGTGATGTCGCACTCGTCGTTGAACGTGACGTGCGGGATCATCACCCAGTTGCGCGACAGGTTGGCGCCGGAAATCTTCTGGATGCGGGACAGCGGCTTGGTTTCGATCGGACCGAACTTGGCGAAGTCCACCTTCGGCCACGGCAGCAGGTCCAGACCGACGCCGGAGCCCGCCGGCGCGGCGGCCGGGGCCAGAATAGCCGGGTTCTGCATCACACCCTTGACGAAGGCCTTGACGTCGTCTTCGGTGACGCGGCCCTTGCGGCCGTTGCCCTTCACCTTGCCCAGGTCCACGCCCAGTTCGCGCGCCAGACGGCGCACGGACGGACCGGCGTGGGCCTTGGAGAAGGCCGCCTCGTCGATGGCGGCGGACACGGCTGCGGCTACCGGCGCCACGGCCGGAGCGGCTGCAGGCGCGGCGGCGACCGGGGCCGGAGCGGCCGGGGCTGCTGCCGGAGCCGGCGCAGCGGCTGCCGGGGCGGACGCGGCGACTGCGCCCTCGACGACGACGATCAGGTCGCCTTCGCCGACCTTGTCGCCGACCTTGATCTTCACTTCCACCACACGGCCGGCGGCGGTGGCCGGCACTTCCATCGTGGCCTTGTCGGTTTCCAGCGTGATCAGGCTGTCGTCGACGGCGATTTCATCGCCCACTTTGACAGTCACTTCGATCACGTCGACGCCGTTGTGGCCGCCGATATCCGGCACGCGGATTTCGCTGCGGCCCGAAGCCGCCGGGGCGGCAGGCGCTGCCGGCGCGGCTGCGGGAGCGGGAGCGGCTGCGACCGAAGCCGGGGCTGCGGCCGGTGCGGCCGCGGGAGCCGGCGCGGACGCGGCGGCGCCCACTTCGATGATGGCGATCACGTCGCCTTCGGAAATCTTGCCGCCGACGACGGCTTTGACTTCCTTGACCACGCCGGCGGCTTCGGCCGGCACTTCCATCGTCGCCTTGTCGGTTTCCAGCGTGATCAGGGAGTCGTCCACGGACACGGTCTGGCCCGGGGCGATGAATACTTCGATGATGTCTACGTTGTTGTGACCGCCGATGTCGGGCACTTTCAGTTCGATCAGATTGCTCATGAGCTTTCCATTCGTAGGGCGGAAGCCCCTCTCGGGGCGTTCCGCCGGATATCCGCTACAGATTCGCTTGCCTTGCAAAGACGGAAGACCCCGGCCGCAGCCGGGGCTTCCATCCTGGAATTACACCTTCCAGCTCGGCAGCTTGTCAGTCTTGATGCCGTACTTGGCGATGGCCTCTGCCACCTTGGCGCCGTCGATCTTGCCGTCGCGGGCCAGAGCGGACAGGGCCGCCAGCGCCACGTGGTAGCGATCCACCTCGAAGAAGGAGCGCAGGTTGGCGCGGCTGTCCGAGCGGCCGAAGCCGTCGGTGCCCAGCACGACGTAGCGGCCCGGCACGTAGGCGCGGATCTGGTCGGCGTAGTTGCGGATGTAGTCGGTCGCGGCGATCACCGGGCCGTTGCGGCCGGCCAGCTGCTGCTCGACGTAGGAGGACTGGGCCTCGGCGGTCGGGTTCAGCAGATTGTGGCGCTCGGCTTCCATGCCGTCGCGGCGCAGCTGGTTGAAGGAGGTCACGCTCCAGATGTCGGCGCCGATGCCGAAGTCGGCCTTCAGCAGATCGGCCGCGGCCATCACTTCGCGCAGGATGGTGCCGGAGCCCATCAGCTGCACCTTCACCTTGGCGTCGCCGCCGTCCTGCAGCAGATACATGCCCTTCAGGATGCCCTCTTCCGCGCCTGCCGGCATCGCCGGGTGAACGTAGTTTTCGTTCATCAGAGTCAGGTAGTAGAAGACGTCTTGCTGCTCGGCGTACATGCGGCGCATGCCGTCCTGCACGATCACGGCCAGCTCGTAGGCGAAGGTCGGGTCGTAGCTGATGCAGTTCGGGATCAGGCCGGCCTGGATGTGGCTATGGCCGTCTTCGTGCTGCAGGCCTTCGCCGTTCAGCGTGGTGCGGCCGGCGGTGCCGCCCAGCAGGAAGCCGCGGGCGCGCATGTCGCCGGCAGCCCAGGCCAGGTCGCCGATGCGCTGGAAGCCGAACATCGAGTAGTAGATGTAGAACGGAATCATCGGCTGGCTGCTGTTGGCGTAGCTGGTCGCCGCGGCGATCCAGTCGGCCATCGCGCCCGGCTCGTTGATGCCTTCCTGCAGGATCTGGCCGTCCTTGGATTCCTTGTAGAACATCAGCTGGTCATGGTCCTGCGGCACGTAGTTCTGACCCTGGGTGGACCAGATGCCGTACTGGCGGAACATGCCTTCCATGCCGAAGGTGCGGGACTCGTCCGGCACGATAGGCACCACGCGCTTGCCGATGTTCTTGTCCTTCATGATGGTGCCCAGCATGCGGACGAAGGCCATCGTGGTGGAGAACTCGCGGTCGCCCGACGCTTGCAACTGCGCGTCGAAGGCGGACAGTTCCGGTACCGCCAGCGGGTGGTTGACCGGATTGCGGGCCGGCAGGTAGCCGCCCAGCGCCGCGCGGCGTTCGCGCATGTACTTCATTTCCGGACTGTCTTCGGCCGGCAGGTAGTACGGCACATTCGGCAGATCGGCGTCGGACACCGGGATGCCGAAGCGGTCGCGGAAGTTGCGCAGGGAGTCCAGGTCCATCTTCTTGGCCTGGTGCGCGATGTTCTTGGCTTCGCCGGACGCGCCCATGCCGTAACCCTTGATGGTCTTGGCCAGGATCACGGTCGGACGGCCGTTGGCGTTGTAGCTGGCCTCGTGGTAGGCCGCGTACACCTTGTGCGGGTCATGGCCGCCGCGATTGAGGTTCCACACCTCTTCGTCGGACATATTGGCCACCATTTCGCGCAGTTCCGGGTACTTGCCGAAGAAATGCTCGCGAACGTAAGCGCCGTCCTTGGACTTGAAGGTCTGGTAATCGCCGTCCACGCACTCGTCCATGCGCTTCTTCAGCAGGCCCTTGCTGTCCATCGCCAGCAGCGGGTCCCAACGGGAACCCCAGATCACTTTCAGCACGTTCCAGCCGGAACCGCGGAAATCGCCTTCCAGTTCCTGGATGATCTTGCCGTTGCCGCGCACCGGACCGTCCAGACGCTGCAGGTTGCAGTTGATCACGAACACCAGGTTGTCCAGGCCTTCGCGGGCGGCCATGGCGATCGCGCCCAGCGATTCCGGCTCGTCCATCTCGCCGTCGCCGCAGAAGCACCACACCTTGCGGCCCATGGTCTTGGCCAGGCCGCGGCTTTCCAGGTACTTCAGGAAGCGGGCCTGGTAGATGGCCATCAGCGGGCCCAGGCCCATCGATACGGTCGGGAACTGCCAGAAGTCCTTCATCAGCCACGGGTGCGGATAGGAGGACAGGCCCTGGCCGTCCACTTCCTGGCGGAAGTTGTCCATCTGGTCGGCGGACAGGCGGCCTTCCATGAAGGCGCGGGAATACACGCCCGGGGCGATGTGGCCCTGGAAGTAGATCAGGTCGCCGTCCTGGTTTTCGTTCTGGGCGCGCCAGAAATGGTTGAAACCGACGTCGTACAGCGTGGCGGACGATTGGAAGGAGGCGATGTGGCCGCCCAGCTCCAGATCCTTCTTGCCGGCGCGCAGCACCATGGCGGCGGCGTTCCAGCGGTTGATCGAGCGGATGCGGTGTTCCATCTCGTGGTTGCCCGGCGACTTGGCTTCCTTGCCGACCGGGATGGTGTTCTGGTACGCGGTGGTGGCGTCAAACGGCAGGTGGGCACCGCGACGGCGGGTGCGCTCGACCATGGTTTCCAGCAGGAAGTGCGCGCGTTCTGCGCCTTCGTTGTCCAGCACCGATTCCAGCGCTTCAGTCCACTCCTGGGTTTCCAACGGATCGATATCGTCAGGGAAAGTTGCAGCCATCTCTGGTCCTCACAGCGGGTGACATCGGGGACCGCATCTGCTTGGCCGGCCCCGCGTTTATGCTCTATCGGCTCTAATGCGAGCCAATTATTTGATTTGCGATTATAAACGAACAGATTCGCAAATAAAAATGTTCATTTTCGAATAAGCGCAATGCGACCCAGCCAGTGTACGACTGGAAGGATTCGCAAAGGAATAGCCGTCTGGGCCTAAGACAGCGGGAAGGTGCGAAAAAAACCGATGCTGCGCCGCGTCATGTTGTTTTTTTGCGATAGAAAGTGCGAACTTGAAACAATTGTTTCAATTCCGCGCAGCCTTGCGTTCGTCCTTGGCCAAGCGCTCCACCTCGCGCAGCCTGGCCTCCAGCATCGAGCGCAGATAGAAATCATCGCCCTTGGCCTTGCTGGCCAGCTGGTACTGCTCCAACGCCGACGAATAGCGCTGTTCGTAATAGAACGCGTTGCCCAGCGCCGCGTGGTAGCGCAGCGGATCCTTGTCGGCATACAACCTGGCCTCGCGCCGGTACAGGGCCGGATCGTCCTGCCTGTCGTTCAGCTGCTGGCGCAGCAGCGCCTGCGCCTCCTTGCGATCGTCGCTGTCCAGCGCCACGTCTATCCGGGCCAGCTGCAGCGCCGCGTTGCGCGGGAAGACGGCCAGGCCGGCACGCGCGGCGCGCGCGGCGGCGGCCCAGTCACGGCCGTCGCGGGCGATCTCCACGTCCAGGCCGTACAGCATCGGATCATCCGGCAGCTTGGCGCGGGCCTTGGCCAGCGCCTCGGCGGCGCCGGCGCGATCGTGCTGCGCCAGCCTGGCGCGCGCCAGTCCGTACCAGTGCGCGCCCTCGTTCAGGTAGAGGCCGCGCGCCAGCGTGCTGTTGTAATAGGAGACCGCCTCTTCCGGCGTCATCGTCAGCACCCTCAGCTTCTCGCGCACCAGCAAATAGTCGACGCTGTCGGCGCGCATCCGCACCGGATAGTCCAGCGCGCGGTTCTGCGCCTCGCTGATCCGCTCCACCGTCACCGGGTGGGTGCGCAGGAAGGCGTAGGCCATGGTGTCGCTGTAGCGGCCGGCCTGTTCCAGCCGCTGGAAGAAGGAGGACATGTAACGGACGTCGAAGCCGGCCCCGGCCATGTACTGCATGCCGACGCGGTCGGCCTCGCGCTCGAAATCGCGCGAGAACGCCAGCTGGCGCGAAATCGACAGACCCATGCCGGCCGACACCGCGCCCATCGCGCCTTCGCCGCTGCCGGCCTTGGCCGCCAGCGCGGCGGCGACGATGGTGCCCAACAGCAGCAGCGGATTGGTCGCGCTGCTGGCGGCCTGCATCCGCGCGATGTGGCGCTGGGCGACGTGGGCGGTTTCGTGGCCGAGCACCGCGGCCAGCTCGCCCTCGTTCTGGGTGGCCAGAATCAGGCCGATGTTGACGCCGACGTAGCCGCCCGGCATCGCGAAAGCGTTGATGCCGGTGTCGCCGACGCAGAAATAGGTGAAATGGACGCCGGGCACGGCGGCGACGGCCGCCAGCCGCCCGCCGATATCGTTGAGGTAAGCGCTGATCTCGGCGTCGTCCAGCACGTCGCCGGCCTCGCGCATCGCGCGCAGCGCGTCGCGGCCGATGCGGGCCTCGTCGGACGGCGACAGGGACGCGTCGGAAATCTCGCCGAGGTCGGGCAGATCGGCGCGGACGAACAGCGGCTGCGCCAGCATGGCGGCCAGCAGCGCGGACAACAGGCGGCGTTTCATCATGGGGCTTATGATAGCCGCCTTCGCGGCAAAGTTGCATGCGCACAGCTCCGCCCATCGCTAAACGTTTGTTGCCCGCTGTCATGACGTCCGGATTCCAGCTAGACTCGTCGATGCCCGGAACCCGGAACACGACGCCGCCATGCACAGCCTGCCGCCCGCCCCCTCCCGCCTGACCACCGCAGCCGGCGCCGCCGCCTTCGGCGCCTACCAGGGCATCGTGCCCGAAGCCGACTGGCGCGCGCTGGCGCTGACGCCGCTGCAACGGCTGACCCGCCGGCTGCATCACAAGCGCTGGCAGTACATCGCCATCGCCGCCGCCGATTTCCTGATCGGCGCGGCCGTCGTCGACGTCGGCTGGAACGGCACCGCCTTCGCCTATCTGTTCGACCGCCGCACCGGCCGGGTGGCGGCCGCCGCCAGCGCCAACGGCGTGCCGGGCCTGGGCGTCGCGGTGGCCGAGCAGGCCTTCGGCGATGCCCGTTTCCGCTTCGGCGGCGTCGATCTGCGCTTCGCGCGCGGCGGCGACGCGCTGCGGCTGACGCTGGCCAGCCGCGAACTGCAGCTGGACGCGACCGTGGATCTGGCGGCGATGCCGCCGGTGCTGGCGGCGATCGCGCCGGCCAACTACCTGGCGCACAGCACCCACAAGAGCGGCGGGCTGCCGGTCGAAGGCGAGGCGCGCTGCGCGACCGGTCGTTTCGACCTCGCCGGCGCGGTGGCCTCGCTGGACCATTCCAACGGCCTGCTGGCGCGCCAGACGCGCTGGCTGTGGGCCAGCGCCCATGACCGCGGCCTGGGCTTCAATCTGCAACAAGGCTATATGGGCGACGCCGAGAACGCCGTCTGGCTGGACGGCCGGCTGTTCGCCGTCGGCGCCGCCGCCTTCGACTACGACGCCGACGATCCACTGGCGCCGTGGCGCATCCGCAGCGCCGACGGTCTGGTCGACCTGACGTTCTCGCCGGAGGGCGCCCGGCGCGAAGACAAGAATCTGATCATCGCCGCCAGCCGCTACGTGCAGCCGATAGGCCGCTTCGACGGCGCGCTGACCGATCCGGCCAGCGGCCGGTCCCATCGCGTGACAGCGCTGGCCGGCGTCGCCGAAGACCATCTGTCGCGCTGGTAGGACGCTAGATGCTACTGCTGCTGAAATTGCTGCTGGTGCCGACGCTGATCTGGCTGATCAGCGCCGCCGCCAAAAAATGGGGACCGGGCGTGGCCGGCGCCTTGGCCGGCTTCCCGGTGATCACCGGGTCCATCTTGCTGATCCTGGTGCTGGAACAGGGCCCGGCCTTCACGCGCCAGGCGGCGCTGGCGTCGGCGCTGGGCACCAGCGCCAATATCGCCTTCGGCATCGCCTACGGCTGGGCGGCGCTGCGCTGGCGCTGGCCGGCCTGTCTGGCCGCGGGTCTGGCCGGCTATGCCGCCGCGGTGGCGCTGGGCCATGCCGCGGCGCCGCCGCCATGGCTGGGCGCCGGTTTCGGACTGGCCTTCCTGACCGTGGCCAGCCGTCTGTTCCCGCCGCCGCCGCCTCAGGCGGAAGCCGCGCCGCCGCGCGCGGCCGGTCCGGCGCCGCGGATGCTGGTCGGCGCGCTGCTGGTGCTGGCCATCACCAGCGTGTCGCAACGGCTGGGTCCGGCGCTCAGCGGCCTGCTGGCGGTGTTTCCGGTGCTGGGCAGCGTGATGGCGGTATTCACCCACACCAGCTCCGGCAACGCCGCCGCGATACGGCTGCTGCGCGGTATGGTGCGCGGCTTCTACTCCTTCGTCGCCTTCTGTCTTTGCCTGGCCTGGGCGCTGGCGGCGCTGCCGACCGTCGCGGCCTTCGCCGCGGCGCTGCTGCTGGCGGTGCTGGTGCAGCTGGCGGTGATGTGGCGGGGGCGCCACTGAAAGCAGGCGGACCATCCAGCCCGGACTGCGGTAAGATT
The DNA here is from genome assembly GCF_002848345.1 of Chromobacterium sp. ATCC 53434. Taxonomy (NCBI): domain Bacteria; kingdom Pseudomonadati; phylum Pseudomonadota; class Betaproteobacteria; order Neisseriales; family Chromobacteriaceae; genus Chromobacterium; species Chromobacterium sp. ATCC 53434. The sequence continues at coordinate 4,985,917 of NZ_CP025429.1, read as the reverse complement.
GAAAAATACCGCTTCGCCCCAAACTGCATCGTCCATGCGGCTATCGGCGGCTGTTCCTCCGCCCCGCGACTGGTGGTAGCATGCCGCCCGGAATAGAGTAAAACATCCAGAGCGAATTCACCTGTGCGCCCGCCGGACGCACAGGTGAATCCGTCCCGATATCCGCACAGGAAACCGCACACATGGACCGACTGAATACCCTGCTCGACCACAACCGCGCCTTCGTCGAAAACCGCGAGTACGAGCAATTCAAGACCGACAAATTCCCCGGCAAGGGGCTGGCCATCCTCGCCTGCATGGACGCGCGGCTGGTGGAACTGCTGCCGAAAGCCATGGGCCTGAAGAACGGCGACGCCAAGCTGATCAAGAACGCCGGCGCGCTGATCACCCACCCGTGGGGTTCGGTGATGCGCAGCCTGATCGTCGCGGTATACGAGTTGCGCGCCGAGGAAATCTGCGTAGTGGCCCACCACGATTGCGGCATGCGCGCGATCGACCCGAACAAGGTGCTGGCCCACGCTCAGGAGCGTGGCGTCACCGAGGACACCATCGCCACGCTGCGCGCGGCCGGCATCGACCTGGACACCTGGCTGAAGGGCTTCGACAACGTCACCGACAGCGTGCGCCACTCGGTGCAGACCATACGCAACCACCCGCTGATGCCGAAAGACATTCCGGTGCACGGCCTGGTCATCCATCCGTCCACCGGCCGGCTGGAAGTGATCGTCAACGGCAACGGCGACGACAACCAGAACACATGAGCGTCCGCGTCGGCGCGTTCGGCGGCACCTTCGATCCGATACACCACGCCCATCTGCGGATGGCGCGCGCCTTCGCCGCCGAACTGGCGCTGGACCAGGTGAGGCTGATTCCGGCCGGACAGCCGTACCACCGCGACCAGCGGCCGGCCGCCAGCGCCGCCCAAAGACTGGAAATGGCGCGACTGGCCGTCGCCGGCGACGCCGGGCTGACGGTGGACGCGCGCGAAGTCCTGCGCGATCGGCCGGCCTATACCGTCGACACGCTGAGCGAGCTGCGCGCCGAACTCGGCGAAACCGCCGAGCTGTGGTTTCTGGTCGGCGGCGACGCCTTGGCCGGGCTGGCGTCGTGGAAGGATTGGCGACGACTGTTCTCGCTGGCCAACCTCGCCGTCGCGCTGCGCCCGGGCTTCGATCCGGCCGCCTTGCCGCCTGCGGTGCGACGTGAATGGCACGCCCGCCAAGTCTCTGATTTTTCAAATCGAACGGCTTCCGGTACAATCCGCCCCCTGGCCCTGCCGCCGCTCGATCTGTCCGCCACCCGCCTGAGGGCGCTGCTGGCCGCCGACGAGCCGGTGGAGGGCCTGATCGATCCCGCCGTGTTGGCTTACATCCGCCGGCAACGGCTATACCGGTAGGGCACCCCCTACCCGCTCTTTTTGGTACCTCTTGCCGGCTCCTGTGCCTGCTATGTACCGGCACAGGAAAAAGGAACCATGGAAATTCAAGAAATCAGCAAACTGGCTGTCGAGGCCCTGGAAGACGTCAAGGGCAAGGACATCATCGAGCTGGACACCAGCAATCTGACCTCGCTGTTCCAGCGCATGATCGTCGCCACCGGCGACTCCAACCGCCAGGTGAAGGCGCTGGCCAACAGCGTGCAGGTCAAACTGAAGGAAGCCGGCGTGGACATCGTCGGCAGCGAAGGCCACGAAAGCGGCGAATGGGTGCTGGTCGACGCCGGCGACGTGGTGGTGCATGTGATGCTGCCGGCCGTTCGCGACTACTACGACATCGAGGCGCTGTGGGGCGGCCAGAAGCCCAGCTTCGCGCTCGGCGCCGCCAAGCCGTGGTCGGCGGTCTAAGCTGACCAACGAAGGGCGGGTTCTTCCCGCCCTTTTCTCATTCTCCACGCTGTCGCCATGAAGATCACCATATTCGCCGTCGGCACCAAGATGCCGCGCTGGGTCGACGAGGCCTATTCCGACTACGCCAAACGCTTCGGCCGCGACATCGCGCTCGAGCTCAAGGAGATCAAGCCGGAGAAGCGCGGCGGCGGCGTCACCGCCGAGAAGGGCATCGCCGCCGAGCACGAGCGGCTGATCGCCGCCATCCCGCCGCGCACGCGGCTGGTGGTGATGGACGAGCGCGGCAAGAACTGGACCTCGGTCAGACTGGCCGAAGGCCTGAAGGAATGGATGGCCGGCGGCGACGACGTCGCCTTCGTCATCGGCGGCGCCGACGGCCTGGCGCCGGAATTGAAGCAGCGCGCCGATGTGCTGTTGCAGCTGTCGGCGATGACGCTGCCTCACGGCATGGTGAGGGTGATGCTGGCCGAACAGATCTACCGCGCCTACTCGATACTGAACAACCACCCCTACCACCGCGAATAGCCGGCACAGGTCCCGGTCCGAGTCCAAAAACGATCGCCCGGCGCAAATGCGCCGGGCGATCGTCATGCCGCCGGTTCCCCGCCTACAGCAAGCGTTTGCGCAACTCCGGCTCGAGATTGGCCCGACGCAACGGCCACAACAGGCTGGCGCCCGCCAGCACCGACAGGCCGTTGGCCAACACCCCCGCCACATGCAGAAAACCCCAATGTCCCTGCAAACCGCCCTGCAGATGATTGAGGCCCAACAATAAGGACAGGCCGCACAACAAGGCCACCAACTGGCGCGCCGATGCCGGCTCGGCATGCAGGCGGCACAATAAATACGTCGCCAGAACCAGATCGAAAATCGCGATTTCAGCCTGCCAACCCACCGACAGCGCCCAGACCGTGCCGGCCGCCATCAACTGCGGCGCCAGCAAATGTCCGATGCCGCTGGCAATGGCCGCGAACGCCCACGCCCTGACATACCAGGAACCCATAGCCCCTCCCGATGTTTTATCACTCAAGCACACGCTGCGCCGGCGCGCCGACGCCCCCCCTTGCCACGTGAAGCCAGACTGCCTTTCTCCGAGCGCCACTCGGCGGATCGGACCCACATCAGATACCTGCTACCGGAAAACCCGTCTCTCCATCTTGTTTTCAAACCAGCTGCGCGCGCTGCCGCCCGATGCGCAGCACCAGGACCGAGGCCAACAGGCACAAGGCGCCGGCGCACATCGTCGCGACGACATAACTGCCCAGGCTGTTGCGCAGCAAGCCGGCGCCCAGCGCCGCGAACGCCGCCCCCAACTGGTGTCCGGCCACGATCCAGCCGAACACCACCGCGGCCCGCTCGCTGCCGAAGGCCTCAGCCGTCAACTTCAAGGTCGGCGGCACCGTCGCCACCCAGTCCAGGCCGTAGAACAACGCGAACAGCGGCAAACCGTAAAAATAGGCGAAACCGAAAGCGTGCGGCAAGTACAGCAAGGCCAGTCCCCGCAAACCGTAATAGCAAAAAAGCAGGGACTGCGCCGAAAAGCGGTCCGACAGCCAGCCCGACAGGGTGGTTCCCAGCAAGTCGAACATGCCCATCACCGCCAGCAGGCCGGCGCCGCGCACCGACGTCAGGCCGTAGTCGCCGCACATCGCGATGAAGTGGGTGCCGATATAGCCGTTGGTGCTGGCGCCGCAGATGAAGAAACTGGCGAACAACAACCAGAAGTCGCGCGAACGCGAGGCCAGCCTCAGCGCGTCCCAGGCGATGCGCACCGGATGGTGGCGCGGCGGAACCACCGCCGGCGCGTCGTCGGGCTCGCCCAAGGGCTTCAGCCCCAGACTGGCCGGTCGCTCCGGCAGCAGCAGCCACACCAGCGGCGCGATGACGGCCGCGCAGCCGGCCAGCAGCCACACCGTGCCGCGCCAGCCATGATGCTCGGTCAGCCAGGCCATCAGCGGCAGGAACACCAGCTGGCCGGTGGCCGAGCTGGCGGTCAGGATGCCCATCGCCAGCCCGCGGTGGCGGACGAACCAGCGGTTGACCACCGAGGCGCCCAGCGTCATCGCGGTGGCCCCGGTGGCGCAGCCGACCAGCCATCCCCACAGCAGTTGCAGCTGCCAGTTGCTGCGCATCAGGCCGGACAGGGCGACGCCGCCGGCCAGCACGACCAGCGCCGCGATCACCGTGCGCCTCAGACCGAAGCGCAGCATCGCCGCCGCCGCGAACGGCCCCATCAAGCCGAACAGGGCCAGATTGATGGCCAGGGCCAGCGAGATGGCTGACCGGCTCCAGCCGAACTCATGCTCCAGCGGCACCATCATCACGCTGGGCGCCGAGCGGATCGCCGCGGTGATCAACATCACCAGAAAGGTGACGGCGACGGCGATCCAGCCGTAATGGACGCGGCCGCGGGCCCACGCGCTCAGACCGTCCATATCCCACCTCGCCTTCGCCGGAAACGCTTTTCTCAGCCTAGCAAGAAATACGGCGGCCCACGGCCTGTTTCCGCCCGCCGCCGCTTATCCACAGCAAGGGCGGATTTCCACAATTACCCACAGCGCGCCGTTACCGACGCCAGGACATCGCGCTCAAGCGCGGCCGGGCCTGGAATCCCAGTTTCTCGAAAAACGGCTCCCGCCCGGCCAGCGCCTCGCAATAGACATGGCCGGCGCCGCAGCGGGCGATGAACTCGCGCGCCAGCGCGCTGCCCATGCCGCGCCCCTCGCGGTCGCGGCGGACGATGATCTCGGCCAGCCGTCGCTGAAGCCGCGCGCCCACCCCAGCAGCTCGCCATCGGCCACCGCGCATACGCCGAGACCGGCGCGGAAGGCCGCGGCCATCGCCGGCAGATCGAAAGACGCCGCGTCGCCCCAGCCCTGGCCGGCATACAGCCGCGCCGCCTGCGGCAGCATTTCGGCCGGCAGTTCGGCCAGATCGTACAGACCATAATGCCCTGCCTCCCTGCTTCGCTCGCCCATCATTCTCTCCCGCGCTCAAATCGGCGAGCGTAGCAAGCTCCATCGCTCATGCCAAATGCAAACGGGCCGCTTGCGCGGCCCGTCGGGACAATCGGCTTGATCAGGCGGCCAGCGATACCGCCAGCGCCCGCATCGTCTGCCACGGCTCGCCCGGCTCGACGCCCTTGATCTGGCGATCGACGCGCGCGCACTCGGACAGCGCCGCCATCAGCTTGCGCGGACCGATGCGGCGCAGCGCCGGCTCGGCCAGCTTCTGCTTCTCGCCCCACAGCTTCAGCTCGCGCGCCATGTCGCGCAGCTGGCGGCCATCCTTCAAGCCCTGCCTGAGCTTCAGCAGCATGCGCACGTCCTCGGCCAGCGACCACAACACCAGCACCGGCGCCTCGCCCTCGGCCAGCAAACCATCCAACATCCGCGTCAGCCGCGGCGTGTCGCCGGCCAGCCAGGATTCGGACAGCTGGAACACGTCGAAACGGGCGACATTGGCCACCGCGGCCTGCAGATCGGCCAGACTCAGCTCGCCCTTCGGGTACAGCAGCGCCAGCTTGTCCACTTCCTGGCGCGCGGCCAGCAGATTGCCCTCGACCCGCTCGGCGAAGAACACCAGCGCCTGCTGCCCCAACTGCTGGCCCTGCGCCTTCAGCCGACGCGCGATCCAGCCCGGCAGCTCGGCGCGCGACACCGGCCGCGCCTCCACCGTCTGCGCCGCCTTGTCCAGCGCGGTGAACCACTTGCTCTGCTGCTGCGTCCTGTCCAGCTTGGGCAAGGTGATCAGCGTCACCGTGTCCTGCGGCGGCGCGGCGGCGAGCCGCTGCAGCGCCTCGCCGCCCTCGGCGCCCGGCTTGCCGCCGGGAATGCGGATTTCCAGCAGCTTCAACGAGGCGAACAAGGACACGCTGCTCATCGAATCGCTCAGCTGCGACCAGTCGAAGCCGGCCTCCACCATCAGCACCTCGCGCTCCAGATAGCCGGCATCGCGGGCCGCGGCGCGGATGGCGTCGGCCGCCTCCAGCGCCAGCAGCGCCTCCTCGCCATGCACCACATAGATCGGCGCCAGCGTCCTGGCCAGCGCCGCATTCAAGGCGTCAGGGCTTAAGGTCGGCATTGGCGGGCTTCACACTCTGCGGTCCGGCCGGCGAGGCGGTCGGCACCGGCAGATAGGCCAGCCGGCGCACGATCTGCTCGGCGGCGTCGCGGCGGGCATCGGCCCACAGCAGATCCTCTTCCTGCTGCTTGCCGAGAATGGCGTTGTCGGAGTAGTTCATCGTCCGGCGCACTGTCACCGTCATGTCCGGCTCGATCGGCACGCCGCCTATCACCACCCGCACCACAGCGGTATAGGTCAGCTGGTATTCGTTGATCTTGCCGCCGACATTGATGGTCAGAATGTCCTTGGCCTGGTTTTCATTGACCACGCTCAGCACCGCCTGCGCGTTCTTCGGCGTATCGGTCAGCGTCAGCTTGGGCTGGCGCGCCAGCACGATGCCCAGATCCGGAGCGATGGCGTTGGTGCCGGCCTCGACGAACAAGGTGGAGAACGGCAGCGGCTTGATCGCGCCGCCGAGGCCGCGCAGATGGAAGCCGCAGGCGGTCAGCAGCAAGACGAAACCAGCCAGCAGCGCGAATCTCAGAGAGTGTTTCATTGCATCCCCCATGGCGGATGAGCCGCCAGGCAAAACGGCGCGGCAAGACTCGCGTCCCGCCGCGCCGCGATGGTCATCAGGATCAGACTACGATGTTCACGAGACGGCCCGGCACGACGATGATCTTCTTCGCCGGCTTGCCTTCCATGAACTTCCGCACGTTTTCGTGCGCCAGCGCGGCGGCCTCGATCACGTCCTTGGCGGCGTCGGCGGCCACCGTCACGCTGCCGCGCAGCTTGCCGGCTACCTGCACCATCAATTCGATCTCGCTCTTCACCAGCGCGCTCTCGTCCACCTTCGGCCAGGCCTGCGCCAACAGCTCGGTGCCCGGCTTCAGCTCGGACCAGACGCCGTCGCAGACGTGCGGCACGATGGGCGACAACAGCAGCACGGCGGCTTCCAGCACTTCCTGCGCGACGGCGCGGCCGGTCTCGCCCGAGGTATCGGCCTTGTCATAGGCGTTCAAGAGCTCCATCACCGCGGCGATCGCGGTATTGAATTGCTGGCGGCGGCCGTAGTCGTCGGCGACCTTCTGGATGGTGCCGTGCAGCTTGAAGCGCAACTCCTTCTGGCTGGCGTTCAATTCGCCGGCGGCGTACGGAGCCGTAACGCCGGCCTCGACATGCTCGCGCGCGGACTTCCACAGCCGCTTCAGGAAGCGGAAGGCGCCTTCGACGCCGGCGTCCGACCATTCCAGGCTCTGCTCCGGCGGCGCGGCGAACATCATGAACAGGCGCGCGGTGTCGGCGCCGTATTTCTCGATGAACTCCTGCGGATCGACGCCGTTGTTCTTGGACTTGGACATCTTCTCGATGCCGCCGATCACCACCGGCTGGCCGTCGACGCGGTGCGTCGCCGACAGGATCTTGCCCTTGGCGTCGCGCTCCAGAATGACGTCCTGCGGCGCGATCCAGTCCTTGGTGCCGTTCGGCAGGTCGCGGTAGAAGGTCTCGCACACCACCATGCCCTGGGTCAGCAGGCTCTTGAACGGCTCGTCCGACGACACCAGGCCCTCGTCGCGCATCAGCTTGTGGAAGAAGCGCGCGTACAGCAGGTGCAGGATGGCGTGCTCGATGCCGCCGACGTACTGGTCGACCTGCAGCCAGTAATCAGCGGCCTTCTTGTCCACCATCGCGGTGTCGCACTTCGGCGAGGCGTAGCGGGCGTAGTACCAACTGGACTCGACGAAGGTGTCCATGGTGTCGGTTTCGCGCTTGGCCGCGCCGCCGCACTTCGGGCAGGACGTTTCGTAGAATTCCGGCATCTTGGCCAGCGGGGAACCGGCGCCGTCCGGAATCACGTTTTCCGGCAGCGTGACCGGCAGGTCTTTTTCCGGCACCGGCACGTCGCCGCAGCTCGGGCAGTGGATGATCGGGATCGGGCAGCCCCAGTAGCGCTGGCGGGAAATGCCCCAGTCGCGCAGCCGGTACTGGGTCTTCTTCTGACCCTGGCTCTTGGCCTGCAGATCGCCGATGATGGCGTCGAAAGCGGCCTGGTAGCCGAGACCGTCGTACTTGCCGGAGTTGACCGTCGTCACGGTGTCGTCCTTGAGGCCGTACCACTCCTGCCAGTTGGCGGCGTCGTACGCGCCGTCGCCGGACACCGGCGCGATCACTTGCTTGATCGGCAGCGCGTATTTGTTGGCGAACTCGAAATCGCGCTCGTCGTGCGCCGGCACGGCCATCACCGCGCCTTCGCCGTAGCCCCACAGCACATAGTTGGCCACCCATACCGGCAACTTGTCGCCGGTCAGCGGGTGGATGACGGACAGACCGGTCGGCATGCCCTTCTTTTCCATCTTGGCGACGTCGGCCTCGGCGACGGAGCCGGATTTGCACTCGGCGATGAAGGCCTGCAGCTCGGCGTTGCCGGTCGCGGCCTGGGTGGCCAGCGGGTGCTCGGCGGCGACGGCGACATAGGTCGCGCCCATCAGCGTGTCCGGGCGGGTGGTGTAGACCTTCAATTCGCCGGCGTGGCCGATGCTGGCCTCGTCGTACGGGAAGACCACGTCGGAACCGTAGCTCTTGCCTATCCAGTTGCGCTGCATGGTCTTGACCTGCTCCGGCCAGCCGTCAAGCTTGTCCAGGTCGGCCAACAGCTGCTCGGCGTAGTCGGTGATGCGGAAGTAGTACATCGGGATTTCGCGCTTTTCCACCAGCGCGCCGGAGCGCCAGCCGCGGCCGTCGACCACCTGCTCGTTGGCCAGTACGGTCTGGTCCACCGGGTCCCAATTGACCACGCCGTTCTTCTTGTAGATCACGCCCTTCTCGAACAGGCGGGTGAACAGCCACTGCTCCCAGCGGTAGTAGTCCGGCTTGCAGGTGGCCAGCTCGCGCTCCCAGTCCAGAGCGAAGCCCAGGCTATCCAGCTGCGTCTTCATGTACTCGATGTTGGCGTAGGTCCAGGCGGCCGGCGCGCCGCCGTTCTTCATCGCCGCGTTCTCGGCCGGCAGGCCGAAGGCGTCCCAGCCCATCGGCTGCAGCACATTGAAACCCTGCAGGCGCTTGAAGCGGGCCAGCACGTCGGTGATGGTGTAGTTGCGCACATGGCCCATGTGCAGCTTGCCGGACGGATACGGGAACATCGACAGCGCGTAGTACTTGGGGCGGGAAGCGTCTTCCACGGCCTTGAAGGCGGCGGTTCTCTGCCATTTCTGCTGCGCGGCGCCTTCCAGCTCGCGCGGGGAGTAGTGTTCTTGCATGTCCGGGGTCTTTGCTATTTCAGAAAACGAATCGCTCGATTATATCGGCAAAAGCGGGGGAAAGGACATGCCGAAAAGTGGACAGAGTGTCTAATTTCCGCACAAAAACAAGGCGTTCACAGCAGTCGGTACAGCATTTCGCTGGCCATCGTCGCCATCAGCAGCGCGAACACCTTCTTCAGGCGGGGAACCGGCAGCCTGTGCGCGGCCCGCGCGCCCAGCGGCGCGAACAGCACCGTCATCAGCATCAGCGCCAGCATGGACGGCAGATGGACGAAGCCGGCGCTGCCCCACGGCAGACCGGCCGCGCCCCAGCCGCTGATCAGATAGCCAGCGGCCCCGGAAATGGCGATAGGCCAGCCCAGCGCCGCGCTGGTGCCTATCGCCGTGTGCACCGGCACATTGCACCAGCTCATGAAGGGCACGCTCATCGAGCCGCCGCCTATGCCCACCCAGCTGGAAATCATGCCGATGGCGCCGCCGGCGGCGCCCTGTCCGCTCCAGCCGGGCATCCCCCGTCCGCCCTGCGGCTGGCGTCCGATCAGCATCTGCGCCGCCACCGCGTAGGCGTAGGCGACGAAGAACCAGCGCAGCACGGCGCCGGAAATCCAGCCGGCGACCAGGCTGCCCAGCAAGGTGCCCACCACCATCGCCGGCGCCATGCCGCGCACGATGCGCCAGTCCACCGCGCCCTTCTTGTGATGGGCGCGCACGCTGGACAGGCTGGTGAACACCATCACCGCCAGCGAGGTGCCGACCGCCAGATGCTGCGCATGCTCGCCGCCCAGCCGCGCCGCCGTCAGCGCCCAGCCCAGCACCGGCACGATGATCAGGCCGCCGCCTACGCCCAAGAGGCCGGCCATGAAGCCGGCGACGGCGCCGCAGGCCAGCAGCGCGGCCAACAATTCATACGACAACATGGCCATCCCCTTCGCCGATATCGGCTGCCATCATGCCAGAGAATCCCGCCGCCCCGCACTGGGCCGCCGACTCCGCTCGTCAGCTCGGCGCAGCCAGCGCCGGCGGATCGCCCGGTTGCACGGCTCCGACCAGTAACGGGCGGCCAAATGGGCCAGCAGCGCCGACGCGGCCACGAAAACGCACAGCAGCGGCAAGCGCTGCCAATAGCCGACCGCATCGCGCGGCAGCAGATCGCGCAGTCCCGCCAACACGACGATGTGCAGCAAATACAGCTCATAGCTGTGCCGCCCCAGCCAGCGCAGCGGGCGCGTGATCCGCTCGCGCCAGCCGTTCAAGTCCGGCGCGCGCGCCGCCCCCAACAGAAACAGGCCGCATGCCAGCGCAACGCAGCTGAAGCCGAACACCTGGTTGCCGGCGATGCCCTGCAGATAGACCCCACCCAGCGCCAGCAAGCTCGTCCAGCGCAGCAGCCGGGCCCGGCTGCCGACAGGCGCGACGCGGCCCGCCGCCAGGGCGCTCAAGCAGCCGATGGCGATGGCGTCGAAGCAGGCCAGGTAACCGTAGAGATAGTCGATTTCATTGTCAGGATGCGCCGCCCGGTAGCACGGACCGGCGACGATCAGCAGCAGGCAAACCGCAAGCAACAGCCAAGTCCGCCTCAGCGCCAGGCTCAGCAACGGCAACGCCAGGTAGAACACCTCCTCCACCGACAGCGACCAATAGATGTTCAGGCAATAGTTGAAATAGCCCACCGACTGCATCAACAAGTTGTGCCAGAAGGTCAGCACCGAACCGGCCGCCACCAGAAAATACGAGGCCGGCAAATGGTGGCCGCCGTCGGTATTGCTGAAATGGGGCAGGCCCAGGCTGCCCAGCGCGACGATGAGCGCCAGCGTCGGCAGCAGCAAGGGCATGATGCGGGCGAAGCGCTGCACGTAGAAAGAGCGGATGTCGATGGCCGGCAGGCTGCCCCAGCGCCGCAGCGACTGCGACACGATCAGAAAACCGGAGACGACGAAGAACATCGTCACGCCGTAGTTGCCGTTGCGCGCCAGCGCGCCCAGCAGCCGCGCCGACAGCAAGCTGCCCAAGAGACTGTCCTTGATGCCATAGGCCAAGGAGAAATGCAGCAGCAACACGCTGCCGATGGCTACGCCGCGCAGGCAGTCTACGCGCTGATTGCGCGGTTCGATGGTAGACATGGCGCCTCTCGGAATGGAAACGCCAAAATATTACACAGGAATATCCGCTCGCCAAGCGTCAGCGTCGATGACGCACGCCCAGCAAATCCATCAAGTACGCCCACTCGTCCGCCGCCACCGGCGTGATCGACAAGCGGTTGCCGCGTTTGAGCACCGTCATGCCTTCCAGCGGCGGGTGTTCGCGCAGCTCGGCCGGCGGCAGCAGCCGCGTCTTCTCGACAAAGCGCACGTCCACGCACTGCCAGCGCGGATTGGTCGGATCGGACTTCGGATCATGGTAGGGGCTGGCCGGATCGAACTGGCTGGAGTCCGGGTGCGCGGCGGACGCCACTTCGGCGATGCCGGCGATGCCGGGTTCGGGGCAAGACGAGTGCCAGAACAGCAACAGATCGCCGGGACGCATGTCGTCGCGCATGAAATTTCGCGCCTGGTAGTTGCGCACGCCGGTCCATTCGAACAGCCGCGCGGGTTCGGCGGCCAGATGGTCTATCGAGGCTTCTTCGGGTTCGGACTTCATCAGCCAGTAGCGCATGGGCAATATCTGTTAATCGCTGAGTGGATGGGAAAAGACTTGCTCAATCTTACTGGAAAGATTGCTTCGTATGCTGGCGGTAACGGGACAGGCAGCTGTCCGGTGTCACAGGAGCACGAAAATGAAACAATGGATTCTGGCCGTCGTCGCGGTCGGCAGCCTGGCCGGCTGCGTGGTGGCCCCGCCGTACGGCGTCGCGCCGGGCCCGGTGGTGGTGCGCCCGGCGGCGGTGGTGCCGGTGGCCCCGGTGTATTACTACGACTACGGTCCGCGCCGCGGCTGGCGCTAACGACCGGCCATCCACAGCCAGCCCAGCGGCAACACGATATTGGCCAGCGCGCTGAGCCAGTACAGAGCCAGGAAGGGCTGCTTGCGGGTCTTGTGGCGGAAGGCCCGCTGGGCCAGCCAGGCGGCGGGCCAGCCGCCGGCCAGGTGCAGCAGTTGCAATCGGGCTTCCGGAACGCGCCAGCGGCCGCGCAGCGCCGCGCGCTTGTCCAGCCAGTAGGCCAATAGCGTCGGCGCGGCCATCAAGGCGTAGGGCAGCCACCACCACCAGGCCAGACGGCCCAGCAGGCAGGCGATCAGCAGCGGCAACAACAGCAGCAATATCATGCGCCCGGCCTCCGCAGCGGCAGCCGCCTCAGGCCGGACTCGGTCAACAGCCAGTCCAGCCTGACGTCCCACGCCTCGCGCGGCACCGCGTCCACCAGCTGGCAATCGAAGGCCACGCCGACCAGCAGCGGCTTGCCGCTCAGCGCATGCCGGCGGCGAAAGGCCAGCGTGCTGTCGTAGAAACCGCCGCCCTGCCCCATCCGGAAACCGTCCCGATCTATACCCAGCAAGGGCACGAACAATACGTCCAGACGCTCGGCGCGCAACCGGGCGCCAGCGTATTCCAGAATGCGGTAGCGCGGATGCAGATACCAGCGGTCGCCGCCGTCCAGCCCGGTGAACCACAGCCGGCGGCCGCGTCGCGGAATCTGCGGCAGGAACACCGCCACGTTGCGCCGTAGCGCCGCGTTCAGCAAATCGGACAGATCCAGCTCCGAACCGGCGGCGACATAGCCGCCGACGCGTTTGCCGCGCTTCAGCAAACGCGAGGCATGGCGCGCGACGGCGCAGGCGGCCGCGGCGCGATAGGCCGGCGTCAACGCGATGCGGGCGCGGCGAAGCTGGCGTCGCAGCGTCGTCTTGTCGATTGCGGGGGAGGATGCGGTCATGATGAAGGGGGAACCCCCGCGAGTGCCGTTCGGGCTAAATTCGCTTGTACCCTGTTTCCAGGAGGGGCCGCCTGCCAGACACTTCGGGCGCATCCACAAGGGACGCGGCTCGCCCGTGTCTCACGCTGGCAGCCAAAAGCGAACGCATTGGTACAAAGGAATTGTGTGCCTTCGCGAACACCGCAGGGGGTAAACTGACCTGTGCTTGCCGCCGTTCAGAACAGCGGCTGTTGGTTCTGGCGAAGCGCCTCGTCGGCGGCTTCGCTCATGTTTCGTATTTTACGCTGAAACGCCGCCATCTCCAAGCCCTCTCCGACCTTGGTCTTCAACAGATCGTGGGCGATGTTCAGCGCGGCCATGATGGCGATCTTGTCGGTATCCATCACCTTGCCGTTCTGCTGGATCGCGTTGACCTTGCCCTCCAGCAGCCGCACCGCCTCGCGCAGCGTCTCCTGCTCGTCGGCCGGCGTGCCGATGGTGAATTGACGGCCCAACAGTTCGATGTCGACCTGAACCACGTCGCTCATTGCTCATCCTCCGGCGGCGCCGGCAGACGCGCGACCAGGGCCGCCACCCGGCTGCGGGTTTCGTTGACGCGGAAATTCAGTTCGGCGTTTTCCTTCAGCGCTTCGGACAGCGCCTCGGCGAAGCGGCCGTTCTGGGTTTCCAGTTCCCGGATGCGGACGATCAGCGCCGCGACGCGGGATTCGAGGTATTCCAGTTCATTGTCCATGGCGGCGAGGATAACGGGCGGCTACTTGGTCGTCAAACCCAGCCGTCGCCGCGCTGTCTCCAGCCGGGTACACAGCTGCTCGGCGCCGTCGGCCAGCCGCGGCCCGGGGATGCTGACGGCGTCGCCCGGCAGCGCCAGCAGCGCGCCGCCGGCCACCGCCGGCATCTCGCGCCAGCCGCGCCACATCGCCAGCGTGGCGTCGTCGCCGGCGACGATGGCCTGCGGCCGCGCCGCCACCACGGCGGCGATCGAAACCTGCGGCGCCGGCTGCGACAGGCCGGCGAACACATTGACGCCGCCGCACAGCCGGATCAGCGAATCGATATAGCTGTTGGCGCTGACGGTGAAGATCGGCGCCTGGCTCAGTTGGTAGAACACTCGCACCGCCGGCCTGTCGCCATAGCGCTGCTTCAACGCCGCCAGCCGCTGGCGGTAAGCCGCGGCCGCGCGCGCCGCCTCGGCGTCGGTTCCGGCCAGCTTGCCGAGCAGCGCGATTTCCTTCGCGACGTCGTCCGGCAGCAGCGGATGGCTGACGAAAACCGGCACGCCCAGCCGCCTCAGCCGCTCCAGTTCGCGCGGCGTGCCGCCGTCCTGCCAGGCCACCACCAGGTCGGGCTTCTGTCGCAACACCGCCTCCAGGCTAAAACCGGTGAAACCGCCGACGCGCGGCAGCTTCTTCGCCGCGTCCGGGTGATCGCTGTAATCGACGGTGGCCACCACCTTGCCGCCGGCGCCGGCGGCGAACAGCAGCTCGGTCGCGTGCGGCACCAGGCTGACGATGCGCCGCGCCGGCTGCGCCAGCGTCACCGTCTGGCCGCGACCGTCCTCGACGCTGACGGCGGCGCGCGCCGCCAACGCGGCCAGCAGCAGGCACAGGCCCGCCAGCGCCGGCCTCACGCCATCCCCTTCAAGGCCAGCGGCAGGCCGCAGGCCACCAGCGTCACCCGCCCGCAACGGGCGGCGATCAGCTGATTGAGCCGGCCCAGCTCGTCGACGAAGCGGCGGGTTTCGACGTCGGCCGCCACCACGCCCCAGCCGACCTCGTTGCTGACCAGCAGTACCTCGCCGACGGCGCGCTCCAGCGCCGCCAGCAGCGCGTCGCGCTCGGCGGCGTAGCCCGCCTCGTCGAAACCGGCCTCGCCGAAGAAACGCATCAGCCACATGCCCAGGCAGTCGATCAGCAGCAGGCCGTCGGCGGCGTCGCGCGCGGCGATGGCCGCGGCCAGGCCCCGCCCGGCCTCGGCCACGTCCCAGTGCGGCGGCCGCTGCGCGCGGTGGCGTTCGACCCGGCGCGCGAACTCGGCGTCGCGCACCTCGGCGGTGGCCAGATAACAGACCGGCCCGCTATGGCGGCCGGCCAATTCCTCGGCATGGCGGCTCTTGCCGCTGCGGGCGCCGCCGGTGATCAGATGGGGCATATCGCTCAGAACTTGTAGGTCACGGCGGCCTGGTAATTGCGCCCGTTCGCCGGATACAGCGAGTAGGCGGTCGGGCTGCTGTACCAGGTGCCGCCATAGCTCGCGTAATGTCGGTCAAACAGATTGTTGGCGCTCAGCGCCACCGTCACGTGCTTGCCGAAATCCTGGGTCAGCTTGGCGTCCACCACCATATAGCCCGGCAGCTTGCTGCCGAAGCTGTTGCTCTGGTCGTTGTCGAAATACTGCTCCGACACGTATTGCGCCGACAACGCCAGCTTGCCGCCCTCGTAATAGCGCCAGCTGGCGGCCGCGTTGGCCATCAACCTGGGCACCATCGGAATGGTTTTGCCGGCCAATCCGGCGCCGGCGCGATAAGTCGCCTCGGTCCAGCTCAGATTGCCGTTCAGGTCGACCGTCGATGTCACTTTCAAGCCGCCCTCCAGCTCCACACCCTGATGACGGGTGGCTGGCAGGTTGGCATTGGCGCCGCCCAGGCCGGCAAACGGATTGTAGGCGATCTCGTTGCTCAGATCGTTGCGGAACACAGCCAGCTTGGCGTGCGCGCGCTCGCCCGCCCATTCCACGCCCACTTCCTTGTCGTGCGACTGCTGCGGCTGCAGCGGCAGGCCGTTGGTATAGGTCACTTCGTCGGCATTGCCCAGGCGGAAGCTTTGTCCGGCACGGACATAGGCGCTCCAGCCGCCGCCGAACGCCTGCTTCAGGCCCAACGACCAGGCATGCAGACTGGTGTCTATCGTCGACAGATTGGCGCCGCCGACAGTGGCGTTGACCTTGTCGTCCACCAACTGCTGGCGGCCACCCGCCGACAGTGTGGCGCCCTGCCACAAGGCGAACTGGCCGTCGACGAAATAAGCGACGTGGCGCTGCGAGGTCTGCTCGTTGTTCAGCGAGTTCAGCACGCTCATCGAGCTGTCCAGCCAGTCGCCGCCGAAGCTCAGTTTATGCTTGCCGATGGGCAGCTCGTAACGGACGCTGGCCGTATTCTCGTCCAGGCTGCGCTGGTCCAGCGAGCAACCGGAACTGCCGACGAACTGAGCGCAGGAATCGGCATCCTTGTGCCGGCGCGACAAGTCGGCGTACAGCGTACCCGCCCCCAGCTCCTGGTTCAGCGAGACGCCACCGCTGGTGGTGTCGGTGGAGGCATAGCTGTTGGGCGTCAGCGTGCCGACCGGGTAGGTCGCCAGCGGATTCAGGCCGTTGGCCGGGTCCATGATGATAGGCCCCGGCAGGCGCAGGCCCTGATTGGCGGTCTTGGCGAACAGTTTGATGTCGCCGCCATCGTGCTTGAAGGTCAGCGTGAAGCCGGCGTTGTCGTTGCGCTCGGCATTGTTCTGCCGGTAATTGCCGGTCTTCATCGACTGGATATAGCCGTCCAGCGCGACGAACTGATTGGCCGCGTGCAGATCGGCGTCCAGCTGACGCAAATCGTAGCTGCCGCCGGTCAGCGTGACGCTGCCACTGGCGCCGCTGGCCGCGCCGGACTTGGTGATGATGTTGATCACGCCGCCGGTGGCCCCGCCGCCGTAAGCGACGCCGCCGAGTCCGCGCACCACTTCGATGCGCTCAACGCTGGACAGCGCCACCGAGCCGAGATTCACCGCCGCCAGATCGTTGGTGTTCTGGCGCACCCCGTCGACCAGGATCAAGGTGTTGCTGTTGCCGCTCATGCCGAAACCGCGCAGATCGACCATCGCGCTGTTGGCCGAGCCTGAGCTGTTGAAAACATGAATGCCGGCATAAGCCGACAATACATCCTGCACCGTCGTCGCCGTGCTGTTGGCGATGTCTGCGGCGGTGATCACGCTGACGTTGGCCGGCAGCGACGAGACTTTCTGCGGGATACGGCTCGCCGTCACGATCACCGGGTCGCCAGCGGTTTGCGGCGCGTTGTCGGCGTGGGCGGCGGCGCAGGCCAGGGCGACGGCCAGCGCGCAGATTTGGGGCTTGAACATGAAACACACTCCAATGATTGGATTTCTCCCGCAAGCGGGCATCGTCGAAGTGCGAAGAGGACATGCATAAACAGGTCGCGGCAGAACCGGATCGTCTGTCGGATCGCCTCCCCGCGATTCTCCAGTGGTCCACGGCTTCCGGCCGGGGCATGCAGGCCGGTCTCCGGGCTCGGCCTTGCCGGCGGCGCGCCTTCCCATCGTTGGACAGTGGCCATGCGCCGCCTGGGCGCGTGCGCGCCAGGCCTTACCGTTGCGGGGGCAGCGCCGGCTTCACCGGCTTCCCGTTTGATCCGGATGCGCTTGGCAGCGCAAGACGGACACCTGCAAGGCGGCGATTATACCTTGCCGGACTTTTGGCGGCACCGGTCAAGCGGTAATATGCTTAGAGCCTGTTCAAGATCCTGTTGCGAACAGCGCAGCCCCTCTATTCCCGGACTCGCGTCCATCCCTAAGCAGGCCCAAACCATGAACAGCAGCAAGCCACTGGATCTTTCCGCCCGCGACGCCGCCCGCGCCCGACAAGCCGTCCTCACCAAGCCGCCCGGCAGCCTGGGGCAGCTGGAGGAGCTGGCCTGCCGCTTCGCCGCCTGGCAGGGTCGCGCCTGCCCGGAAGAACTGCGTCCGGCCATCACCGTCTTCGCCGGCGACCACGGCGTCACCGCCGAGGGCGTATCGGCGTTTCCGTCGGCGGTCACCACCGAGATGGTGCGCAATTTCGCCAACGGCGGCGCCGCCATCTGCGTGCTGGCGCGCGCGCTGGACGCGCGGCTGGAGGTGGTCGACGTCGGCGTCGCCGGCGACGTGTCGGCGCTGCCCATCGTCCACGCCAAGGTCCGCCCCGGCAGCCAGAATCTGGCGCGCCAGTCGGCGATGAGCCCCGACGAGGCCGAGGCCGCGCTGGAGGCCGGCCGCGCCGCCGCCCGCCGCGCGGTGGAAGCCGGCGCCAATCTGTTGATCGCCGGCGACATGGGCATAGGCAACACCACCGCGTCGGCGGCGCTGATCTGCCGGCTGAGCGGCGCGGCGCCGGAGCAGGCGGTCGGCCGCGGCACCGGCATCGACGACGCCGGCCTGGCCAACAAACTGCGCGCGGTCAAGACCGCGCTGGCGCGGGTGGCCTGGGAAAACCTCAGCGGCCAGGACACCTTGGCCGAACTGGGCGGCCTGGAAATCGCCGCGATGGCCGGCTTCTATCTGGAGGGCGCCCGCCTCGGCGTGCCGTCGCTGGTGGACGGCTTCATCGCCAGCGCCGCCGCGCTGTGCGCCCAGAGCATCGAACCGTCGCTGCACGACTGGCTGCTGGCCAGCCACCGTTCGGCCGAAACCGGCCACGATCTGGCGCTGGAAGCGCTGCGGCTGCGGCCGCTGCTGGACTTGGGCATGCGCCTCGGCGAAGGCTCCGGCGCCGCCGTCTGCGTGCCGCTGCTGCGGTTGGCGGTACAATTGCACAACGGCATGGCCACCTTCGAACAAGCCGGCATCAGCGGCAAGTCGGCATGAACCCCTATACCCTGACGCTGCTGCGGCACGGCGACATCGAGCACGACGGCCGGCTGATCGGCCTGACCGACCTGCCGCTGACCGAGCTCGGACACCAGCAGCTGGCCCGCAGCTGGCAGCGGATCAGCAATCTCGCGCCGGTCACCAGCATCGCCAGCTCGCCGCTGCAGCGTTGCCGCGAGTTCGCCGTCAAGCAGGCGCTGTCCGGTTCGCTGACGCTGAAAGTGGACCCGCGCTTCGCCGAAATGGATTTCGGCCACTGGGACGGCCAGCCGCTGGCCGAACTCGAGCAGACCCACCCCGGCTGGGGCGGCGAGCTGGCCGAGGGCCGGCTCAGCCCGCCCGGCGGCGAGAGTTTCGAGCAGTTCCGCACCCGGGTGTTGGCCGGCCTGGCCGACTGGATGACCGAGGCGCGCGGCAGCCACCGGCTGCTGGTGACGCACGGCGGCGTGATCACGGTGCTGATGGCGGAGCTGTTCGGCACTGAGTTCGCGGTGGCCAAGCTGATGACGGTGCAGCGCGGCGGCTTCGTCCAGCTGTCGATGCTGGAGGGTCACCCGCCCTATTTGCTGCGGCTGGAGTCCTCATGCGCGGACTGATACTGGCGGTGCAGTTCCTGACCCGGCTGCCGACGCCGCAGCTGGCCGATTTCCGGCCCGAGTGGCTGGCGGCCAGCGCGCGCTGGTTTCCCGCCGTCGGCCTCATCGTCGGCGCGCTGCTGCTGGCGGCGCTGCGGCTGGGCGGCCTGGTCGACCCGTGGCTGGCGGCGCTGCTGGCGCTGCTGGTCTGGGTCGGCGTCACCGGCGGCCTGCACCTGGACGGCCTGGCCGATCTGGCCGACGCGCTGGGCGCGTCCCACCGTTCGCGCGAACGCTTTTTCGAGGTGCTGAAGGACCCGCACCTGGGCAGCTTCGGCGTGCTGGCGCTGATTCTGGCCGTCGCCTGCAAGCTGGTGCTGCTGATGCTGCTCGCACGCCAGGGCGGCCCGGCCTGGGCGCTGCTGCTGGTGCCGGCCTGGGCGCGCGCCTTCGCCGTCGTCTGGTCGGCGACGCTGCCGGCCATCGCGCCGGGCAGCGGCGAGCGCTTCGCCTGGAGCCGCGACCGGGCCGGCATGGCGCTGAACCTGGTCGCGCTGCTGGCGCTGTCGGCCTGGCTGGCCCCGGCGCTGCTGCTGGCCCCGCTGGCCGGCCTGGCCTGGCGGGCCTTCCTGAAGCGCCGCCTCGGCGGCATGACCGGCGACTGCCTGGGCGCCGGCGTCGAGCTGTGCGAGATCACGATGCTGGGCCTGTTGTTGCTACCGGTTCCGGCCTGGATCTGAAGCGCGTCGATCGCGGAATGAAAAACGCCGCGCCCTTGCCGGGGAGCGGCGCCGCGGACGGGTTCAGACAGTCGATGTCGAAGGTCACGTAGACCGGCGCGTCGCCTATGCCCTTCTGCCGTCCATCGTGCACAGCCGACGGCTTGAGGCTGCCGCGCCCCGTGGCGCGGAAAACCCGCAGTGTGCCGCGATGGCGCGATACGTCCAAGTAAAGACTAAAAACGGCGGGCCGAATGGCGGAAATCGCGGCCTCAAGACGCCAGCTGCCGATGGCGCGCGCGCCGCGACGCCCGGCGGCCGCGCCACCAGCGCCAGCGCAGCCTGACGTCGTACCAGGCAGGCCTGAGACCCAGCAGAAACAGAAACAGCGCCAAGGGCAGCGTGAAGCCGAAACCCAGGTGCTTGAAGCCCAGCGCGCCGACCACGCCGCCGACGAAGAAGGCCAGCAAGATCAGCGCGTAGACGCGGAATTTCTTGCCGTTGGCGCGCACCGCGGCCACCCGGGAGTGGCGCTCGCGGTTGTAGTAGCTCATCTTGGCCAGCTCGATGCCGAGATCGGTGGCGATGCCGGTCATGTGGGTGCTGCGCAACAGGCCGCCGGACAGCTTGGTGACGATGGTGTTGTGCATGCCCATGATGAAGCACAGCAGCATCACCGTCGGCGGCGTGAACAGGCCCTTGTGCAAGGACAATCCGGCGCCCAGCAGGCCGAACACCAGCAGCAGCAACGCTTCCTCCATCATCGACACGCCGTAGCCGCCGCGCAGCCGCTGCCGCCGCGCCCACAGGATCAGCCAGGTGCTGTGCATCGCGCCGACGACGAAACAGCACAGCATCACCAGCAGCGACAGCGCCAGCCGGATCTCGCCGGTGGCCCAGGCGTCGGCCATGCCGGAAACCACGCCGGACACGTGCGAGGTGTAGCGGTGCACCGCCAGAAAGCCGCCGGCGTTGATCGCGCCGGCGATGAAGGCCATCGCCCAGCCCAGCTGGCGCAATACCCTGTCGTTGAAGCGGCCGCGGTCCAGCAGGCGGGTGATGTGGGCGTGTCGGGTCATCGGAAGCCTGGCAAGCAAAACGGCGACCTGTCGTCGCCGTTGTCGATACTGCGCTGCGACATGCCCGCTTGGCAAGCCGCCGGATCAAGCTTCGCCGCCGCGCTCAGCAGCCCTTCAGCGCGATGCCCGGCGTCAGCCGCTTCTGCAACGCCCTCAGATGCTCGGCCTGCGCCGCGTCCAGATCCTTGAAGGTCAGCGTGGTCTGGTGCGACGGCTGGTCCTTGGACTTGATCACCGCCTTGTCGTAGCCGGCGGCCTTCAGGCGCGCCACCAGCGTCTTGGCGGCGTCTTCCTTGCCGAACAGCCCCAGCGACAGATTGCCCTTGAACTCGTCGCTGCTGACGATGTAGTTGTCGAAGCCCTTGTCCTTCAACTCGGCCGACAGCGTCTTGGTTTCGGCCTGGGTGGCCAGCGGCGGATAATAGACCCACAGACGGCCGGACCCCTTGCTCTCCTGCTTGCTGTCCTCCGACATCTGGGCCGGCTTCAGCTTCAGCGTCGGCACCCCGCCCCTGACCCGCGCCAGCAGGCTGTCGTTCAAACCGCCCCAGCGGTAGCAGGCCAGCTTGGCCGGCTCGACAGCGGCCGCGGCCGGCTTGTCCTGCGGCGCCGGCTTGGCCTTGGCGGACGGTTTCGACGCCTCGGCCTTGGCCGCCGGCTTGGCCGGAAGCTGGGCCTTGGCCGCGCTGGCGACGGTCTTGGCCGCCGGCGCCGAGGCGGCCGGCTTGGCGACGGGCGCGCTGGCCTGCGCCTTGGGCGCCGACGCGTCCGGCGTCCAGTTGGCCGGCAACAGTTTCACCTGCCCCGGACTGACTTCCTGGGCATGCACGTCCAGCGGCGGCCGCTGCTTCAACGAGCCATACATCGCCACCACCAGATTCAGCACGATCACCAGCGCCACAAACCACTTCATCACGCGTTCGCCACCTTGAGTAGACCCATGAGGACCAGATTATCCACGATCTGCAACGGCGCCGCGAGCCAAGGCGCGATGCGGGCGGCGTCGCCGCCAGTCAGAATCACCGTGGCCGGCGCGCGGCCGGTACGGTCGGCCAGGCGTCGCCGCTGCCCTTCTATCGCCCCGGTCAGCGCCGCCATCGCGCCGCTGGCCAGCGCGTCCTGCGTGCCTTGCGGAAAATCGACGATGGCGCCGGCCTGTCGGTCCAGATTGGCGGTGCCCTGCGCCAGGCTTTGCAGCATCAGGCCGTGGCCGGGCAGGATCAGCCCGCCCAGATAGTCGCCCTCGGCGGTCAGCGTCTCCACCGTCAGCGCGGTGCCGGCGCAGGCGACGACGACGTCGTCGCGGCAGATCTCGCGCGCAGCCAGCACCGCCAGCCAGCGGTCGGCGCCTTGCTCGGCGGTGTTGCGATAATGGTTACACACGTCGCCGAAGCGGCTCTCGGCATAGACCCGGTGCAGCGGACACGGCGCGGCCGCGGTCAAGGCGTCGACCACCTCGCGCCTCGCCACCGACGACAGCCAGGCGCCCTCCAGCGGCAACGCGCGCCAGACTTCGGCCAGGTCGGCCAGCTCGTGATGCTCGGCGGCGCCGCGCGACACGCAGTCGGCGTCCTGGTATACCGCCCATTTCACCCGGCTGTTGCCGGCGTCTATCAGCAATTTCATTCGCGCGCCCTGCGTCCAGCAGAAAACGGTCGATGCCGGAAAAAAATCATGAATAGGCTCTCAGACTGACTTCGCCGACATGAAAGGTGCGCATGCCGGTCGCCGTCTCCACCTGCAGCGCGCCGTTGTCGGCCACGCCGCACGCGATGCCGTCCACCGGCTCGCCATGCGAGAAGCTGAGCCGCACCGGCGAGCCGCGATGGGCGGCCAGTTGCCACCATTCGTCGCGCAGCGGCGCGAAACCGTCGCGGTCGAACGCCGCCAGCGCCGGCTCCAGCTCGTTGAGCAATGCCGCCATCACCCGGTTGCGGTCCGGCGCGACGCCGGCCTGCTCCAGCGTGGCCACCGGCTGGTCGACATCGCCCGGATCGGTGACGTTGAGGCCTATGCCTATCACCACCGTCGCCGGCCCCAGCGCGTCGCCGGACAGCTCGATCAGGATGCCGGCCAACTTGCGACGGTCCAGCAGCACATCGTTCGGCCACTTCAATTCCACCGGCGCGCCCAGCCCGCGCAAAGCGCGCGCCAGCGCCGCGCCGACCGTCAGCGACAGGCCGGCCAGCTCGGCCACGCCGCGCTCGAAGCGCCACAACAGCGAGAAGGTCAGACCCGATCCCAGCCGCGCCTGCCAGCGCCGGCCCAGCCGGCCGCGGCCGGCGGTCTGCTGCTCGCAGGCCAGCACCAGGCCGTGCAGGCCGCCGTTGCCGGCGCGCGCCATCAGCTGGCTATTGGTGGAGTCGGTACGCTCGGCCACCGCCAGCGTGAACGCCTCGGCCGCCGCCGGCGACAGGCCGGCGCGGATCGCGACGACGTCCAGCCAGCCGAACGGCCGCGCCAGCCGGTAACCCTGGCCGCGCACGCTGAACACCTGAAGTCCGAACTCCGCCTCGATCGCGTGCACCGCCTGCCACACCAGCGTGCGCGAACAGCCCAAAGCCCTGGCGATATCCTCGCCGGAATGAAAGCGGCCGTCGGACAGGTGGTGCAGCACCGCGAACGCGTGTTCGCTCACGCCTTGCTCTCGGCCGCGCGGATTTTCTGCAGCGTCTTGGTCGTCGAGGTGTCGAACAGGAACGGGATCGAGTGCACCTGGCCACCGCGCGCCAGCGTTTCCGCGCTGCCGACGATCTTGTCCACGGTCCAGTCTCCGCCCTTGACCAGCACGTCGGGCTGGATCAGCGCGATCAGCTCGGCCGGCGTGTCGGCGTCGAACCAGGTGACCAGGCTGACGCATTCCAGCGCCGCCAGCACCGCCGCCCTGTTCATTTCATTATTGATCGGGCGGTCGTCGCCCTTGCCCTGGCGCTTGACCGACGCGTCGGTATTGAGGCCCAGCACCAGGCTGGCGCCGAGCGCGCGCGCCTGGGCCAGATAGGTGACGTGGCCGCGATGCAGGATGTCGAAACAGCCGTTGGTGAACACCAGAGGCCGCGGCAGGGCCGCCAGGCGCTCGGCCAGCTGCTCGGGCAGGCAAATCTTGTCTTCAAACGACGGCGACGGGTAGGTCATGCTTTTCCTTGCGCAGAAACCAGCGCGGACGGCGGCAGCGATGGCGGCCGCGCGGCGCGATCAAAACGGGATGAGTCGCGAAGCATACCACCGTCACCGGCGCCTGCCCAAGCCCGGCAACTCACGGGCAGCTGAGCGCCGCGCCGGCCAGCGTGTAGCCGGTGCTGGCGGCCGCCTGGGCATAGCCGGTGGTCTGCAGATTGAACGACAGCGCGTAACTGGCGCCGCGGTTGTCGCAAATGCGGAAATCGCCGCTCTGCGCGGCGGCGACATACGGCGGCCGCGGATTGAAGCTGACGCTGGCTATCGTGCCGCTGGCGCTGCCGGTGGCCAGGCTGCCTATCGTCGGCGCGCCGGTGTAGGACAGCGTCTGCCGCGCCAGCACCGTCGACGACGAGCCCAGCGTCTCGATGATGATCCAGCCGGCGCTCCAGCTGCTGCCGCAGCTGCCGCCGGAAGCCGCGCTGTACGGGCAGACGGTGACCACGCTGTCGTCGTTGACCGCGGTGCCGCGCGCCTGGCCCAGCGCGCTGATCATATTGTCGCGGATGGCGTTCAGCCGCTCGTTCTGGACGAAGGTCTGCCAGGCCGGCAGGCCGACGGTGAGCAGGATGGCCAGCACCGCGATGGTGACCATCATCTCTATCATCGTGAAGCCGCTCCCCCTTGCTCGCATGCGTCCCCCTCAGTGCGGCCAGCAGGTGTTGCTGGTATCGGTGCCCTGCGAGTTGGCGGAACTCTTGGCGCCGCTATTGGTGACGTTGAGGCTGCTGCAGGTGGTGTCGTTGGCCTGCAGGCCGGTCGTCACCGGCGTGGCGGTCAGCACATAGCCGCTGGCGGTGGTGGCCGAGCCTATCTGCACCTGGTAGTAGCCGTTGGGCGAGGTCGTCGCCACGGCGCAGGCCGCGTTGTTATAGGCGAAATACTGCGCGTAGCACTGCTCCATCTGCGCTTGCGCCGCCGTCAGCGCCTGCCAGGCGTCGCTGCGGCGCGATCGCTGCACATAGTTGGAATATACCGGATAGGCGATCGACGCCAGGATGGCGACTATCGCCAACGTGATCATCAACTCCACCAGGCTCATGCCCCGCATGTCGATTCCTTTCTTGTTTGACGCCTACTGTATCTGCCACCAGCCGCTCCAGGAATAGAATTGTTGCGACGGACTGCTGGTGGTGCAGCTGAGCTGGCCGTTGGCGCAATTGCCGTTGCTCGAACTATTGCCGCCGCCGACCAGGATGCTGGCGCTGTAGCCACCCTGGTTGGAGGTGACGAAGGCCGGCGTCGACGCGAAGAAACTGCCCAGCTGCACGCCGGACACCGGCAACTGGTTGTACACATCCAGGCTGTTGACGATGCCGTCGCCATTGGCGTCGAGGAAGGGCTGCGTCGGCGGCGCGCCGGTGATGTAGTTAGACGACATCAGGAAGGACGTCCCGCCCGAGGTGCACGGCGTCGACGACGGCGTGAAAGTGGTGTACACCACATTGCCGGCGAACAACTGCGGATCGGTCAGCGCCCGCGCGCCGCTGCCGGCGAAGCCCAGCGTGTAATACCAGCCGTACAGCGTCGGGCAGGTGCTGCCGACGACGCAGCTCAGCGGCGGGTTCGGACTCTGCCAGTTATACGTGGTGGACGTGACCGTGGTCGTCGAGAAGCCCGACTGCGACGTCGTCACCGCGGTCTCGGTCTGCGCCAGCAGATTGGACGGCGTCAGACCGCTGACGGTCATATTGTCGTAAACGCCGTAGAAGGCCTGGGTGTTGGTATTGGTCAGATCGGACTGGGTCAGCAGCTGGCCGGTGCCGAAGAACACCATCACGCCCTTCTGCTTGGGGAAGTTCGGGTTCAGCGTCACCGCCGGCGCCGACGTGATCGGCTGGCGGTTGCCGCTGCTGTCGGTCGCCGAGAACAGCAGCCGCGCCGACCAGTTGGCCGGATTGGCGTTGCTGATGTTGATCACCCACATATTGCCCTGCAGATCGCCGGCATAGACGGTGTCGACCGCCGCGCTGGCGTTGCCGCTGCTATTGATCGCCACCACGCCGGACAGACCCTGCGGCGCGCTGCTGCTGCAGGCGCTGGCGACCACCGTGCACAGGTCTATCTTGGCCAGCGTGGCGCCGGTCTGCGGATTCACCGCGTAGAAGATAGCGTGATTGAGGCTGCTGGCGTAGCCGTTGCCGAAAAACACCGCGAAGCCGGGCGAGGCGTTGATGCGGGCGATGGTCGGCCGGCCGTAGCTATAGCCCATGCCGCTGTCGCTGAACTCCCACAGCACGGAGCTGGCCACCGCCGCCTCGGTGGTCAGGTTGGACGGCGTGGTGACGTCCAGCCCGTAAACCGTCTGGCCGCCGCCGCCGAGGCCGCCGGTGACGATGGTATGCCAGCTATTGTCGCTGAACATCACGTCGCCGACCTGCGGCGTGCCGTCGACGAAATACATGTGGTTGTTGTTGTAGCTCGTCGCGGTCAATTGATACAGATTGGAGAACACGCCGTTGGGCACGAAGGCGAACTGTTCGTTGCCGGTGGTGGCGTTGAACGCGTGCAGCATGCCGTCGTTGGCGCCGACGTACAGGATCGGCGTGCGGCTGGCGTTGTTGTTGATGAAGGTCTGGTAGCTGCTGTCGACATACGGCCCGTTGGGCTTGGCGACGTAGATCGGCGAGCTGTCTATGATGTCGCCGAGCAGATGACTGCGGTTGCGGAAGCCGCCGCCGTTCTGCACCTCCTGCGATTTGTCTCCGCGCAGGTAGTTCAGCCGCAGGCTGCCCTTCAGATCGGTCGGCTGCAACTGGGCCTGCTGCACGCTGTTGATGCCGCTGGCCGTCACCGAGGCCGGCCACTCGAACGGCACGCCCTTCTTGTTGACGCCGTCCCAGGTGGCGATCAGCCGGCTGTTCTGCCAGGCGCTGCCGCTGGAGAAGGTGTCGACCTGGGTCTGGGCCTGCCACAAGGCGCTGGTGCCGACATTCAGCGAACCGCTAGAACCCAGTGAATAGGCCGACAGATTGCCGGTCCAGTCGCTGTTCGGCGTGTCGCTGGGATTGAAGCTGGCCAGAAAGGCCTGCGAGCCGGTGCTGAGCGTGGCGCTGTTCAGCGCCACCGAGGCCTGGTCGTAGCTGCCCTTCTGGATTTGCACCAAGATGGCGCCGAGCGCGGTGCTGAACGCGCCCGCGTTCACCGCCGGGTAATAGCTGCCGGTGCCACCGGCCACCGCCATCGCCGTCAGCGCCTTGGCGGCGGTCGGATTCTCCGCCGGCGCCACCCCGGCGCCCAGGCCGATCACATAGGTCTTGATGCCGCTGCTGGCCAGCGTCTGGATCTGCGTGATCGTGTCCAGCAGCGCCTGGCTGTTGGTGCCGCTGGTATTCAGCGAGCCGTCGGCGTTGAAACTGGCGGTGACGCCATAGCCGGCGGCGGCGGCGGAACCGACCGGCGGCCACAGATTGCCGCTCTTGTCCTGCGTCGGCAGGCCGTCGGTGACCAACACCACGTATTTCTGCGAAGTGCAGCCGCTGCTGGACGAGCTGCTGGTGAACGAGGTCTGCGCCGTCTTCAACAGCGCGTAGATCGGCGACTGCCCGGCCGACGACTTGATCTCCGTCGTGCTGGCGGAATTGGTTTCCGGCTGCAGATACGGCGAGAAGGTGTTGTAAGAGGTGGTGATCGCCGAGCTGGACGGCGTCGAGCCTAGGCTGGTCATCGCCACATTGCTCTTGGCCGCGCTATACGATTGCGATCCGCTATAGCCCCAGCCCCGCTGCACATACATCACCCCGGGCGAGTACGGCACATAGCCGGCATTGGTCGGCGAAGTCGCCCAGTAATTGAACAAGCCGCCAGGCGCCACCGCGCTGTACGACACGCTGACCGAGCCGCTCTTGTAATTGTTCAGCGTATAGTAGGTATACGGGTTGGACGGGCTGACGATGCCGTAGGTCAGGAAGATCGGTGCCTGATTGGACGTGCTGTACAGCACGTCGTTGATGCTGGCGTCGTCGCTGGTGGCCGCCACCGTCATGTACGGCGCCAGGCTCATCGTGACGCCGCTGATCCCCATGCCCAGCGCCATCGCCGCGCAATTGACCTTGATCGTCGAAAACAAGATGCCCAGCGACAGATAGTTGTAGCAAGGGTTGATCACGCTGTCGACATAGCTGTTGGCGAACGGCGTGGCGGTGAAGCCGAAGCCCAGCGGCGGCGACATGTAGTAAACCCAGGTGGTGTTCAAGGTGGGATTGCTCACCTGGTAGGACAGCAGCGCGAAGTCGGTGGTCGCCAGATAGGTGTTCAGAATGGACAGGATCCCCGCCTTGGCGACGTTGAGCCGCGACGGGCTGTTGTCGCCCAGCCGGCCAAGCGACACCGTGGACGTATACGGCTGCGAGCTGCCGGCCGCGCCGCCGCTGATCGGCGGCGTGAAGCCGGACGGCACCGGGTAGTTGGTCGGCGACGACGAGCCGGTCAGCCCCGACACCGCGCCGGAGCCGGTCATCAGGGCGCCGCCGCGGCCGGTATAGGTGGTGGAGAAGCCATTGCTGCAATTGGCGTTGCTGTTGCCGGTACCGTTGCAATAAGTGATGGTGCTGCCGTCCATCGACTGGGAATTGGTCACCGCGATCACCACCTGCGGCCGCGCCGGCGTGGTGATGGTCAGCGGCACCTGCGAAATCGCCAGCGTGGCGGTGGAGCCGGCGCCGCGCACCCAGAAGGCCGCCAAGGCCAGCCCGGTCAGCAGCGCAATGCTGCCGACGATGCGCATCAATTTTGTCTGCTTCGCCATATCCGCCTCACTGCGTGAAAATCGCCTGCACCACCACCGGACTGGCGCCGGTGGAAGTCACGACCCGGGCCGTCACCCGGTAGTTGTTGCCGCCGGCCACCTGGCCGTAGATGCCGCGGTTGCCGCAACTGGCGCCGGCGCGGCACGCGGCCGGCATGCTCTCCACCACATAGCTGCTGGTGACGCTGGAACTGGGCGGCGTGCCGGTGTAGCCGGGAATCGATTTGGTGCTATCGGTCCAGAACGACGAGGTATTCAGATTCTGCTGCCAGATCGGCAGGCTGCTGGCATTGAACTGGTAGTAGCCGTTGCTGCCGGACGTGGTATAGGTCTGACTGGCGAACGTGCCCTGCAGCATCGCCGAATACGCCTGCCGCAGCGTGCCCTCCGCCAACTGGAGATTGTTCTGGTACTGCACGTTGTTGCTGGCCAGATGCAGCTGGGTCAGCGACTGCGTGCTGCCGGCAAGGCCCAGAATCATCACCACCAGCATGAAGATCAGCGCGACGATCAGCACAATGCCGCGTTGCGACGCGCGGCCCCGGCGGGAAAAGCGGTTCGGGTTCATAAGCCGGCATTCCTCAATGCGACCGTCATCGTGTAGACATGGCGCAGCCGGGCGTCGCACGGCACGGTAACGGTGGCGCCCAGCAGCGTCCACTGCGTCTGATTGACGCAAGTACTGCGTCCGGACGGCGTGGTTGGCCCCGAGCCTTTCGGCCCCTCCAGCAACACCGCCAGCCGCAGGCTGTTGACCTGGCTCCAGTTGCTCACCTGATTGGCCGTCAGATACTGGGTGGTCACGCCCGGCGTGCTGCCTATGCCGTACCACACCTGCAAGGCGTCGATGCCGGGCACGATGGGCGTCGTCTGCCAACTGGAAGTCGTTCCGTCGTAAACCGCCTGGTACAGCGCGCTTTGCGCGCCGGAGGCCTGGCCGACGAAATAGGCGGTCTGCGACAACGGCGACGCCACCGAACCGACCGGGTAATCGCTGTCCAGCGCCTGGGAAAGATTGATCACATTGCCGCCGCTGGCGGTGCCTACGCTGCTGACCTTCATGATCGACGAATGGCCGCAATTGGAGACCGCCAACAGATTGTTGGTCGCCACGCCGGACGCCGACTGGGTCTTCAAGGCCGTGGCGCCGGCCGACGCGTAGACATTGACCCACAGCGGCACCGTGCCGTTGGTCTGGCCGCTGAAAACCAGCACGTCGCTACCCTTGGCCACCTTGCCCTGCAGACTGGAGTCCAGCGTCGGACTCCAATCGGTCAAGGTGCTGTCGTTGCTGCCGTTCAGCGCCGAAATCGTCAGCGTCGACGACGCCAGCACCGCGTCGTAACCGGTCACCGGCGTGTTGAAATTGGCCAACAGGCCGGTGGCGCTGACCAGGGCGTTGGAAGTCGTCGCGCCGGAACAGCCGAAGAAACCGGAGCCTCGGGCCGTCTGCCCGATCAGGCTGGAGACCGTGGTGCCGGCGTTCTGCAACTGCCCCTGGCCGGAATTGGTCGAATAGTCCTTGCGCCCCGCCACCATCACGCTGACCAGCGAAGTCAGCAGCAACAAGCCGATGGTGATCGCCACCATCAACTCGACGAGGGAAAAACCGGTCTGCGCGCGCGGCTTCACATGATGGTCCTCACGATTTGGGTCTGCACCGTGCCGCCGCTGGCGGCGTTGCCGTCGCTCCACCACACTTGAACCACGCGCTCGGTGCTGGCCCCGCCGGTCGGCGGATAGATGCTGCCGGTGCCGCTAGGCAGATTGTTCTGCAGATCGCTCAGCCACTGGTATTTGTCGTAGCCGGCCATCGCCGACGCGGTGCAGGCGCTGGACACGCAATTGCTCTGGAAGGTAGACGGACTGACGCCGGAGGCGACATCGTAGGAGCCGGCGCTGACCTGGGCCGGGTTGGCCCGCATCCTGTCCACCATGTCGTAGGCGTACTGGTTCGCCATCTGGCGGATATAGCTGGAGCCGCTGGCCCGCTCGGCGTTCAGCATCACCGCGATCGCCGCCAGCACGCCCATCGCCAGCACCAGCAACGAGATCAGGATCTCCAGCATGGTAAAGCCGCGCGCCCCCCGCTTCCCGTCCATTTCCCGGCCTCCCAAACGTTATGAGAATGGCTGTCAACCATTACCATCAGCATAGGGTATGGTCAGTCATCCACGATGGAGCGGCCGACGGAAGTAGCCTAAGCGACGACAAACGGCCGGATCGACGCAAAACAGCCCCGCCGGATTGCTCCGGCGGGGCTGTTTTTCGGGGTCGTGCGTTTCGGCCGCACAACGCAAAAACCCCAGCTCATCGAGCTGGGGTTTCGCTTATCGGGCGTCTGGCGGTGTCCTACTTTCACATGGCGAATGCCACACTATCATCGGCGCTAAGGCGTTTCACGATCCTGTTCGGGATGGGAAGGCGTGGGACCACCTCGCTATGGCCACCAGACATAAACTGGTACAAACTCAAGAAGCCTGGGCCGGTTTCAAACCAACCCTCGAATATTCGGTATTTAATTGTGTCGCACAACACTCCATCATCGTCACCTGGTTCTCCAAGTCACTCAAATGATAGGATCAAGCCTCACGAGCAATTAGTATCGGTTAGCTTCACGCCTCACAGCGCTTCCACACCCGACCTATCAACGTCCTGGTCTCGAACGACTCTTCAGGGAGGTCAAGCCTCCAGGGAAGTCTCATCTTCAGGCGAGTTTCCCGCTTAGATGCTTTCAGCGGTTATCTCTTCCGAACTTAGCTACCCGGCGATGCCACTGGCGTGACAACCGGTACACCAGAGGTTCGTCCACTCCGGTCCTCTCGTACTAGGAGCAGCCCCCGTCAAACTTCCAACGCCCACTGCAGATAGGGACCAAACTGTCTCACGACGTTTTGAACCCAGCTCACGTACCACTTTAAATGGCGAACAGCCATACCCTTGGGACCGGCTACAGCCCCAGGATGTGATGAGCCGACATCGAGGTGCCAAACACCGCCGTCGATGTGAACTCTTGGGCGGTATCAGCCTGTTATCCCCGGAGTACCTTTTATCCGTTGAGCGATGGCCCTTCCATACAGAACCACCGGATCACTATGTCCTGCTTTCGCACCTGCTCGACTTGTCGGTCTCGCAGTTAAGCTACCTTTTGCCATTGCACTATCAGCACGATTTCCGACCGTACCTAGGTAACCTTCGAACTCCTCCGTTACACTTTGGGAGGAGACCGCCCCAGTCAAACTGCCTACCATGCACTGTCCCCAATCCGGATCACGGACCAAGGTTAGAACCTCAAACACACCAGGGTGGTATTTCAAGGTCGGCTCCACCAGAACTAGCGTCCTGGCTTCAAAGCCTCCCACCTATCCTACACAAGTCTGTTCAAAGTCCAATGCAAAGCTACAGTAAAGGTTCACGGGGTCTTTCCGTCTAGCAGCGGGGAGATTGCATCTTCACAAACACTTCAACTTCGCTGAGTCTCAGGAGGAGACAGTGTGGCCATCGTTACGCCATTCGTGCGGGTCGGAACTTACCCGACAAGGAATTTCGCTACCTTAGGACCGTTATAGTTACGGCCGCCGTTTACCGGGGCTTCGATCAAGAGCTTGCACCCCATCACTTAACCTTCCGGCACCGGGCAGGCGTCACACCGTATACGTCCACTTTCGTGTTGGCACAGTGCTGTGTTTTTGTTAAACAGTCGCAGCCACCGATTCTCTGCGACCTGTCAAAGCTTCGTGAGTAAATCACTACACCTCAACAGGCATACCTTCTCCCGAAGTTACGGTATCAATTTGCCGAGTTCCTTCTCCTGAGTTCTCTCAAGCGCCTTAGAATTCTCATCCTGCCCACCTGTGTCGGTTTGCGGTACGGTTCTTATGTAGCTGAAGCTTAGTGGCTTTTCCTGGAAGCGTGGTATCAGTCACTTCAGGTCCGTAGACCCTCGTTATCACGTCTCGGCCTTAAGGGGCGGCGGATTTGCCTACCACCCCAGCCTACCGGCTTGAACAGACTATTCCAACAGTCTGCTGACCTAACCTTCTCCGTCCCCACATCGCACTACATAAAAGTACGGGAATTTTAACCCGTTTCCCATCGACTACGCTTTTCAGCCTCGCCTTAGGGGCCGACTCACCCTACGCCGATGAACGTTGCGTAGGAAACCTTGGGCTTTCGGCGAGCGGGCTTTTCACCCGCTTTATCGCTACTCATGTCAGCATTCGCACTTCTGATATCTCCAGCATCCCTTACGAGACACCTTCACAGACCTACAGAACGCTCCCCTACCACGCACAGTAAACTGTGCATCCGCAGCTTCGGTTATCAGTTTGAGCCCCGTTACATCTTCCGCGCAGGACGACTCGACCAGTGAGCTATTACGCTTTCTTTAAATGATGGCTGCTTCTAAGCCAACATCCTGGCTGTCTGGGCCTTCCCACTTCGTTTACCACTTAACTGATCATTTGGGACCTTAGCTGGCGGTCTGGGTTGTTTCCCTCTTGACGATGGACGTTAGCACCCACCGTCTGTCTCCCATGATTGCACTTTCCGGTATTCAGAGTTTGCCATGGTTTGGTAAATCGCAATGACCCCCTAGCCATAACAGTGCTTTACCCCCGGAAGTGATACATGAGGCACTACCTAAATAGTTTTCGGGGAGAACCAGCTATCTCCGAGTTTGTTTAGCCTTTCACCCCTATCCACAGCTCATCCCCTAGTTTTGCAACACTAGTGGGTTCGGACCTCCAGTGCGTGTTACCGCACCTTCATCCTGGCCATGGATAGATCACTCGGTTTCGGGTCTACGCCCAGCAACTAAATCGCCCTATTCGGACTCGGTTTCCCTACGCCTCCCCTATTCGGTTAAGCTTGCTACTGAACGTAAGTCGCTGACCCATTATACAAAAGGTACGCAGTCACGGAACAAGTCCGCTCCCACTGTTTGTATGCATCCGGTTTCAGGTTCTATTTCACTCCCCTCCCGGGGTTCTTTTCGCCTTTCCCTCACGGTACTGGTTCACTATCGGTCGATCACGAGTATTTAGCCTTGGAGGATGGTCCCCCCATCTTCAGACAGGATTTCGCGTGTCCCGCCCTACTTCTCGTACGCCTAGTCCCTGGAATGTGTTTTCGTGTACGGGGCTATCACCCACTACGGCGGTCCTTTCCATGAACCTTCCACTAACACAATCCATAACACGTACAGGCTGTTCCGCGTTCGCTCGCCACTACTTACGGAATCTCGGTTGATTTCTATTCCTCGAGTTACTTAGATGTTTCAGTTCACTCGGTTCGCTTCCACTGACCTATGTATTCAGTCAGGGATACCGCCTAAGCGGTGGGTTTCCCCATTCGGATATCGCGGGATCAAAGCTCTATTGCCAGCTCCCCCGCGCTTTTCGCAGGCTTACACGTCCTTCATCGCCTGTGATCGCCAAGGCATCCACCAGATGCACTTAGTCGCTTGACCCTATCATTTCAGTAACCTAAATCACTAAAACAACAGAGAGTGTTTGTGCGACGACTGCACCGCCCCTTTTGATATGGCGACGCAGCCTTAGATACAATCAAATACCCAAGATGACGATTCATTCAACAGAAGAGTTAACTCCTATTGTTTGTTTCGCCGTCTTATATATTCGGCTTCTTCAGTTTGTTAAAGATCGGGCGTTTCTACAACGCAAACAGAATCAAACTTTTCAATTTGATTTTGTTTGCGGCGTGAGTGGTGGAGGATGACGGGATCGAACCGACGACCCCCTGCTTGCAAAGCAGGTGCTCTCCCAACTGAGCTAATCCCCCTCTTTTTGGGTGATGCTGCGTTGCTCAGTCGCTCATGTGCATGAGCACACTTCGCTTCTTCGCGCCTTGCCTGACCCAAAAAATACTGGTGGGTCTGGTAGGACTCGAACCTACGACCCCTGCGTTATCAACACAGTGCTCTAACCAGCTGAGCTACAAACCCAGTAGTCGTTTGATACCACATCCTTTTCGATCAAAATCAAGCAGATCAAGGCGAAAGCTGACGACGTGTACATCGAGTACACGAGGAGGCTTTCAACGCAGAGCTGCGCAGATTTTCATCGAAAATGCCCTTAACTTGAATAACCGATAGGTTGTAAGTACTTGGCAATCGCCAGTCTCTAGAAAGGAGGTGATCCAGCCGCAGGTTCCCCTACGGCTACCTTGTTACGACTTCACCCCAGTCATGAATCCCACCGTGGTAAGCGGCCTCCTTACGGTTAGCCTACCCACTTCTGGTGAAACTCACTCCCATGGTGTGACGGGCGGTGTGTACAAGACCCGGGAACGTATTCACCGCAGCATGCTGATCTGCGATTACTAGCGATTCCGACTTCACGCACTCGAGTTGCAGAGTGCGATCCGGACTACGATCGGTTTTCTGAGATTAGCTCCACCTCGCGGCTTGGCAACCCTCTGTACCGACCATTGTATGACGTGTGAAGCCCTGCTCATAAGGGCCATGAGGACTTGACGTCATCCCCACCTTCCTCCGGTTTGTCACCGGCAGTCTCATTAGAGTGCCCAACTTAATGATGGCAACTAATGACAAGGGTTGCGCTCGTTGCGGGACTTAACCCAACATCTCACGACACGAGCTGACGACAGCCATGCAGCACCTGTGTTACGGCTCCCTTTCGGGCACCAAGCCATCTCTGGCAAGTTCCGTACATGTCAAGAGCAGGTAAGGTTTTTCGCGTTGCATCGAATTAATCCACATCATCCACCGCTTGTGCGGGTCCCCGTCAATTCCTTTGAGTTTTAACCTTGCGGCCGTACTCCCCAGGCGGTCAATTTCACGCGTTAGCTACGCTACCAAGGATTCAAACCCCCAACAGCTAATTGACATCGTTTAGGGCGTGGACTACCAGGGTATCTAATCCTGTTTGCTCCCCACGCTTTCGTGCATGAGCGTCAGTGTCATCCCAGGGGGCTGCCTTCGCCATCGGTATTCCTCCACATCTCTACGCATTTCACTGCTACACGTGGAATTCTACCCCCCTCTGACGCACTCTAGTCGTGCAGTCTCCAATGCCGTTCCCAGGTTGAGCCCGGGGCTTTCACATCAGACTTACACAACCGCCTGCGCACGCTTTACGCCCAGTAATTCCGATTAACGCTTGCACCCTACGTATTACCGCGGCTGCTGGCACGTAGTTAGCCGGTGCTTATTCTTCAGGTACTGTCATCCCCGCCAGGTATTAACCAGCGGGATTTCCTCCCTGACAAAAGTCCTTTACAACCCGAAGGCCTTCTTCAGACACGCGGCATGGCTGGATCAGGCTTGCGCCCATTGTCCAAAATTCCCCACTGCTGCCTCCCGTAGGAGTCTGGGCCGTGTCTCAGTCCCAGTGTGGCGGATCATCCTCTCAGACCCGCTACTGATCGTCGCCTTGGTGAGCTCTTACCTCCCCAACTAGCTAATCAGACATCGGCTGCTCGTATAACGTGAGGCCTTACGGTCCCCCACTTTCCCCCTCAGGGCGTATGCGGTATTAATCCGGCTTTCGCCGAGCTATCCCCCATTACACGGTACATTCCGATGCATTACTCACCCGTTCGCCACTCGTCAGCGGTGCAAGCACCCTGTTACCGTTCGACTTGCATGTGTAAAGCATGCCGCCAGCGTTCAATCTGAGCCAGGATCAAACTCTTCAGTTCAATCTCATAGCAATTTTCTGGCACGCAAGTTCAAAGAAATAAACAAGTATCTCTTGTCTCTTGCAGTGCAAGTGTCGGCTTTCGCCAAGCACTTACACCTATCGGTTATTCGTTCTGTTAAAGAGCAGTGCTGGCCGCTGCGTCGTCTTCACCGGAACCGTTTCGTTTCCGCTGTTTCGTTCGCTGCGTCAGCTGAGGAGACGAACTATACCTACGCGCTCAGCCTCGGTCAACAGGTTTTTTGAGAAAAAGCGAAGATTTTCGCAAAACAATCAACAAACCATTGATATGAAATAGATTTATGAAATACGACTTTGGTCCTGCTGTGCCGATCACCTATCCAGGCTGGCCTCCTCCGCCGATTTCTCCTATCGGAAAAATGAAAAAAGCCCCGAAATCCCGGGGCTTTTCTCTATAAAGCGCTTTTTCCAAACTTATCTGGCTCGTCGAATCGGCTCAGCTGCGGTAGTCGGCGTTGATGCGCACATATTCATAGGAGAAGTCGCAGGTCCAGACTTTGGCGCTGGCGGCGCCTCGCCCCAACTCCACCCTGACGGTGATCTCGCTGCGGTTCATCACCTGCTGCCCCATCTCCTCGCGGTAATCCGGATCGCGACCGCCGTCGCGGGCCACCAGCACATCATCCAGATAGAGAGACAGACGATCGACATCCAGGTCGGCGACGCCGGCGTAACCGATGGCGGCGAGCAAGCGGCCCAGATTCGGATCGGAAGCGAAGAAGGCGGTCTTCACCAGCGGCGAGCGGGCGATCGCGTAGGCGACGTCCTTGCACTCGGCCGTCGAACGGCCACCGTTCACCTCGACGGTGATGAATTTGGTGGCGCCCTCGCCGTCGCGGACGATGGCCTGCGCCAGCTCGATCGCGACATCCAGCAACGCCTGCCTCAGAACCGGATAAGCCGCTTGCTCGACGGAATCGATCAGACCGGCCTCGCTCTTGCCGGTGGAAATCAGGATGAAGCTGTCGTTGGTGGAGGTGTCGCCGTCGACGGTGATGCTGTTGAATGATTGGTCGGCCACTTCTTTGACCAGCTGGTCCAGCAGCGGACGGGTCACGGCGGCGTCGGTGGCGACGAAGCCGAGCATGGTGGCCATATTGGGGTGGATCATGCCCGAGCCCTTGGCGATGCCGGTGACGGTGACCGGCTTGCCGTCGATCAGCACCGTGCGGCTGGCGGCCTTGGCCAGCGTGTCGGTGGTCATGATGGCCTCGGCGGCCTCGGCCCAGTCGGCCTGTCGCAGCGCGGGCAGCGCGCCGACGATCTTGTCGGCCGGCAGCGGCTCCAGAATCACGCCGGTGGAGAACGGCAGCACCTGCTCGACCTCCAGCTGCTCGCGCCCGGCGACCTCCCGGCAAACCCGCAGCGCCCGTTCGCGGCCATCGACACCGGTGCCGGCGTTAGCATTGCCGGTGTTGACCACCAGGGCGCGAATCTGCACGCCGGCGGCCAGGTGTTCCCGACACAGTTGAACCGGCGCCGCGCAGAAACGATTGCGGGTGAATACGCCGGCCACGGTGTTGCCCTTGTCCAGCTTCAACACCAGCAGGTCCTTGCGGCCCGGGGTCTTGATGCCGGCCTCGGCGACCAGCAAGTCGACGCCGGCGACCGGCGGCAGCAGGCTGGCCTGCGGCGGATTCAGATTCACAGCCATGCACTTCTCCAAAACTTATAAATATGCGACCTATTGTATAAGAATTTGGTCATTCATGGCGCAACAAGACGCCGCCGCGCTCAGTCCTGGGCTTCTCCGAGGCAGCGCAGCAAGGCCTCGCCGTAACGGGCCAGCTTCAATTCGCCAAGGCCATAGATGCGCTGCAGGCCAGGCAGGCTGTCCGGACGCTTCTCGACCAGGTCGCGCAGCGTGCGGTCGGAGAATACCGCGTAGGCCGGCACATTGTGCTCGTCGGCCACCTGGCGGCGCCAGCGCCGCAGCGCCTGCCACAGCCGCTCTTCCCGCTCGGTGCGCAGCCAGCGGTCGGCGCCGCCGCTGCCTCGCGATTTCTTCTCATCGGCCAGCGGACGCAGATAAATGCTTTGCTCGCCCTTCAGCAGCGGCCGGCAGGCGTCGGTCAACACCAGCGACTGGCCGCGCGCGATATCCACCTGCACCAGCTGGCGCGCCACCAGCTGGCGGACGATGGAGCGCCACCAGCGCTGGTTCATGTCCTTGCCGATGCCGTAGGTGCTGAGCTGGTCGTGGCGGTGATGGCCGATGCTGGGATTCTGCCGCCCGAGCAGCACGTCGATGACGTGGCCGGTCGGGAAACGCTGCCCCACTCTATAGATGCAGGACAGCAGCTTGCGCACCGGCTCGGTGGCGTCGTAGGTGATCGGCGGATGCAGGCAGTTGTCGCAATGGCCGCAAGGGCGGCTTTCCTCGCCGAAATGCGCGAGGATGTGCTGACGGCGGCAGCCCGCCGTTTCGCAGAAGGCCAGCATCGCGTCCAGCTTGCTCAATTCCACCTGCTTCTGCAGCTCGGCCATCTCGCCGCCTTCTATCATCTGCCGCAGTTGCACCACGTCGTTGAGACCGTAGCACAGCCAGCTGGCCGACGGCAGGCCGTCGCGGCCGGCGCGGCCGGATTCCTGATAGAAGTTCTCCGGGCTCTTGGGCATGTCGATATGGGCGACGAAGCGCACGTCCGGCTTGTCTATGCCCATGCCGAAGGCGACGGTGGCCACCATCACGATGCCATCCTCGCGCAGAAACAAGCGCTGGTTGGCTTCGCGCTCGGCGTGACTCAGGCCGGCGTGATAGGCCAACGCCTCGATGCCGTTCTCCCTCAGCCACTGGGCGGTGTCCTCCACCCGCTTGCGCGACAGGCAATAGACGATGCCGGTGGCGCCCTGATGCTCCTGGCGGATGAAATCCAGCAGCTGCTTCTTGGCGTTGTGCTTTTCCACCACCTGGTAGAACAGGTTGGGTCGGTCGAAGCTGGACAGGAAGACCCGCGCCTCGGACAGCTTCAGGTAATGAATGATGTCGAGCCGGGTCTGCTCGTCGGCGGTGGCGGTCAGCGCGATCCGCGGCACCTGCGGGAACTGCTCGGCCAGCATGCCCAGCTGCTGGTATTCCGGCCGGAAGTCGTGGCCCCAGTGGCTGACGCAGTGCGCCTCGTCGATCGCGAACAAGGCGATCTTCAGGCTGGCCATGAACTCCTGGAAACGCGGCGTCAACAGCCGCTCCGGCGCCACGTAGAGCAGGTCCAGCGTGCCGGCGCGCGCCTGGCGCGAGATATCGCGCGCCTCGTCCGGCGGAGTGGCGGAATTCAGGCAGGCCGCCGCGACGCCCAGTTCCTGCAGCGTGGCCACCTGGTCCTGCATCAGCGCGATCAGCGGCGACACCACGATGGCGATGCCGTCGCGCAGCAGCGCCGGGATCTGATAGCACAGGCTCTTGCCGCCGCCGGTGGGCATCAGCACCAGCGCGTGGCCGCCGTGGGCTAGCTGTTCGACGATCTCCTGCTGCTGCCCGCGAAATTCCGGGTAGCCGAAAATATGATTGAGAATGGAGACAGCGTCTTGCATGCCGGGAACCGGGAGAGCGGAAAAAACGTCATTGTACGGCGGCTGCACGCGGGGGACAAAAAAAGAGGCCGCCAGGGAAGGCGGCCACAAGTTGGATGGAGACAATGTGAAACGAAGAGGAAAAATGCTCTCGCACTGTGAGAGACCGGCCCTCAGGCGATAAAGTTCCGTGCGTTTCACAAAATCATGCTGCAACTGCGCAAGCGCCTGCTCCAGACCGGATAAAAGACTGGAAACCGGCCCGCTGCCGTTTCCGCCAAGCCTTCGCTATGCGACACTGGCGGGAAATTCTGGAGATCGATATGCGCATTCACCCCCTCTCCCTGCTGGTCCTGTTGCTGGCCGGCTGCGCCGCCACGCCGCGCTCGACCTCGCCGGCACAGACCGTCACCCCCGTCGCGCCGCAACCGGCGCCGGCCAGCGCCGACTGGCAGAACCTGGGCGTCTCGCCCAACGGCAACATCCTCAACGAGCTGGACCTGCTGTCGATCAAGCGCCAGGGATCGCTGACCTCCTTCCGCGACCGCAAGACCATCTTCAACATGAAGAAGGAAAACTTCCTGACCACGCCGCGCCACAAGGTCTCGCTGAACACCTGGCAGATCGACTGCGCCCAGCATACCTTCCGACTGCTGGACATGACGCTGTTCGATGAAAACGGACGGCAGATCGCCAGCTTCACCTATAATGACAATCAAATAAAATCGATGCCGGTCGTGCAGCACTCGGCCAGCTATCAGCAGATGCTGCTGGTCTGCAAGGGACAGCCCGGTTTCTAAGAGCCTGTCTGCAATCGCGAGCGAGGGCCAGACCAGGTGAAAACGGCCGGGGAAGCGAAGTTTACGAATGGTGAACGTGCATTCCGAAGCCGTTTTCCGCGCCGTGCCGACCAGGCGCGGCGGATTGCCAACAACTTGAGTCCAACCGCCGCGCCGCCAACCCAATAGGAGTCTGCGATGACGATCCGACGCGTGGTATTCAATCAGAAAGGCGGTGTGGGCAAGTCCACCATCGCCGTCAATCTGGCCGCCGTGGCCGCGAAGCGCGGACGCCGCGTGCTGCTGATCGATCTGGACCCTCAAGGCAACGCCAGCCAATACCTGCTGGGCGAGGCGGCGCGGGAACCCGGGCCCGGCGTCTCCGACCTGTTCCAGCAGATGCTGAATATCTCGCTATTCGCCAAGGAACCGGGCGATTTCGTCCGCGACACCGGCATAGACGGCCTGTCGCTGCTGGCCTCGCATCCGGATCTGGCCGAACTGATGAGCAAGCTGGAATCGCGCTACAAGATGTTCAAGCTGAAGGAAGCGCTGGATCAGCTGGCGCCCGACTACGACGAAATCTGGATTGATACCCCGCCGGCGCTGAACTTCTACACCCGCTCGGCGCTGATCGCCGCCGACCGTTGCCTGATTCCGTTCGATTGCGATGCGTTCTCCCGGCACGCGCTCTATAACCTGAAGGAGAGCGCCGACGAAATCCGCTCCGACCACAATCCCGAGCTGTTCATCGAGGGCATCGTGGTCAACCAGTACCAGCCCCGCGCCAGCCTGCCGGTGAAACTGGTGGACGAGTTGAAGGCGGAGGGGCTGCCGGTGCTTTCCTCGCCGCTGTCGGCATCGGTCAAGATCCGAGAATCCCACCAGGCCGCGCGGCCGATGATCTATCTGGACCCGCGCCACAAGCTGTCGCGTGAATTCGAGGCCTTGTATCAAGAGTTGAGCGAGCGCTGACGAGGAACCCAATGCCGAGGTTGAACCGCCTCACCTCGCTGCTGCTGGGCGGGCTGCTATGCCTCGCCCTGCTGCTGACCGAATACTGGTTGCTGCTGGAGCACGACCGCGCCGAGCGCGTGCGGCAGCAGCAGCACTGGGGGGCCCTCGGCACCGATCTGGTGGTGCTGCAGCTGGAGGACTCGCTGGAGCACACCCGCATCATGGCGCAACAGCTGGCCGGCGGCCTGCAATCCCGCGGCCTGTCCGAACTGGCGCGACGCGTGGTCCGCGACGACAGCGTGTTCGCCGGCATCGGCACCGTGGCGCTGGTCGAGCAGAACCAGCGCGAAGCGTTCGAAAACCGCATCGCCACCAGCATCCGCGTCCTGAAGAACCAGCACCTGGTCTCCTGCCCGGTGCAGCTGCAATACTATCCGGTGGCCAGCTACCTGCCCGACGACGCCAACGCGCTGCCGCAGGGCTTGGACCTCAGCCATCAAGGCGATTCCAAATGGCTGCTGGACCTGGCGCGCCGCAGCGATCAGCCGATGCTGCTGCCAAGCCGTCCCTCCGGCCCCGGCTCCAGCAGGCTGGACGTGATCACCCGGCTGGGCGACGACCACACGCTGCTATTGCTGAACCTGCGCCAGGACAAGCTGGTGCAGCCGATAGGCAACGACCTGCTCGCCGACAACCCGCTGCACCACGTACGGCTGCTGATCTGGAGCAAGAACCAGCCCGATATTCCACTGCTGGACTCGGTGCCGGGCCGGCCGACGCCGACCGAGCCGCCGATATTCTCGCGCCACGCCACGGTAGGCGGCAACGAGTTGCTGCTGGGCGCCTATTCGCTGGCGCCGATACGCCCCCGGCTGGACAGCGCCGCCTGGGCCGTCCTCGCCGCCACCGCCGCCACGCTGCTGTTGCTGCTGGCGATGGCGCAGCGCCAGATGCGGCAAAACCGCCGCCTGGGCGAGCAGCTGCAGCAACAGCAGGTACTGCTGGAGCAGAACAACCACTCCTTGCATGAGCAGATCAGCGACCGGGTGCAGTCGGAGCAGGCGCTGGCGCAGAGCGAGGCGCGCCAGCGCGCCATCCTGCAGGCCAGCTCCGACGCCATCATCCTGATAGACCGCGGCGGCCACATCCTGCAGGCCAATCCGGCGGCGGCCCGGCTGGTCGAGCAAAGCGCACAATCGCTGGAGAACCTGCCGGTGGGCGTGTTGTTTCCGGCGCTGTACCAAGCGGCGCCCGAACGGTCGTTCGAGCAGATGGCGCGCCAGCACGAAGGCCGGCCGTTCGAGGCGGCGCTGCTGCGCAGCGACGAGCAGCAGTTGCCGGTGGAGCTGTCGCTGAGCCGGGTGGTGATGCCGGACGACTGGTTCTACGTCGCGGTATGCCGCGACATCTCCTTGCGCAAGGAGCAGGAGGAGGCGCTGATCCGGCTGAAGAACAGCCTGGCCGAACAGGTGGAGGTGCAGAGCCGGCAGCTGGCGGCGCTGCTGGACGCCAGCCCGCTGGCGATGGCCTATATCGTCGATCGCCATCTGCGCCAGGTCAACCACGCCTTTCTCGAGTTGTTCCAGCAACAGGGCCAGGATCTGGTCGGCACGCCGACGCAGCCGTATTTCGAAAATCCGGAGCAATGGGAGCGCACCGGCAAGGTGCTGTACAGCCTGCTGAACGACGGCAAGGTGGTACAGAGCGAGCTGAAGCTGCGCACCGGCAAGGGCCAGTTGTTCTGGTGCCGGCTGCACGGCCGCGCCGTCAATCCGTCGGTGCCCAAACTCGGCACCATCTGGGTCTACCAGGATATTTCGGCCCAGCGCACCGTGGAGGAGACGCTGCGCCACGCCAAGATACTGGCCGAGGAAACCAGCCGCGCCAAGACCGAATTCCTGGCCAATATGTCGCATGAGCTGCGCACCCCGCTGCACGCCATCCTCGGCTTCACCGAAATGGGCCAGCTGCGCGCGCAGGGCATAGGCGAGACCAAGCTGGAGCAGTACTTCACCCGCATCAACACCAGCGGCAGCCGGCTGCTGACGCTGTTGAACGACCTGCTGGACATGGCCAAGATGGAAGTGGGCCGGATGGAATACACCATCAGCCGCGGCAGTCTGACCCAGTGCCTGCGCGAAGCCTGTGACGAAATGACGCCGATGGCCTCGCGCAACCAGATCCGCATCCGCGTCGAGTGCGCGCCGGAATTGCTGACGGCCGACATCGATCCTTTCCGCATCGGCCAGGTGATACGGAATCTGCTGTCCAATGCCGTCAAGTTCAGTCCGGCCGGCTCCAGTATCGAAGTACAGGCTAGACTGTCAGAAGAGGACGGACAGGAATGGGCCTGGGTCAGCGTGGAAGACGCCGGTCCCGGCATTCCGGACAAGGAGTTGGAGACCATCTTCGACAAGTTCATCCAGAGCAGCACCACCAAGACCGGCGCCGGCGGCACCGGGCTGGGGCTCGCGATCAGCCGCGAGATCGTTCACGCCCACGGCGGCCGCATCAGCGCCGGCAATCGCCCTGACGGCGGCGCGATCTTCACCTTCGGCATCCCGCGCCACTTTCAGCGAAACCTAGAGGAGGGAAGCTCCGATGCCTCACAAACTCTTGCTCGTTGACGACGAACCGTTCAATCTGGAGCTGATGTCCGAGCTGCTGGAAGACGCGGGATACGAAATCCATCTGGCGGAAAACGGCGAAGTCGCCTGGGACATCCTGCAACTGGAAGGCGAGCAGTTCTCCACCATCCTGCTGGACAAGA
Source organism: Chromobacterium sp. ATCC 53434 (assembly GCF_002848345.1). Lineage (NCBI taxonomy): Bacteria > Pseudomonadati > Pseudomonadota > Betaproteobacteria > Neisseriales > Chromobacteriaceae > Chromobacterium > Chromobacterium sp. ATCC 53434. The sequence continues at coordinate 4,941,231 of NZ_CP025429.1, read as the reverse complement.
TGATGCCCGGCATGAGCGGCTTCGACGTGCTGAAGAAGATCAAGGCGGAGCCGCGGCTGGAATTCCTGCCGGTGATCATGCAGACGGCGATGGGCGCCGCCTCCAGCGTGCAGGAGGGCCTGGCGGCCGGCGCCTTCTACTATCTGACCAAGCCGTTCTCGCGCGACATGCTGCTGGCCATCGTCGGCGCCGCCGTCGGTCACTGGGACCGCTACGTGCATTTCCGCGAGCTGGCCAATCTGCATGTCGACGCGCTGCGCCACCTTCACGGCGCCCGCTTCCGCTGCCGCACCCACCGCGAGGCCCAATCGATCACCGCGCTGCTGGCCAAGACCAGCGGCCAGCCGGAGCGGGTGGCCACCGGCCTGTTCGAACTGCTGGTCAACGCCATCGAGCACGGCAACCTCGACATCAGCTACGAGCAGAAAAGCCAGCTGATCGCCAGCGGCGACTGGGAGCAGGAGCTGGAGCGCAGGCTGCAGGCGCCGGAATACAGCGAACGGATGGTGACGGTGGAATTCCAGCTGGACGGCGACCAGCTGCAGTTCGTCGTCGAGGACATGGGCAACGGCTTCGACTGGGAGTACTACCAGAACGCCGAGCCGGCCTCGTTGATGAACAGCCACGGCCGCGGCATCCTGATCGCGCGCAAGCTGTCCTTCGACAGCCTGCACTATGAAAACGGCGGCACCCGCGTGATCGCGCGCGTCAGTCAGCGCTGACCGCGTACTCGCCGCATGGTCCGCGCGCGCGCCAGTAGCGCGGCTGTTGCCCCCGCCAGCAGCGCCAGCCCAGCTCGCGGCCGAAATCCAGCGTCAGCGCGCCGTCCAGATCGGTGCGCAACACCGCCGCGCCCTGTCGTCTCAGCCGCTCCAGCGTCTCTCGGTGCGGATGCCGGTAGCGGTTCAGAAAACCGGCGCTGACCACCGCGACGCTCGGCTGGACCGCAGCCAGCCAGGCCTCGCTGCTCGACGTGCGGCTGCCGTGATGGCCGACGATCAGCACATCGCTACGCAGCCGTTCGCCGTACCGTTCCGCCAGACCGTCCTCCTGCCGTTGCGGCGCGTCGCCGCCGACCAGCAGCGCCCGGTGGGCGCCCGCCACCCTGAGCACGCAGCTGCGGGCATTGTCGCCGCCGCCGGTCAGCGCAGGATCCGGCCCGACGATGTCGAAACGGACGCCGTCCCAGCTCCAGCCGTCGCCCTGACGGCATAGCCGCGCCGGCCACCCCGGCAGCGTTGCCGGCTGTCCGGCCAGCAGCCGCTCCACCGGCAGCGCGCTCAGCACGCCGGCCGCCGCGCCGTCATGGTCGCTGTCGTGGTGCGACAGCAGCAGCGTGTCCAGCCGGTCGATGCCCAGCCCGCGCAACTGCGGCAACACCACCCGGCCGGCATCCCCGTCGCCGGTGTCGAACAACAGCGCGTGATCGGCGGTGCGCACCAGTAGCGACAAGCCCTGCCCGGCATCCAGCACCGTCGCCTGGAAGGCGCCCGGCGCCGGCCCCGGCGGCCGGTAGGCCAGAACCGGCAACAGCAGCAGGGCCCCCAGCGCCCGGCCGGGCACGCCCCGCGGCGCGATCAGCCACAGCGAGCCGGCCGCCGCCAGCGCCAGCAACGGCCACGGCGCGCCGGCGACATGCCAGGCCGGTCCCCGCGCCAGCCATTCGACGCCCAGGTAGAACAACCGCGCCAGCCAGCCGGCCAGCGGCAGCAGCACATCCCAGGGCAGCGCCACCGCCAGCAGCGCGCACGGCGTCAACAGCATCGACACAAAGGGAATGGCCAGCGCGTTGGCCAGCGGCGACAACAGCGGAAAACCGCCGAACAGCGCCGCCAACGGCACCAGACTGGCCACGCCGGCCGCCCACTGCCCGGCCAGGACCGCCCGCCATGACGACGGCGGCCGCCGCCGCGCCAGCGTCGTCAGCATCAAGGCCGCCACCAGGCCGAAGGACAGCCACAGACCAGGGGTCAACACCGAGAACGGGTCGATCAGCAAAACCAGCGCCAGGGCCAGCCACCAGGCCTGGAACGCCGACAGCTGCCGCCGCCACAACAGGCAGGCGCTGCCCACCGCCAGCATGAACAGCGTGCGCTGAGTCGGCACGGTGAAGCCGGCCAGCAGGGCGTAGGCGCCGGCCGCCAGCAGGGCCAGCGCCGCCGTCGCCACCCTGGGCGAGCGCAGCAGCGGCCAGCGTCGCAACAGGCGGGCGCAACACCAGGCCACCATGCCGGCCAGCATCGTGATGTGCAGGCCGGAAATCGACACGATATGGGTCAGGCCGGTGGCCGAGAACAACTGCCAGTCGGCGCGCGCCACCCGTTGCTGCGCGCCGACGGTCAGCGCCGCCACCAGCGCCGATTCGCGGCCTACGCCCAGCGCGGCCTCGATGCGCGCCGCCTGGCGCTCGCGCCAGCCGTCCACCCAGGCCATCAGATCCCGGCGGTCTTCCAGCCGCTGCCTCCCCTTGCCGGCCGAGCCGCTGGCCAGCAGTCCTTCCGACCACAGCCATTGCTCGGCGTCGAAACCGAAGGCGTTGGCGCTGCCGCGCCGCGGCTTGAAACGCGCCGTCAGCCGCCAGCGGCTGCCCGGCGGCCAGTCCTGGCGCCGGTAATCGTTGAGCTGGACCCGCTCCGGCAGCGCCGCGCCCGGCGTCAGCACCTGCTCCACCTCCAGCGCCAGCCGCACGCCGAATTCCCCCGGCGCCGGCAAGCCGCGCACGGTGGCGACGAATTCGACCGGCTTCTGCTGCCAGGCGGTCGGCAATTCCTGCGCCAGCCGCCGCTCGGCGCGCCAGGCCGCGTAGCCGAAACCCAGCGACAAGGCCAGCGCCGCATGCAAAACGGCCCGCCACGCCGGATGGTGGCGCAACGGCCAACGCATCGCGGCCAAGCCGCCCGGCAGCAGCCCGTACCAGCGCAGATCGGGCAAGTCGGCCACGAAGGCGCAGCAAACGATGCCGGCCACCCAGGCGATCAGCGCCGCCATCGGCGTCTCCGCGCCGCCGCGCGGCCAAGCTCGACTGTCTCGTCGTTCATCGGGTTCCTCCCCAGCCAGACTACAGAGCCTGTTCACGATCTTTTCCGGCATCGGCCGCTTTCTGCCGGCGCATGGCTTTGTCAAACGTCTCTTACAGTGAGCGACACTGCGGCGAGCCGTTTTCCGCGCCCTGCATCCGGCAGAAAACGGCCCCGAGACGCTCGCAAAAAGATCGTCAACAGGCTCTAAGTGGAACTACCAGCCGGATCAAACGGCGATCGGATTGAATTCAAAGCCGTATAAGCTGAACCTATGTCACTCGACGGCGTTTCACTCCCGCCGGCTCCTGCCGACGGGCTCATCGTGACGGAAGGAGCAAACGTGGAAGCTTATATCGGCAGTATCATCCCCTTCGCCTTCGACTATCCCCCGATGGACTGGGCACAATGCCAGGGCCAGACGCTGCAGGTCACCCAGAATCAGGCGCTGTTCGCCGTGATCGGCAACCATTACGGCGGCAACGGCAGCACCAACTTCCAGCTGCCCAATCTGTGCGGTCGGATGCCGATCAGCATCGGGCCGGCCCAGCCATCGTACAACCTGCCGTCGTACGCCATCGGCAATTTCGGCGGCCAGCAGACCGTCGGCTTGCTGACCGCCAACATGCCGCTGCACGCGCACGGCACCTCGGCGGTCAGCGTCAGCTTCCAGGCCTCCTCGGTGCCGAATCCGTCGACCCCGTCCAGCTCGCCCAGCACCAACAATCCCTATCTGGGCGCCTCCGGCGGCGGCACCGGCCTCGCCACCATCTGGAGCCAGCAACTGGAAAGCCCGATCACCGTCAAGGGCCTGGGCCTGAGCGGCAACACCGACACGGCCGGCGGCAGCACCCCGGTCAGCGTGCTCAACCCCTTCCTGGCGCTGAACTTCTGTATCGCCGTGCAGGGCCTGTTCCCGACCCGTCAATAAACATAAATCGTCGGCGGAGCGCGGCCGCTCCGCCGAACTTGCGATCCAAGGGGGAAACACCATGCTGGATACGCTGCGCAGCGAAGACTTCGCTCCGCTGCTCGGGCACTGCTGCCATTTCTGCGCGCAGCCGTGGCCGGAGGTGGAACTGCAAGTGCAGGCGATACGGCAGAAGCCGCTGTCCCAGGTGCCGGGCCGGGAGGCCTCCGAGCGCACGCCTTTCGTCGTGGAGCTGGTGGCCACCGCCGCCACCGAGCTGGTGGACGCCGTCGGCACGCTGCGGCTGCCGGCCACCAACGACCTGCCGGCCCGCACGCTGGAGAATGTCTGGATCAGCCGCACCGGCGCGATGGGGCGCGACCGGCGCTACTGCTATTTCCAGCTGCCGTTCAACTGATGCCCACCCTCTTCAACCTGCGCCGACCATGATGTTGCGGGCCGACGGATACCACACCATCTTGTCCGCCATCGCGCCCGCCTCCTCTTGCACGAAGCCGAGTTCGCGATACAGCTTGCGCGCCTCGGCGTTGTCATGCCACACCACAGCGGCCAGCGGCGCGCCGACCTGCCTCGCCGCCTGCTGCAGGCCTTGCAGCACCGCCTTGCCGTAACCGCGGCCGCGAGCCTCGGGCAGCATCGCCAGGAAGATGATGCGCACCTCGTTGTGGCCGAAGTCGACCATCACCGCGCCGACGGCGCCGCCGGCCTGCTCGACGATGAAATGCATCGCGTTGGGAAAATTCTGCCCGGTGCCCAGCTCCAGCACCCGTTGCTGCTGGCGCTGCACCGACGCGATCAGCTCGGCGTCGCCGTCTATCCGCTGCAGATCGGGCCGGGCGCTGCGGTAGATCCGCTCGATGCAGGGCGCGTCGGCCGGATGGGCCGGACGCAGCGACAAACCGTGCAACAGCGAGGCGAAATTCAGTTCTGCGGACATCTGGCCTTCCTTTCTGTATCGGAAATCGGATGCGGCTCACAAGCCGGCTTCGCGCTCCACCGCCGCCGCCAGCCGCCGCCAGCCGAGTTGGAGCAGGCTGTGGCGCTCGCCGCTCAGACGCGCCCGGCCCGGCATTTCCCGCAGCGGCGCCGTCCGCGGCCCGCATTGCTCGAGCCGGACCCGGAAAACCGCGCCCAGCGGCACCAGTCCGCGCTCGCGCTGTTCGACAGGAATCGGCCCGCCATAGACGGAGGCCAGCAGCGGCTGTTCCAGCGTGGCCTGGTTCAGCCTGTCTATCGGCCCCAGCCGGCACGATATCGCCCAAGTCTCGCCGCTGTCCGGCACGAAGACAGCGCCGCCGCCGCGGCGGAGGCCGGCGAGGCCGTCCTCGTCGACATAGGCTTCGCCGCGCATGCCGGCCGGCCCCACGATCTGCAGCAGCCGCTCGCCCTGCGTCACCGCGGTGCCGGGTCTGAGCGCGTCGCTGACGTCGGCCGCCCGGCCGGCGAACGGCGCGACCAGGCTCAGCCGGTCCATCTGGCGCGACAGCCCGTCGACCTGCTGCCGCGCCGCCTGCCATTGCTGCCGCAAGGCCGGACCCTGCCGTTGCAATTCGCCGTTGAACGGCTGCTGCGCCACCTGCCAGGCCAGACTGCGCTCGATGGCGCGCGCCTCGGCCAGCTGCAGCTCCAGCTCCGGCGACGCCAGCCGCGCCAGCAGCTGTCCGGCGGCCACGCGCTGGCCGTCGCGCACCGACACCTGCGCCACCTCGGCCGGCTCCGGCGCGTACAGGCCCTGCGACTGCGCCGCGCCCATCACCGCCGGGCTCGACACCTGCGTCTGCCACGGCAGGGCCAGAAACAGCGCCAGCAAGGCCAGCAGCGCCGCGCTGCGGCGGGTTTCCGCCCGCCAGCGCAGGTCGGCGCGACGGCGCCACCAGACCGCCAGTTCGGCGACGATGGGCCGGACAACGAACCAGCCTAGCTCCACCATCAGCAGCAGCAGGCCCAGCGCCTTGAAGAACAGGTGGTAGACCAGCAGCGCGATCGAAGTGAACAGCACCAGCCGGTACAGCCAGGTGGCCCAGGCGAACAGGATCAGGCCGCGCCGGCGCGCCGGCGGGAACGGTTCCGGCACCGCGTCGTCCAGGCCCAGCAGCCAGCGACGCAGCCGCCAGCGCGCCAGCGCGAACGCGCGGGCGTGCAGATTGGGCACGCCCAGCCAGTCGGCCAGCAGGAAATAGCCGTCGAAGCGCATGAAGGGGCTGGAATTGATCGCCAGCGTCGCCAGCCAGGTGGTCGTGGCCAGCAGAAAGGCGCCGGCGCGCAGCGGGCCGTCCGGCAGAAAGCACCAGGCCAGCGTGGCCCAGGCCGCCAGCGTCAGCTCGGCCAGCATGCCGGCGGCGCCTATCAGCAGCCGCTGCCGCCGCGAAGCCAGCTTCCAGGCGTCGCTGGTATCGGTGTACAGCACCGGCACCATCACCAGGAAGGCCACGCCCATCGCCGGCACCCGGCAGCCGAAGTGGCGGGCGGTCAGCGCGTGGCCCAGCTCGTGCAGCATCTTGGCCAGGCTCAGCGAGGCGGCGATGCCCAGCGCCGCGCCCCAGCCGCCGTAGCCGGAAAAGGTGTGGGTGAACGCGTCCCAGCGCCGCGACGCCAGCGCCAGGCCGAGCAGCGCGACGCCGGCCATCACCCACCAGAATCCGGGACGGAACAGCGGCGCCAGCCAGGGCAGCAGCCGGTTCAGCCAGGCCTCGGGCCGGAGCAGCGGAATGCGGAAGAACAGGTAGTTCTTCAGCAGCCACATCGCGTGGCTGGGCCGGCCGGCCTCGCGCATCCGCCACAGCCATTCGCTGTCGACGACCAGCAGCAGCTGGTGCTGCCGCAGGAACAGCAGCAGCTGATCCAGATCGTCGCGGCCCAGCCGCAAGGTGGTTTCGGCGTTGACCGCCGCCAGCAGCGCCTCGGCGTCGCCGAGCCGCCAGCGCGACAGCAGCTCGAAGCCGGCCCAGCCCAGCTGGTAGAAGCGGTTGGCGGCCGGGTCGTGCAGCATCCAGCTGGGCGAGCCGTCGGCCTGCGCCGGGCCGGCGTGCAGCGTCAGCTCCTGGCGCAGCGGCGGCAGCGCGCGCTCGTCCATCGCGCTTACCAGCCCAGCCATTGCCGCGCCGCGGTCAGCGGCCGCCGCAACGCGTAATACGATAGCGGCACCCAGTCGCCGTACACCCGCGCCGTTCCCATCTGCCCCAGCAGCGGCAGCCGCTGGCCGGCGTCGAAACGCGCCTGCAGCCGGTAGGCCAGCAGATTGCCCTCGCCGACCTCGGCCTTGTAGGCCACCCGCAGCAGCGTCGCGTCGTAGGAGCGGAACGGCGAGGCGTTCGGATACAGCGTCACCTGGCCGCCGGGCCGCAGGTCTATCGCCTCGGCCGCCGGCAGCCAGGCCGCCAGTTCGACCCGGGCCGGGTCGGCCAGCGTCATCACCCGCTCGCCCTGCGCCACCGCCTTGCCCTGCCAGTCGTTGCGGTCGGAGAACACCACCACGCCGTCGGCGGGCGCCGTCACATGCAGGCGCTTCAGCTCGCGGCCGGCGAAATCGGCGCTGATGTCCTTCTCCTCCAGCCTGGCCTTGTCGCCGGCCAGCGCCAGCTTGCCCTTGTCGTCGGTGACCGCCAGCTGGGCGCTGGCGCGGAAGCTTTCCTCGGCCGCCAGCGCCTCCTCCCTGGCCAGCGCGAACTGGCCGGACAGCACGGTGGCGTCCAGGTCGAACAGCGCCGCGCCGCGCTTGACCGGCTGGTTCGGCAGCACCGAGACCTTGTCTATCACGCCGGCCACCGGCGCCCGCAGCAGCATCGGGTCGCCGGGCACCACCTCGGCGCGCGCCAGCACGCTGAGCCGGACCGGGAAGCAGGCCAGCAGCAACAGCGCCAGCAACAGGCGCCGCCGGCGCGAGCCGGCGCGCAGCCAGTCGCGCGCCAGCGTCCTCCCATCGCGCCGCGGCGCGTACTGGCGCAGCGCGTGGCCGTAGCCGTGCGCCATCTCCTCGGCCAGACGGACCTCGTATTCGCTCCACGGCAGATCGCGCGCCAGCAGCAGCGCGCCATGCTCGCCCAGCCTCAGCCACAGGCCGTGCTCGGGCAGCCATTGCCCCCATTCACCGGACAATGGCTCCGGCAGGTCGGCAGCGGCGCAAGGCAGGCTGGCGGCGCCGGCAGCCGCCGGCTCCAGGTGGCGGAACAGCGCCGCCAGCCATTGCAGATACGGCGCGGTGGGGTCGGGCTCGGCCAGGCCGGACAATGCGGCGACGTGGCGATGCAGGCCCTCGCGCCAGAACGCCGCCTGGCGGTAGGGCAGCAGCTGCAGGCTGTCGTTGACCATGACGAAGCCCAGGCGGGCGGCGCCGTCGGCCTCGCGCGCCTGCCGCAACAGCTGCAGCAGCGTGGCGAGCTCCCGGCTGCGGTCGGCGTGTCCCATCGCCTATTTGAAGCTGGCCCAGCCGCTCATGCCGGGCAGGAGCTTGTCGGCCTTGCCGTCTATCGCGCCTATCGCCAGTATCGACTGGCTGACCGGATCGATCTGCGCGCCCAGCCGCTCTATCTTCGCCGGAAAGCTGGCGCCCAGCTCGTCGACCGCCACCGTGAAGCGGCCGCCCGGCTTCAGCGTCGCCAGCCATTTCGACGGCACCAGCATGCGCAGCTCCAGCGAGTCGGAATCGACGATGTCGAGAATCGGATTGCCCGGATTCACATATTGGTGGACCGCGGCGCTGCGCTTGGCGACGCGGCCGTCGAACGGCGCGACGATGTCGCACTTGGATACCAGCGTCTGGGCGTAGCTGGCGTCGGCCGCCGCCTCCTTGGCCTTGCCCTGGGCCTGGGTCAGCTCCAGCGTGCCGACCGAGTTGTACTTGGCCAGCTGGTTGTTGACCTTCAGCAGCTGGCTCGCCGCCTCCAGCGAGGCCTGGGCCTTGCGCAGCTGCGCGCGGTAGCTGCTGCAATCGAAGGCGACCAGCAGCTGGCCGCGGCGGAAACCGCCGCCCTCGACCACCGGCATCGCCGAGATCTTGGCCGGAATCTCGCTGGACAGGGTCACCGCGTGGCGCGCGACCAGCTGCACGCGGATGCGGCCGTCGGCGGCGTTGACCGACGATCCCGGCGACGGCGCGGCCTGGACGGCCAGCGGCAGGCAGGCGCCCCACACCAGCCAGGCGGCCCTCATGGCCTGCCCCCGCCCGACACCGTGCCCTGCCACCGGTTTTCGGCGCCCTGGAAGGCCTGGCTCAGCGACGCCAGGTCATAGCCGGCGGTGGCCGTCGGCAGCGGGTCCAGCCCCAGGCTGGCGCCCATCTGGCCGTAGGCGTTCTGCAGATCGCCGTAGGACTGGTAGAGCCTCAGCGAGGAGAACACCGCGTTGGCGTCGGCCAATATGCCCTGCAGCCGCGCCGAGGCGCCGCTGTCGACCGCGTTGCGCGTCTGCACGTAGATGGACTGGTCCACGTCGTTCAGCTCGTGCTCCAGCGCGTATTGCTTCGCCTTGCCCTGGAAATCCAGATAGGCGACGTGCACCTGGGTCAGCACCGCCATGTTCAGCGCCAGCCGCTGCGCCTGATCCACCTGTTTCTGCGCGTCGGCGGCGCGGGTGATCGGCCCGGCGCTGAACAGATTGAGCAGGTTCCAGCTGATGCGCAGGCCCGCGTCGCTCCAGGCGTTGTTGACCAGGAATTTGTTGCTGTCGTAGTGCTGGCCCACGCTGAACTCCAGGCCCGGCAGCAGCTTGGCGATGGCCTTGCGCGTCTCCAGCGCGCTGATGCGCTGGCTGTACTGCGCCTCAACCATCTCAGGCCGGTTCAGCAGCGCCATCTCCTCCATCCGGTCGACATCGACGCCCAGCGCGGGCACCGGCATGCCGGCAGGCTGCGCCACCTGGAAGTCCTGGCCCGGCGACACGTTCATGATGGCGGCCAGCCGCGGCTTGGCCTGGCTCAGCGCGCTGCGCACCGCCGTCATCTGCCGGATCACGTCCAGCAGCTGGCGGCGATAGTTCAGCGCGTCCAGCGGCGCGCGCAGCTTCTGCTGCTCCACCTGGCGGGCGTCCTCCAGCGCCGACTGCGCGTCCTTCAGCAGCGCGTCGACGCGGCCCTGCAGCTGCTGGGCGCCGGCGGCCTGCCACCAGGCCTCGCGCACCTGCTGCATCAGTTGCTGCGCCACCTTGCGCTTGCGCTGCTGCAGGATCAGCACCCGGTCGGCCTGCTGCTTGGCCGAGAAGTAGCTGACGCCGAAATCCAGCACGTTCCAGCTCAGATTGAGGTCGGCGGTACGGTCGCGCTTCTCGGTGGAGATAGACGGCACCAGCGATTGCTCGCCGGTGGCGACGTTCTGCGACGACGACGCGTTGTCCTTGCTGCGGGTGGTGTAGCCGGCGGCCAGCGCCAGCTTGGGCAGCATGTCCAGGCTGGACAGATCCAGCTGGCGCTGCGCCATCGCCTCCTCCATCAGCTTCAGCCGGTAGTCGAGGTTGTACTTCAGCGCGCGCGCCATCGCCTCCTGCAGCGTCACCGGCGCGCTCAGCGCCTCCTGGCTGCCGAACATCGCCTGGCGGTCGGCGGCGAGCTGGGCCTGCCGCTCGGACAGGCTCAGCGGCTGCGGCGTCACCGCGCAGCCGGCGAGCAGCAGCGCCCCCGCCAGCGGAATCAGCCGGAACCCGCCAGAACGCGGTCTTGCCTGAGAATCGGATTGCATGTCGCTGCCCCCTTGAGCATTGTCGGTTTACCAGGGCCGTCGCTATTGCTGTTGTCGCGGCCCGCGAGGCTACGCCGGCTTGTCGTCCCCCAAAAGCGCCGCCAGCCGCTGCAGAAAGCCGCCCTGGCCGTGATGTTCGAACTGCCGGCTCAGCGCCAGCTTGCCGACCGCCGGCGCCTTGCGGGCCGGCGTCGTCGCCTGCTTCTGGCCGAAATTGAGCTGGATGTGGCTGTTGCCATGGTGGCCGCTCTTGTCCTGCACCCGGATTTCGATGGAGATCGGCTTGTTCCAGCCGGCCGGCGCCTGCCCGGTGAAGCGGCCGGTCGCCGGATCGAACTTCAACCAGGGCGGCAACGGCTGGCCGTTGCTCTGGCGCACGGTGATGCTGAGATTGGCCGAGGCCTCGCGGGTGATGATGGTGGCCGGCGGCAGCGCGATGCTGAATGACTGGCCGGCCGCCAACGGACGCACGCCCAGGTCCGGATTCACCTGCAGCGTCACCGTCGGATTGACGCTGGTATTGCTGACATAGCCGGGCGCGCTGCCGCCGACATTGCCGAGCCGGCTGCCGAAGGTCGGCGTCCCCGCCGTATCGGCGTTGCCGAAGCGGCCCGTGACGGCCAGGGCGTCCTGCGCCGGATTGCCGGAGAGCGGATTGGCGCCGCCGCCGTTGCCGGTCAGGCTGACCGGATTGCCGCTGACCGCCGCCAGCACGATATTGGGCGCGATCGGCGGCAGCTGAGCGACGGCGGCGGCGGGCGACGGCGCCGCCGCAGGCGCCGGGGGCGGCACATTGTTGACCGGCGCCACGGTCGTCGTCGCCGACAGCGGGTAGGCCGGCGCGGCGACGTTGCCGCTCAGCGCATTGCCGGCGATGTCGCTGACGGCTCCGCTATTGATCGACAGCGTCAGGCTGCCGCCGCCGCCGACGCCGGCCAGCTGGATCGCATAGGTGGTGGCGCTCAGCCGGGTAACGCCGGCGATCGCGCCCTGGGCGCCGCCTGTGGCGGCCAGGCTCAGGTCGGCGGTGCTCAGCGAGGCCACCGGCTTGCTGAACACCAGCTGGTAGCTGAGGGTGCCGGCCGAGGTGTTCAACGGGCCGTTGGCGGCAAAGCTCTGCACCTGAGGCGCCGCGGTGTCGACGGTGATGTTGTAGCCGGCCGACTGGCCGCCGATATTGCCGGCCACGTCGGTCGCCGTCGCCCGTATGCTGTGGTTGCCGTCGGCCAGCGGGCTCGCCAGGCTGTAGCTCCACGCGCCGCTGCCGTCGGCTGTCGCCGTGCCGGCCGCCGCGCCGTCGACATAGACCGTCACCGTGCTGCCGGCCGCGGCGCTGCCGGTGACCGTCGGCTTGTTGTTGTCGGTGACGCCGTCGCTGTGGCTGGCGCCGGTGTCGGTCGCCGCGCTCAGCGCCAGCCCGGTCGGCGCCGCCGGCGCCGCGGTGGCGATGGTGATGTTGTAGCCGCCCGACTGGCCGCTGATATTGCCGGCGGCGTCGGTCGCCGTCGCCCGTATGCTGTGGTTGCCGTCGGCCAGCGGACTCGTCAGGTTGTAACTCCAGGCGCCGCTGCCGTTGGCGGTGGCGGTGCCGACCGCCGCGCCGTCGACGTAGACGGTCACCGTGCTGCCCGCCTCGGCCGAGCCCTGCACCGTCGGCTGGTTGTTGTCGGTGATGCCGTCGCTGTGGCTGGACCCGGTGTCGCTGGCCGCGCTCAGCGCCAGGCCGGTCGGCGCCGCCGGCGCCGTCGTGTCGATGACGATGCCGTACGCGGTCGACTGGCCGCTGGCGTTGCCGGCGGCGTCGGTCGCCGTCGCCCGTATGCTGTGGCTGCCGTCGGCCAGCGGGCTCGCCAGGTTGTAGCTCCAGGCGCCGCTGCCGTCGGCGGTGGCGGTGCCGACCGCCGCGCCGTCGATGTAGACCGTCACCGTGCTGTTCGCCTCGGCCGTGCCTTGCACCGTCGGCTGGTTGTTGTCGGTGACGCCGTCGCTGTGGCTGGTGCCGGTGTCGCTGGCCGCGCTCAGCGTCACGCCGGCCGGCGCCGACGGCGCCGCGGTGTCCACGGTGATGTTGTACACCGTCGACTGGCTGCCGACGTTGCCGGCGGCGTCGGTCGCCGTCGCCCGTATGCTGTGGCTGCCGTCGGCCAGGCTGCCGACGATGTTGTAGCTCCACGCGCCGCTGCCGTCGGCGGTGGTCGTGCCGACCGCCGTGCCGTCGATGTAGACCGTCACCGTGCTGTTCGCCTCGGCCGTGCCCTGCACCGTCGGCGTGTTGTCGCCGGTGACGCCGTCGCTGTGGCTGGAGCCGGTGTCGGTCGCCGAAGTCAGCGCGACGCCGGTCGGCGCCGCCGGCGCCGAGGTGTCGATGACGACGGTGTAGCCGGAGGACACGCCGCTGTTGACGCCGCCGCTGCTCGCCATCGCGGTGATCGCGTGGCTGCCGTCGACCAGGCTGGAGACGAAGTTGTAGCTCCACGCGCCGCTGCCGTCGGCGGTGGTGGTGCCGACGCTGACGCCGTCCACATAGACCGTGACGGTGCTGCTGGCGATGGCGGTGCCGGTCACCGTCGGCGTGTTGTCGCCGGTGATGCCGTCCGAGCTGCTGCTGCCGGTGTCGGTGCCCGCCGTCAGGCCGGCCACCGTCGGCGTCGGCAGCTGGATGGCGATGTTGCGGGTGACGGCGGAACTGTTCACCGTGCCGTCGTTGACGACGAAGCTGATGACGCGGGTGGCGGTATTCGGCGAACCGGCCGTGTCGTTATACGTCACCGCCTGCAAGGCGGCCTGCCATTGCGCGACGGTGGCCGTCGCGCCGCTGGACGTCAGCGTCAGCACCCCGGTGCCGCTGTTGTAGCTGGCGACGATGTTGCCGAAGCTGCTGGAACTGGTGTTGCTGAAGGCCAGCACGTCCTCGCCGCTATGGAAATTGCCGGTGATGGACACCGTCGCCGAGGCCAGCGTCGCGTTGTCGCGGTCGGACACGGTGATGCCGGAATCCACCGCCACCGGCGTCGGCGTGCCGCTCAAGACATAGCTGCCGTTGGCGCCGGACACGGTGGCGACGGGCGTCTGGTCGGTGTCGGTCACCGTCACCGTCCGCGTCGCCGCCGCGCTGTTCTTGGTGCCGTCGTTGACGACGAAGCTGATGGTGCGGGTCGCGTTATTCGGCGTGATCGCGCTGTCGGTGTAAGTCGTTGCGCGCAAGGCCGCCTGCCATTGCGCCAGCGTGGCCGTCGCGCCGCTGGACGTCAGCGTCAGCACCCCGGTGCCGCTGTTGTAGCTGGCGACGATATTGCCGTAGGTGGTGGCGTTGGTGTTGCTGAAGGCCAGCACGTCCTCGCCGCTTTGGAAGTTGCCGGTGATCGATACCGTCGCCGACGCCAGCGTCGCGTTGTCGAGGTCGGACACGGTGATGCCGCCGTCCACCGCCACCGGCGTCGACGTCGTGTTGTTGCCGGCGGTGAAGGCCGCGCTGCCGCCGCTGGCGGTGGCGACAGGCGTCTGATCGGTGGCGGCCACCGTCACCGTCCGCGTCGCCGCCGCGCTGTTCTTGGTGCCGTCGTTGACGACGAAGCTGATGGTGCGGGTGGCGCTGTTCGGCGTCACCGCGCTGTCGGTGTAAGTCACCGCCCGCATCGCCGCCTGCCATTGCGCGACAGTGGCGGTCCCGCCGCTGGACGTCAGCGTCAGCACGCCGGTGCCGCTGTTGTAGCTGGCGACGATATTGCCGTAGGTGGACACGCTGGTGTTGCTGAAGGCCAGCACGTCCTCGCCGCTGTGGAAATTGCCGGTGATGGATACCGTGCCGCTGGCCAGCGTGGTGTTGTCGAGGTCGGACACGGTGATGCCGCCGTCCACCGCCACCGGCGTCGACGTGGCGTTGTCGCCGGCGGTGAAGGCCGCGCTGCCGCTGCTGGCGGTGGCGATCGGCGTCTGATCGGTGTCGGCCACCGTCACCGTCCGCGTCGCCGCGCTGCTGGTGTTGCTGCTGCCGTCCGCCACCTGGAAGCTGACGGTGCGGGTGGAGCTGTTCGGCGTCACCGCGCTGTCGGTGTAGGTCACCGCCCGCAGCGCCGCCTGCCATTGCGCGATGGTGGCCGTCCCGCCGCTGGACGTCAGCGTCAGCACCCCGGTGCCGCTGTTGTAGCTGGCGACGATGTTGCCGTAGGTGGTGGCGTTGGTGTTGCTGAAGGCCAGCACGTCTTCGCCGCTGTGGAAGTTGCCGGTGATGGACACCGTGCCGCTGGCCAGCGTGCTGCTGGCGTTGTCGACGATGGCGATGCCGCCGTCCACCGCCACCGGCGTCGACGTGGCGTTGTCGCCGGCGGTGAAGGCCGCGCTGCCGCTGCTGGCGGTCAGCAGCGCCGCGTTGCTGATCGCCATCGTCACGCTGGCGGCGCTGCTGGTGCCGCCGCGGCCGTCGTTGACCGTCACCTGCACGGTGCGGGTGGCGGTGTTGGGCGTGCCGGCGGTGTCGTTGAAAGTCAGCGCGTTGACCAGCGTGCCCACCCTGGAGGCGGTGGCGTTGCTGTTGAAATCGACGATCAGGTCCTGGCCGCCGCTGCCCACCCCGCTGCTGTCTATGGTGCCGACCGCCACGCCGCCCACCGACACCGTGCTGCCGGAATTGGTGCCGTTGCTGAGCGTGACGGTGCCGGCGGTGCTGATGCCGAGCACGTCCTCGCCGCTATGGCCGTTGGCGGAGATGTGCACCGTCAGGTTGCCGCCGTTGAAATTCGAAGTATCGCTGTCGCTGACGGTGGCGGCGGTGCCGGTGTCCAGGCTCACCGCGCCGCTGCCGGCGTAATAGGTGTTGCTGTCGCCGTTGAGGTTGCCGATCACCGGCGCCGCGTCGGCGGCCACGGTGACGGTCTTGGTGACCGTCGAGCTGGTGTTGCTGCTGGCGTCGGTGATGGCGAAGCTGAGGGTGCGGGTACTGGTGTTGGGCGACAGCGAAGTGTCCCGATAGGTCACCGCCTCCAGCGCCGACTGCCACTGGGCGTTGGTGGCGGTGGAGCCGCTGGAGCTCAGCGTCAGCACCCCGGTGCCGCTGTTGTAGCTGGCGACGATGTTGCCGTAGGTGGTGGAGTTGGTGTTGCTGAACGCCAGCGCGTCCTCGCTGCTGTGGAAGTTGCCGGTGATGGACACCGTCGCGCTGGTCTGCGTCGAGGCCGCGGTGTCGCTGAGCGTGATGCCGCTGTCCACCGCCACCGCGTTGCCGTTGCCGGAGCTGTAGGCGCTGCTGCCGCCGCTGGCGGTCAGCGTCGGTCCCGGGAAATGGAAGTTGGTGGCATTGATGCTGCCCGCCCCTATCATGCCGGTGATGTTGTGGCCGGAGGCCGCCAACAGCCGGAACGAGTCTATGCCCTGGAAGGCGCTGTTGCCGGAGACATTGAAGGTCACCAGCGTGCCGCCGCCCTGCAACACATCGCCGACGCTCTGGCTCAATACCGCGCCGGACACCGCCGAACCGTTCAGATAGCCGACCAGCTGGACGCTGCCGCCGGTGGTGCCGGAGTCGTAGCCGTTGAGCACCACGCCGATGGAATTGAGCGTGAACAGGCTGCCGTCGTTCGGCTTGACGCTCAGATAGGTGATGGGGATGGTGCCGTCGGAATAGCCGTCGACGGTTTCCGCGGTGCTGGGCTTCTCGACGATGATGGACTGGTTGCCGTTATTGGTCTGGCCCAGCTGCATGACGAAATTCCAACCGTTCAGGTTGGTTGCCGTGTCCGTGCTGCCAGACGGGTTGTAGACCGCGCCGTCCAGGTTGTCGAAGGTGGTGGTGCCGCTGGTCGGCTGCGTCAGCAGGCCGACATAGCCCGGCAGATCCAGCGTCGCCGCGTGCAGCTTGCCGGTGGCGTACTCCAGCGTCCAGTCGCCACCCAGGCTGGCGGCGCCGGTGGCGTCGGTGGAGCCGGCGGTCACCCGGCCGCTTTCCCGCGCGATGGCGTTGACCAGCGCGGCGCCGTCGCTGCCCTCGGCCACGTCGCAGCCATACAGCAGGATGTCTCCGCCGGGACGCAGCGCCTGGCCTATCGTCGCCAGTTCGGCCTGATAGCTGGCGACGTTCGCGGTGGTCAGCTGGGTGGTGCCCAGCTGCAGATCGTTTTCCTGGCCGTGCGAGATGATGTGGATGGCGTCGTAGCCGCTATGGGTTTGCGCCCACTGCGCGATCTGCGCCAGGCCATCCTTGCTGCTGTCCAGAATCACCACCTGGTAGTTGGCCGGTAGCTGGGAGATCAGGCTCTGGTAATTGACGACGTTGGATTCGACGAAGACCACCTGCGGCGCGGCGGTCGCGCCGATGCGCGGCGCGATCGCCCGCAGCGCGTCGCTGACCATGGCCGGCGGAAGGTGGGCGGCGGCGTTGGCCGCATTGCCCGCGTTGGCGGCGGCGGGACTGGCCTCGCCATGCCGCTGCTGCGCGACGGCGTCCGCGACGTGATGCATCACGCCGACATGCTGTTCCGCATGAACGGCGGAGGCGGCCACCGCGCCGTCGAACATCATCCGCGGTTCCAGCGCCTGCAACAACAAACGTCCGGCCGGACGCGCGGCCTGCCCGGCCGTTTTCCGGCCCGTCGATTTCCACCACTTCATGCTGCTCTCCCGCCAGCCTCCGGCCGCTGCCGACAGCGACATCACGAAGACGATCCAATTAAATGGATAGACTAATCAGCGGCATAAGAACATGTCACATAGGTAAATGGTTTTTAGATAAAACTACGTAATCGCTGCCGAAGACGGCGCCGGCTTGCGGCGCGGCGGCGCATCCCGTATCGTGCGCAACAGCTTGCAAGGACCGCCCATGACCGCCACTCCGCTTTACTGCGCCGAACCCGCCCGCCTCGATACCGCCCGCCGCCTGAGCGAACGCTTCGCCCTGCCGCTGATCCGGCAGCAGCCGACGAACGGCTACTGGCTGGAGCTGAACGGCGAGCGGCTGGCGCTGCTGACCACCGGCAAACACGGCGCGGTCTACGCCGAATTCGTCGAGGGCGCCGCGCGCCACCGTCGCGAACAGGGCGGCGGCCGAGGCCAGCCGGTGGCCAAGGCGGTGGGATTGAAGGGCGCGAAGGATCTGCCGCACGTGGTCGACGCCACCGCCGGCCTGGGCCGCGACAGTTTCGTGCTGGCCACACTGGGCTGCCGGGTAACGATGGTGGAACGCTCGCCGGTGGCGGCGGCGCTGCTGGCCGACGCGCTGGAGCGGGCGGAGCGCGACGAAGCCACCCGCGACATCGCCGCGCGGATGACGCTGGTGCACGCCAACTCGCGCGAGTGGCTGGCCGGCCTCGCCGACGAGCAGCGCCCCGACGTGGTCTTCGTCGACCCGATGTTCCCCGACACCGACAAGAAATCCGCCGCCGCCAAGAAAGACATGCAGGCCTTCCAGCATGTGATAGGCGACGATATGGACAGCGCCGAGCTGCTGGCCGCCGCGATCGCCGCCGCCAGGGTGCGGGTGGTGGTGAAACGGCCGCGCCTGGGCGCGGCCATCGCCGGCGTGAAGCCTTCGGCGGTGCTGGACGGCAAGTCCACCCGCTTCGACCTCTATGTGATCAAGGCCCTGCTCTCAGGCTGAGTGCGCCTCGCGGCTGTCGTCCGGCGCCTGTTCCCGCTCGCCCATGCCGTAGTCGCGCAAGACCTCCGCCACCCGCAGCCGATAGTCGGCGAACAGCCCTCCCCTCCCGGCCTGCTGCGCCATCCGGTGCGACTCCAGATTGCGCCAGGCCGCCACCGCCGCCTCGTCGCGCCAGAACGACAGCGACAGCAAGGCGTCCGGCCGCGCCAGGCTCTGGAAACGCGCTATCGACACGAAGCCGTCGATCTTCGGCAACTCGTCCGCCAGCCTGGCCGCCCATTGCAGATAAGCCTCGCGACCGCCATCGGCCAGCGTCACCTCGAAAATCACCGCGATCATATTCATTCTCCGGCGCCGAAGCGGCGCATTCTGACATTGGGCGGGCCGCGGAAGGCGATGCCGCCGCCCAGCGCCCGCCAATCCGGACGGCACTCCTCCAATACGCTCAAGGCGCCGCCGGCGATGGCCAGGGCCAGCGCCTCGCCCGGGCAGGCATGCCGGCCGCGGCCGAAGTCCATCGCCTCGTCCGGCCCAGCCGGGTCGTGCGAGGCGGCGGCCAGCAGGACCAGCACTTGATCGCCGGCCCGCAAAACCTGGCCGGCCAGCACCGTGTCCTCTTCGACAAAGCGCCGGGTGTGGTGCAGCACCGGGTCTTGCCGCAGCCGCGCGCGCCACTCGGCGGGATAGCCATGGTTCCACTCGCCCCGGCAACGCCAGGCGATGCCGGCCGACAGCAGCCCGGCGCCGGCGTCTCGGCCCTGAAACAGGATGCCGAGCAGATTGGCGTGCAGGCTGGCGTCGTCCAGACCGGCGAACTCGGCGCGCCAGCGCCCGAGCCAGCCGGTCGCCGGCAAGCCGGTCAGCGCCGCCATCAATGCCTGGCAGGCGTCCACGCCTCGCTCCCGCGCCGCATCGTCGGCGTCGGCCGCCAGGGCCCGGCACACCCGCGCGATCCCTTCGGCCGCGTCCGCCAGCGCCGCTTCCGGCCAGCTCAGCAACGAAGCCAGCGCGGCGACCGGCAGAAAATCGACCAGGCCGTCCAGCCGGTGGCCGTCTACCGGGCCGGCCGCCAGGAAAGTCCGCGCCAGCCGCCGCGCCGTCTCCCCCGCCTCGTCCAAAGACAAGGCCGCCAGACTCGCCGCCACCGCCGCCCGCAGGCGGGCGTGCGCCTCGCCGTCGCTCATCCGCGGCCAGCGGCCGAAAACCTCGCCCAACGGCGATGCGGCGATGGCCGCCGGCGCCGGCTCCCGCGCCGGCCGCACCCGGCAGACGGGGCTGCCCAGCACCGCGCTCACCGCCTGGCGCGAAGCGGCCAGCCACAGCCCCAGCTTCTCGTCGCGACGCCAGCCGTCCCGCGCCAACGCCCGGTAATAAGGATAGGGATCGCGATGGCCGGCGGCGGCCAGCGCGTGCTCCGGCCAGGCGCTCACGCCCCGCCTCCCAGATATCGCCGCCGCACGCCGTCGACGCAGCGCGCGCGGGAACTGGCCGCGCGCTCGTGCGGCGCGAACCATGCCTCCACCTCGTCCAGCAGATCGACCGCCCGGCGCAGCAGGGCCAACTCCGGCGCCGGCAGCGAAACGCGGGCCTGGCGTTCCGTCAGCCGGTCTATCAGGGCCACCATCGCGCCCTTGGCTGCGATCTGCTCGACCCGGCCGTGACGGGTGCAGACGCCGTAAGTGCCGGCCAGGAAATGCGCCCATTCCTCGTCCAGACCGCCTGCCGGCTCCACGGCCAGCCCCTGTTCCGTCAGACGCGCCAGCTCCGCCCGGTAGCGCCGCTCGAAATGCGCGCGCAGCGCCGCCGCGTCGGCATGTTCGGCCGCGATCAGCCACTCGGCCATCGCCTGCGGATACCAGGCGAGCTCGCCTTCCAGCGCGTGCTCACCGAAAAAGGACGTGACGGCGCCGGCGCAGCGCAATCGATAGGAAGGCAGCGGCGCGCGCCCCTCCCGCTGCAGCGCCTCCAGCCGCTCGGGCGTCAGGCCGCAGCGGAACAGCAGCTGCGACTCGCTCAGGCAGCAAGTGTTCAGATAATCCAGCAAGGCCCTCATGGCGAAACTCCTTGGCATGTCGTTCGGATAACCGTATCGTAGCCAGGCATCCGCCACTATGTTTCACGCTGGAGTGAACCATGACCGCCGCCCATCTTCCCGACATCAGCCGCCTGGCCAGCCTGCTGGCCGACCCCGGCCGCGCCCTGATGCTGCTGTTGATGCTGGACGGCCGCAGCTATCCGGCCAGCGAGCTGGCTCAGCACGCCGGCCTCAGCGCGCAGGCCGCCAGCAACCATCTGGCCAAGCTGCTGCAAGGCGGCGCGGTCAAGGTGGAGCGGCATGGCCGCCACCGCTACTACCTGCTGGCCAACGCCGCGATCGCCCAGGCGCTGGAAGCGCTGAGCGCGGCGGCCCACGGCCACGATCTGGCCCGGCCGCGCGCGGCCAGCCGGGTGGCGCCGGAATTGCGGCTGGCGCGCACCTGCTACGACCATCTGGCGGGCAGGCTGGGCATCGCCATCGCCGACGCGATGCTGGCGGACGGTCTGCTATTGCTGGACGAGGAAAGACAATTCGCGGTGACGGAAGCGGGCCGCGACTGGTTCGCCGCGACGCTGGCGGTTGAGGCGCCGACCGGCGGCAAGCGGCCGCTGGCGCGGGCTTGTCTAGACTGGAGCGAACGGCGGCCGCACCTGGCCGGCGCGCTCGGCGCGGCGCTGTGCCGGGAATTCCTGCAACGGAACTGGGTGGAGCGGCGGCGGGATGGCCGCGCGCTGCGCCTCACGCCGGCCGGGCAAACCTTCCTGCGCGAGCAGTGGGGCATCCGGCCGGAAACGCTGACGGAATAGACGCGACGGCAGACTCAGGCGGTCAGCCTGTCCACGAAACCTTCCGGTATCGACGGGCGGCCGCGCTCGTTCAGGGCGGTGCCTATCACCAGCCCCTCCAGCGCCACCTTGCCGTCGGACTGGCGTATCACCATCTGGCGGAAACCGAAGCGCGCGCGCGACACCGGCTCGAAGGCGACGGTGACGACGAACTGGTCGCCGCTGGTCAGCGAGGCCTTGTAGTCCATCTCGGAGCGCACCACCACCAGGTGGATCTTGTCGCGCGCCAGCTCGGCGAAATCTATGCCTTTCGCCAGCAGGAACTCGTGCCGGGCATGTTCCAGATAATTGAAATACACGCCGTTGTTGACGATGCCCTGCATGTCGCACTCGTAGTCGCGCACCTTGAATTCAACGGAAAACATCAAGACTCCCCCTGTCGGATCACCAAACGCCGGCGCAAGCCGGACAGACCGCTTGGACGCGGTCGACGAGGCGGAGTTTCGCAGAAGCGCGGGACTCAGGCCACCGGCGGCTTCGCGGCGCGGCGGACGCGCAGCCAGTCGATCCGCGGCGGCGCCTGCAGCGCGGTGCGGCCCAACAGCCAGGCCAGCCAGTTTTCATTGCCGGAAAAGATCATGACAGCGGCCTCCAGCCGTGGTGAAGCAGGCGTTGCTCGACGGCGGTGGCGGAACGGCGGCAGGCCAGCACCGGGATGCCCAGCGCGGCGGCGCGGTCGCGGTAATGCCGCATCACGTTGTGGCCGAGGAAATCGGTCAGCAGGATCAACAGGTCCGGCCGGCCGGGCAGCGGCACCCGGCGCTGATGCGCGACATTGCGGCCGCAGATGTGGCGGGCGATGCGGATGTCGTACTGTCGCAGGACTTCCGGGATATTGCCCAGGCTGTCGGCCCCTACCAGCAGCGCTTCCATCTTGCCTCCTTGCGTGTCGCGCGGATTCAGCTGATGACTTGACTGTAAAGGCTGCTCTTAATTTCCCATAGGAATATGAAATTTTATTGCTATTTCTTTTTGATATAAAAACGGCGGTATTGTCGCCCATCCTCGACAGCGACGGCAAAAACGGCTACCCTGCCCGGCCCGCGCTAGCGCGCATAAGTAACTGATTTGTCTATACAAATGAATGCCGTTGTACTAGCCGTGGGCGCCATGCTCACCCTGACCCTGCTGCGCACCCATGTCGTCATCAGCCTGCTGATCGGCGCCCTGGTTGGCGGCCTCGCCGGCGGCCTGTCGCTGCCCGCCACCCTCGCCGCCTTCAATCAGGGCATCACCGGCGGCGCCTCGGTCGCGCTGTCCTACGCCCTGTTGGGCGCCTTCGCCGTCGCCATCGCCAAATCCGGCCTGCCGCACGCGATGGCCGATCTGGCGGTGCAGAAGCTGGAACACGCCAGCGCCCACCGCAAGCTGAAATGGACGCTGATCGTGCTGCTGGGCTGCGTCAGCGTCGCCAGCCAGAACCTGGTGCCGATACACATCGCCTTCATCCCGATGCTGATCCCGCCGCTGCTCTACGTGATGGCGCGGCTGCAGCTGGACCGCCGGCTGGTGGCCTGCGTGATCACCTTCGGCCTGGTGACGCCGTATATGGTGTTCCCGGTCGGTTTCGGCGACATCTATCTGAAGCAGATCCTGCTCGGCAACGCCGCCAAGGCCGGCATGGACATCTCGGGCATCAATGTGATGCGCGCGATGGCGATCCCGGCGCTGGGCATGGTGGTCGGCCTGCTGTCGGCGGTGTTCGTCAGTTATCGCAAGCCGCGCCGCTATTCGCTGGGCAAGATCGAAAACGCCGAGCGCACCCGCGCCCGCGTCAGCCGCAAATCGCTGGCCACCGCCTTCGCCGCCATCGTCGCCGCGTTTTCGGTGCAGCTGTACACCGACTCGATGATCATGGGCGCGCTGTCCGGCTTCCTGCTCTTCCTCGCCGCCGGCGTGGTGAAGTGGAAGGACGCAGACGGCGTGTTCAACGAGGGCATGAAGATGATGGCGATGGTGGGCTTCACGATGATCACCGCCCAGGGCTTCGCCGAGGTGCTGCGCGCCACCGGCGAGATCGCGCCGCTGGTCAAGGCCGGCGCGGCGATGTTCGACGGCCAGAAACCGCTGGCGGCGCTGGCGATGCTGGCCATAGGCATGACGGTGACGCTGGGCATAGGCTCGTCGTTCTCCACCGTGCCCATCCTCACCGCCATCTACGTGCCGCTGTGCGCGCACCTGGGCTTCTCGCCGCTGGCCACCGTCTCCATCATCGGCACCGCGGGCGCCCTGGGCGACGCCGGCTCGCCGGCGTCGGACTCGACGATGGGCCCGACCTCAGGCCTGAACCTGGACGGCCAGCACGACCACCTGCGCGACACGGTGATCCCGACCTTCCTGCATTTCAATCTGCCGCTGATGACGGCCGGCTGGATCGCGGCGATGGTGTTGTAGAATGGCCGGCATGAATACCGATACCGAAAACCGCGTCGAGGCGCTGGAAGTGCGCCTCGCCTTCCAGGACGAACTGCTGGACGCGCTGAACGACACCGTCGCGCGCCAGCAAAGGGAGATCGACCTGCTGCAACAGCAGATCCGCCTGCTGTACCAGCAGTTCAGAAGCGCGCAACCGGACGACGGCCCCGGCGGCTCGCCGCGCGACGACATCCCGCCGCATTATTGAGCGGCGGCCGGGCCTTATCGCGGAATCGGATTTATAAATTCGAAATCTTGCAGAGAAACGTCGCGATATACCTGCATTTATAGGCCATTTCCAGCCAATCGGCCGCCGTACCATCGCCCAGTACCGGTCTTCGGCGGCCAGCGATAGGCTAGTCTCATTCCCGCCTCCCGGCGGCAACGGAGACCCGCGATGGACACGCCGCTCCCCCCTCTCGCCTTCTGCTGTTGACCAACCCACAGCAGGAGTCCCGACATGGCACACAGCACCGCAGTGAATGTTCCGGCCAAGCAAGAGATCGAGGCCGTCAACGGCACCATCAAGCAGCTGAAGGACTACCAGTCGAAAAACTGGGCGATAGGCCTGAACGGCGACGATCTGGCGCCCGACGGCTTCCTGGCCTTCTTCAACGAGCGCCAGCTGCCGTTCTCCTACTACGTCCGCGCCCAGGGCGTCAGCGTCGGCGAGCCGTCGGCCTACCAAGCCGACATCGACACGCTGAACCACTACATCGCGCTGATCCGCAGCTCGGAGGGCATCGCCGTCCACGGCGCGATCGAGCAGCTGAACCGCTACAAGGCCAATAACTGGGCGATAGGGCTGAACGGCAGCACCTTGCAGCCGGACGATTTCCTGCCCTTCTTCGCCACCCGCGGCGTGCCGTTCGCCTACTATGTGCGCAGCGGCGGCGTGGAGCTCGGCACCCCGTCCGCCTACGACAGCAATATCAAGGCGCTGCAACAGTATCTGAACAGCCTGTAAGCCGTCCTCTCCCGCCCCGCCGCCGCGGGGCGGGCCTTGCCCTTCAGTCCCGCCTGCGCCGCCGCGACACCGTCGCCTCGATATTCTTGCGGCCTATCAGCTTGACCGGCTCCGGCATCGCCGGCGTGTCCGCCTCGCCCAGCCATTTGTACATCACCAGGCAGTCCACCAGTCCGTGGACCGCGTGGCTGTAGGCGCGCGGCAGCCGGCCGACGACGTCGAAGCCCAGTTTCCGCCACAGCGCCACCGCCGCCTCGTTGGTGGCCACCACGCTGTTGAACTGCAAGGCCAGGAAGCCGCGCTCTCGCGCCCGAAGCTGCGAGTGCTCGCACAACGCGCGGGCCACGCCGCGGCCGCGCGCCGCCTCGGCCACCATATAGCCGCAATTGCCGACGTGGCCGCCGGGTCCGGCGGCGTTGGCCTTGAGGAAATAACTGCCCAGCAGCTCGCCGCCGTCCTCGGCCAGCCAGGTTTCCAATGGCGCCTCGCACCACAGCCTGTACGCCGCCTGCTCGTCCATGTCCGGGTCGAAGGCATAGGTCTCGCGGGCGGACACCACCGCGCGGAACACCGGCCAGAATGCCGCGAAATCCTGCGGCTGCATCGGTCTGATCTGCATCTTGCTTCCTGAATCTTTACGGTATCGGTTGCGGCTTCGGCTGCGCCGGCTGCGTCATCTGGCCGGACAGCAGGCTGGCGCCGGCGATCAAGGCACCGCCCAGGCATTCCTGCGCCGTCATCGCCTCGCCGGCCAGCAGATAGGCGGAAATCGCGGCGAACACCAGCTCCATCAGCATCAGCGTCATCGCCTGCGTCGCCGGCAGGATGGACAAGCCGTGCTGCGACACCACGCTGGTGCACAACAGCACCACGCCGAGGATGGCCAGCACCAGCCAGCTGTCGGCCGGGATGGTCAGCATCTTGTGCAATTCGCCGCTCTGGAACAGGCTGAACGCGCCGATCAAGGCGACGCCGAACCAGATCGACGCCGACTTCACCGGCACCGGAATCGCGTGCGCCCGGCGGCTGATCACATTGCCGAAGGCGAAGGCCATGCCGCCGGACAGCGCCAGCCATTCGTAGCGGTGCGTCAGCGGCAGGCCGCCGCTGAACAGTCCCGGCCGGTAGATGAAGACGAAGCAGCCCAGCAGCGACAGCCCCACCACCAGCCAGCCGCTGCGGGTCAGCCGCTCGTGCAACAGCAGCCGCGACAGCAGCACCGTCCACAGCGGCGACAGATAGAACAGCAGCAGCACCCGCATCACCTGCCCTTCGGCCACCGCCAGCGTGTAACTGAAATTGCACCAGCCGAACACCAGCGTCAGCAGCAACAGCACCGGCTCGAAACGGAACTGGCGGCGATACAGATTGAAGAACACCGCCAGCCCCACCGCGATGGTGACCAGATAGGTGGCCAGCGAGGCCATCGCCACGCTGACGCCCTGGCTGTTGAGGCTGCGGAACGGGTACCACATCAGCCCCCACACCAGCGCGGTGGTCAGGATGCCGGAGGTGGCGACGATTTTTTGTTTTACAGGTGCCATGGCTGTTTTAAGATGGTCGATTGTGATTGATCAATGGAGACGCCGCGTTGAATCCGCGCCTGACCCAGTTGCACCCGTATCCGTTCCAGCGCCTGGCCGCCCTGCTGGCCGACGCCGCGCCGCCGGCCGCGCTGCCCCACATCAGCCTGGCGATGGGCGAACCCAAGCATCCGGCGCCGGAGCGGGTGAAGCAGGCGCTGTGCGACAATCTCGCCGGCCTGTCCGGCTATCCGGCGACGCAGGGCACGCTGGCATTGCGCCGCGCCTGCGCCGACTGGGCCGAGCGCCGCTACGGCGTGCCGCTGGATCCGGAACGCGAGGTGCTGCCGGTCAACGGCAGCCGCGAGGCGCTGTTCTCGCTGACGCAGTGCCTGATCGACCCCGACGCCGCCGAGCGCCCGGTGGTGGTGTCCCCGAATCCCTTTTACCAGATTTACGAGGGCGCGGCACTGCTGGCCGGCGCCGAGCCCCACTACGTCAACTGCGAAGCCGGCCGCGGCTTCCAGCCGGACTGGGACGCGGTGCCCGATGAAGTCTGGCGCCGCGCGCAACTGGTCATCGTCTGCAGCCCGGGCAACCCGACCGGCTCGGTGATGGGTCTGGCGGACTGGGAGAAACTGTTCGCGCTGTCGGACCGCCACGGCTTCGTCATCGCCAGCGACGAATGCTATTCCGAAATCTATTTCGACGCGCCGCCGCTGGGCGGCCTGTCCGCCGCCCGCGCGCTCGGCCGGGGCCTCGACCGGCTAGTGATGCTGACCAGCCTGTCCAAGCGCTCCAATGTGCCCGGCATGCGCTCCGGCTTCGTCGCCGGCGACGCCGCGGTGCTGAAGGACTTCCTGCTGTACCGCACCTACCACGGCAGCGCGATGAGCCTGACGGTGCAGGCGGCGAGCCAGGCCGCCTGGGCCGACGAGGCCCATGTCGAGGCCAACCGGGCCGCCTACGCCGCCAAATTCGCCGCAGTGCTGCCGCTGCTGTCGCCGGTGCTGGACGTCGCGATGCCGGACGCCGGCTTCTACTTGTGGGCCAAGGTGCCGGACGGCGACGACGTGGCCTTCGCCCGCGAGTTGTTCGCCGCGCGGCACGTGACGGTGCTGCCGGGCAGCTTCCTCGCCCGCGACGCCGGCGGCGCCAATCCCGGCCGCGGCTACATCCGCATCGCGCTGGTGGCGGAGGCGGCCGAATGCGTGGCCGCCGCCGAAAGAATTGTAGAATTCTGCCGCCAACGCCAAACCGCCCTGACCGAACTGAATATTAGATGACGACTTCGATTCACATTGCCAAAGGACTGAACCAAATGCATCCGATCCAAAGCCTGATCGAACAGGCGTTCGAGAACCGCGCCGAAATCACCCCCGCCACCGTGTCGCCGGAACTGAAGGCCGCGATCGAGCAGGTCATCGCCGAGCTGGACGCCGGCCGCCTGCGCGTCGCCGAGAAACAGGACGGCGACTGGGTGGTCAACCAGTGGGTGAAGAAGGCCGTGCTGCTGTCGTTCCGCATCCGCGACAACGCGGTGCAGGACGACGGCGTCAACCGCTACTTCGACAAGGTGGACACCAAGTTCGCCGACTGGTCGCCGGCCCGCTTCCAGGAAGCCGGCTTCCGCGTGGTGCCGGGCGCGGTCGCGCGCAAGGGCAGCTTCATCGCCAAGAACACCGTGCTGATGCCGTCCTATGTCAATATCGGCGCCTACGTCGACGAAGGCGCGATGGTGGACACCTGGGCCACCGTCGGCTCCTGCGCCCAGATCGGCAAGAACGTGCACCTGTCCGGCGGCGTCGGCATCGGCGGCGTGCTGGAGCCGCTGCAGGCCAACCCGACCATCATCGAGGACAATTGCTTCATCGGCGCGCGCTCGGAAATCGTCGAGGGCGTGATCGTCGGCGAGGGCTCGGTGATCTCGATGGGCGTCTACATCGGCCAGTCGACCAAGATCTACGACCGCGAAACCGGCGACGTGATGTACGGCCGCGTGCCGCCGGGCTCGGTGGTGGTATCCGGCAACCTGCCGTCCAAGGACGGCAGCCACAGCCTGTACTGCGCCGTCATCGTCAAGAAGGTGGACGCGCAGACCCGCAGCAAGACCAGCATCAACGAACTGCTGCGCGGCGTGTAAGCGCCGCGCCGGCCGCGACGACGGGCTTCGTCGCGGCCGGTGTGCCATTATGGCAACACTCCTACCGTTATTTAATGCCATTATCATAAATAATGGGCCATTTTGCACGCCGTAACATAGCGAGATTTGGCGGAATATCCCCGACGCTATAAAATCCAGCTATCCGAGACCGGAACGCGCCGCCGTCTCGACCATCGCGGCGCCTCCTCACCGCAGCCACGGCTCCGCTCCGCCGCGACGGTGAACTCGGTGAAATTTCGCCGTCTCACCGGAGTCCGACAATGGAATCCCCCTGCAAGCCGTTTGGAATGTTCGTGTCCTCAGACAATTTCATCGAATTCAGGAACGTCGATTTCGCCTACGGCGATCGACCCATCCTGAAAAATCTCACCCTCGGCGTGCCGCGAGGCAAGCTGGTGGCCGTCATGGGCGGCAGCGGCAGCGGCAAGACCACCCTGCTGCGGCTGATCTCCGGCCAGATCCGTCCCCAGTCCGGACAAGTGCTGATAGACGGCAAGGATCTCGGCCGGATGAGCAAGACCGAGCTGTACCAGCACCGCCGCCGCATGGGCATGCTGTTCCAGTTCGGCGCGCTGTTCACCGACCTCAACGTCGCCGACAACGTCGCCTTCCCCTTGCGCGAGCATACCCGGCTGCCGGAAGACATGATCCGCGACCTGGTCGCGATGAAGCTCGAGACGGTGGGCCTGCGCGGCACCCAGCAGCTGATGCCGGCCGAACTGTCCGGCGGCATGGCGCGCCGGGTCGCACTGGCGCGCGCGATCGCGCTCGATCCGCAGCTGATGCTGTACGACGAGCCGTTCACCGGCCTGGACCCGATCTCGCTCGGCGTGATCGCGCTGCTGATCAAGAAACTGAACGACGCGCTCGGCACCACCGCGGTGATGGTCACCCACGACGTGCACAAATCGCTGGAAATCGTCGACCACGTGCTCTTCCTCGCCGGCGGCCAGGTGATCGCCCAGGGTTCGCCGGACGAGGTTCGCCAGTCCGACTCGCCGTGGGTGCGCCAGTTCATCAACGGCGAGGCCGACGGCCCGGTGCATTACAGTTATCCGGCCGCGACCACGCTGGCCGACGACCTCGGCCTGCAAGGAGGCGCGCATGCTTGACCTGATCACCTCGCCGCTACGCCGCCTCGGCCACGCCACCATCAACGCCGTCTGGCGGCTGGGCTTCGCCAGCCGCTTCCTGCTGGCCATCCTGGCCAACAGTGGCCAGAGCCTGCTCAGACTGCAGCTGACAATACGCGAGATGTACTTCGCCGGCGTGATGTCGCTGATCATCATCGTCGTCTCCGGCCTGTTCGTCGGCATGGTGCTGGGCCTGCAGGGCTACACCACGCTGGTCAAGTTCGGCTCGGCCGACGCGCTGGGCGCGATGGTGGCGCTGGCGCTGCTGCGCGAGCTGGGTCCGGTGCTGGCGGCGCTGCTGTTCGCCAGCCGCGCCGGCAGCGCGATGACCGCCGAGATCGGCCTGATGAAGACCACCGAGCAGCTGGACGCGATGAGCGTGATGGCGGTCGATCCGATCGCCCGCGTCATCGCGCCGCGCTTCTGGGCAGGCGTGATCTCGATGCCGATACTGGCCGCGCTGTTCAACGTCGTCGGCGTGTTCGGCGGCTATCTGGTCGGCGTCGTGATGATAGGCCTGGACGCCGGGACCTTCTGGTCGCAGATGCAGGGCAATGTCGATCTGCACTACGACGTGATCAACGGCATCGTCAAGAGCCTGGTGTTCGGCGTCGCCGTCACCCTGATCGCCGTGTTCGAAGGCTACGACGCCACGCCGACCGCCGCCGGCGTGTCGGCCGCCACCACCCGCACCGTGGTCACCTCGGCGCTGGCGATTCTGGCGCTGGACTTCGTGCTGACCGCCTTCATGTTCTAGGAAAAAACCGAATGAAACGCTCTACCATTGATTTGTGGGTCGGCATCTTTGTCGCCCTGGGCATCGCCGCCGTCGCCTTCCTGTCGCTGAAAGTGGCCAATCTGACGCCGCAGAGCGCGTCGCAGACCTATGTCGTCTACGCCGATTTCGACAATGTCGGCGGCCTGAAGGCGAAGGCGCCGGTCAAGGAAGCCGGCGTGCTGGTCGGCCGCGTCGCCGACATCCGCCTGGACCCGAAAACCTACCGCGCCCGCGTCGCGATGAATATCGACAAGCAGTACCAGCTCAGCGACGACGTCAGCGCGTCCATCCTGACCTCCGGCCTGTTGGGCGAGCAATACATCGGCCTGCAGCAAGGCGGCTCGGAGACCAATCTGGCGGCCGGCGGCACCATCACCATCACCTCGTCGGCGATGGTGCTGGAGCAGCTGATCGGCAAGTTCATGACCGGTTTCACCGGCAAAGACGCAAGCAAATAAGCGTCGCAAACGGGGCCAACCCTCCATGCGGCAAGCAGCCGCCCGACTTGTGAATTGGAATCATAGAAATGAAGAAACTGCTCACCCTGTTCTGCCTGATGCTGGGCCTGTCCTCCACCCAGGCGCTGGCCGCCGGCGATAATCCGGTCGATCTGATCAAGGACGGCTCCCGTCAGGTGCTGGACGTCCTGAAACAGGACAACGGCAAGAACACCAAGCAGGTGCGCCAGCAGGCCGAAACCATCGCCGTGCCGCTGTTCGACTTCCCGCGCATGACCGCGCTGGCGGTGGGCCTGGGCTGGCGCCAGGCGACGCCGGAGCAGCGCAACGAGCTGACCCAGCAATTCCAGACGCTGCTGGTGCGCACCTATTCGTCGACGATGATCCGGTTCAAGACCGCCCAGGTGAACGTTCAACCGACCCCGGTGGCCGGCGCCAACGGCCGCGACGTCACCGTCAAGTCCGGCGTCACCCTGCCGGGCAACACCAATCCGGTGTCGGTCGACTACGTGCTGTACAAGGGCGACAAGGGTTGGAAAATCTACAACGTCAGCGTCGAAGGCGCCAGCCTGGTGACCGTGTACCGCAACAGCTTCAACGAGGAAATCCGCAAGAACGGCGTCGATGGCCTGATCAAGCTGCTGCAGGACAAGAACGCCTCCCCGGCGCCGGCCGCCAAGGGCAAGGGCTGATGCTGAAAACCACCGCACCCGGCGCGGCCAGCCTGCTGGGCCGCATCGACATGAACAGCAGCGCGGCGCTGGCGCGCCCGCTGACCCAGCTGGCCGCGCAAGGCCCGCTGCGGCTGGACCTGTCCGGCGTGGAAGCCGCCGACTCGGCCGCGCTGGCGCTGCTGCTGGCGGCGCGCCGCGCCGCCCGGGCCGCCGGGCACCGGCTTACGCTGGCCGGCGTGCCGGCGGAGCTGGCCGCGCTGGCCGGCCTGTACGACCTGGGACCGCTGCTGTCCGGAGAATGATATGCGAGCCAAATTTCTAGCCGCGATGGCCGTGCTGCTGCTGGCCGGCTGCGCCAGCAACCCGACCACAGCCTACGACCCGTACGAGCCGTACAACCGCGCGATGTTCAAGGTCAACGACAAGGCCGACCAGTGGGTGCTGAAGCCGCTGGCCCAGGGCTACCAGACCGTGGTGCCGTCCCCTGTGCGCACCGGCGTCGGCAACTTCTTCGACAATCTGAAGGATGTCTACAGCTTCGCCTTCAACCTGATGCGCGCCGAGCCGGAAAAAGCCGCCAACGACTTCATGCGTGTGGCGATGAACACCAGCTTCGGCTTGTTCGGCCTGATCGACATCGCCGACCAGGCCGGCCTGAAGAACAACAAGACCACGCTGGGCGACACGCTGGCCTCCTGGGGCTGGAAGAACAGCGACTACTTCGTGGTGCCGTTCTTCGGCCCGTCCACGGTGCGCGACGGTACCGGCCTCGCCGCCTCGCTGGCGATGCCGGGTCCGGAAAAGGCCATCTATCATCACGACCGCAACGGCGCCATCGTGTTCTACGGCCTGTACGGCGTCAACACCCGCGCCAAGCTGCTGGGCACCGGCGCCGACAGTCTGCTCGATACCGCCGCGGTGGATCGCTACAGCTACACCCGCGACATCTATATGCAGTACCGCGCCAAACAGCTGGGCCAGCCGGACCCGACCCAGCCGACCGACAATCTGAACCTGGACGAGCTGATGAGCAGCCCCGGCGGCGACAGCTCCGCTCCGGCGGCCGAGCGCAAGGCCGCGGCCTCCGCGCCGGCCAGCATGGAAACCGGCGCTTCGGTCGCGCAATAAAGCGGCTGCGCAAACCGACAGGCGCGCCTCCCTCGGGAGGCGCGCCATTTTTTTGCCGCGCGCGCCGAATCCCGCTTAAGCCATTCGCGGGCCAGCGGCCCTGGCGCGAGTAGGGTTACAATACCCCCGCCGCCCGGCGCCAAGCGCAGCCAGGCGGCCGTTTTCATTTTCAATTCGTCAGGAAACACCATGAGTCAATTGCCCGCCTGCCCGCAATGCGGATCCGAATACACCTATCAGGACGGCGCGATGCTGGTCTGCCCGGAGTGCGCGCACGAATGGTCGGGCGATGCCGCCGCGCCGGCGGAGGAGCAGCGCGTGGTGCGCGACGCCGTCGGCAACACGCTGCAGGACGGCGACAGCGTCACCGTGATCAAGGACCTGAAGGTCAAGGGCTCGTCGCTGGTGGTCAAGGTTGGCACCAAGGTGAAGAATATCCGCCTGGTGGACGGCGACCACGACATCGATTGCAAGATAGACGGCATCGGCGCGATGAGCCTGAAATCGGAATTCGTCAAAAAGGCCTGAGCCGCGCCCGGCGGCGCCGGCGATAAGCGAAGGCGGCCTTGGGCCGCCTTTTTTTCCGTCCCTCCTATACTGATGACAACTTCATTGCCAGACGCCGCCATCGATGATCCGAGCACTGTCCGGACTATGCGCCTGCCTGTGGCTGTGCCAGGCCGCCGCCCAGCCCCGCGTCGTCCGCCTCTGCCACGAGGACGCGCCGTCCTATCCGTGGCTGCTGGAAAACGGACGGGGCCTCAGCCAGATCATGATGGCCATGGTTTCGCGGCGCCTCGGCATCGTCATACAAAGCGAAGCGCTGCCATGGGTGCGCTGCATGTCGGAAGTGAAGTCGGGTCGGATAGATGGCCTGTACAAGATCAGCTTCACGCCGCAGCGAATGGAACTGGGCGTGTTTCCGATGAAGAACGACCAGGCCGACGTCGCGCTGCGCATGCTGACCGACAGTTACAGCCTGTACCGCGTCAAGGACGGCGGCCTTGGCTGGGATGGCCGCCGCGTCGTCGGCGCCGGCAAGGGCATCGCCGCCCAGGCCGGGTTTTCGGTGATCGCCCAGCTACAGCAACTCGGCCTGGCGGTGGACAGCAGCTCGCACAATGTATCGGTCATCCTGCACAAGGTCTTGCTGGGCCGCGTCGACGGCGCCGCGCTGCAGAGCCGGTCCGCCGACGATGCCATCGCCGCCGAGCCGGCGCTGCAGGGCCGGCTGGACAAGCTGGAGCCGCCGCTGGCGGTCAAACCATACTATCTGATCTTCTCGCACGCCTTTTATCAGCGCGACCCGGCGCTGGCGCAGAAAATCTGGCAGGCCGTCGCCATCGTGCGCGGCTCGCCGGCCTACGCCGCCGCCCGGCCGGGCCAATAAGAACCTGTTCACGATCTTTTTCCGGCAGCGGCCATTTTTTGTCGGATGCAGGGTGCGGAAAGCAGCCCGCCCCAGTGTCGTTCACTGCAAGGGGCGTTTGACAAAGCCATGCGCCGGCAAACGGCCCCGAAGGGCAGCCAGGCTGGGCTGCGCTGCTTGGAAAAAGATCGCGAACAGGTTCTAAGGGATCAGGCGAGACCGACGGCCTCTCCGCCGCCCGGCAACGCGGTCGCGGCGAATCGCCAGCCATCGACGAAGCCGATCGCCTCGCTCAGGTCGATCTGAGCGGCTATCCGCTCCAGCCGCGCCATCTGGCCGACATCGTCCAGCGAGACCGGCTGATCCAGCAAGGTGGACACCCGCAGATAGCGCCGCTCCCCCAGCAGCTGCCGCGCCTGAAAGTCCGCCACGTCGTTGACGCCGTCCATCAGCAATTCGACGATGTCCCGGCCCCATTGCCAATAGCCCCAGTCGGCGTCGCCGGCCAGATGGATGGCGTTGACGCCGGTGCCCAGCGACAGCATCGCCACCGATTCCGGCGGAATCGGCGTCCGCAGCCTCGCGTCGCGCGTCTGCCCCAGCGCGCACATCGCCGGATTGTTGGCGAACACGCCGCCGTCGACGAAGCCGTCGAAAGAGGAGAAGTAAGTCGGCGCCGCCGAGCTGCGCATCGCCACCCGCCAGGACAGCTCCGCGCCGTCGTCGCTGCCGTCCAGCGTCGGCAGATTGTGGTAGACCTTGGGCTTCCAGCGCCGCAGGCCCTCGGGCAAGCGGGGATCGCCGTCCAGATTGAAGGCCGGCACCAGCACGTGGCCGCGGCGGCCGCCGTCGCGCAACAGCGAGGCCAGCGTGCTCTCCTCTCCCAGATCGTCCCGACAGACCTGCTCCCGCTTCGCGCCGTCGTAGCGCGGACCGATCAGGCCGTTCAGCGTTTTCAGCCGCCATCCCAGGCTGCGGGAAAACAGCCTGGGTCCCTGTTCGCGGTAGCGCTCGAGCAGCTGGCCGGGCGTCAGGCCCCGGGCCAGGCCCAGCGCGATCAAGGCGCCGGTCGACGTGCCCGCGTGCATGTGGACGCCGTCGCGCCAGCCGGGCGCGGCCTGGTCCAGCCGCTCCAGCACCACCAGGGCGATGATGCCGCGCAGGCCGCCGCCGTCTATGGACAGAATGCGATAGGGGGTGTCCGACAGCATGCTCTCTCTCCTGGGGAATGGGCCGATTGCGATATTGTCCGCTGTTCTCCGCCGCCGCGAGATGAAAAATGACACTAGCAAGCCGGTGGACGGATGAAAAACGCCGCGTCCGAAAGGACGCGGCGTCTGGACTGGCGTGAGGCCGGATCAGCCGATGCGTTCGATCAGCGCGCCGACGGCGCCCAGCTTCTTCTCGATGTGCTCGTAGCCGCGGTCCAGGTGGTAGATGCGGTCAACGATGGTTTCGCCCTCGGCCACCAGGCCGGCGATCACCAGACTGGCGGACGCGCGCAGATCGGTGGCCATCACGGTGGCGCCGGACAGCTTATCCACGCCCTTGATGATGGCAGTATTGCCTTCCACTTCGATGTTGGCGCCCATGCGGTTCAGTTCCGGCACGTGCATGAAGCGGTTTTCGAAGATGGTCTCGGTCACCACGCCGGCGCCCTCGGCCACGCAGTTCAGCGTCATCAGCTGCGCCTGCATGTCGGTCGGGAACGCCGGGTACGGCAGCGTGCGGAAGTTGACGGCCTTCGGGCGCTGCTTCATGTCCAGCGAGATCCAGTCGTCGCCGCACTCGATCAGCGCGCCGGTCTCGGCCAGCTTGTCCAGCACCGCCTCCATGCTCTTCGGCGCGGCGTTTCGCAGCACGATGTGGCCGCGCGTCATCGCGCCGGCCACCAGGAAGGTGCCGGCCTCGATGCGGTCCGGCATCACCGAATACTCGGCGCCGTGCAGTTTTTCCACGCCCTCGATCACCAGGCGGTCGCTGCCGATGCCGCTGATCTTGGCGCCCATCGCCACCAGACAGTTGGCCAGATCGGTCACTTCCGGCTCGCGCGCGGCGTTTTCCAGAATGGTGGTGCCTTCGGCCAGCGTAGCGGCCATCAGCAGGTTCTCGGTGCCGCCGACGGTCACCATGTCCATCACCACGCGGGCGCCGCGCAGGCGTTTGGCGCGCGCCTTGACGTAGCCGTGCTCGATGGACACCTCGGCGCCCATCGCCACCAGGCCCTTGATGTGCTGGTCGACCGGACGGCTGCCGATCGCGCAGCCGCCGGGCAGCGACACCGTGGCCTCGCCGAAGCGCGCCAGCGTCGGGCCCAGCACCAGGATGGACGCGCGCATGGTCTTCACCAGATCGTACGGCGCCACCAGGCTGTCCAGCTGCGAGGCGGTGATCTCCACCTCGTGCACATTGTCGGTCATCACCCGCACGCCCATGCCCTGCAGCAGCTTCTGCGTGGTGGCGATGTCGCGCAGCATCGGCACATTGGTGAAGCGCATGGTGTCGGCAGTCAGCAGGCCGGCGCACAGTATCGGCAGCGCGGCGTTCTTGGCGCCGGAAACGCGGATCTCGCCGTTCAGCGGACCGTTGCCTACGATTTTCAGTTTATCCATGGTGATGCTTTCAGGCTTGCTGTTTGGCCCACTCGTCCGGCGTGGCCGCCTTGACGATGGAGAGCGCGTGGATTTCGTTGCTGGCCAGACGGCTGGCGATCACTTCCTTAACCATCCGATGGCGGTCGATCAGGCGCTTGCCCTCGAAGGCGGCCGACACCACGGTGGCGTAGAAGTGGTGGCCGTCGCCTTCCACATGCAGATGGGTACAGTCGAGGCCGGCCTCGATATATTGTTTGACTTGCTCTGGAGTCATCTTGATTGTCCGGTGCGAATAGCGAATAAGGTTCAGTGACGCAGCTTGTAGCCGGAGCGGATCAGCCCCAGCGCCAGCGCGCACAGCAGCGCGAAGCTGCCGGCCACCACGCCGGCCGACAGCCAGGGATTGACGTCGGCCTGGCCGAAGAAGCCGTAGCGGAAGCCGTCGATCATGTAGAACACCGGGTTGACGTGCGAAACGGCGTACCAGAACGGCGGCAGGCTGTGGATGGAATAGAACACGCCGGACAGGAAGGTCAGCGGCATGATCAGGAAGTTCTGGAAGGCGGCCAGCTGGTCGAATTTTTCCGCCCAAATGCCGGCGATCACGCCCAGCGCGCCCAGCACGCCGCAGCCGAGTACGGCGAAAACCAGGGCCCACAACGGCTGGGCCGGCAACGGCAGGCCGAACCAGCCGGTCACCAGCAGCACGCCGGCGCCGACGGCCAGGCCACGCACGACCGAGGCCAGCAGATAGGCCAGGAAGAATTCCGCGGCGGTCAGCGGCGGCAGCAGCAGGAACACGATATTGCCGGTGATCTTGGACTGGATCAGGCTGCTGGAGCTGTTGGCGAAGGCGTTCTGCGCCATCGACATCATCGCCAGGCCGGGAATCAGGAAGGCGGTGTAGCCGACGCCGGGATAGGCCTCGACATGCTTGGACAGCACGTGGGCGAAGATCAGCTGGTACATCAGCGCGGTCAGCACCGGCGCCGCCACCGTCTGGAACGCCACTTTCCAGAAGCGCACCAGTTCCTTCTTGAACAGGGTCAGGAAGCCGATCATGCGGCGCCTCCATTCATCATCTTGACGAAGACGCTTTCCAGGTCGGCCTCCACCACATTCAGTTCGCGCACTTCGACGCCGGCCTCGCGCAGCGTCGCCAGCACGCTCTCCAGTTCGGACAGGTCGGCCAGCTCCAGCATCACGCGGCCGTCGTCGTCGCGCAGCTTGCGCGGCACGAGGCTGGCCGGCAGCGGGCCGGACAGCGTGACCGCCACTTCGCGGCGCGCGCTGTGCGCCAACAGCTTGTCCTTGTTCTCCAGCGCCAACAGCTTGCCCTTCTTCAGCATCGCGATGCGGCCGCACAAGGCTTCCGCCTCTTCCAGGTAGTGGGTGGTCAGCACGATGGTGGTGCCGGCGCGGTTCAGTTCCTGGACGAAGGTCCACAGGCTCTGACGCAGCTCGACGTCGACGCCGGCGGTGGGTTCGTCCAGCACCACGACCGGCGGCCGGTGCACCAGCGCCTGCGCCACCATCACCCGCCGCTTCATGCCGCCGGACAGCGCGCGCATATTGCTGTCGGCCTTGTCGGCCAGGCCCAGCTTGAACAGCAATTCGTCTATCCAGGCGTCGTTGCGGGACAGGCCGAAGTAGCCGGACTGGAAGCGCAGCGTCTCGCGCACCGACAGGAAGGGGTCGAACACCAGCTCCTGCGGCACCACGCCGAGCGCGCGCCGCGCGTCGCGGAAGTCGCGCACCACGTCGCGGCCCATCACCCGGATGCTGCCGCTGTCGGGGCGGGCCAGACCGGCCAGCGCCGAGATCAGCGTGGTCTTGCCGGCGCCGTTGGGACCGAGCAGCGCGAAGAACTCGCCCGGCGCCACGGAGAAGCTCACCTTATCCAGCGCCTGCAGCTGGCCGTAGCGCTTGCTGACGGCTTCGATTTCGATTGCGTGGGACATGAAAACCATGTGGCCACCAAGGCGACGCCGTCCGGATGGATCGCGCGCTAGTGG
Source organism: Chromobacterium sp. ATCC 53434 (assembly GCF_002848345.1). Classification (NCBI taxonomy): domain Bacteria; kingdom Pseudomonadati; phylum Pseudomonadota; class Betaproteobacteria; order Neisseriales; family Chromobacteriaceae; genus Chromobacterium; species Chromobacterium sp. ATCC 53434. The sequence goes on along the minus strand of NZ_CP025429.1, from coordinate 4,902,926 downwards.
CTTGAGAAAAAAGCGCAATTATAGCGCCGGCTCAGCCGCAAGTGGTAAGTTGTTCCATTACCGGCGGCAGGAAAATGCCGCGATACAAATATTGCAACAGCCGGCTGGCGGCATGGGTGGCGTCCGGACAGGGCGTTTCCACCAGAAGGCGGTTCATCAGGCCGTCGTGCAGCGACTGCAAAGCCACCGCCACCTCGTCCGGATCGATGCAGTCGTAGGTCTGGCCCCTGTCCTTGGCGGCCTTCACCACCTGGCTCAGCATTCCGCGCGCCTCGTGCATGTGCGCGACGCACTCCTCGTGTATCGGCGCCAGTTCGCCGACATGTTCGCTGCGCATGAACAGGATCAGCAGGATGCGGCGCACCTGCGGATTGTGCTCGATCACCCCCAGCAACCGGTGGCTGTGGTCCCACAGCGCGCGGGCCGGATCGGCGGCGGCGGCCAGCAGCAGCAGCTCGCGGATGTCGTCGAACGGCGCCGACACCCGGTCCAACATCGCGCGGTACAGGTCCAGCTTGTTCTGGAAATGCCAGTACACCGCGCCGCGGGTCAGGCCGGCGGCGGCGGCGATATCCGCCAATGTGGTGCGCGACACTCCATGCTCGCTGAACAGCCGCTCGGCGGCGTCCAGCAGTTGCTGTCGCGTCTGCTCCGCCTCTTCGCGTGTCTTCCGTGCCATATCTGGATACTTTGCTAGAACTAGTACTAATTAATGAATTTTAACGCTTATCGCCCGGCGATATCGCGGAGCTTTTACATTGCCGGACATTTCTTCATTTTACATACAGACGCGCATGTATGTAAAATGCCGAAGATTGGAGATATGACAATCCAGACCATTCTCCTTACTGATCAAAAACAAATCCCACTCCTTCCGGATTCTGCTTTCGAGGACTCGATACCATGCAAGCAACTGCAACCCTGCCGCGCGCCGCGCGCGGCTTGCTGCTGGGCGTAGTGGCCGCCAGCCTGGCGGCCTGCGGCCAGAAGCCCGACGCCCAGGCCGGCGGCGCGATGCCGCCCGTGCCGGTGGCCGTGATCAAGGTCGAGCCGGCCAATGTGCCGGTGTCGTACGAATTCGTCGGCCAGGCGGCCGGCTCCCGCGAAGTCGAGGTGCGCGCCCGCGTCGGCGGCATCCTGCAGAAACGCTCCTACACCGAGGGCAAGCCGGTCAAGGCCGGCGACCTGCTGTTCCAGATCGACCCCGAGCCGTTCAAGGCGGCGCTGGATCAGGCCCAGGCCAATCTGCAGGTGCAGCAGGCGCAACAGGCGCGCACCAAGCAGGATTTCGAGCGCATCATGCCGCTGTTCAAGGAAAACGCCGTCAGCCAGAAGGACCGCGACGACGCCGTGGCCGCCTACAACTCGGCCAAGGCCCAGGTCGCCGCCGCCCAGGCGCAGGTGGAACAGGCCCGCATCAATCTGGGCTACACCCGCGTCACCGCGCCGATTTCCGGCATCACCAGCCAGGAAGCCCGCTCCGAGGGCAGCCTGGTGGCCACCAGCGCCGACGCCAGCCTGCTGACCAAGATCTCGCAGCTGGACCCGATCTACGTCAACTTCAGCATGTCCGACGGCGACATGCTGAACCTGCGCAAGATGCAGCGCGAAGGCAAGCTGAAGCTGGCCAACGGCGGCGGTTTCGAAGTGCAGCTGAAGCTGGCCGACAACAGCGTCTACGGCAAGACCGGCCACCTGAACTTCACCGACAGCCTGGTGGACACCACCACCGGCACCATCCGCTCGCGCGCCACCTTCGCCAACCCGCAAGGCGGCATCCTGCCGGGCCAGTTCGTCCGCGTGCAGCTGAACGGCGCGGTGCGCACCGCCGCCATCACCGTGCCGCAACGCGCGGTGCTGACCAGCCAGCAGGGCAAGATGGTCTGGGTCGTCGGCGCCGACGGCAAGGTGGCGCCGCGTCCCATCGTCACCTCGCAGGAGGTCGGCATGGACGTGCTGGTGGAGCAGGGGCTGAAGGCCGGCGACCAGGTCGTCGTCGACAACATCATCAAGCTGCGTCCGGGCGCCGCCGTCAAGCCGCACCCGTTCCAGGCCGACGCCAGCGCGCCGGCCGCCGCAGCCAAGCAGTGATCCCAGAGGGAACCTGACACATGTTTTCCGCTTTCTTCATACGGCGACCGATCTTCGCCAGCGTGATCTCCATCGTGATCATGCTGGCGGGTCTGGCCGCCATCAAGGCGCTGCCGATCGAGCAGTACCCTGAAATCGTGCCGCCGGTGGTGAACGTCACCGCCAGCTATCCGGGCGCCTCCGCCGAAGTGATCGCCAACACCGTGGCCGCGCCGCTAGAACAGGCGATCAACGGCGTCGACGACATGCTGTACGTGCAGTCGAACAGCGCCAGCAACGGCACGCTGTCGATGAGCGTGTCGTTCAAGATCGGCACCAATCCGGACCAGGCGACCATCAACGTCAACAACCGCGTGCAGTCGGTGCTGTCGCAGCTGCCGGAAGAGGTGCGGCGCCAGGGCGTCAACGTGCGCAAGAAGTCCGCCACCATTCTGCAGGTGATCTCGCTGTTCTCGCCGGACAACAGCCGCGACACGCTGTTCATCAGCAACTACGCGCTGTTGAACGTCGTCGACGAGCTGAAGCGGGTGCCGGGCGTGGGCGACGTGATCAACTTCGCCGGCCAGGACTACTCGATGCGGATCTGGCTGAAGCCGGACAAGCTGGCCCAGCTGAAGCTGACGCCGAGCGACGTGGCCGCCGCCATCCGCGAGCAGAACTCCCAGTTCGCCGCCGGCAAGCTCGGCGCCGAGCCGACGCCGCAGAAACTGGACTTCACCTACACCGTGACCACCCAGGGCCGTCTGTCCGAGCCGGAAGAGTTCGAGAACATCATCATCCGCGCCAACCCTGACGGCTCGGCGGTGAAGCTGAAAGACATCGCCCGCGTCGAGCTGGGCGCGCTGTCCTACGACTTCCACGGCAAGCACAACGGCAAGGCCACCATCCCGATCGGCATCTTCCTGGCGCCGGGCGCCAACCAGCTGGCCACCGCGCAGGCTGTCGAAACCGAGATGCTGCGCCTGTCCAAGAGCTTCCCGACCGGCCTGTCCTACGGCATCCCGTACGACACCACCAAGTTCGTCGAAGTATCGATCGAGGAGGTATACAAGACGCTGGGCGAAGCGATGGTGCTGGTGTTCCTGGTGGTGTTCCTGTTCCTGCAGAACTGGCGCGCCACGCTGATCCCGTGCCTGGCGGTGCCGGTGTCCATCGTCGGCGCCTTCGCCGGCATGTACGCCTTCGGCTTCACCATCAACACGCTGACGCTGTTCGGCCTGGTGCTGGCCATCGGCATCGTGGTGGACGACGCCATCGTGGTGCTGGAGAACGTCGAGCGCTTGATGACGCAGGAAGGGCTGTCGCCGCGCGAGGCCAGTCTGAAAGCGATGAAGGAAGTGTCCGGCGCGCTGGTGGCCATCGTGCTGGTGCTGTGCTCGGTATTCATCCCGGTGGCCTTCCTCGGCGGCATCGCCGGCCAGATGTACAAGCAATTCGCGATGACCATCGCGGTGTCGGTGGTGATCTCCGGCATCGTGGCGCTGACGCTGACCCCGGCGTTGTGCGCGCTGATCCTGAAGGCCGAGCATCAGCACCCGAACCGCTTCTTCACTTGGTTCAACAACTGGTTCGACCGCCTGACCGAGCGCTACACCAGCGGCGTGGCCTTCATCAACAAGCGCGCGCTGCTGGCGGTGCTGCTGTTCGGCGGCCTGATCGCCGCCTCCGCCGGCCTGTTCCGCATCATCCCGTCCAGCCTGGCGCCGGACGAGGACCAGGGCTACATCCTGGCCGCGGCCTTCCTGCCCGACGGCGCCTCGCTGACCCGCACCGCCGCCACCATGGACAAGCTGGACGCGATGATGGCCAGCAATCCGGCGGTCAAGGACCGGATGACCTTCGCCGGCTTCGACATTCTGTCCGGCGGCAACAAGACCAACGCCGGCGTGTCCTTCATCGTGCTGAAGCCGTGGGATGAGCGCAAGTCGCCCGAGCTGTCGTCGATGGCGGTGGTGAAGGATGTGTTCGGCAAGGGCGCGATGGGCATCAGCGACGGCATCGTGCTGGCCTTCAACCCGCCGCCGATCTCCGGCATGTCCAACACCGGCGGCTTCGAAGCCTATGTGCAGGACCGCGCCGGCCGCACCCCGGCCGAGCTCGGCGACATCACCAAGAAAATGGTGGCTGCCGCCGCCAAGCGTCCGGAGCTGAAGGGCGTGCAAACCACCTTCTCCGCCAGCGTGCCGCAGGTCTTCGTCAAGCTGGACCGTGACAAGGCCAAGGCGCTGGGCGTGCCGATCAACAACGTATTCGATACCATGCAGAGCACCTTCGGCGCGCTGTACGTCAACGACTTCAACAAGTTCGGCCGCACCTTCCGCGTGCAGCTGCAGTCCGAGGCGCCGTTCCGCACCAAGGTGGACGATCTACGCAACGTCTACGTGCGCTCGCAGACCGGCCAGATGATCCCGCTGACCGCGCTGGTGAACATCCAGCAAACCACCGGCCCGGAAACGCTGGAACGCTTCAATGTGTTCCCGGCGGCCAAGCTGGTGGGCGGCCCGGCGCCGGGCTACAGCTCGGGCCAGGCGCTGGCGGCGCTGGAGGAAGTGGCCAAGGAAACGCTGCCCGAGGGCTATAGCCTGGCCTGGACCGGCTCCGCCTTCCAGGAAAAATCGACCAGCGGCTCGTCCGCCCTGGTGTTCGGCTTCGGCATGATCATGGTGTTCCTGATCCTGGCGGCGCAGTACGAACGCTGGAGCCTGCCAATCTCGGTGCTGATGGCGGTGCCGTTCGCCGTGTTCGGCGCGCTGATGGCCAACTGGCTGCGCGGCCTGGCCAACGACGTCTACTTCCAGGTGGCGCTGGTGACGCTGATCGGCCTGTCGGCGAAGAACGCGATCCTGATCGTCGAGTTCGCGGTGCAGCAGATGGAGGAAGGCATGGAGGCGGTGGAAGCCGCGCTGCAGGCCGCCCGCCTGCGCTTCCGCCCCATCGTGATGACCTCGCTGGCCTTCGTTCTGGGCTGCGTGCCGCTGGCCATCTCCACCGGCGCCGGCTCCGCCAGCCGTCACTCGATCGGTACCGGCGTGATCGGCGGCATGCTGGCCGCCACCTTCATCGCCACCTTCTTCATTCCGCTGTTCTTCATCGTGATCATGAAGATCGGCAAACAGAACAAGCCCCAGCAGAACGCCGGGGCCGGAGGAAACGCAGATGCTTAAGCGCGCCCTGATTCCCGTCGCCGTCGCGCTCGCCGTGTCGGCCTGCGCGGTGGGGCCGGACTACAGCCGGCCCAAGGTCGAGCTGCCCGAGGCCCAGGCCGGCGCCCAGGCGCCGGCGGTGGACGCCGACTGGTGGCAGCGCTTCGACGACCCGGTGTTGAACCGGCTGATCGAGGAAGCCGTCAAAAACAACTTCGACCTGCAGGCCGCCGCGGCCCGCGTCGACCAGGCGGCCGCCCAGGCTGGCATCGCCCGCGCGGCGCTGCTGCCGTCGCTCGGCGCCAACGCCGGTTACCAGAGCGGCCGCAGCTCTCAGCCGCTGACCAGCCCCGGCACGCCGCTGGTCAACGACGTCCGCGCCGCCAATCTGACCGCGGCGTGGGAAATCGACCTGTGGGGCAAGCTGCGCCGCGGCAACGAAGCGGCGCGCGCCGGCTACGCGGCCAGCCGCTACGACCGCGACGCCGCCCAGCTGGCGCTGGCGGCGCAAGTGGCGCAGACCTATTTCCAGATGCGGGCGCTGGACGCCCAGCTGGACATCGCCAAGCGCACGCTGCAAAGCCGCGACGAATCGCTGAAGCTGCAGATCAAGCGCTTTCAGGGCGGCCTGATCTCCGAGCTGGACCAGCGCCAGGCCGAGGCCGAGGCCGCTTCGGCCCGCGCCTCCGTCCCGCAGATCGCCCGCTCGCTGGAACAGACCGAAACCGCGCTCGGCGTGCTCTTGGGCCATAGCCCGAAACAGCTGGCCGACGGCAACGTCAACCGCGGCAAGGACATCAACAGCCTGGCCAGCCCCCCGGGCGTGCCGGCGGATCTGCCGTCCAGCCTGCTGGAGCGCCGTCCCGACGTCGCCTCCAGCGAGCAGCAGCTGATCGCCGCCAACGCCCGCATCGGCGTGGCCAAGGCGGCCTACTTTCCCAGCATCAACCTGACCGGCGCGCTGGGTTCGCAAAGCTTGTCGCTGGACAGCCTGTTCACCGGCCCGACCCGCACCTGGAGCTTCGCCGGCAATCTGGCGGCGCCCATCTTCAACTTCGGCGCCACCGGCTACGGCGTCGACGCCGCCAGCGCCGGCCAGAAACAGGCGCTGGCGCAGTACCAGAAGACGGTGCAGTCGGCGTTCAAGGACGCGCTGGACGCGCTCGCCGCCAATAGCGCGGCGCGCGACATCCTGCAGGCGCAGACCACCCAGCTGACCGCGCTGAACCGCTCGCTGAAACTGGCCGGCCTGCGCTACGACAACGGCTACGCCAGCTACCTGGACGTGCTGGACGCGCAGCGCAACAGCTTCCAGGCCGAGCTGAACCTGGTCGGCGCCCGGCTGGATCAGCTGAACGCCACCATCAGCGTCTACAAGGCGCTGGGCGGCGGGTGGGAAGCGGAGAAACGGTAAGCGCCTTGCTCCCGTGAGAAGACCTGCCCCAAACGGGGCAGGTCTTTTTTATGCCGGCATCAAAAGGAGATCGGCGCCTGATGGACATAGCCCAGATGGTTGCCCGACAGCGCCGCCGTCATCGCCACCTGGAAAACCGAATTGTCCTCCGCGCGAATGTGCGAGATCGAGTACCCCCCGTCCCAGTTGGCGATGCCCGCGCAATGCACCCAGCCGTCGGCGGGCACGATGATGGGATTGCTCGCCGGCTTGCCGTTCTTGTGGCTGGTGACGTCCAACCGGATCGAGCCCCTCGTGCAACGCAGCCACGCCATGAAAGTGATATTGCCCTCGGTCACGACGCCATACGCCGCCGCGGCGCAGCGCCGGATACCGTCCACGATGTCGGGGCTGTAGTTCAAGCTTCCACAACTGAATTCGGCGATGTAGAACTCGCTGCCATAACGGAAATTCCTGCGCGTCGGCAGCGCGGCGAGCAGGTCCTTGACCACGGTCGTCAACTCGCCCTTTGCGCCGCCATTGGCAGTGTTGTCGTGAATGAACTTCCCGGCATTCGTGATCGTCACGGACTGCTGATAATCGGGAGCGGTCAGCGGAGCCATCGCCGACTGGCTGCTGAAGATCGCCGCCGTCGGGTTATCGTAAACCGCCTCGACCGGGATGAATCGGCCGCTGTCGCGCACCAGATTCTTCCTGGGCATGCGGTCCACAGTGATGCCGTCGACGATCCCGTAGCCGGCCAGCGTCACCGCTCTGTCCGCCTTGGCGGCCAGCTTGCCGTCGACGGTGCCGGCATACTTTGGGTCGTTGTTCAGCGCCGCCGCCAGTTCCTGCAAGGTATTCAAATTCGCCGGGGCGCCCGAGACCACACCATTCACGGCGTTTTGCAAATCACCCTTGCTGACGCCGTCGACAATGCCGTAGCCGGCCAGCGTGGTCGGCTTGCCGGACACGATCCTGTTCCAGTCGTGCGCCGGGACGTCGTCGCCGCTCATCTGCCGGGCCGCGGTGACGCGGCCCTTCGCATCGACCGTCACCATGCCGTAGCTGCCCGGCGCCACGCCGCTGTCCCGCAGCGTCATCGCCGCGCCGGCGTTGCCGCTGCCGTCGAAAACCACGCTCCAGCTGCCGTCACCGCTCATCGCGATATTGCGGGGCGTTTTCAGGCGATCGGCGAATTCGGCGGTCTGGGCGCCGGAGACCAGATCGTCGATCTGCTTTTTCAGGAACACGGTGCGATTGGCAAGCTGCTTGCCTTGCAGATTGTCGATGCCGTCCGGGCCAGCCAATACCGGATCGGAAGTTTCCAGTTGATAGATGCCGGCTTCCCAGAACGGTGTTTCCTGCAGATTGGCCATCTTTTCCCTCGCTTGAATGACGGTTGCGCTGCGCCGTCCCAAGCGGGAGCGGCGGACCATGGGAAGCTGACGAGCCGGCGATTGCCGACGGTCCGGGCCTCCCTATGCCCGCATGCGCCCCGGCCGCGACAATGCGCGGCCGGAGCCTCCATCTTGCAATGAAGCATGTCCGGGCAAGACGTCATGATGCCAATCCGCCCCGCCCCGGACTTTTAAAGCCGTTTAGGAAACGCCTTCGCTCAAACCGGCGCCTTCGGCCAGTCCGCCTCGCTCAGAACCGGCCATGCCGGCAACTGCGCCACGCGCGCCAGCGCCACGCAGTAATGTTTCCAGTCGGCCAGGCTGTTTTGCTCCGCCGTGCTGGCGATGCCCAGCTCCGCGGCATCCTCCAGAGGCCGGCGCGCCTGATAGGCGGCGGACAGCTTCTGCTGCTGCAAGCGCAGGGCTGCCGCCAGTTGCGCGGCCCGCTCCGCGTCCCGGTCGACGCTCCAGGCCTCGTCCTTCCAGACGGCATAGGCCGGCGGCGCCAGCAAGGTCGCGTCCAGGCTGTCCGGCGTGTCGCCGATCCGCGGTGCCACCGCTTGCGCGGTCCGTTTGCTCCACAGCGGCACGGCGCGCCAGTCTGGTTTGGTCAACCATTGATTGTTGGAAAAAATGACCACTTCTTGCATTTTCCCTACAAGCGGTGCAATCAATGTACTGAACTGTGGCAACAAGGGAACATCTGGCTCAAGTGGCGAATAATCTGGAAAGAACTCGTTTAAAAACTCTCCGGTTAGAGGATGATAGCTGTAGGCCTTTTCCATTTATATCTCACTTAGAATTTGATACAAGCAAGTAATGCAATATTCCGCGGACGTGCTTCCGCCCCGCCGTCTGAATTTATCGAATGCCAATGATCTGCAGACGTACCAATTCCAACATTATGCGCATGATTCCCAGCCTCACCAGTCAATGGATAATTACCCCCACCAGCATTCGTAGCTTCTGCGCCATTCGAACCAGAAACAGAGCCTGGGTTATAGCCATATCTAAATGCAGAGGAGTGTTGATGCTGGCCTTGAGCATCAGTCCACGCCGAATGATTATGCGCCCCAGCAGAACCAGTACCGCCACCATGATTATGCGAAAGGTTTTGGCTCCCTTGAGCGGACCCCAAAGCACGCCCATTATCAATACCTCTCCCATCATCCCATCCTCTAGGAAACTCACCACGCAAATCCGGCAGGTTAAATGTGGTGCTTCCATCACCAGCGCCAAATTGGACACCAATGATCGAAAACAATGTGGCATAAGCTGTGCGTGAAATTGCCGCGCCATTGGCTTTCAACCACCCAGCTGGCACAGATGTTGCCATGAAATAGCCAACCAAACCCGGTGGAGCCGCGGCAATAATATCGGCTTTACCTACCGCATCAGTAATCCCATAGCCAGCGAATGTCGTCGCCTTGTCTGCCTTACCAGCCAGCTTTCCATCCACCGTCATCGAATATTTGGGATCATTGTTTATGGCCGCAGCAAGCCCCTGTAGCGTATTCAGACTATTTGGAGCCGCTGCCACCAAACCATTGACCACGTTCTGCAAATCGCCCTTGCTGACACCATCGGCAATGCCATAGCCGGCCAGGGTAGTCGGCTTTCCGGTTACAACCTTGCTCCAGTCCAACGAGGGCAAGTCATCCTGAACAATGCTTCGGGCCGCAGTTACGCGGCCCTTGGCATCCACTGCCACCTGACCATAATTGCCCGCCGTCACGCCGCTGTTGCCCAGCGTCATCGAGGCGCTGACGTTGCCGCTGCCGTCAAAGGTCACATTCCAACTGCCATCGCCGCTCATCGCGAGATTGCGGGGCACCCGCAGTTGCGCCGCATACGCCGTAACCGATGCACCGGTCAGCAAACCGTCCACCTGCTGTTTCAGATAGGCGGTGCGGTTGGCCAGCTGCCTGCCCTGCAGATTGTCGACGCCGTCCGGGCCGGCCAGCACCGGATCGGAGGTTTCCAGTTGATAGATCCCCGTCTCCCAGACGGGCTTTTCTTGCAGATTGGCCATCAGGCGCTCCCTCGGTTGAATTGCTTGTCGCGGCGGATGACGCCGTTGTGGCGGTTGGCCACCGCCTGGTATTCGAGGCCGGCCAGCTGGCAGCGCGCCGGCGCGTACAGCGCCAGCATCCGGCGCAGCTGGGCGGCCTGGTCGTTGGTGATAGGCCGGCCCAGCAATACCCGATACCGGCACCAGGCCTGCGGATCGCCGTGCACGTAATAGCCGTTGCGGCGGATCGCGCCGTCGCGGCGCTGGCCGGCCAGGCCTTCGATCAGCTCGACCTCGCCCAGGCCCAGCCGGCGAATCACCTCGCGTATCGCCCACGGCGTGCCTTTGTAGCGGTGCAATTCATTGGCGCTGTGCAGCAGCGCGCGGCGGGCGTCGTCGGATTCGGCCAGCGTCCAGCCTTCCTCGCCGTCGATGTGGAATTGCTCGGCCAGCAGCGGCAGCAGAGCCGGCTGCGCGGTGTCGACCAGATAGACCAGGAAGGCCGACAGGTCGAGATCCGGCAAGCGCTCGGTGAGTCCGGCCAACGGTCCGAAGCGCTTGTCGCGCGCCAGAATGGACGGGGCGGCGTCAATCATCGCGCCTCCTTCCCGGCTGGGACTGCCCGCCCGACGCCGCCGGTCGGCGCGGATCAAGGCCGGCTTGCAGATACATGGGAACCTCCTTGTGCTGGAACGTGAATGAGGACGGACGGATCGCCGGCCGGCGGATGCCCGAACGGCGCAGGCCATCTGATGGGAAGGAAAAGAGGACGGCGGTAAAGGCTTGGGGAAGCGGCGCCGCGCTTTTGACGCCGGGACAGGCGGCGGGCCGGTTCGGCCGCGGCGCCACGATCAGGGATGGGGGAGCGGAAGCCCGCCAGCGTCGCTGGAGCAGGCCGGGAAACGGTCAGTCAGGCGTCAGGCGACGCCCGACGGAGATTAGTTCGCCGCCAGTCTAGCCATTGTCGAGGCTGCCCTGGTCTATGCCGACGCCGGTGACGCCATTGACGCAGTGCGCCCAGCCGTAGGACGGCACTTTCTGCACCGCGACCGGTTGTTGCAGATTCACCTGGTAGACGCCCGGCACCGACAGCACCGCCACCAGCTGCGACGGCACGATATCGTTGCCCAGCTTGGCCTGCTGCGTCTGCAGGTAGGCTTGCAGCGCAACCTGCGCGCGCTGCTGCACCTCTTTGGCGTCGGAGCCGGCATACAGTTGCAGGCTGGCCAGAAGCTGATAGGGGAATTCCACCGGCGACTTCGCCGTCACCTTGTCGGTCAGCGGCCGTACCCGGTCGGCGCTGCAGGTGTTCTCCACCGTTTTCAGCAGGTCGGCGCCGGGCAGGCCGTCGCCCACCAGCGGATACAGCCACACCTCGCCCGGTTTCGGCACGTCCTCCGGCCTGCCACCGGCCTCGGGGTTGTTGGCGCTGACCACCGCGACGTCGACGATGCTCTGGTGCGCGCGCAAGGCGTGGTGGCGGTAGGCGGCGGCGCTGCCGGCCACGCTGAACGATTCCGGCGCCAGGCGGATGCGCTGGCGCAGCCGCTCGTCGTCCTCGGCGTCGGCGCCGCCGGCGCTGATTTCGGTATTGGCCACCGTCACCGTCACGCCCAGATCGTCGACCAGATGGCTGATGGCGCCCGGCTCCTGGCCGTTGCCGTCCATGCCCGGTTCCACCGCCACCACGGCCAGCGCCACCGTCGCGTCCTTGTCCGGCGCGATGTTGACCACCGCCTGCTCGGTGGTCTGGAACTGGATGTCGCCGCGGCCGGCCACCAGGGTCTGCGGCTTGATGATCACCTGCTGCGACGCGCCGGCCCGGAAAGTGAAGCTGACCTTGCTGCGCGCCGGCTGCGCCGGCAGCCGGACAACGCCGACCAGCTCGCCGAGGTAGTCCAGCATCGGCGCGCGGGCGAAGGCCACCAGGTTTTGCCGGCCGGCGTCGTTGAAGGCCGCGCGGGTCACGCTCTCGCGGTAGGCGATCAGGTCGATCAGCAAGCGCTCCACCTGGCCCGGATACAAGGTCTTGCCAGCCATGTTCTGGTAGGCGGCGATCAGCTCGCTGGTGATCCGCTGCGGATCGTCGTCGATAAACTTCGGAAGATCGGTCGTCGTCTGGTTCATTGCGCTTGTCCTTGTCTGTCGGGCTCACAGCCGCCATTCGGTTTCGCGGATCGCACCGTCGGCCTCCACGCAGAGCAATACCGGCGGCAGCCGAATGCGCGGCTGCCCATGCAACGATCGGATGCCGCCCGGCTGTGTCATGGCCTAATGGTGCCAGGGCGCCGCCGACGGGGCTTTTAAACCGGTTTAGCAATGGCCCGGCCACAAAAAACGGCGCGCCCCGTCACCGGCGGCGCGCCTATGTCCAACAACCCCGATCAGCCGTGCGCCGCGCCGCCGGCCAGCACCTCGGCCGCCCTGCCCTTGGCTATCAGGCCGGCCGCCTCCAGCGCCTGAACGCCGCTCTGGGTGACCGCGTCATCTAGGCTGATGTCGCGCGCCAGGCTGAAGCGCTCCCACCACGGACGCAGCGCCGGATTGTCGCCGAAGGCCTTGAGCATTCCCTGTATCTCCGCGTCGGAAAAGCGCGCCATGAACTGCTTGTGCGTCATCCGGCGCGGCGCGGCGACGGCAACGTCGACCGTCCAGGCGTAGGCCTGCACGCTGGCCGCGTCGGTCAGCGCGTCGACGGCCTGCTCGGCGGCGTTCGACGAACGGCGTATCGCCTCGCGCTCGGCCAGCTCCGCATCCACCTCGGCCAGCGTGCCCCAGCCTGCGGCCTCCCGCTCGCGGGCGCGGTTCAACCGCCAATCGGTATCGGCGATCAGGCGGCGGGCCTCCTCCTTGATGCGGATCTTGCGGGCCACCTTGGCCTGCTTCAAGAAAGCTGCGGGGTCATGGACCAGGCTATGACCGTCATAGGCCCACTCAGCAACGTCGGCGGGCTGGAAGTCCTCAGGCAGATCCAACAGCATCTGGTGCTTTTCCACTGTGGCGCCGGCGTTGGCGATGCCGACAATGGCGTTCAGATTGAGATCGATGATTGCTTTTTGCATGTCGGGCATACCTTAGTTCATGTTCATCACATAGGCCTGGAACTGATAGTTATTGCTCCAGGCGAAATGGCACAGGTTGTTGTAGGCCCGCACTCGGGGCGTCCAGGTGGTGGTGGTGGTGAATACATCGTCGCCCGCGCCGGAGCCACCGGCCAAGGTACGCATGGAGTTTGTATCGTTGCCACTGACATTTCTCATCCGCAAAGTCATGCTCTTGCCTGCAACAAAGGTAGCGGTGAGATTGGACGGGTTTGTGCTCATCATGGTGACTTGAGGGTGGGTCTGCAGCGCATCGTGAACCGTCACAGGCGCGTTCTGGATTGCCGTCAGCGCGATGGCGCTGTTCCAGATGGCCCCTCGAGCAACCGAGGTGCTCAGCAACGTGACCATCGCGGACACCGATGCGGCGACCACAGCCATCGTGGCCGACGATGCGGTTACCACATTCATCGCCACCGGCGATGCCGCTATCGCAGTCATTGCAGCCGACGATGCCATCACCACGGTCGTCGCGGTCGACGATGCCACCACCGCAGTCATCGCTACCGATGACGAAGTCACCGCAGTCCAAGCCTGCGACGACGCCACCATCGCAGCCATCGCCGTCGACGATGCCGCCACCGCCGTCATGGCAAGCGACGACGACGTCACCGCAGCCAGCGCAGTCGGCGACACCGCCACTACAGACATCCCCGCCAATGAGGCCGCTACCGCCGTCATCGCCACCGGCGATGCCGCCACCGCGGCCATGGCAGTCGACGACGACGCCACCGCCGTCATCGCCGCCGAAGACACCAGCACCGCAGCCATCGCTGTCGATGACGCCACCACCGCCGCCATGGCCACCGATGCGCCCATCACCGCGGCCATCGCTGTCGACGACGCCGTCACTGCCGTCATCGCCGTCGACGATGCCACCACCACAGCCATCGCTGTCGACGATGACAAAACTGTCGTCCACGCAGCCGCGTTTGCCAGCAAAGCGGCCATCGCCGTCGACGACGCCGCCACCGCCGTCATAGCGATCGACGACGACACGACGATGGCCCACGTGGACGCGCTGGCCAACAAGGTGGACATCCCGATCGGCGACGATGCCATCGCCGCCATCGCCGTCGACGATGCCGTCATGACGGCCATCGCCGCCGGGGATGCGATCACGGCAAACATCGCCACCGCGCTGGCGGCCACCGCCTTCATCGCCGTGGCATTGCCGGCCAACAGATTGGTGATCGGCGCATTGCCGACGATGGCCGTCATCGCCGGCGCGCTGCCGGCGAGCGCGGCCATCGCCGTAGGGCTGTCGGCAATGGCGGTCATGAAAGCGGCGCTGGAGACGATGGTCGGCATCACGCCGGCCGAGGCCAGTTGCTGCTCGAAGCGCGCGCGGTTGGCCGCCTGCTGCAGATAGCTTTCCAGCGCGGCGCCGTTCATGTCGCGCAGATAGTCTATGTCCTGCAGATCAAGACTGGCGATCAGGCTGTGCGCCCTGAGCAGCGCCGACTGCATCACCAGATCGGTGGCACCGGCGTTGCCGAGATCGGCGCCGAGCAGCTGGCTCTTGATGCGCGCCAGGTATTGCGCGCGGTATTCCGGTAAATCTTTAGACATGGTTCCTCCGGGTTTTACAGGCCGGCGCCGGCCAGCGCGGTCAGGGTTAACAGCCGGGCGTCGACGAAGGCCTTGCGTTCGACAAACTGGGCGGCGGCGGCGTCGATGTCGCCGCGGGCGCGCTTGACGGCGGCCACCAGCTCCTGGACGGTGTCCAGGTTCAGGTCGTCGCTGGACAGCAGCGCGTCCAGGCTGGCCATCTTCTGGTCCAGCGCGGTGAAGGCGTCGCGTATCCGCAGCACGTCCTCGGCCAGGCTGTTGCCGGGATTCGGCAAGGGCAGGCTCAAATGGGGGGTCTGATTGTCCATCTCCCCCCCCCTTACAGCACGATCACGCGCAGATTGCGCACGCGCGGGCGGGCGGCGCTGTTGCCGGCCAGGCTCAGCTTGACCCGCACCATCGCTTCGCTGATCGACGCCAGCTCGTGCGTCATCTCCATCCAGCCATCGCCGAGCGGCTTGCTGCTCAGATAGGCCACCGCCTGGAAGACGTCGCCGTCGTCTATGCCGGAGGCCGATGCCGTCACGCTGGCGCCGGCCGGAATCAGCGCGTCGAACACCACCCGCACGCGGGCGTTGTTGCCGGCCGGAATCGCGCGGCTGACGTAGTCGGCGCTTTGCGCGATCTGGCCGCTGACCAGCTGGGTGCCGGGGAACAGCACCGGCGACGCGCTCTCGGTGCCGAGCAGGCGGGCTGAGACGCCGATCTGCCCGCTCAGCGGGGCCGGCAGGCGCACCGGCTGGCCGTCGGCAACCTGCACCGCGCTGCCATCCGGCAGGCCCAGGCTGTATTCGACGCGGGCGGCGGCCGACGGGCTGTCGGACAGCGACAGCAGCATCAGGTCGGTGGCGTTCTTCACGTCGATCTTGCCCAGGTCGACGGTCCTGGCGGTCACCGCGTAGCTGGCGGCCAACAGGCGGAAGGCCATGTCGCGGTCCTGGTGCGCGGTCCAGCTGCTGGCGTTGCTGGACGACAGCAGCACGCCGACCTGGTAGGGCTGGCTGGTCACCCAGCGGCTGGCGCTGTTGTCCCACTTGCCCAGCTCGGCGATGGCCAGCGCGGCGTCGGCGTCGTCGCACAACACCACCAGCGCGTACTCGATGCTGCCCTGCAGATTGACCGGGGCGGCGAACTGGATGCGGGTGGGGCCGGTGAGGACGATGTCGGCCGGCTGCAGATGGGCCTCGGCCAATACCGAGCGGGACGGCACGCCGGTGGTGGTTTCGCGGATCTGCACCGCGACCGGGCTGGCGCCCTTGGCGGTGAACCACAGCTCGATGCCGCCCAGCTGGGTGTCAGCGTTCAGCGTGAAGGTCTGCGCCAGCGGATCGACCTGCCAGCGGGTTTCGGTGATGCGGGTGATCTGTCGGCGCAGCTCGGTCTGCAATTCGCCCTGGCCGACGAAGACGGCCTCGCCGCGGCTGCCGCCGGCGCCGACGAACTCGACGCGCTTGACGCCGGCCGGCACGCCGGGCGGGATGGTGAACTTGCCGGCGAGCAGGCCGGCGCTATTGGCATTGATGGGCATGGTTTCTCCTTACTGGGCGACGGGCGCGACGCTGATGCCGTCGAACTTGAGGCTGGACAGGGCTTCGTTGGGGTCGAAACCGGACAGGCTGAAGCGCACCTCGATGGAACGCAGGGTCTCGATCGGCTTGCGGCTGGTGGACAGCAAGATGTCGGAGGTGGTCTGGCTGACGCTGGAGCGGTTGCCGCTGCCGACGGTCAGACGCTCGGTCAGCGGGCTGGCCCAGCTGGTCTGCAAATCGGTCCAGCGGTCCAGCGCCGGCGTCAGCGTCACCGCGGCCGGCAGCGGGTCGAAGGCCAGATAGGGGTTGATCTTCATGCTGCCGGTGCGCATCGGCTGTTCCAGCGCCGCCACCAGGCTGAAGGCCAGGCTGGTCCGGTTGGCCACGTCGCTGGGCATGCCGGCCGCGCTGGCGGCGATAGGCAGGGTCAGCTCGCCGCCGACGATGGCGGCGCCCTGGGCGATGCCGGCGTCGCGCATGCCGTCGGACAGGAAGGGATCGACGAACAGGCCCTTCTTGGCGCCGGCTTCGCGCAGCTGGGCGTCCGAGGTCAGCCGCTGCTGGGCGATCAGCTCGGCCATCCGGTCCAGCCGGCCTTGCAGGCCGGCCAGGTCGGACATCGGCACCACCCGGACACCGTCGTTGCTGACCGCGCGGTCGCGGGTCCAGCTCTGGACGATGGAGGCCAGCGGCAGCAAGGACGCCGGCACCACCGGCGGCTGCGGATTCCAGTCGGCGGCGACGCCCTTGATCCATACCAGCTCGCCGTCGGCGCCGATGGCCAGGCGGTCGATGCGCGGCAGCTTCTGGCTATAGCTGACCAGCACCAGCGAGCCGACCACCGCGCCCTCGACGGTAAAGCCGGTGGCGTCCGATTGCGTCGGCTGCGCCGTGGCGATGAACTGGTAACGGACCGTGTAGGTGCTGCCCGGCGCCGGCTCGTTGCCCGGCAGGCTCCAGTCCAGCTTGCCGGCGCTGAGCTTGTAATCGGTGCCGGCGGCGTAGACGGTGCCGCCCTGCTTCACTTCCAGCACCGAGATCACCGAAGTGTCCGGCAGCGGGTCCTGGGCGCCGGTATAGCCGCCGTGGGTCAGCGTGACGGTGACTTCCTTGGTGATGCGCACCTGGCTGATCACGGCGATCGGCGCGCGATCGACATTGATGCGCTGGGCGCCGGCGCTGGCGCTGGTATGCGGCTCGCTGTCTATCGGCCGCAGATCGGCGGCGGCCGGATAGACCAGGCGCCGCGAGGTGTTCAATTCCACGCCGTAGCCGTTGACGCGGGCGCGGCCCTCGCTGACGGTGTAGACCTGCTCGCCGCCGGGCAGGTCGGCGGCGGCGGCGACGGCCAGGCCGGACACCACATAGGAGCCGCCGGAGCTGTCGCGGTCGTAGCGCGCCAGCGCCTGGGTGACGCCGTCCAGCTGCGGCGGCGGCTCCTTGGCGCGCAGCACGCCGTTTTCCACCTGATAGACCGGGAAGAACTCGCCGCTCTGGCCATCGCCGGCGAAGCCCCACACCGCCTCGACCTTCAGCCGCGCGGCGCCGGCCTCCTGGTAGTTGCGCGCGCCGACGGCCGGATCGCGCAGGCTGGGATCGTCCAGCTCGGTCACCACCGATTGCTGCAGATACAGGCCGATGGCGACCACGCCGACGACCGGCACCGTCAGCTGCTTCGGCGCCACGCCGCGCACTGCGCCCTTCAGATAGACGGCGCCGGCCTCGCACACCGCTTCGCCGCTGTCGGCGTGGACAACGACGCGGGCGTCGCGCACCACGTTGCCGTCGCGGAACATCGCGTCGGCCACGCCCTGGATGCGGGCGGACAGATTGGACTGGACTTCATTGAATTCGGCCGCTTGCACCGCATAGCTCGCCCGGAACAGGTGGGCGTCGAAATGCTTGGCCGGATCGAAACGGTTGTAGTAACCGTCTGGCATGTTGGACATGGCTGCAATCCTTACAGGGAGATGACGTGTTCGAAGGTTTCGCGGGTGGCCGGCGAACGATGGATGGGGGTGATGCGCTCCAGCGCGACCAGGATGCCGGGCGCGGCGATCTGCTCCGGCGTGAAGTAGCGCTGGCCGGCCGGCAGGTCCGGCTGGGTCTTACTGCCGGCGAAGACGGCGACTTCGCGTATCACCGAGGCCGGCGCGTCGCCGAACTCGAAGGCGATGCGCAGCAGCAGATGGCGCGTCGGATCGGTGGAAACGCGGTAGCGGCCGGTGGGGACGATGATTTCGCCGGCCGGATCCTCGGCGACGAAGCGCACCTCGGAGATCAGGCGGCGGCCCACTTCCGACACCAGCGAGGTGGCGTCTATCGGTTCGGGAACGGGCTTGTCGTCCCAGGCCGCCTGGCCGATGCCCCAGGCGAAATGCAGGGTCTGGGAGGCCAGCGCGGAGGCCAGCGCGGCGCGACCGCTATGGGTCAGGGTTGCCATAAGGGAGTTTTCCTCATGTGGTTAGGGTTTGATGAGTGAGTGAGAGATCGCCGCGCCAGCGCCGGTCGTCCCAGCGGCCCAGCCAGCCGTAACGGTCGGCGCGCGGGCCGAGGCCGGCGGTGTCGCCGGTATTCAGCCGGTATTCCAGGCGCCAGCCGGTGGACTCGGCCAGCGGCCGGTCCGACCAGCGCAGGCCGCCGTCCATCCGGATCGCGCCGCGCCAGTCGATCTCCCTGGCGTGCAGCGAGTAACGGACGGTGCGCGCGCCCATCGCGTCGCCGTCGTCGGGACGGACGACGGACAGGCCATGCACGGCCACCGTCACCGCCTCGATGACCAGACGCGAGCGGCCGGGATCGGAATCGGACAAGCGGGAGTCGGAATCGGACCAGAAGAAGCGCCCGGACGAGGTTTCGGCCCAGCCGCCGAAGCGGGTGTTCGGCTCGCCGAGCCGCGTGTCGCCGGACAACACCAGCGCGGCGCGGGCGATGCGCCGGTGCGGCGTCATCGGCAGCCAGCGCCCCCACGTCCTGTCGTCCCAGCCGCCGCGCCAGCTTGGCGAAGGCGGGTTGCCGGCCAGGATGACCGGGTTGCGCAGGCCCTCGGCGTTGCCGAGGCCGATCAGCCGGCTGCGCATCACCGGATGGTTGAGCACCGGGGCGTCGCCGAAATGGGCGGTGCCGTAGCGCAACACATCCGGATACAAGGTGCGCGAGGCGTGCAGCCGCAACCGCCCCAAGCCGACAACGGTCTCCGGACGGACGGCGGACAACAGGCGCCGGCGGCCGAAACTCAGCTGCGCGCCGTCGCTCCACACGCCGGAGTCGTCGGACAGAAAGGCGTCCGACCAGCGGCTGCCGCTCGAGGCCCGCAGCAGGCGGCGGTCGTAGCCGCCGTACAGGCGCGCCAGGTGCGAGCGGGCCGGCGCGGCGAAGCGGGTCAGCTCCAGCACCGTCTGCAAGGCGTCGCCGGACACCGGCTCGCCCAGCTCCAGCTGGAATTCGGCCCAGCGGGTGGCCGGCGCGGTGGCGTCCTCCACCGTGGCCGCGTAACCGGCCCAGGACAGCGCCGTCTCCACCGACCATGGCGAGCCCTTGGCCCGGTGCCAGGCCGCCGACTCCTTGATCGCCCGCCGCTTGGCCGCCTCGTCGGGCAGGTAGGCCCACAACGGGCCGACCACATTGAATTGCTCGGCCAGCAGCGGCAGGATCTCGGCCGGCGCCTGGTCTATCAGATAGATCAGCACCGGCGACAGATCGAAGGCGGCGCTGCGCGCCGACAGCGCGTCGAAGGCTCGGCCGCGCGCGTCGCTGGCCAGCAGGGGAACCAGCAGCTCAGACATCGCTCACCACCCTCCCCAGCGTCACCTCGACCGCCACGCAGCGCGGCCACTGCGACGAGGACAGCACCCGCTTGTCGGCCGGCTCCAACACGCGCACGTCGTACAAGCCGTCGATATCGTGCAGCGCGGTCTTGATCTGCGACGGGACGATGTCCCCGCCGAGCCGGCGGGCGAGATTGGCCGCGAAGCCCTGGCAGCGCTCCTTCGCCACCCGGCACGCCAGGTCCGGGATGCGGGTGCTCAGCACGTCGATCTCCAGCCGGATCGCGTAATCGATCACCTCGGCCGGGAGCACCTCGATCCGGTCGTTGATCATCCGGGCCTTGTCGTCCGTCAGCGCCGTCTGGACACGGCGCAGCGTCTCCGCCGACGGCGCGCCGTCACGCCCCAGCACCACCACCTGCACCGTGCCGTCCGGGCGCGGCGAAATCACCCTGACGTCGGCCGCGTCGGTGGCCGCCGTCATCGCCGCCAGCCGGTAGCGGTTGACCGAACCCCAGGAGTAGGCCTCCGGCGCCAGCCGGATGCGCTGGCGCAGGCGCTCGTCGTCTTCCTCTTCCGCGCCGCCCCAGGGCTTCTCCGCTGCGCTCACCCCCACCATGACGCCAGGGTCGTCCAGCAGCAGGTTGAGATCGCCGGCCTGCAACAGATTGCCGGCCTCGCCCGGCACGGTGGCCACCACGTCGCAGACCAGCGCCTGCGGCTTGTCCGTCAGGCTCACCGCCAGCGGGGCCGAGGTCTGGAACTGCACCGCGGCGTTGCCGGCGATGCGGGCGCCGGCGGGCAGCAGCACCTGCTTCGCGCCGCCGTCGGCATAGGCCGGGAAGGTCAGCGTCACCCGGGCCGTCGCCGCCTGGGCCGGCTGTCGCGCCACGCCCACCAGTTCGCCCAGGTAGTCCAGCATCGGCGCGCGGGCGAAGGCCACCAGGTTCTGCCGACCGGCGTCGTTGAAGGCCGCGCGCGCCAGGCTCTCGCGGTAGGCGAACAGATCGATCAGCAGCTGCTCGACCTGACCCGGATACAGCCGCTTGCCGGCCATGTTCTGGTAAGTGGCGGCCATCTCGGCGCCTATGATCTTGGGATCGTCGCCGATGAATTTAGGCAGGTCGGCCGCCGCGAGCCCCGGCTGGCGATTAGCCAGCATCTCGGTCAGCAGCTGCTCCATCTGCTTCGGGTATTGCTGCTGGCCGCCCAGTTTCAGATAGGCGTCGGCCATGGCGCTGGCGGCGGCGGCCGGGTCGACCATGGGCAAGTCGGGCAGATCGGGAAGATTCGGGCGCATGGCCGTGTCCTTGTCTATTGGCTTACAGCCTGAGTTCGGTTTCGCGGATCACGCCGTCGGCCAGCTTCCATTGCGCGCACAAATGCGCGCCGCCGTCGGCCTCGATGCTGAACAACACCCGCAGCAGCTGGATGCGCGGCTCGCCGTACAGCGGGTGGCTGATCGCCGCCACCGCCTCCCGCACCACATGCGGCCGGGCCCGGTCCACCGGGTAGTCCAGGTAGCGGAACAGGTCGCTGCCGAACTCCGGACGCAGCGGATCGCTGCCCTTCGGCGTCCCCAGGATGATTCGCAACGCCTGGTGGATGTCGTCCAGGTTCTCCACGATGTCTGCGACGTTGGCGCCGGGCTTGCCGTCGCGCGGCTGCAGCGCCGGCTGCCAGTGCAGCGATGAGATGTCGGTTAGATTTAGCATGTCGTCATGATCTCGAAACGCCGCGGACGCGGCTTTTGAAGGGATTTAGGAAATGCGTTGAATCGGGCGCGGATACAGCGTGACGGACTCCCGGCACGGCAGGCCCATGCCCCAGCGCAGCGGCGCCCCGCCGTCCAGCCGGCCGCGCTGCCACGGCAGGACGGTGGCGGTTTCGGCGCCGCCGCAAGCCGCGCCCAGGCGCAACAGGTTCTGCTGGCGCAGCTCGCGCCGCGCCTGTGGATAGATGGTGGCCACCTCGCCGCCCGCGGAAACGGCGGCCAGCACCGGCAGGCGCTGACGCAACTCCACCCTCAGGTCCAGGCTTTCCAGCCGGGAACGGGCGTTGCGGTACTGGTCCAGCATCTGCCGCAGCGCCCGGTAGGTGGCTTCATCCAGGCCGCGGTCGGACAGATCGAGATCGATCCTGAAATGGAAGGGCCGGCCCTGGTACTCGAACCATTCGCTGATCCGGCCGTTCAGGTTCAGCGTGGCCAGCACGCGTTGCAGCGCCCAGCGGGTGCCCTTGTAGCGGTGCAGTTCTATCGCCTGCTTGATCAGGTCGCGCCGCTGCGCCTCGCCGCCGGCCAGCTGCCAGCCCTCGTCGCCGGCCACATGCAGCTGCTCGGCCAGCAAGGGCAGCAGATCGGCCCCGACCTGGTCGACCAGATAGACCAGGAAAGGCGCGAGATCGATGCGCTGCAGCCGCCGGCTCAGCTCGGCCAGCGGCGACAGCCGCCTGTCGCCGGCCAGCACGTTTGGTGTGATGTCGGTCATCGGATAGTCTTGGGGAAGGCGCGCCGGCCGGAACGACCGGGCGTGGAAAGGAAGGGGGACGCCGGCGGCGCGCGGCCGCCTGCCGGGGATCAGGCGCCCCGCGAGAACAGCTTCAGGGAGGAACGCCAGAAGCCGCCGGCGTCGCCGGCCGACCCGGTCTGCGCGTCAGACGATTGCGCCGCCTGTCTGAGCCTGGCCAGCGCGTCGTCGGCCGCCGCGCGAACGGCGTCGGCGTCGGCCGCGCGACGCACCGCCTCCTTGCCCGCCAGCCGCAGCGCGCGGATCGCGGCCAGGGCCTGGTCGCCGGCCGCGGCCTTGGCCAGGATGCCGTCGGCCGCGTCCTTGCCGGACAGGTCCTTGGCGTCGGCCCAGGCCTTCACCATAGGCGGCGCGTCGCCCTTGTAGCCGCCGTCCTTGTAGGACTGGGCCTCGGCGGCCGCGCGCCGGTATTCCAATGCGCGCAGCTCGTTGCCGGCGTAAGGCCGGCTGGCGGAATCGGCGGCGTCGTCGATGCGATCGCACGCCTCCGCCCCCAGCCGCTCCCGTTGCTGCTTCACCAGCGCGTCGTCGACGACCCAGGCCTCGCCATTCCAGGCATGCGACGCGGACGGACGCAACGGACGCAGCTCGCCATCGTAGGACAACAAATCGGCTACCATTTTCATCGGACGACCTCCCAGGTCAGCACGGCATTGACGCAATTGGAGAAGCTGACGGCCAGGCCGGCGTCGTAATCGGCCTGCAGCATGTTCTTGTTTCCCATCCCCATCAGGTGCTCGTCGCCATTGACGCCGTCGGAGTCTCCCAACTGATGCTCCAGTTGCAGCACCTGCCACATCGACTTGCCGGCGACGTGGTCGAACATGCCGGTGCAAACCGACGCCGTGGTATCGCCGACCACATTGCTCGAGGTGATGATGACGGGGTTGCCGGTCGTCCAACCCAGCGACACGCCGGTAGAATAGGTGGCCGCGCTCCGGTTCGGCGCCGCGTACCAATAGCCGCTGCCGGTCCAGCCGCCGGAGCCGTGTCCGATGAAAGAGATGGCCGTCGCGTGCGGCGTGACGATGCCAGTGGAGATGCGGCCGGTCTTGACGAAGGGATCCAGCGGCAGGTAGACGGCGCCGTTGCCGTTCACCACCGCCGACCAGGCGTCCTGGCCGCGGTTGATCACGCGCTGCACCGTCGGCGCGCTGCCGGCCGCGCCGGTAACGATGCGGGCCAGGCAGATGTCCAGCGCCGTCGAGAAGAAGCCGCCGCCGCCGGCCGCGGACGGGTTGCCCTTCAGCGAATCCGGCCGCGCGTCGCTCAAGGCGCCGCGCTGCACGTACAGCGACAGCGCGCCGCCGACAACCTGGCCGCGCAGATAGTATTCGGCTCCGGCCGGCAATACCGGGCTGGTCCAGGCCGCGGTGACGAAGGTCCGCACCCGGCCGCTCTGTCCCGCCGCGATTTCCTGGGCCAGGCTCAGCGTCACGCCGGCCGGCACCGATACCGTGCCGCCCTGCCCGGCCACCGCCGCCGCGGCCACGGCCAGCCGGTTGCTGTCCGTCGTCGACACCACCGGCAGCGGCAGCGACGACAGCGGCAGCGCCAGGTCGGCGCCCAGGCCCAGATCGTCGACCGTCGTCGGATTGCTGCCGCCGACCACCTGCCCCCTGGCGTTGACGGTGACGCTGCGGTAAGTGCCGGCCGCCACGCCGGTATTGCCGGCGATCTGCGTGAAGGCCAGCGCCGTCGTGCCCAGCACGATCGGCGACGGCGTGGTCAGCTGCCACAGCGAGCCGCCGTTGGCCGTGCCCTGCTCCACCGCGACGAACAGGCCCGGCGTCACTTCCAGGCTGATGTTGGCGTCGGCGGCGCGCGCCCAGCCGCCGACGCCGGCCACATAGATGCCGTTGTCGGCGCCGGCCGCCTGGTTCTTGACCAGCACCCGGTCGCCCAGCTGCAGCACGACGCCGTCCACCGTCTGCAAGCCGGTCAGCGCGATGGGGCCGGTCGTGGCGGCCTTGACCGACGGCTTGCCGTCCAGCTTGGCCAGCTCCTCGGCGATGCGCGCGTCGACGCTGCCGCGGGTGGCCAGCACCACGCTCGGGTCCACCATCAGCGTCACCGCCGCCGCGTTGGACACCTCCAGTATCATCCGCACATAGAGCTGCTTGTTGGCGCCGTCGGCCAGCACCGGCTTGTAGCTCTCCGGAAACTTGCCCACCGCGAACAGCGCGCCGTCGGCGT
Organism: Chromobacterium sp. ATCC 53434; assembly: GCF_002848345.1. Classification (NCBI taxonomy): domain Bacteria; kingdom Pseudomonadati; phylum Pseudomonadota; class Betaproteobacteria; order Neisseriales; family Chromobacteriaceae; genus Chromobacterium; species Chromobacterium sp. ATCC 53434. The sequence goes on along the minus strand of NZ_CP025429.1, from coordinate 4,878,195 downwards.
CGAACACGCCGACCTCGCGGATGGTGAAGCCGCCCACCTGGTCCGGGATCACCAGCTCGGCGACGATCCAGTTCGGATTCGCCGGGTCGGTGGACAGGTGGTTGAGTCCGGCGCGCCAAGCCTCGCTCTTCAGCGCGGTCTGGCTCTCGCTGGGCGAGTAGTACGCGCCGTTGTCGCCCTCGCCCACCGCCATCTGGCTGAGCTTCAGCGGCGCGCCGCCGCTGGCGGCCGCGGCCAGCTTGGCCTTGCCGACGGCGGTGAGCAGGGTGAAGAAATCGTTGTTCATCATGGTCTCCAGTGAAAACAGGAATAGGGCCGCGCCGCGGATCAGAGCGGCGGGCTGGTCGGGCCGTGGGCGCCCATGTGGTTGTGGCCGACCAGGCTCTTGCCGCTGGCGGTGACGTCGCCGCTGACGGTGACGTTGCCGCTCACCGTGGCCCCGCCGCCGCCGGACACCGTCAGGCCGCCCTTGCCGGTGATCGCGCCCTGCACCGTCAAGGTGCCGCTGATCTCGGTGGCCGGAGCGTTGATGCTGACCTTGCTTCCGGCCTTGACGGTGACGGTCTGGCCGCCGTCTATCGTGATGCTGGACGCCGCCTTGATCAGCACGTCGGCCTGGGTGTCCACCACCACGTGCTTGACGCCGCCGTTGACGGTCAGCTGGTTCTGCTGCCGGTCGTACTCCAGCACCGCGCCATCGGCGAAACGGCGCTGCCACTTGTCGGCGCTCGCCACCGGCACCGCGTCGGCCTCGGAATAGATGGCGCCCAACACCACGCCGTCCTCGCCGCGGGCGTCCATCAGCACCGCCACCTGCTCGCCGATATCCGGCAGCCAGTAGTCCTTGTCCTTCAGGCTCTTGCGGCTGAGCACCGGCAGCCAGGCGGTCAGCAACTGGCCCAGCTCGGGCAGCCGCACCCGCACCCGCTGGGTGGCCGGGTCTTGTTCGGCCACGCCGCCGAACTTCAGCGTGGCCAGCGCGTCGGGCAGGGAAACGTCGTTCATGTCTTCTCCTTGGCCGCGGCAGGCGCCGCGCGCTTCAATTCCAGCTCGCAGATATAGCCCTCCTGCCGCGACAGCCGATGGCGAGCCTGCTCGATCAGATAGCGGCCGGACAGCTTGCCGAAACCGAACAGCTCGACGTTGCGGCCGGCGGCCAGCTGCGGCGAGCCGTCCACGGTGACGCTCATCTCGGTGCGCGCCAGCTGGCGGCGCTCCATCTCGGCCTTGGCCTGCAATTCCGCCTGCTCGCGCCCGCCGGACTTGCGGGTGAGCCTGACCACGTCGGCGCTGCTGGCCTTGCCGCCGGGGGCGCGCGCGTCGGCTCCCGCCCGCGCCGTCTGCAGCTTGCGCTTGTGGGGATCGTGATAGCTGACCTCCACCGCGCTGGGCACCCGCGACAACTGGTCGCGCGCGCGCCAGGCGATCAGGTCGGCCGGCGTGAACTGCCGCACGCTGGCCGACGCCACCAAGTCGGCGCGCTTCCAGAACACCAGCTTGCGGTTGTTGTCCATCACCTTGCAGACGTAGCCGTAATGGCCGGCCACCCGCTGCAGGAATTGCAGATCGGTCTCGTGGTACTGGGTCAGGCGCTCGATCGCGACGTCCTCGATCTTGCCCTCCAGCTTCATGCCGTGACGCTTGGCGATGCGCTGCGCCAGCGCCTGCAGCGTCAGCTTGTCGTAGGCGCGGCCCTCCGGCGTGCGCAGCGGATGCTGGACGCCGGTGGCCAGCGCGCGGATGTGGACCACCGACGGCGGCGCGCTGTAGTCGACCTCGTCCACGTCGAAGCTGCCCAGCGCCACCAGCGCCGCGCCGCGATAGCCCAGCTTGAAGTCCAGCGTCGCGCCCTTGTCCGGATACCAGCCGTTCAACCAGCGGCCGTCGCCGTCCTCCAGCTCCACCTCCAGCTCGTCAGATTCGCCGGACAGGTGGTCGGTGTAGCTGATGTTGAGCGCGTACTGGGCGATGTCGGCGGTGATGGACTTGCCGTTGTAGCTGAGCTCGAAGGCCGGCGCCGCCACGTCCTGGATGCGGCTGTCGGTCATGAGCGCCTCCACGGCGGCAGCTCGTCCAACGCGGTCTCGTCGCGCGCTTCCAACAGTGGGATGGCCAGTTGGGTGCCGGCCGGCAGCGTCTCGCTGATCGGCGCCTGCGGATTGGCGGCGATCAGCATCACCATCTGGCCGACGTCGCCGTAATAGCGCCAGGCGATCTGGTCCCAACGCTCGCCTTCCTGACAGATATGCTTGAGAAACATGGTTCACTCCAGAATGCGGCGCAACACCGCTTTGGCGGCCAGCTTCGCCATTTCGATGTCGCGGGCCGGCCAGTTTTTGTCGATATCGCGGACCGTCGCCTCCGCCTTGCCCAGCTTGTCGGCGACGTTGTCCAGCGTGCAGCCCTGCATCGTCTCGGCCAGCGCGCCAAGCTGGCGGCCCATGGCCTGAAACTGCGGGATCAGCGGCTTGATGCTCTCAGCCAGCCGCGAATACGGCTGGATGAACTGATTCAGTCGCTCCACGCCCTGGGCGATGCCGGGCACCGCCGCCTGCACGTCGCCCAGCACGCCGGGCACCCGGCCCAGCGCCGACAGCGGATCGCGTCGCGCCAGGTCCTTCAGTTCGCGCACGTCGTTGACTACCTGGCGCGCCTTGACCGCCATGGTCTTGGCCTGCGACAGCGCCTTGCTGAGACCGGACAGGTCCGGCTTGAAGCCGGCGCCGGCCAGCGACTGCTGCAGCTTGGCCTGCGGCAGGCCGCTGACGCTGCCCAACAAGCCGGGCTTCGGCGCCGGCGCCGCCTGGCCGCGGAATTCGCGCAGCGACAGCTGCGCCTCCACCGCCAGCAGGCTGCCGCTGCGGTCGCTCTGACGGCCGGTGCTGGTCAATTCGGTGATCACGAAATGCCCCTTGTGATCGCCGTTACCCAATACCAGCGCCAGCGCCTGGTGCGTCTGCCGGGCGGCGTGCAGCCGCTGCAGCTCGGCGTCCGGCTGGCAATAGGCGGCGTGCAGCACCAGGTCGATGCGAACCTCGTCCAGCCGGTCGCCTACGAACTGCAGCACCGGCTTGCCGCCTATCCGCGCGTGCTCGGCGTAATCGCTGCCGCCGCGCTGTTCCAGACCGTCGAAATAGCTGATCAGATCGAACTCGATATCACCCAATACCGCGTACATCGTTTGCTCCTTTCTTCATCGATGCGTCTCCTCAAGCCCGCGCCGCGTAGCTGCGCCGCTGCCGGTCGGCCTCGTAGCGCTTCATCAGCCGCTCGAACTCGGCGAAGGACAGCTGCATCGCCTGCTGGACCTGCTGCTTGACGCCGGAGGACGAGGCGCCGTTAACGGTGATCTGCGGCGAGAAGGTGATGTTGAACACGGCGGCGGAACCGGCGGTCTTGGCCGAGGTCTTGCCTGCCGCCTGCCGGATGCGCTGCAGCTGCTCGGTCTGCCTGGCTTGTTCGCCGGAGCGGGCTGCCGCGGCTTGCGGTTTGGCAACCGGTTTCGGCGTCGGCTTGGCGGTGGCGACCGGCTTGGGCGCGGTCACCGGCTTCGGCGGCGCGGCGCGGCGTCCCCACCAGGCGCCGGCCTTCTCGCCCAGCCACTCGCCGCCCTTCTGCCCCAGCCAGCTGCCGGCCTGCTGGCCGACCAGGGTTCCGACCGGCCCCAGCAGGCTGCCCAGCGCCGCGCCGGCCGCGCCGCCGGCGACTGAACCCGCGGCGCCGCCCAACGCCTTGCCGTAGGCCGCCGACTTGGCCTGCGCGCCCAGCTTCGATTGCCGGATCGCCGCCAGATCCATGCCCAGGCTGAGCACGTCGCCGACGGCTCCCGCCTTGTGCAAGGCGCCCTTCAGCAGCCCGCGCGCGCCGCCCAAGGTCTTGCCGATGGAGCCCGCCGCGCGCGCCTCCTTCAGCGCCGCGCCGGGCTTGACCGCCGATCGCGCAGCGGCTTTCTTCGCGCCGGCCTTCTTCCCTTTCGCTGCGCGCGACGATTCGCCGTCCTTCTCGTCGTCGCCGTCCTTCAGAAAGCCGGCGCCGGCCGCCAGCAGCTTCTTCACGACGCCGCCCTTGGTATTCCGGTAAGCCTTCAGCGCGGCGCCGGTCTTGCCCAGGTATTTCGACGCCGTCTCGCTGTACTCCGTCCCCTTGTCCAGCAGCTCCAGCGCCCGGTCGGTATCCGGCAGGCGGTCGCCCAGCATCGGGTTCAGCTTGGCGCGCGCCTTCTCGTACAGCTTGCGGCCGATATCGGTGCGCAGCGCCTTGGCCGCGCCGCCGCTCAGCTTCCCGCCGAGCTCGCTGCCGCGCTTGAGCCTGTCGGTGGCCTTGATGGCCTTGTCCAGCCAGGCGCCGGACTTGGCCGACTTCCGCTTGGCCCCGGCGACGGCCTGGCCCGGCTTCGATTTGGCTGCTGGCTTGGCCGATTTCTTCTTCGTCGCGGCGACCGCCTTGCCCGGCTTCGACTTGGCCGCCGGCTTCGCCGATTTCTTCTTCGCCGCGGTGACCACCTTGCCGGGCTTCGATTTGGCCGCCGGCTTCGTCGATTTCTTCTTCGCCTCGGCGACTGCCTTGCCGGGCTTCGATTTGGCCGCCGGCTTCGCCGATTTCCTCTTCGCCTCGGCGACTGCCTTGCCGGGCTTCGATTTGGCCGCCGGCTTCGCCGATTTCTTCTTCGCCTCGGTGACCGCCTTGCCGGGCTTAGATTTGGCCGCCGGCTTCGCCGATTTCCTCTTCGCCTCGGCGACTGCCTTGCCGGGCTTGGACTTGCCGGCCGCCTTGGCCGACTTCCTCTTCGCTTTCGCGACGGCCGCGCCCCGCTTGGCCGAAGCGGCGGCGTCGCCGTCGCCGCCTTTGCGCTCGCCGCCCTTGCCGCCGCGCTTGGCCGGCCGTTTCCTGTCGGCTGACGGCCTGTCGCGCCTGGCCTTGTCGTGCTCGCGCCGCTGCCGGTCCACCTTCTCCTCCACCAGGCGGATGACGGCGCTGAGCCGGACCGAGGTCAATATCTCGATCCGGCGGGTCTGTTGCAGGTTCAGGGTGGCTTTCAGCGCCTGGCCGCGGCGCAGGCTGGCCTGCCAAGCCTCGTGCTGGCGGGTCAAGCGCCCCAGCGTGGACTCCAGCCGGCGGTGCTGGCTGTCCAGCCGCGCCAGGTCCAGGCCGGCATAGGCCCGGCGGGTGCGTTCGACATTGCCGGCCAGGTCTTTCTGCGCGTCGGACAAGCGCAGGCTGCACTTGCGCAGATCGTCCATTGCCGCGCGGGCCGAGCGGAAGGCGTTGTCGAACACCCCGGACAGCGTCGCGCCCACCTTAAGGCCGATGAAAAACTCGCTTACCATGGTGATTGCCTGTGTTTGGGGAATGGAAAGGGCGATCGGCCCCGTCCCGGCAAGCGGGAGGCGGCCGATCAGGAAAAGATTCGGGCAGGAAGCGGCCGGACAGCCGCCCTAGATGGCATCCAGCAATTGCTGCTGGCGTTCGCCGCGGCGTTGGACTTCCCGCTCGGCGACCTCGCACCAGAACCAGTAGTCGTCCATCGCCAGCGCGTCGATCTCCGACGGCGGCAGGCCCAGCACGGTCAGCAGGACCTCGTCGAAGGACTTAAGCGTTGTCGGATCCGCCGACCATTTCACGAAAGGTGTCGGCCAGCGCGCGGCTGTCGGCGATGTCCAGCTGATCGATGTCTTCCAGCGTCAGGCCGGTCATGCGGGCGAACAGGAAATCCTCCTGGTCGGCGTCGTCCTGGCTGTGATGGCTGGCGGCCTTCAGATCGGCGCGCTTCAGGCGCGACACTTCCAGCACTTCGATGCGTTGACCGGCGGCGTTGGTGAACGGGTATTGCAGCTTGATCTGCATGATGGCTCCTTGAAGCGGGTTGTGATGCCGTCATTTTCCGGCTGTGGGCATCGGGGGTATGCGAAAGCGCTTTAGCGATTCGCTTTAAAAACGGCCGGCGGGGTCGGGAGGCGCCCTCCCCGCCGGCCGCGCCCAGGCTCCGCGGGCCAGGCCCGCGGGCGCGCCGGGATCAGCCGCCGATGTTCTGGCGATACAGCTCCAGCATGTCGCTGCCGCCTACGCGGAAGATGTTGGCCATGTAGTCCAGCTCCAGGATGTCCTCGCCGTCCACCACCTGCTTGACGTAGGTGGCGGTGAAGGCGGAGCTGAAGTCGGCGTTCTCATGCTGCTTGAAGGTGCCCAGCGGGTTCTTCTTGAACATCACGGTCAGGAAGGTGACCAGGCTGACCTGCTGCAGACGGCCTTGCGAACCGTAGGTCTCGATGCTGGAACGGGCCTGCAGCTGCACCGCCTGGAACGGATTGGCGATGATCTTGGCCACGTCCTTGTACAGCGAGTTCCATTTGATCTCGCCTTCCAGCTTCTCGAAGCCGGCCGGCAGCTCGATCTTGCCTACCATGCCCAGCGCCTTGTGCTCCTGCATGATGGCGGACACGTCCGGCAGCTTGATCTCTTCGGCACGGCCCAAGAGCGAGTTGCCGTTGATGTAGATGTTGGCGTTGGTGATGCGGTTGATTTCAATCTTGCCGGCCATGATTAATTGCCTCCCTTCAGGCTGAGCAGGTATTCCGAGGTGATCTCGGTTTCAAAGGTCAGGCGTTCCAGCGGCGGCGCCACCGTGTACTTGTAGCTGATCAGCAGATGGCCGGCGGACAGCTCGGTCTGCGGATTGCGCGCCGGATCGAACCAGGCCTTGAAGCCCAGCAGCGCGCCGTCGCCGATCAGCTTGCGGCCGTAGCCGTTCACCGACTCCACCAGCGCGTCGATGGTCGCCTGGTTCAGCGGCATGTCGATGAATTGCTGGCTGAAGTAGCGGATCGACTCGTTGATCACGTCGCCGGTGCGGCGCACGTTCTCGAAGTTGCGCATGTGGCTGACGGTCGGCCAGGCCGCGGTGCGGTTGCCCCACAGGCGGAAGCCGGAGCCGTAGCTGTTGAACACGGTGGTGATGCCGCTGGCGTTCAGCTGGTTCACTTCGCAGTTCGGGTCGTCGATCATCGCGGTCAGCTGACGCTCGACGCCGACCACGCCGGCCAGTTCCTGGTTGGAGCTGGACCACCAGAAGCCCTTGCTGTTGTCCACCTTGGCGCGCAGGCCGGCGGCGCGGGACGACAGCGGCTCGTAGCGCAGGCCGCCGTTGCCGTCGGCCACCATCACGTTCGGGTAGCACAGGCGGACGCGGTCGCTGGAGGTGTTGAAGTTGATGGTGCCGGCCGGGCCGCGGCCTGCCAGAACGTCGGCGAAGGCGGTGCCGATCGGCGCGTCGACGTAGGCGATGGCGTCCAGCTTGTCGGCCATGGACGCCATTTCCACGGCCACGGTGTTCTGGGTGCAGAAGCCCGGGGCGATCAGCAGTTTGGCGAAGAAGCCGAACTTGTTATAGGTGTCCTGCAAGGCCTTGATGCCGGTGCGGTTGCCGGCGGCGTTGACGGCGCCGATGATGTCGGCGGCGGTCACCTTGGACGGATCGGCGTAGTCGTAGCTGACCTTCAGGCCGGCGCCGATGGCGATGGCGCCGGTCTTCAGGCGGGTGATCTTGCCGTAGGCCGCATCCAGCGCGTAGTCCTTGTCGGCGACATAGCTCGTGTTGCCATCCGCGCTCTTGACCACCACATTGGCGACGGCCGGGTTCTTCAGGCGGACGAAATCGGTGAGCGGATCCAAGGCCGCGGTTTCGGCCGCCACCGAGCTCTTGTGCACGGCAGGATCCAACACATTGATCACCACGACGGTGCCGGCGCCGTGATCGTAGATCGCGGTCAGCGCCTGCGGAATGGTGAAGCCCGGCAACTGCGGGCCGAAGGCCGCCGCGTCCTTTTCCGACAGAGTCAGCGTCGTCGCGTTGACCGCGCCGGCCGGCGCGGTGCCGATCAGGCCGATCACCGCCGACTTGACGGTGCGCACCGGACGCGGGCCGCGCTCGACTTCGATCGTTTCAACGCCATGCAGATAGTTTGCCGCCATGCTTACTCTCCTTGTTCAGCGGTATGGGAAGGGACTGCCTCGGCGGCGGGCTGCGCATTCAGATAGCCCAGCGCCACCAGGGTGCGGGTGTAGCTGTGTTGTTCCGGCATCTCCACTTCCTTGCCGGGAAACAGCATGATTTCCTGGCCGTCGCCCAGGGTGACGCCGCTGATCGGACCGGAATACAGATACTTCATGGTTGCTCCTCGTATGAGACTGCGTTAAGCACGATCAAAGGTTCCGGGTCGGCCGCCGTCACCTGCAGGGTGTCGGTGGCCAAGGCGATCGCGTAGCGGGCCACGCCGTCGCGGTAACCCAGGAAGGTTTCCGACAGCAGCCACGCCGGCTGGCAATCCGGGAGGGCGAAGCCCAGGCAGGCCTGCCGTATCGCGTCCAGCGCGTCGCAATCCCCCAGGCCGGCGTCGCGCTGGTTCAGCAGCACCGTGATCGCCAGTTGCAGCGTGCGCACCTGGCCATAGCCGTCCCGCAACGGGCCGAACTGGCTGCCGCGCAGGCACAGCAGCGCCGCGCCCCGTGGATGCGCCAGCGGATAGTCGTCCTCGGCGCCGGCGTAATACTCGACGGTCAGTTGCGGCGCCGCGCCGCGCAGACGCGCCAATAGCGCGCCGACAATCTGGGAAGTGCTTGCCACGACGAAGCTCCAAGCAAGGGGGAGAAAAGAGACGCGCCAAAACCGCGCCCGGACCGCCGGCCAGCGAAAGTGCTTACCGGACGATGCGGAGAATGCAGGATTGGGGGATGGGGTTTCTTGTAGCCGCTATTACTAAATCCGGCACTGACATCGCGCTGACAGCGGTCATCCGGCCGCGGCGACGGGGAAATGGAACAATGCCCCCATCGGAACAAAATCGACGCGGGAGCGCGCATGCAGGCTCAACTTCGCAGCAAGGGACCGGAACTGCTGGCCGACCTGGCCGACCACATCACGGCGGCCTTGCAACAACTGGCCAATACCGAAAGCCGGCAAGCGGAAAAGATCGCCCACGAGATCACCCGCCGCATGGCCCAGCACTGGGGCGGACAGAACGTCTATTTCCCATTGGACAGAAGCAGCAAGTCGGCCGAACGCGACCGCCAGATCCTGGCGGAATTCAACGGCGCCAACCATGCCTCGCTGGCGCAGAAGCACGGCATTTCGGTGCAGTGGGTGTACAAGATCATCAAGAACGCGCGCAAGGCCGTTTAGCCATCCGGCAATGCTCTCCCGCGGCAGATCCTGCCGCCGCGCCGATTGACAAAAGCATGATCGGCCGACACAGTAAGCTCACGCCTAGCGGCGCAATATCAAAATAAACAAAGAGCATCAGGAGAGATTCATCATGAAAACCCGACACAGTCTGCTGCTGTGCACCTTGGTGGCCGGCGTCGCCGCCTGTAACAAACCCGCCAGCCAGGCGCCGCAGCAGGAGCAGGCCGCCGCCGGCTCGATCGTGGTCAAGATCGGCACCGCCAATCCGCTGACCGGTCCCTTCGCTCACTGGGGGCGCGACGCCGACAACGGCGTCAAGCTGGCGGTACAGGAGGCCAACGCCGAGAAACTGGTGCTGGACGGCAAGCCGGTCACCTTCGAGGTGGTATCGGAAGACGACCAGGCCGATCCCAAGGTCGCCACCCAGGTCGCCCAGCGCATGGTGGACGCCAAAGTCGCCGGCATCGTCGGCCATCTGACCTCCGGCGCAGCCATCCCCGCCTCCCGCATCTACTCCGACGCCGGCATCCCGATGATTTCCGGCTCGGTCACCAGCCCATCGTTCACCCAGCAGGGCTATCACAACACCTACCGCCTGATCGCCAACGATGTGCAGCAGGGGCAGGCGCTGGCCAAGTACGCGGTGGAGAAATTAGGCGCCAAACGCGTCGCCGTCATCGACGACCGCACCACCTACGGCCAGGGCCTGGCCGACGATTTCGCCAAATCGGCCGAGCAGGCCGGCGCCAAGGTGGTCAAGCGCGAGTTCACCACCAACACCGCCACCGACTTCATGGCGGTGCTCACCTCGGTCAAGGGCGAGAAGCCCGACCTGCTGTTCTACGGCGGCATGGACGCCCAGGCCGGCCCGATGGTCAAGCAGATGGCCAAGCTCGGCATCAAGGCCGCCTTCATGGGCGCCGACGGCGTCAACACGCCGGAATTCGCCAAGCTGGGCGGCGACAGCGCCGAAGGCAGCTACGCGTCCAGCGCAGGCGCGCCGAAGGAAAAACTGCCCGGCTACGGCGAATTCAGCCAGAAGTACAAGCAACAGTTCCAGGCCGACATCCAGTCCTACGCACCGTATACCTACGACGCCGCCAAGGTGCTGATCGCCGCGATGAAACGCGCCGGCTCGGCCGAGCCGGCCAAGTATCTGCCGGAAATCGCCAAGACCGACTACCAGGGCGTGACCGGCCCGGTGAAGTTCGACGCCAAGGGCGACATCCAGAACGCCACCGTGTCGCTGTACCGCTTGAAGCAGGGCAAGTGGGTCGGCCTGTAAGCATCCAGGCCGTCCGGAAACGACAAAGCCCCGCCGGATTGCTCCGGCGGGGCTGGTTTTCGGGGTCGTGCATGTCGCGCGCGCCATGCACAAAGCCCAGCTCGTTTGAGCTGGGCTTTGTTAATGGGGCGTCTGGCGGTGTCCTACTTTCACATGGCGAATGCCACACTATCATCGGCGCTAAGGCGTTTCACGATCCTGTTCGGGATGGGAAGGCGTGGGACCACCTCGCTATGGCCACCAGACATAAACTGGTACAAACTCAAGAAGCCCGGGCCGGTTTCAAACCAACCCTCGAATATTCGGTATTTAATTGTGTCGCACAACACTCCATCATCGTCACTTAGCTTATCGCTGAGCGAATCACAGATTCGCACGCAGTTAAGTCACTCAAATGATAGGATCAAGCCTCACGAGCAATTAGTATCGGTTAGCTTCACGCCTCACAGCGCTTCCACACCCGACCTATCAACGTCCTGGTCTCGAACGACTCTTCAGGGAGGTCAAGCCTCCAGGGAAGTCTCATCTTCAGGCAAGTTTCCCGCTTAGATGCTTTCAGCGGTTATCTCTTCCGAACTTAGCTACCCGGCGATGCCACTGGCGTGACAACCGGTACACCAGAGGTTCGTCCACTCCGGTCCTCTCGTACTAGGAGCAGCCCCCGTCAAACTTCCAACGCCCACTGCAGATAGGGACCAAACTGTCTCACGACGTTTTGAACCCAGCTCACGTACCACTTTAAATGGCGAACAGCCATACCCTTGGGACCGGCTACAGCCCCAGGATGTGATGAGCCGACATCGAGGTGCCAAACACCGCCGTCGATGTGAACTCTTGGGCGGTATCAGCCTGTTATCCCCGGAGTACCTTTTATCCGTTGAGCGATGGCCCTTCCATACAGAACCACCGGATCACTATGTCCTGCTTTCGCACCTGCTCGACTTGTCGGTCTCGCAGTTAAGCTACCTTTTGCCATTGCACTATCAGCACGATTTCCGACCGTACCTAGGTAACCTTCGAACTCCTCCGTTACACTTTGGGAGGAGACCGCCCCAGTCAAACTGCCTACCATGCACTGTCCCCAATCCGGATCACGGACCAAGGTTAGAACCTCAAACACACCAGGGTGGTATTTCAAGGTCGGCTCCACCAGAACTAGCGTCCTGGCTTCAAAGCCTCCCACCTATCCTACACAAGTCTGTTCAAAGTCCAATGCAAAGCTACAGTAAAGGTTCACGGGGTCTTTCCGTCTAGCAGCGGGGAGATTGCATCTTCACAAACACTTCAACTTCGCTGAGTCTCAGGAGGAGACAGTGTGGCCATCGTTACGCCATTCGTGCGGGTCGGAACTTACCCGACAAGGAATTTCGCTACCTTAGGACCGTTATAGTTACGGCCGCCGTTTACCGGGGCTTCGATCAAGAGCTTGCACCCCATCACTTAACCTTCCGGCACCGGGCAGGCGTCACACCGTATACGTCCACTTTCGTGTTGGCACAGTGCTGTGTTTTTGTTAAACAGTCGCAGCCACCGATTCTCTGCGACCTGTCAGAGCTTCGTGAGTAAATCACTACACCCCAACAGGCATACCTTCTCCCGAAGTTACGGTATCAATTTGCCGAGTTCCTTCTCCTGAGTTCTCTCAAGCGCCTTAGAATTCTCATCCTGCCCACCTGTGTCGGTTTGCGGTACGGTTCTTATGTAGCTGAAGCTTAGTGGCTTTTCCTGGAAGCGTGGTATCAGTCACTTCAGGTCCGTAGACCCTCGTTATCACGTCTCGGCCTTAAGGGGCGGCGGATTTGCCTACCACCCCAGCCTACCGGCTTGAACAGACTATTCCAACAGTCTGCTGACCTAACCTTCTCCGTCCCCACATCGCACTACATAAAAGTACGGGAATTTTAACCCGTTTCCCATCGACTACGCTTTTCAGCCTCGCCTTAGGGGCCGACTCACCCTACGCCGATGAACGTTGCGTAGGAAACCTTGGGCTTTCGGCGAGCGGGCTTTTCACCCGCTTTATCGCTACTCATGTCAGCATTCGCACTTCTGATATCTCCAGCATCCCTTACGAGACACCTTCACAGACCTACAGAACGCTCCCCTACCACGCACAGTAAACTGTGCATCCGCAGCTTCGGTTATCAGTTTGAGCCCCGTTACATCTTCCGCGCAGGACGACTCGACCAGTGAGCTATTACGCTTTCTTTAAATGATGGCTGCTTCTAAGCCAACATCCTGGCTGTCTGGGCCTTCCCACTTCGTTTACCACTTAACTGATCATTTGGGACCTTAGCTGGCGGTCTGGGTTGTTTCCCTCTTGACGATGGACGTTAGCACCCACCGTCTGTCTCCCATGATTGCACTTTCCGGTATTCAGAGTTTGCCATGGTTTGGTAAATCGCAATGACCCCCTAGCCATAACAGTGCTTTACCCCCGGAAGTGATACATGAGGCACTACCTAAATAGTTTTCGGGGAGAACCAGCTATCTCCGAGTTTGTTTAGCCTTTCACCCCTATCCACAGCTCATCCCCTAGTTTTGCAACACTAGTGGGTTCGGACCTCCAGTGCGTGTTACCGCACCTTCATCCTGGCCATGGATAGATCACTCGGTTTCGGGTCTACGCCCAGCAACTAAATCGCCCTATTCGGACTCGGTTTCCCTACGCCTCCCCTATTCGGTTAAGCTTGCTACTGAACGTAAGTCGCTGACCCATTATACAAAAGGTACGCAGTCACGGAACAAGTCCGCTCCCACTGTTTGTATGCATCCGGTTTCAGGTTCTATTTCACTCCCCTCCCGGGGTTCTTTTCGCCTTTCCCTCACGGTACTGGTTCACTATCGGTCGATCACGAGTATTTAGCCTTGGAGGATGGTCCCCCCATCTTCAGACAGGATTTCGCGTGTCCCGCCCTACTTCTCGTACGCCTAGTCCCTGGAATGTGTTTTCGTGTACGGGGCTATCACCCACTACGGCGGTCCTTTCCATGAACCTTCCACTAACACAATCCATAACACGTACAGGCTGTTCCGCGTTCGCTCGCCACTACTTACGGAATCTCGGTTGATTTCTATTCCTCGAGTTACTTAGATGTTTCAGTTCACTCGGTTCGCTTCCACTGACCTATGTATTCAGTCAGGGATACCGCCTAAGCGGTGGGTTTCCCCATTCGGATATCGCGGGATCAAAGCTCTATTGCCAGCTCCCCCGCGCTTTTCGCAGGCTTACACGTCCTTCATCGCCTGTGATCGCCAAGGCATCCACCAGATGCACTTAGTCGCTTGACCCTATCATTTCAGTAACCTAAATCACTAAAACAACAGAGAGTGTTTGTGCGACGACCGCACCGCCCCTTTTGATATGGCGACGCAGCCTTAGATACAATCAAATACCCAAGATGACGATTCATTCAACAGAAGAGTTAACTCCTATCGTTTGTTTCGCCGTCTTATATATTCGGCTTCTTCAGTTTGTTAAAGATCGGGCGTTTCTACAACGCAAACAGAATCAAACTTCTCAATTTGATTTTGTTTGCGGCGTAAGTGGTGGAGGATGACGGGATCGAACCGACGACCCCCTGCTTGCAAAGCAGGTGCTCTCCCAACTGAGCTAATCCCCCTCTTTTTGTCCCATGCCGCGTTGCTCAGTCGCTCATGTGCATTCGCACACTTCGCTTCTTCGCGCCTTGCCTGGAACAAAAATGGTTCTCCGTAGTGCTCATCAGAACACCCAGAGTGTAACTGGTGGGTCTGGTAGGACTCGAACCTACGACCCCTGCGTTATCAACACAGTGCTCTAACCAGCTGAGCTACAAACCCAGTTGACTTATGAGATCGTGGCATCCACAACCTCAATGCCCTTCAAATCAAATAACCGATAGGTTGTAAGTACTTGGCAATCGCCAGTCTCTAGAAAGGAGGTGATCCAGCCGCAGGTTCCCCTACGGCTACCTTGTTACGACTTCACCCCAGTCATGAATCCCACCGTGGTAAGCGGCCTCCTTACGGTTAGCCTACCCACTTCTGGTGAAACTCACTCCCATGGTGTGACGGGCGGTGTGTACAAGACCCGGGAACGTATTCACCGCAGCATGCTGATCTGCGATTACTAGCGATTCCGACTTCACGCACTCGAGTTGCAGAGTGCGATCCGGACTACGATCGGTTTTCTGAGATTAGCTCCACCTCGCGGCTTGGCAACCCTCTGTACCGACCATTGTATGACGTGTGAAGCCCTGCTCATAAGGGCCATGAGGACTTGACGTCATCCCCACCTTCCTCCGGTTTGTCACCGGCAGTCTCATTAGAGTGCCCAACTTAATGATGGCAACTAATGACAAGGGTTGCGCTCGTTGCGGGACTTAACCCAACATCTCACGACACGAGCTGACGACAGCCATGCAGCACCTGTGTTAACGCTCCCTTTCGGGCACCAAGATATCTCTACCAAGTTCGTTACATGTCAAGAGCAGGTAAGGTTTTTCGCGTTGCATCGAATTAATCCACATCATCCACCGCTTGTGCGGGTCCCCGTCAATTCCTTTGAGTTTTAACCTTGCGGCCGTACTCCCCAGGCGGTCAATTTCACGCGTTAGCTACGCTACCAAGGATTCAAACCCCCAACAGCTAATTGACATCGTTTAGGGCGTGGACTACCAGGGTATCTAATCCTGTTTGCTCCCCACGCTTTCGTGCATGAGCGTCAGTGTCATCCCAGGGGGCTGCCTTCGCCATCGGTATTCCTCCACATCTCTACGCATTTCACTGCTACACGTGGAATTCTACCCCCCTCTGACGCACTCTAGTCGTGCAGTCTCCAATGCCGTTCCCAGGTTGAGCCCGGGGCTTTCACATCAGACTTACACAACCGCCTGCGCACGCTTTACGCCCAGTAATTCCGATTAACGCTTGCACCCTACGTATTACCGCGGCTGCTGGCACGTAGTTAGCCGGTGCTTATTCTTCAGGTACTGTCATCCCCGCCAGGTATTAACCAGCGGGATTTCCTCCCTGACAAAAGTCCTTTACAACCCGAAGGCCTTCTTCAGACACGCGGCATGGCTGGATCAGGCTTGCGCCCATTGTCCAAAATTCCCCACTGCTGCCTCCCGTAGGAGTCTGGGCCGTGTCTCAGTCCCAGTGTGGCGGATCATCCTCTCAGACCCGCTACTGATCGTCGCCTTGGTGAGCTCTTACCTCCCCAACTAGCTAATCAGACATCGGCTGCTCGTATAACGTGAGGCCTTACGGTCCCCCACTTTCCCCCTCAGGGCGTATGCGGTATTAATCCGGCTTTCGCCGAGCTATCCCCCATTACACGGTACATTCCGATGCATTACTCACCCGTTCGCCACTCGTCAGCGGTGCAAGCACCCTGTTACCGTTCGACTTGCATGTGTAAAGCATGCCGCCAGCGTTCAATCTGAGCCAGGATCAAACTCTTCAGTTCAATCTCATAGCAATTTTCTGGCACGCAAGTTCAAAGAAATAAACAAGTATCTCTTGTCTCTTGCAGTGCAAGTGTCGGCTTTCGCCAAGCACTTACACCTATCGGTTATTCGTTCTGTTAAAGAGCAGTGCCAACCTCTGCGTCGTCTTCACCGGAACCGTTTCGTTTCCGCTGTTTCGTTCGCTGCGTCAGCTGAGGAGACGAACTATACCTACGCGCTCAGCCTCGGTCAACAGGTTTTTTGAGAAAAAACGATGATTCCTATCCACAATTACACAAATCAATGAAAACAAAGGAATTTTGATTTTAATAAATTACAGCTCCCTCTCCTGATTCCACATAAAAGCAGGCTTGAGCAGCGATTTCTATCGGAGATTTTTTTGAAAATCTCCAAAATATGCACTGTTTTCATGCAAATCTGCATTTTCCGCACTTTTTCAAAGATATCTTTTTGACAATGTCATTTACGGTTAGAATGAAATGCCCTCCTCCCCACGCCGGAGCACCTCATGAACACATCCCTTAAACAACGCATGCATGGCCTGCCCACCGGGTTCCGCCTGCTGATGCTGAGCGATGTGCTGAGCGGCCTGGCGATGGGCGCCGGTTATGTCAGCATCAGCTGGTGGGTGGTGACGATGGGCGGCGCAAGCGATATGGCCTGGTTCAGCACGCTGACCGCGCTGGTGATGCTGGTGGCGCTGCCGCTGACCGCCCCGCTGGGCGACCGCTTCCCGAAAAACCGGGTGATCGCCTGCGGCATTGTGCTGGCGATGCTGTCCGGTCTGGCGCTGGCGACGATGGCCTGGTTCGACTTCTATCAACTGGCCTGGGTCGTCGCCAGCGAATCGATGGCGATGCTCGCCTGGGCCATCGTGATTCCATCGATGCTGAGCATCGCGTCCGAGCTGGTGCCGGCCAACCGGCTGTCCGACGCGCTGTCGCTGCAGAAAAGCTCGCAATCGGTGGGCAACCTGATCGGCCCGGTCATCGGCGGCAGCCTGATGGCCTTCATGCCGGCCTGGCTGGCGCTGGGCAGCTATGCCGTGCTGTTGGCCATCGCCTCGGTCGGCGCCTCCCGCATCCGCATTCCATCGCGCAGCCGCGAGCATATCCAGGCGGAAAGCTTCATCGATCAGATCCGCGTCGGCCTGCGCATCCGCTGGCGCATTCCGCTGGAGCGCAGCTGGGCATTCTGGGGGCTGATCACGATGACCGCCTACATGCCCATGGTGGTGACGCTGCTGCCGATCAAGCTGCATCAGCTCGGCCTGCCCGCTTTCTGGCTCGGCGCCTGCGAAGCCGCCGCCAGCGGCGGCCTGCTGATCGGCTCGCTGTGGCTGACCCACAGGCTGCTGCAACACTGTAGCCGGCCGCGCGCCCGCGCTCTGGCGCTATTCGCCCTGGCGGCGGTATTCCTGGTGGTGGCGCTGACGGATCACCCTTATCTGTTGCTGGCGATGTTCGCCATCGAAGGCGTGCTGCTGTCCATCACCATGCTGATCGGCCAGACCCACCGCACGCTGGCGGTGCCGGAGGCCTACCGCGCCCGGGTATCGGCGATCAATGTGCTGGTGGCCAAACTCGGCGGCATGCTGGGGCCGGCGCTGGCTGGCGTGCTGCTGCACAACTGGTCGCTGGACACGGCCTATTTGTTCTTCGCCGTGTTTCACCTGCTGACGGTGGTGCCGATGCTGCTGCTGCCGGGCGTCAACCACTTCCTCCACCTGAGCCACGACGAGGTGAAAGACTGGTATCTGCACCGCTACCCGGAAGCGTTCGAACCAATCTCGCCGACCGGCGGCAAGCTCGGACAGTCGACATGAAACGGAACGGCGGCCCCGATGGCCGCCGTTCTTATACCTTATATATATGTAAGCGCCAGGATCGTTAAAGCACGTAACGCGCCAGGTCCTCGCGTGCGGCCACTTCGCCCAGCTTGTTGTCGACATAGCCGCCGTCGATCTCGCAGCGGCCGGACTTGGCGTCGAACGCCACCTCCTCCAGCAGCTTCTCCATCACCGTGTACAGACGGCGCGCGCCGATGTTCTCGGTTTTCTCGTTGACCTGCCAGGCGATCTCGGCCATTCGCTGAATGCCGGACTCGGTAAAATCCAGCTCCACGCTCTCGGTGGCCAGCAGCGCCTGGTACTGCCGGGTCAGGCAGGCATTGGTGCTGGTCAGGATGGCCTTGAAGTCGTTGACCGACAGCGGCGACAGCTCGACGCGGATAGGCAGCCGGCCCTGCAGCTCCGGGATCAGATCCGACGGTTTCGACAGCTGGAAGGCGCCGGAGGCGATGAACAGGATGTGGTCGGTCTTCACCATGCCGTACTTGGTGGACACGGTGGTGCCCTCCACCAGCGGCAGCAGGTCGCGCTGCACGCCGGCGCGCGACACATCGGCGCCGCTCTGGCCTTCGCCGCGGCTGGTGACCTTGTCGATCTCATCGATGAAGACGATGCCGTTCTGCTCGACATTCCTCAGCGCCTCGGCCTTCAGCTCTTCGTCGTTGACCAGCTTGGCGGCCTCCTCGTCGATCAGCTGCTTGAAGGCGTCGGCCACCTTCAGCTTGGCGGTCTGTTTCTTGCCGCTGCCCAGGCCCTGGAACATGCCCTGCAGCTGGCTGGCGAAGTCCTCCATGCCCGGCGGCGCCATCACGTTCATCTGGGCGGCCGGCGCCGCAATTTCCAGTTCGATCTCCTTGTCGTCGAACTTGCCCTCGCGCAGCATCTTGCGGAATTTCTGCCGGGTGGCGCCGTCTTCCGGCTTTTCCTCGCCCCCCGGCTCGTCGCTGAAGAAACCGGACGACTTGCGCGGCTGCGGCAACAGCACGTCGAGGATGCGCTGCTCGGCGGCGTCCTCGGCCCGCGCCCGATTGCGCTTGATCGCCGCCTCGCGGCTGTCCTTGATCGCCACGTCCACCAGGTCGCGGATGATGGTGTCGACATCGCGGCCGACATAGCCGACCTCGGTGAACTTGGTGGCTTCCACCTTGACGAACGGCGCGCCGGACAGCTTGGCCAGGCGACGGGCGATCTCGGTCTTGCCGACGCCGGTGGGGCCTATCATCAGAATGTTCTTCGGCGTGATCTCGCTGCGCAGCGGCTCGGCCACCTGCTGGCGACGCCAACGGTTGCGCAGCGCGATGGCGACGGCGCGCTTGGCCTGATGCTGGCCGATGATGTGCTGGTCCAGCTCGTGGACGATTTCCTGCGGGGTCATTTGCGTCATGACATTCTCCGCCCGGCCGCGGCGGCCGGGCATTGCATTCGGGGTCAGGCCTCGTCGTCCGGGCCCAGGGTTTCGATCAGATGGTTGTGGTTGGTGTAGATACAGATGTCGCCGGCGATCTCCAGCGATTTCTTCACCATCGCTTCGGGCGCGAGGTCGGTGTTCTCGAGCAGCGCGCGCGCCGCCGCCTGGGCGAAGGCGCCGCCGGAGCCGATGGCGGCGATGCCCTGCTCCGGTTCCAGCACATCGCCGTTGCCGGTGATGATCAGCGTGTGGTCCTTGTCGGCGACGATCAGCATCGCCTCCAGCCGGCGCAGCATGCGATCGGTGCGCCAGTCCTTGGCCAGCTCCACCGCCGACACCAGCAGATTGCCCTGGTGCTTCTGCAGCTTGGCCTCGAAGCGCTCGATCAGCGTGAAGGCGTCGGCGGTGCCGCCGGCGAAGCCTGCCAGCACCTTGCCGCCGTGCAGCTTGCGTATCTTGCGCGCGGTGGCCTTGATCACGATATTGCCCAGCGTCACTTGCCCGTCGCCGCCCAGCGCCACGCGCTCGCCGCGTCGGACGGACACGATGGTGGTTCCGTCGAACTGCTGCATATTGGTGTTCCAATCAATGGCGGCCGGCGGTGTGCCGGCCCTGGCGACAATATGCAGGCGATCACGGCGATTGCAAGCCGGGCTCATGGATGAGGCTCGATTGGAAAATGAGAATTGTTTGTATTATCATTTGCACAATGAAACCGGCTCCCATCCTGCAATATTCCGCCATAGGCGGCGTGCTGGCCGCTCATGCGCTGGCACTGGCGCTGTTGAACGGCATGTCCGCGCACGAGCAGACCATCATCCCGCCGCAAAAATTGCGGATGGAGATGATTTCGCTGGCGCCGGCCGACAAGCCCGCCGTCGCGCCCAAGGCCGCGCCCGCGCCCGAGCCGGTCAAGCCGCAGCCGCAGGTCAAACCCCAGGTAAAGCCTGCGCCAAGCAAGCCGGTGGTCCAGCCCAAACCGGCCCTGCAGCCGGTGAAGGCCCCGTCCGACGCGCCGGCCCCGGCCAAGGCGATCAGCGTGGCGGCGGCTCCGGCCGCGCCGGCGCCCGCCGCCGAAGCGCCCAAAACCGCCGGCGGCGGCAAGCCCGACAGCCGCGAGCAACCGTTCACCGAGCCCCAGGTCAACGGCGGCTACCTGAACAATCCGAAGCCAAGCTACCCGACGGTGTCGCGCGAGGGCGGCGAGGAAGGCACCGTGCGCCTGCGGGTTCTCGTCAGCGCCCAGGGCGCGCCGCAGGAGGTGTCGGTGCAAGACAGCAGCGGCTTCCCGCGACTGGACCGCGCGGCGCTGGCCGCCGTCAAACGCTGGCGCTTCATTCCGGCCAAGCGCGGCGGCGAAGCGATAGCCTACCCCTTCATCGTGCCCATAGAATTCTCACTCAAGTCTGCCAATACATGAACGTACTGACCGTATTTCAACAAGGGGACGCCGTGCTGATCACGGTGTTCGTGATCCTGATCCTGATGTCGGTGCTGACCTGGTATCTGATCATCGTCCGCGGCGCGCAGACGCTGCTGCTGCGCCGCGCCAACCGCGAGGCGGAAACCACGCTGTGGGCCGCCGCCGACTGGAGCCAGGCCGAGACCAGCCTGCAGCGCAGCCAGGGCCAGGTCGCCAATCTGGCTCGCGCCGGCCTCGCCGCGCTGAAGCAGTACCAGAGTCAGGCCGGCCACGCGCTGGGCCAGGCCTGCGGCATCGACGAGTTCCTGACTCGAGCCATCCGCAAGGTGTTGGCGCAGGAGAACGCGCGCCAGGAGGCTGGCCTGACCGTGCTGGCCTCGATAGGCTCCACCGCGCCCTTCGTCGGCCTGTTCGGCACCGTATGGGGCATCTATCACGCGCTGGTCAATATCGGCCAGGCCGGCCAGATGAGCATAGGCGCGGTCGCCGGCCCGATAGGCGAGGCCCTGGTGGCCACCGCCGCCGGCCTCGCCGCCGCGATTCCGGCGGTGCTGGCCTACAACGCCCTGACCCGCGCGCAGCGCGTAATGTCCCAGGAGCTGGATTACTTCGCCCACGACCTGCACGCCCAGTTGCTGACCCAGTCCGGAGACGGCCATGGCCTTCGGTAGTTTCAATCAGGGGCCCGCGGCGCCGATGGCCGAGCCCAACACCACGCCGCTGGTCGACGTGATGCTGGTGCTGCTGGTGGTCTTCATCATCACCACCCCGCTGCTGACCAATGCGGTCCAGGTCGATCTGCCGCGCGCCCAGGCGGCGGCGAACCAGGCCAAGCCCGAGCAGATCCGCTTGTCGGTGGACGCCGCCGGCAAGCTGTTCTGGAACGACCAGCCGGTGGCCGAGGCCGATCTGCCGGCACGCTTCGCCGCCGCCGCCGCCGCCAACCCGGACGTCGAGCTGCATCTGTCGGCCGACAAGGCGGTACGCTACGAAACGGTGGCCAAGACGCTGGCGGCCGCCCAACAAAACGGCGTAGGCAAGATAGGCTTCGTCACCGCCGCGCCCTGATCCCTCCCGGGACCGCCGCCGCTTGGCTCCCGGCCCCGCGCCATGGCAATATCGATGCCATTCGCCGCCGATCAACCCGGCGGCCCGCCTCCCCTGGCGCGGCCGCCGCACCAGGGTCTCCACACAATGCGTCCCACCGTTTCCCGATTGGCGCTGGCCGCCGCGCTCGCCTGCGCCGGCCAGGCCGCCTCCGCCTCCCGACAACCGCTTGCCGAAGCGCCGCTGGCGCTGCAATCCAGCATCCGTTGCCAGCACAACGCCGACAACAGCCTGGATTGCACCACGCGCAACCAGTTCACCATTCTGAAGCCGGCCGGCAAGGACTATCTGTCGCGGATAGACTTCACCTATCCGGACACCGACACCCTGGAAGTGCTGGACGGCGAGGTGCGCCAGCAGGATGGCCGCGTGATCCGGCTGGACAAGTCGCAGGTGGAAACCCGCGCCGCGCCCAATCCCTACGCCGGCGTCAGCCGCGACAAGCAGACCTGGCTCGCCTTTCCCGAACTGGCGGTCGGCAGCGTGGTCCGCTACGAGGTCCGCCACCACATCGCCGCGCCGCCGCTGAGCCGCGAATTGCTGTACCGGCTGGATTTCGATCCGGAACCGGTGCGCTACGACAGCTACCGTTTCGAACTGAGCTCGCCGCGGCCGCTGCTCTGGCGCAGCGAGGCGATGGAGGGCTTCCGGGTCCATGCCGCCGCCGACGGCAAAGCCATAACGGTGGAACAGCAGGGCACGCGCTACCTGAACTTCACCAATGAGTGGAACAACGCCGCGATCCGGCGCTGGCCGCGGCTGAGCATCGCCACCAGCGATTCGCCGCAACAGCATTTCGGCGTCTACGCCGAACGCTACAACCAGATTCTGGCGGCGCCGCTGCCGCCGGCCGCCGCCGCGGAAGTCGCGCGCCAGCAGGGCAAGCCGGCCGCCGAGCAGGTGGCGGCCTTCATGCAGCACATCAACAGCCGCTACCGCTATCTGAACGACCAGCGGCTGGCCGAACGCGGCCTGGTGCCGTTCACGCTGGCCGAGATCGAGCAACACGGCTACGGCGACTGCAAGGATCTGGCCACCTTGCTGACCGCGATGCTGCGCCGCGCCGGCATCGTCGCCGAGCCGGTGCTGGTATTCCGCGGCAACTTCGCGCCGGCGCCGTTGCTGCCCGGCCTCGGCACCGTCAACCACATGATCGTGCGCGCCGCGGTGGACGGCAAAACCGAGTGGCTGGACCCGA
Organism: Chromobacterium sp. ATCC 53434; assembly: GCF_002848345.1. Lineage (NCBI taxonomy): Bacteria > Pseudomonadati > Pseudomonadota > Betaproteobacteria > Neisseriales > Chromobacteriaceae > Chromobacterium > Chromobacterium sp. ATCC 53434. The sequence goes on along the minus strand of NZ_CP025429.1, from coordinate 4,855,294 downwards.
CCAACCCCTTCTTCGCCGCCGACCGCATCATGCCCGACCTGCAGGAGCGCATCGCCTACCGCATCGGCGCCGACGGCCAAGTCCGCGCCGACAACATCCCGTTGCAGGCGCCGACGGTCAGCAGCCGCGTCCGCCGGATGGAGACGCTGCGCCGCGACGGCAGCGCCGACATCGTCAGCGACAGCGAGCTGTCCGGCTGGCCATTGATCGAACTGACCATGCAGGACCGCTACCAGGGCAGCAGCAGCTCCGACCAGAGCATCTGCCGCGGCGTCGGCAGCCAGCCGCTGAACTGCAAGGTGGAACGCGCCGCCACCGGCTTCCTGCAACCCGAGCGCTATCCGGTGCGCATCGCCAGCCAGGACGCGCGCGCGGTGGAGAAAATCTCCGGCCTCTACCTGTACGATCCGCAGTTGGAAAGCCGCTGGAACGACTTCGACAGCTACCGCGGCAACGACAACCAGGCCGACGTCTACCTCGGCGACCCGGAAATCCAGGAGCGCACGGTCACGCTGAAAGGCGCCAAGGCCATCCAGCCGCCGCTGAGCTGCCACGCGCGCTCGCGCTGGTTCGACCTGGATCTCAGCCAGCGCGCCGACGCCGGCGGCATCCGCTACCAGTACCGGCTGAGCCGCAAGGTGCGCTGGCTGAGCCACGACGACATCGTCAGCCAGGAATTCGCCGAGCTCAGCCGCCAGGCGCGCGGCTGCGCCACCCAGGTGCGGCAGATTCTCAAGCTGTAAGAACCCGCGCAAAGAATCTGTTTTCGTCCAAGCACAGGGATGGTTCCGCCATCCCTGTTTTTGCATTCGGCATCAATTAGACCATTTAAATAAAACCAGAACTATTTTAAGCAAAACAAAATAAATCCTTGCCCTGTCATGCCAGGAACATGACAATGCCGATTTGCGAGCAATACTGTTAGAAGCAGGGTCAATAGAGACGCCAACCATGGAACAGACCGCAACGGGACGGGGCCCGGGCCGCGAAGTGCAGCTGGCCCCCCACGAGCTGATCGTGACCAAGACCGATCCGACCGGCCACATCACCTACGCCAACCGCGTGTTCATGCGCATCGCCGGCTACGCCGAGCAGCAGCTGCTGGGCAAACCGCACAATCTGATCCGCCACCCCGACATGCCTCGCGGCGCCTATCGGCTGATGTGGCAGACGCTGCAGGCCGGCCAGGAGTTTTTCGCGCTGGTGAAGAACGCCACCGCCGACGGCAACTACTACTGGGTGCTGGCCAATGTGACGCCGGACTACGATCTGAGGGGCAAGCTGCAGGGCTATTACTCGGTGCGCCGACCGCCCAGCCGCGCCGCCATCGCCGCCATCGAGCCGATCTACGCCGAAATGCGCAAGATCGAGGCGGCCCAGGGCAAGGCCGCCGCGCCGGACGCCTCGCGCGACTGGCTGCTGGCGCTGCTGGCGGAAAAAGGCTGCGCTTACCAGGATTTCATCCTGGACCTGAACCGCGACGTACTCAGAGCCAAAGGAGTCTCCGGATGACCTCTCCGCGCAAACCCACCCCCTTCCTGCGCTCTCACCTCGTCTGGGTGCTGGCCAGCTTCAACCTGCTGGTGCTGCTGTCCATCGTCGACGACTACCTGATGCCGCCGGCGGCGCAAATCGCCGTCAGCGTCTTGCTGCTGCTGGGCAGCGTGGGCCTGACCGGCTGGCTGTGGCGCAAGAGCAGCCGCATGTTCCTGCTGCTGAACACGCTGACCGAGCAGATGGCGCTGGCCTGCAGCGGCGAATTGCACCATCGCAGCACCAATACCCGCGAAATGGGCGAAGTCGGCCAGGTGGCCTGGCAGCTGAACGACTTCCTCGATCTGGTGGAAACCTATTTCAAGGAAATCAACACCTGCTTCCAGGAGATCAGCCGCGACAACTTCAATCGCCGCCCGATGAGCCAGGGCCTGCCCGGCATCCTGTCCAGCTCGCTGGGCAGCGTCGACACCGCCATCCAGGTCATGGCCGACAACGACGGCTTCGTGCGGCGCAACCGGCTGTCGTCGCAACTGGCGGCGCTGAACAACCCGCATCTGCGCCAGGATCTGGCCGGCAGCCAGCGCGACCTGTCCGCCATCAGCCAGGCGATGGACGCCGTCGCGCACATCACCCGCGACAACGCCGCCGGCGCGCGCGACAGCCTGAACAGCGCCAACGAGCTGTCCGGCCACCTGGACACCATCGCCGGCAGCGTGACCAGCATGGACACCGCCAGCCAGATGCTGGCCCAGGAATGGCAAGGCATAGAAGGCTCTCTGGCCGACATCTCCGCCATCGCCGACCAGACCAATCTACTGGCCCTGAACGCCGCGATCGAGGCGGCGCGCGCCGGCGAGACCGGCCGCGGCTTCGCCGTGGTCGCCGACGAGGTCAGGAAGCTGGCCGAACGCAGCAAGAGCACCGCCAATCAGGTACAGGGCGTGCTGGAGTCGCTGTCCGCCCGCATCGGCGACATGCAGACCCAGGCCAGCGCCGCCGGCAGCGTGGCCGGCGACGTGCAGGCCTCGGTGGATTCGTTCCGCCAGCGCTTCTCCAGCCTGGCCGAGCAGTCGGACCACGTATTGCAGCAGGTCAGCGACGTGCAGCAGAAATCCCAGACCTCGCTGCAGAAGGTCGGGCACATGATCTACAAGCAAAGCGCCTACCACGCGATCGAGGAGGCTCAGGCCCAAGCGCCGGCGCAGGCGCTGGCGGACTGGATGGACGGCGACGGCGCCAAGCTGTTCGGCAGCGGCCTGGACTCGCTGCGCACGCCGCTGGACCTGTTGCAGCGACAGGTGGACGAGGCGGTTCACGCCGCCGGCCGCAGCGGCCAGCTGGACGAGGCCGGCATCGTCGCCGCGATGCAGGCGGCGGAGCAGGCCAGCCAGCGGCTGCAACAGGGCTTGGACCGACTGGTCGAAACCTGAGACGCGCCGCGCGCTTCACTCCGCCGTCAAGGCCGGGCCCTCGCCCGGCCTTTTTTGCGCCCGCCGCCGGAAAACGACCGCGACCGCGCTAATGCCAGTCCGGCAAGCGGTATTCCAGCAACCAGAAATGCTCGCGCCGCAGGAAGGCCATCTCGCCGACGCCATGCCTGCCCAGCAACAGCCGCAGCTCGGTCTCGTTCGGGAAGTTCTTCAGCACCCGGCGCTGGCCGCCGTCGCCCGTCGGCCGCTGCTGATAGCCGTTGCCCGCATCGTCGTACGCCACCAGCGGATATTCGCGGCACTGCAATTCGCTGTTGTCGATGAAGATCACCCGCGCGCCGCCGGACAGGCCGCCATGCAGCCGGGCCAGCAGCTCGTCGCGATGCTGCTTGGGAACGTGCGAGAAGTAGAGGCCGGCGAATACCGCGTCGAAGCGTTCGTCCGCCGGGAGCGCCTCGGCGCCGCCGGCCCGGAACGCCACCCGCTCGACGCCGGGCCGCAATTTCGCCCGCTCGAGCGCGGTGGGCGACGGGTCCAGCGCCAGATAGCGCGAGGCCAGCGGCGCCAGATACTGCGTCCAGTAGCCGCTGCCGCAACCAAGCTCCAGCGCCCGGCATCCGGCGTACTGCAACGGCAGGTAGCGGCGCAGCCAAGCCAGGTCCAGCGCCCTCTCCGGCAGTTCGTAGACCGCGTCGCGATAATCGCCGTGCTCGGCGCCCTGCCCCTGGATGTCCTGGTCTGAATGCATGCTCCCTCCGCCGGATCCGGCCTATAACTCAAACAGCATACCACCGCCGTCCATCTGTCGCAGAGGGTTAAATTTACGTAAATAAATAACGTATTTCATTATAAAAATAATAATTTTGCCAACACCCCAGACCGGATCAATAAATCACCGTCAAAACCCCGATAGTCAAATACGGTTGACCATTTGCCCCCAGGGCGCTCTTCACAGCCGGGCCGCCGATCAGAAGAATCCCAGCTTGTCTTCAGCGTAGCTGACCAACAGGTTCTTGGTTTGCTGGTAATGCTCCAACATCATCTTGTGCGTCTCCCGACCGATGCCGGACTGCTTGTAGCCGCCGAAGGCCGCATGCGCCGGGTAGGCGTGGTAGCAGTTGGTCCACACCCGGCCGGCTTCGATATGGCGGCCCATGAAGAAGGCGGTGTTCATGTCGCGCGTCCACACGCCGGCGCCCAGGCCCTACAAGGTGTCGTTGGCGATAGCCAGCGCCTCGTCGCGGTCCTTGAACGTGGTCACCGACACCACCGGCCCGAAGATTTCCTCCTGGAAGATGCGCATCTTGTTATGGCCGTGGAACACGGTGGGCTGGATGTAGAAACCGCCTGCCAGATCGCCGTCCAGGTGCGCGCGCGCGCCGCCGGCCAGCACCTTGGCACCTTCGTCGCGGCCTATCGCCAGATAGCTCTGGATCTTGTCCATCTGCTCCTGCGACGCCTGCGCGCCTATCATCGTCGCCGGGTCCAGCGGATTGCCCTGCTTGATGCAGGCGACGCGGGCCAGCGCCTTTTCCATGAAGCGCTCGTAGATGGATTCGTGGATCAGCGCGCGGCTGGGGCAGGTGCACACCTCGCCCTGGTTCAGCGCGAACATGACGAAACCCTCGATCGCCTTGTCGAGGAAGGCGTCGTCCTTCGCGGCGACGTCGCCGAAGAAGATGTTCGGCGACTTGCCGCCCAGCTCCAGCGTCACCGGGATCAGGTTCTGGCTGGCGTACTGCATGATCAGCCGGCCGGTGCCGGTCTCGCCGGTGAAGGCGATCTTGGCGATGCGCTTGGAGCTGGCCAGCGGCTTGCCGGCCTCGACGCCGAAGCCGTTGACCACATTGAGCACGCCCGGCGGCAGTAGATCGCCGATCAGCTCCATCAACACCAGGATGGACAGCGGCGTCTGCTCGGCCGGCTTCAACACCACGCAGTTGCCGGCGGCCAGCGCCGGCGCCAGCTTCCACGCCGCCATCAGGATGGGGAAGTTCCACGGGATGATCTGGCCGACCACGCCCAGCGGCTCGTGGAAATGGTAGGAAATGGTGTTGGCGTCGATCTCGCCAAGGCTGCCTTCCTGCGCGCGCACGCAGGAGGCGAAGTAGCGGAAGTGATCGATCGCCAGCGGGATGTCGGCGGCGCGGGTTTCCCGGATGGGCTTGCCGTTGTCCCAGGTCTCCACCTCGGCCAGCAGGGCCAGATTGGCCTCCATCCGCTCGGCGATCTTGTTCAGGACGATGGCGCGCTCGGTCACCGGCGTGTGGCCCCAGGCGTAACGGGCCGCGTGGGCGGCGTCCAGCGCCAGCTCCACGTCCTGCTCGTCCGAACGCGGAATCTCGCACAGCGGCTTGCCGGTGATCGGCGTGACGTTTTCGAAATAGCGGCCGTTGACCGGCGGCACCCAGCGGCCGCCTATGTAGTTGGCGTAGCGGCTCTTCAGTTCAAATCCGGGCTTCAAGCTTGACATCGCGTTCTCCTCTGATTGGCGGGGCTTGCCCCCTGTCCTATGTCTTACCGCAAGCGCCATGCCAGAATTATTCATATTGCATAGCAACATCGCGTCACGCCTGACGCGCCGGGGAAAGGACGCCGCCTCTTGCGCGGCGCAACAAAGTTCGAATGGGATCAATCACTTGTCAGTCGGGAAAAAGCGGAGATAATCGCCGCATGACTTCCCGAAACCGTTTCAGGCTGGCACAACTGTCGCGCGACGGCGGCACAGCCTGCTGGAGAGGCGCATGAGTCCCACCATCAGCCTGCCGCTGAACGAACTGCGGCGCCGCTTCTTCGCCGGCCAGCCGCTGCCCGGCCAGGCTTTGCCGCCGTCCATCCTGCATTCCTGGCAACGCTGTCGCAGCCTGGGCCTGCCCGTCGGCGGGCATGGCGGCGAAAGGCTGACCGACGGTGAGTTGCGGGAGAGGCGCGAGGCCAACGCCGACTGGCTGGGCGCGGCGCGGCCGGCGCTGGCCGGCCTGTTCGAGCACGTGTCGGCCAGCGGACTGGTGCTGATCGTGGCCGACCGGCGCGGATGGATTCTGGACGAGAGCGGCGACATTCCCTTCCTGGACAAGGCCGAGCGGCTGGCGCTGGCGCCGGGCATGGACTGGAGCGAGACCGCGCGCGGCACCAATGCGATAGGCACCGCGCTGGCGGCCGCAGACTGCGCGCGGGTGCGCGGCGCCGAACACTACCTGGAACGCAACCGCGCGCTGTCCTGCGCCGCCAGCCCGCTGCTCGGCCCCCAGGGCCAACTGCTGGGCGCGCTGGACATCAGCGGCCCCGGCCGCAAGCTGGGCGACGCGCAGTGGCTAGCGCTGCTGGCCGCCCGCGGCCAGATCGAGGCGCAGCTGCTGGAAGCGGCCGCCCATCGCGGCTGGCGCTTCGATCTGCACGACGATCCGCGGCTGCTGGACAGTCCCGCCGCCTGCCGGCTGGCCTTCGACGACGACGGCCGGCTGCTGGCCGCCAACCGCGCCGGCCTCGCGCTGTGCGGACTGGAACCGGATGGCTGGCAAGCGCGTCAGTTCGCCGCGCTGTTCGGCCAGAGCCTGGAACACTGGCTGCGCCGCCACGGCCAGGCCGTCGGCCTGCTGGAAATCGGCGCGCGGCGGCTGTCGGCCCGGCTGCGGCCGCCGCCACGGCGCCCAGCCGCGGTCGCGCAGGCCGGCAGGTCGGTGCCGGACGCTACGCCGCCGATGCCGGACGGCCTGCCGGAAACGCTGTTCCCCACCGCCGTCAAACTGCTGGAAGCCGACATCCCGGTACTGCTGCTGGGCGAGACCGGCACCGGCAAAGACAGGCTGGCGCGCGCCTTGCACGCCGCCAGCAGCCGGCGCGCCGCCCCCTTCGTCGCGGTCAACTGCGCCGCCATTCCGGAAGGACTGATCGAGGCCGAGCTGTTCGGCTACCAGCCCGGCGCCTACACCGGCGCCAGCCGCCACGGCAGCAAGGGCAGGCTGCGCGAGGCCGACGGCGGCGTGCTGTTCCTGGACGAGATCGGCGACATGCCGCTCGGCCTGCAGGCCCGGCTGCTCAGGGTCATGCAGGAGAGGGAGGTGACGCCGCTGGGCGGCGGGGCGGCCAAGCGGCTGGACATCCGGCTGGTCTGCGCCACCCACCGCGAGCTGCGCGGCCTCGTCGCCGACGGAAGCTTCCGCGCCGATCTCTACTACCGGTTATGCCACTATCCGTTGACACTGCCGCCGCTGCGCGAGCGCGGCGACGTGGCGGCGATCGCCCAGACGATGCTGGACGGCATGGGCGCCGCCCAACGCGGCATCGCGCTGTCGCCGGAACTGGCGCTGGCCTTCCGCGGCTATCGCTGGCCCGGCAATCTGCGCGAACTGTCCAATCTGCTGTCCACCTTGCTGGCGCTGTCCGACGACGGCGCCGCGCTCGGCCTCGAGCATCTGCCCGCCTCGCTGCGCGAGGACATGGCGGCGCAGGGGCACATGGTGGAGGATCAGGCCGTCGCCGAGCTGCTGCGCCGTTGCGGCGGCAACGCCAGCGCCGCGGCGCGGGCGCTGGGCATCAGCCGCTCCACCTTGTACCGGCGGCTGGGCAAGACGGCGAAATGACGGCGGCGGGAGCGGCAAGCGATCATCAACCGGCGTTCAAGCCGTTCCCGCCATCAAGTCGGCCAGCAGCCGGCGTATCCAGCGCTGTCCGGGATGGCCATGGTTGCGCGGGTGCCACGTCATCCCCACGCCGAAGCCGCTCACCGGAAACGGGCATGGCCGCACGTCCAGCTCGACGCGCCGCGACGACACCAGCCGCTGCGGCATCAACGCGATGAAATCGGTCTGTGAGACGATCTCCGGCACCAGCAAGAAGGACGACACCGACAACGCCACCCGCCGCGCCGCCCCCTGCTCGGCCAGCGCCACGTCCACCGCCGTGCTGAAATCGCCGCTGCCCAGCGACACCACCACATGCTCCTGCTCCAGATAAGACGCCAGCGTGACGCCTTGCCGCCAGGCCGGATGATCCGGGCGGCTGATCAGCACATAGCGGTCTTCGAACAGCGGGCGGGCATGCAGGCCGGACGGCGCGCAATCGGGACTGACCAGGGCCAGATCCACCTCGCCGCTCTCCATCTGGCGCTGCAGGCGGGCGGCCTCCAGATTGCGCACCGCCACCCGGATGCCCGGCGCCGCCTCGCGCAGACGCTTGATCAGCGGAATCGCCGCCACCGCCTGGGTGTAGTCGGTGCACGCCAGTTGCAAGGTCATCGCGGCTTGCGCCGGGTCGAAGTCCTGATGCGTCAACAGCGTTTCGCGCACCTGCCGCAACGAGGCCTGCAACGGCGCCAGCAGCTGTTCCGCCTTGGCGGTCGGCCGCATGCCGCGCTGCGCCGGCAACAGCAACGGATCGCCGAACAGATCGCGCAGCCTCGCCAGCTGGGCGCTGACGGCTGGCTGGCTCAGGTGCAGCCGCGCCGCGGCTCGAGTGACGTTGCGTTCCTCCAGCAGCGCTTCCAGCGTTTGCAGCAGGTTCAGATCGAGGCGTCTGGTATCCATGTGATGAATAATTGGTGAGAAATCTATCGATTTCACTTATTTATCATACCAATCCACACTGACGCCACCCCAATCCGTCCCTTCCGGAGCCGCCATGAGCCGTACCGTCCTGCTGGTCTACGCCCAGCCCGAACCCACCTCGCTGACCCGCGGCCTGGTCGATGCCGCCATCGACGCGCTGACGCTCCAAGGACACGCCGTGCTGCAGTCCGACCTGTACGGCATGCGCTGGAAGGCGGTGCTGGACGCCGACGACTTCCCGGACCGCGCCGATGCGAAGCGGCTGTCCTTCATCGCCGAATCCGGCCACGCCTACGCCAACGGCAGCCAGCCGCCCGACGTGGCGGAGGAGCAGCGCAAACTCTTGGCCGCCGACGCGGTGATCTTCCTGTTTCCGCTGTGGTGGTACGGCATGCCGGCCATCCTGAAAGGCTGGTTCGAGCGGGTGTTCGCCTACGGCTTCGGCTACGGCTACCGCGGCGAAGGCAACCGCTTGCGCTACGGCGACGGCCTGCTGAAGGGCAAGCGCGCCTTGCTGGCGACGACGACCGGCGGCGGAGAGCTCGACTTCGGCCCTCGCGGCATCAACGGCCCGCTGAAGGAGCTGCTGTTCCCGGTCACCCATGGCTGCCTGTTCTATCCCGGCATGGATGTGCTGCCCACTCACGCGATATACGGCGTCAACCGTCTCGGCGGCGAAGAAATAGAACGGCAGCTGGACATCTGGCGGCAGCGGCTGGCCGGGCTGTTCGACGAGGCGCCGATTCCGTTCCGCCGCCAGAACGGCGGCGACTATCCGGACGGCCACCAGCTGGCGGAGCATGTCGCGCCGGACGCCGAAGGCATATCGGCGCACGTGGCGCCGCCGCTGGGTTACGCGCCGCGGCCGCTGGCCGAGGAAACCGCCGAACAATGAAAAACGGCGGGGATCATCGATCCCCGCCGCTTCCGTGTGCTTGCCCGCCCGGATCAGAAGCCGAAGGCGGCCTTCTCCTCGGCGCTCAGGTGCCGCCACTCGCCGACCGGCAGCTCGCCAAGCGCGATCGCGCCCAGGCTTGCGCGGTGCAGCGCCTCGACCCGGTTGCTGGCCGCCGCCACCATGCGCTTCACCTGATGGTACTTGCCCTCGGTGATGGTCAGCACGATGGTGTGGGCGTCGATCTGCTCCACACTGTCGGCGGCGAACTCGCGCGCCTCGTCGTTCAGATAGACGCCGCTCTGCAGCTTGGCGATCAATTCCGGCGTCGCCTCGTGCTTCAGCGTGACGCGGTAGACCTTGGGCACCAGCTTCTTCGGCGAACTGAGCGCGTGAATGAACTGGCCGTCGTTGGACAGCAGGATCAGCCCGGTGGTGTCCACATCCAGCCGTCCCACCGCGCTGACGTCCAGATTGGCGAACTGGTCCGGCAGTAGCCGGTAGATGCTGGGATGGCACTGCGGCTTGTGCGAGGTCTCGTAATTGGCCGGCTTGTGCAGCAAGAGGTAGAGCGGGCCGATCACCAGCGGCCACGGCTCGCCGTCCACCGTCAGGCTGGAGATGCCGGCCAGCTCGAACTGGGCCCGGTAATCGTCCACCACCTCGCCGTCCACTTCCACCAGCCCGTATTCGATCAGCTGGCGGCACTCCTTGCGGCCGCCGAAGCCTTGTTGTTGCAACAGTCGATAGAGTTCCATGGCCGGATGGTAGCACGCGCGCCGACGGCTTGCCTGCGACGGCGGGCGACGCCATAGTCAGCAGGACGACCGATCGACGAAGGGGACGGCATGCCGTACCAGAAATACGCGCTGCACAGCCTGGGCTGGGTGCGCTACCAGCGGCGGCGCATCCTGCGCGCGGCGCTGTTCAGCGCGCTGCTGTTCGCGCCGGCGGCGGCGCTGACGCTGGCCGGGCACGGCGCCGGCGTCTTCCTGTTCGCGCTGGCGGCCAACTACAGCGCGCTGTGCCTGGTGCTGGCGCGCCGGCTGCAGCCGTTGTCGCTGCTGGCCATCCCCGGACTCTATCTGGCCGGCCGGCTGTGCGTCGGCCACCCGGCTCTCATGCTGGCGCTGCTGGCGGCCGCTCTGGCGCTGCAGGCGCTGAGCGCGCGCCGCGGCCTGCACAAGGGCGTGCAATTCTGGTTGTTCGCGCTGCTGCTGGGAAACATGACGCCGGCGGCGGCGATTCCGCCATGGCAGGAGGCGGCCTGGATGCTGCTGGGCGCCGGCTACGGCGGCGCGCTGGCCAGACTGGGGCTGAAGGACTGGTTCCGCGTGCTGCCGGCGGCCTGTGCCGCCGACGCGCGCCGCTACGCCTGGCACCTGCTGCCGTGGGGCGTGCTGGCCTGGCTGGCCAGCGGCTGGATGCGCGGCGCGCACGCATGGTGGCTGCCGATCGCCGCCGTCGCCATCCCCGACCCGTCGCCGGAACAAATGCTGCTGCTGGCCCGCGAACGGACGATAGGCACGCTGGCCGGCGCGCTGCTGGGCGGCGCGCTGTACTGGTCGCAGCGCGCGCTGGACGCGTCGCCGCTGGTCCATGTGCTGGTGCTGGCGCTGCTGCAGACGGCGGTGCTGATCGCGATGCGGCACAGCTTCCGCGTCTTCGTCGCCTTGCTCACCGCGCTGGTGCTGTCGCTGCTGCCGCCGGATCAGCTGGCGCGCGGCGCGCTGGAACGGGTGGAGGACACGCTGATCGCCGCCCTGCTGTTCGCGGCGCTAGCCTGGTTCCTGCGGCAGCGCGCATAGGCGCTCAGGACTGCAGCGGCTGAAACTGATCGGCGACGCAGACCCGGTCCCGCCCCTGCCGCTTGGCGCGGTACAAGGCCTCGTCGGCGGCGCGCACCACGGTTTCGGCGTCTTCGCCGTGCAGCGGGCTCAGCGCCAGCCCTATCGACAGCGTCAGCGACAAGGAGTGGCCCAGCGCGTCGATAGGCATCGTCCGCACCGCCCGGCACAGCCCCTCCGCCTTGGCGTGCGCCGCCTCCAGCGACGCGCCAGGCAGCAAGACGAAAAACTCCTCGCCGCCATAACGGCAGACGATGTCGCCGCTGCGGAAGTGGTCGCTCAGATAGGCGCCCAGCGCCGTCAGCACGGCATCGCCGCAACGGTGGCCATAGCTGTCGTTGATGCGCTTGAAATGGTCGGCGTCCACCATCAGCACCGCCACGCCGCGATGCAGCGCCAGCATGTGCGCCAATACCCGCGGCAGGATCTCGTCCAGGTGGCGGCGATTGAACAGGCCGGTCAGCGGATCGCGCAGCGCCTGTTCGCGCAGGCCCTGCTGCAGCAGCTCGATCTCGTCGACATGGCGGCGCAGCGAGGCGTTGGCGTCGTGCAGCCGCTGCTCCAGCCGCTTGCGCTCGCTGATGTCGTTGATGCCGTTGATCACGTACCACACCTGCTCGTTCTTCACCACCGAGCAGGAGATCAGCGCCCAGAACTCGCGCCCCTGCGCGCTTTTCAGCTTGACCTCCCTGTCCTGCACCGGCTTGCCGGCGCGCAGCGACTGCGACACCGCCTCGCGCTCGGCGGGATCGACATAGAAGTCCTGCACCCGCAGCGCGCGCTCCGGCTGCAGCCGGGTGGCGAACAGCTGCTCGGCGCGGGCATTGGCATAGATCAGCTCGCCGCCGGCCAAACGGTTCATCGCCAGCGGAAACGGCGCGGCATCGGCCAGCAGCCTCAGCCTGGCCTCGCTCTCGGCCAACTGGCCGCTGTGTTCGTCCATCCGCGCCGCCAGTTCCCGGTTGGCGCGCCGCAGGCGGGCCTCCTCGCGGCGACGGCCGCCCAGCCAGGCCCCGCCGGCCAGCAAGGCCGCCGCCTGCCCGAGCAGAGGCAGGCCCGGCCGCAGCCAGTCGGGCGGCAAAGCCGCCACGCAGCCGGCGCAGACCAGCGCCGCGCCGGCCTGCAGACCGATGAATCCTCCGATGCTGCTCCACGCAGCGGTGCTAGACGGCATCTCTCGCCCCATTCCAAAGACCGGCAAGCGCGGCCGGCGATTCGTGATGCATTCCAGATTAGCCGCAGCGGCCGGACAAATCCATCGTCGGCCGGCGGCATCGGCCGCGGCATGTCCAGAGAGTCAGCGCAGGCCGCCGGCGACCGCACTGCAAAATCATGGCCACGACCGTTATACATGTCGCTGATTCAACTTGATATTGTTAGGATTACGGCAATCATATAAAGCGGACACCGTCGAAAGGAAAGCCATGCGCTATCCGGATTCGCACAAGGCCCAGACCCGCCGGCGCATCGTCGCGATGGCCGCGCTGCGCTTTCGCGCCGAAGGGCTGGCCAATGTCGGCATCGCCAATCTGATGGCCGATCTCGGCCTGACCCACGGCGGTTTCTATGCCCATTTCCCCAGCAAGGAGGCGCTGGTCGCCGCCGCTTGCGGCGAGGCGCTGGAGCAGATGCGCCGACATTGGCGGACACAGCTGCCGCTGGCCGACAACGGCGCCTGCGTCGCCACGCTGGCCAGCGACTATCTCAGCCCCGGCCATCGCGACTTTCCCGATTCCGGCTGCGTGGCGGCGGCGCTGGCCGGCGAATTGGCGCGCCAGGGTCCGACGGTACGGCAGCGCTTCTCCGACGGCCTGTTGCCGCTGCTGGCGCTGCTGGAAGAGGCCCGGCGCCGCGACGGCAAGGGCTTGAGACCGACGGTGGCGCTGGCGTTGATGGTGGGCGCGCTGACGCTGTCTCGGGCGGTCAGCGACCCGGCGCTATCGCAAAGAATGCTGGACGAGGCGCTGTCGGCGCTGGCCGGTTAGCGGCCGCTACGGCGAGACGCTGCGGGGCGCGAGACAGGCCTCGCGCGTTTCCTGCAGCAAGCGGTCGAAGTCGCCGCTGTCCTGCAAGACCTTCAGGCCGCGGTTGAAGCGCTCCACCAGTTCCGGGCCGCGCGCATGCTTGCGCCAGATCACCACATGCAGCGGCGCCGACCAGAACGAGCGGGTCTGCGCCTCCAGCTGGCTGCCTACGGCCGGGCTGAAATGGTGGGCGATCAGGTATTTGCCGACTTCCTGGTCAATCGGGAACAGGTCGATGCGGCCGGCCAGCAGCTTGCGCAGATTGATCAGGTCGTCCGGCGCGCTGTCCACCGCCATCAGGCCGCTGTGGGCCTCGGTGTCGAACTCGTCGGAATAGAAATTGCCGACGGTGATGCCGACGCGGGCGCCCTTCAGGTCCGCCCAGCGGCTCCATTCCAGCTTGCGGTCCTTGCGCTGGAAAAACACCATCCGCGCCGACAGCACCGGCTGCGTGTACAGCAGGTCGCGCTTGCGCTCCGGCGTCGGCGCCCAGCCGAAACTGCCGTCCACCTGCCCGTTGCGGGCCGATTGCAGCGTGCGGTTGTTCGGATAATAGCGATAGGTGACGTCGACGCCGCCGCGGGCGAAGGCTTCCTTCACCAGCCGCGACAAAATGCCGTCGTACGGCAGATCCTGGCCCATATACGGCGGCCATTCCTGATTCGACAGCGTGATCTTGAGGCGCGGGGCAGCCTCAACCGGAGACGCGAGCAGCGCGACCCAGCTCAGGATACCCAGCAGATAGCCGTGGTATCGCATTGTTTTCCCGTTTCCCGCAAAGTCAGCAAGCCGTCTTTTGTTCTGTGCGCTGCAGACAGTCTTGTGCTGAGCATAACCGGCAAAACGGCGTCCTTCAATGTGATCGGGGCCGGTGCAATTCACATCCGGCCCCGCGGCGCATCAACGGCTCTTCGGCGGGTTGAACAGCGCGGCGCGCGGCGCGGCCGGCTTGGCCGAACGGTTGCCGTCCTGGCGGCCCTGGCCGGACGACTGGCCTTGACCCTGGCCCTGCCCTTGGCGCGGACCGCCGCGATGGCCTTGACCGGCCGGCTTGCTTTCAGTCTGATGGCGCGGCTTGGCCGGCGCGTTGCGCGACTGGCCCTGCCCCTGGCCGCGACCCTGGCCCTGGCTACGACCCTGGCCCTGACCCTGACCGCGGCCGCGCGCGCCGCCGCCCATCGGGATCGGTTCCGGCTTGACGTTGAGGTCGGCCTCGAAACCCGGCACGGTGAAGCGCTCGATCGACATCTTGATCAGTTTCTCGATGTCGCGCAGGAAGCTGAATTCGTCGACGCAGACCAGCGACAGCGCCTCGCCCGGGCTGCCGGCGCGGCCGGTGCGGCCGATGCGGTGCACGTAGTCTTCCGACACGTTCGGCAATTCGAAATTGACCACGTGCGGCAGCTGGTCGATGTCCAGGCCGCGCGCGGCGATGTCGGTGGCGACCAGCACCTGCAATTCGCCGCTCTTGAAGTCGGCCAAAGCGCGGGTCCGCGCGTTCTGGCTCTTGTTGCCGTGGATGGCCGCGGCCGGGATGCCGATCTTGTCCAGCTTCTCCGCCAGGCGGTTGGCGCCGTGCTTGGTGCGGGTGAACACCAGCACCTGGAACCAGTTGTTTTCGCGGATCAGGTGGATCAGCAGATCGGTCTTCCTGTCGCGGTCGACCAGGTGCACTTTCTGGCTCACCAGCTCGTTGGTGGTGTTGCGTCGCGCCACTTCCACCAGCTTGGGATTGTCCAGCAGCTTGTCGGCCAGCGTCTTGATCTCGTCGGAGAAGGTGGCCGAGAACAACAGGTTCTGCCGCTTGGCCGGCAGCTTGGCCAACACCTTCTTGATGTCGTGGATGAAGCCCATGTCCAGCATGCGGTCGGCTTCGTCCAGCACCAGGATTTCGACGCTGGACAGATCCACCGTCTTCTGGCCGACGTGGTCGAGCAGACGGCCCGGCGTCGCCACCAGGATGTCCACCGGCGCGCGCAGCGCCTTGATCTGCGGATTGATGTTGACGCCGCCGAACATCACCAGCGACTTCAGCGGCAGGTATTTGCTATAAGTACGTACCGACTCTTCCACCTGGGCCGCCAATTCGCGGGTCGGCGTCAGTACCAGCGCGCGCGGACGGCCCGGCTGGCGGCTGGGCGCGCGCATCAACAGTTGCAGCAGCGGCAGCGTGAAACCGGCGGTCTTGCCGGTGCCGGTCTGGGCCGCGGCCAGCAGGTCGCCGCCTTGCAGCACCTGCGGAATCGCCTGCGCCTGAATTGGGGTCGGCGTGGTATAACCGGTATCGGCCACCGCGCGCAGCAAAGGGTCGGCCAAGCCTAGGTCGGCGAAGGTAAGATCGGACATAATATGCTCCTGCGACGGCCCATCGCAGAACTGCGACCAATCCAGGCTGACGAGAAAAAAAGTTGAACTCGAGAATGAGAGCGGCGCGCGGGACTGGCACTCGCGCGAAGCGCCGCAGTTTACAGGCAATCGCCGGGGATGGGAACTCACCGCCCCCGTCGACGCCGGCCGGGCGGCTCCGGCCGCCTGCTTACACGATAGTCGTTTTTAAGGATTGAATATGTCCGTAGCCGCGCGCAGGCTGATAGGCTTGCTGCTGTTGCTCCCAGCCCTGGCCACCGCCGCCAAGGCCGATCATGGCCACAGCGCCGGCGGACCCGGCCGGCCGTCGCAGGCCGACGAGTCGGCGGCCACGCCGGCGCCGCCGCCAGCCACCGACTTCAATTGCGATCAGCCGGCCAACACGATAGAGGGCATGGTTTGCCAGGACGAGAGCCTGAGCCGGCTCGACAACCGGCTGGAGAAGGTCTACGCCCAGGCGATGGGCCAGGCCGAACAGCTGCGCAACGGCGGCCAGGCCAAGCTGGTCGCCGAACAGAAGCGTTGGGTCAAAAGCCTGAAGGACTGCCTGAAAGGCGACGACGCCCATATGTGCCTCGGCGACGCCTACATCCTGCGCATCTCCCAACTGCAGGCCGCGTGGAACCTGGTGTCGTCGCTGACGCCGTTGCGCTATCTGTGCCGCGGCCAGCCATCGTCGACCATCCTGGCCACCTTTTACCGTACCCATCCGGCCACCGCCAAGCTGGAGCGCGGCAACACCCTGGTGATCGTCCACCAGGGCATCAGCGGCAGCGGCGCCCGCTACCAGGGCCAGGGCGTCGAATTCTGGATCAAGGGCCGCGACGCCAGCGTCAACTGGCGCGGCGAATCGCTGGAATGCAGCAGCCAGCCCTCGC
The DNA here is from genome assembly GCF_002848345.1 of Chromobacterium sp. ATCC 53434. Lineage (NCBI taxonomy): Bacteria > Pseudomonadati > Pseudomonadota > Betaproteobacteria > Neisseriales > Chromobacteriaceae > Chromobacterium > Chromobacterium sp. ATCC 53434. Next base: position 4,838,810 of record NZ_CP025429.1, on the reverse strand, counting down.
CCTGAACCGCCGCTGCGGTTAGAATCCGGGCTCGCCCGCGCCGCGCCCCGCGCCGGGCGCAACCCGATTAGCGAAGACCGCCATGGCCCTGAACGCCACCATTTACAAAGCCACGCTGACCCTGTCCGACCTGGATCGCGGTTATTACGCCACCCACGCGCTGACGCTGGCCCAGCACCCGTCGGAAACGCTGGAACGGATGATGCTGCGCATCGTCGCCTTCGCGCTCAACGCCAGCGAAATGCTGGCCTTCACCCGCGGCCTCAGCGCCGACGACGAGCCGGAACTGTGGCAGAAGAATTACGCCGACGAGATCGAGCTGTGGGTGGACCTGGGCGAGCCGGACGAAAAGCGGCTGAAGAAGGCCTGCTCCCGCTCCGAACGCGCGGTGCTGTACAGCTACGGCGGCCGCGCCAGCGAAGTCTGGTGGAGCCAGAACGAAGGCAAGCTCGCCCGCCTGGACAAGCTGGAAGTATATCGCATCGATTTCGAGGCGCTGCAGACGCTGGCCGCCATCGTCCAGCGCAGCATGCAGCTGACCGCGACGATACAGGATGGCCAGCTGTGGCTGGCCGACGACGCTCAGAACATCCTGATCGCGCCGCTGCGGCTGAAGTGACGTGCCAGCCAGTCCGCCAGCCGCCGCCACGCGCTTGACGGCGGCGGAGACGGCCGCGCCAGCGGCAGTCGCCGGCGGCGGACGGCGTGGCTGGCGCGCGGCGCCGGCAAACGGCTGAGGATGGCGAGGCCCGAGGCCTCGCGGCAACTGCGGCGCAGCGAAGTGCGGATGGGAACGGTCATTTTCCGCTCGACATGTTTGGCATGTCCCCATGCTAGGCCGACGCGGCTAAATTTCCGCTAAAGATTCCCTGCGCCGGCATCAAGATCCAGCAAAGACTCCGCTCGCCGACAAGGTTCCACGTGAAACCGGCCGGCTTGCGCGGCGGCAACACCGGCCGCCGCCGCCGCCCTTACAATGACGCCATGCCCGCTCTCAAATATCTGCTGCAGTATCCGCCGTCGCTGGTCCAAGAGGCCCAGGCGCTGTCCGATGCCGGCGAACTCGGCCACTGGCTGCAAGGCAAATACCCGGACGGCCACGACGTGCAGACCGACAAGGCGCTGTACCAGTTCGTCGCCGCCCTGAAGCAACGCCATCTGAAAAACGCGCCGCTGCCGGCCAAAGTGCTGTACGACAGCCGCCAACACCCGTTGAAGGGCACGCTGGGCACCAACACCACCATTTCGCGGGTCCAGGGCGGCCGGCTGAAAAGCAAGAGCGAAATCCGCATCGCCTCGCTGTTCCGCGAACTGCCGCAGCCTTTCTTGCAGATGATCGCGGTGCACGAGCTGGCCCATTTGCGCGAGCGCGAGCACGACAAGGCTTTCTACCAGTTGTGCCTCCACATGCAGCCGGACTACCACCAGCTGGAATTCGATCTCAGACTGTGGCTGAACTGGCGCGAGCAGGGCGCGGACTGAGCGCCGCCGCCATTTATACTTCGCAAGAATAACAAAACAATTCCATATTATTTTTAACGCTATTCAGCGCGCGCTACAGTCAGGGCATCGTATCCGCGGGAACCCGCCATGTTCGCCACGCTGCAACCGTTCGACCTGATCATCCAGCCCGGCTGGCACAACTCCGGCCCGCACCATTGGCAGAGCCACTGGCAGCGCAGGCTGGCCGCGCGCCGGGTAGACAACGCCGACTGGGAACTGCCTCAGCTGGACGACTGGCTGGACGGCCTGGATGCGGCGCTGTCGCGCTGCGCCAAACCGGTCCTGGTGATCGCCCACAGCCTGGGCTGCATCGCCGTCGCCCATTACGCCGATCGCCAGCCTGACCGCATCGCCGGCGCCTTGCTGGTGGCGCCGGCCGATGTCGAGCGCGCCTTCGCGCCGGCGGCGCTGCTGGATTTCGCGCCGGTGCCGCGCAAACCGCTGCCGTTTCCGGCCAAGATCGTCGCCAGCAGCAACGATCCGTTCTGCAAGACCGCGCGCGCCGCGCGGCTGGCCGGTTACTGGCAGGCGCCGATCACCTGGCTGCAACACGCCGGCCACATCAATGTCGACTCCGGCCACCAGCAATGGGAGGAAGGCTGGCCGCTGCTGCGCCAGCTGGCCTGGCGCGCCCAGCGCCACCGTGAATCGCAGCCGGGAGGCGCGATGGTCTAGACTGGAAGCGTCGCCACCCTCGCCGGCTCCCGCCATGCGCGTCGTCCTCGTCCCGTTTTCCTGCCTGTATTTGTTGGCCGGCCTGTGCCAGGCGGCCGAACCGGCGCGGATCGGCATCACCGTCGGCGCGCTGGACAACCCGTTCTACCAGGCGCTGGCGCGCGGCGCGGTGCAAGCCGCCCACAGTCTCAATCCCGCGGTGCGCGTCACCTCGCTGTCGGCCAATTTCACGCTGGCGCAGCAGCAGCGGCAGATGCGCGAATTGATCGCGCAGAAGGTGGACCTGATCCTGCTGGGGGCGGTGGACAGCCACGCCATCGCGCCGCAGGTCCGCGCCGCCCGCGCCGCCGGCATCACCGTGGTGGCGGTCGACGTCGATGCACCCCATGTCGACGGCACGGTGAAATCGGACAACCGTCAGGCCGGCGAGATCGTCTGCCGCTATCTGGCGCAACGCCTGCATGGCCAGGGCCGCCTGCTGATCCAGGGCGGACCGCCGGTCACCTCGGTCAGCGAACGCATCGCCGGCTGCCGCGCCGCGCTGGCGACCTTTCCCGGCATCACGACGATCAACGACGGCGCCAACGGCCTCGGCTCCAGTCTGGGCGGCCAGCGCGCGATGCAGCGGGATCTGCAGCGCTTCACCCGCATCGACGCGGTGTTCGCCACCAACGACCGCCAGGCGCTGGGCACCGAAAAGGCGCTGGACGCGGCCGGACTGCGGCAGGTGCTGATCGGCGCGGTGGACGGCTCGCCCGACATCGAGCGGGCGCTGAAGCTGCCCGGCCGCATCGTCGCCTCGGCCAGCCAGTCGCCGTACCTGATAGGCCGCGAGGCGGTGCTGCTCGGCATGCGGCTGCGCCGCGGCGACGGCGGCCAGCGGCTGGTGACGGTGCCGGTGGCGCTGGTCACCCGCGCCAATCTGGCCAACTACCACGGCTGGCAAAGCCTGGTGCCGCCATCGGGCAGCCGCTGACAGGCGCGGCCGGCCTGGCTGGAACAAGATTGTAAACAGGCGCCTGGCGCTTTGACCTGGACGGCGGGCGGTGTCACACTGCCGGACCGACATCTTTCACCAGATCAAAGGATTTGCCATGTTTGCTTCCCGCCCGCTCAAGGCCTGCCTGCTCGCCGCCATGCTGTCGCTGCCGTTGCTGGCGCATGCCGACGCCGCCCAGGACGCCGGGGCCAAGGAACTGGCCGCCACCCTGAATATCGACAATATGCTGCCGGCGCTGGTCGACCGCACGACCGCCAGCGGCCCCATCCTGCTGCAGGACTACCTGGGCAAGAACAAGATCCAGCTGACGCCGGCCCAGCAGAAGAAGGCCCAGACCGGCCTGAAGGGCTATATGGACGGCATCCACAAGCTGGCCACCGACTACTTCGCCTCGGCCGCCGTCAAACAGCAGTTCGAACAGACCGTGGTGAAGAATCTCAACGCCCAGTTCAGCGCCGACGAACTGAAACAGATCAACGCCTTCTACAAGACTCCGGCAGGCCAGAAACTGCTGAAGCAGCAGCCGCAAATCGGCAACGCCATCGCCGGCGAAACGCTGAAGAGCGCCGAGAAGACGCTGCTGCCGAAGATGCAGGCCGCCGCCGAGACCTACGGCAAGAGCATCGCCAAGAAGTAAGCTTCCGGCCGCCCGGCCTCGTTTGCCGGGCAATGCCGAAGACATGCCCCTCGCGGCGGCGCCAATGGCTATAACGGAAGCACGCCCTCCGTTGCCGATGCCATGATGCGCCGCCGATCCGTCGCCTACCGCCTGCTGCTCGCCCTGCTGCCCGCCTGCTGCGGCGCCGCGCCGCTGACCGTGACCATCCTGACCGACAACGGCTATCCGCCGTACTCCTACGAGGCGTCGGGCCAGGCGATCGGCATCTACAACGACATCCTGCGCGCCGCCTCGACGCAATTGCGCGATTACCGGATAGAACTGCGGCCGGTGCCGTGGAAACGCGGGCTGGCTGAACTGGAAAGCGGCCGCGCGCTGGCGCTGTCGCCGCCGTACTACCGGCCGCGCGAGCGCCCCTATATGCAGCCGTATTCGGCGCCGATGCTGAACGAACAGGTCGTGGCCTACTGCCGCGCCGCCGTGATGCGGCAGCCGCGGCCGCGCTGGCCCGACGATTACCTCGGCCTGCGCTTCGGCAGCAACGCCGGTTTCCGGCCCGGCGGCGATCTGTTCTGGCAGCGGGTCGGCCAGGGCAGGATCGCGCTGGAAGAGGCGGCCGACGTCCGCACCAATCTGCTGAAGGCGATCCGCGCCCACCTGGACTGCTATCTGAACGACAGGCTGGCGATCCGGCAAGAGCTGGCCCGCCTGCAGTGGCAGGGCCTGTATTCGCCGGGCACGCTGGTCGAGGCGGCCGTCGTGTCCGAGGAGCAGGGATTTGTCGGCTTCACCGACCGCGACAGCGGCCGCTTCCCGTACAAGCAGGACTTCATCCGGCAGCTGAACCAGGCGCTGGCCGAGATGAAGCGCAGCGGCCAGATCGACCGCATCGTCGAGCAGGCGCTGCAGACGGGACGTCCGCCCGCGACGCCGCCTTTTTGACAGCGCCGGAAAGCCCGGCTTAGCATGTGCTGTCTCCATTCACGAAAGCATCAATGGAAAACCGCAAACTGGCGGTCCTGATCGACGCCGACAACGCCCAATCGGCGCTGATCGCAGAACTGCTGGCCGAAGTGGCCAAATACGGCACCGCCATCGTCAAGCGCGCCTACGGCGACTGGACCACCACCCAGCTGAAGGGCTGGAAAGAGGTGCTGCACCAATACGCCATTTCGCCGATCCAGCAGTTCGCCTACACCAAGGGCAAGAATTCCACCGACTCCGCGCTGATCATCGACGCGATGGACCTGCTGTACACCGGCAATTTCGACGGTTTCTGCCTGGTCTCGTCGGACAGCGACTTCACCCGTCTGGCCACCCGGCTGCGCGAAGGCGGCCTGACCGTCATCGGCCTGGGCGAGCAGTCGAAGACGCCCCGCCCGTTCATCGCCGCCTGCGACAAATTCGTGTTCACCGAAATCCTGCGCCCGGCGCCGCCGGCCAAGCCCAGGCCGGAAGCGCCGACAGCCGACAAGCCCAAGACCCGCAGCAGCCGCTCGCGCGTCAAGGCCGCGCCGCATAAGGAAAAGCACCCGCTGCAGGATATGTTCACCTCGGCGATCGAGGCGGTGGCGCGCGACAGCGGCTGGGCCGAGCTGTCCGCGGTGGGCTCCTATCTCGCCAAGAACGACCCGTCGTTCGACCCGCGCAACTGGGGTCACGGCCGGCTGTCGCAAATGGTGAAGAAGCTGGAATTCCTGACGGTGCAGGAGAGCCGCAACGGCTCCAAGCTGCATAGCGAGATCCGGCTGCGCCACGACGGCGAACCAGCCGTGGCCGAAGCGCCCGCGCCGGTCGAGACGCCGCCGCCGGCGCCCGAGGAAGCCGCCGCGCCGCCGCGCAAGAAGCGCAGTCCACGCAAGAAAGCCGCTCCTACCGGTTGAAAACTGGTACGTTAATTGCTCAGGCCTTGTTCCAAGGCCCCGAACGACCTCAAGCAAGGACAGAACATGCAGATTCGTGACGCCACCCTGGAAGACCTGGCCGCGATACTCGATATCTACAATGAAGTGATCGCCACCACCACCGCCGTCTACAACGACGATCCGCTGACGCCGGGCGAGTTCGCGCTATGGTTCCAGGACCGCGACGCCGCCGGCTACCCGGTGTTGCTGGCCGAGGAGAACGGCCGCGTGCTCGGCTTCTCCAGCTTCGGCGACTTCCGCGTCCGCCCCGGCTACCGCTTCACCGTCGAACACAGCGTGCATCTGACCGCCGACGCCCGCGGCAAGGGCATCGGCACCGCGCTGGTGCAGGCGCTGATTCCGCGCGCCCAGGCGCTGGGCAAGCACACGATGCTGGGCGCCGTCGACGCCGACAACGAGGGATCGGTCCGCTTCCACGAGAAGCTCGGCTTCGTCCAGGTCGGCCGCTTGCCCCAGGTCGGTTTCAAATTCGGCCGCTGGCTGGACCTGATCTATCTGCAGCGCTTCATAGACGGCGCCAGCGGTGGCCCGGCGGCCTAAGACCCGCTAACAAAACCCCTGATCCTGCGTTGCGCCTCCCTGTCGTACTCTCTGCGCTGCCTGTGGCGGCGCGCCTTGGCTCAGGGACGCTGCGAGGTTTTGTTAGCGGCTCTACGACTCGTCCCGGTACAAGGCGCGCGCGCCCATCCTGGCGGCGACGCGCGCCGCCAGCCAGGACGCCAGCGCCACCGGCAGCAGCATGCGCCAGGCGCCGGTCAGCTCCATCAGCATCAGCACCGCCAGCCACGGCGCCCGCGCGGTGGCCGCCAGGAAAGCCGCCATCCCCACCAGCACCGCCCCGCCGACCGGCAGCCAGCCGGGCAACAGCAGGTTCAGCAGCTGACCGGCCAGCGCGCCGCCGGCCGCGCCGGCGAACAACATCGGGGTGAAAATGCCGCCTACCGCGCCGGAACCGCTGGTCGCGGCGGTGGCGACCAGCTTGCACACCAGCAGCGTCAGCACCAGCTGCCAGGCCGGCTCGCTGACCAGCAGCCACGACACCGTGCTATAGCCGTTGCCCCACATCTGCGGCCAGAACCAGGCCAGGCCGCCGACCACCGCCCCCCCCAGCGCCATCCTGAACGGCAGACGCAGCGGCAGTCGGCCGAAGGCGTGCCGCCCCAACTCCATCAGGCCGAGAAACAGCGGCGAGCAGCCGCCCAGCACCAACGCCAGCAGGCAATAGCCGGCCAGCGCCAGATGATCGGGCGAGGCCAGCGCGGCAGGGTGGTACAAGGGCGCGAGGCCGAATAGATGATCGACGGTGAGACTGGCGGTCAAGGCCGCCAGCAGCAGCGCCGGCAGCGCCCGCCAGTCCGGCCGGCGCCACACCACTTCGCAGACGAAGGCGATCGCCGACAATGGCGCGTGGTAGGCGGCGGCCCAGCCGGCGGCGATGCCGCAGGCCACCAGCCGCCGCCGGCGCGGCAGCGTCATCGGTAACAAGCGGGTCAGCAGCGAACCGCCCTGCGCCGACAGCGCCACCATTGCGCCCTCGCGGCCGATGGAACCGCCGCTGGCGACGGTGATCAGCGAGGACAGGCCGTTGACCAGCGTGCGGCGCAGGCTGAGATGGCCGTCGCCGACGCGCACCGCCTCCAGATAGTCGCCCTCGGCGGCGCCGCGCAGCAGCCGACGGCCCTGCTCCAGCGCCACGCCGGCCAACAGGCCGCCCACTATCGGAATCAGCGCGCGTTGCCACGGCGCCAGCCGGCCGGCGATCTCCACCAGGCCGCTGGCATGGCCCGCCAGCAACGACTCCGCCGCGTGCAGCGCGGTCTGGAAGCACAGCACCAGCAAGGCGCCCAGCACGCCGCAACAGGCGGCCAGCGGCAGATGGATCAGGGCGGAATGGCGTGTGGGCGGCGGATGCATGGGATAGGCGGTTCAGAAAATGCGAATGGCTCCGGCGGCTTCGCAGCAAATGAAAAGCGCCGCAGTCACCTGCGGCGCTCCTCCGTTTTGTTACTGCCACTGTCGAATGCAGTGTTTTTCTTGATATGTCTCTATTCCCACCCTTTGTACGACTTAGCGCACTTCTGCAACAATATCTCTACTGAACACCTTTTCGCAATACTTGCACTTCATTTTTGTGTCATGCGCCAGCGTTTTCACGTAGAAAAAGCTTGTCACCGGCTCATTATGCGAAATGCAATTTGAATTAGGGCAGGAAAAAATGCCCTCGACCGCGTCCGGAAGGGTCAATTTGTGCTTTTTGACCACTTCGAAGTTGTCGATGACATTGACTGTCGCTTTCGGCGCGAACAGGGCCAGCTCGTTGGCCTGCTCCTCGGTCAGCGCCACGTTCTCCACCTTGATCAGGTCTTTGTTGCCCATGTGCCGGCTGACCAGATTGAGGCCGACGGTGACGCGCTCGCCGCTTTCTGCCAGCTTGAACAGGCGCAGGATCTTCACGCCCTGGCCGGCCGGGATGTGGTCGATCACGGTGCCTTGCTTCAGCGCTTCCACGGTGCGGGTATATTGCATGGTCTCTATCCTTTTCTTGCCTGATTACACGGTCTCGTTCAGTACCAGCGACAGCAGCGCCTGGCGCGCGTAGACGCCGTTCTTCGCCTGCTCGAAATAGTAGGCGTGCGGCGTGGCGTCGACGTCGGCGGCGATCTCGTCGACGCGCGGCAGCGGGTGCAATACCTTCATGCCCGGGCGGGCGTGCTTCAGCATGTCGGCGCGCAGCGCGTACTGGCCGCTGATCTTCTTGAACTCGGCCTCGTCGAAGCGCTCGCGCTGCACCCGGGTCATGTACAGGACATCCACCTCGGGAATCACGTCCTCCAGGCTGTCGACCACCGTGTACGAGACGCCCTTCTCATCCAGCTCCTCGCAGATGTAGTCCGGCATCGCCAGCGCCTCCGGCGCGACGAAGTAGAAGCGCGCGCCGAACAGCGACAAGGCCTGCGCCAGCGAGTGCACGGTGCGGCCGTACTTCAGATCGCCGGCGAAGGCGACGGTCAGATTCTCCAGGCGCCCCTGGGTCTCGCGGATGGTGAACAGGTCGAGCAGCGTCTGGGTCGGATGCTGATTGGAGCCGTCGCCGCCGTTGATCACCGGCACCGCCGAGAATTCGCTGGCCAGCCGCGCCGCGCCTTCCTTCGGATGGCGCATCACAACCGCGTCGGTGTAGGAACTGATGATCTTGATCGAGTCGGCCAGCGTCTCGCCCTTCTTCGCGCTGGTATTGCCGCCGTCGGCGAAGCCTATGATGTTGCCGCCTAGGCGCTGCACCGCGGTTTCGAACGACAGCCGGGTACGGGTGGACGGCTCGAAGAAACAGCTGGCGACCAGTTTGTCCTTCAGCAGGTCGCCGCGCGGGCTTTGCTTGAGGCGAGCGGCGGTATCCACCACCAGTTCCAGTTCCTCGCGGCTGAAGTCGGGTATGGAGATGATGTGTTTCCGATAGAGTGGATTGGCCATGGTCGCTGTCCTCGTGTTGGCGGTTGCGGGCGAAAAAAAAGCCCCTGGCGGCAGGGGCTTTTTTTTCGGGAATGCGGGCACGTCGGGAACGGCGACGGACGGGAACGCCGCCGCGCCACCCATACGGGTGCCGGCCATGCCGCTGCGCTGTCGTTCCATCTGTTTCATTACCGCTGTCCCGAACAAAACTGCGGGAATATATCCTGATATCCCCCTAGTCGACAAGATGGCTGGCCCATGGTTCCGGCCCGCCGCCCACTGGCCGAATGTCCGCTCCGCATGCGATCGGTCCTTGCAAATCGCCGCTCGCCGGATGATGCTTGTAGAAAAGGGCCTCCCCATTCACCCGCAACTCAGCCCGAAGCACCGGCCATGATCAAGTGCATCAATATCAATGATCTGAAGATCGGCATGTACATCCACGATCTGAATTGCGACTGGATGTCCCATCCCTTTCTGGTCAACCGTTTCCTTGTCAGCAAGGAAGGCGAGATTCAGAAAATCATCGACGCCGGCATCCACGAAGTCTATATCGACACCCGCAAGGGACTGGATGTGCCGTCGGCGCCGACCGAGGGCGAGGTGCGCAAGCAGCTGGAGAGCGAACTGATCGAGATCGCCAGCCGCAACCGGACCGTGGAGCGCAAGGTGGAGGCCAGCGAGGAATTCGGCCGCGCCCAGTTGATCCACAACGAGGCCAACCAGATCGTGCGCGGCATGCTGCAGGACGTGAGGCTGGGCAAGCAGGTGGTGCTGGAACAGATGGAGCCGCAGGTGGAGAAACTGACCGGTTCCATTCTACGCAACGGCGGCGCCCTGCTGTCGCTGTGCCGGATCAAGGACAAGGACAACTACACCTTCCAGCATTCGGTCAGCGTAGGCGCGTTGATGGTCAGTTTCTGCAACGGGCTGAACATGAGCAAGGAAGTGATACATCACGCCGGCATCGGCGGCATGCTGCACGACATCGGCAAGATGCGGGTGCCCGACGACATTCTCAACAAGCCGGGCAAGCTGACCGAGCAGGAATTCCAGGTGATGAAGTGCCACGTCGTCGAAAGCCAGAAGATCCTGCACGCCACCAAGGGCATTTCGGAAACGGCGGTGCTGGTGGCCGGCCAGCATCACGAGCGCCACGACGGCAGCGGCTATCCGGCCGGGCTGAAGGGCGAGGAGATTTCACAGCTGGGACAGATGGCGGCCATCGTCGACGTCTACGACGCCCTCACCTCCGAACGCTGCTATCACCAGGGCATGTCGCCGACCGACGCGCTGCGCAAGATTTACGAGTGGTCGAAATTCCACTTCAACCCGGAACTGGTGCAGGCCTTCATGCGGGTGATAGGCATCTATCCGATCGGCACCCTGGTGCGGCTGGAGAGCGGCCGGCTCGGCGTGGTGATCGAGCAGAACGACAACAACCTGGTTTCGCCCAAGGTGAAAGTGTTCTTCAGCACCAAGAGCAACACCCACATCCCGCCGGAAATCGTAGACCTGTCGCGCAAGATGGGCTTCGGCGGCGGCGACCGCATCGTCAAGCACGAGTCGCCGGAGAAATGGCACATCGACCCGCTGCGCTTTCTGTAGGGCGCGTCACCCCACAGGGGCGACGCACCGCAAATACGACGCACCGCGTTTCCAATCGAGCACCCATCGCCTGCCCACGGCTACATCGGCGGTGCGTCGCCCCGTTGGGGTGACGCACCCTACGGTTGTCTGCTGATACCGCCCGCATCGCCGCCATTTCGGCACGCACAACGCGCGGCCCCACTCGTAGGGTGCGTCACCCCGCAGGGGCGACGCACCGCAACAGCGACGCACCGCGTTTCCAATCGAGCACCCATCACTTGCCCACGGCTACATCGGCGGTGCGTCGCCCCGTTGGGGTGACGCACCCTACGGTTGTCTGCTGATACCGTCCGCATCGCCGCCATCTCGGTACACACAACACGCACCCTACCTGTAATCGCCCCACACCGCCTGCATCGCCGCCACCGCTGCCAGCGCCGCCGTTTCGGTGCGCAGGATGCGCGGTCCCAGCTTCAGCGGCGTCCAGCCGGCGGCCAGGGCCGCGTCCTCCTCCTGCGCGGAGAAGCCACCCTCCGGCCCCGCCATCAGCCAGCTGCGCGCCGGCCGTTCGGCCAGTTCGCTCAAGCTCTTATCGCCGCGCGGCGACAGGATCAGCCGGATGTCGGCTTCCAGGCGCTGCGCCAGCCATTCGTTCAACGTCAGTATCGGCAGCACCTGCGGCACGGTGTTGCGGCCGCACTGTTCGCAGGCGGAGACCACGATCTCCTGCCAGCGCGCCACCCGCTTGTCGGCGCGTTCGCCGCTGAGCTTGACCACCGAGCGTCCGGCGGCGATGGGCTGAAACACCGCCACGCCCATTTCCACGCCCTTCTGCAGCGTGAATTCCATCTTGTCGCCGCTGGATATACCCTGCGCCAGCCCCAGCCACAACGGCGTTTCACGTGAAACGTCGTCGAAGCGCTCGATCACGCAGTGGGCGTCGCGCTTCATCACCGCGCTGAGCGCAGCCTGCCACTCGCCGCCGCGGCCATTGAACAAGGTGATGGCGTCGCCGGCGTTCAGCCGCAATACTTGGATATGACGCACCACAGCATCGGGCAGGGACAGTTGCTGGCCGACCACGAGTTCGGCATCTAGATAAAACCTTGGCATCGGATATTGAAAGTCGCTGTTGATACCGGTATTTTGCTAGGTTTGCTCCATTCGGCAAACCGCTTTCGCGCCGAAACCGCGCAAACAGGGAGAAACAGGATGCAGGTGCTCGAACAGGTGATGCAGCTGGTACGCGACGTGGCCGCCGAAGAGGTGATGCCGCGCTTTCTGCGCGTCGGCAAAAGCCGCAAGGACGACGGCACCTTGTTCACCGAGGCCGATCTCGCCTGCCAGCAGGCGCTGCAGCGCAGCCTGCCGGACATCCTGCCGCATCCGGTGCTGGGCGAGGAAATGGAACGCGACGAGCAGGACGCGCTGTGGAACGCCAACCGCGACGGCCTGTGGGTGGTGGATCCGATAGACGGCACCACCAACTTCGTCAACGGCCTGCCCTATTTCGCGATCTCGGTCGGCCTGATGGCGAACGGCAGAAGCGAGCTGGGCGTGATCTACAACCCGGTGTCGGACGAGATGTTCTACGCCCGCCGCGGCCAGGGCGCCTGGTTGAACGGCCAGCGGCTGCCGCTGAAAACCGTCAACAACTGCATAGGCGACGCCATCGCCAGCGTCGAGGTCAAATACCTGCGCTCGGGCAAGCTGGCCGCCCGCATCGGCAGCGTGGCGCCGTGCGGCAGCCAGCGCAATATGGGTTCCAGCACGCTGGACTGGTGCTTCCTGGCCGCCGGCCGCTACGACCTCTATCTGCACGGCGGCCAGCGGCTGTGGGACTATGCCGCCGGCGCCGTCATCGCCGAGGAGGCCGGCGCCCGCCTGGCCAGCCTGAACACCGACGATTACTGGAACGACGTGATCTGGAAACGCTCGGTGGTGGCCGCGATCACGCCGGAGCTGTTCGCGCAGTGGCACCGCTGGGTGCGCGCGAATCAGTAATCAGCCGCGAAACATGAAGTAGACCGCGCCGACCAGGCACAGGCCGGCCCAGACGTAGTCCCAGCGGAAGGGCTGGTCCATGTAATAGATCGCGAACGGGATGAATACCGACAGCGAGATCACTTCCTGCATGATCTTCAGCTGGGACAGGCTGAGCTGGCCGTAGCCGATGCGGTTGGCCGGCACCTGCAGCAGGTATTCGAACAGGGCGATGCCCCAGCTGAGCAGCGCGGCGAGGTACCACGGCCTGCCGGCCATATTCTTCAGATGGCCGTACCAGGCGAAAGTCATGAACAGATTGGACAGAATCAGCAACAGCGGCGTCTGCCAGAATGCGGCGGGAGGCATGGGGAATTCCTGAAGCGATAAGCACCCGTCTGCCGGATGCGGAGATTCAACGCAGGCGATTCCCGTTCGGGATCGCTTCCTTCTTGTTGTCGGCCTGGGCGCCGCGCTCCGGCGGGATTTCGGTCATATTCTCTCTTTCGCGCAAACGGACGGGGCCCGACCGGGCCCCGTTTTCCGTCCATCATCGCGGCTTCGCCGCCGCTCGCGTCAAGCTTAGCGTTTGCGCGCCTGCGCCGACAAGTTCAGATCCTGCTTGCGCAGGAAGTCGGCCACCATCTGGCCCAGCAGCAGATGGGTATGCGTGGTCGGGTGCAGATTGTCCCAGAACACGAAGGCGTCGGCGTTCGAACACTCAGGCCGCGGCGTCTGCGGCAAGACGTACGGCAGGCTGGCGTTGGCCGCCACGTTCAGGCACGGCTGCGTGGTGTTGCTGACCTGATACTTGGCCGGATTGCTCAACAAGTCGTTGAACATGCCGTAGGCGTCGAACAGCCTGAGCTTCAGCCCGGCGCCATGCTTCTGCTGCAGGCCGGACACCAGCGTAGCCAGCTTGGCGTTGTAGTCCTTGACCTGCTGCGCCAGTTGCGGCGCCTTGCCGCCGGCGGAGCCGGACGGCGTGCGCGACAAATCGGGCAGGGTCAGCACCACGATATTGCGGCCGCCGGCGGCGATCACCTTCTCCAGCGCCTTGCCCTGATCGGCGATCACCTGGTCGACGGCCCTGCCGTAGTTGAGCAGGTCGTTGCCGCCGATCAGCATCGTGAACAGGGTGTTCTCCGCGCGATAGCCCGGCGCCTTCTGCATGTACTGCGACCACGAATCCACTTGCTGCAGCAGGCCCGGCACCACCAGGTGGCTGTCCGCGGCCGAACCGCCTATCGCCCAGTTGTACAGCGGCAGCTTCAGCTGATCGGCCAGGTGCTCGACCCAGACCCGACCGTTGCTGAAGCGGCCGATATACCAGCTGCTGGCGATCGGCAGCCGCCATTGCGAGGCGCCGTACATGTTCTGGGTGTCGGACAGGCTGTCGCCGAACACCACCATGCGATTGATCGCGTTGCCCTGGCCGGCGCCGTCCAGCGTCCAGATCGTATGGTTGTACGACATCGCGTTGTTGGCGGCGGCGAACAGCGCCAGCGGGCGATTGATGCCCTGCTTCGCCAGCGTCTGCTGGCAGACCGAGCGCAACGCGTCCTGGCTGGTGTCGCTGTAGAACATGTTCTTCAGCGCGACGAAGCTGCCCGACCACCAGTAGCCGTTGACCCGGTAGTAGTCGCCGCTGGACGGATCGGTGGCCCAGACATAGGTGGTTTGCGGCTGGTTGGCCGCCGGACTCTTGCGGTAGTAGCAGCGCAGATAGGTGTAAGTGGCGCTGCCCGGTTGCGGCTTGGCCTGGCCCGAAGCGGCGCGCGTCTCGCTTTCGGACAACGGTTTGCCGGCCGAAATCACGCCGTCCAGCTCGTCGCTGGGCTGCGCCTCCGACTGGGCCTGCGCCTGGGCGCAGGCCATCATGCCTGCCAGCAAGGACAGAACGATGGTTTGTTTCATGTATTCACCCGATACCTTGTTTGTTATGTGTGGAATGCCCGTCGTTGCCATCCGGTCGCGGTTAAGGCTCCGCGCCGGCCAGGGCTTCCTGTCAAACAGAATACCAGCCGTTTACATTTAAAATAAATTGTTAATTTTAAACAATTAAACCAGATCCAATGTCTATCCCCCTACTGCCGACCATGAAAAAAGCCGCGACTTCGTCGCGGCTTTTTTGTTGAGAATGCGTCTCAAACACTAAGCAGAACAATCTTCAGCGGGGGTTTGCCGTCGCTGCTGGGGAAGTCCTCGTCGGGTACGATCCACTCGGCGGAACGCACTTCGCGACCGGCCTTGGCAGCGCTGCGCTTCAAACTTTCCAGCCAGGCTTCACCGTCCACTTCTGCAACATTATTGCAACAAACCAGCATGCCGCCGGCCGCGGTGGCGAGCAGCGCCGGCTTGAACAAGGCCTGGTAGTCGTTGACCAGGTCCACCACGCCGAACAGGCTCTTCGAGTAGCGCGGCGGATCCAGGAACACCAGATCGAACTGGCGCGGCTCCAGCTTCGGAAACGGCGGCATCTTCTTGCCGCGCACGCGGTCAGGCTGACCGATGCCGGACAGCTGGCGCACGGCGGCGAACACATCGCTGTGCAGGCAGCGCGGCCGGGTGGCCAACAGGTTCAGCTTGGCGTTGGCGCGGCCGACGCTGAGGCTGGATTCGGCGAAGTCGACGTTCAGCACGAAGCTGGCGCCGCCCTTGGCCGCCGCCACGCCGACGCCGCAGGTGTAGGCGAACAGATTGAGCACGCTCTTGCCTTCGGCCAGCTGCATCACGCGGCGGCGCGCGGCGCGCAGATCGAGGAACAACCAGGGGTCCTGGCCCTTGTGGCGCGCCTGGTAATGGAAGGCCACGCCGTTCTCGCGAATGGCCACGTCCTGCTCCGCCACCGCCTGTTCAGCCAGCGGCAAGGCGTTGCGGATGCGGGAATGCACCTCGCTGCGGTCGTTGTACACCAGGGCCAGTTCCGGCAGCGTCTGCCGGTAATGCGCGCGGATTTCCTCCAGCTCGGCGTCGGTCAGCGGCTGGTGGAAGGTCTGCACCAGGATCTGTTCGCCATAACGGTCGATGGCGAGGCCGGACACGCCCTCCACGCTGCCGTGGAACAGGCGGTAACAGTTGGTGTCTTCGGCGGCCAGGCGTTCGATCAGCGCGGCGCGCGCCGCGTCGGCGCGGCGAAGGAGTTCGGTCAGGGTGGACATGGGGGCTTTCGATTACGGTTCGGCCGGGCCGCGGCGAAACGCCGCGGCCGGATCAAAACCGAATTGTAAGCCCTGGCGGGCGGCACGCCAAACGCCGCCCGTTCTCGTGTCAGCGCGCCCTCCTCAACATCGGCATCGCGCCGGATGCGCCGAGGAAGTCGGCCACCGCGTTGCCCAGCAGCAGATGGGTGTGGGTGGTCGGGTGCAGCGTGTCCCAGAACACGAAGCTGTCCGCGTTGGTGCAGTTGGAACGCGGCGACTGGCTCTTCATATAGTTCAGCGACGAATCGGTGTTGATGTTCAGGCAGGACTGGGTGGTGTTGCCGACCTGATACTTGGCCGGATTGTTCAGCACATCGCCGAACAGCGCATAGCTGTCGAACACCTGGATGTTGGCGCCGTACTGCTGACGCAGCGAGGCCGCCAGCGCGTCAAGCTTCTGGTTGTAGTCCTGCACCTGCGCCGCCACCGTCGCGCCGTCGTTCCTCAGCTGGAACACCGGCGCGCGCGACACGTCCGGCAGCTTCAACAGCAGGATGTTGCGGGCGCCGGCGCCGAGCAGATTGCTCAGCGCCTGCTGCTGGCCGGCGATGACCTTGTCCGGCGTGCTGCCGTAGTTGACCAGATCGTTGCCGCCTATCCACATCGTGAACAAGGTGGTGGCCGGATTGTAGTTAGGCGCCTGCTGCATGTATTGCTGCCACGACTGCACCTGCTGCACCACGCCCGGAATCACCAGTTTCTGCGTCGACACGCCGGCGCCGCCGATCGCCCAGTTGTACAAGGGCAGCTTCAGCCGCGACGCCAGGTATTCGACCCAGACCTGGCCATTGCTGAAATGGCCGATATACCAGCTGTTGCGGTTCGGCAGCGTCCATTGCGAGGCGTTGTAGACGTTCTGGTTGTCGGACAGGCTGTCGCCGAAAGCGATGATCTTGTTGATCGTCGGTCCCTGGCCGGCGGCGTCGTTGCTCCACACCGTGTAGTTGTACGACATCGCGTTGTCGGCGGCGAACACCATCGCCGGCTGCTGTTGGATGCCCTTGGCCGTCAGCGTGCTCTGGCAGGCCGCGCGCAACGCGTCCTGCGACACGTCGCTGTAAAACATGTTCTTCCATTCGAAAACGCCGCTGGACCACCAATGGCCGTTCAGGCGGTAGTAATCGCCGCTGGACGGGTCCAGCGCCCACACGTAGTCGGTGCTCGGCTGGGTATTGCCTGCGCCGGTGCGGTAGTAACAGCGCAGATAGGTATAGGTGGCGCCGCCGGGCGTCGCGGCGGCGGCCATGCGCGCCGTGGCCGCCGTAGCAGGCTTGGCCTTGGGCAGGCCCTGCTTCAGCAGCGCTTCGCGGCTGAGCGGACCGGACGGCGAAAGGATGTGGCCGTAGCGCGGATCGGGCTGGCCGACATCGGCATAGGCCAGCGAGGACAGGGCGAGGCCCAACAGCAACCATGATTTCATTCTTTCTCCTCCTTGATGTGTGTAATGACACGACGTCACGCCTAGTAATGACGTGTTCGTTTACATTAGGAAGAGAATATGAATTTTGTATATGGCAAATCATGACGTTACGGTAAAAATTAGATTAAACGCTCGAATGACTGTCTCGCCATCGCCAGCGCAGCATCGCCGGCACGGCCCGGCGCGTATGCCATAGTGAAGTGTTGCCCACCGACCGCCGCGAGGACGCCATGCAAGCCAGCCGCGACCTGCTGAAGACCCTGTACACGATGGCGATGCTGGTGGAAGCCCGCGATGCCTATACCGGCGGCCATTTATGGCGCGTATCTCGCTACAGCCAGCTGTTGGCCGAAGACCTGCAACTGCCGCAGCCTGAGGTGGAAAGAATCGCCCTGGGAGGTTTTCTGCACGATCTGGGCAAGATAGGCGTGCCGGACGCGGTGCTGAACAAGCCGGACAAGCTCAGCGACGAGGAGTACGCGGTGATCAAGACCCACCCGCGCGTCGGCGCCGAACTGCTGCGCGACCATCCGCTGGCCGAGTTGGTGATAGACGCGGTGCTGAGCCACCACGAGACGCCGGACGGCAACGGCTATCCGCAGCGGCTGGCCGGCAAGGCCATCCCGCTGGCGGCGCGCGTCGTCGGCATCGCCGACGCCTTCGACGCGATGACCAGCACCCGTCCGTACCGCCAGGGCATGCCGCGCGACCAGGCGCTGGCCATCATCGGCGACCGGCTGGGCAGCCAGTTCGACCGCGAGCTGGGGCAGCGCTTCATCGCGCTCGGCCACAACGGCAAGCTGGACCACGTGCTGGGCCACAGCCAGCCCGGCGTGCCGATGCAATCCTGCCCAGGCTGCGGCCCCATCATCGCGGTGCCCGGCGACGCCGAGGACGGCGAGGACATCTTCTGTCCCGGCTGCGCCGGCGGCTATCGACTCAGCCGCGGCTCCGGCGCGCTGTCGCTCAGCCCGACCGGCCGCAGCGATCCGGTGCAGGCGCGGCAGCCGCGCGCCGACGACAGGCTGATCGAGTCGTTGCTGCGCGACAGCCGCCAGCTGCGCAGCCGCGGCAAACCGGGCCTGCTCGAGCTGCTGTTCGGCTGAGGCGTTGTCGAAGAAATGTCAATGGTATAGATTGAAATCATCACGATGCACGGCAAGCGACAGAGACAGACCATGCAAAGGCTACACCCCAATCTGCGCCCCTGGCTGGACGAGTACAACCGCACGGCCCGCCAGAAGGCCGATGCCGGCTACAAGGCCACCGCCATCGGCGCGCGCGAGGCGCTGGCTGAGCTGAGCCGCCAACAGGTGCCGCCGGGTCCGGATATCGCCTGGGTCAACGACGACCTGGTGCCCGGCCGCGACTACAGCGTGCCGGTACGTATTTATCACCCGGCGCCGGCGCGGGCATTGCCGGTACTGGTGTTTCTGCACGGCGGCGGCCACATGGCCGGCGGCGTCAGCGTCTACGACGGCATCAACCGCCGGCTGGCGGCGGCCAGCGGCCACATCGTGGTGGCCGCCGAATACCGGCTGGCACCGGAGAACCCCTATCCGGCCGGGCTCAACGACGCCTTTTGCGTGGCGAAGGGAATCTGGAAAACGCTGGACGAACGACGGCTGCCCTACTTGCAGCGGCTGTCGCTGGCCGGCGACTCGGCCGGCGGCGCTTTATGCGCCAGCGTCAGCGGCAAGGCGCAGCACGACGCCTCATTGCCGATCATGCGCCAGGTGCTGATCTATCCCTGTGTCGACTACACGCTGACCCAACCGTCGGTGGCCGAAAACGGCAACGGCTATTTTCTGACCGCCACGCGCGCCAGCTGGTACTTCGACCAATATTTCCAACACGCGGAGGACCGCCGCGAGGCATCGCCGCTGTACTGGGACTTCAGCCCGCGGCTGCCGGCCACGCTGGTGATCACCGCTGGCCTGGACCCGCTGCGCGACGAAGGCCTGCTCTACGCCGGCCGGCTGCAATCGGCAGGCGTGGCGGTCGAGCATCTGCGACTGGACGACCAGATGCACGCCTTCCTGAACATGGAGGCGCTGGTCCCGGAAGTCTGCACGCTGGTCTACCACCGCATCGGCGCCTTTCTCAACGCCGCCTGACGCAGGTGCGCTGAAGCCGGTCAGCTTCGCGAACGCGCGCCGCCCCGCGCATGATCGAGCCTGAAGCCGGCTCACCACCGGCTCCCGGACGGCTGCGCGCCCCGCGACGCCGGCACCATCCTCCCGGCTCTGCGCCAACGGAAAACGGCCCCTAAGGGCCGTTCTGCTCGCGAAAAACCATAAACCGGATCAGTAGTTTTCCGGGAAGAAATGGCGCTCGGTCAGTTCGATCAGGATGTGCAGCACCTTGATGTGCAGTTCCTGGACGCGGTCGGCGTATTGGCCGCCCGGCGTGTTGACGTAGACGTCGGCCAGCGGCTCCAGCTTGGTGCCGGCGCGACCGGTCAGGATGATCACCTTGACACCCATTTCCCGCGCGGTCTCCGCGGCGCGGATGATGTTGCGGCTGTTGCCGCTGGTGCTCAGGCCCAGCAGCACATCGCCGGCGCGGGCGTGGCTTTCCAGGTAGCGGGCGAAAATCTCGTCATAGCCATAATCATTGCCGACGCAGCTGATGTGGCTGGGATCGCTGATCGCGATCGCCGCCATGCCGCGGCGGTTGTTGCGATAGCGGCCGGTCAACTCCTCGGCGAAATGCATCGCGTCGCACATCGAACCGCCATTGCCGCAGGAGAACACCCTGCCGCCCGCCGCCAGCGCGTCGATGATGGTCTGGGCGGCCGCCTCGATGCCGGCCAGACCCTGCGGGTTCGCCAGCAGCGCGTCGAGCGCGGTCTTGGCTTCGGTCAGGCTGGTCCGGATGTGGGTCTGCATAGCTTCTTGTCCTGTCTGAATATCTGAAAGTCTGGCTGCTTAGTATACACCGCAGCCCAAACGTTCCCGTTCAGGCGATCTGCCGGCCAAACCACACCACCCGCCCGATCACCTCGAATTCGCCGGCGGTCCGGACCAGGTCGACGGTAAAGGTCTCATACAAGGGATTGGCGCTTTTGACCTGCACCGCGCTGCCCGGCAGGCGCTGCAGCTGCTTGACGAAAATATCGTCGCCGATGCGGATCACGAACAGGCCCTCTCCCGGATTGCGCTCGGCGGTGTTGACCAGAATGGTGTCCCTGTCCTCCAGCACGCCGCTCATGCTGTCGCCCTTGACGCTGAGCACGGCCAGATCCCGCGGCGACGCGTTCAGATAGTTCTTCACCCAGTAACGGCGGAACGCCATATAGAACATCGGCTGCTCGGCGCTCGCGCTGGTTCCAAAACCGGCCGACGCCTTCAAGTTATAACGCGGTATGAAACAGAACTCCTCGTGCACGCCAGCCGGTACGAAATGGTCGTCGCCGTCGGCCCGAAGCGGAGGGGCAAGCGGCGCATCCATCTCGGCACTCGACGGCGACGCGGCGTGGATGTCTTCCGGCTCCAGCCATACCGGCTCATCGCCGTACAACAGCCATTCCAGTCTGCAACCGCAGCTGTCGGCGATCTTGCGCGCGGTCGCGGTCCTTGGCACGCCGCCCTTGTACCACATATTGGTGAACGAGCCCTTGTTGATGCCGATGCGCGCGGCCCAGGCATAAGGCTTTTCGGAACCGATCAGCAGTTCCAGGCGATGCCGGAAGTCGGAATGCTGCACAGAATCATCCATTTGGAACTCCTTCAGTAAGCAAGTACGGCTGCAGCGGCCGTCGATAGTACCATTTTCTCGTCATATCGGCGATTGCAACTGACATCGGTAGTGACATCCGCTAGCTTGATAAGTTCAAAACACAGGCATAGAATGGCAATCGAACTGCATAAGTAGTTCTACTATCTAGTTGGACTACTCAATTTAGCACTAAAATTCATAATGAAAATATAAAAAGTTCCAAAAATTTCCACCGTGCTGCTCGCTAACCGCTTTGGCGAATTATAACTTATTTAGAACTTGATGTCTGCCAAGGCTATTTGGGAACCCAGGAGTCTCCGTGATGAACACTAATGCGCAATTCCCCGTCCTGCCCTCCACCATGCAACTGGTGGCCAATCTGATCGGCATGCCGCGCACGCTGCAACTGGTGCAGGCGCTGGGCGGCACGACGCTGCCCTTCTCCAAGAACCAGAGCCGCGCCGGCCAGCTGCGTTTCGCCGCGCTGGTCGAAGTCATCGGCCAGGACGCGGCCGAACAGCTGACCCACCACTTCGGCGGCGACATTCTCTACATCCCGCGCTGCAGCCAGGCACTGCGCCAGGCGCGCAATCAGCAGCTGATCCGCGACTTCGACGAGTTGCTGATCGAAGGCCTGGGCGCCAACGAGGCGGTAGGCCTGCTGGCGATGCGCTACCGCCTGAGCGATCGCATGATCTGGCGCGTGTTGAAAACCCCGCCGGCGCCGAACGAAGTGCACTGATCTTCCATCCCGCGCAGGAGAACGCCGCATGGCCAGCCGCGCCATTTCCGATCTGCATCCGCAACTGCAACCGCTGGCCGAATCCTTTCTCCGCCGCTGCCGCGACCAGGGCCTGGACCCGCTGATCCTCTGCACCTGGCGCTCGGCCGAAGAACAGGAGGCGCTGTACCAGCTGGGCCGCGGCAAGCCCGGCGCCGTCGCCACCGATGCCCGCCCCGGCCAATCCGCCCACAACGCCATGCTCTATGGCAGCCCGGCAGCCCGCGCTTTCGACGCGATGCCGCTGCTGGCCGGCAAACCGGTCACCGATCCGGAACACCCCCACTGGCACGCGATGGGCGAAATCGCCGAAGCGCTCGGCCTACGCTGGCACGGCCGGTCGGCAACGCAGCCGCACGAACTCCCACACTTCCAACTTCCGCTGGAGATCTGAACATGCATCCCGCCGACTTGCTGCGCAATCCGCACAGCCGCCGCCTCAGCCACAGCCGGCTGTGGGCCAACGTGGCCTGCGCCGCCGCCACCGCGATGTTCATCCGCGACGGCTGGCGCGGCACCCTGACGCCCGACATCTGGCTGATCTACCTGGGCGTGGTCGGCGGCTATTCCGCCTCGCTGCGGATGATCGCCGCCTATCGCAACCGGAGCCAGCCATGATCAGCCTTCCCGCGTTGCGGCTAACCGCCTGTCTGCTGCTGCCTGTCGTCACAGCCGCCGCCGGCTATGCCGCCGGCCACGCGCAAAGCGAGCGCTACTGGCAGGCGGCGCTGCAGGCCCGCGTCGGCGCGTTGCAGACCGCGCGCGCCATCGAAATCCAGCGGCAGCAGGCCGACGCGCTGGCCAGCCAGCAAGCATGGCGGCAGCGCGTCGACCAGCTGGAAAGCCGCGTGCTGGTCCAGCAGCAGACGCTGCAGCAATGGCAAAACCAACAAGCCCGGAGAATCGACGATGCCACACGCCACGACGGCGACCGCTTTACTGGCCTTGGCCCTGACAGCCTGCGCCTCTACCGCCAGCTCCTCGGCTATTCCGCCGAGCTGCCCGGCGCCCAGCCCCTATCTGCTGGCGCTGCCGCCGAAGCCGCCGGCGCCGATGCCGGGCTACCGGCGCCCGACCTCCTCGCCCATGCCGCCGACTACGGCGCCTGGTGTCAGCAACTGGAGCAGCGTCTCGTCGCCCTGAAACAACTCTACCCCGCACAGGAACCCACACCATGACCGACTTCTTCGATCGCGCCAGCGAGCTGGAAACCGAATTCCGCGAACAGGCGCTGGCCCGCCACTTCCAGCAATGGCAGCAAAGCGGCCTCAGCCACTGCGAGGACTGCGGCGATCCGATTCCCGACTCCCGCCGCGTGGCCATTCCCAGCTGTACCCGTTGCGTGCTGTGCCAACAACTGACCGAAAAGTGAGGGTTTCACGTGGAACACGACAACCTGCTGGCCCTGGGCCGCATAGAAGGCAAGCTTGACATGATCGTCGCCCACCTCGCCAAACAGGACAAGAAGCTGGAAGAACTGGACGGCCGCCTGCGCGACGTCGAAGTCCAGGCCGCCAAGAGCGGCGCGCTGTCCGGCGCGCTGTCCGCGCTGCTGGTCACGTTGGCCGGCGAACTGCTCAAACGGATGGTGCACTGAACGTTTCGCCGGTTCCTCCTCGCCTCGCGCCAAAGGATGCTCATGGCTATCCAGCGCATCAAACCCAACTGCAAATCAAGGCGACCGAAGCCATCGGCGACAAACCCAGCCGCCTCGACCAGCCCAATCCGGCACTGACACCCCTCAGCTAAGCCGCCACGCCCTCCGGCGTCACAATCACCCCATCTTCTCCACCGCTCCAAGGAATGACCATGTCCATGCTGATCTCCGTGCAAACCGCCATCGCCGACCGCCTGCGCCAAGGCATGGGCCGGATGGTGCGCGAAGTGGCGGCGGATCTGGACGAAACCGCCCTGTGCGGCCTGCAGCTGGCCCACGGCGACTACGCCAGCCGGCTCACGCCCGGCCAGTCCAGCCCGACCATCAATCCACAGGCGCTGGCCAGGCTGCCGGCGCTGTGGACCGTCGCCGGCGGCATCACGTCCAGTCAGCCGCAAGCCAGCCAACGGCTGCGCTACAAAGCCAACGCGCTGTTCACCGTCATCGTCGGCGACCGGCTGCAGGCCGACGCCAACTACGCCGGCGCCGGCGTCTGGCAACTGGTCTACGCGACGCGCCGCCTGCTGGCCTCGCAGGATTTCGGCCTGGCGGTCAATCCGCTGCTGCCGGAGAAAGTCCGCCCGCTGGGCCAGGCGCCGCGCGATGGCCAGCCGTGGAGCCTGGTGGCCTGCGACTTCAGCACCTACTGGCTGGACGAGGCGCTGGACAACGGCCACTGGCCGGCGCCGCAAGCCGACGCCGACCCCGACGCGCTGTTCCGCGCCTTCGGCGGCCGGCTGGAAGATCCGGCCAAGACCTGGCAGAGCACCCAGCTCAACTACAACCTGGCCGGCTCCGCCGCCGTCAAGGCCCAGGACATCGTCGCCAATCCGGCGCCGTCCGCCAAGTAAAACGCTTTCCCCTCGCCGCGCCATCCGGCGCGGCCCCCTCTCCAACCGCCACACCAGGAGTCTTTCCTTATGGCTAGCGCCAACATCAGCTTCGACCAGATTCCGGCCTCGATCCGCAAACCGGGCAAATATTTCGAATTCAACACCAAACTGGCGGTGCGCACCTTGCCGGGCAACCCGCAGCGCGTGCTGATGATCGGTCAGCGCCTGGCCGATACCGCCGCCCAGCCGGCGCTGACCGCGCTGGACGTATTCAGCGACGAGCAGGCGGCCCAGGCCTTCGGCCGCGGCTCCAACGCCCACCTGATGGCCCGCGCCGCGATCAACGCCAACCCCTATCTGCAGCTGACCGTGATCGCCGTGGACGACGCGGCCGCCGGCACCGCCGCCGCCGGTTCCTTCACCTTCAGCGGCCCGGCCGCCGCCGCCGGCGTACTGAGCCTGTTCATCGGCACCGTGCGCGTCGATGTGGCCGTGGCCGCCGGCGACGACGCCACCAAGATCTCCGCCAACGCCCAGGCCGCCCTCGCCAAGCTCTCCGACCTGTCGGTCACCGCGTCCGCAGCCAAGGAAGTGCTGACCGTCACCGCCCGCCACAAAGGCAGCGTCGGCAACGGCATCGCGCTGAAGGCGCAGGAACAGATCGCCGGCCTCGGCGTCGTCGTCGCCCCGATGAAAGGCGGCGCCGGCGATCCGGACATCGCGCCGGCACTGGCCGCCGTGGCCAGCGGCGGTCATCAGATCATCGCCAGCCCGCTCACCAACGATGCCGCGCTGACCGCGCTGCGCACCCACCTGGACTTCGTCTCCGGCCCGCTGGAACAGCGCGGCGCCATCGGCGTGATCGCCACCACCGGCGCGCTGGCCGACGCCTCGGCGCTGTCCGCCAAGCTGGACAGCGGCCGCATCACCGCCGCCTGGTACCGCGGCTCGGCCAAGCTGTCCGGCGACATCGCCGCCGCCTACGCCGCCGTGATCGCCAGCGAAGAAGATCCGGCCCGCCCGCTGAACACGCTGGAACTGCCGGGCCTGGACGTGGTGGACCTGGCGTCCCGCACGACCCGCACCGAGCAGGAAAACGCGCTGTACAACGGCGTGACCCCGCTGGAAGTGGCCGCCGGCAACCGCGTGCAGATCGTCCGCGCGATCAGCACCTACACCAAGGATGCCCAGGGCGTGGACGACGTGTCGCTGCTGGACATCACCACCATCCGCACGCTGGACTATGTCCGCAAGTCCTGCCGCGAACGCATCGCGCTGCGCTTCCCGCGCGAAAAGCTGTCCGACCGCACCCCGTCCAAGGTCCGTTCCGAGCTGCTGGACGTGCTGTACAAGCTGGAAGAGCTGGAAATCATCGAGCAGGTCGAAGCCAACAAAGCCGGCCTGATCGTCGAGCGCGACCTGCAGGACGCCAACCGCCTGGACGCCAAGATCCCGGTGGACGTGGTCAACGGCCTGCACGTGTTCGCCGGCCGCATCGACCTGCTGCTGTAAGCGCGCGCGGCAAGGCGGCTGATCCCGCTTCGCGCGGCGGCCGCTCCGCCTCCCTTCTTTTCTTCAACATCCCAGTCGGCCGGGCCGTAGCCCGGTCGCCCCATCCCGAATCGAAAAGGAAAGTCTCATGGCTTTGAAAGAATACGCAGGCTCCATCGTCCTGGAAGTGAACGGCCAGGAAATCGACGTCATCGACCTCAACGTCAGCAGCAAGACCGGCCGCAAGGTCGTGAAGACGATGAACTCCACCGGCCGCGCCAAGGGCTTCGCCCGCGGCATCACCGAGTACGACCTGTCCGTCACCGTCTCCATTCCGCTGACCGGCGATCTGGACTGGGAGGCGATCGAAGGCGCCAAGCTGACCGAGTTCCCGCTGGCCGCGGGCGGCAAGCGCACCAGCTACCTCGATTGCTTCACGCTGGAAGTCGGCGAGAAGTACGGTGTGGAAAACGAAGCTCGCCGTGACATCAAGCTGATGTCGCTGCGGAAGGTGGTGGAATGATGAAAGCCATGCAAGCACGCCTGCGCTATGGCGTGGAATATCAGGGCGAAATGCATTACGACGTGGACCTGCGCCTGCCGATGGTTGCCGACAGCATCGCCGCCATCGACGAAGTCGGCGCCGACTCCAATCTGCTGTTCAATCTGGCGCTCACCGCGCGCTGCCTGACCAAGCTGGGCGGCATGCCGGTAGAAGCCATCACCACCGACTTCCTGTCGCAAAACCTGGTGGACGATGACTTCGAGCTGCTGATCGACATGCGCAATGCGCTTAAAAAAAAGCGGATCAACGCGAAAAGCGCCTCGCCGACTACCGCGAAGCCGTCCTCCTTCTCGGCCAATACGGACTGACTGAACCCCAGATCAGCCAACTGACCGAGTCTGAACTGGACGGTTATCTGCAGGCCGCAAGCCGCATGCAGGCGTCCCTCGTCTCCTCGATGGGGTGACGGGGACGCCTGTTTTTCATGATTGAAAGGAAGACGAGATGCCAGGAAAAGAACAGGGAAGCGCCTGGGAAACGAGCAAGGACGCGGCGGAACAGCTCGGCAAACTACCGGAAAACGTCAAGAAGGCCGGCGACAGCATGGTCAGCATGGCCCGCAAAGCCGATGCCGCCGATCATCAACTGCGCCAGCTTGCCAATCTTGCCTTTCCCGAACGCGATGTCTCGGGGCGAAAACAGGGCATGGCCCAATTGGACAAGATCATCGTTTCCGCTGGCGGTGGCAGGGATGACGCGGCCGCCGCGCTGACCACGCTGTTGCAGAACGGCGTGAAACTCAACGACGCCGAAAAACTGTTGCCGCAGTTGGTCAACGGCGGGCAGGCGCTCGGCGTCAGCGCGCAGAAGCTCGCGGAAGCCGCCGTCGGACAGGGGGAAGACAAGAAAGACGCCAAGGATCAGGCGCAGCCTGCACCCGATGCCGGCAAGATCGACAAGAACCTGCGCCTGGCCTTGGCCGAAGCCGCCGCCAAACCGGCGGACTATCATCCGGACGATGCGAACAAGTGGCTTCCGGACCTGCTGAAAAAAGTCGAGAAAAACGGCGTCAGCCAAGAAAACCTGACCCGTTACGACAACAACGTCCAGATGATGCGGGAAAGCGCCCAATTCAAGGATCAAAGCCAGCAAAGCGCGCTGGCGAACAGCGAGCAGAACAAACGAGCCAGTCAGGTCCTGGGAGACCAAAAAGCCAACTACAGCGAAATCGTCTCGCCGTTGCTGGATTGCGCCGCCGCCCTGCTGACGTTTGGCTCGGCGCTGGCAGGGGTTGTCGCCATCGCCGGCAAAATCGCCAAAGGCGCCGATGGATCCACGCCGTCCCTTCCCTCCAGATCCGGGGGCAAACAGGGCAAGAGCGCAAGCGGGAATCGATCATCGAAAAGCAAAAACGCATCGCAAAAATCCGGCGCTACCCCTAAAAAGTCCCTGGAGCGCCAATACGCCTCTGGACCAGGTCGAGCAGGCTCGACTGGGAAAAGCTCCGGCTTATTCAGTCAGCTCGCCGCCAAAACCAAGAACACGCTGCAGAAAACCGCCCAATCCGGCAAAGGACTGCCCAACAAGTTGCGCAGCATGGCCAGCTCAGGCGGCCGCGCGCTGAGGCAGACGGGCAGCACGCTGGGCGGCGTTCTGAAAGGCGGCTTGCGTATCGCCGGCAAGGCTTCCGGCCTTGTGGGACTCGCCGCCGGCGCTATCGGCGCCTATCAGGTGTTGTCCGACCCCAAGTCGACAATCGGCAACAAGGTACGCGCCGTCGGCGGCCAATTGGGGAATCTGGGCGGATCGGCGATCGGAGGGGCAATCGGCGGCACCATCGGCGCAATCGGCGGCCCTGTGGGCGTCATGTTGGGCGCCATGGCGGGTCGCGCCCTGGGCGGCTTGCTGGGAGAAAAACTGGCTGATAAGGCCGGGGCAAAGCTGGAAAACAAAATTGACGGCAAGCCCTCCCAAGGAACCGGCCCCGGTCCAAAAGCGGCGGCAAAAACACCAGCGGCACCATCCGTCATCGCCGGTAAAGCCGCCCAGACACCTTCGTCGCCGGTACCGGCCAAGGGCAAGAACGACAATGCCGCCGCCTTGCTGCCCCAATTGCAGGCGCTGGTCAATCAGTTCGCCGCAGCCGTCACCCAACTTCACCAACCCCTCCGCGTGGTCGTCGACGTGCAGAACGGCAACATCGTCGCCGCCGTCAACGCCGCCAACAGCAAACAACAAAGGAGGAGCTGATGTTCAGCCTCAATGTGTTCGCCGGCTCGTCCGCCGGCACCCTGGTGGATGCCAGCTTCCGCGGCGTGCGCTTCGATTGCCTGAAGAGCGTGGACAGCGCGCAGCGCGACCAGGCGATGCACGAGTACCCGTACAAGGACGGGGCCGATGTCGAAGACCTGGGCCGCAAGGCGCGCAAGGTGTCGCTGTCGGCGATGTTCTGGGGACAGGACTACCAGCGCCGGTTGCGCGAGTTCGTCGCCGCGCTGGACGCCGCCGGCCCCGGCGAGCTGGTCCATCCGGTCTTCGGCAGCATGCCTCAGGCCCAGGTGGTGGATTACCAGATCAGCCACGACGCCGACTCGTCCGACTCCTGCACCGTGGAAATCAACTGGATCGAAGCCACGCCGGGCAACCCGTTCTTCGCCGCCAAGAAGACGCTGCCGCAGGTGGACGCCATCTTGTCCCAAGTGGACAAGCTGCGCCAGACGGCCGGCGAGGCCTTTTCCAAGGCCCAGGGCCTGGTGACCGCCGCAAAAGGCGCGCTGGCCCGCGTCGCCGCGCTGCGCCAGCAACTGACCGCCACCGTCAAGCAGCTGGCCGCGATGGCCAACCAGGCGGTGGCCCAGGTGACCGACCTGCTCGCCTATCCGCAAGCCTTCGTCGCCCAGGCCAAGCAACTGGTGGACGCTGCCGCCGACTGGCGCTTCGATCTGCAGGTGGACCTCGGCCCGCTGCCGGCGCTGAAAACCGCCGCCGAACGCGCCTCCGCCACGCTGACCGACTGGAAGGCGCTGCGCCGCCGGCTTGAGGGCCTGCCGGACGCGGTGCGCCAGGGCATCACGCCGGTATCGGCCAGCGCCTCGCTGTCGGTGTGGAGCGACGACCAGCGCCGCATCGACGCGCTGCTGCAGCTGAACGTATCCACCAAGCTCGCCTCCGCCGCCGCCGGCATCTTCGCCAGCGAGTCGGCCAAGCCGACGCTGACGCCGCCGGCGCTGGAGCAGATCGCCGGCGATGTGCGCGCCTCGCTGCAGACCACCATCGACCAATGGCGCGCCGGCATGCCGTCCGAGGACGCCTACAAGGTGGTGGACGGTCTGCGCGAACTGGGCCTGCAAGTACAGCAGGGCGCCGCCGCCTTGATCGCCGCCCGCCCGCCGCTGCTGAAACGCAAGGTGGAATCCGCCTGCAATCTGCGCCAGCTGGCCCACCTGTGGTACAGCGACAGCGAGCGCGCCGCCGAACTGTTGCGGCTGAATCCGCAATTGCCCCAACCGAACCATCTGACTCCGGGGACCCTGGTCTATGGCTACGCCCGCTAATCACGCTGTCAGCCTGCAGATAGGCGGCCGTCAGCACGGCGACTGGACCCATTATTCGATCGACTCCGACCTGGTCGTCGCCGCCGACGCCTGGCAGGTGTCGCTGGGCCTGCCCGGCGGCGTCTTCCCGCCCGACGTGGAACCGGGCGCGATGATCAAGGTGAGGGTCGGCGACGAAACGGTGCTGATGGGCCGCATCGACGACATCAGCCACA
Organism: Chromobacterium sp. ATCC 53434; assembly: GCF_002848345.1. NCBI lineage: Bacteria > Pseudomonadati > Pseudomonadota > Betaproteobacteria > Neisseriales > Chromobacteriaceae > Chromobacterium > Chromobacterium sp. ATCC 53434. The sequence continues at coordinate 4,808,686 of NZ_CP025429.1, read as the reverse complement.
GCGTGTCATCCGGCGACCACCAGCTGGCGCTGTCCGGCCGCGACCTGGCCGGCATGCTGCTCGATTGCAGCGCGCCGCTGTTCACCGGCAAGGGCATGACGCTGCAGGACGTGCTGAACAATGTGGTGAAACCGCTGGGCATTGCCAATATCCGCGTCGACGCCAAGGCGAAGGGCCAGATCGAAAAGATCAATGTCGACCCCGGCAACAGCGCCTGGGACGTGCTGACCCGCGCCGCCCAGGCCAACGGCCTGACCGCCTGGTTCGATCCGGACGGCACGCTGGTGGTCGGCGGCCCGGACTACAGCCGGCCGGCCGGCGCGCGGCTGATCCTGCGCCGCGACGGCAAGGGCAACAATGTGATCAGCCTGGCCGAAACCCGCTCCCACGCGCAGCGCTACTCCGAGCTGACGCTGCTGGGCCAGGGTCACGGCCAGTCGCTGACGCCCGGCCGCCACGCGATGAAACACCAGGTCTTCGATTCCGACGTCTGCTACCACAAGCCGCACATCCAGATGGAGCCGGACGCCGCCAGCCCGGCCGAGCTGGCCGCCCGCGCCGACAAGATGCTGGCCGACGCCCGCCTGGCCGGCTACACGCTGAGCGCCACCGTGGCCGGCCACCGCGACAGCCAGGGCAAGCTGTGGACGCCGGGCCAGCGCATCGAGGTGGAAAGCGAACCGCACGGCATCAACGGCACCTATTTCCTGATGGCTCGCACCTTCGAAGGCGGCCGCGGCCAGGGCAGCGTCACCCGGCTGACGCTGAAAGAAGACAAGTGCTGGATTCCGGTGATGCGCGCCGGCAAGCAATAAGGAGAAAAACATGTGGCATGAAGTAGATCAACGGATACGGCGCGCCTTCAGCAATGTGCGCCAGGGCTTTCGCGCGGTGCTGACCCACGTCGACAGCGATGGCGGCGTGCAGGCCGTCCAAGCCGACGCGCTGGCCGGCGAGCGGCTGCAGGACGCCGAGCTGTTCCAGCATTACGGCTACACCTCGAACCCGCCGCCGGGCAGCATGGCCATGGTGCTGCCATTGGGCGGCCGCAGCAGCCACAGCGTGGTGATCGCCACCGAGCACGGCAGCTACCGGCTGCAGTCGCTGCAAGCCGGCGAAGTAGCGCTATACAGCGACGAAGGCAGCAAAATCGTGCTCAAACGCGGCAAAATCATCGCCGTCGAGTGCGACACCTTCCTGCTTGACTGCAAGACCTGGCAGGTCAACGCCAGCGAACAGGCCAGCTTCACCACGCCCACGCTGAACGCCAGCGCGCAGTTCGTCGCCCAGGGCCAGATCAGCGGCAATGGCGGCCTGGCCATCCAGGGCGGCGGCGGCGCCAAGGTCACCGGCAGCGTCAGCGCCAGCGGCGACGTGAAGGCCGGCGGCATTAGCCTGCAGGGCCACATCCACAACGGCGACTCCGGCGGCGTCACCAGCCCGCCCAAGGGCTGATCCCGCCCAGGCCGCGCCCCGCGCGGCCCCTGACTCCCGTCCCCTGATCCCTCAACCGCCAAACCCGGAAAATAACGCCATGGACCCATTGCTGGACCCCGTCACCGGCGACTACGCCGGCCCCTCCACCGACACCATCGCCAACGCCGTCTACCTGCGCCTGATGACCCCGCTGGGCGGCTGGTGGGCCGACCCGACGCTGGGCTCGCGCCTGCATGAATTGTCCCGCAGCAAGGACAGCAAGCGCATCGACCTGTTGGCCTGCCAATACGCCGAACAAGCGCTGCAGCCGCTGTTGCAGGACGGCCGCGCCAACCGCGTCCAGGTGTCGTCGCAACGGCAAGGCTCCGGCCGGCTGCTGTTGAACATCGAAGTCGCCGAAACCGGCGGCCACATCCGCCATTTCCAACATCAAGTGAGGATAGCCTGATGCCCCTGCCCACCCCCGATTTCGCCAGCATCCGCGACGCGCTGCTGCGCGACCTGCAGAACCTGCGCGCCGACGCCGACATCGCGCCGGACAGCGATTACTTCGTCCGCGCGAGCTCGGTGGCCAGCGCGGTGGAAGGCCTGTACCAGCACCAGAGCTGGATCGCCCGCCAGATCTTCCCCGACACCGCCGACAGCGAATACCTGGAACAGCACGCCCGCCTGCGCGGCATCGTGCGCAAGCCGGCCTCCGCCGCCAGCGGCACATTGCGCATCAGCGGCAACGCCGGCGCCACCGTCACCGGCAGCCTACAGCTGCGGGTGGCCGAGCAGTTGTACGCCACGCCGGCCACCAATCCCGACGGCAGCCCCTACGCGGCCAGGCTGGACGCCAACGGCCAGGCCGAGCTGCCCATCTTCGCCGGCCAGGCCGGCACCGCCGCCAACCAGCCGGACAGTCTGCCGGTGGAACTGATGCAGGCGCCGCCCGGCGTAGCCGCCAAGGCGCTGCTGCTCAGCATGCGCAACGGCGTCGACGTCGAAGACGACGCTGCCTTGCTGGACCGCCTGCTGGAACTGATCCGCCGCCCGCCGGCCGGCGGCAACAAGCACGACTACCGCCGCTGGGCGATGGAAGTGAAAGGCGTCTCCGCCGCCTACGTCTACCCGCTGCGCCGCGGCCTGGGCACCGTCGACGTGGTGATCACCGCCAACGGCGACCTGCCGTCGCAGGAGATCCTCAGCAATGTGCAGAGCCACATCGAAGACCTGCGCCCGATCACCGCCAAGAGCTGCCTGGTGCTGGCGCCGACGCCGCGGCCAGTCGACATCGACGTCGCGCTGAACCTGGGCGGCGCCAACCCGGACACCTTCACGCCGTTGCTGCAGCAAACGCTGCAGGCCTATTTCGCCGGCCTCGCGCCGGGCGAGCGGCTGGTCAAGAGCCGGATCGAAGCGCTGATTTCCGACCTGCCCGGCGTGCAGGACCGCCAGCTCAACGCGCCCGCCGGCAACATCGATCCGGTATCCGATCAAAGCAAAGTGGAATGGCTGCGGCTGGGCAAACTGACGATGAGGGCGCTGCAATGACGCCACAACCACCGTATCAGGACTTGCTGACCCGGCTGCTGCCGCCGGTCAGCTACAGCCCGGACGGCCCGCGGCTGCAAGCCGAGCTTGCCAGCGAGGGCGCGGCGCTGGACCGCGCGCAGAACTCGGCCCGCCAGCTGGCCGGCGCCGTCACGCCCTTGCAGGCCGAAGCCCTGCTGCCGGACTGGGAACGGGTGTGCGGCCTGACGCCGCCGCCCGACGCGCCCTACCAGCAACGCCAACAGGCGGTGCTGGCCAAGCTGGCCGAAACCGGCGGCCTGTCCATCCCCTACTTCACCCGGCTGGCGGCCGGCATGGGCTACAAGATCCAGATCGCCGAGCCGCAGCCGTTCCGCGCCGGCGTCAACCGCGCCGGCCAGCAACTGTGGAGCGCGGACATTCCCTGGGTGTGGCTGGTGACGGTGTTCGGCAGCAAGGTCCGCCCCTACCAGTTCCGCGCCGGCCAATCGCTGGCGGGCGAACGCCTGTCCACTTTCGGCGACCCCAAGCTGGAAGAACTGTTCAACGATCTGAAGCCGGCCCACACCTTCGTCTACTTCGCCTACCAGCCATAATCGTCCCCGAACGCGCCTCCCCCGCGTTTCCCCTCCCCGACGCTGATCGTCGATCGGCAGTTCTCGTCATCCCCCCAGGAGCGCTTCATGCAAGACCCCATCAAGCTCGTGCCCACGCCGGACCAGCGGTTTCACGACGGCAACCCCGCCACCGGCGAGCTGGGCACTGTCGTCTCGGCCGACTGGCTGAATACCCTGCAATCCGCCACGCAATCCACCCAGCAGGAAATGCTGTCGGTGATCGCGAACAGCGGCCAGAAAGCCGACCCGACACGCCAGGACCAATTGCTGCAGGCGGTGCAGAACATCGCCTGGGGCGGCAATAGCAAGCCCACCACGCTGGCCGGCTATGGCATCGTCGACGGCGCCAGCAAGACCGATCTACAAACTGCCGTCAGCAATCTGGTGGCCGGCGCTCCCGGCGCGCTGAACACGCTGCAGGAACTGGCGGCGGCATTGGGCAACGATGCCAACTACGCCGCCACTATCACCAAGCAGCTGTCGAACAAAGCCGACAAGGCCGTCACGCTGGCCGGCTACGGCATCGGCGACGCGCAGACCAAAGCGCAAAGCGATGCCCGTTATTTCCAACGCCAGGCCCGCTTCACCAGCAACAGGCAGTTCACCGTGCCCGACGGCGTAACCCGCATCTATGTCTCCGGCTGCGGCGGCGGCGGGGGTGGCGGCGGCAGCGGCGCCAGCAGCGCCAGCGTCATGGCGGCAGGCGGCGGCGGCGGCGCCGGCAATCATGTCATGCGCCAGGACTACGCGGTCAGACCCGGACAAATCCTCAACATCGTCATCGGCGGAGGAGGCAGTGGCGGCCTGGGCGGCCCGGGCAACGGCGCGACCGGCTCCGCCGGCATCATCGGCACCAATGGCGGCGCCACCGCCATCGCCGAAATCGGTTTGAATCTGCCTGGCGGCACTGGCGGCGGCCCCGGCAACACCAACGGGACATGGGGGAATGGCGCCAGCCCGGGCAATGGCGGCCCGGGCATGGCACCGGGCACCACAGGCTGGAGCGGACCGACGACCAATATGTGCTACCCCGGCGGACTGGGCGGCAATTCGCCGTTCGGCGGCGGCGGCGGCACAGGCTGGTGGTACTGGGCTGGCGGCGTCTCCCAAAACGGTTCCGGCTTCGGCTCCGGCGGCGGCGGCGGCTTCGCGGGCAGCGTCGACGGCGGCATCGCCGGCGCGAACGGCGCCCCCGGCGTGATCTTCATTGAATGGTAAGGAGAAAATAATGAGCAAATTCGCCTATTTCAACCCTGTCGACGGCCGCGTCCTGCAATGGATAGACACCGAGGCCCACAACTGCAATCTGCCGGACGCCGCCCTGCTGCACTCGTGCAGCGATGCCGAATGGACCTCCCAAGCACAGGGCGAGATGATGGTGCGCGACGGCGCCGTGCAATCGTATGTCGCGCCGCAAGCGACGCCGGAACAGCTGCGAGCCGCCCGGCATGCCGCCATCCGCGCTGGCTGCGACCAGGAACTGGCCGCGCTGCGCCTGGCCTACCCGGAACGCGAAGTGGACAGCTGGCCGCAGCAGGAGCGCGAAGCACGCGATATCGCGGCCAATCCGGCGGCGTCCACGCCCTTGCTGAGCGCCATCTCCCAGGCCCGCGGCCTGACGGTGACGGAGCTGGCCGGCCGAGTGCGCGCCAAGGCTGATGCCTACGCCATCGAGGCCGGCAAGATCATCGGCCGCAAACAGGCATTGGCGGACAGGCTCGACGCCGTCGACCTGGCCTCGCCGGACGCGCCATCCCGGCTCTCGGCCATCCGCTGGGAAACGCCCTCCCGGTAAACCGGCCGACAGCCTGCACAAAACCGCGCTCCGGCGCGGTTTTTCGTGGCATCCGACAGCCATGTCAGTACTGACACGCGTCCGCTGCCGTCAAAACAGGCGCTCCCGCACAATCACCGTCATTCCAGATCAGCGACATCTGTCATCGGCCTAATGGCCGATTTCTCATTACCAGCGGGAGGCACCCCACATGCAAGACCAGCTCAAACCAATCAACAGCCCCGATGGCTTGTTCCACGACGGCAACCCCTATACCGGCGAACTCGGCACGGTAGTCACCTCTGAGTGGCTGAACGGCATGCAGACCGTCGTGCAGTCCACGCAGCAGGAAGTGCTGACCCTGCTGAAGAACAGCGGCCAGACGCCGGATGCCTCGCGCAAGGACCAGTTGCAGCAGGCGGTGCAGAACATCGCCTGGGGCGGCAGCAACAAGCCGACCACGCTGGCCGGCTACGGCATCGTCGACGGCGCCAGCAAGACCGACCTGCAAACCGCGGTCAACAATCTGGTGGCCGGCGCGCCCGGCGCGCTGAACACGCTGCAGGAACTGGCGGCGGCGCTGGGCAACGACGCCAGCTACGCGGCATCGGTCACCAAGATGCTGGCCGGCAAGGCGGACAAGGCCACCACGCTGACCGGCTACGGCATCGCCGACGCGATGAAAACCAGCGACTGGGGAATACAGGGCTATACCACGCTGCAGGTCGGCCCCGGCCAACCGTTCGCCAATATCCAGGATGCCTGGAACAGCCTGATCGGCAAGGTGCTGCAGGCCGACGTGCTGATCCAGGTGGCCGACGGCCAGTACACGACCAGCGGCATTGCGTTGACCCACCAACCATTCGCCAGCCGCATCCGCATCCAGGGCAATGTCGCCAACCCTTCGGCATGCAAGATCATCCTGATACCCGACAGCAAGAAGCTTAGCTACGGCGTGGTCTTTTCCCGTGTGCATGGTGTCAGCTTTTCCGGCTTTCACATCGTCGGCGAGGCCAATGCCAACCATTGGAGTTACCGCTGCCTGCGGGTCGACGAAGGATCCGTCGTTTACTCCACAATCGGCAGCATTGTGCTGGAAGGCGCCAGCAACGGTTTAGAGGTGGACCAAAACGCCCGTGCCAATTTTGACCAGATTCGCATTTCGAATTGCAAGGGATGGGCAGCGATCATTAGCGGCGGAGCATACGTCTCATTGCAAAAGTGCGTGCTGACCGGATTGGGCAAAATAGTACAGACCACACCACCGGCTTTTGTCGATCCCGACATGGGGCCGATCACATCCTATGGCCTCGGTTGCCAAGATGGTGGCAAAGTCTGGGCAGTTGATAGCCGCATTTCCAATGTAAACAAGGGTTGCTTCAGCGTACGTAATGCGTATATCGGCTGCGACGGCACAGTTGTGGACCAGGCAGACGTTGGCTTCCATGCGCAATATGGCGGAGTGTGCTGGAGCGGCGGTGCCACTCCTCGCACCAGTCTGCCACAGGGCAGGCGCAGCAAGGCAAGCAATGTTGACATTGGGTATCAAGCCGAATGGGGTGGCGTGATGTGTGCGGACATGGCTACAGCAAGAACTGCACCAGCTACGGCTTCCTCTCGAATATCAATTCAACGATGCTCGCCAACAATGGTTGGGCTAAAAATTGCACCAAAGCAGGCTATTAATTCGGCAGTAATAATCCGTACAGATTGTATACTTCCGGCATGGAAAAAATCGATGTGCGCAAGCTTGAACTGGCCGCCCGTGAGCAGCTGAGGCGTACCGCTATCCGGATGTACAAGCGAGGCCGGTCTCAAGCCAGTATTGCCGAAGAACTCGGGCTGCGCCGCCCCACCATTTCCGCCTGGGTGGTGCGTGAGGCAGCACTAGGTGCGCAGGGATTCAAAGAACAGAAGCGCGGTCGCGCCGAAGGCACCGGCCGTCGGCTGACCGAGGCGCAGGAAGCCCGGATCAAGCAGGACATCGTGGATCGCACGCCAGACCAGATGAAGCTGAGGTTTGCCCTGTGGAGTGCTCAGGCGGTCAAGGCTGTAATCAAGCAGATGTTTCTGATCGATCTGCCGATCCGTACTGTCCGTCTGTACTTGGCCCGCTGGGGCTTTACGCCGCAGCGCCCGCTCAAACGCGCTTATGAGCAGCGACCGGCAGCAGTCGAGAAATGGCTCAAGGAGGAATACCCGGCTATCGTCGCGCGTGCCAAAGCGGAAATGGCTGAAATCAGCTGGGGCGACGAATCGGCGGTGTCGAGTGTTGAGCACTTTCCGCGTGGCTACGCCCCAAAAGGCCAAACCCCAGTTCTGGTGTTATCCCAATCGAAAAGAGCGCGCATCAACTTGATTTCGGCCATTACCAACCAAGGCAAGATGCGCTTCATGCTGTACCGGGAGACCTTGACGGCCCGGGTGCTGATCAAGTTTCTGATGCGGCTGATCCGTGATGCTGGCGGCAAGAAGGTGTTCTTGATCCTCGACAACTTGCGCGTGCATCACAGCAAGCTGGTGCAAGCATGGTTGGAGGAGGAAGAGAACAAGAAGGCGATTGAGTTGTTCTTCCTGCCCAGCTACTCACCGGAACTGAACCCGGATGAATACTTGAACGGCGACCTGAAGGCCAGAATGAGCGCAGGTGAGCCGGTTCGATCAGACGGTCAACTTCAAGGGAAAGTGCTGTCCCATTTACGCTCATTGCAGAAGCAGCCGGCCAGAATCCGGTCGTACTTCCGGCATGAAAAAATCCGCTACGCGGCATGAGCTTTCTGTACGGTATTTGACTGCCGGATTAATAGCAACAGCCCCTTCTTCAGCTTCATCATTAGCGATGTGCAAGTGGAAAAGGGAACGATAGCCAGCGAATTCGAAACACGTCCTTATTACACCGACTTGTCACTCTGCCAACGTTACTATGAAACATCCTATCCAATCGGAAAAGCACCCGGTACTGTTTATATCAATGGAGGCAATTCCAATGTGTGCTCACACCCTGGTTTGATTTGGTTTCCCGGCACCACTTTCAAAGTCACCAAGAGAGCCATGCCCTCCATCACGATTTATCGCCCCAGTACCGGCGATCAAGGTTTTATCGAGAATTCCGGTGAACTATCGCCATTGAAGGTCATTGCAGTGGAGTGCGATACCAATGCGTTGGGCATGATCATCACGGATAGTCCAGCCGTAGGAACCACGCTTTGGCAATACAGCTGGTCTGCGGATGCCGAACTCTAAATACAGCGGGAGAAATCAATCATGTACCAACTGACCCAAAATGGTGTGAAACTGATCGAACAGAATCTGTTCGTCCCACAGGATACCTCCAATCGCGATTGGTGCGCCTATCTGGAGTGGCAAGGACAAGACAATATCCCCGCGCCAGCAGACCACCGCCCCCCCCCCATCGACTGGAACTACCAATTAACAACGATCAACGTTCCACGTGAAACCGCGCCCATCGGCGCGGTTTTTACATGACTCAGCGCAGCACCACCAGCGCGGTGCCGGCGCAGCTGACCGCCGCGCCCAGCCAGGCCAGCGGCGGCGGCGGGCGGCGCAGGACCACCCACAGCATCGGCAGGATCAGCACCGGGCTCAGCGCGGACAGGATGCCCACCGTCGCGACGTTCGCGCGCTGCAAGGCCAGCATGATCAGCGTCATGCCAAGGCCCAGCGCCACCAGGCCGTTCAGCGCGGTCTGGCCCAGCATCCGCGGCGTGTACGGGCCGCGGCTCTGCGCCAGTTTCCAGCCGCTGAACCACAGCAGGTAGTGGGCGCCGCAACTGACGCCCATCCGCAGCGCCGAGGCGGTCACCGGCTCCAGGCCGGCCGCCATCGCCGGCTTGGCGAAGAAGGTACCCAAAGCCTGGCACAGCGCGGCGGCGAGACCGAGCGCGGCGCCGGACGCCAGCTTGTCGTTGCGCTCCCACACATGGGCGTCCACCTCGCGCCGGCCGAAGGCCACCGCCAGCAGTACGCCGCCGAACACCAGCAGGCTGCCCAGCATCGCGCCGGCGCTCAAGCGCTCCGACAACAGCAACACGCCCAACAGCACCGAGAACACCGAATGGGTGGCGAACAGCAAGCCGGTGCGGCGCGGCCCCAGCCGGTTCATCGACGCGAACATCACCGTGTCGCCGAGGAAGATGCCGGTCAGCCCGGACAGCAGCGCCGGCCCCAGACTGGCCGCGCTGATCGAATGCCAGCCGCCGAACAACAGGCTGACGCCGCCGAGCACCGCGGTCAGCAGCGTCAGCCGCAGCCGGGTGAAGGCGAAGGGACCGAAATGGCGGGAAGGCGAGGCGCCGAGCAAGCCGCCCAGCGCCCAGCAGCCGGCGGCGCCGACTGCGGCCAGGTCATACAGCATCATTGATCCAGTAAATAGATTTCCACCCGCTCCTTGCCCTTGCCGACGTTGCGGCGCTTCAGGGCGATCCGCCCCACCTCGCCGCTGCGCCTCAGATGGGTGCCGCCGCAGGGCACGCGGGCGAAGCCGGGCAGTTCCCAGTAGCGGCGCCCGGCCGCCTCGTCGGAAAAGGCGCTGACGATGGGCAGATCATCGTCGATCCACCGCTGCGCGGCGGCGGCGATGGCCGGCAGCAAAGGCGTGATGGGCAGGTCCAGCGTGAAGTCTATCCGCGCCTTATCCTCGGCGATGTGGGCGCCGATCTTCTCCGCGTCGTCCATCTGGCGGCAGATCACCTCCAGCACCAGCTCGGCGGCGAAATGCAGCCGCATCAGCCGGTAGCGGCGCGGCCAGTCTATCTCCACCGTCGCCGCGTCGCCGGCCGCCAGGCCATGATCGGCGTCCAGCGTGTAGACGATGTCCATCCCCTGCTTTTCGGCCTGTCGCACCGGATGGCCGGCGATGCGGCCGCTGTCGCTCTCCTGGCCGCCGGAGAAGGCGTAGAAGATGGTTTCCTCCAACCATACCCGCGCGCCGTCGACGCGGCTGACGCGGGTGGCGAGCTCGGTCTGATAAGGATCACTCCAGAACTGTTTGCGCGTCATCGCCCGCCGCCTTTCTCAGGTACACGTCCTGATCCAGCTTTTCCATCATTCTCTCCGGCCGGTTCAGCGCGGTGAAGCCGTATTGCGCGTACAAGCCGTGCGCGTCGGCGGTGGCCAGCACCATCCTGCGCAGGTCCTGCAGCGCCGGATGCGCCAGCGCCGCCTCCACCAGCCGCTTGCCGACGCCCTGCCCCTGCCAGCCGTCCAGCACGAAGACGTCGGCCAGATAGGCGAAGGTGGCCTGGTCCGTTATCGCGCGGGCGAAACCGATCTGCTGACCGTCCTCGGCATAGGCGCCGAAGCACAGCGAATGCGCCAGCGAGCGCTCGAACACCTCGCGCGGCAAGCCGCGCGCCCAGTACGATTCGCGCGACAGATAGCGGTAAATCCGCTCGCGGTCCAGCCGCCGCGGATCGGCGTCGATTTCCACTGCCATGGGGCTTCCCGTCTCCCGCAGAAAGTCCCAGCGTAAACAAGCGACGGCATCCGAACAAGCGTTCGGCATATGAAATGGCACGAAATGCCGTATTGAAGGAAATTTATGGCACGATCATTTCACTCCATCCCAAACTTGCCGTTGCCAGCGCCGACAAAAACTCGCACGATATGGGTTTCCCCTATCGTACCGCCCGCCATGAACCTGTTGCCGATGCTGAGAAATCTGCTGTTCACGCTGTTGGCGCTGGCCATCCTGCTATGGTGCTACGGCAGCTGGCGCAATCTGCCGCCGCTGGTCGAGGCCGCGATCTGGCTCGGCGACGCGCTGGCGATGGCCGGCGCCTATCTGGTCCCCACCGTTACCGCGGTGCTGGTGAAAAGCCGGCGACTGAAGCAGGTGGCGCTGCTGAACGTGCTGGGCGGCTGGCTGATCGTGCCGTGGCTGCTCGCGATGGGGCTGGCTTTGAAACGCGACGACCTGGCCTGAGCGCCGCGCCGCATCCCGGCGACCCGCCCCCGAACAAGCGCGGGCGTCCGCAAACCAAGAGGAGAAGACTCGTGTTCCAACATGTAGACGCCTATGCCGGCGACCCCATCCTGTCGCTGGTGGAAGCCTTCGGCAAGGACCCGCGCGCCGACAAGGTCAATCTCAGCATCGGCCTGTATTACGACGAAGCCGGCCGCATTCCGCGGCTGAAGGCGGTGGAGCAGGCCGAGGCGCTGCTGGCCGGCCAGGCCCAGCCGCCGTGCACCTATCTGCCGATGGACGGCATGCCGGCCTATCGCAACGCGGTGCAGACGCTGCTGTTCGGCGCCGATCATCCGGCGGTGACCAGCGGCCGCATCGCCACCTTGCAGACGCTGGGCGGTTCCGGCGCGCTGAAAGTGGGCGCCGACTTCCTGAAACGCTATTTCCCGGCGTCCGGCGTCTGGGTCAGCGACCCGACCTGGGACAACCACGTCGCCATCTTCGAAGGCGCCGGCTTCGCGGTGGAGCGCTACCCCTATTTCGATCCGGCCACCCGCGGCGTCGACTTCGCCGCAATGCTGGCCAAGCTGGACACGCTGCCGGCCAAGAGCATCGTGCTGCTGCACCCGTGTTGCCACAACCCGACCGGCGCCGACCTCAGCGACGCGCAATGGGACCAGGTGGTGGCCGTCGCCAAGGCGCGCCAGCTGATTCCCTTCCTCGACATCGCCTATCAGGGCTTCGGCGCCGGCCTGGAACCAGACGCCTACGCGATCCGCGCGATGGCCGACGCCGGCCTGTCCTTCCTGGTCAGCAACTCCTTCTCGAAAATCTTTTCGCTGTACGGCGAACGCTGCGGCGGCCTGTCCGTAGTATGCCGCGACGCCGCCGAGGCCTCGCTGGTGTCGGGCCAGCTGAAGGCCACCGTGCGCCGCAACTACTCCAGCCCGCCGACGCACGGCGCCAGGGTGATCGCCACCGTGCTGAACGACGCCGAGCTGAAGGCGCTGTGGGTGTCGGAAGTGAACGAGATGCGCGAACGCATACAGGCGATGCGCGGCGTGCTGGTGCAGGTGCTGAAGGAAGCGTTGCCGGGACGCGATTTCGGCTATCTGGTCGACCAGCGCGGCATGTTCAGCTACACCGGCTTCAGCCAGGCCCAGGTGGACCAGTTGCGCGAGCGCTTCGGCGTCTATCTGGTCGGCAGCGGCCGCATGTGCGTGGCCGGCCTCAATACCGCCAACGCGCCCTACGTGGCGGATGCCTTCGCCAAAGTGCAATAGATCGGTCTGAACGGCGGGCTGGCCGCACCGCGGCGGCCCGCCGTTTTCCGTTTCACGCCGCCATCCGCTCCGGCCAGCCGTGCGCGGCCACTTCGGTGGCCAGCACCATCCAGGCGGCGTCGCCGTCCATCTCGGCCAGACGCAGGCAACTGAGCGCCAGCTTGATGCTGTGATCGTCCGGCTGCTCCCGCGCCAGGCGGCGAATCTCCTCCAGCGACGGCAGCGGGCCGCGCCGCAGTTGCGGCAGCACCGGACAACCGTCGTAGATGTATGTCCCCAGCAACGCCATCTGCATCTGCAAGGCGGCGCAATCCGGCACTTCGCCCATGCCGTTGCCGCGCGCCAGACTCAAGCCGGCCTCCCAGGCGGTGATCAGATGCACGGACTTGAAATCGCGCGCGGCCAGAAACAACAGCCGGCACAGACGGCGCTGTTCGCGCGCGCCCGCCAACAGGCCGGGGGGCAGCCGGCATTGCAGCTCGGGCATCGCCAGCGCCTGCTCGATATCGTCCAGGATGCGCGCCTCCCCCGCCTCCGGCGGAATCGGCCTGCTCTGCCAGTCGCGCATCAGCTCGGCCAGCGTCAACTGCACCATGCTGCGCCCCGGCATAGGCAGCATGCGCCAGTGCGACAGCGCATAGGCCAGCGCGGCGTCGATCTCCCCCGCCACGCCGCCGCGCACCGCGTAGGACAGCCGGATCAGGCCGTGGAACGACGCCGAGGCCGGCGCCTCCAGCGCCAGCCGCAGCCGTTGCGGCCAGCAGCGCTGCCATCTGTCGCTTTCCCGCTCCCAGGCGAAACGCCGCCGCCAGGCGGCCTCGCTGCTCGGATCGCCCAGCCAGCCGCCGGTATCGGCGATGTCGCGGCCATCGTCGTCCAGCGGCTCCAGGTGCTTGCACGACGCGGCATGGCGGCGCAATTCGGCTTCGTCGGCGCCCAGCTCGGCCAGCGCCTGCAGCGCCATCGGCAAATGGTTGGACAGGCCTTGCCGATAGCCGCCGGCATAGGCCAGCAACGGCGACAGCAACTCTTGCAACATCCGCGTCTCCTTCGCGATTCCGTTCCCGTTCACTGTGGGTCGGCATCCCGGAAAATCCCAATTGGATTTCGGGATGACGGCGATAGTGGAGCGCTATCCACCCGTCACAGCCCCGTCCCGACTGGCATGGCGACCGGCGCCGATGCCGCGCGACAGTCAAAAAACCGGCCCAGGGCCGGTTGTCCGCCTGGACCGGCGCTTACCAGACTTCGCCCGGCCGCCAGTCGGTTTCCAGCGCCCCGCTGATATCGAGCGCCGACGGCGTGTAGAACAGCCGGTAGATCATCACCTCTTCCTCCGGCGTTTCCACCAGGCTGCCATTGTCATGATAGGCCAACGGCCCCAGCCACAACTCCCAACCGCGGCGGGCGTAGAAGTCGGCCTCGGACGGCGACAGCGCGGCGATGTCGTAGTCGTCGCCGATCAAGGCCGGGATGGTGGACAGCATTGCGCTGCCATAACCCTTGCCCTGTCGGTCCGGCAGCGTGGCCACCGCCTCCACATAGGCGGAGCGCAGCGGCGGCAGGCCATCGGCGCGCAATTCGCGCTGCAGCCAGGCGGCGTGGCTGACCAGCTCGCCGGCGTCGTGAACCAGCAAGTGGGTGGCGTCTTCCAAACCACCCAGTTGGGGGGAAAAATCTTCCTCATAGGCCTGCGAGCACAGGCTCAGGATGCCGTCGCGCTGATGCGCGGAGAGATCGCGGTTGGGCACAACCGTGAAGCTGAGCGTGGACAGGTCGGTCATATCGGGCTCCTATTGTCGGAAAATGAACAGGGCCAGAGGCACCAACACGTTCAGACTCCACCATGCCGACGGGGTTCAGCGGACCTGACCTTAGAGCCGGTTCGCGATCTTTTCCGGCATCAGCCGTTTTCTGCCGGATGCCGGGCGCGGAAAACGGCTCGCCGCAGCGTGATTCACTGTCAGAAACGTCCGGCAAAGCCATGCCTTCACAATATGACGTCCAACAAAAAGGGCAAGCCATTCGGCCTGCCCTCGGGTTTTTCCACCTCAACGGTGCGTCGCCCCTATGGGGTGACGCACCCTACGGGGTGACACATCCACGGGGTGACGCATCCACGGGGTGACGCATCCACGGGGCGACGCATCCACGGGGCGACGCACCCACGGGATCACGCACCATTCGCCTTACACCGACGGCAACATCCCGCCGCCGATCAGGCCGTTGAAGCGGCCGCTGGCCGCCAGCGCGGCCGCCTTCTCGATGTCGGGCGCGAAATAGCGGTCCTTGTCGTAGAACGGCACCTGCTCGCGCAGCATGCCCTTGGCCGCCTCCAGCGTGTCGCTGGATTTGTTCGGCGCGCGGAAGTCTATGCCCTGGCAGGCGGCCAGCAGCTCCACCCCCAGGATGCCGGCGGTGTTGCCGGCCATGTCGCGCAGGCGGCGGCCGGCGAAGGTGGCCATCGACACATGGTCTTCCTGGTTGGCGCTGGTGGGCAGGCTGTCCACCGAGGCCGGGTGGGCCAGCGACTTGTTCTCGCTGGCCAGCGCGGCCGACGTCACCTGGGCGATCATGAAGCCGGAATTGACGCCGCCGTTGTTGACCAGGAAAGGCGGCAGCTTGGACAGATTGCTGTCTATCAGCAACGCCATCCGGCGTTCGGACAGCGAGCCGATTTCGGCGATGGCCAAAGCCAGATTGTCGGCGGCGAAGGCCACCGGCTCGGCGTGGAAATTCCCGCCGGACAGGATGTCGTTGTCGCCGGCGAAGACCAGCGGGTTGTCGGACACCGCGTTGGCCTCGACGCGCAGCACTTCGGCGGCGTTGCGGATCTGCGTCAGGCAGGCGCCCATCACCTGCGGCTGGCAGCGCAGACTGTACGGGTCCTGCACCTTGCCGCAGTTTTCATGCGACTGCTCGATCTGGCTGTGCGCCAGCAGTTCGCGGTACAGGCGGGCGGCGTCGATCTGGCCCTGATGGCCGCGCACTTCGTGGATGCGCGCGTCGAACGGGGTGCGGCTGCCCAGCGCCGCCTCCACCGACAGGCTGCCGGCCACGGTGGCCGACACGTACAGGTCCTCGGCGGCGAACAGGCCCTCCAGCGCGAAGGCGGTGGACGCCTGGGTGCCGTTCAGCAAGGCCAGGCCTTCCTTCGGCGCCAGCGTGATCGGTTCCAGGCCGGCGGAACGCATCGCCACCGCGCCCGGCACCCGCACGCCGTCGACGAAGGCCTCGCCCTCGCCGATCAGCACCGCGCTCATATGCGACAGCGGCGCCAGATCGCCGGACGCGCCGACCGAACCCTTCTGCGGGATCACCGGGTAGATCTGGCGGTTGAACAAGGTCACCAGCGCGTCTATCACGTCGCGGCGGATGCCGGAGAAGCCGCGCGCCAGCGAGTTGATCTTCAAGGCCATCACCAGGCGCACGGTGCTGTCGTCCATCGGCGCGCCGATGCCGGCGGCGTGCGACAGCACGATGGAGCGCTGCAGCAGCTCCAGCTCGTCGGTGGCGATCTTGGTGCTGGCCAACAGGCCGAAGCCGGTGTTGATGCCGTAGACGGTGCGGCCTTCGGACAGCACCCGCGCCACGGTGGCGGCGGAGGCGTCTATCTCCGCGTAGGCGGACGGGTCCAGCTTCAGTTGCAGGCCGGTTTCACGTGAAACGCGGCGCAATTCGGCCAGCGTCAGCCGGCCCGGTACGATGTTGAGGATGCTCATGGCTTCTGTCTCTCTATGCTTCTTTGTTCTGCTGTTCGCGCTTCGCGTTTCCGCGCCGCGCCGGCCGGCGGAGCGCTCCCGGCAGGAGGCTCCGCGGCCCTGCTCTTATTTCAACATCGGCAGGTCCAGGCCCTGCGTCTTGGCGCAATCCACCGCGATGTCGTAGCCGGCGTCGGCGTGGCGCATCACGCCGGTGCCCGGGTCGTTGCGCAACACGCGGGAGAGGCGCTCGGACGCGGCGTCGCTGCCGTCGCAGACGATGACCACGCCGGCATGCTGCGAAAAGCCCATGCCGACGCCGCCGCCGTGGTGCAGGCTGACCCAGGTGGCGCCGCCGGCGGTGTTCAGCAGCGCGTTCAGCAACGGCCAGTCGGACACGGCGTCGGAACCGTCCTTCATGCTTTCGGTTTCGCGGTTGGGACTGGCGACCGAGCCGGAATCCAGATGGTCGCGGCCGATGACGATGGGCGCCTTCAATTCGCCGTTCTTCACCATCTCGTTGAAGGCCAGCCCTAAGCGCACGCGGTCCTTCAGGCCCACCCAGCAGATGCGCGCCGGCAGGCCCTGGAAGGCGATGCGCTCACGCGCCATGTCCAGCCAGTTGTGCAGGTGCGGGTCGTCGGGGATCAGCTCCTTCACCTTCTGGTCGGTCTTGTAGATGTCTTCCGGATCGCCGGACAGCGCCACCCAGCGGAACGGGCCGATGCCCTCGCAGAACAGCGGGCGCACATAGGCCGGCACAAAGCCGGGGAAATCGAAAGCGTTGGCCACGCCCTCTTCCAGCGCCACCTGGCGGATGTTGTTGCCGTAGTCCAGCGTCGCCGCGCCGCGGCTTTGCAGCGTCAGCATCGCGCGCACCTGGATAGCCATCGACTGCTTGGCGGCGGCGCTGACGGCGGCGGCGTCGGTCTTCTGCTTGTCGCGCCACTGGGCCACGCTCCAGCCTTGCGGCAGATAGCCGTGCACCGGGTCGTGGGCCGAGGTCTGGTCGGTGACCACGTCCGGCGTGACGCCGCGCGCCACCAGCTCGGCGAACACGTCGGCGGCGTTGCCCAAGAGGCCCACCGACACCGCCTTGCCCGATTGCTTGGCGTCTTCTACGATGGCCAGCGCCTCGTCCAGCGTGGTGGCCTTGCGGTCGACGTAGCGGGTTTTCAGCCGGAAATCGATGCGAGTCTCGTCGCATTCGACGGCGATCATGCTGAAACCGGCCATCGTCGCGGCCAACGGTTGGGCGCCGCCCATGCCCCCCAAGCCGCCGGTCAGGATCCAGCGGCCTTGCGGCTTGCCGCCGAAGTGCTGGTTGGCGACGGCGAAGAAGGTCTCGTACGTTCCCTGGACGATGCCCTGCGAGCCGATGTAGATCCACGAACCGGCCGTCATCTGGCCGTACATCATCAGGCCCTTTTTATCGAGCTCGTTGAAGTGTTCCCAGTTGGCCCAGTGCGGCACCAGATTGGAGTTTGCGATCAAGACGCGCGGCGCGTTTTCGTGGGTCTTGAACACGCCGACCGGCTTGCCGGACTGCACCAGCAGCGTTTCGTCGTCTTCCAGCCGCTGCAGCGTTTCCAGAATCTTGTCGTAGCATTCCCAGTTGCGCGCGGCGCGGCCGATGCCGCCGTACACCACCAGGCTTTGCGGGTGCTCGGCCACTTCGGCGTCCAGATTGTTCTGGATCATCCGGTAGGCGGCTTCGGTCAGCCAGCTTTTACATGTCAGCTGGTTGCCGCGCGGCGCGCGGATGTGGCGGGAAGCGTCAAAACGCGGGTCGGTCATGGTTCTCTCTCCTCTGTATTTCCTTGAATCGCGCGATCGTCAACGGCGCAGGTGGCGGCTCAGGCTCCAGGCCAGCCGCGCCGCCGCCTTGGCGCCATGGCTGTCGATATCGTATTGGGGGTTGAATTCCACCAGGTCGGCGCCGGCGAGCTTGCCGCTCTTGGCGATGCGGGACGTCAGCGCCTCGACCACGGCGATGTCGACGCCGTAGCCGGCCGGGGCCGACACCGCCGGCATCTGCGCCGCCGGCAGCACGTCCAGGTCTATGGTCAGGTAGACGGCGTCGACGCTGTCGAGAAACTCGGCCAGCTGGCCGCGGATATCGGCCAGCTGCCAGCCATTCATATCGGTGTCCAGCCGCCATTCGGCGCCCAGTTGCCGCGCGGTGTCGAACAAGGCCTGGGTGTTGGCGGTTTCGGCCACGCCCAGGCACAGGTAGCGGAACACCCGGCCATGGCGGGAACAGTCGGCGGCGATCTGCGCGAACGGCGTGCCGCTGGTGGCCTCGTCGGCTTGGCGCAGGTCGAAATGGGCATCGAAATTGATCACGCCGATGCGCTTGTCCGGATGCGCGGCCGACAGACCCAGCCAGTGGCCGTAGGCGGTCTCGTGGCCGCCGCCCAGCACCAGCGGCAGGTGGCCGGCGGCGATCACCTGCGCCACCGTCTCGCCCAGGCGGCGCTGCGCGGCCTCCAGATCGCCGTCGGCGCAGGCAACGTCGCCGGCGTCGTACAAGGGCAAGGTCGGGTGGTAAGCCAGATTGGCCAGCGCCTTGCGCAAGGCCTGCGGGCCGCCGGCGGCGCCGACGCGGCCCTGGTTGCGGCGCACGCCCTCGTCGCAGGCAAAGCCGATGATGGCGATGCCGGGCGCGCCGCCCTCGGGCATGGCCTGCACCGCCTGATGCCAACGCTTGGCCGCCTCTCCCTCGGCCGCGTCGACGCGGCCGGTCCAGATCTTCATGTCCACCATGAGCACACTTCCCTTAATTGCCGATGGGCCGGAAGCGCGCTGGCGTCCGGCCGGCCGGACGTAATCAGTCGATGGATTGCGGCGTTCCGCGGAACACCCGCTGCTTCAGTTGCGGCACGCCGACGCTGTAGGCCAGCTCGGCCGGATGGGCGATGTCCCAGACCAACAGGTCGGCGACGCAGCCGGCGGCCAGCCGGCCGTGGCTGTCGCCGCGGCCCAGCGCCCGCGCCGCGTGGCGGGTGACGCCGGCCAGCGCCTCTTCCGGCGTCAGACCGAACAGCACGCAGGCCTGGTTCATCGCCAGACGGATCGACGCGAACGGGCTGGTGCCGGGGTTCAGGTCGGTGGACACCGCCATCGGCACGCCGGCGGCGCGCAGCTTGTCCACCGGCGGCTTCTGCGTCTCGCGCAGGAAATAAAAGGCGCCGGGCAGCAGCACCGCGACGGTGCCGGCGCGGCGCAGCGCCTCGACGCCGGCGTCGTCCAGATATTCGATGTGGTCGGCCGACAGGCCGCCGAATTCGGCCACCAGCTCGGCGCCGCGCAGATTGGACAGCTGCTCGACGTGGCCCTTGATCTTCAAGCCGTGGGCGCGCGCCGCCTCGAACACGCGGCGGGTCTGCGCCGGCGTGAAGCCCACCGATTCGCAGAACGCGTCCACCGCCTCGGCCAGACCGGCCCGCGCCGCCACCGGCACGATGGATTCGACCACCAGATCGATGTAGCCGTCGGCGTCGCCGGCGTATTCCGGCGGCAATGCGTGGGCAGCCAGCAGCGTCGTCGCCACCTCCACCGGCAATAAAGCCTCCAGGCGCCGCGCGGCGGCCAGCTGCTTCAATTCGTCGGCCTGGGTCAGGCCGTAGCCGGACTTGATCTCCACCGTGGTCACGCCGTCGGCCATCAAGGCCTTCAGCCGCGGCAGGCTTTCCAGCGCCAGCTCTTCCTCGTCCAGCCAGCGGGTGGCGCGGACGGTGGAGACGATGCCGCCGCCCTCGGCGGCGATCTGCTGGTAGGGCACGCCGGAGAGCCGCTTTTCCCACTCGGCGGCGCGGCTGCCGCCGTAGACCAGATGCGTGTGGCAGTCGATGAAGCCGGGCGTGATCCAGCGTCCCTGCAGGTCGAACACCTCGCCGTCGAAAGCGGCGGCGTCGACGCCGGCCTGCGGCAGCACCGCTTCGATGTGGCCGTCTCGCAACAACAGCGCGTGACCGTCCAGCGCGCCGTAGGGCGCGTCGCGGGCCGGGTCCATGGTGGCGAGCCTGGCGTTCAGCCACAGGCTGGGGCGGTGCGAAGAAGCGGCGTTCATGGCGGTCCTGTGCGGATATTTGTATATACAATTACGCCCATGGTCTGAGCTTGTCAAGCAGACGAGGACAAGGCCGGAAATGGCGGGGATTCGAGCGATGGATGTTGCAGGGCAATAAAAAAGGCCGCCCAATAGGCGGCCGTCCTGGCTGCGGCAATGCCGCCTAATTGTATATACAGCTTACTTCTTGACCCGCGTCTGCGAGCGCAGCTTGTAACGCAGGCCCGGATGCGTCAGCCGGGCGAAACTGACCAGTTTCTTGTGCGACCAGGTACGGCGCAGCACCAAGAGGCACGGCTCGGCGGCGACGATGCCCAACAAGGTCTGCTCGACCGCCCCCGGCAGCACCGCTTCCACGCTATGCTCGATATCGGTGAGCGGGCAGCTCTGCATCAGGTAGTCGTTCGGCGTGCGCTGGGAGAAGTCCTGCCGCAGATAATCCGGCGCGAAGGCCGGATTGACGTAGCGGTCCTCCAGCTGGATAGGCACTTCGTCCTCGCAATGGACGATCAGCGAGTGGTAGACCGGGCCGCCGGCGCGCATGCTGAGCCGCAGCGCCACTTCCTCGCTGGCCGGCACCGACTCCAGCACCATCACCTGGGCGGTATGCCGGTGGCCGCGCGCGCCGATCTCGGCGGCGATGTTGTTGATGTCGAGCAGCGGCGATTCCGCCTTGCGCTCCGCCACATAAGTGCCGTCGCCGGCGAAGCGCAGCAGGATGCCGGCCTCGGCCAGATCGCGCACCGCCTTGTTGACCGTCATCCGCGACACGCCGAACTGGCGCGCCAGCTCCAGTTCCGGCGGAATCTTGCAGCCGGGCAGGAAGTGACGATCGCGGATGCCGGACAGGATGTAGTCCTTGATGCGCTGGTAGCGGGGTTGCGGGGCGTCTGACACCGTGGCTCCATTGACGAGGGAATGGCCGATTGTAACGCGAGCGGCCGCCGCGCTGGCTGATCCAGCGCAGAAAACCGGAGGCGAAACGATGATGACCCTGCCCCAATGGCTGGCGGCCTACGACGAGAGCCACCGCCACCCGTTCAATATCGCCATGCACAAGCTGTGCGTGCCCTTGATCGCGCTGTCGCTGCTGGGCATGCTGATCGTGCTGCCCGGCCCGCTGCCCTGGGCCTGGCTGGCGGCGCTGGCCGCGGTGGCCTGGTACTGGCGGCTGTCGCGCGCGGCGGCGCTGGTGATGGCCGCGCTCGGCGGCCTGGCGCTGCTGCTGTTGACCGTCGCCCAGAGCCAGGGCCTGCCGCTGGGCATCGCCTCGCTGCTGGTGTTCGCGCTGGCCTGGTCCGGCCAGTTCGCCGGCCACGCGCGCGAAGGCAAAAAGCCGTCGTTCACCCAGGATCTGCAATTCCTGCTGATCGGGCCGCTGTGGACGCTGCGCGCGCTGTGGCGGCGACTGGGACTGATGGACTGAAAACATCGCCGCGCGGCGCGCGCCTCGCGCTATCATCGGCATTCCCCGATCCCGATGGAGCGCACGATGTCCCATCCGCAAGGCATCAGCCTTTCCGAACTGGCGCCCGGCGTCGAACAGATCCTGCTGGCCGGCGACGGCTTCTCCGCCCGCATCGCGCTGCTGGGCGGCCAGCTGATCGACTACCGCCGCGACGGCGAGCCGCCGCTGCTCTATCTGTCGCCGCAGACGGCCTGCCAGCCGGGCAAGGCGATACGCGGCGGCGTGCCGGTATGCTGGCCGTGGTTCGGTCCGCACCCGTCCGATCCCGGCCAGCCGGCGCACGGCGTCGCGCGCCAGCGGCTGTGGACGCTGGCCGAGACCGGCCGCGACGGCGAAGTGTTCCACGTGAAACTCAGCGGCCCGAGCCATGAGGGCCTGACCGCCTCGCTGAGCTTTCGCATCGGCCCGGACGGCGCCGACATCGCGCTGAGCACCGCCAACCGCGGCGATGCCGCGCAAACCGTCGGCGCCGCGCTGCACAGCTATTTGGCGGTGTCCGACATCGACAGCGTCGAGCTGCTGGGCCTGGAAGGCGCGCCTGCCCACAACAAGGTGGCCGACGCCCGGACCGCGCTGCCGGACGGCCCGTTCCGCTTCGACGGCGAAGTGGATCTGATCGCCTACGCCGACCGCGCCGCGACGCTGCGCGACGCCGGCTGGCGGCGCGACATCGTCGTCCAGCCGGAAGGCTCCGCCAGCACCGTCATCTGGAACCCGGCGCCGGTCAAGGCGGCGCGGCTGGCCGATCTGCCAGACCCGGACTGGCGGCGCTTCGTCTGCGTGGAAACCGCCAACGCCGGCGACGACGCGCGCCTGCTGCCGCCCGGCGCCGTCCACACGCTGGCGTGCCGGCTGCGTTTCTCTCGCCGCGGCTAGCGGTTATAATCTGACTCTCGTCGCCGGCGCACCCCGGCGCCCCCTCCTGGCTACCGGATATCGCAGCAATGGCACGACCCGACAAGATTTCCCGCTTCCTTCCGCTCACCTTTGCCAACGGCAACAGCGTGCGCCGATTCGGCAAGCACTGCCCGCAGTGCCGCACCATGGTCGGCGCCGAGCACATGGACGGCATCGCCAGCCTGATGCAGGGCAAGATCTTCCTGTCGGCCGAAGCCTGCTGCCCGCAATGCCGCCAGCGCTTTCCGGTGGCCTGCGTCATCACCGACGACAAGCGCGTGCACCGGGTGCTGCTGCCGCTGTGGATATTCCGCTTGTGGCTGCGCTCCGCCACTCGCCACGATCCGCAGCCGGCCGGCGACGAAAACTGGGACGTCGAGCAGGCGGAAACGCCGCAGGGGTTGATGCTGCCGGCCGACGCCGACGTGGTCCGTTCCGAAGAAATCCTCGGCCGCTTTCAGGGCGAGCCGATCAGCGCCTGGATCGAATACCAGGGCCAGCGCTTCGTCTTCGACCGCGCCGCGCCCGGCCACAACCTGACGCTGACGCCCAGCGAGCTGCTGCTCGAAGGCCGACTGATCTACCGCCAGCAATAAACGCCGCCGCCCCGCCGGGACGACGCCGGTCATTTGTGGCCGCCTCCCGCGCCCGCGTATGCTTTTTTCCGTGCCCGCCGTCCGCTTAGCGGCGGTCTCCCTACAAGGAAAAACCATGCGCAGACTCCTGTTTCCCCTATTGCTGCTCGCCGCCGCGGCCCAGGCCGGCGCGTCCGGCCTCGCCGGCGACCACCAGGCCAGCATAGGCCAGCCCGGCAACAGCCTGCAGTTGCGGCTGTCCTGCCGCGACGACGCCCATTGCGCGCTGATCACCACCTTCGACGCCCCCGGCGCGCCCAGCCAGCCCCAGCGGCAGCCGCTGGATCAGGTCAGACCGCTCGCCGACATCGGCGAAGCCGCCGCCGCGCTGCGCTACGCCCGCGAGCACCGCGCCGAACGCCCGGCCGAGGCCGATCTGGCCGAAGCGCAGGACAAGCTGAGGGCGGTGCTGGCCGGCCGGCCGGCGATCGCGCGCTGCTGGGACCTGAACTCGCCGCAAGCCGGCTATATGCTGGCGTGCACGCTGAGCGGACTGCCCGCCGGCGCCGCCCCGCTCTACCTGTTCAGCACGCTGCAGACCGACGGCGCGGCCGGCTTCCAGCGCTACGCCATCTACCCGCTGTCGCGTCGCTGAGCGCTAGGGGACATCGATGACCAGAATCGTCGGACAACTGAGCGCGGACGAGCTGCGGCAGGCGCGCTCGCGCGCCGAGACCATCGCCCGCGCGGCGCAGCCGGCCGTGACCGCCGGCCAGTTCGTGTATTTCGCCGCCTTCGACGGCACCGCCAACGACAAGGACCATCTGTCGCGCGGCATGCAGAGCACCAACGCCGCCCAACTGTACCGGCAGGCCGCCGCCGCGGCCGCCGGCAATCCGGCGCTCGCCGCCGCCTATTTCCCCGGCCCCGGCACCGGACCGACGCTGCCCGGCTCGTCCTTCCTGCCGCCGGCGGTCACCGCCGAGGCGGTCCGTACCGCCAAGCTGGCCTACGACGACTTCCAGCGCAAGGCCGTCGCCTGGCTGCAAAACCATCCCGGCGGCAGCGTCGCCGTGGCCGCCGCCGCCTTCAGCCGCGGCAACGACGCCGCCTCGGTATTCGCCCAGCTATTGTTCGAACGCGGCCTCAGCGACCCGGCCAGCGGCCGCATGCTGGTGCCGCCGGGCCAGCTCGGCCTGTCCGCCGCCGCGCTGTACGATCCGGTGATGACCGGCATGTCCGGCAATATGGCCTTCCCGCCGAACAGCCGCAATCTGCTGGTGCTGCGCGCCGAAAACGAATACCGCGCCCTGTTCAAGGCGGCCGATTTCTCCGCCCAGGCCGGCGCGCTCAACTTCAACTTCCCCGGCAATCACTGCGACGTCGGCGGCGGCTACGACAACGGCCTGGCGGGCCTGACGCTGCAGGCCGGCACCGCCTTCCTGCAGCAAGCCGGCGTGCCGGTGGCCGACGTGCCGCCGCAGCGCCGCTTCGATCCGCGCCAGCCGGCGTTGGTGCACGACGAGGGCGTCAACCAGTATGGCCAGACCATCTGGAGCACCTACGGCAGCTACGATCAGGACCGGGTGGCGCGCCGCACCGCTCAGGTGGCGCGCCAGGCCGAGGTCCGCAGCGCCAACGGCGTCACCACCACCCGCTTCAACGACTTCTCCGGCAAGCTGGTGGAGCTCGCGCAAAGCCGCGGCCCCAACGGTCCGCAAGGGACGATGACGATACGCGACTACTTCGAAGGCACGGTCAGCCGCATCGCCTTCCCGCAGGCCACCGCGCCTGCGGCGGCGGCCGCCGCGCTCAGCCCGGCCAAGCAATCGCTGCTGGACGGCGCGCGCGCCGCGGTGGAGCAGATGTGCCGGCGCGAGAAGCTGCCGCTGCACGCCGCGCAGCGCGAGGCGCTCGGCGCGACGCTGGCCGACGCCGGCTGGCGCCAGGGCCTGCGCCAGGCCGGCTTCGCGATGCTGCACGACCAGCGAAGCCGGATCAGCCTGCTGCCGGGCGATCCGGCACAGCCGCAGGCCAAGCTGACGCTGAACCTGGCCGACGCGCTGCGCCAGGGCGCCGCCCACGCGCTGCAAGCCTTGGCCGGCGCGCCGGAAGACACGCAACGGCTGGCGCGCAAGCCGGCCGCCGGGATGGCGCTGTAGCCGCCGGACGGCGGACGCGAAAACGGCCGGGCTTGCCCGGCCGTTTTTCATTTCCGCGCGATGCTCAGTGCACGCTGGCCGGATAGTGCGCGGCCACCCAGCTTTCGAAACGATCGAACATCGCCGCGTCACCGTCGCCGTTGTCGGCGATCAGCTCGGCGCCGTGCACCAGGCGGATGCGCGCGTCCAGCGCGTCCGGATACTGCCCCGGATAATCGCGGGCGGCGGCGTCGGCGATCAAACGCTGCGCCTCGGCCCAGGCCTCGTCGGCGCTCTGGTTGCAGCTGTCGGCCAGATAGCGGGCGTTGAACGGCTCGCCGGTCAGACTCAGCAAGGTCGCGTTGTGATTGATGCTGTTGCCCGGGCCCCAGTAGTGCTCGGCCAGCTTCGGGCCGATGGCCGGGTTGTCGGTCAGATAGCCGTATTCCTTCAGGAAATGGGCGCGGGTCTGGTAGACCGCCATATTGGCCAGCAGATAGCCATGGTAGGCGGCGGCCGACTCCTGGTTCAACAGGTGCGGAATCGCCAGCAGCGGACGCGGGCTGACCGCGATGCCCAGGATGCGCCGCTCGCTGTCGCGGGCCAGCTGCAACACGCGCTCGGCGGCCAGCTCGTCTTCCGGCAGCGCGTACAGCGCGCGCTCGAAATAGGCGACGACGGCGATGGAGCGCTCGGCGTAGGCGGCGAACGGCTGCGTCGCCTCGATGCGGGCGCGGATCAGCGCGTCCGGAATGACCTCGCCCTTGCCGTTGCGGGCGTAGCGCTTCAGCCAGTCGGCGTCGTCCAGCAGGCTGTCGCAGAACATGCTCTGGGTCTCGGCGTAGGCCATCGACGTCGGCGCGAACTCCTGAGAGAAGCACGGCGAGTTCTGCGTGACGTTGGCGAAATGGGCGGCGTGGCCGCCCTCGTGGAACAAGGTGTTGATCGCGCGCGCGCCGCTGCCCACCTGGTCCGGCTTGGCGTCGGCGGTGAAGTTGATCTGGCCGGCCACCCAGGCCTCGCCGTCGAAGAAGGACGGGATCGGGCCGTGGCAGAAGCCGTTCTGGTACTTGCCCTGGCGTTCGACCAGGTCCAGCTGCATCGTCGCGCCGCGATACTGTATGCCCAGCCGGCGGAAACTCAGCACCCAACGCTCCACCGCCTTGGCGAACGGCAGATAGGGATCGATCTGGCGGGTGACGTCGCCGCTCATGTGGAAACGCAGATTGTAGGCCTGGAGCGCGTCCTCGCCGTGCTTTGCCCGCAACTGGTCCAGCGCGCGCTGGTTGGCGTCGCCGGTGCGCGCCTCGAAATCGTCCAGAATCGCAAACAGCTGATCCGGAGTCATCTGCTCGTTCTTCTTCACCTTGTATTCGAAGTAGTCGGCGTACCCCAGGCTGCGGGCCAATTCGTTGCGCTTGTTCACGATGGCGATGAAGCCGTTGTCCAGCACCCAGCGCTCCAAGCCCAGCAAGGCGTCGTGCGAGCTCTTGCGCGCCGCCTCGTCGCGGTTGGTGCCCATATTGGTGGACAGCCCGCTCAGCGTCGCCTCTTCCAGCTGGCCGCTTTCATTGACGTGGCGCATCTTGTAGTCGCGGCGCTTGGAAAACAGCCCGGACTCCAGCTCCACCAGCTCGGTCATCAACCTGCGCGCCTCGTCGCTCTCGATGATGTTGCTGTCGAACAGCGCGCGCCAGCCGTTGAAACCATGCAGCAACGCGTCGCGCTCGGCGTCGGCCGGCAGCGCCTGCAACGCTTCCTGCGCCGCCTTCACCCGCCCCAGCCGCGTCGGACTGGAGATGAAGTCCTTGAACGCGGCCTCGGCGCGGGCGAAACCGGCATCGTCGTCGGACACCGCCATATAGGTGTCCCAGAACAGGTCTTCCTTGGCCTTGTGGATGGCCAGATAATCGTGGTTGAGCGCGTCAAACTCGGCGCGCAGCGCTGCCAATGCTGTCATTCCCATTTCTCCCGGGGTATCGCCGCTCTGCCGGCGGCATGGTTTCGACCGGTGGATGCCTCACCGGTACGGATGAGCAAGTCTCATTCCATCGTACTAGAAAGGTCAAGATATTTCAGTACTTAACGGCCATGATTGCCCACCCTATCCATGAGTAAACTGAAAGCCTGCCAAGCTCAGGCCACCAGCAGCAACTCCAGGCGGCCGCCGTCGCGCAGCGGCTGCATCTCGAAACCGAGCCGCATCGCCAGCGCCAGCATCGCCACATTG
Source organism: Chromobacterium sp. ATCC 53434 (assembly GCF_002848345.1). Taxonomy (NCBI): domain Bacteria; kingdom Pseudomonadati; phylum Pseudomonadota; class Betaproteobacteria; order Neisseriales; family Chromobacteriaceae; genus Chromobacterium; species Chromobacterium sp. ATCC 53434. The sequence goes on along the minus strand of NZ_CP025429.1, from coordinate 4,781,050 downwards.
CCGGGCACGCAGCGGGCATGAAAACGGCGGCAACCCAGCCGCTCGCGGCCGAAGGCCAGCATCAGCGCCGCCGCCTCGGCCGCGTAGCCGCGGCGCCACACCGCCTCGTCCAGCTCGATGCCAAACTCGGCCTCGCCGCCGGCCGCGCCGCGCAGTCCGACCGAGCCGATCAGCGCGCCATCGACGGCGCGGACCACGGCCAGCTGCCAGTCCCAGCGCGGCGTCTGCCGCTGCTGTTCGAGAAAGCGCGCGAGCAGACCGGCGCTGAACGCCTCGGTCCGCTGCTCCGGCTGGGCATGGCGGCCGAAGGCGGCGCCGCGACGCGCCGCCAGATAGGCGTCGCGGTCGGACGGCAGGAAATCCCGCAACCGCAGCCGCTCGCCTTGCAGCGCCGCGCTCAGCATGTGCCCGCCTTTTCCAGCCGCAGCCGGTCCAGCCCGCATTCGAGCTGGCGTCGCCGTTCGTCGGCCGAGCGGGAAGCCTGGCACGGGTACGGCATGTCGGGGGAAAGCATGGATGAATGATGAAGATGCTCGTCGCCGAGCATGTCGCGCAGCAGGTGGCGCGACAGGATAAAGATCGATGCCATGATGGCGGTACCTGTAAAGAACGATGAAAGAGCGAGGAGACGATCATGCCGGGCGGCACGGCGGCTCCGATATATTCCCGCGCGCTGCATCAGGGATGCGCAGGCGGCGGAAGCGCGGAGTCTGCTCCCGCCGATGGTCATTCGTCAAGCATAAGGCGGCCAAAGCCGCCGGTTCACCACCGTCGGCGCATCGGCCTCACTGGCGCGTGCGCCGCGCGCCAGCGACCGAGTCCGGTGCGCAGCGCGGCATCCATCAGCCCCAGCTGCAGGCCGACCATCACCGCGTACAACAGCATGCCCCAGCCCAGCGGCATCCATGGCACCGCCCAGTCGCTCAGATGGGGATACAGCAGCCAAGCCAGCAGCAAACCGGCCACTAGAGTCAGCTCCACCGCGCGCCAGGAACGGGTGCGCAACGCCAGCCTGGCGCCGATATCGGTCAGAAAGAAAACCAGGCAGAGCAGATAGAGTTCCATGATGAATTCCCCGCGACGATGACAGCGGCGCCGCGGGATGGCCCTGACTGTCAGACATTATCCAACGCCTTCCTCATCCCGCGATTTCGGCGCCTGAGTCCCCCTGTTATGCGGTTTATAGCCAAACCTGTCCAAAGTGCCAGTCCTGCAATCCATGCAAATGATCTATGTAATCCGCTCTTTTCATAACATTGTCAGACAAAATGCAAAAAGTATCGATTTCATAGCGCTTCGGTACAATGTCTCTGTGGACCATGCCTCACTATTCTGCGGGGGTCAGCAAACCGCCCCCCAGGAGCCCCACCATGGCCACCAGCACTCAAGGACACATCCTCGCGCTGCAAGGCAGCGTCAAGGCAATCGGCATCGACGGCAAAGTACGCCTGCTGAAAGCGGGCGATGCCCTGCTTCCCGGGGAGCAGCTGCAACTGGAGAACGGCGCCGCCATCGACATCAGCCAGTCCGACGGCCAGATGCTGCATATTGACGGCACCCGCCAGGTGATGCTGACCGAAGAAGTGCTGCATGCGCAGCACGCCGACGCCACCGAAGCCGCCATCGCTCCGCTGACGCCGGAAGCCCAACAGATTCTCGCCGCGCTGGACAATCCCAACCCAGGCCCCAACGCCAATCCCTTCGACAATCTCGACCCCGCCGCAGCGGGCCTGAGCGACCCAGGTGGCGAAAACAGCGGCCACTCCTTCATCCGCCTCGGCCGCATTACGGAATCGCTCGCGGCCCTGCAGCAGGAAAGCGCGCCGATTTCGACCGCGGCAACCCAGACCGCCCTGTCCGCCGCCAATGAAACACCGGACTCGCCACCGTTCTTCACCGCCGCCAATGGCGCCCCGCTGGGCAACGACCTGAGCGTCACCACCAAGGAGGACACCCCGGTCAGCGGCACGCTGACCGCCAGCGACCCCGACGGCGATCCGCTCACCTTCGTCAAAGGCTCCGACCCCGCCCACGGCGTGGTCGTCATCAATCCCAATGGCAGCTGGACCTACACCCCGGGACAGGACTACAACGGCAGCGACAAATTCACCGTCACCGTCAATGACGGCCGAGGCGGCACCGCCACCGTCACCGTCAATGTCGGCGTCACCCCGGTCAACGACCCCGCGGTCTTCGGCGGCAACGATCATGGCGTCGTGGTCGAAGATGACATCACCCAGGTCAGCGGCACGCTGGTCGTCAAGGATTCAGACCCGGGCGAGGCCGGCTTCCAGCCGCAGGCCGACATCAAGGTGGACTACGGCACCTTCCATTTCGACAGCACCACCGGCCAATGGACCTTCACCCTGGACAATGCCAAGGCCCAGGCGCTCACCAATGCCGATCGCTTCGACCGCACCTTCACCATCCAGTCGCTGGACGGCACCACCCATACCGTCACCGTCACCATCCAGGGCAAGGACGATCCGGCCATCATCACCGGCGACAACGGCACCGTCACCGAAGACCAAAACGTCTCGGCAAGCAATACGCTGGACTACAACGGCAAGCTCAACATCGTCGATCCCGACCAAGGCCAGGCGGTGTTCAACACCACCCGCGTGGACAGCCAGGCCGGCAATCTCGGCGCCCTCACCATCGATGCCAATGGCAATTGGCACTACAGCGTCGACAACGCCAAGGTCCAATACCTGGGACAGGGCGACACGCGTACCGAGTCGTTCACCGTCTACTCCCAGGATGGCACCACCCACAACGTCGTCGTCGTCGTCAACGGCGTCAACGACCCGGCCAGCATCGGCGGCGCCGGCGACATCGGCGACGGCACCGTCAAGGAAGACACCCCGGCCCAAACGGTGGCCAGCGGCAAGCTGACCGTGGTCGACATCGATCAGGGCCAGGCCCAACTGCAGCCCTCGCAACAAGTCACCGACTACGGCACCTTCCAGGCCAACGCCGACGGCACCTGGACCTTCACCATCAACAACGGCAGCGCCAAGGTGCAGGCGCTGGGCGAGGGCGACACCGTCCCGCTGCAATTCACCGTCGCGTCCAAGGATGGCACCGCCACCTCCGTGGTCACCATCCATGTGCTGGGCACCAATGACGCCGCCGTGATCGGCGGCACCGACAATGGCACCGTGATCGAGGACAAGCTGCTGGACGTGGGCGGCGTGCTCACCGTCAAGGACGCCGATCAAGGGCAATCGTTCTTCCAGGCCCAAACCAACACCGCCGGCACCTACGGCACATTCAGCATCGACGCCAGCGGCAACTGGCATTACAACCTCAACAACAGCGACCCCATCGTCCAGGCGCTCAACCAGGGCGAATCCCGTGTCGAATCCTTCACCGTCAAGAGCGCCGACGGCACCACCTCCACCGTCACCGTCACCATTATCGGCACCAACGACCCAGCGGTGATCACCGGCAACGACCACGGCGCCGTCACCGAGGATCTCAACGTCTCCGCCGCCAATACCCTAGACTACACCGGCACGCTGATTGTGACCGACCCCGACCAGGGTCAGTCGGCCATCGACCCCACCCGCGTCGACAGCAAAGCCGGCAACCTCGGCAGCATCACCATCGACGCCAGCGGCAACTGGCACTACACCGTCGACAACGCCAAGGTCCAGTATCTGGGACAGGGCGACACCCTCACCGAGGTCTTCACCGTCTATTCCAAGGACGGCACGTCTCACGACATCACCGTCATCGTCAACGGCGTCAACGACATCCCGGTGTTCTCCGGCAGCGATCATGGCGCCGTCACCGAGGATCTCAACGTCTCCGCCGCCAATACCCTAGACTACACCGGCACGCTGACTGTGACCGACCCCGACCAGGGTCAGTCGGCCATCGACCCCACCCGCGTCGACAGCAAAGCCGGCAACCTCGGCAGCATCACCATCGACGCCAGCGGCAACTGGCACTACACCGTCGACAACGCCAAGGTTCAATATCTGGGACAGGGCGACACCCTCACCGAGGTCTTCACCGTCTATTCCAAGGACGGCACGTCTCACGACATCACCGTCATCGTCAACGGCGTCAACGACATCCCGGTATTCTCCGGCAGCGATCATGGCGCCGTCACCGAGGATCTCAACGTCTCCGCCGCCAATACCCTAGACTACACCGGCACGCTGACTGTGACCGACCCCGACCAGGGTCAGTCGGCCATCGACCCCACCCGCGTCGACAGCAAAGCCGGCAACCTCGGCAGCATCACCATCGACGCCAGCGGCAACTGGCACTACACCGTCGACAACGCCAAGGTCCAGTATCTGGGACAGGGCGACACCCTCACCGAGGTCTTCACCGTCTATTCCAAGGACGGCACGTCTCACGACATCACCGTCATCGTCAACGGCGTCAACGACATCCCGGTGTTCTCCGGCAGCGATCGTGGCGCCGTCACCGAAGATCTCAACGTCTCCGCCGCCCATACCCTAGACGCCTCCGGCACGCTGATTGTGACCGACCCCGACCAGAACCAGTCGGCCATCGACCCCAGCCGCGTCGACAGCAAAGCCGGCAACCTCGGCAGCCTCACCATCGACGCCAGCGGCAACTGGCACTACAGCGTCAACGATAGCCTGTCAGGCGTCCAGTCCCTGGGCCAGGGCATCACCCGGCAAGAGGTGTTCACCGTCTATTCCAAGGATGGTACCGCCCATGACATCACCGTCGTCATCACTGGTGTGAATGACGCAGCGCGAATCAGTGGGGTCACTTCCCAAGATATGTATACAGACCAAGCCTCAATCAGCAACTCGTTTACTGTGAGCGATGTCGATGCAGGCGAGTCGGGTTTCAGCACGAGCCTCAATGTCGCAGAGACATACGGCACCTTCAACTTCGACAAAACCACCGGTATCTGGACCTTCACGCTGAACGCCAGCGCTCAGAATCTCACCAGCGCCGACCACATAACCTACAGCTATACGATTACGTCCATCGATGGCACCACCCACCCGCTATCGATCACGATTAATGGTATTGACCACTTCGCCCCGTCCAGCGGCGGCAGTCAAGGCATCGTGACTGCAAGCCTAGCCACAGCCGCCAGCACCGAGCTTCTCAGCGCCAAACTCGATGCCGCTACGCCGGACAAGACGGCAATTGCTCATCATGCCGACGCGGTTTCACGTGAAACCAGCATCGCCGCCGCCGGGCATGCCAAGGCTAGCGCCGGAGAGATCGCCGCCACGGAAACCCATCGGCACGGCGCGGCCAGCGATGAGCCCGGCATCGTCTATGGCGCGCAGAAGACCGCCGTCGAGCCTGCCGGCAACCAACCAAGTCCGTCCATCGCCCACGATGCGCCGCACTCCGCCGAGGCCGGGGCCCGCGGCGGTACCGGCATCGATACCTTCAAGTGGACGCTGGGCGAACAAAGCGCCGCCGCCACGCCGGAGCCGGCCCGGAGCGGCTTTGTCGATCACGGCCAGCGGGACGGAAAGGATGCGCTGGACCTGAAGGACGTGCTGCCGGAAGGCGGCCATCGCGCGGCAAGTCTGGACAGCTATCTGAACGCCCACAAGGAAAGCGCGGACGCGGCGACGGACGCCCGCCACTCCGGCCCGGGCGCGCCGGCAGCGCAATCGCTGGCCAGCGTCGACCTGACGCATGCCATCGCGCTCAGCGACGCGCAGGTGCTGAAAAACCTGTTGAGCCACGGCCAGCAACATACGGAATAAGGCCTGGCTCCATCGTCGCGCTAAGCCCCCTGTCCTCCGCGGGGGGCTTTTTCACCGTCGCCTCTGCACTGAGCAAGGAGCACGCCATGACCGCAGCGCCCACCGCCTGGGACGCCGGCGCCCACGCCAGCTGGCAAGCCGGCAAACCACAGGAGGCCATCGCCCTGACGCTGGCGGCCGTGAACCGCCACGGCCATAGGAAGCCGGTGGATCTGGTGCTGCAGCTGGCCTATTACCTGTTTCTGGCCGGCCAATACCACGCCGCCGCCCAGGCGCTGGCCCAGGTGCGCCCCGACTATCCCGACAACCGGGAAGTCCTGCTCAATCTGGGCATTTCCCTGGCACGCAGCCAACAATGCGAGCAAGCCATTCCAACGCTGCAAGCCTACCTCGCGCACGATCCTGGCGACGCCCTGGTGCACGCCACGCTCTGCACCTGCTTCCACCGGCTTGGCCGTCTGCAAGAAGCGGCGGATGCCGGCGCGCGGTCGCTGGCGCTGTCCGATAGCCAGCATGGCGAGGCGCCTGTCGGCTGGCGGCTGCCCGATACCGATCCGGCGGCCTTCGCCCTGGGGAAAACCCAGGTCATCGCCTTTTCGTTGTGGGGCGGCAACCCTCGCTATCTGCGAGGCGCCATCGACAATGCGCTGGCGGCTCCCCATGTCTATCCCGGCTGGCGGGCGCGCTTCTATCTGGATGAAACGGTGCCGGAGGAGGTCCGGCGAGAGCTGGCCGCGCTGGGCTGCGAACTGGTGCTGGAGGCGCCGGGGCAAAGCCTGCGCCAACGGCTGACCTGGCGCTTCCAGGCGGCAAACGACCCGCGGGTGGGCCGCTTCCTGGTTCGCGACGCTGATTCCGTCATCGGCCCGCGCGAGAAGCTGGCCGTCGACGAATGGCTGGCGTCCGGTCGCTGGTTCCATGTGATGCGGGACTGGTGGACGCATACCGATCTGATCCTGGCCGGCATGTGGGGCGGCGTCGCCGGCGCGTTGCCGCCGCTGGACACGCTGCTGGCCGGCTACCGTTCGGCGCATATGGAAACGCCCAACGTCGATCAATGGTTCTTGCGGGACAAGGTCTGGTCTCATGTCCGCCTCAGCTGCATGGTGCACGACCGCTGCTTCGCGTCCCATGCCGCCCGCCCCTGGCCGGGCCCGCAACCGGAGGGCAACGGCCATGTGGGCCAGGATGCTTTCGCCAGTCAACGCGTCAGACAGGAGAAACGGCTGGCGGCATGGATCAGCAAGCTCCCCAGCCTCGCGCTCGGCTGACAGCCGGCTTTCGACGCTTCCACATCGCCCCGGCTTGGCGCCGCGCCATTCTCGCCGATTCTGCCTTGCGCCCTGCAGCCCTGCGGCTCAGTGGATAGCCGGACCGGTCAGGCCATCGACGCGCAGTTCGAGCAACTGCCTGGCATCCTCCTCGCTGGCCACGCCCTTGGCCACCAGCTTGGCGCCCATCAACGAGGTCATGCGCTGCAAACCCTTCACCAGCACCTGTCGGCCCTCGTCCTGATGGATACCGCGCGTCAGCGCGCCGTCCAGCACCAGGTAGTCGATACCCGCCAGGTTCAGCCGCGCCACGAGCTCCAGCCGGTGGCCGCGAATTTCCACCGCCAATCGGTGGCCGGCGCCCTTCACCGCCTCGCCGAAGGCCAGGAAACCGCCCCAGTGCTCGTCCAGCCCCGCTTCATCGAACTCGAATGACACCGTCGCCCGGCTGCCGCCCAGCATCTCCATCACCTGCCACAGAAAGCCTCCGGCCGCCAGCGAGGCCGGCGACAGGTTCACCGCCAGCGCCGCGCCCGGCGCATCGGCCAGCGCCAGCCGCAACGCTTCCAGATCGGCCAGGTGGCTCAGGCCCAATCGCAGGCTGTGGGACACCAGCCTCATCGCGTTGAGCGCCGGCAGGCCTTCCATCGGCGGACGGTACAGCATGCCCTCCTGCCACATTGGCACGCGCTGCGCGTCCACCACCGGGAACCACCGCAGCCGCAGGCTATGCTCGCGGCAGCTGGCCTCGATCAGCTCGCGCCAATCCCATTCGCTGCCCACCTCCGGGCCTGCGCCGTCATCGACCCGCCACTGGTTGTCCCCTCCCGCCTCGGCCTCGGCCAGCGCCTGGCTGGCGCGTGCGAGCAGGCTGGCCAGCTCGTCTCCCTGGCCGATGCCGCACACGCCGATATGACCGATGTCGTCCCGGTCGCTCAAACCCATCTGCCGGTACAGCGCCAGTTGCTCGCACAGCGTCGCCGCCAGCTGCCGGCCGCCATCCATCTCCAGCTCTGGGCAGAACACGGCGAAGTCGGCGCCGCGCAAGCGGGCCGCCATCCAGCCCTTGCGCCGCGAGGCCAGATCTTCGAGGTCCGCAGCCAGGCGGACCAGCAGCGCGTCGGCGCGCTCGCCGCCCAAACGCTGGTTCAGCTCGGCCAGTCCGACCAGTCTCAACAGCAGCAGGCAGCCGCGGACATCGTCCTCTTCGGCCAGCGTGCTGGATACCGCCTGCTCCAGCGCTTCGCGGTTGGGCAGGCCAGTCACCGGATCGGTATGGCGCTCGCGCCGCAGTTGCTCCACCTCCTCCGACTGCTCGCCCAGGTAGGACTGCAGCCTCTCGACCATGTGGTTCATCGCCAGCACCACCCGCGCCAGCTCCGGCACCTTGGGCTCGGTCATGCTCTGGAAACGGCGCGCGCTGATCGCGCTAGCCTGGCTCACCACCCGCTGCAGATCGCGCCGCAGCTTGAAGATGTCGATGGAACCCAGCAAACCGGCCAGCAAGCCGGCGCCCAGCAGCCACATCATGGTCTGCAACGCGCCCTGCCACAGCGATTCGTAGGCATAGCTCAACGCGGTCTCCACCCGGATCTCGCCGGCCTGCAGCCAGCCAGCGGTCACCAGCGCGTTCCCTGGCTGCGGCGCTAGGGGCAGCAAGGCCCGGAACCACTCCGGCGCAGCGGGAAACGTAGCCTGGTTCACGCGGTCTACCAGCACCTTGCCGTCCGCGCCGCGCCAGCGGATGTGATGAAAATATCCCTGGTCGAAAGTGGCATTGATCAGCGTTTCCGCCATCGCCTTGTCCGCCTGGTGCTGGGTGATCATCAAGGCCAGCGAATTGGCGGTATTGGCATTCTGGCCACTCAGCTGCTGTTCCAAATAACGGCGGGCATTGTATAAATCGGCCAGCAAGGCCCCCGTCAGGGATAAGACCACCAGCAGTACCAGCAATAACCAGAGCCGCTGAATCAGGGAAAGGTTTTTCATCGCGCCGCCCATCTCATCGGATCAGAAAATGAAGCCTTCGTTTTTCATCTTGTCCATCACCTGCCGCCAACGGGTCAGCTTGGACACGTCGCTGCTGCGGGTGCCCACCCACAGACCCTGGGCATTGAAACTGAATACCGGCAGCAAATCCGGCCGCTGCGAGGCGGTGTCGATCGACGTCACCAGGCTGTCCAGAATCAGCGGTTCCGCGCTCGGGGACGGATAGTAGGCCAACACCATGTGCGCCTGGCTGATCGTGCTGCCCGGCCCGCCTATCCTCGCCTTGACGTAAACCAGGCGCAGCTTGTCCGGAGACACGCCCAATACCAGCAAGGAAATGTACTTCCCGATGCTGAAGTCTTCGCAGTCGCCCGCTCCCTTGCCGAACATCTCCAGCGGCGTCGCCCAGTAATCCTGAACGCCCCAGTTGTCTATGTCCTCGCGGTACAGGATGCGCCGGTTGAAAAACTGATTAACCTCCGAAAGCTTCTGCCTCTCCTCTACGCCCTGCAAGCCGCTCAGCAGTTGGTTCCATTCACGGTACAGCGCCACCGCGCGTGGTCCGTAGCGCGCGGCGGCGCGCTCCGTCGGCAAGCTGGCGGCCGTCACGCACAGACCTGCCAGCAACAGCATGGCAGGCAGCAAGCAATGCCGCAGATGCTGCCTGAAAACGAGCAAGAAAAGCTTCATGTTCATTCCATGCCTGCTAATGATGGCCACTGTAGCAGATTGGGGAAACATACTCCCCTCCGCAAAAATACTCATTTGACATCTTCAATTTGCAGTTTAACCTGATTGATGTATGACTTAAAAATATCGCCCTTGCTCTCGGAGATCATTGACCATGAAATACTTACAAAAAAGATCCGTGCACCTGACAATCGCGGCCTTGCTCAGCCTGTCGACCTCGCTGGCGCAAGCCACAGACTTGCGCGAGGTCGTAGCAAAAACCATCGCCAACAACCCGGAAGTTCGTTTCCGTTTCCATGAGTTCCGCTCCGCCGCAGAGGAAACCGGCATCGGCCGCGCCGGCTATATGCCCACCGTGGACGTCTCTTACACCTATGCCCGCGAGAACAACAAGGAACCGCTGATCAACTATGGGCCGCAGATAACCGAAGACTTCACCCGCAAGGGCTGGTCGGCGGACCTCGCCCAAAACCTGTTCCAAGGTTTCCAGACCGTGAACACGGTGCGCCAGCTGGAATTCAGCAAACGCGGCAAGTACTACGACTTCGTGGACGCCTCCGAACAGCAGGGCCTGGAAGCCACCCGCGCCTATCTGGACGTGTTGCGCTACCGCCAGCTGCTTGATTTCGCCAAGGAGAGCTATGGCGTTCATAAGGGCATCTACGATCAGATTGAACAGAAAGTGAAAGCCGGCGTCGGCCGGCGAGTCGACCTGGAACAGGCCGCCGGCCGCCTCGCGCTGTCCGAGACCAATATGATCAACGAGGCGTCCAATCTGCACGACGTATCCGCCCGCTACGCCCGCCTGATCGGCGATGAGCCGCCGACCGACATGGCTCCGGCCCCCTCGCTGCAGGACAAGCTGCCGCGCGATCAGGACCTGATGACGACCGCCGTGCGCAGCAGTCCCGCCTATCTGTCCTCCGTCGCCAATCTGCGCGCCGCCCAAAGCGATCTGAAGGTCAAGAAAGGCGCCTTCTCGCCCACGCTGGACCTGCGCGCCCATGCTGAGAAAACCGACAATCTCGACGCCATCTACGGCCGTCACGACAAGCAGATGGTGCAGCTGGTCTTCAACATCAACCTGTTCCGCGGCGGCGCCGACAAGGCCCGCCTTGGCGTATCGGCCGAGCGCTACAATTCGGCGCTGGACCTGCGCGACAAAGCCTGCCGCGACCTGCAGCAGACGGTGCGCATCGCCAACAACGACGTGCACAAGCTGAGCGAGCAGATGGGCTACCTGCGCCAGCACGCGCTGTCCACCGAGAAGGCGCGCGACGCCTACCTGAAGCAGTTCGACATCGGCCAGCGCACATTGCTGGACGTACTGGACAGCGAGAACGAGCTGTACGATTCCAAACGCGCGCAGACCAATGCCGAATACGACGGCAAGCTGGCCCAGGCCCGCGTGCTGGCGGCATCCGGCCTGCTGTTGCCCAGCCTGCAACTGAAGCCCATCGAACAGCAAGCCTTCGAGTCGGACGACGCCGAACAGCTGGAAAGCTGCAGCACCGCCTACACGCCACCCCAACCGTTCAGCACCGCAGGCATCCCGATCCACCCTTACATCTCCAGCACGATAGCCGATGCGCCCGCCATCGCCCCGGCCAAAAAAGCCGGCAAGGCCGCGAAGCATTGAAACGTGGCGATCCTGCGCCGACAAGACCCGCAAAGCGGGTCTTTTGGCCATTCCAGCGCCCGTAGCGACAGGGTCCGGCGACCGGGCGCGGCCAACCCGACGCCATCGCGGCGCGATTGAGCGGCTTGCCGCTACGACCGTTTCCAATCGCGCACTCCGGCACGACTGCCGGCCATATTCATGGGAGTGGAAGCATGGCTTCCGAAATATCCAGTCCTGAAACCACGCCGCCGCTAAGCGCGCAGGCGACCCATCTCGATCCTCTGCTCGACTGCCTGTTCTCATTGGCCCGCGGCTACGGCATCAACACCACCCGCGAATCGCTGGTGGCTGGCATCCCGCTGGTGAACAACCGGCTGTCGCCGTCGATGTTCGCGCGCTCGGCGCGCCGCATCGGCCTGTCCACCCGCGTGGTGCGCCAACCGCTGTCCAGCCTTCGCCAAGCGCTGCTCCCCGCCGTGCTGCTGCAGGAGAACAACACCGCCGGCATCCTGCGCGAAGTCCGCGACGGCGTCGCCCTCCTCAGCATGTCCGAGCTGCCCGACGCCGTCGTCGAGATTCCGCTGGAAGACCTGGAGCACAGCTTCGAAGGCATCGCCATCCTGGTGAGGCCGCGCTTCCAATACGAGAAGCGCGCGCCGGAGCTGGCCGAGATCCGCTCGCGCCACTGGTTCTGGCACACCGTCTACGGCAGCCGCGCGCTATACCGCGACGCGCTGATGGCCGCCTTCCTGATCAATGTCTTCGCGCTGGCCATACCCATCGTGTCGATGGCGGTGTACGACCGCGTGGTGCCGAATATGGCGCTGGAAACGCTGTGGGTGCTGGCCAGCGGCGCCGCGCTGGTGCTGATCTTCGACTTCTTGCTCAAGCTGACCCGCGGCTATTTGATAGACCTGGCCAGCAAACGGATCGACGTCGCGCTGTCGGCGCTGATCATGGAGCGGGTGCTGGGCATCCGGATGGAGGCGCGGCCGGCATCGGTCGGAGCCTTCGCCGCCAATCTGCGCGCCTTCGAGACCATACGCGACTTCATCGCCTCGGCGTCGATCACCGCGCTGATCGACGTGCCCTTCGTGCTGATCTTCCTGCTGGCCATCCTGTGGATTTCGCCGCTGATGGCGATACCGATGGTGATCGCCATTTTCGTCATGCTGGTGTTCGCGCTGCTGGTGCAGGAGCGGATGCAGGCATTGACCGAGACCACGCTGCGCGCCGCCTCGCAGCGCAACGCCTACCTGGTGGAAAGCTTGTCCGGGCTGGAAACCGTCAAGGTGCTGGCCGCCGAAGGCGTGCTTCAGGGCAAGTGGGAACAGGCCACGCTGTTCCTGGCCCAGGTCGGTTCGCGGCTGAAGATCCTGGCCGCGTCGACGATGAACTTCGCCGGCTTCATCCAGCAGCTGTTGTCCGTCGCCATGCTGGTGCTCGGCGTGTACGAGATCATGGCCGGCAACGTGTCCATGGGCGGCCTGATCGCCGCGGTGATGCTGTCCAGCCGCGCGATGGCGCAGCTGAGCCAGGTGGTCAGCCTGCTGACCCAGTACCACAACGCCAAGACCTCGCTGGCCTCGCTGGACGGCTTCATGAAGATGCCGGTGGAGCGCGAGAAGGACGCCACCTTCTTCCACCGCGCCAACTTCAAAGGCGAGATCGAGTTCCGCAACGTATCGTTCAATTACCCGGACAACCCGATGGTGGCGCTGCGCGAGGTGTCGTTCAAGATCCGCGCCGGCGAGCGCGTCGCCTTCATCGGCCGCATCGGCTCCGGCAAGACCACCATCCAGAAGATGATCCTCGGCCTGTACCAACCGACCGAGGGCGCAATCCATATCGACGGCATCGACATCAAGCAGATCGACCCGGCCGAGCTGCGCCGCCAGATCGGCCACGTGCCGCAGGACCCGGTGCTGTTCTACGGCACGATGCGGCAGAACATCGCGATGGGCTCGCCGCACGCCTTCGACGCCAGCATCGCGGCCGCCGCCGAACAGGCCGGGCTGACCGAGTTCATCAACCGCCACCCGCAGGGCTTCGACATGCAGATCAGCGAGCGCGGCGAGTCGCTGTCCGGCGGCCAGCGCAAGGCGGTGACCATCGCCCGCGCGCTGCTTAACGCGCCGCCCATCCTTCTCTTGGACGAGCCGACCAGCAATATGGACCACAGCAGCGAGAGCCAGGTCCGCCAGACCTTGGCGCGGGCGTCGTCCGACAAGACCATGCTGCTGGTCACCCACCACAACGCGCTGCTGGATCTGGTGGACCGGCTGATCGTGGTCGACCACGGCGCCATCGTCGCCGACGGTCCCAAGCAACAGGTGATCGAGGCGCTGCAACAGGGCAAGATCGGAAAGGCGGGCGTCTGAAATGGTAATGAACTGGAAACAACGCTTGAACGGCTGGGTGGAACGCGGCCAGGAACGCACCGGCCCGTACTGGGACAAGCTGATGGACTGGGCCTCCGCCCGCGACCTGGTCGACCGCAACGACTTCGCCGCCGACGCCGACTGGGCGATCCTGCAGCAGAATCCCGGCCGGCCGCGCATCTTCGTCTGGAGCATGCTGGGCTTCTTTCTCGTCGCCTTCCTGTGGTCGGCCTTCGCCAAGGTCGACGAGGTATCGCGCGGCGAGGGCAAGGTGATCCCGTCCAACCAGAACCAGCACCTGCAAAGCCTGGACGGCGGCGTGGTGTCGCAGATACTGGCCAAGGAAGGCCAGGTGGTGCAGAAGGGCCAGCTGCTGCTCCGGGTGGACAACACCCGCTTCGTCTCCTCGCTGGAAGAAAACCAGGTGCAGTACCTGGCCTTGCAGGCCAAGACCGCGCGGCTGAAAGCGCTGGCGGGCGGCACGCCGTTCCAACTGCCGCCCAAGGTGCTGCAACTGGCGCCGGACATCGCCAAGCAGGAAATGGACCTGTACAACTCCAAGCAGATGGAGCTGAACGCCAGCGTCGGCATCGCCCGCCAGCAGCTGGCGCAGCGCGGCCAGGAGCTGAACGAGGTCCGCGCCCGTTATGCCCAGGCCCTGTCCAGCTACGATCTGACGATGCAGGAACTCACCGTCACCCGCCCGCTGAAGGAGTCCGGCGCGGTATCCGACGTCGACCTGCTGCGCCTGGAGCGCGACGTCGCCCGCTTCCGCGGCGAACGCGACCAGGCCGCCGCCCAGATGCCCAAGATCCAGGCCGCCATCGGCGAGGCGCAGCGCAAGATCCAGGAAGTGGAGCTGACGATGCGCAACACCGCCAGCGCCGAACTGTCCGACACCATGGCCAAGGCCAGCAGCCTGTCCGCCGGCAGCGTGGCGCTGGCCGACAAGGTGAAACTGTCCGAGGTCCGCTCCCCGGTGCGCGGCCAGATCAAACGGCTGTTCATCAACACCATCGGCGGCGTGGTGCAGCCGGGCAAGGACATCATCGAGATCGTGCCGCTGGATGACTCGCTGCTGCTGGAAACCCGGATCACCCCGCGCGACATCGCCTTCCTCCACCCCGGCCAACACGCGGTGGTGCGTTTCACCGCCTACGATTTCACCATCTACGGCGGCATGGAAGGCAGCGTGGCCGAGATCGGCGCCGACACCATCACCGACGAGAAAGGCAACGCCTTCTACATCGTCAAGGTGAAGACCCAGGGCTCGCGGCTGGGCAGGGAGAAGCTGCCCATCTTCCCCGGCATGGTGGCCCAGGTGGACATCATGACCGGCAAGAAGAGCATCCTGTCCTATTTGCTGAAGCCGGTGCTGCGCGCCAAGGCGGAAGCGCTGCGGGAGCGCTGACATGAGCCACCTGCTGTTCTCCTCCAGCTCGGTGCTGGCCGGCTACTGGCGGGACGCGCTGGGCGAGGCGCTCCGCTGCGAGCATCTGCCGGAACCGCCGCAGGAGCGGGACGCCACGCTGTGGCTGGACCTGGCCAGCCTGAACGCCGCAGAGCGCGACGCCGACTGGCCGCGGTTGTGCCAATGCTACCGGGTGGTCGCCCTCAGCTCCGCGCCCAACGACGCCGAAGGCATGCGCTGGCTGCAACTGGGCGCGGCCGGCTATGCCCACGCCTACGCCGGCGCCGACGAGTTGCGCCAGATCGCCGCCAGCGTCGACGCCGGCGGCACCTGGCTGGGACGCAGCCTGCTGCTGCAGCTGTGCCGACGCTTCGGCGCGCTGGTGCCGCCGGACGAACATGCCGACTGGCGCGAACGGGTGTCCAGCCGCGAGGCCGAAGTGATCGCCATCCTCAAACAGGGCCGCTCCAACAAGGAAATCGCCCGCGAGCTGGACATCACCGAGCGAACGGTCAAGGCCCATCTCACCGCCATCTTCCAGAAGTTCGGCGTCGAGGACCGTCTCCAGTTGCTGCTCAAGCTGACCGAGCCCACGCACTGAAGCGGCGCGCCCGCATGAAAACGGCCATCCCGAGAGATGGCCGTTTTTCTTTCAATGAATCAGGCGGTTCAAGCCGGCTGTCGGCGCCTGCCGCGCCACAGCTCGCGCACGCCCACCGCCGAATACAGGGCCAGCGCGCCCCAGATCAGCGCGAAGCCGACGGCGCGGTCGGCGCCGAACGGCTCGCCGTACAAGATCACGCCCAGCGCCAGCTGGATGCTGGGGCCGACGTACTGGATGACGCCCACCGTCGCCAGCTTCAGCCGGCGCGCGCCGGCGGCGAACATCAACAACGGCACCGCCGTCACCACGCCGGCGCCGATCAGCAGGCCGTTTCGCAGCGCGTCGACATGGCCGAAGGCGCCCTGCCCGTTCCATTCCGACCACAGCAGATAGGCCAGCGCCAGCGGCGACATCAGGAAAGTCTCCAGCGCCAGGCCCGGCAGCGACGGCAGCGGCGCCATCTTGCGCAGTAGGCCGTACAGGCCGAAGGTGGCCGCCAGCGACAAGGCGATCCACGGCAAGGAGCCGGCGCTGAAGGTCAGCCAGGCCACGCCCAGCGTCGCCAGCCCCACCGCCAGCGTCTGCGGGCGGCTCAGCCGCTCGGACAGCACCAGCCGCCCCAACAGCACATTGACCAGCGGATTGATGAAGTAGCCGAGGCTGCCCTCCACCACGTGGCCGGCGTTGACGGCCCAGATATAGATCAGCCAGTTCAGCGACAGCACCGTCGACGACAGCGCGAAGACGCCCAGCAGCCTAGGCTTGCGCAAGGCCGCGCCGATATCGCCCCATTGCCGCAGCGCGGTCAGCACCAGCGCGACGAACAAGGCCGACCACACAATGCGGTGGCACAGGATTTGCATGGCCGGCACCGCGTGCAGCGGCTTCCAGTACAGGGGAAACAGGCCCCAGCAGATGAAGGCGCCCAGGGTGTACAGCACGCCGCGGTGATCGCCGGAGGAAGAAGAAGCGGACATGGGGTTCTCTAAGACGGGATTATTCCAGCATGCAGCTTACCCGCTTTGCCACGCGACAATAATACTTCGCGCTTATACAGTATGTTTACAAATATTTAACGAATAACGGCTTTTTGCTGCACTGGCACATAAACCGCACCCGGGCCGAGCCGCCGCGCAATCCCTTTGACGTTGACGTAAACGTAAACTATAGTCGGCGGCATTAGGGTGAACACTCTAAGCTGCGACAGCCGCGCATACCCTGGGAACAAGGTATAAAAATAAAGTGTCCCCGCGCTTGCCAGCGCAGCAAGCGCCCGGAACCAGCCGCCCACAAGGCGGCCGCGGGCTGATCGCCACAAGCGAGCACGACAGGAGGAGAAACCATGTCAATCCGCCACGCAGACCTGGAAGAAAAATACACCGCCCCCACCGGCCAGGTTCTGATGACCGGCATCCAGGCGCTGGTGCGCCTGCCCATGCTGCAGCAACAACTGGATCGCGCCGCCGGCTTCCATACCGCCGGCTACGTCACCGGCTACCGCGGCTCCCCGCTGGGCAATGTCGACCAGACCATGATGAAGGCCAAGTCCTACCTGGACGCCCACAATGTGGTGTTCCACCCGGGCCTCAACGAGGACCTGGCCGCCACCGCCGTCTGGGGCACCCAGCAGGTCAACATCTTCGAAGGCGCCAAATACGACGGCGTCTATTCGATGTGGTACGGCAAGGGCCCGGGCGTGGATCGCTCCGGCGACGTGCTCAAGCACGGCAATGTGGCCGGCACCAGCGCCCGCGGCGGCGTGCTGCTGGTCTGCGGCGACGACCACGCCGCCAAATCGTCCACCTTCCCGCACCAGTCCGACCACATCCTGGCCGCCAGCATGATCCCGGTGCTGAGCCCGTCCGGCGTGCAGGAAGTGCTCGATTTCGGCCTGCACGGCTGGGCGATGAGCCGCTACTCCGGCTGCTGGGTGTCGATCAAGGCCATCACCGACACCATCGAGAGCTCGGCCATCGTCGACATCTCGCCGGAACGCTTCGAATTCAAGATTCCCAAGGACTTCCCCATCCCGGAAGGCGGCCTGAACATCCGCTGGCCGGACACGCCGCTGGCCCAGGAAAAGCGCGTGCTGCACCACCGGCTGTACGCCGCGCTGGCCTACGCGCGCGAAAACCGGCTGAATCGCATCACGCTGGATTCGCCGAAGGCGCGCCTCGGCATCATCACCTGCGGCAAGAGCTATCTCGACGTGATGCAGGCGCTGGACGATCTCGGCATCAGCGAGGCGCAGGCGGCCGAGATCGGCCTGCGCATCTTCAAGATAGGCATGGTGTGGCCGCTGGAACCGGAAGGCGTGCGCCAGTTCGCCCAGGGCCTGGAAGAGATCCTGGTCGTCGAGGAAAAACGCCAGATCATCGAATACCAGTTGAAGGAACAGCTGTACAACTGGCGCGACGACGTGCGCCCGCGCGTGGTCGGCAAATTCGCCGAGAAGGGCGAATGGGCGCTGCCGCACGGCGACTGGCTGCTGCCGGCCGCCGGCGAGCTGACGCCGGCGATGATCGCGCGCGCGCTGGCCAGCCGGCTGGCGCTGATCTACGACAGTCCAGTGATACACGACAGGCTGAAGTTCTACGACGACAAGGAGGCGCAGCTGGTGCAGCCGCGCGAGGCGATCGCCCGCGTGCCGCACTACTGCTCCGGCTGCCCGCACAACACCTCGACCAAGCTGCCGGAAGGCAGCCGCGCGGTGGCCGGCATCGGCTGCCACTACATGGCGCACTGGATCAGCCCGGAAACCACCAAGACCTTCACCCAGATGGGCGGCGAGGGCATCACCTGGCTGGGCCAGGCGCCGTTCACCAGCACCAAGCACATCTTCACCAATCTGGGCGACGGCACCTACTTCCACTCCGGCATCCTGGCGATCCGCGCCGCGGTGGCCGGGAAAGTCAATATTACTTACAAGATTCTGTACAACGACGCGGTGGCGATGACCGGCGGCCAGCACGTCGACGGCTATCTGGACGTGCCGATGATGACGCGCCAGCTGGCGGCCGAAGGCGTCAAGCGCATCGTCATCACCAGCGACGACCCGGACAAATACCAGAACGCCCAGGGCCTGGCCGCCGGCATCGACGTCTTCCACCGCCGCGAGCTGGACCGGGTGCAGCGCGAGCTGCGCGACATCGAGGGCGTGACCATCCTGATCCACGATCAGACCTGCGCCGCCGAGAAGCGCCGCCGCCGCAAGCGCGGCGAATTCCCCGACCCGGCCAAGCGCGCCTTCATCAACGAACGAGTGTGCGAAGGCTGCGGCGACTGCAGCCAGAAGTCCGGCTGCCTGTCGGTGCTGCCGGTGGAAACGCCGCTGGGCCGCAAGCGCAAGATAGACCAGTCCAGCTGCAACAAGGACTACTCCTGTGTCGAGGGCTTCTGCCCCAGCTTCGTCACCGTCGAAGGCGGCAAACTGAAGAAGCCGGCCGGCGCCAGCGCCGACCTCGGCAAGATGCCGACGCTGCCGGAGCCGAAGATTCCGTCGGTGGCCGAGCCGTTCGGCATCATGGTCACCGGCGTCGGCGGCACCGGCGTGGTCACCATAGGCCAGGTGCTGGGCATGGCGGCCTATCTGGACAACAAGGGCGTCACCGTGCTGGACATGGCCGGCCTCGCGCAGAAGGGCGGCTCGGTGTGGTCGCACGTGCGCATCGCCGACTCGCAGGACAAGCTGCACGCGGTGCGCATCGCCGCCGGCGACGCCAATCTGGTGCTGGGCTGCGACCTGGTGGTCACCGCCGCCGAAGAGGCGCTGGCCAAGATGCGCGACGGCTTCAGCCACGCCATCGTCAACAACTACGAATCGCCGACCAGCGCCTTCCTGAAGAATCCGGACGTGCGCTTCCCGGCCAAGGCGATGAAGGACGCGATCATCGACTCGGTCGGCGCCGGCCGCTTCAGCGAGGTCAACGCCAACAAACTGGCCACCGCGCTGATGGGCGACGCCATCGCCAGCAATATGTTCATGCTCGGCTACGCCTGGCAGAAGGGCCTGATACCGGTATCGCTGGAGGCGATCATGGAGGCGGTGCGGCTGAACGGCGCCGCCGTCAAATTCAACCAGGACGCCTTCCTCTGGGGCCGTCACGCCGCCCACGATCCGGCGCGCGTCGAGGCGCTGGTCAGCCCGACCGCCGTCGTGCAATTCGTTCCACGTGAAACGCCGGACGCGCTGGTCCATCACCGAGCCACGCTGCTGACCGCTTACCAGAACGACAAGCTGGCCGAGCGCTACAAGGCGCTGGTGCAGCGGGTGCGCCAGGCCGAGGAGGCCGCGCAGCCGGGCAGCACCGCGCTGACGCTGGCCGCCGCCCGCGCCTACCACCACCTGTTGGCCTACAAGGACGAATACGAGGTGGCGAGGCTGTACAGCGACGGCGAGTTCCTGCGCGAGCTGGCCACCCAGTTCGACGGCGACTACAAGCTGCGCTTCCACATCGGCGTGGCCTGGCTGACCCGCGGCCAGCCGCGCAAGATCGCCATCGGCGCCTGGCTGATGCCGGCGATGAAGCTGCTGGCCAAGCTGCGCTTCCTGCGCGGCGGCGCGCTGGACCCGTTCGCCTGGCAGACCGACCGCAAGCTGGAGCGCCGGCTAATCGCCGAGTTCGAGCAAGGCCTGCCGGCATTGCTGGCCGGACTGAGCGCCGACAAGCTGCCGCAGGCGATCGAGTGGATCAAGACCTGGGAAGGCGTGCGCGGCTACGGCCACATCAAGCTCAGAAACTATCAGCAGGCGCGCGCGCGCCAGGCCGAGCTGTCCGGCCAGGCCCAGCCGACGCGTCCAGCCGCCAGCGCGGCGGTGGCCTGAACATCGTTCATTGTTTTTCCGCAGCTTTGGGCGCCGGCTTAGGTCGGCGCCTTTTTTCCGTCCGACGCTGGCGATGACGGTCAAATCGTCTATGTTCCAATATGCAATCGGATTCCGACCACAGGAGACCCGCCATGCCCTCACCGCTGCGCCTCGCCGCCTCCGCCTCGCTCAGTCTGATCCTGATCGGCTGCGCCGCCACCCCGCCCGCCAAGCTGGGAGAAAGCGCCACCGCTTGCGTCGGCAGCGTGCTGCCGCCGCCGGGCGGCATGAAGGCGGCGCAGAATCCGGAGCTGCTGTCCAAGGCGGTCGGCGCGCCCGGCAACGGCGGCCTGTGCGAGGGCGCGGTCTACCAGCAGGACCTCGCCGCCGCCGGCGTCGTCGTCTATCGGGTCTGGGACAGCGCCAAGCCCGGCTCCCGCCTGGGCCGCTGGTGGTCGTTCAGCAAGCCTCAGGGCACGGTGGCGCAATACCAGGCCGCCAACGCCATCTGCCCGGCCTGGGGCCAGCTCGACAGCGTGGTGCGTTGTCAGCTGAAAGCCGGCGCGCAAGTGGCGGTCGGCCCCGTCCAAAGCGCCGACTGCGCGCCCGATCCGTCGCTGCCGCCGTCTGCGGTCAATCAGGTCTATGTTCCCAACACCAGCCCGGACGACATCCAGGTGGAAAACTGCGAGGACGAAGGCGCCTTCCCGTCTTCGCTGTAGCCGCTTGTGACGGAAGCGCGCGGCAAGGCATAATCGAGGATTTTGCAAATAATTCTCATTACATGCATCGCTTCGCTCCCGCCCTACTTTCCTCGCTGCTGCTGGCAGGCTGCAGCGGCGGCCCCGCCGCCACGCCGCCGCAAACCGGCCGCTTCATCGACAGCGCCGTCAGCGGCCTCGATTACGAAACCCCGACCCGGGCCGGCAAGACCACCGACAACGGCGAATTTCACTATCTGAACGGCGAGACCGTCACTTTCCGCCTCGGCCGACTGACGCTAGGCGCCGCCGCCGGCTCGCCGGTGCTGACGCCGCTGACCCTGGCCGGCACGCAAGACGCCGGCCATCCGGCGGCGCTGAGAATCGCCCGCTTGCTGCTGACGCTGGACCGCGACGACAACCCGGCCAACGGCATTCAGATCGACCCGGCCGACGCCGCCCGCTTCCAGCAAGCGCAAAAGCTGGCCGAGATCGACGACGCGCAGGCCCTGCTCGACCAGCTCGGCATCGGCCGCAGCCTGGTCAGCGCCGAATACGCGCAAGCCCATCTGCAACTGAGCCTGGCCGCGCTCGATACGCAGCCGCAAGCCGCCCGCTTCCAGCCCCGCCGCGACAGCGACGGCCAGGCCGTCCAAGCCGGCGACCCAGCCGGCTGCGTCGACGACAGGCGCACCGGCCTGAGCTGGGAGGCGAAAGCCGAGACCGGCCTGCGCAGCCGCTGGCACAGCTACTACGCCAGCGCCAGCCGCCAGATCGAGCGGCCTGCCCAGTGCGAGCCGGGGCAGGAAGACTGCCTCGCCGTCACCTATGTCGAGGCGGTCAACCAACAGAAACTGTGCGGCCACGACGACTGGCGCCTGCCCAGCGAGCGCGAGCTGAAAACGCTGCTGGACTGGAGTCAGCGCGACCGGCAACGAAACCTGCCGGCGATAGACCGCCACGCCTTCCCCGACGCCGAAGCGGCATTCTACTGGACCGCCACCAGCCGCCAGGGCCGCGGCGCGCTGGCGGTGGCCTTCGACGACAGCCATCGCACGCTGCCGCACATCAGCCTGAGCCTCGGCTCGCCGGCCCGGATTCGGCTGGTGCGCGGCCCGGCGCTGCCTGACGCGCCGAATCCCGAAGACCTGCCGCAAACGATGCCGCCGTACATTCCGGTCGATCGCGACGGCGAACTGGCCAAGCCGAACGCCGACGCCGCCTGCGTCGACGACGGCGAACATCCGGACGCCATGTTCAATGTGGTGCTGTGGCAGGCGCGTCCGCGCGATGTCCAGGCCGGACAAGTCTCTTCCGCGCTAAGCGAGGCCAACGGCCAGGCCTGGTGCGGCCAGCGCGATTGGACCTTGCCCAGCGCGGCGGACGGCAGCCGCTGGCTGCAGCTGCGCCTGACCGGCGACGCCGCCTTCCGCGCGGCCTTCCCCGCCGCCGCCGCGACGCAGGCGATCTGGGTGAAGGACAACGCCGGCAAAGCGCGCATCCTGCGCGCGGACGGCCAATACGCCGACGTCGGCGCCGCAGCCTTGCTGGCCATCAGCAAGCGGCCGGCCAAACCACCGATGCCGGACAGCGACGACACGCCGCCCGATGCCGCCACGCTGGCCGGCTGGCGCCAACAGTATTTGCGCTACCGTTCCGGCCAAGCCGCGCAGCCCGACTGGCCGGCGCCGACGCTGGACGCCGCCGCCCGCGCCGGTTTCCGCGATCTGGGCCTGCTGCCGGCGATGCCGTTCCCGGCCGACAATCCGTACTCGCCGGCCAAGGCGGCCTTGGGGGAAAAACTGTTCTTCGATGCCCGGCTGTCGCGCAACGATCGCATCGCCTGCGCCAGCTGCCACGACCCGGCCCACGGCTGGGCCGACCCGCGCGAAGTCTCGTCCGGCCATATCGGCCAGCTGGGCGGCCGCAACGCGCCGGCCATCGTCAACAGCGGCTACGCCGCCTCGCTGTTCTGGGACGGTCGCGCCGCCAGCCTGGAGCAGCAAGCGCTGGGGCCGATCGCCAATCCGCTGGAGATGCACCAGCCGCTGGCCGCGGCGGCTGCCAAGATCGCCGCAGCGGCCGAATATCCGCCGCTGTTCGCCGCGGCCTTTGGCGACGCCCGCGTCGACGCCGACAGGCTGGCCCGGGCGCTGGCGACCTTCGAGCGGACGCTGATCAGCCACGACAGCGACTTCGACCGCTTCCTGAAAGGCGATGCCCAGGCGCTGAGCGACCAGGCGCTATGGGGCCTGCAATTGTTCCGCACCAAGGCGCGCTGCCTCAATTGTCACAACGGCCCGCTGCTGTCCGACCAGCGCTTCCACAATCTGGGACTGCACTTCATCGGCCGCGACCGCGAGGACCGGGGCCGCGGCGCCGTCACCGGCCGCAACGAGGACGTCGGCGCCTTCCGCACGCCGGGCCTGCGCGAGCTCTTGTACACCGGCGACTATATGCACAGCGGCGACATGCCGCTGTTCACCGACGACGGCAGCGGCGTGCTGGAGTTCTACAACAACGGCGGCAACGAAGTCGCCGCCGCGGGACTGGAAAAATACACCCAGCCCAAGACGTCGCCGCTGCTGAAACCGCTTGGCCTCGGCGACGCCGAGAAACGGGCGTTGCAGGCCTTCCTGCAAGCGCTGTCAGGCCCGCCGCGGCTACGGCCGGCCGGCGCCGACGAGCTGTTCCGGCGCTGAGCCGTCGAACCAGCCAGCGATGAAGTCGATCAAGGCCCTCGTCTTCGCCGGCTGCGGCGTCTTCTTCGGATACAGCAGATAGACCGGGTGGCTGGGCGTGTTCCAGTCGGCCAGCACCCGCTGCAGCCGACCGTCCCGCACCGCGGCGGCGGCGGCGAAATCCGGCAGTCGGGCGAAGCCGGCGCCGGCCTCGGCCAGTTGCCGGTTCAGACTGTAGTCGCTGGCCTGCAGCCAATGCGACACCTCCACCTCCTCCACCCGCCCGGCGCGCTCGAACAGCCAGCGCGCGCCGCGATGGTAGCTGGCGTGCACCACGCAGGGCAGCCGCGCCAGCGCCCCCGGCTCGCGCGGCTCGCCGCGCCCGGCCAGCAGCGCCGGCGACGCCACCACCCAGTCGCGGGTGAAGAACAGGCAGCGCGCCACCAAATGCGGCGGCAACGCCGGCGCGGAGCGGATGGCGAGATCGAAGCCGCTCTCCTCCAGGTCGCGCTCGGCCAGGCTGATATCCAACTCCACCGTTATCGCCGGATATTGTTGATGAAAAGCCAACAATAGCTCGGCGCCGAACACGCTGGCGAACATCTGCGGCACCGTCAGCCGCACCGTTCCCGCCGCTTCCTCGTTCAGGCCGCGCAGCGCCGCCGTCGATTCGCGCAACAAGACGCGCAGCCGGCGGCAATAGTCCAGATAGGCCCGCCCGGCCTCGGTCGGCGTCAGCCGCCGGGTGCTGCGATACAGCAACTGCACGCCCAGCTGGGCTTCCAGCCGGCTCAGCTGCTTGCTGACCTGCGACTTGGACGTGGCCAGGCGCGCGGCGGCGGCGGTAATGCTGCCGGCCTCCACCACTTCAAGAAAGACCAGCGCCAATTCGGATGACGGTTCGATTGTTTCCATATTAATTCCAATACTTCCACGTTTGCCCGGTTTTTCCAAGCCGTGGACACACCTAAGCTGACGACTCCGACACTCGAATAGCACAAGGAAAACGATATGAAGATTCTGCTGATAGGCGGCAGCGGCAACATCGGCCGCGCCATCGCCGCCGAACTGTCCGGCCGCCACGAATTGATCGTCGCCGGCCGCCATCACGGCGATGTGCGCGTGGACATCGAGGACGAACAGAGCATCGCGGCCATGTACGGCCGGCTGCCCCGGCTCGACGCGGTGGCGGTGGCCACCGGCGGCCGCAACGGCCATGTCGGGCCGCTGGCCGAGATGAACGCCGAGCGCTATCGCGTCGGCCTGGACGCCAAGCTGATGGGCCAGGTCAATGTGGTGCTGCGCGGTCTGGACAAGGTGGCCGACGGCGGTTCGTTCACGCTGGTCGGCGGCGCCTGGCAGCCGCAGGCCATCGTGCCGCTGTTGAGCAATGTCTATATGGCCAACGCCGCGCTGGAGGGTTTCGTCAACGCCGCCGCCGTCGAGCTGCCGCGCCGGCAGCGCATCAATCTGGTCAGCCCCTTGCTGCTGGCGGAATCGGAAGCCGAATACGGTCCGCTGTTCCGCGGCGTGCCGCTGGTGGAGGCGCGCCAGGTGGCGCGCGCCTACAGCCTCAGCATAGAGGGCGCCCAGACCGGCCAGACCTACAGGCTGGGCCGGCTGGACTAGGACATCGCAGCCCGGCCGGCAGGCCGGCTGCGATGCGCGTGACAAGATAGTGAACCGGCGTTAAGGACGGTCGAGCCAGGGCCGTCCGACCGCCTCCAGCCGCGCGGCGAAGGCTGCCGGCGGCTCCCATCCGCGTTCCGCGGCGTGCGGCGCCACCAGTTCCATCGTCAGCTGGCGGGCATGATCGCGGAACAGACGCTGCTGCGACTCGTTGCGCAGACGGTGGCCGAACTCTTTGTGCACCGGGATCAACAGGTAATTGACGAAGGGGCTGGCGCCGTCGCCGGCCGGGATGAAGGCGCCGTGCTTTTCCGCGCCCGGCAAGCCGACCGCGCGCGCCTCCTCGCCTAACGCCCGCAGATAGCCGTCCGGCATCTTGCCGCCGTTCGCGCGGTAGAAGGTCTGCTTGGCCTCGCTGTAAATCATCGCGTAAGTGGACTCCAGCGCCTGGTGGCGATAGACCGGATCGCCCATATTCTCCCGCAGGCCGTCCAGCCGCGCCCGCAGCATCGCCTTGATGTCGCCGGGACGGATGGCCGCGCGCGTCGGTCCTGTCCGCTGCAGCGTCGATGGCTCGGGCCCTTCGGCGCGGCGGCCGCCGAGCAGGCGCGCCGCCAAGCCGCTCCGCCCGTTCGCCACCGTCGCCGAGCGAGGCGGCGTCGCCGTCACATTGGCCACCCGCCGCAGCATGCCGGCCAGGCCGCGCCCCGCCCTCGCCGCCTGCTCGACGACCTCGGCCGCCAACTGACGCAAGCCGGCATTCAATACGCCTACCTTCATCCCACTCTCCCCTGTCCGCGCCGCGCCGGGCGCGCGGCATGCCGGGGCATTTAAAGGCAAGCGCCGACGCCGGGCTTGTAAAAATGGCTCAAGCGGCGGGGACGGAACGGCGTGCTAGCCCTGACGCACCACCATCGCCTGCTCCGGCGTCGGGAAACCGGCCGCGCCCAGTGTTTCGCGTATCGCGCGGTTGGCGTCGAAATACACCTGCCAGTAGTGCTCGGGCGCGCAGTAGGGCCGCACGGCCAACACCGGCCCCAGCGCGGTGAATTCCAGCACGCCGACGTCGGTCGCCGGCGCGGCCAGCACATTGGGAATGCGGACCAGCGCGTCCTGCAGCAGCCGTATCGCCTGGGCGTGGTCGGCGCTGCTGGCAAGCTGCGCCTTCAGATCGACGCGACGCACCGCGTTGGCGCTGTAGTTCTGGATGGTGTCGGAGAAGATCTTGTTGTTGCCGACCAGGGTCTGCACCCCGTCCGGCGTGTCCAGCGTGGTGGCGAACAGGCCGATCTCCCGGACCTGGCCGGTGATGCCGGCCACCATCACCAGATCGCCGACCTTGAACGGGCGCAGCACCACCAGGAAGATGCCGGCGGCGAAATTGGCCAGCAGGCCGCTCCAGGCCATGCCGACGGCGACGCCGGCGGCGGCGATCACCGCGGCGAAGGTGGTGGTCTGCACGCCGAAAAAGCCTAGGATGCCGATGACCAGCACTACGGTCAGCGTCACCGACAGGAAGGAGTGCGCATAGCGGCGCAGCGTCGGATCCAGCTTGCGCGCGTTCAGCTGCTCGTCCAGCATCCGGGTGGACAAGCCGATCAGCCAGCGGCCGATCAGCCACAGCAGAATGGCGGACACGATGTTGCCGCCGAAGGCGACGGCCAGGTCCAGCCAGTGATTCCAATTGATGCGATCCATTGCCTATTCCCCTTGAAAGCCGCCGACAGCGGCTTTCTCAAGATAGGCGCGGCGCCGGCGCCATGCCAGCCGGATCAGCAGGACAGCTCGCGGCAGGTGTCGCCGATGCCGGCGTGGATGCAGAGGTCGAACAGCGTGTCGAAGCGGGTCGGCGTGTAGTTGATCAGCACGCACGGTATGCCGGCGCGCGCCGCCTCCACCGGGATCAGATTGACCGGCGACACCTCCAGCGACGAACCCATCACCAGCAGCAGCTCGGCGTTCAGCGCCGCCTCGAAGGCCACGTCTATCAGCGGCACCGCCTCGCCGTACAGCACCACGTCCGGCTTCAGCACCGCGCGGCAGCGGCGGCAGGCCGGCACCTCGTGCCGCTGCACATAATCCAGCGGATGCGGCATGCGACAGTCGGGACAGCTGGCGCTCATCAGCGTGCCGTGCAGCTCCAGCACCCGGCGGTTGCCGGCGCGGCCGTGCAGGCCGTCTATGTTCTGGGTCAGGATGGTGACTTCCTTACCAGCCGTCTCCAGCGCGGCGAGAAAGCGGTGGCCGTCGTTGGGCTGGTAGCCGCCGGCCAGCTTGATGCGGAAGATGTCGCTGAACGCCTGCCAGAACGCCGACGGCGCGCGGCGGAAATAGTCTATCGACACCACCTCGGTCAGCGTCATGTTCTGCGCCCACATGCCATCGGCGGAACGAAAGTCGGGGATGCCGGATTCGGTGCTCATGCCGGCGCCGGTCAGCACCGCGATTCGATGCGCGCCGTCTATCCATTGCTGCAGTTGTTGCACGGGTGTCACGTCATTGCCGCTCTCTTGCCACCGTCGCCGGCCGTAAAGGCACTATAGCGTAAGGGTCAAGGCGCTGGATACTTGATCGCGTTCTTGGCCAGCTTGTCGCGCGCCGCCTCGTCCAGGTCCACCCCGGTCACCATCGCCAGCCGCGTCAGATAGAACAGCACGTCGGCGATCTCTTCGCGCAGATGGGCGAAGCGCGCCGGATCGTCTCGCAGCCGGGCCGCCGCGTCGTCGTCCAGCCACTGGAAGATCTCGGCCAGCTCGCCGACCTCCCCGACCAGCGCCAGCACCAGATTGCGCGGCGAGTGATAACGGTTCCAGTCGCGCGCGTCGGCGAAGCGCTGCAGCGCGGCCCCCAGGCCGCGCGCGTCTATCAATGTGTCGTCTTTCATGTCACAACTTCCGGTTTCACGTGAAACATCAGCGCCTTGGCGCCTCTTTGCCATCCTGCGATGAAAAATGCCCGGCGGCGCCGGGCATCGTCGGGTCGGAACGCGCGCCGGCTACTGGGTCAGGCCTTCGGCCTTCAGCGCCTGCTGCGCCGCCGGCAGCGCGGCCACGCGCTTCAGGAAGTCCAGCAACGCCGGGTAATCGGCCAGCGAACGCTGTACAAACTGCGCCCAGGACAGGCAGGTGAACAGATAGGCGTCGGCCACGTCGAACTCGCCGCCCAACAGGTACGGCGTCTTGTCCAACTGGCGCTGCAGCAGCGCGAAACGCGGCTGCAGCCGCGCCCAGGCGTCGTCC
The DNA here is from genome assembly GCF_002848345.1 of Chromobacterium sp. ATCC 53434. Taxonomy (NCBI): domain Bacteria; kingdom Pseudomonadati; phylum Pseudomonadota; class Betaproteobacteria; order Neisseriales; family Chromobacteriaceae; genus Chromobacterium; species Chromobacterium sp. ATCC 53434. The sequence continues at coordinate 4,752,300 of NZ_CP025429.1, read as the reverse complement.
TTCACTTCCTCGGTCTTGCCGAAGAACAGCGGCGAGAAATTCTTGTGCACCTCGGTGGCGATGAAGTTCAGCCACTCTTGCAGCCGGTAGCGTTCCAGCGTGCCGTTGGCCGGCGCCAGGCGCTTGGCCGGCGCCTGATCGGCGATGTACTGCAGGATGGCCGCGCCTTCGGTCAGCAACTCGCCGTTGTCCAGTTGCAGCGCCGGCACATAGCCCTTGGGATTGATGGCCGAAAAATCGGCGCCGCCGGCGGTGGTGTGCGGCGTCGCGCGCAGATCGACTTTTTCGACGCTGAACGGCAGACCGCTGGCGAACAACACGATATGCGAGGCCAGCGAGCAGGCGCCGGGGGAGTAGTACAGTTTCATCGCGATGCTCCTGTGGTGAGGACGGGACAAAATACGACCGCGCCCAGCCTGAGCCAAAAACATGCCGATTGCAAGCCCCCGCCGGCCCCGGCCGCCCGGCTCAACCCAGCAAGCCGACCAGCCAGTCCGCGCGCAGGCCCCAACCGGCGAAGCCGGCCAGCCAGAACAGCGCGCCCACCGCGCCGAAGGCCCAGGCGGTGAACAGCGGCAGCAAATTGGCCGACAAGGCCGCCACCGCCGCGCAGGCCACCGCGATCGACAAGGCGGCGTCGCTGACGTCGAACAGGTCGTGTCGCGCGTTCAGCGTCTCCAGCCCCCGCTCCTTGCCCTCGGCCTTCGCGCGCAACAGCTCGCTGTCGCGCTGGTAGCGCGTCACTTCCTGCTGCAGCTCATGCTGCTGCGGCGCCAGCGCCGCCGCGGCGGACGGATTGGCCAGCGCCAGCATCCGGGCCTGGCGCAGGCCCGCCTCGCTCAGGTGCTGCTTGATCTTCTTGGCCTGGTATTCCGACCAGCCGTCCGCCGCGTCCGCCTTCAGCAGCTGGCGCGCCTGGACGATATTGTCGTCCTTCAGCTTGCCCAGCCCCATCAGCACCGACAGCAGCACCACCGTCAGCGCCACCCAGCTGTTCAGGCGCTTCTTTTCCGCCTCCACGCTGATCTCGACTTCCATGGTCTCCCCCTCGCATCGGCGCGCGGCTCATCCGCCGCCTCTGTCCAGCTTAACGCGGCCGGCCTGCAATCGGATGTCAGCCGCCCTTTTTGCCGAACAGCTTTGGACGGCTATCGACCGGCCGGGCGCGCATCTCGACGAACAGCGCCTCCACCTGGGCGCGCGCCCACGGCGTGCGGCGCAGAAACACCAGGCTGGATTTGATGCTGGGATCGTGGCTGAAGCAGCGGATGTCGACGCGGCTCGCCAGACCGTCCCAGCCGTAATGCGCCTGCAGCTCGTTCAACATCTTCTCCAGCGTGACGCCGTGGGTGGGGTTATTGGCCTGCGTGCTCATGCCGCGCCACTCCGTTTCATGCAAAGCGGCGAGTGTAAGGCCTGTTCAAGGTCTCTGCCAGCACCGGCCGCTTTCCGCCGGATGCCGGACGCGGAAAACGGCCCCGCGGGGCCGCGCTGCTCGTGCAAGATTGACATCGCCGCCGGCTGGCGAGGCTACTGCGCCGCCTTGCGCCGCGGCTTGGCCTTTTTCGGCGCAGGCGCCGGCGGCGTGCCCGCCTCCTCCTGCTTGCCGCCGCCGTCTATGCCCATCGCCAGCGCCACTCGTCCCAGCCGCTGCTGCTTCTCGACGCTGATCGGTCCGGCCGCGCCCAGCAACAGCATCACCAGTTCCAGCGCCATCGCCCGCTGCCCCTCGTCGGGCAGCAGGTCCTTGATCGTCGCCAGCGCGCGCTTGTCGTCGTTGCGCACCAGCCAGGTCTGGCGTCGCACCGCCTGCTTGAACGCCTCCAGCGTCAGCTCCTCGCCGAATCCGGTGTCCTGCATCACGCGGCGTATCGCGTTGAACGGCCGCACGTCCACCACGCCGTTGCCGATGGCGACATAGATCAGCAAGCGCAGAAAGCCGTCGACGGCGCCGCCCTCCGAATAGAACTGCTCCAACTCCAGCCGCTTCAGCCTCAGCATCTCCTGCCGTTCCCAGCCGCCACCGTGGGCGCGCACCGTGTACGGCCGCTTCGGGTGCAGGCCCACCAGCGCGGCGGTCAGCGGCGCGTCGTAGACGGCGCGGAACGTCATTTCCTTCAGCGCGTCGCGCTGGTCGCGCCAGCCGTCCAGCCAGCTGCCGGTCCAATCGGACACCGTCTGCTGCCACTGCCAGAACGGATTGTCGGCCGCCACCGGCTTGCGCGCCGCGCGCGCTTTCTCGGCCCATTCCGCCAGGCCGGTCAACATCGGATTGCCGCTGGAGAACCAGTGCCGCTCGAAACGCGACGGATGCATTTCCCGCAGCAGATGCGCGGTCCACGGCGTGCTGCCGGCCTGCAGCCACGGCGAGACGAAGCAGTCGTACAGCTGCTGGTTGATCTCGGCCACCCGCTTCACCACCTGGAAGGCGCGCTCGCCGTCGCGTCCGTCGCCCAGCGCCAGGATGTCGGACACCTCGCGCGGCTCGAAGCGGATCACATAGCGGCCCTGCAGGTATTGCAGGCCAGGCGTCTCCGGGTGGGTGTCGGTGATCACCGCCTCGTACAGGCCCGGCGGCAGCACGTCTATCAGGTCCAGCGCGCTGGCCAGCTCGCTGTGCTCCTTGTTGGCGACGCCGGCGGAAACGAAGATGCCGAGGTGGCCGATCTGCTCGTGCAGGCAGTAAACAATGGTCTGCTCGTTGCCGCGGATGTCCTCGACGTCGCGATAGAGGTCGGCGATCCAGTACAGCGCCTGCTGCGGCGGCGTGATGTTGTCGCCCCAGGACGCGAACACGATGATGGGCGAACGGATCTGCCTGAGGTCGATGCGCACCGCGCCGTCCTCCAGATAGACCTCGCCGCGGCTGAGCCGGTTGCCGACGAACAGGTTCTGACTGATCCACTCCATTTCCTGCTTGTTCAGCAGGAAATGGCCGCCCCACCAGCGCTCGAACTCCAGAAAGCGATCGCGCTCGCGATCGATATTGGCGTACAGATGGTAGCCCTTGTTCCAATAGGTGTTGGCCGGGTCCAGCTGCTCGAAATTGCCGACCAGCTGCGCGCCGTCGAACTGGCCGTTGCCGAGATCGCCGGCCAGCGAGGCCATCCAGGTGCCGCCGAGCATGCCGCCCTGGTAGCGCATCGGGTTCTTGCCGGCAACGCCGGCCCAGTAAGACAGCGGCGATCCGGCCAGCAGTATCGGACCGACCAGCTCCGGCGCCGACGCCGCCACCATCGCCAGCGCCCAGCCGCCCTGGCAGTTGCCGATGGCGAACGGCTTGCCGGCGCTGCTCGGGTGCAGCTCGTTGACCTTTTTCAGAAAGGCCTTTTCGGCGCGCCAGACGCATTCTATGGTCTGGCCCTCCACCGGCACCGGGAAGAACATCACGAAGTAGCACGGATGGCCCTGGCGCAGCGCGATGCCGATCTCGCTGTCCATCTTGAAGCCGCCGATGCCGGGACCGTGGCCGGCGCGCGGGTCTATCACCACGAAGGGCCGCAGGCCCGGATCGGTCGGCGGGCTGCTGGCCGGCGGCCGGATCGCCGCCAGCGCGTAATTGACCGGCTGTTCCAGCTCGCGGCCGTCGACGATGATGTCGTATTCAAACACCAGCACCGGCGGATGGCCGGAGGCCGCATGCTCCCGATACGTGTCGCCGCGCTCGCGCAGCACATCGCAAAACAACAGGCCGCGCTGGGCCGCGTCGGTCCAGTAATCCGCCCAATGCTGCCCCCACCACCACCAGCCCGTTTTTTCCCCTTCGGCCATGCCGTTCTCCCGGTTGTCATCCGTCTTCACTGTAGTCCACGGCGGCGCGGCGCACTGCCGGCCGGATAAATGTCAACAAGGCATTGCCGGTTAACAGTCATAAACACAAGTGATTTTTCGCGAAAAACTAGCCTGACAATTGCCGCCAATACTGCATTCACCCAAACCGATAGCGGAAGGAACAAGACCATGACCAAGCTGATCAAACCCCTGCTCGTCGCCGGCCTGTTGCTCGCCGGCTCCGCCTACGCCGACGACGCGCCGGCCGCCGCCCCGCAACACAAGGGCTGGCACATGGACCCGGCCAAACGCGAGGAAATGCGCGCCAAGCACCTGCAGATGCTGCACGACAAACTGAAGATCCAGCCGCAGCAGGAGGCCGCCTGGCAGACTTTCACCGCATCGATGAAGCCGCAGAAGATGGCCAAGCCGCCGATGAACGAAAACGAGACCGCGCCGGAAAAGATGGAGCGGATGATGCAGCGCCATCAGGACGCGATGCAGAAGCATCTGGACGCGCTGAAAACCTTCTATGCCCAGCTGACGCCTGAGCAGCAGAAGACCATGGACCACCTGCACCGCCCGCACGGCAAGCCCCATGGCAAGTTCGAGATGCCCGCGCCGGCCAACGGCTGAGACGCAGGCGTTCGACGCGGCCGGCCCGGCGTCAGCGGGTCGGCGGCAACGATGAATCCAGCAGAAAGAGGCTCATCATGAAAGGCTGCATCCGCTTGAGCGGCGCGTTGCTGGCCGCCACGCTGGCCGTGGCCGCCGTCACCCCGGCCGAGGCGTATTACCACCACGGCGGGCCGCCGCACATCAGCATCAATGTCTGGCGCGGCGGCAACTGGCACCACGGCTATTATCAGGGCCGGATGGGCTGGTGGTGGGTCGTCGGCGGCGCCTGGTACTTCTATACCGCGCCGGTCTATCCCTATCCCAGCCTGTACGCGCCGCCGGTCATCGCCGTGGCGCCGGTGCCGCTCGCGCCCGCCGTGCCGATGGCGCCGGCCGCGCCTCCCGTCGCCGTCGCGCCGCAGGAACCGGCCCAGGTCTGGTACTACTGCAGGGCGGCCAAACAGTACTACCCGTATGTCAGCGAATGTCCGGGCGGCTGGAAGACCGTGCCGGCGCGGCCGCCGCAATAACGGGAAAGGAATCGCGATGAAGACACGCTATTACGCGCTGTTGCTGCCGCCGCTGCTGGCGGCCTGCACCACGCTGCCGACCGGCCCCACCGTGGCGGTGATGCCGGCGCCGGGCAAGCCGTTCGAGGTGTTCGCCCAGGAAGAGCAGCAATGCCGCGCCTACGCCGCCGGCAACAGCGTCGACGGCAACCAGGCGTCCAGCACCAATCTGGCCACCAATATGGCGCTGGGCACCGTGGTCGGCGCGGCGGCCGGCACGCTGATCGGCGGCAACCACCAGGGCGCCGGCGTCGGCGCCGGCATGGGCCTGCTGGCCGGCACCGCCGTCGGCGGCTCCAACGGCGCCTACGCCGGCTACGATGCCCAGACCCGCTACAACATCGCCTACCAGCAATGCATGTACGCCAAGGGCAATCAGCTGCCGGGCCAGCGGCTGGCGCCGTCCTATCCGCCGCCGCGCGCCGGCTATCCGCCTCCGCCGCCGATGTAGGCGATGCGCCGGCGCGACGCTTTTTGCTCGCGCCGGCATGCTCCGGTCAATTTATCCAGACCAGGACAAACCAATTAACATATTGAGGAAAAAAGAGAATCTTCCGCACTAACAGCAGTCGAATCGTTGGCGATACTGGAAGTGCCCACCGGCGTTTCTTTCGCCTCACCGGGTCTGAAACTCAGGGGACAGCACATCCGTCAACAAGCAAAAAGGATCCCGCCATGTCCAGACTGTATACCTCCCTATTGGCCGGCCTGTTTCTGGTCACCGGCATCGCCAGCGCCCAGGATGCCAATTGCCGCCCGTTCGACACGGCCGTCGTGCAGCCCAGCGTGCCGCTGTCGCTGCACGATATGCGGATGATAGACGCGCCGGCCGCTCAACAGGCGCCGACACCCGCCCAGCAGTAGTCGCCATCGCGCCCGGTTGGACAGCCGGGCGCCGTTTCCGCCCGATGGCGTTCCCGCCCCGGCGGCGCACAGCCACCGGTCTCCAGCCATCCTCCCCGCCACCGGAACGGATCATCGTTCAACTGACGCAGCCTGTTTCACGTGGAACGCCGCCGGCCGGGACTATGGCCGCCGCGGCCGGCTGTCGCGGGTATAGGCGCAGAAGCCCGGCTTCGGGCCTATCTTCGGATGATTGCGGCAGGTATTGGGCCGCTTGTCGTAGATGGTGCACAGCCGGGTTCCGGCGTCCAGGTACAGGCAATCGCCGTTGGCGCGCTGCGCCAGCGTGAACAGGCTGTTCTTGAAATTGAAATGCTGGATCACCCGCTGCTTTTCCAGCCGCTTGGCGATGTTCTTGATCGGCTCTTCCAGCTCGAACTCGTCGACGACGCCGATACGGACCAAATCCGGCAGCTTCACTTCCACCGGCATCGTGCAACAGGAGGCCATGCAATCGCCGCACAGGCCGTTCTTGTACTTGATCCAGGTTTCCAGGCGATTGACGTCGGCCACGGCTCATCCTTAACACATTGAATACGCAAAGCTTTCCCATGACGGGAAAGCGCGCATTCTACGGACGATGGCTCAAGACGGCAAGATGCCGGCCAGCAGCAGCCTGGCTTCTGATGGGCTGCGAGGCGCCAGCCAGGCCGCTTCGGGATGCGCGTCCCTCAAGGTCGACAGCGCCAGACAATGGCGAACATGGCCGCGCCACATCCACAGCAGCAGGGAATCGCGAGAAAACAGCGCGCCGCGCAAGGTCTCGCGGTTGCCATGCGCCAACACCTCCCGCCGCCAGGCCCGACGCAGGCTGCGCCGCACGATGCGCCAGGCCAGCAGCGAACGGGGATAGTCCAGCCAGATCACCAGTTCCGCACGCGGCAGCAAACGCTCCAGCGCGGACGCATAGCCGCCTTCCACCACCCAGCGCGGCTGCTCCACCAGCGCCGCCACGTCGGCGGAAAACGCTTCTCGCCGCGTCCAGTTCGGCCCCCAGAACAAGACATCCAGCTCGGTCAGCGGCGCGCCGGACGCGGTGGCCAGCTGGGCCGCAAGCGTGCTCTTGCCCGCGCCGCTGCCGCCGACGATCAACACCCGGCCGGGCAAGGGCGCCGTCATTGGCTTCAGGCGCCAAGCCGGATGGACGGATGACCGGCCCGCTTGGCGCGCGGCAGCACCTCCGGCAGGTAGATGGTCTGGATCGCGTCCAGCTTACCGTGCGCCTCCCAGTGCGCGCGGCTTTCCCAGTGCTCGACCAGCACGAACTGCCGGGAGTCTGCCTCGGAATGGTAGGCCTCCCACAGCAGGCAGCCCGGCTCGGCCAGACACAGCGGCCGCATCCGCGTCAGCGCGGCGGCCACCGACGGGATATCTTCGACGGCGGAAACTTCCAGGGTGACGATCAACGGAAACATGCGGCGTCCTTTGTTAAAAAACCGGAAATGTCATGATGGCGGCAGGCGCCACCGGCCTGACGCCGCTTTGGGCGCCCAAAAAAAAGATCGGCAACAGACGCTAGCGCCCGGCCGCGCGCAAGGTCGCCGGCGCGATCAGCCTGTGCATCGGCGTCACCGGCAGCATGTACAGCCGACCCAGCAGATTGTGCACATGGACCACCGTGGTCAGCGTCAGCACCGCCCCGCCGTCGTCCTGCGGCGCGCGGTGCACCGACAGCACCACGTCCAGATGCTTGTCGCTGTCGCCAAGCAGGACCTCGTCCTCGCCGTTCTCCAGCAGCGTGAAGATGCCGACCCGGTCGCCGGGCCGGAACGCTTCCGGCGGCCGCGCCGCCACATCGGACAGACCACCCAGGTCCTTCAGGCCGAACAGGCGCACCACGCGGTTGCGCAAGCGCATGCAGTTCTCCACCCAGCGCGGCGTCGCGGCGGCCACGCGCAGAAACTGGCCCAGCGCCGGCAATTGCGGCTCGGCGGCCCTGACCGACCAGGCATCGGCGAAATGGGCGCCGGACAGCCGCGCGGCGATGCGGCTGCCGCTCGGCGCGGCGGAAAGATACACGGCATGGCTCATGACCCGCTCCCGGTTTGCACAGATATCCATATTATGCCATTGGCACCGGACGGCATGCGATCAATGGAATCGCCTGCTCGTCCGGATGGACGCCGGCATGCACGCCGGCCAGCCGCAAGGTTTTCTCGCCCGGCAGCGTGTCGCGCAGATTCCAGCCCGGCTTGGCGATCAGCGCGACATCGCCGCAGCGGCGCGCCAGCTCCGGATGCGCCGTCCCGGGGCCGAACACGCCGGCGGCCAGCAACTCGGCGCTGGGCACGGCCCAGCAAGCGTGGTCGAGGCGCTCGCGGGCCAGTTCGACAAAACGGCCGGCGCAGCCGGGCCGCGCATGACAGTAGGCCAGCCGGGTCTCGCCGGACAGCGGCCGCGCCAGCAGGCCGTACAGTTCGGCGTCGGCGTCGACGTCCAGCCATTGCGACGCCGGCGCGGCGACGAAACCGTGGTCGGCGATGGCCACCACCGCGGCGTCGCAAGCCGCCGCCGTCTCCAGCAGCGCGGCGAAAGCGGCGTCTATCGCCGCCAGCAGTCGCCGCGCCTGCGCCGAATCCGGCCCGCGCTCGTGCATCAGCGTGTCCAGCTGCGGCAGGTACAGATAGTGGAAGCCCGGCGTCGTCGATCGCAGCCGCGCCTGCAACTGGCCAAAACCGTCGTCCAGGCCGTGGTAGGCGACGCGCTCGGCAGCGCCGGCGTGGAAACGGCTGCATGGCGAGTCGGCGATGAAATCGGGCAGCAGCAAGGCCGCCGGACGGATGAAGCGCTCGAACAGCGGCGGCGCGCGAAACAAGGAGTCGGCCAGCGCCTGCGGCGCGTTGGCGCTGCCCGCCGGATGGCGCACATACAAGGGCAGCGGCGCGACGATCTCGTCGCCGTGCAGCTGGTGCCAGCCTATCAGTCCATGCTCGGCCGGCGCGCGGCCGGTCAGCACCGTGGTGACGGCGGCGGCGGTGGTCGGCGGAAACACGCTGCTTATCTCGTCCCTCAGCCCGGCCCGCAAGCGGCTGTCCGGCCCCAGCCGCCGCAATTGCGCGGCGCCCAGGCCGTCTATCAGCAACAGGCAGACGTGGCGGTGGCGGCCGATGCCGTCCAGCGCGTCGCCGCGCAACGGCGCATGGCCTAGGTCGGGGCCGCCGAGCTCGCCGCTCAGCGTTTGCATCAGATTGAGCAGGCTGCCGCCACGGTAGTCAGGCCAGGCGGCGCCGGGACACGCCAGATCGATCATCTGAGCCCTCATCGGCAGGTCGAAAACCCCATTCTCGACAGCGCGCGGCGCCGCGTCAACGCGGGTCGGCCGGCGGCAAAACCGGTTTATCAGCCGCGCTTGTCCGTCTCGGCCGGCTCGAACCAGTCTTCGCCGAAAATCTCCACCGGGTGCTGGGTGCGGCTGCTGCCGTTGCCGCAGGCCATGTCCGAGGCCGGGCAATACTTGTCGCAGCCCCAGCAGACGCGCTCGGGGTGGCGGGGATGGAGGGGAAATTTCTTGGCCGTGGCGGGTAGCATGCCCGCATTGTGCGGCCGTCTCCCTCACTCGGCATTGATCTGGAATAAGCGTCGCCGGCACAGCCGGCCACGCTCACAGGACCAGTGCCAGCCAGCCCCACATCGCCAGCAGCAGGATGCTGGACACCAGAAAGGCCAGGAAACGGTGGATGGGGTGATTGCGGCCCAGATGGATCGCGGTATGGACCGCGCGCAGCGCGACATAGCCCCAGGCCAGCGCCAACGGCAGCGGCGCGGCCAGGTTCTTGGCGATGACGATGGCGCCGAAAGCGTAGAACAGCACCGGCCCCTCGAACAGATTGGAGAAGTTGCGCGCCAGCTTCAATTCGCCGTCCGGCGGCGTGTCGCCCTGCATCAGCCGGTAATAGCCGCCCTTGACCCGTCCGGAACGGGCATTGGCGAAACGGGTGGCGCCCAGGCGGATGCCGACGAAAAAGGTCAGCAATACCAACGCGAACATCGGGTAGATCATGGTTTCCCCCATCAGGCCGGCAGCGGCCGGCTCACGCGCAGGCCCAGGGCCTGCTCCAGTCGTTCCGCCGCGGCAAAGGCCGATCCGGCCCCAGCCAGCCCCGCCGTCCGCGCGCAGGACTCGGCCACCGGCTCGGAAGCCAGCAGACGCCGCAGCGCCGCCGCCATCGTCCCGGCCGTCAGCTTGCCGGCCGGCACCGTTTCCGCCACGCCCAGCCGGCGCGCGCGCCAGCCATTGTCGAACTGGTCGAACGCGTACGGACAGATCAGTTGCGGCACGCCGGCGCGGAAGGCCGCGGCGCACGTGCCTATCCCGCCGTGATGCGCCAGCGCCGCCAGCCTGGGCAGCAGCAGCTCGAAAGGCGCGTGCGGCAGCCAGAGCACGTCGGGCGGCAGGCTCTCGGGCACCTGCTCCCGATGCGGCGTGATCAACAGGCCGCGCCGGCCGCAGCGGGCCAACGCCGCCAGCGCCGACTCGAAATAGCGGCCGGCATGCTTGTGCCCGGTGCCGGGCGTGAAGGCCACCGGCGCCGGACCCGCGTCGAGAAAGGCCTGCAGCTCCGCCGACAGTTCGGCCGCCGGCCCTGTCGGCACTGGCGGGAAGCCGGCTTCGAAATACGGTGCCGGCCAGTCCGGCTGCGTGGCGGCGAACCAGGACGGAAACAGGCCGAGCACCGCGTCCGGCGTCCCGCGCAGCAGGCTGTCGAAACTGTCCAGCGGCGGCAGGGCCATGTCCCGGCGCGCGGCGTTCAAGGCCGGCAGCATGATGGGATCCAGCCAAAAACGGTAAACCCAGCGCCACAGCCGGCGCTTCCAGGCCAGCGGCAGCCACGCCGGCAAGACCAGCGAGCCCAGCGCGGGGAATTCATGGCTGCTGCACAGGCCGGACGGCGCCAGGTGCAGCGCGGCCACCTTGATGCCGGGACGGGCCGCCTTGGCCAGATTCGCGGCCGCCAGCATGATGGGATGGCAGATCAGGTGGCAGCGGCCGGACTCCCGCGCCGCCAGCTCGCGCAGGACCTGCAGATACGGCGCCACGCTCTGCCACACCACGGCGAAGCCCTTGCGCTCGTCCCACAGGTCCGGATTGTCCAGACAGGCCAGGAACGCCTGTTCCGAGCCGAAACCGTCGCAGGCCAGGCCATGGCTGGCCACCCAGTCGACGTAAGGCGCCGGCGTCAGCAGCCGCACGCGATGGCCGCGCGCGGCCAGCTGCCGGCCGACGGCGATGAAGGGCAGGATGTCCCCGCCGGTGCCGCTGCAAGCCAGGACCCATAACGGATCGTCCTCTCCCGTCGCCTCCTGCCTGTCGACCATCTCCATTCCGCCTCCCCAAGCCCATAGAGCCTGCGGCCGGACGAGGCCGGCCCCAGGAGCAAGCATGCCACCGCGCCGTAAAAATGGAAATGTCATTTTAAAGCCGCTGATCAGCCGCCGGGCGGCTCCAGCTCGCGCTGCAGCTTTTCCAGCTCGTCCAGCACCCGCATGAATTTGCCGCCGAACGGCGTGACCCGGTACTCCACCCGCGGCGGCGACTCGTCGAAGGCCACCCGCTCCAGGATGCCGAACTCCATATTGCGGCGCAGGCATTCGTTCAACACCTTGGTGCTCAGGCCGTCGGTCCGCCGCACCATTTCGCCCGGACGGTTGATGCCCGCCGCCAGCAGCTGGTAGACGGTCAGCGACCATTTGCAGCCATAGATGCTCTCCACCATGCGCGCGCTGCGCGCCGGCGGCGTCTTGCGGGAAAAAAACTTTTCCTGATCCATCATCAATCTGTACCAAAAAGTAAGCGGCTTACCGTTTTGTGCCTGCTTTTCAACGCCCGGGGCGGCATCCAGACTGGCCATACCTCACCCCCATCCGGAGCAAAGCATGACACATTCCCCCACCCTCTCCCTCATCGTCGGCGGTTCCAGCGGCATGGGCAAGGAAAGCGCGCGCCGCTTGCTGCGCCAGGGCCGCACGGTGCTGATCCTGGCTCACGACGCCGGCCGCCTGGCCGCCGCCAAGGCGGAACTGGAAGCCGACACCGGCGGCCGCGTCGAAACCGCCGAGGTGGACCTCTACCAGGCGGAACAAGTGCGCGCCTTCATCGCCAGGCTGGACGCCGAGCCGCGCGCCATCGCCGAACTGGTCAACGCCGCCGGCTTCTTCCAGCCGGTGGGCTTCCTGGAACACAGCGAACAGGATTACGACCGCCAGCTGGACATCAACAAGGCCTTCTTCTTCATCAGCCAGGCGGTGGCGCGCAATATGCGCCGCCACGGCGGCGGCGCCATCGTCAACATCGGCTCGATGTGGGCGCACCAGGCGGTGAAGGCCACGCCGTCGTCGGCCTACTCGATGCAGAAGGCCGGCCTGCACGCCCTCACCCAGCACATGGCGATGGAGCTGGCCGGCGACGGCATCCGCGTCAACGCGGTGGCGCCGGCGGTGGTGCTGTCCGGCATCTACAAGTCCTTCATCGCCGAGGACGAGATCGCGGCCACGCTGGCCGGCTTCAACGATTTCCACCCGCTGGGCCGCATCGGCACCGCCGACGACATCGCCGACGCGATAGCGTTCCTGCTGTCGGACAAGGCCGGCTGGATCACCGGCACGGTGCTGGACGTGGACGGCGGCGTGATGGCGGGCAGGAACTAGGCGGCAGCGGCCGGCTTGCCCGGCCGCTGCATCGGGGGTCTCAATCGAGCTGTCTGACGTCGCCGTTGCGCGGCGTCGCGTTCTCGTGAAGCAGGTCTTCCAGATACTGCGCCAAGCCGTCTTCCGTCACCCAGTCGGGGACGACGAAATCGGCGGGCCGGCGCTTGCCGTCGTTGCCGGGCAGGAAAGTCCGCCAGCCGGAACCATGCCGCTCCACCGCGATGATCTGGCCGTAGACCGTGAATCGATAGGTTTGCATCCATGGGCCTCCGTTGCGCTCGAGAACTCATGATTGCAGATCGACCGCCTTCGGCACAACGCCATGTCGCCGGCCTTTGCGCCGCATGCCAAGCGCGACAGCCAAATCCGCCAAAAAAATCGCCTGCGCTGTCATTGCGACACGCAGGCGATCTTGATCGGAAGGCGGCATCGTCCGGTGCGTCGCCCCTTTGGGGTGACGCACCCTACGTGCTTGCCCGGCCGCTGCATCGGAGGCGCCTCAATCTCGTGCAGCAGGTCTTCCAGTTGCTACCGACGCACAGTGGAACCGAAATAGTTACCGATTCTGTATCGTGATGACGCCATTATCTTTACGCATTTGCTGCGGAATAGAATATCGCGGATCTTTTTCCGACAGGCAAAGAAACGTTATCTCCGCCTCACCGCAACCACCATGAAGTGCGCACTCATAAGAATTTTCACTTTGAAGCAGCAACTGTTTGTTTTGAGAAGCGCAAAACCCATTTGCCTCCCTTAACGCATCGCCCTTTGCTCCTGATGGGCCAGAAAAAGGAACTCTAACGGAGATACTGTACGTGTCCTTGGCAATCTTCATCGGCCCCGTATCGGCACATCCAGCCAATATTACCGACATCAAAAATGCGACTACGAATCTCATTTACCAGCCCCCTCTGACAATAAGCCTGCTATATCACTCCAGGTAAAAATAGGACGAAATCCATCCCAAGACACTTAACCTTGCTCGGACGGCAATAAAAAAGCAGGCCATAAAGGCCTGCCCTTGTTGTCAACAAACCGCGGTTTCGGTGCGTCGCCCCTTCGGGATGACGCACCCTACGTGCGACAACGCGCCCTACGGCCGCTGCTTGAAGAAGGTTATCGGCGCGGAAGCCGGGATTTCGCTCGGCGGCGGCGACTTCAGCACGTGCTTCTTCATCTTGCCCATCACATGCATTTCGCACGGCCGGCATTCGAACTTCAGCGTGTAGGTCTCGTCGCCGGTCTTCAGGACCATCGGATCGGCGCGTACCTGGCCCATCACGCCCTTGACCCCCTTGGCCTGCTTCGGACACAGATTGTAGGAGAAACGCAGGCAGTGCTTGGTGATCATCAGACTGACCTCGCCCTCCTCCTGGTGCGCCTCGTAGGCCGGCTCTATCACTTCGACGCCGTGTCGCTTGTAGAAATCCCAGGCCAGCGCGTTGTAGACGTTGGCCAGATAGCTGAGCTCCTGCTGCGGGAAGGCGACCGGCGGCTCGACGGCGGCCTTGCGCTCGGGACGGACCCAGGCGGCGGCGCGGGCGGCTTCCAGTTTTTCCGCCGCGTCGCGGCGCAGGCCGTTGATGACGGACGCCGGCACGAACCACGGCTGGGACAGATTCAGCGCCACGTCGTGCGCCTCGAACATGGTGTTGCCGAGCTTGGCGGCGGCGTCGCGCAGGCTCTGCTCGGCGCGGGCGGCGTCCTTGGCCGGTTCCCGCGCCAATGCCACGGCGGCGCTGGCGCTGCAACCGTCGGCGTCGGTATAGCTGAGCGCCAGTCCGTCGGCGGTTTCGGACAATGCGGCCCAAACGCCGACGCGGCGCTCGGCCGACTTCTTCAGCAGCGCCAGTTCCCAGGCGTGATCGCGGTTGCGGCTGATGTCGACGCCGGGCTTGAGCCCTTGCAGCGCCGCCGCATCGTTCGGTTCGCAGCGCCAGACCAGCAGCCCGCCCTCGGCCTTGCCCACCTGTTTGACGGTATTCAGCTGCATGCCGACCACTTCGCGCTTCTTCATGAAGTTGATGCCGTCGCCGTTAGCCATCTGCTCGGTGGTGGCGATCTCCAGCCAGGTATCGCCGATCTTGTGCACGGTGCCCAGGCCGACGCCGACGAACTTCGGCGAATCGAAGGCGCCGATGTCCTGCTTGCGGCCGGTGGCGAAATAATCGGTCGCGCCGCGATGGAAGGTCTTGTCCGGGTCCGGCGTGAAGTAGATCTCGCTCGTGCCGCTGGCGGCCGGCGCCAACTCCGGGCGGCGCTCGAAGATTTCGTCCAGCAGCAGACGGTAATGGGCGGTGATGTTCTTGACGTAGCTGATGTCCTTGTAGCGGCCCTCTATCTTCAGGGACCGCACGCCGGCGTCCAGCAGCGCCTCCAGATTGGCGCTCTGGTTGTTGTCCTTCATTGACAGCAAGTGCTTGTCGAAGGCCACCACGCCGCCTTTTTCGTCGGTCAGCGTGTACGGCAGCCTACAGGCCTGCGAGCAATCGCCGCGGTTGGCGCTGCGGCCGGTGTCGGCGTGGCTAATGAAGCACTGGCCGGAGAAGGCCACGCACAGCGCGCCGTGGATGAAGTATTCGATGGTGGCGGAATCGGCGACGCGGTCGGCGATTTTCCTGATCTGCGGAATCGTCAGTTCGCGCGCCAGCACGATCTGGCTGAAGCCGGCGTCGGACAGGAAGCGCGCCTTGTCGGCGTCGCGGATGTCGCACTGGGTGGACGCGTGCAGCTGGATCGGCGGCAGGTCCATTTGCAGGATGCCCATATCCTGGATGATCAGCGCGTCGACCCCGGCGTCGTACAACTGCCAGATCAGCTTGCGCGCGCCTTCCAGCTCGGCGTCGTGCAATATGGTATTCAGCGTGGTGAAGATGCGCGCGTGATAGCGATGGGCGAAATCGCACAGCGCGGCGATGTCCTCGACGCTGTTGCAGGCGTTGTGGCGCGCGCCGAACGACGGCCCGCCGATATACACCGCGTCGGCGCCATGCAGGATGGCTTCGCGGCCGATTTCGGCGGTTTTGGCGGGTGACAGCAGTTCGACTTGGTGCGGCAACAGGCTCATGACGGTTCCGGAATTCGCAAAGGGTTGGTTCACGCCGACTGGCGGGCGCAGAAGTATAGCGGAATCATGGGCTTATAGGTAGCGGCACGCCATAGAGCGGCGAATCCGGCGCGGAATCCCGCGCCGCGGGCTCGCGCCGGCGGCGTTAAGTACGACTACCTAGGGCGGCCGATGCGCATTGCCTGGCCCGATGCCGGCTGCTACCCCGAAATATCGGGGCCGCGTCTTCGCCTCTCCCCGCCGACCCGGCGCCGCGGTGTTCCTCGCCTGGCCGTTTTGATCGTATCGCCCTGCTCTAGCTTCCTCATTGCCGTCCGCCCGCTTGCGCGCGCGGACATTTTTTTGTTCGCATCCGTTGAGATTGCTGCGACGCAGCAAAGCGGATATGCGCTGTTTCGAAAGTCAAACTGGTATTCTATTGGATTGATTTTCAGACCCAATCATCGCCTGGTCTTTTTCGCGCAAGCAACCGGATAAAAGTGGCATAAAGCGCTGAAATATTTAATATCATGGACAAATCAAGCAGATAAAATTATAAAACACCATAAAAATCATATCGCATGGCAACATTGCAACACCATGACAATCGATTTTCACTGAGATAATCCAATACCATTTGAAGACCAATATAAGGCCAGATAAGGTGCCTCCAGGATTCCCGCAGACGGATTCCCCAATCGGACCTGGAGCACAAAAATGCACAAGCGACATCTTTGGCTGTTGGCGGCGCTGGCAGCGCTGTCCGGCCACGCCCTGGCGGAAGAAGAACCTTCCGTCCCGCCGTCCAGCGACGGCCCGCCGCTGAAAGGCACGCTGGACGCGATCCCGGCCAGCGACGTCTACGATCTGCTGAACCGCTCGGAAACCACGTTCAGCGCGCTGTACTACGGCCGCGACCGGCAGGAGAAACAGCCGGGCAACAGCAACGCCGGCGACATCCGCGTCAACGCGCTGAACCTGGGCCTGAACTTCAAATCCGGCTACGCCTGGAATACGCTGGGCTTCGACGCCGCCGCCCACGCCTCGCTGCGGCTGAACCGGGGCATAGGCTTCTCCGAGGTGCTGTATCACGACTACAACGACGCCAGCGATCCGGCGGAGGGCGGCGGCGGCAAGGACAAGAGCGACGCGGTGCTGAGCCAGGCGGCGCTGAAATTCCGCCAGCACCCGGACGGCCAGGGCTTCTCCGCCCGCGCCGGCTACACCCCTATCGGCATCGGCGTGCTCGGCACCTCCGGCGGCCTGCAATCGCACGCCTACCGCGGCTTCGAAGGCAAATACAAGCTGGGCGACTTCGAGCTGGGCTACGGCTGGGCCGACCAGTTCCGCAACGAGTGGGACAACCGCTTCCGCGACATGACGAACTCCTGGGAACAGGGCCGGACCAACGGCAGCCATCCGGGCAAGATACGCTACGTGGACAGCATAGGCCTGCGCTACGCGCCGGACGGCGCCTTCGTCGACATCGGCTTCGGCGAAGGCAAGGACTACCGGCGCACCGCGCAGATCGCCGGCTCCTACAGCTGGAAGCTCGCCGGCGGCGACACGCTGACCGGCGTCGCCTACTACTTCCAGGGCAAGGATCTAGCGCCGCTGGGACTGCCCAACTCGCAGCAGGCCTGGCATGCCAGCGCCAGTCTGAGTTACGCCAGCGGCGGCCTGACGCTGATGGCCGCGCTGGGCAAGAGCCGCAACCCGGACGGCGGCGAAGTCAATTTCCGCCTGACGCCGTACGGCAACAGCGACAACCGCAACTTCATCCAGACCTGGGGCCAGGACGACGACTTCGTCTGGGACGGCAGCCGGGTGGCGAAGCTGGGCGCGAGCTACGACTTTTCCAAACGGGGCCTGCCCGGCCTCAGCGTCGGCGTCAGCGGCAATTACGCCACCGGCCTGAAGAACCCCGGCGCGCCGGACAGCAAGGCGCGCGAGTTGGACCTGAGCGCCAGCTACACGGTGCAGAGCGGCCCGCTGAAGGGCGCCGGCATCGGCGTCTACCCGGCCTGGTATCGTTCCGGCGACTTCTACGGCAAGAAGGACCGCAACGACGTCAAGGTGATCGCCTCCTACAGCAGGACTTTCTGACCCGCGGCCGCCGGTTTCGCCGGCGGGGCTGGAATCCTGACTTGCATATGGCATTATCTGGATTCCGGCGCCGCGTCTATCCGCGGCAATGGCCGCTGTGGACCGGCGGCCGGCGGAAGCGGACCCACCCCACCCAGGAGCCATCCGATGTCCCGACTCGCGCTGAAGAACCTCCGCAAGGTGTATGACGACGGCCACGCCGCGATAGACGACGTCAGCCTGGAGATCGCGGACGGCGAATTCATGGTCTTCGTCGGCCCGTCCGGCTGCGGCAAGTCGACCTTGCTGCGGATGATAGCCGGGCTGGAGGACATCAGTTCAGGCGAGCTGCGGATAGACGACAGGCTGGCCAACGACATCGAGCCGGCCAAGCGCGGCCTGGCGATGGTGTTCCAGAGCTACGCGCTGTATCCGCACATGACGGTGCGCGACAATATGGCCTTCAGCCTGAAGCTGGCCGGCCGCGGCCGAGCCGAGATCGACGCCGCGGTGCGGCGCGCCGCGCAGACGCTGCAGATCGAGCACCTGCTGGACCGCAAGCCCAAGGTGCTGTCCGGCGGCCAGCGCCAGCGCGTCGCCATCGGCCGCGCCATCGTCCGCCAACCGGGCGTCTTCCTGTTCGACGAGCCCTTGTCCAATCTGGATGCCTCGCTCAGGGTGCAGATGCGGCTCGAACTGACACGGCTGCATCAGGAGCTGGGCAGCACAATGATCTACGTCACCCACGACCAAGTGGAGGCGATGACCATGGGCGGCCGCATCGCGGTGTTCAACGCCGGCCGCATCGAGCAGGTGGGCGCGCCGCTCGAACTGTACCAGCGCCCGGCCAACCGCTTCGTCGCCGGCTTCCTCGGCGCGCCGCGGATGAACTTCATCCCGGCGCGCGCGCTGGGCCGGCACGCCGGCGGCCTGGAGCTGGAACTGCCGGGCGGATGCCGGCTGACGCTGCCGCTCGCCGAGTCCGCCCCCGGCGAGCTGACGCTGGGCGTGCGCGCCGAACACCTGCGCTTCGCCGAGGCCGGTCTGGCGGCGACGGTGCAGCTGGTCGAGCACCTTGGCGACCAACAGATCGTCCATCTGCGCCACGGCGGCGACGGCGAGGCCATCGCGCTGAAACTGTCCGGCCACGAGGCCGGACCCCGGCCCGGCGAACGCCGTTTCCTCGCGCCAGACCCGCGCCACTGTCATGTGTTCGACGAACGCGGCCTGGCGCTGGAACGGCCGGACCCGACGGCCAGGCCGGAGGCGGAATTGATCACTTGACGGCGGAACGGCGGCGCGCTCGCCTTATCCACAGAAAACCTCAAACCACGGATTTATCCACAGCGGCTTGCCGCCAGCGTATCCAGCCATTCATCCAGGCGTTGGCCAACACGATCAGCGCCATGCCCAGCCATTGTCCAAGGCCCAGCGCGTGGCCATAGGCCAGATAATCGACCCATACCGCCGTCAGCGGATAAACAAAGCCCAGCGCGCCGATCAAATGGGTGGGCAGCCGGCGGAACGCCGAATACATCAGGATATACATCGCTCCGGTATGCACCACGCCCAGCACCGCCAGGCAGGACCAGGCGGCGGCGTTCGCCTCGGCCAGCCGCGCCGGCTGCAGCAGCGGCCACAACATCGCCACCCCCACCAGCGTCTGCAGGCAGGCGATCAGATGCGGCGGGATGCCGGCCGGCAAACGCTTGGTGACGATGGTGGCCAGCGCGTACAGCAGGGCCGCGCCCAGCGCCAGGCCGATGCCCAGCCACCACCGGCCACCGGAACCGCCGACCAGCGCGGGCTCCACGATCAGCAACAAACCGATGAAGGCCAAGCCCAGCGCGGCCAACTTGCGCCGGCTCGCCTGCTCGCCCAGCCACAGCACCGCCATGCCGTACAGGATGAAAGGCTGGGCCTGATACACCACGGTGGCGATACCGATGGAGCTGTAACGGTAGGCGTTGAACAACAGCAGCCAGTTGCCGACCAGGGCCACGCCGCCGGCCAGGCACAACAACAGGCTGCGGACAGTGAACGGCCACGGCCGCCACAGGCCTCGCCAGCCGGCGTAAAGCGCCAGGCAGACCGCGCCGATCAGGCAGCGGAAAAACACCACATTGAACACCGGCTGGCCCGATTGCAGCACAAACCAGCCCAGCGTGCCCGACAACACCATCGCGGCCAGCATCTGCCCCTGGCCCAGACGAATCTCATCCTGATTTTGCATCACCAAATCCTCCATTCAAGGCATGCGGACAGTCTAGGCAAGGCACGCGCGGCCTTACATGAGGATTGCGAGGAAAATGGGCCGCTGCTACCTTGGATTGATCATCTGATCGGCGCGTAGAGGCTTCGAATGCGAGACTGGATAGACGTGGAGCTAGTAAAACTGTTGCAGCAGAACGCCCGGCAGAGCCTGGCGGAGCTGGCGCGCCGGCTGAAGATGGCGGCACCCAGCGTCTCCGAGCGGCTGAAGCGGCTGGAGGAGTCGGGCGCGGTGTCCGGCTATGTGCCGACGGTGAACGCGGAGGCTTGGGGCTACACGCTGACCGCTCTGGTGCGACTGCAACCGTTTCCCGGCCAGTTGAAGCCGCTGGAAACCCGGCTGATCAACATTCCACAGGTAATCGAATGCGACAAGGTCACCGGCGAAGACTGCTTCATCGCCCGCCTGGCCCTGCGCAACGTCATGGAGCTGGACGACATTCTGGACAGCCTGTCCGAACTGGCCAGCACCGCCAGTTCCATCGTCAAGAGCAGCCCGGTGCCGCGCCGGCTGCCGCCGCTGCAAGCGCGCGACTGAAGCCGTTTATCCACAGCGATGGCTAGATTGTCGATTTATCCACAAACCTCCCGCCAGCCGCAATGCCGCAATGTCCACGATGGAAAACCATTGAAATTACTAGGTAAATATTCGTAAGACATCAGGAACTGCCCTACAACTAGAGCAGGATTGTTTTGTCGGGAGCTTCGCATGGAGCGCCAAACTTCGCTGGCCAGGCAACTGGCCGCCCTGGTCGGTCTGGTGATCGCCATTCTGCTGGCCACCGCCGTGTTTTCGCTGGCCCAGTTGTGGGGCGGCATTCGCGCCTTCCGCGACCAGGTCGGCGCCGACCAGCAGAGCGTGCGCCAAGTGCTGACGATGCAGGTGGACTTCAAGAAGCAGGTGCAGGAATGGAAGGACACGCTGCTGCGCGGCCAGGATCCGGCCAAGCAGGCCAAGTACTGGGGCAATTTCCAGAAACGCGAGCAGCAGGTCCGCGACGAGGGCAACCGGCTGGCGGCCTCGGTCGGCGATCCGGACGCGCAACGGCTGTTGCAGCAGTTCGTCGCCGCCCACCAGAAGATGGGCGACGATTACCGCAAGGGCCTGGACGCCTATCGGCAGGCCGGGGCCGACTTCAAGGCCGGCGACAAGCAGGTGGCCGGCATGGACAGGCCGCCGACCGAATTGCTGACCCAGGTCAGCGAGCTGCTGGACAAGCGCGCCGCCGCCACCGCCGCCGCCGCGGAACAAGGCGCCAACAGCGCACTGTGGCGCGCCGCCGCCGCGATGGCGCTGGGCGCGATCCTGGGCATGGCCTTCTTCCTGTACTACATCAACCACACGCTGATCCTGCGCACCCGCCGGCTGGTCGAAGAACTGGGCCGTCTGCGCCAGGGCGATTTCACCCACCCGCTGCATCACGACAGGATGGACGAAATCGGCCAGATCGCCGCCTGCGGCGAGGCGGTGCGCGCCAATCTGGGCGCGCTGATCGGCAAGCTGAGCGCCGCCGCGTCCGAAGTCAGCCACACCAGCCAGGAACTGAGCCGAGCCGCCCATCTGCTGGCGCAAAGCGCCGAAACGCAGAACGACTCCATCGCCAGCAACGCCGCCTCGGTGGAGCAGATGGCCACCAGCATAGACACCATCGCCAATCAGACCGCCACCATCAGCGACGACTCCGCCGCCAGCGCCGAACAGACCCGCGCCGGCCTCGACGAAATGGCCAAGCTGCAGCAGCAGGCCCAGGTGATGGACTCGGTGATGGGCAAGGTAGACAGCGCGTCGCAGGCGTTCCAGAACAGCACCCAGGCCATCAATCAGCTGACCGGCCAGATCAAGGAGATCGCCGAGCAGACCAATCTGTTGGCGCTGAACGCGGCGATCGAGGCGGCGCGCGCCGGCGAAGCCGGCCGCGGCTTTGCCGTGGTGGCCGACGAGGTGCGCAAGCTGGCGGAAAACTCGGCCAAGGCCGCCAGCGAGATCAAGGACGTCACCACCCGGCTGAGCCAGGATGCGCAGGCGGTGGGCAGTTCGGTGCAGAACGGCATCGTCTCCACCCAGCAAAGCCGCGACACCATCGAATCGGTGCTGGCCAATCTGAGCGCCGCCAGCGACAGCGTCCACGAAGCCAGCAACGGCGTCGGCGAAATCCGCGACGCCATCGCCGAACAGAAGTCGGCCTGCAACAGCATTGCCCACCGCATCGAGACGGTGGCGCAGATGGTCGCCGACAATTCCCAGGCCACCAACGATCTGCGCGGCATGGTGGCCAGCCTCAGCGGCCTGGCCGAGCAGATGCAGGCGATGGTCGGCCAGTTCAGGCTGTAGCGTCGAAGACCGGCTGCGCGGCGCTGAGCCGGAAACGGACCAGCCGGCCGGCATGCGGCGCCAGCTTCCGCTCCAGCCAGTCCATGCCGGCCTCGCCGGACGGAAAACCGGCATCCGGCCGTTCGCTGACGAAAACCGCGTGACGGCTGTCCGCCGTCAACTTGAAGCGGTCCGATTCCAGCCAGTTCAGGCAACGACACACCACCTCGCGCCCGCCGTTCAGCCACGCCGCCTCGCCCGGCAGCGGATGTTCGGCTTCGACGCGTCCCAGCGGCACGAAAACCTCGTCGCCGCGCGCCAGGTCCAGCCGCAGCTCTCCGCCCAGCCGGTCGACGTCCTCGCCGCCGAACGGCGCCAGGCTGATCAGCGACGCCTGGTTGTACAGGTCCACCAGCGGCAGGATGCTGCGCAGCTTGTCCTTTTGTGCCGCCTTGACCAGGTATTCCAATGAGCAACGCGCCTTCTTGTCGCCGGGCAGCGCCTTGTACAGCCGCTTCCAGTCCTGCAGCAAGGCCTCCAGATCGCGCGTCGCCTCCGGCAGCGACGGCACCCGCGCAGGCAGCGCCGCGGCGTCCAGGTCCAGGGCCAGCAGCCCGCTCACTTCCATTTCCGGCATCGCCTGCAGCAAGGCCGGACTCAAGATCACGCGCATATCGCCTCCGTTGATCGCTATCGGGACCATGCTAGCCAAATCGCCGCAGGCTGTGAAACGACAATGTCTAATGGGGCATTAGCGCCTGTTCATAGACAGCGAAATCTGCAAGACCGGCCAGGCCCGGACGCCGACACTGCGTGGATCACCCTGTAAAGGAGTCCACGATGCGCAGTCTTTCCCATCTGTCCCATGCGCGACCCGCCGTAGCGGCGAGCCAGGGCCCGGCTTCGGCCCCCTCGTCCCCGCTGGGCGCCCGCCTGAACGGCCTGGGCAATGTTCCCGGCAATGCGCCAAGCTTCCGGCCGGCCGCCGTCGGCGGCGACGGACTATGGGGCCGCATGCGCATGCTGCTGGCCAATCCGTTCGACAAGACGCTGCACGCCAGCGGAGGCGCCGACCGGAAACTGGCCTTCGATCAGAAGCAGGCGGTGCTGACGCCATGCGCCGCCGATCTGGCCAAGCTGGGCTTGCGCGATATGAAACAGGGCGTATGCAACGGCCTGTCCTATGCCTGGGCCGAGGAACAGCTGAAAACCGGCGACGGCGCGCGCGCGCTGCAATGGATAAGCCGGGTGGCGGCCAGCGACAGCCTGGCGCGCGGTCCGCGCGGCGGCGCGGCCCCGTCGCCGCTCAGCGAGGCGCGCATTCCGTTGCTCAATCATCTGAAGAAGATGCAGGACTTCCAGTTCAACCGCTTCACCCATACCGGCAGCGCCAAACAGGACATGCTCAATTACCTGCAGGCGGTCGACGGCTGGGCCGGGCGCAACGGCATCAAGGCCCGCGTCGACATCATCCATCCCGGCGCCACGCCGGCCGAGCGCCAGCTGTGCGCGCGGCTGCCCGCGCATGGCGACGGCGCGCTGGTGTTCCGCACCGGCGAGCACACGATGGCGATGTCCAGCCGCGGCGGCGCGCACAGCTTTTTCGAACCGAACTACGGCATGGTCAGCTTCCAGGACAAGGATCGCTTCGACGATTTCGTCGTCGCCTTCCTGCAGGCCGAAGGCCATGCGCCGCCATTCATGCTGACCGAATTGCAGACCGACCCGGCGGCCGGTTCCAGGCCGACACGCTTGGCCGAGCTCGCCGACATAGACTGAGGCAAGAAAAAAGCCCGGCCAGAGCCGGGCTTCGTCGTCATTGGCGGATCAGGCGCTCAGCGCCTCGCGCCGGGCCGTCGCCCTCGCGGACAGCCAGGCGTCCACCACCTCGGCGGCGTCGGCCGGCAGGTGCAGCTTGAGCTTGGAACGGCGCCACAGGATGTCGTCGCTGCGCGTCGCCCATTCGACGTCGGCCAGATAGGCGAGCTCGGCCTCGTACAGGCCCGGCAGCACCTCCGCGCCGAGACCGGCCAGGCTGTCCGCGTCGCCGATCAGCTTGCCGACGCGGGTGCCGTAGGCGCGCGCCCAGCGTTCGGCCAGCTCGGCCGGCAGCCATGGATGGCGCATGCGCAGACTCTGCAGGAAACGGCCGAAATCGGCGCCGGGCATGTCGCCGCCGGGCAGCGGCGCGCCGGCGGTCCAGCCCGGCTTGTGCTTGCCGAGCAGCGGCGCGATCTTGTCCACCGCCTCCTCCGCCAGCTTGCGGAAGGTGGTGATCTTGCCGCCGAACACCGACAACAGCGGCGCGCCGGCCAGATCCATCTCCAGCGAGTAGTCGCGGGTGACGCTGGAAGCGTTGTCCGAAGCGTCGTCCAATAGCGGACGCACGCCGGAATAGGTCGACAACACGTCGTCCGGGCCGATCTGGGCGCGGAAATAGCGGTTGCTCATCTGGCACAGGTAGGCGATTTCGTCGCCGTCTATCGCCACTTCGCCCGGATCGCCGCGGTATTCGACGTCGGTGGTACCGATCAGCGTGAATTCCTTTTCGTAAGGAATCGCGAAGATGATGCGCTGGTCCGGATTCTGGAAGATGTAGGCGAACGGATGGTCGAACAGCTTCTTCACGACGATGTGGCTGCCCTTGACCAGGCGGATCGATTTGCCGGACGGCATCGCCAGCTTGTCCTCGATCAGGCTCTGCACCCACGGTCCGGCGGCGTTGACCAGCGCGCGGGCGCGGGCCTCGAAGTGGCTGCCGTCCTCGCGCTCCAGCGTGCACAGCCAGTGGCCGTCGTCGCGGCGCGCCGCGACGCAGGCGGTGCGGGTGTGGATTCTGGCGCCGTTCTCGGCCGCGTCCATCGCGTTCAGCACCACCAGGCGCGCGTCCTGCACCCAGCCGTCGGAATAGACGAAGCCGCGCTTGAAGGCCTGCTGCAGCGGAGCGCCCGACGGGTGTTTGGCGAAGCTGACCGTTTCCGAGCCCGGCAGCACTTCGCGGCGGGCCAGATGGTCGTACAGGAACAGGCCGGCCCGTATCATCCACTCCGGACGCTGGTCGCGCGCGTGCGGCATCACGAAGCGCAACGGCCAGATGATGTGCGGCGCCGCCTTCAACAGCACCTCGCGCTCCTGCAGCGCCTTGCGCACCAGGCCGAACTCGTAGTGTTCCAGATAGCGCAGGCCGCCGTGGATCAGCTTGGTGCTGGCCGACGAGGTGTGCGAAGCCAGATCGTCCTTCTCGCACAGCAGCACCGACAGGCCGCGTCCGGCGGCGTCGCGCGCGATGCCGGCGCCGTTGATGCCGCCGCCGATCACCATCAAGTCATATACGTCCATTGCCCGATCCTTGCTTTGATCCATGTCGCCCATTCTATCCACAATAGCTAATAGAGAACATGAATAACACATTTTTCTTTCGTTATTTTTTCGTTTTTACGACACTCATTCAGCAAAAAGAACAAGCCGGGCAAATGAAAGGAGAGAGGGATGCGGCTAATCGCCTTGCCAGCCAATAAAATCAGCTGAATGCCCATGGGCGGGCGTCGAAGGGGAAAACGAAGGAAAAAGGAAAACGGCGCGCCCGAAAGCGCGCCGCGAAAACCGATTACAGCGTATAGGCCAGCGCCGCCAGCGTGCCGCCGATCAGCGAGCCGAGCACCGGCACCCAGGCATAGCCCCAGTCGCTGTCGCGCTTGCCCGGAATCGGCAGGATGGCGTGCATGATGCGCGGCGCCAGATCGCGCGCCGGGCTCATCGCGTAGCCGGTGGTGCCGCCCAGCGACACGCCGATGCCCAGCACCAGCAAGGCCACCGGCAGCGCGTCGATCGCGCCCAGCGACATCTTCGGCGCCACCATCGATAGGATGGCGAACACCAGCACGAAGGTGGCGACGATCTCGGACACCAGATTGCCCGGCAGGCTGCGGATAGCCGGGCCGGTGCAGAAGGTGGCCAGCTTGGTGTCGGCGCAATCGGTGGTTTCATAGTGCTTGCGGTAGATCAGCCACATCAGGCCGGCGCCGGCCATGCCGCCCAGCATCTGCGCGGCGACGTAGCCCGGCACCTTGTCCCACGGGAACTTGCCGGCCACCGCCAGCGCCACCGACACCGCCGGGTTCAGGTGGGCGCCGCTGATCGCCGCCACGCTGAACACGCCGACGAACACCGCCATCGCCCAGCCGAAGGCCACGACGATCAGGCCGCTGTCGTGGCCCTTGGTGTTCTTCAGCAGCACATTGGCCACCACGCCGTTGCCCAACAGCACCAGCAAGGCGGTGCCGATGAATTCACCCATCAAAGGATTCATGATTGTCTCTTTCCAACTTAAGGGATGCGTCCGCCCGCCTTGGCTCGGCGGGTCGCGCAGTCGTCACTGTATAAGTGGCCGGCCAGACCCGGCCGCCGCCGCTTGGACGCGGCAAGGCGGCATCGGGCGTTCCGGCCGCGCCTGCTCAGACCCGCTCAGGCCTGGTCGTCGGCCCACACCTTGGCGGCGTTCACCGCGCGCTGCCAGCCCTTGACGCTGGCGGCCACGTCGCCGGCCGGCATCGCCGGCTGGAAACGGCGGTCCAGCTGCCACTGGCCCTGGATGTCGTCCACGCTCTTCCAGTAGCCGACGGCCAGGCCGGCCAGGTAGGCGGCGCCCAGCGCGGTGGTTTCGGTGATCTTCGGACGCACCACGTCGACGGCCAGGATGTCGGACTGGAACTGCATCAGCAATTCATTGACGGTGGCGCCGCCGTCGACGCGCAATTCGGCGATGCTCATCTGGGCGTCGGCCTCCATCGCCTTCAGCACGTCGCGGGTCTGGTAGGCGATGCTGTCCAGCGCGGCGCGGGCGATATGGGCGGCCTTGGTGCCCAGCGTGGCGCCGACGATGGTGCCGCGGGCGCTGGCGTTCCAGTGCGGCGCGCCCAGACCGGCGAAGGCCGGCACCAGATAGACGCCGTCGCTGTCCTTCACTTCCTGGGCCAGCGGGCCGACATCGGCCGAATGGCGGATGATGCCCAGGCCGTCGCGCAGCCACTTGACCACCGCGCCGCCGATGAAGATCGAGCCTTCCAGCGCGTATTGCACCTTGCCGTCCACCTTCCAGGCAATGGTGGTCAGCAGATTGTTCTTCGATTCGATCGGCGTCTCGCCGGTGTTCAGCATCATGAAGCAGCCGGTGCCGTAGGTGTTCTTCACCATGCCCGGCGTCGTGCACTGCTGGCCGAACAGCGCCGCCTGCTGGTCGCCGGCGACACCGGCGATCGGGATTTCGCGGCCCAGGTGGGCGGCGTGGGTATGGCCGTACACTTCGCTGGAGCTCTTCACTTCCGGCAGCATCGAGGCCGGGATGCCCATGATGTCCAGCAACTCGGCGT
This sequence comes from Chromobacterium sp. ATCC 53434, assembly GCF_002848345.1. Taxonomy (NCBI): domain Bacteria; kingdom Pseudomonadati; phylum Pseudomonadota; class Betaproteobacteria; order Neisseriales; family Chromobacteriaceae; genus Chromobacterium; species Chromobacterium sp. ATCC 53434. The sequence continues at coordinate 4,724,712 of NZ_CP025429.1, read as the reverse complement.
CCCATTCCAGCGTGTGGATGTTGTACAGCATGGTGCGCGAGGCGTTGGACACGTCGGTCACGTGCACCTTGCCGTGGGTGAAGTTCCAGATCAGCCAGCTGTCGACGGTGCCGAAGGCCAGCTTGCCGTCGCGGGCGCGGTCGCGGGCGCCCGGCACATTGTCCAGAATCCACTTGATCTTGCTGCCGGAGAAGTAGGCGTCGACCAGCAGGCCGGTCTTGGAGCGGATCAGTTCGCCGAGGCCGCGGCCCTTCAGCTCGTCGCAGAACTCGGCGGTGCGGCGGTCCTGCCAGACGATGGCGTTGTACACCGGTTGGCCGGTTTCGCGGTCCCAGACGATGGTGGTTTCGCGCTGGTTGGTGATGCCGATGGCGGCGATGCTGCGACCGTCTATGCCAGCCTTGGCCACCGCTTCCGCGGCCACGCCGACCTGCCCGCCCCAGATTTCCTGCGGATCGTGCTCGACCCAGCCCGGCTGCGGATAGATCTGGCGGAATTCCTTCTGCGCCAGCGACACGATGTCGCCACCGCGGTTGAACAGGATGGCGCGGGAACTGGTGGTGCCCTGGTCCAGGGCCAGTATGTACTGATCGCTCATTGTGTCTTCTCCTGATTGCCGATAAGGCGGCTTGATTAACGCCCCGGGGGGGTCAACGTTGCGTTGTTTGTTGCTTTTTTTGCTTATGACGTTCGTTTTATTTGCGAACAATTCTATTGCCGTACCAAGCCTTGTCAATCTTCCGCCGGAAAAAAAATCCGTTTTCCGCAGTGCAACCAACAGAAAAGCAAGGCGAAATCCACAATAAAACCTTTCTAATCAGTACATTGTTTGATGTAGTAAAACGCTACATTTTTACATCACGCCATCGCCGCCCCACACCGACGCCGAAAAAAACCGCCGACAAAAACATGGCGAGGGCTCGTGCGGCAAGGCTTTGCCGCTTTTCGTCGGACAAAAATATCAATTGCGCGTCGCAACAATGACTTAGGCGAATTACAGCCGAATCATTGGAAAAGAAAAAATAGGAAAACAAGCGAACAAGAACTATCACTTAAGCAACCGTATCCAAGCGCCTGGACGTTGCTTTGCAACCACGCAGGCCGAGAAACGTAATGCTGCCGCTACACGGCGCTTATGGCAGCATGGATGGGCGCCGGACGCCATCATTGGACCCAGCGCAAGAAAGCCGGCGCGTCGCCATGGCATCATCATCGCCAAGTCGGCCGCGCAACGCCGCGCACTCCTGATTACCTGGCCGCCAAGAGTCAAAGGAACATCAATGCTTCGCAACACCAAAATCCTCGCCACGCTGGGACCGTCCTCCAGCAGCCCGCAACAAATCCTGGAATTGGCCCGCTCCGGGGTCAACATCTTCCGGCTCAATATGAGCCACGGCAGCCACGACGATCACCGCGCGCGCCTGCAGGCCATACGCGACGCCGAACAGGCGCTGGACCGCCCGCTGGGCGTGGTGGTGGATCTGCAGGGCCCCAAGCTGCGCATCGGCAAATTTCCGCAGCCGGTCCCGGTGAAAACCGGCGATCGCTACGAATTCGTGCTGGACGAGGTGGAGGGCGACGCGAGCCGGGCCACGCTGCCCCACCCCGAGGCCTTCGCCGCGCTCGAGCCGGGCCACCGCATCCTGGTCAACGACGGCAAGCTGGCGTTCCACGTGGAACAAGTGGAGCCGCGCCGCATCGTCACCCGCGTCGCCGTCGGCGGCGAACTGTCCAGCAACAAGGGCTTCAACCTGCCGCACACCGTGCTGCCGCTGTCGGCCATCACCGACAAGGACCGCAAGGACATCGACTTCGCGCTGGCCGAAAACGCCGACTGGCTGGCGATGTCCTTCGTGCAGACCGCGGCCGACGTCGAGGTGCTGCGCGGCATCGTCGGGCGCCGCGTCGGCATCGTCTCCAAGATCGAGAAGCCGTCGGCGGTCGATGATCTGGAAGCGATCGCCACGCTGTCCGACGCGGTGATGGTGGCGCGCGGCGACCTGGGCGTGGAACTGCCGCCGGAAGATGTGCCGGTGGCACAGCGCCGCATCGTGCACCAGTGCCGCCACCTGGGCCGGCCGGTCATCGTCGCCACCCAGATGCTGGAATCGATGATCACCGCGCCGACGCCGACCCGCGCCGAGGCCAACGACGTCGCCACCGCGGTTTACGAAGGCGCCGACGCGGTGATGCTGTCGGCCGAGACCGCCGCTGGCCAGTACCCGCTGGAGGCGGTGCAGATCATGGACCGCATCATCCGCCGCGTCGAAAGCGCGCCGGACTACCGCAAGGTGATGGCGCTGGACTACAGCGCCGCCGACGAGCCGGGCCGCACCGACGCCATCGCCGCCTGCGTGCGCAAGGTGGCGACGCTGCTGCCGGTCTCGGTGTCGGTGGCCTTCACCACCAGCGGCGCCAGCTGTCTGTATCTGGCGCGCGAGCGGCCGTCGACGCCGATACTGGGCATCTCGCCCAATCTCGCCACCGCGCGCCGGCTGTCGCTGGTGTGGGGCGTGGTGGCCTACCACGGCCCGGACGCGGAAAACCTGGAGGACATGGTGGTGAAGACCACCTTCTGCGCGACCAAGCTCGGCCTGGCCGAGCAGGGCAAACCGATGGTGATCATCGCCGGCGTGCCCTTCGGCACCCCCGGCACCACCAATCTGCTGCGCATCGTCTACCCCTGAGCTCCGCCGTCGGCGCGGCGGAATGCTTAGCGATTCCGCCGCGCCCGGCTTTTCTCCGCCTTATCCCTCCCGTCCTCCCTGCCCGGTCGGCCTGTCGTTCGCTTAGTCCAAGCGATTGATACTATTCTGAAAAACACACCCTGCGGAAACGGAACATGAGGGCACGCCTCCTGCTTGGCAGCTTGCGATTGATGATCCTGCTGATCGGCCTCGCCGCGCCGACCCGCGCCGCCGACGGCGACGCGCTGACGGTGGCGGTGGACGCCGGCAATCCGCCGTTCATGTACGCCGGCCACGCCGGCGCGGCGGGCCTGTACCCGCTGCTGATCCGCCGCGTCAGCGAACGCGCCGGCCTGCGCGTCGCGCTGCAGCCGCTGGCATGGCGCCGCGCGCTGTACCAGCTGAACCAGGGCCAGGCGGCCGTCGGCGGCATCTACAAGAACAGCAGCCGCGAAAAACTGTACGATTTCAGCCAGCCGCTGTTCACGGAGCGCATCGTCGTGATCTATCCGCGGCAGCGGCCGCTGCCGTTCCACGCGCTGGCCGATCTTGACCGCAAGCGCGTCGGCGTGATGGCCGGCTGGAGCTATGGCGACGACTTCGACCGCGCCCGCGCGGCCGGCCGCTTCAGCGCCTACGACGGGGAATCGGACCAACAGAACCTGCAACGGCTGGAGCGCGGCTACCTGGATGCCACCCTCGGCGTCCGAGAAGCGATGGACGCGATACTGGCGAGCGGCGACTACCCCGGCCTCGCCATCGACTCCGAACCGCTGGTCGCCAACCCCACCTTCCTCGCCCTGCGCAAGCAGCCCGGCAACCGCGCCGTGCTGCAGCGTTTCAACCAGGCGCTGGAGGCCATGCGCCAGGACGGCAGCTACGCCGCGCTGGTCCGCGGCTTTTTCAGCGCCGGGCATTGAGCCGCGGCTCAGATCTTTTTGTGCCGGCGCAGCCCGGCCAGCAAGCCATCTGCCGCGTTGTCAGAATCAGAAACTATACGTGGCGACCTCGATCAGATTGCCGTCCGGGTCGTTGAAATACACCGAGGTGATCGGCCCCATCGCGCCGCTGCGCGTCACCGGCCCCTCGATGATCGCGATGCCCTCGCCCTTCAGATGCTCGACCACCTCGGTCAACGGCAAGCGGCTGATCAGACACAGGTCGCCGCCGCCGATGGCGGCGTGGTTGCGCGTCTCCTGGCCCAGCAACTGCAGATTGATCTTCTGATTGCCGAAGCGCAGCGCGCGCCGGCCGTTGCCGAAGGTCACCGCCTCCAGCTTCAATGCGCGCTGGTAGAAGTCCACCGCCGTCTCGATGTCGCGGACGGTCAGTACGATGTGGTCGATATGGCTGATCATGCGCGCTCCCGAATGTCTGGAGGTCAACACTGCCACAAAGCCGTCGCATTGTCATGCCAAAAGCATGACAACTGACCGTGCCCCCCGACCCTGCTATAGTCGTCGTTCCCACCATTCCATGCGCAACACATGACGCTACATCTGTCGCTGCGGCAAGCCCGCCACCTGCAACTGGCCGCCCAGGGCCTGCTGTCCGCGCCGCGCCGCAAGGCGGGCAAGGCCGACGCGCTGGCGGCGATCCGCCGGATGGCGCTGCTGCAAATCGACACCATCAGCGTGGTGGCGCGCAGCCCCTATCTGGTGTTGTACAGCCGCCTGGGCGCCTACGACCCGGCCTGGCTGGACCAACTGCTGGCCGAGGGCGCGCTGTTCGAGTACTGGGCGCACGAGGCCTGCTTCGTGCCGACCGAGGACTACCCGCTGCTGCGCCACCGCATGCTGAACGCCGAGGGCATGGGCTGGAAATTTTCACCACGCTGGTACGAGCAACACCGCGCCGACATCGAGGCCATCGTCGAGCACATCCGCGCCAACGGCCCGGCGCGCTCGGCCGATTTCGAGCGCAGGGACGGCAAGGGCGACGGATGGTGGGACTGGAAGCCGGAGAAACGCCACCTGGAAGCGCTGTTCACATTGGGACGGCTGATGGTCAAGGAGAGGCGCGGCTTCCAGCGCGTCTACGATCTGGCCGAGCGGGTGCTGCCCGGCTGGGACGACGCCCGCGACCTGCCGTCGCCGGACGAGGCCAGGCTGCGGCAGGTCCGCAACAGTTGCCGCGCGCTGGGCCTGGTCAAGACCGGCTGGGTGGCCGACTACTATCGGCTGAAGCGCGCGCCTTGCGGCGAGATACTGCACGAGCTGGCCGACGCCGGCGAACTGATCCCGGTGCGGGTGGAAGGCTGGCGCCACGACGCCTTCGTCCATCTGAGCCTCGCCGCCGAGCTGGAACGGGCGCTAGACGACCGGCTGGACAGCGGCAACACCGCCATCCTGTCGCCATTCGACCCGCTGGTGTGGGACCGCAAACGGGCGCTGGAGCTGTTCGACTTCGACTACAAGATCGAGTGCTACACGCCGGCGCCGAAACGCAAGTACGGTTATTTCACGCTGCCGATATTGAACCGCGGCCGCCTGGTGGGCCGGCTGGACGCCAAGGCCCACCGCGCCGGCGGCGTGTTCGAGGTGAAGTCGCTGCATCTGGAAGCTGGCGTGCGGATCAGCCAGCGGCTGGCCGACGACCTGGCCGGCGCCCTGGGCCGGCTGGCCGCCTGGCACGGCACGCCCAGGCTGGCCATCGCCGCCGCGCCCGGCGATCTGGCGGCGCGCATCGCCGCGCGGCTGGAAGACTGAACTACTGCGCGCCGGCGTACCAGCCGCTGACGCCGGCCTGGCGCGCCTCCTGCAGCAACAGCTCGTTCAGCTGGATGGCCGGCCGGATGTCGGTGTAATTGGGGATGTCGCCCATGATGCGCGCCGCCACCGGACCAAAGGCGCGCTCGAAAGCCTCTGCCGATTCGAACACCAGCTGGGCCTGCGCCACATAGCCGGGCGCGCTGCCCGGTTCGGCGCCCGACAAGCCACGCTCCACCTGCACGCCCTTCAGCGCGCTGCCCAGCAGCTGCTGCACCAGCGGCATGTGCTTTTGCATGTAGTAGTCGAAATCGAAACGGGCACCGGCATACTGCGGATAGACGACGCTGACGGTAATCATGGCAAGCCTCCACGGTACGAGTAGGAAGCCTCAAAATTACTCCCGCCGGCCGGTTTTACCAAATGTCATCATTGCCAGGCGCGTGTTTCGGATCAGTCGGCGCGATACGGCCCCATCAGCCTTTGCAACTCGCCTCGGGCGGCCATCGCTTTCATCGTCCGGCTCAGCTTGTCTGCGACGGCGCGCTGATTCGGCGCCATCCACAGATAGATGTTCAGGTGCTCGAAAACCGCGGCGTGCGCCTCGGCGCCGTATGTTTCCTGCAGCGGCCAGTGATCGGCGGTCGGACTGGAGACGACGCACAGATCGACGCGCCGGATCAGCGCCATCCGGATGCAGGCGTCCTGGCTGGACGGCATCTCGCGCCTGGGCACGTGGCGCGTCATCAGATCGATGCCGTGCAGGCCACGCAGGAAAGCGATGTGATAACGGCCCAGATCGGCCCAGGAACGCGGCCGGACATCGGCCGAGGCGCTGATGGCGTAATACCACGAGGTACGCAGGTGCGGCTCCACCCGGATCGCGTCGGGAAAGAATTGGCGGAACTGCGGACCGCGGTTGGGATCGCCGTCGAACTCCCCGGCCATGAAGGCGGCCAGCGCGCGCTCCGGCGGCAGGTACTGTATCGTGTAGCCGAGGCCGGCCTCGGCGAAAACCGCGTCCAGCGTATGGCGCATCGCCAGCATATTGGGCGCGTCCAGCGGCGACAGGTTCACCAGCCGCAAAGTCTGGGCTGACACGGCATCGGCCAGCGCGAGCCACAGCAGCCCGCCGGCCAGCGCCAGGCCGGGCCGCCCGCGCATGATGCTCATTGCGAGCCTCCCTACTCCGTCTGATCGTTACACTATAGCCAAGGTCCGACGGGTGTCATTTCGGCCTGCCTCCGCCCCTGTTCCGGAACTCGACCGGGGGGTCGCGCACTCTAAGCCTGATATCCCAGCAACGGAACCCTGCCCATGCGTACCATTCTGATCCCCTTGTGCGCCTCCTTCGCCATCGCGGGCTGCGACCAGCAACAGACCACTCAGCTGCAACAGGCGGCCTCGGCCGCCATCGGCAATGTCCACAAGAGCGTGGAAACCGCCAGCGCGCCGCTCGGCCAGTTGCAACAACAGGCCAGCGACGCGCTGGGCGCCGCCAAGCAGATAGGTTCGGCCACGCTGAACAATCCGGAAGTGAAACAGCAGGTGGACAAGCTGAAGGAACAGGCGTCGGCGCTGAAGAGCGCGATCAAGCCGCAGGACGAGAAGCGTTAACGGCATTTTTACGCCGGCGCGCCGTTTCTTTAGCTTCAATTTAGCCGTGGCGGCCTAGCATGGTCTTGTCATTTCCTTTTGGAGACCATCATCATGCAAACCCTGCCCGACGTTTGCCGCAGCAGCGACATCCTGCTGGATGTGGACATATCGTGCAAAAGCCAGCTGTTCGATTATGCCGCCCGCCAGTTCGGCCAGCGCCACGCGCTGAACGCCCAGACGCTGCAAACCGCGCTGCTGGCGCGCGAACATACCGGCAGCACCGCGCTGGGACACGGCCTGGCGCTGCCGCACGCCCGCATCCCCGGCCTGGCCGAAACCCATGCGCTGTTCCTGCGCCTAGCGCGGGCCCTGCCGTTCGACGCGCCGGACGGCGAACCGGTGTACAGCCTGCTGCTGCTGCTGCTGCCGCACGACGCGCGCGAAACCCATCTGCAATTGCTGGCGGCGGCGGCGCGGATGTTCGCCGAGCGGCCGTTCCGCGAAAGCCTGGCCGGCTGCGGCCATCCGGAGCAGGTGTTCCGGCTGTTCCAGTTGTGGGCCGATCCGGACGCCGGCAACGACCCGCACTTCCTGCTCGACAGCAACCGCTATTTCCTGGACACCGAGGCCAGCCTGCGGCCCGACTACAGCATACGCCGCAAGGTGGTGGCCCGGTTCTGAGCGCCGCCCCGGCGCTTTCGCCGGCGACCTTTCGACGCCTTGGCGGGCGGGATGCGCAGCCTGTGGACGATTTTTGCTAGGATGAAGCAAAAACCGCCCCTCCCCGCACAAGGCGCACATGTCTGATTTCCTGCTCATCATGGTCTCGCTGGCCGTTGCCAGCATCGGCGTCATCACCTGGCAGCACAGCGTGCGCGCGGACCTGGTGCGGCCGCGGCGCCGCTGGCTGCAAGCGTCGCTGCTGCTGTCCGCCGGCATGCTGGTCGAAGGCAGGGCGCTGGGACAAACGCCGCTGACGCAGTCCATCGGCCCTTTCATGAGCGCCGCCGGCATCGCGCTGCAGCTGACCATCATCGCCAGATTGATAGGCATACGGCCGCCGAACTGGCTGTGGCTGGCCTTCGGCGCCTGCGCCGGCCTGAACCAGTGGGTGCCGTGGACCACGCTGAAGATGATATTGGACGGTTCGGAGATTCCGCTGCTGTACCTGACGGCGGCCTGGCTGTACCAGCGCGCCGAACGGACGGTATGCCACCACCGCTTCAGCCCCACCGCGCTGCTGTTCCTGATCGGCGCGCTGCTGTTTCTCTGGCGCGACGGCGCCGACCTGCTGCGCCATCTGAACGGCCTCGCGCCGCTGCCGCACGATCAGGACAGCGTCCACCATCTGGCGCTGACCTTCGCCACCGCCGCCCAGGTGTGCGGCGCCGTCGGCTTCCTCAATATCGTGCTGCAAAGACAGAACAGCCGGCTGGAGGACGCCGCCAACATCGACCCGCTGACCTCCACCGGCAACCGCCGCGCGCTGCAATACTGGCTGCGGACGCTGGAGGCGTCGATAGAAAGCGTCGCCATCGTGATGCTGGACATCGACCACTTCAAGGCCATCAACGACCGCTATGGCCATCCGGCCGGCGACGAGGTGATCCGGGCGCTGGCCGGCGTGCTGAACGACGGCGTGCGCGACAACGACCTGCTGATACGCTACGGCGGCGAGGAATTCTGCCTGGTGATGCCGGACACCGGCGTCGATACCGGCCATCAGGTGGCGGAACGGCTGCGGCTGCGCTTTCACCAACTGCCGCTGCTGCCGGAACATCCGGAGCTGCGCTGCAGCTTCTCCGCCGGCGTCTACGAATGGCAGTGCCGGCAGCAGGACTTCGCCAGCGCCCAGCAGAAGGCCGACCAGGCGCTGTACCAGGCCAAGCAGGCCGGCCGCAACCGGGTCTGCCGCGGCTAGCGCGCCGCGACATCCTCCTCGCCCGGCTCCGCGTCCGGGACCGGGGAGGCATGATGGCCGTTTTCGTGGCGATGGACCTGCTTCATCGCGTACATGCGCTGGTCGGCCATGCCCACCAGCGTTTCCGGCGTGGCGAAATCATCCGGCCCGGTCTCGACACAGCCGGCGCTGATGGCGATGCCGGGCAGGATGGCGTGCAATTCCAGCCGCAGCCGCTCGACAAAGGTCTCCTCGGCCTGGGTGCGGCTGCAATTGGGCAGCACGATGCAGAATTCGTCGCCGCCGTAGCGGAAGCAGCCGTCCTCGAGCCGGGTGATGCGGGTGATGGTCTCCCCCAGCCCGCGCAATATCTCGTCGCCGCGCTGGTGGCCCTGGCCGTCGTTGATGGTCTTGAAGTCGTCGACGTCCAGATACACCAGCGTCACCTTCTCGTGGCGGCGTTGCGCGCTGCGCAGCACCCGCGTCAGCGTCTCGTCCAGGTAGCGGCGGTTCAACAGGCCGGTCAGCGGATCGGTGCGCGACATTTCCTCCAGCTGGCGGGTGCGCACCGCCACCTTTTCCTCCAGCGCCTGCGCGTACTGTTCCGACTTGTTGCGCGAGGTCTCGATCTCCGCCACCAGGCTGCGGATATAGGTCTCGAACACCAGCGCCACGTCGAACATCATCAGCTTGTCCATCGCCAATAGCGTGTGGTCGCGGACTTCGGGATCGGGAATCTGCGTGCCCAGCAGGTCGACCATCAGCGTCTTCAGCGACTGCACCGCCGCCAGGTACAGCTTGGGCTCGACGCCGATGCGCTTGTGCACCAAGCCGATCCGCAGCCGGTTGTTGACGTATTCCAGGTCGTAGACGCCGCTGAACAGGTCGATCGCGTAGCGGCGCTGGGCATTGCGCAGCCGCTGCAGCGTGTCGGCGTCGCCGATCAGCAGCGCGATTTCCGGCGTGCTGGTCTGCAACTCGTAGAAGCGCGCCACCAGATCGTCCAGCTGCGATTCGATCAGCACCCCGGCGGCGCGCAGCAGGAATTCGTCGCGCGGCTTCAGATCGAACAGCGTCTTGCGTTGCTCGATTTCGAAATCGGTGATGCGCAGCTGCTCCAGCAGGGTTTGGTCAGTCTGCTTCATACCGGCCCCCGTGTCATGACCCCTAATTAAAACTATATAGCGCCCGCCGGCTATGCAATGTCATATGCGGTTTCTACGTGCGGATCATGTCGTCCGGCCAGTATCCGGAATTAGAAAGACTCAATGCTCGGGCTGTTGCAGCAAGACCGCCAACTCGTCGACCGCCTCGCTCCATTCGGCGTCGCAATCCAGCGCCTGGCGCAGGAAGTCGGCCTGCGCCGGCGTCCAGTACGGCGCGTCGGCCAGCGAAGTGCGCGGCGGCAGCGGATGGCTGGCGATGAAGGCGCGAATGGCGGTCGGCTCGTCGGGCAGGCCAAGCTGGCGGAACAGGCCGGGCAACAGGTGATTGCTGGTATCCATTTCAGCGTCCTGTGGCTGGAAACCCTTCATGTTAGACCCGGAGCCGGGGCGACGCTGCCGGTCTTCCAGGCGGTTCAGAGTCCGAGCCGCGCCCTCAGTTCGCCCAGCCAGTCCGCCCGCCGCCAGTCGGCGTCCAGCAGCAGCGCCAGCCGGTGCTCCCCGCCGCCGCCGGCTATCACGACCCGCACCGGCGTCGCCCCGCCCTGCTCGACGGCGAAGTCCAGCGCTATCGCGCGCCAGTTCCAGCCGGCGTCGCGCGGACGCAGCTCGAAAATCTGCCGGCGCTCCGGGCCGGCGACGTCGGCGGCGAACAAATCCCAGCCCAGCCGGGAGAAGGCGTCCAGCAGGACCTCCATCTGCGGCGTCGGCAGGATCTGCAGCCAGCCGCCGGCGTCGGCGTCCCGCGGCCGCTGCAGGCCCAGATCGGTATGCAGCCACGACGGCGGCCGGCCGGCCAGGCCCGGCAGATGGTTGACCGGCATCGCCGGCGGCAGCGCCAGCCGGAACGGCAGCCGCCATTCGCAGCCGGCCGGAATCCGGCACGGACCGCAGACCGGCAGGCTGGCCAGCATCGCCGGCTCCCGGCCGGCGCCGTCGATCTCGGCCAGCAATTGCAACTCTATCTTGACCAGGTCCTGCGCCATGGCGCCGCCGTTGACCGTCACTTCGCCGCGCAGCAGTTCTCCAGGGCGCAGACGGGGATTGTGCAAGCGGGTATCGACGGTGGCGCCGCCGACGCCGATGGCGGCAAAAAGAGATTTCAGCATGATTTTGTTCTTGGCGATCCTGAATGAAGGCGGCCCGGCAACATGCCGGGCCGCCGCCATGCTATGCCAACAAAATCATGACAAACAGCAAAAAACGCTCATGGTCTACACCTTATCGTACAACTTGCTGCCGCCTTTAATGAATTCCACCGACTTTTCTGTCATGCCGCGCTGCAGCGCGTCCTGGGCGCTGATGCCCTGGCTGGCCGCGTATTCGCGTACGTCCTGGGTGATCTTCATCGAACAGAAGTGCGGGCCGCACATCGAGCAGAAGTGCGCCACCTTGGCGCTGTCCTTGGGCAACGTCTCGTCGTGGAATTCACGCGCCTTGTCCGGGTCCAGGCCCAGATTGAACTGGTCTTCCCAGCGGAACTCGAAACGGGCCTTGGACAAGGCGTTGTCGCGGATCTGGGCGCCCGGATGCCCCTTGGCCAGATCGGCCGCGTGCGCCGCCAGCTTGTAGGTGATGATGCCTTCCTTGACGTCGTTCTTGTTCGGCAGCCCCAGGTGCTCCTTCTGCGTCACGTAGCACAGCATCGCGGTGCCGTACCAGCCTATCTGCGCGGCGCCGATCGCCGAGGTGATGTGGTCGTAGCCGGGCGCGATGTCGGTGGTCAGCGGCCCCAGCGTGTAGAACGGCGCCTCGTGGCACCATTCCAGTTCCTTGTCCATATTCTCCTTGATCAGCTGCATCGGCACATGGCCCGGGCCTTCGATCATCACCTGCACATCATGCTTCCAGGCGATCGCGGTCAACTCGCCCAGCGTCTTCAATTCGGACAGCTGGGCCTCGTCGTTGGCGTCCCAGGCGCTGCCCGGCCGCAGGCCGTCGCCGAGGCTGAAGGCCACGTCGTAGGCCTTCATGATTTCGCAGATATCCTCGAAATGGGTGTAGAGGAAGTTCTCGCGGTGGTGGGCCAGACACCACTTGGCCATGATGGAGCCGCCGCGCGACACGATGCCGGTCATCCGCCCCGCCGTCATCGGCACGTAGGCCAGGCGCACGCCGGCGTGGATGGTGAAGTAGTCGACGCCCTGCTCGGCCTGCTCGATCAGCGTGTCGCGGAAGATTTCCCAAGTCAGGTCCTCGGCCTTGCCGTTCACCTTTTCCAGCGCCTGATAGATGGGCACGGTGCCGATCGGCACCGGCGAGTTGCGCAGGATCCACTCGCGCGTCTCGTGGATGTTCTTGCCGGTGGACAGATCCATGATGGTGTCCGCGCCCCAGCGTATGCCCCAGGTCATCTTGTCCACTTCCTCGGAGATGGACGAGGTGACCGCGCTATTGCCGATGTTACCGTTGATCTTCACCAGGAAGTTGCGGCCGATGATCATCGGCTCGGATTCCGGGTGGTTGATGTTGGCCGGGATGATGGCGCGGCCGGCGGCGATCTCGTCGCGGACGAATTCCGGCGTGATCTCGTCCGGCAGGCGGGCGCCGAAGCTCTGGCCCTTGTGCTGGCGCGTCATCAGCTCCAGCAGACGCTGGTTGCCGGCGGCCTCGAGCGAGGCTACATAGGCGCGGCGGTTCAGGTTTTCGCGGATGGCGACGAATTCCATCTCCGGCGTGACGATGCCTTGGCGCGCGTAATGCATTTGGCTGACGTTGCGGCCGGCCTTGGCGCGGCGCGGCTTGCGCTGCAGATTGAAGCGCAGCTCGGCGAGCTTGGGATCGGCCTCGCGGGCCCGGCCGTATTCGCTGCTGAGGCCGTCAAGCTGCTCGCAGTCGCCGCGTTCGGCTATCCAGCCGGCGCGCAACGGCGCGAGGCCGCTCTGGATGTCGATGCGGACGGACGGGTCGCTGTACGGGCCGCTGGTGTCGTAGACGAAGATGGGCGGATTCTTTTCGCCGCCGAACTGCGTCGGCGTGGCGGCCTGAACGATCTCGCGCATCGGCACGCGCAGGTCCGGGCGGCTGCCCTCGACATGAATCTTGCGGGAATTGGGCAGCGGTTGAATGGCGGCGGCGTCGACCACCATCTGCTTGTTGACGGGCGCGTTCATCGGGCGGTTCTCCAAATGCGATGAAACGGCGCAAGGAGCGATCCGGACGAACCGGCTGCGGGATATGGCGCGGCCATAGAGGGCAGGTGACGCTTCCCTACGCCGGTATTATCCGGGTCAGGTTCCAAGGGTATTTCTCACCCGCGCCTTGCCATCCGAGCCGATGTCCTACACTTCGGTAGTCATCCGCGTCGAACGCCAGGCGCAGGACCCCTAGCGATGCTGTGTGAAGGTAAGGCAAATATGGGATAATCGCAAGTTATCGTCATCATACGAGTCCTTGCCGCCGCCGATGTCCCCCGCGGACGGAGCGGACTCCCAGCCCTCCGGAGTTTAAGTTGATGGATTTCGAAAAAACCCGTTTCAACATGGTCGAACAACAGATTCGCCCGTGGGACGTTCTGGATACCACCGTGCTGGATCTGCTGTTTCACGTGAAACGCGAGGACTTCGTCGCCGACGGCCAGCGCCAGCTGGCTTTCGTCGACACCGAACTGCCGTTGCCCAACGGCGGCAAGATGCTGCAGCCCAAGATGGAAGCCCGGCTGGCGCAGGACGCCGCGATCAAGCCGACCGACAAGATCCTGGAAATCGGCACCGGCAACGGCTACATGACCGCGCTGCTGGCCAAGCTCGGCAAGCAGGTGGTCAGCGTGGAAATCGATCCGGCGCAGAAGGAACGCGCCGCCGCCAGCCTGAAGAAGGCCGGCATAGACAACGTCTCCCTGGTCGAAGGCGACGGCGTGCTGGGCCTGCCGGCGCAAGCGCCGTACGACGTGATCGTCGTCGCCGGCTCGCTGCCGGTGGTGCCGCAACAGCTGAAGGACCAGCTGGCCGTCGGCGGCCGCCTGATCCTGGTCGTCGGCGACCTGCCGGTGATGAGCTGCACGCTGATCGAGCGCCAGTCGGACACCGCCTTCCGCGAAACCGCGCTGTTCGAAACCTGTATCGGCCGCCTGCATAACTTCCAGGCGGTCGAGCCGGCCCGCTTCAGTTTCTGATCATGCTGCGCGAAATCACCGCACCGGAACTGGCGGCGCTGCTGGCCGATCCGCAGGCCGCGCGCCCGCTGCTGCTGGATGTGCGCGAAGGCTGGGAAGTCCAGCTGGCGCACATAGCCGGCAGCGTCCACATTCCGATGAATCTGATCCCGATCCGGAACGGCGAGCTGCCCGACGACACCGTCATCGTCGCCATCTGCCATCACGGCATGCGCAGCGCCCAGGTGGCGCTGTTCCTGCAGAACGCCGGCTTCGAGCAGGTGCTGAACCTGCAAGGCGGCATCGATGCCTGGTCGGTTCAAGTGGACCCGTCCGTCGCCCGGTATTGATATCGGATGGTGCGTCGCCCCAGAGGGGTGACGCACCCGAGCAACACCGCCTCCGGGCGGTGTTTTGTTTTGGAACGAATCGCGCAGCCATCATTCCAAACCACGTTAACCGCCTGACGATACGCCGCAAAGAACCCGACATGTCTTCTTCGACCTACCTCGCCCCCGCCCTCGCCCGCATCCATCCCGACTGGGAAGCGGTATTGGGCCAGCCCGCCATCGCCTCCCGCCTGGCCGAGATAGACCGCCAGCTCACGCTGCAGCGCCAAAACGGCAAGACGCTGTTTCCGCCGCCGCCGCAGGTGTTCAACGCGCTCAGCTTCGCCGCGCCGGCCGACGTCAGGGTGGTGATCCTGGGCCAGGACCCGTACCACGGCGACGGCCAGGCGATGGGCCTGTCGTTCTCGGTGCCGGACGGCGTGCGCGTGCCGCCGTCGCTGCGCAATATCTACAAGGAACTGGCGGCCGACCTCGGCCTCGGCATCCCCTCCAGCGGCGATCTGACCCACTGGGCGCAACAAGGCGTGCTGCTGCTGAACAGCGTGTTCACCGTGGAGCGGGATCAGGCCGGCAGCCACGGCAAGTTCGGCTGGCAAACGGTCAGCGACGCGCTGATCGACGCCGTCAACGCGGAAAACCCCGGCTGCGTGTTCCTGCTGTGGGGCAACTGGGCGCAAACCAAGGCCGAACGCATCGACCAGAGCCGCCACCTGGTGCTGACCGCCGCCCATCCGTCGCCGCTGTCGGCCAGCCGCGGCTTCCACGGCTGCCGGCACTTCTCCCAGGTCAACGCCTGGCTGCTGGCCCGCGGCCGTCAGCCGGTACGCTGGGCGGTGATGCCCGCCGCGCAAAGCTGTCTGTTCTGACGCTTTGCGCGGCGGCCGGCTTGCCCTAAGCTAACAGCTTCGCCACTTCCCTCCTTTCATCGTGGAAATTCTGCTGCTGCTGGGCCTGATCCTGTTGAACGCCGTGTTCGCCATGGCCGAGATCGCCGTGGTCTCCGCGCGCAAGGTCAGGCTGCGGCATTGGGCCGACGCGGGCCACAAAGGCGCCCGCGCCGCGCTGAAACTGTCCGCCGAGCCCACCCGCTTCCTGTCGACCATCCAGATCGGCATCACCTCGATCAGCATCCTGTCCGGCGTCTACGGCGAGGCGGCGCTGTCCGATCACCTGAGGAACGTGCTGCTGGACCTGCCGCCGCTGGCGCCTTACAGCAAGCCGCTGTCGGTGGCGTTGATGGTGGTGCTGATCACCATGTTGTCGCTGATCTTCGGCGAACTGGTGCCGAAACGGCTGGCGCTGCTGAATCCGGAACGGGTGGCGATGACGCTTGCGCCGCCGATGCTGCTGCTGTCGCGCGCCAGCGGTCCGCTGGTGCAAGTGTTCAGCCGCGTCACCGACGGCCTGCTGCTGCTGCTGGGCGCGAAGAAGAGCGACGAGCCGTCGATCACCGAGGACGAGATCCGCGTGCTGATGGAACAAGGGGCCGACGAGGGCGTGTTCGACCGCGCCGAACAGGCGCTGGTGGCGAACATCTTCCGGCTCGACAACCGCAAGGTGGCCTCGGTGATGACGCCGCGCAAGGACGTGGTGATCCTGGATCTGGAAGACAGCCCCGACCACAACCGCGAGCTGCTGCTGCGCCACCCGTTCAGCCATTTTCCGGTCTGCCGCGGCGACACCGACCAAGTGATAGGCATGCTCAACGCCAAGCTGCTGCTGGACCGGTTGCTGCGCGGCGAGCCGCTGGACTTCGCCGCCGACCTGGCGCCGGCGCTGTATGTGCCGGCGACCAGTTCGCTGATGCAGCTGCTGGAACAGTTCAAGCAGGCGCGCAGCCACAGCGCGCTGGTCGTCGACGAATACGGCGAGCTGGAAGGCCTGGTGTCGATCAATAATGTGATGGAAGCCATCGTCGGCGATATGCCGGCAATCGACGGCGAAGATGACGAGATCGTGCAGCGCGAGGACGGCAGTTGGCTGGTGGACGGCATGCTGTCGCTGGAGCGTTTCCGCGAGTTTTTCGAACTGGAGGCGCCGCTGCCGGGCGAAGCCGGCGGCAACATCCACACGCTGGGCGGCATGATGATGTTCCAGTTCGGCCGCATTCCCAGCGTCGCCGACCGTTTCGACTGGAACGGCTTCAGTTTCGAGGTGGTGGACATGGACAAGACCCGGGTCGACAAGATCCTGGTGCTGCGCCATCACCTGCCGCAACCGGAATTCGAATCGATATGACCGCCATCCCCGCCGCCGCGCGTCCGGACGACTGGCTGGGCCTGCGCGCCGCGCTATGGCCGCATTGCCCGATGGCGCGGCAACGGCGGGAAATCGCCGCGCAATCGGCCGATCCGGGCCGTTGCGCCGCCTTCCTCGCGCTGGCCGGCGGGAACGAGGCCATCGGCCTGATCGAACTCTCGCTGCGCGGCGACTACGTCAACGGCGCATCCAGCTCGCCGGTGGCCTTCGTCGAAGGCCTGTACGTGGCGCCGGAACACCGGCGCGCGGGCATGGCGGCCCTGCTGCTGGACGCGGCCAAGACATGGGCCCGCGGCCACGGCTGCGCCGAACTGGCGTCCGACACCAGCCTGGACAACCTAGTCTCGCAGCAGGCCCACCTGTCGCTGGGTTTCGAGGAGACCGAGCGGGTGGTGTTCTACAGAATGCCGCTTTAAACGCGCTCAGCGCGTCGCGCGCTGCTCCAGCCTGGCCCTCCCCTCCCCGAACACCTCCAAAGCCGCCCAGGCGCCGTTAAACAGGCTCCATTGCGGCGGCACGTGGCCGATGTCGGCGTCTATCGCCACCGGACACGGCAAACCGTCCAGCGCGGCGCGCAACGCCCCCTCGTAGTCCAGGGCGTCGCCATCGGCGGCGTCGGGACCGTTGCTGCGGCCCAACACCAGCCCGGCCAGGCCATCCATCGCCCCGGATAGCCGGAGGCCCGCCAGGGCCCTTAGAACGCCGCAGGGCGCGAGTTCGCAGTTTTCCAGGTACAGGATGGCCGGTTCGGCCTTGAACGCGTCCAGATCGAAATACGGCGTGCCCTGCAGCGAAACCAACACGTCTAGACAGCCGCCGATCAATCTTCCTTCCATTTTCCCCGCTTCGCCGTCCAGCAACCGAACCCGGTTGGCGAATTGCCGGCCCGGCGCGTCCCAGCGCCAGTAGCGGTCGTGCTGCGACTGCCCCGGCGGCATCCCTGTCTCCAGCGCGGCCAGCAACGCCTCGTTGCCGAACACCCTGTCCCGCAGCGGCAGATCCATCAGATTGGGGCCATGCAGCGTCGCCCAGCCGGCCCGCAAGGTCAGCGGCGCCATCAAGGTGGACACGTCGGAAAATCCGGCGATCCATTTCGGCGGCAATTCGGCCAAGGCGTCGAAATCCAGGCCCGGCAGCAATTCGATCGCCCGCTCGCCGCCCCAGGGCGGCAGGATGGCGCGGATGTCGGGATCGAACAGAAAGCGGCGCAGTTCGGCCAGCCTCGCGGCGGCGGGCGCGCTGGCATCGCGTTTCTCGTCGCGCAGGCACTCGCCCTCCACCACGCGGTAGCCGCGCGCGCGCAGCGAGGCCAGCGCGTCGTCCAGCCGGCCGTGCAGCTGTCTGTGGACGCCGGAGGAAAAGGCGGTGACGGCGATGGCGTCGCCGGGCTTCAGCGGAGCCGGAAAACGGATGGGCATGGGTGTGATCCTGAAGCGTGTGGATGAGCCGGCCGCATTCAATCGCGCCGCGGCAGATCGAGCGAGAACGTGATGCCGGTGTTGCGCTGCCGATAGCCGATATGGCGATAGAAGGCATGCGCGTCGGCGCGATGAATGCCGGAACGCAGCCGTATGCGCGGATAGCCGCGAGCCTGCGCCCATTGTTCGCAGGCCTGCAACAGCAAACGGCCTACGCCCTGCTTGCGACAAGCCGGATCGACGACGATGCCGCCGATTTCGACATAGCCGTCAGCCTCCAGCAGATGACCGCCGTGGCCATGCGCCCAGCCGACGACCCGGCCATCGAGCTCCGCCACCCAGATCTCGTTGTCCGGGCTCCCGCGCACCGCCGCGTAGCGCGACGCCAATTGCCGGGGCGTCGTCGGGTAGTCGAGGTCCTGACACAGCCTCGCGACGGCGGCGATGTCGGCTTCCGTCATTGTCCGGATCAGGATTGGATTCATTGGTTCGGTTTCGAAGCAAAACCCCATGCTAAGGGAATTCGCCAATAAAAACCAAACGTCATTTATTCAGCCGGTGAAGCTCGATCAGCTTCGCGTACTTGATATAGCTGTTGAAGCAACCGATCGAGATATGCACCAGTCCGGGCAGGCCGTCGAGGAAACCGCGGCGAACGAAATAGAACTTGAAGAAACGCAACAGCGGACTGAACAGCAGCTTGCCGGCTCCCGCCTTCTTGCCGCGCGCGCGCAGGTGTTCCGCCTGCAGCGAGGTGTAGCGGTTCTGCTTGATCAGATACAGCGCGATGTCCTCTCCCGACTCGTGCATCAGATCCCCATCGAGTTTTTCCACAGCGTCGTCGCAGATCACGTACTCGTGAACCAGGTCGTCGGACCAGCGCGCGCGCCGGCGATCGAACAGGCGCAGCGACCAGTCCGGGTAACCCTCGCCGTGCTTCAGAAAACGACCCATGAAACGGTTGCAACGCGCGAAACGGTAGGCCGAGGCCTGTGGATTGTCTCGCATCCTATTGATAGAAAAAGATAATTCTTTGGAAAGGTATTCATCGGCATCCAGGCAAAGCACCCAGTCGTGCTTGGCTTGGCTGACCGCGAATTGCTTCTGCGGACCGAATCCCAGCCAGTCCTGGTGGATAACTTTGGCCCGATAGGCTGCAGCTATCGCCAATGTATCGTCGCTGCTGCCTGAATCCACAACGACGATCTCGTCGGCGAAGGCCAGACTCTGCAGACATTGTTCCAGCTGTTTGCCCGCGTTTTTGGTGATGAGTACCGCGCTGATTGCGACTCGCATCTTTTCTTGTTTTTCCCATTTATAAAATGATGAAACTGGTAGAAGCTAGTCCTTTACTGTGGATAAGTCATTTTACCATTTATTTTTCAACAACTTAACTTGCATGACAAGCTGTTGTCAGCAAGGCTGATCCGAAGTTGACCACATGTGGATAACTTTGAGCCTCGTCCGTTATCTCGAGTTTTCCACATGGAGACCGATGCTTTTGCCCGCAGACCTGTGCATGACGTTTTTTGTCGCGAAACGGCTTTTCATCAGCGGATTTTCATTAACGCAACTATAAAATGATGAAAATAATGAAGGCGGCTTTTTTTGTGGACAAATGAAAAAAAACGCTTTTCTTCATAGGCTTGTCCTGTTGATAGCCATTGGATTATTACCGGGTGCAACGGTCTGGTAGATTGTGGATAAAAGTGGCGAAACTTATTCACAAGCACTTATCCACATCTGATTAGGCGGGATTTTACTTGGTTAACCACAGCCCCGCTCGGGTACAATGCGCGCCATGATGAATGTGCTGATCGTGCGCACCTCGTCGATGGGCGACCTTATCCACACCTGGCCCGCCATCACCGAGCTGAAGACGCACTACCCCAATATCCGGCTGACCTGGCTGGCCGAGGAAAGCTTTGCCGACATCGCTCGGCTGCATCCTCAGGTGGCCGAGGTGCTGACTCTGCGCTGGCGCAGCTGGCGCAAGGGCTTGCTGCGGCCTGCGGCCTGGCGTGAACTGCGGGAATTGAAACGGCAGCTGCGCGACACCCATTTCGATCTGGTGCTGGACAGCCAGGGCCTGATCAAGAGCGCCATTCCGGCGCGTTGGGCGCGCGCGCCGCTGGCCGGGTTGGATTGGAAGAGCGCGCGCGAGTCGCTGGCCAGCCTGTTCTACGACAAGAAACACACGGTTTCGCGCCTGCTGTCGGCGATAGACCGCAATCGCCTGCTGTTCGGCCTGAGTTTCGGCTATCGGCCCGAAGGCGCGCCCAACTTCGGGGTGGCCGCCGGCGAGAGACCGTCCTGGATGCTGAGCGGCCGCTACGCGGTGCTGCTGCACGCCACCAGCCGCGCGTCCAAGGAATGGCCGGAAGCGCGCTGGATAGCGCTGGGTGAGGAGCTGTCGTCCCGGCATGACCTGGTGACGGTGCTGCCATGGGGCAGCGACAAGGAAAAGGCGCGCGCCGAACGGCTGGCCGCGCGCTTGCCGGCGGCCGTGGTGGCGCCGAAGATGAGCCTGTCCGAGGCGGCGGGCCTGCTCGGCCACGCCAGCGCTGTGATCGGCGTCGACACCGGGCTCGCCCACCTGGCCAACGCTCTGCAAGTGCCGCTGGTGGCGATCTACACCGATACCGATCCTCAGCAGACCGGCGTGGTGGAAACGCCGTGGGCGACCAATCTGGGCAATGTCGGCCAATGTCCGACGGTCGACGAGGTGATGCAGGCGCTGCAGGCGAGGCGAGACTGGACATGAGCTGGCGGCGCGGCTTGTACGGCCTGTTGTGGCGGGCGCTGACGCCGCTGATCCGCCGCTATCTGCGTAAACGCGCGCGCAAGGCGCCGGCTTATCTGGAACATTGGGACGAGCGTTTCGGCCGGGCGCTGGCGCCCAGGGCGAGCGGCGCGATCTGGATCCACGCGGTGTCGGTCGGCGAGACCCGCGCCGCGCAGCCGCTGGTCGCCGCGATTCGCCGCCAGTGGCCCGACGCGCCGCTGCTGTTGACGCAGATGACGCCTACCGGCCGCGCCACCGCCGAGGCGCTGTATCCCGACGCCGAAGTGCGCTATCTGCCGTACGACTACCCGCGCGCCGTCGCCGATTTTCTGCGCGCCTACCAGCCGCGTTGCGGCGTGCTGATGGAAACCGAGATCTGGCCGAATCTGATTCACGCCGCCGCCGAGCAGCGGGTGCCGCTATTGTTGTTCAATGCCAGATTGTCCGAAAAATCGCTGAAAGGCTATCGTCGAATACGCGGTTTGATCGCGCCGGAAATGAGGAAATTGACCACTGTTGCCGCGCAAACGGCGCAAGATGCTGATCGTTTGCGTCTACTGGGCGCTGAAAATATCGTTGTTTGCGGCAGTAGCAAATATGATATTGAGATACCTGAAGCGCAGCGTCATTTGGCGGCCGACTTCCGTCGCCGCATCGGCGCGCGGCCGGTCCTGCTGTGCGCCAGCACCCGGGACGGCGAGGAGGCCCTGATCCTCGATGCCTGGCGAGCGGCCGGCGCCGCCGTCGGCGACACCCTGCTGCTGTTGGTGCCGCGCCATCCGGAACGCTTGGACCCGGTGGCGGAACTGGCCGTCGAGCGCGGCTTTGCCCTGCAGCGCCGCAGCGACGAGGCCGAGGTGGCCGCCTCCACCCGGGTCTGGCTCGGCGACAGCATGGGCGAGATGTTCGCCTATCTGGGCGCCTGCGACGTCGCCTTCATCGGCGGCAGCCTGCTGCCCTTCGGTTGCCAGAATCTGATAGAGCCGGCGTTGATGGGCGTCCCGGCGTTGTTTGGTCCGTCGGTGTTCAATTTCCAGCAGGCGGCCGCCGATTCGCTGGCCGCCGGCGCCGGCAGGCAGGTCGCCGACGCCGACGAGTTGGTGAAGGCGGTGCTGTCGCTGCTGGCCGATCCGGCCGGGGCGGAGACGATGCGGCAGGGCGCGCTGAGCTTCAGCGCGGCGCACCGCGGCGCCAGCGAGCGGATGCTGGCCTTGCTGAAGACGGTCTTGCCGGCCGATTGAGACGCGTTTGCAGCCAAAAATAAAAAAACCGCCTGTTCAGGCGGTTTTTTCATTGAGCCAGCTTCAGGATCCCAGCCACTTGGCCGACAGCCTGGCGAAGGCACCGTCGCGCATCCGCTGGTTCAGCCATTGGTCGACCCAGGCTTTCCAGCGCCAGTCGTTCGGCAATAGATAGGCTTTCTGCGAGAAGTCGAATGGCTTGTCCGGGTGCAAGGCGCACAGTTCCGGATGCAGCTTTTGCTGATAACGGGTCTCGACCGCGTCGGTCACCATCGCGTCGGCCTTGCCGGCGATGATCTGCTGGAAAATTGCGGTATTGTCGGGGAAAACCGTTAAACCGGCATTCGGCAGGCGTGTGCGGGCGAAGCGTTCGTTGGTGCCGCCGGGATTGACCACCAGCCGGGTTTCCGGACGGTTCAGCTGTTCCAGCGTCTGAAAACGCGCCGCTTGGTCACAGCGGGCGATGGGGGTCTTGCCGTCGTCGAAATAAGGGGTCGAGTACAGCGCCCGCTTCTGCCGTTCCAGGCTGATCGAGATGCCGCCCATCGCGATGTCGAACTTGTCGTCGGCGAGGTCGCGCATCAGCGTCGGCCAGCTGGTGTCGACCAGCCGCAGCCTGACGCCCAGCGCGCGCGCCAGATCCCCGGCCATGTCTATGTCCAGGCCGCGGTACCGGCCGGCGTCGTCCTTGCCGCTGAACGGCAGGTAGTCGCCGCTGCTGCCTACCCTCAGTTCGCCGCGCGCCAGAATGTCGTCCAGCCGGTCGGCCCGGGCGACGGCGCTGGCCAGCAGCGCCGCCGCGCAGACGGCGACGATGCGAACGGCGTTCATCGGCCCGTTTCCCGCTGGTTCAGCGGAAAGGCGAACAATTCCCGGCGGTAGGTTTCCACCACCAGGCTGAACGGCGTGTTGCCGTCCTTGTACAGCACCGCGCGGTGCTGCAGCACCTGTTCCGGAATCTCCAGCGGCTTGCCGGCGGACGCGGCCAGCGGCCGCATCTCCCAGCCCTGTTGCAGCGGCGACCACAGCAGGCGCGCGCTTTCGGTGCGGCGGCTGAAGTTCAACGCGCGCACCGCGGTGCCGAACGGCGTGTCGGTGGTATCAAGCAGGCGGTTCATCTCCGGCGTCAGCCGCGACGGCACATACCAGTTGTCGGCTTCGGACAGCACCCGCTCGCCGCAGGCCAGCTTGACCCGGCGATAGCCTATCGGCTCGTCGGCGCCGACTTGCAGCTGGCGGCGGATCTCGGCGTTGGCCGGCTTGCGGGTATCGGTGTCGCGCAAGGCGCGGATGCGGGGCTCGGCGGCCAGCCGGTGCTCGGCGCACCATTGCTGCAAGGTGCGGGTGGCGCTGGGCTGGCTCAGCAGGGTCGCGTTGGCCGTCTGCAGCAGCGCCAGCGCCTTGACGCGGACCACGCCGTCGTCCTGCCAGCCCGGATAGGGCCAGCCGTCGGCGTGGGCGGGGCCGGCCAATAGCGCGGCGGGCAGCAGGCAGGCCAGCGCGAACCGGCCGTAGCGTCCGGCATGGCGCCGGCCATCATCGTTATGCTTCATAGATTTTCGCAGGAATTAGGACAAATACACTAATGAGGCAATTTTGAAACGTAAAGTTCCCTGCCCGGGTGCTGAAGTCGGGCGGCTTTTCCGCTAACGTGAAGACAGGGCTGACCGCAATGGGCGGGCCGGCCCGTTTTGCCTTTCGAGTCTGCCCTGCGAGGAGCCGCCATGGCTAACGATTTCCATTCCTTGCCCACTCTGACTCTGCCACGCACGACCGACCTGGTGCAACTGGAGCAGCGTCCGCACCCTCCGATCGACCTTCACAGCGCGGCGCTGAGCGTGATGACCGATCTGAGAGTGGTCAATCCTGTCGGCATCCGCGCCGACGCCGATCTGCGCGAGGCGCACCAGAAAATGATCAGCCATGGCATCCGTCTGCTGTTCGCCCACGACGACGGCGGCGGTCTGCTGGGCATCGTCACCGCCGTCGATCTGCTCGGCGAGCGGCCGATCCAGTGCATGCGGGAACACGGCAAGCATCACGCCGACATCCTGGTCGCCGACGTGATGACCCCGCGGGACCATCTGGACGCGCTGCGGCTGCAGGACGTGGCGGCGGCCAATGTCGGCCAGCTGATCGCGACGATGAAACAGTTGGGCCGCCAGCACGCGCTGGTGGTCGAGGTGAATCCGGCCAATGGCCACCACGAGCTGTGCGGCTTGTTCTCCACCACCCATATGGCCCGGCTGCTGGGCATGCCGCTATCGTTCATCCGCGTGCCGCAGGCCTTGTCGGAAATCCAGTACTCGCTGCTGTACACCGGTTGAGGCCGGGGATGGCAAGAATCGGGTCGCCGCCGGGCCGCCGCCGCCATAGACTTCGGACATCGCAATGATACGAAGGAGAGCGGCATGGCCTGGCAACTGGAAACCCTGGATGCGGCTTTCGTCGAACGGGCGAGGCGCGAGGGCGTCGACGCCCTCGGCCAGCCGGTGCGGCGGCTGACGGCCGCCGGCGGCGAACCGTTTCGCGACGCGCTGCGCCGCGCCCGTCGGGGCGAGGCGCTGATCCTGGCGAGCTACAGCCCATTCCGCCAAACCGGACCTTATCGCGAGTACGGCCCGGTTTTCCTGGCGGCCGGGCCGCAGCCGGAATCGCTGCCCGGTCTGTCGTCGTTGCTGCGTCGCGACGGAGGGGACGCCTATCTTGGAGAAGGCGTGGCGCTGCGCGCCTACGACGACGGACAGAGCATGCTGGAAGCCGCGCTGTTGCCGACGCGCGAGGCGGAGGCGACGCTGGCGCGCTGGGAGGCGCGGCCGGAAATCGCGTTCGCGATGCTGCGCTTTCCCGCGCATGGCTGCTACGCGCTGCGCTTGAACCGGAGCGAATGAGATGAACGTCGCCCTGCTTGACGACGCGGAGAACGGTCGCGATTACACCCGCGTTCGCGACGCGATACGCTATCTGGTTTCCCATGCCGGCGACCAGCCGCAGCTGGCCGATCTGGCCGCCGCGCTCTACCTGTCGGAATCGCGGCTGCAGCGGCTGTTCAGCCGCTGGGCCGGCGTCAGTCCGAAGCGCTTCATCCAGCAGCTGACCTGCGAGGCGGCCAAGACGCGGCTGGCGGCCGGCGCGCCGGTGTTGTCCCTGTCGCACGAACTGGGCCTGTCCGGCGCCAGCCGGCTGCACGATCTGTTCGTCACGCTGGAGGCGATGACGCCGGGCGAATACCAGCAGGGCGGCGCCGGGCTGGACATCGTGTGGAGCGTCGAAGCCAGTCGCTTCGGCCCGGCGCTGCTGGCGAGAACCGCGCGCGGGGTGTGCGCGCTGCAATTCCTGGCGGACGAGGCGGAGGCCGAGGCCTGGTTGCGGGCGCGATGGCCGCGCGCCGCGCTGCGCCACGTCGCCGGCCAGGGACGGGAATTGTGCGGCCGCCTGTTCGATCCCTTGGCCGAGGCGGACGGTCCGCCGCTGGCGCTCAGGGTGCAGGGCAGCAATTTCCAGATTCAGGTGTGGCGGGCGCTGCTGGCCGTGCCCTACGGCGGCTTGCTCAGCTATCGCCAGCTGGCGGAACGGCTGGGCCGGCCGGGCGCGGCGCGGGCGGTCGGCAACGCGGTGGGCGCCAATCCGGTGGCCTGGCTGATTCCATGCCACCGGGTGATACGCGCCGAGGGCGCGCTGGGCGGTTATCGCTGGGGCGAGGAGCGCAAACTGGACCTGATAGGCTGGGAGAGCGCGCGGCTGGCGGCGGCCGGCGAGGTGGCGGCGTGAGGCGCGAGTTCGCGCCGTTGCTGTTGCTGGCGGCCTTGTGGGGCGGCTCCTTCCTGTTCATGCGCATCGCCGCGCCGGCCTTCGGCCCCCTGCCGCTGATCGCGCTGAGGGTGGGGCTGGCCGCCTGCCTGTTGCTGCCGCTGCTGTGCTGGCGCGGCCTGTTGCCGTTGTGGCGCGCCCGCTGGCGGGCTATCGCCGTGGTCGGCGTGTTTTTGACCGCCTTGCCGTTCTGCCTGATCGCCTGGGCCCAGTTGTCGCTGTCGGCCGGCATGGCCTCGGTGCTGAACGCCACCACGCCGCTGATGACGGCGCTGTGGGCCTGGCCGCTGGCCGGAGAGAGACCCGGCGCGCGGCGCCTGGCCGGTCTGGCCCTGGGACTGGCCGGCGTCGCGGCGCTGCTGCTGGGGCGCGGCGCCCGCTTCGACGCGGCCGCGCTGGCGCCTGTGCTGGCGATGCTGGGCGCCACCGCCTGTTACGGCTGGGCCGGACATATGACCCGCCGCTGGCTGCCGGGAATGCCGTCCTTGCTCACCGCCTGCGGCGGTCTGGCCAGCGGCGCGCTATTGCTGCTGCCCCTGGCCTGGTGGAACTGGCCGGCGTCGCCGGCGCCGGCGCGCGCCTGGCTGGCGGTGGCCTTGCTGGCGCTGTTGTGCACCGCGCTGGCCTATCTGATCTTCTATCGCTTGATAGACCGCCTGGGCGCAACCGGGGCCAGCGGCGTCACTTATCTGGTGCCGGTGTTCGGCGTGTTGTGGGGCGCGCTGTTTCTCGGCGAGGCGGTCAGCGCGGCGATGCTGGCCGGCGCGGCGCTGATCCTGGGCGGGGTGCTGTTGTTGAACGCCAGGCGCTAAGCGGCCAGGCGGCTCAATTCGCGGAAAAACAGCCGGCTCAGCAGCTCCAGTCCCCGATTTTCCGCCCGTTCTGTACGGCGATACAGGGCCAGCGGCACCGCGGGCAAGTCCGGCAGCCGGCCGGACGGCAGGGGCCGCAGTTTGTCGCCCGCGGCGTCCGGCAGCAGCGCGCCGACGCCCAGCCCCGCTTCCAGCGCCGCTTGCACCGCCAGCAGGCTGGAGCTCTCGAATACCACCCGATAGCGCTGGCCCGCCAATTCCAGCGCCTGCAGCATCGCGTTGCGCCAGCTGCACGGCGCGGTGAACAGCACCAGCGGCAGTTCGGCGCCGTCCGGCCATGCTCCTCCAGCCGCCAACCACGGCAGCGCGCAGGACAGCGACCACAGCGGCTGTTCTTCCAGGCCGCACAGCCGCGGATTGGCGATCAGCAGGTCAAGCTCGCCGGCGCGGTAAGCGGCGCTCAACTCCCGTCCCGGCTCCACCCTGACCTCCAGGCCCAGCTGGGTATGGGTGCGGGAAAAATCGGCCAGCACCTGCGGCAGGTGGCGGCTGACCACGTCTTCGATCAGGCCTACCCGGCACGGCGCCGCGGCGATGGCGGCCTCGGCCGGCAGCATCTGTTCCGCCAGGCTGACGATGCGCTCGGCGAAGGGGAGCAGCGCGCGGCCGGCGGCGGTGAGGTTGACGCCGCGGGTGGACCGCAGCAGCAGCGTCTGGCCGCAGTGCTGTTCCAGCTTGCGCAACTGCAGGCTCAGCGCCGGCTGGCTGTGGCCCAGCTCGGCGGCGGCGCGGTTGATGCTGCCGTGGCGAGCCACCGCCGCCAGCGCCCGCAACAGCGCGGTGTCGAGGTCTCTGGTCATAATGAAAACCTATAACGATTGCCTGGATTTGCAGTCTACCTATAAGCGGGCTGTTTGCTTAGCATCGGAATACTACGTATTAGCATGGAGTGGCGCGATGTTTGCAGTGGCCTTGTTGCTGACGGTAGCCGGCTCGGTGTTGTATCACTTGTCGATCAAGCAGGTGCCGGCGGCGATTAATCCGTTCTTTTCACTGGCGGTCAGCTACGCCTTGGCGCTGGCGATGTGCCTGGTCGGGATGTGGTGGCTGCCGGCGGGGCAGCGCGGGGTGGCGGCGCTGAACTGGAGCAGTCTGGGGGTGGCGCTGGGGATTGTGGGCGTTGAAATCGGGTATTTGCTAGCCTACCGCACCGGCTGGAACCTGGGTTACGCCGGTTTCAGTTCCAATGTGCTGAGCACGGCCATGTTGCTGCCGCTGGGGTGGTGGCTGTTTCACGAACAGCCGTCGCCGGGGCGGGTGGCCGGCATGGCGTTGAGCCTGGCCGGCCTGTGGCTGATGTTGCGTTTCCGCTGATGGGACCGCTCAGGAGGTCGGCAGATGGATGGCCACCTTGAAGCCGCCGTCCTCGTCGGCCAGCTCCAGCTTGCCGTCGTGCTGCTTGACGATGCGGGCGACGATGGCCAGGCCGAGACCGCTGCCGCCGTCGGTGCCGCGGTGCTCGGCCAGGCGTTCGAACGGCGCCAGCGCCGATTCGCGCAGCGCGGCGGGAATGCCGGCGCCGTGGTCGATGACGCTGAGCGCGATCTCGCTCTCCAGCCGCTCCACCCGGACGATGACCGGCGGCCGGCCGTAACGGCGGGCGTTTTCCAGCAGATTGCTCAGCAGGCGCTCCAGCGCCAGCGCGTCGGCCTGCAATTCGACCTCGCTGCGGATGTCCAGCCGCACGTCCATGTCCTCGCGGCGGAAGCGGGCCACGACGCTGCCGGCCAGATCGGCCAGCGCCACCGGTTCCAGGCGGCTGGTTTCCTCGGCGCGGGCGAAATCGATGAACTGGCGCACGATGCGCGACAGCTCGTCGATGTCGGACAGCATGTCGTGCTGGTCGGTGCTGGCTTCCTGCATTTCCAGCGTCAGCTTCAGCCGGGTCAGCGGCGTGCGCAGGTCGTGCGACAGGCCGGCCAGCATCAGCCGGCGCTCGCGCGCGGCATTGTCCAGCGCCAGGGCCATGCTGTTGAAGTTGTGCGCCAACAGCTGAACTTCGCGCGGACCGGTTTCCGGAATCGTTTGCGGCATCGAGCCGCCGGCCAGTTCGCGGCTGGCCTGCACCACCCGGCTGATCGGCCTGGTGATGCGCCAGGCGACCAGCGAGGCCAGCAGCGTCGCGAACAGCGCCGCCAGCAAGGACGCCTGCAGCAACGGATTGATCCAGCGGTCGCGGTAGCGGCCGAACGGAATCACCAGCCAGTACGGCTGGTCCAGCACGTGCACATGCACCCACAGCTCGCTGTGGTCCTCGCGGCGCGCATAATGGGCCTGGATAGGCTCGTTCAGATCGTGCGACAGCCGCTGCGCCAGCATGCTGCCTATCTTGGGCAGATCGTCGGCGAAAGTCTGGCCCTGGTCGGCGTTGAACGGCAGCAGGCTGGGCAGACCGGGACGGTTGTAATTGTCGAGGAAGGCCTGCCGCTCCTCGTTGCTCATGCCCGTCATCGAGTCTTCCAGGTAGGACAGCGTGTCCAGCACCTGGATGTACAGCTGGCGTTCCAGCAGCTTGTGCCGTTCGTTGGAGGCCATCCAGAACGAGAAAAACTGGGTGGTGATCACCACGGTCACCACCAGCAGCGCCAGCCGGAAGAACAGCGAGCCCAACAACTTGCGCAGCAAGGCTTACTCCCTCGGCGAGCCGTCCGGCACGAAGACGTAGCCGTAGCCCCACACGGTTTGAATGTAGCGCAGCTGGCTGTCGCCGTTTTCCAGCGCCTTGCGCAGCCGCGAGATGTGGACGTCTATGCTGCGGTCCAGCGATTCGCCGTTGCTCTTGCCCAGCGCCAGTTCCATCAGCTGTTCGCGGGTCAGCGGCCGGCGCGGGTGGCTGACCAGCACCGACAGCACGGCGAATTCGGCGCTGGTCAGCGCGATGGGCAGGCCGCTGCGGCGCAGCTCGCGCTGGCCGAGGTTCAGCGCGAACTCGCCGAACTCGACCACGTCGTCGGCATTGTGCTGGGCGGCCAGCGCCGGCGTCGTGTGGTGGCGGCGCAGCACGGACTGGATGCGGGCGGTCAGTTCGCGCGGATTGAACGGCTTGGGAAGATAGTCGTCGGCGCCCATTTCCAGACCGAGGATGCGGTCTATGTCCTCGCCGCGGGCGGTCAGCATGATTACTGGCAGCGTCTCGCCCTGGGCGCGCAGCCGGCGCACCACGGCCAGGCCGTCCTCGCCCGGCATCATCACGTCCAGCACGATCAGGTCCGGGCGGTTGCGCGCCAGCTTGCGATCGAGGTCTTTCGGGTCGGGCAGGGTTTCCACGCTGTAACCTTGCTGGGTCAGGTAACGGGTCAGCAGTTCGCGCAGCTTGGCATCGTCGTCCACGACCAGGATTTTGTTGTGTTCCATGTGGGTTTCCTCAGTGTTCCGGTTGCCAGCTTAGCGCCGGTGCGCGCGCTTTGGCCGACCTTGTTTTTACAGATGTTAAGCCGATGCGTCGCGATACAGTCGTTAACAATTGTGCTGCCGGCGCTGACGTCTGAGCAAATGCTTGCGCTTAAGCTGAAGCAGATGCTAGGGGAAAGCCTGCCGCTTGTCTGGAAAAAGTCAAATCTTTCATCGGCTTCCCTGTACTTTCATGCTCTTATCATTGCGCGCCGCAAGCGGCGCGCCACCCGATGGGCAATCCGGAACCGCGCTTGCCGGCACGGGCTTTTCCGGCGGTGGGTCGCGTCGTTCCCCGCGGCGATGGCCCGGTTTGTCTCGGACAGGATAAAATGTCGATATGAAGCGATACCTGATCATTCTGGCGTGCGGCTGCCTGTTGGCGCAACAGGCGGTGTTGGCGCGGGCGTCCGGAGGCGGCCGCAGCTGGCCCCATGCCGGTCCCGCGCCGCAGGCGTGCCAGGCCGATCCCGGGTGTGCGGAACACCGCCGGCTGCGCAATCTGAGGATGCGCGAGGCCGAGCGCAACGGCGATCTGGGCTTCGATCCGGTCAAGCACCAGTCCCGGCTGCTGCCGCCATCGCCCGATGGACACGCGCGGACAGTACCCAGCAAGCCGAATTTTTGGCAGGATAAACGCCGGCAGGAGCAGGAACAGAACCCGTCCGAATAAGAACCGTCGCCGCTTCCCTGCCCCGATTGCACGGTCTGCGCCGGCGCGCCCCAATCCAGCCGCCGCGCGGCGTTTTGTCAGCGGCCCCGGGCCGCCTTCCCTCGGAAAAGGGCGCAGCGATGAAGCATCAGCGGAAAACCAGGTGGGGGGATTGCGTGCGGGCCGGAGTCGGTCTGTGGTTGTCCTGCCTGGCCGGCATGGCGGCGGCGCAAGTCGACGACGATTGCGGACGCGCCGTCGCGCCGCAGCGCTGCCAGATCCATCGTCAGGGCTTGCGCAGCTGCCAGGACCTGGCCGAGCCGCGCCGCCGCGCCTGCCTCGCCTACTACACTCCTCCGTTGAATTGCCAGCGCCAGCGCGATGCCCGGCGCTGCGAAGCGTTGCTGGCGGCGCAGGCCTCGTGCGAAGGCATGTTGGGCGCCGCCCGGCGGCAATGTCTGGACGAGCGCCTGCCGCCCGCGGACTGCGCGCGCCCCCAGGCGCCCTGCGCGGCCGACGATGCCGCCTGCGACCGTCCGCGCCGCCGCGCGGCCGGCGGCTGCCAGTGGCCGCTGCCGTTGGTGGAGTAAGCGCAACGGTGTGTTATCCAACGGTGCGTCGCCCAGCGGTGCGTCGCCCCTTCGGGGTGACGCACCCTACCTGGTTTTGGGAGCGATTTTGGGTGGGTTGCGTAGGGTGCGTCACCCGATAGGGCGACGCACCGCCATCGAGGTTGCCTAGCGCTTGCCCAATGGTGCGACGCACCTCAAGGCAGCAGAATCACCGAGCCGGTCGTGCGGCGCGCTTCCAGGTCGCGATGGGCCTGGGCCGCCTCGGCCAGTGGATAGCGGTGCGACGGTTCCAGCTTGATCGTGCCGTCCCGCAGCCGGTCGAACAGCGCCGCCGCCGACGCTTCCAGCTCGGCGCGGCTGGCGATGTAGTCGCCAAGCTTGGGACGGGTCAGGAACAGCGAGCCGCGGCGGGTCAGTTCCAACGGCGCCAGCGCCGGCACCGGCCCGGAGGCGTTGCCGAACGATACCAGCATGCCGCGCGGCGCCAGGCTGTCCAGCGACGCCGTGAAGGTGTCCTTGCCGACCGAATCGAACACCACCGGCACGCCGGTGCCGCCGGTGATCTCCCGCACCCGCTCGGCGACGTTCTCGTCGCGATACAGGATCACGTGGGCGGCGCCGAGCCGGCGCGCGATCTCGGCCTTGGCCTCCGAGCCGACGGTGGCGATCACCTCGACCCCCATCGCCGCCAGCCATTGCAGCGCGATCTGGCCGACGCCGCCGGCGGCGGCGTGCCACAGCACCGTCTGTCCAGCCCGAACCGGAAAGGTGCGCTGCACCAAATACTCGACGGTCATGCCCTGCAGCATCGCGCAGGCGGCGGTCTCGTCGGCGATGCCGTCCGGCAGCTTGACCAGGTGCTCGGCGGCTATCAGCCGCTCGCTGGCATAGGCGCCGAGCGGGCCGCCGGCGTAGGCGACGCGGTCGCCCGGCTTCAGTCCATCGACGCCGGCGCCGACCGCCTCCACGACGCCGGCCGCCTCGCAGCCGAGCCCGCTGGGCAGCGGCAGCGGATACAGGCCGCTGCGTTGGTAGGTGTCGATGAAGTTGACGCCGATGGCGCTGTGGCGCACCCGCGCCTGGCCAGGGCCGGGCGGTCCGATGTCGGCGCGCTCCAGCCTGAGCACCTCGGGACCGCCGGTTTCGGAAAAGACGATGATCTGGTTCATGGCGCATGCCTCGCGAAGGGAAGGGCCCAGTCTGCGCCGGCGCCATGCCGGCGGCAAGGCCGGCGCGCTCGACGGGCCGTCAAGTCCGGCTGGACAGTTGACGGCGTCCCCAGGCCACGACTTCGGGCAATACCTTGGGCCAGTTGTTCAGTCTGTGGTCGTCTCCATTGAGTACAGTCTGTCGGCTGTGGCGGTAATGCACCGCGGCCTCGCGCCAGTCCAGCGTCTCGTCCCGGCTGCCCAGCAGCAGCCAGTAGCGTCCGGTGTCCGGTTTTTCCACCCGTTGCGCCTGCAAGGCCCGCAAGTCGGCGTCTCCCAGCGTGTAGACCTCGCCGGTGTACGGATTGGTCTGCTCGCCGGCGAAGCGCGCCAGATCGCGGTCGGGCCGCACCGCCGGATTGATCAGCGCCGCCGGCAGCGCGTAGCGCTGGGCCAGATGGGTGGCGTAGAAGCCGCCCAGCGAGCTGCCTATCAGCAGCGTGTCGGCCGGCAGCGCGTCCAGCAGCGCCGAGGCCTGGGCGATCGCTTCGGCCGGATGCGGCGACAGCCGCGGGCAGGACAGGCCGATGTCCGGCGCGTGTTGCCGCAGCCAGGCGGCGGTTTCGCCGGCCTTCAGCGACTGCGGGCCGGAATTGAAGCCGTGGAGATAGACGATATGCATGCTCGGGCGCCGATGGGGAAATATCCAGATGGTACGACTCGGCGCGGCCATTGTCAGTTTGCCGTAATAGCTGTTTTGCTTGTAAATATCGGGTAAAAGCGTTCGTTCGCGCATTTCCGCCATTGTCATGACCGGCCGGCCGATGCTCAAATGAACGTAAAGACAATAAGAGCCTGCAAAGACTTTGAACAGGCTCTAACAGAGGAGAGATTTCATGACCACGATTCCCGCGGCCGGCCCCAGCGTCGCGCCGCATTCGCTGGAGAGCCTGATCGTCGCCTGCGGCTATCTGCAGCACAGCGCGCTGCTGTTCGCCCGCGATATCGACAGCGACACCGCGCTGATCCGTTCCGGCTTCTGCCCCCGCCACCAGGTGCAATGGGACGAGAGGGGCGGCATGCGCGCCTGCGGCGACGTGCACGAGGAAGTCGACGCGCTGATGCAGGGCAGCCACACCTTGCGTTTCGCCTTGCACGAGATGTTGATGCAGTTCGGCCCGGCGGTATGCAACGATGCGCTGGCGCGCATCATCCTGCAGGGCGTGCGCAGTTTGACCGACTGGCTGCAGGTCTGCCAGTCGCTGGCCGATCTGAGCCGCGGACCGGTGCGCGTGCCGGCCTGAGCCTCAGTCCACGGTTTCGGCGTGGCGGCTGGGGGACTGCTTGTTGCCGTACATCTTGCGGTCCGCCACCGCCAGCAGCTCGTCTATCAGCAGGCCGTCCTCCGGATAGTAGGCGGTGCCGATGCTGACGCCGACCAGGATGCGGTGGTTGTCGACCTGGTACGGCATCTGGATCGCCTGTTTCAGCCGCGCCACTACCTTGTCGGCCTCGCGGTTGGACTCGATGTCTTCCATCAGGATCACGAATTCGTCGCCGCCGATGCGGGCGACGGTGTCCTCGTCGCGTATCACGTCCTGGATGCGGGCGGCGATCAGTTGCAGCACCCGGTCGCCGACGACGTGGCCGTAGGTGTCGTTGACCGGCTTGAAGCGGTCGAGGTCGAGAAACAGCAGGCCGAGCCGTTTGCCGCTGCGGTCGACGCGGCTGATCGCGTGCTGCAGCCGGTCATAGAACAGATTGCGGTTGGCCAGCCCGGTCAGCCGGTCGTGGTTGGCCAGGTGAAACAACTGGTTTTCGCGCTGGCGGCGGTTGTTGCTGCTGCGCACGAAGCCGTAGCCGGCCAGCCCCATGCCTATCGCCAGCAGCAGCGTCAGCAGCAGCCACACCGCCCATTCCAGCATGCCGATCTGCCCCCAGCCCTGCTGCCAGCTCAGGGTGAAGCGCAATGGCTGGTTGCCGCCGCCGAGCAACTGGCTGGTTTCCAGCCGCGGGAACAGCAGCCGCTCCAGCATGCCGGCCTGCGCGCCGTCCAGGCGCAGCGGCTGGCCGCTCGCGGTCCGCGAACTATCGTCGCGGTGACGGATCGAGACCTCCATGCCGGCCGGCAGTGGAGGGTCGGCCGGCAGCAGCGAGTCGGCGCGGATGAACAGCAGCGCGAAGTGCCGGGGCTGCAGATCCGGCGGCTTGTCGGCGGCATGGTTGTCTATGCTGCGCAGCAGCGCGTAGCCGGGATCGCCCTGCGGCAGCCGCAACTGACGCGACAAGGTGGTGC
Organism: Chromobacterium sp. ATCC 53434; assembly: GCF_002848345.1. Lineage (NCBI taxonomy): Bacteria > Pseudomonadati > Pseudomonadota > Betaproteobacteria > Neisseriales > Chromobacteriaceae > Chromobacterium > Chromobacterium sp. ATCC 53434. Next base: position 4,689,769 of record NZ_CP025429.1, on the reverse strand, counting down.
GGCCGCTGTTCAGGCTGTCTTGCAGCGCCTCGCGCAATTGCGGCTGCTGCCAGGCGTCCATGCCGACCAATTGCAGATTGGCCTGCGATTGCGGTTCGGCGAACATCAGCGGGAAGTATTCGGTTTGCGGCGGCGGCGCGGCGTCGGCTTGCCGCGCGCCGAACGGGCGCAGCCGATGGTCGGCGCCGTACTCGCGTTGCAGCTGGCGGTTGAAGCCGTTCAGCCGGGCCGGCGGCACCCGCTCGATGTGGGCCAGCGCGACGATTTGCGGATAGCGGCGCAGCAGTTGCGTGACGAACGGGTGTTTGCGGCGGGTTTCGTTGCGGTGGTCGAGCGCGCTGAAAGTGGCGTAGCTGTCGAGTATGGTTTCATTGGTGAGCAGCCGCTGTTTCAGCTGTTCGGTCAATTGCTGCAACTGGTTGTTGAATTGCTGTTCCGCGCCCAGCAGCGAGCGGCTGGCGATGGACAGCGCCGCCAGCGCGCTCAGTATCAGCCATAGCGCTATGCATCCAGCATAAACCAGTCTTGCTTGCATGTTAAAACCATCGACATATATTCGGCAATGACTGATTCTATAAGAACGGGTGCCTATTTTTTAGCAATAAATCGGCGAAAGATCGAATTAAGTAATAGTACGTAACGTAGGCGCGGCGGCTAATGCGGCCTTAATTGCGTGGATTTGACGACGGCTTATCGGCAGCGGTTCGGCGATGTCGCGCAGCCTGACCACCCATTGCTCGTCGCCGCCGTTGCCGCTGCGGCGCAACTCCTGCACCGCGTGGCGCATCACCAGGCAGTTGCGGTGGATGCGCAGCACCGCGTCGCCGAGGCGCTGCTCCAGCGCCACCAGCGCGTCGTCCAGCAAATATTCGCCGTCGCGGCTGACCAGCGTGACGTATTTGAGCTCGGCCTTCAGATAGCGCGCCTCGCTGAACGGCACGTTCAACAAGCGGCCGCGCTGGCGCACGGTGAAGCCGGGCATCGAGGCCTGGTTGCCGCAGCGCGTCAGCGCCCGCCGCAGCGCTTCGGCCAGCCGTTCGCGCCGCACCGGCTTCAGCAGGTAGTCGGCGGCGTCCAGCTCGAAGGCCTCCACCGCGAAGTGGTCGTGCGCGGTGCTGAAGATCAGTTGCGGCGACAACGGCTGCCGCCGCAGCAGTCTGGCCACCTCGATGCCGTCGAGGCCGGGCATCGAGATGTCCAGCACCACCACGTCGGCCGGATGGCGGGCCAGCCAGTCCAGCGCGGCCTGGCCGTCCTCCAGGCATTGCACCTGGCCGACGCCGTTGTCGGCCAGCAGCTGGCGCAGCCGCTCGCGCGCCAGCATCTCGTCGTCCACCACCACCACCCGCAGTTCGCTTACAGCGTCCATTGTCGCTTGTCCATCTTGTCGACCAGCGCGCGCCATGATTGCAGGATTTTCTGGAATTTGTTGTTGGCCGGCGCGATTTCCCGCACTTTGGCCAGTAGCTCGTAGGCGCGGCGCATATGGCTCTCGTGCCAGCCATGCTGGCTGACGTAGGCCAATACCGCATTGATCAGGTTCAGCATGATCTGCACATTGTGCGGCATTTCCTCCAGCGCCTTGATGAAGCGTTCGATCGCGGCGTCGAAGGCGCCGGTCTGCGCTTCGCGCACCGCCTGGTTGTTCAGCTCCAGCACCGATTTGACGTTCTGGGAGATCAGTTGGCGGCCGGCCTCGGCTAGGCCGATTTCCTCGAACATGTCGCCGAAGCGGGCCAGCATGTCCTCGTCGTCGTGATGGTTGCGCACCAGGTATTCCATCACCGCATTGCCCTGCTGATCGCGCCCTTGCCGGTAGCAGGCGCGGGCGTATTCCATCTGGGACTCCTCGTTCAGCTTCGGGGCGAGCTGCTTGAAGCGCTCGCCGGCGGCCTCCAGCAACTCGCGGGCCTTGTCGCCATTGCCGTTCTTGGCCTGCAGCTGGCTGTCCATCACGCCGGCCAGCCATTCGCCCTCCTCGTTGTAGCGGTAGTCGTGGCGCAGATTGGCCAGCGTGCGGCCGGCGTTGCCGCTGTCGCCGCGCGCCAGCTGTACCCGCAGCAACGCGGCGTAGTGGGTGGGGCTGCGATGCCAGGTGTATTTGGCGATGTCCAGCGTCTGCTGGCAGGCGGTCTCGGCGGTGGCCAGGTCGCCGTTGAGCACCGCCACCTCGGCCAGCTGCTGCTGGCGGCGGAACACCACCGGCGACATTTCGGTGGCGGTCTGCAGCGTGTCCTGGGCGCGGTCCAGGTCATGGCTGCCGCGGTAGAGCCGGGCCAGCCAGTCGTAGGCTTCCATCACCTGGTTGTTGTCGGCCAGCACCGCCTCGAACAGCATCCGCGCCTCGTCCGGCGATTTCAGGCCGGCCAGCGACTTGGCCAGGCCCATCTTGGCCCAGGTGGCTGGCTTGAGCCGCAGCACCTGCATATAGGCTTCGCGCGCGGTGTCGTAATCGTTGATCTTCAGCGACAGCGAGCCCTTGAGCCGCATGAAGTCGATGGCGAATTCGTTGTCTTCGGCGATCTTGCGGCTGCAGGTGTCGATCGCGGTCAGGTATTCGTGGCGCAGCACGCTCTCGTCGACCAGGCGCAGCGCGTCGCGCTTGCGCATCGCCCGCTCCAGCCGCGCCCGCAGCACCTCGCCGGTGAACGGTTTCAACAGGTAGTCGTCCGGCACCAGCTCGGCGGCCGAGATCACCCGCTGCGAGCGGCGCTCGCCGGTGACGATCATGAAGACGCAGGATTGCTTCAGCAGATTGCGCTCGCGGACTTCCTCGAACAGATAGAGGCCGTCGTAGCCGTTGCCGAGGTCGTAGTCGCACAGCACCACGTCGAAATCGTACTTGGCCATCTTGGCCAGCGCGTCGCTGGGCTTGCTGGCGAACTCGACGGTGTTGGCGCCGAACGACGACAGCGTCATCGCCAGCGCGCGCTGCATCTGCGGCAGGCTGTCTATGATCAGGAACAGCCGTTTGGCGTACGGGTCTTCGTAGCCGTTGCGCGGCGGCGCCGAACGCACATGGTGCACCGGTTCCGGCGCCGTGGACGGTTGGGTCGGGGATTCGCTCATCGGATGTCGCTATGCTCGCGGCATGGTCCTGTGTCAGTCGAATGGAAGCGCCGTCCCCGCTCCCGGAGCGGTTCAGGCCGGCGTCAGCTTGGCGTAGCGCAGATCCAGCCACTTCACGCCGTGTTCGGCGAAATTGATCTGCAGCCGCACGTCCGCGCCGCCGCCTTCGGCGTTGATCACCACCCCGACGCCGAACTTGGCGTGGCTGACCGACTGGCCGATGCGCAGGCCGTAGTCGTTGTCGGCCTGGCGGCGCGGCATCGCGGCCGACTGTCTAGCCGCCGGCGCGGCGGGTGTTTTCACTGTAGCAGACAGAGAATGGATCAGTTCCGCCGGAATCTCGTCGATGAAGCGCGACGGTATCGGGTAGCGGCTCTGGCCGTGCAGCATCCGGCTTTGCGCGCTGGACAGATAGAGCCGCTTGCGGGCGCGGGTGATCGCCACATACATCAGCCGACGCTCTTCCTGCAGGCCCTTGCCGTCCATCACGCTGTTCTCGTGCGGGAACAGGCCTTCTTCCAGGCCGCTGACGAAGACGGCGTCAAACTCCAGGCCCTTGGCGGCGTGCACCGTCATCAGCTGCAGCGCGTCGCTGCCGGCGTCGGCCTGGTGCTCGCCGGCCTCCAGGCTGGCGGCGGACAGGAATTCGGTCAGCGCCTGCTCCGGCTGGTCCGGCATGAAGCTGGCGGCGGCGTTGATCAGTTCGTCGAGGTTGGCCAGCCGCTCCTCGCCGTCCTTCTTGTCCTGTTCGTACATGTCGCGCAGGCCGCTGCGGTCTATGACCAGGCTGATGGTTTCGGCCAGGCTGAAGTCGCGGCTCTGCTCGCGCATCCGCTCTATCAGCAGCACGAATTCGCCTATCTTGGCGGCGGTGCGGCCGCTGCCGGCGCCGCAGGCGGCCTGCCACAGCGAGATGCCCTGCTCGCGGCCGACGGCCTGCAGGCCCTCGACGCTGCGCGCGCCTATGCCGCGCGCCGGCACATTGATCACTCTGAGCAGCGCGTTGTCGTCGTCCGGATTGGCAACCAGCCGCAGATAGGCCAGCGCGTGCTTGATCTCCTGCCGTTCGAAGAAGCGCAGGCCGCCGTAGATGCGGTACGGAATCTGGGCGTTGACCAGCACGTGTTCCAGCAGCCGAGACTGGGCGTTGGAGCGGTACAGCACGGCCATGTCGGACAGCGCCAGCCCTTCGCGGTGCAGACTCTTGGCCTCGTCGACGATGAACTCGGCCTCCTCGCCGTCGCTGCCGGCCTGGAAGAAGCGGATTTTTTCGCCGTCACCGGCGTCGGTCCACAAATTCTTGCCGAGACGGCCGTCGTTCTTCTCGATCAGCGCGTTGGCGGCGTTCAGGATGTGGCCCATCGAGCGGTAGTTCTGCTCCAGCCGCACCGGTTCGGCCACCTGGAAGTCGGATAGCAGCGCGCGCATATTGCCGACCTCGGCGCCGCGGAAAGCGTAGATGCTCTGATCGTCGTCGCCGACGGCGAACAGCGCGCCGTGCTCGCCGGCCAACAGTTTCAGCCACGCGTATTGCAGCCGGTTGGTGTCCTGGAACTCGTCGACCAGGATGTGGGCGAAGCGGCCGCTGTAATGAGCGCGCAGCGCCTCGTTGCGCGACAGGAGCTCGTAGCTTCTGAGCAGCAGCTCGGCGAAGTCGACCACGCCTTCGCGGCGGCACTGGGCGTCGTAGGCGGCGTACAGCTCAACCAGCTTGGCCTCGTACGGATTCAGCGCCGGCGGCAGCGCCTCGGCGCGCACGCCGGCTTCCTTGTTGCCGTTGATGAAGCTCTGCACCGCGCGCGGCGGGTATTTCTCGTCCGACAGTTCCAGGCTTTTCAGCAGCCGCTTGATCGCCGCCTGCTGGTCGGCGGAATCGAGGATCTGGAAGGTCTGCGGCAGGCCGGCGTCGCGATAGTGTATGCGCAGGAAGCGGTTGCACAGGCCGTGGAAGGTGCCTATCCACATCGTGCGGACATTGACCGGCACCTGGGCCGACAGCCGGGTCTGCATCTCGCGCGCGGCCTTGTTGGTGAAGGTCACCGCCAGCAAGCCCGCCGGCGAGGTCTGGCTGGTGGACAACAGCCAGGCGATGCGGGTGGTCAGCACCCGCGTCTTGCCGCTGCCGGCGCCGGCCAGCACCAGCGCGCTCTTGGCCGGCCAGGTGACCGCGCGCAGTTGTTCGGGATTCAGACCGGCTAACAGATCGCTCATGACGGGACGCTTTTCCACTGCAAAAACGCCATTTTAGCATGCGTCCCGTCCCGTTTTGGCGGCGTTACTCCTGCAACTGGTAGCGCGACATCATCGTCTTCAGCCGGCCGTTCTTGTGCAGGCGGTCTATCGCGTGGTTCAGCTGGTCGAGCTTGACCGGCGACTGCGGCGATAGCGCGCACATGGTCGGCTGCGACGACACCACCAGCGGGTGCACCTTGAAGCTGGACGCTTCCTGGGCGTGGCCGCGCGCCCACCAGACATAGGTCAGCTCGGTGACGATGGCGACGTCGCTGAGCCGTTTCTCCAGCGACTTGAACATCAGGTCGAAACGGGCCTCGGTCTGCCGCTCGCTGCGGTTGCTGGACCACAGGTATTCCAGCGACGGGTAATGATAGCCATGCAGCGTGCCGATATGCTTGCCGGCCAGGTCGTCCGGCTGACGTATCGGCGGCAGCCCCTTCAGCGACAGCACGCGTTCGGTCAGCGGATAGATTTCATGGCTCCAGTTGAGGCGGGCGGAATTGGCGAACCAGTCCGGATTGGCGTTGCAGATCAGGTCTACCTTGCCGGTTTCGATACTGGGTTCGACCCGGCGCCGCGCCAGCAGCAGGAACTGCGGTTTCATGCCCATCTCGTCGGCCAGCAGCAGGCCCAGGTCGCGAGCCAGGCCGCCGTTCAGGGTATTGCCGTCCTCGGACAGCACGGCGATCGGCGGGGCGTCGGTGTCGGCGACGCCGATGCGCAGGGCGGCGGCTTGAGACGCGGCCGTCGCCATCAGCAATAAGAAGCCTATGCATTTTTTATGCAAAAGGGCCATATCGACTCTCTCTCTTTATTCTATGGCCGGGCATCGGATAGCCAGGATGCCGGTGTTAAGATGATTGGGCACTATAGCCCTTGTTGTTGATACCGTTTTAGACAAAAGTAAGCGCGCGCGACATGACAAAGCCATTCCCTCATCCCGTTTATCAGCAGTTATCGCAACACATCCTGATCCTGGACGGGGGGATGGGAACGATGATCCAGCGCCACCAGCTTGACGAGGCCGATTACCGCGGCCGGCGCTTCGCCGACTGGCCGTGCGACGTCAAAGGCAACAACGACTTACTGGTGCTGACCCGGCCCGACGTGATCGCCGGCATCCACCAGGCCTATCTGGACGCCGGCGCCGACATCGTCGAGACCAACACCTTCAACGCCACGTCGATCGCGATGGCCGACTACCGGATGGAGACGCTGGTGTCGGAGATCAACCGCGAAGCGGCGCGGCTGGTCAAGGAGCTGTGCGTCGCCGAGACGGCGAAGAATCCGGCCAAGCCCCGATTCTGCGCCGGCGTGCTGGGTCCGACCAACCGCACCTGTTCGATCAGTCCAGATGTCAACGACCCGGGCTACCGCAACGTCAGCTTCGACGAGCTGGTGGAGAGCTACACCGAGGCGATAGACGGCCTGGTGGCCGGCGGCGCCGATCTGCTGCTGGTCGAGACGATCTTCGACACGCTGAACGCCAAGGCCGCGGTGTTCGCCATCCATCAATACTTTGACGAGCGCCCGGATACCCCGCGGCTGCCCATCATGATTTCCGGCACCATCACCGACCAGTCCGGCCGCACGCTGACCGGCCAGACCACGGAAGCCTTCTACAACTCGCTGTCGCACGCCGACGCCGCCAGCTTCGGCCTGAACTGCGCGCTGGGTCCGGACCTGCTCAGGCCTTATGTCGAGGAGTTGGCGCGGGTGTCGGCCACCTACGTCTCCGTGCACGCCAACGCCGGCCTGCCCAACGCCTTCGGCGGCTACGATCTGGAGCCGGAAGCGATGGGCGGATATGTCCGGGAATGGGCGGAGTCGGGGCTGATCAATATCGTCGGTGGCTGTTGCGGCACCACGCCGGAGCACATCGCCGCCATCGCCCGCGCCGTGGCCGGCGTCGCGCCGCGCGCGCTGCCCGATATCGAGAAGAAATGCCGGCTGTCCGGTCTGGAGCCGTTCAACATCGGCGACGGCGATTTATTTGTGAATGTGGGCGAGCGCACCAACGTCACAGGCTCGCGCGCCTTCGCCAAGCTGATCCTGAACGGCGACTACGCGACGGCGCTGGACGTCGCGCGGCAGCAGGTGGAGAACGGCGCCCAGGTCATCGACATCAATATGGACGAGGGCATGCTGGACGCCCACGCCGCGATGGTGCGCTTTTTGAACCTGATCGCGTCCGAGCCGGACATCGCCCGCGTGCCGATCATGATCGACTCGTCCAAGTGGGAGGTGATCGAGGCCGGCCTGAAATGCATCCAGGGCAAGGGCATCGTCAACTCGATCTCGATGAAGGAAGGCCGGGACAAATTCGTCGAGCAGGCGCGGCTGCTGCGCCGCTACGGCGCCGCGGTGATCGTGATGGCCTTCGACGAGCAGGGTCAGGCCGACAATTACGCGCGCAAGGTCGAGATCTGCGAAAAGAGCTACCGCATCCTGGTCGACGAGGTGGGCTTCCCGCCGGAAGACATCATCTTCGACCCGAATATCTTCGCCGTCGCCACCGGCATCGACGAGCACGCCCGCTACGGCCTGGACTTCATCGAGGCCACCGGCTGGATCAAGCAGCATCTGCCGCACGCCAAGATTTCCGGCGGCGTGTCCAACGTCTCGTTCAGCTTCCGCGGCAACAACAAGGTGCGCGAGGCGATACACGCGGTCTTCCTCTACCACGCGATCCAGCGCGGCATGACGATGGGCATCGTCAACGCCGGCGCCCTGGAGGTGTACGACGAGGTGGACGCGGAACTGCGCGGGCGGATCGAGGACGTGGTGCTGATGCGCCATCCCAAGGATGGTGGCGACGCCACCGAGCACCTGATCGCGCTGGCCGAGAAGTTCAAGGGCGAGGCCGCCGGCGACAAGAAGACCGAGGATCTGGCCTGGCGTGAGTGGCCGGTGGAAAAGCGGCTGGAGCACGCGCTGGTCAAGGGCGTCACCACCTTCATCGTCGAGGATACCGAGGAGGTGCGGCTGAAGTCGGCGCGGCCGATACACGTGATCGAAGGCCCGTTGATGGACGGCATGAACGTCGTCGGCGACCTGTTCGGCGCCGGCAAGATGTTTTTGCCGCAGGTGGTGAAGTCGGCGCGGGTGATGAAGGCCGCCGTCGCCCATCTGGAGCCGTTCATCGACGAGGAGAAGATACGGCTGGGCCTGGCCGACGCGCCGGCCAAGGGCGTGATCATCATGGCCACGGTCAAGGGCGACGTGCACGACATAGGCAAGAACATCGTCGGCGTGGTGCTGCGCTGCAATAACTACCAGGTGATCGATCTGGGCGTGATGGTGCCGTGCCAGAAGATTCTCGACGCCGCCGTCGAGCACAAGGCCGACATCATCGGCCTGTCCGGCCTGATCACGCCCAGCCTGGAGGAGATGAGCCACGTCGCCAAGGAGATGCAGCGCCAGGGTTTCGACATTCCCTTGCTGATCGGCGGCGCCACCACATCCAAGGTGCACACCGCGGTGAAGATCGCGCCGCATTACCGGCATCCGGTGATCTACGTGCCGGACGCCAGCCGCGCCGTCGGCGTCTGCTCCAATCTGTTGTCCGACACCTTGAAGGACGGTTTCGTCGCCGAAAACCTGGCCGAGCAGCAGCGCGCGCGCGAAGGCCACGCCAACAAGGCCAATCGCAAGGTGGTCAGCCTGGCGGCGGCGCGGGTCAACAAGGAGAAGATAGACTGGGCCGACTACGTTCCGCCCAAGCCGCAATGGCTGGGCGTGCGCCGCTTCGAGCGCTATCCGCTGGCCGAGATCGCCGCCTACATCGACTGGACGCCGTTCTTCCAGAGCTGGGAGCTGGCTGGCCGCTTCCCGCGCATCCTCGACGACGAGATCGTCGGCGAATCGGCGCGGGCGCTGTATGAAGACGCCCAGCTGATGCTGAAGCAGATCGTCGACGAGAACTGGCTGGCCGCCAACGCGGTGATCGGCCTGTTCCCGGCCAGCAGCGTCGACGACGACGACATCGAAATCCGCAACGAGGACGGCGCGCCGCTGATGCGCTGGGTGGGCTTGCGCCAGCAGCTGCCGAAGATGGACGGCAAGGCCAACTGGGCGCTGGCCGACTACGTCGCGCCGAAGGACAGCGGCGTCGACGACTATATCGGCGCCTTCGCCGTCACCGCCGGCATCGGCATCGAGCCGCATGTGAAGCGTTTCGAGGACGCCAACGACGACTATTCGGCCATCCTGCTGAAGGCGCTGGCCGACCGTCTGGCCGAGGCCTTCGCCGAGCTGATGCACGCGCGGGTGCGGCGCGAGTTCTGGGGCTATGCCGCCGACGAGCATCTGGACAACGAGGCGCTGATAGACGAGTGCTACCGCGGCGTCCGTCCGGCGCCCGGCTACCCGGCCTGCCCGGACCACACGGTGAAGACCGATCTGTTCAAGCTCTTGGACGCGCCGGCGATAGGCATGACGCTGACCGAGGGCTACGCGATGCTGCCGACAGCGGCGGTGTCCGGCTTCTACTTCAGCCATCCGGCTTCGCGCTATTTCGGCGTCGGCAAGGTCGAGAAGGACCAGGTGACGAGCTATGCCGAGCGGCGCGGCGTCAGCATCGAACAGGCCGAGCGCGATCTGGCGCCGAATCTGGCTTACGACGCCTGAAGCGGCGCGGCCGGCGGCGTTGTGGATAAAACGCGCGCCGGCCGCAAGCTGTGGATAAGTCGAATGGCTACAGCAGGACCACGTCGAACTGCTCCTGCGTGTAGCTGGCCTCCACCGACAACGACACCGGCTTGCCGATGAAGTCCACCAGCATCGCCAGGCTCTGCGACTCCTCGTCGAGGAACATGTCTATCACCGACTGCGCGGCCAGGATGCGGTAGCCCTTGGCGTCGTATTGCCGCGCCTCGCGGACGATCTCGCGCTGGACCTCGTAGCACACCGTCTGCGCCGTCTTGATCTCGCCGCGGCCCTGGCAGGTCGGACACGGCTCGCACAGCACGTGGGCCAGGCTTTCGCGTGTGCGCTTGCGGGTGATCTCGACCAGGCCCAGGCTGGTGAAGCCGTTCAGCGTCACCCGGGTGCGGTCGCGCGCCATCGCCTTGGCCAGCTCGGCCAGCACCGCCGCCTGATGTTCGTCGCTGTCCATGTCGATGAAGTCGACGATGACGATGCCGCCCAGATTGCGCAGCCGCAACTGGCGGGCGATCACCTGGGTCGCCTCCAGATTGGTCTTGAAGATGGTCTCGTCGAAGTTGCGGTTGCCGACGAAACCGCCGGTGTTGACGTCTATCGTCGTCATCGCCTCGGTCTGGTCGATGATCAGGTAGCCGCCGAACTTCAGATTGACGCGGCGCGCCAGCGCCTTGTCTATCTCGGTCTCGATGCCGTGCATCTCGAACAGCGGCCGCTCGCCGGCGTAGCGTTCTATCTTGTCGACGGCGATCTGCACGTACTGCTCGGCGAATTCCACCATCCGGCTGTAGTTCTCGTTGGAGTCCACCAGCACCTTTTCGGTGTAGCCGCTGACCATGTCGCGCAGCACCCGCACCGCCAGCGGCAGATCCTCGTACAGCACGCTCTGCGCCGGCAGCGTCTTCGATTTCTGCTGGATGTCGGACCACAGCTTGCTGAGGTAGTCGATGTCGGCGGCCAGCTCGTCGTCGCGCGCGGTCTCGGCACTGGTGCGGATGATGTAGCCCTTCGGGCTGCCGGCCGGCAGCAGCTTTTCCAGCCGCGCCTTCAGGCTGTGGCGCTCGGTGTCGCTTTCTATCTTCTGCGACACGCCGATGTGCTCTTCCTGCGGCAGGTGCACCAGGAAGCGGCCGGCCAGCGAGATCTGCGTCGACAGCCGCGCGCCCTTGGTGCCGATCGGGTCCTTGATCACCTGGACGAGGACGGTCTGGCCCTCGAACAGCATCTTCTCTATCCGTTGCGGCTCGGTCGGGTGCTGGCGCTGTTCCAGCACGTCGGCGATGTGCAGGAAGGCGGCGCGCTCCAGGCCGATCTCGATGAAGGCGCTCTGCATGCCGGGCAGCACCCGCTTGACCTGGCCCAGGTAGATGTTGCCGACGATGCCGCGGCTGGCGGCGCGCTCGACATGCAATTCCTGGACAATGCCCTCTTCCAGCACCGCGACGCGGGTTTCCTGCGGCGTGATGTTGACCAATATCTGTTCCTGCGGCCGCGGCAGGTCGCGCGGCAGCGCGATCGATTGATGCAGCATGTTCGCTCCCCGGCTTATGGCAGCTCGAAGCCGAATTCGGCCAGCAGCAACGCGGTTTCGTGTACCGGCAGGCCCATCACACCGGTGTAGCTGCCCTCGATGCGTTCGACGAACACGCCGGCGCGGCCCTGTATGCCGTAGGCGCCGGCCTTGTCGAACGGCTCGCCGCTGGCGATGTAGCGTTCGATCTCGGCGTCGGACAGGGTCTTGAAACAAACGTCGGTGACCGAGGTCTTGAGCAGCAGCCGCTCGCCCTGGCGCAGCGCCACGCTGGTGATCGCCTGATGGCGGCGACCGGAGAAGGCGCGCAGCATGCGGCGGGCGTCGTCGGCGTTCTCCGGCTTGCCGAAGATCTCGCCGTCCTGCGTCACCGTGGTGTCGGCGGCCAGCAGCGGCCGCTCCGGCAGGCCGCAGGAGGAAACCACGCGCCAGCCGGCCTCGGCCTTCTCGCGCGCCAGCCGTTCGGTATAGGCGACGGCTTCCTCGCCCGGCCTCGCCGTTTCGTCGATTTCGGCGTGAATGCGTTCCAGATGAAGGCCCAGCTGTTCCAGGATCTCGCGCCGGCGTGGACTGCCGGACGCGAGGTAGATTCTGTTGTCATTGGTGCTCATATCAGGCTGCTCGTTTGTTCTTGGGCTGATGCCTAGGTTACCAGAGCGGCCCGGCGCCAACCATGGTCGCGGTGGCCGCGGGGGGCTGGTCCGGTGGAAAGCGATGGAGATTCAATGCCTTGCGCCGGCTGGCAATTGGTGAACGATTGTAGTCGCTTGGCAAGGCCCGGCGGCTGTTTTTATGTCATAAAGCATAGTGAAATTAATTTTTATGCAAATTGAACTGCAAGCGACGGTTTTGATAAGATGACTGTCTTTTTACCGTTTCCGCCGCCTCCTATGTCGCCAGCCAGCCCCGCCGCCCGCCACGCCAATCCGGCCACCGCCACCGCCATTTTGCTGATTCTGTTCAATCCCTTGGGCATTGATCTGTATCTGCCGGCCCTGCCGATGCTGCAAAGCCAGTTCCATGCCGACGCCTCGGCCAGCATAGGCGCCTTCGTGTTCAGCCTGGGCCTGGGCCAGCTGCTGTTCGGCCCGCTGGCCGACCGCGTCGGCCGCCGGCCGGTGGCGCTGGGCGGCCTGCTGGTCTACGCCGTCGCCTCCCTGCTGGCCGGCCATTGCGGCACGCTGGGCGGCTTCCTGCTCGCCCGCGTGCTGCAGGGGCTGGGCGCCAGCGCCAGCTCGGTATGCGCGTTCACCATCATCCGCGACTGCTTCTCCGGCAACGCCGCCGCGCGCCGCTACAGCCTGCTGAACGGCATGCTCAGCATCGTGCCGGCGATGGCGCCGACGCTGGGCAGCGTGCTGGTCCGGCAGTACGGCTGGCCGTCGTGTTTCCTGCTGCTGGCGGCGCTGGCGCTGGCGGCCTTCGCCGCGCTGGCGTGGAAGATGCCGGAAACGCGCCCCGCCGCCCCGCCGCGCGCCGAGCGCGCCGGCAGCGCCGAGCTGCTGCGCCATCCGGAATTGCTGCGCTACGGCGCCTGCTGCTGCACGGCGCTGGGCATGATACTCGGCTACGTCACGCTGTCGCCCAAGGTGCTGATCGCCGACGGCGGCGTCAGCCCGGCCGTCTTCGGCCTCCTGTTCGGCGCCAACGCGCTGCTGATCATGGCTGCCAGCTTCGTCGGCCTGCGCTTGATCGGCCGTTTCTCGCAGCAGACGCTGCTGCACTGGGGCCTGGGCCTGATGGCGCTGTCGGGCGCGCTGTTGCTGGCGCTGTCCGGCAAAAGCGGCGCCTGGCATTACATGGGGCCGGTGGCGGTGCTGAGCGTGGGCTTCGCCTTCACGCTGGGGCCGGCCAGCAGCCTGGCGATGGCGCCGTTCGCCCACGCGGCCGGCCGCGCCGCCGCCTTGCTGGGCTGCGCCCAGATGCTGTTCGCCGCGGTGTTGTCGGCGGCACTGGCCGCGCTGCCGCTGCCGGGGGAATGGGCGCTGGGCGGCGCGGCGCTGCTGCTGCCGCTGGCCTGCCTGCTGGCCTGCCTGCTGGCCTTGCGCCTGCAGGGCGTGCCGGCGCCGGCAGGCGCCTGAGTCCGACAACTGCCTGAATCGCTTGGGACATTTGCCGCGGCGCGAGTACAATCGCGGCTGTTCCAAGATTTGGCAGATTCATGAGCAAGCACATCCCCCGCAAGCGTTTCGGGCAGAATTTCCTGCAGGACGACAGCGTCATCGCCGGCATCGTCCACGCAGTCAATCCGCAAGCGGACGACATCGTCGTCGAGATCGGTCCCGGCCTGGGCGCGATCACCAAGCCGCTGCTGGCGCGGCTGCCGCACCTGCATGTGGTCGAGATCGACCGCGACATCATCGAGCGTCTGCGCGCCGAGCATCCGGCCGACAAGCTGACCATACACGCCGGCGACGCGTTGGCCTTCGACTTCGGCGCGGTCAGCGACAAGCCGCTGAAGATCGTCGGCAACCTGCCGTACAACATCTCGACGCCGCTGCTGTTCCACCTGGCCAGCTACGGCAACCGCGTGCTGGACATGCACTTCATGCTGCAGAAGGAAGTGATAGAGCGGATGGTGGCCGAGCCGTCCAACGCCGACTACGGTCGGCTGTCGGTGATGCTGCAGTACCGCTTCTACATGGAAAACATCCTGTTCGTGCCGCCGGAGGCGTTCTGGCCGCCGCCTAAGGTCGACTCCGCCGTGGTGCGGATGATTCCGGCGCCGGGCCGCTGCGGCGTCGCCCGCGACGAGGGCTTGCTGGAGAAACTGGTGATCCAGGCGTTCTCGCAACGGCGCAAGACGCTGCGCAACAATCTGAAGGGTCTGGTCGATGTGGCCGATCTGGAGGCGCTGGGCATAGACCCGGGCCTGAGGCCGGAGAACCTGCCGGTCGAGGACTATGTCCGGCTAGCCAATCATTTGTCTGACAAGGGCATTAAGTCCTGACACGAATAAAAAATATCCGCATACTGTCGGACAGACAAACACTACAAAGAAGATCAAGGCGCCAGCCCTAGAAGCGGCGCCGTCTCACCCCGCAAAGAGAGTCATAAGGAGAAACACTCATGCGCATTCGCACTTCCGTTCTCGTTGGATGTACGCTGGCCGCGGTCGCCGCGCTGCCGGCCGGCGCCGCCGAACTGACCGGCACGTTGAAGAAGATCAAGGAGTCCGGCGTGATCGTGCTGGGCAACCGCGATTCCTCGATCCCGTTCTCGTACTACGACAACAACCAGAAGCCTATCGGCTATTCGATGGACCTCGCGGGCAAGGTGGTGGACGAGGTGAAGAAGGAACTGAAGCTGCCGAATCTGCAGGTGAAATACAATCTGGTGACCTCGCAGACCCGCATCCCGCTGGTGCAGAACGGCACCGTGGACCTGGAGTGCGGCTCCACCACCAACAACGCCGAGCGCGGCCGCCAGGTGGCGTTCTCGGTCGGCATCTTCGAGATCGGCACCCGCTTGCTGACCGCCAAGACCTCCGGCGTCAAGGACTTCCCGGATCTGAAGGGCAAGAACGTGGTCACCACCGCCGGCACCACCTCGGAGCGGCTGATCAAATCGATGAATGCCAGCAAGAATATGGGCATGAACATCATTTCGGCCAAGGACCACGGCGAATCGTTCCTGATGCTGGAGTCCGGCCGCGCCGCCGCCTTCATGATGGACGACGCGCTCTTGTACGGCGAGATGGCCAAGGCCAAGAATCCGTCCAACTGGGTGGTGACCGGCAAGTCGCAATCGTACGAGATCTACGGCTGCATGCTGCGCAAGGAGGATCCGGCGTTCAAGAAGGTGGTGGACACCGCGCTGGAGAAAACCTTCAAGTCCGGCGAAGTGAACAAGATCTACGCCAAATGGTTCACCTCCCCGGTCCCGCCTAAGGGCCTGAACCTGAACTTCCCGATGTCCGACGAGCTGAAGGCGCTGCTGGCCAAGCCGACCGACAAGCCCGCCGAGTGATCCGGCGCGGCCGCCTGACGGCGGCCTGAGCCTTCAAACCGAAGCCATCCGCATCCGGCGGGTGGCTGCTCGACCCTGTCCGGCCGCCGGCCGGCGGGGGCATCGATCGCCGCGCGCCTTCGCGGCCGCGCGGCTGGGAGTGGCTTCATGAATTACCACTGGGACTGGGGAATCTTCTTCAAGCCTACCGGTGTCGGCAGCGAGATCTATCTGAACTGGTTCGTCAGCGGCTTCGGCTGGACGCTGGCGGTGGCCTTGAGCGGCTGGATCATCGCGCTGTCGCTGGGCACCGTGGTCGGCGTGCTGCGCACGCTGCCCAACCGCTGGGTGGCCGGCATCGCCACCGCCTACGTCGAACTGTTCCGCAACGTGCCGCTCTTGGTGCAGCTGTTCGTCTGGTACTTCCTGGTGCCGGACATGCTGCCGGAGGGCGCGCAGATCTGGTTCAAGCAGGATCTGTCGCCGATCACCTCGCAATTCCTGTCTGTCGTCGTCTGTCTCGGCCTGTTCACCGCCGCCCGGGTGGCGGAGCAGGTGAGGACCGGCATCGAGGCGCTGCCGCGCGGCCAGCGCAACGCGGCGATGGCGGTCGGCTTCTCGCTTGGCCAGACCTACCGCCACGTGCTGCTGCCGCAGGCGATGCGCATCATCATCCCGCCGCTGACCAGCGAGTTTCTGAACATCATCAAGAACTCATCGGTGGCGTCGCTGATCGGCCTGGCCGAATTGCTGGCGCAGACCAAGCAGACCGCGGAGTTTTCCGCCAATATCTTCGAAGCCTTCACGCTGGCCACCATCATCTACTTCGTGCTCAACATGAGCCTGATGCTGATGATGAACGCGCTGGAGAAGAAGCTCAGGGTGCCCGGCATGATGGGAGGCAAGTAATGGATTTCAGCCAGATCGTCCCGGCGCTGCCGGGTCTGGGCGCGGGCATGCTGCTGACGCTGAAGATGCTGGCCGGCGGCGTGATGGGCGGCGTGCTGCTCGGCATACTGCTGGCCCTGGCGCGGCTGTCCGATTTCAAGCCGCTGTCGGTGCTGGCCACGTTGTACGTCTACTATTTCCGCTCGATTCCGTTGCTGCTGGTGATCTCCTGGTTCTATCTGGCGGTGCCGCTGCTGCTGAACTGGATCACCGGCAACTTCGAGCCGGTCGGGGCGTTCACCTCCTGCCTGACGGCCTTCGTGATGTTCGAGGCAGCCTATTTCGCCGAGATCGTCCGCGCCGGCATCCAGGCGATACCGAAGGGACAGGCCGGCGCCGCCTACGCGCTGGGCATGCGCTACCACCAGGTGATGGGGCTGGTCGTGCTGCCGCAGGCGCTGCGCAAGATGTTGCCGCTGCTGTTGCAGCAGTCCATCATCCTGTTCCAGGACACGTCTCTGGTATACGCTGTCGGCCTGATGGATTTTCTCAACACCGCCCGTTCCAAGGGCGACATCGTCGGCCTGCCGCATGAATTCCTGATATTCGCCGGCATGGTCTACTTCGTGATCAGTTTTGGCGCCTCGCGACTGGTGAAGCGCCTGCAACAAAGGTTGGCTGTATGACTGCAATGATTGCGCTGAACAAGGTCAGCAAATGGTATGGCGACTTCCAGGTGCTGACCGATTGCACGACCCGGGTCGCCAAGGGCGAGGTGGTCGTGGTGTGCGGGCCGTCCGGCTCCGGCAAATCCACGCTGATCAAGTGCGTCAACGCGCTGGAGCCGTTCCAGCAGGGCGAGATCGTCGTCGACGGCATCTCGGTCGGCGATGCCAAGACCGATCTGCCGAAGCTGCGTAGCCGCGTCGGCATGGTGTTCCAGCACTTCGAGTTGTTTCCGCACCTGACCATCACGGAAAACCTGGCCATCGCCCAGGTCAAGGTGCTGGGCCGCGGCCGCGACGAGGCGATGGCCAAGGGCCTGAAGCTGCTGGACCGCGTCGGTCTCAGGGCGCACGCCGACAAGCATCCCGGCCAGTTGTCCGGCGGCCAGCAGCAGCGGGTGGCCATCGCCCGCGCGCTGGCGATGGAGCCGATCGCGATGCTGTTCGACGAGCCGACCAGCGCGCTGGACCCGGAGATGATCAACGAGGTGCTGGACGTGATGACCGAGCTGGCGCACGAGGGCATGACGATGATGTGCGTGACGCACGAGATGGGCTTCGCCCGCCGCGTCGCCGACCGCGTCATCTTCATGGACCAGGGCCACATCGTCGAGGACTGCGCCAAGGACGACTTTTTCGGCGATATGGACGCCCGCAGCGAGCGCGCGCGCCAGTTCCTGTCCAAGATCCTGCAGCATTGATCGGCGTCGCGCCGATGGCGAAGCCCGCGCCCGGCGCGGGCTTTTTTGCGCCCGGACCGCGTCCGCCGGCGAGATGTTTTTACAACAACGATCCGACTATCGGCACGCCGAATTCCCGGTACGCGCGATTCGCGGATAGCATGGGTGAAAACATTTCCAAGCAAACACCGTGAAAAGACTGATCGCCCTGCTGCTGTGCTGCCTGACGCTGACGTCCGCGCCGGCGGCCGCCCACGAGCTGGTCTTCGCCTACAACGTGTTCGAGCCTTGGAAGCGGGTGGACGCGCAGGGCCGGCCAGTCGGCCCGTACACCGAGATCGTGCGCGAGCTGGCGCGCCGGCTGGGGATGCCGCTGCGTTTCTTCCAGTGCCCGCTGTCGCGCTGTCTGGCGGCGATGCAGGCCGGCAAGGCCGACCTGATGATAGGGGTGCAGTACAGCGCCGAGCGCGCCCGCTATCTGGATTACCTGGAGCCGCCGTTCGCCAGCGGCAACCGGCTGGTCTTGTATCAGCGCCGCGACGACGGGCGCGGCGTCGCCCGCTACGCCGACCTGCTGCCGCTGACGGTGGGGGTGGTGCAGGGCGTGCGCTACCATCCGCGCTTCGACGCCGACTTCCGCATCCGCCGCGACACGGCGCCGACGATGGAGTCCAGTTTCCGCAAGCTGGTGGCCGGCCGCGTCGACGTGCTGATAGGCAACGAGCAGCAAAGCGGCCTGCTGGCGGCCAGTCCGGAGTTCGCCGCCAGCGTCAGGCGCGTGCCCCTGACGCTGGACGACACCCGTCCGAACCGGCTGGCGCTGGCGCGGACTTCCCCGCGTTATCCGGAGCGGGCGCGGATAGCGCGGACGCTGCGCGCGATGCTGGCCGACGGCAGCGTCGCCCGGCTGCTGGCCGGCGGCAAAAAGGGCGCCGATGAGCGTTAGTTGCAAAATCCGCGCTGGCCGCGCGCGGTGGCGGCTGGCATAGTAGGGCTTTTGCACGATTACCAGTGGGACGCAACGCCATGCAAGACCAACACGCCTGGTCCGGCCGCTTTTCCGAGCCGGTTTCCGAACTCGTCAAGCACTACACCGCCTCCATCGGTTTCGACTACCGATTGGCCGAGGCGGATATCGACGGCTCGCTCGCCCACGCGGCGATGCTGAACCGGGCGGGCGTGCTGTCCGACGCCGACCTGGCGGCGATCCGCCAGGGCATGGCCGAGATCCGCGACGAGATCCGCGCCGGCGGGCTGGCGTGGAGCGTCGATCTGGAAGACGTGCACATGAATATCGAGCGCCGGCTGACCGACCGCGTCGGCGACGCCGGCAAGCGGCTGCACACCGGCCGTTCGCGCAACGACCAGGTGGCCACCGACATCCGGCTGTGGCTGCGCGGCGAGATCGACGCCAGCGTCCACCTGTTGGCCGAGCTGCAGAAGAGCCTGCTGGAACTGGCGGAGGCGCACGCCGCCACCGTGATGCCCGGCTTCACCCACCTGCAGGTGGCGCAGCCGGTCACCTTCGGCCACCATCTGCTGGCCTATGTCGAGATGCTGGCGCGCGACGCCGAGCGGATGCAGGACTGCCGCAAGCGCGTCAACCGGCTGCCGCTGGGCGCGGCGGCGCTGGCCGGCACCACCTACCCGATAGACCGCCATTACACCGCCGAGCTGCTCGGTTTCGACGACGTCTGCCACAACTCGCTGGACGCGGTGTCCGATCGCGATTTCGCCATCGAATTCACCGCCGCCGCCTCGCTGGTGATGATCCACCTGTCGCGGCTGTCGGAGGAATTGATCCTGTGGATGAGCCCGCGCGTCGGCTTCATCGACATCGCCGACCGCTTCTGCACCGGCTCGTCCATCATGCCGCAGAAGAAGAACCCGGACGTGCCGGAACTGGTGCGCGGCAAGTCCGGCCGCGTCGTCGGCCACCTGATTGCGCTGCTGACGCTGATGAAGGCGCAGCCGCTGGCCTACAACAAGGACAATCAGGAAGACAAGGAGCCGCTGTTCGACACCGTCGACACGCTGCAGACCACGCTGCGCATCTACGCCGACATGATGCGCGGCGTGACGGTGAAGCCGGAGGCGATGCGCGCCGCGGTGCTGCAGGGCTTCGCCACCGCCACCGACCTGGCCGACTACCTGGTCAAGAAGGGCCTGCCGTTCCGCGACAGCCATGAAGTGGTCGCGCTGGCGGTGCGCCACGCCGAGCGGCAGGGGGTCGACCTGGCCGAGCTGCCGCTGGCGGTGTTGCAGGGCTTCAGTGCGCTGATCGCCGATGACGTCTATACCGTACTGACGCCGGAA
The DNA here is from genome assembly GCF_002848345.1 of Chromobacterium sp. ATCC 53434. Lineage (NCBI taxonomy): Bacteria > Pseudomonadati > Pseudomonadota > Betaproteobacteria > Neisseriales > Chromobacteriaceae > Chromobacterium > Chromobacterium sp. ATCC 53434. The sequence continues at coordinate 4,669,715 of NZ_CP025429.1, read as the reverse complement.
GGCAGCCTCGCGCAACGCGACCACGTCGGCGGCACCGCGCCGCGGCAGGTGGCGGCGCAGATCGCCCGACACCGCGCCCGGCTCGGCTGAGCCCGGCGCGCCAGGCGACGGCCCTCCGCGAGGAGGGCGCTTCCTCAATGTCGACAACCCGTTGTGGCCGGGCGGTCCCGCATGCCGCGGACGCTTGCCGCGGAGACCCGATGAGTCCCTTGCATCCGCGCCGCCAACACCGGCTCAGCCATTTGCTGCCGGCGCTGCTGGTCGCCCTGCTGCCGCTGCTGACGGTGGCGCCGACGCTGCTGTGGCAGGAGGGGCAGGATTTGCGCCGGCTGGCCCGGCAGCAGATCCAGCAGGGGGTGGCCCAGGTCGACGAGATTCTGGACCAGGCCGACCAGGCCAGCCGCACCATCCTGCCGCATGCCGGCCAGCCCTGCGGCCAGGCGGTGTACAGCCTGCGCCGGCAGGTGGCGATGGTGCCCTTCGTCCGCAGCACCGCGCTGGCGCGCGCCGACACCTTCTATTGCACCTCGCTCAGCGGCAGCATCTCGCTGCCGCTCGATTCCGGCGGCTTCGCCGAGGGGCGGCTGCAGCTGTTGCCCGGCAACCACATCACGCCGAACGTGCCGCTGCTGTACTACCGGCTGCGCGGGCCGCGCGGCGACGCCATCGCCACCGTGGACGGCCGCTACCTGCAACTGGCGCTGCAGGACGCCAGCGACACCTCCCCGGTCTTCCTGCAGGTCGGCGCCGCATGGCTGGGGCCGCGCCGGGTCGGACGCGGTCCGCCGCCGCAAGCGTGGCGCACCGTCGAGATCGGCCGCTCGCAGCGCTATCCGTATACCTTGCTGACCAGCTACGAGGTCCCGTCGTGGCCGCGCCTGCTGTGGCAGCGCCACGGCCTGTTGGTCATCGTGCTGCTGTCGCTGGGCCTGGCCGCCGGCGCGACGCTGTACTGGCTGCTGGGCCGGCCGGCCTCGCCGCTGGCCGAGCTGAGGCGCGCGCTGGCGAACGACGAGTTCGAGGGCTTTCTGCAGCCGGTGATCAAGCCCGGCCTGCCGGGCTGGCAGGGCGCCGAGGCGCTGATGCGCTGGCGCCATCCGCGCGACGGCCTGATCCGGCCCGAGCTGTTCATCCCGCACGCCGAGGAATCCGGCATGATCGTGCCGATGACCTGGCAGATGATGCGGCAGGTGGCGGACCGTCTGCGCAGGCTGCCGCTGCCGCCGGACTTCCATCTCGGCTTCAACATCAGCCGCGCCCATCTGCAGGACCCGCGCTTCTACGACGATTGCCGCGAGCTGCAGCAGTCGCTGCAGGGCAGCGGAGCGGTGCTGACGCTGGAGTTGACCGAGCGCGAGCTGGTCGAGGTCACGCCCGAGGTGGAGGAACTGTTCCACCGGCTGCACCAGCTGGGGGTGAAGATCGCGCTGGACGACTTCGGCACCGGCCATTCCAGTCTGGTCTATCTGCAACAGCTGGCGGTGGACGGGTTGAAGATAGACCAGAGCTTCGTCGCCGGCATCGGCAGCGACGGCCTGTCCGCCCACATCGTCGACAGCGTGGCGGAACTGGCGGCCAAGCTGGGGTTGGAAACGGTGGCCGAGGGCGTCGAGACCGCCGAGCAGCTGGCCTATCTGAGCCAGCTCGGCGTCGGCTGGCTGCAGGGTTTCCATATCGCCAGGCCGATGCCGCTGGACGAGTTCGCGCGCCGGCTGATCGCCGGCGACACCTGGCCGCGGGTAGACCGTTTCGCGTCGGCGACGACGGCGCCCTAGCGTCGAGCGACATCCGGCCGCCGTTGTGGCGGCCGCACGCCGCCGGTCGGGAACGGGACGAAAATTGCAGCCGGCATTTGCTAACGGGGCGAAAAATATGTTACTAAAGTAACGTGATTTTCGATTCCGAATAGTTATGAGCCGCTCTCCACGTCACGACAAGATTCTGCAACTGGTCCGCGAAAACGGCTTCATGCCGATCGAGGAGCTGGCCAGGTTGCTCGATGTCACGCCGCAGACGATACGTCGCGACATCAACCAGCTGTGCGAGGCCAATCTGCTGCGCCGCTACCACGGCGGCGCCGCGCTCGGCAACAGCGTGGAGAACGAGGACTATTTTGCTCGCAAAGGAAAGTTTCAGAGCGAAAAGGCCCACATCGCCGACATGATCGCGCGCAGCATCCCCGACCACGCCTCGCTGTTCATGAGCATAGGCACCACCATAGAAGCGGTGGCGCAGGCGCTGACGGCGACGCACAAGGGCCTTCGGGTGATCACCAACAACATCCACGTCGCGTCCATCATGTCCACCAATCCGGACTTCACCGCGATGATCACCTCCGGCACCGTGCGCGCGTCGGACGGCGGCATCACCGGCGTGGCGACGCTGGACTTCATCAATCAGTTCAAGGTCGACTACGCCATCATCGGCGTGTCCGGCATCGAGTCCGACGGCTCGCTGCTGGATTTCGACTACCGCGAGGTGCGGGTGGCGCAGGCGATGATGAACAACGCCCGCCACCGCTACCTGGCCGCCGACCACAGCAAGTTCGGCCGCAACGCGCTGGTGCGCATGGGCCACATCAGCGAGTTCCACACCGTGTTCACCGACGCGATGCCGCCGGAGCCGGTCAGCAAGCTGCTGGAGGAACACAGCGTGCGGCTGGTGCTGTCCGAGGTCTGAGCGGACGCTTCTCCCAAACGAAAACCGCCTCCGGGCGGTTTTTTCATGGCGGCTCACTCGGCGAAGGCATGCGCCGCCATGTGGTCGATGAAGGCGCGCAGCCGCGGCGGCATCGCCGGCGCCGCCGGCCACAAGAGATAGAGATTGCCGCTGCGTTCCACCTGCGGCCGCGCCAGCTGGACCAGGGTGCCGGCGGCCAGCTCGCGCCGGACGGTGAAGTCCGGCAGGCAGGCGATGCCCATGCCGCGCGCGGCCAGCGCGATCAGCGCCTCGCCGGTATTGCAGCTGGCGCTGATCGGCGGCGACACCTCGCCGTCGCCGTCCGGCAGCAGCGGCCACGGCAGCAGCTTGCCGCTGTGGGGCAGCCGGTAGTGCAGGCAGCGGTGCCGCAGCAGATCGCGCGCGGTCGCCGGCTCGCCGTGTTCGGCCAGATAGCCGGGCGAGGCCAGCAGCCGCATCCGGTAGCCGCCCAGCCTGCGCGCGGCCAGCCGGGAGTCGGCCGGCTCGCCGCCGCGCACCACCACGTCGAAGCCCTCGCCTATCACGTCCACCAGCCGGTCGCTGTAGTCCAGGTCCAGCGCCACTTGCGGGTAGCGGCGCATGAAATCGGCCAGCGGCGGCGTCAGCAGGCCGCTTTCGTGCGGTAGCCCTACCTTCAGCCGGCCGCTGGGCGCGGCCAGGCCCTGTTGCAGCTCGCGCTCGGCCGCTTCTGCCTCGTCCAGGATGCGCAGGCAGCGGGCCAGGTACTGGCTGCCCTCGGTGGTCAGCGCCAGCCGCCGCGTGCTGCGGTGGACCAGGCGCGCGCCCAGCCGCTGCTCCAGCCGCGCCAGCCCCTTGCCCACCGCCGACGCCGACAGGCCCAGCTGACGGCCGGCCGCCACCAGGCTGCCCTGGCGCGCCACCTGGGCGAACAGCTCGATTCCGCTCATCTTGTCCATGATTTTTCCTGAATTACGGAAAAACATTCCGTTATGAGCGGCATGCTAACCCATTTATCCGTCATGGGCGGCGCCATTAGCATCGGGGCCTGACCTTACAGGAGTGCCGCCATGTCCACACCGTCCGCTGTTTCCCCCCAGGAGGGCGCCGCGGCGTCCCGGCCGCTGCCGGCCGTCATCTATCTGTTTGGCCTGTGCATCTTCGCGATGGCCACCTCGGAGTTCATGGTGGCCGGCATGATGCCGTCGCTGGCGGCGGCCTTCCATGTCTCGCTGGCCGATGTCGGCAAGCTGGTGTCCGCCTTCGCCGCCAGCGTGGTGGTCGGCGGCCCGTTGCTGACGCTGAGGCTGCGCGCGGCGCGGCGCAAGCCGGCGCTGCTGGGTCTGCTGGCGGTGTTCCTGATCGGCCAGCTGATAGGCACGACCGCCGGCGGCTATCCGCAGCTGCTGGCGTCGCGCATCGTCTGCGGCGTCGCGCAGTCGGCCTTCTTCGGCGTGGCGCTGGCGCTGGCCGGCGAACTGGTGGGGATGGCGAGCATCGCCCGCGCCGCCGCCCTGGTGTTGAACGGCCTGATGCTGGCCTCGGTGGCCGGCCTGCCGCTGGCGACGCTGCTGGACCAGCAATGGGGCTGGCGGCCGGCGTTCTGGCTGGTGGCGGCATTGGTGGGGCTGGCGATGCTGGGCATCGCCGCATTGGCGCCGGCCGGCGACAAGCCGGCGCGGCAGGACGCCGGCGACGAGCTGCGCGCGCTGGCGCGGCCGCCGCTGTGGGCGGCCTATCTGACCAGCGGCCTGATCATCGGCGCGGTGTTCGCCGCCTTCACTTATCTGGCGCCGATCTTCGTCGAGGTCGGCGGTTTTTCCGGCGAGACGGTGCCGCTGCTGTTCGGCGTCTACGGCGCGGCGACGGTGCTGGGCAATCTGCTGACCGGACGGCTGGCCGACCGCCACACCCGGCGCGTGCTGCTGGGCGGCACGCTGACCTTGTGTCTGGTGATGTCGGCGCTGGCGCTGGGCGCGCAATGGCAGGCGCTGACGGTGGCCGGAGTGGCCCTGCTGGGCCTGGCCGGCCTGCCGATGAATCCGGCGATGGTGGCGCGGGTGGTGCGCGTCGGCGGCAGCGGGCCGATGGTGAACAGCCTGCACATGGCGGTGGTGAATCTGGGGCTGATGTTCGGTTCCTGGGCGGGCGGCGCCGGCCTGGACGCCGGCCTGGGCCTGCGCGCGCCGCTGTGGCTGGGCGCGCTGCTGGCCTTGCTGGCGCTGCTCAGCCTGCGTCTGGACGCCGGCGGCTACAACTGGCGGATCACCGGCAATTCGCCGGGCCGGCCAAGGTGATGGCCCTGGTACAGCTCGACGCCGAGCGCGCGCATCGCTTCCAGCTGTTCGGCGGTTTCCACCCCTTCCACCAGCATGCGGCTGCCGATTTGCCAGCCGAACTCCAGCAGCGCCGGCAATTGCTGGGTTTCGCCGGCCATGTGGTCCAGCAGCAGGCTGCGGTCTATCTTGATGATGTCCGGGCACAGCGCGCCGACCTTGCCGTGGCGCGAGGCCAGCGCGCCGAAATCGTCGACCGCCACGCCGAAGCCCAGCTCGGCGGCGTGGCGCATGCCGTCCAGCAGCGGCTGGCCGTGCTGCTCGATCTCGAATTCCGGCACCTCGAAGATGGTGACGCCGGCGTCTATCTCCAGGCTGGCCAGCAGGTTCTGCAGCAGCGGCAGATGGGTGCGGCCGCCGTGGTCCAGCTGCACGGTGGCCGGCATCAGGTTCAGGCACAAGCAGCCCTCGGCGCCGCTCTGCGCGAAGTTGCGCACATGGATCAGCCGCGCCAGCCGGTCGGCTTCCAGCGCCAGCTCGGCCGGCAGCGAGGCCAGGAAGCGGTCCGGCGCCAGCCATTCGCCGCCGTCGTCGACGACGCGCAGCAGGGCCTCGTGGCCGAACAGGGCGCCGCCGCGGTAGACGATGGGCTGGAAGACGCTGAGGAAGCGGTAGCCGGCCAGGGCGGCGCAGTAGCGGCCGGATGCGTCGCGGAACAGCATGCTGCCCGCCTGCGCGCCGAGAGTGGGCTGCATGGCGCACCTGCCTTGGCGTGGGAACGATGTTTCAGCATAGCAAAAACACGTATCGAAATCGGACCCGCTAACAAACGCTTGCAGAGTATTCCGCCAGGCGCGCGCCCCAGCTATTCCGCGACGTGCAGCTGGGTGCCGGCCTCCTGCATCAGCCGGGCGATCGCCGGCGGCACCGGCTTGTCGGTGAACAGCGCGGCGATCTGGGCCAGCCGGCCCAGCTCCACCAGCGCCGGCCGGTCGAACTTGCTGTGGTCGGCGGCCAGGAAGACCTGGCGCGATTGCTGGATGATGGCCTCGGTGGTGCGCACCTCGCGGTAGTCGTAGTCGCGCAGCGTGCCGTCGGTCTCGATGCTGGAGACGCCGATGATGCCGTAGTCGACGCGGAACTGGCGGATCAGCTGCACGGTGGCCTCGCCGGTCAGGCCGCGGTCTCGCTTTCTCAGCGTGCCGCCCAGCACGATGACCTCGCAGTCCGGGTAGTCGCACATCTGCTCGGCCACGTGCAGATTGTTGGTGATCACCCTCAGGCCGCGGTGGCGGTGCAGCGCCTTGGCCACTTCCTCGGTGGTGGTGCCGAGGTTGATGAACAGCGAGGCGTTGTCCGGGATGTGGCGCGCCAGGCAGCGGGCGATGCGGCGCTTTTCCTCTATGCACAGCACCTGCCGCGCCTGGTAGGCGACGTTCTCGACGCTGGACAGCACGCTGGCGCCGCCGTGGTAGCGCTGCAGCTGCTGGTGCTCGGCCAATAGCGCGATGTCGCGGCGTATGGTCTGGCGGGTGACGTCGAAGTGCTCGGCCAGCTTCTCCACGCTGACGTAGCTCTCGCGCTTGACCATGTCCAGCAGCGCTTGTTGACGTTGATTCAGGATCAGCATTGTTGTTGTTTCTCCGCTTGTTGCGGCAAATTGTAAGCGATTTGCATCGGCGCCAGTCAACGTCCGGCGCCGTCAGTCCGCCAGCCGCGCCAGCGCGGCGTCGGCGATGGCCAGGCAGCTGCTCAGGCCCGGCGACTCGATGCCGAACAGATTGACCAGGCCCGGCGCGCCGTGTTCGGCCGGGCCCTGGATGACGAAGTCGGCGTCCGGCTCGCCGGGGCCGACGATCTTGGCGCGGATGCCGGCGTAGCCGGGCGACAGCGCGCCGTCCGGCAACTGCGGCCACCAGGCGCGCACCGCGCGGTAGAAGGCGGCCTCGCGCGCCGGATCGACGCGGTAGTCGACGCCGTCCACCCATTCGACGTCCGGGCCGAAGCGGGCCTGGCCGCCCAGGTCTAGCGTCAGGTGGCTGCCCAGGCCGCCGGCCTCCGGCAGCGGGTAGATCAGCCGCGAGAACGGCGAGCGGCCCTGCAGCGAGAAATAGACGCCGCGCGCGTAGCGGGCGGTCGGGACGCTGGCGGCGGGCAGGCCGGCGAGGGTATGGGCGACGCCCGGCGCGAACAGGCCGGCGGCGTTGACCACCTTGTCCGCCAGCAGCTCGATGCCGGCGGCACGCAGCACGATGCCGTCGGCGGTGATTGCGCCGTCTTCCACCGGCGAGGCCAGCGCCAGCTGCGCGCCGCCGGCCTCGGCGTCGGCCAGCAGCGCCAGCATCAGCGCGTGGCTGTCGACGATGCCGGTGGACGGCGACAGCAGCGCGGCGGCGCAATCGAGCGCCGGCTCCAGCGCGCGCGCCTCGTCGGCCGCCAGCCGGCGGATGTCGGCGACGCCGTTGGCGCGCGCCTGTTTTTCCAATGCGTCCAGCCTGGCCAGCTGGCCGTCATGGCCGGCGACGATCAGCTTGCCCAGCCGCCGGTGCGGAATCGCCCGTTCGGCGCAATAGCGGTACAGCGCGTCGCGTCCGGCCACGCACAGCCGCGCCTTCAGGCTGCCGGTCGGGTAGTACAGGCCGGCGTGTATCACCTCGCTGTTGCGGCTGGACGCGTGCTGGCCTATCGCCTGCTCCGCCTCGACGACCAGCACTTCGCGGCCGGCGCCGGCCAGCGCCCGCGCGACCGCCAAGCCGATCACGCCGGCGCCTATCACCACGCATTCCACCCGTTCCATATCGACGCCTTCCTTCGAGCAGCTTCTTATCGGACGATGCCGCGCCGCAGCGCGACGCGCCGGGCCAGGCCGGCCTCCGCCTCGGCGCGCAGTCGCGCCGCCAGCGACGAAGCCGGAGGCGGCGCGATGTCGGCGAAACCGTGGCGGCGGTAGAACGGCGCGTTCCACGGCAGATGGTCGAAGGTGGTCAGCGTGACGGCGTCGCAGCCCAGCCGCGCGGCCTGCTCCACCGCGTGCGCCAGCAGCGCGGCGCCGACGCCGCGGCGGCCGTGGTCCGGGTCCACGTCCATCTCGGCCAGGTGCAGCCGGCCGTCCAGCCATTCGGCCAGCGCGAAGCCGGCCAGCCGGCCGCCGTCCTCGGCCACCCACAGCAGGCCGTCGGCCTGCGCTTGCCGCAGCGTCGGTTCCGGCACGGTCTCGCCGCGCAGCGCCGGCGGCAGGTCCTCCGGCGCGAACAGCGCGGCGGCGCGGCGCTCTATGCCGGCCAGCGCGGGCAGATCGTCCGGCCGGGCCGGCCGTATCGTCGGTTGCGGATTCATCGTTGCGTCTCCAGTTGTTCGGCGGCCAGCCGTCCCAGCCGGACGATGGCGGCCTGTTGCGCCGCGTCCCAGGGCTGGCCGAAATTCAAGCGCAGGCAGTGGCCGAAGCGCGGTTCGGCCGAGAACAACATGCCGGGCGCGAAGCTGATCGACTCCGCCAGCGCCGCCTGCAGCAGCCGCGCGCTGTCCAGCTCCTCCGGCCCCTCCACCCACAGCAACAGGCCGCCGCGGGGCCGCCGCAGCCGGGTGCCGGCCGGGAAGGCCGCCAGCACCGCGTCGGCCACCGTCTCCATCTGGCCGGCCAGCCGCGCGCGCAGCTGATTGCCGAAGCGGACGTAGTCGCCGCTGGCCAACAGGTCGGACAGCACGCCCAGCAACAGCGTCGAGCTGACCAGGCTGTTGCTGGCGCGCAGCCGTTCCAGCGCCGCGTGGTGGCGGCCGCCGGACAGCCAGCCCAGCCGGAACGACGGCGCCAGGCTCTTGGTGAACGAGGCGCAGTAGATCACGTCGCCGTCGCGGTCCCAGGCCTTCAGCGGCGTCGGTCGCCGGGTGCCGAAATACAGCTCGCCGAAGACATCGTCCTCGATGATGGTCAGGCCGTGGCGGCGCGCGAGCGCCAGCAGCCGCTTCTTGTTGTCGTCCGGCATCAGCGCGCCGGTGGGGTTCTGGAAATGCGGCACGGTGACCAGGCAGCGCACCGGCGGGCCGTGGCGCAGCGCGAACTCCAGCGCCTCCAGCGACAGGCCGGCGTCCGGCGTGCACGGAATCTCCAGCGCCTTCAGTCCCAGCGCCGCCAGCGTCTGCAACAGGCCGAAATAGACCGGCGTCTCCACCGCCACCGTGTCGCCGGGCCGGGTCAGATGGCGCAGCGCCAGGCCTATGCCCTCGGTGATGCCGTTGCAGAACAGGATCTGGTCGGCCGGCAGCTCCAGCTGCCAGCCGGCGGCCAGTCGCCGCATCAGCCCGTGCAGCCGGTCGCTCTGGGCGGCCGGCAGGTGGGCGCCGATCAATTCCGGCCGCTGCAGCAGCGTCTGCTGCAGGCGGCGCGCCAGCTCCATCGCCGGATACAGGCTGTGGTGGGCCTCGGCCATGTGCAGCTGCACCGCCACGTCGGACGCCGACAACTCCACCAGCCGCGACATCCGGTTGTCCACGTCCACCAGCGCGGCCGGCGACGGCAGCACGCGGGCGACCGGGCTGTCGGCGCCGGCCGGCGGCGCGGCGAAAAAGCCGGCGCGCGGCCGCGCCACCACCCGTTGCCGCGCCTCCAGCCAGCGGTAGGCGGCCAGCGCGGTCAGATTGTTGACCTGGTGCTGCGCGGCCAGCTGCCGCACCGACGGCAGCCGGCTGCCCGGCGGAAACTCGCCGGCGTCGATGCGGGCCTGCAGGCGGCAGGCGATGTCCTGGTAGATCGCTTCCATCAAACTGTTATATCAAACAGATTGCGGCGGGTACAAACTGTTTGCCATCGGTGTAGCAGAAGCGACAGTTGCCGCCATGGCATGCTCGAGCCATCGATACCGATTGGCGAGAACCTCCATGTGGCAAACCCTGCGGCGCGACGCCGCGCCCTCCTCCTTGCTGGCCGCCGTGCTGGCGCTCTTGGTCGGCTATTCCGGTCCCTTTCTGATCATCGTCCACGCCGCGCAGTCGGCCGGCCTCGACGCCGCCCAGCTCGGCTCCTGGGTATGGGCGGTGTCGATAGGCTCAGGCGTGGCCGGCGCCTGGTTGAGCTGGCGCTGGAAGGCGCCGGTGATCGCCTCCTGGAGCACGCCGGGCGCGGCGCTGCTGCTGACCGCCCTGCCCGGCACGCCGTATCCGGAGGCGGTGGGCGCCTTCGTCGCCGCGGCCGCCATCGTCGCCCTGGTCGGCGCGAGCGGCCTGTTCGACCGGTTGATGGCGCTGTTTCCGCCGGCGCTGGCGGCGGCGCTGCTGGGCGGCATCCTGTTCCGCTTCGTCGGCGAGACGGTGGCCGAGGCCGGCCGCGAGCTGGCGCTGGTGTTGCCGATGGCGGCGCTGTTCTTCGTCGGCCGGCGCTTCTTCCCGCGCTGGGCGCTGCTGGCGGCGCTGGCGCTGGGCGTGGCGCTGTGCGTCGCCCAGGGGCGGATCCACGCCCCGGCCGCCGGCGCGCTGTCCGGCATCGCCGGTCCGGTGCTGACGATGCCGGCCTGGTCGTGGACCGCCTTCGTCAACCTGGCATTGCCGCTGGCGCTGCTGGCGCTGACCAGCCAGTTCCTGCCCGGCATGGCGGTGCTGCGCGCGTCCGGCTACGACTTGCCGGCGCGCTCGCCGGTGACGGCGCTGGGCGTCGCCTCGCTGCTGACCGCGCCGTTCGGCGGCCACGGCGTCACGCTGGCCGCCATCATCGCCGCCATCTGCACCGGGCCGGAAGCGCATGCGGACCGAAACCGCCGCTACGTCGCCGGCCTGTTCTGCGGCCTGCTCTACATCGGCCTGGGCCTGGCCGGCGGCGCGCTGGCGGCGCTGGTGCTGCTGCTGCCGCAGGCGCTGGTGGTGGCCGCCGCCGGCTTGGCGCTGTTCGGCACGCTGGCCTCGTCGCTGGGCGCCGCGCTCGCCGACGTCGAACACCGCGAGGCGGCGTTGCTGACCTTCGTCGTGGCCGCCTCCGGCATCAGCATCGCCGGTCTCGGCGCGCCGCTGTGGGCGATGCTGGCCGGCGGCCTGCTGTGCCGGCTGCTGAGCCCGGCCAGACCAGCGCCGAAACAGGCCGTCGAGACGGTGGGGCGCTGAGGCCTCGGCTGGCCGCCGTGGCCGGCGCGTGATAAGTTAGGCGGCTGCATACAATATTCCGCATGAGCGTTTCCAAGCCGTCATGCGGCCAAGGAGAAAAGCATGTTCGCCCCTTCCGTTTACGCCCTGCGCCGCGCCGGCCTGAAGCAGGCCGGCCTCTCCGGCCTGCTGCTGTTCGTCGGCAACGTCGACTCGCCGATGAACTACCACGACAACACCCTGCCCTTCGTGCAGGACTCCAGCTTCCGCTACTTCTTCGGCCTGAACGAACCCGGCCTCGCCGGCGCCATCGACGCCGACAGCGGCGTCGCGACGCTGTTCGGCAATGATCCGGACGTGGCCGACATCGTCTGGACCGGCCCGCTGCCCAGCCTGGCCGAGCGCGCCGCCGGTGCCGCCGTCGAGCGCAGCCGCCCGTACGCCGAACTGGCGCAGGCGGTGGCCGAAGCCCGCGCCGCCGGCCGCCCGGTGCACTACCTGGCGCCGTACCGCGGCGAGACGCTGATCGAGATGGGCCGGCTGCTGGACACGCACCCGGCCAAGGTCAAGGAAGGCTTCTCCCCCGCGCTGACCCGCGCCGTGGTGGCGCTGCGCGAGATCAAGGGCGACGAGGAAATCGCCGAAATGGAAGCCGCGCTGGGCGTCACCCACGCGATGCACATCGCCGCGATGCAGAATGCCAAGCCGGGCGTGCTGGAATACCAGGTGGTCGGCATCATGGAAGGCATCATGCGCCGCCATGACTGGCAGCTGGCCTACCCGTCCATCTTCTCCAAGCGCGGCGAAGTGCTGCACAACCACGGCCACGGCCACGTGCTGCAGCAGGGCGACCTGGTGCTGAACGACACCGGCTGTGCCAGCGGCGGCGGCTACGCCAGCGACATCACCCGCACCTTCCCGGTCGGCGGCAAGTTCTCCACCCGCCAGCGCGAGCTGTACGACATCGTGCTGGAGATGCAGGAGGCGGCGATCGCCGCCGTCAAGCCGGGCGTCAAATACCAGGACATCCACAAGCTGTCCGCCGCGGTGATGGTGGAGCGGATGGCCGAGCTGGGCTTCTTCCGCGGCGATGCCGACGAAGTCGTCGAATCCGGCGCCTACGCCATCGCCTTCCCGCACGGCCTGGGCCACCAGATCGGCATGGACGTGCACGATATGGAAGCGCTGGGCGAGGACCTGGTCGGCTATGGCGACGGCGCCGAGCGCAGCGGCCTGTTCGGCCTCGGCTATCTGCGGCTGGGCAAGCCGCTGAAGGCCGGCATGGTGGTGACGGTGGAACCGGGCGTCTACTTCATCCCTGCGCTGATCGAGGCCTGGGAGAAGGAAGGCCGCCACAGCCAGTACATCGACTACGCCAAGTTCCGCGAATACGCCGATTTCGGCGGCATCCGCATCGAGGACAATGTGCTGGTCACCGAAGACGGCAGCCGCGTGCTGGGCGAGCCGATCCCGAAGACGGTCGAGGAAGTGGAAGCGGTGATGGCGGTCTGAGCCGCCGGACGCTAAACGAAAAACCCCGTGCCCAGGCGCGGGGTTTTTTCATGCCCGGCCGAGGCCTCAGGCCTCCTCGGCCATCTCGACGAAGGCGAACACATAGCCGTTGGGATCGGGAAAATAGCAGACCCGGCAGTTGTCGTCCTCGTATTTGGCGATGATGTCTATCTTGTCGCCGACCTGGTCGAGCTTGGCGAAGATGTCGTCGACGTACAGATAGAACATCGCGCTGGCCGCGGTGGCGGCGGCCGGGAGGCGCGGCATGAAGACATTGGCCTCGGTCAGCGGCTGCACCATGAACAGCAGGCCGTCGCGATCGCTGATCATGTGCACGGTCTCTTCCGGCGAGACGCTGTCGCGGCCCACCAGGTAGCCGAGCGACTCGAAGAAGTCCAGGGTCTCGTCGATGTCGTGCACCGCCAGGCAGGCGGTGAAGGGGGCGCGCTTCATAAACTTGTCCTTTGTTGATGGCGTTTCGGCCGGTGAACGGCGGGAAGCTCGTCCCCTGCCGTCCTGGCATGGAGACAGTTTATTTTTCCTCTGCTGACAGCGTATTGTCAGTGGCCTCGTCCGGCTGCCACGCCTGCTGCTGGCGGCGCAGATAGTCGGTCAGGCTGGCGTGCGCCGGCGGCGGCGGCGATTCGGCGCGCTGCAGCGACTGGATCAGGTCGACGCGGAAGCTGCGGTAATCGCCGCGCAGACAGCACCAGGCCACCAGCGTCCATTTGCCGCCCCAGTACAACAGGCCCAGCGGAAACACCGCGCGCCGGGTGCGGCGCTGCTCCAGGCTGAAATAGTCGATCTCCAGCGCCGTGCGTTCGGTGATGGCCTGGTGCAGCTTGTCCCAGCGCGCCTTGTGCGCGTCGTCGAACGGCGTGGTGAAGGCCAGCACCGCGCCGTCGCCGCCGCGGGCGCGCGCGTCGGGCAAGCTGGCGTAGATCTTGGCCAGCAGGCTCTGCGCCGCCCGGCTCAGATCGTTGCCGACCGCGCGCGACAGCATGTCGGTCGCCAGCGTCAGCGCCTCCAGCTCGGCCGAGGTCAGCGTCAGCGGCGGCAATTCGAAGTTCTCGTCCAGCCGGTAGCCGACGCCGGCCTCGCCGTAGATCGGGATGCCGTTGACCGACAGATCATCGATATAACGGTAGATGCTGCGCACCGACACATCCAGCCGCTCGGCCAGCTCCGCCGCGGTGATGGGCTGGCGGGCGCGGATCAGGTTGACCAGTTGGAACAGGCGTTCGGCTTTGCGCATGGGGATGGCGGTTTCGAGAGCGGAACCATTGAGTTTAGCGCCGGCGCGCGGGGGCAACAATGTACCGGCTGTCGGGTGATGCGCCCCCAACGGGGCGACGCGCCGTCATCCAGCCACGCCCGCTTGCGCATGGCCGGTGAAAACGACGGCGCGCCGTTCAACTGCGCGTTGTCCAATGGCACATCGCGCCATACGCGTGACGCACCATACGTTATAAGGTGGGTTTGCAGGATGGGGTTCCGGGATGCAACGATAGCGCTCCCGCTTCGCGGAGAACGGCCATGCCGGATTACCGACGCTGCTGGACGCCCGGCGGCACCTATTTCTTCACGGTGGCGCTATGGCGGCGGCACGGCAACGACTTGCTGGTGCGGCATGTGGATGCGCTGCGGGAGGCGGTGCGCGCGGTCAAGGCCAGACACCCCTTCGTCATCCACGGCTGGGTGGTGCTGCCGGACCACTTGCATTGCGTGCTGGAGCTGCCGGCCGAAGACGCCGATTTCGCCCTGCGCTGGCGCTTGATCAAGATGACGTTTTCCAAGCGCATCGCAAGCGGGGAAAGCCTGTCCTCGTCGCGCACGCGGCGCAAGGAGCGCGGCATCTGGCAGCGGCGCTACTGGGAACACCGGATCCGGGACGAGGCCGATCTGGCGCGGCATCTGGATTATCTTCATTACAATCCGGTCAAGCACGGCCATGTGGAGCGGGTGGCCGAGTGGCCGTATTCCAGCTTCCACCGCTATGTCAGGCAGGGAATCTTGCCCAGGGACTGGGCCGGCGAAGCCACGCCAAGGTAGGGTGCGTCACCCCATCGGGGCGACGCACCGTTGGATGACGCACCGTGCACTCCGTCGGTTTTACCAAGCAGGCATCGGAAGCTCATGGTTGCGGTGATGGTGCGTCGCCCTTCGGGTGACGCACCCTACGCCATTTGGCGTCGATTTCCAGTTAGATGTCGGCGCCGATTTCCATTTAGATGAAGGAATGAAATGTTGGACCGCCAATCGATCAAGGCCATGTTTGCCGCCTGCCTGATCTTGATCCCCGCCGCCGCCATCGCCGGGGGGAACATGAGCAAGGATGTCCAGACGTTCAAGGAAAACGCCGAGGCCTGCGAGCATTTCGCCGGCGAGTGGGACCCGGACCTGCCGGACGAGAACAAGCGCGAAATCCAGGCCGGCATCGACGATGCCTGCGGCAAGGCGAAGGCGCTGTATCCGGCGCTGGCCAAGAAATGGGGCCAGGACAAGGACGTGAAGAAGCTGCTGCAACAGTACAGCTTCGTGCGCCAATAAACCGCCAATCGTACGGCGCGTCTCGTACGGTGTGTTTCGTAGGGTGTGTTTCGTAGGGTGCGTCACCCGAAGGGCGACGCACCGTTGGCCGATGCGCGGCCGTGGCAACCGTACAGCTCCATGCGAATCGTAGGGTGCGTCACCCGGAGGGCGACGCACCGTTGGCCGATGCGCGGCCGCCTGCAACCGTACAGCTCCGTGCGAATCGTAGGGTGCGTCACCCGCAGGGCGACGCACCGTTTTGCCGGACATGGGCAAGCGGAGCATGGTCGTGATGGCGGTATGTCGCCCCATCGGTGCGTCGCCCTGCGGGTGACGCACCCTACGCCTGAGCGCGTCCCATCCGCTCCGCCAGCCGCAAATGGCAGGCTGCCGCCAGCTTGACCAGGTCGGCGTTGTTGACCGGCATCCGGCCCGGCTCGGCGATCAGCTCGGCCAGCCCTTCCAGCGTGGCGACGGAGCTGGAGAGGCCGATCAGCTTGCCGTGCGGCCAGCGCTGCCGGTTGCGGCGCTCGTAGTCCAGCGCCACCACCCAGCGCGAATGCTGCCACGGGCCGGGGCCGCGCAGCACCGCCTCCATCACCGCCCGGCTGACCTGTTGCGCCGCCTCGGCGGCGAGCGCCAGCGCCAGATGCAGGCTCTCCGCCGTCGTGGCCGGGCCGCCCTGATGCAGCAGCGCCGGCCGCGTCTCCTCCTTCCACCAGCGCCGCAAGCGCCGCGCGCCCGGCGTCTTCACCCGCCGCACCGTTTCGTCCAGCTCGCCTTCGGACAGGCACAGCACGGGCTCGGTCTCGCCTGCCAGTAACAGCAGGCGTCCGGCCGGCGCTTCCAGTGCTGGCAGCAGCGTGTCGACGTCCTGTTTCAGCGCGGCGGCGATTTCGGCGGCGACGAACCAGAAGCCTTCCTGGCGGCGGATCACGCGCAGCGGCAGGTCTTTGGCGTAGTCGAGGCGCAGCGGGGCGTTCACGTCCAGGTCGATGTGGTGGTTCATGGACGGGGCTCCCAGGTGTGGTCGCGACCGTGAGGGATCGGCAGGTGCGGCGCGGATGGGAGGTGGTGGGGAGGAAAGGCGAATGCAACAAAACGAGCATCCATGATGAGGCTCCTAGTGTTTTATCCATGCGGAAACCCCCTGTTCAGAGGGGTGGCCAGGTACTTGAACACCGACACTAGACGGCCCGCTGCCTTAGTCCTTTCGGGCTATTTTTCGACAGACGCGCTACCCGGCCATAAGCGGCAGACGCACCAAGAGCAAGGCGCGACTGTGAAAGCCATGGACGCAAGGACCTCGTCTGTCGGGCGAGGCAACCGCTAGTGTGTCGGTGTGTTCAGCACCGTTGGAAATTCTAACAGCGGCAGAGGGTGGGAACAACGAAAGAGGGGCTGATAGCCGGGAGCTTCCTAGATAAGTCGGTTCTGCAAAACGTCGGGTTCCGCCCGGCGGGCGGGCCAGGGGGCTGCGCGGCCAGCCCCCCGGCACCCCCAGGCCGCCCCCGCACCGCGCGAAACCCCGATCAAAAACCGCCCGGCCAGGCGCCGGCGAACTCGCGTCGCGCTAACGTCGCGCCGCTCAAACATGCGCCGGCTTAAAACCTGGCCGAACGATTTTTGACCGGCGCGAGCTGAGGGGGATGGGGGCGAGTTGGTTCGGTTTTGCTGGGGGCTGCTTGGGTGGTGATGATGGATTGAACTTAGTGCGAAGTATGAAACTTTTTGTTGTGATCTTCTGGGTAGGCCGACCGTTAAGTATTCTCACATATTTTGTTCTAGATGGATTGATTGTTATTTTTACTATTATGTGGAAATGCCTTTGTGGTGAGTAATTGGTGTTGGGGAAGTCTGCTACACGTAGCGGACCATTACTTTTTTGAGTAGATTATTAGTTTTTGTAGCCTTAAGGTTCTCTGAGAGAGCATGCGGTAATTTATTCAAACTTAGAATTTCAAACATAGTTATATGCTTTAGGCTAGTAAGAATGAGTGAAAGCATAATTAACTTAACCAATAATTACTGTATTGTATTCGGCTGAGTTAGTTATATTGTATAAATTTCCGATGAAAAATTTATAGATGGTTAGGTAGAGAGTTAATTTAGAGTTAAGGCATGATATGCCAGCAACTAGTGTTGTTAATACATATACAATAACGATGTAGTGTTTTTTGTCATGATTGCGAAACTAACATATGGAGAGGACAGTGGGAGAAGCTATAAAGAAAGAATCAGCTAAATCGTTGGCGGCTAATGACTTATTTGAAGGGAGTAAATTTGATTCTAAGAAAACAGTGAAATCAACCTATACCGAAGAGTTGGTTATAGCATTATGCGGCCCTATCGGTTCTCCAATACACGAAGTTTCTAAAAAATTAGATCATATATTGAAATCAGATTATAACTATAATTCAAAAATTATAAAGCTGAGCGATAGTATAAGCCAATATGGAGAGGAATTATTAAAAAAGCATGTTGACCCATCCTCTGAGTTTAACCGTATAAAGACGGCGATTGATATTGGTGACGAGTTAAGGAGGACGCATGGAGGGCGATTTCTTGCAGAACTAGCTGTATGTGAAATAGCAATGGATAGGAAGGTTCGTGAAGCACCTTCAGGAAAAAAAAGTATAATTGATGAAAACAAAAATCGCGTGTGCTATATAATTAACTCTATAAAAAACCCAGAAGAATTAGAGCTGTTGCAATTAATATATGGAGAAATATTATTTACTGTCGGAGTTTTTTCTCCGATAGAAGATAGAGTGTCAGAACTAAAATCTAGGGGTATTGAAGAGCGAAACGTTCATTTGCTAATAGATACAGATTCTGGGGAAGAAATAAGTAGTGGACAACAAGTTTCTGAGGTTTTTCCGTTAAGTGACTTTTTTTTGAGGATTGATGAAAGTTCTGCCTCTCAAATTGAGGAGAAAATTCGTCGTTTTTTAGATTTATTATTTGGTACAAGTTTAATAACGCCAACTACTGCTGAGACAGCAATGCATGCTGCTAGTTCAGCCGCAAAGAACTCGGCATGTCTTTCAAGGCAAGTAGGGGCCGCTATTGCTGATAAAACTGGCAATATAATAGCACTTGGTTGGAATGATGTGCCAAAGTTTAATGGCGGACTCTATATTAATATAGAGGATAAAAATAAAGATAAGCGTTGTTGGAATTATAAAGCAAGTGAATGCCATAATGAGAAAGAGAAGGGTATTGTTGCTACGCAGGTTGTTGATGATTTAATTAACGCTTGTATAATTGAGCCAGATAAGAAAGAAGCTGCAAAAAAAGCTATACAAAATAGTGCCCGCCTGAAAAGCTTGATTGAATTTTCAAGAGCTGTGCATGCAGAAATGCATGCAATTATAAATGCAGGGAATCATAGTAATGGCTCATTAATTGGAGCCAAATTATACTGCACTACATATCCGTGCCATTCCTGTGCTCGTCATATCGTTGCAGCAGGGATTTCTGAAGTCTATTTTATTGAACCATATCGAAAAAGCCTAGCAACAAAATTGCATAATGATAG
Source organism: Chromobacterium sp. ATCC 53434 (assembly GCF_002848345.1). Taxonomy (NCBI): domain Bacteria; kingdom Pseudomonadati; phylum Pseudomonadota; class Betaproteobacteria; order Neisseriales; family Chromobacteriaceae; genus Chromobacterium; species Chromobacterium sp. ATCC 53434. The sequence goes on along the minus strand of NZ_CP025429.1, from coordinate 4,651,130 downwards.
TCTAACTGAGAATGAAAAAGATTCAAAGAAAGTAAGATTATTGGCTTTTGAAGGGGTGGCACCACGTCGTTATCATGAGCTTTTTGTCGCGAACTCGACAGGGCGGAAAAAGGATGGTAAACTGTTGACTTATGATAAAAAAAGTGCTACACCGAGGTATGAAAAATCGGTCGAGGCGCTGCATGTGCTTGAGGCTATTGTTACGAAAGCTCTTGCTCAAAATGGCATTCTAAATATTAACGGAGAAGGCCATGAAGATACCATTTCAACCTGATTTATTTAAACCGTTACCTGATATATATCAAGAAGCCGAACATAGATCTTCGGAAATAGAAAATAATATATTGAAGTCAAATGTAATAGTTATTACGGATATGATTAAGAAAAAACAAACATCTAATTTAATAAAACAAATTATCACTGCTGCGCAGAAATATAATTAAAGCTGTAATATGGCTCCATATAGACACGAATCAAGTGCTTATGGACCTTTTTGTATTTGTATATAGTTAATTATGGTCTGTCTGGTTTGGATCCCTGCAGTTGCTATTGCCAGGGTTAATATCAGCAGCATTGTCCGCACGTTCATACAGTTTTGTGTGGTAAATAGTGATGCTATAGGTTGGGCCAAGAGCGGCACTCTCTGCTTTCCCGACATATCCACCAAAAGTACGAGTCGGTAAGGACGGTATCGACGCACCCCTATCCCCATCAGAGCAAGCCGGCTCCGAAGCCATTCCCAAGGTTTTAAGACGGCGCATGTTTGAGCGGCGCGACGTTAGCGCGACGCGAGTTCGCCGGCGCCTTGGGAATGGTTTTGGAGACGGGGTTTCGCAGCGATGCTGGGGTCGCCTAGGGGTGTTGTCTGCGTGCGAATCTCTGATTCGCTCAGCGATGGCTGGCGAGACAGCTCCCTGACCTGCCCGGCGGGCAGCCCCGCCATGAAAATCAATCGTCCGCAAAGCGGACACAAAGCTTTGTCGACGTTTGCTGCGAAACCCCCTTCCCTCCCATCCGCTACACTCAAACTGACAAGCACCAGCGGTGTGTCGCCTAATGGTGCGTCGCCAACGGTGCGTCGCCCTTCGGGTGACGCACCCTACGGGGTGACGCACCCTGCGTATCAACGTGTCGTCGATGTTCGGGAACCGGAGGGAAGGCCATGGATGCGCTTAGCCGTGAGAACCTGCTGTGCCTGGTGGAGGATGTGGAGTCGGAGGACCCTATCGACTACGCCGACCTGCCGTTCGACGAACAGAATCTGCGCGAGTTGATCGTCGATTCGCTGCTGGAGCGTGAACTGGTGTTCCGCGACGAGGAGCCGGACCAGGCCAAGCGCATGCTGGTCTATCTGGCCGCCACCGCGCGGCTGACGCTGGAGAATATGGTGCTGCACGCGCGCTTGCTGCGTTCCGGGCTGGAATAGCGCCGGCCGTGTTGCGAAAACGGGAAATTCAAGTCATTTCAATGGCTTAATTGAAATGACAAGCGGGACTGGCCGGCCGTAGGGCCGTGTTTCCGCTTACGATTGCCAACTTTGGCCGGCGGCGGGATGCCGCCGGCTTTGTTTTCGCCTATCTCGATGCCGTCATGAACAAGATTTTCGTCCTGCCGTTCGGCGCGCTGGCCCTCGCCGGCTGCGCCGCCACGTCCACCACCACGCTGAGCGGCGACGCGCCGCACGCCGCCGTCGCCATCTACGACCAGAAGCAGGTGGTCCGGCTGCCGTTGCGGCCGGCGCCGACCAAGACCTACGACAACACCAGTTTCAGCCGCTACGAGTTCAAGGCCAGCGGCGACGGCAAGGCGCCGTTGTACGGCCTGCTGCCGCTGAAGGTCAACGGCGGCAACGTCGCGTCCGGCGTGCTGCTGTTCCCGCCGGCGCTGCTGCTGGCGCGCGGGGTGTACGCCCATTACGACTTCGACCTGGACCGCGGCGTGGTGCGTTACCGTGAGCGCGACGCCGACGTCTGGGCCGAGTACCGGCCGGAGGCGGCCGATGCCGAGCGCGCCCGCGGCCATATCGACGCGTCGGCGCCGGTCTCGGGAGCGGTCCGCTAGACGGTGTGCCGCATTCCGGCCGCGCGCCATATGCTTTCCGCATGTTCCGGATTACACTGGTCGGCATTCCGTTTCCGACAAGGACCGCACCATGCTCCGCATCCTGGGCCGCAGCAGCTCGATCAACGTCCGCAAGGTCTTGTGGACTTGCCATGAAATCGGCCTCGATTATCAGCGCGAGGATTGGGGGCGCGGCGTGCGTCCGGTTTCCGATCCGGAATTCCTGGCGCTGAATCCGTTTGAGATGATCCCGGTGCTGGTGGACGGCGACGTCGTGCTGTCGGAGTCCAACACCATCTGTCGCTACCTGGCCGCGAAGCACGGCCGCCACGATTTGCTGCCTCTGGATCCAGCCGCGCGCGCCGCGGTCGAGAAGTGGATGGATTGGCAGGCCGCCGATCTGAACCCCGCCTGGGTGTACGCTTTTCACGCGCTGAGCCGCAACAGCCCGGACCACCGCGATCCGGCGCGCATCGCCGACAGCGTGGCGTCATGGAAAAAGCAGATGGCGCTGCTGGAGTCGCAGTTGGGCGACGGCTGGGTATTGGGCGACACTTTCACGCTGGCCGACATCGTGCTGGGAGGGGCGGTGCAGCGCTGGCTGCTGACGCCGTTCGACAAGCCGGCCTTGCCTAAGGCTGAGGCCTATTTCGAGCGGCTGCGCCGCCGTCCGGCCTACCAGGCCCATGGCGGCGACGGCGTGGCCTGACGGCCGATACGCCGCCGCGCGCGGCTTTTTTTCTGACAAGGGGGTAGGCATGCAGGACGCACGCTGGAACGAGGTCGACGATTATTTCTGCAAACAGCTGGTCGGGCCGGACGCCGCGTTGGACGCGGCGTTGGCGGCCAGCGCCGCCGCCGGGCTGCCGGCGATCAATGTGGCGCCGAACCAGGGCAAGTTCCTGAATCTGCTGGCGCGGATACACGGCGCCAAGCGGATTCTGGAGATCGGCACGCTGGGCGGTTACAGCGCGATCTGGCTGGCGCGGGCCTTGCCGGCCGGCGGCCGCTTGCTGACGCTGGAGTATGAGCCGCGGCACGTCGAGGTGGCGGCCGCCAATCTGGCGCGCGCCGGCCTGGCCGACAGGGTGGACATCCTGCAGGGCGCGGCGGCCGAGACGCTGCAAGGCCTGATCGCCGCCGGCGAGGTGCCGTTCGACCTGATCTTCATCGACGCCGACAAGCCCAACAATCCGGTCTATCTGGAGCTGGCGCTGCGGCTGTCGCGGCCGGGCACCGTCATCGTCGGCGACAATGTCGCGCGCCAGGGCGAGGTGGCCAATCCGGCCAACCCCGACCCGGCCATCGTCGGCACCCGTCGCTTCATCGAGCTGTTGGGCGCCGATCCGCGCTTGTCGGCCACCGCGATCCAGACCGTCGGCAGCAAGGGCTACGACGGTTTCGCGCTGGCCATCGTCGAGCGCTGATTGCCATAGCTTACAGCTGGGCCGGCGCTTCGACCGGCGCCGGGGCTTCCGGCTGGCCGAACACGTCGCGCCAGCTGGTGTAGGCGGTGACGAAGGCCACCGGAATCCACAGCAGCAGGCCCAGGCCCAGCGGCAGCAGCGCCGGGATCAGCAGCAGGCCCAGTGCCAGCGCGGCGACCAGCAGCGGCCGCCAGTTGGCCAGGCCGGCGGACAGGCTGCCGCGTATGGCCTGCCACGCCGAGACGCCGTTCAGCACCACCAGCGCCGGCGCGAACCAGTAGCACAGGCTGACGACGAACATCACCACCGCCATCACCAGCAGCAGCACGCCGACGGTGCCGGAGGCCGCCGCCGCGTGCTGGCCGGCCTCGGCCGCCGGCTGGCTCAGCAGTCCGCCGCCGGCGCCGGCGGCGACGCCGCCGATGGTGATCACCAGCACCGAGGCCAGCGCCAGCGCGAAGTAGATGACGCCGACCAGGATCAGCGGGCCGGGCGCGCGGCGAAAGCCCTCGAACAGGTCGGCCAGCTCCAGCTCCCCGCCCGATACGGATTTGTGCGCGGCCAGCACGTAGCCGGCGCCGAACAGCGGGCCGATCAGGGCGCCGGCGAAGCGGCCCAGCACCGGCACCAGGCTGACGGCGAAGCCTATCAGCAGATAGACCAGCGTCAGCAGCACCCAGGTCAGCGGTTGCTCGCGCACGATGTGGAACGCTTCCACGCACCAGCGCCAGCCGCGGCCGGCGGCGATCTTGCGGGGAGGATGGACGGTGTCGGGTGACTGCATGAGGTTCTCCGAACTGGCGATTTAGCCGCCGTTATCGATGGGAAATAGGCACTGACCATTCCATTCAAGCATGGTTCTATCTGATTTTACGCATTTTGCGGCCGGTATGGCCGGTTGCCGGCAATGGGCGAAATCGGCGATAATCCTGCGGTTTCGCGACGGTAGGGTCCTGTCGCCGGTGGCATCAGAGCGCAGGAGTTGAACCGTCGTTCCGGTTCCCAAATAGTCTTGAGGTTTTACCGAATGGTTACCCGCACCGAGCTTGCCAACGCCATCCGTTTCCTGTCGATGGACGCCGTGGAGAAGGCCAAATCCGGCCACCCCGGCGCGCCGATGGGTATGGCTGACATCGCCGAAGTCCTGTGGCGCGATCATCTGAAGCACAATCCGGCCAATCCGGACTGGGCCGACCGCGACCGCTTCGTCCTTTCCAACGGCCACGGCTCGATGCTGATCTACAGCTTGCTGCATCTGTCCGGCTACGACCTCTCGATCGACGACCTCAAGAATTTCCGCCAGCTGCATTCCAGGACGCCGGGCCACCCGGAGTACGGTTACGCGCCGGGCGTGGAAACCACCACCGGCCCGCTGGGCCAGGGCATCACCAACGCCGTCGGCATGGCGCTGGCCGAGAAGATGCTGGCCACGCAATTCAACCGCGACGGCCATGATATCGTCAACCATCACACCTACGCCTTCCTTGGCGACGGCTGCCTGATGGAAGGCATCAGCCACGAGGCTTGCTCGCTGGCCGGCACCTGGGGCCTCTCCAAGCTGGTCGCCTTCTGGGACGACAACGGCATCTCCATCGACGGCCACGTCGAAGGCTGGTTCAGCGACGACACTCCGGCCCGCTTCGAAGCCTACGGCTGGCAGGTGATCCGCAACGTCAACGGCCACGACCCGGCCGAGATCGCCACCGCGATCGCCACCGCCAAGAAGAGCGCCGACAAGCCGACGCTGATCTGCTGCAAGACCACCATCGGCTTCGGCGCGCCGACCAAGCAGGGCAGCCACGACTGCCACGGCTCCCCGCTGGGCGCCGGCGAGATCGCCGCCGCGCGCGATCTGTTGAAGTGGCCGCACGCGCCGTTCGAGATTCCGTCCGAGATCTACGCCGAGTGGAGCGCCCGCGACAAGGGCGCCGTCGCCGAGATCGAATGGCAGAAGCGTTTCGACGCCTACCGCGCCACCCACCCGCAGCTGGCCGCCGAGTTCGAGCGCCGGATGGCGGGCGAGCTGCCGGGCGCCTGGGCCGAGACCCAGGCCGCCGCGATCGCCAAGATCGCCGACGCCGCCCAGACCGTGGCCACCCGCAAGGCCAGCCAGATCGCGCTGGAAGCGTTCTCCCCGTCGCTGCCGGAATTCGTCGGCGGCTCCGCCGACCTGACCGGCTCCAACCTGACCAACTGGTCCGGCTCCAAGTGGCTGGACGGCGAAGGCGGTGGCAACTACATCAGCTACGGCGTCCGCGAGTTCGGCATGTCGGCCATCATCAACGGCATGACGCTGCACGGCGGCCTGCGCCCGTACGGCGGCACCTTCCTGATGTTCAGCGAATACGCCCGCAACGCGCTGCGCATGGCCTCGCTGATGAAGATCAACCCGATCTTCGTGTTCACCCACGATTCGATCGGCCTCGGCGAAGACGGCCCGACCCACCAGCCGGTGGAACAGACCGCCACGCTGCGCTACATCCCGAACCACCACACCTGGCGTCCGTGCGACACCACCGAGACCGCGGTGGCCTGGGCGCACGCGATCGAGCAGAAAACCACGCCGTCCAGCCTGGTGCTGAGCCGGCAGAACCTGCCCTTCGTCGCCCGCGACGAGGCGCAGACCGCCGCGATCCGCAAAGGCGGCTACGTGCTGCGCGACGCCGCCGGCGCCCGCGCGGTGCTGATCGCCACCGGTTCCGAAGTGGAACTGGCGTTGAAGGCGCAGGAAGCGCTGGCCGCCGAGGGCGTGCCGGTCCGCGTGGTGTCGATGCCTTGCACCAATGTGTTCGACGCCCAGGACAAGGCCTGGCAGCAGAGCGTGTTGACGCCGGGCCTGCCGCGCGTCGCCATCGAGGCCGGCCATCCGGACTTCTGGCGCAAGTATGTCGGCCTGGAAGGCGAAGTGGTCGGCATCGACCATTTCGGCGAATCGGCGCCGGCCGCCCAGCTGTTCAAGGAGTTCGGCTTCACCGTCGAAAGCGTGGTCGCCAAGACCCGCGCCGTGCTTCGCTGATTTAGCAGTCCGGCCATCGCCGCAGCGCGATGGCCTTTTTTTCGCCACACCATGTAGTCGCCGCACTACAAAAGCTTCACCGGGAGACCCTGTAGCATGACCATCCGCCTCGCCATCAACGGTTACGGTCGCATTGGCCGCCAGGTTTTGCGCGCCATCTATGAAAACAAGTTGCACGACGATTTCACGGTGGTGGCGGTCAATGCCTCCGGCGACCTCGGCATCAACGCCCACCTGACCCAGTTCGATACCGTGCACGGGCGTTTCCCCGGCACCGTGGCGCAGGAAGACGGCCATCTGGTGCTCAACGGCGACCGCATTCCCTTCTTCAGCACCCGCAACCCGGCCGAGCTGCCGTGGCGCGAGCTGGATGTCGACCTGGTGCTGGAATGCACCGGCGCCTTCACCACCAAGGAAAAGTGCCAGGCCCACCTGGCCGCCGGCGCCAAGAAGGTGCTGATTTCGGCGCCGGGCGGCGACGATGTCGACGCCACCGTGGTCTACGGCGTCAACCACGACGTGCTAACCGCGGACATGACCGTGGTCTCCAACGCCAGCTGCACCACCAACTGCCTGGCGCCGGTGGCCAAGGCGCTGAACGACGCGATCGGCATCAAGAAGGGCCTGATGACCACCATCCACGCGTTCACCAACGACCAGGTGCTGACCGACGTCAAGCACAAGGACCTGCGCCGCGCCCGCTCCGCCACCGACAATATGATCCCGACCAAGACCGGCGCCGCCAAGGCCGTCGGCCTGGTGCTGCCGGAGCTGAAGGGCCGTCTGGACGGCTTCGCGGTGCGCGTGCCGACCATCAATGTGTCGCTGGTCGATTTGACCTTCACCGCCGCGCGCGACACCTGCCGCGACGAGGTCAACGAGATCCTGGAGGGCGCCGCCAACGGCAGCATGAAGGGCATACTGGGTTTCAACACGCTGCCCCTGGTGTCCGGCGACTTCAACCACACCGAGGAGGCGTCCACCTTCGACTCCACGCTGACCAAGGTCACCGGCGGCAATATGGTGAAGGTGCTGGCCTGGTACGACAACGAGTGGGGCTTCAGCTGCCAGATGCTGCGCACCGCGCGCGCGATGTTCGGCTGCTGAGGCGGCGGCGGGCGGCCGGCTGACAGGGCCGGCCGCCCTGTTGTTTTATTACACCAAGACATGCGGTCAATTTGATTGGTGTTAAAGTTGCGCCGACGTTTCGGCATACACTGGATGCTGTCGGTCGACGCGGCGGGCGCGCCGTCGTCGCCGGAAATTCTCCAACATGACCGTCGCCGTCCCGCCGTTCTTGCATGCGGCGGGCCGGACGTCCCGCATCCCAAACCGAGCGAGCGAAGCGATGAAATTCAATAAACTCTCCGAGCAGAATCTTTCCGGCAAGCGCGTGTTGATCCGCGTCGACATGAACGTCCCGCTGAAAAACGGCGTCATCGGCGACGACACCCGCATCCGCGCCAGCCTGCCCACCATCGAACACTGTCTGAAGGCCGGCGCCGCCGTGCTGCTGATGACCCATCTGGGCCGTCCGACCGAGGGCGAGCCGACGCCGGAAGACAGCCTGGCGCCGGTGGTGGCCCGCCTGTCCGAGCTGCTGGGCAAGCCGGTGCGCCTGGCGGCCGATTTCGCCAATGGCGTCGAATTGGCGCCGGGCGAGGTGGCGATGCTGGAGAACGTGCGCCTGAACCCGGGCGAGAAGAAGAACAAGGACGAATTGGGCCGCGCCTACGCCAGCCTGTGCGACGTTTTCGTCCACGACGCCTTCGGCACCGCCCACCGCGCCGAGGCCTCGACCCACGCGGTGGCCAAGTTCGCGCCGGTGGCCTGCGCCGGCCTCTTGCTGTCGGCCGAGCTGGACGCGCTGTCCAAGGCGCTGCAGGCGCCGGCCCGCCCGCTGGTGGCCATCGTCGCCGGCTCCAAGGTGTCGACCAAGCTGACGATACTGGAGGCGCTGGCCGACAAGGTGGACCAGCTGATCGTCGGCGGCGGCATCGCCAACACCTTCCTCTTGGCCGAGGGCAGGGCCATAGGCAAATCGCTGGCCGAGGCCGATCTGGTGGAGGACGCTAAGCGCGTGATCGCCAAGATCCGCGCCCGCGGCGGCGACGTGCCGCTGCCCACCGATGTGGTGTGCGCCAAGGAATTCGCCGAGACGGCCGCCGCCGTCACCAAGAACGTGGCCGAGGTGGCCGCCGACGACATGATCCTGGACATCGGTCCGGACGCTGCCCGGCAGCTGGCCGGCATCATCGCCGAGGCCGGCACCGTGGTGTGGAACGGTCCGGTCGGCGTGTTCGAGTTCGACCAGTTCGGCAACGGCACCAAGACGCTGGCCGAGGCCATCGCCCGCTCCAAGGCCTTCTCCATCGCCGGCGGCGGCGACACGCTGGCGGCGATCGCCAAATACGGCATCACCGACGACATCAGCTACATCTCCACCGGCGGCGGCGCCTTCCTGGAATTCCTGGAGGGCAGGGAATTGCCGGCGGTGGCCATCCTGGCCGAGCGCGCCGGTTAACGGAAAGGATCGCATGGCGGCTTTGCCGCCATGCGCTTGAGAATATGGATATTTCGGCGAACGGCGCGGCGCGGATCGGCCGCTTGGAGCGGCCTCTCCGCTATACTGGCGGCTATTCCCCCGTCTGGAGAATGTGATGCCGCTGCAAACCTGGTTGTTGTTCGTTACCACCGTGTTCTTCGTTTCCGCCACGCCCGGCCCCAATATGCTGCTGGCGATGACGCACGGCATCCATTACGGCGTGCGCCGCACGCTGATGACCTGTTTCGGGCTGATGACGGCGCTGGGCCTGATCATGCTGGGCTCGGTGGCCGGCCTGGGCGCGCTGTTGGCCACGTCGGAGCTGTTGTTCTCCATCGTCAAGTACGCCGGCGCGCTGTATCTGGTGTACCTGGGCGTCAAGACCTGGCGCAGCCTGCCGCGGCCGGTGGCCGAGCTGTCCGGCGACGACAACGGCCGGCACGGTCCGTGGGCGCTGTTCCGCCGCGGCTTCCTGGTGGCGATGAGCAACCCCAAGGCCTTCATCTTCTTTACCGCGCTGTTCCCGCAGTTCATGAACGCGCACCAGCCGCAGGGGCCGCAGCTGGCCATCCTGGCGGCCACGTTCTATCTGATCGAGTCGTGCTGGCAGCTGAGCTACGCCAGCGGCGGCGCCCGGCTCGCGCGCTGGCTGAACAGCGCCAGCCGTCTGCGCATGGTCAACCGCTTCAGCGGCGGCGCCTTCGTCGGCGCCGGCCTGCTGCTGACCGGGCTGACGCGGCAGTAAACCATCATGGCGGCCGCGATGCCGGCCGCCCGTTTTTCGCAACAGGCTCCGCCCAGGCGGGGCCCATGAGGGAGAGATTCATGGCACTCGTTTCCATGCGCCAGCTGCTGGACCACGCGGCTGAATACAGTTACGGCCTGCCGGCCTTCAACGTCAACAATCTGGAGCAGATGCGCGCCATCATGGAAGCCGCCGACAAGGTCGACGCGCCGGTGATCGTGCAGGCTTCGGCCGGCGCCCGCAAATACGCCGGCGCGCCCTTCCTGCGCCACATGATCCTGGCCGCGGTCGAGGAATTCCCGCACATCCCGGTGGTGATGCACCAGGATCACGGCACCAGCCCGGACGTCTGTCAGCGTTCGATCCAGCTGGGCTTCAGCTCGGTGATGATGGACGGCTCGCTGAAATCCGACGGCAAGACCCCGGCCGACTACGACTACAACGTCGGCGTCACCCGCACCGTGGTCAACTTCGCCCACGCCTGCGGCGTGTCGGTGGAAGGCGAGATCGGCTGCCTGGGCAGCCTGGAAACCGGCATGGCCGGCGAGGAAGACGGCGTCGGCGCCGAGGGCGTGCTGGACCACAGCCAGCTGTTGACCGATCCGGAAGAAGCCGCCCGCTTCGTCAAGGACACCGGCGTCGACGCGCTGGCCATCGCCATCGGCACCAGCCACGGCGCGTACAAGTTCAGCAAGAAGCCGACCGGCGACGTGCTGCGCATCGACCGCATCAAGGAAATCCACGCCCGCATCCCGAACACCCACCTGGTGATGCACGGCTCGTCCAGCGTGCCGCAGGACTGGCTGAAGATCATCAACGAATTCGGCGGCGACATCGGCGAAACCTACGGCGTGCCGGTCGAGGAAATCGTCGAGGGCATCAAGCACGGCGTGCGCAAGGTCAATATCGACACCGACCTGCGTCTGGCGTCCACCGGCGCGATCCGCGAATTCCTGGCCAAGAACCCGGCCGAGTTCGACCCGCGCAAATACCTGGCCAAGACCATCGTCGCGATGCGCGACATCTGCATCGCGCGCTACGAGGCCTTCGGCGCCGCCGGCCAGGCCAGCAAGATCAAGGGCATCAATCTGGACACCATGGCCAACCTGTACCTGAAGGGCGAATTGGCGCAGATCGTGCGCTGAGCGCGGCGGCGGTTTGTAATCCGGATGTAAACAGGCTTGCAAGCTGCTGCTTCTGCTGCAATAATTCATTTGTCATTTCAGGAAAGGGAATAGTATGCCGACTGGACACCGGCCGCGCGAGTGTGCGCGTCGGCGACCATGGCATCGCTGAATGCCCGACCCGCCCCAGAGGCGGGTTTTTTTTCGCCGTCGGAGCCGCGCGCGCCTATGCTGGATGGAGTGCATGCGGGGCGGGGGTGTGGGCGATGTGGAGGTGGATACTGCTGGCATGCCTGTGCCACCCGAGCCTGGCCGCCGATCCGATGCGGGTGGTGTACCCGGCGACCGAGGCCGCCAGCGATCACCGCTATGACGATCTGCTGGTCCTGCTGCGCACGGCGCTGGACAAGACCGTGGACCGCTACGGACCGTACCGGCTGGAGGCCAGCCGGCTGCCGATGGAGGAGGAGCGCTCGCTGGAGGAGTTGCGCCGCGGCGGCGGCATCGATGTCGCCTGGAGCTCCACCTCGGCGCTGCGCGAGCGCCAGCTGTTGCCGGTGCGCGTCGATCTGCGCAAGGGCCTGCTCGGCTACCGTATCGCGCTGATAGACGGCAGGCGGCAGCCGGAATTCGACCAGGTGCGGACGCTGGCCGGGCTTGGCCGCTTCCAGGTCGGCCAGGGCAAGGACTGGGGCGACGTCCAGGTCTACCGCGCCGCGGCCATCCGGGTCAGCACCGGCCGTTACGACAGCCTGTTCGGCATGCTCAGCAACCACCGTTTCGACCTGTTGCCGCGCAGCGTGCTCGAAGTGTTCGGCGAATACCAGCAGTACCACGAGCGCTACCCCAACCTGGAAGTCGAGCAGCATCTGCTGATCTATTATCCGTGGCCCTATTATTTCTTCTGCCAGCGCGACAATCCGCGGCTGGCGGCGCGGCTGCAGCTGGGCCTGCAGCGGATGCGCGCCGACGGCAGCTTCGACGCCATCTTCTGGCAATACCACCGCGACGTGCTGCGCCAGGCCCGGATGAGCGAGCGCCGGCTGATCGTCTTGTCCAATCCGCTGTTGCCGCCCGATACGCCGCTGGGCGACGCGACGATGTGGTTCGATCCGCAGCGCGACCGCGCGCCCAGCCCATAAGCGGCCTAGGCCATAAGCAGCATTGGCCGGCGGCGGTCGATTGCTTACACTGGACGCATCTGGCAACGACCGGCGCGCGGACCGGGAAGGAAAGACATGACACTGAACCTGCTGTATTTCGCCAGGTTGCGCGAGACCCTGGGCGTCGAGAGCGAACGGCTCGATTGCGAGGCGGCCACCGTGGACGCCCTACTGGTCCTGCTGCGCCAGCGCGGCCCGTCCTGGGCGCGGGAGCTGGCGGCGGACCGGGTGTTCCGGGTGGCGGTCAATCAGCAGATGGCGCGGGCCGACACGGCGCTGGCCGACGGCGACGAGGTGGCGGTGTTTCCGCCGGTGACCGGGGGCTGAGATGACGGTCAACCACATCCGGGTGCAAACCGAGGACTTCGACGTCGGCGCCGAGGTCAGGCGCTGGTCGGCCAATCCGGCCTGCGGCGCCGTGGTCAGCTTCACCGGCCTGGTGCGCGACTACGGCGATCGCCAGGACGTGGTGGCGCTGGAACTGGAACATTATCCGGGCATGACCGAGCGGGCGCTCGCCGACATCGTTTGCGAGGCGCGCCGGCGCTGGTCGCTGAAGGGGGTGACGCTGATACACCGCGTTGGCCGCCTGGCGCTGGGCGAGTCCATCGTGCTGGTGGTGACGACCAGCAGCCACCGTCTCGACGCCTTCGAGGCCGCGTCCTTCCTGATGGACTACCTGAAGCGGCAGGCGCCGTTCTGGAAATGCGAGATCCTGGCCGACGGCGGCCGCCACTGGGTCGACGCCAAGGCCAGCGACGCGGCCGCCGCTGCGCGCTGGGACGGCGCGGGGGAGGCATGATGACGATGGACGTGATCGACTACCAGGTCTTCGGCGACGACATGCAGTATGTCGAGGTGGAGCTGGGGCCGGGCGAGGCGGCGGTCGGCGAGGCCGGCGCGCTGTATTACATGCAGGACGGTATCGCGATGGACACGGTGTTCGGCGACGGTTCCGACTGCGGCGGCGTGCTCGGCTCGCTGCTGGGCGCCGGCAAGCGGCTGCTGGGCGGCGCCTCGCTGTTCACCACCGTGTTCGCCAATCAGGCGGACGGGCGGCGCAGGCTGGCCTTCGCCGCGGCGACGCCGGGCAAGATCGTGCCGCTGCACCTGCTGGAGCTGGGCGGCGTGCTGTACGCGCAGAAGGACAGCTTTCTCGCCGGCGCCAAGGGCGTCAGCCTGGGTCTGGCCTGGCAGAGGCGCATCGGCGCCGGCCTGTTCGGCGGCGAGGGCTTCGTCATGCAGAAGCTGGAGGGCGACGGCTACGTCTTCCTGCACGCCGGCGGCGCGCTGACCGAGATGCAGCTGCGGCCCGGCGAGGTGTTGCGGGTCGACGCCGGCTGCGTGGCGGCGTATCAGCCCGGCGTCGATTTCGACATCGAGTACGTCGGCAAGCTGAAGAGCGCGCTGTTCGGCGGCGAGGGGCTGTTCTTCGCCAAGCTGACCGGTCCGGGCCGGGTGTGGCTGCAGTCGCTGCCGCTGGCGCGGCTGGCCGACCGCCTGGCCGCCGCGGCGCCGCGCGCCGGCGGGGAGTCCAAGTAGCGGGGCGGGTCCGTCCCGCCCAGTCCTTCTCAGTCCTTGTGGCGCAGCAGCGCCTGGCGGCGCTTGACGAAGCCCTGTATGCGCTCGTTGTCGTGCGGCAGCCAGTGCAGCAGCTGGCGCAGGCCCTGCAATTGGTCGGCGCTGTCCTGGCCGGCTTGCTGGCGGTTTTCGGCGATGCGCAGCAGCATCGCGCAGCCGTACATGCCCAGCCGGCAGTTCAGGCTGGCCATCGCCTCGCGCAGCAGCATGGCGGCGGCCTCTTCCAACTGGCCCTGATTGGCCAGCTCCAGCGCGGCCCGGCTCTGGTTTTCCAGCTCGGCGTAGGCCTGGTTGATCGCCTCGGCGCAGGCGGCGTGCGGCTGCGCGGCCTCTTGCAGGCTGCCGACCTCGTGACGGCCGTCGGCGAAGCGCAGCGTGATGGTGCGCGCCCATTGCGGCGCCAGCGCCGCGCCCTCTTTGTCCGGCAGCCGCGCCGCCGCCGACAAGAAGCGCAGCGCGCTGCCGAAGTCGGTTTCCGGCGCCCGCAGCCACTCGGCGCCGTCGCTGAGCTGTTCCAGCGCCTGCTGCGGCCGCTGCTGCGCCAGCGCCGCCAGCGCGCGGCACACCGCCATCGTCAGCGGTCCGCCGGGCAGCCGGCCCATCTGCGCGGCGATCTCGTTCTGCAGCCGGTCCAGCTGCTGGGTCTGGCCGCTTTCGCTGCGCGCCTGCAGCAGGTCCACCATCGCCTCCGGGCCGAAGACGCTGTTGTTCCGGCCTATCTCCACCGCCTTCTGCAGCGGTTCCACCGCGCGCGCGGCCTCGCCGCTGCGCAATAGCGCGGTGCCGTAGTGGTGCAGCCGGGTGACGTTGCGCGGCGAGATCGCCACCGCCTTTTCCAGCACCGCGGCCGCTTCCTGGTACTGGCCGTCGTCCACCATGTTCTGCGCCAAGAGGTCGTAGGCCTCGGTGTAGCGCGGCGCGACGGCGATCACCTGGTCCAGCAGCGTGTTGGACGCGGCGCTGTCGCCCTGCCGGGCCAGCACGCGGGCGATGCCCATCTTGGCCCACGGCTGCTCGTCCTGGGCCAGCACCGCGCGGTACAGCTGCAGCGCCGGCTCGAACTGGCCCTCGCGCGCCAGCAGCTCGCCGCACAGCCGCTGCGCGTCCAGCCGGTACAGGCGGTTGTCGGCCTGCTGAGCCAGGTCGCGCAGCGTCTGGATCGCCGGCTCCACCTTGCCCTTGTCCAGCAGCTTGTGCGCCGGGGCCAGCCAGGCCTTGCGCCGCGCCGCCGCCTCCAGCCGGTCCAGCAGCAGCTGCGAGGTGAACGGTTTCAGGATGTAGTCGTCGGGTACGGTTTCGGCGGCGGTGACCACCTGGGTGTAGTTGCGCTCGCCGGTGATCATCACCCACAGCGTGGCCAGCGGCAGCGCGCCGCTCTTGCGCATCGTCTCCAGCAGCTCCTGGCCGTTCATGCCCTGGCCCAGGTTGTAGTCGCACAGCACCGCGTCGTAGCGGCGGGCGCGCAGCCGGTTCTGCGCCTCGCCGGCGTGGCTGGCGGTTTCCGACTGGGTGACGCCGGCCTGCGCGAGGATGCCGCGTATGCCCTGCGCCATGCTTTGCGAGTCCTCGATGATCAGTACGGTGGTGTTCGCGTCGAATGCCATCTGCAGCCTCGCAAGCAGCGGTGTCGGTCAAAAGCGGCGGTGGCCGCGCCCGCCTGTCGGCCGGGCGCGGCGCCGGCTCATTCGCAATCCGGGTCCAGCGCCTGGTGGCGGCGGACGAAGCCGCGCACCCGCTCGTTGTCCTCCGGCAGCCATTGCAGCAGCTGCAGCACCTGCTTGTCTTCGACGGCGAAGTTCTGGCCGGCCTTGTGGCGGCTTTCGCAGGTGCGCAGCAGCAGCGCGCAGGCGTTCATGCTGATGCGCTCGTTCAGCGTCTTTTGCGACAGCAGGTAGAGCATGGCGGCGGCCTCTTCCAGCTTGCCGGCGCTGGCCAGCTCTACCGCCTTGTTGCTGTCGGTCTGCAGCGTGTCGTAGGCGGTTTCGATGGCGTCGTGACAGGCCTGGTGCTTGTGGGCGACCTCCAGCAGCGTGCCCAGCTCGTGGCGGCCGTCGGCGAAGCGCAGCGCGATGCTGTGCGCCCATTGCTGCGGCAGGTCGCTGCTTTGCTCCGGCGGCAGCCGCACCGCGGCGGCGAGGAAGCGCTGGGCGTTGACGAAGTCGGTTTCGCGCGCGCGCAATTCCTCGGCCACCGATTGCAGCAGGGTCTGCGCGTCGGCGGGGCGTTTCTGCGCCAGCGCGGTCAGCGCGCGGCACACGGCCATCGTCAGCTGGCCGCCGGGCAGCTCGTCGATGCGGCTGGCGATTTCGGCCTGCAGCCGGTCCAGCTGCTGGGTCTGGTCGCTTTCGCTATAGGCCTGCAGCAGGTCCACCAGCACGTCGGGGCCGAAGAAATTGTTGTTGCGGCCTATCTCCACCGCGCGTTGCAGGTAGTCGGCCGCCTTGGCCGGGTCGCCGCAGCGCAACAGCGCGGTGCCGCAGCTCTTCAGCCGGTTGAAGTTGCGCGGCGAGATCGCCACCGCCTTTTCCAGCACGGCGGCGGCGGTCTGGTACTGGCCGTCGTCTATCAGGTTCTGCGCCAACAGGTCGTAGGCGTCGGTGTAGCGCGGCGCGTCGGCGATGATCTCGCGCAGCAGCGAGTTGGATTCGTGGGTCTCGCCCTGCTCGGCGACGATGCGGGCGACGCCCATCTTGGCCCAGGGGATCACCCGCTGCGTCAGCAGCTCCTGGTAGATGGTCAGCGCCTCGCCCTGGCGGCCCTCGTTGACCAGCAGCTCGGCGGTCAGGCGCTTGGCGTCCAGCCGGTACTGCGCGTTCTGCGTCTCGCGCGCCAGTTGCAGCAGCACCTGTATCGCCTGCTCCACCTTGCCCTGGGCCAGCAGCTTGTGCGCCGGCGCGAGGAAGGTCTTGCGCTGGCCGGCCAGGTTCATCCGGTCCAGCAGCAGCTGGGAGGCGAACGGCTTCAGGATGTAGTCGTCCGGGGCCATTTCGGCGGCGGCCACCACGCGTTCGTAGTGGCGCTCGCCGGTGATCATGATCCAGATGGTGGACAGCGGCAGGTTGCCGCCCTTGCGCATCGCTTCCAGCAGTTCCTGGCCGTCCATGCCCTCGCCGAGGTTGTAGTCGCACAGCACCACGTCGTAGTGCTTGCCGCGCAGGCGGTTGCGCGCCTCGCTGGCGTTGCCGACCGCGTCGGAGCGGGTAATGCCGGCCATCGACAACATGGTGCGCAAACCCTGGCGCACGGTATGGGAGTCTTCGATGATCAGTACGGAGGTATTGGCGTCAAAATGCATGATTCTCGGGTGGCGTGGCGCCGGTTCAGACGATATCCAGGTGGTCGATGCCTTCCAGCGGGTCGCGGTTGCGGCCGCTTTCGCTGTACAGCTTGATTCTCAGGCGCAGGTCGTTGATGGAGTCGGCGTTGCGCAGCGCGTCCTCGTAGGTGATCAAATCGGCCTCGAACAGCTCGAACAGCGACTGGTCGAAGGTTTGCATGCCGGCTTCGCGCGAGCGGGCCATCACTTCCTTCAGGCCGGCGATCTCGCCTTTGAAGATCATGTCCGATACCAGCGGGCTGTTCAACAGGATTTCCACCGCGGCCACCCGGCCGCGGCCGGATTTGTGCGGCACCAGCCGCTGCGAAATGATGGAGCGCATGTTCAGCGACAGGTCCATCAGCACCTGCTGGTGGCGTTCCTCGGGGAAGAAGTTGAGGATGCGGTCCAGCGCCTGGTTGGCGTTGTTGGCATGCAAGGTGGCCAGACACAGGTGGCCGGTCTCGGCGAACTGCAGGCCGTAGCCCATGGTCTCGCGGTCGCGGATCTCGCCCATCAGTATCACGTCCGGCGCCTGGCGCAGCGTGTTCTTCAGCGCGATCTCCCAGCTCTCGGTGTCGACGCCGATCTCGCGCTGGGTGACGATGGACTTCTTGTGGGCGTGCACGTACTCGATCGGATCCTCGACGGTGATGATGTGATCCTGGTTGGTGCTGTTGCGCCAGTCCACCAGCGCGGCCAGCGAGGTGGACTTGCCCGAGCCGGTGCCGCCGACGAAGATCACCAGCCCGCGCTTGATCAGCGCGATGTCCTTCAGCACCTCGGGCAGATTCAGCTGGTCGAAGTTGGGGATGTCGGTGTTGATCTTGCGCAGCACCATGCCGACGGCGCCCTGCTGGACGAAGGCGCTGACGCGGAAGCGGCCGATGCCGGGTGGATTGATCGCGAAATTGGCTTCCTTGCGGGTCTCGAACTCCTCGGTCTGGCGATCGTTCATGATCGCCCGCACCAATTCCTTGCTTTGCTGGGCCGACAGCGGCTGCGGCGCCACCGGGGTGATCTTGCCGTCTATCTTCATCGCCGGCGGGAAGTCGGGAGAGATGAAAACGTCGGAGGCATTCTTGCCGATCGCGTGTTTGAGCAGATCGTGGATGAACTTGGATGCCTGGTCTTTTTCCATGGCGGCGTATCCTGCGTGGGCTGCTTACAGTCTAGCCTGCTATCGTTGCCGGCAGCAGGCGATTATGGCCGCGGCTTTCTGCCAAAAGTCCGGCGAGGAATAGGATCGGCGGCGTTTCCGGCGCTAGAAGGCGTCCTTGTTGCTGGCCTTGGCGCGGGCCTCGCCCGGCGACACGATATTGCGGCGCACCAGGTCCGACAGGCACTGGTCCAGCGTCTGCATGCCGTATTGCTGACCGGTTTGTATCATCGAGTTGATCTGGGCGATCTTGTTCTCGCGGATCAGATTGCGTATCGCCGGCGTGCCCATCATGATCTCGTGCGCCGCCACCCGGCCCTGGCCGTCCTTGGTCTTCAACAGCGTCTGGGCGATCACCGCCCGCACCGATTCCGACAGCATCGAGCGCACCATTTCCTTCTCGCCGGCCGGAAACACGTCGACGATCCGGTCTATGGTCTTGGCGGCGCTGCTGGTGTGCAGCGTACCGAACACCAGGTGGCCGGTTTCGGCGGCGGTCAGCGCCAGCCGTATCGTCTCCAGATCGCGCAATTCGCCGACCAGGATCACGTCCGGGTCCTCGCGCAGCGCGCTCTTCAGCGCATTGGAGAAGCTGTGGGTCTGCAGGCCGAGCTCGCGCTGGTTGATCAGGCTCTTCTTGCTTTCGTGGACGAACTCGATCGGGTCCTCCACGGTAAGAATGTGCGAGAAGTCGTTTTCGTTGACATAGTCTATCATCGCCGCCAGCGTCGTCGACTTGCCGGAACCGGTCGGGCCGGTCACCAGCACCAGGCCGCGCGGGTAGCTGGAGATTTCCTGGAAGATGCGCGGCGCCGACAGCTGCTCCAGCGACAGCACCTTGCTGGGAATCACCCGGAACACCGAGGCCATGCCGCGGTTCTGCACGAAGGCGTTGACGCGGAAACGGGCGATGCCGGGCAGTTCGAACGAGAAGTCGCATTCGAAGGTGTCCTCGAATATCTTGCGCTGGTAGTCGTTCATGATGTCGTACACCATGTCGTGCACGTCATGGTGGTCCATCGGCGGCAGGTTGATGCGGCGGATGTCGCCGTTGACCCGTATCATCGGCGGCAGGCCGGCGGACAGGTGCAGGTCGGAGGCCTTGTTCTTGACGGTGAATGCCAGCAGCTCGGAAATTTCCATGTGTTGACCCGTTTCGATGTCGCGGCCGCTGCCGCGGTTGGCTGCCCTC
Source organism: Chromobacterium sp. ATCC 53434 (assembly GCF_002848345.1). NCBI lineage: Bacteria > Pseudomonadati > Pseudomonadota > Betaproteobacteria > Neisseriales > Chromobacteriaceae > Chromobacterium > Chromobacterium sp. ATCC 53434. The sequence continues at coordinate 4,631,801 of NZ_CP025429.1, read as the reverse complement.
GCCGCCGGACGGCGGCCCTTGATGCGGTTAAGCGCATTCTCGACGCTGCCGACGCCGGACGCAACAAAATCGCGAGGAAGCGCCGGCGCGGCTAGCGCCGCTGCCGCAATATGCTGCGCAGCCGGTTCAGGTCGAACGGTTTTTCCAGCTTCTCGGCGAACCAGCTGGCGCGCGGATCGCTGTATTCGTCCGGGTAGGCGGTCATCGCGATGATGGCGGCGTGGCGGTTGCCGCTGGCGCGGGCGAACTCGGCGACGCTGTAGCCGCTGTCGGCGCCCAGCTGCATGTCCAGAAGGATGGTGCTGAAGGCGCGCTCGGCGATCAGCCGGCAGGCCTCGGTCGCCGAACTGGCGGTGGCCACCGCGTAGCCGTCCAGCTCCAGGCAGTCGGCGAACGGCTCGCGTATGTTGGGGTCGTCGTCTATCAGCAGAATGGCGCGCGGATCGGTGGCGGCGCCTTGCTGCAGGCTGATCGGCAGCCGCACGGTGAATTCGGAGCCGCGGCCCTCCTCGCTTTTCAGTTCCACCTCGCCGCCCTGCAGGCTGACCAGTTCGCGGACGATGGCGAGGCCCAGGCCGCTGCTGCCGGCGCGGCGCTGCCGGCCCTGGAAGAACGGCTGGAAGATGCGCGACTGCAGATCGGCCGGCACGCCTATGCCGGTGTCGGCCACCCGGATCTCCAGCAGGTGGAAGCCGTTGCGGTGTTCGATGCGCGCGGTCACCGACACCTCGCCGTGGTCGGTGTAGCGGATGGCGTTGGACACCAGGTTGCCGACGATCTGGCGCAGCCGGCCGCCGTCCAGCCGCACGCGGCCGGCCTGTTGCGGCAGCGACACGTGCAGCTTCAGGTTCTTGCTGTCCAGCTGCACCCGGTAGGCGTCTATCGCCTCCTGCAGGATCTCGGCCAGGTCCACGTCCTCCGGATTCAGGCGGAACTGCATATTGTGTATCGCCGAGATGTCCATGATGTCGCGGACCTGGGTCATCAGGTGCGACATGCTGGCCTTGAGCCGCACCAGCGCGGTGTAGGCCTTGCTGGACGATTCTATCCTGGGCTCGATCAGCTCCACGCACACCTGCATGGTCTGCAGCGGCGAGCGGATCTCGTGGCTGATGGTGGCGAGGAAGGTGGTGCGGTCCAGTTCGGCCGACACCGTCGCCTGGTGGGCGGCGCGCTCCTTTTCCAGCAGCGCCTGGTGCGAGGCGATGTCGCGCCGCGCGCCGCGGTAGCGGTACAGCAGCACCAGGATGATGATGCAGATGCCGACCCAGAGCGCGAACCACAGCGACACCAGCCGCTGATTGTGTTCCAGGTCCTTGTTGCGCGCCTCGCGCGACGCCACTTCCGACACCCGCGACTGCACGGCGAACTCGGCCAGCACCGGGCGGATGCTGTCGATATTGTCTATCAGCGGCTGGGCCGAGGCCGGATCCGGCTGGCTGAGCCGGCGGTCCTGGAAGAAGCGCCGCAGCATGCCGGTCAGATTGTCGAAGCCGGCGATGCCGTCCAGCGTGTTATGGATCGAGGACGGCTCGGTGAAGTCCTGCGCCCGGCTCTGGGCGATCTGCAGCCGGGTCTCGGCCTGCTCGGCGCCGATCTCGCCGGCCTTCAGCCGCACCAGTTCGGCGCGCGAGCGCTCCAGCTCCACCTGCAGCTGCGCCACCGTCCAGTACAGGTCCTCGCTGTGGCCGGACAGCGAACGGGCGGCGACGTATCGCTCGATGGCGAAATAGATGCCGGAAGCGCCGACGAAGAACAGGATCAGCAGCGTCGGCGAGACGTCCTTCAGCAGGGTACGGAGTGTTCGGCTCACGGCGTTTCTCGGGGCGGTCGCGCTACTGGATCTCGATGCGATCGACCTGCCACACCAGCTTGGCGTCCAGCAGCGGACCGCGCAGATTGGGCGGCATGTCTTCCAGCGGATACATCAGCCACAGCGGGCCGCGGTTGGCGATGTCCATCTTCTTGCCGTTCTGCGAGCGCGCCAGTATCACCGGATACTGCCGCAGCTCGGCGGCGTCCAGCGTGTAGGCGTAGTCGTTCAGCGCGCGGAATTTCACCCGCGGGCCGCGGGCGCCGACCTTTTGCAGGATGTCGCGCATCAGCGGCCCGCTGAAGGCGGAACGCAAGGTCCAGGTGGTGGCGGTGACGTTGGTGTGCTGGGGCAGCGCCTGCAACTCCGATTCGCGGAACTGGTAGAGCTTGCGCGCCGGGTCGGTGTAGTGGGAAATCTCGCCGGATACCGTCAGCAGGACGGGGTCGGCCTGGGCCTGCGCCGGGCCGGAGGCCAGGCTGGCGAGCAGAAAAAAACCGGAAAGCTTGGCAATCATGGCTGCTAGGATCGATATCCGCTGTGGCTGTTCAATCTTACGGCATGCATCTGTTTAATGCGCTGCCCGGATATCATACCGCATGTGCCTGGCGGCAACATGGCTTTGTTGCCGCCAGCCCGCCTTTCGGTCGGGCGGCCGGGCCGGGGAGGCCGTCCGCGCCGTCGGCGGTTCGATTGTGATCGGCGGCGGCTTTCCCTACAATCTCCGGCAACAAGCCCATCCCGGCGCGTCCGGGCCATGAACGGATACCGATGACAGATTCCCTTTCCGCTCGCCTCGAACAGCTTCGCGCGCGTCTGGCGGCAGCCTGCGCCGCCGCCGGCCGGCCGCGGGACGCGGTCGCCTTGCTGGCGGTCAGCAAGACTTTCCCCGCCGCCGACGTGCGCGCCGCCCACGGCTGCGGTCTCAGCGCCTTCGGCGAGAACTATGTGCAGGAGTTGCAGCAGAAAAGCGAAGCGCTGGCCGACCTGGCGATAGAATGGCACTTCATCGGCCCCTTGCAGTCGAACAAGACCCGTATTGTCGCCGAGCGCGCGCACTGGGCGCATTCGATAGACCGGCTGAAGATCGCCGAGCGGCTGTCGGTGCAGCGCCCGGACGATCTGCCGGCGCTGAATGTCTGCGTGCAGGTCAATGTGTCCGGGGAGGACAGCAAGAGCGGCTGCGCGCCGGAGGAGGCCGCGGCGCTGGCGCGCGCGGTGGCGGCGCTGCCGCGTCTCAGGCTGCGCGGGCTGATGTGCGTGCCGGAGCCGACCGAGGACGCGGCGCGGCTGGCGGCGCAGTTCGCCGGCCTGCGCCGCTTGCAGCAGGCGCTGCAGGCCGAGGGCCTGCCGCTGGACACGCTGTCGATGGGCATGTCGGCCGATCTGGAACTGGCGGTGGCGGAAGGCGCCACCGTGGTGCGGGTGGGTTCGGCCATCTTCGGCCGGCGCGATTACCGGCAATAACGATTTCGCTTCCGGCGCTGCCGGAAGCCGCGGCATCCAGGGGGAAACCATGCAGATCACTTTCATCGGCGGCGGCAATATGGCCGGCGCCATCATCGGCGGCCTGGCCGCCCAGGGCGGCCATCGCATCCACGTGGTCGAGCATCAGCAGGACAAGCTGGACCAGCTGGCGGCCGACTTCGGCTGCAGCGGCGGCCAGGCGCTGCCGGAACGCTTTTCCGCCGACGACGCGGTGGTGCTGGCGGTCAAGCCGCAGCAGCTGCGCGAATTGTGCCTGGCGCTGGCGCCGCGGCTGAACGGCGCGCTGGTGGTGTCTATCGCCGCCGGCATCCGGCTGGACGCGCTCAGGCGCTGGCTGGGCAGCGAGCGCATCGTGCGGGTGATGCCGAACACGCCGGCGCTGGTCGGCAAGGGCATGTCCGGTCTGTACGCCGACGCGGCGGTGCCGGCGGCCGACCGCGCGGCGGCCGAGACCATCATGCGCGCGACCGGCCAGGCCGTGTGGCTGGCCGACGAGGGCGGCATCGACGACATCACCTGCGTGTCCGGCAGCGGTCCGGCCTATGTGTTCTATTTCATCGAGAGCATGATGGAGGCCGCGGCGCGGGCCGGCTTCGACGAGGAGCGGGCGCGCGAGCTGGTGCTGGCGACCTTCGACGGCGCCGTCGAGCTGGCGCGGCAAAGTCCGCTGCCGGTGGCGACGCTGCGGCGGAACGTGATGTCCAAGGGCGGCACCACCGAGCGCGCGATCGCGCGCTTCGAGGCCGACGGCGTCAAGGCGGCCATCGTCGCCGGCGCGATGGATTGTCGCGAGCGCTCGATCGAGATGGGCCAACAACTGAGCCAGGAGTGAGCGAAGATCATGCTTGTCGATACCCTGCAATTCCTGATCAAGACCTTGTCCGGCCTGTTCGTGCTGGTCTTGCTGCTGCGCTTCTACCTGCAGGTGGTGCGCGCGCCGTTCAAGCATCCGGTGTGCCAGTTCGTGATGGCCGCCACCAATTTTCTGGTGGTGCCGGCGCGCAAGCTGGTGCCGTCGGTGCGCAACTACGATACCGCGACCATGTTGCTGGCCTGGCTGACCTGCCTGCTGGCCAACGTGCTGATGCTGTTGCTGGGCTCGGTGCCGGAGGTGTTCGCCTTCCCGCAGGTGTGGGTGGCGCTGGCGCTGCTGTCGCTGCTGGAGGTGTTCAAGCAGTCGCTGACGCTGCTGATGGGCGCGGTGATCGTGCAGGCGGTGCTCAGCTGGGTCAATCCCTATAATCCGCTGGCGCCGGTGCTGGACAGCCTGACCCGGCCGTTCCTGCGGCCGTTCCGCCGCGTCGCGGTCGGCGGGGTGGACCTGTCGCCGCTGGTGTTGCTGATCATCATCCAGGTGATTCTGATGCTGCCGGTACGTATGCTGGAAGCGGGCTTTTTGATGCAACTCAATGTCGTCGCCCAGTAAAACGGGTTATCTGTCATACCTTGACCGCCGGCTCGTCCGGGCTGGCGGTTTTGTGAAACGATAGGAAGAACCATGATGAAAAAGATTCTGCTCGCGGCCCTGCTGATGGGCGCCGCCGCCGCCCCCGCCCTGGCCAATTTGCAGCTGGCGCAGAAATACAGCTGTACCGCCTGTCATGCGGTGGACAAAAAGATCGTCGGCCCCGCTTACAAGGACGTGGCGAAAAAATACGCCGGTCAAAAGGGCGCCGAGGCGATGTTGATGGCCAAGGTGAAAAACGGCGGTTCCGGCGTGTGGGGACCGATTCCGATGACGCCGCATCCGAATATCCCGGACGCCGATCTGCGCGCGCTGGTGAAGTGGGTGCTGAGCCAGAAATAAGTTGCGCTCGGATTTAATTGAGGCAAGTCCGCAACGGATTTGCCTGCTTGCAAAGGCGGCCCGGGCCGCCTTTGAACTTGTCGGGCCGGCGCCGGTCGAAACCGGCGAATTGATTGCCTTTCATCGAATTTTGGCGGACTTGTTATCGAAGAAAAACCGGGCTATATCAAATGTTAGCGGCAGTGGGTGATTATTTGGATTCAAGCTCAAGACAGTTGCGCAAACATTGGCCCGCCGGTAATCTTCTCCGCCTGTTGCCAACTCAATGCTGGAAGCACCAAACATGGCCAAGCTGACCGAACAGGATATCCTCAACTGGGAAGGCGATGATTACATGAACGCCGACCACCTTGAGTTCTTCAAGGACCGGTTGTTGCAGATGCAGCAGGAGTTGCTGCTAAACGCCAACGCCACTGCCAGCCATCTGCAGGAACAGGAAGCCACGCCTGACCCGGCCGACCGGGCCACGCTGGAAGAAGAATACGCGCTGGAGCTGCGTACCCGCGACCGCGAGCGCAAGCTGCTGCAGAAGATCCAGGCCTCGATCCGCCAGATCGAAGATGGTTCCTACGGTTTCTGCGAGGACACCGGCGAACCGATCGGCCTGAAGCGGCTGATGGCGCGGCCGACCGCCACGCTGTCGGTCGAGGCGCAGGAGCGCCGCGAGCGCATGAAGCGCCAATACGCCGACTAAGCGACGCTTCGCGGAATCGAGCGCCACCGCCGTCAGGCCGTGGCGCTTTTTGCATGCTTGCCGCGCGGCAGTTGTCGCCCGCGGACAAATCCGGTTATCTTGCTGCTATGCAGAAAACGATATAGCCAAGGGACCAAAGCATGCAACGCCAGACCGATGACGTCAGAATCCGCGAGATCAAGGAACTGCTTCCTCCGATCGCCCACCTGTATGAACTGCCGATCAGCGAGTCCGCTTCCGAGCTGATCTACAACACCCGGCGCGACATCGCGGCGCTGCTGCGCGGCGAGGACGACAGGCTGCTGGTGGTGATCGGCCCCTGTTCGATCCACGACACCGAAGCCGCCGTCGAGTACGCGCAGAAGCTGGCGCCGCTGCGCCAGGCGCTGGCCGGCGAGCTGGAGGTGGTGATGCGGGTCTACTTCGAGAAGCCGCGCACCACCGTCGGCTGGAAGGGCCTGATCAACGATCCGCACCTGAACGAGTCCTACGACATCAACGCCGGCCTGCGCATCGCGCGCCGCCTGCTGCTGACGCTGAACAATCTGGGCATGCCGGCCGCGACCGAGTTCCTCGACATGATCACGCCGCAGTATTTCGCCGACCTGATCAGCTGGGGCGCGATCGGCGCCCGCACCACCGAGAGCCAGGTGCACCGCGAGCTGGCTTCCGGCCTGTCCTGCCCGGTGGGCTTCAAGAACGGCACCGACGGCAATCTGAAGATCGCCGTCGACGCGATACGCTCGTCCAGCGTGTCGCACCATTTCCTGTCGGTGACCAAGACCGGTCATTCCGCCATCGTCTCCACCGGCGGCAATCCGGACTGCCACGTGATCCTGCGCGGCGGCAAGGAGCCGAACTACTCGGTCGAGCACGTGCGCGCCGCCGCCGCCGAGCTGACCGCGGTCGGCCTGCCGCAGAAGCTGATGGTGGACTTCAGCCACGCCAACAGCCGCAAGGACTATCGCCGCCAGATGGAGGTCAGCGCCGACATCGCCGGCCAGATCGCCGGCGGCGACCGCAACATCTTCGGCGTGATGGTGGAGAGCCATCTGGTCGAGGGCCGCCAGGACCAGAAGCCCGGCTGCGAGCTGAAGTACGGCCAGAGCATCACCGACGGCTGCCTGGGCTGGGACGACACCGAGAAGCTGCTGACGCAGCTGGCCGACGCGGTGAAGGCGCGCCGCGCCGCCGCGTAAACGCCGCCCGTATCGGTAGCGCGATGCCCCGCTTCGGCGGGGCATCGTCGTTTCGGCTCCGCCTCAGCGCGCCGACACCAGCCGGTCGGCCATCGCCTTCAGAGCCCGCATCTGCAGCCCGTCGCGCCAGGCGTAGGCCGGTCCGGTATAGCCGAACCAGTCCCAGCAGCCCTGCGGATTGGCGGCGCTGACCGTGGTCTGCGGGTAGAGCACCAGGATGTGGTTGCTGTCGGCCCAGTCGTTGTAGCCGGCGTGGACGTAGAAGGCGTCGCCGACCTTGTCCGCGTATTGCTGACAGCCGTGCAGCGCGATGTGCACGCGGCAGGCCTCGCCGTCGGCGCAGGCGCGCGGCACGTAGACGTAGCCTTCGTCCGCCAGGCTGCTGCCGGCGGCGGCGTAGGGCTTCTGGTTGAAGCGGACGATGCGTCCGCCCGGCGCCTGCGCCTTGGGCTGCAGCGCGCCGTAGATCTGCTTCAGGATCAGTCCGGCCTGGTCGTAGCCGCGGCCCTGCCATTCGCAATGGCTGACATACGGCGACGCCGTGGCGCCGCAGGCGTTGCCGTAGGCCGGCGTGATCTGGGCGTGGCCGGCCGGCAGCCTGCGCTCGTACGCGATCTGGGTCGCCGGCACGCCGGCCAGCTGGAAGAATTCGGCGGCGGCGTCGACCACCTGGGTCTTGACCGTGTTGTCCTGGCTGCCGCTGAACAGATAGACGCGGCGCGTGGCCAGATTGGTCAGCGGGTCTATCCGGCCGGCGGCGGCGAACTGGGCGGCGCCGGCCAGCAGCTGGCCGGGTTGCGGCGGCGGCCCGCTCATGCAGGCGGTGGTGCCGGCCAGCGAACCCAGCGCGCAGTAGTACGGCCCGCCGGCGACGACGCCGACGCCGACCACCGACGCCGAATAGGCGATCTGGTATTGCACCGCCATGAAGGCGCCGGACGACAGGCCGGACACCGACGACTGCTTGGCGTCGCCGTGGAAGGCCGGCAGCGGCTCGGCCGCCCAGGCCGTCGCCGCCAGCATGGCGAGCAGGCAGAACAATGACTTGCGTTTCATCGACGCTCCTCCTTGGAAGACATGCCGTCGGCGCGGCCGGATGGCCGCTCCGGGCCGGCATTCATGATGAAAATGGCAAATCATTGACCAAATGGCAATGACAAATGTTGATTTTCTTGCCGATAAGCAAGCGGCCCGCCTGAAAGGCGGGCCGCGTCGGCGCTTTGGCCGCCGGTTTCCCAGGCCGGCGCCGGCAGGGCCGCGCCTAGCGCGCGGCGGCGGCGGCGGTGCTGCCGCCGATCAGCTTGCCGATGGACTGGGCCAGCGCGGCGTTCGGCAGCGCGAAGAACAGGCCGCCGCGGCCGTTCTGGGCGCTGGCGCAGTTGCCGGACAGCGCGCCCTCCTGGTTCATGTCGCCGAAGATCGCGTAGGCGGTGCCGCCGCTGGTGCTGACGCCGATCTTGGCGTGGTTGTAGTTCTTGCCCAGGCCGCCCTTCAGCGAGAAGGTCTGGCCCTGCCAGCTGCCGGAGGTGGCGATGGCCACCGGTCCCGGCGTCGGCAGGCTGCTGTCCCAGCAAGCCGGCGCACCGGACTGGGTGGTGGTCGGGATCGCGTAGCTCTTGCTGGACTCCCACCAGGTGGCGGCGCGCAGCGCGATGCCGCCCATCTCGGCCGACACCAGCTGCCACGGCGCCACGTGCAGCGCCGACGGTTTGGAGATCAGCGTGACGCCGCTGGACAGCTTGCTGACTTGCGGCGTCTTGCTGCCGGACTTCTGCCCCAGCTGGCTGACCGCGCTCTGGATGTCGGCCGGGCCGCCGTTCTGGACGATCTGCGGATTGCCCGGATCGGTGACGACGCTGGCGTTGGCCAGGCCCTGCAGCACCGCCAGCACGTCGGCGTGGCTCAGCTTCAGCGAGAAGAAGTGCTGGCTGACCTCGACGTCGTTGTCGGCGACGCAGCCCAGCGTGTTGCCGTCGCTGGTGCGTGGATACTGGGCGTTGCCGGAGGCCGGCCACGACGGTGTGCTGACCTGCATCACCACGCCGTTGCCCTGGGCGTCCCAGGCCAGCACGCCCTTGGAGTGGCCCCACGGCGCGTCGCAGGCGTCGCCGGAGCAGCTGGCGATGGCCGGATCGCCGTAGAACTGGTCGTTCCACACCACGTAATTCAGCGTGCCGTTGTAGATCTGGCCGAAGGTGGCGCCGACCGGATCGGCCTGGGTGTCGCCGACGCAGCCGTCGCCCTGGGAGAGGCTGGGCTGGCTGCTGCTGGCGTAGATGTACTGCTGGCTGTAGCTGCTGCCGCTGGTGTAGGTCTGCGGATTGCCGCCGAACTGGCAGCTGTTGACGGCGGCGCCGCCGCCGCAGCCGGGGAAGGACGCGGCGTTGAATTTGAAGGCGAACCACCAGTTGACCGGATGGCTGGCGTCCAGCAGCGGGGACGGGGCGGCGTGGCCGCACAGCGCGGCGGCGGCCAGCGTCAGGCCCAGGCAGGTCTGGCGCCAGGAAGGCAGGATGGGCATGGCATTTCTCCTTTGATCGGTATTGTTATGTACGAGCCGCGGATGCGGCCGCGCCATGCTGATCGAGTATTATGTAGAGAGTTTTAAGGCGGGCGTCACCGCAACATTTGTTAACCAAGTGGCGATCCATCCACAGTCTCTCGCGATGCGCCAAGTTATCCACATCCCGGCAAGCGACGGGAAAAACGGGTAAAATGGACGAATGCGCGAACTCGACACCCTGATCGTCTCCAGACCCGTCATCACCCCATCGCGGGGTGAGGGGGAGGAGTGCGCGCGCATCCCGGGAGCCTAGCTCCGCCCCCTCAAGCCCCGCCGCACGCGGCCGGGCTTGTCTTGTTGGCATCAAACGCCCAGCCGTCGGCATGTCTCGACATGGAGTTTTTTGACAATGACGCAAAACATTTACGACACCCCTGAGTTTTTCCATGGCTACAGCCAATTGAACCGCTCCGTCCACGGCTTGGCCGGCGCGCCGGAATGGGCCAGCCTGCAAGCGCTGTTGCCGGCGCTGGCGGGCCGCGCGGTGGCCGATCTGGGCTGCGGCTACGGCTGGTTCTGCCGTTGGGCGCGCGAAGCCGGCGCCGGTTCGGCGCTGGGTCTGGACGTCTCGGAAAAGATGCTGGCCCAGGCCGCGGCGATGACCGCCGACGACGCCATCGAATACCGGCGCCAGGACCTGGAAACGCTGCAATTGCCGCCCGCCGCCTTCGATCTGGTCTACAGCTCGCTGACCCTGCATTACATTGTTGACCTGGCCGGCCTGCTGGCCGCCTGCCACCAGGCGTTGAAACCGGGCGGCCGCCTGGTGTTCTCGATCGAGCACCCGATCTTCATGGCCGCCCGGCTGCCGCAATGGCTGCAGGACGCGCAAGGACAGCGCTGCTGGCCGGTCAGCGGCTACCAGGACGAGGGCCCGCGCGTCACCCACTGGCTGGCCGACGGCGTGATCAAGCAGCACCGCACCATCGGCACCTTGCTCAACCAGGTGATGGCGGCAGGTTTCACGCTGTGCCACGTCGAGGACTGGGGGCCCAGCGCCGGGCAGGTGGCGGCGATGCCGGAACTGGCGGAGGAAAGGGAGCGGCCGATGCTGTTGCTGGTGGCCGCGCAGCGCTAGACCGGCCCGTTGTCAGACAAAAGCCCCCGCAAAGCGGGGGCTTGGTCATGGGGCGACGGAACGATCAGATCGCGGCGGCCAGTCGCGAGCCCTGGTCGATCGCGCGCTTGGCGTCCAGTTCGGCGGCGATGTCGGCGCCGCCTATCAGGTGCACCGGCTTGCCGGCGGCTTGCAGCGGCGCCTGCAGCTCGCGCAGCGGGTCCTGGCCGGCGCAGATCACCACATGGTCCACCGGCAGCAGCTGCGCCTCGCCCTTGACCGTGATGTGCAGGCCGGCGTCGTCGATCAGGTCGTAGCTGACGCCGGACAGCATCTTCACCCGCTTCATTTTCAGGCTTTCGCGGTGTATCCAGCCGGTGGTCTTGCCCAGGCCTTCGCCGACCTTGCTGGTCTTGCGCTGCAACAAATAGACCTCGCGCGGGCTGGCGTGCGGCTGCGGGCCCTGCGGCGCCAGGCCGCCGGCGGTGTCGCCCGTCATGTCCACGCCCCATTCGCGCATGAAGGCGCCGGCGTCCAGCGAGGTGGAGCGGCCTTCGTGGCACAGGTATTCGGCGGTGTCGAAGCCGATGCCGCCGGCGCCGATGATGGCGACTTTCTTGCCGACCGGCTTCTTGTGCTTCAGCACGTCGAGGTAGTTCAGCACCTTCGGATGGTCGATGCCGGGAATGGCCGGCGTGCGCGGCGCGATGCCGGTGGCCAGCACCACCTCGTCGAAGCCGGACAGATCGCCGGCGGCGACGCGGGCGCCCAGCTTCAGTTCGACGCCGGTGGTCTCGATGCGGCGCTTGAAGTAGCGCAGCGTCTCGTAGAACTCTTCCTTGCCCGGAATCTGCTTGGCGACGTTGAACTGGCCGCCGATCTCGGCCGCGGCGTCGAACAGCGTCACCGCGTGGCCGCGCTCGGCGGCGACGGTGGCGAAGGCCAGGCCGGCCGGGCCGGCGCCGACCACGGCCAGCTTCTTCGGCGCGGCGGTCTTCTCGTAATTGAGCTCGGTCTCGCGGCAGGCGCGCGGGTTGACCAGACAGGAGGTCAGCTTGCCCTGGAAGATGTGGTCCAGACAGGCCTGGTTGCAGCCTATGCAGGTGTTGATCTCGTCGCCGCGGCCCTCGGCGGCCTTGTTGACGAAGTCCGGATCGGCCAGGAAGGGGCGCGCCATCGACACCATGTCGGCGCAGCCGTCGGCCAGGATCTCCTCGGCCACTTCCGGCGTGTTGATGCGGTTGGTGGTGATCAGCGGGATCTTCACCCGGCCCATCAGCTTCTTGGTGACCCAGGCGAAGCCGCCGCGCGGCACCATCGTCGCGATGGTCGGCACCCGCGCCTCGTGCCAGCCTATGCCGGTGTTGATGATGGTGGCGCCGGCCTTCTCGATCTCGCCGGCCAGGTGGACCACCTCGTCCCAGCTGCTGCCGTCCTGCACCAGGTCCAGCATCGACAGGCGGTAGATGATGATGAAGTCGCTGCCGACCGCCGCGCGCACCGCCTTGACGGTTTCGATGGCGAAGCGGATGCGGTTTTCGAAGCTGCCGCCCCAGTCGTCGGCGCGCTTGTTGGTGGCGCGGGCGATGAACTGATTGATCAGATAGCCTTCCGAGCCCATCACCTCGACGCCGTCGTAGCCGGCCTGCTGCGCGAGCCGGGCGCAGTTGGCGAAGTCGGCGATGGTCTGCCGCACGTCGGCGTCGGACAGTTCGCGCGGGGTGTAGAAATTGATCGGCGCCAGCAGCGGCGAGGCCGACACGCACTTCTCCTGGAAGCTGTAGCGGCCGGAGTGCAGGATCTGCAGCGCGATCTTGCCGCCTTCGCGGTGCACCGCGTCGGTGACCAGCTTGTGTTTCTCCACTTCGTGCTCGTCGGACAGCTGGGCCGCGCCCTCGGCCACGCAGCCTTCGGCGTTCGGGCCGACGCCGCCGGTGACGATCAGCGCCACGCCGCCCCGCGCGCGTTCGGCGTAGAACGCGGCCATTTTCTCGAAGCCGTTCGGGGATTCTTCCAGGCCGGTATGCATCGAGCCCATCAGCACGCGGTTTTTCAGCGTGGTGAAACCCAGGTCCAGCGGGGCCAGCAGGTGCGGGTAAGCGCTCATGTTTCTTCCTCGTGTCCGTTATGTAGCGGCCCGGGCGGGGCAAGCCCAAGCCTTTGATTCGTCTGGCGATGTCAACCCTGACGGCCAAGATACTTACTGGTAAGTAAGTTGTCAACGGAATCGCCGGATGCTTGACTGTGACTGCCATCCATCCAATGTCTGGACGGCTTGCCGTCATCAACAAGGAGAATCGTATGTGTGAATCACCGCATCATGCTCACGCTGATTGCCTGACAAGCCCGGAGCAGCGACCAGTCGGGCGCCGCGGCTTCCTGAGACTGGCCACGCTGGGCGGCGGCGCCGTGCTGCTGGGCAGCTTCCTGCCGCGGACCAGTTGGGCCGCCGGCGGCACCGACGCCCTGCTGCTGTCGTGCATGGACTACCGCCTGGTCCACGCCGTCGGCGAATTCATGGACGAAGGCCTGGACTTGCGCGGCAAGTACGATCACATCGTGCTGGCCGGCGCCTCGCTGATTTCGATCACCGACAAGTTTCCCGACTGGAACGCCACCTTCTGGCAGCACCTGGGCGTCGCGATAGACCTGCACCACATCCGGCGGGTGGTCTTGCTGGACCATCGCGACTGCGGCGCGTACAAGGTGGCCTTCGGCGAGGATTTCGCGAAGGCGCCGGAGAAGGAGACCGAGGTTCACGCCAAGGCGCTGCGGGCCTTGCGCCGGGAAGTCCTGGCCAGGCATCCGCAGCTGGCGGTGGAAACCTATCTGATGGCGCTGGACGGCAAGGCGGAGGAGATCCCGGCCTAAGCGCCGCGACCCCGCCGCCTGGCGGGGTCTTTCATTCGCCGTGCTTGTCGGCGGCGCGGCGGTAGGCCGGACGGCTCTCCAGCCTGTCGACGAAGCGCGCCAGATTCGGATAGCGGGCGCGGCCGTCGCCGGCGACCGCGATCTGGGCGACGAAGGACAGCTGCACGTCGGCGCCGCTCAGCGCGTCGCCGACGAAGTAGTCGCGGCCTTCCAGCTCGCCGTCCAGATAGCCCAGGTGGTTGCACAATTCGCCGTCTATCCGCGGATGCAGCGGCGCGCCGGCCTCGCCCAGCCTGCCGACATAGAGCTGCAGCAGGATGGGCAGCATCGCCGAGCCTTCGGCGTAGTGCAGCAGCTGGACGTAGCGGTTGTAGTCGGGCGAGGCGATGTCCGGCGCGAAACGGCCCTTGCCATAAGTGCGGATCAGGTAGTCGACGATGGCGCCGGACTCGATCAGCACGGTGTCGCCGTCGCGCAGCACCGGCGCCTTGCCCAGCGGGTGGATGGCTTTCAATTCCGGCGGCGCGAGCCGGGTCTCGGGATCGCGCTGGTAGGCGATCACGCGGTAATCCAGGCCCAGTTCCTCCAGCAGCCAGGTGATGCGGCGCGAGCGCGATTGGTTCAGGTGGTGCACTTCTATCATGTCGACTCCTTCGGAATGGGATGGGCGGGGACGATCCTGGCCAGCCAGGCCAGGATGTCGTCCTCCACCTCGGCGCGGTTGCTTTCGTTCAGCATCTCGTGGCGGCCGCCCGGATAGACCTTGCTTTGCAGGTCCAGCACGCCGGCGTCGCGGTAGCGGATTTCCAGCTGGCCCAGCGCCAGCCGGCCCAGGCTGACCGGATCGCGGCTGCCGGCGAACAGCAGGATGGGACAGCGACGGTTGACGCCGGCGCCGGCGGCCTCGCCGTCCTCCATGTCGACGATGCCGGCGAACAGGTCGGCCCACAGCCCCGGCGTCGGATCGAAGCCGCAGCGCGGATCGGCCAGATAGGCGTCCACCTCGGCCGGATCGCGGCTCAGCCATTCCATCTTGGTCCGCCATGGCGGGAAGCCCAGATTGAAACTGCCGAACACCAACGCCGCCATCAGCCGGCTGGACCGGTCTCGGCCGTCGCCGCGGCCCAGCCAGCGCGCCAGCGCGCCGAGCAGGCGGGCCAGCGGCCGCTGGCGGTAGCCGGTGGACGACAGCATCAGGCCGGACAGCCGGCCGCCGTAGCGCAGGAAGTGGGCGCGGGCGATGAAGCTGCCCATGCTGTGGCCGAACAGCACCACCGGCAGGCCCGGATGCCGTTCGGCGGCGTGGCGGCGCACCGTCTCGACGTCGTCGACCACCTTGCGCCAGCCGTCGTCGGCGGCGAAGCAGCCGCGCGGCGACGTCGAGTCGCCGTGGCCGCGGTGGTCGTGGGCGTACACCGCGTAGCCGGCGGCGGCGAGCGCGCCGGCGAAACGGTGGTAGCGGGCGGCGTATTCGCTCATGCCGTGCGAGATCAGCACCGCCGCGCGCGCCTGTCCGGCTGGCAGCCACTGGCATAGCGGAATGGCGGCGCCGTCGGCGGCGGCTAGGGTCAGGCTGCGCATGCGCGTTCTCCGGAATTCAGCCCAGCAGGGCGCGGCTGTCGAAATCGGGGTGGATCAGCGAGGTCAGCACATGGTCGCGCCAGGCGCCGTCGAGAAACAGGTAGTGCTTGGCCTGGCCCTCGATGACAAAGCCCAGCCGTTTCAGCAACGCCGCGCTGCGGAGGTTGTGCGGCTGGTAGTTGGCCTGGATGCGGTGCAGCCGCAAGTCGTCGAAGGCGAAGGCGATGGCCGCCTGCAAGGCCTCGCGCATCAGGCCCTGGCCCTCGTAGGCTCGGTCTATGCCGTAGCCGAGATGGCAGGCCTGGAACACGCCGCGGACGATGTTGCTGAAACCGACGGTGCCGATGACGCGGTCTGGCTCGGCCTGCGTCGCCAGCAGGAAACGCGCGCTGACGCCGTCTTCCCAGCTGCGGACGGCCTGGCGCAGTTGCATCGCCCAGTGGGAGGCGGTGTAGAACTGCTGGCTGGCGGTAGGGTTCCACGGTTCCAGGTGGGCGCGGTTGCGCAGCTGGTAATCGAGCACGGCCGGCGCCCGGGCGGGATCGGCCGGCAATAGCCGGAGGCGGGGGGTGTCGAGTATGGCTTGGGCGGCGGACATGGCGTTGCGACTGTTATGACAAGGCAGTAGATAGTAGTCGCAATGCGGCCCGCTGCTCAAGGGCGCCGCCGGGAGCGGCGGCGCCGGACGCCGGTCTTCGCGCGTTCAGCCGGCCAGCCGTTGCAGCGCCTCGCGGTACTTGGCGGCGGTCTTCTCGCGCACATCCAGCGGCACCGCCGGCGCCGGGGCCTGCTTGTTCCAGCCCGAGGCTTCCAGCCAGTCGCGGACGAACTGCTTGTCGAACGACGGCGGATTGCTGCCCGGCCGGTAGCTGTCGGCCGGCCAGAAGCGGCTGGAGTCCGGCGTCAGCGCCTCGTCCATCAGCGTCAGCGTGCCGTCCTCGTCCAGGCCGAACTCGAACTTGGTGTCGCAGATGATGATGCCGCGCGTCGCGGCGTATTCGGACGCCGCCTGGTACAGCAGGATGGCGGTGTCGCGCACCTTGACCGCCAATTCCTTGCCGACGATGGCCTCGCATCGCGCGAAGTCGATGTTCTCGTCGTGGTCGCCGACCGCCGCCTTGGTGGACGGGGTGAAGATAGGCTCGGGCAGCTTGTCCGCCTCCCTGAGGCCGGCCGGCAGCGCGATGCCGCAGACCGAGCCGGACTGTTGGTATTCCTTCCAGCCGGAACCGGCCAGGTAGCCGCGCACCACCGCCTCGATCGGCACGGCCTTCAGGCGCTTGGCGACGACGGCGCGGCCCTCGACCTGCGGCAGGTCCTCCGCCGACACCACGTCTTCCGGCTTGTCGCCGGTCAGGTGATTGGGCACCACGTCCTTCAGCTTGTCGAACCAGAAATTGGAGATCGCGGTCAGGATCTGGCCCTTGGCCGGAATCGGATCGTCCAGGATCACGTCGAAGGCGGACAGCCTGTCGGTGGCGATCATCAGCATGCGCTTGTCGTCGATCTCGTAGAGGTCGCGCACCTTGCCGGAGTAGATCTTGTTCAGGCTCTTCAGATGGGTGGTGTTCAGTCCGGTCATCATGCTTCCTTCGCGGGCGGGGGTTGCTATTGGATTCGTTTCAGCGCTTCGCGCCGCGATAGCGGCGACAGCGCGGTGGCGGCGACGAAGCTGCGGACGGCTTCGGCGTCGGTGTAGCCGTACTCGCGCAAGGCCCAGCCTATCGCCTTGCGGATGAAGAATTCAGGATCGGCGGCATTGGCGCCGCAGTAGCGGAACAGCCGCGCCGCGTCGGTTTCGCGCTTCCAATATAACTGGTGCAGGATGGCGACGCGGCGCAGCCAGAAGTCGGCGTCGCCGGCCAGCCCGTCCATATCGGCCTGCAGCTCGCGCCGGCTCCGCACCAGCGGGCCGACCGCCCAGGCGGCCAGGCCGTCGACGGTGTCCCACCAGGCGTTGGCCGTCGCCAGCGCCAGCAGCCTGGGCAGCGCCGAGGCCGGCAGCGCGGCGGCGTGGCGGGCCAGCAGGTCCAGCGCCACGTAGTGGAACTCGCGCTCGGGCTGCCGCCACAGCGCTTCGGCCAGCGCCAGCCAGCCGTCGGGGCCGGCCGCGTCGTGCGAGCGGATCCACGCGCCGGCGGCCCGGCGCCTGAGCGGGGCGGCGACGCCGAGAAAGTCGAACTGCCCGCGCATATAGGCGCGCATCGCCGGCGCGCGCGCCGGGTCGGCGGCGGCGCTCAGCAGGGCGCGCAGTTCGGTCGGCTCGGCGCTCGGGGCCATGGCGGCGTCAGGACTGGTAGCCGGGATTGCGCTTGGCCTTGTCGGCCCACTCGCGCGCCTTCTTGGCGTCCGGCGGCAGATTGGCGGCGCCGGTGCGGTACAGCCGCGACAGCGCGCGCTGGATGTACGGCGGCGCGTAGCTGGCGTCGGCGCTCAAGGCCTTCTGGTACCAGTAGACGGCCTGCTGGCCATCGGCGGCGAAGCCCCGGCCCTCTTCGTGCATCTGGCCGAGCAGATAACATTCTGCAATCGACGGATGCTGTCGCATCAGTTGCTCCAGCAACTGACCGCCGCGCTTGGCGTCGCGGTACGGCGCCGGCGCGGTGGCCAGCAGCACCGCGTAGTCGCTCTGCAGCCAGTAGCCGCTGCCCTCCGGTTCCGGATAGCGCGCGGCGCGCTCCAGCAGGCCGAGCAGGCGCGGGTAGTCCTTTTTCACCGACGGCGATTTCAGAAAGCCGTTTCGGTTGCGGCCGTAGCTTTCCGCCAAGGTCGACAGCGCGCGGCGGTTGCCCATCGCGGCGGCCTGCAGATACAGCTCGTGGGCCTTGGCTTGCTGGCCGGACATCATCAGCTGGTAGGCCTGTTCGGCCAGCGGCGCGGCGGCCGCTTGCGGCGCCAGCGCCTGGGAAGCCGGCGTCTCGGCGGCCTGGACCGGGAATTGCGGCGCCAGCGCCAGCGCGCACAGCAAGGAGGCCAGGCGGGCCGGGCGGAACAGGGACGGGAATGTAGAAATCGTGTTCATCGTGGAAACCTTGTGTCGTTCGGTAGCGGTCGGGCGCCGGACAAGCGGCGCCACGTTCAGCCTACCGGCCGGGCGGGGGCGGCGAAATGGACCCGCTCGGCATGCTACAAGGTGTCCTTCAGCGCCCTGGCCTGTTCCAGCGCCTCGTCGGCGCTGGCGGCCATCACGTTGAAATGGCCCATTTTGCGGCCCGGCCGCGCGTTTTTCTTGCCGTACAGGTGCAGTTGGACGTTGGGCGCCTCCATCAGCACGTCCCAGTTTGGCTCGCGGCCGTCCTCTTTCCACACGTCGCCGAGCAAATTCACCATCGCCACCGGGCTGAGCAGGTCGGTGCGGCCCGGCAGCAGGCCGCACATCGCGCGCACCTGCTGCTGGAACTGGTCGGTCAGACAGGCGGTCAGCGTGTAGTGGCCGGAGTTGTGCGGGCGCGGGGCGATCTCGTTGACCACCAGGCTGTCATCGGCGAGCACGAAGAATTCCACCGCCAGCACGCCGACGTAGTCGAGCGCCTCGGCCAGCTGCCTGGCCATGTCCTGCGCCTGCCGCGCCAGCGCCGGGGCGATGCGCGCCGGCACGATGGATTCGTCGAGTATGCCGTCCTTGTGGAGGTTTTCCGCCACCGGGAACACCGCGCTCTGCGCCGGGCTGACGCGGGTGACGATGGCCGACACTTCCAGCTGCAGGTCCAGCATCTTTTCCAGCACGCAGGCCTGGCCGCCGAGATTGGCGTAGGCGGCGCGCGCCTCGGCCGCGGTCTGCACCCGCGCCTGGCCCTTGCCGTCGTAGCCGAGACGGGCGGTCTTCAGGATGCCGGGCAGGTAGGGCGAGAGGTCGACCTGGATGTCCTCGACGCTTTCGATCGCCAGGTAGGGCGCGGTGGGCAGGCCGGCCTTGTTGATCCACGCCTTTTCGGCGATGCGGTCCTGGGCGACGGCGACGCAGTCGCCGGACGGCGACACGCGGGTACGGCGCGCCAGCTCGCGCATCGCGTCGGCGTTGACGTTCTCGAATTCGGTGGTGACGGCGGCGCAGCTGTCGGCCAGCTCGCGCAGCGCGGCGGGGTCGTTGTACGGCGCGCGAAGATGGCGGTCGGCGTAGGCGGCGGCGGGGGCGTTCTCGTCCGGGTCCAGCACGGTGACGCGGTAGCCCATGGTCTTGGCGGCGACGACGAACATGCGGCCCAGCTGGCCGCCGCCGAGTATGCCGAGCATCGCCGGCGGCAGGATGGCGGCCATTATTCGACCTCCGGCAGCGTCATCGCCAGCACGGTTTCTTCCTGTTGCTTGCGGAAGGCCGTCAGCTTTTCGGCCAGTTCCGGGCGGGTGGTCGCCAGCATCGCCACCGCGAACAGCGCGGCATTGGCGGCGCCGGCCTCGCCGATGGCGAAGGTGGCCACCGGTATGCCCTTGGGCATCTGGACGATGGACAGCAGCGAATCCTCGCCGCGCAGGTATTTGGACGGCACCGGCACGCCCAGCACCGGCACATGGGTCTTGGCGGCCAGCATGCCCGGCAGGTGGGCGGCGCCACCGGCGCCGGCGATGATGGCCGCCAGGCCGCGCGGCGCGGCTTCTTCGGCGTACTGGAACAGCAGGTCCGGGGTGCGGTGGGCGGAGACGACGCGGGTTTCGCAGGCGATGCCGAAGCTTTTCAGCACGCGGGCGGCGTGCTGCATCACTTCCCAGTCGCTGTTGCTACCCATCACGATGCCGACTTCAATCATGGAGATGCTGCTCGCTGATGGTGAACGAAAGCGCAATTTTAACCGATGCCGCAGACTACCCGTTATGGTTTTTTATTTTCAGATCAAGACAGTTAGCGAATAAAGCTGGCTCGAATCGACGCCTTCAAGCCAGTTTCGGATAGGTGAACAACAATAGCTGCAGCGTGTTGAAGCCCAGATGGGCCAGCACCGCCAGCCACAGCTGGCGCCGCGCGGCGTAGATCAGGCCGTAGCCTATGCCGGCCAGCGTGGCCAGGCCCACCCAGGCCCAGCCGCCGGCCAGATGGGCCAGGCCGAACAGCAGCGACGCCGCCATCAGCGCGGCGAACGGTTCGGTGCGCAACTCCAGCCAGCGCTGGACGCCGGCGCGGAAGAAGGCCTCCTCCACCAGCGATACCAGGAAGCAGTTGGCCAGCAGCCACGGCAGCAGCCAGTCCGGCCATTTCGGCGCGAAGCCTATGACGCCGACGGCGGAGGCGATGCCGAACACGAACAGTAGCGCCAAGGCGCCTACGGCCGCCGCCGGCCAGCCCAGCTGCCGTTCGGGCAGCGGCGCGCGGGCGAGATTCAGCAACAGCAGCAGGCCGGCCAGGCCCTTGTCGTAGCTCCAGAACAGCCGGTACGGCGCGCTGGCGGCGCTGGCCTTGCCCTGCCACAGCAAGGGATTGTCGAAGCCGGGCAGCGCGTGCACGGCCAGCGCCAACAGCGCGGCTATCCACACCAGGTACAGCTCCGGCCGCGGGTAGCGGCGCAGCGCCAGCGTCAGGCCGGCGACGATGACCGCGGCCAGCAGGCCCAGCGGCTGCAGCACGCCGGCGGCCAGCGCCACCATCGCGCTGGTGGTCAGCGCGATCCAGCCGGGCGCTTCCTGGCGCAGGCTGGCGGCGATCAGGCCCAGCGCCATCAGGCCGTAGGCGGCCAGCGTCAGGGTGGAAAGCGTGAACATGGCGTCTCCGTCTCGGGATGGGCAAGCGTCCGATGATAACGGCAGACAGACGGGGGGCCAAACTGGATCCCATTAATGATGTTTGCGTATTTTGGGGGCCTGGCCTGCGGGCGGCAAGCGCGTCCCGGCCTGTTCCTGCCGGCCCGCTGTCGCGAAAGGACTGTCAGGGCTTGGGCGGATGCGGCCGCAGCAGCCGGCGGCGCTGGGCGTCGGCCAGATAGGCGGCGATCGGTGCCGCCTCCTCCGCCGGGACCGGCGCCTTGAACGCCAGCCGCATCTTGTCGACGATGGCGCGCCAGCGCGCCTCGTCGAAATCCGGCTGCAGCGCGATGTAGTCGGCGGAGTGGCAGATCAGGCAGCGCTGCAGCGCCGGCAGATAGCCGGGATGGCCGCTGTCCGGCAGCATCGCCGTCTCGTTCGGCAGCGAGATGCTTGCCGCGCCGGCGGGGCCGGCCAGCAGCAGCGTCAACAGCAGCGCGGCCCTCATCGTCCGGCCTCGGTGACGATGATGTCCAGCCGCTCGATCACGTCGCGGGCGTAGCCGCCTGGATTCCACGGCTGGGCCGCGGGCTGGACCTGGCCGTCGTTGGCGGTGGCGCGTGCCATCAGCGTCAGCGGTCCCGGCTTCACGTCGTCCAGCGTCAGCGTCCACGGCCGGAACGCGAAACGGCCGGCGTCCTTTCCCAGCCGGGCCGGCAGCCAGCTCGCGCCGCCGTCGGCGGAGACGTCGACCCGGCGGATGCCGCTGCCGCCGTCGAAGGCGATGCCGCGCAGCGCCAGCTGGCCCGCCGGCGCGATGTCGCCGTCGGAGAAATTGGTGATGAAGCTGCGCACCTTCATCCGGGTCAGCCTCACCGTCCTGTCCGGCCTGGTTCCGGGCGGCACGCCGTTGTCCGGCGTGTCGGGCACCACATAGGCCTGGCTGGCGAACCAGCCGTCGAACACATGGTCGAGCACGTCGATGCGGGACAGATGCTTCATCCAGTAGGCGGCGTAGAAGCCCGGCACCACCAGGCGCAGCGGATAGCCGTTCAGCACCGGCAGCGGCCGGCCGTTCATCTCCCACGCTATCATCGCCTCCGGCCGCAGCGCGTCGGCGAGGTCCAGCGAGCGGACGAAGGACGGCGTTGCCTCCAGCGCCGGCTGGTCTGTGCCGCGATAGGCGATCTGGCGCGCGCCGTCGTCGACGCCGGCGGCGGCCAGCACGTCGGCCAGCCGCGCGCCGGCCATCTCGACGCAGGCCATCGAGCCGTTGCCGAGCTGCGCGCCCTGCACCCTGGGCTGCGACAGGCCGCGGCCGTTGCCGGCGCACTGCATCACCACCGTCTGCCTCACCGTCTCGAAGCGCTTTTTCAGCTCCGCCAATGTCAGCGTCAGCGGCCGGCTCACCTTGCCGGCTATCGTCAGCGTGTGGGCGGCGGGGTCGATGTCCAGCGGATGGCCGGCCAGGTGGTAGCGGACGAACACCGCCTCGTTGGGGGTGATCAGGCCGCGATCGAACTGGGAGAACGGCGTTTCCAGATGGACCGGCCGGGTGGTGATGCGCAATAGCGGCATCTTCTGCGGGTATGGGACCAGCTCGCGCCAGCCGTTGTCGAAGCCCTGGTCCAGCCAGGCGGCGCGGACCCGGCCCGGCAGCGCCAGCAGCGCGGCGGCGGCGAGGCCGCCCTTCAGTACCGCGCGTCGGCGCAGCGCATCGTCGTCCATGATCGCAAGCCCGGGGAAAGCGGGGGAAATGGGGCGATGCTAGGCGGCGGCGCGGCGGCTGTCGACCGGAGGAAGGGACAGGTGGGGCGCTGGGTGCACCCCGCATCCGGCGGAAAACGGCCGCCGCCGCAAAAAGATCGCGAACAGGGTCTTATTGCACCGCGATGTCGCTCAGATGGTAGGTGCCGGTGCGGTTAGTCTGGCAGAACACCTTGGCCTTGACGGTGATGGCCCGGCCCTTGTAGCGGCCCATGTCTTCCTGGTTCAGCGCCAGGCTGCGCTTGTCCTGCTCGCCGCATTCGGCGCCGTCGTCCAGCGTCAGCGGCTGGGCCAGTTTCAGATGGTAGGCCTTGAAAAGGGTGCCGTCGGCCTTGCTGCCGGACGAGATCGGACCGATGACGGTGCCGCTGAGCCTGACGGCGGTCTCGCCGTCTTCGCGCACGGCGAGCGGCTGGGCCTGGGACAGCGGGCCGGCGGCCAGCAGCAACAGCGCGCTCAGCGCGCGCGCGGCATGGGTGGTTTTCATGTTCGAATGGTTTTCTTGCTTGGGTTCATCACGGCCGGCGCCCGCGCCAGGCGGGCGCCGCGGGCGTCAGCGCGGCAGGCTGCAGCGCAGGCCCAGCCGGGCCAGCATCGCCGGCTGGCTGGCGGCCACCCGCCACGCGCCGCCGTCGCGGGCGATGCGCAGCGCGACGCGCTGGCCGCCCTGCTCCAGCTCCAGCCCCACGGCGTCACCCTGCCAGGACTTGAAGACGGTGCTGGCGCCGCTGTCGCGCCGCAGGCTGCAGAACAGGCCGCCCTGGCCGCTCTGCGGCAGCGGCGACAGTTGCAGGCGCCAGTCGGATTCGGTCTGCACCTGCAGCAGCGCCTTGCCGTCCGGGGCCGGCGCGACGATGTTCTCGGTGCTGTAGGTGAAGTAGACCTTGCCGTCGCGGTTGTCGATCAGCAGGCTGCCGGGCGCGTCGTGGCCGAACCACAGGTCCACCCGCTGCAGCGCGCCGCCGGCCAGCGGGCCCTGGTAGGCGAAGGCGGAGCTGTCGCCATCGCCCTGGCTGGTGCGCCAGCTCTTGAACTGCAGCCGGCTGCCGTTGCCGGCCGAGACGGTCAGCAGCGGCCCCTTGCGCTGGGCTAGCCCGGCGTGGGCGGCCAGCGCCTTGGCGTCGCTCTTCGGCGATTCCATTGGATTGAGCCGTTGGCGAGTGTCGGCCGCGGCGCGCAGAATGCCGTCGCCGCTGGCGGTGTCCAGCTGTTGCACGGCGACGGCGCGCGCGCCGTGCGCTTGCGCGCGCAGCTGTCCGGCCAGGTCGACGACCGGCGGCGAATCGAAATTGGTGATGGGCGCGGCGGCGGCGCCCAGCGGCAGCAGCAACGCCGCCAGTGCGAGGGAAGGTTTCATCATCGGTGACATGCGATATGGAAAGATTTCCGTACCGCTTATGTCACTGGCGTTACCTGGGGTCAACGCAACTATTCACCGCCGGCGGGCGGACTCAGCGGTGGCCGGCCAGCGCGTCCAGCACCTTGCTCGACAGCGCCGGCGGCTGGGCGGTGACGCGCAGCAGATGGCGCAGGGCCGGGTGCGGCGGGCGGTGCACCGCGATGCCGTCGGCCAGCAGGCAGCGCTGGATCGCCTCGGCGGCGGTGGCGTTCGGATAGACAACGGCGACGAAGTTGGTGTGCGACGGCAGCACGGTCAGGTCGCGGGCGCGCAGCGCCGCGTCCAGCTTGTCGCGCAGCTGCAGCGTGGCCTGCACCAGCTGGACGCTGTAGTCCGGGTCTTCCAGCACTCGCCGCGCCGCGTGCTGGGCCAGGCCGGACAGCGCGTACTGCGGACGGATCTGGTCGGCCTTGGCGATGATGTCGGCCGGCGCCAGCGCGAAGCCGACGCGCAGGCCGGCCAGGCCGTAAGCCTTGGACAGCGTGCGCAGCCGCAGCGTATTGGCCATCGCGCCGGCCGGCGGCGCGTCCTGCGGATCGACGCAGAAATCGACATAGGCCTCGTCCAGGATCAGCAGCGTTTGCGACGGCAGCTGCTGGCGCAGGGCCAGGATGTCGGCGGCGGACCAGTAGTGGCCGGTCGGGTTGTCGGGATTGGCCAGATACAGCACGACGGCGCGTTCGGCGTGCGCCACCTCGCACAGCCGGGCAAGGTCGGGGCGCAGCCCGACGCCGTGCTGCTGGTACGGCACTTCCAGGATGCGCGCGCCGACGCCCTCGGCGAAGTAGCGGAAAGCGGGATAGGTGCCGGCGCTGCATACCACCGCGTCGCCGGCATTGCAGCGCAGCCGCAGCGCCAGCAGGATCAGGCTGTCGGCGCCGCTGTCGAACAGCACCTGGCTCGCTTCGACGCCGTGGCGCTCGGCGGCCAGCTCGCGCAGGGCCAGCGCGTACGGGTCCGGATACAGCCGCGCCAGCTCGGTCAGCAGCTCGCCCCATTCGGCCAATAGCGGCGAATCGGGCTTGGCCATGCTTTCGTTGGCGCCCAGGCGGCAGACCACCTTGTGCCCCAGCGCCGCTTCGAGCTTGGCGATGCCGGGAAACGGGTTGACGATGGTATGGTGTTCCAGGTGGCGCGCGTAGTGCATGGCAGTTCCCACTCCCGAGTTGACGACGGCCATTCTAGGCCATGGCCCGGTTCGACAAGCGATCGCTTGGCAATATCCTTATGACATCGGCTTTCAGCGCGCGGCGGAGGCGGCGGCCGGGACCGCGGCTTGCGGCGCCGAGGCCGCCGGTTTGGCGGCATGATGGCCGGTCGGGGCCTTGGGCAGCACCAGCGGGCCCTTGTAGCCGCAGGCGGCGAGAAAGAGGAACATGCTGGCGCAGACGAGCAGGGTACGCATACTGACGCTATCCGATATGGCAAAATCAGCATACTAGCAAAACCCCGCCGGGCCGTGTTGCCCGCGCCCGGCGCAATCAGGACAGACATCATGACCGAAAGCGAATTTCTGCAATTGAGCGACGCCATCTTCGACCGCATCGAGGCGGCGATAGACGCGCAGGGCCTGGACGCCGACACCTTGCGCCAGGGCAATGTGCTGGAGATCGAGTTTGACGGCGGCGACAAGGTGATCGTCAACCGCCATGCGGTCAACCAGGAGATGTGGATCGCCGCCAGGAGCGGCGGCTACCACTTCTCGCGCCGCGACGGCGGCTGGATCGCCAGCCGCGACGGCGCCGAGTTCTTCGCCACGCTGGCCGAGGCGATACGCGCCGGCAGCGGCGAGGCTTTCGCGTTCGCCGACTGAGGCGGATCACCGACATGCTGGCGGGATGGCGAGAAACATTATAGGTTTCAGTATGATTACCCGGCCCCGCCAGCACTGAGGACGCGATGCCCGCGCAGATAGCCAGCTTCTACGACGCCGCCACCGGCACCATCAGCCACATCGTCCACGACCATCCCGGCGGCCATGCCGCGGTGGTCGATCCGGTGCTGGACTTCGATCCCCGCTCCGGCCGCACCGGCCACGGCTCGGCCGACCGGCTGCTGGCCTTCCTGGCCGAGCGGCGGCTGACGCTGCAATGGATACTGGAAACCCACGCCCATGCCGATCATCTGTCGGCGGCGGCCTATTTGAAGCGGCAGGCCGGCGGCAGCCTGGCGATAGGCCGCCGCATCACCGAGGTGCAGGCCATCTTCGGCCGCGTGTTCAATCTGGAGCCGGCGTTTCGCAGCGACGGCTCGCAGTTCGACCGGCTGTTCGACGACGGCGAGACCTTCCATATCGGCGAGCTGGAGGCCACGGTGCTGGCGCTGCCCGGCCATACGCCGGCCGACGTCGGCTACCGCGTCGGCGACGCGGTCTTCGTCGGCGACACGCTGTTCATGCCCGATGTCGGCACCGCCCGCTGCGACTTTCCCGGCGGCGACGCCCGCGAGCTGTACCGCTCGATCCGCCGGTTGCTGGCCTTGCCGGACGCCACCCGGCTGCTGCTGTGCCACGACTATCCGCCGCCGGGCCGCGAGGCGGCGTGGTGCGCGACGGTGGCCGAGCAGCGCCGCGCCAATCTGCATGCGCGCGACGGCGTCGACGAGGCGGACTTCGTCGCGATGCGCGCGGCGCGCGACCAGACGCTGGCGATGCCGCAATTGCTGCTGCCGGCGGTGCAGGTCAATATCCGCGCCGGCGCGCTGCCGCCGGCCGAGGACAACGGCGTGCGCTATCTGAAGCTGCCGCTGGACGCGCTGTGAGCGCGGCGCGCGCTCTCGCGCCGCGCCAGATCCAGCGCCTTGGCGCGCGCGCCGGGATCGCCCTGGGCGGCGGCCCGCGCGTACCAGCGTATCGCCGCCGGAATGTCCCGCCGCACGCCCTGGCCGTGTTCGTACATGCTGGCGATCAGATACTGGGCGCCGGCGTCGCCCTGCTTGGCCGCCTCCTCGTACCAGTAGGCGGCCAGCCTGTCGTCCTGCGGCGCGCCGCGGCCGAGGAAGTACTGGGTGCCCAGATCGAGCTCGGCCGGCAGATAGCCCTGTCGGGCGGCCAGCGTGAACCAGCGGGTCGCCTCGACCAGCGATTTGGGCACGCCGTCGCCGCGCTCGGCCAGCAGGCCCAGCGCGTGCTGCGCCTGCGCCAGCTGCAGTTCGGCGGCGCGCCTGAGCCAGTACAGCGCCTGCCGCTTGTCGACCGGCCCGGCCTCGCCGTTCCAGTCCATCATCGCCAAGTTGAAGGCCGCGACCCGGTCGCCGTTCTCGGCCGCCTGCCAGAAGGCGACGCGGGCGGCCGCCAGACGGCCGGACCGGTATTCGCTCCAGCCCGGCACCTCGGGCGCGGCGGCATGCGCGGCCAGCGCGCACAGCAGCAACAGCGTCGCCAACCGTTTCATCGTCGTTCCTCCGCTATTTTCAGCTTAGTCGGCTTGGCGGACCGATTCTGACGACGGCGGCCTTTGTCTGACGGGGCGGCTTGTGGCAGGCTACAATATTCCGACTAGAAGTCATTTCCGGAGCATCCGATGAATTCCCCCCTGGTTGATCCGCTGTGGTCGGCCATCCGCGACGAGACGCTGGCGGCGGTCGAAGATGAGCCGTTGCTGGCCAGCTTTCTGCACATGACGGTATTGCGCCACGCCACGCTGGAAGACGTGCTGGCCTTCCATCTGTCGAGCAAGCTCGCCAGTCCGGTGATGGACCCGCGCGCAATGTTCGAGCTGTTCCGCGAGGCCTTCCAGGCCGATCCCGGCCTCAGCGCGGCGATGCGCGCCGACATCCGCGCCAGCTACGAGCGCGATCCGGCCTGCGACCGCTATTCGACGCCGCTGCTGTACTTCAAGGGCTTCCACGCGATACAGAGCCAGCGCATCACGCACTGGCTGTGGCGGCAGGGCCGAGCGACGCTGGCGCTGTTCCTGCAGAACCGCATTTCCGAAGTGACCGGCGCCGACATCCATCCGGCGGCGCGCATCGGCCACGGCGTGATGCTGGACCACGGCACCGGCCTGGTGGTCGGAGAGACGGCCGTCATCGGCAACAATGTGTCCATCCTGCACGGCGTGACGCTGGGCGGCTCCGGCAAGGAGCGCGGCGACCGCCATCCGAAGATAGGCGACGGCGTGATGCTGGGCGCCGGCAGCTCGGTGCTGGGCAATATCCGCGTCGGCGATTGCGCCAAGGTCGGCGCCGGCAGCGTGGTGCTGGAGGACGTGCCGCCGCACGCCACCGTGGCCGGCGTGCCGGCGCGGGTCGTCGCGCAGGCCTGTCCCGGCACGCCGGCGCTGGACATGGATCAGCGGGTTTGACCGTCATTTAAATACAGCGGGCTGCGGTCGACGGCGCCGGCGCGCAGACCGCCTGCGTTGTCCGCGCCGGCGTGTCGCCGCGCCGTCCGGGGCATGAAACGCGGCGGCGCCGCGCGCTTGGCGCTTTTCCAACAGCGCCGATGCCATCGGCTTGGCGGCATGTAGCTTAGCCGCTACAATGCGCGCGGCCGGCGTCCGCCCCGATATTGCATGGCGGCGTCGGGTTCATCAGGAAAACCACCCCATGAACGTCAGAGTTGTCGATTACCGCGCCCCGGACGCCGCGGAACAGTTCACCCGTTCTCTGCACGAAACCGGCTTCGGCGTGCTGACCAACCACCCGATTCCGCAAGACCTGGTCGAAAAGATCTACGCCGACTGGCTGGGCTTCTTCAACAGCGACGAAAAGCTCGACTACGCCTTCTCGGTGGAGAAGCAGGACGGC
This sequence comes from Chromobacterium sp. ATCC 53434, assembly GCF_002848345.1. Taxonomy (NCBI): domain Bacteria; kingdom Pseudomonadati; phylum Pseudomonadota; class Betaproteobacteria; order Neisseriales; family Chromobacteriaceae; genus Chromobacterium; species Chromobacterium sp. ATCC 53434. The sequence goes on along the minus strand of NZ_CP025429.1, from coordinate 4,603,143 downwards.
TGGTTTTCGCCGGAAGTGTCGGAAACCGCCAAGGGCGCCGCGCTGAAGGACATCAAGGAATACTTCCACGTCTATCCGTGGGGCCGCGTGCCGCCGCAACTGAAGGCCGACGCCGAGCGCTACTACGGCATCGCCAACCAGCTGGCGCGCGAACTGCTGTCCTGGGTGCAGCAGTACACGCCGGCCGCCATCGCCGCCAATTACCGCGAGCCGCTGTCGCACATGATAGAAGACAGCCAGCAGACGCTGCTGCGCGTGCTGCGCTACCCGCCGCTGACCGGCGAGGAGCCGGCCGGCTCGCTGCGCGCCGCGGCCCATGGCGACATCAATCTGCTGACCATCCTGCCGGCCGCCAACGAGCCGGGCCTGCAGGTGCAGGGCAAGGACGGCGAGTGGCTGGACGTGCCCTGTGATTTCGGCACCCTGGTGGTCAATATCGGCGACATGCTGCAAGAAGCGTCCGCCGGCTACTATCCGTCCACCCAGCACCGCGTGGTCAATCCCAGCGGCGACGGCGCGAAGAAGAGCCGCATCTCGCTGCCGCTGTTCCTGCATCCGCGTCCGGAAGTGACGCTGTCCGACCGCTACAGCGCCGGCGCCTATCTGGACGAGCGCCTGCGCGAGCTGGGCGTGAAAATGTAAGCCTTATCCTTTGTGGATGAAAAGCCGGCCGGAGCCTTGCTCCGGCCATTTTTTCGTCCGCGCGCCGCGCGCCGGGCAGCGCCTGGGGCATTCGCCAACTACGATGACACTATCGCGCGGCCGGCTTATCCGGCCGCGGCCTGTCTCGTTGAGAGGATTTCATGCGCGGCATCCTACCCAGTTTTCCGGCTCCGCCCGACTGGCTGGCCAATCTGCTGGTCGCGGCGGCCTACTGCCTGGCGGCATGGGGAGGCGAAAAGCTGCTGGTGCTGGAATTGGGCATGGACAGCGTGATGTGGCCGCAGCCGGGCCTGGCGCTGGCCGCGCTATTGCTGCTGGGATGGCGGGTGTGGCCGGGCGTGCTGTTGGGCGCCTTGCTGATCGAGGGCCGGCGCTGGCAGCCCGAGCTGGGCGGCCTGCACTGGATGCTGCCGGCCGCCGGCGCGGCGCTGGCGGTGCTGGCGCAGACGCTGATCGGCGCCTGGCTGGTGCGGCGCCATATCGGCCGCCGCAATCCGATGGACGGTTTCAGCGACTGCCTGGCGTTTTGCGTGATCGTGGCGGCGGCGACGCTATTGGGCAGCCTGATCGCCGTCGGCGCGCTGTTCCTGGCCGAACAACTGCCGCAAAAACAGCTGGTGTCGAGGTTCTGCCTGTGGTGGTTGTGCAGCGCCAGCGGCACCTTGCTGTTCGGCAGCGCCTGTCTGGCTTTCCACCGCCATGGCCTGCCGCGGCAGGGGCGGGAAGCCTGGTACGAGATGCTGGCCTACTTCGGCATGGTGGCGCTGCTGACCGCCAGCATCTTCGTCTGGTGGCACCCGACGCTGGACACCACCTATCCGCTGGACATGCTGGTGCTGCCGCTGGTGTCCTGGGCGGCCTTCCGCTTCACCCCGCGCGAGGTGGTGCTGGCGCTGCTGCTGATCGTGTGGCTGGCCTTGTGGGGCACGCGCCATGGCGGCGGCCCCTATCTGGGCTATTCCGCCTACAGCACGCTGATCGTCCTGCAAACCTACGCCGGCATCCTGACCGTGGTGTCGCTGTGCGTCGGCGCGCTGATGAGCGAGCAGCGACAGGTGAAACTGGAGCTGAGGCTGCAGCGGGAGCAGCTGGAACAGCAGGTGCGCATCCGCACGCTGGCGCTGGAGCAGTCGCATGCCGAGGTGTTGGCGCTGTCGCGGGTCGATCCGGTCACCGGCATCGCCAACCGGCGCAGTTTCGAGGAGAGCCTGGATGGCGAATGGCGCCGGGCGCGCCGCCTGGGCGCGCCGCTGGGCGTGCTGATGATAGATATCGACCACTTCAAGCTTTACAACGACCACTACGGCCATGTCAGCGGCGACTACTGCCTGCGCGAGGTGGCGCAGGCGATACGCAGCAGCGTGCGCAGGCCGCAGGACCTGGTGGCGCGCTACGGCGGCGAGGAGATCGTCTGTCTGCTGCCGGACACCAGCGAGGACGGCGTCGGCGTCGTCGGCGAAGCGGTGCTGGCGGCGGTGCGCGAGCTGCAGCTGCCGCATGCCGGTTCGGCGCTGGCCGCCATCGTCACCATCAGCATAGGCGGCGCCGCCATCCTGCCGCGCGAGGCGCACGACAGCCGCCAGCTGATCGAGGCCGCCGACCGCGAGTTGTACCGCGCCAAGCAGCAGGGACGCAACCGGATGGCGGTCGCCCATGGCGACTCCGGCGCCGCCGCGGCCACCAGCTAGTCCGGGTCGGCCGCCATGTCGCGGAAACGCTGTTCCAGCTGACGCAGCACCTGCAGCGCGGTTTCCAGCTGCCGCGCGTCGATGTCCGCCAGCGCCTGGCGGAAGAAGGCCTGCCGTTGCGGCGCCGCCTGGCGCAGCAGCTCGGTTCCGGTCTGGTCCAGCGTCACCAGCGTCTGCCGGTTGTCGGCCGGGTCGGTATCGCGCCGCACCAACCGTTCCGCCTCCAGTTGCTTCAGTTGCCGGGTCAGCGCGCCCGGGTCCATCTGCAGGTGGCAGGCCAGTTGTTTCTGGCTGGCCGGCTGCAACTCCTCCAGCGCCGTCAGGATGCGCCAGCGCGGCAGCGGGTGGCCGACCCGGCTCTCGAAGGCGCCGTACATCGCACGGGTGCTGCGGCCGAGCTGTTGCAGCAGATTGCGCTCAGTCATGTCGCGGCTCCGGCGCGGCGGTCAGCTGGATCGCCGGCACCTTGCGCACCAGCCACAGGCCGAGCAACAGCACGGCCGCGACCAGCCACTGGCTGAAATGTATGGCGTCGACCAGCCGCAGCCGGGTGGCGGCCAGCAGCGCGTCGGGGTGGGCTGCCGCCGCCGCCGCGCGGAATTGGGCCAGCGAGGCGGCGTTCAGCAGCGTCTGCGGATCGGCCAGCCAGCGCAGCCAGTCTCCGCCGCGCGCATCGCCGGCCACCAGCGCGGCCACGCCGCGCTGGAAGTGGTGGCTGACCACGGCGCCCATCACCGCGGTGCCCAGCATGCCCCCTATCATCCGCGTCGATTGCAGCATCGCGGTGGAGACGCCCAGCTGCTGCCGCGGCGCCAGTTGCTGCACGAAGATGGTCAGATTGGGCATCAACAGGCCCAGGCCCAGCCCGCCCACCACCATGTCGGCGATGATCAGCGCGTGGGCGGTGGCCGGCGTCGCCCGGCTCAGCAGCGCCGCGGTCAGCGCGAACATCAGCAGACCCAGCGCCAGCAGCCGGGTCGGATGGCGCAGCCGCTGCACGATGCGGCCGTTCAGCATGCTGCCTATGGTGATGCACACCACCAGCGGCGTCACCAGAATGCCGGCCTGGTTCGGCGACAGGCCGAAGCCGGCCTGGAACATCAGCGGCGCGTAGTACATCACGGCGAACATGCCGAAGCCCATCAGCAAGGACAGGCCGAACAGCGGCGCCAGGCCGCGGTGGGTCAGCATGCTGGGCGGCAGCAGCGGATTGGGGCTGCGCTTTTCCCACCAGATCAGGCCCAGCAAGGCGGCCAGCGACAGCGCGGCCAAGGCGGCCAGCAGCGGCGCCGGCTTGCCTTGCGGCAGCCATTCCACCGCCAGTTGCAGCGAACCGAGGAAGAGCGCGATCAGCATCGCGCCCTGCCAGTCCAGCCGCGACGACGGCCGCTGGGCGTGGCGGATCACCGGCAGATAGCGCCAGACGAACCACAGGCTGACCGCGCCGACCGGCAGATTGACGTAGAACACCCAGCGCCAGCCGAAATACTCGGTCAGGAAGCCGCCCAGCGACGGGCCGACGGCATTGGCGAGGCCGAAGGAGGCCGACAGCATCACCTGCCAGCGCAGCCGCTCGCGGGTATGCGGGAACAGATCGGGCACGCTGGCGAAGGTGGTGGCCACCAGCATGCCGCCCCCGACGCCCTGCAGCGCGCGCGCCAGCACCAGCTGCGGCATGTCCTGCGCCAGGCCGCACAAGGCGGAGGCGGCGGTGAACAGCACGATGGCGGTCAGCACGAACGGCTTGCGGCCGTGGTCGTCGCCTAGCTTGCCGAAGATGGGCACGGTGATCACCGAGGTCAGCAGATAGGCGGTGCCGACCCAGGCGTACAGCGCGAAGCCGCGCAGGTCGGCCACCACCGTCGGCATCGCGGTGCCGACCACGGTCTGGTCCAGCGCCACCATGATCAGCACGCAGCACAGGCCCAGCATGGCCATCAGCCGTTGGCGGAAATCCAGCGCGGCGGCGAGGCCGGCGGGTGTAGAGGGCGTATTCATGATTGCAAGGTCAATAATTGCTATGGCAATCATTTTGCCGACAGCCCGGCGGGCTGTCCAAGCGCTTGCGGTTAACAGATGTTGCCGCGCCGGCGGACGCGGGCGGCGAAGGGGCTCAGTAGCCCTGGCGCGCCAGCCAGCTGGCTTCCTCGCTGTGGGCGACGGTATGCACCAGCCAGTCGCGGAAGGCGCGGACCTTGGGCAGCTCGGCCAGCTCGTGCGGATAGACCAGATAGTAGGCCCACTCGGTTTCCAGCACGGTGTCGAATGGGATCACCAGCCGGCCGCTGTCCAGATCCTGCGTCACCATCGAGGCCTGGGCCAGCGTCACGCCCATGCCGGCCACCGCCGCGTGCAGCGCGTATTCCAGCGCGTCGAAGGTGACGCCGCTCTCCGGATTGACGCCGTTGACGCCGGCCAGCTTCAGCCAGCGCTTCCAGGTGTTCTGATCGCGCCACGGATGCAACAAAGTGTGGTGTTGCAGGTCCTGCGGCGTGTGCAGCGGATGCTTGCCGGCCAGCAGGCTGGGCGAGCACACCGGAATCAGCTTCTCGCGGCAGATGCATTCCAGCCGCAGGTCGGGCGCGGCCTCCGGGCTGGACAGGCCGACGACGGCGAGGTCGTACTCGGCGCGATTGAACGGTTTGTTGTGGATCAGCTGCGTCAGCAGGTGCAAGGTGTATTCGGGATGGCGCGCCTGGAAGTCGGCCAGATTGGGCAGCACCCAGCGCATCGCCGGCGTCGGCGGCATCCGCACCCGCAGGTCGCTCTGGCGCAGTCTGAGCGCCTCGCTGGCCTCATTGAGCAATTGGAATGCCTCGCGCGCCGGCTTCAGCAAGGCCTCGCCTTCGGCGGTCAAAGCCAGGCCGCGGGCCTGGCGGGTGAACAGGGTGGCGCCGTAATATTCTTCCAGGGTTTGGACGTGGCGGCTGATTGCGCCTTGGGTCAGGCTGAGCGCGGCGGCGGCGCGGGTGAACGACAGGTGTTCGGCGGCAACGACGAATACGCGCAGGGCATTCAGCGGAGGCAGCTTCATGCTGTTACATGCCTTTTCTTCATGGTTTTGATGAGATTAACTGCTTTGTGCAAATCGGCGCCACCACGTATGCTGCTGAGGATGTCGCCGCGTGCCGGCGACATGGCGACGACAGCCGTCATGCATGGCAAGCGGTTCTGCCATGCATAATGGTTGATTCTGGCACAGCTTTCGTTGCCCGGCATCATTATTGTCAGACAAGATGCCGCCCTGCACTCTCGTATCGATTTGTTGTTGCCAGTCCACGTTGGCATGAACGGGCTCCGAGCGGAGTCCGATTTTTTTTGTCCGCGGGCAAGAAAAATGACGCCGGCCTGGCAGGCGGGCGGCATCGGCACGGCGGCGTCGCGGGCTCAGCAGCCCTGGCTCAGCGCCAATTCCAGGCTCTTGCGATAGTGCTGCTGCGATTGCTCTTCCTTGCCGGTGGCCTCGAACAGCCGCGCCAGCTCCGCGTGGGCGCACAGCGTCGGCTGGATGGACACGCTGGCCTCCAGATAGCTTTGCGCCTTGCCCCACAACTGCTGCGTCTGCGCCAGTCGGCCCAGCGCCAGCAACAGCCAGTGGTCGCGCGGCCGCTGTTTCAGCCAGTTCTCGGCATTCTTCAGCAGCTCCAGGCGCTTTTCCACGCTCAGATGGCTGGCCAGCTGGCCCAGCTCGCGCGCCAGTTCCGGCAGCTCGGTCTCGTCGCCGGCCAGCGCGCCGGCCAGCAATGTGGCGGCGTAGTCGTACTGCTGCAGGCGGATCAGATGGGCGACCACCTGCTGCAGCAGCTGAGGATTGGCGCGCTCGACCTCGGGAATGCGGCGCAGCCAGTCGCGCACCTCGCGTTCGCCGAGCAGGCCGGTCAGCTGCTGCTGGTAGGCGGCCAGCCGGTAGCGGCGCGCCTGTTCCGGCTCCAGCGCGTCGGCCTTCAACAGCTTCTCGGTCAGCGTCAGGATGGCCTCCGGCTGTTTCTGCAGCAGCCGCACCTTCAACTCCAGCCGCAGCGCGTTGGTCAGATTGGGCGACAGCGCGCGCACGCGTTCGATCGCGCCCAGCGCGCCCAGCGCGTCCTTGTTCTCCAGTTTCAGCTCGGCGTCCAGCATGTGGCGCGCCAGCTGCAGCCGTTCCGGCAGCGAATCCAGCTGGTTCAGGTAGACGTCGCGCTTGTCGCCGGCGCCGGCCGAACCGGCGGCGCGGGCGGCGATCAGCAGCGCCAGCGCGCGGTTTTCCGGCGCGTACTCGTCGTTCAGGGCCTTGGCCGCTTCGCGCTCGGCGCGCTGGTAGCGGCCCTCGAAGAAGGCGATGCCGGCTTCGCGCAGCGCGTGGCGGGCCGCCTTCAGCTTCTTCTGGCGCTGGAAGCGCTGCACCTGGCGCGGCAGATCGGCGGCCAGCGCGATCAGTCTCAGAGCGACGTGGGTGGCGACGATCAGCGCCACCACCAGCACGATCATCAGATTGAACGACACTTCCATCCGGTACGGCGGCAGGAACAGGATGGCGTAGCCGGTGTTCAGGGTGGAGGCCAGCCCCACCAGCACGGCCAGCGCGAACAGGCCGGTAATCCACAATGCGAATTTCACCGTTTACTCCCCGCTATTGCCCTGGGCATCGCGCACCGCCTTCAGGCTGGCGGCCATGTCGGGCAGGCTGATGTCCAATGGCGCGCCTTCCAGTTCGCCCAGCGTCGTCAGCCACTGGGTGGCGGCGGCGGCGTCGCGGTCGAAGTAGCGCTGCACGTAGCTGCGCGCGGCGGCGACGTCGGCGGCGTAGGTCTTGCCGTCGCGCTGCAACAGCGCCAGACGGGCGTCCAGCAAGCGCATCTTCAAGTTTTCGCGCAGGAAGAAAGCCTGCTCCGGCGACAGCAGCAGCGCTTCCGGCTTGTCCATCCGGCGGATATGGATCAGTTCGCCCAGGCTCTGGCTGATTTCGTAGCTCAGGCGTTCCCACCACGGCAAGTTGGCGGGCGCGGCCGCCGGCGTTGCCGTCCGCGCGCTGCCCAGCCGGTGCGAGTCCACCGCCAGCGGCAGCGCGTCCACGCCCAGCATCAGCCGGTCGATCTTGACGGTCAGGCCGACGGTGTCCAGATAAGGCAGCGCCTTCAGTTTTTCCAGATCGGAGGCGACCGCCTTCTTGACGCCGATCAGCTGCGGGCGGTCGAACTTGGACAGCCGCGCGTCGACCATTTCCAGCGCCGACACCGCGGCGCTGACATTGCCGGCCAGCTGCAGCTGCTGGCTGGCGATGGCCAGCGTGTGCTCGATTTCCGACAACAGCCAGTCGCTGCGATTCTTGGTCAGCTCCTGGTACATGCCGTTCAGCGTGGCGTACTGGCCGGCCGCTTCGTTGACGCGGGCTTCGACCAGGGCCAGCTTGCCGTCGGTGGCGCGCGTCGCCACCAGCGCCTGTTCGGCGATGGCGCGCTGCTCCTTGCCGGCGCCGCTGCCCTCGGACAGCCGGCGCGCCAGTTCCTGGCGCATCGACTCCAGCTGCTGCTGGGTGCTGTAGAACTGCCAGCCGGCCACGCCCAGAGCGGCGGCGGCCAACAGGAAGGCGAAGGTCGGGCGCTTGCGGGGCGCGGCGGCCGGGATGGCTTCGTGGATCTGGGATTCGCTCATGGGTGACGACGGAACCATTCTTTGAGGCCGGCGACAAGGGAGGCGTCGTCGGCCCGGGTTGTCACGACGCGTGCCGCGCCGAGAGCGGCCAGGCGCTCGGCTATGCGCGGATGCGGCACACAGTACAGCAGGCATTGTAGCGCCCCAGTCCGGCGCGGGCCAGCCAGTCGGAACAATTGCTCTACCATTTCGCTTGAGGAAACGATGACGGCATCGGGCGGCGAGGCGTCGAAGGCGGTCCAGTCCGGCGCGCCGTCGAGGCGGCGGTAGACTTCGGCGACGCCGACCAGGGCGCCGCGCGCCGCCAGCGTGTCCGCCAGCAGCGCGCGGCCGCCCAGGCCGCGGACGATCAGCCAGCGCTGGCCCGAGACATCGGCCAGCTCCGGCAAGGCCAGCAGCGCCTCGCTGTCGCTGCCCGAGGCGGGATGCAACACTGGCCAGCCGGCCAGTCGCGCCAGCTTGTCGGCGCTGGCCGCGCCGACGCAGGCCAGCCGCTTGCCGGCGAGATCGGCGCCGGCCAGCGCCGGCCAGCTTATGTCTATCGCGCTGGGGCTGACCCAGAACAGCGCGTCGGCCGCGGCGGCCAGCGCCGGCAGCGCATCCAGCGCGCCGGCCTGTGGCGCGATCTCCATCAAGGGCAAGTGTTCGGCCCGCCAGCCTTCGGCGCGCAGACGATCGAGCAGGTCGGCGCATTGCGCCAGCGGGCGGGCGGCCAGGATGCGTTTCATCGCGGCAGCGCCTGTTGCAGTTTCAGCACGGTAGCCCAGTTGCGGACGGTGAAGCGCTCGCCCAGCCGGCGGGTGAAGTCGGCGGCCAGCGGACTGTCCATCAGGCCGGCCGCGCACCACAGATAGGCCGCGCCGGCGCCGATGTGCAGCCGTTCCGGTCCGGCGCGGTCGTATTCGACGGCGGCACAGCCGGCCAGCGCGGCGGTTTCCAGCGGAAACGCCAGCAGCAGCCGGGCCGGGTCGTCGGCCAGGCCGGCGTAGGGATTGGCGGCGACGATGTCGTCGAGCGCGGCGCCGGCCAGCGCCAACACCCGGGCGGAAAAGCCGCAGTCGCGGGCGATGGCGGCCTCCAGGCCCTCGGCCAGCAAAGGCGCCGAGTGGTGGCGACAGACCAGATTGCCGCTGTTCAGCAAGGTGGCGACCGCTTCGGCGCCGAGCCCGGCCGCCATCTGGCGCAGCTCGGCCATCGCGACGCGCTTGGCCTTGCCGACGTTGATACCGCGAATCAGCGCGACACACGGCTCCATTGCCGTCTCCTTTTATATAAAGACGCCGCTTGTCAGCGCGGCTCGGCCAGCACCGCGTCTATCAGCGGGCGGGCGCCGGCGTCGATCAGTTGCTTGGCCACCGCGCGGCCCAGCGCCTCGGCGTAGTCGGCCGGGCCGCTGGCGCTGGCGGTCAGCACCGTCGAGCCGTCCGGATGGGCGACCAGGCCGCCCAGCGTCAACGCGCCGTCGGCCAGCGTGGCGAAGGCGCCCAGCGGCACCTGGCAGCTGCCGCCCAGTTCGCGGGCCAGCGCGCGCTCGGCGGCGGTACAGGCGCGGGTGGCCGGATCGTTCAGCGGCGCCAGCAGCGCGGCGAGATCGGCGCGATCGGCGCGGATCTCGATGCCCAGCGCGCCCTGGCCGGCGGCCGGCAGGCTTTCCGACGGCGCCAGCTCGCTTCGGATGCGCTCGGCCAGGCCCAGGCGCTTCAGGCCGGCGGCGGCCAGGATGATGGCGTCGAACTCGCCGTCGTCCAGTTTTTTCAGCCGGGTCTGCACATTGCCGCGCAGCGGCTTGACCGCCAGCTGCGGGAAGCGGGCGCGCAGCTGCGCCTCGCGGCGCAGGCTGGAGGTGCCGACCACGCTGCTGGCGGGCAGCTCGGAAAGACTCTGGTAATGATTGGAGACGAAGGCGTCGCGGGGGTCCTCGCGTTCGCACACCGCCGTCAGCGCGAAGCCGTCCGGCAGCGTCATCGGCACGTCTTTCAGCGAGTGCACCGCCAGGTCGGCGCGGCCGTCCAGCAGCGCCTGTTCCAGTTCCTTGACGAACAGGCCCTTGCCGCCGATCTTCGACAGGGTCTTATCCAGAATCTGGTCGCCCTGGGTGGTCATGCCGAGGATGTCCACCGTCAGGTGCGGGTACAACGCTTGCAGCCGAGCCTGGATGTGCTCGGCCTGCCACATGGCCAGCCGGCTTTCGCGGCTGGCGATGACGATCTTGTCCATGAAACCGGGTCCCGTGTTGGGGAGAAATGCCGCCGATTCTACCACGCTGCCGTCATGGACTTGGCCTGCTTGTTGCTGCGACGCAGCAAGATCAAGGCGCGGGCCGCGAAATTGCCGTAGTCTGGCCACTACAGCGCGCAAGCTGCTTATGATGAATGTTTGGTCGCCGACCAGTGCAGACAAGGGACGACAAGAATATGAGCGAACACGACAAGGACGAACCGCTACGCGCCGACCTCGCCCGGCTGGACCGATTGCTGGCCGAGGTGGTCAGCGAACAGGAGGGGCCGTTGCTGGCCGGCGCGGTGCAGGCCATCGCCGGCCGCCGCGGCGACGAGCGCAGCCAGCCGCTGCCGCAGTTGGCGCCGCGGGCCGCCGCCTCGCTGCTGCGCGCCTGCGGCCTGTACGCCCAGCTATTCAATATCGCCGAGGACCTGCATCACAACCGCCGTCGCCGCGCCCACCAGCTGGCCGGCTCGGCGCCGCAGCAGGGCAGCGTCGGCCGGGCGCTGGCCAGGCTGCACCAGGATGGCGTCAGCTTCCACGCGCTGCACCAGTTGCTGAGCCATGCCCAGGTCGGCGCCGTGCTGACCGCGCACCCGACCGAGGTGCAGCGCCAGAGCGTGCTGGAAGCGCAGCGCGCGGTGCGGGGCTTGCTGTCGCGCCTGAACGCGGCGGATCTGACGCCTGACGACAGGGCGCAGCTGGAGGCCGAGCTGAAGCGGGTGATGCTGGCATGGTGGCAGACCTCGGAAATCCGCCATTTCAAGATGACGGTGCGCGACGAGATCACCAACGGCGTCGCCTACCACCCGCTGGCCTTCTTCGAGGCCCTGCCGGCGCTGTACCAGCGGCTGGAGCGCGAGGTCGGCCAATTGTGGGGCGAGGCGCCGCTGTTGCCGTCCTTCGTCCGCGTCGGCAGCTGGATAGGCGGCGACCGCGACGGCAATCCCAATGTCGACGCCGGCCTGCTGCGCCACGCGGTGACGCGCCAGGCGCAGCAGGCCTTCGAGCATTATCTGCGCGAGCTGCACAGCCTGTACCGCGAGCTGTCGCTGTCGTCGCGGCTGGTCGAGGTCGGCGCCGAGGTGCTGGCGCTGGCGGCCGATTCGCCGGACGGCGCCGTCAGCCGGGCCGAGGAGCCGTACCGGCGCGCGCTGGCGACGATGCAGGGCCGTTTGCGCGCCGCCGCCCGCCTGCGCGGCGTCGAATTGGCCTGCCGCTGGGACGAGCGCCAGCCCTACCGCGACCACCGCGAGCTGATTCGCGATCTGGCCGCCTTGTCGGCGTCGCTGCGCGCCCATGGCAGCGCGCCGCTGGCCGACGGCCGGCTGGCGCGGCTGATCCGCAGCGTCGACGTGTTCGGCTTCTTCCTGATGCCGCTGGATCTGCGCCAGCACGCGGCGGTGCACGAGGCGGTGGTGGCCGAGCTGTTCAGCGCCGCCGGGCTGGAGGAATACCGCGCGCTGGACGAGGCGGCGCGGGTGCGGGTGCTGATCCGCGAACTGGCGACGCCGCGGCTGTTGTTCTCGCCGTATCTGCGCTACGGCGAGCAGGCCGAGAAGGAGCTGGCGATCTTCCGCGAGGCGGCGGCGATACAGCGCGAGTTCGGCGTCGAGGCCATCGGCCAGTGCATCATTTCCAACTGCGCCGATGTCAGCGACGTGTTGGCGCTGGCGCTGCTGTGCAAGGAGGCCGGGCTGATCCGGCTGGAGGACGGCGTGCCGCGCGCCAGCGTCAACCTGGTGCCGCTGTTCGAAACCATCGCCGACCTGGAGGACAGCGAGCGCGTGATGCGCGCGCTGTTCGCGCTGCCGTGGTACAAGCAGCTGTTGGACAGCCGCGAGCGGGTGCAGGAGGTGATGCTGGGCTATTCCGACAGCAATAAGGACGGCGGCTATCTGACCAGCCAGTGGCAGCTGTACCAGGCCGAGACCCGCCTGGTCAGGGCCTTCGCCGACGCCGGCGTGCGCCTGCAGTTGTTCCATGGCCGCGGCGGCTCGGTCGGCCGCGGCGGCGGCCCGTCGTACGAGGCCGTCGTCGCTCAGCCGGCCGGCAGCGTCGCCGGCCGCATCCGCATCACCGAGCAGGGCGAGGTGATCACCGCCAAATATACCGATCCGGCCATCGCCGGCCGCAATCTGGAGGCGCTGGTGGCGGCGACGCTGGAGGCCAGCCTGGGCAAGGCGCCCGGCGGCGAGGTGGACGCCGGCCTGTTCAACGAGCTGTCGGCCAGCGCCTTCGCCGCCTATCGCGCGCTGGTGGAGACGCCGGGCTTCATGCAGTACTTCCTGGAGGCGACGCCGGTGACGGCGATCGCCCAGCTCAATATCGGCAGCCGGCCGGCCTCGCGCAAGAGCCTGTCGGCCATCACCGATCTGCGGGCGATTCCCTGGGTGTTCTCCTGGTCGCAGTCGCGGCTGATGCTGCCCGGCTGGTTCGGCGTCGGCTCGGCGGTGGCCGCCTATGTGCAGAGGCACGGCGACGCCGGTCTGGCGCGCTTGCAGCACCTGTACCGCCATTCGCCGTTCTTCCAGGTGATGCTGTCCAATATGGAGCAGGTGCTGGCCAAGGCCGATCTGGGCATCGCCCGCCGCTTCTCCGGCCTGGTGGCCGATCGCGAGCTGGCGGCGCGCCTGTTCGGCATCGTCAAGGCCGAATGGCAGAAAACCCACGACGCCTTCTTCGCCATCACCGGCCAGGCGGCGTTGCTGGAGGGCAACCCGACGCTGCGCCGCAGCCTGGAAACCCGGCTGCCCTTCCTCGACGCGCTGGGCCTGCTGCAGGCCGACCTGCTGGCGCGCTTGCGCGCCGAGCCGGACGACGAGGACGCCTTGTACGCCATCCATCTGACGATCAACGGCACCGCCGCCGGCTTGCGCAACACCGGTTGATAAAAAACGCGGCCCGGCCCTGTCCGGCCGGCGCCGCGTTGCGGCAAGGGCCGCGACGGAGCAAATCGTCGAGCGCGTCAGCGCGGCCTGGCCGGGCCGCCGCTGCCCAGCTCCACCGCGTAGGCCAGCGCCAGCTGCGAGAACTTCAGCGCATGCCTGGCCTGCTCGTCGGCGTTGGCCAGCGTGTCGTGGTCGGTGTGGATGTGCGGGTTGCGCTTGTCGAAGCTGGACTCGAACGGGAACGACGCGGCATAGCCCTGCGCCGTCCACGCGGCGTGGTCGGAGCAGGCGTAGCCGCACTGGCTGTAGTCGACCTTCAGCGCGGGCAGATAGGTCCTGGCCAAGTCGGCGACAAAGGCGTTCTGCGCCCGGCTGGTGTCGTCGGTGATCAGGAAGATGTCCTGCGCGTCGCCCGGATAATTGGTCATGTCCAGCTGCAGCGCGCCGACCACGTCGATCCGCTGTTGCCGGTAGCGTCGGGCGATGTCGGTCGAGCCGCGCAGGCCCACCTCGTGCGCCGAGTAGGCGATGAACTGGATCGTGCGGCGCGGCCGGTAGTCGCCGGCCAGCAGCACGCGCGCCACTTCGGTCAGACTGGCCACGCCGGAGGCGTCGTCGTCGGCGCCCGGCGCGCGGCCGCTCTCGCCGGCGTCGCTGCCGATGGAGGAGTCGAGGTGGGCGCCCAGCACCACCGTCTCCATCGCCTCGTCCGTTCCCCTGATCGTCAGGATCACCGACTTCTGCGGCCAGCCGGCATGGACGTACTGCTCGACGGCGGCGTCGCCGCGGCCGTCGGCCAGCCGCGTCCACTGCGCGGCGATCCAGTTGGACGCGTCGACGCCGTGGCGGCTGGTGTAGAAGCGGTTCTGGTAGTTGGACAGGGTCCGGATCGTGTCGACGATATTGCTGTCCCGCAGTTGCGGCAGCAGCTTGGCGACGATGGCCTGCTGGCCTATCGCGTAAGCGGGCGCGACGATGCCGGCCGGCGGCGCGGCCGGTCCGTTCAGCGCGGCACGGGCCTGCCGCAGGTCGCCGTGGACGATGAAGCCGCCGCAGTGGCGCAGATTGTCGTGGATGGCGTCGGACAGGCTGGGCAGCAGCGCCTCGTCCACCCTGACCAGGCGCACGGTTTCGCCGGTCGGCGTTTGGCGGCTCAGCCGGCTGCTGGCTTTGGTGTCTATCTTGCGCAGCAGCTGGTAGGCCGGCTCGCCTATCGAAATCCAGACCGGTCGGGCCTGGGCGGCGCCGGCCAGGCCCAGCAGGATCGCCAGGATAGGCAGCGCGGTTTGACTCGGTTTCAACATGTCGATACTCCCGAAAGGCCGGCGCCGCCGGCCGGTGGTTGGGGCATGGGGTCTTGGCCTGCCTGCTTGTCGTTCGACGACGGTGGCGGGCTGCTGCCGGTGTGCGTCGCGATGGGGAAAATCATGGGCCGCCGCTCGTTCAGAGCGCTTGGGCTGGGCCGTCGCTGCCCAGTTCCACCGCGTAGGCCAGCGCCAGCTGCGAGAACTTCAGCGCGTGTCTGGCCTGGTTGCCGGAGTTGGCCAGCGTATCGCGGCTGGTGTGGATGTAGGGGTTGTGATGGTCGAGGCTGGACTCGAACGGGAACGACGCCGCGTAACCCTGGGCCGTCCACGAGGCGTGGTCGGAGCAGGCGTAGCCGCACTGGCTGTAGCCCACTTTCAGCGCCGGAAGATAACTTGCGGCCAGGTCGGCGACGAAAGCGTTCTGCGCGGCGTTGGTGTGGTCGGTGATCAGGAAGACGTCCTGCGCGTCGCCCTGGTAATTGGTCATGTCCAGTTGCAGCGCGCCGACCACATTGGCCTGTTGCTGTTTGTAGCGTTTGGCGATGTCGGCCGAGCCGCGCAGGCCGACCTCCTCGGCCGAGTAGGCGATGAACTTGATCGTGCGACGCGGCTGGTAGTTGCCGGCCAGCAGCACGCGCGCGACCTCGGTCAGGCTGGCCACGCCGGAGGCGTCGTCGTCGGCGCCCGGCGCGCGGCTGCTTTCGCCGGTGCCGCTGCCTATGGTCGAGTCCAGATGGCCGCCCAACACGATGGTTTCCGCCGCGTTGTCGCTGCCCTTGATGGTCAGGATCACCGATTTCTGCGGCCAGCCGGCGTGGGCGAACTGCTCGACGGTGACGTCGGTTCGGCTGCCGGCCAGCTGTTTCCACTGGGCGGCGATCCAGTTGGACGCGTTGACGCCGTGGCTGGTGGTGTAGAAGCGGTTCTGGTAATTGGACAGCGACTGGATGGTGCCCAGCACATTGCTGTCCTGCAGTTGCGGCAGCAGCTTGTTGACGACGGCCTGGTTGTCTATCGCGTAGCTGGGCGCGACGGTCTTGGCCAGCGGCGCGGCCGGGCCGTTCAGCGCGGCGCGGGCTTCCTGCAGGTCGCGGTGTACGATGAAGCCGCCGCAGTGGCGCAGGTTTTCGTGGATGGCGTCGGACAGCTTGGGCAGCAGCGCCTCGTCCACCTGTACCAGGTGCACGGTTTCGCCGGCGGCGTCGCCTTTGGCGAGGCGGCCGTCGGCCGCCAGCTTGCGGTTTTCCTGGCTCTTGACGCCGGTGTCTATCTTGCGCAACAACTGGTAGCCCTGATCGCCTACCGAAATCCAGACCGGCTGGGCCTGGGCGGCGCCGGCCAGGCCCAGCAGGACCAGCAGCGCGGTTTGACGTAGTTTCAACATTGGGGGACTCCCGAGCGCAGGCCGGCATCAGGCGACGCCGGCCGTGCCGCGTTGGTGGAGGCGTCGGCTTATTGGCAAGCCACGCCGACGGCGGCGAAGGCCTTGGTCACGTCGGCGCCGTCGTAGCCGCGGGCGTTGGCCGCCTTGACCACGCCGCAGGCGGCGCTGTTGAAGGTGGAATTGGCGGTCCAGTACAGGCGGTTGGCGTCGACGAAGACTTCGAAGGCCTTGCGGGTGTTCCAGCCGGGGCTGGTGGCGATCAGGTAGAAGGCCTTGTTGTACACGCCGCTGGAATAATGCACGTCCAGACCGTTGTAGTAGTCCTTGGCGTTGCCGATCGAGTGGCCGTCCTGGGGCGGATTGGCCATATAGCGCAATGCCGCGTCTTTTTTCTTGAAGATTTCGGCGGCCACCTGGAAGTCGTTCCGGCCCCGCATGTAATACTCGGCCGCCTCGCCGGCCATGTCGGAGAAGGCCTCGTTGATGCCGCCGGACTGGCCGCTGTAGATCAGGCCGGAGTTCTGCTCGGTGAAGCCGTGGCTGATTTCATGCGCCGACACGTCCAGCGCCACCAGCGGATAGAAGTCGATGAAGCCGTCGCCGAAATTCATCGCCTCGCCGTCCCAGAACGCGTCCTCGTAATAGCGGCTGTAGTGGACCTTCATCAGCAGCTTCTGGCTGAGCGGACGCAGTCCGAACCAGTCCCGGTACATATTGAACACCACGTTGCCGAAGTAATGGGCGTCGTTCAGCGGCGAGTAG
This sequence comes from Chromobacterium sp. ATCC 53434, assembly GCF_002848345.1. Classification (NCBI taxonomy): domain Bacteria; kingdom Pseudomonadati; phylum Pseudomonadota; class Betaproteobacteria; order Neisseriales; family Chromobacteriaceae; genus Chromobacterium; species Chromobacterium sp. ATCC 53434. Next base: position 4,586,597 of record NZ_CP025429.1, on the reverse strand, counting down.
GCGCCGTTGATCCGCTTGTAGGTATTGGTCGGGCAGGCGAACTGGAACGGCGTGTTGCCGCGGGTGCCGCCGTTCAGGTTGACGGTGGCGACGTTACCGCTGTCCATCTTGCAGTCGCTGGTGACGATCAGCGGGCCGTAGTCCTTGCCGTAGGTGTACTGGCCGGTCTTGGCGTTGCCGCCGGGGCCGCCGGCCTCGGCGTGGTTCAGGCCTTCCCATTGCTGAAGGACCTGGCCGTTGTTGGCGTCGATGATGAAGTGGGGGCGGCTGGGCGCTTTGCCATCGTCGACGACGAAGGACACCAGATAAACCAGCTGGGCGACGCTTTGCGCGTTCAGGCGCACCACCAGCTCGGTCTTGTCGTTGCGGGTCGCGTAGCCGTCGGCCTTCAGCGCCTTGGCCTGGCTCAGTACCTGGGCGGCGCTCAGCGTCGGCCTGGCCGAGGCGAGGTCGGACTGGATGTCGGCGATGTAATGGCCGGACAGTCTGGCGGCGGAGGCCGTCAACGCGCCCGCCTGTTTCTCCTCGACCACGGCCTCTCCCCATATCGGCACGCCCTGGTAGTACTGTTGGTAGCGGGTGACGACCATGCCGCCGGCGAAGCGGGCGCTGCGCAGCGGCTTCAGATCGGCCTGGCCGACGCCGGAGAAGGCCGGCGCGGCGGTGACGGCGGCGCGGGGCTGGACCTTGTCCTGCCGCGCCAGATCGATGCGTTCGGCCGCCATCGCGACCGGACCGTTCATCGTCAGCGCGCACAGCGCCAGGCTGTGCAACATCCATTGCGGTTTTTTCATCACGGACTCCAGAACAGGGCGGGACCAGGGTAGGTCCCGCGTGATGTCGCCGGCTGATAGCCGGCGTCTGCGGAGCCGCGGTGTTGTCGGATGGCGTTGCCGTCCTCCAGCAAAGCCGGGCGTCGATGCCTGAACGGTGCGGCGGCAGTGGCCGCGCTCATCGTCTGGCGTCGTCGTCCACGGTCCGGGCGCGATCCGGACAACGTCTGCGGCCAGCCTCGGGATGACAGGCGATCACGCGGCGGCCCTGCCAGGCGCGCGGCGAGATCGGAACCGATTGAATGGTTTCAGTACGTTCAATCCCGACATGGACAAGACTATTGGCTTTGCCTGTCGGTCATTAACTGTACGTTTAGACAGTTGTAATTATATAAATCAACTATCGATGGAGCGAATCATCCAGGCGACGCGGCATTTCAATGATTTTTTGATTTAAACAATGGTAAAAAATAATGAAAAATTGCCGTTTTGCCTGAAACTTGACTGTGGTATGAGCGGAAATGCGACAGCATGCCGCGCCGATCGAACCATAAAAAACGCGGCCCGGGCAAACCGGGCCGCGTTGCGGCAAGCGCCGCGACGGAGCAAATCGTCGAGTGCTTCAGCGCAGCTTGGCCGGGCCGTCGCTGCCCAGTTCCACCGCGTAGGCCAGCGCTAGCTGCGAGAACTTCAGCGCATGCTTGGCCTGATTGCCCGAGCTTGCCAGCGTGTCGTTGCGGCTGTGGATGTAGGGATTGGAATTGTTGAAGCTGGACTCGAACGGGAACGACGCCGCATAGCCCTGGGCCGTCCACGAGGCGTGGTCGGAGCAGGCGTAGCCGCACTGGCTGTAGCCGACTTTCAGCGTGGGCAGATAGGTCTTGGCCAGATTGGCGAGGAAGGTGTTCTGCGCGGCGTTGGTGTAGTCGGTGAACAGGAAGATGTCCTGCGCGTCGCCCTGGTAGTTGGTCATGTCCAGCTGCAGCGCGCCGACCACATTGGCCTGTTGCTGTTTGTAGCGTTTGGCGATGTCGGCCGAGCCGCGCAGGCCGACCTCCTCGGCCGAGTAGGCGATGAACTTGATCGTGCGACGCGGCTGGTAGTTGCCGGCCAGCAGCACGCGCGCGACCTCGGTCAGGCTGGCCACGCCGGAGGCGTCGTCGTCGGCGCCCGGCGCGCGGCTGCTTTCGCCGGTGCCGCTGCCTATGGTCGAGTCCAGATGGCCGCCCAACACGATGGTTTCCGCCGCGTTGTCGCTGCCCTTGATGGTCAGGATCACCGATTTCTGCGGCCAGCCGGCATGGGCGAACTGCTCGACGGTGACGTCGGTTCGGCTGCCGGCCAGCTGTTTCCACTGGGCGGCGATCCAGTTGGACGCGTTGACGCCGTGGCTGGTGGTGTAGAAGCGGTTCTGGTAATTGGACAGCGACTGGATGGTGCCCAGCACATTGCTGTCCTGCAGTTGCGGCAACAGCTTGTTGACGACGGCCTGGTTGTCTATCGCGTAGCTGGGCGCGACGGTCTTGGCCAGCGGCGCGGCCGGGCCGTTCAGCGCGGCGCGGGCTTCCTGCAGGTCGCGGTGGACGATGAAGCCGCCGCAGTGGCGCAGGTTTTCGTGGATGGCGTCGGACAGCTTGGGCAGCAGCGCCTCGTCCACCTGTACCAGGTGCACGGTTTCGCCGGCGGCGTCGCCTTTGGCGAGGCGGCCGTCGGCCGCCAGCTTGCGGTTTTCCTGGCTCTTGACGCCGGTGTCTATCTTGCGCAACAACTGGTAGCCCTGATCGCCTACCGAAATCCAGACCGGTTGGGCCTGGGCGGCGCCGGCCAGGCCCAGCAGGACCAGCAGCGCGGTTTGACGCAGTTTCAACATTGGGGGACTCCCGAGCGAAGGCCGGCGCCTGTCGGCGCCGGTACGGCTATTGGACGCGGCCCCGGGCGGGGCCGCGTTGGCGGCGGCGTCGGCTTATTTGCAAGTCACGCCGACGGCGGTGAAGGCCTTGGTGACGTCGGCGCTGCTGTAGCCGCGGGCGTCGGCCGCCTTGACCACGCCGCAAGCGGCGCTGTTATAGGTGGCGTTGGCGGTCCAGTACAGGCGGTTGGCGTCGACGAAGACTTCGAAGGCCTTGCGGGTGTTCCAGTTCGGGCTGGTGGCGATCAGGTAGAAGGCCTTGTTGTACACGCCGCTGGAGTAGTGCACGTCCAGACCGTTGTAGTAGTCCTTGGCGTTGCCGATCGACTGGCCGTCCTTGGTCGGATCGGCGAAGTAGCGCAGCGCGCCGGTCTTCTTGAAGATCTCCGCGCCGACCAGGAAGTCGTTCTTGCCCTTCATGTAGTATTCGGCGGCTTCGCCGGCCATGTCGGAGAACGCCTCGTTGATGCCGCCGGACTGGCCGCTGTAGACCAGGCCGGAGTTCTGCTCGGTGAAGCCGTGGCTGACTTCATGCGCCGACACGTCCAGCGACACCAGCGGGTAGAAGGTGCTGCCGCCGTCGCCGAAGGTCATCGCGGTGCCGTCCCAGAACGCGTTCTCGTAGTTGCGGCTGTAGTGCACCTTCATCAGCAGCTTCTGGTTGATCGGCTTCAGGTTGAACCAGTCCTTGTACAGATTGAACACCACATTGCCGAAGTAATGGGCGTCGTTCAGCGGCGAGTAGGCGCCGTTGATGGCCTTGTAGGTGTTGGTCGGGCAAGCGAACTTGTACGGCGTGGTGCCGCTGGTGCCGCCGTTCAGATTGATGGTGGCGACGTTGCCGCTGTCCATCTTGCAGTCGCTGGTGACGATCAGCGGGCCGTAGTCCTTGCCGTAGGTGTACTGGCCGGTCTTGGCGTTGCCGCCGGGACCGCCGGCTTCGGCGTGGCTCAGGCCTTCCCATTGCTTCAGCACCTGGCCGCTGTTGGCGTCGATGATGAAGCTGGGACGGCTCGGCTCCTTGCCGTTGTCGACGACGAAGGACACCAGATAGACCAGCTGGGCGACGTTTTGCCCGTTCAGCTGCACCACCAGTTCGGTCTTGTCGTTATAGGTCGCGTTGCCGTTGGCCTTGAGCGACTTGGCCTGGCTCAGCGCCTGGGCGCTGCTCAGCGTCGGCTTGGCCGAGGCGAGGTCGGACTGGATGTTGGCGATGTAGTGGCCGGACAGTTTGGCGGCGGAAGCCTTCAGCGCGCCCGGCTGTTTTTCCTCGACCACGGCTTCGCCCCATACCGGCACGCCCTGGTAGTACTGCTGGTAGCGGGTGACCACCTTGCCGGTGGAGAATTGGGTGCTGCGCAGCGGCTTCAGATCAGCCTGGCCCACGCCGGTGAAGGCGGCCGCAGCGGCGCTGTTGGCCTGGGCCTTGCCCAGACGTTCCAGATCGATACGCTCGGCAGCCAGCGCCGCCGAGCTCATCACAGCCAGGGCGGACAATACCAGACCACGCAACATCAATTGTTGATTTCTCATCACGGAACTCCAAATGTAGACAAGGCGGAACGGGGTGCGTCCCGCGTACACCGCCGGCTGATGGCTGGCGGTACCGGAGCCGCCGGCGCCGTTCGAAGGGGCTGTCGCGTTCCCGGCATGGTCGGGAGCGAGGGCGGACGCCGTCGCGCGGGCGGTGTGGCTCGCCGGCCGGTTCTGTTGTGGCCGTGCGTACCGCCTGGCGCCGTCGTCAGCCGCCCGGTGAATCGGTTCGGGCTGCGTCTGCGGCTAGCCTCGGAATGGCGGGCGACCGCGTCGCGGCCCTGCCAGGCGCGCGGCGAGATCGGACATGGCTTGTCCTTACCCGGTTAATCCCAAGTGCATAAATTAGGTATTGGATTTTTCCTGCCGATATTCATCTGTACTTTGAGGCAGTTGCTAACAGCCTTTCAAAGCCTTGCAGGAGCGAATCGCTTGTCTGGCGCGGAGTTCTGTGCTTGGGTACTGGTTGGAATCAAAATAAAAATTAACGAATAATTCGTGTCTTGTTTTTATTCACAAGCAGTATTGGTAAAAATATGACACTGGCAGAATTTGACAGGGCCGCGTGAGCGGCCCCGGAGAGGAAAGGCTTGGCGTTGGTTTACGGCGCCAGGCGGGACAGCTGCCAGCCGCCGTCGGCGGTCTGTGTGTACAGCACGCGATCGTGCAGCCGGCTGGGACGGCCCTGCCAGAATTCGACGCGGTCCGGCACGATGGCGTAGCCGCCCCAGTGCGGCGGCCGCGGAACGTTGATCGGATGGCGGGCGCCGTACATCGCGGCGCGCGTCACCAGCACCGCCTTCGAGGCGATCTCGCTGCTTTGCTCGCTGGCCCAGGCGCCGAGGCGGCTGGTGTAGGGACGGCTGGCGAAATAGGCGTCGGACGTTTCCGGCGCGACCCGCTCGGCCCGGCCCTCGATGCGCACCTGGCGTTCCAGCTCCGGCCAGAAGAAGGTCAGCGCGACATAGGGGCTGTGGGCCAGCGCCTGGCCCTTGCGGCTCTGGTAATTGGTGTAGAACAGCAGCTGGCCGTCCTCCACGCCCTTCAGCAGCACGATGCGGGCCGACGGCCGGCCATCCGGGCCGATCGCGGCCAGGTTCATCGCTGTCGGCTCGTTGACCTGGGCCGATATGGCCTCGTTCAGCCAGATCTCGAACTGCGCGACGGCGTCGGGCAGGCAGTCTTCCGGCGACAGTTCTTTCTTGGCGTATTCCAGACGGATGTCGGCGAGATTCAGGGTCATGATTCCTCCTCAGCCGTGCATCTTAGTCCATCGCGGCCGCGACGCCTACGCGCGATGTCGGCGCCGCCCCGCGGCGTCGCGGGGCGGAAGGCGCGGACAGCAAGACCGCGAGCCGGTTCTTAGTTCAGCGCCTGGTTGACGACGGCGGCGATGCGGGCGCCTGCCTTGGCCAGCTGCTGGTCGACCAGGAGGCCGCCGGCGCGCAGATAGGTGTTGTCCAGGTAGACCGGCGTGGACGGCGACGCGCCGCAGCTGAAGCCGGCCAGCGGACCGTAGACGTCGGCGCGGGCGTATTGGTTGGATTCGTGCACCCAGTCCATCACGCTGCCGCTCTGCCAGCCGGCGACGTTGCGCTGATACTGCTGCAGATCGCTGGCGGCCCAGGTCTTTTCGTTGGCGCCGTTCAGTTCCTGTTGCACCAGCGCGGTGTCCCACACCGAATGCAGATTGCTGACCTTCTTGCTGCCCGGCAGCTGCACCTTGAAGTCGTTGCCGCCGCGGTCCAGGTTGTCGGCCGCGTGCAACGGCTGGTGGATGTCGCCGACCATGTGGATCAGGAAGGTCAGCGCCTGGGCGCGATCGGCCTTGCTGGCGGCGCGGTCGGCCAACACCTGGCGGTAATGTTCGATCTGATTGGACGCGCAGTTGCCGTCCGGGCACTCGTCCTCGGTCACGCCGCTGCAGACCGGCTCGTCGTTGTAGTGCCATTGGTCGGAACCCGGCAGCGTCTGCTTCAGATCCTGCTTGTGCTGGTCCATGTACAGCGCCAGCTGGCCGAAGTCGGCGCTGGGGATCAGCTTGGCTACTTCGGCCTTGGCCTTGGCGCTCAGCAGTTGCTGGGCGATGTAGCCGGTGATGCGGTGGCCTTCCTGGCCCCAGGCCAGCGCTTGCGCGCTGGCGGCGGCCAGGCTGGCGCCCAGCAGCAGCGATAGTGCTTTCTTCATGTGTTCTCCCGGATGAATATGTTTTTGTAATCGCCGCGCGATGCGGCGCGGCGCATGATACGGGAGAGAAATGACAAAAATATAAAAGCTTTTATTTGAAGATAGTTTGGTATTTAATTTTCTAAATTACAACCTTTTGATCCGATTCAGCCTTTCCACGGGAGGCTGGCGGCGGCGCGGTATTTTTGCCATCGCCGGCCTGCAGCAGCCGCAACAGCGCGCCCTGCGCTGGCTCCGCCGGGCGCGGTGACAATTGGCGTGTTGCTCGCGCTGATTCCGATACTGGCCAGCCTGTTGCGCGAGCCGCTGACCACCAGCCTGGCGGCGCGCGAACGCGAAAACGGCCCCGAAGGGCCGCTTGGCAAGATGACAGGGTTCAGTAGCGGCGCGGCTGCGCGCCGGCGATCTCCTCCATCTTCCAGCCTTCCTCGCGCGCGTCGAGGAACTGGATGATGGAATCGACCGACACCGTCTGGATGCGGTCGGCGAAACGCAGTTCGTTCGGGTGGTCGTCGAAGGAGACGTTGGCCTGGGACATACGGCCGCCCAGCCGGGTCATCGGCCCCAGCTTCAGCTCAGTGGGCTGGTAGCCGTTCAGCTTCAACCACATCTGCGCCTGTTCGCGACTGCGTATCACCGTCTCGTGGCTCTCCGCCGCAACCAGTTGCTCCAGCACCCAGACGTTGGAATTCTCGTAACGGGTGGAAAACGGGTAGGCGAGCAGATTGTAGCGAGCGGTGTGCAGCTCGCGTAGCTTCGCCGGTTGGTTCAGCCGCGCCAGCAAGCGCGACGCCACCTGGGGCGGCGGCACCAGCGCCACCGAGTCGAAGCGGAACATGTCGTCGAGGAAGAAATTGCCCAAGCCCTCGTACCACAGCTCGGAATGGTCGGTGCCGCAGTCGTTCAGCAGATGCGCCACCCGCCAGCGGCGATCCGGCTCGGTGCGATAGACAATGCCGGCGTGGGTATAGCGCAAATTGTACTGGCTGAGGTCCTGGCCCATGCGCCCCAGCACCACCACGTCGCTGCCCAGTTGGTCCAGCCGCTGCTGCACTTTCTGCGCGGTCTGCATCGCCATGCGGAAGGTTTCCGGCGTCAGCGGCTTTTCCTCGCAGCTCTGGCCGGCAACGGCCAAGGCCGGCAGCGTCAGCGCGAGGACGGCGAGGAGGCGCGATGGCTTCATCCCGGAATCCTCGAGTGCTCCAGCAGCGCTTCGCCCGCCTTGTTGGGGATGAAGGCCAACACCTTGCCCGAGGTCACCAGCAGCGTGCCGCTGGCGGTGGCCGTCACCTGTACTGAAGCGCCGACGGCTGCGCCGGACGCCTTTACCGCGGAACCGGAAATTTTGACCAGCAGCTTGGCGCCGCCCTGCGCCGAGTTTAGCGTCAGTTCGGCCACATCGCCGACGCCTTGGACGACGCCTGCGATGATATAGGCGCTGCCGGTCACTGCCAGCACCGGACCCAGCGCCGATTCGCCATGTTCCTGGGATGCGCCGCCCACGCTCATCACCGGCGCGGCAAGGATGGAGACGGCGCCCATGCCTATGGTTTCCGAGCCGTTCTTGCCGATGGAGGGATCGGCCAGCGCGGGCCAGGAGGCGACCAACAGCAGAGCGCCGGCCAACAGGGAGTAACGCGACATGATGCAACCTCACTGTAATGAAAATGGTCGTCATCATGCCTAGCCAATTGTAAACAGGCAATCGGACCGTCCGCGCGCTTGACCTTGCTCAAGCGCATCAACAAGAACGAGAGGCTCGCGGCGCCTAGCCGGCATCACCTCGCAGCAGGGCCAGCAGCGCCGCGCCGTCCAGGCGGGCGCTGGCGTCGCCGCCGGCCAGCAGGCTGTCGGCCAGCGCCCGTTTTTCGCGGTGCAGCTCGACGATTTTCTCTTCTATGGTGCCGGCCGCCACCAGCCGGTACACGGTCACTGGCCGTTGCTGGCCCATCCGATAGGCGCGGTCGGACGCCTGGTCCTCCACCGCCGGATTCCACCACGGGTCGAGATGGATCACGTAGTCGGCGGCGGTCAGGTTAAGCCCGGTGCCGCCGGCTTTCAGGCTGATCAGGAACAGATCGCCGTCGCCGCCCTGGAAGGCGTCCATGCTGGCCTTGCGCTGCCGGATCGGGGTTCCGCCGTCCAGGTAGTGGAAGCGGACGCCTTTTTCCCGCAGGTGTTCGGCCACCAGCGCCAGATGGTCGACGAACTGGCTGAACACCAGCGCCTTGTGGCCGTTGTCCAGCAACTCCTCGCAAATCTCGGCGAAGGCCGCCAGCTTGCTGGCCGGCAGCGCGCTGTCCGGCTGGGTGAGGCGGGGGTGGCAGCAGAAGCGGCGCAGCCGGGTCAGCTCGGCCAGCGCCTGCATGGTCTGGCCGCCGGCGGCCGGGTCGGCCTCGGCCACGCGGGACAGCGCCTCCTGCCGCATGGCCTCGTAGACATGGCGTTCCTGCTCGGACAACTCGATCAGCCGGGTGGTCTCGGTCTTCGGCGGCAGCTCGGTCAGCACTTCGCGCTTGGTCCGCCTGAGCAGATAGGGTTGGATCAACGCCTTCAGCTGGGCGCGGGCGGTCTCGTCGCCGTCGGCGATGGGCTGGGCGTAGCGCTGTTCGAACTGCGCCAGATTGCCGAGCAAGCCCGGCGCGATGAAGCGGAACAGGCTCCACAGCTCGCCCAGGTGGTTTTCCACCGGCGTGCCGCTGGCGGCCAGGCGGAAATCGGCGCGCAGGCTTTGCGCCACCTGGGCGCGCTGGCTCTGCGGGTTCTTGATCGCCTGCGCCTCGTCCAGCACCACCGACGCCCAGTGCACGTCGCAGAAGGCGTCGGCCTCGCGCTGCAGCAGGCCGTAGCTGACCACCACCAGGTCGCCGGGGCCGACGTCGTCGAGCCGGCGCTGCTGGTGGTAGGCGCGCAGGCGCAGGCCGGGCGCGAAACGGGCGGCCTCCGAGAGCCAGTTCAGCGCCACCGAGGTCGGCGCCACCGCCAGTTGCGGCCCCAGGTGGGCGCGGGTCAGCAGCAGCGACAGCGTCTGCACCGTCTTGCCCAGGCCCATGTCGTCGGCCAGGCAGGCGCCGGCGCCCCAGTGCGCCAGCCGCGCCATCCAGGCGAAACCCTGCAGCTGGTACGGCCGCAGCGTGGCGTTCAGGCTTGGCGGCACCTGGGGGTCGAACATCGACGCCTCGCGCCAGCGCGCCGCCTGCCGCGTCCAGCCGTCGTCGCCGTCGAATTGCCCGGCCTCCTCTCCCAATGCCTGCAATCTGGGGCCGGCCAGCGGGCTGATCGCCAACCCGTCCGGTCCGGCGTGGTCGACCATCCGCGCCAGCTCGCCTAGCCGCTGACCCAGGCTGCCGGACAGGGCCAGCCAGTCGCCGTCGGACAGTTGCAGGTATTTGCCGTTCTGCTTGGCCAGCGCCGCCAGCAGATGGCGCAGGGTCAGGATGCGGCCATCGTCCAGCTCCAGTTCGCCGTCGGCCTGCAGCCAGCCGCCGCGCCGCTTCACTTTCAACTTGAGCTGCGGCATGCCGTCGGCGGCGGCCAGGCGGATCTTGTCGCCGTGCGGCCACAGGCAGGCGACGCGCGCCTCGCCGGCCGCCTGCAGTTGCGACAGCAGGGACAAGGCCGAATGCTGGTCGGCGAACAGCCAGCCGTCGCCGTCGCGCTGGCCGCGGCCTATCGCCGGGCAGGCTTCGCGCAGCGCGCGCAAGCGGGAGGCTTCGTCGGCCAGATCGCGGACGAATTGGCGGTACTCGCCGTCGATATCCAGCACCAGGCCCGCCGCGCCGCGTCCCGGCGCGCTCCAGGCGGCGGTCGGATGCGGCTTGACCTTCAATTGCAGCCGCAGGCCTTCCGCTTGCCGGGTCAGCAAGGCGTACAGGGTCGGGTCGGCGGCCTCGCTCGGGAGTGTCGGATCGAACGTCGGACTGGCGTCAAGCAAGGGCAGGCCTGGCGCGACGTCGCGTATCGCCTCCAGCACCCGCTGCCGCGCCTGCCAGGGCACGGTCAGGCCGTGGCCGACCAGGTCGGCCAGCGCCTTCAATTCGTCGGTCAGCCGGTAAATCAGCAGCCGTTCCGGCTGCGGCCGCCGCCACAGCATGCCGCCGCAACCGGCCAGGCCGTCCGGCAGCAGCTTCAGCCGCAACTCGGCGCCCACCCGTTCCATCTGCAGCGCCGGCTGGCCGGCTTCGGCATGGATGCGCCGCGCCGGCGCGTCGGCGTCGAACAGCAGCGGATGGTCGATCAAGGCCGGCAGCAGCGGCGCGGCGTCGATCAGGCCGGCATCGCCGTCATGCGCCTGCCACAGCGCCAGCAGCGGTTTCAGCACCGGCAAGTCGTGCGGACGCACCGCGTCGGCCTGATCCTGCAGCAGGCCGGCCAGCGAGCAGGCGCGCCCGCGGCTCCAGCCGTCGGGGCCGGCGCTTTGCAGCAGCGGCTGCAGCTGGACGCCGGATTCGGCCAGGCGCAGGCGCCAGATCAGGCGGGAGGAAGATTGGGCTTCGGTCATCGGCTGACGGGAAGTTGGGATTCGGGGCCGATGTTGCCCCATTCGAGACATCAAGGAAAGCGGAGTCGGAAAAGGCAGCCTCGGGCTGCCCTTCGGAACGGTTTTCTGCCGGCGCATGGCTTTGTCAAACGTCCCTTGCAGTGAACGACACTGCCGCGGGCCGTTTTTCGTGCCCTGCATCCGGCAGAATACCATCGATGCCGCAAAAAGATCGTAAACAGGCTCTTACTGCCGCTGCGCGCCGGCGTCGCTGTCGCAGCCGCCTGGCCGGGCGGCGATGTTCTTCAAGTGCTGGTATCGGCTGCCGTCCCAGCGCCAGATCGTATCGCAGAAGCCTATCCCCGACAGGCGCAGGTCGTAGCGGCCGTCATTGGCGTCGCCGGTCACCGTGGTCTTGATCGCAGGCACGCCCAGATTGGCGCGCAGATGGCCGTCGTCGCCGCGGATGAACAGCCATATGCTCTGGCCGTCGGCGCCGGAGGTGCAGGCGTCGCCGCCCCGGACCCACAGCTCGTTGTGGCTGTCCTTTTCGTCGGCCGGGTAGGAGGCGCTCAGCTGGAACGGGGTCCGGCACCGTCCGGTGACGAAGCCCCAACCGTTGTTGTTGACCACATAGCTGGCGCCCAGCGCGGCCAGCACGTCCTTCAGGTCGTCGGCGGCCAGTCCGGCGTCTGCGCCGAACAGCGCGGCATTGGCATTGGCCGGCGGCGGCGGGGCGGCGTTGTCATCGTCCTTCAGGCTCATGGGCTGGGCCGCGGGAATGCCGGTTTTCTTGCGGCAGGCCTGATCGGCGCAGACGTATTGCCATTTTGGGCTGTCGAAGCGGAAACGGAAACTGGCGACCGGCTTGTGCTTGTCGTCGCTGATCTTCAGCAGCAGCGGGAACACCTTGGCGTCGGCCTGGGCGGCGTCGGCTTCGTAGTCGAAGCTCAGCCCCTCGGCCATGTTCTCGTCCTTGCCGAACAGCTCGCCGCTGATTTCCACCACCTTTCTACCCTTGGGCGCGTACAGCTGCGGATAGCCGGCGGCGATGCCCTGGTGCATGTCTTCGCCTTCGGCGAACCAGGCCATATAGCCGGTCGCGGACAGCTGCAGCAGCTTCACCCCGCTCGGCGCGCCGGCGAAGCCGTTGAGGAAGGACAGCGCCCGGTTGCCGGCGATCAACGACTGGGTGCCGGCATCGACGACGAAGGCGCCGATCAGCGCTTCCGATTCGGCGTGGCCGGCATCCGGGCGGCCGGCGCCGGCGAACAGGTATAGACGCTCCTCGCCGGCGACCCGCACCCGGTCCAGCGCCAGCGGCTTCATGCAGTAGGTGGCCGGCTCTTCTCCTTTGGCGACCGCATGGTCGATGTTCCAGCACTTGCCCTTGCCGTCGTACGCGCCCTTGCCGTACATCTTGTCCATGATGCCGCCGGCCAGCTGTCGGCCCGGCTCGCCGTCCAGCGCCATCCGCGCCACCGTCACGGCCTGGTGTCCGCGCCAGTATTTCCAGCCGCCGAAACCGGCCGCCAGCAGCAAGACCGCGGCGCCCGCCAGCAGCGTGAGTTTTTTCCCGTTTTCCATCCCTTGCCTCTGTTCTACGCAACTTAATGTCGATTGAAGAGGGTGCGAATCAATAGTTTTTATTTGTCATTTTACCGGGCGTCTGCGCTCAAGCGGGACCGATTGGCGATGCCGGGCGCGGTCAGGCGCCGACGGGACCGCCGCAGCCGCCGGGCCGGGTGGCGATGTCCTTCAGGTGGACGAAGGTCTTGCCGTTCCAGCGCCAGACGCCGTCGCAGAAGCCGGCGGCGCCGACGCGCAGGTCGTGCACGCCGGCCGAGACGCCGACGTCGCGGCGGATGTCGGCGGCGGGCAGGCCCAGATTGGCGCGCAGCCGGCCATCGGCGTCGCGGACGAAGACCCAAGCCGAGCTGCCTACGACGCCGGAGGTGCAGGTATTGCCGCCGCGGACCCACAGCTGTTCCTGGCCGCCGTCCCGCTCGAAGCTGCCGTCCAGCTGATAGGGCTCGTCGCAGCCGTTCTGGTCGATGAAGCCGGCCGCGTCGTCCTTGGCCACGTAGCGCACGCCCAGCTGGCCCAGCACGTCGTTAAGATCGGCGTCGGACAGCTTGCGGCCCTGGCCGAACAGCGCTTCGTTGGCGTCGGCGGGCGCCAGCGCCTGCGCGTCGCCGCTGGCGCGCAGCGGAATGCCGCCGCGCATGCGGCAGTCGTCGTCGGCGCAGACATAGCGCCAGCGGCTGCGGTCGAACTTGAAGTCCAGGTTGGCCAGCTGCCTGTCCCGACCGTCCCTGACCGTCAGCGTCAGCGGATAGACCCTGGCCTGTTTGCGGCTGTCGTCGATCTGGTACTCGAATTTGACGCCGGCGGGGATGGCGGCGTTGCGGCCGAACACGTCGCCGCCTATCTCGATCACCTTGTCGTCCCGGGGCGCGTAGAAATGCGGGAAATCGGCGCCGGTCGCGGCGGCGCGGCCGGCCGCATACCAGCCCATATAACCGTCGCCGGACAATTGCAGCAGTTGAACCTGCCGCGGTCCGGCGGCGCTGTCGTTGACGAAGTCCAGCGCCTTGTTCGCGGCGATCACGGCCCTGGAATCGGCGTCGACGACGAAGGCGCCGACCAGGCCGGCCAGATCGCGCGTTCCCGCGCCGTCCTTGCGCCCGCTGGCGAACAGGTAGAGCCGGTGTTGGCCGCCGGCTTCGACCCGGTCCAGCGACAGCGGGCTCAGGCAGTAGTCGCTGCCGTTCTCGCGCAGGTAGCGCCAGCAGTTGCGGGCCTCGTCATGCTGCAGGCGGCCGTAGGCGCGGTTCATGATGCCCGCCGCCAGCTTGCTGCCGGGCGCCTCGTCCAGCGCCAAGCGCTCCACCCTGACCTCGTGGCTGCTGCGCCACAGCAGGCCGGCGGCCGCGGCCGCGATCACCAGCGCGCCGAGACCGGCGGCCAGGCGCAGCCTGGTCTTCCGTTCCATCCACATCCCCCCTGACTACAACAATGTCCTGCTGGCCGTTCCGGCCTGAATGCTTGTTTTGACTGCGGCGGCAATTTTACCAACTTGGGCGTGAATGCCAATGAAAAAAGGGAGCCCGGGGCTCCCTTGCTCGTCGACGACGCGAATGCTCAGATGCGCGCGAAGGCGCGGCCGGCGGCGTCTATGGTCCGCTCTATCATCTCGTCGCTGTGCGCGCTGGAGACGAAACCGGCTTCGTAGGCCGACGGCGCGAAGTAGATGCCCTCGTCCAGCATCGCGTGGAAGAAGCGCTTGAAGCGCTCGATGTCGCAGCCGGTCGCCTCGGCGTAGGACTTCGGCGCCTGGGCGCTGAAGTAGAAGCCGAACATGCCGCCGACGCTGTCGGTGGACAGCGCGACGCCGGCCTGTTTCGCCTGTTCGGCCAGGCCCCGGGCCAGCCGGGCGGTGCGGCGTCCCAAGGTTTCGTAGAAGCCCGCTTGCTGGATCAGCTTCAGCGTGGCGAGGCCGGCGGCCACCGACAGCGGGTTGCCGGACAGCGTGCCGGCCTGGTAGACGGTGCCCAGCGGGGCGATCCGGCCCATGATGTCGGCGCGGCCGCCGAAGGCCGCCAGCGGCATGCCGCCGCCGACCACCTTGCCCAGCGTGGTCAGGTCCGGCTTGACGCCGTGCAGGCCTTGCGCGCATCCCTTGGCCACGCGGAAGCCGGTCATCACCTCGTCGTAGATCAGCACCGCGCCGTGCTTTTCGGTCAGGCCGCGCAGCGTCTTGACGAATTCGGCCGACGGCTGGATCAGATTCATATTGCCGGCGATCGGCTCCAGGATCACGCAGGCGATCTTGTCGCCGATCTCGGCGAAGGTGGTGGCCAGCTGCTCGACGTCGTTGTAGCGCAGCACCAGCGTGTGCTTGGTGAAGTCGGCCGGCACGCCGCCGGACGACGGATTGCCGAAGGTCAACAAGCCGGAGCCGGCCTTGACCAGCAGGCTGTCGGAATGGCCGTGGTAGCAGCCTTCGAACTTGACGATCAGATCGCGGCCGGTGAAACCGCGCGCCAGGCGGATCGCGGTCATCGTCGCCTCGGTGCCGGACGACACCAGCCTGACCTGTTCGATCGACGGCAGCAGCTTGCAGATTTCCTCGGCGATCACCACCTCGCCCTCGGTCGGCGCGCCGAAGGACAGGCCGCCGACGGCGGCGTCCTGCACCGCCTTCACCACGTCCGGGTGGGCATGGCCGACGATGGCCGGACCCCAGGAGCCGACATAGTCCAGATACTGTTTGCCGTCGGCGTCCCAGAAATGGGCGCCTTCGGCGCGGGCGACGAAGCGCGGCGTGCCGCCTACCTGGCCAAAGGCGCGCACCGGCGAGTTGACGCCGCCGGGGATCACTTGTTTGCCACGTTCGAACAGTTCCAGATTGCGAGACATGCGTTTTTCCTTGTCTGGCGGCCTGTGCCGCGAAATATAGGGGGAGGCGCGGTGGGGAGTGGGGTCCACTGGGCCGGGCATATTTTACATGATGGCGGCGGGGTGGCGTTGCCGACGGGGCGCGCGGCGGACGTTATCCACAGGGGCGGGTCATTGTCGGGCTTGTCCACAGCCGGCCATTCCCGGCGCACTTGATTGCCGAAACATCGATGGCAAGAATATTTAATTGTCATTTTTCGACTATGGCCGGCACAAGCGTCGAGACTATGACAGTCCGCCCGGCAGCATATTGTTTTTGTCGAAACAGGCCTGATAAAACCATTTCACAATTCGATTGTCATGTACTATAAATTACAAATGCATAACAGAACTTCGGTGAAAAGCGCGCTTCTATAGGTATTTTCACTGAAAATCGATGTCGGCGGATGCGCCCAGGCGGTAGTCGCGGCCATGCTGCCGTTTTGCCTATCATGGTCCGGCGCGCGCTGGCTTCCATCATCATCCAAGTGGACCAAGCGTATGAAGAACGACAAGGGCCTCTGTCCCAGCGCGGAGTTCGGGGCGAACGGCGAAGTGGTGTTCGGCATGCTGGGCGGCAGCGTCGGCGAGCGCCGCATCATCTATCTGAAGCAGGCGCTGCCGGTGGAGCGGGTCGATCTGGACAAGCTGAACGGCATCTCGCCCGGAGAAGTGCTGCGCACCGCCGGGCGTTGCGCCGGCGACAAGTGCGCGCACCACGACAAGGCCAGCGCCGAGTGCACGCTGGTGAACCGGATCGTGGACAAGGTGGAAACCATCAGCGAGGAACTGGCCTATTGCGCCATCCGCCCCGAATGCGTGTGGTGGAGCCAGCATGGCGCCGACGCCTGTAAACGCTGCGCCCGCATCATCACCCAGGATTTGCAGGCGCCGATCGAGATCGCCGAGGCGCGTTTGCCGCCCGGCGTCGCGCCTGCCGCATGATCACAACAAGAGCGGCCGCGAGCCGCCGTTCCATCTGACCAACCTCGAAAGGAAGCAATATGAAAAAGAACGAAACCCTGCCGGCCGCCGATTTCGAAACCCAGCTGCAAAACAGCGTGGAAATCGCCGCCATGGTTCGCCTGGAGCAGAGCGAAGTGGAAGAAGTGTCCGGCGGCCTCGCCGTCGGCCCCGGCCACACCGCAGGCTATCTGCCGACGGAGTAATCCGGCGCCCGGTTCCGCAGCCCGCGACGCGGGTTGCGGAACCGCATGCGTCCGCGGCTACCAGCTGCGGTATGGTTTTTTGGACAGATAGGCGTTGGTGTAGCGCCCGTCTTCCGTGACTTCCTCGCCTATCCATTGCGGTTTGGCGAATGGCGTGTCCTCCGCCGGCAGCTCGATCTCGGCCAGCACCAGTCCGGCGTTTTCGCCGAAAAACTCGTCCACTTCCCAGACGAAGCCCTGATGCTCGATGCGGTGGCGCAGCTTGTCCACCACCATCGGACACATCGCGTCCATGATGGTTTGCGCGTCGGCCAGCGGAATGGCGTATTCGAATTCGTGGCGGCTGACATTGCTGATATGGCCTTTCAGCGTCAGCCAGGCCTGCTCGCCGACCACCCGCACCCGCACGGTGCGCTCCTTTTCCACCGACAGATAGCCCTGCCGGTACTGTACCGCGGGCGCCAGGCCGCGCCAGCCGTCGCCGCTGACGACGAAGCGGCGTTCGATTTCCAATGCCATCGACAATTCCTCAGGCGAATTCAGGGTTGGGGATGCTTCAGAACGGCTTCACCACCACCAGGATCAGCACCGCCAGCAGCACCAGCACCGGCAGTTCGTTGAACACGCGGAACCAGCGGTGGGATTTGCGGTTGCGGCGGGCGGCGAAGTCGGCGTAAAGCCGGGCGCAGTAGCCGTGGTAGCCGAACAGCAGCGCCACCAGCGTCAGCTTGGCGTGCAGCCAGCCGCCGCCGATGCCGAAGCCCAGCCACAGGCCGAGGCCGGTGGCCAGCGTCAGCACGGCCAGCGGCGTCATGAAGCGCAACAGCTTGTTGGACATCAGCAGCAGGCGGTCGTACTCCGCCGTCTCGTCGGCCATCGCCAGATTGACGAACAGCCGCGGCAGATAGAACAGGCCGGCGAACCAGGACACCACGAAGAAGATATGGAAGGCTTTCAGATACAGGTAAGTCATCGTTTTTCCATGATGCGCATCGGGGGCCGGCTCAAGACCAGGCCCGCCGCCGCGCTTGAGGCAGTTTTTGCAACACCAGCTCGCGCGAGCGCGCGATGCCGCGGCGGATGTCGTCGGCGTCGAGCGCGGCGGTCGACAGCACCTGGATCCAGCGCGCCCGCGCCAGGTACGGTGCCGGCCGCACGCCGGGCAGGCCGGACAGCGCGAGGAAGTCGTCGTCGTCAACCTTGTAACTGAGACCATGCGGCCCGCGCGTCAGGAACATCTTGCCGCCGATGGAGAGTACTTGGGTGCCGCCCCATTTGACGTCGAACTCGGCGCCGGGCAGCGAGCGGGCATGGTCCAGCAGCGCGTCGAACAGGGCCGTGTCCATCGCTCAGCCCTTCTTCGGCGCCGCCTGGTACAGCGGCCACACTTGCGGGATATGGGCCTGCAGGTCGTGGATGCGGGTCGGGCCGGACGGGTGGGTGGACAGGAACTCCATGCCGCCGCCGCTGCCGGCCGCCTGCATCTTCTGCCAGACGTTGACCGCGGCGTTCGGATCGTAGCCGGCGCGCGCCATCAGCTCCAGCCCCATCAGATCGGCCTCGGACTCCATCGTGCGGCTGTGCGGCTTGCTCAGCGTGACGTCGGTCACCATGCCGGCCAGCTTCACCTGGTCGGCGCTGAGGCCGGCGAGCGCGCCGACCAGCGACAGGCCCACTTGCTGCGCGTATTCCTGGCTCAGGTTCTCGCGGGTATGTTCGCGCAGCGCGTGCGAAATCTCGTGGCCTATCACCGCCGCCAGTTCGGCGTCGGTGAGCTTGAGCCGGCCCATCAGGCCGGTGTAGACCATGATCTTGCCGCCGGCCATCGCGTAGGCGTTCATGTCGTCGGTGGACAACACATTCACCTCCCAGCGCCAGTCGCGGGCGTCGGGGCGGAAGGCCGGGGTCTGCGCGATCAGCCGCTGCGAAATGCGGCGCACCCGCGCCGTCTGCGCCGCGCTGGTGTTCAGCCGGCCGGCGGCGCGCGCCTGCTGCAGCTGTTCCGCGTACGACTTGGCCGACATCTGCTCCACTTCCTGGCTGGACAGCAGCATGTGCTGGCTGCGGCTGACGCCGACCGCGCCGCCGGAGGTGGTGGCGACCTGGGCGCAGGCGACCAGGCCGGCGGCCAGCAGGGCGCCGCCCAGCCAGCGCCTACAGGTCTTGGCCGAGGCGATCAAATTTCCACCATCTGGAAATCGTCCTTGCGCGCGTCGCAGTCCGGGCAGGTCCAGTTGGGCGGCAGATCCTCCCAGCGGGTGCCGGGCGGGATGCCGTCCTCGGGCCGACCGGCTTCTTCGTCGTAGATGAAACCGCAGATCAAACACATCCAAGTACGCATCGCTTCGCCCTCGTGATCGGATAAAATGGATATTCTAAATCGTGCCACCGCAATAAAACAAAAGAGGTTCGCCCTTGACCACTCCCGCATCCCCTCCCGTGGTACTGACTCTGGCCGGTTCCGACCCCTCGGGCGGCGCCGGCATCCAGGCCGATATCCTGACGCTGGCCAGCCTGGGCTGCCATCCGCTGTCGGTGATCACCGCGATCACGGTGCAGGACACCGTCGGCGTCAACGACCTAATGGTGCTGGACGCGGACTGGGTCAACGACCAGGCGCGCTTCCTGATGGAGGACATGCCGGTGGCGGCGTTCAAGATCGGCATGCTGGGTAGTGTGGAGAACGTCGCCGTGGTGGCGCAGCTGATCGCCGACTATCCGGACATCCCGGTGGTGCTCGATCCGGTGCTGGCCAGCGGCGGCGGCCACGAGCTGGCCGATGACGACCTGATCTCGGCGATGCGCGACATGCTGATCCCGCAGGTGTCCATCCTGACGCCGAACAGCCTGGAGGCGCGCCGGCTGGCCAGCAACGATCCGGAAGACGACGAGGAGCTGACGCTGGACCAGTGCGCCGAGCGCATTCTGGCGCTGGGCTCGCCGTATCTGCTGATCACCGGCACCCACGAGAACACCAAGGAGGTGGTCAACAGCCTGTACGGCCAGGACGGCGTGGTGCGGGCCGACCACTGGGAAAGGCTGCCCGGCAGCTACCACGGCTCGGGTTGCACGCTGGCCTCGGCGATCGCCGGGATGCTGGCCACCGGCCTGCTGCTGCCGGAGGCGGTGCGCGAGGCGCAGGAATACACCTATCAGACGCTGATCAACGGTTTCCGTCCCGGCATGGGCCAGTTCCTGCCGGACCGGATGTTCTGGGCGCGAGGCGACGAGGAGGAAGGCGATGCCGCCCAGGCTTGAAGGCCTGTACGCGGTGACGCCTGACGGCGTCGACGACGCGCGGCTGTTTTCGCTGGCGGCGGCGGCACTGGAGGGCGGCGCGCGCGCGTTGCAATATCGCGACAAAAGCGGCGATCCGGAGCGCCGGCAACGCCAGGCGGCCGAGCTGCGTCGTCTGTGCCGGCTGAGCGGCGCCCTGTTCATCGTCAACGACGACGTCGAATTGGCGGCGCGGGTCGGCGCCGACGGCGTGCATCTGGGCCGCGACGACGGCGGCATCGCCGCCGCCCGGAGCCGGTTGGGCGCCGACGCCATCGTCGGCGCGTCCTGCTACGACAGCCTGGCGCTGGCGCGCGCGGCGCTGGCGGCCGGCGCCAGCTACGTCGCCTTCGGCGCGGTGTTTCCGTCGCGGACCAAGCCGGACGCCGTGGCCGCGCCGTTGTCGCTGTTCGCTGAGGCGGCGGCGCTGGGCGCGAACGCGGTGGCGATAGGCGGCATCACGGCCGACAACGCCGGGCGGGTCATCGCGGCCGGCGCCGACGCCGTCGCGGTGGTGGGTGCGTTGTTCGAGGCTGACGATGTCGGCGCGGCGGCGCGGACGCTGGCGGGCCGGTTCAGAGAACGGTGATGTCGGCCAGCCGGTAGCTGCCGGCGCGGTCTTCCTGGCAGAAGGCGCGGGCGCGCACGACGATGGCGCGGCCCTTCAGCCTGGCCATGTCTTCCTGGCTCAGCGGCAGGCTGCGTATCTCTTGCTCGCCGCAGGCGGCGCGGTCGTCCAGTCGTATCGGCCGGCGCAGTTTGAGGTGGTAGGTCCGGAAAAAGGTGCCCTCGGCCTTGCTGCCGGCGGCAATCGGCCCCACCACGGTGCCGCTGAGGGTAATGGGGGCGGCGGCGTCGCCGTCTATGCGGAAAACCTGGCCGGCGGCATGGCCGGCCAGGCTGGCGACCAGCAGAAAGCCGGCCAGCACGGTGCTGCAGAACTTACACATCCCGATCGATCTTCTTCAGTCCATTATTATTGTCAGACTTGCAGCCGCCATTTCAGCAGGATGTCATCTGTCCGACAATCAGGGTTATCCCGACTGTCCGACAAATAAAAAGCCCCCGCCGGATGGCGGGGGCGGGTCGCTGTCGGGGCGCGCTTAGCCGTTGATCTTGCGGTAGAGCTGGATCAGCCGGCGGGTCGAGCTGTCGTGCTCGGCGCGGGAGAGCTTGCCGGTCAGTTCGGCGTGTATGGTCTTGGCCAGCTGTTTGCCCAGCTCCACCCCCCACTGATCGAAGCTGTTGATGTGCCAGACCACGCCCTGGACGAAGATCTTGTGTTCGTACAGCGCGATCAGCGAGCCGAGGTTGCGCGGGTCCAGCCGGCTCATCAGCAGCGTGTTGGTCGGGCGGTTGCCGCCGAACACCTTGTGCGGCACCAAGGCTTCCATCTCCTCGCCCTTCAGGCCCTGCTCGGCCAGCTCCGCGCGCACCTCGTCGGCGGTCTTGCCGCGCATGAAGGCCTCGGCCTGGGCGAACACGTTGGCCAGCAGTATCTCGTGGTGGCCCGGCAGGCTGGAGCGGTTCTCCAGCGAGGCGATCAGGTCGATCGGCGAGATGTGGGTGCCCTGGTGCAGCAACTGGAAGAAGGCGTGCTGGCCGTTGATGCCGGTCTCGCCCCAGATGATGGGCGCGGTCTCGAAATCGACCGGATGGCCGGACTGCGTCACCTGCTTGCCGTTGGATTCCATGTCCAGCTGCTGGATGAAGGCGGGCAGCCGGTGCAGGTACTGGTCGTACGGCGCGATCACGTGGCTGCCGCCGCCGTAGTAGTTGATGTACCAGATGCCTATCATCGCCAGCAGCACCGGCATGTTCTGCTCGAACGGCGCATTCATGAAGTGTTGGTCCATGATGTGGGCGCCGTTGAGCAGCTCGGTGAAGTTCTCCTCGCCCAGGTAGAGCATGATGGGCAGGCCTATCGCCGACCACAGGCTGTAGCGGCCGCCGACCCAGTTCCAGAACTCGAACATGTTCGCCGGGTCGATGCCGAAGTCCGCCACCGCCTTCTGGTTGGTGGAGACGGCGACGAAGTGCTTGGCCACCGCCTTCTCGTCGCGGGCGCGGGCGAGAAACCATTCGCGCGCGGTCAGCGCGTTGGTCAGCGTCTCCTGCGTCGTGAAGGTCTTGGACTCGACGACGAACAGCGTGGTCTCCGGGTGGACCTTCTTCAGCGTTTCCTTCAGCTGGGCTCCGTCGACATTGGAGACGAAGTGCATGTTCAAGCGCGGATGGCCGAACGGTTTCAACGCGGAACAGACCATCAGCGGGCCGAGGTCGGAGCCGCCGATGCCGATGTTGACGATGTCGGTGATCGGCTGGTTGGTGTAGCCCAGCCATTCGCCGGAGCGCACCGCGTGGGAGAAGCGGCCCATCCGCTCCAGTACCGAGTTGACCTTGGGCATCACGTCGTCGCCGTCGACGCGGATAGGCGAGTTGGTGCGGTTCCTGAGCGCCACGTGCAACACCGCGCGGTCTTCGGTACGGTTGATCTTCTCGCCCTTGAACATCGCCTTGATGCGCGACGGCAAGCCGGTCTCGCGCGCCAGTTGCATCAGGCCCAGCAGCGTGGCGTCGGTGATGCGGTTCTTGGAATAGTCGAGGAACAGGCCGCCCACATCCAGCGAATAGCGTTCGGCCCGCTCCGGGTCGGTGTCGAACAGCTCGCGCATGTGCAGGTGCTTGGCCTCGGCGAAATGGTCCCACAGGGACTGCCAGGCCGGCAGTTCGGTCAGTTCACTCATGATGTCTCGTCCTATTCTGCTTGTTTGTTGTCCAGTCTGCGGTTCTTCAGGCTGTGCTTGGTTTTTTCCAGCTGGCGGATCAGGCCCGGGCCGCGGCGCAGCGCCACGCTGACCGCGAGGATGTCTATCTGCACCAGGTGGACGATGCGCGAGATCATCGGGCTGTAGGTTTCATTGTCCTCCAGCGTGTCGGCGATCAGCGCGACGGTGGCGCGCCGCGCCAGCGGCGAGCCGCTGGTGGTCAGCGCGATCACCTTGGCGCCGGCGGCGATGGCCACGTCGACCGCCTCCAGCAGTTCCATGGTGCGGCCGGAGCTGGAGATCGCCACCAGCACGTCGTCCGGGCCCAGCACCGACGCCGCCATCATCTGGATGTGGGTGTCGGAGTAGGCGACGGTGGGGATGCCGAAACGGAAGAACTTGTGCTGGGCGTCGGCGGCGATGATGCCGGAGTTGCCCAGGCCGTAGAACTCGATGCGGTTGGCGTCGGTCAGCAGCCGCACCGCGGCTTCTATCGCCTGCGGATTGACGTCGTTGCGGCACTTCAGCAGCGCCGACACGGTGTTGTCGAACACCTTGGCGACGATTTCCGAGGTCGGATCTTCCGGGCGCACGCTGGAGTGGACGTAGGGCACGCCGGTCACCAGGCTGCCGGCCAGCTTCAGCTTGAAGTCGGGCAGGCCGGAACAGCCGACGGTGCGGCAGAAGCGGATCACGGTGGGCTGGCTGACGCCGGCGTTTCTGGCGATGTCGGCGACCGCGGCCTGGATCACGGTATAGGGCTGTTCCAGCACCAGCTCGGCCACCTTGCGCTCGGCCGAAGACAGCGTCTCCAGTTGGCCACGGATGCGATCAAGCATGCATGTCTCCTGCTGTGCCGCCGCGCGGAGGGCTGGTGGAGACGTCCACCGGGGCATGGTCGCTGTCGGCCGCCAGATGGGCCGCCAGATGGGCGGCCACACCCGGCAGGGCCGGGTGGGCGCTGGTGATCAGATACGCCGGGATGGCGGCCAGATAGGCCGACATCCGTCCCTTGTCCTCGAAGCGGCGGCGGAATGGGGATTGTTCAAAAAAACCGCTTAGACGCGGCACAATACCACCACCTATGTATACCCCGCCACGGGCGCCGACGGTCAAGGCCAGATTTGCCGCGGCCGAACCGAGCGCGGCGCAGAAGATTTCCAACGCTTCGCGGCAGCGCGCGTCGCGTCCGGACAGGCCGCGCGCGCTGACCTCGGCCGGCGAAAAGATGGTTTCCCCAGCCCCGTCCAGCGCGCAAAGCGCTTGATGGATCAGCGCCAGGCCGGGGCCGGACAGCAGCCTCTCCCAGGAGACGTGGCCGAAGCGGGCGGCGGCGTAACGCAGGATGCCGGCTTCGCGCTCGTTCTGCGGCGCGAACGAGGCGTGGCCGCCCTCGCCGGGCAGCGCCCGCCAGCCGCCGGCTTCGGGCAGCAGCGTGGCCATGCCCAGGCCGGAGCCGGGGCCGATCAGCGCCAGCGGCGCGTCCGGCCGCGGCGCGCCGCCGCCCACCTGCGCGAGTTCGCCGCGCGGCAGCATCGGCAGCGCCAGCGCCAGCGCGGCGAAATCGTTCAGCAACAGCAAGGTGGAGAAGCCCAGCGCGCGACGCACGGCCTCGATGGAGAACGACCAGTGGCAGTTGGTCATCGTCACCGCGTCGCCGTTCAGCGGATTGGCGATGCCTATCGCGGCGTGGGCGATGCGGCGCGCGCCGACCTGGTCCAGGTAGTCGCGCAGCGCGTCCGCCAGCGTCGGATAGCCGGCGGTGGGCAACGACACGATGTCCTCGATGACGCCGGGCGCCGTCTCCAGCGCGAAGCGGGCGTTGCTGGCGCCGACATCGGCCAGCAATCGAGGCCAGGTCTCAGGCAGACCAGTAGACATCGAGCGGCACCTTGTCCTGGGCCAGCAGGTGGCTGATCGGCCGCGCGTCGTCGGGGCCGGCGGCGGCCGCGTCCAGCACCGCGCGCTTGCCGGCGCCCTGGATGGACAGAATCAGGCTGCCGGCCTGCAGCAGCGCGGCGTAGCTCAGCGTCACGCGGCGGTGCGGCGCCGTCTGCGGCGTCACCGCCAGGATGGGGGCCGGATTGGCCGGGTCCAGGCCGGCGGCCAGCTCCGGCGCGCCGGGAAACAGCGAGGCGGTGTGGCCGTCCTCGCCCATGCCCAGGATGGCGACGTCGGGCGCGGCGAATTCGCGCCTGGCGGCCGCCACTTCGGCGTCGATGTCGGCGGCCTCGCGCACCAGCGGCACAAAGCGCGCCGGCGCGGCGCGGTTTCGCAGCAGATGCTCGCGCACCAGGCTGGCGTTGCTGTCGGCGTGTCCGGGCGGCACGAAGCGCTCGTCGACCAGGGTGACGCTGACGCGTGCCCAGTCTATCGCCATCTCGGACAACAGTTTGAACAGCGGGATCGGCGACTTGCCGCCGGACACCGCCAGCACCGCCGTGCCGCGGCTCTCGATCGCGGCCGCCAGCCGCGACGCCACGCTATTGGCCAAGGCGTCGGTTTGTTGGGCGGCGTCGGGGAATTCCAACCAGTTCATTCGCGTACCTCGGTCGTTTTGTTGGCGGTGGCCACCTTATCGAGTGACCCACCGATATTCGGTCGTTTACCGTAGGGTGCGTCACCCCGAAGGGGCGACGCACCGCTGGGCGACGCACCGATTGGCTTGGACGACGCGCCGATCAAGCATTCAACACTCCTCGTGCCAGCTGATGCCGTCGCGCGACAGCAGCGCGCTGGACGCGGCCGGACCCCAGCTGCCGGCGGTGTACTGCTTCGGCGGGATGTTGCCGCTGGCGGCCCAGGTGTCCATGATGGGCTCGACCCAGCGCCAGGCCTCGATCAGCTCGTCGCGGCGCATGAACAGCGCCAGCTTGCCGCGGATCACGTCCAAGAGCAGCCGTTCGTAGGCGTCGGCGCGGCGCACCTTGAAGGCCTTGTAGAAATCGAGGTCGAGATAGGCCGGCTGCAGGCGCATCGTGTCGCCGGGCTCCTTGGCCAGGAAGTACATCCGTATGCTTTCCTCCGGCTGCAGCCGGATCACCAGCCGGTTGGCGGTGTGGCTGCCGCCCATCGGGCCGGAGAACAGCTGGTGCGGCACGTCGCGGAAATTGATGACGATTTCGGCCAGCCGTTCCTGCATCCGCTTGCCGGTGCGCAGGAAGAAGGGCACGCCGGCCCAGCGCCAGTTGTCGATCTCGGCCTTGATCGCGACGAAGGTCTCGGTCGGGCTGCCGGCCGGGATGCCGTTCTCCTGCTGATAGCCGACCACCGGCTGGCCGCCGATGGCGCCGGCCTTGTACTGGCCGCGCACGGTCTTGGCGGCGACGTCCTGCTCGGAGAACGGGCGCAGCGCCTTCAGCACCTTCAGTTTCTCGTCGCGGACCGCGTCGGCCTCCATATTGGCCGGGGGCTCCATCGCGACGATGCACAACAGCTGCAGCAGGTGGTTCTGCACCATGTCCCTGAGCGCGCCGGTGCCGTCGTAGAAGTCGCCGCGGCTGCCGACGCCGAGCTCCTCGGAAATGGTGATCTGCACATCGTGTATCCACTCGCGGCGCCACAGCGGCTCGAACAACGCGTTGGCGAAGCGGATGGCCATCAGGTTCTGCACCGACTCCTTGCCCAGGTAGTGGTCGATCCGGTACAACTGTTCTTCCTTGAAGAAGCGGGCGACGTCGTCGTTGATCTCGTTGGACGAGTCCAGATCGGTGCCCAGCGGCTTCTCCAGCACCACCCGCACATTGGCGCGGTTCAGTCCGACGGCGGCCAGATTGTCGCAGATGCCGGCGAACAGATTGGGCGCGGTGGCCAGATAACAGACCACCACCTTGTCGGCGTCGGCGCCGATCTTCTGGGCTAGCGCCGGGTAGTCGGCGGCCTGGGAGGCGTCGACGCGCAGATAGTCGATGCGGGCGCAGAAGCCGGCCCAGGCGGCGTCGTCGAAGTGCGACTTGATGTGGATGCGGGAATTCTTCTCGACGAAGGCCAGGTAGTCGTCGCGGCTCAGGTCCTTGCGGCCCAGCGCCAGGATGCGACCCTGCTCGTTGAGCAGGCCGGCGGCGTGCGCCTGGTACAGCGAGGGCAGCAGCTTGCGCATCACCAGATCGCCGGCGCCGCCGAACAGCACCATGTCGAAGGCCGGGGTAGCGGTAGAACGGGTCTCCATCCTGATCTTCCATCTCGAAGGTATTAGATGTAGTTATATTACCACTCAAGGCTGTACTGTCTATGCTGGTAACAAGATCATGGCCGCTTTTGCAACACCTTTTGTCCTGACGCAAAATTACCGATTTTGCTGCGGAAATCGAGGACCGGAAGGCTGATGGCCGCCGCAGGGCGCCTGCGGGGGCGCGTAGCGCGCCTTGCATTTTGAGTGTAGTAAAACTACTATCGACATCAATTCAACACGGAACGTCATCATGGCCTTGCATCCCACCCTGTCCGCCGTTACCGACCGCATCGTCGCGCGCAGCCGCGCGCGCCGCGACGCCTATCTGGCCCGCGTGCGCGCCGCCGCCCAGCAGGGCCGGGTGGAGCGGGCCCAGTTGTCGTGCACCAACCTGGCCCACGCCTTCGCGGCGATGCCGGACACGGTGAAGATCCATCTGAAGCAGGAGCATCGGCCGAATCTGGCCATCGTGTCCTCGTACAACGACATGCTGTCGGCCCACCAGCCGCTGGCGGTCTTTCCGGCCTGGTTGAAGGAGGCGGCGCTGTCCGCCGGCGCCACCGCCCAGTTCGCCGGCGGCGTGCCGGCGATGTGCGACGGCGTGACCCAGGGCCAGCCGGGCATGGAGCTGTCGCTGTTCAGCCGCGATGTGATCGCGATGAGCACCGCGGTGGCGCTGAGCCATCAGATGTTCGACGCCGCGTTGTATCTCGGCGTGTGCGACAAGATCGTGCCGGGCCTGATGATAGGCGCGCTGAGCTTCGGCCACCTGCCGGCGGTCTTCGTGCCGGCCGGTCCGATGACCACCGGCATCGCCAACGACGACAAGGCCAAGGTGCGCCAGTTGTACGCCGAGGGCAAGGTCGGCCGCGACGCGCTCTTGGAGTCGGAATGCCAGTCCTATCACGGCCCCGGCACCTGTACCTTCTACGGCACCGCCAACTCCAACCAGATGCTGATGGAGATCATGGGCCTGCATTTGCCGGGCGCCGCCTTCGTCAACCCGAATACCCCGCTCAGGGAGGCGCTGACCCGCGCCGCCGCCGTGCAGGGCGCGAAGATCGCTGCCCAGGGCGCCGAGTTCACGCCGGTCGGCGAGATGATAGACGAGAAATCCATCGTCAACGCCATCGTCGGCCTGCTGGCCACCGGCGGCTCCACCAACCACACGATGCACATCGTCGCCATCGCCCGCGCGGCCGGCGTCGACGTCAACTGGGACGATTTCGACGAGCTGTCCGCCGTGATCCCGCTGTTGGTGCGCGCCTATCCGAACGGCAAGGCCGACGTCAATCACTTCCACGCCGCCGGCGGCATGGGCTTCGTGATCCGCGAGCTGCTGTCGGCCGGCCTGTTGCACGAGGACGTCGGCACGGTGGTCGGCCGCGGCCTCGCGCATTACACCCGCGAGCCGTGGCTGGACGGCGGCGAGCTGAAATGGCGCGACGCGCCGGCGCTCAGCGGCGACGACAGCGTGCTGCGCCCGGCGTCCAATCCGTTCTCGGCCGATGGCGGCCTGAAGCTGATGGCCGGCAATATCGGCCGCGCGGTGATCAAGGTGTCGGCGGTGAAGCCGGAGCACCGCGTGGTGGAGGCCCCGGCCGTGGTGTTCCACGACCAGAACGACATGCTGGCGGCGTTCAAGCGCGGCGAGCTGGAAAAGGACTTCGTCGCGGTGATCCGCTTCCAGGGTCCGCGCGCCAACGGCATGCCGGAGCTGCACAAGCTGACCCCGGCGCTGACCATTCTGCAGGAGCGCGGCTTCAAGGTGGCGCTGGTCACCGACGGCCGCATGTCCGGCGCGTCCGGCAAGGTGCCGGCGGCCATCCACGTGTCGCCGGAAGCGCTGTCCGGCGGCGCCATCGGCAAGGTTCGCGACGGCGACCTGATACGCGTCGACGCCGAGACCGGCGAGCTGAAGGCCTTGGTCGACGCCGCCGAGTGGGCGGCGCGCGAGCAGGTTCAGGCCGACCTGTCGCACAACGATTACGGCATGGGCCGCGAACTGTTCGCGGTGTTCCGCCACGGCGCCGACGAGGCCGAGGCCGGCGCGATGAGCTTCCGCCACCCGGCCTGGAACTGAGCGCGGGCCATACGATATTCAGCAGGGCGGCGCAGCGTGGTCTGGCCGTCCGCCAACAGGAGATGGAAATGGATGCACTGTCTGTACTGCGCCAGGGCCCGGTGGTTCCGGTGATCATCGTCAACGACGCCGCGGTGGCGGTGGACCTGGCCCGCGCGCTGGTGAACGGCGGCATCAGGGTGCTGGAAGTGACGCTGCGCACCAAGGCGGCGCTGGCGGCGATGCGCCGGATGCGCGACGAAGTGCCGGAAGCCATCGTCGGCGCCGGCACGCTGCGCAACCGCGCCCAGCTGGAGGCGGCGGTCGACGCCGGCGCCCAGTTCGGCATCAGCCCCGGTTTCTCCGCCGAGCTGGCCTCGGCGGCGCGCGCGTCCAGCCTGACGCTGATTCCCGGCATCGCCACGCCGTCGGAGGCGATGTGGGCGCAGGACGAGGGCTTCAACACGCTGAAGCTGTTCCCGGCCGAGGCGGTCGGCGGCGTCAAGCTGTTGAAGTCGCTGGCCAGCCCCTTCCCCGACCTGCGCTTCTGCCCGACCGGCGGCATCGACATCAAGAAGGCACCGGAATACCTGGCATTGCCGAATGTGCTGGCCGTCGGCGGCAGCTGGCTGACGCCGGACGACGCCATCGCCGCCCGCGACTGGGACCGCATCACCGAACTCGCCCGCGAGGCCTGCCAGCTGTCCCGCGGCTGAGCCTGGTTTTCGCCGGCCAAGAAAAAACGCTCCTCCGGGAGCGTTTTTTTCGTCCACGCGTCGGTGGAGATCACATTCTGGCCAGCGCCTGCTTGGCCTTTTGCGCCGCGTCGGTTTTCGGATACAGCTTGATCAGGCGGCGGAAGGTGTTCTTCGCCTGGTCCATCTGGCCGAGGTCGCGCTGGCAGTTGCCGATATTGCGCAAGGCGTCCGGCGCGAAATGGTTGTTCGGGTACTGTTCGACGAAGCGGCGATGGATGTCGATCGCGGCGTCGTACTGGCGCATCGCGGTATGGGCGACGCCCAGCCAGTAGCTGGCCTCGGCGGCCTGCGGCGCCTGCGGGTTCTGCTGGATGAACAGCGCCAGCGCGTTGATGGCGTGCGGGAAGTCGCGCGCGCGCAACAGGTTCAGCGCCTTGTCGTAGTCGGGCGCGGCCTGGCTGTCGCCGGCGGCGGCCTGCTGGGCGGCTGGCTGCGAGGCGTCCTGCTTGCCCGGTCCGCCCTCGAGGTGGGCGAGGCGGCCGTCCAGGTCGTTGTACAGGTCGTTCTGGCGTTTCTGCGTGGTTTGCAGATTGTAGTTCAGCACTTCGACGTCGCCGCGCAGCTTGGCGACTTCGGCCTTCAGCGTGTCGACCTGGTTGACCATCTCCAGCAGCTTGTCGTTGGACAGCTTGGTTTCCACCGCGGCGATGCGGGTGCTGGCCTGCTGATTCACCTGGGCCAGCTGGCGGCGGGTTTCCTCCAGGTCGCTGGAGCTGGCGCAGCCGGTCAGGATCAACAGGAGGGCGCTACTGATGGCGATCCGTTTCATGGGGTTTCCGGTGAGTGGCGACAGCCGGATATCATAGCGCTTCGGCCGCCGGACGGCAGCCTCGGGCCGACATCCGGCTGCGAAACGACATGGCGGGCGACGGAGGCCGCCCGCCTCAGGCGCTTACTGGCCCTGGTAGACGATGTCGGCGCGGCGGTTCTCGGCGTAGTCGGTGTCCGAGCTGCCGGAGGCCTTCGGTTTTTCCTTGCCGAAGCTGACCGCTTCGAGCTGGCTGTCCTTGACGCCCAGAACTTCCATCGCGTGCTTGACGCTTTCGGCGCGGCGCTGGCCCAGCGCCAGGTTGTACTCGCGGCTGCCGCGGGAGTCGGTGTTGCCCTGGATGATCACCTTCTTGTCATGGCCCTTCAGGTAGTCGGAGTGATTGGCGACGACGGCCTTGCCTTCGCCGTCGACGGCGGAGGAGTCGAAGGCGAAGTAGACGCTGCGCTTGGCCAGCGGGCTGTTCGGATCGTTCAGCGGATCCATCGCCACATTGCCCTCGGTGCTGGGCGCGGTGACCGGCGCCTGGCTTTGCGGAGCCGGGGTGACCGGCGCGGCCGGCGCTTCGGCCGGCTTGGTGCTGGCGCAGGCGGCGAGCAGGGTGGCGACTGCGCCGCCGAGTACGAGTTGCTTCAAGTTCATTATTGGCTCCCGATCAAGGATTATTAAACGGACCCCATGCCGGGTCCTGAACATCACCGTTGAGCACGGCCAGCTTCACCTTGCTGCTGCCGTCGGCTGTGGCGGCGTACAGCACGCTCTTGCCGCCGGCTTCGCTGGAGTACAGCACCATGCGGCCGTTCGGCGCGAAGCTGGGGCGTTCGCTGTAACTACCATCTGACAATAGACGAGTGTCATTAGTTGCCAAATCCTGCGACATCACACGGAAATTGCCGGCGGAGCGTCGGATATAGGCCAGAGTCTTGCCGTCCGGCGCCAGTTTGGGCGAAACATTGTAATTGCCCTCCCAGGTCACGCGCTGGGCGTCGCCGCCGCCGACCGGCACCCGGTAGATTTGCGGCGCGCCGCTGCGGTCGGACACGAAGTAGACCATGGAGCCGTCCGGGCTGAAGGTCGGCTCGGTGTCGATGGCGCCGTTGTACATCAGCCGCCGCGCCGAACCGCCGGCGGCGTTGATCAGATAGATCTGCGAATTGCCGCTGGTGGTCAGCACCACGGCGAGCTTGCCGCCGTCGGGGCTCCAGGCCGGGGCCGAGTTGCTGCCCTTGAAGTTGGCCACCGCGCGGCGCTGGCCGGTGGCCAGATCCTGCACCCATACCACCGGCTTCTGGCTGGCGAAGGACACGTAGGCGATGTAGCGGCCGTCCGGGCTCCAGCTCGGCGAGATGATCGGCTCGGTCGAGCGCAGAATGGTCTGGCTGCGCTGGCCGTCGACGTCGGAAATCTGCAGCGAGTAACTGCGGCCGGACTTCAGCACATAGGCCAGACGGGTGTTGAAGAAGCCCTTCTGGCCGGTGATGGCCTCGTAGATCATGTCGGCGATCGCGTGCGCCACCTGGCGGCTGCGGTCCGGCGTCACGGTGAACTCGCCGCCGGTCAGCTGCCTGTGCTGCGACACGTCCATCAGCCGGAAGCTGATCTTGATCTGGCCGCCGGCGACGTTTTCCACCTTGCCGATGGCGATGGACTGGGCGCCGGCCGCCTGCCACAGCGGATAGCGCACGTCGGCCGGTTCGAACGGCACGTTGGCGACGGCCGACGGGTCCACCAGGCGGAAGGCGCCGGACAGCGCCAGGTCGTTGCGTATCACCGGCGTCAGATTGCCCTGGGTCGGGCCCTCGTCCTTGAACGGCAGCACGGAGATGGCGTGGCGGCTGGCGCCGCCGCCTATGATTTCGATATTCAGTTCGGCGTGGGCGCTGCCGGCGACCAGCATCGCCGCCACCAGCACGCCCCGCAGCAGGGCTTTCAAACTCGGCATGGCTTCCTCAGGGCTTTGTCGCGTCCGCTCAATGCGGACGGAACGTCAGGGTAAACGTGCGGTAGCCGTCGTTGAAGTTGGCTCCCGCCGGCAGTTTGGGGAAAGTCTTGGCCTCCCAGACCGCGCGCTGTACGGCATCATCATAGGCCGGAACGCCGCTGCTTTTCACCAGTTGCACCGCTTTGACTTCCAGCGTCGGCAGCAGCGTCACCCGCAGCACGGCGGCCGGATTGCCGGAGAGGCCCGGCGGCACCTGCACCAGCGGCGTCACCTTGGCCTTGACCAGGTCTATCCAGCCGGCGTTGACGCCGGAGCCGTTGACCGCGCCGCCGGCGACGCCGTGCTTGCTGCCGGCCTGGTCGCTGCGCGCGTTGGGCTTGCCGCTGGTGCGCGTGCTGTCCAGGCTGGACAGCAGGTCGTCGGCGTCGTTGTTATAGGCCTTGGCGGTCTTGTGGCCGGGTTTGGCCGCCGGCGGCGTCTGGGTCTTGGCGTCCTTCTTTTCCTGCGCCTTTTCCGCCGGCTTGGCCTTGTCGTGCGGCTTTTTCTCCGGCTCGGCCGGCTTGGGCTCGCGCTTGGGCTTTTTCGGCTCCGGCTCGGCCGCCGGCTTGGCTTCCGGTTTCGGCGTCTCGTGCTTGGGCGCGTCCTTCTTGCCCAGATTGACGTCGGCGGGCGGCGTGGCCGCCACCGGTTTCGGTTCCGGGGCCGGTTGCGGCGCGGGAGCGGGCGCGACGGGCGCGGTCACTGCCGGAGGCGGCGGCGGCGCGGTGGTCCACAACTCCAGCGCCAGCGGCGCCGGACTCGGCGGCGGCGTGGTCTGCAGGCCGCCCCACAGCAACAGGCCGATCACGCCGGCGTGGAACAGCGCCGACGCGACGAAGGTCCAGGGACGCGGCGAGGAGGACGGTTGCGGACTCATTGCTTGCTGATTTGCTTGACGGTCAGCGCCACGCGCTTGATCCCGGCCTGGTGCAGCCGGTCGGCGATCTTCACCACGTCGGCGTATTTGAGATTGGCGTCGGCGGAGATGGCCACCGGCCGCTGGCCGGCGCCTATCATCGCCTGCAGCTGGCTGGCGAGGTCGTCGAGCGAGTCGACGCGGCTCTTCTGCTCGCCGTCGACCAGCTCGATCTTGCCGGCGGCGTCCACGGTGACTTCCAGCGGGCGCACGTCGATGGCCGGCGCCTCGGAGACGCTGGGCACGTCGATCACGCCGGGCGTGAACATCGGGGCGGTGACCATGAAGATCACCAGCAGCACCAGCATCACGTCGATATAGGGCACGACGTTCATCTGGTTGATCTGGCGGCGGGGGCGGCGGTTCAGCATGACGGTGACGGGGTAGGCTCGGTCGACAAACGGCCATCATAGCACCGGCGCGGGGCGCGGCGCTGTGGCCAAAACGTTACAGACCGTCGGACGACGGGGAAAGTTCGTGCGCGCCGACTAGCGGCGCGTGCACAAGGTCAGGCCGTCGCCTATCGGCAGCACGCACAGGTGGACGCGCGGATCGGTCTTCAGGCTGGCGTTGAACGCGTGCACCAGGTGCACGCCGGGCGGATCTTCCGGCTTCGGCGCCACCACGCGGCCGGACAGGAAGATGTTGTCGATGGCGATGACGCCGCCGGGACGCACCAGTTCGAGGCAGGCCTCGTAGTAGTCGCGGTAGCCCGGCTTGTCGGCGTCGATGAAGGCCAGGTCGAAGCCGCCGGCCCGGCCGTCGGCCAGCAATTCGCGCAAGGTGTTCAGCGCCGGCTGCAGCCTGAGGTCTATGCGGTCGGCGACGCCGGCCTTGGCCCAGTATTCGCGGGCGATGGCGGTGAAGGCCTCGCTGACGTCGCAGGCGACCACCTGGCCGTCGTCCGGCATCGCCAGCGCCACGGTCAGCGCGCTATAGCCGGTGAACACGCCGATTTCCAGATAGCGGCGCGCGCCGATCAGCTTGGCCAGCCAGCCCATGAACTGGCCCTGGTCCGGCGAGATCTGCATCTTGGCCAGCCGGTGGCCGGCGGTGAATTCGCGCAATTCGCGCTGAGCCGGATGCTCGGTGACGGCGATGTCGAACAGGTAGTCGGAGAGGGCGCTGCTGAGCGCGACGGTGTGGCGGGTCATACTCGGGCTTCCAAAATGACGAAACGCCCGCGAGGGGCGTCGGGTGCGGACTGCTTGGAACTTATTCCGGCTGGTAGACGTAGGCTTTTTGCGCCACGCTGGATTCCTTCCAGCGGCGCTGCTCGTCCAGATCCAGCTTGCGGTCCCACAGCGTCAGGCGCAGTTCGCGGCGCTCGCTGTCCACTTCCGGGTTCTTGTCCAGGAAGCCGTTGATGAATTGGGTGAATTCGGACTGGTACATCGTACCCTCCATGGTGGCTGATACGCTGATTTTAATCGATTCGCGGCCATGCCGCCATGCTGGCTCAGCAGGCGTCTTCGTCCGGATACAGCATCTTCTCGATGCGGCGGTCCGGCGCCAGCCACATCAGCGCCACCGCCAGGTACAGCAGGCCGGACAGCCAGGTCTGGTACCAGGCGAGGCCGATCGCCAGCAGGTAGCACAGCGGCGAGATCTTGCCCTTGATGTCGCCGCCCAGCGCCTCGGACAGCCGGGTGCGGTTGCCGGGCAGGCACAGCAGCGCCTGCTGCATGATCCACCAGGCGATCGCGCACATCAGCAGCACCGCGCCGTACATCGCGACCGGCAGCGGCGCGTAGTGGTTTTCGCCCATCCAGCCGGTGACGAAGGGAATCAGCGACATCCAGAACAGCAGGTGCAGATTGGCCCACAGCACCCGGCCGTCGACGCGGTGGGTGGCGTGGTAGAAGTGGTGGTGGTTGTTCCAGTAGATGCCGACATAGATGAAGCTGAGCAGGTAGCTGAGGAAGACCGGCAGCAGCGGCGCCAGCGACTGCCAGTCGGTGCCGTGCGGCACTTTCAGCTCCAGCACCATGATGGTGATGATGATGGCGATCACGCCGTCGCTGAATGCCTCCAGCCGGTTCTTCTCCATCTGTCGTCTTTCTTTTCTAATGAGGATCAGCCTAGTTTAGCCTGTCGTCCGCCGGTCTATCGGTTCGTCGGTACGGCAGGCGGATCCGCGTGCGGTAGCGGCCGTCGCGCAGCTCGCTGGACAGCGAGGCCTCGGCGTCGAAGAACAGCGCCAGCCGCTCGCGCAGATTGGACAGCGCCATCCGGCTGCCGGCGCTGGGCGCCGGCGTCTGCGGCGCCGGATTGTCCAGCGTCAGTTCCAGCTGGCCGTTCTGCAGCCGGGCGGCGACGACGATCTCCACTTCGCCGGCCAGTTGCTCGGCGCCGTGGTAGACCGCGTTCTCCACCAGCGGCTGCAGCACCAGCGGCGGCAGCGCCGCGTCCAGCGGCGCCTCTATCCGCCAGGCGGTCCGCAGCCGAGGGCCCAGCCGCTCGGCCTCGATCGCCAGATACATTCTGGCCAGCTCGATTTCCCGCGCCAGCGTGGAGGCGCGGTCGGGCGCCGTCATCTGGGCGCGGAACAGCTCGGCCAGGTTGACCAGCACGTCCTCGGCCTGTTCCGGACGCGAGCGGATCAACGCGGTGGCGGCGTTCAGGCTGTTGAACAGGAAATGCGGCCGTATCCGCGCCTGCAGCGCCGCCAGCCGGGCCTCGGCCATCGCCGGGGACAACGCGCGCTGCCGCAGCGACAGGTAATGCAGCAACGCCGCCGCCGCCAGCATCGCCAGCAGCGGCGCCGGCCAGGCGGGCTCGGCCAGCAGCCGCCACTGGCACAGCGCGAAGCTGGCGCCGGCGATCAGCACCGCCCAGACGTCGCCGCGGCGCCGCCGCGCCAGCCACGGGCCGGCCAGCGCCAGCAGCGCCAGCGTCAGCAGGCTGCCGGGCAGCAGCGCCAGCGCCGATTGCAGCCAGCGCCACAGCGGTTCGGGTCCGGCCAGCGCCTCGATGCCGGCGGCGAACAGCAGCGCCAGCGGCAGCAGCAGGATGCGCAGCATCACGCCGAGGTTGCGGAAGTCCGGCAGCGGCGTAGGGGTGGAGCGGGACATGGTGGGTATCCGGGGGAGATGCTGCGATGATAGCGCGTGGCGGAGCAAATCGCCGCCGAGTATTGCGGAATGCAGCTTGGCCGCCGCGCCAAACCAGGCTTGGGAGCCGGTTCCGGTCTGGTTCTTAAGCCGCCCCGGGGGGCGCATCCCAGCGCCAGCGGCTGCCCGGCGCCTGCGCCGCCCGCAGCAGGGTGTCGACAATCGTCCTCATCCTGGGATGCATGTAATGGGTGCGCGGCCAGACGACATGGATGGGCATGGTCTCGCCGGACAGCTCATGCAGAACGGGGATCAGCTCCCCGCTTTGCAAGTGCTGGTGCGCGAGCCAGGTCGGCAGCTGGGCCAGGCCGCGGCCGGCCAACGTCGCGGCCAGAATCGCCTCTCCGTCGCCCACTTCGTGCCGCACCGGTATGTCGAAAGCTTCGCCGATTCCCGCCGCGTTTCTGAGATGCCAGGCATGGCGGGCGCCTCGACGCCAGTCGATCAGGCAATTGTGCCGCAAGAGGTCTTCCTTGGCATGCGGCATGCCTTTGCGCGCGATATAGGCGGGCGAACCGCAAATCAGCAAATGCTGTTCCCCCAGCTGGCGGGCGACCAGATCGGCGTTGTCCGTCAGCCTGCCTATCCTCACGGCCAGGTCAATGCCGTTGCCGATCAGGTCCACCATGCGCTCGCTGAAGGTGATCGACAGGTCCAGGCCTTCGTGCCGCGCCGACAGATCCAGCAGTATCGGCAGCACATGCCGCCGCCCGAAGGCCGCGGGAAGATTGATGTGGACGCGACCGACCGGTTCCTGCTGCCCGGCATCCAGGTAGTTCTCCGCATCTTCCAGTGTGGCGATGGCGCGCAGGCAGCTGGCCAGATAAACCTCGCCCTGGCTGCTCAGGCTCACTCTCCGGGTGGTCCTATGCAACAGCTTGCTGCCCAGCCGGGTTTCCAGCCGCATGATGCGCTTGCTCAGGGCCGAGCCGGTGATGCCCAGCATCTCGGCGGCGGCGGTGAAACTGCCGGTCTGGGCGATGGCGACGAACTCCCGGATGCCGAGAAAGTGATTTTGATCCAATCAATTAATTCCTTGTTGGACTGAGTGTTTGAATATTTTCCAACTTAATGAATTTGATGGAATCAATCAAGCTGTGAACAGCCGAGGAAGGCATGCGGTTGGATGGAAGGCATCGCCCGCCTCGTTTCAATGATCGACGGAATCTGGAGCCGGCATATGAGCAAGACGAAATTCCTACAGGGCAAGATCGCATTCGTGCAGGGTGGTTCGCGCGGCATTGGCGCGGCCATTGTCAGACGGTTGGCGGCCGAGGGGGCCGCAGTCGGTTTTAGTTACGCATCGTCGGTGGAAAAGGCCGAGGCGCTGGCCGACGAGGTCCGCGCGGCGGGGGGCAGGGCCTATGCCATTCGCGCCGACAGCGCCGACGAGGCCGCGGTGCGACAGGCTTTGCGCGATGGGGTGGAACGCTTCGGCGGGCTGGACATCCTGGTCAATAATGCCGGCGTCTTGCCATGGGGATCGATCGAGGCGCTCCCGCTGGAGGCATTCGACCGGGCGATGGCGATCAATGTGCGCAGCGTGTTCGTCGCCAGCCAGGAGGCCGCGCGCCATATCGGCGACGGCGGCCGGATCATCAATATCGGCAGCGTCAACGCGGATCGCATCCCGGTTGCCGGCGGGGCGGTCTACGCGATGAGCAAGGCCGCCTTGGTCGGCTTGACCAAGGGCATGGCGCGCGATTTGGGGCCGCGCCATATCACCGTGAACAATGTGCAACCCGGCCCCGTCGATACGGACATGAACCCGGCGGACGGCGAGTCCGCCGCGCGGCTGAGGGCCCTGATGGCTCTGGACCGCTATGGCAGGGCGGATGAAATCGCCGGTCTGGTCGCCTATCTTGCCGGTCCGGAGGCGGGATACGTCACCGGAGCGAGTCTTAACATAGACGGCGGATTCTCGGCGTAAGTCCAAGCGGCGCGCCGCTGCGGCTTTTGCCGGCGAGCCGGAGCTGATCTGGCTCAAATGACGGCTCGCTCCGCTTTACAGCCGGATCCGGGCGACGCTAGTGTCGGATCTTTAATATCAGAAAACTCTTAATTTCATCGAAGCCGTCGATTGAGAGGACAAGCCGGCTTGTCACATGGCTGGAACACGGTTCTGCTGCAATCCGTTCGCTGCTGCGGCATATGTCTATGACATGTCCGTTTTCCCGGTTGAATCATGCTTGTAGGACGATATACGGTAGTCAATATATGCCTTGCATAATGGGTGGGCGCATGCTTTTAATAGTTTTCAAACGATCGTTCGAAGGTTTGGCGCGAACGTTCCGGACCCCGATTTCCCCCTTCTTTTGCAGGAGATCGCAGCGATGCAGATAGTCATACCAGCCGAACGGCTGGCCGGCGAACGCCGCGTGGCGGCCACGCCCGATACCGTGGGCAAGCTGGTCGGCGCCGGCCACGCCGTCGGCGTCGAGCGCGGCGCCGGCCTGGCCGCCGCCATTCCCGACGCGGCCTACGCCGCCGCCGGCGCCGCCATCGTCGAGTCGCGGCAGGATTTGCTGGCCGGCGCCGACGTGGTCTTGTGCGTGCGCACGCCGGAAGCCGCCGACATCGAGGCGATGCGCGCCGGCGCCGCGCTGATCGGCATGCTCTCGCCGCATCACAATCCGCTGTTGCCGCAGCTGGCGGCGCAGGGCGTGTCGGCCTTCGCGCTGGAGCTGTTGCCGCGCACCACCCGCGCGCAGAGCATGGACGCGCTGTCCAGCCAGAACAATATCGCCGGCTACAAGGCGGTGCTGCTGGCCTGCCAGTTCTACCCGCGTTTCATGCCGATGCTGATGACGGCCGCCGGCACGGTGAAGGCGGCCCGGGTGCTGGTGCTGGGCGTCGGCGTCGCCGGCCTGCAGGCCATCGCCACCGCCAAGCGGCTGGGCGCGGTGGTGGAGGCCTACGATGTGCGTCCGGCCACCCGCGAGCAGGTGGAGTCGCTGGGTGCCAAGTTCGTCGAGGTGCCGATGACGGACGAGGAGAAGGCGGCCAACGCCGGCGTCTACGCCCGCGAGATGACGGCGGAGTTCCTGGCGCGGCAGAACGAGCTGCTGGCCCGCCGCGCCGCCGCCGCCGACATCGTGATCGCGACCGCCTTGATTCCCGGCAAGCCGGCGCCGCGGCTGCTGGACGCCGCCGCGGTGGCCGGCATGCGGGCCGGCTCGGTCATCGTCGACCTGGCGGCCGAGGCCGGCGGCAATTGCGAGCTGACCCGCGCCGGCGAGGCCTGCTTGTCCGACAACGGCGTGCACCTGGTGGGCCTGCTCAATCTGCCGGCGATGCTGGCGGCCGACGCGTCCAGCCTGTATGCGCGCAATCTCCATACCTTCCTGGGCCTGCTGCTGGGGCCGGACGGCCTGACGCTGGACCTGGCCGACGACTTGCTGGCCGCCACGCTGATCACGCACCAGGGCGAGCAGCGCTTCGGCGCCGCCGCCAGTCCCGCCGCCGCCGACCAAGACAAGGAGCCGCATCATGGTTGATCCCTTCATCACCAGCCTGACCATCTTCGTGCTGGCGGTCTTCGTTGGCTACCACGTGGTGTGGAACGTCACGCCGGCGCTGCACACGCCGCTGATGGCGGTCACCAACGCCATCTCCGGCATCATCGTCGTCGGCGCGATGCTGCAGGTGGTGGACATAGGCGGCCAACAGATCACCGTCACCTCGGTGCTCGGCGCCATCGCCGTCTTCCTCGCCAGCATCAATATTTTCGGCGGTTTCCTGGTCACCCAGCGGATGCTGGACATGTTCAAGAAGAAAAACAGGGGATGACGATGCAGAACGTTTCGGCTGTTCTTTACCTCGTCGCCGCGGTGTTGTTCATCCTGGCGCTGAAGGGCCTGTCCAGTCCGGCCTCGGCGCGGCGCGGCAATCTGTACGGCATCGTCGGCATGGCGGTCGCGGTGCTGACCACGCTGATGGTCGTCGACAAGCCGGTGCTGGCGCTGATCGCCGGCGCGGTCGCCGCCGGCGCCGTCGTCGGCGCCTGGAAGGCGCGCACGGTGGAAATGACCGGCATGCCCGAGCTGGTGGCGGCGATGCACTCGCTGGTGGGCCTGTCGGCGGTGCTGATCGCGGTGGCGGCGATCTTCCACGCCGGCGTCGAGCACACGCCGGCGCAGAAGGTGGAGCTGTTCATCGGCGCCTTCATCGGCGCGATCACCTTCACCGCCTCGGTGATCGCCTACGGCAAGCTGTCCGGCCGCTTCGGCGCCCGCGCGGTCAGCTTCGCCGGCCAGCACCCGCTGAATCTGCTGCTGGCGCTGACGATGGTCGGCTTCGGCGTCGCCTACTTCCTGACGGGCAGCCAGGCCGCCTTCCTGGCGATGCTGGCGGTGGCGCTGGTCCTGGGCGTGACGCTGATCATTCCGATAGGCGGCGCCGACATGCCGGTGGTGGTGTCGATGCTGAACAGCTATTCGGGCTGGGCGGCGGCCGGCATCGGCTTCACGCTGGACAATCCGGTGCTGATCATCGCCGGCGCCTGCGTCGGCGCGTCCGGCGCCATCCTGTCCTACATCATGTGCAAGGCGATGAACCGTTCCATCGTCAGCGTGCTGCTCGGCGGCTTCGGCGCCGAGGCGGCGGCCGGCGGCGCGGCGGACGCCGGGCCGGCGAAGTCCTACAAGAGCGGCAGCGCCGAGGACGCCGCCTTCCTGATGGGCAACGCCGACCAGGTGGTGATCGTGCCCGGCTACGGCCTGGCGGTGTCGCGCGCCCAGCACGCGCTGCAGGAGTTCGCCGAGCTGCTGCACGAGCAGGGCGTCAAGGTCCGCTACGCCATCCACCCGGTGGCCGGACGGATGCCGGGCCATATGAACGTGCTGCTGGCCGAGGCCGAGGTGCCGTACGAGCAGGTGCTGGAGATGGAGGAGATCAACGCCGATTTCTCCACCACCGACGTGGTGCTGGTGATAGGCGCCAACGACGTGGTCAACCCGGCGGCGCAGAAGGACAAGCAGAGTCCGATCTACGGCATGCCCATCCTGGAAGCGCACAAGGCGCGCAATGTGGTGGTGGTCAAGCGCTCGATGAACGCCGGCTATGCCGGGCTGGACAACGAGTTGTTTTACATGGATAAAACCATGATGGTGTTCGGCGACGCCAAGAAGGTGGTGGAGGATCTGCTGAAGAGCGCGGCGCACTGAGGCCGGTCTTTCGCGTGGAACGCCCGCCGCAGGCGGGCGTTTTGCCATGTCGCGGTTCGTCGATTGAAGGAACCTGTGCGTCGCCGCCGCGTCATAGCTTGTTTATTCAGGAATCCGCAATGTCCTTTCGCTTGACCCTGCTGGCGCTCGGCGCCGCCCTGCTGGCCGGCTGCGCCAGCCCCTCCGCCCCGCTCCGTTCCGCTCCGGCGCCGACGCTGGCCCAGTTGCAAGGCGAATGGAAGCAGACCGGCGCCGGCGAGCAGGCCATTCTGCTGCGGATAGACCAGGGCCGATTGTTCGCCAAGGCCGGCTGCAACGGCATGTTCGGCCCGGCCGCGGTCGAGGACGGCAAGCTGCGCGCCGAGCGGTTGGCGTCGACGCTGATGATGTGCCCGCCGGAGGCGATGCAGCGCGACGCGAGGCTGATCCATCAACTGGAGGCCGGCATGGACGTCAGCCTGGACGGCGACCGGCTGCGGCTGGCCGACGGCAAGGACGCGCTGAGCTTCGAGCGTCAGCCGCAAGGCGAGATCAAGCTGATCTACGTCGCGCCGGATCGCAAGGCCTGCGTCGGCGTCGCGCCGATGCAATGCCTGCAGGTGCGCGCCGACAAGGCCCAGCCGTGGGAACTGCACTACGGCGAGATCGAGGGCTTCAAGCCCGAGTCCGGCGTCGCCTACCGGCTGCGGATCAAGGAAGTGAAGGTAGACAATCCGCCGGCCGACGCGTCGTCGCTGCGCTGGATACTGGAGACCGTGGTCGAGCAGGAAGTGATCAAGCCTTAAGCGGAACTCGGCGGCCGCTCTGCTACAATCGCGCATTGTTTTTGCAGGAGGCCGCCATGAGCCTGATTCCCGAAATCAAACCGCAGCAATCGCTGGAATTGCTCAAAGAGCTGCATATCCTGACCCGCGACGGCAAGATCAACCAGGATACCCGCCGCAAGCTGAAGCAGGTCTACCACCTGTACCAGTTCATCGAACCGTTGATGGCCGACGTGCTGGAGAAGAAGGGCGCGATGACGCTGGCCGACCACGGCGCCGGCAAGTCCTATCTCGGCTTCATCCTGTACGACCTGTTCCTGAAGGACAAGGCCGCCGGCCACGTCTACGGCGTCGAGACGCGGCAGGAGCTGGTGGACAAGTCGCGCGAGCTCGCCGACCGCCTCGGCTTCGGCCGCATGGGCTTCCTCAATCTGTCGGTGGAGCAGTCGATTACCTCGACCGAGCTGCCGGAGCAGGTTGACGTCATCACCGCATTGCACGCCTGCAACACCGCCACCGACGACGCGATCCGCTTCGCGCTGGCCAAGGACGCCCAGTACATCGTGCTGGTGCCGTGCTGCCAGGCCGAGGTGGCGTCGGTGTTGCGCCAGAAGAAGAACGAGACCTTCGGCAAGACGCCGCTGTCCGAGCTGTGGCGCCATCCGATACACACCCGCGAGTTCGGCAGCCAGCTGACCAATGTGTTGCGCTGCCTGCAACTGGAGGCGCGCGGCTATCAGCTGACCGTCACCGAGCTGGTCGGCTGGGAGCACTCGATGAAGAACGAGCTGATCATCGCCAAGAAGACCGGCAAGGGCAAGAACAGCGCCCGCGAGCGCCAGCTGGCCATCCTGGACGAATTGAACCTGATGGAGCTGCGCGAGCGCTTCGCCTATTAGAGCCTGTTTACGCTCTTTTTCCGAGTAGCGCAGGCCTGCCCTTCGGGACGGTTTTCTGCCGGCGCATGGCTTTGTCAAACGTCCCTTGCAGTGAACGACACTGCGGCGGGCCGTTTTCCGCGCCCTGCATCCGGCAGAAAACCGCCGATGCCGCAAAAAGATCGTAAACAGGCTCTTAGCGAGTGTTTCTCAGGACAGCGCGTGTTCGACGCCGTCCTGCCAGAACGCGGTGAACAGGAAGTCGCTGCCCGCCTGGTCGCAGAACTCGGCCAGTTCGTACGGGGTCATCGCCGACGGCCGCAGCGCGAACACCGGCGCCGGCGGCGGCGTCAGGTTGGCGCTGCTGTAGAGATTGCCTATCTCGTAGCAGTTGGCGACGAATTGCGAGCAGAACGAGCTGTCGCCTATCGCCACCGATTCATTGATGCGCCGCGTCAGCTCGCCGCCGCCGTTATTGTTCTTGAAGATGGACAGGAAGGCCTTCCAGACGCTGTAGCGGCCGGTGATGCCGCTGGACTCGCGGTCGTTGTAGAACTGCGACGCCGCCAGCGCGGCGGCTTCGGCCAGCTGCGGACTGCGCGCGGAGTAGACGATGGCCGAGCGCGGCGGATTCTCGTTGGCCAGATTGGTGGCGACGATGCCGGAGCCCACGCTCTCGATCACGGTGTTGCCGCCGACGGCGATCGCGGCATGGACGATGGGCACCCTGGGCGCTTCGGCGCCGTTGAATATCTTGCATTTCAGCCATTGTCCGGCGCGGATGAAGACGCGCGGCACCTTGGTGCCGCGGTCGTCCTGGATGGTGGCCACACTTAAAACAATATCACCTGGCTGCATTGCTCTCTCCTTGTCTGCGTGTCCGCGCCGTCCGGCGGCGCCCATCGTCAGGGACGCGGCGCCGGAGCGGCTGTGAAACGGAGAGAGAGGCGGCGCTAGCGTCGCGGCGACGGCGTGAAGGCGAATTCCTGGATCACCACTTCCACCTCCTTGCCGTCCGTCGGCGGTTTGCCCTGGAACAGCCACAGGTTCAGATGAACCGGCAGCGCCTGCTGCGGCACGCGCTGCGCCGCGTCGGCCGGCGCGAAGCGCCAGTGGGCGATCGGATAGCGGTCGCCGTCCTGGAAACCGTGCAGCGACTGGTATTCAACCGCGGCGGCGCTCCAGTCGAAGCGGTGGGTGCTGTTGTCGCCGTTCAGCGCGA
Source organism: Chromobacterium sp. ATCC 53434 (assembly GCF_002848345.1). Taxonomy (NCBI): domain Bacteria; kingdom Pseudomonadati; phylum Pseudomonadota; class Betaproteobacteria; order Neisseriales; family Chromobacteriaceae; genus Chromobacterium; species Chromobacterium sp. ATCC 53434. The sequence goes on along the minus strand of NZ_CP025429.1, from coordinate 4,542,263 downwards.
AATCGAAGCTGTAGGAGGTCGGCGCCGGGCCAGGCAGGGCCGGGTAGACGGTGTAATTGCCCATGGGATTGGCCGGACTGCCCCAGCGCGAGAACTCGATGTCGATCTCGTTGCTGCCGTCCGGGCCGACGTCGGGCGTCGGATAGTTGAACAGGCCCAGCACCACGTTCGGGTCGAAGCGGTCCGGCCGGCCGACCAGCTTGAACTGGTAGCGGCCGAAACCCAGCCGTTGCGGCAGGTAGAGCTCGGCGGCGGTCCACTGGCCGCCGCGACGGGCTATCTTCAGGTGCAGCCGGCCCTGGGCGTCCAGCCAGACATTGTTCTCGTCCCAGACATTGGGGCCGGGGCCGCTGCTGCCCTGGTTTCTGACTTCCCAGTCATAGCCGGAGAAGCGCAGGGTCTTGGCGGCGGCGGGATGGGCCAGCGCCAGCGCGGCCAACAGCGCGCCGGCGAGCGGAAGCGGGGTTTTCATGATGGCGGTTCCATTGCGATGAAACCGCCATCCTGCCATGGCCGGATGACAGGCCGCCATGGCCGCCGGGCCAGGATGGCGGACGCTACAGCTTGAAGCGCGCGGTGACGCCCTGCAAATTGTGCGACAGCGCGTTCAGCTGGCTGGAGGTGGTGGCCAGCTCCTCCACCGTGGCGCTGTTGGATTCCGCCATCTGCGACACCTGTTCCATGCTTTGCGCCAGGGTCAGGCTGGCGGTGCGCTGTTCGCCCAGCGCGCTGGTGATATTGCCTATGGTGCCGACGATGGAGCGGGTGCTGCCCTCGATCTCCTCCATCGATTCGCTGGCGTCGCGCGCGCTGCCGGAAACGGCGTCGACGCTGGCCAGGCTCTGCTCCATGCTGCCGACCACCTTTTCCACGCCCTGCTGGATCGCGCCTATCATCTGGGTGATCTCCTGCGCCGAGCTGGTGGTGCGTTCGGCCAGCTTCCTCACCTCGTCGGCGACCACGGCGAAGCCGCGGCCCATTTCGCCGGCGCGGGCGGCTTCGATCGCCGCGTTCAGCGCCAACAGATTGGTCTGGTCGGCGACGTCGCGGATCACCGTGACGATATTGCCGATGCGCTGCACCTCGCCGGTCAGGCTGCGCATTTCCTCCGAGGTGGCGGCCACCGCGCTGCTGACCGACTGTATCTTGCCGACCGAGGCCTGCACCGCGTGGCCGCCGCGGCCGGCCAGCTCGCCGGCGTCGCGCGCCTGGCGCGAGGCCTGGTCCGAGTTGTCGGCGACGTGGTTGATGCTGACCGTCAGCTCTTCGATGGTGGCGGCGGCCTCGGCGGTGGCCTCGGACTGGCGCTGCGCGCCGGTGGCCACCTGCTGTGCCATGCTGGCCAGCTCATGGGCGGAGTCGGACACCTGGTTGGCGTTGTCCTTGATGCTGGAGACCACTTCGCGCAGGCCCTGGCGCATGTGCTGGATGTTGCGGGCGATTTCTACCGCCTCGTCGCGCGATACCGGCAGCGGCTCGTCGGCGCCGGACAGGTCGCCCTGCTGGATGTTGCGGACCAGCGCGACCGATTTTCTCAGCGGCGTGGTCACCAGGTTGGCGATGAACAGCGCCACCGCCACCGACAGCGCCAGCGCGATGGCGGCGGCCGTCAGCATGATGGTGATCGCCTGCGTATAGGCGGTCTTGTTGTCGTCCACCGCCTGCTGCACCCGCTCGTGCTGGTAGGCCGACAATTCCTGCAGCTTGGTCATGAAGGCCTCGTTGGCCGGCACGAAGCGCTGCTTCAGGAAAGTCTGCGATTCGGCGTCCTTGTTGGCGCGGACCAGCGCGTACAGCGGCGCGTACTGGGCGAACAGCACGTCGCGCGCCTGCATCGCCTGTTCGAAGATCGCGCGGCCCTTCGGCGACACCAGGCCCTTGTCCAGCTCCTTCAGATAGGCGGTGTTCTGCGCGCGCAGCGCGTCGATCTTGCCGATGATGGCTTCGATCTCCTGCGGATTGCTGGCCATGATGGCGTCGCGCACCTTGCGCGCGACGTCGAAGGTGACCAGCACGATCTTGTTGCACAACTCGGCCTTCGGATAGCGGTTCTCGGTGATCTCCTGCTCCTTGGCCTCGATGGTGCCCAATTTCAGGATGGCGGTGACGACGATGGCGGCGAGGATCAGGATCAGCAGGCCGTAGCCGGCCAGCAGTTTTTGCTTGACGGATAGTTGCGACAACATGGGGTTTCTCCCGGAAACGGCGGAACGCCGGCCCGGTCGGCCCGGCGCGGTGCGCATGCCTGAAAAATAGTTGCTGCGGCGCGGCCGCGCAAAAGGAAAGCGAAGAAAAACGCCGGATGGCCTGATCGGACCCGGCTGTTTTCCCACTTCGCATTCCCGCCGTCATTGCCTAAGCTCAAACCTGCGCAACCGTCCATGGGGGGACAGGCAGATGCAAGTGGCGGAAATCTTCGACAAGGCGTCCGGCAAGTTGCCGATGGTGCCCAAGGTGGTGCAGGAACTGGTGGCGAGCTTCCACCGCTCGGACGTGAACATCGACGAAATCACCGACAAGGTGGGGCACGATCAGGTGTTGACGGCGCGGGTGCTGCGGCTGGCCAACAGCGCGCGCTTCGGCGGCAGCCGCAAGGTCGGATCGCTGGACGACGCGGTGGTGCTGCTGGGCTTCGACAACCTCAGGGTGCTGGTGATCGCCTCCGGCGTCACCGGCGCGACGCTGGGCATCAGCGGCTTCGACATGAAGGCGTTCTGGCAGCGCTGCTTCGAGATGGCCAACACCGCCAAGCTGCTGGCCAAGCTGTCGGGCCAGGACGCGCAGCTGGGCTATACCTGCGGCCTGTTGGCCAATATCGGCGAGCTGGTGCTCTACGTCGCGGTGCCGGAGCAGGCGCAGCAGATAGACCGCATCGTCGCCGGCGGCGCCGAGCGCATCAGCACCGAGCGCATGCTGCTGGGCATGGACCTGACCGAGCTCGGCGCCGAACTGGCGCGGCGCTGGAATTTCCCGGACGACATCCAGGAAGCCATCCTCAACCAGCACGACCTGCTGAACGAGGACGCCTCGTCCTACGCGCTGCTGATCGGGCTGGCCACCTTCGTCGTCGCCGGCTTCGGCAACGGCATGACGGCGGACGAGATGCTGGCCAGCCTGCCGGTCCGGGTGCTGGAGCGGCTGCGCCTGGGCCGCGACACGGTGAAGGACGCGGTGGACGAGCTGCAGCGCGCCAGCACGCTGACCGACGACATGTTTTAGTCCTGGGCCGGCCAGTCCTAGGCCGGCTCGCCGCTGCGCAGCTCGCGGCGCAGGATCTTGCCGACGTTGGACTTGGGCAGCTCGTCGCGGAATTCGACGTGGCGCGGCACCTTGTAGGCCGTCAGGCGGTCGCGGCAGTGGCGCAGCAACGCGTCGGCCGTCAGCGCCGGATCCTTGCGCACCACCACGATCTTGACCGCCTCGCCGGTGCGCTCGTCCGGCACGCCGACGCAGGCGGCCTCGCGCACGCCGGGATGCTGGGCCACGACCTCTTCCACCTCGTTCGGGTATACGTTGAAGCCGGATACCAGCACCATGTCCTTCTTGCGGTCCACCAGCTTCAGCATGCCGTCCTCGGTGCGCACGCCGATGTCGCCGGTGGCGAAGAAGCCGTCGGCGTGGAACACCTGGGCGCTTTCCTCGGGCCGCTGCCAGTAGCCGGACATGATCTGCGGCCCGCGCACGCAGACCTCGCCGGGCTCGCCGTCGGCCACCGGCCGGCCGGCGTCGTCGCGCAGTTGCACCTCGGTGCCGGGCACCGGCAGGCCGACGGTGCCGGTGTAGCGGCCGAGGGCCAGCGAGTTGACCGTCACCAGCGGCGAGGCCTCGGTCATGCCGTAGCCCTCCAGCAGCGGCAGGCCGGTGACGCGCTGCCAGGCCTCGGCCACCGAGGCCTGCACCGCGGCGCCGCCGCCTATCGCCACCCGCCAGCGGCCAAAGTCCAGCTTGGCGAAGCCGGGGTGATGCGTCAGCGCGTTGAACAGCGTGTTGACGCCGGTGAAGGCGTTGACCGGATGGCGCGCCAGTTCGGCCACCAGGCCGTCCAGATCGCGCGGATTGGCGATCAACAGGCTGCAGCCGCCGAGGCGCGTCACCAGCAGGCAATTGATGGTCAGCGCGAACACGTGGTACAGCGGCAGCGGCGTGGCCACCACCGCCTTGCCCTCCGGCAGCGCCTCGCCCAGCACCAGCCGCGCCTGCTCGACATTGGCCAGCAGATTGCGGTGGCTGAGCATCGCGCCCTTGGCCAGGCCGGTGGTGCCGCCGGTGTACTGCAGAATGGCCAGCGCGTCCGGCGGCGTGTTGGCGTCGCGCCAGCGGCGCTCGTCGCCGCCGGCCAGCGCGCGGCGGAAGGAGACGGCGCCGGGCAGGCGGTACGGCGGCACCCCTTTTTTCAGGTAGCGCACCGCGGCGTTGACCAGCCAGCGCTTCGGCGCCGGCAGCAGGTCGCCGACCTCGGTGACGATCACATGCCGCAGATCGGTGCCGGCGGCGGCCGCTTCCACCACGTGGGCGAAGTTGGCCAGCGCCACGATGGCGCGGGCCTGGGAGTCGGCCAGCTGGTGGTGCAGCTCGCGCGCGGTGTACAGCGGATTGACGTTGACCAGCACCAGGCCGGCGCGCAGCACCGCGTACAGCGCCACCGGGTATTGCAGCAGATTCGGCAGCATCAGCGCCACCCGCTCGCCGGGCTGCAGACCGAGGCCTCGGGTCAGGTAGTCGGCCAGCCGGGCGCTTTGCCGGTCCAGTTCGCGGTAGCCGAGATCGCGGCCCATGCTGTGGCAGGCGGCGTGGTCGGGATAGCGGGCGACGGTTTGGGCCAGCATCTGGCCGAGAGAGGCGGCCGGCAGATCGTCGATGCGTTCGGGCGTGTTCGGGTGACGGGTGAAATCCTGCATGTTTCCTCCTGTGCTCGCGGCGCGCGGGCGCCGCGGATCAATCTTGTTATCGTCGGAATCGGTGAATGGCATGCGGCGTTGCACCCGCGACGTTAATCCAATGTCATCTCCATTTCAATCGGACAGCCGAAGCAGACCGTGATATCGGGCGAGCGCGCATCGCGAAGCGGCCGGGAGCGGGCGTGAAAAAGCCGCCGGGCCTGGCGGCGCGGCGGCTTGCCTGGAAGCGGAGGACGCTCAGCCCTCGCCGTCGTCGGCCTCTTGTGCTACATGGTCGAGCCGGCCGGTGTAGCGCAGCTCGATCTCCTGCGTCAGCAGGTCCACCTTGACCACCGACAGCTGCACGCGGTCGCCGCGCGCCAGCTCCGGCAGGCCGGGGATGCGCAGCCTCAGCGGCAGGCCGTCGATGCGCACCAGATCCTCCTTGATCACGGTGGCGGTCGGCTCGGTGATGTTCTGCTGCAGCAGATAGCTCAGGCACCAGTAGTGCTCCATCTTGTCCTGGAAGGACAGATAGGCGCCGTAGGTGGCGTCGAAGTCGCGCAGGATGGCGAACAGCATCGCGTCGCCCTGGGCGAACGGCGGCTTCTCGCCGCGTATCATCGCCTCCAGCTGGCGCTGGTTGATGAAGTCGCTGGCGCGGCGCAGCGGCGAGGTGCTCCAGGCGTACTGGGCGACGCCCAGGCCGATGTGCGGCTCCGGACGGGTGGTCATCCGCACCTTGCCCATGCTTTGCGCGCGGTACATCGCCGGGATGTCGGCCTCGGCCAGCATCCGGCCCCACTCGCTGTTGGCCAGGATCATCAGCTCGGATACCAGCTTGTCCATCGGCGCGCCGCGCTTGCGGATGGCGATGGACACCACGCCGTCGACGACGTCGATATTGTAGTCGTGCTGCACCGGACGGCTCGGGTCGTGCTTGCCGCGCCGCTTCTCCAGCGCCTCGGCGAACTGCCACAGCCACACCAGCTCGCGCTTGAACGGGTAGTCGACGCCCGGATCGTTGGCCAGCGTTTCTTCGTTGAACACCTGCTCCAGCTCGGCGTGGCGCAGGTTGGCGGCGATGTGAACCCGCTCGATGCGGTTCTCGAACGCCACCGGCTCGAATGCCGGCGTCACCTCGGCGTACAGCGAGAACGCCGGGCAGTCGCGGCCCTGCTGCAGCGTGAACGCCTGCACCACGTCGTCCGGCAGCATGGTGATCTTGTCGCCGGGGAAGTAGGCGGTGGACAGCCGCGACAGCACCATCTTCTCGATGTCGGAGTCGGCCGGCACGCCCAGCGTCGGCGCGGCGATGTGGATGCCGACGCGCTTGTTGCCGTTCGGCAGGTCCTCGACCGACAGCGCGTCGTCGATTTCGGTGGTGTTGGCGTCGTCGATGGAGAAGGCGCGCGCCGCGGCCACCGGCAGCTCCGGCGTCTCGGCCGGCGGCGCGTACTTGCCGAAGCCGGCGCCCTTGGGGAAGTACTCCATCAGGAAGCCGGCCATCAGGTAGTCCGGCACCGACGGGATGCCGCCGACCTTGGCGGCCAGCCGCAGCGGCGGTAGGTTCAGTTCGCGCGAGGCCTGGTCGAAAGCCTTGTATTCCAGCGTGTTCTTGTCCGGACGCCACAGCAAGGGCATCAGCTGGCCGCGGATGGCTTCCGGCAGCGAGCCGGCCTTCAGTTCGCCGACCCAGCCGTCTATCTGCTCCTGCTCGCGCTTCTTGCGCTCGACGCCGGCCAGCGCGGCCTGCAGCGCCTCTTGCGGCGCCTTCTTGTAGCGGCCCTTGCCCTTCTTGTAGAAGTACATCGGCGCGCCGTGCAGCCGGTTGATCAGCGCGGCGGCCTCGGCGGCGGACGGCTCGTGGCCGAAATAATCGGCGGCCAGCTCCTGGTAGGCGAACTCGTCCTCCGGGCAGCATTCCCACAGGAAGTCGAGATCGATGTCAGCCGACAGACGCTCCACCGCCGGCAGAAAATCGGCCAGCGGAGAGCTAAACTCCAGAAGGACGTTGGCGCTCTTGAGCTTGGCGCGCTTGCCGTGCTGGGTGTCCACCTGCAGGCTGGCGTCGCTGCGCGCGACGATGCTGCCGACCTTGAAACTACCGCTTTCTTCGTAAAAAACGTTCATCAAAACATGCCAGGCCGTTGAATTTAAGGGCGGATTATAGCAGTTAGCCCCGGCCGTCGGCGTCATAAACTTGCAGCGCCCGGCGGGGAGGGCGGCCGCGAAACGGAAACGCCACGCGATGAAACAGACCGTGCCCATCCATCCGGGCCAGCGCGTCCATCTGGCGCGGGAAATCGACCGCATCGGCTATATGCTGGTGTCGCGCTGGGAGCAGCCTCTGGCCGCCCACCTGTTGTCGCTGGTGCTGCGGCTGGAGGAATTGGTGCTGGGCGTCGGTCTCGGCGACATCGCCGCCGAGGCCCGGACGCTGGCGGGGCTGCTGCAGCAATGGCTGCAACAGCCGCAGGCGCCGCCGTCGGAACAGCAACGCTATGGCCTGCTGCGCCATCATCTGGGCATCGTCAGCCAACTGGGGCTGATGGAGAGGCAGACCGGCGTCGCCGGCCTGGACGCGTCGCCGGCGTCGGCCGACGGCAACGCCAGGCTGTATATGTGGCTGCCGCCGGACCTGGACGCCGGCTCCTTGCAGCGGCAGCTGGCCTGCTTCGGCTTCGAGGCGACGATGCTGTCGCAGGCGGCCAAGCTGGCCCGCGCCTTGCAGGCGGCGACGCCGGCGGCCGTGGTGGCCTTCACCGAGTTCGCCGGAGGCGATCCCATCGTGCAGCTGGCGCCGGCGATCAGCAGCAGCTGTCCGCTGGTGCTGACCTCGCCGCGGCGCGATTTCCCGGCCAGGCTGGAAGCGGTGCGTCTCGGCGCCTGCGGCTTTCTCGACTGGCCGCTGCAGGTCAACCGGCTGGTGGATCTGCTGAGCTTCGGCGATATCGGCGAGCGGCGCGATCCGCTCCGGGTGCTGATCGTCGAGGACATGGCCTCGCTGGCCGGGCTGTACACCCGGGTGCTGTCGGAGCACGGCGTCGAGGCCTGTAGCGAGACCCACCCGGAGAAGGTGCCGGAGCTGATCGAACGGCTGAACCCCGACCTGATCCTGATGGACATGTACATGCCGCAGTGCAATGGCATCGAGCTGGCCAAGGTGATACGCCAGCAGCGGCTGCTGGACGGCATTCCCATCGTCTTTCTGTCGGTGGAGAAGCGGCAGGCGGTGCAGCTGGACGCGCTGACGCTGGGCATAGACGGCTTTCTGACCAAGCCGGTGGCGCCGGAGGAGCTGGTGGTGACGGTGATCAACCGCGCGCGGCGCTACCGCAAGCTGCGCTCGTATATCGCCAACGACAGCCTGACCGGGCTGCTCAACCACTCCCATCTGCATGGTCAGCTGGAAAACGCCGTGCTGCGCGCGCAGCGCGAGGCCAAGCCGCTGTCGCTGGCGATGCTGGATCTCGATTATTTCAAGGCCATCAACGACACCTACGGCCATCAGGCCGGCGACCAGGTGCTGCTCAATCTGGCCCGCTTCCTGAAAGAGAGGCTGCGCCGCACCGATCTGGTCGGCCGCTATGGCGGGGAGGAGTTCGCCATCGTGCTGGCGGGCACGCCGCCGGATAAGGCGCGGCAGATGATGGACAGCCTGCGGCGGGACTTCGGCCAGATCGAGCAGCGCGCCGAGAGCCGCGCCTTCCGCCAGACCTTCAGCGTCGGCATCAGCTCGCTGGCGACCGCCGACGACGCCATCAGCCTGGTGCAGCAGGCCGACGAGATGCTGTACCGCGCGAAGGCCGGCGGCCGCGACCGGGTGGAGAGCCGCGCCGGCTGAGGCCGGAAAAACAAAACCCCCGCGTAAGCGGGGGTGTGCAAGGGCGGCAGAGCCGCCGATCCGTCCTGTCGGACGGACAGTCCATCAATTACTTGATGTTGTACTTGATCGAGTAGATCACGGCGTTCTGGTACGCGGTGCTGCCCAGCTTCTGGTCGGCGTAGCGGTACTGGATGCCGGTGGTGATCGCCTTGGTCGGGGTCCACCACAGCGCGACGGCGCCGTTCTGGCCTACGCGCGGGCGGTCGCCGCTCTTGTATGCGCCGGTGAATTTGTCCTGGCGATTGAATTCGGTCTCATGCCATTGCGAGATCATCAGGTTCTGGCCGAAAGCCTGGAACGGGTACAGCAGCACGTAGCCGGTCATGAAACCGTTGTAGCCGGAGCCCACGCCGAACGAATCCAGTTCGTTGTGCACGCCGAAGAAGGGCTTGATGTTCAGCGCGCCGAAGCTCAGGTCGGTGCCCAGGCCCAGTACGCGGTTCTGGGTGAAGAACTCGTTGCCGCGGGTGTCGTAGATGTGGGCGTACAGTTGCACCGGCACACCGCCGACTTCGGCCAGATTGTAGCGGCCAATTACCTTGGTGGTGTAACGGCGGTCCTTGGTGCCGGTACCGTTGTTGCTCTTGCCCGGGTTTTCCAAGTCGAAGAAGCCGTACACCTCGCCCCACTTGGCGCCCATGCCACCTTCCGCTTCCAGGTAGCCGAAATCGCGCTTGCCGCTTTGTTCGGTGGTGCGGTCCGACCAGTCGAGCCAGTTGGCGCTAACGTTTGCGAAAGAGTATTCCCCGCCGGCGTGAGCCAGAGCGGAGGCGGCCAACAGGGAAAGGGCCAGCAGCGACTTGCGAGTTTTCATTGTTTCACCAGACTATTTTCATGTAGTAACCGTCCGACAAGGCGTCGGCGAGCGCGCGCAGATTAGACGTAGAAATGGCCTTGTGCAAACAATTTGTCATGCTTCTGTCGCTTTTCTGCAAAGATTATTTGCTTTGTTGTAGCGAAATGACAAATAAATTACATTTTGTTGCTCAAATGCCACATGGAAATCTCTCTACGTGAAGATAAGTATCTGAGCGCGCGCCGGTTTCCGGTTTGTTTCAGGTCAAACCATCTGGTCGGGCCAGCCGAAAATCCTCAGGTCCACTTTGCCGCTGGCATTGAATTCCACCCCCTCCTCCTCCAACTGCAGCCGCTGCCAGTCGGCGTGGTGGCTGCCGGGACGCGACAGCCGGCCGCCGGCGCCCAGCACCCGGTACCATGGCGCGGCGACGCCCTCGGGCAGATTGCCCAGCAGCTTGCCGACATGGCGCGAGTGGCGCGGATAGCCGGCCATCTTGGCCAGCGCGCCGTAGGTGGTGACGCGGCCCGGCGGCACTTCGGCCAACAGCGCCAGCACGCGGCGGGCGAACTCGGGCGGCATCAGCGGTAGCGCGGATCGGCGACGTAGGGATTGCCGCGCTTCTCCGCGCCTATGGTGGTGAACGGGCCGTGGCCGGGGATGACCACGGTGTCGTCGGGCAGCACGAACAGCTTCTGCTGGATCGCGTCTATCAGCTGTTGGTGGTTGCCCATCGGGAAGTCGGTACGGCCTATCGAGCCCTGGAACAGCACGTCGCCGGCCACCAGCACCTTGGCAGCCGGGCTGTGGAACACCACGTGGCCCGGCGTGTGGCCGGGGCAGTGGATCACGTCCAGCGTCTCGTCGCCGACGGTGACGGCGTCGCCCTCCTCCAGCCAGCGCTGCGGCGTCAGCGGCGGGCTGGGCGGGAAGCCGAACATCTGGCCCTGGGTGGGCAGCTGGTCCAGCCAGAAGCTTTCCGCGCGCTGCGGTCCTTCTATCTCGACGCCCAGCTTGTCGGCCAGCGCGGCGGCGCCGCCGGCGTGGTCGATGTGGCCGTGGGTCAGCAGTAGCTTCTCCACCGTCAGACCCTGGCCGCTTATCCAGGCCTGGATGCGTCCGATATCGCCGCCGGCGTCGACGACGGCGGCCTTGCCGCTGGCGTCGCACCACAGCACGCTGCAGTTCTGGGCGAACGGGGTGACCGGGATCACGTGGTATTTCAAGGCCATGGCATTGCTCGCGGCGGAATCTCAATCCGCCATTCTGGCACGGCCGGCGGCGCTTGGGGAGCGCCGCCTCATTGGTACAGCGCGCGCTCGATGAAGTGCTGCGGCACCTTGGGCCTGGGCACGCGGGCGTCGAACCAGCCGCGCACGTCGCCGTCCAGGCCGATGCCGTGCATGAAGTTGTACAGCGCCTTGTTCAGCCCCTTGCCCATCAGTTCGTGGTCGGTGCCGGTCGGGTCGATGAAGCCGATGTCGTTCTTGGCGAAATCGCCTGCCGGCAGCGGCACCAGCTTGACGCCGTACTCCTCCGGGTTCTGGCCCACCGGCGAGTGCACGGTGCAGGCGAAGCGGTGGAAGAAGCCGGACTGTATGCAGCCGTTGTCGAACAGCTGACGCACGTATTCCAGCGCGTCCACCGTATCCTGCACCGTCTGGGTCGGGAAGCCGTACATCAGATAGGCGTGCACCAGGATGCCGGCCTCGGCGAAGCCGTGGGTGACGCGCGCCACCTGTTCCACCGACACGCCCTTCTTCATCAGCTTCAACAGCCGGTCCGACGCGACCTCCAGGCCGCCGGAGATGGCGATGCAGCCGGATTCGGCCAACAACTGGGCCAGTTCGGGCGTGAACGACTTCTCGAAGCGGATATTGCCCCACCAGGAGATCGACACCTTGCGCCGCAGCAGCTCCTCGGCCAGCGCCTTCAGCATTTTCGGCGGCGCGGCCTCGTCGACGAAGTGGAAGCCGGTCTGGCCGGTCTCGGCGATGATGGCTTCGATGCGGTCCACCAACAGCTCGGCCGACGCCGTCTCGTAGCGCGAGATGTAGTCCAGCGTTACGTCGCAGAAGCTGCACTTCTTCCAGTAGCAGCCGTGGGCGATGGTCAGCTTGTTCCAGCGGCCGTCGCTCCACAGCCGGTGCATCGGGTTCAGCATGTCGAGCAGCGACAGATAGCGGTCGATGGGCAGGCCGTCCCAGGTGGGGGTGCCCACTTCGGAGAACGGCACGTCGGCCTCCTGCATGTTCACATAACGCACCGCGCCGTCCTGGCGCAGGAAGGTGCGCACCAGCCGGCTCGCGCCGCGCCGGCCCTCGATGTGCTCCATCAAGGCCAGCAGCGGCCGCTCGCCGTCGTCCAGCGTCACGTAGTCGAAGTAGTCGAACACCCGCGGCTCGGCCAGCTCGCGCAGCTCGGTGTTGGCGTAGCCGCCGCCCAGACAGGTCTTGACCTCGGGCCAGTGGCGCTTGATGGTCTGGGCGATGCGGAAGGCCGCGTACACCGCGCCGGGAAATGGCACCGAGATCAGCACCAGCTGCGGCTGGTGCCTGTCCATCGCCTCGCGCGTCAGCGCGTCCAGCGTGTCGTCGACCCAGTTCGGCGCCGCCGCCAACGCGCGCGCCAGCGGCTCGAAGCTCGGTTGCGACAAGGCCAGCGATTCGGCGTAGCGGACGAATTCGAAGCGCGGGTCCACCGCCTCGCGCAGCACGTCGGCGACGTCGTTCAGATACAGCGTGGCCAGGTGGCGGGCGCGGTCCTGGGTGCCCAGCGCGCCGAAGGCCCAGGCCAGCGGGTCGCCGCCGTCCGGATCGTCCGGGTCGACGTAGACGTCCAGCGAGGCGAAGCGCGGACCTTCCGGCAGGTAGTTGCGGCCGGCGATGCGGTAGGACAGCGTGGCGTCGCGGCCCTGCAGGAAGCCGATCACCGCGTCCACCGTCGCGGCGTAGCGCTCGTAGGAGATGTCGAACTGCATCATGCAGTCGCTGCGCTGGCGCATCGGGATGCGGTGCACGTGCTCGCGCAGCGTGGCCAGGCCGGCTTTGGAGAACAGCCGCAGCACCAGCGCCAGCGCCAGGTCCTCCTGGAAGGCTGTCACGCCGCGCGAGCGCAGGAAGCCGGTCAGATAGGCGGTGGACGGGTAGGGCGTGTTCAGCTGCGTCATCGGCGGGATGAGCGACAGCACGCGCAGGGAGCTGGCAGACATGGTGCGTGAAATCCGGGCGGTGGTTCAAAAAGCATAGCCGGGCGCAGGCCCGGCTGTGCGCGATTGTCCCACAGCCGGCCGGCAGCGGCTAGGCGCTGGCGTTTCCGCCAGCGGTAGAATGGCGGCGTTTGGCTATACCTTATGCATATTCGACAGGGTGGAGGATTCCGATGAAATTCATGCTTCTGATCGCACTGGGAGGGGCGGCGTTGGCGCCGGCCGCGTTCGCGGCGCCGGCCCAGATCCAGCTGTGCGCCAGCTGCCACGGCGCCGACGGTAACGGCCCTGGTCCGGCGCCGCGGCTGGCCGGCCAGCAGGCCGGCTATATCGCGCAACAGTTGCAGGCGTTCCGGCAGCGTCAGCGCGCCGACGGCGGCGCCCACGCGGCGGCGCTGGCCGCGTTGACGAAGGACGACGACGTTAGCGCCGTCGCCGCTTATTTCGCCGCGCGTCCGCCGGCGCCGGCCCGTCCGGCCGCGGCCGCCGATCCGGCCTTGCTGGCGGCCGGGCGCAAGCTGTACGCCGAGGGCAATCTGGCGGCCGGCACGCCGCCCTGTTTCAGCTGTCACGGCGACAAGGGCGAGGGCGGTTCCGCGCCGAGGCTGGCCGGCCAGCACGCGGCCTATCTGGCGCGGCGCATGCAGGTGTCGGACGCGCCGCAGCCGGACGCGGCGATGGAGATGCAGGAAATCCTGAAGACGATGAGCGCCGACGACGTCAAGGCGGCGCTGGCCTATCTGCGGACCTTGTAGCGGGCGAAAGAAAAGGCCGCGCAAGCGCGGCCCGGATTCTTCTGACGATGATTCTGACGCCGGCCCGCGGCGATCGCTCAGTCGCCCAGCGCCGCCAGCAGTTCCGCCTGCTGCTCGGCGATCAGCGAGTCGGTCAGCTCGACCAGGTCGCCGTCCATCACGTAGTCCAGCTTGTACAGCGTCAGGTTGATGCGGTGGTCGGTGATCCGGCCCTGCGGGTAGTTGTAGGTGCGGATGCGCTCGGAGCGGTCGCCGGAGCCGATCAGGCTCTTGCGCTCGGCCGCCTCCTTCTGGTTCTTCTCGCGCAGCTGGATGTCGTAGATCCGCGCCGCCAGCACCTGCATCGCGCTGGCCTTGTTGGCGTGCTGCGAGCGGCCGTCCTGACACTCCGCCACAATCCCCGTCGGCAAGTGGGTGATGCGCACCGCCGAGTCGGTCTTGTTGATGTGCTGGCCGCCGGCGCCGCTGGCCCTGAAGGTGTCGATGCGCAGGTCGGCCGGGTTCAGCACCACCTCGGCGATCTCGTCGGCCTCGGCCATCACCGCCACCGTGCAGGCGCTGGTGTGGATGCGGCCCTGGGTCTCGGTGGCCGGCACCCGCTGCACGCGGTGGCCGCCGGACTCGAATTTCAGCCGCGAGTACGCGCCCTGGCCGACCAGACGGACGATGACTTCCTTGTAGCCGCCGAGGTCGGACTCGCTGGCGGACACGATCTCCACCTGCCAGCGGTTGCGCTCGGCGTAACGGGTATACATCCGCAACAGGTCGGCCGCGAACAGCGCCGCCTCGTCGCCGCCGGTGCCGGCGCGTACTTCGAGGAAGATGTTCTTGTCGTCGTTCGGATCCTTCGGCAGCAGCAGTTTCTGCAGCTCCACGTCCAGCGCGATCAGCTTGTCCTTGCCGTCGGCGATCTCGGCCTGGGCGAATTCCTTCATTTCCGGATCGGCCAGCATTTCCTCGGCGGCGGCGATGTCGCCCTCGCAGCGGCGATAGGCGGCGAAGGTCTCCACCACCGGCGTCAGCTCGGCGTGCTCGCGGGTGAGTTTCCTGAAGGCTTCCATGTCCTGGGTGGCCGTTTCGCTGGCCAGCAGGTGGGTCACCTCTTCCAGACGGTCAGCCAGCTGCGACAACCTGGCTGCGATAGACGCTTTCATTACGACTCCGGATGTAAACGGTAAAGCCGCGCGATGGCCTGCACCTGCGCGTCGTGCTCCGCGCCGCTGCCCGAGGACAAGGCCTGGGTTGGCGGGTGCATCAGTTTATTGGTCAGCTGGACGGACAGCGCCTCCAGCACTTTTTCCGGCGCCTCGCCGCGCGCCAGCTGTTTCAGCGCGCCTTCCAGCGCGTGGCGGCGCGTGCGGTCGGCCTCGTCGCGCAAGGCGCGGATCAGCGGCACCGTCTCGCGCTTCTTCAGCCAGTCGCTGAACTCGGCGACGCGGGCCTGTATGATGGTCTCGGCCTCGGCGGCGGCGTTCTGCCGCGCCTCCTTGCCGACCTCGACGATGCCGGCGATGTCGTCGACGCTGTACAGAAACACGTCGTCCAGCTTGCCCACTTCCAGCTCCACGTCGCGCGGCACGGCCAGGTCCAGCATGAACATCGGCCGGTGGCGGCGCGCCTTGATCGCCCGCTCCACCATGCCCTTGCCTATGATGGGCAGCTGGCTGGCGGTGGAGGTGACCACCACGTCGTAGCGCGACAGCGATTCCGGCAGCTCGGCCAGCGTCACCGCGTTGCCGCCGAACTGCTCCGCCAGCCGCTGGCCGCGTTCCAGCGTGCGGTTGGCGACGGTGATACAGGACGGATTGCGCGCGGCGAAGTGGGTCGCCACCAGTTCTATCATCTCGCCTGCGCCGACGAAGAGCACGTTCAACTCGGCGATGGACGGGAAAATCTGCTCGGCCAGCTTGACCGCCGCCGCCGACATCGACACCGAACTGGCGCCGACCGCGGTGTTGGACCGCACTTCCTTGGCCACCGCGAAGGTCCGCTGGAACAGGCCGTTCAGCAAGGTGCCCAGCGTGCCGGCGTGCTCGGCGCTGCGCACCGCGTCCTTCAGCTGGCCCAGGATCTGCGTCTCGCCCAGCACCATCGAATCCAGTCCCGAAGCCACCCTGAACGCGTGGCGCGCGGCATTGGCCGCCTCCAGCCGGTACAGATAGGGCTCGATCTCCGCCTGGCTCAGACCGTGAAACCGGCACAGCCAGTCCAGCGCGGCGCGCGGGTCCGGGCTGCTGCAATAGATCTCGGTGCGGTTGCAGGTGGAAACGATGGCCGCTTCCCGCGCGGCCTGCGACGCCACCAGGCTGTCCAGCGCGCGCGGCAGGGTCTCGGCCGGAAAGGCCAGCTTTTCCCGTATCGACAGCGGAGCCGTGTGGTGGTTGAGTCCGAAGGCAAGCAGATGCATGGGCGGAAACGCCGCAGACGAAAACAGGACATTCTAGCCTAAGTCATCGGCGGCGTCCCGCCGGGCATGGCGGTCGCGGCGCCGAAGCCCGGCGGAACGGCCTGCCGGCCGCGCGGTTGTTGTGTCGTTGATACACGAACAAAATATTGTCGCGGCGCGAATTAACAAAAAAACACAATCGTAATCAAAACGTTAACAAATTGTTTTCAACGGTTCGGCCAACCCTTCGTCGAACCGCGCTGGCAATAAAGTTGCCGAGGGCATCATTTAATGCCAACTTCATTACCCTGGCGCGTGTTTCAGAAAGATTACGACGCCGGAGCAGACTTGCGCCCATGCAGCGCGAGCATCGTGATGAACGAAGGGAAACAAGATGAGAATCACTGTCCTGGCCCAGGCGATCGCCGCCATCGGCCTGCTGGGGAGC
Source organism: Chromobacterium sp. ATCC 53434 (assembly GCF_002848345.1). Classification (NCBI taxonomy): domain Bacteria; kingdom Pseudomonadati; phylum Pseudomonadota; class Betaproteobacteria; order Neisseriales; family Chromobacteriaceae; genus Chromobacterium; species Chromobacterium sp. ATCC 53434. The sequence goes on along the minus strand of NZ_CP025429.1, from coordinate 4,525,904 downwards.
GGCTGCGCGCACGCCGCCGATGGAAATGACAATCAACTGGAACGGGTGACCATCACCGGTTCCAACATCAAGCGAATCAATACGCAGGGCGCACTGCCGGTCGAGGTCCTGAAGAAAGAGGACATCGCCAAGACCGGGGCGTCGACGGTCATCCAGCTGCTGGATAACCTGACCGCGATCTCCAGCGTCACTTCCGGCACCAGCAGCACCAGCTTTGTGCCCGGCGCGGCCCATGCCAGCATGCGCGGCATGGACGCCAAATACACGCTGGTCCTGCTGAACGGTCGCCGTCTGGCCACCTATGCCCAGCTGGAAAGCGGCACTGACTCCTTCACCGACCTGAACACGCTGCCGCTGTCGGTCATCGAATCGGTCGAAATCCTGCGCGACGGCGCTTCTGCGATCTACGGTTCCGACGCGGTCGCTGGCGTGATCAACTTCAAGACCAAACGCAATTACCAGGGCGTGGACAGCTACGCCCGATACGGCCAGACCTCGGCCGGCGACGGCGCCGAGCAGGCGGCCGGCGTGTCGGCCGGCACCGGCGACTTGGACAAGGACGGCTACAACGCGCTGTTCTCGTTCGACGCCTACCATCGCGAGCCGGTGTTCTACAGCAAGCACGACGCGATCAAGAGCCGGGACTTCCGTCGCTACGGCGGCGACGACAACCGCTATCTGAGCACTTGGGGCGGCTGGCGCACCAGCCCGAAATCGCAGTACACCGCGATGCCTTACTGTCCGCTGCCGCTGGTGACCAAGTCCACCGGGCAGACCATCTGCCCGATCGACTATGACCGCGTCGACGCCCAGGTCTCGCCGCGCACCACCCGCTACGGCGTGCTGTCGGTGCTGACGAAGAAGCTGGACGCGGACAGCCAGGTCTACGCCGAGCTGGGCTTCAACCAGACCAAGACTTATCTGCAAGGCGGCAGCAACTTCCTCAACGCGATCACGCTGGCCCCGGGCGACGCCGCCTACCCGACCGACCAGAAGCTGATCAATGACCTTCTGAAGCAAAATCCCGGCTTCAAGCCCGGCGTCGACAACATCACGATCTATCGCGGCCTGAACGAAGGCTGGGGCCGCGATCGCGAGGCCACCAGCAACACCTACCACGCCGTGCTCGGTTATTCGACGACGCTGAAGGACTGGGATTTCGACGCGTCCGTCAACCTCAGCGGCAACAATGTCACCAACAATAACCAGGACTACCTGAGCTCGCTGGAGGATTCGCTGGGCACCGGCAATCCGAACGGCCCGACCTACAATCCGTTCCTCCACGGCAATCCGGCTTCCAGCCTGGCGCCGTACCAGGCCTACGACGTCAACAAGGCGTCCACCAGCCTGCAGGCCCTGGAATTGAAGGCGTCTAAGAGCGAGCTGTTCCAGCTGCCGGGCGGCGCCGCCGGCTTCGCCACCGGCATCCAGTGGTGGCGCGAGACCCTGGTCAGCACGCCGGACATGAACAGCCAGCAAGGCCTGGTGATGAACTCCGCGCCGCAGAGCTATCTGGACGCCAGCCACAGCATCTTCGCCGCCTACGGCGAATTCAACCTGCCGCTGGCCAAGAACCTGGAAGTGCAGCTGGCCTTGCGCGGCGACCATTACAGCGACTTCGGCAACACCATCAATCCGAAGGTCGCTTTCTCGTACCGGCCGATCAAGGAAGTGATGTTCCGCGGCTCGGCGACGTCCGGCTTCAAGGCGCCGTCGTTCACCCAGCTGAACCTGACCCGCACCGCCTACGGTTCGGTGAAGGATTACGACCAGTGCGCCCAGCAGGGCATTCCGGCCAACAAGTGCCCGGCCAGCAGCACCAAGATCGTCAGCGGCGGCAATCCGGGCCTGCAGCCGGAGACCAACGACAGCTTCAGCCTGGGCGTGGTATTGCAGCCGGTGAAGGATCTGTTCGCGTCGGTGGACTTCTATCGCATCAACCAGAAGAACGTCATCAACGCCGTCGACCTCGAGGACGTGGTCACCAATCCGGCCAAATACCCGGGCGCCATCGTCCGCAAGCCGGCCGGTCCCGGCGTGCTGGGCGATATCGACTACGTGAACACGCCGTATCAGAACGCCGGCGGCCTGAGCACTTCGGGCCTCGACATCGATCTGCGTTACGACTGGTCGCTGGGCAGCTACGGCAAGCTGAAGCTGGAAAACCAGCACAGCCACCTGTTGAGCTTCAAGGACCACAAGCTGGCTAGCGATCCCTGGCTGGAAGAGCTGGACTATGCCGCCCAGCCGCGCTGGAAGAACGTGTTCACCGCCGAATACAGCTATGACAAGTATTCGGTGGGCATGACCGCGCGCAGCTACGCCGGCTTCAAGAACCTGGAGACGGCGATTTCCCCGACCGGCTCGCTGCAGGGCAAGTCCGCGCGGATTCCGTCCTATACCGCCTTCGACGTGGACTTCACCATCTCTCCGCTGAAGAAGCTGAAGATAGGCGGCGGGGTGAAGAACGTCGGCAACCGTACGCCGCCGTACTTCACCAACACCTCGACGCCGGGCACCTTCTCCGGCAGCGACACCGACCTGTGGGGCCGCACCTACTATCTGAACGTCAACTACAAGTTCTGATAGCCGGGTCAGCAAAAGACAGCCGCCTTCCAGGCGGCTGTTTTCATTGCTGCCGCGCCCGCCTCATGTCCAGATGCAGTATCCCGCCGTCGTCGTACGGCTCGGACACCGGCTCGAAACCGAAGGACGCATACAGCGCGCTGGCGTCCAGCTGGGCCGACAGCATGATGGCCGCGTCCGGGAAGTGGGCCTGGCACTGCGCCACAGCCTGAGCCATCAGCGCCTTGCCCAGGCCCTGGCCGCGGGCTTCCGGCGCCACCACCACCCGGCCGACGGCGGCGGCGTCCGGGTATTTGTCGCCGGGCGCGATCAGCCGCGCGTAGGCCAGCAGCCGGCCGGCGTCGTCGCGGCCGGACAGATGCAGGCAATGGGTGTCGACACCGTCGACATCGCCGTAAATCGATTGCTGCTCCACGACGAAAACGCGGTCGCGCAGTTGCAATACCTGATACAGCGCATGCGGCTTGAAGCCGTCGAAACCGTGGCAGTGCCACGCTATCCTGTTTGCCATAGTAGAATTCCTCCATTCCGGTCGCGGTCGTCGGAGATGCTATACCATCGGCTGCAGCCGCGCGCCTCAATCCAGATCAAGACAGCAAGAAAACATGAACGATCACGATCTCTTCGCCCCGCCGGGCCCTGCCGGCGACCTCACGCCACCGCCGCCGTCGGCGCCGGACGCCGCCGCCGGCGACTGGATTCCGCTCGACCTCTACGCCGAGCGGGCCTACCTGGAATACGCGATGAGCGTGGTCAAGGGCCGCGCGCTGCCGGAAGTGGCCGACGGCCAGAAGCCGGTGCAGCGCCGCATCCTGTACGCGATGCGCGACATGGGCCTGGTCCATGGCGCCAAGCCGGTGAAGTCGGCGCGGGTGGTCGGCGAAATCCTGGGTAAGTATCACCCGCACGGCGACAGCTCGGCCTACGAGGCGCTGGTGCGGATGGCGCAGGACTTCACGCTGCGCTACCCGCTGATCGACGGCCAGGGCAACTTCGGCTCGCGCGACGGCGACGGCGCGGCGGCGATGCGTTACACCGAGGCGCGGTTGACTCCCATCGCCGAGTTGCTGCTGTCCGAGATCGACATGGGCACGGTGGACTTCGTGCCCAATTACGACGGCGCCTTCGAAGAGCCGTCGCTGCTGCCGGCCCGGTTGCCCATGGTGTTGCTGAACGGGGCTTCCGGCATCGCCGTGGGCCTGGCCACCGAAATCCCGCCGCACAATCTGACCGAGGTCGCCGCCGCCTGCGTGGCCTTGCTGGACGACCCCTCGCTCGACACCGACGGCCTGATGCGATACATCCCCGGGCCGGACTTCCCCGGCGGCGGCCAGATCATCACGCCGGCCGCCGACATCCGCGCCGCTTATGAAACCGGCAGGGGCAGCGTGCGGGTGCGCGCCAAATGGGAAGTGGACAAGCTGGCCCGCGGCCAGTGGCGCGCCATCGTCACCGAGCTGCCGCCCGGCTCGTCGGCGCAGAAGGTGCTGGCCGAGATCGAGGAGGCGACCAATCCGAAGCTGAAGGCCGGCAAGAAGCAGCTGTCGCAGGACCAGCAGAATCTGAAGAAGCTGATGCTGGACCTGCTGGACCGCGTCCGCGACGAGTCCGACAGCGAATGTCCGGTGCGGCTGGTGTTCGAACCGAAGTCCAGCCGCCAGGATCCTGATGAATTCATGAACACGCTGCTGGCGCAGACCAGCCTGGAAGGCAACGCCTCGCTGAACCTGGTGATGATAGGCCTGGACGGCCGCCCCGGGCAGAAGGGCCTGAAGCCCATCCTCACCGAGTGGATAGACTTCCGCCGCACGACGGTCACCCGCCGGCTGGCGCACCGCCTGTCCCAGGTCGACAAGCGCATCCACATTCTCGAAGGCCGGATGATCGCCTTCATCCACATCGACGAAGTGATACGCGTGATCCGCGAGTCGGACGAGCCGAAGCCGGACCTGATCAAGGCCTTCGGCCTGACCGAGATCCAGGCCGAGGACATCCTGGAAATCCGTCTGCGCCAGTTGGCGCGGCTGGAAGGCTTCAAGCTGGAAAAGGAGCTGTCCGAATTGCGCGAGGAGCGCGAGGGCCTGCGCCATATCCTGGATACGCCGAATGCGCTCACCAAGCTGATCCGCGACGAGATCCAGGCCGACGCCGCCAAGTATGGCGACAAGCGCCGCAGCGAGATCAAGGCCGCCGAGCGCGCGGTGCTGACCCAGACCACCGCCGACGAGCCGGTGACGCTGATCCTGTCGCAGAAGGGCTGGATCCGCGCCCGCGTCGGCCACAATCTGGAACTGGAAACGCTGAGCTTCAAGGACGGCGACGCGCTGGCGGCGACAGTGGAGACGCGCACCGTGTGGTCGGCCATCGTGCTCGATCATAACGGCCGCGCCTACACCATCGATCCGGCGACGGTGCCGACCGGCCGCGGCGACGGCGTGCCGGTGGCCAGCCTGGTGGACTTGCAGGATGGCGCCAAGCCGGCGCAGCTGATTTCCGGCCGCGACGAGGACCGCTTCGTCGTCGCCGGCAGCGGCGGCTACGGCTTCATCGCCAAGATCGGCGACATGGCCGGCCGGGTCAAGGCAGGCAAGGCCTTCATCACGCTGGACGCCGGCGAGACGGTGCTGGCGCCGGTGGCGGCGCCGCAGGGCGCCGGCCTGGACGGCCTGCAACTGGTGGCCGCCAGCGACAGCGGCCGGCTGCTGGCCTTCCCGGCGAACGAGCTGCGCGAACTGGCCAAGGGCCGCGGCCTGATGCTGATGGCGCTGGACGACGGCGCGCGCATGACGGCCATCGGCCTGGTGGCCGGAGCCAGGGCGCTGCTGTCCACCACCTCGGTGCGCGGCAAGACAGCCGACGAGAAGCTGCCGCTCGAGGAGTTCATCGGCAAGCGCGGCAAGAAGGGCAAGTTGATGCCCAAGAAATGGCTGGTCGGCGCGATCAGCGAGTTGCCGATGTGATGAGACCGACAGGCCAGCCGCAAGCCCTCTCGCCCCGCGCCGCGCTGTTGTTCGTCAACGGCTTCCGCGCCCTGCTGCTGCTGGTCCTGTTCCTGATGTCGCTGCTGTCCGGCAGCGACGGCCAGTCGTTGATCGCCGGCGGACCGCGCTTCTACCTGTGGTCCGTCGTCTATCTGGCGCTGGTGGCCGGCTGGTTCCTGCTGCGCGACGGCCGGCTGGGCCACACGCTGCAGCTGACGCTGGCTATCGCCGCCGACATCGCGATGATGGTGCTGCTGATGGCGATGAACGACGGTCTGCACGGCGGCTTCGGCCTGCTGCTGCTGCCCTATCTCGCCACCGCAGGTTTGCTGTCCTCGGGCCGCTACGCGCTGTTCTACGCCGCCATCGCCACGCTGACGCTGTTCGGCTACGCCGGCGTCGAATACCAGATGGGCGCCGCCCGCTCGTCAGACCTGTTCTACAGCGCGCTGCTGGCGATGGCCTGCTTCATGACCGCCATCGCCACCTGGCAGCTGGGGCGGATGGCGCGCGCGTCCGAGGCGCTGGCCGCGCGCCGCGGCGGCGAAATCGCCAACCTCAACCACCTGAACGAGCTGATCCTGCAAAGCCAGCGCGACGCCGTCGTCGTGCTGGACGAGGGCGGCCACCTGCGCCAGTTCAATCTGCAGGCCGAGCGCTACTTCAGCCGCCTGCAGCGCGGCCAGCTGTTGCCGGAGCTGCTGCCCCTGGTGCAGCGCTGGCGCGAAAACGGCTATCCGGCGCTGTCCACCTTCGTCGAGCACAGCGTGCGCGGCCGCCAGCTGGTGGGGCGACTGGTGCCGGTGCCGGTGCCGGACGGCGAGTTGCGCGGCGTGGTGCTGTTCATGCGCGACATGGCCGACATGGCCGAGGAGGCCAAGCGGATCAAGCTGGCGGCGCTGGGCAGGCTGACCGCCAACATCGCCCACGAGATCCGCAATCCGCTGGCCGCGATCAGCCACGCCGGCGACCTGCTGGCCGAGGACGAGGCCGATCCGGCGCGGCAGCGGCTGTTGCGCATCATGCTGGACAACAGCCGGCGCATCAACGGCCTGGTCGAGGACGTGCTGACGCTGGGCCGGCGCGACCGCGTCAAGCGCGAGTCCATCGAGCTGGCGCCGTTCCTGGTCCAGCTGCTGGAACACTTCACGATGGCGCAGCCGGAGGCGGCCGGCGCCATCCATTGCGAGTCGCCGGCCGGTTGCCGGCTGCTGTTCGACCGCGGCCACCTGACCCAGGTGCTGGGCAATCTGCTGGCCAACGCCTGGCGCCACGGCAGTCGGCGGCCCGGTTCGGTGCGGCTGCAGGCCGGCGTCGCCGAGGACTGCCTGATCCTGCGAGTGATCGACGACGGCCCCGGCGTGGCCGAGGCCGACCAGTCGCGCCTGTTCGAACCTTTCTTCACCACGGACAGCGCCGGCAGCGGGCTGGGCCTGTACATCGCGCGCGAGCTGGCCGAGGCCAACGACGCGCGGCTCGATTACAGCCCGCCTGGCGGCGTGTTCCGGCTGATCGGTCACCTGGCTTATGACTAAGACACCGTTGCGCGTACTGGTCGTCGACGACGAACCCGACATCCGCGAGCTGCTGGAACTGACGCTGGCCAAGATGGGCCTGGCGCCGGTGTGCGCCGGCAGCGTGGCCGAGGCGCGCAGCGCGCTGGCGGCCGGCGCCTTCGATCTGGCGCTGACTGATATGCGGCTGCCCGACGGCGAGGGGCTGGAGGTGGTGCGCCATATCGGCGAGGCCGGCCTGGACGTGCCCATCGCGGTGCTGACCGCCTACGGCAGCGCCGACAACGCGGTGCGGGCGATGAAGGCCGGCGCCTTCGATTATCTGCAAAAGCCGGTCAGCCTGGCGCAACTGCGCAGCCTGGTGAAGTCGGCGCTGCGGGTGGAGTCGCCGGCCCGGCCGGCGCCGCAGCCGCGGCTGTTGGGCGAATCGCCGGCGATACGGGACGTGTTGCGGCTGGTGGAGAAGCTGGCGCGCAGCCAGGCGGCGGTCTACATCAGCGGCGAGTCCGGCACCGGCAAGGAGCAGGCGGCGCGGCTGATCCACGAACTGGGGCCGCGCGCCGGCCGGCCTTTCGTCGCCGTCAACTGCGGCGCGATTCCGGAAAGCCTGATGGAGAGCGAGTTTTTCGGCTGCCGCAAGGGGGCCTTCACCGGCGCCGACGCCGACCGCGACGGCTTCTTCCAGCAGACCCAGGGCGGCACGCTGTTTCTCGACGAGGTGGCCGAGCTGCCGCTGGCGATGCAGGTCAAGCTGCTGCGCGCGATCCAGGAAAAGGCCGTGCGTCGGCTGGGCGCCAGCCAGGAGGAGGCGGTGGACGCGCGCATCATCTGCGCCACCCACCGGGACCTGGCGGCCGGGGTCGAGGACGGCGCCTTCCGCCAGGACCTGTACTACCGCCTGAATGTGCTGCCGCTGAAAATGCCGCCGCTGCGCGAGTTGCGCGACGACATTCCCTTGTTCGCCCAGCGGTTGCTGCGGCGCTACGCCGGCGGCGACGGCGCGCCGCAGCTGACGGCCGACGCCTTGAGAGCGTTGCAGGACTACGCCTATCCCGGCAACTTCCGCGAGCTGGAGAACATCCTGGAGCGGGCGGTGGCGCTGGCCTCCGGGCCGGTGCTGGGCCGCGGCGAGTTGCAACTGACGCCGCCGGCCGAGCACGCGCCGGAGCCGGGCAGCGCCGAGCCGCTGCAGGACTATCTGGACCGCGTCGAGCGCGAGGCCATCGTCAAGGCGCTGGACGCCACCCGCTACAACCGCACCCAGGCGGCCAAGCGGCTGGGCCTGACTTTCCGTTCGCTGAGGTACCGGATGGAGCGGCTGGGAGTGAAGTAGCGGTGCGTTGCTGGCGGCGACTTACAGGCGCTCTCAACGCAAGTCCTTGGACATTGGCGGACATTTGAACCGAAAATGCTTGCCACCCTTTCCCCCTTTGTTCGGAGGTCCCTCCACACAGGGAGCCGGCTCCAACTGCCCATTCTCAAAACGCCTTGAGAACAGGCGCTTAGAGCCTGTTTACGATCTTTTTGCGGCATCGACGGTATTCTGCCGGATGCAGGGCACGAAAAACGGCCCGCGGCAGTGTCGCTCACTGCAAGGGACGTTTGACAAAGCCATGCGCCGGCAGAAAACCGTCCCGAAGGGCTGGCCTGCGCTGCTCGTAAAAAGATCGTAAACAGGCTCTTAGAGCTTGGCCACGCCCCGGCAGCGGTACAACTCGTTCAACAGGTGCAGCCCGATGCGCGGTGGCCAGCTTGGATCCAGCAGCGCCAGCAGCGCGTCGACGCGGACGGCTTCGCCGCGGTTGATGCGTTCGATGAACGGGATCAGGCAGGCGAAATAGCGGAACTCGATCTTTTCGCAGCGGACGTAGAGATACATCTTCTCGGTGGCGATCGATTCGCGTATCAGTATCCGGTACGGGGCCTCCAGCCGGAGCAGGTCGCCGGGCTGAAAATCGGCCTTGTCGTCGTCGGCGCGCGGCATAGGCTTGTTGCGGTAGCCGCCGTTGCTGTGTATGCCGTAGCGCCAGTCCTGGTAGGCCGCCCTGAGCAGGTCGCCGTAATTCAGATGCTTGCATTCGTCGGTGACGGCGTATTTCCTGACGATGTCGTCCAGGCCGCTGGTGTCGTCCAGCGGGCGGTTGTCGTGATGGAAGTCCGGGGTTTTCTTGACCGGTATCTGCTTCAGCATCTGCTGGTGCAGGTTCTGCACCAACAGATCGTCGGTATGGCAGTAGGTCCAGATCGTGATGCCTATCGACAGCCCGTCCTGCTCGCCGAGGTGGTAGGTGCCTTCCGGCATGTAGTACAGATCGCCGGCGCTGAAGGAATAGGCGCGCGCGTAGGGTTTCAGCGCCTCGACGTCCTTCTTGGTCCAGTTCTTGTCCTTCAGCAGCGCCTCGTATTCGTCCTTGTCCCAGACATACATGGTCTTGTCGGCCGGGCCGACATGGAAATGCAGCACGCTTTCGCCGCGATCGTCCTGATGGATGCCGATCGGGGTCTGGTCGTAGTTGCCGATGAAGATCGTGGTCTGGACGCCGCCGCGCGGATGGCCGATCTCGGCGAAGAACGGCGCCAGCGAGCTGGCGACGTCGCTGGCCAGCGCTTCGTTGAATTTGTCGCTGTTGTTCAGGATGATGCCGAAGTTCCTGCCGTCGAATGCCCGCTGCGCCCAGGCTTCCAGCGTTTCATCGTCCTCCGGGACCTTTTTGAACAAGTCCTCCATGTCCGCCGGCCCCAACTGGCGGCCGTCGACGAACGCTCGATAGCCGTATTGGGTGGTTTTGACGGTGGCGAGTACCTCCAGCACCTTGCGGGTATAGAAGTCCAGCCGTTCCGCCGGGAACAGGTCCCTGATCACGATGGGCTGGCTCAGCGAATCGGTCCGGTCGATGAAGTCCCGCCACCAGGCGCGTCCGAAAGTGTCGCCATCTCTGGCGGTGATGCTTGTCGTCATGACCGTTCGTCCCGGGGGTATGGAAACGGGTTGTTCGATATCGCCGGCGGCGCGCGCGCCGGTAAAAATGCTGCGGCACAAGGCGCTTGTGCCGCAGCATGGCCACGGTGCCCGCTTGGACGCCGTGGCCGGTCGAGAAGCTCGCGGAGCTTACTCGGAGACGGTGACGGTAACCGTCACGGTAACCGTGACCTTGCCGCCGGATACGTCGGCTTCTTCCGCCGGGGTCAAAACCTTCATGCCGAGAAAGTCCTGGATGTCTTGTTCTTGAGCAAGCTGTTTTTCGTTGGTCATGGTTTTTCCTCTATGTGTGCGGGCTGAAAATACGGTCAGCCCTTGCCGTTGCCGCCCGAGGGCGGTCATTCCGTGTCGCTTGCTGCCGCGCTGGCAGCCGGCGTCCTGTCGCTTTGTTTTTGCTGATATGATCCGCAGCACTATTTGTCATAGGTAATACAGTAAAAAATGTCAAATAAATAATAAAAATAATCGCCGCATGCGCGGCGAGCCGAATGGGGTGGTCGGGAAGGACGGGATGGTCGTCGCGCCGCTCAGCGCGGCGTGACGGCGATGCCGCGGTAACGGTGCAGCAGGCCTAGCAGATAGCGGACCTTCTTCTCCGCCAGCGGATCGTCGACCATGGCGACGATGTCCTCGACGGCGAATTTGCCGCCGCCGTTCAGCCGGTCGACTATGGCTTCCAGCCCCGGGAAATTGCCGAGCGCGATCTTGGTGCCGCGCACATAGAGCGCCAGCCGGCCGGCCTCGTCGGCCGGGCGGCACAGCATCCGGTACGGCGCCTCGGCGACGACGCGGCTGTCCGGCCGCATCTCGGGCTTGTCCTCGCGCGGCACCGGGCTGTTGCGGTAGCCGGCGTTGCTGAACAGCGAGTAGCGCAGGTCGCGGTAGACGTCGCGCATCAGCGCGCGCAGATCGCCGCCGCCGGGCAGCGCCAGCAACGACAGCGCCGATTCGACGGTCGCGATGTCGTCCACCGGCCGCCGGTCGGCTTTCAGCATGCGCTCGGACGGGCGCAGGTGGGCTTCCCGGACGCGGTGCAGCAGCTCGCAGGCGAAATCGTGATCGGAGCGGTTGTAGAACCAGCAGGCGATGCCGATGGACAGCTCGTCCTGCATGCCCAGATGGAACATGTTTTCCGGCATGAAGTAGAGCTGGCCCGCGCCGAAGGCATGGTGCGCGGCGCTGGGCAGGTGGGGGGCGATATTCATGTTGTTGCAGCGCTTCTCGCCGGGCGCGGTGACGTAGTCGTCGTCGCGCCAGGTGTACATGGTCTTCGGCCCCGGTCCAAGGTGGAAATGGATCACGCTCTTGCCGGGCGAGTCCTTGTGTATGCCCAGCGGCGTCATGTCGTAGTTGCCGATGAACACCGTGAACAGAATGCCCTCGGTCGGCATGCCTATCATCTTCAGCGCCGGCTCCATTATGAGCGCGATCGCCTGGGACAGGCCGGGGCTGAACTTCTCGCCGCGGTTCAGGATGATGCCGAACTTGCGTTCGCCGAAGGCGCGGCCCACCCAGTCTTCCACCTCCTCGTGCGGCAGCGGATGCAGGGCGAAGTGCTCGTCGAGCTCGTCGACCTGCCGGCCGTCCAGCCACAGGCGGTAACCGTATTTCGCCTTGTGCGTCTGGCCTAGCTCGGCCAGGATGTCCAGCACCTGGCGGCGCATCAGGCGCGCCTGGCCGGCGTCCAGCGCGTCGGCGAAGACGCAGGGCCGGCTCATCTGCTCGCTGTGGGCGAGAAAATCGGTCCACCAGCCGGCGTCGAATTGCCGACGCAGGCGGGCCGGAGCGAGGGGATTCTCTATCGTGTCGCTCTCGCGGAAATGGTGCATGCCGGGCTCCCTGGCTGGGGTTGGCGAAGGCTCAGTTCGACGGCGGGTCGGTCTTGAGGACGCCGCGCCAGTGGAACAGCTCGTTCAGCAGATGCAGGCCCACCTTGGCCGGCCAGCGCGGGTCCAGCAGGCCCAGCAGTTCGGCGACGGCGCAGCTCCGGCCCTGGTTCAGCCGGTCCAGCATCGCGATCAGGCCGGGGTGGCGGTTCATTTCCAGCTTGTTGCCGCGCACGTAGACGGCCATCCGCCCCGGCATCGTTTCGCGCGTCAGGATGCGGTACGGCGTTTCCGCGCGCACCCAGTCGGCGGGCGTCAGGTTTTCCTCTTTTTCCCGCGGGAACGGCGGGCTGCGGTAGCCGGCGTTGCTGGCCAGGCAGTGGCGCCAGTCCAGGTAGGCCAGGCGCATCAGCTGGTCATAGTCCCGGCCTCGGTACTCCTCCGGCAGCCGGCGAGCGGAGAGAATCGGTTCCAGCGCGCCACCGTCGTCCGGCGGCGACGGGTCGTGGACGATGGCGTCGTCCGGCTCGCCGTCCAGCTGTTTGAGCAGGAAGGCGTGCAGGTTCTTGAACATCGCCTGGTTGCTGTGGGTGTATTGCCAGACGGTGATGCCGATCGACAACTCGTCCTGTGCGCCGATGTGGAAAGTGCCTTCCGGCATGAAAAACAGGTCACCGGCCTCGAAATGGAAAGTTCGGGCGTGCGGTTTCAGCGCGGCGAAGTCGCGTTTGGTGATCCCCTCCTCCTCGGTCAGCCGGCGGTAGCGTTCCGGCTCCCACAGATACATGGTCTTGGCGCCGGGGCCGACATGGAAGTGGATGACGTTTTCGCCGCGAAGGTCCTGGTGTATGCCCAGCGGCGTCTTGTCGTAATTGCCGATGAAGATGCTGAACTGGACGCCGTCCCGCGGCAGGCCGATTTTCTGGAACAGCGGCGCCAGCATCAGCGCGATCTCGCGCGAAAGCTCGTGATGGAATTTCTCTCCGGCATTGAGAATGATGCCGTACGGCGTGCCGGGAAACGCCCGCTCGCCCCATGCCTCCAGGCTTTCTCCAGCCTGGGGCGGGCAGTCGTAGAAGCGTTCCAGTTCGTCGCGGTTCAACAGCCGGCCGGCCGCGTATACGCGAAAACCGTAGGGGCTTTGCCGCAGGCCGGCCCGCGTGGCCAGCAACTCCAGCACCGCTTGCCGGAAGGCGGCGACCCGGCTCTCGTCGAGCGCGCCCTTGAACACGACCGGATTGTTCAGATGCCGGGATTCGTGCAGAAAACCATCCCACCATGCGTCGCTGAAGCTTGGGGTGTGCTTGTCCATCGAATGGATTCTCCGAAGTGGTCGCTGGGCGTGCGGCGAGCGATGAGGCACGCCCGGACTCCAGGCGGAGCCGGGCGCCTGATGCTGGCTCAGGGGCGGGAAGACCGGCCTAGCTCGGGTGAACGTGGACGTGGTCTTCGTCGGTGTGGACGGGCTCCAGCCCGCCGCTGACCGCGCTTTCTTCCAGCGGGGACAGGACGGTGATGCCGAGGATGTCGGCGATTTCCTGGTCGTCCTGTTCGACCTGTTCCACTTGCTTGTCGGTTTGCATTTTGCTTCTCCTTACGCTGGTGTGAGGGCCGTCGATTGGCGGCCCGGACGCGTCACCGGATGGAAGCTGCGCAGCCTGGTTGTGGCTGATTGATTGGACTGGATTGGATAATTCCATCGATGACAGTGCACTATTGGACGGTATCAATGGAGGAACAACTCGGATGACTACGAATCAGCCGTGGCGGCGGAATGGGGGCGGGTTGTCTGTATCCCGCAACAAGTCAGCGAGCCTTGCCCAGCTTGCCTGTCGTCGATGGCGTCGGCGGAAAGTGTCCGAAATGACGGCGCTTGAACTGTCCTAACAGACAGTGTGCCACGCAGACGATCGGCGATCGGAATTTAAAGAAGGAAAGAGGATGCATGGACGCGTGCCGGACCGGGATGCGCGCAAATGCATATGTCGCGACAGTTGCCACTTAAAATGACATTGGCTTTAATGGTAGATTGTCGAACCTCCGCATGCTGCGACGCGGCGTGTCCACCGAAGGCGCCCTATCCGTGTCACTTTTTCGTTCCGCCGCCCTGACCCATGCCTCCGACCGGCGCTATGGTCGCATCATGCTGCTGCGTCCGGCCAGCCTCGCCTGGCTGACCGGCGTTTTCGCGTTGATCGCCGTGGCCATCGTGCTGTTCTTCGTGCTGGCCAGCTATACCCGCAAGGCCCAGGTGTCGGGCGTGCTGCTGCCCAGCCAGGGGCTGATCCGGGTGCAGCCGTCGCAATCCGGCGTGGTGGCCGAGGTCAAGGTGCGCGAAGGCCAGCAGGTGCGGGCCGGCGACGTGCTGTTCGTGCTCGGCAACGAGCGCGAGAGCGCCACCCGCGGCGACGCCGGCCGCGAGATCACCGCGCTGCTGCAGTCGCGGCGCGACAGCCTGGCCGGCGACCAGGCGATGCTGCGGATGCAGGCCAGGCAGAAACAGGAGACGCTGCGGCGCAAGGCAGACGATCTGGCGGCCGAGCTGCAGCGGATGAACGAGCAGATCGGCCTGCAGCGGCGGCGCGTGGCGCTGGCCGAGGAAACGCTGCAGCGCAACCGCAAGCTGCTGGAGTCGCAGTTCATCTCCGCCGCCGCGTTGCAGGACAAGCAGGCCGAGGTGATAGACCAGCAGACCAAGCTGGCCGATCTGCAGCGCAACTGCGCCGCGGTACAGAGCGACCACGACGCGGCGCTGTCCGACCTGGGCGATCTGCAGTTGCAGGCCAAGCGCGACGAGGCGGCCGCGCAGCGCGGCATGGCGGAGCTGGAACAGGACCTGACCGAGAACGAGGCCAAGCGCAAGCTGCTGGTCAGGGCGTCGCAGGCCGGCATGGTCAGCGGCATCGCCGCCCAGGCCGGCCAGACCGTGTCGTCCGGCCAGACGCTGGCCAATCTGTCGCCGGCCGGCTCGCCGCTGGAGGCGGAGCTGTACGCGCCGTCGCGCGCCGCCGGCTTCGTCAAGCCGGGCATGGCGGTGTTGATCCGCTACCAGGCCTATCCGTATCAGAAGTTCGGCCAGTTCAAGGGCACGGTGCGCGAGGTGTCGCGCAGCGCGCTGCGGCCGGAGGAGTTGTATCTGCCCGGAGGCCAGGGTGGTTCCGGCGAGCAGATGTACCGGGTCAGGGTGAGGCTGGAGCGCCAGAACGTCACCACCTACGGCCAGACGCAGTCGTTGAAGGCGGGCATGGCGCTGGACGCCAGCGTGCTGCTGGAAAAACGCAAATTGTACGAGTGGGTGCTGGAGCCGCTCTACAGCATCAGCGGAAAGGCATGAGATGAGCCATCAGCAACCGATGCTGCAATTCTGGGGCCGGCGCAGGCTGCCGCTGCTGCTGCAGACCGAGGCCGCCGAATGCGGCCTGGCCAGCCTGGCCATGGTGGCCGGCTATTGGGGCCATCACATCGATCTGGCCAATATGCGCCGCCGCTTCTCGGTATCGCTGAAAGGCTCGACGCTGAAGAGCCTGATCGCGATGGCCCAGGGCCTGGGCCTGGCGTCGCGGCCGCTGAAGCTGGACCTGCAGCATCTGCCGCAGCTGAAACTGCCCTGCGTGCTGCACTGGGACATGAACCACTTCGTCGTGTTGAAGCAGGTGGCCGCCCGCCACATCGTCATTCACGATCCGGCGATAGGCGAGCGCCGGCTGACGATGGACGAGGCGTCCAAGCATTTCACCGGCGTGGCGCTGGAGCTGTCGCCGGACGCGTCTTTCCAGCAGGCCAAGGAGAAGCTGGAGTTCAGCCTGCTGTCGCTGATGGGGAGGGTGGAGGGCCTGGGGAACGGGTTGGGACAGCTGCTGCTGCTGGGCATCGCGCTGCAGGTGTGCGCACTGGCGGCGCCGTTCTATCTGCAATGGGTGGTCGACGAGGCGCTGGTGGCGGCCGACCGCAACCTGATCACCGTGCTCGGCATAGGCTTCCTGCTCTTGGTGTTGCTGCAGACCCTGATAGGCGCGGTGCGCTCCTGGGCGACGACGGCGCTGGCCACCAGCCTGAATTTCCAGTGGCTGGGCAATGCCTTCGCCCATCTGATGCGCTTGCCGCTGCCGTGGTTCGAAAAGCGCCACCTCGGCGACATCGTGTCGCGCTTCGGTTCGATCCAGACCATGCAGCGTAGTCTGACCACCCAGTTCGTCGAGGGGGTGATAGACGGCTTGCTGGTGATCGCCACGCTGGTGGTGATGCTGCTGTACAGCCCGTCGCTGGCGGCGATCAGCCTGGTGGCGGTGGCCCTGTACTCGCTGCTGCGCTGGAGCGTGTTCCGTTCCTTGCGCGAGGCGACCGCCGAGCAGATCATCCACGCCTCGCGGCAGAACACCCATTTCATCGAGTCGGCGCGCGGCGCGCAGAGCGTGCGGCTGTTCGGTCGGCAGGAGGAGCGGCGCATAGGCTGGATGAACGCGCTGGCCGAGCAGTTCAACGCCGATCTGCGCATCGCCCGGTTGAACCTGTCGTTCCAGACCGCCAACACGCTGCTGTTCGGCGCCGAACGGGTGATCGTGGTGTGGCTGGCGGCGCTGGCGGTGATGGACAACCGCTTTTCGGTCGGCATGTTGTTCGCCTTTCTCAGCTACAAGGACCAGTTCAGCCAGCGCATCGCCGCGCTGATAGACAAGCTGTTCGAACTGAGGATGCTGAGGCTGCACGGCGAGCGGGTGGCCGACATCGTGCTGACCGCGGCGGAGCCGGAGCTCAGCGACGTCGAGATCGACCCGGCTCACATCCAGCCGGCGATCGAGGTGCGCAATCTGTCCTTCCGCTACTCCGACGGCGAACCCTATGTGCTGAAGGAGCTCAATCTGGCGATTCCGGCCGGCCAGTGCCTGGCCGTCACCGGCACCTCCGGCTGCGGCAAGACCACGCTGCTGAAACTGATCCTGGGCCTGATGGAGCCGACCGAGGGCGAGATCCTGATCGGCGGCGTGCCGCTCCGGCAGCTGGGGCTGACCAACTACCGCAGGCTGCTGGGCACGGTGATGCAGGACGATCATCTGTTCTCCGGCTCCATTTCCGACAATATCTGCTTCTTCGATCCGCAGCCGGATTCGGCGCGGGTGCAGGAGTGCGCCAAGCTGGCCGCCATCCACGACGAAATCATGGCGATGCCGATGAACTACAACACCCTGGTCGGCGACATCGGCTCCGGGCTGTCCGGCGGCCAGAAGCAGCGCGTGCTGTTGGCGCGGGCGCTGTACAAGCAGCCGAGGCTGCTGGTGCTGGACGAGGCCACCAGTCATCTGGACGTGTGGAACGAGAAGCTGGTCAACGCCGCGGTGCGCGACATCGAGATGACGCGCATCCTGGTGGCGCACCGGCCGGAAACCATCGCGATGGCGGAACGGGTGGTGGTGCTGGAGCAGGGCAGGATCGTGCAGGATCAGGCCGGGATCGGCGTCAATGAGCGGCAGGAGTCGTGGATGTCGAAGACATGAGCCATTAAAGCGCGATCGGCCTGCAACATCATGCCGTTTTCCGTTTTAGAAGATGACGGTAAATAATTGGCAAATTGTTGCAAAAATACACAGATGGCATGCGTTGTCGCTAAATACTTTTCTCTTTTGTTTCCGCACTGTTAAATTTTGTTTTCATGCCGAATGCATGAATAACAAACATAAACAACAGCAGTGCTACAAGAGAGAAAAGGAAACGTGATGATCAGGAAGTATTCGCCCCGGCACGCCGGCGCATTGGCGCTGAGTCTGGGGCTGGCGGGCGCGCTCGCCGGATGCGGAGGAGGAGGCGGCTCCTCCAGTGACAACGCCGGCGCCAGCAACTTCGCCGGCGCCTCCCTGTCGGTGGACGTGTACGGCGCCCGCGGCGGCACGTTGACGGCAGTCAGCGGCAACTGCCCGAACAATCTGGCCGTCGGCTGGAGCAGCCCCGGTCATGTCGGCCCCTTGCGCGGCGCCAGCATCGACGACCCGGATCCGACCACTCCGCTGACCGTCAGCGCCAGCTGCGGCAACCTCAGCACCATGGTGACGCTGGCCGCGCAGAACGTGTTCGCCGCGCCGTCGGTGTTCGCCGTCGCCAAGTCCGACGGCACGCTGGCGGTATGGGGCAGCAGCCGGCTGGGCGGCGATACCTCGGCGCTGCAGACGCAGCCGCGCAATGTGGTCAAGGTGGTCGGCGGCGAGCGCGCCTGGGCCGCGCTGCAGGCCGACGGCACCGTGGTGACCTGGGGCCGCGCCGGCTCCGGCGGCAGTTACGCCGGCACGCCGGGCGCCGGCAGCGCCGACAGCACGGCGCCGGTGGCGCCGCTGAGCAAGGTGCGCAATATCTGGGCGCTGAAGCGCGGCTTCGTGGCGCTGAACGGCGACGGCAGCGCCACCGCCTGGGGCAATCTGGAGAAGACTTTCGACGGCAACGGCGGCAGCGCCTCGGTGTCGTCGTATTTCACGCCGACGACGCTGGCGCAGTTCAGCGACGTGGTCGACGTCAGCTATTCCGAAGGCGCGGCGGCCGCGCTGAAGCGCGACGGCACTGTGTTCGCCTGGGGCGACGAGGTTTCCGGCGGTGATGTTTCGCCGGTGGCGGCCCAGCTGCGCGATGTGGTGAAAATCTATTCCACCGACTACAGCTTCACCGCCCTGCGCAAGGACGGCAGCCTGGTGAGCTGGGGGCTGGACTGGGACAGCGACGACCTCTACACCGCCACCCAGACCATGCCGCAGGCCAATCTGTCGCTGCTCAGCAACCGCAATGTGATCGCCGCGCTGAGCCAGACCGGCGTGGTGTCGACGATAGGCGGCGTCATGTTCGACCGCGGCGCCGATCTGAGCGGCTTCGCCGGCGGGCTGAACAATGTGGCCAAGGTGTTTGCCAGCAAGACCGCCTTCGCCGCGCTGAGGCGCGACGGCACCGTGGTCAGCTGGGGCGACGCCCAGCGCAACAATGTGGCCAGCGTGCAGGCGCAGCTGAATAATGTGCTGACCGTGGCCAGCACCGAGACGGCCTTCGCCGCGCTGAGAAGCGACGGCACCGTGGTCAGCTGGGGCGACGAGACCCGCGGCGGCGACAGCTCGGCGGTGCAGCCGCAGCTGAACAATGTGGTGGCCCTGTTCTCCAACGACTATGCCTTCGCCGCGCTGAAGCGGGACGGCACCGTGGTCAGCTGGGGCGCGGCGGTTCACGGCGGCGACAGCTCGGCGGCGCAGCCCAAGCTGCGCAACATCCGCGCGATCTACGCCACCGCGCTCGGCGGCTTCCTGGCGGTGGCCAAGGACGGCAGCTTCGTCAACTGGGGCAGCCCGTCCGCCGGCGGGGGCCCGGTTCCGGCCGGCCTGACCGTGATCCCGTATCTGAAACGCTGAGCGCCGCGTCGCGAGCAGAAGGAGTTTTTCGTGAAGATTCATCATCTGATTTCCGGCCTGCTGTTGACGGGCCTGGGCGCGGGCGCGGTTCAAGCGGCCCCGGGCGGGCCCGAGGTGGCCGGCATCATCGTCAAGTACAAGCAGAATTCGCAGGGCTTGCTGGCCCGCCAGGCCGCCAGCCTGCCGCGCGGGCAGGCGTTGCCGGCCCGTCCGGGCGATTTCGCGTTGCGCACCCGCCAGTTGCAGCAGATCACCGGCCTGCCGCTGCAATTCCATCACCAGATGGGCACCGGCGCTTATGTGTTCAACAGCGGCCAGCCGCTGACGCCAGCGGAGGCGCGGACGCTGTCCCGCCGCATCCAGCAGCAGGATCCGACGGTGGAGTACGCCGAGCCCAACTTCATCAAGCAGGCCAATTTCGCGCCGGCCAGCCCGCTGTTCGCCGCCCAGCAATGGGATATGCAGGACAAGGCCAGCCAGCCCGGCTCGCTGAATCTGCCGGCGGCCTGGGACATCACCCAGGGCCAGGGCGTGACGGTGGCGGTGCTGGACACCGGCTACCGTCCGCACAAGGACCTGGTGGCCAATCTGCTGCAGCCCGGCTACAACTTCGTGTCCAATCCGGCCTCGGCCCGCCTGGCGGTGGGACCGGACGGCAAGACCGCGCGCCAGGCCAATGCGCAGGATCAGGGCGACTGGGCGGCGGCCGGCGATTGCCGCGCCGGCTCGCCGGCGTCCGACAGCACCTGGCACGGCACGCACGTGGCCGGCACCATCGCCGCGGCCGGCGGCGGCGGCCAGGGCCTGACCGGCGTGGCGCCGCAGGCCAAGCTGCTGCCGCTGCGGGTGCTGGGCCGCTGCGGCGGCAACGACGCCGACATCGCCGACGCGATGCTGTGGGCGGTGGGCGGCACCGTGCCCGGCCTGCCGGCCAACGCGACGCCGGCGCGCATCATCAGCATGTCGCTGGGCGGCAGCCAGCCGTGCACGCGGACCTACCGCGAGGTGATACAGCAGGTGGCCGCGCGCAACGGCATCGTCGTGGTGGCGGCCGGCAACGCGATGCGCAACACCCGCGACTTCGCTCCGGCCAGTTGCCCGGGCGTGATCACCGTGGCGGCCAACGGCATGAACGGCGGCATCGCCTCGTATTCCAACTATGGGGCGATGGTGGCGGTGACGGCGCCGGGCGGCGATTTCATCGGCGCCGATCCGGGCATCATCTCGACGCTGAACGACGGCAAGACCGCGCCGGGCAACGACATCTACGCGCCGGATCGCGGCACCTCGATGGCCACGCCGCACGTCGCCGGCCTGGTGGCGTTGATGCTGTCGGTCAATCCCGCGCTGGACTGGAAGGCTGTCCGCAAGCTGCTGATCCAGACGTCGCGGCCGGCGGCGACCGACTGCGAAGGCTGCTCGGCCGGCCTGGTGGACGCGGCCGCGGCGGTGAAGGCGGCGCAGAACTACCACTGACGCGGAACCCGCGCGAACGAACCGGCCCTCGAGGCCGGTTTTTTTATATGGGGAAGGACGTCAGACCGGGCGTAGCCGGCCGTCCAGCGGCGCGGCGATCACCTCGACGATGCGGCAACGCGCGGCGTCCGGATGCTGCGGGTTCAGCAGCAGGTTCCAGCCGTCCACCGCCAGCGCGCTCGGCACCTTGAGCAGCGCGCCAGTCGTCCGGCAAGGCGACCGGATCCAGCGCCAGGATGGCCTCGTCCGGCAGTTCCACCTTCAATAACTGAAAGCTGGCCGGCAGCACGCGCAACTCGCTGTGGACCAGCATTTCCAGCATCGCGCTGGCGGCATGGTCGGCCAGGTAGACGACGGGGCGGCCGGCGTGGTGCCAGCGGCCGTCGGCGCGCAGCCCGCCCAGGCCGTTGAGGTCAGCGTAGTTGCTGATGCGCCAGCCGATCACGCGACATAGCCTTCGTCGATCTGGATCAGCAGGTTTTCCACCAGCCGCGCGCCCTGCTCGGTCTGCGCCACTTCCAGCGGACTGGCGTTGTCGAAGCGGCGCAGCGGCTGCCGCAGCCAGCCGGTGGCTTCCTCGCCCAGCGCCTGCTGCGCCAGCGCCAGCAGGCTGGCCACCCGCACGCCGCGCTCGGACTCGTCGCGGCTCAGCCGCTCCTGCTTCTTGATGCGGTGGGACAGCGTGCGCGCCGGGATGACGAATTCCAGCTCCTTGCGGGTCAGACCTTCGCTGATCAGGCATTCGATCAGATCGGGATTCGCCCCGTCGGCCACATAGCGCGCCAGTTCCAGGTCGGAGTGCACCGGCTGGCCGATCAGCCGCGACAGCCGGGCGAGGCGCAGCGCCGGCGCGCGCGGTTGTTCCGACAGCGGGCCGGCGTCGGGTTTGAACAGGGCTTGGGACATGATGGCCTCCATCGGCGTTTGCCTGTTCAGTATCGGCATTTTGCTTAAATGAAACAAGCCCGCCGGGCGGCGGGCAGGGTGGCTACGCGGTCCAGTCCAGGCTGCCCGGCGTCGGGCAGGTCCACGAGGCCTGCAGCCGCTGGCGGATTTCGGCCAGCGATTGCTTGATCAGCAGCTCGCCGTCGCGGAACACCGGCCGCAGTGCGCCGCCGTCGGCCTCGGCCGGCGTCTGTTGCTGGTACAGGACGTAGCGGCCGCCCTCCTCCTCCACCCGCAGCAGGCCGCGCGCCGATTTCTTGGTGCCGTCGTCGGTGGCCGGGTCCTTGTAGATGTCGACGGCCTCGCCGTCCACTTCGGCGTAGATCGCCTTCAGCGCGTAGCCGAAGGTGTCGCGGGAATTCATGCCGTAGACGAAGCTGCCGATGCCGAACACCACATTGCAGGAGGCGTAGCCCTTGTCGGCCAGCCGCAGCAGGATGTCGCGGGCGCGCGGCAGGGTGATGGAATCGCCGTAGATCAGGCCGACATGGCTGTCCAGCACGCGGTAGCCGCGCTCGGTGACGGTGCCGCCGAAGATGTCCCACAGGCACTCCACCGCGCCCTTGCGCTCGGCCTCGCCGATAGGGCGGCCATCGTCGCGCGCGGTGCAGTTGCCGGCCGCGTCGAACAGCAGTTCGTCGTCGCGGTAGCCGGTGAGGATCTTCACAGGGTCGCCGGAGTCCGGGCGGAACACCACCTTGGCGTTGCCCAGCGCGTCCGGGCGGCGGGCCAGAATGTCCTCTTTCAGCTCGCGGGCGATCACGGTGACCACGTTCCAGAAATCGAAGGTGTCGCTGACGATGGACACCATGCCCGTCGGGTAGTCGCGGCCGACGAATTCGCGCACCACCTCGCGCTCGGCCAGTCGGCGCAGCGCCTTGTCGTCGAGGCCGCTGTGCGCCGGCATCCGCGCCAGCCGCTGCAGGGTCAACAGGATGCGCAGCGCCATCACGCTGTGTTCGGACGCCGGGATGGAGCCGCCGACCAGTTCGCGGTCGGCGTCGGCGCCGTAGTGGTCTTCCAGATAGTCCAGCGCCGGGATGGTGTCGGTGCCGGTGAAGGACAGCAGGTGGCCGGCGCCGCAGCGCATCGCGTCGTGCACGCCGCTCATGCCGCGCATCGAGAAATCGTGGCCCTGCCAGCCGACGAAGTCCTGCGGCGCGCCGGTCAGCGCGGCGAAGTAAGTCAGCAACTTGCGGAATTCGAAGGCGATGGTGGCCACGGTGGACGGTTTCCAGCTCTCGCAGCTGAACAGCGTTTCAAAGTAGGTGGCCACCCAGGGGAAGTCCGGATGGGTATTGGAGAAGGTGACCGGCGGCACCTTGATGTCCACCCGCGCGCCTTCCGGCAGCGAGCGGATTTCCAGCGGCAGGTGGCCCAGATCGTGCAGCGCCTCCAGTCGGCCGCCGTCCACCGCGCCGGCGCCGAGCGCCGTGTCCATCCGGCGCTGGTAGCGGCGCACCGCGTCCGCTTTCGGGCGCTGGAAGAACTCGCGGTTGAACAGGTCGATCAAGTATTCCTCGATGAAGCCCTGCAGGCCGAACCACACCACCTTGTCGTCGAACAGCTGCGGCAGCACCGGGGCGTACTTGGCCGAGCGCGGCGTGAAGTTGGCCACCAGCCGGGTGGTTTCGCGCGGATACATCGCCGGGTGGCCAGTCTTGTAGAAGTCGGCCAGATTGAACGGGACCAGCTGGTTTTTATTTTCGGCGGTTTTCGGGGCGGTCATCATGATTCTCCTTCTATCTGTCTTTTCGGTCTGGGGCGCTTGGCAAGCGGCTGAGCCAAGGCGCCGCGCGGGATCGGGGTTGTGTCGGCCGCGCTCAAACGAGGCGGCAGCGGGCGTCGCCGCTCCAGTCGTTTCGGGCGAACACGGCGTCGAAGCGCTCCAGCAGTCGGTCCAGGCCGCGGCTGAAGATGCCGTGGGTCACGTACAGGTACAGCGGCGCGCGCTTGCCTTCCGCCGCCTGGCGCGCGGCGATGGCCTCGGCCAGGCCGACGAAGGTGCCGCCGCCGTCGCAGATGTCGTCCACCACCAGCAAGGGGCCGTCCGGCAGCGCGCCGTGCAGTTCGATGCCGCTGATCTTGCCGGTGGCGGTGTCGCGCACCTTGTCGGCGCAGACGGCGTCGCAGCCCAGCAGCTGGGCCAGCTTCAGCACCCGCTTGCGGGCGCCGGCGTCCGGCGCCACCAGCGTGGCCGGGCCGACGGCCTCCAGCGCGCGGCGCAGCGCCGGCAGCGGGTCGTCCACCTCCACCCGGTCCAGCAGCGCGGTCACCACGTCGCTGTGCGGGTCCTGGATCACGACCCGGCTGTAGCCCTGCTGGTTGATCAGGCCGCAGAACACCTTGGCCGACAGCGCCTCGCCCGGATTGGCCACCCGGTCCTGGCGGGCGTAGGGCACGTAAGGCAGGCAGAGTTCCAGCGGCAGGCCGGGATAGGCGCGGCGCAGCGCGTCGGTCGCCATCAGCAGCGCCATCGTCTCGCCGGCGTCGCGCAGATCGGCGCGTATGCTCAGCGAGGCGGCCGGCGCGCCGGTTTCCACCGTCGCGTGCACTTCGCCGCCGGGGAAGGTGAAGACATTCAGCTTCAGCGCTTGCTGCTGGCCGTTCCGGGAGTGGTAGCTGACGGTGATCATCGCGTGAGTCCTTTGCTTGAGCGCAACCGCGCGGCGGTTGCTTGCGTACTTAGTCGTTTTTTTCAACTAACTGAGCGCAGCATATCCCTCTTAGTTGAAATCTGCAACTAAGTTGGCGAAAATACCATCATACAAGATTGAACGGACTGGCCATGCTTACCTCCCGCCCCACTCCCATCGTCAGCGTGGACGTCGTCCTGCTCACCCTGCACCAGGGCAAGCTGCAGGCGGCGTTGCACCGGCGCGACCGCCAGCCGTTCCAAGGCAGCCTGGCGTTGCCCGGCGGCTATGTGCATCCGGAAGAGGACGCCTCGGCCGAAGCCACCGCGCTGCGCGTGCTACGCGACAAAACCGGCGTGGCGCCGCGCTATCTGGAACAGCTGCGCACCTTCGCCGGCCCGACGCGCGATCCGCGCGGCTGGTCGGCGGCCATCTCCCACGTGGCGCTGATGCCGCACGAGGACTTGAGCCAGGCCGGCGCCGAGGTCTTCCACTTCTACGATGTCGACCAGCTGCCGGAACTGGCCTTCGACCACGCCGAGCAGGTCCGCGCGGCGGTGGAGCGGGTGCGCAACAAGGCCAGCTACTCGACGCTGCCCTGTTGGCTGCTGCCGGAGCGCTTCACGCTGACCCAGCTGCAGCGCACTTACGAGCAGATCTTCGGCGAGACGGTGCCGCGCGGCACCTTCCGTTCCCGGCTGGGCATCAAGGTCGGCGACATGCGCCCGGGCGAGGCCGCCGACCAGGCCGACATCCTGATCGCTACCGACCAGTTCCAGGGAGGCAGCCAGCGGCCGGCCCGCCTGTTCCGCGTCAACCAGCTCAGCCTGTTCAAGCGCGCCGGCTGGTAGCCGGGTGGCCAGCCGGCGGGGCGCGGCGTATCATCGCTCCCCTTGCGCGGCATCGGTAATCATCCCTTTGTGCTAGAACGCTTCCTGCGTTACCTTCGGGACTGGGGAAGCGGTCGCGATGGGCGACTATCGATTCTCATTCCGCGATGAATAAGCAGACAATCGGACGGACCGGCATTGGGCGACGGTCCATCCGGCAAGAGGTGAATCATGATTGCAACCATCAAGGGCAAAATACTGGCCGGTTCCGGCCTGCTGATCCTGATCGGCTTTACCGTGCTGGCGGGGGCCAATATCTACAACAGCTACCGCAACGCGGAAAACGCGGTGCTGGAGCATGCGCGTCTGCTGGCGGACAGCGAGGCCGGCCGCGTGCAGCGCATGCTGGGCAAAACCTATGATTCCGCGCAGGCGATGGCCGAAGCGGCGGCCGGCGTGAAGGTCGCGCTGCCGGCCAACGGCCGCTCCTTGCTGTCCGAGGTGGTGAAGCGCCAGCTGCCCAATAATCCGGACGCGGTCGGCTACTGGGTGGACTGGGAGACCAACGCCTTCGACGGGCGCGACGCCGAGCTGGCCGGCAAGCCGGAAAACGACCACACTGGCCGCTACGGCGTGTACTGGTTCCGCAAGGCCGGCAAGGTCGATGTGGTGTGGGGCAGCGATGGTGTCGACGAAAGCGCCTACTACACCGAGCCGCGCAAGACCGGCAAGCCGATGCTGACCGAACCCTATGTCGATCCGGACGTGAAGATCCTGATGGGCACCATCTCCTTCCCGCTGAACATCGGCGGCAAGGTGCTGGGCGTGGCCGGCTGCGACATCGCGTTGGGCCACCTGCAGGAAATGGCGGCCAAGGTGCAGCCTTACGGTGCCGGCTTCATGAGCCTGTATTCCAACGGCGGCGTGCAGCTGGCCGGCCGCCAGCCCGGACTGAACGGCAAGGCCGCGCCGGACCTGCCGGCCGAGGCCAAGGCGGCGATCAAGGACGGCCGTCCGGCCGAATACCGCAGCGAAGACGGCTTCCGCCACTTCATCATGCCCATCGTCGTCGGCGAGGCCGGCACGCCGTGGGCGGTGCGCATCTCCATACCCGAAGACGAGGCTTTCGCCCCGGTGCGGGCGGCCAGCTGGCAGTCGGCCTTGATCAGCCTGGGCATCCTGGTGTTGATCCTGCTGCTGTTGGGCGCGACGCTGAACCAGCTGCTGCGCCCGCTGGGCCGGCTGCAGGGCGCGATGACCGAACTGGCCTCCGGCAGCGGCGACCTGACCCGCGAGCTGTCCATCGCCAGCCGCGACGAGATCGGCCAGGCCGCCGGCGCGTTCAATACCTTCACCGGCTCGCTGCGCAGGATGATGCTGGACGTGCGCCGCCACGCCGGCGACATGCTGGGTTCGGTGCGCCAGTTGTCCGGCGACGTGAATCAGATTCGCGACAGCTCCGCCCGCCAGTCTCAGGCGGCCAACGCCACCGCGGCCAGCGTCGAGCAGTTGTCGGTCAGCGTCACCCACATCGCCGAATCGGCGCGGGTGGCCGAGCAGCGCGCCCGCGAGGCGGACACCCTGTCCAATCAGGCCGCCGCCAATGTCGACGCCACCGCGGCGGAAATCGGCCGCATCGCCGGCACCGTGCGCCAGCTGGCCGAGGTGCTGGGCGGCATGCAACAGCGTTCCGATCGCATCTCCGGCATCGTGTCGGTGATCCGCGACATCGCCGACCAGACCAATCTGCTGGCCTTGAACGCGGCGATCGAGGCCGCCCGCGCCGGCGAGCAGGGCCGCGGCTTCGCGGTGGTGGCCGATGAAGTGCGCAAGCTGGCCGAACGCACCGCCAAGGCCACGCTGGAAATCTCCGACGTGATCCAGACCATGCAGAAGGACACCGCCCACGCGTCCGACAGCATGAACGGCGCGCTGCAGCAGGTGGAACAGGGCGTGCGGCTGGCCGGCGAATCGTCGCAGTCTATCCAGCAGATCAGCGGTCAGGCGCAGCAGGTGGTAAACGCGGTGGGCGACATCGCCGTCTCCACCGCCGAGCAGTCCAGCGCCAGCCAGGAGATCGCCCGCCACATCGAAAACATCCACGGCATGCTGCTGCAGACCGACGACTCCATTCACCAGGCGCAACAGGCCACGGTGGCGCTGGCGCGGCTGAGCGAGGAGCTGGACAGCCTGATCGGCCGCTTCAAGCTGTAAGCGGCGATCCGTCGGCGGCGATCCGTTCCGCCGCCGCGTCCCGGTGGCGCAGCAGCGCGGCCAGCGCCAGCTCCGCCTCGCCGGCCTGCTCGTCCCGGCCCTGGGCCCGGTAGCGGTCTATGCCGGCGCGCATGCCGGCCAGTAGATCGAAGCGCTCGCCTAGGGCCTCGCCGTGCAGGATGTCGAACAGATGGCTGGCGGCCGGCACCAGCAGCGCCGCGCGCTGGCCCAGCGTGATGGCGCCGGCGCGCATCAACTCTCCGGACAGGTCCAGACACTCCTGCTCGCTGATGCGGGTGGGATCGATGGGCGCGGCGGCCTGGTCCGGGCCGGAGCGGCAAAACGGGGCGATGCGCATCGCTAGCCTCCTTGGCGGCGTGAAATTCCGTTTTTACCGCCAACCGCCTCCTGGATGTACTGCCATATGGAGCAGGTAGGGCGCGCGAAGGCATGAGTCGCGTCCGTCCGCGGAGCGGGGCGGCATCGTCGAGCCGTTGGCTGTGGGCGGATGTTGGCTGAAAGAGATGATCGAGTTTTGCAAGACTCGCGGTGTGGTTCATTGTTATTTCTTGTCGCGTAGAAGAAATCTACATGGATTGAGGTTCTTTCAATCCGTGCTCAAAACCATTTATCAATTGGTGTCGCCTTTCATGGACTCAAGAAATGATACCCAGAGTATCGGACCTTGCGTTTCATATGGGGCAGGCATGAATTGATCCCGCTGTTTAATATGCATTTTGAATGCAATCGATTCTTTATAAAGTAAGCCATGCCAGAGATAATATTTTCCGCCAAACCATCGCAAGTAAGCATCTTAGAAAGCACAGAGAATAAAGCCCGGCATGAAAAAACAGAGTTCCATCAGGAATTGCTGGGTAAGCGTGATGTGTCAATCAGAACGCTGGAAAATATTGACAAAAAATCGCACGACTTTTTCAACTCAAAAGAGCACGAGATATCGTATTTTGATAAGGAATATGGCGATATAAAATTGCTAGTTTCTGGAAATGGTCGATGTGAAAATGTCAAGATATTCAAATCTGGGCTTGAAGTTAAAGTTCCTGAGTATGTAAGTAAGAATATTTTAAGCATGAATGGGACGTTCCCCCACAGCGAGATGCATGCACTAGAAGGAATGATTTCAAAAAGCCATAGCAAGGAAAATGAAATACTTCCATATGTGGAGCTTAATTCAAATGAAGTGAAGCATGGCCTTTCTACGGGAAGTAGCGAGCTTAGAGATTTGATCGATTTTAGGCTGAAAAGAAATCCAAATATAAAAGAGATGGTAATTCCCGTACTGTCAAACAAAGATCATTGGTATGCGGTGCATGTGGAGATAGATAAAGGCCGTAATCAAATCCGGACCACAATAATAAATACAACAAATGAAGCAAAAGTAAAAGAAAGCCACGAAGAAATACTTGATGGCTACAAGCAGGTTCAGTCACTTTTACATGCTGTATTTGAAAAGAGCGAAGTTCTTTCTAGCGTTGAAGTCGGCGATTTCCAATTTTGCCAGTCATTGCAATATGGAAATATGGGGTGTGGAATCACGACAAGCCTGAATTCGCAAGCGCTTTTGAGTGGTGAGATGAAGGTGGATAGCTTGAAGTTCACCAAAGAATCATTTCGTACGAAAGACCAAGTGCTTGAGATGTCGAGTGTCAATATTTTTTCAGATGGGGAAAAGTATGTTTTCCAGAATGAAAAAGCAGACTTGGCAAAGAGCGCTTTGGAAATGATGGGTGCGATTCCAGCTAGAATGCTGACGCAAGAAAATTATGAAAGAGACGATCTTGAAAGTGACATGAATAATTTTTTTGAAGGTAATTTAGAAACAAAACAAGTCGAATATGTTATTGATACACCGCCTTGTCTGATAGAAGACAAGTCGCAAAGAAGCAACTTGGCGCTTGAGTCGATAAGAAGAGCTGATCTTGCCTTGAATTATTTGGATAGAGCCGAAAAGAGAGATGTTCTTCTAAGAGAGATGTATGAGGTAACTCAGGCGAGAACATTAAAAAGCCAGGATCGGTTTGAGTTTAAAAGTCAATAAAATCGCATGAGCTGTCCAGTTTCGGATGACTTCGGATGCGCTTTTTGTGAGAAGCTCAACCGGTATCTGGTGCGTATTGAGCAAAAATAAATGCCGTTGCCCTTGCACTGCAACCGGGAATTTAACCGATGACGGCAATCCTGGCGGGGAATCGGACGAATGCGACTGCGTCAATCAGCAGGGCTTCCGCTTGGATTGCGGCCGGTTTTGCGGGCGGCGACGCCGCGCAAGGCCTCCGTGTTCAGGCCTCGGCAACCCTGACGGTTTCCCGCAGCGTCTCGACGAAGCGCGCCAGCGCCGGATTGCCGGCCTGGCGCTGCCAGACGAAGCACAGCGGCAGCGGCACCGACAGGTTCTGCAGCCGGTAGAAGCGCACCTGCGCCGGCGGGCGCGCCAGATTGGCGGCGTTGACGATGGCGGCGCCGATGCCGGAGCAGACCAGCGACAGCATCGCCGCCTCGGTCGGTTGCTCCTGCACGATGTTCAGGCGGATGCCGGCCTGCTGGCAGGCGCTGAACAGCCGGTCGTGGTAGGCCGGGTAGACGGCGCGCGGAAAGCTGACGAACGGCCGTCCGGCCAGCGCGTGCAGATCGAACGGCTGCGCTTCGTCGTGCGCGATCCGCCACGCGCGCGGCAGCGCCAGCACGATGTCGTGGCTCAGCAGCGGCAGCGCGGCCAAGTCGTCCGGCAGTGGATCGAAGCGGTAGATGAAGCCGCCGTCCAGCGCGTCCTGCGCGATCGCGGCGAGCTGCTCCGGGCTGTTCAGCGTGGACAGCGCCATCGCGACGTCCGGCGCCTCCGCCTGGAAGCGGTGCAAGGCCTGCGGCACCACGCCGTCCCAGCCGGCGTTCTCGACATAACCCAGTCGCAGCTGTCCGGCCACGCCGTCGGCGACGCGGCGCGCGGCCGTCGCCGCGGCGTCCAGCGCCGCCAGTATCCTGCGCGCGTCGCGCAGATAGCTGTCGCCGGCCGGCGTCAGCCGCAGCCCGCGTGGCGAGCGGGTGAACAGCGTGAAGCCCAGCTCCGCCTCCAGGTCCTGGATCTGGCGCGTGATGGCGGGCTGGGTGATGTGCAGCCGCTCCGACGCGGCGCGCATGCTGGCGTGTTCGGCCACCGCCGCGAAATAGCGCAGATGCCGCAGCTCCATATCTCTAGATTCTTCCCGCCCGTGGTGATGCTTTTAATTTATCACAAATTCATAAATTGGCATTGGAAGGCATGAGTGATTTCCGGGATAGTGGACCCATGCCCGGCGTCGCCACGCCGCCAACCGACCAGAGAATGATGATGAACACCCAAACCTACCGCATCGGCAATGCGCGCGTGACGCGCGTGACGGACACCCTGCTCACCGGCATCACGCCGGCCTATCTTTACGCCGACTGGAGCGACGCGGTGCTGGCCGAGCAGCCGCAGCTGCGCGCGCTGCTGGACGACGGCGGCGAGCACATCATCCTCAGCGTGCACACCTGGGTGGTGGAGCTGGACGGCAAGGTTTATCTGATAGACACCGGCCTGGGCAACGACAAGGAGCGGCCGTTCAGCGCGATGTTCCACCGGCTGCGCACGCCGTTCCTGGCGCGCCTGGCCGCGCTGGGCATCCGGCCGGAGGACGTGGACCACGTGCTGCTGACCCATCTGCACGCCGATCACGTCGGCTGGAACACCCGTCTGGTCGACGGCCGCTGGGTGCCGACCTTTCCGCGCGCCGTCTATGCGATGCCGCAGGGCGAGCTGGACTTCTTCGCCACGCCGGAGGCCGACAAGCGTCGCATGGTGTTCGACGACAGCGTGGCGCCGGTGCTGGCCAGCGGCCAGGCGGTCGGCGTGGACGCGGCCGGCGCCGATTACGCTGGGGCCTTTCATTTTCACCCGACGCCGGGACACTGCGCCGGCCACATGTCGATCTCGCTGCATTCGGCCGGCGAGACCGCCATCTTCACCGGCGACGCGATGCATTCGCCGGCGCAGGTCTACCACCCGGAGTGGAATTCGGCCTTCTGCCGCGAACAAGACGGCGCGCGCGCGTCGCGCCGCTGGTTGCTGGACTACGCTTGCGAGCGCAGCGCCACTGTGTTCACCGCCCATTTCGGCGCCTCGTCGGCCGGCGTGGTCAGCCGCGACGGCGACGGTTATGGCTGGCGATTTCTGTAGGCCGCGCATGGAATAAAGCCCGTGCCGCCTCACGGCGGAACGGGCTTTCGCTTTGCCGGATCCGGCGGCCTACTCGGCTTCTGCCGGACTGAGGCTGACCAGCAGCGCGTCGGCGTTGACGATGTCGCCGACCTGGCAGTGCAGCTCGGCCACGATGCCGGCGCAGGGCGCGTACAGGCGGTTTTCCATCTTCATCGCCTCGACGATGGCCACCACCTGCTGGGCCTCCACCCTAGTGCCGGCCGCCAGCGGCAGGGCCACCACGGTGCCGGGCATAGGCGTGCGCACCTGCAGGCCGCCGCCGGCTTCCTGCTCGGCCTGTTCCGCCTGCTCGGCGCGCAGCGCGACGCGCTGGCCGCCGACGCTCAGCTCGACATCGTCGCCGTGCAGCAGCGCGTACCAGCGCCAGCCGTCCACCTCGCCGTGCCAGTGATCGCCGGCGCCGGCCAGGCTGACGGCGTGGCGCCGTCCATCCACCTGCACCAGGGTCTGCTCGCCGTCGCGGTCCAGCAGCCAGGCCTGCCAGCGCTCGGCGCCGCCGCGGTAGGCCACCCGGCCCAGCGGCGCCTCCGGATCCAGCGCGGCGCGGTCGTAGGCGCCGACGCCGCCCTGCCAGGGCGAGGCCGATTCGGCGCAGGCGCGGGCCTGGCGGATGGTGGCGGCGCAGGCCACGGCGGCGGTGAGGCGGTTGGCCTCCGGCGCCGCCGCCAGCTCGTCCACCAGATGGGTGTGCAGCTGGCCGGCCTGCACCCGCGGCTCGCGCAGCAGCCGCTGCAGGAAGCCCAGATTGCTGGTCAGGCCCAGAAGCTCGGTGTCGCGCAGGCCGGTCTGCAACTGCGCCAGCGCCGCCGCGCGGCCGGAGCCGTGGGCGATCAGCTTGGCCAGCATCGGGTCGTAGAAGGCCGGCACCGCGCCGCCATGGTCGAAGGCCGAGTCCACGCGCAGCTGCGCCGGCCAGCGCGCGTGCAGCGCGGCGCCGGGCATCGGCGCGAATTCGCGCAGCGGGTCCTCGGCGTAGACGCGGCACTCGATGGCGTGGCCGTCGGCGCGGATGTCGGCCTGGGCCAGCGGCAGGCCCTCGCCGGCGGCGACGCGCAGCTGCCATTCCACCAGGTCCAGGCCGGTGATGGCCTCTGTGACCGGGTGTTCCACCTGCAAGCGGGTGTTCACCTCCAGGAAGTAGAAGCCGCCGTCCGGCGCCAGGATGAACTCGAAGGTGCCGGCGTTGCGGTAGCCTATCACCTGGGCGCCGCGCACCGCGGCCGCCAGCAGCGCCTCGCGGGTGTCGGCCGGCAGGCCGAAGGCGGGTGCTTCCTCCGCGATCTTCTGGTGGCGGCGCTGCAGCGAGCATTCCCGCTCGAACAGGTGCACCGCCGCGCCGCGGCCGTCGCCGAAGACCTGCACCTCCAGGTGGCGCGGCTGCGAGACGTAGCGCTCCACCAGCAGCCGGCCGTCGCCGAAGCTGGAGCGGCCGATGCGCACGGCGGCGTCCACCGCCTCGCGCAGCTCCGCCTCGGCCCACACCACCTGCATGCCCTTGCCGCCGCCGCCGGCGGACGGCTTCAGGATCACAGGGTAGCCGATCTCGGCGCAGGTCTCCAGGATCAGGCCGTAGGATTCGGTGGCTTCCGGCGAGCCGGGCAGCACCGGCACGCCGGCGGCCTCCATCAATTGGCGCGCGCGCGCCTTGTCGCCCATTTGGACGATGGTGTCCGCGTCCGGGCCGATGAAGACCAGGCCGGCCTCGGCCACCGCGCGGGCGAAGCCGGCGTTTTCCGACAGGAAGCCGTAGCCGGGATGGATGGCCTCGCTGTCGCTGCGCAGCGCGGCGTCTATGATGGCCTGGCCGTTCAGATAGCTGGCGCTGGCCGGGGCCTCGCCTATCCATTCGCGCGCGACGGCGCCCTGCAGATGGTCCGCCCCGGCGTCGGCGCTGGAGTGGACGGCGACAAATTCTATGCCCAGCCGTTGGCAGCTGCGGGCGATGCGGCGGGCGATCTCGCCGCGGTTGGCGATCAAAATTCGTTTGAACATGGTCTACATCCTGAAGACGCCAAAGCGGGTTTCCCGGGCGGGGGCGGCGGCGGCCAGCGCCAGGCTGAGCGCCAGCCACTCCCGGGTTTGGGCGGGGTCGACGATGGCGTCCACCCACAGGCGGGAGGCGACGTACAGCGCCTGGCCCTGCCGTTCGTAGGCCTCGCGTATCGGCCGCTTGAAGGCCTCCTCCTCTTCCGCCGTCCAGCTCTTGCCCTGCTTTTCCAACTGCTCGGCGCGGAT
Organism: Chromobacterium sp. ATCC 53434; assembly: GCF_002848345.1. Taxonomy (NCBI): domain Bacteria; kingdom Pseudomonadati; phylum Pseudomonadota; class Betaproteobacteria; order Neisseriales; family Chromobacteriaceae; genus Chromobacterium; species Chromobacterium sp. ATCC 53434. The sequence goes on along the minus strand of NZ_CP025429.1, from coordinate 4,492,053 downwards.
CAGCGCCAGCACGGTGGCGGCCTGCTCGCCGCCGACCACCGTGGTCTTGGCGTTGGGCCACATCGCCATCAGCTGCGGGCCGATGGAGCGGCCGCACATCGCCAGATTGCCGGCGCCGTAGCTGCCGCCTATCAGGATGCTGAACTTGGGCACGCGGGCGCAGGAGGCGGCGTTGACCATCTTGGCGCCGTGCTTGGCGATGCCGCCGGCCTCGTATTCCGCTCCCACCATGAAGCCGTTGATATTGTGCAGGAACAGCAGCGGAATACCGCGTTGGGAGCAGATTTCGATGAAGTTGGCCGCTTTTTGCGCGCTTTCCGAGAACAGCACGCCGTCATTGATCAGCACGCCCACCGGGTAGCCGCCGATATGGCCGGTGCCGCACAGAATGCTGGTGCCGAAGCGGGCGCGGTATTCGGCGAAGGCCGAATCGTCCAGCAGCCGGGCCAGGATTTCGCGCGCCGGGATGTGCTCGCGCGGATTGGCGCTGATGATGCCGGGCAGCTCGGCCGGATCGTGGCGCGGCGGCAGCGGCGCCTGCGGCGGCGCGTACTGCTTGCCCACGCCGCGGCGGGCGACGATGTCGCGCAGCAGCTGGAGGGCGTGCTCGTCGCTGACCGCGTAATGGTCGGCCACGCCGCTGTCGCGGGTGTGGACGTCGGCGCCGCCCAGCGTCTCGGCGTCGACGATGACGCCGGTGGCCGCGCGCACCAGCTGCGGGCCGCCGAGAAAGATGGAGCCGTTGCCGCGCACGATGATGGTTTCGTCGCTCATCGCCGGGATGTAGGCGCCGCCGGCGGTGCAAGAGCCGAGCACGGCCGAGATTTGCGGCAGGCCCAGCGCCGACATCTCGGCGATATTGCGGAAGATGCGGCCGAAATGGTGCTCGTCCGGGAAGATTTCCTCCTGCAGCGGCAGGTAGACGCCTCCGGAATCCACCAGGTACAGGCAGGGCAGGCCCAGCTCGCGGGCGATGTCCTGGGTGCGCAGATGCTTGCGCAGCGTCAGCGGATAGTAGGTGCCGCCCTTGACCGAGGCGTCGTTGGCGAACACCGCCACCGCGTGGCCGGAGACGATGCCTATGCCGGTGACGATGCCGGCGCAGGGCACCGCGTGGTCGTAGACCTCGTGGCCGGCCAGCTGGCCGATTTCCAGAAAGGGCGTGCCCGGGTCCAGCAACAGCGACAGCCGCTCGCGCGGCGACAACTTGCCCTTGGCCGCCTGCTTGGCGCGGGCCTCGGCGCCGCCGCCCTGCAAGGCGGCGTCGCGGGCGGCGGCGATCTGGCCGCGCAGCTGGCCGTAAGCCGCCAGATTGCGCTCATAGGCCTCGCCGCTGGCCGGGAGGCGCGATTCGATTCGAGACATATCCGATTCCTTGCGTCAGGCCGCCTTGAGGCGCGCCTGGAACAGAACTTGCAGAAGAGTGATCAGGCCGAGCGCGGCCACCGCCAGCGTCCAGGCGCCGTTGTGATGCAACAGCACCGAGGCGGTGGCGGCGATGCCGGCCAGGCCTTGCTGCAGGAAGCCGCACAGCGCCATCGCGTGGGCGCCGTGGTCCTTGGCGTCGCTGACCGCCGTGGCCATGCTGTTGGGGAACAGCACCGCCTGGCCGAAAATGGTCAGGCAATACAGGCCGATGAACAGCAGCAGGCCGGGCCGGGCCTCCAGCACGCCCAGATGCCAGCACAGCAGCATGGCGACGGTGGCCGTGGCCATCAGCAGCGCGCCGGCGCGCATCAGCTTCCTGCCGCCCAGCTTGGCCACCGCGCGGTTGACCACCATCGCGCCGCTGAAATAGGCCAGGCCGATCAGCAGGCCGACATTGCCGAAGCTGGCCACCGCCAGGCCGAAATGCTCCTGGAACACGAAGGGGCTGACTTCCTGCAGCGTGACCGTGGTGGCGAAGCCCAGGCCGCCGGCGCAGGCTGGCAGCACAAAGCCGGGCCGGCGCAGGATCTGCCAGTAGGGACTGCCGCCGTGGCGCGCGGCCGCCGGCCGGCCGCCCTGCAGCGGCACGCTCAGGCTCAGCAGCGCGGCCAGGCAGCCGGTGACGGCCATCAGCACGAAGCCGGCCTGCCAGTGGCTGTACTCGCCTATCAGCCCGCCGATGAACTGGCCGCCGCCCAGCGCCGTGATGAAGGCGATGGACAGCACCGACAGCCGGCGCGCCAGCTCGTCGCCGCTCCAGTTGTCGCGGACGATGATGCGGGCGATGATGGCCGCGCCGCCGGCGGCGATGCCCTGCAGCACCCGCAGCGCCAGCAGCTCGACGGCGCTGCCGACGGCGGCCAGCAGCGCGCTGCACAGCACGAACAGCGCCAGCGAAACCAGCAGCGGGCCGCGGCGGCCCCAGCGGTCGGCGGCCGATCCCCAGAACAGCACCGGCAGCGCGGCGCCGACGACGAAGCCGGAGATCGACATCTCCACCAGGCTCTGGCTCATCGCCAGCTCGCGCATCACCGCCGGCAGCGACGGCAGGTAGACGGTGGTGGCCATCTGCGCCATGAACACGATCAGGCAGGACAGCACCATCAGCCGCGCGGCCGGGCGCGCCGCCTCCAGCGGGGCGGCGGCGGTCTGCGCCGACGCCTTACTCATGGTTGGCTCGCAGCTGCTTCAGGCAGGCGCCGAAGCGCTCGATCTCCGCCGCCGTCATATTGGCGCGGATCATGATGCGCAGGCCGGCGCGGCCCTTGGCGATCACCGGGAAGAAGATGGGCGAGGTGTAATAGCCGTCTTCCAGCAGGCTCTTGGCGTACAGGATGGTGCGCTCTTCCGAGCCGATGGAGACGAAGCGGATAGGCAGCGGCTCGCCGCTGTTTTCCGATTCCACATGCTGGTCGAACAGGCGGATATTGTCCTGCAGCTTCTGCTGCAGCACCGGCAGCTCGGCCGACTTGTGCACGGCCACCGACTCGATGATGGCGCCCAGGCCGGCGGTGTTGATGCGCTGCGACCAGGTGACCGGGCCGCCGAAGCGGGTGGCCAGCTTGCGGCGCTCGGCGTCGCCGCGCGGACCCAGGAAGATGGCGCCGCCGGACGCGCCGAAACCCTTGTTCAGCGAGGTGACGATCAGCGTGCGGTCGTTGATCGCGCCCATCTCCTCCAGCACCAGGCCGCGGCCCTGATGGCCCAGCGTGGACAGGCCGTGCGCCTCGTCGAAGAACAGGAACAGGCCGTACTTGTCCTGCAGGGCCAGCAACTCCTTCACCGGCGCCATGCCGCCGGTGCTGTACACGCCGTCGGCGACGTAGGCGACGCGCTGATGCGTCTTGCACAAGTCCTCCAGCGCGTTCAGATCGTTGTGGCGTATGGTCTGGATCTCCGTCTCGTCGGCGCAGATCGGCTTCATCATGTTCAGGCAAAAGTGGGCGTTCTTGTCGAACACCATCAGCGGCGCCACGTCGCCGGTCAGCGCGCCGGAAGCCAGCAAGGGCAGCGTGGCGGCGGCCGAGGCGGCGCAGGACGGCACCGTCAGCGTCTCCGCGTCCACCAGGCCGGCCAGCGCTTCTTCCGCCTGCTGAAGGATGTCGAACTGCACACGGATGCGCGAGATGGAGGTGTTCAGCGAGCCGGTATTCAGCACCGCGTCCGCCGCGGCGCGCAGGATGGCCGGGTGAGAGTCCAGCCCCAGGTAGGAGTAGGACGACATATTGGTGAAGTGTCGGCCATTGGCCACCGCCTCGTGACGACCGTCGCCCAGATTGCGGGTGACGATATTGGCCATGCCGGCCGCGGTGGTCACATCCCAGAAGCTGTTGCTCAGCTGGATGGCCTTTTTGATATTGGTGTGTTGATGCATCGTGTATAGCCCCGTCTTGTGTTGATTCAAACGTTTCGCGCTTGCCGCGCCGCCGTTCTATGCGGCGGCTGCGAAAAGGCCCTGCCCCCGGATCTGATGTCGGGTGGCATATGAATAGTTCTTATATGAACATGAAATAATCTACTTCATAGAACTATCCTAAGTGCATAGTATCAGTATGTAATCAGGAATTAAAGCGAACGTATGATTTTTGGCATAAGTCGTTGGCAAGATGGCAACAGGGCGAGATCGGGCCGTTATCTGGCGGCAAAGTGCGGGGATCGTGCGGAAAAAGGGCGGGCGAAACGGGGTGGATAGGCGGGCAAGGCGCGCGATACGGCAAGCCGCGGCGACTAAGCCCGCTACGGCTTTCCAGCCGCTTGGCGGGCTGGCTTTAGAGCGCCGCTTCTTCAGGGTTGAGCGCGCTTAGGCTCGTGTTGCATGACCCGTGTTGCAACAGAATACGGTTGGTTTTCCACAATCCAGCGCGAGTGTGGCGGTGTCCATCGGCAGTATCTTGTCGCCGATGGCGACGGTGTGAACATGGCGGCCGTTGGCCAGCGTCAGGAATGTGCTGGAGCGCAGGCAGCCGCGTCGCCAGTAGCGGCCCACCCAGGCATGGCCTGGGCAGGCCGCGAGGCGGCTGGCCTATTTGGAGCTAAGAGACGCGGTAGTCAGAGGGGTGGAGGTGACGGTGAACTGAACCGACGAGCCCACTTCGCCGCTGATGTTGACGGTGATCGGCGAAGTCAGCAGATAGGTGCCGTCGGCTTGCTTGACCGAGCCGGGCAGGTTCTGGCTGTAGTAGTACTGCCCGTTCTGCGTCACGGTTGTGGGTGGCACCTGGCCGATGGAGATGGTGGCCACGCCGGAATAGCTGGACTGCGGTGGGACGTTGAAGGTGATCTGCTGCTCCAGGCTGATGGTGCTGGTATTGGTCGTTGTCTGGGACGACGATGTCGTGGACGTCACGGAGAACGACGTGGTCAGGCTGGCCTGGATGGAGTCCACATCCGGAACGCCCTCCGTCGCCGTGACGGTGGCGGAGATGGACGCCATCGTCTCGTATTGCTGCGTCGCGGTATTGGAGATCTCCACCGTCTTGCCCACGGCCACGGTATCGGTCACGGTGAGCACTTCCGACGAGGCGTTGGTGCCCTTGATGGTTTCGGTAAAGGTCTGGCCGGGCAAAATGGTGGAGTCCACATTGACGGTGACCGACGAAACAACCGTTCTGACCGGCGAAAGCAGGCTGTAGGTGAAGGAACTCACCTTGTCGTTCATGCCGCTGCCGGTCAGGTCCATCACGGCCGGCGTGCCGTAGGTGCCAAAGGCGTTGCTTGCGCCAACGGTGACGGATTGGCCGCTGCCATCGGAGTTGTCGGAGAGCGTCAGCTGCTGCGGCGGCGTCAGGCAGGGGAAATTGACCGAGGAGCCTTGATCCTGCAGCCACCATTTGGCGATGGAGACCGGCTGGGCGGTGGGCCATTCGCTTAGGAAAATGGTGGCAAACGAGCCGCTCTCGCCGATGTCGTAGAACAGCTGAAACCAGCCTTGATCCGGTTCCACATCACGCCAGACGCCGCCGCTGAGGCAGTCGTTGGCGCCATAGGCCACCAGGTCGATGGTTTGAACCTGGCCATTGCCGATCAAATCCACGCAGACGCCGGCGCCGGAAAAATCGTAGGGATTGGCGTTTTGCACCACGTTGTTGCAAAGCGTGCAGACGACGTTCTCCGGCAGATTGAAGACAATCCAGGTTGCATTGTCCTGCAACGGTGTTCCGGAGAATGAAAAGAAATGGCCGGATGGATACTGCGGGCTGTTGGTGTCGACGGTGAGGGTCGTGCTGTTCCAGTTATTATCCTTATACAGGATGATCTGGCCAGATTTGCACGTTCCCGGAAACGGGGTAGATGTCCGTGGCGGGACATAAAATGGCTGCTGGTAAACATTGTTGCCCATGTCAATCCTCTTCTCTGCTAATTCATGCGCAAAACTTCTCGATTTCAATGGAAAGTATTAACGCTTGATGTCAACCAAAAAGAAAAAGAAAACCCATATTACCCAATGGATGCACTATGGGGATATGGGTTTACCATGCCCAGGTTATTGTCCAATAACAGGCTTTAGCCGAAGCTGAAATTGATTCTGGTTCACGGATTGTGGCATGACAAGGTGAATTTCAATGCAACTCGTTATTTACCTGTTTTGTAGGTGGATTTACTGAGCCAGAGGCCGGATTTTTTAGACCCAGCAATCAGCGGTGGATAGGCCCTGCAAGGAAATTATGAATTTGGTCTAGGCTCAAACACTTGGCGGCTTGCAATCCAGCGCAAGCGCGGTAGTGTCCATCAAGCGGACCTTTTCGCCAATGGCGACGGTGTAGACGTGGCCGCCATCGGCCAGCATCAGAAACTTGTCGGAACGGTCCAGTAGCCAGCCGTTGATGGTTTTGCCGTTGTCCAGGGTGATTGTGGTGGCGTAGCGGCTTTCTAACTTGGCATGGCACGCACTCTTCAAGAAGTTGTCTTTCCCTGTCGAATAAGATCCGACAACCCATAATCCAATGGGAAATATCAGGTATGAATAAATAAAGCAAGCGACAGTAAAGACGATCATCGATAAAATAAAGAAGCTTTTATCGTAACTGAAACGTTTTTCCAACCAAATCCGGATGGCACTGTTTTTAGGCTGGCGTTCTTTTCTTTTTATGCCAATTCCCAAAGCAGCAATAAATATACTGAAGACGGAAATAGCAAGAACTGCCCATAGCCAGATTTTATACGGTGAGATGAAGCCATATAGGGCAGTTTCTTGTAGCGAAATGGACGATATGGGGCCGCCATTGCCAACTTGGGACCAGAAACCGTAACGGTAGCAACTCCCGGCAATCCAGGCGAAGATGCCCAGCAGGGTGATGTTCAATGCGGCCAGTTTGAGCAGAAATTCCAGTATTTGCACGATGGCCAACACGCCTGCCCTGCCCAGCTTGGGCTCCGGCTTGCGGGTATAGGGGAGCGAGGTGTGGGGCGTGCGAGTTTGCTGTTGATTTGGCATCGGGCCGGAGTATGAGCGCAAAGCCTAATGGTAGCGTTTGCCGATGGTGGTCCACTACTGACCTGGCGGCGAGTCTCCGTGCTCGTGGAACGTTTTCCGCAAGAGCCCCAATTGTTTCAGTTGCGCGGCGCGATAGACGACCACTGCCGGCTTGATCCGGTGAACTACCAGTGCCATCTGGCATGAGTGCCGTGTCTTGCTAGAGAAGCCTGCCCCGCCACATGGTCCGGTGGGCTTTTTACTATTAATCCGGCAGTAATAATCCGTACAGATTGTATACTTCCGGCATGGAAAAAATCGATGTGCGCAAGCTTGAACTGGCCGCCCGTGAGCAGCTGAGGCGTACCGCTATCCGGATGTACAAGCGAGGCCGGTCTCAAGCCAGTATTGCCGAAGAACTCGGGCTGCGCCGCCCCACCATTTCCGCCTGGGTGGTGCGTGAGGCAGCACTAGGTGCGCAGGGATTCAAAGAACAGAAGCGCGGTCGCGCCGAAGGCACCGGCCGTCGGCTGACCGAGGCGCAGGAAGCCCGGATCAAGCAGGACATCGTGGATCGCACGCCAGACCAGATGAAGCTGAGGTTTGCCCTGTGGAGTGCTCAGGCGGTCAAGGCTGTAATCAAGCAGATGTTTCTGATCGATCTGCCGATCCGTACTGTCCGTCTGTACTTGGCCCGCTGGGGCTTTACGCCGCAGCGCCCGCTCAAACGCGCTTATGAGCAGCGACCGGCAGCAGTCGAGAAATGGCTCAAGGAGGAATACCCGGCTATCGTCGCGCGTGCCAAAGCGGAAATGGCTGAAATCAGCTGGGGCGACGAATCGGCGGTGTCGAGTGTTGAGCACTTTCCGCGTGGCTACGCCCCAAAAGGCCAAACCCCAGTTCTGGTGTTATCCCAATCGAAAAGAGCGCGCATCAACTTGATTTCGGCCATTACCAACCAAGGCAAGATGCGCTTCATGCTGTACCGGGAGACCTTGACGGCCCGGGTGCTGATCAAGTTTCTGATGCGGCTGATCCGTGATGCTGGCGGCAAGAAGGTGTTCTTGATCCTCGACAACTTGCGCGTGCATCACAGCAAGCTGGTGCAAGCATGGTTGGAGGAGGAAGAGAACAAGAAGGCGATTGAGTTGTTCTTCCTGCCCAGCTACTCACCGGAACTGAACCCGGATGAATACTTGAACGGCGACCTGAAGGCCAGAATGAGCGCAGGTGAGCCGGTTCGATCAGACGGTCAACTTCAAGGGAAAGTGCTGTCCCATTTACGCTCATTGCAGAAGCAGCCGGCCAGAATCCGGTCGTACTTCCGGCATGAAAAAATCCGCTACGCGGCATGAGCTTTCTGTACGGTATTTGACTGCCGGATTAATAGCCACTCTGAGTAGCGTGTGACTTTAGAGTCCAATCAACCACACACGGAGATTGGACATGAAGAAACGATTCACTGAAGAACAGATCATCGGCTTCCTGCACGAAGCGGACGCGGGAATGCCCATTGTCGAGCTGTGCCGCAAGCATGCCTTCTCGGAAGCCAGCTATTACCTCTGGCGCAACAAATTCGGCGGCATGAATATCTCGGAGGCCTTTGAGCGGATCTCGGCGTGAGGCGGGAGTTTGTCTACGGTACCCGGGACAGTCCAGCTGCTTCCCAAGCGACAGTAGTCATCTTTGATCTGGTTTTCAGAGGACAGCTTTAGCCAACCTGCTGATGGTTCGAAAAGGACGAAGGCAGATCGTCGGCCAAAGCCGTCGTATGCTCTTTGCCGTGAATTTGACGGAGGCAGCCTTATCTCACATTTTCCATATGAGCAGGACAGGCCATGGTCATTTTGGCATGCTAAAATCATAAGATTGGGACCCCAACCAAACCCGGCACAGTCCAACAGGCCGCACCTGCCTGTCGAGAAAGTATGGAGTGGCTCCCACGATTGAAACCCCGGGAGATACCCCTTGATCCAACCCACAGCCGCCCCAGAGAAATCCTCAGAAGTACTTATTCGTCTTGAGCATGGGGACAGTGCCAAAGCGCTATCGATCGACCAACTCGTACACAGAGAGAACTACGAGCGCCTTCGAGATCAGGTTATCAAACACCTCAACGCAGAAGCGACCTCAAGGTATGACCCCGGTAGTGGCTGGACACAGTTCCTGGACGGGACACGAGGTGCGGGCAAGTCGACATTCCTTAGCTCGGTAAAAGTCGCCCTTGAGAACGACGCCCAGGTGAATGGCCATCTTGCTTTCATCAACCTGATCGATCCAAGTCGCATTGAGCGCAGCGAGATTATCCTTCTTGTGATACTGCAACAACTTCGCAAGCGGGTTGACGACGCTCTCAAAGTGCAGTGCCGATCGCAAGACGAACAGCTACGAGAAGAATGGCACCGCACTTTCAAGGGAGTCGCCGGAGGCCTGAGTATGTTCGCCAAGGACTACCACCCTCTTAACGATTTGGACCCGGATCTGTTCCTCGAATGGGGACTGGAGCGTGCCGGCGATAGTACGAACCTGCGAGCGAAGCTGCACTGTCTGTTTTCCACGGCCTGCCGTATCCTCGGCGTACGCGCACTCATGTTGGCATTCGACGATGCCGACACGGATTCCACGCATGCGGTCAGCCTGTTGGAGTGTATTCGGAAATACTTGGATGCCCCTATCGTAATGGTTCTGGTGACAGGTGACCTTGAGCTCTACTCGCTGCTCGTGCGCCAGCACTTCGCGCAGACAGTTGCTGGCAAGCGCGAGGCAGCCATAGAACTTCAACGCCGTTCAATACAAGGGGATCGGTCGACCCAGTACCTGCGTATGATTGATCACCTAGAAGAGCAGTACCTACTCAAGCTCTTCCCGATCCACAAGCGCATGCAACTGCAGCCGCTCTGGAATGTCATGCTTCGCGCGAACTGTCGGGTTACGCATCCTGCTTGGGGGACCGAACCGATCCATGTTAAGGATGTCGTCCAGACAATTGTTCGGCGCGGATTGCGCGTCAAAACCAGTGGCGACGTTGCTATCTATGTTGAGTTCCTGCTCAAACAGCCTCTGCGCTCGGTGTTGCAGGTCATGGCCAGCTGTGCTCCGTATCTGAGGGGCTCTTCAGCCCTCACATTGGCGTCTGAATCTTGGTCAGCCGAACTATCGACTGCGCTCTGTCGCTCTCTGCAAGCCCTGGCACTAACCAGCCTCTACAAGTTCTCAGTCGACACCGACGCCATTGCTGCGCAAGAATTCCCCGCGTTGGCGCAAGCTGTGTTCGATCTGTCTCTTCTGGATGGCGACATTGATACTGCGCCGTATCTCCGCCCAATGTCAGGAGCTTGTACGGTATTCTGTGTAAACCAGCCGTTCCCCTCTTCTCTGTCGAAAGTCCGCTCCGGCCGAAAAGCGGTAGTTTGATCAATCGTAAAAAACCCACCGGATTGCTCCGGTGGGTTTTTTCATTATCTGTGTCAGCATTTTTTCACTAACCTGACACAAATTTCACTTTGAGTGTCACCCTACAACGTTACACGTCGATATTCCGCGCAATCAAGGCGTTACCCTCAATGAACGCACGGCGTGGCTCCACCTCGTCGCCCATCAGCGTGGTGAACACGTCGTCGGCGCCCATCACGTCTTCGATGCGTACCTTCAGCAGGCGGCGCACGGTCGGGTCCATGGTGGTTTCCCACAGCTGTTCCGGGTTCATCTCGCCCAGGCCTTTGTAGCGCTGGATGTTCATGCCCTTCTTCACCTCGGCCAGCAGCCAGTCCAGCGCCTCGCCAAATTCCGCCACCGGGCGCACGGTTTCGCCGCGCTTCACGTGGGCGCCTTCGCGCAGCAGGCCGCCCAGCAGGCTGCCGGTCTTCTTCAGCTCGGCGTAGTCGCCGCTGTCCAGGAAGTTCTGGTCCAGCACCGTCACCAGCACGTTGCCGTGCAGCTTGCGGATGATTTTCACCAGGTGGCCGTCGTTCTTCTCGTCGCGCAGCAGCTGCAGCTCGATGGTTTCGGCCGGCAGCAGCGCCTTGAGGCTGGCGATGGTCTGTTCCGACTGCTGCTGGCTTTCCAGCGACAGCGCCGGGGTTTTCAGCATCGCTTCCAGTACCAGCGGGTCGATGACGCGGCTTTCGCGTTCGATCACCGCGCGGGTCAGCAAGAACTGGCGGGCGATTTCGTCCAGCGTGTCGCCGGCCAGCGGGGCCGCGCCTTCGGCCGGGATCAGCTCGGCTTTTTCCAGCGCCAGTTGCAGCAGGTACTGGTTGAGCTCGTAGTCGTCCTTCAGGTAGCGTTCCTGCTTGCCGTGCTTGGCTTTGTACAGCGGCGGCTGGGCGATGTAGATGTGGCCGCGTTCCACCAGCTCGCTCATCTGGCGGTAGAAGAAGGTCAGCAGCAGCGTGCGGATGTGCGCGCCGTCCACGTCGGCATCGGTCATGATGATGATGCGGTGGTAGCGCAGCTTGTCCGGGTTGTACTCGTCCTTGCCTATGCCGCAGCCCATCGCGGTGATCAGCGTGGCCACTTCCTGGCTTTGCAGCATCTTGTCGAAGCGGGCGCGTTCCACGTTGAGGATCTTGCCCTTCAGCGGCAGGATGGCCTGGAACTTGCGGTCGCGGCCTTGCTTGGCGGAACCGCCGGCGGAGTCGCCCTCCACCAGGTACAGTTCGCACAGCGACGGGTCTTTTTCCTGGCAGTCGGCCAGCTTGCCCGGCAGGCCCAGGCCGTCCATCACGCCTTTGCGGCGGGTGATTTCGCGGGCCTTGCGCGCGGCTTCGCGGGCGCGGGCGGCTTCTACGATCTTGCCGCAGATGATCTTGGCGTCGTTCGGGTTTTCCAGCAGATAGGTCTTCAGCGCTTCGCTGACCACCTCATTGACCACCGGGCCGATTTCGCTGGAGACCAGCTTGTCCTTGGTCTGGCTGGAGAACTTGGGGTCCGGCAGCTTGACGGACAGCACGCAGGTCAGGCCTTCGCGCATGTCGTCGCCGGTGGTGTCCACCTTGGCCTTCTTGGCCACTTCGGATTCTTCGATGAACTGGTTCAGCGTGCGGGTCATCACCTGGCGCAGCGCGGTCATGTGGGCGCCGCCGTCGCGTTGCGGGATGTTGTTGGTGAAGCACTGGACGCTTTCCTGGTAGGAGTCGTTCCATTGCATCGCCACTTCCACGCTCATGCCGTCCTTTTCGCCGATGCCGTAAAAGACTTTCGGGTGCAGCACGGTCTTGTTGCGGTTCATGTATTCGACGAAGCCGGACACGCCGCCGGAGAAGGCGAAGTTTTCTTCCTTGCCGCTGCGCTTGTCTATCAGCTGGATGCCCACGCCCTGGTTCAGGAACGAAAGCTCGCGGATGCGCTTGGCCAGGATGTCGAAGTGGAATTCGATATGGCCGAAGGTTTCCACGCTGGCGAAGAAGGTGACTTCGGTGCCGCGGTGGCTGGTATGGCCGGTGACGGTCAGCGGGGCCACGGCGTCGCCGCGGCGGAATTCCATTTCATGCACCTTGCCGTCGCGCCAGATCTTCAGCTTCAGCCAGTCGGACAGCGCGTTGACCACCGATACGCCCACGCCGTGCAGGCCACCGGAGATCTTGTAGCTATTGCTGTCGAATTTGCCGCCGGCGTGCAGGATGGTCATGATCACTTCCGCCGCCGAACGCCCTTCCTCGGGGTGGATGTCGGTGGGGATGCCGCGGCCGTTGTCTTCTACGGAGACGGAGTTGTCCGGATTGATGGTGACCTTGATGGTGTCGGCATGGCCGGCCAGCGCCTCGTCAATGGCGTTGTCCAGCACTTCAAACACCATATGGTGCAAGCCGGTGCCGTCCTGGGTGTCGCCAATGTACATGCCGGGGCGCTTGCGCACCGCATCCAGGCCTTTGAGAACCTTGATACTGTCCGCGCCGTATTCTTGTTCGCTCATACTCAAACCTTCCAAATGGCGGCGGCTGCGCCGCGAGGCGCGCCGCGCCGGTCATTCTTGAGAGCCGCCCGTCCGGTGGGCGGCGGCTCTTTAACCCGGTGGGCGGCTGGGCCGCCCGCTCCGTTCTACATTTAGATGCGCATCGGCATCACGATGTACTTGAAGTTGCTGACGTCCGGAATGGTGAACAGCGCGCTGCGGTTGGAGTCGCCAAACGCCAGTTGCAGGGTGTCGGCCGGCAGATTGGTCAGCACGTCCAGCAGGTAGTTGATGTTGAAGCCGATTTCCAGCGTGCCGCCCTGGAAGGCGATTTCCAGCTCTTCCTCGGCCTCTTCCTGTTCGCTGTTGGTGCACAGGATGGACATCTTGCCCGGCGCCAGCACCAGGCGCACGCCGCGGAATTTCTCGTTGGCCAGGATGGCGGCGCGTTGCAGCGCGTGCAGGAATTCCAGACGTTCGATCAGGAACAGCTTGTCGTTGTCCAGCGGGATCACGCGGTTGTAGTCGGGGAACTTGCCGTCCACCACCTTGCTGATGATGACGGTGGCGCCAAAGCTGAAGCGCACCTGGTTGGCCAGCACTTCGATCTTGATCTCGTCGTCGCTGTCCTGCAGCAGCTTGTACAGCTCGATGATAGTCTTGCGCGGCAGGATCACCTCGGCCTTCGGCAGGGTGGCGGTGACGTCGGCGCTGGCGAAGGCCAGGCGGTGGCCGTCGGTGGCCACCAGGCGCACCTGGTTGCCGTCGGTCTGCATCAGCAGGCCGTTCAAATAGTAGCGGATGTCCTGCACCGCCATCGCGTACTGCACCTGGGAGATCAGGCGCTTCAGCTCGCGCTGCGACAGCGTGAAGCTGGATTCGCCGGCGCTGCCCACGGACAGCAGCGGGAAGTCTTCGGCCGGCAGCGTCTGCAGGTTGAAGCGGCTCTTGCCGGCCTTCAGCACCAGGCGGCCGCCGTCCAGCTGTTCCAGCGTCACGGCGGTGTTGCCGGGGATGGCGCGCAGGATGTCCTGCAGCTTCTTGGCCGAGGTGGTCAGGCGGAAATCCTCGCCCGGCAACTCGTCGCTGCTGGCGGTGGTGATCTGGATTTCCAGGTCGGTGGCCAGGAAGCCTACCTGTCCGCCCTTTTTCTCGATCAGGACGTTGGACAGGATGGGCAGGGTGTGACGACGCTCGACAATGCCGGTGACTGCCAGCAGGGGCTTGAGCAGGGCATCGCGTTCGGCTTGCAGGATCAGCATGTGGCGGGCTCCCAATGAATGGTGAAGAGTCGGATCATGGTGTTAATTGCGCAGCATGGAAAGCAGCGCTTCGTAATCGTGTGCGATGTCGGCGTCGTTGGCGCGCATCTCGGTGATGGTCTTGCAGGCGTGCAGCACCGTGGTGTGGTCGCGGCCGCCGAAGGCGTCGCCGATATTCGGCAGGGACAGCTGGGTCAGCTCCTTGGCCAGGGCCATCGCCACCTGGCGCGGCCGGGCGATGTCGCGGCTGCGCTTCTTGCTGTGCATGTCGGACAGCTTGATCTTGTAGTACTCGGCCACCGTCTTCTGAATGGCGTCCACGGTCACCTGGCGGTTGCCGGCGGCCAGGATGTCCTTCAGCGCTTCCTTCACCAGCTCCAGTGTGATGTTCTGGTTGGTGAAGCGGGCGTAGGCCACCACACGCTTCAGCGCGCCTTCCAGCTCGCGCACGTTGGAGCGCACGTTCTGGGCGATGAAGAAGGCGACGTTGTGTTCCAGCTTGATGCTGTCGGCCTCGGCCTTCTTCATCAGAATGGCCACGCGCATTTCCAGCTCCGGCGGCTGGATTTCCACCGTCAGGCCCCAGGAGAAGCGGGAGATCAGCCGCTCTTCCATGCCTTCTATCTGCTTGGGGTAGCTGTCGCAGGTCATGATGACCTGCTTGCCGCCCTCGATCAGCGCGTTGAAGGCGTAGAAGAACTCTTCCTGGGTGCGGTTCTTGCCGGCGAAGAACTGGATGTCGTCAATCAGCAACAGGTCCAGCGAGTGGTAGTAGCGCTTGAACTCGTCGAAGGCCTTGTGCTGGTAGGCGCGCATGATGTCGGCCACATAGCGTTCGGCGTGGATGTAGCGGATCTTGGCCTGCGGGTTCTTCTGGAACACGTGGTTGCCGATGGCCTGGATCAAGTGAGTCTTACCCAGGCCCACGCCGCCGTAGACGAACAGCGGGTTATAGGCCTGGTCGCCCGGATTCTCGGCGATCTGCATCGCCGCGGCGCGCGCCAGCTGGTTGCCCTTGCCGGTCACTAGCGTGTCGAAGGTGAAGGACGGGTTCAGCCGCGTGCTCTCGTGGCTGCCGCCTATGGCCTTCACCGCGGCCTGCTTGGCCGGGGACGGCGCGGCCGGCGCGTTGCTGGCGGCGGCCTTGGCCGGCTCGCGGACCTTGGGCTGGCCGCCGGGGGCGGCCGGCTGCAGCGGCTTCGTCGACGGCGCGCCCAGACGCAGCTCCACCAGACACTCGCCCACCAGTTCCACCGCCAGCTCTTCTATGCGGCCAAGGAAGCGATCCTTGATGAACTGCATGATGAAGCGGTTCGGCGCGAACAGCGCAATGCCTTCGTCGCCGGCTTCGGCAGTCAGCGGCTTGATCCAGGTGTTGAACTGTTGCGAAGACAGTTCGGCCTCCAGGCGAGCGAGGCAAGCAGGCCAGAATTGATCCAGTTCGGTCATTACATATACGCAAGTGAAAGCGAAAAACCCGCTGCGGGCACAGGGCTTGCAACAGCGGGAGGAGCCGCATGCGGCGCTGGCGCAACAGGCGCGCAGGCGGCGGATATTCGGCATGGAAGCGGCCGGCAGGCTGCGGTGGTGGAACGCGGCGGGCAGCGGCCCTGGTGGCGTTCATTTGTTGTGCAGCCGGACGGCAACGGTAAACCCAGACATTCTAACGGTTTTTTGCAAAGTTATCCACAGGGGTGGAGAAAATTCCTCGTTGACAAAGCGACGAATATCTAGTCAAATCACGCGTTTATTTCCGTTTCGAAACAGGAAACCCATATCATGAAACGTACTTACCAGCCTTCCAAGACCCGTCGCGCACGCACCCACGGCTTCCTGGTCCGCATGAAGACCAAGGGCGGCCGTCGCGTCATCGCCGCTCGCCGCGCCAAGGGCCGCAAGCAACTGGCCGTCTAAGCCTTTGTCGGCTTACCGCTTTCGCCGTGCGTACCGGCTATTAAAAACGGATGAGTTCTCATCCGTTTTTAGTTTGCGGCAGCAGCGCAGCAATGCGTTCTTCCAGGTGTACGCCCGCGCCAACGGTCTGGACCACGCCCGTGTCGGGCTGGTGGTCGGCAAGAAGGTCGCCAAGCGGGCGGTGCGACGCAATTACATCAAGCGCTGCGTGCGCGAGTGGTTCCGCCTGAATCAGCATGGCCTGGGCGGCGTGGACTACGTGGTGCGCGCCAAGACGGCGTTTACCCGCGAACAGCGCGCCGAAGCTGTAACGGCTTTGCAGGCGTTGTTTGCTAAACTGGCACGATGTCGCGCATCCTCATCCTCCTGATCCGTTTCTACCAGCTGGCTATCAGCCCGTGGCTGGCACCGCGTTGCCGCTTCCAGCCCACCTGTTCCAGCTACGCGATCGAGGCGGTGAGAAAACACGGCGCGCTCAAGGGCGGCTGGCTGGCCGCCCGCCGCATCGGACGTTGTCACCCCTGGGGCGGCAGCGGCTATGACCCGGTTCCCTGAACTTTCCGGTATCGAGAAGATGGATTCCAAGCGACTGATAATCTTTGTTCTACTGTCTGTGGGCATCCTGTTTGGGTGGAATGAGTATTTCATGCCCAAGCACACCCAGCAGCAGGCGGCCAAGACCGAGGCCGCGGCCAGCGCCGCGCAGCCGGTTGACGGCAACAAGCTGACTTATGGCCAACGCATTCGCGTCAAGACCGATGTGGTCGAGGCCGAGATCGATACCGTGGGCGGCGATCTGCGTTCGCTGAAGCTGCTGAAGCACGGCGCCGCCGAAGACCACAATCAGCCGTTCCAGCTGTTCGAGGACGACGCCAAGCGCACCTATGTGGCCCAGACCGGCCTGGTGGCGGCGAGCAACCCGGCGCTGCCGACGCATAAAACCGTCTTCACCGCCGACAAGTCCAGCTACGAGCTGAACGGCGACAAGCTGGAAGTGAAGCTGACCGCGCCGGACGCCAACGGCGTCAAGGTGAGCAAGGTCTACACCTTCGACAAGGGCAGCTACGAGATCGGCGTCCGCTACGACATCGTCAATGGCGGCACCACGCCGGTGGCGCCGATGGCCTACTACCGCCTGCTGCGCGACAGCCAGGCGCCGGAAGGTGAGGGCCGTTTCGCTCACACCTACACCGGCCCGGCCGTGTACACCTCCGAGCACAAGTTCCAGAAGGTCAGCTTCGACGACCTGGCCAAGGGCAAGGGCGACTACGCCAAGACCACCACCGACGGTTGGGTGGCGATGGTGCAGCACTACTTCCTGTCCGCCTGGGTGCTGAAGCCGCTGGACGGCAAGACCGTGTGCAAGGACGAGCGCGCCTGCCGCTTTGAACTGAGCCAGACCGGCGGCCTGAATTCCGCCGCCGCGCTGGTGGACTACGCCGCCATCGCCCCGGGCAAGAGCCTGAGCGTGTCGGTGCCGCTGTACGCCGGTCCGGAAGAGTACAACCTGATCTCCAAGGTGGCCGACGGCATGGAATATGCCAAGGACTTCGGCATGTTCTACATCTTCGCCTCGCCGCTGTTCTGGCTGCTGGTGAAGCTGCACGCGCTGGTCAGCAACTGGGGTTGGGCCATCATCCTGCTGACGCTGACGGTGAAGGCGGTGTTCTACCCGCTGACCGCCGCCTCCTATCGTTCGATGGCCAAGATGAAGGCGCTGGCGCCGCGTCTGGAGCGGATGAAGGAGCAGTACGGCGACGACCGCATGAAGTTCCAGCAGGCGGTGATGGAGATGTACAAGACCGAGAAGGTCAATCCGCTGGGCGGCTGCCTGCCGATGCTGATCCAGATCCCGGTGTTCATCGGCCTCTATTGGGCGCTGCTGGCATCGGTGGAACTGCGCGGCGCGCCGTGGGTGCTGTGGTATACCGACCTGGCCCGTCCGGATCCGTACTACATCCTGCCGGCCATCATGGCCGCCACGATGTTCCTGCAGACCTTCCTGAACCCGCCGCCGGCCGATCCGATGCAGGCGAAGATGATGAAGATCATGCCGCTGGCCTTCTCGGCGCTGTTCTTCTTCTTCCCGGCCGGCCTGGTGCTGTACTACGTGGTGAACAACGTGCTGTCGATCGCGCAGCAGTGGTTCATCAACAAGCAGATCGCCAACAGCAACAAGGCCGCGCTGCAGTCGTAAGCGACCCGTCCTAATTGCTGATCGAACCCGGCCACTGGCCGGGTTTTTTGCTGGATAATTAGATAAATCAGTTTGCCGCGGGCATGAAGCCGGTGCGGAGCATGAGCGCAAGGCGGCCTGCCTCCCTCTCCCCTCGCGGGAGAGGGCCGGGGAGAGGGGCGATGCCGACTCTTGATGCCCGATGTCCGCCCGTGTACCAGCCCGCCGTCCGCGGCAAAGCATCCAAGGAATGCCGATGAATCTCAGCTACACCCCCGCCACCATCTGCGCCGTCGCCACCGCTCCGGGACGCGGCGGCGTCGGCGTGATCCGCGTGTCCGGCAAGAACCTGCTGCCGTTCGCGCAGGCCATCTCCAATGGCAAGACGCCGAAGCCGCGCTACGCGACCTACACCGACTTCGTCGACGCCGAGGGCCAGGCGCTGGACAACGGCCTGATGCTGTTCTTCCCCGGCCCCAACAGCTTCACCGGCGAGGACGTGATCGAGCTGCAGGGCCATGGCGGGCCGGTGGTGCTGAAGATGCTGCTGTCGCGCTGCGTGGAGCTGGGCGCGCGGCTGGCCGAGCCGGGCGAGTTCACCAAGCGGGCCTTCCTCAACGACAAGCTGGACCTGGCCCAGGCCGAAAGCGTGGCCGACCTGATAGACGCCAGCAGCGAGACGGCGGCCAGGAGCGCGTTGAAGTCGCTGAAGGGCGCGTTCTCGCGCGAGGTACACGGCCTGGTGGACGAGCTGATCAATCTGCGCATGCTGGTCGAGGCGACGCTGGACTTCCCGGACGAGGAGATAGACTTCCTGAAGCAGGCCGACGCGCTGGGCCGCTTGCAGCGGCTGCGCGGCCATCTGGTCGGCGTGCAGGCTACCGCCAAGCAGGGCGCCATCCTGCGCGAGGGCATGCACGTGGTGCTGGTGGGCCAGCCCAATGTCGGCAAGTCCAGCCTGATGAACGCGCTGGCCGGCGACGACGTCGCCATCGTCACCGATATCGCCGGCACCACCCGGGACACGGTGCGCGAGGAGATCGTCATCGACGGCGTACCGGTGCACGTGATCGACACCGCCGGCCTGCGCGACACCGACGACGTGGTGGAGAAGATAGGCATAGAGCGCACCTGGCAGGCGGTGGAGCGCGCCGATCTGGCGTTGCTGCTGGTGGACAGCCGCGAGGGCCGGACCGCCGAGGTGCAGGCGATACTGGAGCGGCTGCCGCCGGCGCTGCCCAGGGTGCAGGTCTTCAACAAGGTGGACCTGTCCGGCGAGGCCGCCGGCCTGTCGGAGCTGGACGGCCATCCGCTGGTCAGGCTGTCGGCCCGCACCCACGACGGCGTCGACATCCTGAAGGCCAAGCTGTTGGAGATGATAGGCTATAGCGGCGCCGACGAGGGCGTGTTCCTGGCGCGGCAGCGCCACCTGGACGCGATCGCCCGCGCCGCCGACCACCTGGAGCTGGCCGAGGCCGACTGGGAGCAGGTGGAGATCTTCGCCGAGGAATTGCGGATGGCGCAGAACGCGCTGTCCGAGATCACCGGCGCCTTCTCCGCCGACGATCTGCTGGGCGTGATCTTCTCGCGCTTCTGCATAGGCAAGTAAGCGCGCGATCCCTGCCCCGAAACCACCGCTTGCCGGTGGTTTTTTGCTTTCTGGCGGGCACCGTGGTCCCGGGGGCGGCCGGCGGGCTTATCCACAGAAATCGCGCCGGGCCGTTCTTATCCACAGCGGCCGCGCCGGGCCGCCGGTTCAGCCATGCCGTTGCGGGCTCAGCGATTCCTCCAGCCACAAAAACGCCTGGTCGACGACGATGGCCAGCAGCGCCACCGGCAGCGCGCCCTGTATCACATAGGCGGTGTTGAAGCCGGACAGGCCGACGATGATGGGCAGGCCCAGCGTGCGGGCGCCGAAATTGTTTGCTGGCGTGGCTTGTAATAGTAGATTTTCTACCATGCTTGCTTGTTATCAGACGGTTATCGTTGATTTCTGAAGCATGGGTTGTCGGGGTACGACGACTTGGTTTGGCGCTGTCGCGGTGTAGGCTTGCTCATGAGTTTCTTTATCTCTTGAGCAAGCCTACCGATTGATCTAGTTAAATTCTAAGCTAGATAAATTTCATACCGTGCTTAAAAATTTTACCGCCTCTTTAGCGACTAATTTTGCGCTTATGCTATTTGTGCAAATAGGAATATCGAATCCTGCGGGACATTTCTCCATCCAGTTATTGGTTGACCACCAGCAATTTCCACACTCTTTCGGCAATATATTGATATTGCTTGGATAGGAGAACCAATCCGAGTTGGTCGGGCCAAACAAAACGATGCTACGTACACCTAAAGATGCAGCGATATGAACAAGGCCGGACTCAGCATCTATATGAAGTAGCGATTTTGATAGCACAGTCGTGGCTTGATCAAAGCTAAGTTTGTTTTTGAAATTGATATCAACGCCGTCAATATTCGATCCGGTCGCTCCGCCTAACTGAACGATCGTTATATCGCTTCGTTCTTTTTTTATCAAGGCAACAATTTCCGCCCATTTTTCTATTGGTACCGATTTGGTTGGTCTATGGCTTTTTATCGGAAAATTGCCATCCCAACCATCATGAATGGTAATGTAATTCTTATCTAATAAGGCAGAGGGGAGCTGAGATGCGAGCTCGATATCCAAGAGGTCGCTCGTATACTTGATCCCCAGCGTGTGATGGAGGTATGTATAGCGACGATGCCCCTGTTTGGTGGCAATGTCGGAAAAGGCGCCATCAAGGGTGGGATGCAGCCTTATATATCGATCATACTTATTCTTTGTGGCAACTGTATTCGAGAATATGCTAAGCAGCTTAGGATGTTTAGCAGTAATCTCTTGAAGATTGGCTACGCCATCCTCGAAATAGACAAATTGATTTGCGATAAGTGAGAACTGGTAGTAATGCTTGGTTTGATCGAATGCATCTATGTGCATGCATTCTCGAAAGCCTTTTATTTTGCTAAAGAATGGTCTAATGACAGCGGGGGATTGAAAGTAAATATCGAATTGATATTCGCCAATATTGGCCACTAAATCCCGGGCCATTCTTGCAATGATGACGGCATCGCCTATCCCGCCGGTTATTCTGATACAGAAAATATTCTGTTTCACCTTCTTTGGCGGGGAAAGATGAATGCTGTTATGCACCGAGTATGAAAGGCGAAGCTTGTCTTTGATTTTTTGATACAGGCGTCTTGCAATATGGCTTACTATTTGGGTATTGGATCGAGAAAGGCGCCATTCTTGATACCGACCGGAAATTTTTTCTTTCAGGGAGAGGCGGTTCGCAACAATTTTTTTTCTGTACGCTCTATGTTTTTCGACAAGGCGAAATTTTTTTTGAATCATGATCTAGGCTTTTGAAAAGGGCGGCAAGCAGCGATAAAAGAATACTGACTTGTCGTCGAAATGCATGGTGATATAGCAGGTGATAATAACAATCAATCCAGTAATCGTTATTCACGAAAATGGGTTCATTTTACTTGAGAAACGCGCTGCCGCACAAACACTCGGTTGATGCCATTGTCGGGTAATTTTGTTGAACAGTTGCAGTTGCTTTCAGCTTGGCAACGTTTTCACCATGATTATGGGAGTCTCCTCAACGTGGCTCAGTCCGCTGGCAGGCATGTCCGTGCTTGGGCTACGGCTTGCCAAGGAGCTAAATTTGCTTCGATGAAAGCGCCATGTGGCATGTAATGCTGTGGCATTTATTTTAAATGACAATGGAATTGAATGTCGTTCGGCCATTACGTAACTGTTCTGCATGGCGGTAAGGCTAAGTCACTGCGCCGTGCACAGTCACCCGAATAGCTTGATTTCATCGAAATGTTCTTATTCACGGTATAGCAAATTATTGGCAGTTGTTGTTTTTTGGCGAAGACCGAGTAGGGAAAACCAAAGCGCTGGCATTGGTTTTGTAGATTGCAGGGCATTAAGACACTGGCGAGAGCGGGCAATAGCAAGAGCCGGCATGCACGGAAGCTGGCAATGACACCGTCGTTTCCAGTGCGTTTGGCAAGCGTTGTCGCTACAGATAGAGCCATCCATTTTTATGAAGTTCAATATGACGGAAAGGCGCAGCGACGGGTTGGCGGTGAGCCGGGTCTTGATGGCGGACTATGGTTTGCCAAGATCAGGAGGTCTCAGCCAGTCGCCCAGCCACAAAAACGCCTGGTCGACGACGATGGCCAGCAGCGCCACCGGTAGCGCGCCCTGTATCACGTAGGCGGTGTTGAAGCCGGACAGGCCGACGATGATGGGCAGGCCCAGCGTGCGGGCGCCGACGGTGGACGCTAGCGCGGCGGTGCCGATATTGATCACCATCGCGGTGCGCACGCCGGCGACGATGACCGGCGCCGCCAGCGGCAGCTCCACCCGCCACAGCATCTGCGCCGGGCTCATGCCCATGCCGCGCGCCGCCTCGCGCGCGTCTTCCGGCACCGAGGCCAGGCCGGCCAGCGCGGCGTGGGTGATGGGCAGCAGGCTGTACAGCGCCAGCGCGATCAGCGCCGGCGCGGCGCCGAAGCCTATCAGCGGCACCGTCAGCGCCAGCACCGCCACCGGCGGAAACGATTGGGCGATGGCCAGCAGCGTCTCCAGCAGCGGGCGGAAATCGCCGCCGGCGGGCCGGCCGACCCACAGCGCGGCGGCGATGCCTAGCACGGAGGCGCCGCCGCCGGACAGCGCGACGATGCCCAGGTGGGCGAGCAAGAGCTCGGCGATGTCGTCCTGCTGGTATAGCGGGCGGTCCAGCTCCGGGAACAGATGGTGGAACAGCGGCGCGCCATGCGGCAGAGCCAGCAGCAGCGCGGCCAGCGCCAGCGCGCCGACAATCAGGCCGATGCGCCGCCTCATGCCGGCGCGCCCAGCAGGTCTTCGAAGCGCAGCGCGCCGATTTCGGCGCCGGCGGCGTCCACCACCGGCAGCGCCGTCGCGCCCTGGACGATGAAGGCCGACAGCGCCTGGCGCAGCGTGGCGTCGGCCCGGACTGGGTCGCCGGCGGCGCGCTCGCCGGGCCGCATCCGCTCGGCGACGCGCTGCAGGCCCAGCAAGCGCACGCCGGCCTCGTCGGGCTGGAAGAAATCGCGGACGAAGTCGTTGGCCGGATGCAGCAGGATGTCGCGCGGGCTGCCCTGTTGCAGCAGGCGGCCCTGGTCCATCACCGCGATGCGCTGGCCCAGCAGCAACGCCTCGTCGATGTCGTGGGTGACCAGGACGATGGTCTTGCCGGACAGCCGGTGGATGCGGGCCAGTTCCTGTTGCAGGCTGGCGCGGGTGACCGGGTCCAGCGCGCCGAACGGCTCGTCCATCAGCAGCACGTCGGGATCGGCGGCCAACGCCCGCGCGACGCCGACGCGCTGCTGCTGGCCGCCGGACAGCTGCTGCGGGTAGCGCCGGCGGAAGTCGGCGGGGAGTTGCAGCAGCGCCAGCAGCTCGTCCACCCTATCCCGTATCCGCTGCCGCGGCCAGCCCAGCAATCTGGGCACCGCGGCGATGTTCTCTTCGACGTTCCAGTGCGGGAACAGGCCCACCGACTGTATCGCGTAGCCGATGTGGCGGCGCAGCCGCTCCGGCGGCTGTTCGCGGATGTCGCGGCCGGCGATGCGGATTTCGCCGCTGTCCGGCTCCAGCAGCCGGTTCAGCATTTTCAGCGTCGTCGATTTGCCGGAGCCGGAGCTGCCGACCAGCACCGCCAGCTCGCCTGCGGCCACATTCAGCGTCAGTTCCGACACCGCTTGCCAGCCGTGGAACGATTTGTTGACGGCGGAAATTTCTATCATCGGGGGGCGCGCTCCAGCCGCGAGGCCAGCAGTTTGAAGACGGTGTCGCAGCACAACGTCAGGATAACGATGGGCAGCGTGCCCAGCAGCACCTGGTCCGGCGCGCTGGCTGACAGGCCCTGGAACACGATGGCACCGAAGCCGCCGGCGCCTATCAGCGCCGCCACCGCCGCCAGGCCCACCGCCTGCACCGTGGTGACGCGCAGGCCGGTCATCAGCACCGGCAGCGCCAGCGGCAGCTCCACCAGGCGGAACACCTGCCACGGCGACATGCCGATGCCGCGCGCGCTGTCGCGGGCGGCGGCCGGCACCTGGCGCAGCGCGGCCAGCGCGCCGTGGGTCATCGGCAGCAGCGAGTACAGCGCCAGCGCGGTGACGGCCGGCGCCAGGCCGACGCCGGCGATGCCGGATTGCGGCCATAGCCGGCCCAGCCAGGCCAGCGGCGCGATCAACAGCGCGAACAGCGCCAGAGACGGCACCGTCTGCAGCGTGTTCAGCGCCGGAAACAGCCAGGCTTCGACGCGGGGGCGGCGGAAGGCCGCCAAGCCCAGCGCCGCGCCCAGCAGCGCGGCCGGCGGCACCGACAGCGCCAGCAATTGTAGATGGCGCAGCAGCGCCTGGTGGAAGGCGTCCGCGTCGTTGTGGTATTCGCGCAGCAAGGCCAGCGCGTCCAGCCGGCCGGCGGCCAGCAGGGCCAGCGCCGGCAGGCAGGCGGCGCAGACCGCCAGCGCGCGGGCCGGCGGCTTCAGGGCCAGGCCGCGCAGCGCCTCGGCCAGATAAAGGCCGGCGGCCAGCTGCAGCAGCCAGAAGCCGGCGCCGAAGGTGGTGCGCGAGAGCGCGTCCCGATCGCCGCCGCCCAAGCGTGCGGCCTCATGGCCTGCCAGCAGCAACAGTCCGTTGGCGAGCACGGCGGCGCACGGCGCCAACAGGCCGTGCAGCCGGCGGGCGTCGGCCAGCCACGGCGCCAGCAGCAGCGGCAGCGCCGGCATCAACAGCCAGGCGGCGCCGGGCAGCGCGGTAAGGTAGAGACCCTGGCCGCTCAGCAGGCGGTTGGGCGCGTGGCTGAGCAAGGGGCAGCAGGCGCCGGCCAGCAACAGCAGGGCCAGCGCCAGTCGCACCCGGTTGCGCGGCCGCATCAGGCGCGCGCCTTCGCCGTCACTTGATGAAGCCCTTGCGCTTCAGGTAGCCGGCGGCCACCTGGCGCGCATTGCGGCCTTCCAGCGCGATGCTGGCGTTCAACTGTTGCAGCGTCGGCTCGTCCAGCGATTGGAACACCGGCTTGAGCCAGGCGGCGATGTCCGGGTGGCGGGCCAGCGCGTCGGCGCGGATGATGGGCGTCGGCGCGTACACCGGCTGCACGCCCTGGGGGTCACGCAGCGCGATCAGGCCCAGCGCCGCCACCGGGCCGTCGGTGCCGTAGGCCATCGCGGCGTTGACGCCCGAGGTCTGCTCGGCCGCCGCCTTGACGGTGGCCGAGGTGTCGCCGCCGGCCAGCGCCAGCAGCTGGTCCCGGCGCAGCTTGAAGCCGTAGGCGTTCTGGAAGGCCGGCAGCGCGTCCGGCCGTTCGATGAATTCGGCCGAGGCGGCCAGCTTGAAGCGGCCGCCGCGGTTCAGCCAGGCGCCCAGATCGGCGAGCGTGCCGAGGTGGTTGGCGCTGGCGACATCGCGCCGGACGGCGATGGTCCAGGTGTTGTTGGCCGGCGCCGGCGCCAGCCAGACAATGCGGTTCTTGTCGTAATCGAGCTGTTTGACCCGCTGGTAGCCGGCGGCGGCCGATTTCCACGCCGGGTTCTTCTCGTCGGAGAAGAAGAAGGCGCCGTTGCCGGTGTATTCGGGGTAGATGTCGATCTCGCCGGCGGCGATGGCGGTGCGCACCACCTTGGTATTGCCCAGCGACAGCCGGCTCTCGGTCTTGACGCCGTGGGCTTCCAGCACCTGCTGGATGAGGTTGCCGAGCAGCGCGCCCTCGGTGTCTATCTTGGAGCCGACGCGGACGGCGTCGGCGGCGCTGGCCGCGGCGGCCAGCAGAGCGCCGGCCAATAGCGCGGCGATTCGGGAAATACTGCCTGGCATGATCCCTCCCGGTGGTGGCCCGGCCGCGGTTGCCGCCGCGGAGCGGACGCGATGACGATGGCGTTCACTATACCGTTCATCGCGCGGGCTAGGCCAGCGTCGGAGGAAAAGAGGGGGAGCGCCGGCGGCTCAGGCCGGGACGGCGGCGTCGCCGTGGCGGCCCAGGAAATCCCGCTTGGCCGCGGCGGACAGCTGCTTGAACGCGTGTTCGGCCTGCAGCGCGGCGGAGCGGCCGGGGTATTCGACGATCAGTGCGACGGCGACCGGCGGGTTCAAACGGGTGTAGCGCGCGCCCTTGCCTGCCTGGTGCTGGCGGTAGCGGCGCGCGACATCGGTGCTGACGCCGGTGTACAGCGCGCCGTCGGCGCAGCGCAGCACGTAGAGGAACCAGGGCCGGGGAAGGCCCTGGGCCGGATCAGATGCCGGCATCGAAGCTGTCGGACTGCGGGCTGATCAGCACCCGTTCGGTGCGGTTGCCCTTCTGCGCGGTGACGCGCAGCTTCCATTCGCCGATGCCGACTTCGTCGCCCTCGCGCGGGATGCGCTCCAGGCAGTCCATCAGCAGGCCGGCCACGGTGTGGAAGTCCTCGTCCTCGAAATCGCCCAGCGTCAGATACTGCTCCAGCGTCACCAATTCCAGGCTGCCCTCGACGTCGTAGCTGCCGTCGGCGTTGGCGACGATGGCCGGCAGTTCGTGACGCTCGTGCTCTTCCGGGAATTCGCCGGCGATCGCCTCCATCAGGTCCTTCTGGGTGACGATGCCTTCCAGACTGCCGAACTCGTTGACGACGAAGGCCATGTCGGCGGCGTGCTGGCGGAAGCTTTCCAGCGCCTTCAGCACGGTGACGGTCTCCGGCAGCACCAGCGGCTGGCGCAGCGCGGCGTCCACGTCCAGCGGGCGGCCGTCCAGGAGCTGGGCCAGCAGGTCCTTGCGGGCGACGATGCCCAGCGGCTCGTCTATGCTGCCGTCGCGTATCACCACCAGGCGCGAGTACGGGCTGTCCCGCAGCGCCTTGCGCTGCGCCGCTTCCGGCTGGCTCAGGTCCAGGCGGTGGATGTCGGCGCGCGGGGTGGCGATCACGCGGATCGGTCGCTCGGCCAGCGTCAGCACGCTGTGTATCATCGCGCGCTCGTTGTGGCCGAAGGCGGCGTCCTCCACCTGCTGCGGGCCGGCCTCGGGCTTGGCCTCGGCGTTGGCGGCGTCGGACAGCCGGCTGCCCATCAGGCTCAGCACCGCGTTGGCGGTGCGCTCGCGGAAGCTCTGCGAGCGGTTCATGTAGCGGATGCGGTTGGCCTGCGACACCTGGTTGAAGGCCTCGATCAGCACCGAGAAGCCGATGGCCGCGTACAGATAGCCCTTCGGTATGTGGAAGCCGAAACCGTCGGCGACCAGGCTGAAGCCTATCATCAACAGGAAGCCCAGACACAGCATCACCACCGTCGGATGGGCGTTGACGAAGGAAGTCAGCGGCTTGCTGGCGGCGATCATCAATATCATCGCGACGATGACGGCCAGCATCATCACCGGCAGGTGCTCGGACATGCCGATGGCGGTGACGACGGAGTCGATCGAGAACACTGCGTCCAGCACCAGAATCTGCGCGACGACGGTGGCGAAGGCGGCGTAGGCGCGCTGGCTGCCGCTCTTGACGTGGTCTACGCCCTCCAGCCGCTCATGCAGCTCGGTGGTGGCCTTGAACAGCAGGAAGACGCCGCCGCCCAGCATGATCAGGTCGCGGCCGGCGAAGCCGACGCCCATGACCGAGAACAGCGGCGTGGTCAGCGTGACCAGCCAGGAGACGCTGGCCAGCAGCAAGAGGCGCATGACGAGCGCCAGCGACAGGCCGACGATGCGGGCGCGGTCGCGTTGTTCTGGTGGAAGTTTTTCGGCCAGGATGGCCACGAAGATCAGGTTGTCTATGCCGAGTACGATCTCGAGGATGATCAGCGTCAAGAGGCCCAGCCAGGCGGCGGGGTCGGACAGCCATGAAAAGTCCATGATGGTGTAAAGCGTTCCTGTGCGATATAAAAAAGCGGTAAAAGCGCTACAAGCATACCAAATGCCGGCGCGGCGGGTAGGGAAAATGCAAAAAGCCCGGCGCTTCGGCCGGGCTTGCGGGGTGGCTTCGCTTACAGCCCGCCGTAGGAATGCAGGCCGGACAGGAACATATTGACGCCGAGGAAGGCGAAGGTGACGACCACCAGGCCTATCACCGACCACCAGGCCAGCGGCGCGCCGCGCCAGCCCTTGACCAGCCGGATGTGCAGCCAGGCAGCGTAGTTCAGCCAGACGATCAGCGCCCAGGTCTCCTTCGGGTCCCAGCTCCAGTAGCCGCCCCAGGCGTCGGCCGCCCACATCGCGCCCAGTATGGTGGCGATGGTGAAGAACAGGAAGCCGACCGAGATCGCCTTGTACATCATCTCGTCCAGCACCTCGGCCGGCGGCAGGCGGTCGCGCAGCCAGCCCTTCTGCACCAGCAGTTCGCCGACGCCCAGCATCGCCGCCAGCGAGAAGGCGCCGTAGCCGACGAAGTTGGCCGGCACGTGTATCTTCATCCACCACGACTGCAGCGCCGGGATCAGCGGCTGGATGCCGTGCGCCTGGCGGTCCAGGCTGTACCACAGGATGAAGCCGACCGCGGCGCTGACCACCGGCAGCACCAGCGCGCCGGCCGGGCCGGCGGCGAACTTGGCCTGGTAGTACAGATACATCAGCGAGGTGATCAGCGTGAACAGCACGAAGACCTCGTACAGATTGGACACCGGGATGTGACCGACGTCGGGCGCGATCAGATAGCTCTCGTACCAGCGGACGAACAGGCCGGCCAGGCCCATCACCGCGGCCGCCCAGCTCAGGCCGGCGCCCATCCGGTACAGCGTCTCGGCGCGCCGGGCCAGGCCGATCCAGTACACCGCGGTGGCCAGGAAGAACAACGTGCACATCCACATGATGGCGGACTGGCTGGACAGCGCGTATTTGAGCCAGAACGCGCTCTGGCCGCGGGCCAGGTCGTGCTGGTACAACTGGATGCCGAGCAGCGCCAGGCCGCCGGACAGCAGGAAGTACCAGCGCCAGGCCTTCCAGAACCAGCCGAGCGCGATCAGTCCCAGCGCCGAGCCGGCCAGTATCGCCTGCTCGTAGCCGTCCATCGCGTGATGGTAGAGGCCGAAGGCGTAGCCGGCGGCGACGGCGATCAGCAGCGCGTACGCCCAGTCGCGGCGGTCCAGCCGGCGCCACAGCGGCAGGCGGTCGAATGTCGTGGTTGCCAGTTCCATCATGTTCCCCGTGTCAGCTGTTTTATCGCGTCGAGATGACGCTGGAAGTCTCGGTCCAGATCGCTGTTGTGGCGGTTCGAAGCCATCGCCACCCGCACCTGGTCGCCGTCCAGCCGTATCCACAGCCGCAGCTCGCGCACATAGAACATTAGCACGATGCCGAGCACCAGCAAGATCGAGCCCAGGTAGACCAGCGCCTTGCCCGGCGAGCGGGTCAGCTGCAGGCCGGACGATTGTACCTGGTCGAAGCCCTCTAGCTGCAGCAATACCGGCGCGCCGTAGTCCTGCAGGCCGCTGGCGGCCACCAGGCCGTCCAGCAGGAAGCGGTAGTGGGCGGCGTCGGCCGCCAGCGGCTTGGCGCCGGCCTTGTCGTCGGCCACCGCCATCACGTCGATCACCGCGCCCTGCAATATCTTGATGTAGGTCTGCGCCACCGCCTGGCGTTTGTCGGCCGGCACGCGCTGGTCCAGGAATTGCTCCAGTCCGTCGAAGCCGCCCTGGGCGAAGCGTTGCAGCACGCCCTTGACGCTGTCGCCGAACTGGCGGGCCAGCTTCTCGTCGATGACGCCGCCCTGGCGGGCCTTGCGAGTGGCGCGCGCGGCGATCTGTTCATACAGCGACGGGTCGCGCAGCGCGGCGTACAGGCGCATGAAGCGGTCCAGCTTCATGTCGTCGTCCAGCGGCAGGCGCAGATACTGGAACGGGTCGGCCGGCGTCTTGCGCATGCCGGCCATCATGTAGCTGGCGCCGTCCTGCTCTATCGGCGACATGTAGTTGACGTATTCCACCGCCTGGCCCTGGGTGTCGCGCAGCTTGAAGGCGATGGACGGGCCGAAGTTCTTCAGCTCGTGGGTCTGCTTGACCTCGCGGGCGTCGTGCATCCGCTGCGTCAGCGTCGCCTCGCCGTCGCCCGGCTTGCCGATGTTCTCGATGTTGAACACCCTGAGCTCGCCGAACTCCAGCGCGTAGTCCTTGCCGTTGGCGCGCAGCGGCTGGCTGTTCATCGACACGCCGGAGAGCGGCACCGGCGCGCTTTGCGGCGTGGCCAGGTTCCAGGCGCTCAGCCGCAGCGGCGAGCCGCCGTCGCCGAAGGAGGCCTGGTAGATGGCGATGCCGTCGACGATCAGCGGGTGGTTGACCTTGACCGTCGCCTCGGTGACCTTGCCGCTTTGCTTGTCGGTGACGACAATGTCGCTGGCGAACAGCTTGGGCATGCCGTTGCTGTAGTAGTCGACGTGGAATTTCTTCAGCGTGACGATGAAGGGCAGTTCCTGCACCAGATAGCCGTTGCCGGAATTCAGGAAGATGACGTCGGCGCTCTTGCCCTCGGCGACGTTGACGTTGCCGCGGAACGACAGATTGCCGGCCGACAGCCGGCTGGGCGCCGGAATCTGGCTTTGCGGCAGGTCGCGGGTTTCCGGCACCACGCGGCCGGCCAGCTCGGCCAGCTTCAGCGGCAGATTGCCGTCCAGCAAGCCGCCTATGCAGATCACCACCAGCGCGGCGTGGGCGCAGAAATAGCCCAGCTTGCCGGCCGCGCCCTTCTTGGCGGCGATCAGGCGGCCGCCGTCGCCGCGTTCGGCCTCGCGCCAGCGGAAGCCCTGCGCCCGCAGATAGGCCAGCAGCGGCTCTGGCGCGGCGGCTTCGGCGGCGAAGACCTGGCTGTGCGACATCGCCGCCAGCGAGGCGTCGCTGGCCTTCTCGCGATAGCCGCGGATCTGGCGGATGAAGCCGGGGCCGTTGCGGATGATGCACAGCGTGATCGACAACATCAGGAAGGCCAGGATGGTCAGGAACCAGGCGGAATGGTAGACGTCGTACAATCCCAGCTGTTCGAAAACCTGGAACCAGAACTGGCCGAATTCAAATGCGTAGTTCGGATAGGGCTCGTTCTGCTTCAGCACGGTGCCGACGATGGAGGCGATTGCCAGTATCGTCAGCAGGCCGATGGCGAAGCGCATCGAGCTGAGCAGTTCGTATAGCGCGTGGCGGATGGTATGGCGGTGTTGGTTTTTCATGTTCGGATAGGCAAAAAGGGAAGCCCGCCTGGAGCTTCCCTTTTGAACGCGCCTGAGCGGCGAAGTTGCGGCGGCCTGCCGGGCTGAGCGTCAGCGACGAATGCGGGTGCTGCGCGGCGGCCGGCATGGCGGGGATCAGCGCAGGCCGGAGATGTATTCGGCCACCGCCTTCATTTCGGCGTCGGTCATCCGGCTGGCGATGTCGGCCATGACGGAGTTCTTGCGGTTGGTGCCGGCCTTGAAATCGGCCAGTTGCTTGGCGACGTAAGCGGCATGCTGGCTGCCCAGGCGCGGGAACTGGTCGGGCAGACCCTTGCCGGCCGGTCCGTGGCAGGCCATACAGGCGGGCACGTGGGTGGCGGCGTTGCCGACGCGGTAGATCTTGGCGCCCAGCGGCATCTGAGCCTTGTCGGCGGCCTCGCGGTCCTTCGGCTTCTGCTGGCTGAAGTAGGCGGCCAGATTGCGCATGTCGTCGTCGGACAGCGCGGCGGTCATGCCCAGCATCGTCGGGTCCTTGCGCTCGCCCTTCTTGAACGCCTGCAGTTGGCTATACAGATAATGCGGGTTCTGGCCGGCCAGCGCCGGGTAGGTCGCCGCCGCGCTGTTGCCGTCTGGGCCGTGGCAGGCCGCGCAGACCGTCTCGGCGGTCGGCTTGCCTTTCGCCGGGTCCCCCTTCACCTCCTGTGCCGCCGCCAGCGCATTGCCGGCCAGGATCAGGGTTGCCATCGCCAACAGCATTTTACGTCTCATGGTCGCTCCTTTAGGGGGGATCCCTAAAATATCTGTAAAAGTAGCAATTCCAAACCTGTTATTCTATACCAACTGATTTCAACCTTACTACCATGTCGATTTTTCAGAACGCCCGTTTTTATACCACCGTCAATCATATGAAGGACCTGCCGGCCACCCGCGCCGAGGTCGCCTTCGTCGGTCGCTCCAATGCCGGCAAGTCCAGCGCCATCAACACGCTGGCCAACCGCACCCGGCTCGCCTACGTCTCCAAGACGCCGGGCCGGACCCAGCACATCAATTTCTTCGAGCTGGGCGACGAATGTTTTCTGGTGGACTTGCCCGGCTACGGCTACGCCGAGGTGCCGGAAGCGGTGCGCGCCCACTGGGTGGAGCTGC
Organism: Chromobacterium sp. ATCC 53434; assembly: GCF_002848345.1. Taxonomy (NCBI): domain Bacteria; kingdom Pseudomonadati; phylum Pseudomonadota; class Betaproteobacteria; order Neisseriales; family Chromobacteriaceae; genus Chromobacterium; species Chromobacterium sp. ATCC 53434. The sequence goes on along the minus strand of NZ_CP025429.1, from coordinate 4,459,658 downwards.
TGGGCCGCTACCTGCAGACGCGGCAGAGCCTGATCGGCCTTTTGTTGATTATGGACGCTCGTCATCCATTAAAGGACCTGGATCGCAGAATGCTGGAATTTTTCCGCAAGGCGGGACGGCCGGTGCACATTCTGTTGTCCAAGGCCGACAAGCTGTCGCGCCAGGATCAGAACAAGGTGCTGGCGCTGGTGAAGCGCGAGCTGGCCGACTATCCGGCCGTCAGCGTGCAGATGTTCTCCAGCCTGAAGAAGGCCGGCGTCGACGAGGTGGAGCAAGTGGTCAAGGGCTGGTTCGACGCGCTGCCGCCGGTGGACGACGTCGCCGGGCAGGAACTTTGAATCGGGGCCCGCGCCTAAGCTGCAGGTGTTCACACCTCCCGCTTGGCTCCCTGAGCGGGGCCTGAATCGTTGATATCCAGGCATTGCCCCGGCCCAGGCCGGGGCTTTTTCTTGCCGCCTGTTCAAGGCGCGTATCCCGCAGGCATGAAAAAAGGCGAAGGATGCATCCTTCGCCTTTCGCCCTTTGCCATACGGTTCAGCTGACAGCCATTACAGGCTGGTGATCACGGTCTCCACGTGCAGGTTTTCGGCGGCGCTGCGCACCGCCTCGTCCGACGGGAACGGCCCAAGCCGTACCTTGTACACCCCCTGCTGGTTGACGATGCCGAGCTTGGAATCGTACTTGTCGTCCAGCTCGTCCAGCGTTCTTTGCAGCAGCGCCTCGGCGTTGGCCAGCGTGCTGAACGAACCCAGCTGCAGGTACTTCGGATTGTCGCCTGCACGCAACTCGCGGGCTACCGGCATGGTGGCCGGCTGCGCTGACGCGGAGAAGGTGTTGTCGGCGGCCGGCCAGACGCGATCGATCGCGATCTTGGCGCTGCCCTGCTGGATGAAGCCGAGCTTGTAGGCGGCTGCGTACGACAAGTCCATCAAACGGCTCTTGTGGAACGGACCGCGATCGTTGACGCGGACCACCACCGACTTGCCGTTGGTCAAGTTGGTCACCCGGGCATAGCTCGGGATCGGCAGCGTCGGATGCGCTGCGGTCATGGCGAACATATCGTAGCGTTCGCCCGAGGACGTCCTGCGTCCATGGAACTGCTTGCCATACCATGAGGCACGGCCGGTGGCGTGATAAGGCTTTTCACGCACATCGGGACGGAAGCTCATTCCCAGGGCCGAGTAAGGCAGGTTGGCCGACTTGATCAGCGGCTCGTCCTGCGGCACGGCATCCGGGACCAGATTCAGGTTGACCGGGATATGATCGGCCGGACCGTCGTTCTGGAAATAAGCTCCGTTTTTGGCGACGGACTTCTTGTTGGTCGGCGACGCCGACTGGTTTGTGGCACTGGCCGTCTTCACGGTGGAACAGGCCACAAGCACGAGACTGACAAATAGAAGCCACAGCCATCGGAGTACAGGTTGCATAAACCTCCCTATGCTGTTGGGCCAACCTTGTGAACCGCTATACCCCCCCGGCGAAATCGAGCTGGCGCCAAGCCTCGAATACCGTCACGGCGACAGCATTGGAGAGATTGAGACTTCTCGACTCGGGACGCATCGGCAAGCGAATCCGTTGTTGCGCCGGCAGGGCAGCCAGCACATCTTGCGGCAAGCCGCGGGATTCGGGACCGAACAAAAATACGTCCCCGGGTTGGTAGGAAATCCGGTCATGGCGCGTGGCGCCCCTCGTCGTCGCGGCGAATATCCGCCGTCCCTGAAGGGCCCGCAGGCAAGCGGACCAATCTTCGTGGACGACGACGCGGGCATACTCGTGGTAATCGAGTCCTGCGCGCCGCAACTTGGCATCCTCAAGCGGGAAGCCCATTGGTTTGACCAGATGCAGTTCACAGCCGGTGTTGGCACATAAACGAATCACATTGCCCGTGTTGGGCGGAATTTCCGGCTGAAATAGAACAACAGTGAACATCGTTGGCAGGCTGGATTGTTCCAAGGAATCAAAATCTTGGTCAAGTTTTTGGGGAAAACGCCCGGGCAAGCACCCATCCGTCGACCCGTTTTGCCCCCTGTTTTTTCAGCTCGAGAGCGAGCGAGGACAGGGTGGCGCCACTGGTGGCGACATCATCGATGATGGCAATGCAAAGCCCGTCGCAGCGGCGTTTTACGCCGAATGCATGACGTACGTTTCGCCGTCTTTCGTCGCGGCCGAGCGAGGCCTGCGGCAATGTGTTGCATTTTCGCCAACACATGCGGTCCGAAAAACGGCTGTTTATTGTAACAGCGAACGCCCGGGCGAGCTCGGAACTCTGATTGAAGCCTCTTTCCGCAAGTCTTTCATTTGCCAATGGAACGGGAATGACAAGGTCGTATGACGGGGCTTGACAACGGGCGAAATCGCTGAGCAGACCGGCCAGGACGCCGGCCAATTGTAAGCGCCGGCCGTACTTGAACGCGTATATCAGTCCGTTCAGGGGGTAGCCAAACAGATAAGGAACGTGTAGCGCGTCGAAGGCCGGCGCGCGCCGCTGGCAGTGGCCGCAACAGACGCCGCCCGGCGTTGGTTCGGCGCAGCGGGGACAGCGTTCGGCCGGCAGCGTCGGCAGCATGTCGCGGCAGCCGCCGCACAGGCCGCCACGGGCGTCCGACGCGCCGCACAAGATGCACGGTTGATTAAAAATTGTGCAGTTGTCAATTAATGGCGATATCAGGTTTGACAGCATCGCGCTCTCGCTCCAAGATTTTGCCGGCCTGCCCAAGCGGGCAGGGTGACGGACCGGCAGGTCCTTCATCACAATGACCAACGGTAATGGAGCATACGATGCATTCTGCAACGATGGAGTTCAAGCGTCCGTCCCGGCCGCACCCGGAACAGGCCAACTGGAGTGTGGAGGAAGTGGAGGCGCTGCTCGGCCTGCCTTTCATGGAGCTGGTGTTCCGCGCCGCCGAAATCCATCGCCAGTTTTTCGATCCGACCCGGGTGCAGCTGTCGACGCTGGTGTCGATCAAGACCGGCGGCTGTCCGGAGGATTGCGGTTATTGCCCGCAGTCGGTGCACCACGACACGCCGGTGACCGATCAGCCGATGATGACGGTGGACGAGGTGGTGGCCGCCGCGCGCCAGGCCAAGGCCAACGGCGCCGGCCGCTTCTGCATGGGCGCCGCCTGGCGCGGTCCGAAGGACGCCGATCTGGAGCAGACCCTGCGGATGGTCAGCGAGGTGAAGGCGCTGGGCATGGAGACCTGCGCGACCTTCGGCCTGTTGCGCGACGGCCAGGCGGAGAAGCTGAAGGACGCCGGCCTCGACTATTACAACCATAATCTGGACACCGCGCCGGACAAATACGCCGACATCATCCAGAGCCGGGAGTACGAGGACAGGCTGGACACGCTGGGCAAGGTTCGCCGGGCTGGACTGTCGGTATGTTGCGGCGGTATCGTCGGCATGAACGAGACCCGGCGCGACCGCGCCGGTCTGATCGTCCAGCTGGCCAATCTGGACCCGCAGCCGGAGTCGGTGCCGGTCAACAATCTGGTGCAGGTGATCGGCACGCCGCTGCAGAACGCCGAGCGGCTGGACTGGACCGAGTTCGTCCGCACCATCGCGGCGGCGCGCATCACGATGCCGAAAAGTTATGTGCGGCTGTCGGCCGGCCGGCGCGAAATGGACGAGGCGACCCAGGCGCTGTGCTTCCTGGCCGGCGCCAATTCGATTTTCTACGGCGACAAGCTGCTGACCACCGGCAATCCGGACGTATTGGCCGACCAGTCGCTGATGGCCAAGCTGGATCTGCAGGCGCTGTAAAAAACATTAGCAATTCCGCCGTGTGGTCTTAAATGGAAACATATATATAGTGTGTCGTGCCGGGGCGGCCCGCTGCCGCGGTTTGGTCAACAACGTAAAAGAGTGCAACCCGCCATGCGCCTGCAAGACCTGTCCGCAGCATTGCTGGAACTGGACGCCAGCCACCGCCGCCGTCAACGGGCGACGCTCGAATCGCCGCAAGGCGTGGAGATCGTCGTAGACGGCGAGGAATACCTGTCTTTTGCGAGCAACGACTACCTCGGCCTGGCCGACCATCCGTCGCTGGTGCGCGCGCTGCAGCAGGGCGCCGACCGGTGGGGGGCGGGCAGCGGCGCCTCCCATCTGCTGACCGGCCACAGCCGGGCCCACCAGGAGGCCGAGGAGGCGTTGGCGCGTTTCGTCGGCCGCGAGGCGGCGCTATTGTTCGGCTCCGGCTACGCCGCCAACCTGGCGGTGATCACCAGCCTGGTTGGCCGCGGCGACGCGGTGTTCGCCGACAAGCTGAACCACGCGTCGCTGAACGACGGCTGTCTGCTGTCGCGCGCCGACTTCCAGCGCTTCCGCCACAACGATCTCGAGCACCTGGAGCAATTGCTGTCCGCCAGCCGGGCAAGCACCAAGCTGATCGCGGTGGACGCCGTGTACAGCATGGACGGCGACGAGGCGCCGCTGCCGGCGCTGTTGGCGCTGGCCGAGCGCTTCGACGCCTGGCTCTACGTCGACGACGCCCACGGTTTCGGCGTGCTGGGCCATGGTCGCGGCGCCTTGGCCGAACATGATCTGTCCAGCGAGCGGCTGATCTATATGGCCACGCTGGGCAAGGCGGCCGGCCTCGCCGGCGCCTTCGTCGCCGGCGCGCGTCCGCTGGTGGAGTGGCTGCTGAACCGCGGCCGCACCTATGTCTTCAGCACCGCCCAGCCGCCGGCGTTGGCGGCCGCGGTGCCGACCAGCCTGCGGCTGATCGCCGACGGCGACGAGCGGCGGGCGAGGCTGGCGCAGCTGGTGGCGCGCTGCCGCGAGCGCTTGGCCGGCAGCCGTTTCTCCACGGGGGCTTCCCGCACCCCGATTCAACCATTTATCATAGGCGGCGATGCTCATGCCATGAGATTGGCCCATGGTTTGCGGCAGCAAGGCTACTGGGTGCCCGCCATCCGTCCGCCGACGGTGCCGGAGAACGGCGCTCGTCTGCGGATCTCGCTGTCGGCGCGCCATGAATTGGCGCAGCTGGACGCGCTGCTGGACGCCATGCTGCTGTTGGCCGAAGCCTGATTTCCGCCGCCGGCGGGGAAGCTATCGTGGCATGAGGTCGCTACTGTGACGACGCAGGCCCGGAGTCCGCTCCGGGCTTTTGCCTATGGGGTCGAACAGACGCCAAGGCCGCCGGTCCCTGGGGAAGGGGACCGCGGGGTCGGACACGGATTTTCCGGCTAACTCGTACTACGATAATGACATGATGAGCACGGCTGAATATCTGGAAACCCCGGAGCAGGCCGCGGGGCGGGCCTTGGCCATGCTGCAGCAAACCGGCGGGCTATCCGCCGCCGCGGTATGGATTCGGGAGGGAGTGGTCTGGCGTCAACTTGCCGGCAGCGGCGCCGCAGCCGGCTTGCCGGCGGCCGACGCGCTGGACAAGGGCCGTTTGCCCGGCCCGGACGGCGGCGCGCTGGAATTGACCGCCGCCGGCCAGCGCCTGGGCTGGCTGGTGTGGCGCGGCCGCGCGCCGGAGACGGTGGCCGATATCGCCGCCCTGCTGGCCGGCCATCTGTATTGCGCGGCGCTGCGCGACGAACAGGCCGCCGCCCGCGTCGCCAACGAGACGATGCTGGAGATCAGCCTGCTGGCCGGCGAGGGCGACGGCCTGGAGCGGATACTGCCGAGGCTGCACAAGCTGATGTCGCGGCTGATGGACGCCAGCAATTTCTACATCGCGCTGTATGACGAGGAGTGCGCCACGCTGCGCTTCCCGTTCTACGTCGATCGGCACGATCCGGCGCCGCCGGCGTCCGACAGCGTGTTTCCGGTCAATGGCGCCAACAGCTCGCTGACCGCCTGGCTGATACGCGGCGGCAAGCCCATGGTGCTGACCCGCGAGCGCATCCTGGAAATCTGCCGGCAACACGGACTGGCCCAGCCGCTGCTGTCGGCGTCGTTCTGGATGGGGGCGCCGCTGGTCAACGCCGCCGGCAATCTGATCGGCGCCGTGGTGCTGCAGCTGTACGACGAGCAGACGCCGTTCTCGTCGGCCGAACAGCTGCTGTTCATGTTCGCCGCGCGCCACGTAGGCTTCGCGCTGGACCGGGTGTTGTACCGCAGCCAGCTGGAGCGCCAGGTGTGGCTGCGCACCAGCGAGCTGGAGGGCGCCAACGCCAGGCTGCGCGCCGAGGTGTCCGGCCGCAAGCGCGCCGAAAAATTCCAGGACGTGCTGTTCCGCATCGCCGAATTGTCCAATACCAGCCTGTCGCTGGAGGCCTTCCTCAGCGGCCTGCACCGGCTGCTGTCGGAGATGGTGGCGGCGCGCAACTGTCTGGTGGCGCTGTACGACACCGTCAACGACTGCATCGCCTTCCCCTACTGCGCCGACGAGCACGCGCAGTCGCTGCAGCCCCGCAAGCCCGGCAAGGGCTATATCGAGCAGGTGCTGCACAGCGGCCGGCCGCTGCTGATAGATCCGTACGGCGGCGATGCCGGCGCGGGCGACGCCGACGACGGCGCCATCCGGCCGAAAAGCTGGCTGGGCGTGCCGCTGTATTGCGGCCACGAGCTGCTGGGCGTGCTGGCGGTGCAGAGCTACGAAAGCGACGTGGTGTACAACTTCCGCGACCAGGAGGTGCTGGAGTTCGTCGCCAACAATATCGGCGCCGCGCTGGCGCGGGTGCGCGCGCTGGAAAGCCTGCAGCTGGCCTATGCCGAGCTGGAGCAGCGGGTGCGCGAGCGCACCAGCGAGCTGGACGCGGTCAACGCCCAGCTGGAATTCGACAGCCTGCACGATCCGCTGACCAAGCTGCCGAACCGCAGCTATCTGTCCAAGGCGCTGCGCCGCGCCTGGGACGCCTACCTGGCCGGCAACGGCGACCGCTTCGCCGTGGTCTTCATCGACCTGGACCGCTTCAAGCTGGTCAACGACACGCTGGGCCACCTGGCCGGCGACCATCTGCTGTTCGAGGCCGGCGCCCGCATCCGGGCCTGCCTGCGCCATTACGATTTCCTGGCCCGCCTCGGCGGCGACGAGTTCGCCGTGCTGATGTTCGGCATGGACGCGGTCGACGAGTGCGAGACCATCGCCCGCCGCATCGTCAGCGAATTCGAGCGGCCGGTGATCCTGGCCGGCCGCGAGGTGTTCTCCACCGCCAGCGTCGGCGTGGTGCTGGCCGACCGCGAGCACTACCGCAAGGCCGAGGACCTGCTGCGCGACGCCGACCACGCGATGTATTGCACCAAGCAGCAGGGCCGCCAGGGCTACACGCTGTTCAGCCACCAGCTGCGGATAGACCAGGCCGACCAACTGGCGCTGGAGAGCGAGCTGAGGCGCGCGCTGGAGGAGGAGGGCCAGCTGATACCGTATTACCAGCCCTTCATCGACGCCGGCAACGGCAAGCTGTCCGGCTTCGAGGCGCTGGTGCGCTGGCAGCATCCGCAGCGCGGCCTGATCTCGCCGGCGCTGTTCCTGCCGATGGCCGAGGAGAGCGGGCTGATCACCCGGCTGGACCGCTACATGGTCAACGCCGCCTGCGCCCAGCTGCAGGCCTGGCGCGCCGACGGCCAGGTCGGCGAGGACATCGCGCTGCACATCAATCTGTCGTCGGCCAATTTCCACGATCCGGACCTGGCGGGCTGGATAGGCGGCCGCATCGCCCACTACCAGCTGCCGCCGGCGATGCTGCATCTGGAGATCACCGAGAGCGCGCTGATAGACCAGCCGGACACCGCCGCGACGACGATGCAGGCGCTGCACGGCCTTGGCGTCAGGCTGGCGCTGGACGATTTCGGCACCGGCTACTCGGCGCTGTCCTATCTGCACCGCTACCGTTTCGACGTGCTGAAGATAGACCAGTCCTTCGTCTTCGACCTGGACCGCAAGGAGGAGTCGGCCGCCATCGTCCGCGCCATCCTGGCGCTGGCGCGCGCGCTGGACCTGGACGTGGTGGCCGAGGGCGTCGAGACCGCCAGCCAGCTGGCGATGCTGCGGGAAATGGGCTGCGCCAAGCTGCAGGGCTTCTACTTCGCCGCGCCGGCGCCGGCCTGGGGGCTGGACTGGGCGAGGCTGGCGCGCTTCGAACAGGAAATGCGCGATGCCGCGTGACTGGGCCAATCGTTTCAACCGCTGGCGCTACGATCTGTACGCGCCGCTGTACGACAGGCTGGCGCAGGGCTTCGCCGCCCACCGCCGCCGCTCGCTGGGCCTGCTGAATCCGCAACCCGACGAACGCCTGCTGCTGGTCTGCGCCGGCACCGGGCTGGATCTCGACTTCCTGGTGCGTTGCCGTCGCGTCACCGCGATCGACATCGCGCCGGCCATGCTGTCGACCTTGCGCCAGCGAGCCGCTCGGCTGGGGCTGGACGTCGACGCGCGCGAGATGGATGCGCAGCGGCTGGATTTTCCCGACGCCAGCTTCGACGCGGTGGTGCTGCATCTGGCGCTGGCGGTGGTGCCGGACCCGCGCGCCTGCCTGCTCGAGGTGGAGCGGGTGTTGAAGCCCGGCGGCCGCGCGACGGTGTTCGACAAATTCCTGCCGGACGGCGCGCGCGCGCCGTTGTGGCGCCGCGCCGGCAATCTGCTGGCGCGGGCGGTGGCCACCGACGTCAACCGCAAGCTGGGCGACATCGTCGCCGTCACCAAATTGCAACGCATTCACGACGAAGAAGCCGGCTTTGGAGGTTTCTTTCGCATCGCACTCTTGCGAAAATAAGGTTTTCGCCCAATTTGTCCGTTCATGAATCTGTTTGTCGAAACGCTGGGCCGGGGCCCGGACGTGGTGATGCTGCACGGCTGGGGCCTGCACGGCGGCGTGTTCGCCCGCGTGGCCGGGCAGCTGGCCGACCGCTTCTGCGTCCATCTGGTGGACCTGCCCGGCCACGGCGCCTCGCCGGCGCTGACGCGTTTCGACGCCGACGCGGTCGCCGATCTGCTGGACGCGCACTTCCCGCTGCCGGTCCATGTGCTGGGCTGGTCGCTGGGCGGGCTGATCGCCCAGCACTGGGCGGCGCGCCATCCGGACAAGGTCGCGAGCCTGGCGCTGGTGTCCACCAGCCCGCGCTTCGTCCGCGACGACAGCTGGCCGCACGCGCAGCAGCGCCAGGCGATAGAGGCCGTCGCGCAGAGTCTGGACACCGCCTTCGAACAGACGTTGGAGCGCTTTCTCGCGCTGCAGATGATGGGCGCGCCGGCCGCGCGCGACACCTTGAAGGCGCTGCGCGGCGAGCTGTTCGCCCACGGCCGGCCGCAGGGCCTGCTGCCGGCGCTGGAGCTGTTGCTGGAGGCCGACGCGCGCGCGCTGGCCGCCGACATCCGCTGCCCGGCCGCGCTGTTCTGCGGCGCGCGCGACGCCATCACCCCGATCGGCGCCGGCCGCTGGCTGGCGGCGGCCCTGGGCGACGCAGTCCTTTACGAATTCCCGCAGGCCTCGCACGCCCCCTTCCTGTCGCATGAACAGGACTTCGTGCGCGCGCTTGCCGAGCATCTGGAAAAGCAGGCATGAGTGAAGCGTTTTACACCGACAAGGCGCGGGTGCGCGCCTCGTTCGAGAAGGCCGCGGCCAGCTACGACTCCGCCGCGGTGCTGCAGCGCGAAGTCTCCGACCGCATGGCGGAGCGGCTGGACTACATCAAGCACCAGCCGGCGGTGATCCTCGACGCCGGCGCCGGCACCGGCTACGGCTCGGCCGAGCTCAGGCGGCGCTACCCGCAGGCGCGGGTGGTCGAATTGGATCTGGCGCACGCGATGCTGCTGGCCTCGCGCGAGCGCGGCCGCGCCGGCGACGGCCTGCTGAAGAAATTGTTCAAGCCCAGCCTGCCGTGGCAGATCAACGCCGACATCGAACGGCTGCCGCTGGCCGACGCCAGCGTCGACATGATCTGGTCCAATCTGACCATACAGTGGATCAACGAGCCGGACCGGATGTTCGCCGAGATGCGCCGGGTGCTGAAACCGGACGGTCTATTGATGTTCTCGACGCTGGGGCCGGACACGCTGTTCGAGTTGCGGGCGGCCTTCGCCGGCGTCGACGGCGCCACCCACGTCAATCAGTTCATCGACATGCACGACATCGGCGACGCGCTGATGCGCGCCGGCTTCGCCGAGCCGGTGATGGACATGGAAAAGATCGTGCTGACCTATGACGACGCCCGTGGCGTGATGCGCGACCTGAAGGCGATAGGCGCGCACAACGCCACCGCCGGCCGCGGCCGCGGCCTGATGGGCAAGCAGGCCTGGCGCGGCGTCGAGCAGACTTACGAGCAGTACCGCCAGGGCGGCAAGCTGCCGGCCAGCTACGAGGTGGTGTACGGCCACGCGTGGAAGGGCACCGGCAAGAAGCTGGCCAAGATGAGCGACGACGGCCGCCAGGTGATCGAGTTCGTCAAGAAGGCGCCGCGGGCCGAATAGGCGGCGCGGTGGGGAGAGCCGTGATGGAAGGGGAGATCCGCGCCGCGCGCCCGGAAGACGCGAGCAGCCTCGCCGCGCTGTCCATCCAGGTGTGGCTGAGCGCCTATGCCGTCGACGGCGTCCGCCAGGCCTTGGCCGACTATGTGTTCGACGCGTTCACGCCGGCGAAGCTGGCGGCGCTGATCGCCGATCCGGCGCGCCGGCTGCTGGTGATCGAATTAAACGGCCATCTGCTGGGCTACACACAGCTGAAGCTGGACAGTCCCTGCGACGGTTTCGACGGTCCCGCGCTGGAAATGGAACGACTCTACCTGTCGGAGAGCCATACCGGGCGCGGCCTGGGACGGCGCCTGACGATGGCGGCGCGGCAATGGGCGTCCTCCCTCGCCGGCCAGCCGCGGCTGTGGCTGACGGTGTGGCATCGCAACGCGCGCGCGATCGCCTTCTATCGCCGGATGGGCATGGCGGTCCACGGCGAATGGCATTTCGAATTGGAGGGCGCGCGTCATCTGAATTACGTGATGCTGGATGCGCCTGTTGTGACGGCCGACGACGACGCCGGCCGCCTGTACTGAAAGTCTGATGAAACCATGATAAGCAGAAACATTTTGCGTCCGGTCCTACTGGCCGGCGCCGCCGCGCTGCTGGCGGCCTGCAACACCACGATAGCGCCGACGCCGCAGCCGCAACAGGCGGCCCGGCCCAAGATCGCGCTGGCGCTGGGCGGCGGCGCGGTCAAGGGCTTCGCCCACATCGGCGTGATCAAGGTGCTGGAAGCCGCCGGCATCGTGCCCGACATCGTCGTCGGCACCAGCGCCGGCAGCGTGGTCGGCAGCCTGTACGCGTCCGGCTTGAACGGCATGCAGCTGCAACAGCGCGCGATCGCGCTCGACCAGGCCGACCTGACCGACTGGACGCTGTCGACCAAGGGCGTGATCAAGGGCGAGAAGCTGCAGAACTGGATCAACGCCCAGGTCGGCAACCGCCCGCTGGAGAAACTGAGCAAGCCGTTCGCCGCGGTGGCGACCGAGCTGGATTCCGGCCGCAAGGTGGTGTTCCGCGTCGGCAACACCGGCCAGGCGGTGCGCGCCTCCGCCAGCATCCCCAATGTCTTCCTGCCGGTGAAGATAGGCAACAAGAGCTATGTCGACGGCGGCCTGGTCAGCCCGGTGCCGGTCAGCGCCGCGCGCGAGATGGGCGGCCAGTTCGTCATCGCCGTCGACATCACCGGCCGGCCGAAGAGCGGCCGCGCCACCGGCTTCCTGTCGATGCTGGACCAGAGCCTGAGCATCATGAACGGCCCGGCGCTGACGCAGGAGCTGCAACAGGCCGATGTGGTGATCCATCCGAATGTGCTCAATATCGGCTCCGCCGATTTCGACGCCCGCAACCAGGCGATACTGGAAGGCGAGAAAGCGGCGCAGCAAATGCTGCCGCAAATCCGCAAACTGCTGCAGCAGAAAAGCCTGACGCTGACCAAATAAGGGACTATGATCCGGCGGGCGGGCCGCCGGGCCGCCCGCGCATTTCCCTTGGAGACGGCATGATCAGACTGCACGGTATTCCGTTGTCGCCCTACTACAACAAGGTGAAGATCGCCTTGCTGGAGAAGGGCGTCAATTTCCAGGAAGTGGTGACGACTCCGTCGCAGGAAGAGGAGTTGCTGGAAAAGAGCCCGATGGGCAAGATTCCCTTCGTCGAGATCAACGGCCATCCGCTGGCGGAGTCGACGGTGATCCTGGAGTGGCTGGAGGACGCCTATCCGACCGCTTCGCTGCTGCCGCCGACGCCGAACGGCCGCGCGCTGGCGCGCGAGCTGACGTCGATGCTGGAACTGTACGTGATGCTGCCGGCCAGTCCGCTGATCCGCCACATGCTGAAAGGCACGCGGCCGGAGCCGGAGCAGGCCGAGGAGATCCGCCAGGCGGTGGCGCGCGGCATCGGCGCGGTGGCCAAGCTGGCGCAGCGCCGGCCGTGGCTGGCCGGCGAGGACTTCAGCTTCGCCGATCTGAGCGCCGCCGGCATCCTGCCGGTGGTGGCGCGCTTGAGCCAGACTTTTCTCGGCGAGGACATGACGCAGCGGATGGAAGGCTGTTCCGACTATCTGCGGCGTCTAGGCGAGCGCCAGAGCGTGGCCCGCGTCTGGGCAGAGCGCGACGCGTCGCTGGCGGCCTTGATGGCCCGCCGCGGCTGATATGGCTTTCCCGCCACAGCCGGCGGGGAAAGCGCGCCGGGCCGGCGGCGGAGATTGACAGCGTGACCGGTATAGAGCCTAAACTCCAATCAAGTGTTTGCTCTGCGGTGGGTCGCGATGAAATTTCCGGTTGAACTGATACTGCTGGCGCTGGCGCCGGTCTTTCTGCTTTGCGTCGCCTGGGAGCTGTGGCTGTTCCGGCGCCAGGGCCGGCTGACCCGCTACGACTGGCGCGATTCCGTATGCAGCGCGGCGCTGGGCCTGCTGCACCAGGGCGCCGACAAGCTGGCCTGGGTGCTGGTGCTGCCCTTGTACGGCTGGATCTACCAGCACCACCGGCTGCTGGACTTCCCGGCCGGCTGGCTGAGCTTCTTCCTGCTGTTTCTCGGCCAGGACTTCCTCTATTACTGGTTCCACCGCGTCAGCCACCGCGTGCGCTGGCTGTGGGCGGCGCACAGCGTCCACCACAGCTCGACGCGGATGAATTTCACCACCGCCTTCCGCCAGAGCCTGATGTATCCGCTGGCCGGCATGTGGGCGTTCTGGCTGCCGCTGGCCTGGGTGGGCTTCCCGCCCGAGCAGGTGGTGGCGGTGGTGTTGCTGAACCTGGCCTTCCAGTTCTTCGTCCACACCCAGGCCGCGCCGAAGCTCGGCTGGCTGGAATACGTGTTCAACACGCCGTCGATACACCGCGGCCACCACGCGAAGAACCCGCGCTACATCGACCACAACTACGCCGGTGTGCTGGTGATCTGGGACCGGATGTTCGGCAGCTACGTCGAGGAGCGGGACGACGAGCCGTGCGACTACGGCACGGTCAAGCCGGTCGACAGCTTCAATCCGCTGTGGGTCAGTCTGGTGGAGTGGCGCGACATGCTGGCCGAGGCCTGGCGCGCCGACGGCTGGTGCGACCGGCTGACGGTGCTGTTCGGACCGCCGGAGGCGGCGGAGAAGGTGGCCGAGCGGCAGCGCGCCGGCGCCGCTAGGCGGGCGGCGGCCTGACGCCCTGAATGGAAAAAGGCCCGGCATCGCCGGGCCTTGTCTTTGGCTTTGACCAACCAGCCTCGATCAGACCAGCAGCTTGCCGTCCCTGGCCGGCAGCGTCTTGCCCTTCGGCTTCTGGTCCATGCGCACGGTGCCGGTCTTGCCGTCCAGCGAGTAGCGCACGTTGTAGCCGACGATCTTCTCGGTCTTCACGTCCTCGGTGTTGCAGATGGTGCGGGTGCTGGCCACCTGGTCGCGTTGCTGCATGCCCTCCTGCACCCGGTTGCCGGCGTAGCCGCCGGCCAGCGCGCCGATCACGGTGGCGGCCTTCTTGCCGTTGCCGCCGCCGACCTGATTGCCGAGCAAGCCGCCGACCACGCCGCCGAGCACCGAGCCGGCGATGCGGTTTTCATCCTGCACCGGGGCCTGGTGCACCACTTGTTCCTGGTGGCAGACCTGCTTGGGCTCGCTGCCGGCCTCGCGGATCGGCGTCACCGACAGGATGCGGGCATGGGTCGCGTGCACCGGTTTCGGCGGGGCGGCCGGAACCGCCGCGACGGCGACCGGTTGCGACGCCGGCTGGACGGCCACCGTCGAGGCGGCGCTGGGCGCCAGCGCCTGCATGGCGGGAGCGGAGGCCTGGGCCAGCGGCGCGCTGGCGACGACGGCGGTTTCCGCCTTGGACGATTTCAGCGCTTGGATGCCGGCCACGCCGACCGCGCCGAGCGCGATGCCGCCGCCGAGCATGCCGGCGATCAATAACGATTGTTTCATTGTTCTCTCCCTGAAAACGACACACTGGGTCGCTTGTGTCTTCGACTGCGATTATCGATAAACAGTTGCAACAGTTGTGTTTTCCGTTTGTCACCGCAGGTAACCGAATATTTCCGGTCGACGCGTCGGCCGGCGGCGGTGATATGCTGAACGGGTAGCGCGGCGCCGCCATCGGCCGTCCGCGCTGACGCCATTCGACCGAGAGGAGACGCATGCAGCCGTCCACGCCCAAGCCGGAGAGGCATTTCGCCTTCATCGATCAGCTGTACGACTACGGTTCCTTTCTCGAGTCGGCCGACGCCGGGATCGGCCGGCTGGGCGCCGACGCCGCCGGCGCCAGGATAGGCATCGTCGGCGCCGGCATCAGCGGCCTGGTCGCCGCCTACGAGCTGCTGCGCGCCGGCGCGCGCGACGTGACGTTGCTGGAGGCGGAGCCCGGCCGCATCGGCGGCCGCGCCTATACCAAGGCCTTTTGCGTCGAGCAGCCGCGCTTTGTCGCCGAACTCGGCGCGATGCGCTTCCCGCCCAGCGAGGTCGGGATGTTCCATTATCTGCGCCGCTTCGGCATCGCCACCAGCTCGGTGTTTCCGGATCCGGGCGTCGTCGACACCGAAATCCACTACCGCGGCCGCGGCTACGCCTGGGCCGCCAACCAGCCGCCGCCGGCCTTGTTCCAGCGCGTGCACCGGGGCTGGCGCGCCTTCCTCGACGAAGGCGTCGAGCTGGACGACGGCATCAGGCTGGCCGCGCCGCACCGGCTGACCACGCTGCTGGCCGACGGCCGCTACGAGGAGGCGCGGGACGAGTGGCAGCGCTATCTGGACAGTTGCGGCGATCTGTCCTTCTATTCCGCGCTGGTCAGAATCTTCTGTGGCCGGCTGCCGCCGGGCGGGGAGCGTTGGCGCAAGCCGGACGATTTCCAGTTGTTCGGCTCGCTGGGCATCGGTTCCGGCGGCTTCCAGCCGGTGTTCCGGGCGTCGTTCATCGAGATCATGCGGCTGGTGGTCAACGCGCTGGAGACCGACCAGCGGCTGATCCCGGAAGGCATCTCGGCGCTGTCCGGCCGGCTGGCGGCCGAGGTGTTCGACGGACGCAGCGTCGGCGAACGGGTCCGCAACGCCAGGGTGTGTGGGGTGGCGCGCGGCGACGGCGCGGTACGCGTCCTGCTGGAGGACGGCGGCGCGCTCGATTTCGACCGGCTGATCGTCACCTGCACCAACCGCTCGATGCAGGTCAATCTGAAGCTGACCCAGGGCGGGCACTGGTTCGACGCCGACGTCGGCCGCGCGATCAACGAGACCCACCTGGTCGGCTCGTCCAAGCTGTTCATCCTGACGCGGCGCAAGTTCTGGCTGGACCACGGCCTGCCGTACACTATCCAGACCGACACGCTGGTCAAGGGCGTGTACTGCCTGGACTACCAGCCGGACGATCCGGACGGCTGGGGCGTGGTGTTGATCAGCTATACCTGGGAGGACGATTCGCACAAGCTGCTGGCCTTGGCCGGCAAGGCGGCGCGCTGTCGGCGGCTGGTGGAGGACCTGGCGGTGTGCAACCCCGAGTTCGCCCGGCATCTGCGGCCGCTGGACGACGACTACGAGCGCCACGTGCAGGAATACGACTGGATTTCCGATCCCAACGCCCTGGGTGCCTTCAAGCTGAACTATCCGGGCGAGGATGGCTACTCGCGCGATCTGTTCTTCCAGTTCCAGTCGGCCGGCCGCGCCGACGATTGCGGCGTCTACCTGGCCGGCTGCGGCAGTTCCTTCACCGGCGGCTGGGTCGAGGGCGCGGTGCAGACCGGGATCAACAGCGCCTGCGCGGTGATACGCAGCTGCGGCGGCGAGCTGGCGGCCGGCAATCCGCTCGACGAGATGCGCTGCCGCTACGACTATCGCTGAGTCGGCGGCAAATACAGGAGATTGCCGCCAGGCAGGCAGTTGCGGCCATATTTCGCAGGATGATGAACGATGACTGGCAATTTATTTGTATAAATTCCAATAAACGTAGAATTTAATCAATAAAATAAAACCAAAAGTCATAATTTGGATATTTTATTTTGATACCGGGGTTTGACGCTGCCCGGCCGGCGATGGTTAGATGTCGCAGCACTTTCGCGGGAGGCGAGCGCCGCCCGTCCAAACAAGGAGAATTGATAGTGAGCGAAGCCCACACCGGTTTGCAGCGCGGGGCTGAAAAACCGACACATCCAGCTGATCGCGCTGGGCGGCGCCGTCGGCACCGGCCTGTTCCTCGGCTCGGCCAGCGTGCTGAAGGCGGCCGGCCCCTCGATGATACTCGGCTACGCCATCGCCGGTTTCATCGCCTTCCTGATCATGCGCCAACTGGGCGAGATGGTGGCCGAGGAGCCGGTGGCCGGTTCGTTCAGCCACTTCGCCTACCGCTACTGGGGCAGTTTCGCCGGCTTCCTGTCCGGCTGGAACTACTGGGTGCTGTACGTGCTGGTCAGCATGGCCGAGCTGACCGCGGTCGGCGCCTACGTCCAGTACTGGTGGCCGCATGTGCCGACCTGGTTGACGGCGCTGGTGTGCTTCGTCTGCATCAACGGCATCAACCTCGCCAACGTCAAATCGTACGGCGAGACCGAATTCTGGTTCGCGCTGATCAAGGTGGCGGCGGTGATCGGCATGATCGCCTTCGGCGGCTATCTGCTGTTGTCCGGCACCGGCGGCCCGCAGGCCTCGGTCAGCAATCTGTGGAACGACGGCGGCTTCTTCCCGCACGGTTTCGGCGGCCTGTTCATGATGATGGCGGTGATCATGTTCTCCTTCGGCGGTCTGGAGCTGATAGGCATGACCGCGGCCGAGGCGGCCGATCCGCAGAAGACCATCCCGAAGGCGGTGAATCAGGTGATCTACCGCATCCTGAT
This sequence comes from Chromobacterium sp. ATCC 53434, assembly GCF_002848345.1. Classification (NCBI taxonomy): domain Bacteria; kingdom Pseudomonadati; phylum Pseudomonadota; class Betaproteobacteria; order Neisseriales; family Chromobacteriaceae; genus Chromobacterium; species Chromobacterium sp. ATCC 53434. Next base: position 4,442,453 of record NZ_CP025429.1, on the reverse strand, counting down.
CTTCTACATCGGTTCGCTGGTGGTGCTGCTGTCGCTGTACCCGTGGAACAAGGTGGCCGCCGGCGGCAGCCCCTTCGTGATGATCTTCCAGCAGATAGGCGCCGGCTTCACCGCGCACGCGCTGAACTTCGTCGTGCTGACGGCGGCGCTGTCGGTGTACAACAGCTGCGTCTACGCGACCAGCCGGATGTTGTTCGGCCTGGCGCAGCAGGGCAACGCGCCGAAGCCGCTGAGCCGGCTGGACAAGCGCGGCGTGCCGGTCAACGCCACGCTGTTCTCCGCCGTCGCGACCTTCGCCTGCGTGATCCTGAACTACCTGCTGCCGGGCGAGGCGCTCGGCATCCTGATGTCGCTGGTGGTGGCGGCGCTGGTGACCAACTGGGCGATGATCAGCCTGACCCACCTGAAGTTCCGCCGCGCGAAGAGCGGCCAGAAACTGGTGTTCCCGTCGCTCTGGTTCCCGCTGTCCAACTGGGTCTGCCTGGCCTTCATGGTGATGATACTCGGCATCCTGCTGTTCACGCCGGGCATGGCGGTGTCGGTCTATGTGCTGCCGGTCTGGCTGGTCTTGCTGTGGGTGGGCTTCCGGCTAAAAAAGTCCCGGCCGGCCGAAGCCCGGCTGGCGAATGAGAGCGTCTGAGCGCGCATGCCGGACTTGACGCTTGAGGGCGTTAACCGGCATGCTTGAACCATGATGAAGCAGATTATTTCACTCCAGACCCAATATTGGTGGTGGCGCGGCTAAGCCGGCGCGCCAGGAGTGTTCACATCCGCTTTCCAGGCCGCCGTCACGGGCGGCCTTGTCGTATCCAGTTTTTCTCCCCGTGCGGCGGCAAATCGTTTCAACTCAGGAGTTGTCATGCCACGCACGCAATGGGGTTCCCGCCTCGGTTTCATTCTGGCTTCGGCCGGCGCCACGGTGGGCCTCGGCTCGATCTGGAAATTCCCCTACGTCACCGCGATGAACGGCGGCGGCGCCTTCCTGCTGGTCTATCTGGCCTTCACCTTCACGCTGGGCCTCGCCTTGTTGCAGGCCGAGCTGGCGCTGGGCCGGGCCGCCGCTTGCGGCGCGGTCGGCGCCTTTGCCCGGCTGGGCTCGCCGCGCTGGAAGCTGCTGGGCTACGGCGGCGTGCTGTGCTGCTTTCTGATATTTTCCTTTTACAGCGTGGTAGGCGGCTGGACGCTGGGCTATCTGCTGCGCGCGCTGGACGGCCGGGTGATGAGCGACGATGTCGGCGCGCTGGGCGCCTTGTTCGGCCAGTACGTCGGCAATCCCGCCGAGGCGCTGCTGACCCACGCGCTGTTCGCCGGTCTGACGCTGTTGGTGGTGGCGGGCGGGATTCAGAAGGGCATCGAACGCATGGGCAAGCTGCTGATGCCGCTGCTGTTCCTGCTGATGCTGACGCTGCTCGTCCGCGCCTTGACGTTGCCGGGCGCGATGGCCGGCGTCGAGGCGCTGTTCCGGCCCGATTTCGCCAGGCTGACGCCGGCGATGCTGGTGGAGGCGCTGGGCCTGGCCTGCTTCTCGCTGTCGGTCGGCGCCGGCTGCATGCTGGCCTACGGCTCTTATCTGGGGCCGGACACCCGGCTCGGCAATTCCGCGCTGTGGGTGACCGGGCTGACCGCGCTGACCTCGGTGCTGGCCGGCCTGATGATTTTTCCGGCGATCTACGCCTTCGGGCTTGACCCGCAAGCCGGTCCCGGCCTGACCTATATGGTGATGCCGGTGGTGTTCAACCACCTGCCGTACGGCCAGCTGTTCGCGACGGCCTTCTTCGCGCTGCTGCTGATGGCGGCGCTGACTTCGGCGGTGTCGCTGCTGGAGGTGGTGGCCATCCTGCCGATAGACGAATTCGGTGCGGACCGGCGCAAGACCACGCTGGCGGTCGCCGCGCTGGCCTTCCTGGCCGGCGTGCCGGCGGCGCTGTCCTTCGGCCCGCTGGCCGATTACAGGCTGTTCGGCCGCAACGCCTTCGAGCTGATGGACTATGCCGCGTCCAATGTCTTGCTGCCGCTGGGCTGCATCGGCACCGCGCTGTTCGCCGGGCGGGTGGCCTGGCCGGCGGTGCGGGACGAGTTGCGGCTGTCGGCGCCGGCCGCCGCGCTGATGCGCGTCGCCTGCCGCTGGCTGGCGCCGCTGCTGATCGGCTTGGTGCTGGTTTACAATCTATAGCCAGCGCAGCGCGCCGTAGACGGCGAAGCTGACGACGATGGCCAGCAGCGTCTTGCCGTTCTTCCAGGCGACGGCGACGGCGATGGCGACGATGGTGCCGACCAGATAGGCGTTGCGCCAGGACAGGTCGATGCTGCCGGCCGGAGCCAGCGCCATCGGCGCCACCAGCGCCGACAGCACCGCCGCCGGCACGTAATGCAGCGCGCGGTTCAGCCAGCCGGGGAAGGCCAGCCGCTGGCCGAAGACCAGGAAGCTCGCGCGTATTGCCAGCGTGGCCGCCAGCATGCCGGCGATGACCGCCCAGTGTTGCCATTCGCTCATGCCGCCTCCCTTTGTTTCCAGGCCTCGACGGTCATGCCGGCGGCGACGCCGGCCAGCGCCGCCAACATCAGATCCAGCTTGTACGGCAGGCCGCGCGCCAACAGCGCGACGGCGCCGGCGGTCGCCGCGGCGGCCAGCGTCGGCCGCTTCTTCAACTGCGGCGCGACGATGGCGGCGAAGGTGGCCACCATCGCGAAATCCAGTCCCAGCTTGTCCAGTCCGGGCACCGAGCGCCCGAGCGCGACGCCGGCCAGCGTCCACAGCTGCCAGTTCAGATACATCGCCAGCGACGAGCCCAGCCCAGTACCACTGGCCGCCGTCGGCGCCCAGGCTGCGGAAGCGGTGTTCGACCACGGCGAAGGTCTCGTCGGTTAGCCAGAAGGCCAGCGGCCAGCGCCAGGACAGCGGCCAGGCGCGAGCGTGCGGCAGCAGCGTCGCGCTGTACAGCGCGTGGCGCAGATTGACGACGAAGGTGGTCAGCCAGATCACCGGCACGGCGGCGCCGGCCGAGACCAGGCTGACGGCGATGAATTGCGAGGAGCCGGCGAAGACCAGCAGCGACATCGCCGCCGTCGCGGCCGGAGACAGGCCGGCGGCGACGGCCAGCGTGCCGAAGATCACGCCGAACGGCGCCGCGCCGACCATCATCGGGATGGTGTCGCGCGCGCCGTCCAGCAGCCAGCGGCGTCGGTGGTGTAAGGAGGGCATCGATGAGTCCTGCGTTGCGGCGGGGCCGAACATCGGCGCCCTGTTCCTGATGATGGAACAGACGGCCGGAGCTGTCTTGAACGATTTTGCGGCCGGTTCAGCCGGCGCGGGCGCCCACCGCCTTCTGGTAGGCGGCCGGCGTCAGGCCCAGCGCCTGCTGGAAGGCGCGGGTCAGGTGCGGCTGGTCGGCGAAGCCCAGTTCCAGCGCCACCGGGCCGGGCCGCATGCCGGCGGCCAGCAGCCGGCGCGCCCGTGCCACTCTGAGCTGGTTGCGCCAGGCGACCGGCGGCAGGCCGGTCTCCCGCTTGAACTGGCGGCACAGCTGCCACGGCGACAGGCCGACCGCGGCGGCCAGCTGCTGCAGCGAATGGTTGGCGGCCGGGTCGTCGGCCAGCATTTGTCTGACGGTTTCCACGGCGGCGGGGGCGGCCGCCTGTTCGCGCGGGCGCAGCCGCATGTGTTTCAACAGCAGCTCGCCGAAGACGGCGGTCAGCGCCGATTCGCGCCGCAGCGCGTCGCGGCTGTCGCGCAGCAGCCGGTGCAGGCGGTCGAGCCGGTCCGCCAGACCGGGATCGACGACGACGGTGTCGCGGAAATACGGCAGCGCGGTCCCGCCGCCCAGGTCGGCGGCCAGGCGGCGCATCATCTCGGCGTCCGGATAGAAGCCGCGATAGGCCCAGCCGTTCTCGTGCGCGGTCTCGCCGGTGTGCACTTCGCCGGGATTGATCAGCACCAGCGCGCCGACGCCGGCGCGGTGCAGGCCGCCGCGATGGCGGTAGGACTGGGCGCCCAGCGTCAGCGTGTTGACGACGAACTGTTCGTGGAAATGGGGCGGGAAGGTTCGCCGGGCGTACTGCGCGTCCAGGCATTCGAGCGCGCCGAGATCGTCGGCGCGGAACAGCAGGGAGCGTTCGGCGGGAAGGGCGGACATCGGATGGACCGGCGGTGGCGATCGGTCCATTGTGGCAGAGGCGGCGCGGCTTGTGCGCGCCGCGATCCCGTTCAGGAACCGGCCATGAAGGTGCGGATGCCGGAGCCGACGAACTGCACGCCGATGCAGATCAGCATGAAGCCCATCAGCCGCGTCATCACCTCGCGGCCGCCGCGGCCCAGTCGCTCCGAGATCAGCAGCGAGGATTTCAGCGTCAGCCACATGCCGGCGCAGGTCAGGCCGATGGCGGCGAAAGTCATCGCGAAGGCCAGCGCCTTGGCCGGCACGGTGGTCAGTTCGGCGATCTCGGTGGAGATGCCTATCACCACCGCGATGGTGCCGGGGCCGCTGATGCCGGGCATCGCCAGCGGGAAGAAGGCGTAGTCCTCGCGCTCGCCGGACTGCCTGGGCGCCTGGCCCGGGTCCTGCGACAGGAAGAGCATGCGGTAGCCGAGCACCGCGACGACGAAGCCGCCGGCGATGCGCAGCGCGCCGTAGGAAATGCCGAAGGCGGCCATGATCAGGTTGCCGGCCAGCAGGCTGACCGCCATGATGGCGGCGGCGAACACGCAGGCGCGCTTGGCCTGCGAGTCGCGGTGGACGTCGTTCATCTCGCGCGTCAGCGTGATGAACAGCGGAATCTTGGACAGCGGATTGGTGATGGTGATCAGGCTGAGCAGACCGCCAAACAGGAATTGCAGCGACAGCGTCTTAAACATGGGTACGGGCCGATTGTGTAGCCATGCGATTGTAGAGGCTTACGTTGCGGCGGGGTAGCGGGGGGCTGCGCTTTAGACCAGCGGCATGGCAAGGTGTGGCGGCGGGCGCCACGACTGCGACATTTTGTCGCGTCCGGGCTGCGGCGCGCTGTGTTACAGTGGCGCGTTTTTTCCCTTTCCCGATCCGCCGGAGTCCGCGATGAAACGTTTTGCCGCCGCCCTGTTCGCCCTGTGCCTGTCCGGCCTGGCCGCCGCCCATTCCTTCCAACTCGGCTCCATCCACATCGGCCATCCGTGGAGCCGCGCGATGCCGATCGCCAGCCCGACCGGCGGCGTCTACCTGTCGCTGGAAAACCAGGGCAAGGGCGCCGACCGCCTGGTGTCGGCCAGCACGCCGCGCGCCGCCAGCGCCGAGCTGCACACCCACGTCAACGACAACGGCGTGATGCGCATGCGCAAGGTCGAAGGCGGCGTCGAGATCGCGCCGGGCCAGACCGTCAAGTTCGCGCCGGGCAGCTACCACGTGATGCTGGTGGGCCTGAAGCAGCCGCTGAAGGCCGGCGACCGCTTCCCGCTGACGCTGAACTTCGAGAAGGCCGGCAGCATCGTCGTCGACGTGGTGGTGCAGGATGGCATGCCGGCCGAGAGCCACAGCCATTGACCGGCGCCGGCCGATGAGCCGGCGGGAACGATGAACGGCAGCTTGCCCGCCAGACGGACAAGCTGCTGTTTTTTATTCGCTTTGCGGCGGCGTTGCGCCGAAGTTACATGGTGCTTTGCAGCAAGCTGGCGGAGCCCGAGCATTCGCTTTACAGCCCGTGGCGCGCTGGGCAAACTGGGCCTGGCAATGAGCTTTGAACAAGACGCCATCGGCTGCCGCCCCCCGCAATCGGTACTGCGCCAAGTCTGCCACTACAAGAGAAACGATGGAGGAGCGGGTGCCTTGCACCCGAAAACAAGCTAAAGACAGGGGGCGGCGGCCATTTTCTGCGTTATGCTCTGTTTTTGTCCGCATTGTCTTTTGTCATGATCAGCGCCGATTCCCCACTGCCCCCGTTGCCCCGCGTCGTCATCCATTACTGCACCGGCTGCCGCTGGCTGCTGCGCGCCGGCTGGCTGGCGCAGGAACTGCTCACCACCTTTGAAAAAGAATTGTCCGAAGTCGCGCTGCGTCCCGGCAGCGGCGGCGTGTTCCGCGTCGAGGTCGATGGCGAGCTGCTGTGGGACCGCAAGGCGGAAGACGGCTTTCCCGAACTGAAAATCCTCAAGCAGCGCCTGCGCGACCGCATCGCGCCGGACAAGCCGCTGGGACACAGCGACCGTCCTTGACGCCGCGATGAACGCCGTCCAGCGCAAGATCATCCACATCGACTGCGATTGCTTCTACGCCGCGATCGAGATGCGCGACGACCCCAGCCTGCGCGAGCGGCCGCTGGCGGTCGGCGGCCGGCCGGAAACGCGCGGCGTGGTGGCCACCTGCAATTACATCGCCCGCCGTTACGGCATCCATTCGGCGATGTCGTCGGCGCGCGCGCTCAGGCTGTGCCCGGAATTGCTGATCGTGCCGCCGGACATGGCGCGCTACCGGCTGGCCAGCCAGCAGATCATGGCCATCTACCAGCGCTATACCGAGGTGATCGAGCCGCTGTCGCTGGACGAGGCCTATTTGGACGTCACCGGCCAGCCGCACGAGCAAGGCAGCGCGACGCTGATGGCGGAGGCGATACGGCGGCAGATCCGCGACGAGGTCGGCATCACCGCCTCGGCCGGCATCGCGCCGAACAAATTCCTGGCCAAGGTGGCCAGCGACTGGAACAAGCCGGACGGCCAGTTCCTGATCCGCCCGCGCGACGTCGACGCCTTCGTCGTCACGCTGCCGGTGGAGAAGATACACGGCGTCGGCCGGGTCACCGCCGAGCGGCTGCACCGGCTGGGCATCCGCAGTTGCGGCGATCTCAGGCACTGGTCGCCGGCCGATCTGTTCCGCCATTTCGGCAGCTTCGGCGAGCGACTGCTGGCGCTGGCCGAGGGGCGCGACGAGCGGCCGGTGTCCACCGATCGCGGCCGCAAATCGATCAGCGTCGAGGAAACCTACGCGCAGGATCTGCCGGACCTGGCCAGTTGTCTGGCCAAGCTGCCGGAGCTGGCCGATAGGCTGCAGGCCAGGCTGGCCCGCAATGGCAATCCGGATTTCAAGGGCCTGTCGGTCAAGCTGAAGTTCGACGACTTCAGCCAGACCACGGTCGAGCAGCCAGGCTATGTCGTATCGATGGCCGCCTTCGGCCAGCTGCTGCGCACCGGCCACGCGCGCGGCGGCCGGCCGGTGCGCCTGCTGGGCGTAGGCGTGAAGATGGCCGACGACCAGGACCTGCCGCGCCAGCTGCGCCTGTTCGGCCGGGACGGCAAGCCGCTGCCGGACAGCGCGCCGCCGGCCGACGCGGCGGAGACGGCGCAGCCGGATCAGCAAGGCGGGTGAGGCGGGGCGGCGAAACGCCGCATTCTCGACGACACACCGCCGCGTGGGCAAGGCGGGCCTTGCCCACCCTACCGGTATCGGATGACGAGATGTCCGGGCCAAGGTGCGTTGGCGCCGTAGGGTGGGCAAGCATGCTTGCCCACGTCGGTTCTAGACGACGCGCTTAACGCCAAGCCGCTGGAAAAATCCCTGAGCCAAGGCGCGCCGACGCAGGCAGTACACATAGTACGGCAAGGAGGCGCAATGCAGGATCGGGGATTTTGCCAGTGGCTCAGAGCCTGTTTACGATCTTTTTGCGGCATCGACGGTATTCTGCCGGATGCAGGGCACGAAAAACGGCCCGCGGCAGTGTCGCTCACTGCAAGGGACGTTTGACAAAGCCATGCGCCGGCAGAAAACCGTCCCGAAGGGCTGGCCTGCGCTGCTCGTAAAAAGATCGTAAACAGGCTCTCAGAGCCGGCGCAGGTTGCTGATGCCCATCAACATTCCCATGCCGATGAACAGCGTCACCGAGGCGGTGCCGCCGTAGGACATGAAGGGCAGCGGCACGCCGACCACCGGCAGAATGCCGGACACCATGCCCATGTTGACGAAGGCGTAGACGAAGAAGGACATCGTGATCGACGCCGCCATCAACCGGCCGTACAGCGTCTGGGCGCTGGCGGTGATCATCAGCGCCCGGCTCAGGATCAGCAGGTAGAGCACCAGCAGCACCACATTGCCGGCCAGGCCGAACTCCTCGGAGTAGACGGCGAAGATGAAGTCAGTCGTCCGCTCAGGAATATAGTCCAGATGGGTCTGGGTGCCGTTGAGCCAGCCCTTGCCCCACGGCCCGCCGGAGCCGATCGCTATCATCGACTGGATGATGTGGTAGCCGGTGCCCAGCGGGTCGGTGGTCGGGTCTATCAGCGTCAGCACCCGCTTGCGCTGGTAGTCGTGCAGATGGTTCCACACCACCGGCAGGCTGGCGGCGAACAGCGCGGCGCCGGCGAAGATCACCTTCCACGGCAGGCCGGCGAAGAACAGCACGAAGAAGCCGGCGGCGGTGATCAACAGCGCGGTGCCCAGGTCGGGCTGCTTCAGCACCAGGCCCACCGGCACCAGCACCAGCGCGGCGGCGACCAGGTAGTGCCACCAGCGCAGCGACAGCTCGTATTTCTGGAAGAACCAGGCCAGCATCATCGGCAGCGCGATCTTCAGTATCTCCGACGGCTGGATGCGGGTGACGCCCAGGCTCAGCCAGCGGGTGGAGCCGTTGACGGTGATGCCCTTGAAGTGCACGGCCACCAGCAGCAGCACGCCCAGCACATAGATGGGCGGCGCGAAGTTCATCACGCTCTGCGGCCGCATCCGCGCGATCACCCACATCACCGCCAGCGCCAGCACGGTGTAGGCCAGCTTGTTGTCTATCTTGTCGAAGGACTGGTTGTTGGCGGAGTAGAGCAGCACCATGCTGACCGCGAAGATCAGGCCGAGGAACAGCATCATCCAGCCGTCCAGCGGCTCCTTGATCTGCTGCCAGATTTGTTTAATCAGCGGACTCTTCACGCGCTTCCCCGTTTTCCATCGGCACCGTCTTCAGCAGGCCGGCCAGATCATTGGGCACCTTGCCCAGCAGATAGTAGTCGAACAGGCCGCGCGCCACCGGCGCCGCCGCCGCCGCGCCGAAGCCGGCGTTTTCGACGATGATGGCCACGGCGATCTTCGGCTGCTCCACCGGCGCGAAGGCGATGAACCAGCTGTGGTCGCGGTACTGCTCGGCTAGCGACGCGGCGTTGTACTTGGCGCCCTGCTTGATCGCCACCACCTGGGCGGTGCCGGTCTTGCCGGCCATCGAGTACTGCAGGCCGATGCCGACGCGGCGACCGGTGCCGGAGATCATCACGCCGTGCATGCCTTCCTTGATGTAGTCGAAGTATTCCTGCGGATAGGGCAGCTGCCGCAGCGGCTTCGGCTCGATCAGCCGGGTCTGGCCGGTCTTGGAGTCCACCACCTGCTGCACCAGGTGCGGTTTGAACACCTGGCCGTTATTGGCCATGATGGCGGTGGCGTTGGCCATCTGCAGCGGCGTGTAGGCGTTGAAGCCCTGGCCGATGCCGACGCTGACCACGTCGGCCGGATACCAGCGCCGCACTTCGGGCTTGTAGCGGGCGAAGCGCTTTTCCTTCCACTCCTTGGACGGCAGCACGCCGGTGGCCTCGCCGTCCAGGTCGATGCCGGTCTTGCTGCCCAGGCCGAAGGAGCCGACCACCGGGTGGATCTTGTCTATGCCCATGTCCCAGGCCAGCTTGTAGAAGAAGGTGTCGCTGGACACGGTGATCGCGCGCTGCAGATTGATCACGCCGTTGCCGCTCTTCTTGCTGTCGCGGAACTGGTGGCTGGAGCCGGGCAGCGTGAAGTAGCCGGGCGCCCCGCGCATATCGTGCAGGCCGATGCTGTGCGTCATCAGCGCCGCCATCGACATGAACGGTTTGAACGTCGAGCCGGGCGGATAGGTGCCGCGCAGCGCGCGGTTGACCAGCGGCTTCTGCCAGTCGGTGTTCAGCGAGGCCCAGGTCTGGCTGTCGATGCCGTCTATGAACAGGCTGGGGTCGAAGCCGGGCTTGGACAGGAAGGCCAGCACGCCGCCGGTGGACGGGTCTATCGCCACCAGCGCGCCGCGGCGGTCGCCGAACAGCTTGTCGGCCATTTCCTGCAGGCGGATGTCCAGCGCCAGCTTCAAGGTGTTGCCGTTGACCGGCGGCGTCCGGCGCAGGCTGCGCACCGCGCGGCCGCCGGAGTCGGTTTCCATTTCCTCGAAACCCACCTGGCCGTGCAGATCGTCCTCGTAGACTTCCTCCAGGCCGGTCTTGCCGATGTAGTTGGTGCCCTTGTAATTGGTGGTCTTGTCCTCGTCGGCGAGGCGCTCCTGGTCTTTCTGGTTGATCCGGCCGATATAGCCCAGCACGTGGCTGGTCATCTCTTTGTACGGATAGTCGCGGAACAGGCGGGCTTTCACCTCGACGCCTGGGAATTGCCAGGCGTTGGCGGCGACGCGGGCGGCCTCCTCGTCGGTCAGCTTGACCTTCAGCGGGATGGCCTCGAAGTTCTTGCTCTCGGCCAGCAGCTTCTTGAACAGCTTCTCGTCGCGCGGGCTGACGTCGGCCAGTTTTTTCAGCTTGGCGATGGTGGCGGGGAGGTCGGCGATCTTGCTCGGCGTCAATTCCAGCGTGTAGGCCGAGTAGTTCTGCGCCAGCACCACGCCGTTGCGGTCCAGGATCAGGCCGCGGTTAGGCAGTATCGGCACCAGCGAGATGCGGTTGTTCTGCGCCAGCGTCGAGAAATGGTCGTGCTGCAGCACTTGTAGCCAGACGAAGCGCGCCAGCAGCGTGAGGAACATCAGGATGATCAGCGCGTAGGCGATGACCAGCCGCAACTCGAACTGTTCTTCTTCGGTTTGCGGGTTCTTGAGGCGGGACGGGCGGCGCATGGGTCAGTCGGATCTCATACCGAATTGTGGCGGTAGGGAATCAGCATCAGCTTGGTCAACAGCGGCCACAGCAGCGCGCCGATCAACGGCGGCATGAAATAACTCCAGCCGACGAAGGCCGAACCGGTCAGCATCCGCACCACCACCATGATCAGCTGATTGGTCAGCATCAGCCCCAGCACCACCAGCGCCTGCTGCCCCAGGTTGAACATCACCAGCTGGCGTTGGCGGCTCAGCGCCAGGAAGGCGGTCGCCGAATAGGCCAGCGCGTGCTGGCCGAACAGGCCGGCGGTGGACACGTCGGCGACGATGCCCATCATGAAGGCGATGCCGATATTGACGCGTCGCGGCTGATTGATCACCCAGTACAGTATCAACAGGCCGATGAAGTCCGGCAGCCAGCGCGTGCTGCCGTGCGGCAGCGGCACCAGCTCGATCAACACCGCGATCACGAAGGTGGTCATGATGAAGCGGCGCTTGACCGGCTTGAGCAATTCCTTGGGGCGGTCCAACGACATCGCGGCTTACTCCTCGTCGGCGGCCTTCCTGCCGCCCTTGGTCTTCTTCTCCGGCAGCGCCGGCGGTTCCGCCGGACGCGCCGGCGTCTGCCTGGCCTGCAGCACCAGCACGTAGCGGGTCTGCTGCACGCCGGCCAGCGGCTGGGTGCTGACGCGGGTAAAGGCGGCGCCGGCGTTGCGGTCGACCTTGCTGACTACCGCCACCGGGATGCCTTCCGGGAACACGCCGTCGAGACCGGAGGTCACCACCCGGTCGTTTTCCTTGACGTCCGAGCTCTGCGGCAGGTAGCGCAGCTCGATGCCGCCGCCGTAGCCGTACAGGATGGCGCGCTCGCCGGTGCGGGCTATCATCACCGGCACCATCTGGTTCTTGTCTATGATCAGCGTCACTTCGGCGGTCAGCGGCTGCACGCGGGTCACCTGGCCCAGCAGGCCCTGGCCGTCGACCACCGGCTGGCCGGCTTGCAGCTTGGCGTCGTCGCCCTTGTCGATGATGATCTTGTACGAGAACGGATCGCGGCCGGTGTAAAGCGTCTCGGCGATCTGGGCCGCGTCGTCGCGCTGGGCGCGGATGCGGTTCAGCGCGCGCAACTCGTTCAGCTCGCGCTCCAACGTCTGCAGCCGCGACAGCTGCGCCGACATCTGCAGTTGGCGGGCCCTGAGTTCGGTGTTGTCCTGCTTCAGCTCGGTCTGCGAGGTCAGGTAGTCGCCGGCGTGGCGCATCGCCTGCGCCGGCAGGTTGACCGCGCGCTGCACCGGGTACAGCGCCAGCGACAGCGCCTCGCGCGCTTGTTCCATCAGGCCGTAGCGGCTATCGCCTATCAGCAGCGCGATGGACGCGACCACGCTCATGGCGAGGCGCGCGCCCGGCGGCGGCCCGGAGCGGAAGAAGCTGGGGGTGTTGGCGAAATCCATGGCCACAACCGCCGCGCCTTGACGGCGCGGCGTTCGCTCGGGTTAAGTTCGTTGCTGGAAGTTTAAGGCACGTTGGTGAAAATAGTGCCGATCTTGTCCATTTTTTCCAGCGCCTTGCCGGAACCGCGCACCACGCAGGTCAGCGGTTCCTCGGCGACGAACACCGGCAGGCCGGTCTCTTCCGCCAGCAGGCGGTCGATGTCTTTCAGCAGCGCGCCGCCGCCGGTCAGCACCATGCCCTTCTCGGCGATGTCGGCGCCCAGCTCCGGCGGGGTCTGCTCCAGCGCGATCTTGACCGCGGAAACGATCTGGTTCAGCGGCTCGGTCAGCGCTTCCAGGATTTCGTTGGAAGACACGGTGAACGCGCGCGGGATGCCCTCGGCCAGGTTGCGGCCCTTGACTTCCATTTCGCGCACCTCGGCGCCCGGGAAGGCGGAGCCGATGGTTTTCTTGATTTCCTCGGCGGTGGTCTCGCCGATCAGCATGCCGTAGTTGCGGCGGATGTAGTTGATGATGGCCTCGTCGAACTTGTCGCCGCCGACGCGCACCGAGTTGGAGTAGACCACGCCGCCCAGCGAGATCACGCCCACCTCGGTGGTGCCGCCGCCGATGTCCACCACCATCGAGCCGGTCGGTTCTTCCACCGGCAGGCCGGCGCCGATCGCCGCCGCCATCGGTTCCTCGATCAGCTCGACGCGGCGCGCGCCGGCGGCCAGGGCCGAGTCGCGGATCGCCTTGCGCTCGACCTGGGTGGAGCCGCAGGGCACGCAGATCACGATGCGCGGGCTGGCGGCGAAGAAGCGGTTCGGGTTCACCTTCTTGATGAACTGCTTCAGCATCTGTTCGGTGACGGTGAAGTCGGCGATCACGCCGTCCTTCATCGGACGGATCGCCTGGATGCTGCCCGGGGTGCGGCCCAGCATGCGCTTGGCTTCCAGGCCGACGGCCAGGATCGATTTCTTGTTGGTCGGCGCGTCGTTGTGGATGGCGACGACCGAGGGTTCGTCGAGGACGATGCCCTTGCTGCGCATGTAGATCAGGGTGTTGGCGGTGCCGAGGTCGATGGCGAGGTCGTTGGAGAAGTATCCGGTCAGCGAACGAAACATTGGGCGGTCCTGGTCAGTTTTCGTCAGTGGCGGACGCCGGCGGCGTCCGTAAAAATCCAGTTTAATCTGTGGCAGGCCGATTTCCCCGCCTTTTTATCAGGCGTGGCAACATGACGTTGCCGGTCTTTCCCGGCGGCGGATACGGCCTGCGTCTGCGGGCCCCGGCGCAGGCTTCCTGCGGGGCGGGAAATGCCCCGGGAATGCGTCGTGGCGCAATGTCGATCTTGGGAGAATCAAACGGGGTATGATACCCTATAAAGCTTGAAATATTAAAGGTTTTAACGAGGAAGCCATGTCGCTGACGCACCAGGATGTCGCACGGATCGCCAAGCTCGCCCGCATCGAGGTCGGCGAAGCGGAAATCGCCGCCACCGCGGAGCAGCTCAACAATATTTTCGGCCTGATCGAACAGATGCAGGCGGTCAACACCGACGGCATCGAACCGATGGCGCATCCGCAGGATGTTTCGTTGCGGCTGCGCGAAGACGTCGTCACCGAAACCAATCAGCGCGAGGCTTTCCAGGCGGTTGCGCCGCAGGTGGAAAAAGGCCTGTTCCTCGTTCCCAAAGTGATCGAGTAAGCCTCTGAGCCGCCCCGGCGAGATTGGTTCCCAGCGGGACGCCGATTGCCGGGCCAGACTATCCCGATAGCAAGATTTGATCGAAATGACACAAGCCACCCTCAAGCAATTGTCGCAACAGCTGGCGGCCAAAGAGGTCTCCAGCGTGGAGCTGGCCAGCCAGTACCTGGACCGCATCGAGGCGCTGAACCCGCGGCTCAACGCCATCGTCACCGTCGATCGCGAGAAGACGCTGATCGAGGCGGCCGCCGCCGACGCCCGCATCGCCGCCGGCGCCGCCAGCGCGCTGACCGGCGTGCCGCTGGTGCACAAGGACCTGTTCTGCCAGCAAGGCTGGAAGACCGGCTGCGGCTCGAAGATGCTGGACAACTTCGTCTCGCCGTACAGCGCCCACGTGGTCGAGCAGTGCGCCGCCGCCGGCATGGTGACGCTGGGCCGCGCGAATATGGACGAGTTCGCGATGGGCTCGTCGAACGAGAATTCCTTCCACGGCGCCGTGAAGAACCCGTGGGACCTGAACGCGATTCCGGGCGGCAGCTCCGGCGGCTCGGCCGCCGCCGTCGCCGCGCGTCTGACGCCGGTGGCCACCGCCACCGATACCGGCGGCTCGATCCGCCAGCCGGCCAGCCATTGCGGCGTCACCGGCATCAAGCCGACCTACGGCGCGGTGTCGCGCTACGGCATGGTGGCCTTCGCCTCCTCGCTGGACCAGGGCGGCCCGATCGCGCAGACCGCCGAGGACTGCGCGCTGATGCTGAACGTGATGGCCGGCTTCGACGCGCGCGACTCCACCAGCCTGGAGCGCGCCACGGAGGACTACAGCCGCGATCTGAACCGCTCGCTGGCCGGACTGAAGGTCGGCCTGCCCAGGGAGTACTTCGCCGCCGGTCTGGACGCCGACGTCGCGCGCGCCGTCGACAATGCGGTGAGCGAATTGAAGAAGCTGGGCGCCGAGGCGGTCGAGATCAGCCTGCCGAACACCGAGCTGTCGATTCCGGCCTATTACGTGATCGCGCCGGCCGAGGCCTCGACCAATCTGTCGCGCTACGACGGCGTCCGCTACGGCCATCGCGCCAACGATTACAAGGACCTGGTCGAGATGTACGAGAAGACCCGCGCCGAAGGTTTCGGCGACGAGGTCAAGCGTCGCATCATGGTCGGCACCTATGTGTTGAGCCACGGCTATTACGATGCTTACTACATCAAGGCGCAGAAGATACGCAGGCTGATCGCCAACGACTTCAAGGCCGCCTTCGGCCAGTGCGACGTGATTCTGGGACCGGTGGCGCCGACCGCCGCCTTCGATCTGGGCCAGATGTCGTCCGACCCGGTGCAGATGTATCTGTCCGACGTCTACACGCTGTCGGTCAACCTGGCCGGCCTGCCCGGCATGAGCGTGCCGGCCGGCTTCGCCGCCAACGGCCGCCCGATCGGCCTGCAGATCATCGGCGACTATTTCGCCGAGGCGAAGATGCTGAACGTCGCGCACCAGTTCCAGCAGGCGACAGACTGGCACGCCAAGGCGCCGGCGCTGTAACGCCGGCGGCCGCGCGACGCGAATGCCGCGTTGGGCGCGCTTGCCTTCGCGCCGCTCGCACGCCGACTGAAAGTTTACGTTTTCGAGGGCGCAGCTCTGGCTGCGTCCTGGCATGAATAAGGATTTTCCGACCATGAAATGGGAAGTCGTCATCGGTATCGAGGTGCACGTGCAGCTCAATACCGTCTCCAAGATTTTCTCCGGCTCCAGCACCGCCTTCGGCGCCGAGCCGAACACCCAGGCTTCCGCGGTGGAGCTGGCGCTGCCCGGCGTGCTGCCGGTACTGAACCGCGCGGTGGTGGACAAGGCGATCCGCCTGGGCCTGGCGCTGGACGCCGGCATCAACCAGAAGAACGTGTTCGCCCGCAAGAACTACTTCTATCCCGACCTCCCGAAGGGCTACCAGATCAGCCAGATGGAACTGCCCATCGTCGAGCATGGCCGGTTGAAGATCCTGGTCGGCGATCAGGAGAAGGTGATAGGCGTGACCCGCGCCCATATGGAAGAAGACGCCGGCAAGAGCCTGCACGAAGACTTCCAGGGCCTGTCCGGCATCGACCTGAACCGCGCCGGCACGCCGCTGCTGGAAGTGGTGTCCGAGCCCGACATGCGTTCGGTCGACGAGGCGCTGGCCTACGTCAAGGCCTTGTACTCGCTGGTGACTTGGCTGGGCATCTGCGACGGAAACATGCAGGAAGGCAGCTTCCGCATGGACGTCAACGTGTCGGTGCGCCCGGAAGGCCAGCAGGCCTTCGGCACCCGCCGCGAGATCAAGAACCTGAACTCTTTCCGCTTCCTGGAGCAGGCCGCCAAGTACGAGATCCAGTGGCAGATCGACACGCTGGAAGACGGCGGCAAGATTCAGCAGGCCACCGTGCTGTTCGATCCGGACACCGGCGAGACGCGGATGATGCGCAGCAAGGAAGACGCGCACGACTACCGCTACTTCCCGGATCCGGACCTGCTGCCGGTGCGCATCTCCGACGAGCAGATCGCCCGCATCAAGGGCGAGATGCCGGAGCTGCCGGCCGCGATGCAGGCCCGCTTCATCGAAAGCTACGGCGTGTCGGCCTACGACGCGGCGCTGCTGACGTCCAGCCTCAAGCAGGCGCAATACTTCGAGGCCGCCGCCAAGGCGTCCGGCCACGGCAAGCTGGCCGCCAACTGGATCAACGGCGAGATCGCCGCGCGACTGAACCGCGACGGCGCCGACATCGCCGACTGCCCGATTTCGGTGGAGCGCCTGTCCGGCCTGCTGGTCCGCATCGCCGACAACACCTTGTCCAGCAAGCTGGCCAAGCAGGTGTTCGAGGCGCTGTGGGACAGCGATCTGTCGGCCGACGCCATCATCGAGCGCGACGGCCTGAAGCAGGTGTCCGACGTCGGCGCCATCGAGAAGATGGTGGAAGAGGCGATCGCAGCCAATCCGAAGGCGGTGGAGGAATTCCGCGCCGGCAAGGAAAAGGCGCTGAACGCGCTGGCTGGCCAGGTGATGAAGGCGTCCAAGGGCAAGGCCAATCCGGCGCAAGTGCAGGATATCCTGCGCCAGAAGCTGCTTTAAACCGGAGTCTGGAAAACGCGCATGGCGGCCGCAATGGCCGCCATGTCGTTTTTTAAATACACCCGGTGGTTTGTCGCCGGTAATTTGTTGCTTTTCTTAAAGATGCTTGTGGTTCAAACAGTTCCAGCGCTAATGATTGCCGCCACGCCGCCCCCGCCGCGATGCCCGATATTCATGTCCCACTTTCATCGTTGATTTTAAGTTGCTGATTTATCAGGGATTCCATTTTTATGCCTGTCCGTAAGTCATTGTCGCAAAAGGCGAATTAGGGAATTCCGATGTTGACCGTGGGGCCGTTCTTTCTTATAGTGGCGAAAAGTGGGGTAAAGTGGGTGAAAGTGGGGTAACTGCCCCCCGGAGCGACGGCTCTGTTTTCTCGGTCAGCGGGTTCAAATCATGATTGGTGGCGTCAGTATCTTGTCTCTCGATAGCAAGGGGCGCTTGGCTATTCCGGCCAAGCACCGCGAGACGCTGCTGTCCGCTTTCGGCCACAAGTTGATCGTCACCCTCGAATCCCAAGACCATCTGCTGCTGTATCCCGAACCCAATTGGCGCCCGGTCGAGGCCCGTCTGCTGGCCCTTCCCACCGGCAATCCCACCCTGAAACGCTATCAACGACTGGTGCTCGGCCATGCCGAGACGCTGGAGATGGACTCCGCCGGCCGCGTGCTGCTGCCGGCCCGCCTGCGCGAACTGACCGCGCTGGACAAGGACGTTGCCCTGGTAGGCATGGGCAACCGCTTCGAATTGTGGAATGCCGAGGAATGGGACAGCCAGACCGCCGACGCGCTGGCGATCGATCAGGCCGACCTGGCGCAACACCTTGGAGATTTCACGCTGTGAGCACCCCCACCTTCGTGCATCGCACGGTATTGCTGACCGAAGCGGTCGACGCGCTGGCCATCCGCCCCGATGGCGTCTACGTCGACTGCACCTTCGGGCGCGGAGGCCACAGCCGGCTGATCCTGTCGAAGCTCGGCCCGTCGGGCCGGCTGATCGCCTTCGACAAGGATCCGCAGGCCATCGCCGTCGCCGAGCGGCTGGCCGCCGACGACGCCCGCTTCAGCATTGTGCACAACGGTTTCGAGACGCTGTCGTCCGAGCTGGCCCGCCTCGGCGTGGCCGGCGTCGACGGCGTGTTGATGGATCTGGGCGTGTCGTCGCCGCAGATAGACGACGGCAGCCGCGGTTTCAGCTTCCGTTTCGACGCGCCGCTGGACATGCGCATGGATACCACCCGCGGCATGACGGCCGCCGAGTGGTTGGCAACGGCCGATGAGGCCGATATCAGAGAGGTCATCAAGACTTATGGTGAAGAGCGGTTTGCTCGCAAGATCGCAGCAGCCATTGTTGCGCAACGGGGGGAAACTCCCATCACGACCACCCGCGAGCTCGCTGTGCTCGTTGGGCAAAACGTCCGTACTCGCGAACCGGGCCAGGATCCGGCCACGCGCACCTTCCAGGCGATCCGGATCTTTGTGAACCGCGAGCTGGACGAGCTGACGGCGGTGTTGCCGCAGGCGGCGCGGCTACTGAACGAAGGCGGCCGGCTGGCGGTGATCAGCTTCCACTCGCTGGAGGACCGCATCGTCAAGCTCTACCTGCGCGACGTCAGCAGCGAGGAAAAGCTGCCGGCCTGGGCGATGGTGCGCGCGGCCGACATGGCCAAGCCGCCGATCGCGCTGGTGGGCAAGGCGATCCGCTCCGGCGACGAGGAGGTGCGTGAGAACCCGCGCGCCCGCAGCGCCATCATGCGCGTCGCCGAGCGCACGGCGGCGCCGTGGCGGGAGGGCGACGCATGAACAAGCTCAACGCGATGCTGTTGGTGATGACGGTGTTCTCCGCCTGGTCGGTGGTGACGTCCACCCACGTGTCGCGCAAGCTCTATGGCGACTTGCAGAAGGAAACCAAGTCGGGCCAGCAACTGGAGGTCGAGTTCGGCCAGTTGCAGCTGGAGCAGAGCACCTGGGGCGCGCACGCGGTGATTGAGAAAGCCGCGTCGACCCGCCTCGGCATGCATACGCCGGATCCGCGCCAGATCCAGGTCATCGCACCGGGAGGGCCGCTCTGATGCGCGCCGGTTCCAGTTACAGCGTGCGCACCCGCCCGGTGCCGGCCAGCCCGGCGCTGCGGATGACCAGCACCCGCGTGCGCTGCGTGCTGCTGGTGCTCGCGCTGCTGTTCCTGGCGCTGATCGGCCGCGCGGTCTATCTGCAGGTGGTGCAGCAGGACTTCCTGCAGAACCAGGGCGAGGCGCGTTTCCGCCGCACGCTGACGCTGGAAGCCAACCGCGGCGTGATCACCGACCGCAACGGCGAGCCGCTGGCGATCAGCTCGCCGGTGCAGACCATCTGGGCCAGTCCGACCGACATGGAGCCGGTGCCGCCGGCCAAGCTGCGCGAGCTGGCCGGCCTGCTGGACCTGTCGCCGGAGGAGCTGTCGGCCAAGCTGTCCGACCGCAAGAAGGAATTCGTCTACATCAAGCGCCAGATCAGTCCGGAGCAGGCCGACAAGGTGATGGCGCTGGGCATACCCGGCATCGCCAAGCAGCAGGAATACCGCCGCTTCTACCCGGCCGGCGAGATCGTGTCGCACATCATCGGCTTCACCGGCGTGGACGGCAAGGGCCAGGAAGGCGTCGAGCTGGCCCGCGAGAAGATGCTGGCGGGCAAGGACGGCCGCCGGGTGGTGCTGAAGGACAGACGCGGCCACATCATCGAGGACGTCGCCGCCATCGAGCCGCCGCGCGACGGCCAGAAGCTGGCGCTGGCGGTGGACCACCGCATCCAGTACCTGGCCTACCGCGAGATCAAGGCCGCGGTGGAGGCCAACAAGGCCAAGGCCGGCAGCGTGGTGGTGCTGGACGCCAAGACCGGCGAATTGCTGGCGCTGGCCAATTATCCGTCGTTCAACCCGAACAACCGCGTCGGCGTGACGCCGGAGATGATGCGCAACCGCGGCGTGATCGACTTGTTCGAGCCCGGTTCGACGATGAAGCCGCTGTCGATCTCGCTGGCGCTGGAGCACGGCAAGGCCAATCTGAACACCGTGCTGGATACCCGCACTTACATGATAGGGCCGGCGACGATACGCGACGTGGCGCCGCGTCCCAGCCTGGACATTCTCGGCATCATCCAGAAGTCGTCCAACGTCGGCACCAGCAAGCTGGCGCTGATGAACAGCCCGGAAGAGTCCTGGAAGCATTACGACGCGCTGGGCTTCGGCCGCGCGCCGGAAACCGGCTTCCCCGGCGAGGCCAGCGGCCGGCTGCGCGACTGGCACAAGTGGCGCCCGATCGAGCAGGCGACGATGTCCTTCGGCTACGGCCTGTCGGTCAGCCTGATCCAGATGGCGCGCGCCTACACCATTTTCGCCAACGACGGCGTGATGCTGCCGATCTCGCTGTACAAGACGTCGAATCCGATGCCGGGCAAGCGGGTGCTCAACGAGAAGACCGCGCACGAGATGCGCGACCTGCTGATCGCCAACAGCCAGCCGGGCGGCGGCGCCGTCGGCGGCCGCATCATCGGCTACAGCATAGGCGGCAAGAGCGGCACCGCGCGCAAGCTGGAGGGCCGCAGCTATGTGGCCAACAAGCACCGCGCGCTGTTCATGGGCTTCGCGCCGGGCCACGCGCCCAGGGTGATCGTGACGGTGATGATAGACGAACCCACGGCGGGCAAGTATTACGGCGGCGCCGTGTCGGCCCCGGTGTTCTCGCAGGTGGCGGGCGGCGCGCTGCGCATATTGAACGTCACGCCGGACGAGCCATCCAACAACACTTTATTGCCGGAATCGACCCCGGTTCCGGTGGATTTCTAAGATCATGAAGAGCCGTTTGACTGCGTTGCCGGACTGGGATCCGGCCTTGTTGCAACAGCTGGGCCTCCCGATCAAAAGGGTGGAGGCCGACAGCCGCCGCGTGCTGCCGGGCGATGTGTTTCTCGCCTGCCGCGGCGAGTACGCCGACGGCCGCGATTTCATCCCGGCCGCGCTGGAAAAGGGCGCCGCCGCCGTGCTGTGGGACGACGCCGATGGTTTCGCCTGGCAGCCGGAGTGGACCGTGCCGAATCTGGCGGTGCCGAATCTGCGCGAGCGCGCCGGCATCGTCGCCGCCCAGGTGCTGGGCCTGCCGTCGCGCGACCTGACCGTGGTCGGCATCACCGGCACCAACGGCAAGACCTCGATCTCGCACTGGCTGGCGCAGGCTTTCTCGCTGCTGGGCCAGAAGGCCGCGCTGATCGGCACCGTCGGCAACGGTTTCTACGGCCAGCTGACCGAAACCACCCACACGACGCCGGACCCGGTGACGGTGCAGCAGAAGCTGGCCGAATACCGCCGCCAGGGCGCGCACGTGGTGACGATGGAGGTGTCCAGCCACGGCCTGGACCAGTTCCGCGTCAACGGCGTCGAGTTCGCCACCGCGGTGTTCACCAATCTGACCCGCGACCACCTGGACTACCACGGCTCGATGGAGGCCTACGGCGAGTCGAAGAAGAAGCTGTTCTTCTGGGAAGGCCTGAAGCACGCGGTGATCAACGCCGACGACGCCTTCGGCCGCCAGCTGGCCGCCGAGATCGATCCCAAGCTGACCCGGGTGGTCAGCTACGGCCTGGAGCAGGGCGATGTGCGCCCGCTGGCGCTGGCCGCGACGCTGGAAGGCCTGCAACTGACCGTCGCCACGCCGTGGGGCACGGTGGACGTGCGCACCGGCCTGGTCGGCCGCTTCAACGCCGCCAATCTGCTGGCCTGTCTGGCCACGCTGTGCGTCAACGGCATCGGCCTGCAGGAAGCCGCCGCGGTGATGGCGCGTATCCAGCCGGCGCGCGGCCGGATGCAGAGCGTGGGCGGCACCCACGAACCGCTGGTGGTGATCGATTACGCCCACACGCCAGACGCGCTGGAGAAGGCGCTGGCGACCTTGTCCGACATCCGCCCGACCGGCGGCAGGCTGTTCTGCGTGTTCGGCTGCGGCGGCGACCGCGATCCGGGCAAGCGCCCGATGATGGGCGGCGTCGCCGAGAAATACGCCGACGTGGCGGTGCTGACCAGCGACAACCCGCGCAGCGAGGACCCGCAGGCCATCATCCGCGACGTGCTGGCCGGCATGGACGCCGCGCGCGCCCATGTCGAGGCCGACCGCGAGGCCGCCATCCACTGGGCGGTGAGCCAGGCCCGCGTCGGCGACGTGGTGCTGGTGGCCGGCAAGGGCCACGAGGAATACCAGGACATCGCCGGCGTCAAGCGGCCGTTCTCCGATTTCCGCGTCGCCGAGGAAGCGCTGACGGCGTGGGGGAAGCGGCCATGATGACGCTGAGCCAAGCCGCCCGCCTCGCCAACGGCCGCCTCGCCGGCGCCGACGGCGAAGTGTCGCGGGTGATCACCGACAGCCGCCTGGCGCAGCCGGGCGATCTGTTCGTCGCGTTGAAGGGCGAGCGCTTCGACGCCCATGATTTCGTCGCCGAGGTGGTGGCCAAGGGCGCCGCCGCGCTGGTGCGCGACGGCTTCGAATTGGCCGGCGCCAGCCTGATCCAGGCGGGCGACGACACCCGGCTGGCGCTGGGCCGTCTGGCCGCCGGCTGGCGCGAGACGCAGCCGGCCGTCCGCATCGGCATCACCGGCTCCAACGGCAAGACCACGGTCAAGGAGATGCTGGCGGCGATACTGCGCGCCCATGCCGGCGCCGACGCCGTGCTGGCCACCGCCGGCAATTTCAACAACGACATCGGCCTGCCGCTGACGCTGCTGCAGCTGAAACCGCAACACCGCTACGCCGTGATCGAAATGGGCATGAACCACCACGGCGAGCTCAGCTACCTGACCGGGCTGACCCGGCCGCAGGTGGCGCTGGTCAACAACGCGATGCGCGCCCACTTCGGCCATTTCGGCTCCACCGCCGAGGTGGCCCGCGCCAAGGCCGAGATCTTCGAGGGACTGAGCGGCGACGGCGTGGCCGTCGTCAACGCCGACGACGCCAATCTGGCGCTGTTCTGCGCCGCGGCCGCTTCGCATCGCCAGCTGAGCTTCGGCCTGGAGCAGGCCGATGTGAGCGTGAGCGATCTGGCGCTGTCGGCGCTGGGCAGCCGCTTCACGCTGCTGTCGCCGGCCGGCGAAATCGAGGTATCGCTGCCGACGCCGGGCGAGCACAACGTTCGCAACGCGCTGGCCGCCGCCGCCGTCGCGCTGGCGCTGGACGTGCCGCTGGCCGCCATCGCCGCGGGCCTGGCCGCTTTCGCCGGCGCCAAGGGCCGGCTGCAGATCAAGCAGAGTCCGCGCGGCCTGACGGTGATAGACGACAGCTACAACGCCAACCCGGACTCGATGAAGGCCGGCATAGACGTGCTGGCCGGCCTGCCGGCGCCGCGCTGCTTCGTGATGGGCGATATCGGCGAGTTGGGCGAGGGCGCGCCGGCGCTGCACGCCGAAGTCGGCGAGCATGCGCGCGCGCGCGGCATCGAGCAGTTTTTCGCGCTGGGCGAGGTTTCGCGCCGCGCGGCGACGGCCTTCGGCGCCGCCGGACAGGGTTTCGATTCGATTGACGAGTTGTTGGAGTGCCTGGATAGCCGGCTGGCTTCGGGTACCGCCGTTCTGGTCAAGGGCTCGCGCTTCATGCGCATGGAACGGGTGGTGGAACACCTGATGCAAGCAAAGAAAGAAGGAGTTTAAGGTGCTGCTTTGGCTGGCTGATCTGTTGGGTTCGCATATCCGGGCCTTCAATGTCTTCAACTACACCACGCTGCGCGCGGTGATGGCCGCGCTGACCGCGCTGGCGATCTCGCTGCTGCTGGGGCCGTGGGTGATCCGCAAACTGACCGAGTTGAAGGTCGGCCAGGCGGTGCGCAACGACGGTCCGCAAACCCATCTGGTCAAGGCCGGCACGCCGACCATGGGCGGTTCGCTGATTCTGCTGGCGATCACGCTGACCACGCTGCTGTGGGCCGATTTGTCGAACAAATACGTCTGGCTGCTGCTGGCGGTGATGCTGGGCACCGGCGCGCTGGGCTTCTACGACGACTGGCGCAAGGTGGTGTACAAGGACCCGAAGGGCGTGTCCGCCAAGTTCAAGATGACCTGGCAGTCGGCCATCGCCATCGGCGCCGGGGTGTTCCTGATCGTCACCGCCAAGCTGCCGGCCTCGACCGAGCTGATCCTGCCCTTCGTCAAGACCGTCGCCTACCCGCTGGGCGCGATCGGCTTCTGCGTGCTGACCTATCTGGTGATCGTCGGCACCTCGAACGCCGTCAATCTGACCGACGGCCTGGACGGCCTGGCGGCGCTGCCGACCGTGCTGGTGTCGGCCGGCCTGTCCATCTTCGCCTACGTCGCCGGCCACGCGGTGTTCTCCAAGTATCTGGGCCTGCCCTTCATCCCGGGCGCCCACGAGGTGGTGGTGTTCTGCGCGGCGATGTGCGGCGCCTGCCTCGGCTTTTTGTGGTTCAACGCCTACCCGGCCCAGGTCTTCATGGGCGACGTCGGCGCCTTGGCGCTCGGCGCCGCGCTCGGCACCGTGGCGGTGATCGTCCGCCAGGAGATCGTGCTGTTCTTCATGGGCGGTCTGTTCGTGATGGAGGCGCTGTCGGTGATGATACAGGTGACCTCGTTCAAGCTGACCGGCAAGCGCGTGTTCCGCATGGCGCCGCTGCATCACCATTTTGAATTGAAGGGCTGGAAGGAGACCCAGGTGGTCGTGCGTTTCTGGATCGTCACCATGATGCTGGTGCTGATCGGCTTGTCGACGCTGAAGCTGCGCTGAGGACGGAATAGATGGATTACGCCAATCGACATGTGACGGTGGTGGGACTGGGAGGCTCGGGCCTGGCGGCCGCGCGCTACCTGGCCGCCCACGGCGCGCGCGTGCGCGTCGCCGACGCCAGGCCGTCCGACGAGCGGCTGGCCGAGCTGGAACGTCATCTGCCGGGCACCGAGGTGATCGCCGGTGCCTTCGACGACGCGACCTTCGCCGGCTCCGAGCTCTTGGTGCTCAGCCCCGGCGTGCCGCTGGCCAATCCGGCCGTCGCCGCCTTCCGCCGCGCCGGCGGCGAGGTGGTCGGCGACATCGAGTTGCTGGCGCGCGCGATCCGGAACGACGGCAGCAAGGTGATCGCCATCACCGGCTCCAACGGCAAGAGCACCGTCACCAGCCTGGTCGGCCATCTGTGCGAGGCCGCCGGTCTCGACACCGTCGTCGCCGGCAATATCGGCCTGGCGGTGCTGGAGGCGCAGCTGGAGAGAGAGCGGAGCGGCAAGCGCCCCGACGTGTGGGTGCTGGAGCTGTCCAGCTTCCAACTGGAATCGACCTACTCGCTGGAGGCCGACGCCGCCACCGTGCTGAATATTTCCGAGGACCACCTCGACCGCTACGCCGACCTGCTGGACTACGCGCACACCAAGACGCGGGTGTTCAACGGCCGCGGCGTGCAGGTGCTGAACCGCGACGACGCGCTGGTGCGCGCGATGGCGCGGCCGGGCCAGGCGCACAAGTGGTTCTCGCTGAGCGGCGCCGCCGACTACGCGCTGGCGCGCGACGGCGAGCGCTACGGTCTCGGCGTCGCCGGCGAAACGGTGTTCGACTGCGCCGACATGCAGCTGCAGGGCCTGCACAACGCCGCCAACGCGCTGGCCGCGCTGGCGCTGTGCCAGGGCATAGGCCTGCCGCTGGAGAAGCTGCTGGACGGTTTGAAGACCTTCCGCGGCCTGGCTCACCGCGTCGAGCTGGTAGACGAATTCGACGGCGTCGCGTTTATCGATGATTCCAAGGGCACCAATGTCGGCGCCACCGAGGCGGCCTTGAACGGCATGACCCGGCCGGTGGTGCTGATCGCCGGCGGCGACGGCAAGGGCCAGGACTTCGCGCCGCTGATGCCGGCTTGCCGGCGCATCGCCCGCGCGGTGCTGCTGATCGGCCGCGACGCCGACAAGATCGCGGCCGCGCTGGACGGCAGCGGCCTGGCGCTGGAGCGCCACGACACGCTGGAGGACGCGACCCGCCGCGCGGCGGCGCTGGCCCGTTCCGGCGACGTGGTGCTGCTGTCGCCGGCCTGCGCCAGCCTGGACATGTTCAGGAACTACGCGCACCGGGCGCAGGTATTCATCGACACCGTCGCGGCGGTAAAGGCGGCGCGGCCATGAACGCCAATCCGGCACGCCGCTACACGGCGATCACTCCGCTGGACGAGGCGCTGGCCTGGGCGTTGGCCTTGCTGCTGTCGATCAGCCTGGTGATGGTGTACTCGGCGTCGATCGCCTACGCCGAGGCCGACGCGGCGACGCAGAACCGCTACTTCTACCTGATCCGCCACGTGGTGTTCATGGTGATCGGGCTGGCGGCGGCGTACATGGCCTTCCAGATTCCGACCGGCTTCTGGCAGAAGTACTCGGGGAAGATCTTCCTGATCGGGCTGGTGATGCTGGTGCTGGTGCTGATTCCGGGCATCGGCAAGGTGGTCAACGGCTCGCGCCGCTGGATCAACCTGCTGGTGCTGAATCTGCAGCCGTCGGAGGTGATGAAGTTCGCGGTGGTGCTGTACGCGGCCGACTACACGGTGCGCAAGAGCCATCTGCTGCACAGCATCAAGGAAGGCTTTCTGCCGATGTTCATGGCGATGGTGGTGGTGGCCTTCCTGCTGCTGCGCGAGCCGGACTTCGGCGCGCTGATGGTGGTGATGAGCATCGCGATGGGCCTGCTCTTCCTCGGCGGCATCAATATGCGCATCTTCTCCGGCCTGGCGGTGATGGCGGTGGGGGCGATCGTGGTGCTGATCATTTCCTCGCCGTACCGGCTGAAGCGGGTGCTGGGCTTCATGGATCCGTGGGACGACCCGTACGGCAAGGGCTATCAGCTGTCCCACTCGCTGATCGCGATCGGCCGCGGCGAATGGTTCGGCGTCGGTCTGGGCGGCAGCATAGAGAAGCTGTTCTACCTGCCGGAGGCGCATACCGACTTCATCATGGCGGTGATCGCCGAGGAGTTCGGCTTCGCCGGCATCTGCGTGGTGATCGGCCTGTACGCCTGGATCGTGCGTCGCGCCTTCCACATCGGCGTCGAGTCGAAAAAGCTGGAGCGCTACTACCAGGCGCTGGTGGCGCAGGGCGTGGGCATCTGGCTCGGCATCCAGGTGTTCTTCAACATCGGCGTGAACATGGGCCTGCTGCCGACCAAGGGTCTGACGCTGCCGCTGATGTCGTTCGGCGGTTCGGCGATGCTGATGAATTTGATCGCGGTGGCGGTGCTGCTGCGGGTTGATTACGAAAATCGAAGGATTATGCGGGGCTATAAGGTTTAGCCCCGCATAAGGAAAGGCTGTAGGCCTTTCCAGGCGCTTCAGCGCCGTTTCCTTCGGTTTCTGCGAGCCCGAAGGGCGAAGCAAAAACCGGCGCGTCATGCGCGGATGAACAGTGATGAATAGGCGGGAGGCCCTTAGGGCTTCCGCCTCATGGGAAGAAGGTAAATGGTGAATCGAACGGTCATGGTGATGGCGGCAGGCACCGGCGGACACATCGTCCCCGGCCTCGCCGTGGCCAGGGAGTTGCAGCAGAGCGGCTGGAAGGTGGTGTGGCTGGGCACCCGTCGCGGCATGGAGAACAAGCTGGTGCCGCCGACCGGCATTCCGCTGGAGAGGCTGAATTTCCACGGCGTGCGCGGCAAGGGTCTGCTGGGCTCGGTCAAGGGCGCGCTGCAACTGGTCGGCGCCTTTTTCGGCAGCGCGGCGTTGATTCTGCGCCACCGGCCGGACGTGGTGCTGGGCATGGGCGGCTATGTCTGCCTGCCCGGCGGCGTGATGGCCGGCCTGCTGTGGAAGCCGCTGGTGCTGGTCAACGCCGACGCCAGCCTGCTGCTGAGCAACAAGGCCCTGCTGCCGTTCGCCAAGACGCTGGCCTGCGGTTTCGACGGCGGCGCGGCGAGCGCGGCCAAGGCGCAGGTCACCGGCAATCCGGTGCGCGGAGAGATCGAGGGCATGGCGCCGCCGGCCGAGCGTTTCGCCGGTCGTTCCGGTCCGCTGAAGGTGCTGGTCGTCGGCGGCAGTCTGGGCGCCAGGGTATTGAACGAAACGCTGCCGCAGGCGCTGGCCCGCTTGCCGGCCGACCAGCGGCCGCTATTGACGCATCAGACCGGCGAGGCGAACTTCGCCGCGGTCGAGGCGGTCTATCGGGCCGCCGGCCTGGCGGACGCGGTGGAGTTGCTGCCCTTCGTCGACGACATGCCGCGGCGCCTGGCCGAGTGCGATCTGGTGATCTGCCGCGCCGGCGCGATCACCGTCAGCGAGTTGTGCGCGGCCGGCGTGGCCAGCGTGCTGGTGCCGCTGGTTGTGTCGACCACCGGCCACCAGCGCGACAACGCCGAGTGGCTGGAAAAGGAAGGCGCGGCCTGGCATGTGCCGCAAAAGGAATTGAGCGCTGACAGGCTGGCTGGCCTGTTGGCGGGGCTGGACAGGGAACAGTTGCTGGACAAGGCCGAGCGCGCCCGCGCGCAGGCCCGTCCGGGCGCCGCGGGCCGAGTGGCCGCGCTGTGCCGGCAGCTGGCCGGGGAATGACAGGGCGCCGAACGAGCGTCCCAGCAGAGACACAGACATGAAACACAGGGTCAAACACATACATTTCGTCGGCGTAGGCGGTGTCGGCATGTGCGGCATCGCCGAGGTGCTGCACGGCCTGGGCTATACCGTGTCCGGCTCGGACATGGCCGACGGCGCCACCACCAAGCGGCTGGCCGCCGAGGGCGTGCGCGTGTTCTTCGGCCATGACGCCACTTATATCGAGGGCGCCGACGTGGTGGTCACCTCGACCGCGGTCAAGGCCGACAATCCGGAAGTGCTGGCGGCGCGCGACAAGCGCATCCCGGTGATTCCGCGCGCGATGATGCTGGCCGAACTGATGCGCTTCAAGCAGGGCATCGCCATCGCCGGCACCCACGGCAAGACGACGACGACCAGCCTGACCGCGTCGGTGCTGGGCGCGGCCGGGCTCGATCCGACCTTCGTCATCGGCGGCAAGCTGACCGCCGCCGGCACCAACGCCAAGCTGGGCCTGGGCGAATTCCTGGTGGCCGAGGCCGACGAGTCGGACGCGTCCTTCCTGCATCTGAGTCCGGTGATGGCGGTGGTGACCAATATCGACGCCGATCACATGGACACCTACGACCACAGCTTCGACAAGCTGAAGCAGGCCTTCGTCGATTTCCTGCAGCGGATGCCGTTCTACGGCCGCGCGGTGCTGTGCATAGACGACATCAATGTGCGCGAGATCCGCGAGCGCGTCACCAAGCCGGTGACCACCTACGGCCTCGACGAATCGGCCGACATCTACGCCGAGAACGTGCGCGCGGCGGCCGGCCAGATGCATTTCGACGTGGTGGTGAAGAACGGCACCATCACCCGCTTCCCGCTGGTGCTGAACCTGCCGGGCCGCCACAACGTGCTGAACGCGCTGTCGGCGATCGCCATCGGCCTGGAGTGCGGCGCCAGCATAGCGGCGATCCAGAAGGGTCTGTCCGAGTTCGCCGGCGTCGGCCGCCGCTTCCAGCGCTACGGCGAGGTCAAGGCGAAGGACGGCGGCAGCTTCACGCTGGTCGACGATTACGGCCACCACCCGGTGGAAATGGCCGCGACGCTGGCCGCGGTCCGCGGCGCCTTCCCGGGACGCCGGCTGCTGCTGGCCTTCCAGCCGCACCGCTACACCCGCACCCGCGATCTGTTCGAGGACTTCGTCAAAGTGCTGTCCGGCGTCGACGCCTTGCTGCTGTCCGAGGTGTACGCCGCCGGCGAGGCGCCGATCGTCGCGGCCGACGGCCGGGCGCTGGCGCGCGCGGTGCGCGTCGGCGGCAAGGTGGAGCCGCTGTTCGTCGAGGATATCGCCGATCTGCCGCAGGCCATCGTCGACGCGGCGAGGGACGGCGACGTGGTGGTGACGATGGGCGCCGGCTCGGTCGGCGCGGTGCCGGCCAAGGTGTTGGCGCTGGCTGTTTGACAGGATTTGGTCCGCGCCGTCGGCGCGGACACGCAGAGGATAGACAGATGAAGCAGTACGGCAAGGTGGCGGTGTTGATGGGCGGAAGCTCGGCTGAGCGCGAAGTGTCGCTGATGAGCGGCGCCGGCGTGCTGGCGGCACTGCTGGCCAAGGGAGTGGACGCCCACAAGTTCGATACGAGCGAGAAGCCGTTGGCTGCGCTGAAGGACGAGGGTTTCGACAGCGTGTTCAATGTGCTGCACGGCCCGTTCGGCGAGGATGGCACGCTGCAGGGCGCGCTGGAGGCATTGGGCGTCCCGTATACCGGTTGCGGCGTGATGGCGTCGGCGATCTGCATGGACAAGTGGCGCACCAAGTTGTTGTGGAAGGGCGCGGGCCTGCCGATTCCGGCGTTCGAGCTGTTGAGCGACGACAGCGATTTCGACGCGATCGAGAAGGCGCTCGGCCTGCCCATCTTCGTCAAGCCGTCGACCGAGGGCTCCAGCATCGGCGTGACCAAGGTCAAGATGCCGGGCGGCCTGAAGGCGGCGTACCAGGAAGCGAGCCGCTACGACGACATCGTCATCGCCGAGCAATTCATCGGCGCCGGCGAGTACACCTGCGCGGTGATAGGCGATACCGCCTACCCGACGGTGAAGATCGAGCCGGCGACCGAGTACTACGACTACGACGCCAAGTACTTCCGCGACGATACCGTCTACCGCTGCCCCGGCCTCGCCGGCGACGCGGAAAGCCGGGCGCGCGAATTGTGCCTGAAGGCGTTCAAGGTATTGGGCTGCCAGGGCTGGGGCCGGGTGGATTTCCTGATGGACGAGGCCGGCGGCGTGTATCTGCTCGAGGCCAACACCAATCCGGGCATGACCAGCCACAGCCTGGTGCCGATGGCGGCGCGGGCGGAGGGCATCAGTTACGAAGACCTGTGTCTGAAGGTATTGGATACGGTGCATGTGGGATAACTATCGGTTGCTCCGGAGCCTGGCCAATCTGATGCTGGGCGCTGCAGCGCTGATGTTGCTGTACGCGGGGGGATTCTGGCTGACGCATGCGCCGGTATTCCCGGTGAAGAAGATACGGATTCAGGGCGACATGAACCGGGTGACGGCGGAGCAACTGAAGTTCATCGCGGAGCACGAGCTGTCCGGCACCTTCTTCACGCTGGACATCGACAAGACGCGGTCCGCCTTCGGCAAGTTGCCGTGGGTGCGCGACGCGCAGGTGAGGCGGCGCTGGCCGGACGCGCTGGACATCACCGTGGAGGAGCACGCGGCGCTGGCGCGCTGGGGGGAGAACGGCCTGGTCAACACCCGCGGCGAGCGTTTCGACGCCGCCAGCGACGCGAAGCTGCCGGTGTTCTACGGCCCGGCCGGCGCCGAGAAGGACATGACGGCGATGCTGACGCAGTTGCGGCAGGCATTGCAGCCGTCGGGCCTGGCGCCGCGCGAGTTGTGGCTGTCGTCGCGGCGGGCGTGGAAAGTGGTGCTGGACAACCAGTTGCAGCTGGAGCTGGGACGTAATGACGCGGCGATGCGCGCGGAGCGCTTCGCCGGCTATTGGAAGAGCAGGTTGGCGCGGTTGCCGTATCACATCGAATACGTCGACATGCGCTACCCGAACGGATTCGCCGTGCGGATGCCCGATTACAAGGCGCCGCCGGCCAAGGGAAACAAGTGATTAGGCGTTGGAGCGACAGGTGAGCAAACCAAAGGAAAGCAAGAGCATGCTGGTCGGCCTGGACATCGGCACCTCCAAGATCGTGGCGATCGTGGCGGAAGTGCTGGAAGACGGCCAGCTTAACATCGTCGGCATGGGCCATACCCCGTCCCGCGGCCTGAAACGCGGCATGGTGGTGAACATCGAGTCCACCGTGCAGGCGATACAGCGTGCGCTGGAAGAGGCCGAGCTGATGGCCGACTGCAAGATTCACGAGGTGTTCGTCGGCATCGCCGGCAGCCACATCAAGAGCGTGAACTCGCACGGCATGGTGGCGATCAAGGATCGCGAAGTCACCAAGATGGACATCGACCGGGTGATAGAGACCGCGCGCGCGGTGACCATCCCGCCGGACCACCAGGTGCTGCACATCCTGACCCAGGAATACAGCATCGACGGCCAGGAAGGCGTGCGGGAGCCCTTGGGCATGAGCGGCGTGCGGCTGGAAGCCAAGGTGCACATCGTCACCGGCGCGGTATCCGCCGCGCAGAACGTGACCAAGTGCGTGCGCCGCTGCGGCCTGGAAGTGTCCGACCTGGTGTTGCAGCCGATGGCCTCGGCCATCGCGGTGCTGTCCGAGGACGAGAAGGATCTGGGCGTCTGCCTGATCGACATCGGCGGCGGCACCACTGACATCGCCGTCTATGTCGGCGGCGCGATCCGCCACACGGCGGTGATCCCGATCGCAGGCGACCAGATCACCAACGACATCGCGATGGCGCTGCGCACCCCGACCAAGGAGGCCGAGGACATCAAGATCCAGCACGGCGTCGCCCTGGTGGGTCTGGCCGATCCGGCGCAGATGATAGAGGTGCCGGGCGTCGGCGAGCGCGGTCCGCGCCAGATGTCGCGCGCGACGCTGGCCGAGGTGGTCGAGCCGCGCGTCGAGGAGTTGTTCCAGCTGGTGCAGCAGGAGCTGCGCCGCAGCGGCTTCGAGGAATTGCTGTCGTCCGGCATGGTGCTGACCGGCGGCGCCAGCCTGATGCCGGGCATGGTGGAGCTGGCCGAGGAGGTGTTCCACCTGCCGGTCCGCGTCGGCGTGCCGAAGTACGTCGGCGGCCTGGCCGAGGTGGTGAAGACGCCGCGCTTCTCGACCGGCGTCGGCTTGCTGCTGTACGGCAAGGATCAGATTCAGGGTTATTCGGGCCCCAGCGGCAAGGTGGAATCCGCCGGCGTGGGCCAGTTGCTGGGCAAGATGAAGGCCTGGTTCGCCGGGAACTTCTAGTAGAAACGCGCCGCCGCGAGGCGCGGCGGCGCGGCAATTCGGGCGTAGTACACACGGTTAGTCGTAGCTCATCTTATGTTGAGGAGAGGGAAATGAGCGGAATGATTTTTGAAGTGATGCAGGAAACGGCCAGCTCGGCCGTCATCAAGGTCATCGGCGTCGGCGGCGGCGGTTGCAACGCCATCGACAATATGATCACCGGCCATGTGCACGGCGTGGAATTCATCTGCGCCAACACCGACGCGCAGTCGCTGCAGCGCAATAGCGCGCCGCAGAAACTGCAGCTGGGCACCAATCTGACCCGCGGCCTCGGCGCCGGCGCGAATCCGGAAGTCGGCCGCAGCGCCGCGCTGGAAGACCGCGAACGCATCGCCGAGGCGCTGCGCGGCGCCAATATGGTGTTCGTCACAGCCGGCATGGGCGGCGGCACCGGCACCGGCGCGGCGCCCGTTGTGGCCGAAGTGGCCAAGGAAATGGGCATCCTGACGGTGGGCGTGGTCACCCGTCCGTTCGAGCACGAAGGCAAGCGGATGAAGGTCGCGCAGAACGGCATCGAGGATCTGAAGAAGCATGTCGACTCGCTGATCGTGATCCCGAACGAGAAGCTGATGGAAGTGCTGGGCGACGACGTCACCATGCGCGAAGCGTTCCGCGCCGCCGACGACGTGCTGAAGGGCGCCGTGGCCGGCATCGCCGAAGTGATCACCTGCCCGGGCCTGATCAACGTCGACTTCGCCGACGTGCGCACCGTGATGGGCGAGATGGGTCTGGCGATGATGGGTTCCGCCTACGCCTCCGGCATCGACCGCGCCCGCGTGGCCGCCGAACAGGCCGTGGCCAGCCCGCTGTTGGACAACATCACGCTGGAAGGCGCGCGCGGCGTGCTGGTCAACATCTCGACCGCGCCGGGTTGCCTGAAGATGAGCGAGTACCGCGAGATCATGAGCATCGTGCGCCAGTACGCCGACGAGGACGCCCAGATCAAGTTCGGCACCGCCGAAGTGGCCGACATGCCGGAAGACACCATCCGCGTGACGCTGATCGCCACCGGCCTCGGCCAGAAGAAGGCGGTCCGCAACGAAGACCGTCCGGAATACATCAAGATCGTCAAGACCGGCACCGACGACCGCGCCGTCGAGATGGTCAACTACGAGGACCTGGACGCGCCGGCCATCATGCGCACCGGCCGCCGTCGCGCGTCGCCGTCGCTGGACTTCTCCAATCCGGAAGTCAGCGAGAGCTACGACATTCCGGCCTTCCTGCGCAAGCAGGCCGATTGAGCGAGGGACGCGGATAGATAAACGCTATTCATGAAAGCGAATCAATCAATAAAGCATAGGCAGTCGCTATGCTAGAATCGGGTTTTCCCGTTTGGTTGAGTAGCCTGAAATGATCTTGCAGCGCACGCTGAAGCAAGCGATCAGCGCCACGGGCGTCGGTCTGCATTCCGGCGAGCGGGTGAAGCTCACCCTGCTGCCGGCGCCGCCCGATACCGGCATCATCTTCCGTCGTACCGACTTGCCCGAGCCGGTCGACGTGAGGGTGGAACCTTCGCTCGTCAACGACACGCGCCTCTCCTCCACGCTGGTGACGGATACCGGCGTGCGTGTCGGCACGATCGAGCATCTGATGTCGGCGTTTGCCGGCTTCGGTATCGACAACCTGGTCGTCGAGGTGACGGCGGCGGAAATCCCCATCATGGATGGTTCCGCCGCCCCCTTCCTGTACTTGCTGCAGGCGGCCGGGGTGATCGAGCAAGACCAGAAGAAGCGCTTCATCCGCGTCAAGCAGACCGTGATGGTGGAAGACCGCGGCGTGTGGGTCCGGCTGGACCCGCACGACGGCTTCAAGATCACGCTGTCGATCGAGTTCAACCATCCGGCGTTCAATCGCGCGCCGCAGACGGTGGAAGTCGACTTCGCCCATCATTCGTATACCGACGAAATCAGCCGCGCGCGGACCTTCGGCTTCATGCACGAGGTCGAGTACATGCGCAACCACGGCCTGGGCCGCGGCGGCAGTCTGGACAACGCCATCGTCATCGACGACGAATACGTGCTGAATCCGGAAGGCCTGCGCTTCCCGGACGAGTTCGTCCGCCACAAGATCCTGGACGCGATCGGCGATCTCTACATCGTCGGCCATCCGTTGATCGCGGCCTTCTCCGGCCACAAGTCCGGCCACGCGATGAACAACAAGCTGCTGCGCAAGCTGTTGGAGACGCCGGAGGCCTGGGAATACGCCAGCTTCGACGATCCGCTGGACGCGCCGTCCAGCTTCCACCAGCTGCCGCCAGAGGAGTGAGGCCGTGTTCGGCTTCTGGCGGCTGTGGCTGCTGGCGACGATACTGGCGATAGGGTGGGGAGTGCTGTGTTTCGCGCTGACCCGCGACCGCCGCCATCTGGGCCGCGTGCTGGTCGTCGTCCGCTGGAGCGGCGGCCTGTTGCTCGTCGTTTCCTGCTTCTGGCTGATTTTCCGCCTGCTGCGCTGAGCGCCGCGGGCGTTTTGCATTGAAGGATTGATTGCCCATGACCCGACTGACCCATTTCGACGCAGCCGGCCAGGCCCATATGGTGGATGTCGGCGGCAAGGCCGTGACCGCCCGTCGCGCGGTCGCCGAAGGCTTGATCCGCATGCAGCCGGCCACCTTCGCGCTGGTGAAGGGCGGCGGCCACAAGAAGGGCGATGTGCTGGGCATCGCCCGCGTCGCCGCCATCATGGCGGCGAAGAAGACTTGGGACCTGATCCCGCTGTGCCATCCGATCTCGCTGACGCGGCTGGCGGTGGACTTCGAACTGAGGGACGACGAGTCCGCGGTGAGGATGGAAGTGACCGCCGAGTGCGCCGGCCAGACCGGCGTCGAGATGGAGGCGCTGACCGCGGTCAACGTCGGCCTGCTGACCATTTACGATATGTGCAAGGCGGTGGACCGCGGCATGGTCATCGACGGCGTGCGCCTGCTGGAGAAGGACGGCGGCAACAGCGGCAGCTGGCGCGCCGGCTGATCAGCGCAGCAGCAGCGTCGCCGTCGCGTAGACGCCGATGGCGACGATGCTGATGCAAGTGCCGCAGGCGATGGGCCCGGCCGAGCGGCCGTTTTTCATATAGTGGGTTTCCAGCACGATGATGTTCGCCGCCGGCGGCAGCAGGCACATCAGATACAGCGCCGGCTGATTGTCGAGCACCAGCCGGATGTCCAGCTGGCGGCAGATCGCGACGAACAGCGCGAGCAGGACGCAGATCGCGGCGGCGCGCAGCGCCGACAGCCGCAGCGCCCGGCCGAAATCGGCGACGCCGAGCCGGGTGGCGGACAGCCAGATGCCGAGTATCGACATGCCGAGCAGGCTCATCAGGAATTTCAGCACCTCGTAGCCCGGTCGGGCGTAGGCCTGCAACTGCGGGCCGAACGGCATCAGCGCCACGCCTGCCAGCAGCGCCCACACCGGCGGCGCCTTCAGCGTCTCCCATGCCCGCGCCTTCAGGCTGCCGCCGCCGGCCATCAGGCCGACGCCGACCGAATTGCCCAGCAGCGAGCTGCCGACATAGGCGGCGATGAACACCGTCGCCGCGCCGTCGCCGAACAGCGTGCTGGCTACCGGCATGCCCAGCCAGCCGATGTTCAGATAGCTGAAGCACAGATTGCGCACCGGATCCCGGGTCGAGAGCCGGCTCAGCAGCAGCAGGGCGGCCATCATCGCCATCGTGCCGGCCATGACGGCGAACACGCCGGGCCGGTGGGCGGCGATGTTGTAGATGATGACCAGCGGAATGACGAATTTGGTCAGCAGCGCCGACGCGCGGCTTTTGATGTCGAACGGCGCGCGGCCCAGGCCTAGGCCCAGCAGCAGGTAGAGCAAGGGGGCGAACAGGGAAATCGACATGCCAGGCATCAGCTCGAGGTTGCGATCGGCGCGCGGCGGCGTGCCGGCGCGCGGGGTCTGCGACTATATCACAACATTGGCATGAGGCGCCGCCGCCGGGCTATTTGCCCGCCTCCTGCGGCTGCAGCGGGAGGTAGCCGTCGGCGTGGACGGCGAGCGAGTGGATCTCGTGCCAGCTGTCGTGGCGGTTCCACTCGTACAGGTCGCGGCCGCGCTGCAGATGCAGATAGGCGTGCTGGTAGCGCGAGCGCGCCAGCATGCCGTCGGTCAGGCGGTTCAGTTCCTGGATGGAGATGGCCAGCGGCAGGGTCCAGGCCGCCGCGCCGTGCTCTAGCGTGCCGGCCGCCAGCAGCAGGTGCAGCTGATGGCCGGACGGGACCTGGTAGTCCTTGCCGACCTTGGCTTCGATGCGGCAGGCGACGTCGAGGGCGTTGGCCGGCAGCGAGAACAGCGAGCCGATGCCGCCGGCGATCTGCAGCGTCGAGTGGGCCTCGCGCTTGCGGCTGTGGCGGCGGGTGTGCTCGCCGGCCAGCACCTCGGTCACCTCGATGGCCAGCAGGCGACCGTCGGGCAGCTTGACGCCGACGTCGGGCGCCGGGCACTTCAGCGACTGCATGTCGAGCGGCTCCATGCCTTTCTGCTCGAACAGCCGCCTGACCCACTCCCTTTCCCGGTTTTCCTGCTGAGTTTGCTGATCCATCGGCGCCCGCGCGAATGCAAGACAGATGTCTTCATTCTAGAACATCCGCCGGGCAGCTTCGCGGCAGGCTCAGCCGCCGCTGCGCAGCGCCCGCTGGGCGGTGCCGATGTCGCGCGGCGCCAGGTGGTCCGGGCACAGGCGCTCGCGCAATTCGCGCCGCAGCTTGTCGCCGAAGACGATGTCCTGCCACAGCGGCCGCATCGGCTCGATCCAGCGGTGATTGACGCTGTCGCCGAAGCCGTAGGCGCGGTACTTGTTGTCCTTGCACAGTATGCCTTCGGCGCTGAGGTTCTCGACGCCGCCGCTGCTGAGCACCTTGCTGATGTAGCGCACCACGCCGTCCTTGCCGATGCTCAGCGAGCCGGCGTCGACGAAATAACGGTTCTGCTGCAGCCAGTCGGGCTTCACTTCCACCCAGTCCGCCGTCTGCGGGTACGGCGGCAAGGCGTAGTCCTCTTCCTGCCAGGGCTTGTCGTCGTCGATCGCGTAGTTGTAGTTCTTGATGACGCGGCCCTCGGCCTGCGCCGTCAGGCTCAGGCACAAGGCCAGCGCGGCCGGCGCGATGGTGAAACGGATATTCAACGGTATGCTCCTCAGCGCGCCTGTCCGGCGCGCAGATTGTAATGTCGACGGCCGGTCTCGCGTCCGGCCAGGCCCCAGCTCAGTTCGGAAAAGCTGATGTCGCCGCGGCTGGACACCGTCAGCAGCATCGATGCGCGGGTGCCGTAGTCGCGGCCCTGGATGAAGATCGGCGACAGCGTCTTTTCCAGCGCGAGGCCGATGCGGGTATTGGGCAGATGGCCCGGGCCTGCCGGCGTCGGATCGGACAGCGCCGCGTAGGCCTGTTCCTCGGTCGGCATCCGGCGGAGTTCGCCCAGGCGTTCCGCCAGGCGCTGGCTCTTGAACCACGGCGTGTCCAGCGTGGCGTTGGACAGCGTGTGGATGCCGGGCGTCACGCGGGCGATTTGCTTGCCGGGGCTGTGGAAGAAGAACAGGTCGGCGGTGGTGCCGAACAGCAGGTTGAACGGCCCGTAGCGGTGGCACTCGGCGCGCAGCCAGTCGGCGAAGGCGAACGGGTCCTCGTCGCCGCTGACGAAGCGCTGGACCAATTCGCCGCGCGAGCGCTCGGCCTTGGCGGGAAAACCGTCGCGGAAGTTGGTGACGGCGGCGATGCGGTTGCGGCCGTCCACCATCAGCCAGCTGCCACCGGACTGCAGGTCGCGGCCGCCCAGCGTGTGCGGGTATTCCGGCCACCAGTCCAGCGGCTCGGCGGAGCGGGCGTAGTATTCGTCGCGGTTGGCCAGCAGTACCAATTGGCCCAGGCCCGGCGTTTTGTAGGCGAAAGCGATGATGCACATGATGCGTGACCGATTTGGGTAAGGCTTGACGACTGGCGTAAACTATACGGCTACGGCCTGTCCGCTGATCGGCGCAGGCCCGGATTTCTCCATTGTAACGCGATATGGCTGAGGATACCGGCCCATGACACCCGACAAGCAGATTGATCTTTCCGGCCTGAACTGCCCGCTGCCGATATTGCGCGCGAAAAAGGCGCTGGCCGACATGGCCAGCGGCGCCGTGCTGGAGGTGATCGCCACCGACCCCGGCGCGCCTAAGGACTTCGAGGCTTTTTGCCGGCAGACCGGCAACGGCCTGCTGGAATCGACCACCACCGGCGAAGGCAAGTTCCGGATGGTGCTCAAGCGCAAATAGGCATTCCTGGCGACGGCGTCCCCGTCGCCATTCTTTTATTCATAGCCACGCCAAGCCCCGACCATGCAGACACTCACCCTGATCCGTCCCGACGACTGGCATTTGCACCTGCGCGACGACGCCGCGCTGGCGGCGGTGCTGCCCGACACCTGTCGCCAGATGGGCCGCGCCATCGTGATGCCCAATCTGAAGCCGCCGGTGACCACCGTCGCGGCCGCCGCCGCCTATCGCGAGCGCATCCTGGCCGCCCGTCCGGCCGGCAGCCGCTTCGAGCCGCTGATGACGCTGTATCTGACCGACAAGACCAGCCCGGACGAGATCCGCCTGGCCAAGGCCAGCGGCTTCGTCCACGGCGTCAAGCTGTACCCGGCCGGCGCCACCACCAATTCCGACCACGGCGTCACCGATGTCGCCCGCGCGATGCCGGCGCTGGAGGCGATGGCCGAAACCGGCCTGCCGCTGTTGGTGCACGGCGAGGTGACCGACGCCGACATCGACGTGTTCGACCGCGAGGCGGTGTTCATCGAGCGGGTGATGAAGCCGCTGCTGCAGAAGCTGCCGACGCTGAGGGTGGTGTTCGAGCACATCACCACCCGCGAGGCGGCCGAGTTCGTCGCCGCCGCGCCGGCCAACGTCGCGGCGACCATCACCGCGCATCACTTGCTGATGAACCGCAACGCCTTGTTCGTCGGCGGCATACGCCCGCACCACTACTGCCTGCCGGTGCTGAAGCGCGAGCTGCATCGCCAGGCGCTGCTGAAGGCGGCGACGTCCGGCTCGACCAAGTTCTTCCTCGGCACCGACAGCGCGCCGCATGCGAAGGGCGCCAAGGAGACGGCCTGCGGCTGCGCCGGCATGTATACCGCCAACGCGGCGATCGAATTGTATGCCGAGGCTTTCGAGGCCGCCGGCGCGCTGGACCGGCTGGAGGCTTTCGCCAGCCTGAATGGCCCGGCCTTCTACGGCCTGCCGGCCAACGGCGACCGGATCGAGCTGGTCAAGGAGGGCTGGACGGTGCCGGCCGAGCTGCCGTATCCGGGCGACGCGCTGGTGCCGCTGCGCGCCGGCGAGAACGTGGCCTGGCGGCTGCGGGACTGATACGGCCCAAATCATTGCGCCAAAGCCGCCCACGGGCGGCTTTTTTCATTGGCGGGGCGGTTTCGCATCGGATGCGATAACAACGGCCGTATTTTTAATATAAGGTTAGTCTGATTTTAAATATGAAATGGTGGGCGAGGCCGCCGTTTGGCATGAATTTTACTTGGAGCAGCCACCAGCATTTCACATGACGGAATGTCAAAAGGATAAAAACGGATAACAGCCAAGGCCATTGATTTAGCTGAATAGTCCATTGTCGGACAAATTTTTCTTTTTGATTAAAATGAATGGCATATTGTCTGTCTGGGGGCTTGATGTATTCAAAACCCTCTGCGCATAATCTGCGCATCCACTCTGGATACAATCGAGTGAAAAAAATCCGCTGCCGGCACGCCGAGTGGCGAGACAGAACAAGGAGAGTAGAAGATGACGAATAAGCAATCGCTGCGCGCGGTCGCCGCCGCCGTCGCGCTGGCGCTGGCTTCCGGTTCCGTGCTGGCCGCCCAGGTACCCGCAGGCGTCAAGCTGGCCGCCAAGCAGACCCTGATCCGCAACACCGGCTCCGAGCCGGAAACGCTGGACCCGGCGGTAGCCGAATCGGTGCCGGCCAATACCATCACCGCCGACCTGTTCGAAGGCCTGACCAGCGCCGACAACAACGGCAAGATCCTGCCGGGCGTGGCCGAGTCGTGGAAGCAGGCCGACGCCACCACCTGGGTCTTCCATCTGCGCAAGAACGCCAAGTGGTCCGACGGCCGCCCGGTGGTCGCCGACGACTTCGTCTACGGCTGGCAGCGTTTCCTCGATCCGAAGACCGCCTCCCCGTATTCCGAGACCTACGGCATCTTCATCCTGAACGGCAAGGAAATCGCCACCGGCAAGAAGAAGCCGTCCGAGCTGGGCATCAAGGCCGTCGACAAATACACGCTGGAAGTGAAGACGCCGTACCCGGTGCTGTTCCTGCCGGCGCTGGTGGCCAACACCCAATTCGCTCCGGCGCCGAAGGCCGTGATCGACAAGTACGGCAAGGACTGGGTCAAGCCGGGCAAGATGGTCAGCAACGGCGCCTATCAACTGAAGGACTGGCAAGTCAACAGCAAGGTCGTCGTCGCCAAGAACGCGAACTACTGGGACGCCAAGAGCGTGGTGCTGAGCCAGACCACCTATCTGCCGATCGAGGACAGCAACGCCGACGTCAAGCTGTACGAGTCCGGCCAGAACGACTGGGTGCTGAACCTGCCGCCGGGCACCTTCGACAAGTACAAGACCCAGTATCCGAAGGAAATCCACAACGGCGAACTGGCCGCGCTGCGCTACTACTCGTTCAACAACAAGGATGCGCTGCTGAAGGACGTGCGCGTGCGCAAGGCGCTGTCGATGGTCATCGACCGCGACATCCTGGCGAAGAAAGTCACCGCCGATGGCCAGAATCCGGCCTACAGCGTGATGGTGCACGGCGTGTCCGGCGCCGATCCGTCCAGCTACGACTGGGCGAAGTGGCCGATGGCCAAGCGCGTCGACGAGGCCAAGAAGCTGCTGGCCCAGGCCGGCGTGAAGCCGGGCGCCAAGATCAAGTTCACCTACAACACCAACGACTACCACAAGAAGATGGCGATCTTCGCCGCGTCCGAGTGGAAGTCCAAGCTGGGCCTGAACACCGAGCTGGAAAGCCTGGAGTTCAAGGTGCTGCTGAAGAAGCGCCACGACGGCGACTACCAGATCGCCCGCAATGGCTGGAACGCCGACTATAACGACGCCACCACCTTCCTGGCGCTGGTCGAGTGCGGCAACACCCAGAACGACAACCAGAACTGCAATCCGAAGGCCGAAGAGCTGATCAAGCAGGGCAACCAGTCGCTGGATCCTGCCAAGCGCAAGCAGCTGTTCACCCAGGCCGTGAAGATGATCATGGACGACTACCCGATGCTGCCGCTGTTGCAGTATACGGCGCCGCGTCTGATCAAGTCCTATGTCGGCGGCGTCGGCCAGAACCCGCTGGACCGCTACCGCAGCAAGGATCTGTACATCATCCAGCACTGAGGCGGGACGCCGGCCCCGCCGGCGACAAACGAGGCCGGATGTCCGCCGACGCGGCCATCCGGCTTGTGATGTAGGGGCCGGGCCGCGGCGCGCGCCGCGTCCGCCCATACGGAGTTACACCATGTGGTCCTACACTTTCCGACGCATTCTGGCGGCGATTCCTACGCTGCTGGCCGTCATTACCGTCTGCTATCTGCTGCTGCACATGACCCCCGGTGGTCCGTTCGACGGCGAGCGCAAGATTTCCGAAGCGGTGCTGGCCAATCTGCAGGCCAAGTACCATCTGGACCTGCCGCTGTGGAAGCAGTATCTGTATTACCTGAATAGCCTGCTGCACGGCGATCTGGGCGCGTCCTTCCGCTACGCCGACTGGAGCGTCAACGACCTGGTGGCCAGCGCGCTGCCGGTTTCCGCCACCATAGGCGGCAGCGCCATCCTGATCTCGCTGGTGATCGGCATCGCGCTCGGCGTGATGGCCGCGCTGCGCCAGAACAGCATGGTCGATTATCTGGTGATGTTCCTCGGCAATATCGGCGGCGCCTTCCCGTCCTTCATTCTCGGGCCGGTGCTGGTGCTGATCTTCGCCGTGACGCTGAAATGGCTGCCGGCCGGCGGCTGGAATCATTTCGATCCCAAGTTCATGGTGCTGCCCATCATGCTGCTGGTGTTCATCAATATCTCGACGATAGGCCGCGTGATGCGCGGCAGCCTGATCGAGGTGCTGAACAGCAACTTCATCCGCACCGCCCGCGCCAAGGGCCTGCCGCTGCGCACCATCGTGCTGCGCCACGCGCTGAAGCCGGCGCTGATGCCGGTGGTGACGCTGCTGGGGCCGCTGGCGATCTCGTCCATCACCTCGGCGGTGGTGACCGAGTCCATCTTCTCGCTGCCGGGCCTGGGCAAGCTGATCGTCAACGGCGCCGCCAACCGCGACTACACGCTGGTGCTGGGCCTGGTGGTGCTGGTGACGGTGATTACCGTGGTGTTCAACCTCCTCGTCGACCTGGCCTACGCCTTGCTCGATCCGAAGATCCGCTACTGAGGGGGCGGGAATTATGATGAAGAGCAAACAAGCCGCCGCCGTGGTGGCAATCGAGAACGGTCTGGCCGAGGCTGCGGTCGAGGGCCGCAGTCCGTGGCGCGACGCCCGCATCCGCTTTTTCCGCAACAAGGCGGCGGTGGTCAGCCTGGTGGTGCTGGTGCTGATCACGCTGTCCTGTATCGTCGGCCCGATGGTGCTGCCGTACAGCTATGAGGACACCGACTGGAACGCGATGAGCCAGGCGCCGTCCTGGGCCGGCATGCACTGGTTCGGCACCGACGCGCTGGGCCGCGATCTGCTGGTGCGCTGCCTGACCGGCGGCCGCATCTCGCTGATGGTCGGCGCGCTGGCCACCGTGGCCTCGGTGATGCTGGGCGTCGTCTGGGGCGCGACCGCCGGCTTCCTCGGCGGCAAGGTCGACGCGCTGATGATGCGCATCGTCGACATGATGTACGCGGTGCCCTATCTGCTGATCGCCATCCTGATGGTGACGCTGCTGGGCCGCGAGTTCTACCTGGTGGTGCTGACCATCACCGTGTTCTCGTGGATGGACATGGCGCGCGTGGTGCGCGGCCAGACGCTGTCGATCAAGTCCAAGGAGTATGTCGAGGCCGCGCACGCGATCGGCGTGTCGACCCCCACCATCATCTTCCGCCACATCGTGCCCAATCTGTTGGGCATCGTGGTGATCTACACCACGGTGACGGTGCCGGGCGTGATCCTGACCGAGTCGGTGCTGTCCTTCCTCGGCCTTGGGGTGCAGGAGCCGATGACCAGCTGGGGCGTGTTGATCCAGGATGGCGCCGGCGTGATGGAGACCACGCCGTGGATCCTGCTGTTCCCGGCCGGCCTGCTGTCGCTGACGCTTTACTGCGCCAACTACATCGGCGACGGCCTGCGCGACGCGCTGGACCCGAAAGACCGCTGACCCCCGCAGGATAGATGAGGCAAGCCATGAGCATTTTGAAAGTCAACAACCTCGGGGTTCAGTTCCAGACCAACGACGGCGTCGTCAACGCCGTCAACGGCGTGAGCTTCGAGCTGAACAAGGGCCAGACCCTGGGCATCGTCGGCGAGTCCGGCTCCGGCAAGAGCCAGACCATGCTGGCGCTGATGGGCCTGTTGGCCCGCAACGGCAAGACCAGCGGCCAGGCGCTGTTCCACGGCAAGGACCTGCTGACGCTGCCGACGCGCGAGCTGAACCGCATCCGCGGCGACCGCGTGTCGATGATCTTCCAGGACCCGATGACCTCGCTGAACCCGTATCTGACGGTGGAGCGGCAGATGAGCGAGGTGCTGGAGCTGCACAAGGGCATCAGCCGCCGCGAGGCGAAGAAGCGCGCGATCGAGC
This sequence comes from Chromobacterium sp. ATCC 53434, assembly GCF_002848345.1. Lineage (NCBI taxonomy): Bacteria > Pseudomonadati > Pseudomonadota > Betaproteobacteria > Neisseriales > Chromobacteriaceae > Chromobacterium > Chromobacterium sp. ATCC 53434. The sequence goes on along the minus strand of NZ_CP025429.1, from coordinate 4,397,716 downwards.
TGTTGGACGCGGTGCGCATTCCCGAGGCGGCGCGCCGGGTCAATATGTATCCGCACGAGTTTTCCGGCGGCATGCGCCAGCGGGTGATGATCGCGATGGCGCTGCTGTGCGAGCCGGAGCTGCTGATCGCCGACGAGCCGACCACCGCGCTGGACGTGACGGTGCAGGCGCAGATCCTGACCTTGCTGAAGGACCTGCAGCGCGATTTCGGCACCGCCATCATCATGATCACCCACGATCTGGGCGTGGTGGCCGGCCTGTGCGAGAACGTGCTGGTGATGTACGGCGGCCGCGCGATGGAGTACGGCCGCGCCGACGACATCTTCTACCACCCGAGCCATCCGTACACGATAGGCCTGTTGGGCGCGTTGCCGCGGCTGGACCACGACGGTTCCGAACTGATCAGCATCCCGGGCAATCCGCCGAATATGGCCAATATGCCGAAGGGCTGTCCGTTCAGCGAGCGCTGCGCGCACGCCAACGCCCGCTGCGTCGGCGAGCTGCCGCCGCTGGCGGCCAGTCCGCTCAACCCACAACTGCTGCGCGCCTGTCACAAGCCGGCGGAGGAGCTGGTCCAAGCCGCCGAGGAGGTGACCCATGTCTGATCAAAAGCAAGCGATCCTGTCGGTGCGCAACGTCAAGGTGCACTTCCAGGTCAAGGCCGGCGACGCCTGGCCGTGGAGCCCGAAGAAGACGCTGAAGGCGGTGGACGGCGTCAGCTTCGATCTGTACGCCGGCGAGACGCTGGGCGTGGTCGGCGAGTCCGGCTGCGGCAAGTCCACGCTGTCCCGCGCAATACTGAACCTGATCCCGGCCACCGACGGCGAGATCGTGTGGATGGGCAAGGACCTGCGCAAGGGCACGGACAAGGATTGGCTGGCCGTCCGCAAGGATATCCAGATGATCTTCCAGGACCCGTTGGCGTCGCTGAATCCGCGGATGACCATCGCCCAGATCATCGGCGAGCCGCTGCGCGTGCACAAGCCGGAGCTGTCGGCCGACGAGGTGATGAAGCGCGTCAAGGCGATGATGCGCAAGGTGGGCCTGCGCGAGCAGATGATCAACCGCTACCCGCACGAGTTCTCCGGTGGCCAGTGCCAGCGCATCGGTATCGCCCGCGCGCTGATCCTGGAGCCGAAGCTGGTGATCTGCGACGAACCGGTATCGGCGCTGGACGTGTCTATCCAGGCGCAGATCATCAATCTGCTGAAGGAGCTGCAGCGCGAGATGGGCCTGGCGCTGATCTTCATCGCCCACGATCTGGCGGTGGTCAAGCATATCTCCGACCGCATCCTGGTGATGTATCTGGGCCGCGAGATGGAGCTGGCCGAGAAGCGCGCGCTGTACGATGTGCCGTCGCACCCGTATACCCGCGCGCTGCTGTCGGCGATTCCGGTTCCCGATCCAAAGCTGGAGAGGAACAAGGCGATCCAGATCCTGCAGGGCGACCTGCCCAGTCCGATCAGCCCGCCGTCAGGCTGCGTGTTCCGCACCCGCTGCCCGCAGGCGGAGGCGCGCTGCGCGCAGGAAGTGCCGAAGCTGCGCCGCCTGAGCGGCGAGACGCAGTCGTCCTGCCTGTTGGCCTGAGGTCGCGCTTTCCGTGCAGACGACGCCGCCGCTCGATAGATCGGCGGCGTTTTTTCGTAGTGTGCAACTGTTTGTCAGGAGGTTGTCATGAGTTCCTCTAGCGCAGTGGCGCTGGCCTGCCGTTTCCAGGTCGGCCAATGGCAGGAAACCGGCCTGAACGCGGCCGACGGCGTCGGCGAGCTGAAACGCGCCAGCGTGGTCAACGTCCTCAGCGGGCCGCTGGAAGGCGAGGGGCAGCTGGAATACCAACTGCTGTATCCGGTCAAGCCGGGCGGCGACGCCGTCTTCATCGGCTACGAGCGGGTGACGGCGAGCTGGGGCGACCGACGCGGCAGCTTCGTCTTGAAGCATGACGGCGTCTATTCGCCGAGCGCCGGGGTCAGCGGCCGTCTGACGGTGGTGGCGGACAGCGGCGGCGGCGATTTCGCCGGTCTGTCCGGCGATGGCCGCATCGTCGCCCGGGCCGGCGAGCAGGGCGGCGAATACCTGTTGACGCTGCGCCTGGGCTGAATTGTCGCGGCAGTGTTGGCAATTCCGCAGCGCAGCCGCTGCGGATGGCCTCTTGCTGCCTGATTCTTTTGAGTTTTCCCCGTCCAATGGTTAAGATTTTGACCTTTTGAATAATAACTTTCGTCCGGCCGAAGCCGGACGGGACTCAGCGGAGGCGCCGCCGGCATCATGCCGGCGGCTTCCGTTTTTCGGGGACGGGAAATGCATTACGCGCAACAGGAATTTTCGGTGCGCCTGCAATGGGGGCTGGACGCGGCGCGGTTGTTGAGCGGGCAGGCCGATCATTGTGTGGTGGTCGATGTGCTGTCGTTCAGCACCAGCGTCGACATCGCCTGCGCCAGGGGCGCCGAGGTCTGGCCCTACCACGCCCGCGACGACGACGCCCAGGCCTTCGCCGAGGCGAGGCGCGCCTTGCTGGCTGCGCGGCGCAACCGGGTGCAGCCGTCGCTATCGCCGGCCTCGCTGCAGCAACTGGCCGACGGCAGCCGGCTGGTGTTGCCGTCGCCGAATGGCGCGCGGACCAGTCTGGCCAGCTGCGCCGCCGGCACCATCGCCGGCTGCCTGCGCAACGCCGCCGCGGTGGCGTCGCATCTGGCGTGCGAGGGCGGGTCGGTGCTGGTGGTCGCCGCCGGCGAAGTGGACAAGGACGGCCGCCTGCGTTTCGCCTACGAGGACTTCATCGGCGCCGGCGCCATCATCTACGGCCTGTCCGGCAGCAAGACGCCGGAGGCGCTGGCGGCGGAGGCCGCCTTCGTGCTGGCCCGGCACGATCTGGAGAACCAGCTGGGACTGGGCGCGTCGGCCGCGGAATTGCGCGAGCGCGGTTTCGAGGAAGACGTGGCGCTGGCGGCGCAGCTGAACGTCAGCGACTGCGTGCCGCTGTTGCGGGATGGCGCCTATCGGGCGCTGGAAGCGCTGGCTGAGGCCTGATCGGGGATGCCGGCGCGGCGATGCCGCGCTACCATGGGGGCGGATTTTCGCCCTAAGCTTTCAAGGAGAACGCCATGCTGCCTGCCCGCATGATCACCACCGCCTTCGAACTCCCCGGCTATCGCATCGTCGCCAATTTCGGCGTGGTGCGCGGCATCACCGTGCGCTCGCGCTCGCTGGTCGGCAACTTCCTCGGTGGCCTGCAGTCGCTGTTCGGCGGCAATATCACCATCTATACCAGCCTGTGCGAGCAGGCGCGCTCGGAAACCTACGCGCTGATGTGCGAGCACGCGATGGCGCAGGGCGCCAACGCGGTGATCGGCATGCGCTACGATGCCACCGACGTGATGGCCGGCCTGACCGAAGTGCTGTGCTACGGCACCGCGGTCAGGGTGGAGCCGCTGGACGGATCGTCGGCCGGCTAGCCCGCGCCCAGCCGGCGCAGCTGTTCGGACTGCGGATCGCAGAAGTCCAGATCGCCGTCGCCGTGTCCGCGCAGGAACAGCAGCTGCCAGCCGGCGGCGTCCGGCAGCAGGCCGCTGAAGCGGAAGCCGCCGCGTTCCAGTTGCGCCAGCTGCGCCAGCGTTTCCGCGTTCGCCGGGCACTTCAGATAGATCAGCTGGCCGGCGGGCAGCGCCGCCAGCTCCCGCAGCCGCGCCTCGCATGGCTGTCCCGGGACGATCTCCAGCCGCTGGCCGTGGCGGCTCAGGCTCAGTCTGGGCAGGCCGGCCGGCGCCGGCGCGTCCGTCTCGTCGAATGCCTGCCGCAGCGGCGCCAGCCAGGTTTCCCATCCCGCCGGCCATGCCAGTTTCGGCAAGGGCCGCGGCTTCAGCGGCAGACAGCCGAACACGATGCTTTCCGGCTCCGGGCCGGCAAACGGCGTATCGATGTAGTCCAGCAGCAGCGCGGTATTGTGAAAGCCCAGCGAGCGCGCGACGTACTGGCTCCGCGGATGCGAGCATACTTGCTTGATCGTCAGCAGCTCGATGCCGAGCTCGGCGGCCGCGTCGCGCAGATGGCGGCCCAGCAGGCTGGCGAGGCCCTGGCCGCGCGCGTCCGGATGCACCACATTCATCGCCAGTTCGGCCTGGCCGGGTCTGGCCGGGTCCAGCCACAGCGCCGCGTGGCCCAGCAGCCGGTCGCCGCGGACCGCGACCGCCGAGCGCCATTGTCCGCTGGCGTTGCGCTGCTGGATCTGGCTGGGCAGATAGACGTCGGCGTAGAAATAGCGGTCGCCGTAGATGCTGCGGAACAGCGCGCTGATGTCGGCGGCGTCGGACGGCTGGTAGTCGCGCGCCCAGGTGGCTTGCGGATGACGGGCGCTCATGCGGTCGCCTCCGCCGGCTGGTAGTCGCGCAGATCGGCCACCCGCATCAGCTTGCCGGAACGGGGATGCGTGCGCATCGCGGTGGGCGCGACCTGCTCCAGCTCCAGCCGCAGCTCGCCGGCGGCGCAAAGCGCGGCGATCGCCGCTTGCTGCCGCAGCAGCGCCTGCCGCAGCGAGGGCAGGTCCAGCGGCGCGCGCGCCGCCAAGAGCAGCCGCAGGCAATCCTGGCCCTGTCGGCGCGAGATCTGCAGCTGCCAGGCCAGCAGCTCGACCTGGCCGTCCAGCGCGGCGCCCAGCTCGTCCGGAAACAGCGACAGGGTGCCGACGCGGACGCGATGGCCGTTGCCGGCCCGGCCCAATAGCGCGAACTTGCGGTTCGGGCCGGGCGGCTCGCGCCAGCAGGCGAGGTCGCCGCTGGGGTAGCGTATCACCGGCATCAGCCGGCGCTGCAGATTGGTCACCAGCAGCAGGCCGCGGCGGCCGGCTTCGTCTATCGCTTCGCCGCTGTCCTCGTCGACGATCTCGATGATGCTGTCGCCGTCGAACATCCGGTGCTCGCCGTGGGCGCAGTCCGGGTCGGCGTAGCCGATCAGGCCGGCGTCTACGCTGGCGCAGCCGATCGAGCCTAGCCGCGCCAGCGGGAACACCTGCTTCAGCAGGGCGATCTGCTCGCCGAACAGGCTTTCGCCGGCGTAGAGCACGGTCTGCACTCCGGACAAGGTCAGCGCGTTTTCATCCAGATAGTGGGCGAAGCGCAGCAACTGGGCCGGCACGCCGGCCAGCACATTGATCCGGTGGGCATGAATCGCGTCGACCAGGACATCGTCGTCGACATTGCAGGTGAACGGGAATTCCAGGACCGGCACCGGCGAGCGCGACAGCGCGTCGTGGGTGAACAGCAGGCTGGTGTACAGGTCGCCGGCGAAGAACAGATTGGCGACGCGATCGCCGGGGCGCAGCTGGCGCGCGAGGCCGGCGGCGAAGGTCTGGACAAAGGCCTGCCATTCGTCGCCGCTGAACACCGACAGCTTGCCGTCGCCGGTGGAGCCGCCGGTCTTGAACACGTGGCCGCCTAGCGGGGGGGCGGTCAGCGCCGGCCAGCGGGACAGGTCCCGCGAGTCCCGCCAGTAGGCCGAGGGGTCGACCGGCGGCAGGTCGGACAGCCGCCAGCCCTGGGCGGGCAGCTCGCGATAGTGTTCGCGGTACAGTGGAGAATGGCGTCTGGCGTGCTCGACCAGCGATATCAGTTTCGGATTCATCATTATGTGTGTATATGCCGGCGCCGCGCGCCGGCCGGATTTCAATGTCTAAAGTCCATCACCAGCGGCGTCTTGCCGCTGTGCGGGTGGCGGCGGAATTCGGCCGCCGGCGTGGCGGTGATTTCCAGCCGCAGCAGGCCGCCGCCGACCACTTCGCTCAGCATCGGCTCCTGCAGCAGCCGCACGCGTATCGCCGCCGGATCGCCGTCGGCCAGCAGCTGGATGCGGTCGCCGCCGTCGTCGGCGCGGTCGATCAACCATTGCAAGGGCAGGCCTATCTTCTCGGTCAGCGCGGTCGGATTGACGAAGATGGTGCCGACCCGCAGCAGCGCGCCGTGGCGGCCGGCCAGCCGGAAGCGCGGCGAGGAGAGGCCGCAGCGGCAGAGGCCGGGCAGCCACTGGCCGAGGTCGCCCAGATCGTAGCGCTCGATCCGCTGCGCCTCGCGTTCGCGCGAGGTGAACACCAGGCGGCCGACGGCGCCGGGCGCGGCGGGCGCGTCGCTGTCGGTTTCCAGTATTTCCAGCCACTGGGCTTCGGCCAGCAGGTGGAACTCGCCGTCGCCGCCGTGCGGGCAGGCGTGGCCCAGCGGGCCGGCATCGACCGAGCCGTACATCGCCGAGCGGATCAGCTCGACGCCGAAGCTGCCGATGTAGGCGCGCTGGCCGTCGCTGATGTGCTCGCCGCCGCAGAACACCTTGCGCACGCCGCCGTAGCGGCGCAGCACCCGGTTCTCGCATTCGAACAATCGGTGTAGCGTGCCCGGCATGCCGATCAGCGTGTTGATCTTCTGATCGACGATGAAGTGGGCGATCTCGCTGAAGTCGTCGTCGGACGGTCCGCCCATCGGATACTGCGTGACGCCCATGCCTTCCATGATGCTGAAGAAGCTGAGCATGCCGCCGTACAGCTTGCCGCCGTACAGCAGATTCATCGCGCGATCGGTGGCCGGATTCAGGCCGGCGGCCAGCATGCCGTCGGCGGCGGCGCGCATGTGGTGGCGGTAGTCGCGGTAGCTGACGCCGGCCAGCTTCGGCGCGCCGCTGCTGCCGCCGCTGCGGAAGAACAGCTGGGCCTTGTCGTTGGCCGGCTGGCTCTGGAAGGCGGCCTTGTCCATCAGCGGCAGCGCGGCCAGGCCTTTCGGTTCGGCCGGCGGCGCGTCCAGGTGGGCGTGGCCGGGGAGCGCGGCGGCGTCCAGGCTGACCGACACCCGGCGCGACAGCCGCTGCAGCGCGTAGACGCCGTCGTGCGGCTCGCCGTGGTAGCCGTCGTGCATCCGGCCGGCCGGGGCGACGCGGCTGACGCCGGCGGCCAAGAGGGCGCGGCTCAGTTCCGGCAGTCGCGCGGCCGGCGCGATCAGGCCGCAGCTTTGCAGCCGGGTGCGCCACGGCCGCAGAATGCCGGCCAGCGCGGCGCGCGGCGCCGGGCGCAATTCGACGGTGCGGAACAGCGGCGACGGCGCCAGCGCCTGTTCCATATTCCAGGCCAGTCGCCAGCCCTGGCCGGACAGCACCTGGCCCTGTTCGTCGGCGAAAGCCTGGTCCAGCCGGTGGAAGGCCATCCGGGTGCTGATCTCGGCGGCTTCCTGCAGATTCGGCGTCAGCGCCGGCCACTGCGGCGCGCGGCGGGCCAGCGCGGCGGCCAGCCGGCGCGCCATGTCCTGGACCACGGCCGGATCGTCGCTGTCCACCAGCAGCGCCTGCGGGCTGGAACAGGCCTGCTGGTCGAGGCGGCAGACGTCGTCGGCCAGCGCGTCCAGCGCCTGGTCCGAGGCGGCGGCGGGATCGAGATAGGCGAAGCTGACGCGGTGGCCCCAGTCTATCCAGCGGCAACCGGGCGGCAGTTGGGCGCGGATCGCCGCCAGCGCGGCGTCGCCGCCCCAGGCCGACACGCCGTCGGCGTCGGCCAGCAGCCGGCCGAGCTCGCCGCTGGCCACCGGCAGCACCGCCAGGCGGGCCGCCAGCCGGCCGCCGGCGTCGTGGTGCAGGAATTCCGCCAGCAGCCTGGCGCTGAAGTCCTGATCGCTGCCGCTGGGCCGCAACCAGTTGATATTGCCGGCCAGCAGGCCTTCCAGCGCCGCCATGAACGGCAGCAGCGTTGCATTGGACGGCGTCACGTGCAGCACCAGGCCCAATGGCTGCCAGGCTTCGAAGCGCGCTTCGCGGTAGTCGGGCCGGCGCAGCGAGAACGGACGCTCGCCGAGTTCGCGCTCCAGCTTGGTCCGCAGCGTTCCGCGGCGGCAGAAGGCGGCCAGTTCGGCGCGCGCGGCGTCGTCCAGCAGCGGGTGGCGCGGGGAGGCGGCCAGCGCGTCGGCGAAGCGTTCGGCGCAGGACAATACGGTTTCGATGTCCAGCGTTTCGGCCAGCGTGTCGGCCAATCGGCCGCGCAAGACGGCCAGCGCCGCGTCGAGCTCGAGGTCGGCGCGCAGTTCTCCATCAATCAGATACATTCAGGACTCCTTGATCAGTTCGGATGCGGCCAGCGCGCAACTGCGGCTCTTGCTGGTGCCGGCGCGGCCCAAGAGTTCGAACCAGTCGGTGGCCAGGCCGCAGCCGCAGCTTTCGGCCGGGTGCACGATGGCGAGGTCGCTTTGCAGCATGCTGTGCGCCGGGCTGGAGGTGATGTACGGCGACACCAGGTGCAGGAAGCCGGCCTCGCCGTAGGGCAGCCGCGCCAGCGTCGCGGTGTCGCGCGCCCAGGCGCGGGCCCAGCTGGGCACATGGAAGCGGTGATGCGTGCATTCGTTGTAAGGCACCGGATGCTCGACCGAGCCGTAGCCGTCGCGGCAGCGCGCGTCCGGCAGGTCCAGCTGTTCGCCGAGCCGGCGGTACAGTTCGAGCTTGGGTATCTCTTTGTCGGCGTGGGTCTTCCAGCCGCCGCCGAGCAGGACCAGCGATTCCGGATGCAGCGCGAGCGGCGGCAGGCCCATGTCGCGCATCCTCTCCAGCGTGAACCACAGGAAGGCGGGGAAGCCGAAGATGCGCACCGGCAGGCCTTCCTCGGCGAACTCCCGCAGCGCGCGTATCGTGCCGAAGGGGTCGAACTCGCAGCTCTTGCCGTTGTGGCGCAGGGCGTAGACGGCGCGGTTGATCGGCGCGTACTTGGCCAGAAACTGGTCGGTGTAGGCGGTGCCCAGCGTGATGGCGCCGGCCGGCTCGTAGCTGAGCAGCAGGTAGTTGCACGGCTGCTCGGGCGTGTTCCAGCCGTAGTGGTCGAAGATGCGGTCCACCATGCGCTGGGCGGCGCCTATGCTGCGCGCGTCGTAGCGCATCCGGCTCTTCTGGCCGGTGGTGCCGGACGAAGTCAGTTCCAGCGCGTCTTCGCCGGTCTTGCTCAACAGTAGCCTGCGCTTGAAATAGTTGGAGAAGATCGGCGGCAGCTCTGACCAGTCGGACAGGCCGGCCAGCCTCTCCGGCGTGAAGCCGTTCTGTTGCAGCCATTGGCGGTAGCCGGGGCTGTGCTCGCAGTGGTAGTCGACCAGCTCGCGCATCGCGGCGTCGAACAGGCGGTCGCATTCGGCGTCGGCGCGGTACGGCTGTTCCAGCGCGCAGAGCGCCTCGACATGGGGAAGTGTGTTCATGACGGTTCCAGTGATGAAGAAATCGGGCTTCAGGCGGCGACGGGGGCGGGCAGAGGCCGGCGCAGCAGCAGCCACAGCGGCGGCACGGCGAGCAAGGAGGCCAGGCTGACGCCGGCGGCGAAGCGGGCCGGGCTGTCGCCGGCGTCCAGCAGCGCGAGGACGGCGCTGCCGCCGCCCAGCATCGCGGTGGACAGCATGCCCAGCATCGCGGCGACGCTGCCCTTGGCGTTGTCGCTGCAGTACAGCGTCAGCCGGTACAGCGTGGCGTTGCCCAGACCCAGGCCGAAGGCGTAGACGGCAAGGCAGGCGACCAGCGCCGGCAGCGACGGGGACAGCGGGGCGGCCAGGCCGGCCAGCAGCAGGCCGCCGGCCATTGGCCACAGCGCCAGCCGCAGCAGGCGGGACAGTTCCATCCGGCCGGCCAGCCGGTTCAGCGTCAGGTTGCCGGCGATCATCGCGGCGAACACCGGCAGCTGCCACAGGCCGTATTCCAGGCCGCTGTAGCCGAGATGGCGGATCAACAGCAGCGGCGACAGGCCTATCCAGGCGATCAGCGGCAGCGTCAACAGGCCCAGCGCCAGGCTGCCGCAGACGAAGTCGCGGTGGCGCAGCAGCGCCAGGTAGTTGGCCAGCGCGACGCGCAGATGCAGCGGCGTCGGCGCGCCCATGGTTTCCGGCATCCAGCGCCACAGGCCCAGCGTCACCAGGACGGTGGCCGCGGCAAGCGCGGCGAACAGCTCCCGCCAGGACAGCACCTCCAGCAGCAGGCTGCCCAGCAGCGGGCCGGCCAGCGGCGACAGCAGCGCGATATTGGCCAGCAGCGCCATCAATCGCACCGCGTCGCGCTCGGCGAAGGTTTCCTGCAGCGCCGGATAGCTGACCACGACGATGAAGCCCAGCGCGATGCCCTGGACGAAGCGCAGCAGATTGAACCAGGCGATGTGCTGGCTGCCGGCGGCCGCCAGGCAGGCGAGCGCGAAGACCAGCGTGCCGGTCAACAGCAGCGGACGGCGGCCGAAACGGTCGGACAGCGGGCCGATCAGCCACTGGAAGGCGATGCCGCCGAGCAGAAAGGCGTTCAGCGCCGTCGGCACGTGGCGGCTGTCGGCGGCGAGGTCGGCGGTGACGCGCAGCATGGCCGGCATCACCATGTCGCTGGCGAGATAGGTCAATAGTTCGAAGGCGGTAAGCAGCAGACAGAACAGCAGTGCCTGTCGGCGGGAGATGGCGAGCAGCGGGCGAAACGGTTCAGCGGACATGGGTGACGCGGTTTTCCTGATGGGGTTGCTGCGGCATCCGGCGGCGAGGCCGGTGCGGCGGGTTCGGGATCGGCGCCACCATAGGTCAATTTCCCGGACCCAGACCCTGTCCTTTGGGACTGGATTTGGTTTTTATGGCTCTTTTTGGCTGATATGAAGAATGTCAGGTCGCTTATCTGTACTTGAATTGGATTGATTTTGGATAAAAATCAACAAGTTTGGCAATTTAATTGTCTTGCTGTTCGACAATTTTCAATTGGCGTTTGGCGATTGGTCGCGGCGGCGGCGCGGGTTATCATGCCGACGTCGGCCGCGCGGACGGCCGAGGCCCATCCTGGAATCCGGTGACGATGAAGAAACGACTTTTGCTCAGCATCAGCCTGTGCGGCCTCGTCGCCGCCGGCGTGTCCTACTATGCGCTGGCCGACGGCGACGCCCTGTGGCGCATCGTCGGCGAGCAATGCGTGCCCGGTCAGCAGACGCAGGGCGCGCCGGCGCCCTGCGCCGAGGTAAAGCTGCCGCAGGGCGTGGCCGTGTTGAAGGACCGCGATGGCGAACTGCAATATCTGCTGATCCCGACCCGCCGCGTCGGCGGCATCGAAAGCCCGCAGCTATTGAACGGCGACGCGCCGGCCTACTGGCGCGAGGCCTGGGCGGCGCGCGGCTTCATGGAGGCCCGGCGCGGCCAGCCGCTGCCGCGGCGGGCGGTGTCGCTGGCGATCAACTCGCAATACGGCCGCAGCCAGAACCAGCTTCACATCCACATTTCCTGTATCGACCGCACGGTGAGGCAGCAGATCGACGATCTGGACGACGGCCTGCCGCGGCGCTGGCGGCTGTTGCCGGTGGAATTGAAGGGCCACGCCTACTGGGCGCGCCGCGTCGACGCCGATGCCGACGGCAATCCGGTCGGCGATCCGTTCCGGCTGCTGGCCGACGAGATGCCGGGCGCGCGCGACGAGATGGGCGCTTATGGCCTGGCCTTGTTGCCGGCAAGTTTTTCCGACGGCGATGGCTTCGCCTTGCTGGCCACCCGCGTCGATCTGCTGCGCGCCAACCGGGCGTCGGCGGAAGAGTTGCAGGACCACGACTGCAAGATATTGCGGCAATGAGCGGGCTCGGGGCGCACGCGGTATCATCGCGCCTGGCCGCGGCGCGGCATGGTCTGGCGGGCGTTCCGCCGGCGGCGCAGGGCAAGGGGGAAGAGAGATGAAGCAGAGTCTGGCGCTGGTGTCGCTGGTGGTGGCCGACTACGACGCGGCGATAGCTTTCTTTGTCGGCAAGCTGGGCTTCGAGTTGACCGAGGACAGCTATCAGGCGGAACAGGACAAACGCTGGGTGGTGGTGACGCCGCGGGGTTCGGCGGCCGGCGTGCTGCTGGCCAGGGCCAGCGACGAGATCCAGCGGGCGGCGATAGGCAATCAGGCGGCCGGCCGGGTGTGGCTGTTTCTGGAGACCGACGATTTCTGGCGCGACTACGAGCGCTACCGCGCGGCCGGCGTCGAATTCACCCGCCCGCCGCTGGAGCAGGATTACGGCACGGTGGCGGTGTTCCGCGACCTGTGCGGCAACCAGTGGGACCTGATACAGCGCAACCGCTGAGACCGGCTTACTTCCTGGCCTTGGCCAGATCGGTCAGCACGCGCGAGGCGGCGAACAGGCCGAAGCTGGCCGTCACCACCATGCCGGCGCCGAAGCCGGCGCAGGACAAGCCCTGAGGTCCGCGGGCCTCGCCGGCGTCGCAGGCCTCCACCTGCGGGTAGACCAGCTGCTCGGTCGAGTAGACGCAGGGCACGCCCATCTTCTTGCCGTCGCGGGCGAAACCGTGATGGCGGCGCAGGTTGTAGCGCAGCTTGGACAGCAGCGGGTCCTGCGTGACCTCGGCCAGGTCGGCCAGCTTGATCTTGCTCGGATCCATCTGGCCGCCGGCGCCGCCGGAGACGATGAAGCGCTGGCGCTTTCTGGCGCACCAGGCCGCCATCGTCGTCTTCACCTTCAGACTGTCTATGCAGTCGACGATGTAGTCGTAGCCGCGGCCCAGCATCTCGTCCATATTCTCCTCGGTGACGAAATCCTCGATCTCGGTTACCTGGCAGGCCGGATTGATGGCCTTGACCCGCTCGGCCAGCGCCGTCACCTTGGCCATGCCGTACAGCGGGTCCAGCGCCGGCAACTGCCGGTTGGTGTTGGATTCGGCGACGTTGTCCAGATCGATCAGCGTCAGGCGGCCGATGGCGCTGCGCGCCAGCGCCTCCACCACCCAGGAGCCGACGCCGCCGACGCCGACCACGCAGACATGGGCGCGGCCGAAGCGCGCCAGCGCGTCGTCGCCGTACAGGCGGGCAATGCCGGCGAAGCGGCGGTCGAGGTCGGCGGAATGGTCCATCGGAATAACCTGTTGCGCAAAAACGGCCAAGGATAACCAAGCGGACGGCGCCGTGCCAGTCCCGGCGGGTTTTTGTCCGACGGCGGGCGGAGGCGGTGTGGCGTTTCTGCCGGAGGTGAAGGATTTTTTACAATCCAACTGCTTGATTGATTGGAACCTTTTTTCGATTGCCTTATCTTGTCCTATACGCGTCCGACTGGGCGCGTGTCCGGGACTGGCATGAATTGCCGCGCGCAGATCCTCTGCCGGTCGACTCTCAGCGTTAGGGAGATTCCGATGAAGCAGCAAAGATTAGATATCGATTTGGACAAGCACTACAACGCCACCGTGGTGATCGCCTGCGAGGAGTGCGGGAAGGAAACCCGCCAGCATCTGAGGACCATATTGCCAGACCAGTCGCTGCGCTGCAGTTGCGGCGCCGACATCTCGCTGGCGGCGCCCGACATCCAGCGGGCCGAACGCCAGGCCGATGCCATCCGCCAATCGTATCGAATCCACTAAGCCAACGCTGTTTCGCCACCATTCGCAGCACCCCGTCGGCCGGCATCGCCGCCGGCCTTGTCAGGCCTTAGCCTGAAGCCATCGCCAGACGGCGGCCCTCGCGGCCGCCGTCGGCATTCCGGGGCGGCGCATCTAGCCCGCCAGCTGGGCGTCGTAGTCGCGGAAGCCTTCCTCCACCGCCGGGATGATGTCGACGAATTCGAAATAGGGCTCGGTCATCAGGGGGCTGTCGCGCAGCGCGTCTATCAGATAGTAGAAGGCCTGCAGCGACTCGGTCTCGAACATCGCCACGTCGCTGCAGCGGGTGGTGAAGGCCTCGGCGTCGAACCAGCGCATCCGCACTTCCGGATAGCGGGCGTAGATCGGCTTCAGGACCTCGTCCTCGAAGCGGCGGCGTTGCGGCCGGCTCAAGCGCAGCCAGTTGGGGTGGACGCGCATCAGCGCGAAGAAGGTCAGGGTCTTGGACATGGTGAGGCTCCAGTATCGGGTGAGGACATCGGCGGGCCGGCTCCGCTCAGCCACTAATGTAAGCGCGCTTGCGATGCCGGAAAACTCGTGTTTAGCTAGACCGATGACCGCCATTCCGCAGCCGCGCAAACAACCGAGCCAGGCCCGTTCCCGCCATGCCGTCGCCGCCATTCTGGAGGCGGCGGCTCGCATTTTGGCCCGCGACGGCTATGCCGCCTTCAACACCAACCGCGTCGCCGAGCTGGCCGGCGTCGGCGTCGGCTCCTTGTACCAGTATTTTCCGAACAAGCAGGCGCTGCTGGCCGCGCTGCATCGCCGTCACGGCGAACAGACGCTGGAGGCGCTCGCCGCCGCGCTGGCGCATAGCGCCGGCCGGCCGCCGCGCGCGCAATTGGCGGCGCTGGTGAAGGCGGCGCTGGACCTGCACCGGCGCGAATTGGGCCTGCACCGGGTGCTGGAGCGCGAATGGCCGGCCTACGACGAGCCGCCGGCCAGCAATCCCGACGACGCCGCGCTGCGCGAATTGGTCGCCGGCTGGCTGGCCGGCATCGGCGCAGACGCCGGGCGGGCCGGACTGCTGCTGGCGATGGCCGACAGCCTGGTGCACGGCCTGTTGCTGGACGCCGATCCGCGGGCCGAGGCGCTGGACGATGTGATCACCGACGCGCTGGCGGGCTATCTTGGCCTGCCGGCGGGCAATGCCACCTAGAGGAGAAGCACAGATGCAATGGATAGATTTTCGCAGCGACACCGTGACCCAACCGACGCCGGCGATGCGCCGCGCGATGGCCGACGCCGAAGTCGGCGACGACGTCTATGGCGACGATCCGACCGTGCTCAGGCTGGAGGCGCTGGCCGCCGAGAAGCTGGGCAAGCAGGCGGCGCTGCTGGTGCCCAGCGGCACCTTCGGCAACCAGTTGGCGCTGTTCACCCACTGTCGGCGCGGCGACGAGGTCATCGTCGAGGACAACAGCCACATCGTCTGGCACGAGGCCGGCGCCGCCGCGGTGATCGCCGGCGCCCACCTGCGGACGATAGAAGGCGACAACGGCCTGATGGCGGTGGACGCGATCGAGCGGCGCATCCGCGTCAGCGACGACATCCACGAGCCGCGCACCGGGCTGATCTGTCTGGAGAACGCCCATGGCAACGGCCGGGTGTTGCCGCTGGCGGCGATGGCCGACACCGCGGCGCTGGCGCGCGAACACGGCGTGCCGGTGCATCTGGACGGCGCCCGCGTGTTCAACGCCGCCGCCCGCCTGGGCTGCGACGTGCGCGAGATCACTGCCCACGCCGACAGCGTGATGGCCTGCCTGTCCAAGGGCCTGGCCGCGCCGATAGGCTCCATCCTGGCCGGCTCCGCCGCCTTCATCGCCGATGCGCGCCGCAAGCGCAAGCTGCTGGGCGGCGGCATGCGCCAGGCCGGCGTCATCGCCGCGCCCGGCCTGCTGGCGCTGACCGAGATGGCGGCGCGGCTGGACGAGGACCACGCCAACGCCCGCTATCTGGCCGAAGGTCTGGCCAGGCTGCCGTGCGTCGACATCGACCCGGCCGATGTCCACATCAATCTGGTGTGGTTCCGCTTCAACGCCGACATCGACGCCAGCGAGTTGATGTCGGCGCTGGAGCGGGCGGGTTTCCGCGCCAATCCGCCGCAGCAGGGCGTGATGCGGCTGGTCACCCACTGGCAGGTCGGCCGGGCCGACATCGACCGGCTGCTGGAGGCGATGCAGCGCGTGCTGTGCGATTGACGGCGCGGCGGGAGACTATAAACAGTAAGTAAGGACCGATGGGAGCAGGCCCGATGCGGCATCGCTTGACGTTCGGCGCGCTGCTGGCGGCCGCTTTCCTGCTCCCATCGCCGGGACGGGCCGACGGCCTGGCGCAGGTGCGCATCTATACCGACGATGACCCGCCGTATGTGATGGTCGGCCCGGACGGCCAGGTGATGGGCGGCACCACGGTGGAGAAGGTGACGCGGGTGATGCGCCGGCTGGGCCTGCCGTTCGGCGTGATGCAGGCGGCGCCGTGGGCG
The DNA here is from genome assembly GCF_002848345.1 of Chromobacterium sp. ATCC 53434. NCBI lineage: Bacteria > Pseudomonadati > Pseudomonadota > Betaproteobacteria > Neisseriales > Chromobacteriaceae > Chromobacterium > Chromobacterium sp. ATCC 53434. Next base: position 4,381,876 of record NZ_CP025429.1, on the reverse strand, counting down.
CGCGCCTATCAGGAGGCCAAGACCCGGCCGTACGCGATGGTGTTTCCGATAGCCAGAACCCGCGAGCGGCAGAAGTATCTGGACTTCACGTTCAAGATCCTCGATGCCGACGTCTATTTCTACCGTTTGGCGGCGCGGAGCGACATCCAGCCGCATACGCTGGACGAGGCGCGCCGCTACCGCGTCTGCGTGGTGCTGAACGACTACCGGCACGAGTATCTGCAGGGCGAAGGCTTCACGAGGCTGGAGCTGTCGCCTGACTCCACGCTGAACGTCAAGAAGCTGGCCGCCGGCCGTTGCGACCTGCTGCCGTCGACCGAACCCGGCATCGCCGGCAAGCTGAAGGCGCTGGGGCTGGAGCGGACGCTGGTGGCGCGCGGCATCCGGCTGGACATGCTGGACAGCGGCCTGTACGCCGCCTTCAACAAGGACACGCCGCCAGATGTCATCGCCCGCGTCAAAGCGGCGGCGGCGGCCGTCGAAGTCCCCTGAGGAGAGCCGCGATGCGCGTTTGGCTGCTGCTGTTGTGCTGTCTGGCCTCGCTGCCGGCCCGGTCGGAGCAAGTGATCGAGATCCCGACCCGCCCCGGCGTCAGCCAGCGCTTCCTGCTGCTGGAGCCGACGGCGCCGGCGCGCGCCAACCTGATCCTGTTCACCGGCGGCGAGGGGCTGTTGAAGCTGTCGGCCGACGGCGAACTGGGCGCCGGCAACGGCAATTTCCTGGTGCGCACCCGCCGGCGCTGGGCCGAGCTCGGCTTCCGCGTCGCCGTCGTCGACGCGCCGTCGGACATGTCGCGCGGGCTGCTGGGCGATTTTCGCGAAAGTCCCGAACACGCGACCGATATCGCCGCCGTGTCCGACTACCTGCGCCGGGGGGCGGCGCTGCCGGTCTGGCTGGCGGGCACCAGCCGGGGCACGACGTCGGCGGCGGCGGTCGCCTTGCGCCGGCCGGACGCGGCCGACGGCCTGCTGCTGACCTCCAGCATAGACGCCGGCCGCGGCAATCTGGCCCGCCTGCCGTTGGAGCGGCTGACGATGCCGGTGCTGATGATCCAGCATCGCCGCGATGAATGCCGCGCCAGCCATGCCTACAATCTGGGGCCGGTGGTGGACAGGCTGCGCGCCGACGCGCCCAGGGAGCTGATGCTGCTGGACGGCGGCAAGAACGACGGCGATCCGTGCGAGCCCTGGGCCTGGCACGGCTACAACGGCATCGAGAACCGGGTGCTGGATCTGGCCGGGAGATGGATGCTGGCGCACGGCCGACGCTGAGGCGATTTGGCAGCGGCGCGCGCCGGTGCTACCCTCGCCGCCATTCACAGATTTTCCTCGCGATCGCCATGAACCCGTCCCACGATACCCACGCCTGGCTGGAAAGCCTGGATTCCGACCGCGCCGCCGCCTGGGTGGCCGAGCAGAACGCCCGCACCGAGAGCGTGCTGGATGCCGATCCGCGCTTCCCGGCGCTTAGGCGCGAAATCCTCGAACACCTGCGCGACACGCGGCAGATTCCGTATTTCGCCGAGCACGCCGGCTGGCTGTACAACTTCCACCAGGACGAGACGCATTCGCGCGGCATCTACCGCAGGACCACGCTGGACGCTTATCGCGCCGGCACCCAGGACTGGCAGACGGTGCTGGACATCGACGCGCTGGCCGACGCCGACGAGCGCGACTGGTATCTGGACGGCGTGTCGCATTGCACCGTCAAGCCCGAGCGGGCGCTGGTGCACTTGAGCGACGGCGGCGGCGACGCGGCGGTGGCGCGTGAGTACGACGTCGAGGCGCGGCGCTGGGTCGAAGACGGCTTCAGCTTCCCCGAGGGCAAGAACCACATCGCCTGGCGCGATCCGGACAGCGCCTTCGTCTGCCCCGGCTGGAAGGGCGCGCCGCTGACCCGCGCCGGCTATCCGCGCGAGGTGTGGCTGGTGGAGCGCGGCGATGGCGGCCAGCACCGCTGGACGCTGCTGTTCGCCGCGCCGGAAGACGCGATGATGACCGCCGCCTGGCGCTTTCTCGACAGCGACGGCGGCGTCGTCGACCTGATCGAGGCGTCCGACGGCTTCTACCGCAAGACCTACCATCTGCTGGACGCCGAGCTGGCGTCGCGGCCGCTGCCCTTGCCGGCCAAGGCCGAGATCGAGGCTTATCTAGCCGGCGACCTGATCGTCAAGCTGGCAGAGGACTGGGACTGGCGGGGCGCAAGCTACCGCAGCGGCAGCCTGCTGGCGGTCGGCTTGGCCGGCCTCGTCGGCGACGGTCCGGCGCCGCAGCTGCTGCAGGCGCCGGCGCCCAGACTGGCGGTGGCGGCGGTGGAGAGCAGCCGCAGCCGGCTGCTGGTCCAGCTGCTGGACCAGGTCAGGAGCCGCATGCTGTGCTTCGCCAAGCGGGACGGCGTGTGGACGCCGCAGCCGCTGGCGCTGCCGGAGGACGGCGTGATCGAGATCGCCGACCAGCCGTGGCAGAGCGATGTGCTGTACTACAGCTACAGCGACTTTCTGACGCCCAGCGGCCTGTACCGGCTGGACCTGGACGGCGGCGAGGCCGAATGCCTGCGCCGCCAGCCCGAGGCCTTCGATCCGGCGCCCTACGTCGCCGAGCAGTGGCAGGCGACGGCGGCCGACGGCGAGCGGATTCCGTATTTCGTCGTGCGGCGGCGCGACGCGCCGTTCGACGGCTCGACGCCGACGCTGCTGTACGGCTACGGCGGCTTCGAGGTGCCGATGCTGCCTTACTACATAGAGAATTTCGGCCCGCACTGGCTGGGGCAAGGCGGCGCCTTCGTGCTGGCCTGCATACGCGGCGGCGGCGAGTTCGGTCCGGACTGGCACCAGGCGGCGCAGGGCGCGAAGCGGCAGGTCAGCTTCGACGACTTCATCGCGGTGGCCGAGGACCTGATGGCCCGCAAGCTGACGTCGCCGGCCAAGCTGGCGATAGAGGGCGGCAGCAATGGCGGCCTCTTGGTCGGCGCGGCGATGGCGCAGCGGCCGGAGTTGTTCCGGGCCGTGGTGTGCGAGGTGCCGCTGCTCGACATGCTGCGCTACACCGAGCTGTTGGCCGGCGCCAGCTGGATAGACGAATACGGCGACCCGGACGATCCGGCCGAGCGCGCCGCGCTGGCCGCCTATTCGCCGTACCACCATGTCCGCGCCGACGCGCGCTACCCGCTGGCGCTGTTCACCACCAGTGCCAGCGACGACCGCGTGCATCCGGGCCACGCCCGCAAGATGGCGGCGCGGCTGCTGGAGCTGGGCCACGACGCGCTGTTCTACGAAACCGACGGCGGCGGCCACGCCGGCAACGCCGGCCAGGAGGACACGGCGGCCGAATTGGCGCGGGTGCTGGTGTATCTGTACCAGCGGCTGATGGACTAGGGGCTGTTGACGTTTGGTGAGCGGTCGCGCCGGGATGCGTTTTGCGGCGAATCGAGGCGTTTCGCGCGCCGCATAGTCATTCTCTGCCAGCGCGGAACAACGAAGAGTCGTCGCGAAAAGCGCCCGGCCCTGCGGGTTTGGCCGCTTTGGGACGGAAGCCGCGTTGCCCAGCCCTTGCATAGAATGACTATGCGTCGGACTGTGCGCCTTGCTTCCGTCCCAAATCGGCGCAAACGCGATCCACTCACCAAACGTCAACAGACCCTAGAACCGGCTGCGACGACGGCAAGGGGCGCGAGGCGCCCCTTTTTCGCGTCCGGCGGCGATGATGCCGATCGCATCGCGCCGTTGCTGGCGGCGGGGGGCGCGGCGTACCATGGGCGGCGGCGGGGCCGCGTCGGCGCGGCTCCGCCTCGTGTTTGAAAAATATAAAGAGGAAAACCATGCAAGGAAGAAAATTGCTGCCATTGGCGTGGCTGCTGTGCCTGCCGATGACCGCCTGGGCCGACGGCGGCGACCTGGACTACGGCAGCTACGGAATCGACTTCGGCGGCATCGATCACGCGGTGCGCATTCAGGACAACATCTCGCTGTACGCCAACGGCGCGTGGATGAAGCGCACGCCGATTCCGGCCGAACGCTCGTCGATAGGCGTGACCGAGCTGCTGTACGACCGCAACCAGCAACGAGTGCGCGACATCATCGAGCACGCCGACCCGGCCGTTTCGCCGGACGCGCGCAAGATCGCCGACCTGTACCACAGCTTCCTCGACGAGGCGGTCATCGCCAAGCGCGGCCTGGCGCCGCTGCGGGGCAAGCTGGCGGCGATCGCCGCCCTGAAGGACGCCGACCAGGCGATCGCCTATATGGCGACGCTGCAGGACCAGCCGGAAGACACGCCGTTCCGCTGCTATGTGGCGCAGGACAGCAAGAATTCCGCCGCCTATCTGGCCGGCGTCGGCCAGGCCGGCCTGGCGATGGACCGCGACTACTACCTGGGCAAATCGGCCGACTTCGCCGCCGCGCGCAAGGCCTACCGCGGCTATCTGGCCCGCTTGCTGACGCTGGCCGGCGAAAAGCGGGCCGAGGCCCGCGCCGGCGCGGTGTTGGCGCTGGAGACCCGCTTGGCCCAGGCGCAGTGGAGCAATGTCGAGAACCGCGACATCCAGAAGACCTACAACAAGGTGGCGGTGGCCGATCTGGGCAAGCGCCTGCCCGGCTACGACTGGCCCGGCCTGCTGAAGGGCGCCGGTCTGGCCGCCGCGACCGACCTGAACCTGGATCAACCCAGCTATCTGGCCAAGCTGCCCGGCCTGTTGCGGCAGACGCCGCCGGCGGTGTTGCGCGACTATCTGACGCTGCGGCTGCTGGACGCCTACTCGCCGTATCTGGACCGTTCGTGGACGGCGGCGCACTTCGCGTTCTACGGCAAGGCGCTGGACGGCCGCTCGGTCGACCGGCCGCGCTGGAAGAAGGCGGTGACGCTGGTGGACGAGGGCATGGGCGAGGCGGTCGGCAAGCTGTACGTCGCCAAATACTTCACGCCGGAGGCCAAGCGCCAGGCCGACGAGCTGGTGCGCAACCTGCTGGCGGCCTACGACCAGAGCATAGACGGCCTGGACTGGATGAGCGCCGAGACCAAGAAGGAGGCCCACGTCAAACTGTCCAAATACATGCCGAAGATAGGCTATCCGGACAAGTGGCGCGACTACTCTAGCCTGGCGATCGGCCCGGACGACCTGGCCGGCAATGTGCGGCGCATCGCCGAATTCAACTACCGCCGCTTCAGCGGGCGGCTGGGCCAGCCGGTGGACCGCGGCGAGTGGGGCATGACGCCGCAGACCATCAACGCCTACTACAACCCGGCCAACAACGAGATCGTGTTCCCGGCCGCCATCCTGCAGGCGCCGTATTTCGATCCCAAGTTCGATCCGGCGGTCAACTATGGCAGCATAGGCGCGACGATAGGCCACGAAATCAGCCACGGCTTCGACGACCAGGGCCATCAGTTCGACGGCGACGGCAATATGCGCAACTGGTGGACGCCGGCCGACGAGCAGCACTTTAAGGACGTGACCGCCAGGCTGGTCAAGCAGTACAGCCGTTTCGAGCCGGTCAAGGGCCACCATGTCAACGGGGAGCTGACGCTGGGCGAGAACATCGCCGACAATGCCGGGCTGGAGATCGCCTACAAGGCCTACCATCTGGCGCTGGGCGGACAGCCGGCGCCGGTGCGCGACGGGCTCAGCGGCGATCAGCGCTTCTTCATCGCCTTCGCCCAGTCCTGGCGCGGCAAGGCCCGCGACGCGTCGGTGCTGAAGCAACTGGTTTCCGACCCGCATACGCCGGATCTGTGGCGCCCGATCGGCACCGCCAGCAATCTGGATCCGTTCTACCAGGCATTCGGCGTCAAGCCGGGCGACAAGATGTATCTGCCGTCGGAGCAGCGCTTCCATCTGTGGTGGTAAAAAAAGCCGGGCTCCCTAAGAGCCTGTTTACGATCTTTTTGCGGCATCGGCGGTTTTCTGCCGGATGCAGGGCGCGGAAAACGGCCCGCCGCAGTGTCGTTCACTGCAAGGGACGTTTGACAAAGCCATGCGCCGGCAGAAAACCGTCCCGAAGGGCAGGCCAGCCAGCAGGCCATCTGCCGCGTTGTCAGGCTAGGCCTTGGAATCACCAAGGCCTACGCCCTCCGCCTTGCATCTGGCCTGCTGGCTGGCCTGCGCTGCTCGGAAAAAGATCGTAAACAGGCTCTTAGGGAGCCCGGCTTTGCACAACGGAGCGGGACGGCGTCGCCTACCACTTGTCCTTGTCCGCGCTGAACATGTCGGCGGACGATTTGTGCTTCTTGGCCTGCGCCTTCTTGCCGGCGGCCGGGGCGGACGCCTCGGCCTTCGCCAGCGCGGCGGGCGCCAGTTCGCGTAGTTGCAGGCCGCCCGGCGGCACCTGCTCCAGCGGCATCTTCACGTTTTCCAGATGGCCTTGGGACATCGTCGGCATCACCTTGTCGACCACCACTTCGCAGCAGTCGAATTCGGCGCGGCCCAGCGACTGCCCGGTCTGCGGATCCTTCACCTCCTGTCCCAGCGATACCAGCTTGTAACGCGCGCCCTCGCGGACCGACTGTCCGCCCTGGCTGAGAATCACGTTATTGCCGGTGCGCGAGGCCACGGAGATCGGGAAGGTGCGGACCAGGATGGCGCTGACGATGCGATCGACGATCTGGCCTTCCATGCCGCGGCGGGCGGCGTCGGCGGAGCCGTCGGGCAGCTTGCCGGCGTCGCCGGCGAGCATGTTCGACAGTTGCACCTGGCGGTTGGCCACGTTGATCACGCGCTGAGACAGGTTCCACTGGGCGCGCTTCTTGTCGTAGTCGAAGGCGGTCAGGTGGCCGGTCCAGATCAGGTCGGCGCTGAGCGCCTGGCTGATCTTGGAGCGCTCGGCGGAAGGCGTCTGGCCGGAGCTGATCATGTCCAGCTCCTGCTGCACGTCGTCGCCCAATTCGCGGTCCAGCACCGAGAAGCGGCCGGTGTTGGTCAGCGCATCCAGCGTCTGCTGGTGGATCTCGCGGGCCACCTGCTCGGCCGGCATGGCGATGCCCGCCAGCTTGAAGGATTCGCGGTCGATGTATACCGGTCCGACCACGATCTTCAGCTTGCCGGCGGATGCCGGCTGGACGAATTTGGCGATCTTGGCCTCGATGCTCGCCTTGTAGCGCTTGTTCAGCAGGCCGGGCTCTTCCATCTTGACCAGCTTGAAGCCGGTCACCACGCCGCCGGATTGCTGGGCGACGTATTCGGTGAACGCGTGCGCGCTGAGCTGATCGGCGTCCTTGCCGGCGGCGACCGACAGCGTGGCCTTCAGCTGTTCCGAGGACATATCGAAGGACGCGCCGTTGACCTGCTTGATCGCCAGCTTCAGCGCTTCCTCCACCGCTTCGGCCGGGCTGGCGCCGATGCCGGTGGCCGAGCTGTCCACCGACGTCAGCTTGCCGGCGTCGGGCTGGGCCTGGATAGGCGCGCTGGCCTCCGCCTTGGCGGCGGCCGCCGATTCTTCCTTGTGGGAGCAGGCCGCCAGGCTCAGGGCCAAGGCGGCGGCGCCCATCGCGTATCGCAATTTCATGTCGTTTCCTTGGCCGGGCCCGGGCTTAGAGCGCCTGGGTCGCATCCTTGGGAACCGGGATATCGTGGCTCTTGGCGAAGCTGACGGCTTGCTGCAGCGCCTCGTACAGGTTCTTGGTGTTGCCCGGCAGGCTGGTGACGATGTAGGCGCCGGAGGACAGCTTGGGCAGATCCAGCGGGGAGGCGGTTGCCAGCGCGTTCTTGAAGCCGCTGAATTGGTTGGCCATCTTGGAGTACTTCAGCACGCCCTTGGCCAGCGAGCCCAGGCCATCGGCATAGGCTTTCTTCGCCTCGGCGTCCAGCACCGTGCCGGCCTTTTTCTGTTGTTCGCTGATGGCTTTGGACACCGTGCTCTGCGCGGAGTCGGCCTTGCTCAGGCTGTCTCGGGTGGCGCCCGAGGTCAGGGCTTCGGCTTCGGCCTTCGCCAGGGCGGCGGCGTCCTTGGCGCCCAGCGCGGTCGCCATCAGCGATTGGGCCATCAGCACCTGCTTGTTGGCGCCGGTATAGGATTCGACCAACTGTTGCTGCTGGCCGACCAGGTCGGCGCCGCTGTTGCTGTTGCCGGAAGCGCCGGCCAGGCTGGTCACGGCGTCGAACATGCCCGCTTGGGCGGTAACGGCGCTCAGGCTGAGGCCGGCGAGGGCGGCCACGATCAGGGTTTTACGCATTTTCATCTCCGGATGCATTGTTGTTGGGTGAGTTTGTTCGGGTTTATTTGATGCCGGCGTTGGTCATCTGGCTCAGCAGCTCGCGGGCGACATCCTCGGCGGCCTTCTTCAGCGCGTTGACTTGCGCCTCTTCTTCGGTCGGGCCGAGGCCGGCGGCCTGGATCGGACCGACTTCGGCCTTGGTTTCCGGGATGGCGTCGCTGGCGTCCAGCAGCTTGCCGGTGGCGGCTACCGATACGCGGAACATGCCGGTGGCGGGGTCGGTGTCGGCCAGACGCACGTCCAGCGTGCCGTAGGCGATGTAAGGCACTTTGGCGTTCTGCAGGCCGGCCGCCACATTGCGTTCGGTCTGCGGCTGCAGATCGTTGCCGGATTTGAAGTCGGCTTCCACGTTCTTGATCTTCAGCAGGCCCTTGGTGTACGGCTCCAGATAGGCGGCGTCCACCACCTTGAAGCCGGCGCCGGCGAACACGCCGTTGAATACGCTCTTCAAGTAGTTGCTGGGGAAGATCGCGTAGGTTTTCTTGGTGGCCTTGCGGGTGGTGCTGCCGCCGGTTTCCACCGATTCGCGGTACTGGCCGCCGGAACGGCTGGCCTTGCCTTGAGCCTTCAGCTCCACCGCCTGGTACTCGCGGTCGTCGAAGCGCTGCGAGCTATCGGTCTGACGGGACACGAAGATGAAGGTCAGCTTGGACTTCTGGCCGCCGTTGGCCGCCTGGCCGGCGGCGGACGACGCCTTGACCGCGTTGTTCAGCTGGGAAACGTTGAGGGTGGCGCGGATGGTGACGGTGAACTGGCCCATGTCCGGACGGTCGTCCTCGTTCAGGATCGCGGTTTCCAGGATGTAGCGGTCCGGATCCGCCTTCACTTTTTCGCGGATGGCGTCGAGGTTCTGCGATTGCGAGTCGCCGGCTTCGGCATAGTATTTGTCGATGGCCTTCAACTGAGCCTGAAGCACCGCCTGGGCGCGGACTTCCGGCGTGACCTTCTTGCCGAACAGCGAGGACTCGTACTTGACGGTCGCCTGGCCCTTGGCGGTGGCGGTCGCCGCCAACGCCTGGGCGCCGAACAGCATCAGGAATGCGATCAGGAGACTACGGATCATTTGCAGGCTTTCAGTAATTGCTGGGTGGATTCGATTTGTTTGTCGATGTCGGACGCGGAGGTGGACGATTTCAGCCAGTCGTTGCGGTTGCCGGCCAGATTGTCGGCCAGCTTGGCGAACAGGCCCTTGATGGCCTCGTGATAGGCCGGGAAATCATCTATGGTGTCTTGCGACGCCGGCACCAGCTTGACCTCGCCGTTCTTGAAGTCGGCGTCCAGATAGTGCTTGCCGGAGACCGGCTCCTGGATGTTGACGTGGGCGTAGGCGCCGTAGATGTAGCTGGTGCCCGCGGCCACCTCGCCGCTGGTGATGCGGCGGAGCTTGGGGATGTCCAGGCTGATGGCGTAGTCGGCCTCCGGCAGCTTGAGCATGAACACGTCGCCTTCGGAGACGCGCATCGACAGCGTGTTGCCGATGGCGTAGCCCTTGGTGTAGGGCAGCAGCGGCACGCCGGTCTTGCTGGACAGATTTTCCGCGAACAGGTCGGCGGCCCAGGTTTCCGCGGCGCCCGGCGTGCGGGTCAGCTCGGGCGGCAGTTGCTTGCGGGCGTCGTCGCCGATGCGGACCTTGGCGACCTGCAGGAAACGCGGCACCTGATCGGGCACGGTGGCTTCATGCATGATGTCGGTGAAGCGTTGCAGAATGCCGGGTTTGCCCTGCTCGCCGTAGTACAGACCGGCGATGCGATCCTGCATTTCCCGCTCGCCGGGGTTGTGGTCTATCAGGTCCAGATAGGCGAAGCTGAGCGGATAGGCGCGCAGCACGGTCATGTTCTTGAAATCGAAGAACATCGCCTGGGCGCGGATCTGGGTCATCAGCTTGGTCACGCCGCCGAAGCGTTCGACGGAAACGGTCTCGCCGGTGATCAGCAGCGTGGCGACGATGGCCTGGTCCTGTCCCTTCAACGAAGTCAGACCCTGCTGGTTCAGGTCGAAGTGCAGCGGCTTGTCGGTGGCCAGCTTGGCGGCCAGCTGCTTGTTCAATGGGTTGCCGCGCGCGGCCAGCGCTTTTTCCAGCTTCAGGCTGTAGGGAAAGCGGGCGGGGATGGACTTGCTGTCGCCGGAATAGGACAGGCCGGCGAAGGTCACGGTGGCTGCGTCGGCGGCGGCGGCGGCCAGCAACAGGACCGTAGCCAGCCATAAGGAGCGTAGCGTGGGTTTCAAGAAAGAATTCCTTTCGTAATCCATACTATTTCCGTATGGATTTTTAGACGTATGCCATATGTGGGGCGGCATAGTATACGTTAGGAATAATCTTTTTTGAATATTGTAAACAGCTTACCGAGGAAAACGGGGTTGATCACGCTCAAAAAGGCGTGGATTCGGCGGAAACATGGGGGAGAGAACGGCTCCGTTGGGAGCCGTGGGGACAGCGCGGACGGGAATCAGAAGCTGAGGCCGGCGCCGAGGTAGGCGCCGTCGGCCAGCCGCCGGCTGCGGCTGTCGTCGTTGCGGCGGATATCGAAATAGCGGTAGCCGGCTTCGACGCTGAGCGGGCCGACGACGTTCCAGCGCAAGCCGGCGGCGTAGTCGCTGACGCGTTTGACGCTGCCGCTGGCGAAGCTGTCCGGCGCGTAATAGGCCTGGCCGAACAGCTTGACCTTGGGCGCGAGATCGAAGCTGGCGCGGCCGCCGATCAGCGCGGCGGTGGCGGAGCCGCTGTCCGGAGACAAGGCCATCAGCTTGCCGCCGCCGGCCACCGTCAGCGGGCCCAGCGGCAGCGCGAACTCCAGACCGGCGCCGCTGGCGCTGCCCTTGTGGTCCTGGCGCAGGTAGTCGAGGTTGAGGCCGATGCCGAAACCATCCGGCGTGCGGTTGAATTGCTGGGTGCCGTTGCCGGCGCCGAACATGTAGTCGGCGGCATGGGCGCCGCCGGCCAGCCCGGCCAGCGCCAGGGCGATTGCGAGATGCTTCATGCGGTCATTCCTGTTTGTTTGAACGTCAACAGATAGTGACCGATTGCTAAAAAACAAGTTCAGCCGGGTTTGCTCAGCCGTTGATCCGCTGCTCCAGCGCCAGCACCATGGCCTTCAGCGCCGCCACCTCGGCCTCCAGCGCCGCCACGCGGCCGGTCAGACCCACGTCTATCACTTCGCAGGCCTGAGCCGGGACGATCTGCGGCTCGCCGGACAATAGATGGCACCAGCGCGCCTCGCGCTCGCCGGGCTGCCGTTCCAGCTTCATCACCGGCGGCGGATACTTGTCGGCCAGCGCGTTCAGCGCGGTCTCCACCTCGTCGACGCCGGAGAAGGCGTAGATGCGGCCGGAGCGGGTGCGGATTTCGGCGGCGGTCTGCGGGCCGCGCAACATCAGCAGGCAGAGCGCGGCCAGCCGCGCGCCGTCGATGTTCCAGGCGTAGTTCAGGCGATGTTCGTACTTGGCCACCCGGCTGCCGGCCGGCAGCCGCTCGGAGACCAGTTTGGCGGCGATCAGCGCGTCCAGAGCGGCGCTGATTTCCGCGTCCGACAACTGCAATACCGGTTCGCGGCTGGTCAGCTGGTTGCAGGCGCCGGCAAGGCCGTTCAGCGTCATCGGGTAGGCGTCCGGCGTCAGCGCCTGTTTTTCGACCAGCGCGCCGAGCACGCGCACTTGCTGCGGGTCGAGTTGGTGCGTCTCCATCTTTTCCTCCATGGCGGGACCATCCCGCCATCATCGCACCAAATCGCCGGCGCGTCGCGTCCCTAGCCCTGCTGTTGCCGCTCCAGCGCCTCCAGCTGGCGCAGCCGGCGGATCTCGCGGCGGCGGCCGTCGCGCTCTTCCTGGTCCAGCGCCCGATACAGCGACACCGCCATGCCTATCATGATCAGCATGAAGGGCAGCGCGCTGACGATCAGCACCGCCTGCAGCGCCTTCAGGCCGCCGCTCTGCAGCAGCACCAGCGCGACGACGGCCAGCAGCACGCCCCAGATCAGCTTGACGCGGTGGCTGGGATTCAGGCTGCCGCCGCTGGTGAACATGCCCAGCACGAAGGTGGCCGAGTCGGCCGAGGTGACGAAGAAGATGATCACCAGCAGCATCGCCAGCAGCGACAGCAGATGGCCGCCCGGCAGATGCTGGAACATCACGTACAGCGCGGTGGAGACGTCGGTCTTGACCGCGCCGACCAGGTCGACGCCGCCGAACAGTTGCAGGTCCAGCGCGGTGCCGCCGAAGGCGGAGAACCAGGCGAAGCTGGCCAGCGCCGGCACCAGGAGCACGCCGACCATGAATTCGCGTATCGTTCGGCCGCGCGAGACGCGGGCGATGAACATGCCGACGAACGGTGCCCAGGTCACCCACCAGGCCCAGTAGAACAGTGTCCAGTTGGCCATCCAGGTGCCCTGGCTGAACGGGCTCATCCTGAGACTGGTGCTGGTCAGATTGCCCAGATAGTCGCCCAGCGTCGTGGTGAAGGTGTCGAAGACGAAGCCGGTCGGGCCGAGCAGCACCACCGCCAGGAACAGCAGCAGCGCCAGCGCGACGTTGAGGTTGGACAGCCACTTGATGCCGCGGGACAGGCCGGTCAGCGACGACAGCAGGAACAGCGCGGTGGCGATGACGACGATGGCCACTGTCAGCCAGTCGGACGGCGCGACGCCGAACAGCATCTGCAGGCCGCTTTCGATCTGCAGCGCGCCGAAGCCCAGCGTGGTGGCGACGCCGAACACGGTGGCCAGCACCGCCAGCACGTCGATGGCGATGCCGACGGGACCGTCGACGCGGTCGCCGAGCAGCGGACGGAAGGCGACGCTGATCAGCCCTTTCTGGCCGCGGTTGAACTTGAAATAGGCCAGCGCCAGCGCGGTCAGGCTGTACGCCGCCCACGGATGCAGGCCCCAGTGGAAGAACACGTGGCGCATCGCCAGCCGCGCGGCCTCGGCCGATTCCGGCGCGGTGGCTTGGCTGGCCGGCGTGGCGAAGTGCGAGATCGGCTCGGCCACGCCCCAGAACACCAGGCCTATGCCCATGCCGGCGGAGAACAGCATCGCGAACCAGCTCAGCCGCGAGAATTCCGGCTCCTCGTCCTCCTTGCCCAGGCGGATGTGGCCGAAACGGCCGAAGGCCAGGTAGATCGCGAACACCAGGAAGCCGAACACCGACAGCAGGTAGAACCAGCCGAAACGGGAAATCGTGTAGCTCAGCCAGGCGGAGGCGACGCCGTTCATGTGTTCGGGGGCGGCGACGCCCCACAAGGCGAACAATACGGTCAACAATAGGGACAGGCGTAAAACCATCGGAACTCCTATGGCGATGGCGACGGCGCGGACCTCGCGCGAGGCGGGCCGCCGCTGGAAATGGCAAGACTGGCGGCTCGGGGCGAGCGCCGCGGATGGCCCGGTGTGCGGGCGCGGGACGAAACGGCGTCATCTCGAATTCATAAGCGACGCCGCCCGGCAGTGTCGGGCGGCGTGGAATTCGGTGTCGTTTCGATTGAATTTCTGAATAAAATCAGGCTGTTGATTTTTAGGTTAACATTATTAGCGTTTTCTTGTAAATCTTTGCGGCCGATTTGGGCGGCGCCGGCGGCGCGCGCGGCGGTCGCTTGACAGCGCGCGCCGCCTTCGCCAACCTGTCGCGTTTACCGGCTGGTGCCGGGTGGGAGCGGATGTGATTCGAGTCGATATTTTGCTGGTGGAACAAGGGCTTGCCGCTTCGCGCACCGCCGCGCAGAACCTGATCGCCGCCGGCCGCGTCAGCTGCCAGGGGCTGCCGGTGGCCAAGGCCAGCCAGAAGTTTCCGCCGGATGCCGAATTCGCCGTCGTCGCCGACGAGGCCGACCGTTATGTGTCGCGCGGCGGCCTGAAGATGCAGGGCGCGCTGGCGGCGGCGGGCCTGGACGTGGCCGGCTGGGACGCGCTGGACGTCGGCCAGTCCACCGGCGGCTTCACCGATTGCCTGCTGCAGGCCGGCGCGCGCCGGGTGGTCGGCGTCGACGTCGGCCACGAGCAGCTGCACGCCCGGCTGCGCTCGGACGCGCGGGTGCGTTATTTCGAGGGCGTCAACGCCCGCGCGCTGGACCACGCGGCGCTGTTGGCCGCCAACGGCGGCGACGGTTTCGACCTGATGGTCTGCGACGTGTCCTTCATCTCGCTGAGCCTGGTGCTGCCGTCGGCGCTGCCGCTGCTGAAGCCGGGCGGCCGGCTGCTCAGCCTGGTCAAGCCGCAGTTCGAGGTCGGGCGCGAAGGCTTGTCCAAGGGCGGCATCGTCCGCGACGAGAGCCTGTATCCGCTGGTGCGGGACAAGATAGACCGGGTGCTGGCCGAGCAGAACATGCGGCCGCTGGCCTGGTTCGACAGCCCGATCAAGGGCGGCGACGGCAACCGCGAATTCTTCGTGCACGCCGCGCGGCGCTGAGCGCCGCCGCGGCGGAAAAGACTAGCCGACGCTGATGTCGTCGTCGTCCAGGCTGCGTACCACCAGCACCGGGCAGTGGCTGCGGCGCAGGATGTCCTCGGCGAAGCTGCCTAGGAACAGGTGGGCGAGGCCGCTGCGGCCATGGGTGCCGACCACCATCAGATCGGCCTGCTGTTCGCGGGCGTAGCCCAGCAGCAGGTCGGCCAGATCGTGGCCGCCTTCCCAGCTTTTCTCCATATGGCTGGCGACATCGGTCAGGCCGGCGACATGCGCGATGTTCTGCGCCCGTTCCAGCGCCTCCTGGCCTTGTTGCAGCGCCAGATCGTAGCCGGGGTCGCCGGAATAGACGCCGAGGCTGTCGACGACCAGGTCGCGCAGGCCGGCGACATGCGCCAGCGTCAGCCGCGCGCCGCTGTGCTTGGCCAGGCGGATGGCCTCGTGCAGGGCCTTGTCGGAATTGTTGCCGCCGTCTACCGCTGCGATGATGTGACGATACATGGCTGCTCCTTCGCGAAACATTGCTCGGTGGGATGCTTGCAGCATAACCCGGCGGCGGCCGCGCCGTCTCGCCGGTCTGCGCGGGTATTGATCCAGGACAATGAGGCGGGCGCCGCGCGCCGGCCCGGCGGGAGGCCGGACCGGCGTCGGTCGTTCGATCAGACCAGGAAGCCGAGGTACTGCCGTTCCCAGGCGGTGACCTGGCGGTGGTAGTCGTTCAACTCCACTTCCTTCACCGCCAGATAGGCGCGGCTGAAGTCGGCGCCGAATAGCGATTCGGCGCAGCCGGCGGCCATCGCCGCGCAGGCGGCATCCAGCGTGGACGGCAGGCTGGCGGCCTGCTGCTTGAACACATTGCCGTGCACCGCCTCGTCCGGAGCCAGGTTCTGCTCGATGCCGGCGAGGCCGGCGCCGAGACTGGCGGCCAGGGCCAGATAGGGGTTGGCGTCGCAGCCGGGCAGGCGGTTCTCGACCCGTCGCGCCTCCGGACCGGACACCGGCACCCTGAGGCCGACCGAACGATTGTCCAGGCCCCAGCTGAGGTTGACCGGCGCCGCCATGCCCTTGACGAAGCGGCGGTAGGAATTGGGGTTCGGGCAGAACATCGGCATCAGTTCGGGCAGGAAACGCTGCAGGCCGGCGATGAAGCCGAAGAACGCCGGACTGGCCTCGCCGTCGTCGCCGCTGAACACATTGCGGCCGTCGCGGTCGACGACGCTCTGGTGGATGTGCATCGAGCTGCCGGGCTGGCCCGACAGCGGCTTGGCCATGCACACGGCGCTGAGGCCGTGGCGATGGGCGATTTCCTTCAGCGCGGTCTTGAACAAAAAGGTGTCGTCGGCCAGCTTCAGCGCGTCGCCGTGCTTCAGATTGATCTCGAACTGGCTCGGGCCCATCTCGTGCACGCAGGTGTCGGTGGAGATGGCCAGCGTCTCGCAAGCCTGGTACAGCTCGTCGAAGAAGGCTTCCAGCTCGCCGAGCGCGGCGAAGCCGAAGGCGTCGAAGCCGGTCTCGCGGCGGCCGGACGGCAGCGACGGCGGCTGGAACGGCAGCGCCGGGTCGCCGTGGGCGGCGAACAGGTAGAACTCCAGTTCCGGCGCGACGACGGGCGCCCAGCCGCGGGCGGCGTAGCGCGACAACACCTGCTTCAGCACCGAGCGCGGCGCCAGCGGCGACAGGCCGCCGTCGTGGTCGACGCAGTCGCAGATCGCCAGCGCGCGCGGGGTCCGCGCCCACGGCAGCAGCCGCAAGGTGTCGTAATCGGGCGCCAGCGCGACGTCCGGATCATGTTCGCCGTAGAAGCTGTAATCGGGGAATTCGCCGATACAGCTCTGCAACGGCACCGCGCGCGCGATGCGCAGCTGCTGGCCGTCGATAAAAGCTTGCGCGGGCAGGGTCTTGCCGCGGGGAAAACCATGGACGTCGGCAAAGGCGAGCTCGACGTCCCGCGCCTTGCTGTGTTGCAGCCATTCGATGAGGCCTGCCGGCATGCGGGCATCAGACATACGATTCTCCACTGAAGCGTGCTGGGGTTCCTGTCTGTCCTCAGTTTTTTTTCTTGCTGTCATGGAGCGTGCGCTCACAGCCATTATGCCAGCCGCAACGGCGGCGGCAAGTGCGGCGGTGTCTACAGCCTGAATCGGCTGACCGTCTGGTGCAGATTGGTGGCCTGCTGATCGATGGCGCGCACCGCCTCTACCGCGTGGCTGACCGAGTTCTGGGTTTCCTCGACGACGCCGGCCACCTGCTCGACATTGCCGGCGATATTGGTGCCGGCCTGGCTCTGCTCGCCCATCGCCACCACCACATTGTGCACGTGTTCGAGGGCGGTGCTGGCCTGGCGGCTGATCGATTCCAGCGTGTCGGCGGCCTGCTTCACCTGCTCGACGCCGGCCTGCACCGCCGGGCGGATCTCGTCCATGCGGCCGGAGACGTTGCCGGTTTCGCTGATCACCGCCTGCACGATGCTGCTGATCTCGTCGGTGGCGCTGGCGGTGCGTTCGGCCAGCTTGCGCACCTCGTCGGCGACGACGGCGAAGCCGCGGCCCATCTCGCCGGCGCGCGCGGCCTCGATCGCCGCGTTCAGCGCCAAGAGATTGGTCTGGTTGGCGATGTCGCGTATCGTTTCGGCGATGCTGCTGATGCTGCGGCTGCGCTCGGCCAGCTGGCCGACCATGTCGCTGGCGCCGTGGATCTGGTCGGCGATCTGGCGTATGCCGTCGGCGGCGTCGCCGGCCAGCGTCTGGCCGTGGCGCGCCAGCTCGGCGGTGTCGCGCGCGCCGGCCTCGGTGTCGCGGGTGCTGGCGCTGACGTGATCTATGCTGACCGACAGCTGCTCGATGGCGGCGGCCGCCGAGGTCGTCGACGAGCTGGCGACGCCGGACACCTCGTGCACCTTGTCCATGTCGCTGGACAGCTGGTGGCAGGAATGGTTGATGCTGGAGGTGGCGCGGCCGATCTCGTCTATCATCTGGCGCAGCCGGCCCTGCATGTCGCGCATCGCGCCGAGCAGGCTGTCCGGTCCGCCCTTGACGGCGATCTCGACGCTGAGGTCGCCGTCGGCGATCGCCTTGACCACGTCGGCGGCATAGCGCGGCTCGCCGCCCAGCGACTGCAGTATCGAGCGCGACATCCAGCCGACCAGCGCGCCCAGCACGACGACGCAGGCCACGGCCATCAGCATCAGCGTGCGGGCCTCGCTCCAGAACAATTGGTCGATGTCGTCGATGAAGATGCCGGTGCCTATGCTCCAGTCCCACGGGCCGAAGCGGAACACGCCGTTCAGCTTCGGAAACTCCTCGTCGCCGCCGCCCTTGCGCTTGGTCTGGATCACCAGCACGCCGTAGTGGTCCCGCTGCATCGCCTCCTCGTAGGCCTGCACCGTGGTGCGGCCGTCCGGCAGCTTGCTGCCCAGATCGACCTTGCCGACCCGGTCCTTGCTCGGGTGGAACAGCACCAGATTGTCGCGGTTGCGGCCGAAGAAGTAGATGTCGTCGACCTTCAGCGCCGACAGCGCGGCGATGGCCTGTTTCTGGGCCTCGGCGCGCGGCATGCCCTTGGCCTCCAGTTGCTGGAAGTGGGTGAGGCTGTTCTCGGCCATTTTCAGCAGGTGGACGATTTGTTCGCGCTTTTCCTGGTGCAGGGTGGCGCGGGTGGAGAACAGCGCGACGGCGGAGAGACTTAACAGAGCCAGCAGGCTGGCGGCGATGATGATGATCAGGCGGGTATTCAGCTGCATTTTCGACACTCTGTGCGTGGGAACAAGCCGCCGGAAGGCGGAGGCGCCCGTGGACGCGGTGAGGCCGCGGGCGCCGACTGATTATGCGTTTCTGTTGTTACAGTCTAGTTCAGCACGGCAATACCGATATTGGAACTTTCCCGCATCCGCTAGCGCGGCGTCGGCACGCAGGGCAGACGACCGCCGCGGACGGCGGCGTCGAACAGCCGGTAGTCGGCCTCGACCTGATCGGCGTAGGCCTGGGCGTAGTCGGCCAGCACCTGGTCGAATTTGTCCGAGTCGCCCAGATAACCGGCGATCTCGGCGGCGCAGCCGCCCGATTTGGCGTGGGCGCGCGCCAGCGTCCACGCGCAGGCCTGGCCGTAGCTGGCGAGCTCCTCGGCGGTGGCGAAGGTTTCCAGCGCCGGCGCCGCCTTCATGTCGCGCAGCTGGCGCATGTAGAAGTGGCGGCCGTCCTCGCTGTCGGTCCAGCCGAGGAACAGGTCGCTGGTGGCCTGCATCAGCCGCTGGCCGAATACCACCCGCTTGCCCTGGTTGCCGTGCACGCACCGCCCGGTGAACGGCTCCAGCACCGACGGCCTCGCCTCCTTCAGCTGCAGGAACAGCGGCTGATCGTAGTCGTCCTGCAGCAGCAGCGCCAGGCAGCGGGTGCCGACGCTGCCGACGCCGACCACCTTGAACGCGGCGTCCACCAGCCGGAAGCGTTGCAGCAACTCGCGGCGGTCTTCCTTCAGCGTGTCGATATAGCGGGTCAGCATCGCCTGGGTCTTCGCCAGGCCGTCGTCGCCCAGCCAGTCGTCGCAGGCGGCCAGCGGGCTGTTCTGGTCGTCGAGGTGGAAGATCACCGGCGGATTGTCGCGCAGCCTGAGGCCGCCGTCGTCCAGCTCCGCCATCTTGGGCAGCAAGCGCTCCTGGGTCTGGTTGCGCGCCTTGTCGGCCACTTTCTGCAACTGCTGGCGCATGCCTTCGTCGGTCGCCTGCGACAGCAGCTGTTCGAAGTCGACGCGGTAGTACCACAGTTCCAGCTGGCTCATCTGCGAGAAGCCGAGCAGGCGGCGGCGGTAGGTTTCCGACAGGCGCAGCACGGTGTCGCGCGCCTCGTCGGCGCGAAAGCCGCGACTGCGCGAGGCCAGCACCAGGCTGACCGCCAGCCGCTTCAGGTCCCATTCCCACGGGCCGGGATGGGTTTCGTCGAAATCGTTGATGTCGAATACCAGCTGCCGTTCCGGCGACGCGAAGAAGCCGAAGTTCATCAGATGGGCGTCGCCGCAGATCTGCAGGCGCAGGCCGCTGTCCGGCCCGGCGGCGAGGTCGGCGGCCTGTAGCATCGCCATGCCGCGGAAAAAGGCGAACGGCGATGCGTGCATGCGCGCGTAGCGCAGCGGCGTCAGGGCCGGCACCCGGCCCTGGGACGACGATTCCACCAGCGCCACGACGTCGCGCTCCGCCGCCAGGTGGACCTCGGCCTGGCTGGTGCGGGGACAGTCGCGGCGGCGGGCCTTGCCGTTGTCGTAGTGCTGATCGTACTTGGGATGGGAGGCGGTGCTCATCGGCGGGTCCGTTTCGGGCGTATGCCATCAGTGTAACCGCTGACGGCGCGCGGCGGGGGGACGACGGCTGTCAGCGGGCGCCGACAGCGAGCTTATTCACAGCTTGTTCAGAAATTGTCCACATTATGCACAGGCGGCTGTGGATGAATTCCATTATCCACAATCGTGAAGCGGGAAAGGCGTTTCGGCGCAACTTATGTACAGGGTTATCCCGAACTATCCCAATCATCCACAGTTTGTGGCCGATTTGCAAAGTTATCCACAGTCATCGGCGCAGGCATAGCCGAATCTGCTTGTTCCAGGCCGGACTCAAGGGCATGCCGTTCGGCCGGATTTCGACGCGGCTGCCTTCTCCCTGCGGCTGGATGTCGACCCGGGTGCCGGAGACGTCGCTGACCGGATTGCGCAGCGTCAGGCTGCGGCTGCCGTCGCTTTCGTCGTGGCGGTCGACGAAGTCGTCGGGGATGTGCATTTTCTGCAGGCCCTGTTGCAGGCAGTCGGCCACCTGCTGGGGCGGGCGCGGGCTGCTCAGGCTGACGGACGGGGCGGCGCGCAGCGGCGTGGTGCAGGCCAGCAGCGGCAGGAAGAGGAAGAGGGACAGCAGGGGACGGAGTGCGGACATCGGGGGCATCGCTTCGTAACACAATGCCCTGTTGGTGCGCGGACCGCCGCCGGCGGTTCCGGCTCCGGCGGCGGCAAGATGTTAAGCGATGTTACGCGCGGCGGTCGCCGGGTTGGCAGCGGCGCAGCCAGGCCAGCATGTCGGCGACGCCGGCTTCGCCCTCGGCCGGCGCCCAGGCGGCCACATCGGCCTCGGGCAGCGGCAGGTAGGGGCCGCGCTTGACCTCGAACACCACCGTGCCCGGCTCCAGCGACACCACCGAGTGCCAGGTGTTCTCCGGCATCTCGAACACGCGGGCGCCGCCGTCGCCGAGCCGGTGGCGGCCGACGACGGTCTCGCCGTCGGCGTCGAATGCTATCCAGTCCAGCGCGCCGGACAGCACGATCAGCAGCTCCGGGCTGCCCGGGTGGCGGTGCGGGCGGACATAGGTGTCCGGCTCCATCGCGATGGCCAGGCGCTGAATGGAATCGCCCAGTTCGGCATGGATATTGTGGTGGGCGCGCAGGCGCGGCGCACAGGAGGCCTTGGCCGACAGCGCGGCCAGGTCTTGATTGTTTATGGTTTTCATCGGGCAAGCGTGTCAGGCAAAGCGCGATTATGGCGCGAAACGCTTTGAACGTCTTGTTTTCGAGTCACTTGAAAATGATGACCTTGGCATCAATGTTTGCTTCAGATCATCTGTAGCTGGACTATAGGGTCGCGTTTGACGGCGACCGGCAATCGCGGCCGCTGGGGAAACCATCAGACCCATTTTGACGGAAGAGGACATACATGAAAGCAAAGACATTGTTGCCGGTTACGCTGGCACTGGCCACGCTTGGCGGCGCCGCATCGGCGCAGCCCGCGCCGCTTGCCGTGGCTGAGCCGCAGATAGAAACCACCGTGCCCGTGATGTTGCAGGCCAATGGTTTCGTTGCGGTAAAAGCCCGGCTCAATGGTATTGAAGGACGTTTCTTGCTCGACACCGGAGCCGCCATCACATGCGTCGATCGCACGCAGGCCGCGCGCTTTGGCCTCGACAAGGGCGGCAAGACCAGCACCAGCCATGGCTCGGCAGGTGAAACCGCGGTGAAACGGGTCGCCGGCAATCGTCTTGAGTTGGGCGGGCAGCGGACTGCCGCAGACCTGGAGGCATATCTAACCGATTTTTCAGCGATCAACGGCGGCCTGGCGGAAGAAGGGATTGCGGCTGTCGATGGCGTGATCGGCATCAATGTTCTTTCGGCGCAGCATGCGGTGCTTGATTATGCGCAGCAGCAACTGAGATTCGGCAAAGCGCCGATAGCCGCCGCTGGGTATGACACCTTGGCCCTGAAGAGCGTGGCGGGCGCGCAATTGATGGTGGAGGGGACGATCAACGGCGTGCGCGGCCGCTTCATTCTCGATTCGGCCGCCGCGGGGGGCCTGGCCACCGACGATGCGCACGCGGCCAAATTCCATCTGGTCAAACAGCCCGACGGCGACAAGGTGCACGGCATCGGGGGCAGTGTCGACAGCAATGTCTATCTGCTGGACAGTCTGCAGTTGGGGCCGCGGTTCATGCTCCGAGGGGAGAAGGCGGTTACGTTCAACCTGGCCGACATCAACGCTGTGTTCAAGGCCAAGGGCGCCGAAGAGGTCGATGGTTTGCTCGGGGCCAATGTTTTGAACCGGGGGGCGGCCATCCTGGACATGGGGCAATCGACGCTGCAACTTAAACCATTGCTGTGACGGCAAGACTGCGCACAGGATGCCATGTGCCGCCGGATGCTGCGGCTGCCGCTCTCCGAGCGGCAGCAGAGGCGCGGCGGAGCCGTTACTGCCGGATCTGCCCATCCCCCAGCACGATCCACTTCTGGCTGGTCAGGCCGATCAGGCCGACCGGGCCGCGGGCGTGGATCTTGTCGGTGGAGATGCCGATCTCGGCGCCCAGGCCGTATTCGAAGCCGTCGGCGAAGCGGGTGGAGGCGTTGACCATCACGCTGGCCGAGTCGACCTCGCGCAGGAAGCGGCGCGCGCGGCCGTAGTCCTCGGCGACGATGGCGTCGGTGTGGTGGCTGCCCCAGCGGTTGATGTGCTCGATCGCTTCGTCGAGGTCCCGCACCACCTTGACCGCCAGCACCGGCGCCAGGTATTCGGTGGCCCAGTCGTCGTCGGTGGCGGCCTTGACCCGGTCACCGAGGATGGCGCGGGTGCGTTCGCAGCCGCGCAGCTCGACTTCCTTCGCCCAGTAGGCGGCGGCCAGCCGCGGCAGCGCCGTTTCGGCGCGCGCCGCGTGCACCAGCAGCGTCTCCATTGTGTTGCAGGTGCCATAGCGATGGGTCTTGGCGTTCAGTGCGATGTCGAAAGCCTTGTCCGCGTCGGCGCTGTCGTCGATGTAGACGTGGCAGTTGCCGTCCAGATGCTTGATCACCGGCACCCGCGCGTCGGCGCTGATGCGGGCGATCAGGCCCTTGCCGCCGCGCGGCACGATCACGTCGACGTATTCCGGCATCGAGATCAGTTCGCCGACCGCGGCGCGGTCGGTGGTGGCCAGCACCTGCACCGCCTCCGGCGGCAGGCCGGCCGCCGCCAGTCCCTCGTGCACGCAGGCGGCGATGGCCTGGTTGCTGTGGAAGGCTTCGGAGCCGCCGCGCAGTATCGTGGCGTTGCCGGATTTCAGGCACAGGCCGGCGGCGTCGGCGGTAACGTTGGGGCGGGCCTCGTAGATGATGCCGACCACGCCGAGCGGCACCCGCATCTTGCCCAGCTGAATGCCGGACGGGCGGTAGCTCATCTCGTCGATCTCGCCGACCGGATCCGGCAGTGCGGCGATCTGGCGCAGGCCATCGGCCATCGCCAGCACGCTGCTCGCGCTCAAGCTCAGCCGGTCCAGCATCGCGGCGTCGAGGCCGGCCTGACGCGCGGCGTCCAGGTCGCGGCGGTTGGCGGCCAGCAACGGCTCCTGTTCGCGGACGATGGCGTCGGCGATGGCCACAAGCGCGGCGTTCTTCTGCCGGGTGTCGGCGCGGGCCAGCAGCCGCGACGCCTGACGCGCGGCCTGGCCCACTTGCAGCATGTATTGTTTGATGTCCATGACGGAAGGTCCCGGTAGCTGTCGTTTTTATCGATTGGTTGCAGCTTAAACCAAAGCGTGGACAGCGAACAGAGACAGTCGGAATCCGTAATGGATATTGTCAGGCAATTGTCGGCGCGGGCACGCCGTTTCGGCGTTCAGCGCGGGCCGGGCTGCAGTCTGGCCAGTTCGGAGACGCGGGCGGAGGTCGACGCCAATTCGCAATCGGCGGCCACCAGCGACTCGGCGGTGCCGCCGTCGGGGTCGACATAGGCGTTGCAATTGGCGGCGCGGTACTTCAGCCACAAGCGTTGGGCGGTTTGCAGCCGCTGCTGGCGTTTGGCCGGCAATGCGGCCATCAGCTTGCGGTAATTGTCGTTCAGCTGCTTGTCCTGGCGCGCGTGTTCGGCGGCGATGCAGTCCAGCATGCCGATGGTGACGCCGCCGGCCTGGTCCATGCACTGGTCGTAGTGATGGCTGTAAGACGCCTCCTCGGCGCAGGCGAGGACATGGGCGGCGGGGAGGAAAAGCAGCAGCAGGGCGGGCAGGCGCAAGGCGAGTCTGTTCATTTTTATGCGATAGCGGGGACGGCGGAGGAAAAACGGCCGGCCCGCGATACGGACCGGCCTCCGGTTTAGAACTGCAGCGCGCCGGTCAGGTCGCCCGGCGGCTGGGCGCCGCGTTCGCGGAAGGCCCGGTTGCGCAGCTTGACGCCTTCCAGTTCCGGCAGGCCGTGCAGCCGGCTGATGAAGCGGATGATGGAGGTGGTGTCGTAGAAGCTGTGGTCGACATGGCCCTTCTTGGCGAACGGCGACACGACGATGGCCGGAATGCGGCTGCCCGGCCCCCAGCGGTCGCCTTTCGGCGGCGCCACGTGGTCCCACCAGCCGCCGTTTTCGTCGTGGGTGATGACGACCACCATATTCTTCCACTGCGGGCCGCTCATCAGGTGTTGCAGCACATTGGCGACGTGGCGGTCGCCGCTTTCGACGTCGGAGTAGCCGGCATGCATGTTGAGATTGCCCTGCGGCTTGTAGAACGTCACCGCCGGCAGTTTGCCGGCCACCGCGTCGGCGAGGAAGCGGTTGCTGATCGGGCTGTCGCCGAGGCCGCCGTCGCGCAGGTGCTCGGCGCGCGCCGCGGTGCCGGGCGCGAAGTTCTTGAAGTAGTTGAACGGCTGGTGGTGGTACTGGAAGTTGGGCGCGTCGGCGCCGCCCTTGCCGTCCAGCGCCGCCTGCCAGCCGCCGCCGTACCACGCCCAGCTGACGCCCTTGCGCGACAGCAGGTCGCCTATGGTGTCGTAGCTCTGCGGCGGCAGCGTGCCGGCGTCGGCCGGATCGGCGTAGCGCTTGTCGCCGCCTTCGGCCGGCTTGATGTAGCTGGGCTGGAACGGCGGCGCCATGGTGTTGACGGCATAGCCGTCAGGGGTGATCGCGCCGTTGTTGACGAATTGCGGCGGGCCGTCCATCGCCGAGCTCGGCGCCTTCACCGTCAGCCGCCAGCCTTGCGGACCGTCGTCCAGCACGGCGATCTTCTTCGCCGCCGCGGTGTCCTTGGCGTTGAAGTATTCCGGCGTGCGGGCCGAGATCAGGAACTGGTGATTCAGGTAGGAACCGCCGAAGGCCGCCATGAAGAAGTTGTCGCACAGCGTGTACTGGCGGGCGATCTGCCACTGGTTCAGGTTCTGCGCCGTTTCGGCGTAATAGCCCATCACCAGCGCGCCGGAGTCGGCCCAGGCGACGAACTGGTCGTTGTTGCCGCCGTTGATCTGCATCTGGTTCTGGTAGAACAGATGCCACAGGTCGCGGGTGATCACCGCTTCCGGCAGCGGCTGGCCTTCGGCGTCCTTCAGCGGGAACGGGCCATTGGGCAGGTTCTGCAGCTTGTTTTCGTCTATCAGGTAGTACTTGCCGGCCACCGTCTGGCCGCGCTGCACCAGCCCGCCCCAGATCTTCGGCAGCTGCTTCAGCGGCGAGCCGTCGCGGTCCCGCTGGGTACAGGCCGCCGCCGGCGCCTGCGACAGCGGGTGGCTGACGCCGGGGAAATTGCCGTACAGATTGTTGAAGCTGCGGTTTTCCAGATAGATCACCACCACATTCTTCACATGATGGCGCAGTCTGGCGTCCAGCGGGCCGTGGACGGCCGGCGCGGCGTCGGCCGGCAGCACGCTGGCGGCGCCGATGGCGGCCAGGCCTTCGAACAGTCGGCGGCGCGACGGGTCCCGCGGCGCGGTTTCGGGAGCGGTTTCGGGCGTATCGTGTTCGGACATGGCGGTCATCCTGAGGATTCGAGGCAAAACCGCCACTTTACTCCGCTTGGGTGAATATCTGAAGGCGGTCAGGCCTTTTGCATTGCCGCGCGCGCCTCGGCCAGCGGGCCGCGTATCTCCTCCGGCAGGAACTCGGTGAACAGCGCCGGGCCGGGCGCGGGCTCGCGCAGCAAGGCGATCGGGTCCTGGCCGTCGACGCTGCCCAGATTGGGCGCGTGGACGAAGTAGCCCAGCAGCCGTTGCAGCCGCTCCGGCAGCGCGCGCGCCAGTTCGCGCGGCACCGCCAGATAGTGGTTCTCGGCCTGGCGCAGCCAGCCCAGGCAATAGCTGAGTACCACGCCGGTACGGGGATGATCGGTCCGGTTCTCGCCGCCGGCATGGATCACCGAGCCGAGGTAGATCAGCACCGAGCCGGCGGGCATCGCCGCCGGCACGACTTCGCCGTCGTCCGGTTGGCGCCCCTCGGCCCACAGATGGCTGCCGGGCGCGACATTGGTGGCGCCGTTGTCGCCGGTGAAGTCGTCCAGCGCGTACATGCAGTTGATCATGCTTTCCGAGCCGGGCACATGGACCGGGAACATCAGGCCGTCGCTGTGCAGGAACTGCCTGGGCTCGCCGGGGCCGATGCGTATCGCCTGGGTCAGGTTCAGCTGGTATTCGCGGCAGCCTTTCAGCAGGAAGGCGTCCATCACTTGCAGGATCAGCGGATCGATGGCCAGCTGGCGACAGGTCGGCACGCGGGCGATCAGGCCGGACAGGCGGCGGGTGGCGTAGCCGTAGAAGTCGCCCTGGCAGTCGGGGGCGGCGTCCAGCAGCGGATAGAGCTCGGCGCGAAAGCGCGCCAGCGCCTCGGCGTCCAGCAGGCCTTCGATGACGACGCCGCCGTCGTTCTTGAGCGCGGCGATGATGTCGGTGGCGGGGCTGTCGGGGCGGTAGTGTTGCAGCGCGGGCATGATGTCTCCTGTCGATTGATTCCGCGGGAGACTAATTGATGTCGAAAAATCAGAAAAAGGAAACTGACCGTCAGTACAGTCAGCCGCGCCGCTGGTGCGCGATCAGCCGCGCCAGCGCGCGTCTGACCTCCGGATGGCCGATGCTGTCGGCGGCGGCCTCCATGCCGTCCAGCGCGGTCTCGCTGATCGCCATCGTCTTCGGTTTCTTGGTCTTCACCAGTTGCAGCGCCACCTTGACCTTGACCTTGGACGCCGGATAGCCCCGCTGCGCGAGTTGCGGCAGCAGGCCGGGCGCGGTCATCCGCAGCCGGGCGGCGACGATGCCGTTGTCGGCGTGTATCACCAGCTCGTCGTCGCGGATGCGCACCGCGCGGCAGGCCTCGCCCATCGCGGGCGGAATCAGCTGCTTGAAGGCGCGGTCCAGCGCCATCAGCTCGCGCGCGGCGGCGGCGAGGCGGGACAGCGTCTGGTCCTGGCGGGTGATGTCGTTTAGCGGGCGTCCGGACATGGGGCGGAATGGGGGAGGGCGGTCGATGTCGTATTGTAGCACTGGCCGCCGGCCGGGGAGGACGGCGGCCGATGTCGCTTACAAGGCGCCTTCGACGTCCTCGAGGCTGAAGGTCTCGGTGTGGTCGTTGTACGAGAAGATCTCGGCGTAGCGGCCCCAGCTGATCACGGTGTCCAGCGTCTCCTCGGCGGCCTGGTCGGATAGCGAGTCCTCGAGCTCCTGGGCGAAGCGCAGCCGCGGCGCGCGCTGTCCCGGGCGTTCCTGCAGCACTTTGCGGATGTGGGCGGCCATAGGCACGTTGCGCAGCAGGTGCTCGGCGAACATCACTTTGCGCTCCTGGGTGCCGTAGTCGGCGAACAGCTTGCCGGCGGCGGTCAGCAGCATGTCGCCGTCCTTCAAGTCGACGAAGCCCAGATGCTCCAGCACCTCGGCCACCGGGAACAGGTCGTCCACTTCCAGCAGCAGCTTTTCGGCAATCTCCGGCATGTCGGCCTTGCCGAAATAGGGCTCCTGGGCCACTTCCTCGATCAGGCCGGCCATCAGGTTGGTCGACACCTCGGTCAGATGGCTGCCTATCTCCAGCGGCAGCTTGTGCAGCGTGTGGGCGCTGCGGCGCGCGGTCATCAGCGCGTAGATGTCGTCGACCATCTTGCGGAAGGCCGGGTCCAGCCGGTTGCGGCGGTGCGGGAACGGCACCTTGATCTCGGCCACCACGCGGCCGGGGTTGGACGACAGCACCAGGATGCGGTCGCACATGAAGACCGCCTCCTCGATATTGTGGGTGACGATCAGCACCGACTTGATCGGCAGCTGGCCTTCGCTCCACAGGTCCAGCATGTCGGTGCGCAGCGTTTCGGCGGTCAGCACGTCCAGCGCCGAGAACGGCTCGTCCATCAACAGCAGCGTCGGGTTGACCACCAGGCCGCGGGCGAAGCCGACGCGCTGGCGCATGCCGCCGGACAACTCGCGCGGATAGGCATTTTCGAAGCCGTCCAGGCCGATCAGGTCGATCGCGGCCAGCGCGCGGCGGCGGCGCTCCCTGGCCTCGACGCCCAGCGCCTCCAGGCCGGCCTCGACGTTTTGCAGCACGGTCAGCCACGGGAACAGCGCGAAGGTCTGGAACACCATGGCCACGCCTTCGGCCGGGCCGGTCAGCGGCTGGCCGCGGTAGTCTACCTCGCCGCTGCTCTGCGGGATCAGGCCGGCGATGATGCGCAACAGCGTCGATTTGCCGGAGCCAGAACGGCCCAGCAGGCCGACGATCTCGCCCTCGCGCAGCGTCAGGTTGACGTCGTCCAGCACCTGGATTTCGTCGCTGCCCTTGGCAAAGCCGCGGCAGACGTTTTTCAGCGCGAAGATTTCCTGTCCCAGGGCGTTGTTTTCGGTAGTCATGCTTGGGCCCCTTAGTTGAGACGCAGTTTGTTTTCGGCGATGGCGTACATCGGACGCCACAGCAGGCGGTTGAACAGCACGACGAACAGCGACATCACGCTGATGCCGAGCAGGATCTTCGGGTAGTCGCCGGCGGCGGTGGTCTGGGCGATGTAGGCGCCCAGGCCGTGGGCGGCCAGCTTGTCGTTGCCCCAGGACACGTACTCGGACACGATGCTGGCGTTCCAGGCGCCGCCGGACGCGGTGATCGCGCCGGTGACGTAGTAGGGGAAGATGCCGGGCAGCATCACCTGGCGCCACCACTGCCAGCCGCGGATGCGGAAGTTGGCGGCCGCCTCGCGGAAGTCGTTGGGGAAGGCGGTGGCGCCGGCCACCACATTGAACAGGATGTACCACTGGGTGCCGAGCACGATCAGCGGCGACAGCCAGATGTCCGGGTTCAACTTGAAGTGGACGATGAAGACCACGAACACCGGGAACAGCAGATTGGCCGGGAAGGCGGCCAGGAATTGCGCCAGCGGCTGGACTTTCTCGGCCAGCGCCGGGCGCAGGCCGATCAGCACGCCCAGCGGCACCCAGATCACCGACGCGACGGCGATCAGCAGGCTGACGCGCACCAGCGTGACCAGGGCCAGGCCGAAGACCTTCAGCACCTCCCAGGCGCCGACCTCGGTGGCGACGAAATGCACCAGCTTGCTGGCGAACAAGAAGGCCAGCAGCGCCACCAGGCTCCACCACAGCACGTCGATGCCGCGCGATACCGGCGTGTGGGCCTCCGAGTGCAGGCCCTTGGGCAGGCTGAAATTCAGCTTCAGCCGGGCGGCGGTCTTCAGCAGCTTGCCGAACGGTTTCAGCAGCTGCTGGATGAAGCGGGTGCGCTGGATCAACTTCAGCACCCACGATTCGGGCGCGTTCTGGCTGGCGGTGTCCTCCAGCCGGAACTTGTCGGCCCAGGCCACCAGCGGGCGGAACAGGAACTGGTCGTAGATCAGGATCACGACGGACATGGTCAGGATCACCCAGCCGACGGCGGTCAGGTCCTGATGCTGGATCGCCAGCGCCAGGTAGGAGCCGACGCCGGGCAGCATCACCGTCTTGTCGCCGACGGTGATCGCCTCGGACGCGACGACGAAGAACCAGCCGCCGGACATGCTCATCATCATGTTCCAGATCATGCCGGGCATCGCGTACGGCACTTCCAGCTTCCAGAACTTCTGCCAGGCCGATAGCCTGAGGTTGACCGACACTTCCTGCAAATCGCGCGGGACGGTGCGCAGCGACTGGTAGAAGCTGAAGGTCATGTTCCAGGCCTGGCTGGTGAAGATGGCGAAGATGGCGGCGAATTCGGCGCCCAGCACCCGGCCCGGGAACAGCGCCAGGAAGAAGGTGACGGTGAACGAGATATAGCCGAGCACCGGCACCGACTGCAGGATGTCCAGTATCGGCACCAACAGCAGGCCGGCGCGGCGGCTTTTGGCGGCCAGCGTGCCGTAGATCAGCGTGAAGACCAGCGAGGCCGCCATCGCCGCCAGCATCCTCAGCGTGGTGCGCAGCGCGTAATCGGGCAGGTTGCCGGGGTCCAGCGAGATGGGCACGGTCTGCAGCGCGGAGATCGGCGCCCA
Source organism: Chromobacterium sp. ATCC 53434 (assembly GCF_002848345.1). Taxonomy (NCBI): domain Bacteria; kingdom Pseudomonadati; phylum Pseudomonadota; class Betaproteobacteria; order Neisseriales; family Chromobacteriaceae; genus Chromobacterium; species Chromobacterium sp. ATCC 53434. The sequence goes on along the minus strand of NZ_CP025429.1, from coordinate 4,351,590 downwards.
GGTGGCGCGTATGCCGGTGGTGGCCAGCAGCAGGAAGCCGAGGATCAGCGGAAACGCGATCAGGTCCCAGCGATTGGGAATCAGCCGCCGGGCGGTGGCGGGCATGAAGTGGCGGACGGCGGTGTTCATCAGGCCTCTCCGGTGTGACGGGTGTGGGCTGCGGGTGTCGGGCGTCCCGCTTGTATTATGGCCGCGTCTGGCCGCGGACCGGAGCGTTCGCGGGCGGGGCCGGCATTTTTCCGGGGCGTCCGGGCGCCGTTTGCCGTTGCCGGCGACCGGTCCGGTTCAGGGCATGCATGCTACCAGAGATGCCGTAAAACGAATGTTAAAAACACGACAGCCGCGCGGCTATTTTGTGACGAAATGTACTGATGCGAAGCAGGCTGGCGGGATGGGGGAGGGCGCCGCCGGGCGGGCCGGCGGCGCGGTTTGCGCAAGGTCGCGGGCGGCCGGCTCAGAGCAGGTTGACCGCCGGCGCGCCGGACAGCACTTCCAGCGTCTGCGTGCTGGCGGTGGCCGGCGTCGGCGCGACGCCGTTCACCAGTCTGGCCATCTTGTGGAAGGTGCAGCTGAGCTTGGCCGGGGTCAGCGTCACCACCGCATAGCCCTGGGCGTCGGTGTCGGCGTACTTCAGCCACGGATTGAAGGCCTGCAGCGTGCCGGTGAAGGTGTTGACCGTCTGGCCATTCACGGTCTGGTAGATCAGCGGGGCGGCCTTGGCGAAGGCCGGCACGGTGTCGACGACGTTCTTGAAGTAGCTGAAGAAGGAGTTGCTGGAGATGCCGGCGGTCACCAGGTCCACCATCACCGGCGTCGGACTGGCGGCGTCGAAGTCGTCCATCACGGGGCCGGCGAAGAAGGCGTGGATGTCGCCGGTGATGCCGACCACATTGCCGATATTGTTGTTTTTCAGGAAGGCCATCAGCGCCTTGCGCTCGGCGTTGTAGCCGTCCCACTGGTCGGCGTTGAGGATATACTGGTTCAGCAGCATCGTCGGCGGCAGATTGGCGTCCAGCGCCGGTTTCACCGCGGCGGCGAATACGCCGGCTCCGATGGCGCCGCCGCTTAGGCTGGCCAGCAGTGGCTGGGTGTTGGCGTAGCTCAGCACCGGCGTCGCGCCGCTGGTGTCGGCCGCCTTCAGGTCCAGGTACAGCGCGCCGCTCAGCTGTTGCTGCTGGGCGGCGCCGAGATTCAGGCCGAAGTTCTGCGCCAGCGAGGCCGACAGGCCCTGCTCCAACAGGCCCGCCACCGCCATCGTGCCGTCCACGCCCATTCTGAGCAGCGACACCTCGTTGCCCCACAGCCGCCAGGTGGTGGCGGCGCCCTGCATCTGCTGCTGCCACCAGGCGCGCTGGCTGTCGCCGAGGATGGACACCGGCTGCAGGTCGCCGCCGGCCGCGGCGATCTTGGCGGCCTCGGCCTGGGCCAGCGTCGCCTTCGGCACGAAGTAGCGGCTGCCCAGATTGGCCAGGCCGGTGTTCGGCACCGCGGTTTCCGGGATGATGTGGTCGGCGCGGTACAGCCGCTGGTCGGTCATCACCAGCGTGGCCAGGTTGCCGAAGGCGAAGCTGCGGTAGATCTGGATGTTCTGGAACGACGGGTTGGCCAGGTTCAGCTGGACATCGGCCGGCGTGTATTCGAACCAGGCCTGGTTGGCGCTGCGGCGGCGCGGCGTGTTGGGCACGCTGTCGTCGCCGGGGTAGTAGACCTGGCGATCCTGCCAGCAGTCGTCGGAGAACTCGTGGTCGTCCCAGATCGAGATCACCGGGAAATTGGCGTGCAGTGCCTGGATGCGGGGGTCGGCGCGATAGCTCTTGTACAGGTAGCGGTAGTCGGCCAGCGTGGTGGCGTAGATCGCGCCGTCGGCCCGCCGGGTGCCGTTCGGCAGCGTCAGCGGCGGATGGCGGGTCTCGTTGTTGCCGGTCTGGAAACCGGCGCCGACGGTTTCGTAGATGTAGTCGCCGACGTGCATGACGAAGTCCAGGTCCAGCTGGGCGATCTCGTCGAAGGCGCCCCAGTGGTTGACGCTCCAGTCCTGGCAGGTGATGTAGGCGAACTTCAGCTGCGACAGCGGCGTGCCGGCGGCCGGCGCGGTCTTGGTGCGGCCGGCGGCGCTGACGTTGCGGCCGGACAGGAAGCGGTAGTAATAGGTGGTGGCGCTGGCGAGGCCGGTCACCTTGTGGCGCACCGTGTAGTCCCAGCCCGGATCGGCGGACAGCGGCTGGTTGACCAGCAAGCGGGAGAAGTCGGCCCTGTCCGACAGCTGCACGGTGACGTTCTGCGCCGTCGCGCCGTCGCCGCCGTCGACGCGGGTCCACAGCACGATGCTGTCCGGCCGCGGGTCGCCGGAGGCCACGCCGAGGCTGAAACCCCTGCCGGCGGCATTCAGGTTCTGGGCCATCGCGTTGGTGCCGGAGCCGCCGTCGAAACAGCCGGTGAGGCCGCTGCTGGCTGTCGATACCGTCAGGAAACTGCCCCATTTCAAAAATTGCCGCCTGTCCATTGTCTCTCCTGTGAAGGGCCGTAGCCGGGATAAAGTCGCGGATTATCGTCGGTCAATATTTAGATTGCATTAATGGTTCGGTCAATTGAATCGAGCGTTTGCTCTAGTTTGAGTCGCCGAAAACCAACACTGCTTTTGCGGCCTCCTCTTGATGTCGGACATGGTTGCCCCCATAACCTTGTCTGCGAATGTGCTACACTTTTCAGCATTTTTTGCGGACACTCTTTCCGGCCCGCTGGTTTCTGGATTCGACTACATGATTTCTTCGCTACTCAAGAAGGTGTTCGGCAGCCGCAACGATCGTCTGCTGAAGCAGTTCCGCCAGACGGTGGAACGCATCAATGCCCTGGAACAGGACATGCAAGCCCTGTCCGACGAGGCGCTGGCCGCCAAGACCCAGGAATTCCGCGACCGGCTCGGCAAGGGCGAAACGCTGGACGGCCTGCTGCCGGAGGCGTTCGCCGTCTGCCGCGAGGCCTCGCGCCGCGTGATGGGCATGCGCCACTTCGACGTGCAGCTGATCGGCGGCATGGCGCTGCACCACGGCAAGATTCCCGAAATGAAGACGGGCGAGGGCAAGACCCTGGTCGCCACGCTGGCCGTCTACCTGAACGCGCTGACCGGCGACGGCGTCCACGTGGTGACCGTCAACGACTACCTGGTCAGCCGCGACGCCGGCATCATGGCGCCGCTGTACAACTTCCTCGGCCTGTCGGTCGGCGTGAACCTGTCGCAGATGGCCCATGACGACAAGCAGGCCGCCTACGCCTGCGACATCACCTACGGCACCAACAACGAATTCGGCTTCGACTACCTGCGCGACAACATGGTGTTCAGCACCGAGGAAAAAGTGCAGCGCAAGCTGGCTTTCGCCGTGGTCGACGAAGTGGACTCCATCCTGATCGACGAGGCGCGCACGCCGCTGATCATCTCCGGCCCGGCCGAGGACAATATCGACCTGTACCAGCGGATGAACGCGGTGCCGCCGCTGCTGGTCCGCCAGGAGACTGAAGAGGGCGAAGGCGACTACTGGGTCGACGAAAAGGCGCACACCGTGCTGCTGTCCGAAGCCGGCCACGAGCACAGCGAAGACATCCTGACCCGCCTGGGCCTGTTGAAGGACGGCGACAGCCTGTATTCGGCGACCAACATCACGCTGATGCACCACCTGATGGCCGCGCTGCGCGCCTACTCGTTGTTCCACATCGACCAGCACTACGTGGTGCAGGACGGCGAGGTGGTGATCGTCGACGAATTCACCGGCCGCCTGATGGCCGGCCGCCGCTGGTCGGACGGCCTGCACCAGGCCGTCGAGGCCAAGGAAGGCGTCGAGATCAACCGCGAGAACCAGACGCTGGCGTCGATCACCTTCCAGAACTACTTCCGCCTGTACGGCAAGCTGTCCGGCATGACCGGCACCGCCGACACCGAGGCCTACGAATTCCAGAGCATCTACAATCTGGAAACCGTGGTGATTCCGACCAACAAGCCGATGATCCGCAAGGATTCGCAGGACAAGGTCTACCGCTCCGCCAAGGAGAAGTACGACGCCATCCTGGCCGACATCAAGGATTGCCACGAGCGCGGCCAGCCGGTGCTGGTGGGCACCACCAGCATCGAGAACTCCGAGCTGGTGGCCAATCTGCTGTCCCAGGCCAAGTTGCCGCATAATGTGCTGAACGCCAAGGAACACGCCCGCGAGGCCGACATCGTCGTGCAGGCCGGCCGTCCCGGCATGATCACCGTCGCCACCAATATGGCCGGCCGCGGCACCGACATCGTGCTCGGCGGCAACCCGGAACCGGAAATCAAGGCGGTGCGCGGCGACGACAGCCTGTCCGACGCCGACAAGAACGCCAAGGTCGAAGCGATCCGCGTCGAGTGGAAACAGCGCCACGCCGCGGTGCTGGAAGCCGGCGGCCTGCACATCGTCGGCACCGAACGCCACGAGTCGCGCCGCATCGACAACCAGCTGCGCGGCCGTTCCGGCCGCCAGGGCGATCCGGGCTCGTCCCGCTTCTACCTGTGCCTGGAAGATCCGCTGCTGCGCATCTTCGCGTCCGACCGCGTCGCCGCGATCATGGACCGGCTGAAAATGCCGGAAGGCGAGGCCATCGAGCACCCGTGGGTCAGCCGCTCGATCGAGAACGCCCAGCGCAAGGTGGAAGGCCGCAACTTCGACATCCGCAAGCAATTGCTGGAATACGACGACGTCGCCAACGATCAGCGCAAGGTGATCTACCAGCAGCGAAGCGAGATACTGGTCGAGGACGACGTGTCCGACGTGGTCGTCAATATGCGCGAAGGCGTGATTTCCGATCTGGTCGACCTGCACCTGCCTCCGGAGTCGCTTGAGGAGCAGTGGGATCTGGTCGGCCTGGAGAAGACGCTGTCGTCCGACTTCCTGCTGGACGCGCCGGTGGCCGAGTGGATCAAGGCCGAGCCGAATCTGGACATCGACCACATCCGCCAGCGCATCGTCGAGCTGGCCACCGCCGCCTACCAGGCCAAGGTCGAGCAGGCCGGCGACGGCGTGATGCGCCAGTTCGAGCGCAGCCTGGTGCTGCAGATGCTGGACAACCACTGGCGCGAGCACCTGGCGGCGATGGACCATCTGCGCCAGGGCATCCATCTGCGCGGCTACGCGCAGAAGAACCCGAAGCAGGAATACAAGCGCGAAGCCTTCGAGCTGTTCGCCGACATGCTGGACCGCATCAAGCGCAGCGTGGTGCAGGTGCTGATGACGGTGCAGATCCGCGGTCAGGACGACGTCGACGCGGTCGAGCCGCATTCGCTGCAGGATTTCGAGATGCAGCACGCCGAGCCGGGTTCGGCGCTGGGCAACGACGAGGACAATCCCTTGTCGCCGGAAGCGCTGGCCTCGCAGGGCCTGCGGATCAACCGCAATGATCCGTGCCCGTGCGGCAGCGGCAAGAAGTACAAGCAGTGCCACGGCCGCCTGGAGTGAGGCAGCCCGCAGTCCGAGAAAAAGCCGACGCGTGAGCGTCGGCTTTTTTCATCGGCGTCGCCGCCTGCTTGGCAGTCGCCGTTTCATGGTGATAGCATGGGGGCGGGTCAACAGTTCACCCAGGCGTCGCCGGCGATTTCGCCACGCTAAACCTGTCTTGGCTTGCAATACCTCCGATGCTTGGCTCGAACTCCGTGCCAGGCCGCAACGGCGACCGCGGCAGTCCTTCCCCCGACTTGGCACGCAGACAGGATTCGAACCATGTCTCGCACCGTTTATCCGTTCTACAGCAGCGACATCTCATCCCTTGCCCGTTCGCTGAAACAGCAGTGGGTCGAGGAGGCGCGGCCGCCCGGCCATCTGCAAATCCTCAATATGCTGGCGCGCGCCGCCGGCTTCCAGAACTTCCAGCATCTGCGCGCCGAGCACGATCGCCCCGTTCCGGCCGAAGCGAAAGCCATGTCGGTTGAAACCCGGCGGCTGTTGCGCCACTTCGACGCCGAAGGCCGGCTGGCGCGCTGGCCGAAGAAATTCAGCGAACAGCGCGCCTGCCTGTGGGCGCTGTGGGCCGGCCTGCCGCGCGGCGAGGCGTGGGACGAGCCGGCCGCCAACGCGGCGATCCGCGCGCTGGAGGCCTTCGGCGACCACGTGTTGATCCGGCGCGAGCTGGTGGAGGGCGGCTGGATGGGCCGCACCGACGACTGCCGGCGGTATTGGCTGCTGGAACCGACGGTGCCGGAGGCGATGGCGGAGTTGATCGAGCAGGCGGCTTTGCGCCGCCCCCTCTCCCCAACCCCTCTCCCGCGAGGGGAGAGGGGCTAGTCTCGGCGTTGATGTCTTGAGTTTGCGCAGCGGAGGGAGTCCGGCCGATAAAACGATGTCGGCGCGTCCCCCTCTCCCCAACCCCTCTCCCGCGAGGGGAGAGGGGCTGGTCTCGGCGTCGATGTCTTGAGCTTGCGCTGGGGAGGGAGGGCCGGCCGGTAAACGACATCGGAACGTTCCCTCCTCCCCAACCGCTTTCCCGTGAGGGGAGAGGGGCTGGCCTCGGCGTCGATGTCTTGAGTTTGCGGGGCGAAGGGAAGTCCGGCCGATAAAACGACGTCGGCGCGCGGCCCCCTCACTCCTCGCGGGGGAGGGGCTGGCCTCAGCGTCGATGCCTTGAGCTTGCGCGGCGAAGGGAAGTCCGGCCGATAAAACGACGTCGGCGCGCGGGCCCCTCACTCCTCGCGGGAGAGGGGCTAGTCTCGGCGTCGATGCCTTGAGTTTGCGCGGCGGAGGGAATCCGGCCGATAAAACGACATCGGCGCGTCCCCCCTCTCCCCTCGCGGGAGAGGGGCCGGGGGAGAGGGGGAGGGAAGGATTACAGATACGGCCTGACCGCCGCTTCCAGCTTCTTCTCGTCCAGCTTGCCGGTCAGCGTCGCCGCCACCTTGCCCTGGCGGTCCAGCACCAGCGTGTACGGCAGGCCGCCGGTCTTGTTGCCGAGGGCGCGCATCAGGTCCAGCGTGTCGTCGTTGCCGAGCAGGATCGGGTAGCCTATCTTCAGCTGCTTGACGAACGGTTCGACCTGCTCCTTGCTGTCCAGCGCCACGCCGACGATCTCGACGCCCTTCGACGCGAGCTTCTTGCGCAGGCCATTCAGCATCGGCATCTCCTCGCGGCACGGGCCACACCAGGTGGCCCAGAAGTTCAGCACCGTCACCTTGCCCTTGTAGGCGGACAGCGCGACCGGCTTGGCGCTCAGGTCGGCGAAGCGGCTCTGTTCCAGCGTCGGGGCGGCGCCGGCGGCCAGCGGCAGCGCGGCCAGCAGCAGGGTGGCGAGAAAGCGTTTCGAGTTCATCGGCGTTTCCTGTGATGTCGTTGGAATTGTCTTGCGTTTCCGCCACTTGCGCCCGGCACAGGTGCGGCGTAAACAAACTTCATGTTAAAATGTTCGATTGATTTCTTTGCGGAGTGGGCATGTCTATCCTCGTCTGCGGGGCGCTCGCATACGATACCCTGTTCTCGTTTCACGGCCGTTTTGACAGCCAGATCCTGCCGGATCAGCTGCACAAGATTTCCACCACCTTCCTGGCGCCGACGATGCGCCGCGAATTCGGCGGCATGGCCGGCAACATCGCTTACAGCCTGTGCCTGCTGGGCGAAAAGCCGATCGTGATGGGCGTGGTCGGCGAGGACTTCGAACCGTACCGGCAACACCTGAAACGGGTGGGCGTCGATGACCGCTTCATCCGTCTGATCCGCAAGCAGTATACCCCGCAATGCTTCGGCATTGCCGACAAGGACGGCAACCAGCTGATGGCCTTCCACCCGGGCGCGATGGACTTCGCCACCGAGAATCACGTGGCGGACATCGAGGACCCGATCGAACTGGCCATTCTGTCGCCGGGAGGCTACACCGCCTTCATCCAGCACTCGCGAGAGCTGGCCGCGGCCGGCATCCCGTTCATCTTCGATCCGGGCCAGGAGCTGCCGTTGCTGTCGCGCGACGAGATCCACGAGATCGTCGAGCTGGCCAGCTACGTGGCGATCAACGATTACGAGAGCGAGCTGATGCGCGAGCGCGCCGGCCTGACCGTCGACGACCTGCGCAAGAAGGTCAAGGCGCTGATCGTCACCCGCGGCTCCAAGGGCGCGGAGATCTATGTCGATGATACCGTGCACCTGATTCCGCGCGTGCAGATGCCGATCAAGCCGGTGGACCCGATGGGTTGCGGCGACGCGTTCCGGGCCGGCCTGCTGTGGGGCATCAGCCGCGGCGTCGACTGGAAGATCACCGGCCGGCTGGCCAATGTGATCGGCGCGATCAAGGTCACGACGCCGGGCTGCCAGAACCACTTCTTCGACTGGGACTCGCTGAAGGACATCTACTTCGAGGCCTATGGCGAGGCATGGCCGCTGTAGCCGGTCCGGATTCGCGTTTTTAGCAGGCGCCGCGTTTCGCGGCGCCTTTTTGTTTGTATGATGAGGGTCTTTGCCGCGCGGATGACGGGGGGCGCGGACGCTCCGGGCGACCTGAATCGAAGCCGGCGGGGTCGGCGTCCCGTTGCCGGCCGGCGTCCATTGCGCGCCGGCACTTGAATATGGTCGCCGCCACCCCCACCATTAGCGAATTCAACGTCAGTTCCAAGGGGAGTCCATGTCACCCGTACCGCACCTGGCCACCGCTCTCACCGGTCCGCTCCACGAGCTGGAAAGCCGCATCCTGGCGGCGCAGCCGCAGATCGAGCATTGGTTCCGCAGCCAATGGCACGCGCACGCGACGCCGTTCTACGGCTCGGTGGACCTGCGCAACAGCGGTTTCAAGCTGGCGCCGGTCGACATGAATCTGTTTCCCGGCGGCCACAACAATCTGAATCCCGAATTCCTGCCGCTGGCGGTGCAGGCGGCGCAGAGCGCGGTGGACAAGGTGTGTCCGGAGGCGCGCAGCATCCTGCTGATTCCGGAAAACCACACCCGCAACACCTTCTACCTGCAGAACGTCGCCACGCTGGTGCATATCTTCGAGCAGGCCGGCCTGAAAGTCCGGCTCGGTTCGCTGAATCCGGAAATCACCGAGCCGACCGAGCTGGTCACCGCGAACGGCGACACGCTGACGCTGGAGCCGCTGGAGCGCCGCGGCAACCGCGTGGCGCTGGCCGACGGCTTCAATCCCTGCGTGCTGCTGCTGAACAACGACTTGTCGGCCGGCATCCCCGACATGCTGAAGAATCTGGAGCAGACGCTGCTGCCGCCGCTGCACGCCGGCTGGGCGGTGCGGCGCAAGACCCATCATTTCGAGGCCTACAACCGGGTCAGCGACGAGTTCGCGCGGCTGATCTCCATCGATCCGTGGACCATCAATCCCTACTTCGCCAGTTGCGGCGGCCTGGACTTCCATGCCCGCACCGGCGAGGAGCAGCTGGCCGAAACGGTGTCGCAGATGCTGGACAAGATCCGCCGCAAATACCGCGAATACGGCATAGACAACGACCCCTTCGTCATCGTCAAGGCCGACGCCGGCACCTACGGCATGGGCGTGATGAGCGTCAAGAGTCCGGACGAGGTGATAGGCCTGAACCGCAAGGCGCGCAACAAGATGTCGGTGGTCAAGGAAGGCCTGGAGGTGTCCGAGGTCATCGTCCAGGAGGGCGTATACACCTTCGAGACCGTCAACGAGGCGGTGGCCGAGCCGGTGGTCTACATGATGGACCGCTACGTGATCGGCGGCTTCTACCGCGTCCATACCGGCCGCGGCATAGACGAGAACCTGAACGCGCCGGGCATGCATTTCGTGCCGCTGTCGTTTGAAACGCCGTGTCTGCCGGACCGCAAAGGCCTGCCCGACTGCGCGCCGAACCGCTTTTACGCCTATGGCGTGATCTCGCGCCTGGCGCTGCTGGCGTCGGCGCTGGAGCTGGAAGCCACCGATCCGGACGCCGAATAACCCTGGAGCACCACCATGCGCATCTTGTTTATTGCCGACCCGCTGGAACACTTCAAGATATACAAGGACACCACCTTCGCGATGATGGAGGAGGCGCACCGCCGCGGCCACGCCATCAGTTTCGCCGAGTCGCAACAGCTGTCGGTCGAGGGCGGCCGGCTGCAGATCGATGCCCGCGATCTCGCGATCACCGACGAACGGCCGCAGTGGTATCGGCTTGGACAGACGCTGCGCCAGCCGCTGACCGCGTTCAGCGCGGTGGTGATGCGCAAGGACCCGCCGTTCGACCTGGAGTATCTGTACGCGTCCCAGCTGTTCACGCTGGCCGAGGCGCAGGGCGTCAAGGTGTTCAGCAGCGGCCAGGCCTTGCGGGATTTCAATGAAAAGCTGGCCATCCTGAACTTCCCGGAGCTGACCTCGCCGACGCTGATCAGCGGCGAGGCGCAGCGGCTGCGCGCCTTCGTCAACCAGCACCAGGACGTGATCCTGAAGCCGCTGGACAGCATGGGCGGCGAAAGCATCTTCCGCGTCAAGCCGGACGATCCGAATCTGTCGGTGATCATCGAGACCATCACCTGGCGCGGCAAGCGCACGGTGATGGCGCAGCGCTACATTCCCGAGATCCGCGACGGCGACAAGCGCATCCTGGTGATAGACGGCGTGCCGGTCGACTACTGCCTGGCGCGGATTCCTGCCGCCGGCGAGACCCGCGGCAATCTGGCGGCGGGCGGCCGCGGCGAGGCGCGGCCGTTGACGGCGCGCGACCGCGAGATCGTCGAAACGGTGGCGCCGGAGCTGAAGAAGCGCGGCATCCTGCTGGCCGGCCTCGACGTGATCGGCAACTATCTGACCGAGGTCAACGTCACCAGCCCGACCTGCTTCCGCGAGATCATGGATCAGACCGACATCAATGTCGCCGGACTGTACATCGACGCGCTGGAGCGGCGCTGCCAGCACTGAGGTCCGCCTGACGCCGTGGAGCGATGATGGGAAAACTGCAGGAGAGCCCGTTCAAGGGCAAGACCGGGCTGACGCGGCTGATCAACGCCTTCGGCTACTCGCTGGACGGCATGAAGGCGGCGTTCCGCCACGAGGACGCCTTCCGCCAGCTGACGATATTGGCGCTGATCCTGATCCCGCTGGCCTTCCTGATCCACGCCGCGCCGCTGGCGCGCGCGATGCTGGTGGCCAGCAGCCTGGCCACGCTGATCATCGAATTGCTGAACTCGGCGATAGAGGCGGCGGTGGACCATACCTCGCTGGAGCGCCATCCGCTGGCCAAGCGGGCCAAGGACATGGGCAGCGCCGCCCAGCTGCTTGGCCTGATCAACCTGGCCACGGTCTGGGGCATCGTGCTGTTCGGCTGACCGCGTCCGCGTGTTGAAAAGGCCAAGGCCCCGCTAGCGGGGCCTTGGCCTTTTCAGGGGCGGCGAACGTAAAAAAACCGCTCCCGGGGGAGCGGTTTCGGCGGTCGGGCTTACGCCTCTTCGGCGGGCGCCGCGTCCTTGCCTTCCGGCGGCGCGATCTGCTCGGCGTAGCCGCATTCCTTCTGCGGGCACACCTTCTCGGTGCCGCGGCGCTTGGTGGTCTTGATCGTCAGGATCGGCCAGTTGCACTTCGGGCACGGCTCGGCGATCGGCGGATTCCACGTCGCGTACTTGCACTTCGGATAGGTGTTGCAGCTGTAGAACAGCTTGCCGTAGCGGCTCTTGCGTTCGATCAGCTGGCCGGTCTTGCATTCCGGGCAGGTGACGCCGGTCTCGCGCGGCTTCTCCAGCGGTTCGATGTGCTTGCACTTCGGATAGTTGGCGCAGCCGATGAACTTGCCGTAGCGGCCCTTCTTGATGTGCAGCTCGCCGCCGCAGTCCGGGCAGGAGCGGCCTTCGATCACCGTCGGCGCCTCGGCTTCCTCGGCGGCCTGCTCGGCCGTCTCGCCCAGGTTGCGGGTGTAATCGCATTCCGGATAGCCGGTGCAGGCGATGAAGCGGCCGCGCTTGCCGAACTTGATCGACAGCGGCTGGCCGCATTTCGGGCAGGCTTCGTCCAGGCTTTCGGTGGTGACCTCGGCGCGGGAGATGCTTTCCTTCTCGTCGATCTGCTTCTTGAAGCCCTTCCAGAAGGTGTCCATCACCGGTACCCACTGACGGCCGCCGTTGGCGATCTCGTCCAGCTGGTTCTCCAGCTTGGCGGTGAAGTTGTAGTCGACGTACTGGGCGAAGTGCTCGGTCAGGAACTTGTTGACGATGTCGCCGGTGTCGGTCGGCAGGAAGCGCTTCTTGTCCAGGATCACGTATTCGCGGTCCTTCAGCGTCGAGATGATGCTGGCGTATGTCGACGGCCGGCCGATGCCGAATTCTTCCAGCGCCTTGACCAGGCTGGCTTCGGAGAAGCGCGGCGGGGGCTGGGTGAAGTGCTGTTCGCCGTACAGCTTGTCGACCGGCAGGTCCTCGCCCTCGGTCAGCGCCGGCAGCTTGGCGTTGTCCTCGTCCTCGGCGTCGTCGACGTCCTCTTCGTAGACGGCGAGGAAGCCGGCGAAGGTCTGCACCTGGCCGCTGGCGCGGAACACGCCTTCGCCGACCAGGATGTCGACGCTGGTGGTGTCGAAGCGGGCCGGGGCCATCTGGCAGGCCAGCGTCCGTTTCCAGATCATGTCGTACAGCTTGAACTGGTCGGTGGTCAGGAAGGGCTTGACCATCTCCGGCGTGCGCAGAATGGAAGTCGGGCGGATCGCCTCGTGTGCCTCCTGAGCGTTCTTGGCCTTGCTCTTGTACGCGACCGGGTTTTTCGGCAGGTAGTCGGCGTCCCATTTCAGGCCGATGTAGCCGCGGATTTCCTCGACCGCCTCATTGGCCAGCACCACCGAGTCGGTACGCATATAGGTGATCAGACCGACGGTGCCCTGGCCGATGTCCATGCCCTCGTACAGCTGCTGCGCGGTGCGCATCGCGCGGTCGGTGGTCATGCCCAGCTTGCGCACGGCCTCCTGCTGCAGCGTCGAGGTGGTGAACGGCGCGGCGGGGCTGCGCGATTTCTTTTTCTTCTCGATGGTGCCGACGGTGGCCGGCAGGCCTTGCAGCCGGGCCAGCACCGACGCCTGCTCGGCCTCGTTCGGGATGTCGAACTGGTCGAGCTTCTTGCCGGCGAGCGTGGTCAGCTTGGCCGAGAACTTGGTGCGGCTCTTGTGGCTGTCGAGATGGACCGACCAGTATTCCTGCTGGACGAAGGCCTTGATCTCGTTCTCGCGCTCGCAGATCAGCCTTAGCGCCGGGCTCTGCACGCGGCCGGCGGACAGGCCGCGGCGTATCTTCTTCCACAACAGCGGCGACAGATTGAAGCCCACCAGATAGTCCAGCGCGCGGCGCGCCTGCTGCGCGTCCACCAGATCCTGCGCGATGTCGCGCGGGTTCTGGATCGCGTCCAGCACCGCGTTCTTGGTGATCTCGTGGAACACCACGCGCTGGGCGGTCTTGTCCTTCAGCAGCTTCTTGCTGTTGAGGATCTGCACCAAGTGCCAGGAAATGGCCTCGCCTTCGCGGTCCGGGTCAGTCGCCAGATAGACGTGGTCGGCTTCGCGCACCGCGCTGACGATGGCGTCGACGTGTTTGCTGTTGCGCGCGATCAGCTGGTACTTCATCGCGAAGTCTTTTTCCGGATCGACGGCGCCGTTCTTCGGCACCAGATCGCGCACGTGGCCGTAGGAGGCCAGGACTTCGAAGTCCGGGCCCAGGTATTTCTTCAGCGTTTTCGCCTTCGAGGGCGACTCGACGATCAGGAGGCTGGTGGGCATGTTGTCTTTTCAATATTCCATTGCCGGAGTCTCCGGCGGACACATCTTGTTATATCCGTCAAACGAAACAAGAGCGCAAGGGCGCTCTTGGTCGCGAAAAGCCGGTTTGCCGGACGGCGGCATGTTAAGCCGCGGCGCGGGGCCTGACAAGTTATTGCATGGTCGGCTCGCCGTGCACGGCTTCCAGCAGCGCTTCGCCCAGCAATATCGGCAGCTCGGCCTGTTGCGCCCACAACACCATCAGCACCAAGAGTTTGGCGTTGTCGACATCCAGCTCTTCGCTGTCCAGCTCCAGCAGTCGGTCTATCACCATCTCGCGCTGGGACGGGGTCAGCGCGCCGTTGTCTTCCAGAAAGCGGATCAGGCCGCGCACGTCGGCCGGCAGATGCTCTAGCTCGCTGGCGGCGTAGACGCGCAGGCCGTCGCCGTCGTCGGCGCCGGCATAGGCCTCGACGCTGGTCGAACCGACGCTGTCCAGCCAGTCCAGCGCTTCGCCGATGTCGTCGTCGTCGAAGCCGACGGCGTTCAGCTGCCGGGTCAACGCGGAACGGTCGCCGAAGGCAGCCGGATCGCTGTATTGCTCGAATAAATAGGTGAGTACGTCAAACATCGGTATTTTTCATGATGGAACGCCGGGCGTTCAGAGTTGTGCCAGACGCTGGAAGCGGCCGCCGGCGAGGCTGGCGACCTGGCCGTCCAGCTCCAGTTCGAGCAGCATCGCGTAAACCTCCCCGGCCGTCAACCCGAGCGGGGCCGCCAGCGACTCGGCCAGCACCGGCTCCCAGCCCATCGCGGCCAGCAGCGGCGTGGCCTGCGGCGGGGTGGCGGGGGGCGTCGGCGGCGCGGCGGACAGGCGGCCGATTTCGTCCAGCACGTCGTCCGGGCTTTCGACCAGGCGCGCGCCGTCGCGGATCAGCCGGTGGCAGCCGCGGGCCTGGGCGTTGTGTATATTGCCGGGTATCGCCATCACGTCGCGGTTGTTCTCCATCGCCAGCCGCGCGCTGATCAAGGAGCCGGACGCGATGCCGGCCTCCACCACCAGACAGCCCCGGGCCAGGCCGGCGATGATGCGGTTGCGGCGCGGGAAGTGGCCGGCCAGCGGCCCCATGCCCAGCGGGAATTCGGACAGGATCAGGCCTTCGACGGCGATGCGGTGCGCCAGCTGGCGGTTGGCCGCCGGATAGACGCGGTCGATGCCGGTGCCGATCACCGCGACGGTGGACGCCGGCTGCGCCAGCGCGCCCTGATGGGCGGCGGCGTCTATGCCGCTGGCCAGACCGCTGACGATGGTGTAGCCGTGGCGGGCCAGCGCCGACGAAAAGTCCTCGGCGTTGCGCTTGCCCTGCGGCGTGGCGGCGCGGCTGCCGACGATGGCCAGCATGGTCCGCGAGAGCAGCTCGCGTCGGCCGCGGGCGAACAGCAGCGGCGGCGGCGACGCGGCCTCGGCCAGCTGCGGCGGATAATCGGCGTCCAGCAGCGTGATCAGGTGGCAGCCGTCGCCGTCTGCCCAGGCCAGGGCGGCGCCGACCGCCTCGTCGGCCGCGCCGTCCCGCAGCGCCTCGGCCGCCTCGCGGCCCACCAGTTTCTCGGTCTGGGCGGCTCGGGCGGCGACGGCGTGGCGGGCGGAGCCGAAGGCGTCTATCAGTTTTAGAAAGCCCAGCGGGCCGATGCCGGGGGTCAGCGCCAGCCGCAGCCAGTCTTCGATACTCTCGTTCATTCGCTTTCCGGTGAGGCGATGCCGTCGCCGACGTAGATGGCGCCTCGGCTGTCCAGCACCAGCGCGTAGGATACGCGGTCGAACACGCGGTAGACGAACAGTTTGCCGGCCTGCTCGGTCGGCAGCTGGGCCTGGCGCTTTTTGCCGTCGGCGCCGACGATCTCGATGTCGCCGCCCTTCTTGAACACGCCGAACACCAGACCGGGCTCCATGCCCTGGCGGCGGCCCAGGTTGACGGCCACCGTCGAATACTGGGCGGCGCCGTCTATGCCCTTGTAGGTGGAGATGATCTTGCCGCGCAGGCCGCCGGGCGGGCTGTGCGGCACATAGCTGACGAATTGTTCCTGCGGCGCGCGCACCAGGTGGTCGCCGACCAGCACCTCGCCGGCGACGCGGCCGACGGTCATCGACTGGATGTCGGGGCGCAGCTTGTCAACGATCAAATCGCCACCATATACCGCTTCGATGCCGAGCACTTCCTTGCTGTCCGGGTCGACCAGCTCCTTGCCCAGCCGATAGGCCTGCCAGGTGCCGGTTTCGCCGACGCCGCTGGCGTAGACGCGGTCGCCGCTGCTGATGCTGAGGTGCTCGTCCGGCCCGGCCACCAACCGCGGGCCGGTGGCGAATTGTTGCGCGTCGACCACTAGCGGGCGGACCAGGAACGGTTCGATCGCGTCGGCGGGAATGCTGGAGATCGCGCGGTCCAGCTGTTCCGGCCGGACCTGCGGCGACAGCTTGACCTCGCGCTGGACGTCCATGGCCAGCGACAGCCTGGGCTGTCCGTCGGCGTAGTCGAGCACCAGCACGTCGCCGGGATAGATCCAGTGCGGATTGCGGACCTGGCCGCGGTTCATCCGCCACAGCTGCGGCCATTGCCATGGGCTGTTCAGATAGCGGCCCGCTATGCCCCACAGCGTGTCGCCCCGGCCCACGGTATAGCGTGTCGGCGCGTTGGATTTCAGCGTCAGATCGTCGGAAAAGGCCGGCGAGACCAGCCCCAGAAGCAGCGCAAGCGATATAATGCGATTACGCATAAGGATGAATCCCATTTTTGTTGCCGCCAGGCGGGCGCCTGGGGCAGGAACGGAACGAAAGCTGCGTCGGATGGCTCTATTATCGGCGCGGGCGCAGCGATACGACAACTTGGAGTGAATGAAAAGCAATGGCGCTGTTGAACATTTTGCATTACCCGGACGAGAGACTGCACACCGTGGCCAAGCCGGTGGAGGTTTTCGATGCCGCGTTGCAGCAGCAGATCGACGACATGTTCGAAACGATGTACGAGGCCAAGGGCATCGGTCTGGCGGCCACCCAGGTCGATTACCACTACCGGCTGGTGGTGATGGACATCTCGGAGGAGCGTGACGAGCGCCGCGTGTTCATCAACCCGGAAATCGTCGAGAAGGACGGGGAGACCGTCTACGAGGAAGGCTGTCTGTCGGTGCCCGGCATCTACGACAAGGTGACCCGCGCCGAGCACGTCAGGGTGAAGGCGTTGGGCCGCGACGGCAAGCCGTACGAGCTGGAGGCCGACGGCCTGCTGGCGATCTGCATCCAGCACGAGATCGATCACCTGAACGGCGTGGTCTTCGTCGAACGGCTGTCGCAGATGAAGCAGCAACGGATCAAGACCAAGCTGAAGAAGCGCGAAAAACAGAATATGTAATCTCCGGCCGAACGGCATGGAGTTGGCGGCGCCGCGCGACGGCGCCGTTGTCATTAGAGCCTGTTTATGATCTTTTTTACGAGCATCGCAGTCCAGCCTGCAGGCTGGATTGCCCTTCGGGGCCGTTTTCTGCCGGCGCATGGCTTTGTCAAACGCCCCTTGCAGTGAGCGACACTGCGGCGGGCCGTTTTCCGCGCCCTGCGTCCGGCAGAAAACCGCCGATGCCGCAAAAAGATCATAAACAGGCTCGTAGCGGAAAGTCCGAACGATGAAACTGATTTTCGCCGGTACGCCGGAATTCGCCGCCGCCGCGCTGCGCGAGCTGATAGCCGCCGGCCACCAGATCGCGCTGGTGTTGACCCAGCCGGACCGGCCGGCCGGCCGCGGCATGAAGCTGAAGCCGAGCCCGGTCAAGGAAGTGGCGCTGGCCCACGGCTTGCGCGTCGAACAGCCGGAAAAGCTGCGCGGCAACCTCGAGGCGCAGCAGATGCTGCGCGACGTCGGCGCCGATGTGATGGTGGTGGCCGCCTACGGCCTGATCCTGCCGCAGGACGTGCTGGAAATCCCGGCGCGCGGCTGCCTGAACATCCACGCGTCGCTGTTGCCGCGCTGGCGCGGCGCCGCGCCGATCCAGCGCGCGATCCTGGCGGGCGACGGCGAGACCGGCATCACCATCATGCAGATGGACGTCGGCCTGGACACCGGCGACATGCTGAGCGTGCACCCGGTGGCGATCGCCGCCGACGAGACCGCCGCCACGCTGCACGACAAGCTGGCCGCCTGCGGCGCCCAGGCCATCGTCGAGACGCTGGGCCGGCTGGACGCGATCCGGCCGCAACGGCAGCCGGAGGACGGCGTCACCTACGCGCAGAAGCTGTCCAAGGCCGAGGCCGAGGTGGACTGGACGCTGCCGGCCGAGGACGTCGCCCGGGCGATCCGCGCCTACAATCCGGCGCCGGGCGCCTTCACCCAGCTTGGCGGCGAGCCGCTGAAGCTGTGGATGGCGAGCGCCGAGGCCGGCTCGGCCGAGCCGGGCGTTGTCGTGTCGGCCGACGCCGACGGGGTGTTGGTCGGCGCCGGGCAAGGCCTGGTGCGCGTCGCCCTGCTGCAGGCCGCCGGCGGCAAGCGGCTGGCCGCGCGCGACTTCGTCGCCGGCAAGAGCCTGCCGGCGGGAACCCGTTTGGGCGTTTGACGCACTAAGCCTGATGTAAAACAGCGGGTTCGAAAGGAAAGCATGAACGACAACTGGCTCAAGACCACGGTGCTGATGGCCGCGATCATGGCCTTGTTCGTCCTGATCGGCGGCCTGATAGGCGGCAAGGGCGGCATGTTGCTGGCGCTGCTGTTCGGCGGCGGCATGAATCTGTTCGCCTGGTGGAATTCCGACCGCATGGTGCTGTCGATGTACAACGCGCAGGAAGTGGACGCCAGCAGCGCGCCGGAGTTCTACGGCATGGTGGCCGAGCTGGCGCAGCGCGCCGGCCTGCCGATGCCGCGCGTCTACGTGATCCACGAGGAGCAGCCGAACGCCTTCGCCACCGGACGCGACCCGGAAAACGCCGCGGTGGCCGCCACCAGCGGCATCATGCGCATGCTGGACTACCGCGAGCTGCGCGGCGTGATGGCGCACGAGCTGGCCCACGTCAAACACCGCGACACGTTGATTTCCACCATTTCCGCGACGATGGCCGGCGCGATCTCGGCGCTGGCCAATTTCGCGATGTTCTTCGGCGGCCGCGACGAGAACGGCCAGCCTGTCGGCTGGCTGCCGCGCCTCGCGGTGGCCTTGCTGGCGCCGATGGCGGCGGGCCTGATCCAGATGGCGATCTCGCGCGCGCGCGAGTTCGAGGCCGACCGCGGCGGCGCCGAGATCAGCGGCGATCCGCTGGCGCTGGCCGCCGCGCTGCAGAAGATAGAATATTACGCCCAGGGCATCGCGATGCCGACGGCCGAAGCCCATCCGGAAACGGCGCAGATGATGATCATCAATCCGCTGTCCGGCGGCGGCGCGCTGGGCGATTTGTTCCGCACCCACCCGCACACCGCCGAACGCATAGAGCGGCTGCACGCGCTGGCGCGCGGCGGCCGCTGAGCGCGCCAGACTTCCACGCATCCCGGCCAGTCCCCGCGGACTGGCCTTGTTTTATCGAAAGAATCGCCATGCATCATATCCAGCAACTGGCCGCCGACATCCTGGCCCGCATCGAGGACGGCACGACCCTGACCGAGGCGCTGGCCGACGCCCAGCGCCAGCAGGCGGGGCTGAGCGCCGCCGAGCGCGGCGCGCTGCAGGACCTCAGCTACGGCAGCCTGCGCCATCTGGGCGTGCTGCGCCACTGCCTGCGCCAACTGGTGCCCAATCCGCTGCCGGAACCGGGCGTGGAGCGTTTGCTGCTGGTGGCGCTGTACCAGTTGCAGCATACCCGCGCCGCGCCGTACGCGGTGGTGAACGAGGCGGTGACCCAGGCCGGCCTGCTGGCGCGCGGCAAGTTCAAGGGCCTGGTCAACGGCGTGCTGCGCAACTTCCAGCGTCGCCGCGACGAGGTGCTGGCCGCCGCGACCGCCGATGAGGCGGCCTGGTCCAACCACCCGGACTGGTGGGTGGCGCGGCTGAAGGACGGCTATCCCGGCGAATGGCGCGCCATCGTCGACGCCAGCAACGTCCATCCGCCGCTGACGCTGCGGGTCAACCGCCGCCGCGGCACGGTCGACGCGTATCTGGCGCGGCTGGAGGAAGCCGGCATGGCCGCCTCGGCGCTGGGCGGCGACGCCGTCCGGGTGGCCAAGCCGGTGGCGGTGCGCGAGTTGCCGGGCTTCGCCGACGGCGACGTGTCGGTGCAGGACGAGGGCGCGCAGCGCGCGGCCCACTGGCTGGAGTTGGCGCCGGGTCTGAGGGTGCTGGACGCCTGCGCGGCGCCGGGCGGCAAGACCGGCCACATGCTGGAGCTGGCCGATCTGGAAGTCACCGCGCTCGATATCGACGCCGCTCGTCTCGCGCGGGTCGGCGACAATCTGGAGCGGCTGGGCCTGAACGCCGAGCTGCGCCAGGCCGACGCGGCGCGGCCGCAGGACTGGTGGGACGGCAAGCCGTTCGACCGCATCCTGGCCGATGTGCCATGCTCGGCCTCCGGCGTCGTGCGCCGCCATCCCGACATCAAGTGGCTGCGCCGTCCCGGCGATTTCGCCGCGCTGGGACGCCAGCAGGCGGCGATGGCCGACGCGCTGTGGTCGCTGCTCGCCAGCGGCGGCAAAATGCTATACGCTACCTGCTCGATTTTTCCCGAAGAAAACCGCCAGCAATTGGAAAGCTTTCTCGCGCGCCACCCGGATGCGGCGTGCCTGAAGCAGGAGCAACTGCTGCCCTGTGAGCGACATGACGGCTTCTATTACGCGCTGCTTGCGAAATCTTAGTCTGGCGTTGGCCCTGTTGTGCTGCCTGTTGCCGGCGGCGCAGGCCGACTCCATCGCTTCGCGCCGCGCCGAGGCCGAGGTGATGTCCGACGGCACGCTGTCGGTCAGCACCCGTTTTCTGACCAAGCTGACGCCCAGCCTCAGCGAGGCGCTGCAGCAGGGCGTGGTGCTGGGCTTCCGCCTGGAGTTCCAGCTGACGCGGCCGCGCACCACCGCCTACTATCTCAGCTTGCGCGAGTGGTTCGATCCGCACGCCCAACTGGGCTTCAAGCTGTCCTATCAGCCGCTGACCGGCCGCTACCGCGTCAGCATAGGCAGCCTGTCCAATTACTATCCCACCTTGCGTGAAGCCTTGGCCGCCATCGGCGCGATCCAGGGCTGGCGCGTGCTGACGCCCGGCGCGCTGGATCCGAAGAAACCGGGCCAGGTCGCCGGCCAGGTCCGGCTGCTGCTGGATATCAGCGAATTGCCCAAACCGTTCCAGATGAACGCCTTCGGCTCCGACGACTGGTCGCTGGAGTCCGACTGGATCAAGCTCGACGTCAAGGACGCCGGCTGATGCGCTACGCCACCATCGCGATGGCGACCGTCGGCGCGATCCTGCTCTACCTGCTGGCGGTGGCGACCGGCAACGCCTCCAAGCTCAACGATTACTACTGGTGGGTGTTCGGCCTGAACGGCCTGCTGCTGCTGGCGCTGCTCAGCGTGGTCGGCCGCCAGCTGTGGCGGCTCCGGCAGCGGGTCAGAAACCGGGTGTTCGGCGCGAAGCTGACGCAGAAGCTGGCGCTGATGTTCGCCGGCGTCGCGCTGGTGCCGGGCCTGTTGGTGTTCACCGTGTCGGCGCAGTTCCTGACCCGAAGCATAGAAAGCTGGTTCGACGTCCGCGTCGAGGCGGCGCTGGACCGCGGCCTGGTGCTTGGCCGCAGCGCGCTGAACTATGTGCTCGACGATGTCGGCCGCAAGGGCCGGATGGTGCTGGAGGAAGTGGAGCCGTTGCCGGACGGTCAGCTGCCGGTGCAGCTGGAGCGGATGCGCGAGCAGCTGGGGCTGAAGGAAATCGCGGTCTTCAGCCGCGCCGACGGCCGGCTGGTGGCTTTCGCCGCCTCCGGCTCCCGGCCGCCGCCGGCGGCGCCGACGCGCGAGGCCCTGCGCGGCGTCAAGCTGCGCGCGCCGCAGCAAAGCATAGAAAACGACGGCAATAACGGCCTGGCCCTGCGGGTGCTGCTGGCCTATCGGGCGCCGGACGAATCGTCGCGGGTGCTGCAACTGTTGCAGGCGGCGCCCGGCGACATCAGCCGCGACGCCGAGCAGATAGAGAGCGCCCGTTCCGAATACCGCCAGCTGTTGCTGTCGCGCCAGGGTCTGCGCACTTTCTACATGCTGACGCTGGCGCTGGCGGTGCTGCTGGCGCTGACCGCCGCGCTGGCCTTCGCGCTGTTCCTGTCCGAGCGCCTGTCGGCGCCGCTGTCCGAACTGGCGGCCGGCACGCGGGCGGTGGCGCAGGGCGACTTCTCCAAGCGCCATCCGGTCTACCGCCGCGACGAGCTGGGCATGCTGACCACCTTGTTCAACCGCATGACCCAGCAGCTGGACGAGGCGCGCCAGGTGGCGGACAAGAGCCGCAGCGAGCTGGAAGGCGGCAAGCTGTACCTGGAGAGCATACTGGCCAACCTGTCGGCCGGCGTCATCGCCTTCGGCCGGGACTGGCAGATACGCGCCGCCAACAGCAGCGCCTCGCGCATACTCGGGGTAGACTTCAGCCAACTGGCCGAGCGCGGCTTCCCGGACTGGGGCGGCGCGATCCCGGCGGTGGCGCCGCTGGTGGAAACGGTGATGGAGCATGCCGACAGCGACGTCGAAAGCGATTGGCAGACCCAGCTGAACTACGAGACCAGCCAGGGCGAGCGCACGCTCTTGGTGCGCGGCGCGCGGTTGCCGGAACACTCCAGCGACGGCTATGTGCTGGTGTTCGACGACATCACCGAGCTGGGGCGCGCCCAGCGCGACGCGGCCTGGGGCGAGGTGGCCAAGCGGCTGGCGCACGAGATCCGCAACCCGCTGACGCCGATCCAGCTGTCGGCCGAACGGCTGGCGATGAAGCTGGCGGACAAGCTGGAAGGCGCGGACGCCGACATGCTGAAACGCTCGACCGACACCATCATCAAGCAGGTCGGCGCCTTGAAAAGCATGGTGGACGCGTTCCGCGACTATGCCCGCGCGCCGAGGATCAAACTGGTCAAGCTTGATCTCAATCAGGTGGTTCGCGAGGTGATGGCCCTTTACGAATCCAATCCTGCTGTTAAGATTGCGCTGGAAGAGGTGCCGTTGACTGTCATGGGCGATGCCGCCCTGTTGCGCCAGGTGCTGCATAATCTGATGCAGAACGCTCAGGATGCAGTCCTTGACGTTGGCATCCCGATGATTCAAATTAGCAGCCGACAAGAAGAAGGAAACGCGCTCGTCTGCGTCGAGGACAATGGCGCGGGCTTCAGCCCCGACATCCTCAGGCGCGCGTTCGAGCCTTATGTGACCAGCAAAGCCAAGGGAACCGGTCTGGGACTGGCCGTGGTCAAGAAGATTATGGAAGAACACCATGGTCAGGTCATCGTGGGTAATGCCGAACGACGAGGCGCGCGTATCCTTCTCTCCCTGCCATTGCTGGAGGCCTAATGCGTAGCAGCGATATTTTGATTGTGGATGACGAGATCGGTATCCGAGAACTGCTCTCCGAGATCCTGCAGGACGAAGGTTATACCGTGGCCCTGGCGGAAAACGCCGAAGTGGCCAGGCAGTTGCGCAACCAGACGCGTCCGGCGTTGGTGCTGCTCGACATCTGGATGCCCGATTGCGACGGCGTCACCCTGCTGAAGGAGTGGGCCAAGTCCGGCCTGCTCAATATGCCGGTGGTGATGATGTCCGGCCATGCGAGCATAGACACCGCGGTCGAGGCCACCCGCATCGGCGCCTTCGATTTCCTGGAAAAGCCGATCGCCCTGCAGAAGCTGCTGACCACCGTTCAGCGCGCGCTGAAGTACGGCGACATGCAGGCGAACACCTCGCTGAACCTGGACAAGCTGGGCCGCAGCGAGCCGATACAGGAGCTGAAGCGCCAGTTGGAGCGCGTGGCCAAGGTCAAGTCGCCGGTGCTGTTGACCGGCGAGTCCGGCTCCGGCTTCGAGCTGGTGGCGCGCTTCTTCCACCAGGGCAACACGCCGTGGGTGACGCCGGCCAAGCTAGAGCAGCTGGCCGACGCGCCGCTGGAGTTGCTGCAGAAAGCCAATAACGGCGTGCTGTATCTGCCGGAGATCGGCCAGTACAGCCGCCGCGTGCAGCAGGGCCTGCTGTTCCTGCTGTCCAAGCTCGACCGCTTCAATGTCCGGCTGCTCTGTTCCTGCAGCCGGCCGCTGCAGGAGCTGCTGGTCGATCCGGAGTGCGACAACCGGCTGCTGACGGCGCTGTCCAGCGTCATCGTGCCGATCCCGCCGCTGCGCGAGCATTCCGAGGACATCACCTTCATCGCCGAGCAGATCCTGGTCGAGCTGGTCGAGTCGAAGCAGGTGCCGGCGCGCAAGCTGACCACCGCGGCACTGAACGCGATGCGCCAGTACGACTGGCCGGGCAATCTGGAGCAGCTCAGAAGCATCATCAAGAGCCTGGCGCTGACCGCCGAGTCCGACGAGGTCGACGCCGGCGAGGTCAACAAGGTGCTGGCGCAGTTCCGCCACGAGAAGCCGGTGGAGGAGTCGGGCTTCGACTTCAACATCCCGCTGCGCGAATTGCGCGAGCAGCTGGAGCGGCGCTATTTCGAGTACCACATCTCGCTGGAAAACGGCAATATGAGCCGGGTGGCGCAGAAGGTGGGCCTGGAGCGCACCCACCTGTACCGCAAGCTTAAGCAGCTGGGCATCAAGTTCGCCCGCAAGGTGGCGGAGGAGTAAAGCAAAACGTCCGATACCGCGTTGCGCCGCCTTGCCGTACCATTTGTACTGTCTGCGCCGGCGCGCCTTGTCTCAGACGTTTTGCCGGACAAGGTGGCGGAAGAGTAAGGCAAAACGACCGATACCGCGTTGCGCCTCCTTGCCGTACCATTTGTACTGTCTGCGGAGGCGCTCCTTGTCTCGGACGCTTTGCTGGACAAGGTGGCGGAGGAGTAAGGCAAAACGCCTGATGCCGCGTTGAGCCTCCTTGCCGGACTATTGGTACTGTCTGCGGAGGCGCGCCTTGTCTCAGGCGTTTTGCTCGACACAAATCACTTATCGACGCCAGCCTTTCCGGCTGGCGTTTCGCATTCTGGAGCATGAGCATGGAGCAAGAACGCGAACTGGACGACGAGGCGTTGCTGCGCTACAGCCGCCACATCCTGCTGCCGGAGATCGACATCACCGGCCAGCGCCGGCTGTTGGCGGCGCGCGCGCTGATCGTCGGCGCCGGCGGCCTGGGTTCGCCGGTCGCGCTGTACCTGGCCGGCGCCGGCGTCGGCCATATCACCATCGTCGACGACGACACGGTGGAATTGTCCAATCTGCAGCGGCAGATCGCGCACGACAACGCCAGCCTGGGACGGGGCAAGGCGGAGTCGGCGGCCGCGCGGATGCGGGCGCTGAACCCGTCGGTCACGGTGGCGCCGCTGGCCGAGCGCCTATCCGGCGATCGCTTGATCGAAGAGGTGGCTGCGCACGATCTGGTGTTGGACTGCAGCGACAATTTCGCTACCCGCCATGCCGTCAACCGCGCCTGCGTCGCCGCGCGGGTGCCGCTGGTGTCCGGCGCCGCGGTGCGCTTCGCCGGCCAGCTGGCGGTGTTCGACAGCGGCGACGCGGCGTCGCCGTGCTACCACTGCCTGTTTCCGGAAGACGGCGAGGCCGACGACGGCCCGTGCGCCACCTTCGGCGTGCTGTCGCCGCTGGTCGGCGCGATAGGCAGCCTGCAGGCGGTGGAGGCGGTCAAACTGTTGGCCGGCATCCGCCCGGCGCTGGGCCGGCTGACGCTGTACGACGCGTTGGGCGGCGGCTTCAAGCAGATCGGCGTGCCGCGCGATCCGGGCTGCCCGGTGTGCGGCGGCGGATAGAAAACGCCCCGGCGAGCGGGGCGGCGTTTGGCGGCGCTGAGCAGGCTCTCAGAGATGCTGTTCGATCAGCTGCCGCACTTCGGCGAAGTTCATCACGCCGACGTAGCGCTTGATGATATTGCCCTGCTTGTCGATCAGAAAGGTCGTCGGCGCCAGCTGGATGTCGCCGAAGGCCTTGGCCGTCGCGCCCTGCGGGTCCAGCGCGACGAAGAAGGGCAGCTGGTTCTTGGCGACGTAGCTTTGCACGTAGTTCGGCGGGTCGTAGCTCATCGCCACCGCCAGCACATCGAGGCCGCGGCCGGCGTATTGCTGGTGCAGCTTCTTGATCTCCGGCATTTCCTCGACGCAGCCGGGGCAACTGGTGGCCCAGAAATTCACCAGCACCACCTTGCCCCTCAGCGCGGAGGTGCTGGTGCTGGCGCCGCTCAGCGAGGTCAGGCTGACCTCGGGCGCCGGATTTTTCGAGAACAGCAGCGCGTAGGCGACGCCGGCCGCCACCAGCAGCGCCACGGCGATCAGCAGGGCTTTCTTCATTTCGTATTTCCGATCCGGTGTCAGGCCGACTTGGCCTGTATCAGTTCCAGCGCCTCTCTCAGCTGGCCTTCCAGCACCACTGCCTTGCCGGCGCGGGTGTCGAACACCACGAAAGTGACGTCGGCCTCGGCGACCAGCGCGTCGCTGCCGTCCAGCAGCACGCGCTGGTGTATCACCGCGCTGCGGTTGCCTATCGATTTGACCGTGGTTTCGATCAGCAGCATCTCGCCCATCGTCGCCGGGCGGTTGTAGTCGATATTGATGTTGACCACGGCGAGGCCCAGGCCGCTCTGCAGGAATTGCGGCAGCGTGCCGCTGTCCTCGAAGCTGTTCCAGCGCGCTTCCTCGAGGAATTCCAGGTAGCGGGCGTTGTTGACGTGGCCGAACAGGTCCAGATGATAGCCGCGGACCTTGATCCGGGTATGGTGTGCCATGTGTTTTCCCCCTTGTGTATGGCGTGGCGCTTATTCGGTCTTGCCGTCCAGGTCCAGCGGCGCGAAGGCCTCCCGCTCAAGCGGCTCGGCGGCCAGATCGGTGACCACCGGGTGGATCTCCAGTTGAAACCATTGCTGGAACAGATTGGGACTGAGGTTCTGCGGCCACAGGCTCTGGTCCTCGCACCAGTCGGCCAGTTCGGCCTCGAACAGCTCGCGATAACGCTGCTGGACGAAATGGCGCGCGTCGTCGTAGTCGTCGGCGGCCGGGATCAGCAGCGCGTTGCCGCCGGCGGCGAGCTCGGCCAGCGTCAGTCGCGGATCGATGCCGCCGGGCAGGCTTTTCAGCCAGGCCAGGAACGGCGCCTGCGGGCGCAGCAAGGCGATGCTGCGGTTGACTTCAAACATGATGCATCCTTGTTCATTGGCTGGACAACAGGTTGTCGCGGGTGAAGATGAATCTCAGGCTCAGGCGCTGGGTCGGGAAGCGTTTCGCCAGCGCCGGCGGAAACGGCGAGAACGGCGCCGCCATGTCGATGATGCGGCGGGCCGCCTCGTCCAGAATGGCGTTGCCGGAGCTGCGGCTGACGCGCTGGCCGCGCAGGCTGCCGTCGGCCGCTATCGTCACCTCCAGCGTCACCGCGCCGTGCAGCCCCTGCCGGCGCGCCTCCTCCGGATAGTTTCGATTGCCTATCCGCTCGACCTTCAGCTGCCAGTCGGCCTGGTAGCGCGCCCAGGAATAGCCGCGCGTGGCCTCGCCGAGGTTGGCGCCGTCGCGGCCGGTCTCGCGGTCGTTGTCGGCGACGGCGTTGTCGCCGCTGCTATTGGCCAGATCGCGGACCTGGGACATCAAGGAGGCGGCGCTGACCGCCGGCGTCGGCTGCAGCGGCCTGGCCGGTTCCGGCCGGGTGATCGGATTGAGCGGCGTCGGGGCTTGAACCGGCGGCGTCGGCGCCGGCTCGCCGGCCTGGCGGTGGCGTTCGCTGCGGCTGAGCAGCTGGTCCGGAGCGGCGGTGTTGCCGGCGCCGCCGTGGTTCTCCTCGGCGGCGCGGGCGGTGGCTGGCGCGGTAGGCGAGGCCTGGCGCGTCAGCCGGATGCTGAGCTGGCGTGGCGCCGGCTCGGCGGCGAACGGGCTGGACGACGAGAAGCCGCCGACGCCGAACAGCAGCAGATGCGCCAGCAGCGACAACGCCGCCGTCAACCACAGCAGGCGGTTGCCGGGGGCGTTCGGTCGTGTGCTGTACAGGTGGTCGGCCATGGCGAGATTCCGGACTTTGCCGGAGTGTAGCACGGCGGCGGCGCGGAGACGCCGGACCAAAGCATGGCGCGGCGCCTTCGCTGTCCGCGCTTATTTTTCCAGCATGCTGCGCAGCATCCAGGCGGTCTTCTCGTGCACCTGCAGGCGTTGGGTCAGCAGGTCGGCGCTGGGCTCGTCGCCGGCATGGTCCACCACCTCGAAAATGCTGCGGGCGGTGCGGCACACCGTTTCGTGGCCGTCCACCAGCTGGCGGATCATGTCCTCGGCCTTGGGCACGCCGTTGGCTTCGGCAATCGAGGTCAGCCGGGCGTAATCGGCGTAGCTGCCGGGCGCGTAGTGGCCGAGCGCGCGAATGCGCTCGGCGACGGCGTCCACCGCCAGCGACAGCTCGTTGTACTGGGTCTCGAACATCAGGTGCAGCGTGTTGAACATCGGCCCGGTGACGTTCCAGTGGAAGTTGTGGGTCTTCAGGTACAGGGTGTAGCTGTCGGCCAGCAGCCGGGACAGTCCTTCGGCGATGCGCTGGCGGTCTTGTTCGTTGATGCCGATATCCATGACGATGCTCCTGTGTGACGGCCGCTCTGGCGGGCCGCGTTTTGAACTACACTTCCCGTTTTGGACGGAAAATGGCGATGAAACCCTGGCTGTCCCGCCAAGCCGGCGGCGTACGCCTGACGCGCTACGTGCAGCCCAGCGACAAGAGTTGCCACAAGGTGGTGGAAATCCGCTGCGATCTGGCCGAGGGCGAGGTGCTGGCGAAATTCGATGTTCACTGAATGCGGCGTTCCGGCGGCGTCTGCTCGTCGACGCGATTGTACTCGCCTTCGATCACGTCGCCGGCACCGGTGCTGGCGTTGCCGCCGGGCGCCGGCGGCGCGGTGCGCAGCTGGATGTCCGGGCCTTTCAGCGGCAGCAGCAGCAGGATGGCCGCCAGATCGCTGAGCAGGCCGGGCAGCAGGAAGAGCACGCCGGCCAGCGCGTAGCGCAGCGGCCACAGCAGCGAATACAGCGAAACCTTGTCGCCCTGGCGCATCATGCTGCCCAGCGTCAGCAGCGCGCCCAGCTTCTGGTGGCGCAGCATCCACAGGCCCAGCATCGAAGACAGCACGACCAGCAGGAAGACGGCGAGGCCGCCGATATGATCGGCCAGCGCGACCAGGGCCGCGATTTCGGCGAACGGGTAGATCAGCAACAACAACAGGAGTGCGCGCATCTTGAATACTTTTCCATCTGACGAATGTTTATTGGTTGTCTGCAACGCGCCCGATCAGCCGGTGGCCGAACGGATCGCGGCGGCGCTGGTGGACGAGCGGCTGGCCGCCTGCGTCAACATCCTGGCGCCGTGCCGCTCGGTATACCGCTGGCAGGACCAGGTGGAGCGGGCCGAGGAAATCCCGCTGCTGATCAAGACCCGTCGCGATGTCTACGACAGGCTGGAGCGGCGATTGACGCAGCTGCATCCGTACCAGGTGCCGGAAATCGTCGCCCTGCCGCTGGCGCTCGGCTTGTCCGCCTACCTGACATGGGTATCGGACAGCGTGCTTTCAAGTGGGAGCGAACGCGGCGCATCGTGATGCGACCTCCGCGGCGCGCGTTTCGTTCCCGGCAGACAGGCCGCGCGCGAAATATTTTTCACGACATGGCTTGACGCGCCTGATCGGTTTCACTATAGTTGCGGACTCTCGTTGGGTCGTTAGCTCAGCTGGTAGAGCAGCGGACTTTTAATCCGTTGGTCGCAGGTTCGAATCCCGCACGACCCACCAAAGAGAAAGCTTGATATAGTGTAGTAGCATGTCCCGGACGGGTCGTTAGCTCAGTTGGTAGAGCAGCGGACTCTTAATCCGTAGGTCGAGTGTTCGAGCCACTCACGACCCACCATCCAAAGACATGCTTGCCGTACGTTGTGCGGGTCGTTAGCTCAGCTGGTAGAGCAGCGGACTTTTAATCCGTTGGTCGCAGGTTCGAATCCCGCACGACCCACCAATCAAGTTCATTTCGTTTTTCAGTGCAGGCCGATGGGTCGTTAGCTCAGTTGGTAGAGCAGCGGACTCTTAATCCGTAGGTCGAGTGTTCGAGCCACTCACGACCCACCATCTCCTCCCGCACCTCTCCAGACGCATTCCACAACGGGTCGTTAGCTCAGCTGGTAGAGCAGCGGACTTTTAATCCGTTGGTCGCAGGTTCGAATCCCGCACGACCCACCACGTATTCCATCCTCTAGATCCCATCGTTTTCCCGCCGCATCGTCGTTGCCGCTTTTTCTTTTAAATAAAAATGGTTATCATTGCGATTTAATCGCCGGCGGCCATGTTCCGCCCTGCAACAGGATGTACCCGTGATGAGCACCGTAATCGAACGCACCCGCACCCAGGACCTGAAAGCCCGCACCCACGAGACCCATGATCAGCTCGACCAGCGCATCATGGCCAATCAGCCGTTCGCCAGCCGCGACAATTACGCGCGCTTCCTCGATGCTCAATACCGCTTTCTGCGCGACGCCGACGCGCTGTACGACAATCCGGAGCTGGCCAAGCTGTTCTCCGACCTGGCCGAGCGCCGCCGTTATCTGAGCATCGCCGCCGACATGGGCGATCTGGGCCGGCCGCTGCCTCAGCTCGATGCCGCGCCGGTCAGCGCCAGCCTGGACGTGGCCAGCGCGATGGGCTGGCTGTACGTGGTGGAAGGCTCCAAGCTCGGCGCCGCCATCCTGTACAAGCTGGCCGGCAAACTGGACCTGGACGAAAACTTCGGCGCCCGCCACCTGGCCGGCCATCCGGACGGCCGCGCCCGGCACTGGCGCACCTTCACCTCGGCGCTGGACGGCCTGCAGCTGGACGACGAGGCCGAGGCGCGCGTCACCGCCGGCGCGGTGGCGGCCTTCGCCTGCATGAACGCCCACCTGGACCGGGTGTACGCTTGAGCGCCGCGCCGCATCGGGCGGTGCGCTGGCTCTATCTGCTGGGCGGCTTCGCGATGGTGGCGCTGGCGGTGATAGGCGCCTTGCTGCCGGTGATGCCGACCACCATCTTCCTGATCCTGGCGCTGGCCTGTTTCAGCAAGTCGTCGCCGCGCCTGGAGGCCAGGCTGTTGGCGCATCCGCGCTACGGTCCCGGCCTGCGGCTCTGGCGCGAGCAGCGGGTGGTGCCGGTCAAGGCCAAGTGCTTCGCGGCGCTGGGCATGGGCGCCGGCTTCGCGGCGCTGCTGCTGGCGCGGCCCCCGCACTGGGTGCCCTGGCTGGTGGCGGCGATCGAGCTGGCGGTGCTGGCCTATCTGCTCGGCCGGCCGTCGCGGCCGCGTTGACGGATCGGTCGCCCGGCGCGATGGAGCTGCCGGCCGGCTTGCCGCATAATGGCGGCAGAATGGCCGGAGGGCGGCCAAGGGGGATTCGATGACACTGATCAAGAGCATGCCGTTGCTGACGGCCCTGTGGGCGGGCGCCGCGCTGGCGCAGACGGCCGACGAGCAGTTGCTGGCGGCGCAGATGGCGTTCCAGCAGGCGCAGAGCCAGCAGCGGCTGGCCGATACCAGGATGAAGGCGGCCGAGGACGCCAAGGCGCTGGCCGAGCAGCGCTTGGCCGGCGCCCAGGCGGCGCTGGACAAGGCCAATGCCGAGCTGGCGGCGGCCGGCGCCGTGCAAAGCGGCGCGCAGCAGGGGCTGAACCAGGCCACGCAGACGCTGAACCAGGCCTGGCAGCGCAAGGAAGGCGGCCAGTAACTTACTTGGCGTTCAATTGCTGGTAGCGCAGCAGATCCTGCTGCATTTTCTGGCGGTAGGCGTCGATTTCGGCGCGCTTGGCGGCGAGCATCGCGGCGAGGTCCTTTTGCTCGTGCTGCAAGACCTGCAGATCGTGCTGGGTGGCGGCGCGCGGCGGCTGATGCTGGCGGGCGGCTAGGTCGGCGTCCTTCTGCAGATTGCGCTGCTGCAGCGTCAGCCCCTGGGCGCGCAATTCCAGCGCCCGCAGCGCCGACTGCAGCGCCGCCAACTGCTTGTCGCGGTCGGCCTTCAGATCGGCCAGCGTCGGATAGCTCTGGCTCAGGGCCTGGTCGTGGCGCTGCTGTTCCTGGCGCTGCTGCAGCGCCTGCCGCGCGGCGGCGGCGGAAGCCTCGCGCGCCTTGCGCTGAGGCTCGGTTTCCGCCTGCCGGGTGACGGCGCCTTGCCGGCTCAGCTCGGAGACGCCGCGGCTCTGGTTCTGCAGCGGCGGAGAGTCGCTGTAATGCGTCTTGCCGGTCTCGTCCACCCACTTGTACACGCCGGCCTGGGCCAGCGAGCACAATAGCAGCGACAATCCGGCAAGCGTTTTCATCAGTAATCGACTCCGTATTCGGCGCGATAGGCGCGGACCGCGTCCAGATGCGCCGCCAGTTCCGGACTGTTTTCCAGGAAGCCCAGCACGTCTTTCAGCGTGGCGATCGCCACCACCGGCAGACCGTGTTGCTGGGCCACTTCCTGCACCGCCGACAATTCGCCCTGGCCGCGCTCCATCCGGTCCAGCGCGATGGCGACGCCGGCCGGTTCGGCGCCGGCGGCGCGGATCAGCGCCACCGATTCGCGCACCGAGGTGCCGGCCGAGATCACATCGTCTATGATCAGCACCTTGCCTCGCAGCGGCGCGCCGACCAGGGTGCCGCCCTCGCCGTGGTCCTTCGCCTCCTTGCGGTTGTAGGCGAACGGCGCGTTGCGACCCTGTTCGGCCAGCGCCATGCCGGCGGCGGCGGCCAGTATGATGCCTTTATAGGCCGGCCCGAACAGCATGTCGAATTCGATGCCGCTGGCCAGAATGGATCGGGCGTAGAAGCGCGACAGGCTCAGCGTGGACGCGCCGTCGTTGAACAGGCCGGCGTTGAAGAAGTAGGGCGACTTGCGGCCCGCCTTGGTGATGAACTCGCCAAACTTCAAAACCTGCTTGTCGAGCGCAAAACGAATAAAATCCTGACGGAAATCGCTCATCCTTACTCCTCACTGAATCGTTAACTGTTTGAACGGCTGAAAAAAACCGCCGCAAGCATAGCACGGGAGACACAATGCTTCGAATCGTTTCCGCCAACCTCAATGGCATCCGCTCGGCGGACAAGAAGGGCTTTTTCGATTGGCTGGCCACCATCAACGCCGATTTCGTCTGCGTGCAGGAACTGAAGGCGCAGGCCGGCGACCTGTCAGAACGGATGCGCAATCCGGACGGCCTGGCCGGTTACTTCCACTACGCCGAGAAGAAGGGCTATAGCGGCGTGGGCCTGTACACCCGCCACAAGCCCGACGCGGTGGTGGAAGGCCTGGGCGTCGACTGGATCGACGCCGAGGGCCGTTTCCTGCAGCTGGATTTCGGCAAGCTGTCGGTGGTGTCGCTGTATCTGCCGTCCGGTTCCAGCAGCGACGAGCGCCAGCAGGTGAAGTTCGCCTTCCTCGATGTTTTCATGCCGCATCTGGAAAAGCTGCGCGCCGACGGCCGCGACATCGTGATCTGCGGCGACTGGAACATCGCGCACCAGGAGATCGACCTGAAGAACTGGAAGGGCAACCTGAAGAACTCCGGCTTCCTGCCGGAGGAGCGCGCGTGGATGACCGACTTGCTGGGCCGCGTCGGCTGGCGCGACGCCTGGCGCAATCTGTATCCGGAGGCGCCGGGCTACACCTGGTGGAGCAACCGCGGCCAGGCCTATGCCAAGGATGTCGGCTGGCGCATCGACTACCAGATCGTCACGCCGTCGCTGATGGAGCTGGCCGAAGCGGCCAGCGTCTACAAGGACGAGAAATTCTCCGACCACGCGCCGCTGATCGTCGATTACCGGCGGGCGCCGTGATGTGGGACGACGATGACGTCACATTGCTGACGGTGCCGGGTTGGGGCGACTCCGGCCACGCGCACTGGCAGAGCCGCTGGGAGCTCGGCTATCCGCTGGCGCGGCGGGCCGCGCAGCGCGACTGGCTGTATCCGGACCGCGACGAATGGGTGGCGGGGCTGTCCGCCGCCGCGGCCGGCATTCCGGGCCGGCTGGTCATCGCCGCCCACAGCCTGGGCTGCCACACCGCCGTCGCCTGGTTGCTGCAGGCTTCGCTGTCGGAACAGCGCAGGGTGAAGGGCCTGTTGCTGGTCGCGCCGCCGGCGCTGCCGATCGCGGAAGCGGTGGCGCGCGCCAGCGGCGAGTTGCCGGCCGGCGTGACGCTGCCGGCCTTCTCCGGCTTCGAGGCACCGCTGGCGCAGCGGCTGCCGGCGCCGGTCATCGTCGCCGCCAGCCGCGACGATCCGTTCTGCGGCTTCGAAGCGGCCGGGCGGATGGCGGCGGCCTGGGGCGCGGAACTGCACGATGCCGGCGCCTGCGGCCATATCGGCAGCCAGGCCGGCCTCGGCAGCTGGCCGGCGGGCCAGAGCCTGCTGCAGCGGCTGATTCTGGGGTGATGTCGCCCCTCTCCCCCGGCCCCTCTCCCGCGGGGGGAGAGGGGAGGGCGCTGCGCCGTCGTGGTTTTCACGAGACAGGCGCCGCTTGACCGTAAGCGAGCGATGCCGGCCACGCGGCGTGCGTTTCCGGGCGGTAGACTGGATGCGATTCGCAGCCCCTCTCCCCCTTGCGGGAGAGGGCTTGGGGAGAGGGGGGCTCAGCGTGCGACCGGCCGCTCCGGGTCGCTGCACCATTCGCTCCAGGAGCCCGGATACAGCCGGCTGCCGGCATAGCCGGCGATTTCCATAGACAGCAGATTGTGGCAGGCGGTGACGCCGGAGCCGCACTGGTGGACGATGGCGGCCGGGTCGAAGCCGGCTCCGAGCTGCGCCTCCCATTCAGCGCGCAGCTGCGCCGCCGGCTTGAAGCGCTGATCGCCGTCCAGATTGCTCATGAAGAAGCGGTTGGCCGCGCCGGGGATGTGGCCGGCCACCGGGTCCACCGTTTCGCCGACGCCGCGGAAGCGCTCCGCGCTGCGGGCGTCGACGACGGTGAACGACGGCGTGTCCAGATTGGCCAGCACCGCGTCGGCGTCGACCGCGCCGACCAGCGGCTGGCGGATGGCGAAACGGCGAGAG
Organism: Chromobacterium sp. ATCC 53434; assembly: GCF_002848345.1. NCBI lineage: Bacteria > Pseudomonadati > Pseudomonadota > Betaproteobacteria > Neisseriales > Chromobacteriaceae > Chromobacterium > Chromobacterium sp. ATCC 53434. The sequence continues at coordinate 4,316,805 of NZ_CP025429.1, read as the reverse complement.
CGGCGGCCCGGCGGCTCGGTGTCGACGGCGAAGCCGGCGGCCTTCCAGGCGGTCAGGCCGCCATCCAGCACCGCGGCGTTCTCGTGACCCAGCCAGCGCAGCAGCCACCAGGCGCGCGCCGCGTACTGGCCGCCGCCGTCGTCGTAGGCGACGACCTGGGCGTGCTCGTCGACGCCTATCGCGCCGAGGTCCACCGCCAGCCGCTGGCCGTCGGGCAACGGATGGCGGCCGTTGCGGCCGTTCTTGCTGCCGGACAGATGGTAGTCCAGATGCAGATAGTGGGCGCCGGGCAGATGGCCCTGCTCGTAGGCGGCGTGGCCGTAGTCGGGGTTGTCCAGCTGGAAGCGGCAGTCCAGCAGCACCAGCCGGTCGGCGTCGAGGCCGGCCAGTTGTTCGGGCGTGATCAGCGTGGCGTACATGGTGGGGACCCTGAGCGAGGGAAAGTCCCCAGCCTAGCGGCAGCCGGCGGCGTTTGGCAAGCCGGGCCCGCTCAGTCGGCCAGCGCCGCGCGCAGCGCGTCGGCGAGTCCGGGCCGGCCGTGGTCGGCGCCGCCGCGCTGCGGCGCGGCCCAGATCGGGCTGGGGAAATGGGCGTCGTCGGCGAAGCGAGGAATCACGTGCCAGTGCAGGTGAGGCACCATATTGCCCAGGCTGGCCAGATTGATCTTGGTCGGCCGCATCACCGCGCGCAGCGCCGTTTCGACGCGGTAGACCCAGTCCATCAGATGCGCGCGGTCCGCCGCGTCCAGATCGGTCATCTCGGCGACGTGGCCGCGCCAGACTACGCGGCAGAAGCCCGGATAGCCGGCCTCGTCGACCAGCAGCACCCGCAGCTTGTCGTCCTGGTGCAGCAGCTCGCCTTTCGGCTCGCCGCAGAGTTCGCATGCCATGTTCGGCTCCGTATTGATAAGAGGCTGTTGATTCTACGCGCAGCGGCGTCAACAGGGCAGGGCGAAGCGTCTGTTATACTAAAACGATTGTCTGTCCGCCGCGCGCATGCCGGCGTGCCATTTTCCGATCGTAAGAACCGCCTGGGAATCGCCGTGAGTTTCGTCAACAGCCTATTTGTCATTGCCGTCCTGATCGCCGCCAGCGCCTTTTTCTCGGTATCGGAAATCTCCCTGGCCGCCGCGCGCAAGATCAAGCTGCGGCAACTGGCGGAGGAAGGCGACGGCAATGCCGCCCGGGTGCTGGAATTGCAGCAGCAGCCGGGCCATTTCTTCACCGTGGTGCAGATAGGGCTGAACGCCGTGGCCATCCTGGCCGGCATCCTGGGCGAGGCGGCGTTCACGCCGTACTTCGCCACGATGCTGCATCTGGTGACGCCGGCAGGCTGGGTCGAGCACCTGAGCTTCGTGTTGTCCTTCCTGTGCGTGACCTCGCTGTTCGTGCTGTTCGCCGATCTGATGCCGAAGCGGCTGGGCATGGTGGCGCCGGAGCGCATCGCGCTGTTGGTGGTGCGGCCGATGATGTTCTGCGTGCAGCTGTTCCGGCCGCTGGTGTGGCTGTTCAACGGTCTGGCCAATGTGTTCTTCCGCCTGTTCGGCGTGCCGACGGCGCGGCCCGAGGACCTGACGCCGGACGATCTGCTGGCGATGATGGACGCCGGCGCCGAGGCCGGGGTGCTGCAGCAGAAGGAGCACCACCTGATCGAGAACGTGTTCGAGCTGGAGAGCCGCACCGTGCCGTCGTCGATGACGGCGCGCGAGAGCATCATCTACTTCACGCTGCACGAGGACGAGTCCAGCATCAAGCAGAAGATCGCCGAGCATCCGCACACCAAGTTCCTGGTCTGCGACGGCGTGATCGATTCGGTGATCGGCTACGTCGACTCCAAGGACATCCTGATGCGGCTGATCAATCAGCAGAGCCTGTCGATGAAGCGCGAGCTGACGATACGCAATGTGCTGATCATCCCGGACACGCTGACGCTGTCCGAGCTCTTGGAGCGCTTCAAGGCCTCGCGCGAGGATTTCGCGGTGGTGATGAACGAGTACGCGCTGGTGGTCGGTGTGATCACGCTGAACGATGTGATGAGCACGGTGATGGGCGATCTGGTCAACCAGTTCCAGGAGGAGCAGGTGGTGCGCCGCGACGAGCGCTCCTGGCTGGTCGACGGCGCGACGCCGGTGGAGGACGTGCTGCGCGCGCTGGACATCGAGTCGTTCCCGGACGACGAGAACTACGAGACCATCGCCGGCTTCATGATGTATATGCTGCGCAAGATTCCCAAGCGCACCGACAGCGTCGAATACGAGGGCTACAAGTTCGAGGTGGTGGACATCGACAACTACCGGATAGACCAGCTGCTGGTGACGCTGATCCCGCCGACGCCGGCCGAGGCCGAGTCGGACCGCTGAATTACGATTGGTTACACCCGCTTACACAGGCCTCACAGACGGGATGGCGCGGTCTGCCTAACATGGATTCAAGGACGCCGGAAACGGCGCCCCGGAACAAGATCCCCACACTCGGATTCGGGAGCATGACCATGAAAAAACTGACCGCCCTTCTGCTGGCCGCCGTCCTGGGCCTGGGGTCCGCCGCCACCTACGCCGCCGACGCTTCCGCGCCGGCCGCCAAGGCCGCCGCGCCGGCCAAGCATCACAAGCATCACAAGAAGCACCACGCGAAGAAGGCCAGCTCGGCGCCCGCCGCGCAAAAGGCGCAGGCCGCCAAGAAGCATCACAAGCACCATCATCACGGCCACAAGAAGCACCACAATCCGAAGTAAGGCGGCCCGACGGGCCCGGTCATCGCCGGATGCGAGAGAAGGAGGCTAACAGCCTCCTTTTTATTTTGGCCGTCATTTTCAATTTTCTGTTGCGTATATGCCCATTGTGATTGTAAAAACCTGTTCAAAATGACAGGCGAGTAGTTCTCTTCTTGTATTCCGATCTGGATATTCGATTCTGATACCAATGTAATACCACGTGAGGCGCTCATGCTGGTGATTGCATCGGCAAGAGCGAATCGACCTCTGCCTTCCATCCAGTCCAAGAAGAGGAGAACCACCATGCTGAATTTTCCGTTGTCCCGCGCGCTGTTGGCCGTCGGCGCCGCTTTCGCGCTGGCGCAGGCCGCCTGGGCCGCGCCGTCGTGCTCGCCCTGGAGTAGCGGCCAGGTCTATAACGCCGGCGACTACGCCACCTTCAACGGCCAGACCTGGCGCGCCAGCTGGTGGACCCAGGGAGAGCAGCCGGGCAGCAATCAGTGGGGCGCCTGGCAGCAGCGTCCGGCCAGCGAGTGCACGCCCGGCGATCCCAGCCAGCCTGGCCAGCCCAGCAGCGGCGTGCCGCCGGAACCGACCCCGACCGTCGGCCGCAACGTCGGCTCCTACTTCACCCAGTGGGGCATCTACGACCGCAACTACAAGGTGTTCAACCTGGTCAAGGCCGGCGGCGACAAGCAGCTGACCTTCCTGAACTACGCCTTCGGCAATGTCTACGCAGATGGCAAGTGCGGCATGGTCACCCGAGCCGAGAGCGGCAACGGCGACGGCGGCGACGCCTGGGCCGACTACCAGCGCTCCTTCGCCGCCAACGAATCGGTGGACGGCAAGGCCGACAGCTGGAACGATCCGCTGCGCGGCAACTTCAACCAGCTGCGCAAGCTGAAGCTGGCGAATCCCTCGCTGAAGGTGCTGATCTCGCTGGGCGGCTGGACCTGGTCCAAGAACTTCGGCCAGTTCGCCGCCACCGACGCCGGCCGCAAGGCCATGGTCAGCTCGTGCATAGACCTCTACATCAAGGGCAACCTGCCGGTGGGCGAGAGCGCCGGCGGACAGGCTTCGGCGCTGGGCGTGTTCGACGGCTTCGACATCGACTGGGAATATCCGGGCGGCGGCGGCCTGCCGACCAATACCGTCGATCCGAACGACAAGCACAACTACACGCTGCTGCTGGCCGAGTTCCGCAACCAGCTGAACGCGCTGACCACGGCCAACAAGCGCCGCTACTACCTGACCGTGGCGATCGGCTCCGGCGTCGACAAGATCCGCAACACCGAGCCGGCCGCCTACAGCGGCTATCTCGACTGGATCAACGTGATGACCTATGACTTCCACGGCGGCTGGGACGCCAAGGGACCGACCAACTTCCAGTCCAACCTCTACCGCGATCCGGCGGCGCCGGTCACCGGCGACCAGGTCTACTACACCGTCGACGACGCGGTGAAGACCCTGGTGGGCGCCGGCGTGCCGCGCGCCAAGATCAACGTCGGCCTGCCGTTCTACGGCCGCGGCTGGACCGGCGTGGCCGCGGGCGCCAAGGGCGATGGCCTGTACCAGGTGGCCACCGGCCCGGCCAAGGGCACTTACGAGCAGGGCATAGAGGACTACCGCGTGCTGGTGAACCGCAGCGCGAAGCAGTTCAACAGCCCGGTGGCCAAGCAGCTGTGGACCTACGACGGCAACGAGTTCTGGAGCTACGACGATCCGGCGACGATACGCGGCAAGCTGGACTATGTGCGCCAGCAGCAGCTCGGCGGCGTGTTCAGCTGGTCGCTGGACGGCGACGACGCGCAGGCGACGTTGCTGAAGACCAGCGCCGAGGTCCGGCAGGACGCGGCGACCGCGGCCAAGCGCCGCGCGGCTGCGGCGGCCGCCGCCGCGGCGAAAGCCAAGGCAGCGAAGAAGTAGGAGGGGGAGGACGGGAAAACGGCGGGGCATGCCCCCGCCGTTTTTTTTATCGCTTCCGTCTGGCTTACAGTTCGGCCGCCGGCAGCACCCGCAGCGGCTTCGGCGTGGCGCTGGAGGCGCGCCAAATGGCATTGAAGTGGTCTATGACTTGTTCGCCGCTCAAGGCAAAAGCGCTGATGGTGGAGTGGCCGTCTTCGATGACGGTGATCTGGTAGCCGCGCGACACGGCGTTGCGCACCGTGCTGTCGACGCAGAAATCGGTCGCGGCGCCGCCTATCCACAGCTTGCTGGTCCCGTGGGCCGACAGCCATTGCGCCAGATCGGTCTCGCAGAAGCTGTCGCCGTGGCGCTTGTGGACGATCTGGTCGCCGGCTGCGCGGGCGAGCTTCGGATGCAGCTGCCAGCCGTCGGAGCCGCGCGGCAGATCGTCCTCCTCGTGCTGGACGAAGATCACCGGCATGCCGCGCTGGCGGGCCTTGGCGATGGCGAGGTTGAGATTGTCGAGCACGGCGTCGAGGCGGGCGGCGCGTTGTTTCCCTTCGACGACGTCGACCTGGACATCGATGATCAGCAGGGCGGTATCGGACATGTTTGTTCTCCTGTGGCGCGGGGACGGGCGTTCAGCCCAGGACTTCGGGATTGAGCACGTGGGCGGTGTCGCCGCCGAAGAAGCGCAGGGCGTTGTCGCAGGCGATTTCCAGATATTGGCGGTAGCTGGCCTCCTCGGCGTAGCCGAGGTGCGGCGTGCACAGCACATTGGGACGGCCGAACAGCGGGTGGGCGGTGTCGTAGACCGGCTCCCGCTCGAACACGTCGAGCGCGGCGAAGCCGGGGCGGCCGGCGTCCAGCGCCGCCTGCAGCGCGCCGGGGGCGATCAGCTCGGCGCGGCTGGTGTTGACCAGCAGCGCGTCCGGCTTCATCGCCGCGAGGTCGGCCGGGCCGACATTGCCGGTCGTCGCCGGAACCAGTCGCTGGTGCAGCGAAACGATGTCGGCCTCGGCGAAGAAGGCCTCGCGGCTGGCGGCGGCCCGGTAGCCGAGCGCCAGCGCCTCCTCGCGGGCGCGCTCGCTGCCCCAGACCAGCACCTGCATGCCGAAGGCGCGACCGTAGCCGGCGACCAGCTTGCCTATCTTGCCGAAGCCGAGTATGCCCAGCGTGGCGTCGCGGACGACCCGGCCGGCCGGTCCCTGCCAGTCGCCGTGGCGCAGGCTGTCCACCGATTCCAGCAGGCGACGGCGCGCGGCCATGATCAACAGCCAGCTCAGTTCCGCCGGCGCGTGCGGCGAGCCGCTGCCCTCGACGACGGCGACGCCGGCGCGGCTGCAGGCGTCGACATCGATATTGCGCGCCAGCTTGCCGGTCTGGCTGACCAGCTTCAAGCGGGGCATGCGCGCCAGCAGCGCCGCGTCGACGACGGTGCGCTCGCGGATCAGCAGCAGCGCGTCGGCTTCGGCCAGCGCGGCGTCGGCGTCGGGCGCGCGGGACAGGTCGCCGACGCCGCGGCAGACGACGTCCGGATGGCGATGCAGTTCGGCGAGTTGCGGGACGATGTTCTGGTAGTCGTCGGGAACCAGCAGGCGGATAGAAGACATCGGCGGACCTCGCGGGGAAAGTCCACATTGTAATCATTTATCATGTCGCCGCCGAGTCCTCGATGTCGGCGCCGTTCACCGGTTCGGCGCGGCAGACGCGATTGCGGCCGCCCTGCTTGGCGGCGTACAGCGCCTTGTCGGCGCGCGACACCGCCGACTCCAGCGTTTCCGGCTCCCGCCACTGGCACAGGCCTATGCTGATGGTGACGTGGATCGGGCCGGCCGCGGCGTCCATCGCGTGACGCGACACCGCCAGGCGCAGCCGTTCCGCCAGCGCGTCGTCGTCGCCGTGGCCGGCCGACAGCACGACGAATTCCTCGCCTCCCCAGCGGATCAGCAGGTCGTTGCCGCGCAGCTGCGAGCGCAACAGCTCGGTGATTTCGCGCAGCAGCTGGTCGCCGACCTGATGGCCGTGCTGATCGTTGACCTGTTTGAAATGGTCGATGTCGAGAATCTGCAGCTGGGGCTGGGCGCCGATGCGCTGGCAATGGCGCAGCCAGCCGGGCAGCAATTCCAGGAAGGCCAGCCGGTTCAGGCAGCCGGTCAGCTGGTCGGTGGTGGCCAGCTGGCGCAGCCGCCGCTGATGGCGGTGCAAGGTCGCCAGCACCGCCAGCACCACCAGCAGCAGGATGGCGGAATTGATCACCAGATTGACCAGCAGCCGGTGGTGCAGCCGCTCCAGCGGACCGGACTCGTTCTGCTCCACCAGCAGGCGCCAGCCCAATTCCGGCACCAGCCGGCTGCTCAGCAGGTAGCGGTTGTCGTTCAGCCGATATTCCAGCCGTCGCGGCTGCTCGCCGCCGGCCAGGATGGCGTCGGCCAGACCGGCCAGGCCCGGCAGGTCCTGTAGCCGCCGCTGCGGCCGCGGCGCGCTGTCCAGCATGATGCGGCCGTCCCGGTCTATGAAGTAGATCCGGCGTTGCAGGCGCCGCTCGTATTCGGCCAGCCGCGCGCGCAGCCTGTCCAGCTCCAGGCCGACGCCGATGACGCCGAGCAGCTTGCCCTGCGCGTCGACCATGCGCTGGTTGATGAAGATGGTGGCCTTGCCGCCATTGGTCATGTCCCAGTCGATATTGATCTCGCGCGGCTCGCGCATCTTGCTGCTGCGGAAATACCAGCTGTCGGACGGATCGTTGGCGGAGACGGTCTTCAGCACGCCGCGCGCGTAGTAGTAGCGATGGGTGCGCTCCGACACCAGAAAGCTGCCGCTGATGCCGTAGTGGCCGTCGATGGCGGCGAGGTAGCGGCTGGCGTGGCTGGCGTCTGTCTCTCCCTGCTGCAGCCAGTCGAGCAGAAAGACGTCGCGGGCCATCAGCTCGGCGACCGACAGCGGCCGCAGTATGCCCTGGTCTATCTCCGACATGATGGTGTCGCCGGACAGCGGCAGGTCCTGCTCCACCAGGCTGCGGCTGATGTCGTCGCTGGTCTGGCGGTAGTACAGCGCGGCGTTCAGCAGGATGCCGCCCAGAAGCAGCAGCGTGACGATGACGACCAGGCGGTAAGGCGCGAATGGTGCGGACACGCGGCTCCTCCGGAGGAGTGTGGCGGATGGCTGAAAGCCCGTAACAGGCTTTCAGCCTAGGATGCTACGCGCATCACGCCAAGCCGTCACTTGCGCATCGGCATCGTCAGCGGCGGAAAACGTGGGGCGTCGGCATCGGCAGGCGCCGGCAGAGAAGGCCTTGAGCACCGGGGGCAAGCATTGGGAGGGGGGCGGGGCTCCGCGCGGCGCGCCCGATCAGGAATGGCGCCGATCCGGGCCTAGCTGTGCCATCGGTCAGCGTATCGGGATGTACAGCTCTGTCAGCGCGCAGCGGCAGACCCAGTTCGCGCAGCATGACGATGCGGCCGAGCATAGCCACCTGCGCCGGCAGGTAGCAGCGGGCCAGTTGTCCGATGGTGAGCATCGATCGAGTCGCGTGGTGGCGGATGGAGGCAGTGTGGACCTTGCCGCAACGGCAAGGTCAAGCCCCGGCCCTTCCTGGGCGGAAGGGCCGGGAACGGATTTACAACAGCACTCTTTCGATGCCGCCGTTGCGGGCGCGGGCCACATAGTCCGGCAGCCAGTTTTCGCCCAGCAGGTGGCGGGCGATCTCGACGACGATGTAGTCGGCCTCGGTGCCGGTGTCCGGACTGTAGCGCGACAGGCCCTGCAGGCAGGACGGGCAGGAGGTCAGGATCTTCACCGGCTTGGCCGGCGCCGCGCCGCCGGTCAGCGCTTGCAGATTGTTGTGGATCTCTTCCTCTTTGCGCGCGCGCACCTGGGTGGCGATGTCCGGCCGGCTGGCGGCGAAGGTGCCGGCCTCGCCGCAGCAGCGGTCGGTCAGCGGCACGCCGCCGCCCATCAGTTCGTTGACCACCTTCAGCGGCTGGTGGGTCTTCATCGGCGTGTGGCAGGGGTCGTGATAGAGATACTGCTGGCCCTGGATGCCGTCCAGCTTGACGCCTTTTTCCATCAGGTATTCGTGGATGTCGATGACGCGGCAGCCGGGGAAGATGTCCTCGAAGCGGTAGTGCGCCAGCTGGTCGAAGCAGGTGCCGCAGCTGACCACCACGGTCTTGATGTCCAGATAGTTCAGCGTGTTGGCGACGCGGTGGAACAGCACGCGGTTCTCGGTGGTGATCGCGTCGCCCTTGTCCTGGTAGCCGGCGCTGGTCTGCGGGTAGCCGCAGCACAGATAGCCGGGCGGCAGCACCGTCTGCGCGCCGACATGCCACAGCATCGCCTGGGTGGCGAGGCCGACCTGGCTGAACAGCCGTTCCGAACCGCAGCCGGGGAAGTAGAACACCGCCTCGGCGTCCTCGGCCGCCTGCGGATTGCGGATCACCGGCACGATGTGCGGATCCTCGACGTCCAACAGCGCGCGCGCGGTTTTTTTCGGCAGGCCGCCCGGCATCGGCCGGTTGATGAAGTGGATCACCTGCTGTTTGACCGGCGCTGGGCCGACGGTGGCCGGCGGCTGTTTCTTCTGGCCGGCGAGCAGGCCGAGCCGCTTGCCGACGCTGTTGCCGAGCCGCTGCGCCTGGTAGCCGACGCCGACCAGGCCGGCGCGTATGGTCTTGATCGTCGCCGGATCCTTGGCGGTCAGGAAGGCCATGCCCAGCGCGGTGCCGGGGTTGAATTTCTTCTTGCCGGCCTTCCTGAGGAAGTTGCGCATCGCCACCGACACGTCGCCGAAGTCTATCTTCACCGGGCAGGGTTTGACGCAGCGGTGGCAGACCGTGCAGTGGTCGGCGACGTCGGACAGCTCCTCGAAGTGCTTCAGGCTGACGCCGCGCCGGGTCTGCTCCTCGTACAGGAAGGCCTCGGTCAACAGGCCGACGCCGAGGATCTTGTTGCGCGGGGAATAAAGCAGGTTGGCGCGCGGCACGTGGGTCGAGCACACCGGCTTGCACTTGCCGCAGCGCAGGCAGTCCTTGATCGAGTCGTTGATCTGGCCGATGTCGGACTGTTCCAGGATCAGCGATTCGGCGCCCAACAGCGAGAACGACGGCGTGTAGGCCTGGCTGAGGTCGGCGCCCGGTAGCAGCTTGCCGCGGTTGAAGTGGCCGTTCGGGTCCACTTGCTGCTTGTAGCTGCGGAACGGGGCGATCTCGTCGTCGTTGAGGAATTCCAGCTTGGTGATGCCTATGCCGTGCTCGCCGGAGATCACGCCGCCGAGCGCGCGCGCCAGCGCCATGATGCGCTCGACCGCGTGGTGGGCGGTCTGCAGCATCCGGTAGTTGTCGGAGTTGACCGGCAGATTGGTGTGCACGTTGCCGTCGCCGGCGTGCATGTGCAGCGCGACGAAGACCCGGCCGCGCAGCACGTGTTTCTGCAGCTCGCCGATGGCGGCGCGGATGCCGACGGCGGCGTTGCCGGAGAACAGCTGTTCCAGCTCGGCCAGCACCTCGCGTTTCCAGCTGACGCGCAGCGTGAAGTCGCGCAGCGCGTGGAACACGGTGTCCGGCCGCGCGGCGGCGCCTTCCCGCGGCGCGTCCGGCCAGCGGGCGGCGTATTCGTGGAATGGCGCGTCCATGTGGTCGAGCAGCCACTGCCAGCGGTCGCGATGGACGGCCAGCAGCGACAGCGCGGCGGCGCGGCGGTCGCCTATCAGCTCTTCCGACGGCAGGTTGGTGTCCATCTTGTCCACCGGCAGCCGGCCGTGGAAGTACTCGGTCAGCGTGTCCAGCAGTTCTATCTTGTTGGCGATGGATAACTCGATATTGATGCGTTCGATGCCGTCGCTGTAGTCGCCGAGGCGCGGTAGCGGGATCACCACGTCCTCGTTGATCTTGAACGCGTTGGTGTGCTTGGCGATGGCGGCGGTGCGGCTGCGGTCCAGCCAGAAGGTCTTGCGCGCCTCCGGCGTCACCGCGATGAAGCCCTCGCCGTGGCGGGCGTTGGCGATGCGGACCACCTGGCTGGCGGCCTCGGCGGCGGCATTCTCATCGTCGGAGACGATGTCGGCGATCAGCACCATTTTCGGCCGGCCGCGGCTCTTGGCCTTGGTGGCGTAGCCGACCGCGCGCACATAGCGCCAGTCCAGGTGCTCCAGGCCGGCCAGCTGCACGCCGGCGGCCAGGCAGGCGCCGCCCGGCTTGAACAGGTCGGTGATCTCGACGATGGCCGGCGTCGCCTCGGCTACGGTGCCGAAGAATTCCAGACACACGGTGCGGGTGTGGCCCGGCATCCGGTGCAGCACGAAGCGGGCGCTGGTGATGATGCCGTCGCAGCCTTCCTTCTGCACGCCGGGCAGGCCGGCCAGGAATTTGTCGGTGACGTCCTTGCCCAGGCCCACCTTGCGGAAGGCGCTGCCGGGGATGTTCAGTTCGCGGCTCTCCTCGACGGTCTTGCCGTCGTCGGCCAGCCGCGACACGCGGAAGCGGGCGACGTCGACGTCGTGGATCTTGCCGTAGTTGTGGCCTATCCGTTCAACGAACAGCCAGCGGCCGTCCGGATCCACCATCTTCCAGCTGGCCAGGTTGTCCAGCGTGGTGCCCCACAGCACCGCTTTTTTGCCGCCGGCGTTCATCGCGATATTGCCGCCGATACAGGAGGCCTCGGCCGAGGTCGGGTCCACCGCGAACACCAGGCTGGCGGCCGACGCGGCCTCGGACACCCGGGCGGTGACCACGCCGGCGCCGCAGTAGATGGTGGCGCGCCGGCCGGAGAGCCCCGGCAGTTCGATGTGCTCCACGCCGAGGTGGCGGTCCAGCTTCTCGGTGTTGATCACCGCGCTCATCCGGTCCAGCGGCACCGCGCCGCCGGTGTAGCCGGTGCCGCCGCCGCGCGGGATGATGGTCAGCTCCAGCTCGATGCAGGCGCGCACCAGCGGCGCCATCTCGGCCTCGCTGTCCGGACTCAGCACCACGAACGGATATTCGACGCGCCAGTCGGTGGCGTCGGTGACGTGGGCGACGCGGGACAGGCCGTCGAACTGGATATTGTCGCGGCGGGTCAGCCGGGTCAGCTTCTTCAGCACGCGGGCGCGCAATTCGCGGGTCTCGTCGAACTGGCGGGCGAAGGCGTCGACGGCCGCGTGCGCGGCGGCGATCATCTCTTCGACGCGGCCGTTGCCGTGGCGGCGCTTTTCCACCTCGTGGAGACGGTGGCGCATCGCCTCCACCAGCGCCGACAGGCGCTTCGGATTGTCCAGCAGGTCGTCGACCAGATAGGGGTTGCGGTCCACCACCCAGATGTCGCCCAACACCTCGAACAGCATGCGCGCGGAGCGGCCGGTCTTGCGCTCGCCGCGCAAGGCGTCCAGCAACTGCCACATCGGTTCGCCGAGCAGGCGGATGATGATTTCGCGATCGGAGTACGAGGTGTAGTTGTACGGGATCTCCCGCAGGCGTTGTTCGCTGGTGATGGCTGTCATTTGTCCGCAAGCTGGATTTTATTTAGAGGAATGTCTGTCAGTGTATCCCAATTGCTGCGCTGCGAAAAATACGCGTTTGGCAGGGTTTTTTCCTCTTTATATCAAGATATTGCCGGCCGGAACCGGGCAGGCGTCATTGACGCTGATCTGGATATTTTATTCAGCGGGAATGGCGAGGGACGGCGATGCCGGCGCTGTTTTGGGCTGGAGAGACGCCCGATGGCATCGGCCGCGAGGCGCGGGTCGGAGAATGGCCGGGGAGGACGCTCAGCGGCGCCTGGGCGCGCGGCGCGCCGGTTCTGCCGAGTGGGCCCGTTAGCGGCCGGCCAGTTGCGCGGCCAGCCGCACCGCCTCGATCAGGCTGCCCGGATCGGCGCGGCCGGTGCCGGCCAGATCCAGCGCGGTGCCGTGATCGACCGAGGTGCGGACGATGGGCAGGCCCAGCGTGATATTGATGCCGGCGCCGAAGCTGGCGTGCTTCAGCACAGGCAGGCCCTGGTCGTGGTACATCGCCAGCACCGCGTCGGCGGCGGCCAGCTTGTCCGGGTTGAACAGCGTGTCGGCCGGCAGCGGGCCGATCAGGCGGATGCCTTCGGCGCGCAGCGCTTCCAGCGCCGGCTCGATGACGTCTATCTCCTCGCGTCCCATGTGGCCGCTTTCGCCGGCGTGCGGATTGAGGCCGGCCACCAGGATGCGCGGCGCGGCGATGCCGAACTTGCCGACCAGATCGGCGTGCAGGATGCGGATGGTTTCGAACAGCAGCGGCGCGGTGACGGCGTCGGCGACCTCGCGCAAGGGCAGATGGGTGGTGGCGAGCGCGACGCGCATGCCGCCGCCGGCCAGCATCATCACGACCTTCTTGGTCCCGGTGCGTTCGGCCAGGTATTCGGTATGGCCGGTGAACGGCACGCCGGCGTCGTTGATCACGCCCTTGTGCACCGGCGCCGTCACCATCGCGGCGAATTCGCCGGATACGCAGCCGTCTATCGCCGCGTCCAGCGTGGCGAGCACATAGCGGCCGTTGGCAGGATTCAGTCTGCCGGCCTCGGCCGCCGCGGCCAGCGGCACGTGCAGCACCTCCAGCGCGCCGGCCGGCGCCGGCCGGCCCGCGCGGTAGTCGGTCAGCCCGACATCCAGTCCGAGCGCCGCGGCGCGGCCGGCCAAGAGGCCGCGGTCGGCGACGACGACGCAGCGGGCTTCCGGCGCCAGCTCGGGCAGCCGCAGCGCCAGGTCCGGGCCGATGCCGGCCGGTTCGCCGGCGGTGACCGCCAGAACGGGCCTGTCCGTCATCACTTGTCGTCCAGATGCTCTTCGACGAAGGCCGAGTCGCGCAGCTGGCGCACCCAGTCGGCGTAGGCCTGTTCCATCTTGCGGGAACGGATCTGCTGCTTGATCGCCATCTTCTCGTGATCGCTGGAGACGTCCTGATTGCGACGGCCCTCGACCAGGATCAAGTGCCAGCCGAACGGGCTGCGCACCGGCTGCGACAGCTGGTCGACCGGCAGGGCCACCATCGCCTTCTCGAATTCCGGCACCAGATCGCCGAGATTGACCCAGCCGAGGTCGCCGCCCTTGGCGTTGCTGCCGTCCTCCGAATACAGCTTGGCCATGTCGGCGAACTTGGCGCCGCGCATGATGCGGTCGCGGACCTGGTCGATGCGGGCGCGGGCGTCGGCTTCGGACACCGCCTCGTTGGTGCGGATCAGGATATGGCGGACATGGTATTGCTCCACCATCATCGGCGCGCCGCCGGCGCGCTTGTCCTGCAGCTGGAAGATGAAGAAGCCCTGCTGGGTGCGGACCACATCGGTATGCGCGCCGGTTTTCAGCTGTTCCAGCATCTGGACGAACTCCACCGGCAGCGAGGTGGCGCTGCGCCAGTCCATGTCGCCGCCCTTCAGCGCGTTCGGCGCGTCGGAGTAGGTGGCGGACACCTTGGCGAACGGCTGGCCGGCGTCGAGGTCGCTCAGCGCCTTGTGCACCTTCTGCGACAGCGCGTCGATCTGCTTGGCGTCGGCGCGTTCGGGCACGCTGATCAGGATGCTGGCCAGGTGGTATTCGGTGCGGTTGGCGCTCTGGGCGCTCTTCAGCACCTGGTCCACCTCGCTGTCGCTGACCGATACCCGCGAGGCGACTTCGCTGTCGCGCAGCCGCGAAATCGTCAGTTCGCGGCGGATGTCGGCGCGCAGCTGGCTCATCGTGATGCCGTCCTTGGCCAGCTGGGCCTTCAGGCCGTCGCTGCTCAGCTTGTTCTGCTTGGCCAGGTTGGCGATCGCCTGGTCGACGGCGGCGTCGTCTATCTTCAGGCCGCCGCTGGTGGCGTACTGCAGCTGCACCTCTTCGGTGATCATCTGCTCAAGCACCTGGCGCGCCAGCACGTCGCGGGACGGCGGCGTCACCTTCTGCGCCTGCAGTTGCTTGATCGCCTCATCCACCCGGGCTTGCAACTCCTGCCAGGTGATCACGTTCTTGTTGACCACGGCGACGATGCGATCGACTTCGCGCACCGGGACCGGGGAGACGGGAGCTGCCAGCGCCGCTTGCATGGCGCCGGCAATCAACAGGACAAGCAGGGTCTTTTTCATGGTCAGGCTTTATTGCTCATTAGTCTTGGTGTAGCCGGGAATGGCCAGGCGCAACGTGTCTTGCAGAGCGTTGCTGCCCAGGGCTCCCAGCCCCTTCAGTTCCAGCTGGAAGAATATCGCGTTCCGGGTCGTGGTCAGGTCGGTGACATAGCGCTGGCTATAGAAGCGCGCCGACCAGCAGCCATCGTTGTACTCAAAGCCGGCCAGTTGATCAATAGGCTTGCGGCTGATCAGCGAGTAATTGTAGCGGCCGATGGCGTACCAGCGGCGGGCGATCGGCCATTGCGCGGCCACGTCGACCTGGCGCAGCGGACCGTAACCGCCATAGTTGGGCAGGTTGCTGTCGTCCTGCAGCTCGTAGACGCCGTAGCGGTAGCGGAAGCTGGCGATCTTGCCCGGCTCCGGGTTGTAGCGCAGCCGGACGTCATAGCGCTGCGTCGCCTGTATCGTCGGGTTGTATTCGTAGTTGCTGTCCAGCCGCACCGAGCGGCTCAGGTCGCCGCCGGCGGACAGCATCCAGTCGTTGCCGGTATTGGTCACCTGGGCGGGCGTGCCGGCCAGTACGATGTCCTGCTGGCTGAAGTAGTAGCGCTTGCCGATAGAGATGCGCAGCCGCTCCAGGCCGTTGCTCTGGTCGATGAAGCGGCTGGTCAGCGCGGTGGTGATCTCGTTGGCGCCGTTGATGCGGTCGTAGCCGGAGAAGCGGTTCTCGGTGAACAGCTGGGCGAAGTTGAAGTCGTTGACCGAGGTGTCGAAATTGGGAAGCTTGCTCTGATCCTTGTTGGGGATGTTGACGTAGAACAGCCGCGGTTCCAGCGTCATCAGATGGTCGCGGCCCATGAACTGCGTGTCGCGGTCGAAATACAGCCCGGCGTCGGTGCTGAATATCGGCAGCGTGCGGGTGATCGTGCCCTGAGGCTGGCCCTGGTAGGCGTTCAGATTGTATTCGGTGAAGTTGACGCCGATCTTCGGGCGGATGAAGCCCCAGCTGCGATCGAAGTTCCAGGTCAGACTGGGGTAGGCGACGAAACGGTCGCCGGTCTGCAGGCTGGGGTGGTCGAAACGGGTCAGATCGGTGATCAGGCTGGCGGAGAAGTTCGACGGCAGTTTCTGGCTGGCGTTCAGCGTCAGCTGCGGCATCCGCGCGTACGGGATGTCGGTCGGCTGCGGATTCAGCGTCAGATTCTGATAGTGCTGGACGCGCAGCATCGCGTTGGCGCCGCCGCCGGTCCAGTCCATGTTGTAGTTGACCCAGGCCGAGCGGTCGAGGTTGACGTTGGAGGCGACCGCCACCTGGTCGCCGAAGTCGGTGAAATAGGTCTTGTCCGAGACCTGGTTGTAGTTCAGGCCGAAGGACAGGCCGTGGCCGAGATTCTGGCTGTGCGTCGCGCTCCAGGCATAGCGCGAAGTGTTGGTCACCTTGTCGTTCGGCAGCTGCTCGGTATAGATGGTGCCGCGGTAGTCGGGCTGCAGGTAGCGGAACTCGCCGGCCAGCATATTGCCGTGCTTGTCGTTGAAGTGCGGCGTGATGGTGGCGTCGTAGTTCGGCGCGATATTCCAGTAATACGGGATCGCAAACTCGGTGCCGGCGGTGCCGGTCTTGAACGTCGGCGCGAGGAAGCCGGACTTGCGGTTGCCGTTCAGCGGGAAATCCAGCCACGGCGTGTACAGGATGGGCACGCCGTAGAACTGCATCCAGGCGTTGTGCGCGACGCCGACGCCGCTGTTGTAGTCGAGGTCGGTGCTGGACGAATGCAGATACCAGGCATCGTCGCCGGGATCGCAGGTGGTCATCCGGCTGCCGTAAACGCGGTACTGATTCTGGCCCTGGAAGTCCAGTTGGCTGCCGTCGCCGCGCATCGTCACCGGCTTGGCGCCCTTCGGCGTCGCGTCCTGCCGCTTCATCGAGAACACCGGATCCATGCCGGTGCCGCTGTAGGCGCCGATGTCGTAATCGAGCGTGGTGCCGTCTATCGTGTCGCCGTCGCGGGTCATGCGGAAGCGGTCGCCGGCCTTGACGCGGTTTTTCGCCTGGTAGTAATCCAGCCAGTCCGCTTCCACTTTCTGGTCGTCGCGGGTCGCCACGGCATTGCCCTTGGCATGCACGATCACCCCTATTTCGCCGTCGAGATTATCGGCGGTGACCACGGTCTGGCCTTCTTGCTTCGGCGGCGTGGGCAGGGCGATCGGCGCCTCGTCGTCGGCGCGGGCGTTATGGGCGTTCAGGGCGAAGGCGGCGGCGACGGCCAGCGCCAGCGGGTTCAGTTTTTGTCTAGGCATGCACAAAGCCATATCTTGTGGGCTCGGGCTTGTCGACGCCAAGTCTCGGCGACGCCGGCAGGATCGGCGCCGCGTCTAAATTTAGCGTGAACAGGCCGCTGTGGGCAGTATAAAATCGCTCAATTCTATCAGCACCACGATAAAGCGACATGCAAAGACTGGAACAGCTCAAGAAATGGCTGGCGCAGCAATACCCTGGCGACGAAATCCAGGTTGAATTCGCCGCCGCCGACGCCGACTTCCGCCGCTATTTCCGCGCGATCTGGCCCGACGGCGCAAGCCGCATCGTGATGGACGCGCCGCCGGAACACATCAATACCGACGCCTACGTCAAGGTGCGAGACATCTTCGCCATGGTGAAAGTGCCCGAGATTTACCTGCGCGACCGCGAGCAGGGCTTCATGGTGCTGGAGGATCTGGGCAAGGTCACCTATCTGGCCGCGCTGCAGCACGACGAGCGCCCGATGGTGCACCGCCATCTGCTGCTGGAGGCGCTGGACACGCTGATCGAGATCCAGCGCGGCAGCCGCGACGGCGCGCTGCCCGAATACGACGCGGCGCTGTTGACGCGCGAGCTGGAGCTGTTCCCGGAGTGGTTCTGCGCCAAGGAGCTGGACAAGCCGCTGAGCGCGGCCCAGCGCCGGCTGTGGGACGCCGGCGTCAAGGCGCTGTTGCCGGCGCTGCTGGCCCAGCCCAGGGTCTTCGTCCACCGCGACTTCATCGTCCGCAACCTGATGCTGACCGCCGGCGCGCCCGGCGTGCTGGACTTCCAGGACGCGGTGCACGGTCCGATCAGCTACGACGTGGCATCGCTGCTGCGCGACGCCTTCATCGAATGGGAGGAGGACTTCGTGCTCGATCTGGCCATCCGTTACTGGGAGAAGGCGCGCGCCGCCGGCCTGCCGGTGCCGGAGGCTTTCGACGATTTCTACCGCGCCTTCGAGTGGATGGGCGTGCAGCGCCATCTGAAGGTGGCCGGCATTTTCGCCCGGCTTCATCACCGCGACGGCAAGGACAAGTACCGCGCCGAGATTCCGCGCTTCATCAAGTACCTGAAGCGGACCACGCGCCGCTATGGCGAGCTGGCGCCGTTCTACCAGCTGCTGGTGGACCTGGTCGGCCGCGACGATACCGACGCCGAGCTGCAGTCCAGCTACCCGGTGCTCGGCGTGAAGGGCGGCTGATGCGCCGTCTGTGGCCGCTGCTGTTGCTGCCGACGGTCGCCGTCGGCGCCGGTCTCGAGCAGCGGCAGTGCTTCCCGGCGCAGTCGTTCAAGCTTTGCCTGTACCAGGACGCCGGAGCGCAGGGCCTCGACGACGCCTCCGACGGCGACGACGAACGGAAACCGCCGCTGGCGCAGGCGGAGTTGCGGATCTACGACAGTCAGGGCGGCCAGCTGTCGCGGCTGCGGGTGGGCCGGCTGTCCAAGCTGGAACGCACCCGGCTCAGCGACGGCGGCAAGCCGGTCTTCTTGCTGGAGGAGAACCATGGCGCCGGCTTCGGCTCCTACTCCGGCGTCGAGGCGCGGCCGTTCACCGTCGGCGAACACGGCCTGGTCTTCGTCCAGCCGCCGCGACGCGACGCGGCCAAACCGTTTGTGATGGCGCGCGCGCTGAAAAGCGACTGGCGCGAGACCCGCGGCGGCTTTCTGCTGCTGTCGTGCGCGCCGGATTTTCCGGCCAGCGGGCAGTGGGACGGGCAGGCCTTCCGCGTCCGTTACGGACGCTTGAAATTGCAGGACGGCCGTTGGCTGCTGACCGAGCGCAGCGAGCGCGGCTTCTGGGAAAACGAGGGCGATTTCCCGGCCGAACGGCTGTTTCCGAAATGAGAGAACGACAATGAAGGCGATGATATTGGCCGCCGGCCGCGGCGAGCGGATGCGGCCGCTGACCGACCACACGCCGAAGCCATTGCTGACGGCCGGCGGCAAGCCGCTGATCGCGTGGCATATCGAGCGGCTGGCGCGCGCCGGCGTCACCGAGCTGGTGATCAATCACGCCTGGTTGGGCGAACGGATAGAACAGGCGCTTGGCGACGGATCGCGTTTCGGCGTCGCCATCGCCTACTCGCCCGAAGGCGAGGCGCTGGAGACCGCCGGCGGCATAGCCACCGCGCTGCCCTTGCTGGGCGACGCGCCCTTCCTGGTGGTGAACGGCGATGTGCTGAGCGATTTCCCGGTCGAGCGGCTGGTCGAGGCGGCCGCCGGCCTGGATGGCGACGCCGCGCAGGCCCATCTGGTGCTGACGGCCAAGGCCGGCTACAAGACCGGCCGCGATCTGACGCTGAGGGCCGATGGCCGCGTGGCCGCTTGCGGCGACGGCGACATGCCGTACACCTTCTGCGGTCTGGCCGCCTACCACCCGGCCTTTTTCCGCGACGTCCGGCCCGGCGCGGCCAGCCCGCTGCTGCCATGGTTGCTGGCGGCGATGGAGCAAGGCCGGATCCGCGGCGAGGTGCAGTCCGGCCTGTGGCTGGACGTCGGCACGCCGGAGCGGCTGGCTGAGGCCGACGCCATCGCCGCCGGCTGGACGCGATGACGCGGCGCATCCTGGGCATCGACCCCGGCAGCCTGATCACCGGCTTCGGCGTCATCGACGTCGTCGGCAACCAGCGCCATTACGTCGCCTCCGGCGCCATCCGGACCAAGAGCGGCTCGCCGCTGGCGGAGCGGGTCAAGGTGCTGGTCGAGGGCATACACCAGGTGGTCGACACCTATCAGCCGACCGAGGCGGCGCTGGAGCGGGTCTTCGTCAACGTCAACCCGGCGGCCACGCTGATGCTGGGACAGGCGCGCGGCGCCTGCATGACCGCGCTGGTGTTGAAGGACCTGTCGGTGGCCGAGTACACCGCGCTGCAGGTCAAGCAGGCGGTGGTCGGCCAGGGCAAGGCGCCGAAGGAGCAGGTGCAGTACATGGTGGTCAGGATGCTGAACCTGTCCGGCACGCCGCAGGCCGACGCCGCCGACGCGCTGGCGGTGGCGCTGACTCACGCCGGCCACAGCGGCGGGGCCATAGGCAAGCTGGCCTTGAGCGGACTGCGGGTGAAAGGCGGGCGGCTGGTGTAGCGCAGGGGCCGGCGGAGCGCCGCTTCCCGGCCATTAAAAAAAAGCGGCCTGCGGGCCGCTTTTTTTCATGTCCGCCGGTCAACGGCGCCGGGCGTCCGGCCATACCCAGTCGCCCGAAGGCGGCGTCTGGCCGCCGCCCGGGCTGAGCGTTTCCGACCATGCCTGGATATGGCCGGCGTACTTGCACAGCGCGGCGAAGGCGGAGGCATTGCCGGCGTTGCCGTTGTATACCCCCACTTGCACGCCCTTGGACGACAGCAGCGGGCTGCCGGAGTCTCCGCCGCGGCCGACGTTGCCGTTGGTCAGCAGGGAGACGCCGTTGGCCAGCGGAGACGGACCCAGCCGGACGACGTTGGCGACGCTGACCTGCATCAGGCTCTGTCCCAGCTGATAGCCCTGGTCGTCCATCCGCCGCTGCGCCTGCATCGCGCCGATGCCGGCTTGGCAATCTTCCTGAGCCACCACCGGGACGATGCGGGCGCCGTTGCGGCCGGCGATGGTCTGGGACAGCTTGAGCAGGGCCAGGTCGACGGCGACGCCTTGATGGTCGAACTTGATCCAGTTGGGCTGGGCGTTGTCGCGTCGGGCGCCGGCCTGGTTTTCAAAATTGCGGCCGTAGTAGGCGGTGACGCCGGTCCAGTTGTCCAGAATGCAATGCGAGGCGGTCAGCACCAGATCTTTTCCCACCAAGGAGCCGCCGCAGATATTGCGGCTGCCGTTCTGGTTTTGGAAATCCAGCTTGATGTAATTGGTTTCCTGCGGGGAAAAAGGCGCGGCGGCGGCGAGATGGGATAATGCCAACAGGCATGAGGCGGCAAGCAGTTTCTTCACGGATGCATTCCTTGTCGATGGGGAATCAAGGCGGCTTGGCAACCGCGATCAAAACTGATCCCAGCAAGATTGGGCTGATATTCCCAGTATTGATATTCTTGATTCCCGATAATGTGGCCTTGCCGATTCATTATGCTCAGTTGAAATGATTATGGAATGGCTGGGCTGGGATTGGCGCTGTCCTTGTGAATGACATTTGATTTTCGATTTGCTTGCCTATTGAATGAATGGCAGCGAAAGCGGCTGAACACCAGGGCGTGGCCAGCATCGAATTAAATGAAATAGCATTCTTGTTAATATTCACCGATGGATGCCGGAAAATAGTCTGAACTTGGCTTATTTCAAGCGCAGTGACTTTTTAATATTTGAATAGGCTGTCTGGATATATCAAAAGCCGACAGCCATGGGCTGGCGCGGCTGGGCTGGCCCTCGCCGGACGAGCCGGGTGGGCGCGGACGCGGCTTGTGGGATAATGCCGACAGCCGCGCCAGTCCGGCGCGGGCCAGATGATGAGAATGCCAAGATGATCGGACGTCTTTCCGGAAAACTGATCGAAAAATTGCCGCCGCAAGTGGTGGTGGACGTGAACGGCGTCGGCTATGAAGTGGATGTGCCGATGACCACCTTCTACCAATTGCCGGCGCTGGGCCAGCCGTGCACCCTGTTCACCCACCTGGTGGTGCGCGAGGACGCTCACCTGCTGTTCGGCTTCGCCAGCAAGGAGGAGCGGCAGACTTTCCGCCAATTGATCAAGGTCAGCGGCATCGGCGCCAAGATCGCGCTGGCCTTGTTGTCCGGCATGACGGCCGACGAGCTGGCGGTGGCGGTGGCCAGCGAGGACATCAAGCGCCTGTCGTCGGTGCCGGGCATAGGCAAGAAGACCGCGGAGCGGCTGGCGCTGGAGTTGCGAGGCAAGCTGGCCACCGGCGGCAATCTGACGGTGCCCGGCGGCCTGCCGTTCGCCGCGACGCCGGACGAGAAGAGCGATATCGTCAATGCGCTGCTGGCTTTGGGCTACAACGACAAAGAGGCCGCCGCGGCCACCAAGGGCCTGCCGGCGGACGTGACGGTCAGCGAAGGCGTGCGGCTGGCATTGAAGAGTTTGATGAAGGCCTGACGCCGCGCGGCTCGGGTCGCGGGAGGTTCGATGCGGAGTGCGTGGTGGGCGTGGGCCCTGGGTCTGGTCGTGCTGCCGGCATGGTCGGCGGCCGTCAGGTGCCCGCAGCATGCGATCCGGCTCGCCTTCTACCCGATCGGCCAGTTCTACCGCGACCACAGCGGCCTGGACTGGGATGTCGCCGAGGAGCTGCGCCGCCGCAGCGGCTGCCGCTTCGAATACGTGGTGATGCCGCGCGCCAGAATCTGGAAGGAGCTGGAGGCCGGACGGCTGGACATCACCTTGTCGGCGATCGCGAGCCCGGAGCGCGAGAACGTCTACTGGTTTCTCAACTACATCCAGCTGAAGCAATATGTGCTGCTGTCGTCGTCGCTGCCGGCTGCCATCGCCTCGATGGAGGATTTTCTCGACGCCGGGCCGCAGTGGCGCTGGACCATCGTCCGCAGCTACCACACCAGTTCCTACTACGATCCGCTGGTCGCGCGGCTGGCCGTGCAGGGGCGGGTGGTCGAGGTGGCGGAGGAGGATGTGCTGTTCCGCATGCTGGAGCAGAATCGCGCCGTCGGCATGTTTTCCACGCCGATGGTCTATCGCGCCAAGCTCAGGGAGCTTGGCCTGGAGGACAGGGTCAGGGTGGTCGATTGGGACAAGCAGTCGGCGCCCAGCCCGCGCGGCATCGTGTTCACCAAGCGGACGTTTCCCGAGCAGGACATCGGACAGTGGCGCGAAATGGTCGACGGCATGAACCGCGACGGCACGATGCGGCGGCTGATCGGCCGCTACATGAGTCCGTCGGAGACCGCCACGGCGCTGTGGCGCTAGCCGCCGCGCGGCGATGAAAAAAGGCCCGCCGTATGGCGGGCCAGTGGATAGCAGGTCGATCCGGTTGCGGCGGACTTAACCGGCCGGCAGCAGATTGACCTGGCTGCGCACACTCTTTACGCCAGGCACGCGCGCCGCTTCTTCGGCGATGCGGCTGATCGCGTCCTGGCTGGGGGCGGTTCCGCTCAATACCACGTCGCCGTTGACGACTTGAGCGCCGATCTTGGCGCCCAGCTGCGCGCCGAGTTTGCCGACCGTTTCGTTTACCTGGCGGGTCAGCTCGGCGTCGTTGGCGCTGGCGGCCATATGAGCGGCGGCGCGCGGCGCGACGCTCTGCTGGCTGGGGCCGCTGGCGTCGTTGCCGGCGGCGAAGGCCGCTCCGGCGCTCAGGACGGGAATCAGGCTGGCGATGATCAGGGCTTTACGCATGGTATGAGTCTCCTTGTTGATGGTGACGAAAGTCCCCGTTCATTTAGCAAGCGCCGTGCCAGCCGATTTTTCTCAATGAAATCAATGATTCTTCGACTTTCGCCTCAGGTAGCCGCTGGTATTCGTCGCCGATTGGCGACAGAAAAGGCGGTGAAGCGTCGCGGATTCAGGCGGGGTAAGGCCGCGGCGCTGTCGCCAAATGGCGACAGCGTCAATCGTCCTTGAAGGCGGCCGCGCTCAGTTCGTGCTTCTGCAGCAGGCGATAGAACTCGGTGCGGTTGCGGTCGGCCAGCCTGGCCGCGTCGCTGACATTGCCGCCGGTCAGCCGCAGCAGGCTGGACAGGTAGTCGTGCTCGAACTGGCGCCGCGCCGCCGCCAGCGTCGGGATGGCGCGGGACTCGCCGGCCACGGCCTTCTCGACCTGGGCCAGGCTCAGCAGCGGGCCGGTGGCCAGCACGCAGCACTGTTCGACCACATTGGCCAGCTGACGGATGTTGCCGGGCCAGCTGGCGGCGGCGAGAAACGATACGGCCTCGGGCGCGAAACCGCCGACCGTCCTGCCATAGCGCCGCGCCACCTGTTTCAGGAAATGCTGCGCCAGCAGCGGAATGTCCTCGCGACGCTCGGCCAGCGACGGCAGCCGCAGCATCACCACGTTCAGCCGGTAGTACAGGTCCTCGCGAAACTGGCCGTCGGCGATGCGGGCGGGCAGATCGCGGTGAGTGGCCGACAGCAGGCGGATGTCGACCGCGACCGGGCGGTTGGCGCCGACCGGCCGCACTTCGCGGTCCTGCAGCACGCGCAGCAGCTTCACCTGCAGCGGCAGCGGCATGTCGCCGATCTCGTCGAGGAACAGGGTGCCGCCGTCGGCCTGCTGGATCAAGCCGCTGCGTCGCGCCGCCGCGCCGGTGAAGGCGCCCTTTTCATGGCCGAACAACTCGCTTTCCAGCAGGTTTTCCGGAATCGCGCCGCAATTGACGGCGACGAAGGGCCGGTCCGCGCGCGGGCTGGCGCGGTGGATCGCGCGCGCCAGCACTTCCTTGCCGCTGCCGCTCTCGCCCAAGAGCAGCACGCTGGCATCGGTGGCGGCGACCATGCGCGCCTCGCTCAGCAGCTCTTCCATCGCCGGGCTGCGGCTGATGATGCCGTCGCGCCAGTCGCCGCCGTCTGCCGCGCCTGGGCCGGCGCCGGCCGCCAGCGCCAGCCCCTGCCGCACCTTGTCCAGCAGCAAGGGGCCGTCGAACGGTTTTTCCAGATAGCAGAACACGCCGCTGCTGAGCGCTTCCACCGCGTCGGGCACGGTGCCGTGGGCGGTCAGCAGGATCACCGGCAGCGTCGGATAGCGCTCGCGGACAATGGCGAACAGCTGCATGCCGTCCATGCCGGGCAGGCGCCAGTCGGTCAGCAGCAGGTCGGCGCGCCGCGCCGACAAGGCGCCGAGCGCGGTCTCGGCGCTGGACAGCGCCTCCACTTCGTAGCCGGCGGCCTGCAGCCGCATCTTTACCAGGCACAGCAGGTCGGGATCGTCGTCGACCAGGATGATGCGGGCATTCATTTACGGTTTCCTTCAGTCGGGCCGGCCGGGCGCTGCAAATCCAGCTCCAGCCGGCGCAAGGCTTCCAGCTTGGCGGCCAACTCGTCGGCGCGCTTCTGTTGCTCGCGCCCTTGTTGTTGCAGCCTGTCGTTTTGTTCCTGCAGGTGGTTTTGCGTCTGGATCTGACGCAGCAACAAGCGGGCCAGCGCGGCGTTGGCCGGCGCGGCGGCGTCGTCGGCCTGCAGGCGCTCCAGCTCAGCCTGCTGCCGGAGCGGATCGCGGCCGGCGGCGCGCAGCAGCTTCAGCAGGCGGTAGCCGTCGCAGGCCTGGTAGCGCTGCCAGCGCTGCCGGACGGCGTCGTCCGGCAGGTCGATGGACAGCAGCACGGCGTCGCTGCCGGGGCAGATCAGCACCGGCGTCGTCGGCGCGGGCGGCCGCAAGGCGCAGGCGGCGCAAAGCAGCGCCAGCAGAACGGGCGGCAGGCGCCGCGCGAGTGGGGTCATCGGGTGTGCTCCGGTTCCGGCCAGCTGAGGCGGAAACAGGCGCTTTCGGCGCTGTCCCGCAGTTGCAGTTCGCCGCTCATCAATTGGGCATAGCCGCGCGCCATCGTCAGGCCGAGGCCGCTGCCCGGCGTTTCCCCGGCCGGCGCCGGGCCGCTCCAGAACGGCTCGAAAATCTTGTCGCGGATCTCGTCGGGCACGCCGGGACCGAAGTCGGCCACTTCCAGCCAGACGCGGCCGTCGGCGCGTCCGTGGCGCAGTATCAAGCGGGCGTCGGGCGGGCTGTGGCGGATGGCGTTCAGCAGCAGATTGTCGATTATCGTTTCCACCTTGGACGGATCGCCGACCACCTGGCCATCGGAGCCGTCCAGCTCCAGCCGCAGCCGCTTGGCCTGCCACAGCGGCTGGCAGCTGATCAGCCGTCGCTGCAATAGCCGGTGCAGCGAGAACCGGCGCGGCGAAAGCGCGGTGGACAGCCACTGGCCGGCATCCTGCCGCAGCAGCGCCTGCACCCGCTGGCGCAGCGTGGCGGCGTTGTTGCGCAGAATGCCGACGATGTGGCGCTGCTGGGCGTTCAGCTCGCCGGCCACGCCTTCGTTCAGCAGCGAGGTGGCCTCGTGTATCGCCGCCAGCGGCGTTTTCAATTCATGGGACACCTGACGGAAAAAGCGCGTCTTCTGCTGCTCCAGCTCCACCAGCCGGCAGTCCAGTTGCGCCAGCTCGCGGCTCAGCCGCTGCAGGTCGGCCGGTCCGGCCTGGCGCCAGTCCAGCTGCCGGGCGCCGCCGGCGAGGCTGGCGATCCGGCGCTGCAGCCCGCGCAGCGGCCAGTGGATCAGCAGCGTCATCGCCAGCGCCAGCAGCAGGGCGGCGGCCAGCGCCAGCCAGGCCAGCTGGTTGGCCTGGCCGCGCATCCGCTCGATGTCGCCGCGCCAGCGCGACTGCTGCTGCTGCCGCGCCTGATCCAGCAACTGTTGTTGCCATTGCAGCTGCCGATGTAGCTGGCGGAACAGCTGGTCGCGTTGCAGCCGTTGCGGCGGCGGCAGTCGCTGCAGCCGCCCGACGTGGTCGAGCACGGCGGCGACGGTGTCGGCGACGCCGGCCGGAGCGTCCGGCAGCAGCGCGTCCTGCGCGCGGCGGATCGCGCGCGACGATTCGGCGGCGGTCTCGCGCAGCCGTTTATCCCGCAGGATCAGCGCCTGGCGGCTGGCGCGCTCGAATTGCAAGGCCAGCTCCTGCGACAGCCGGGCGCCATCCTGCCAGCGCTGCGCCTGGCGCTGGTATTGTTGGGCGGCGTCTGCGGCGGCGCCGAGCTCGCGGCGCAGTTGCAGCAGCGCGGCCGACGGAATCAGGGCGACGCCGAGAAAGCCTGCGAGCAGCAGGCTGCGAAACGACAGGAAGCGGAGCATGCGGACGGCGGCGAGCGGTGCGTGGCGATGCAGTGCAGACAAGCCGGCCGCCGCTTAGTTCTGCGGCGGCGGGCGGGCGGGATCAGCGCGGCGGCAGCGCGCCGGCTTGGCCGGAGGGGAGGGAGACGCCGGGCGTCAACAGCCGCAGCAGGGCGCCGAGCTTCTCTTCCAGCGCCTCGCGCGTCGAGTCGACCAGCACCTGGGTCTGCCGTTCTATCTCCAGATTGAGGCGGTCGCCGGGCGCCTTGTCGCCCAGCGTGGTGGCGCGCCGCGTCTCCGGAATCAGCCAGACTTCGAACCAGCCGTCGCGCTTGTCGATGTCGGCGATGGTCAGGCTGACGCCGTCGAGCGCCGCATAGCCCTTGGCGAACAGGTAGCGCAGCGCGCCGGCCGGCACCGACAGCCGCAGGCACAGATTGTCGCCGTATTCCTTCCGCTGCGCGACGGTCGCTTGATAGTCGACGTGGCCGGACAAGGCGTGGCCGCCGATCTCGGCGCCGTCGGCCAGCGCCCGTTCG
The DNA here is from genome assembly GCF_002848345.1 of Chromobacterium sp. ATCC 53434. Lineage (NCBI taxonomy): Bacteria > Pseudomonadati > Pseudomonadota > Betaproteobacteria > Neisseriales > Chromobacteriaceae > Chromobacterium > Chromobacterium sp. ATCC 53434. The sequence goes on along the minus strand of NZ_CP025429.1, from coordinate 4,289,628 downwards.
GCGTTGACCGCGTCGCCGACCTGGCGGCCGGCCAGCGTGCTGGTGATCAGCGTCGGCAGGATCAGATCGAACTCGGCGCGGTCGCCCCGCGGCGGCGCGGCCGCCGTCAGGCAGGCGCCGTCGATGGCGACGCTGGCGCCCTGTTTCAGGCCGGCGCAGAAGCCGGGCGGGAAGTCTATGGCGATGCGGCGCACGCCGTCGCCGTCGGCGATGGCCGCGATGCGGGCCACGCCCTCGGTGATTCCACTGAACATGGTCGCCTCCGTCAGACTTGTCGGTATTGCAGCCATTCGGCCAGCTCCGCCACCGTCAGCTGAGGCAGATCGTGGCGTTCGGCATAGGCGTCCAGTTCGGCGCCGCGCATCATCGTGCCGTCCGGGTTCATCAGCTCGCACAGCACGCCGGCCGGGCTGAAGCCGGCCAGCCGCGCCAGCTCGACCGAGGCCTCGGTGTGGCCGCGGCGTTCGCGCACGCCGCCGGCGCGGGCGACGATGGGATAGACATGGCCGGGGCGCACCAGGTCGGTCGGCCTGGCGTCCAGCGCGATCGCCGCGCGTATCGTCGTGACGCGGTCGGCGGCGGACACGCCGGTGGTGACGCCTTGGGCCGCCTCGATGGCGACGGTGAAGGCGGTGCCGTAGCGGCTGCCGTTGTTCTCGGCCATCGGCGGCAGTTCGAGGCGCGCCGCGTGCTGCGGCGTCAGGCACAGGCAGACGATGCCGCTGCCGTCGCGTATCATCCGCGCCATTTCGGGCACGGTGAGGGCGTCGGCGGCCAGGATCAGGTCGGCCTCGTTCTCGCGATCGGCGTCGTCGGCGACGATGACCGGCAGGCCTTGCCGCAAGGCGTCGAGCGCGGCGTGGACGCGCAGGGAAAGGATATCGGTGTGGGCGTTCATGGAAACGGTCCTCAAAATAATGGATTGAGAAACACGTCCCGTGGGCGTGAAGCGGATAGCGCACGGCTATCCGGCGCGATAAACGCGCGGATACGACACAGTCGTCCGGCCGCGGGCGCGGACGGATGACTGGCGTCGTCTTCTTTCATCCGGACTGTTACCGTCGGCTCTGGCGTTTCACCAGATCTGCTGACCCCCCGCGGTGAAGCGGGGGCGCTCGCGGGCTCGGCGCATCGCGCGCCATACCGCCGGTGGGGAATTGCACCCCGCCCCGAAGACGTTGGCCGCACAGCGCGGCCAGCGGCGAGTATAGCGCGGTGTTAGAATGTCGGCAGCAAGATTGATCCCGAAGAGCCCCCGATGATAGAAACCGACAAGCTGTTCGGCGCCGCGCCGGAGCGCCGCGTCGTCACCCCGCAACGCGCGTCCGATCAGGAAGAGGCGCTGGAGCGCGCGCTGCGTCCGAAGCAGCTGGACGAGTACGTCGGCCAGAAGAAGGCGCGCGAGCAGCTGGAGATCTTCATCGAGGCGGCGAAGCGGCGCGGCGAGGCGCTGGACCACGTGCTGCTGTTCGGCCCGCCGGGCCTGGGCAAGACCACGCTGGCCCACATCGTCGCGCGCGAGATGGGCGTCAATCTGCGGCAGACCTCGGGTCCGGTGCTGGAACGCGCCGGCGACCTGGCGGCGCTGTTGACCAATCTGGAACCGCACGACGTGCTGTTCATCGACGAGATTCACCGGCTGTCCCCGGTGGTCGAGGAAATCCTCTACCCGGCGCTGGAGGACTACCAGATCGACATCATGATAGGCGAGGGGCCGGCGGCGCGTTCGGTCAAGCTGGACCTGCCGCCGTTCACGCTGGTCGGCGCGACGACGCGCGCCGGCATGCTGACCAATCCGCTGCGCGACCGCTTCGGCATCGTCGCCCGGCTGGAGTTCTATACCGCCGACGAGCTGACCCGCATTGTCAGCCGTTCGGCCGGCCTGCTCAATGTGCAGCTGTCCGACGACGGCGCCTTCGAGGTGGCCAGGCGCTCGCGCGGCACGCCGCGCATCGCCAACCGGCTGTTGCGCCGGGTGCGCGACTACGCCGAGGTGAAGGCCGACGGCGTGGTGACGGCCGCGGTGGCCGACGCCGCGCTGGCGATGCTGGACGTCGATCCGGCCGGCCTCGACGTGATGGACCGCAAGCTGCTTGCCGCCATTCTGGAGAAATTTTCCGGCGGACCGGTGGGCCTGGACAACGTCGCCGCGGCGATAGGCGAATCGACCGACACCATCGAGGATGTGATCGAACCGTTCCTGATCCAGCAGGGCTATCTGCAGCGCACGCCGCGCGGCCGCATCGCCACCTCGCAGGCCTATCTGCATTTCGGCCTGCCGGTGAAGGACGCCTAGTTTGCCGAGTCGATGAACCGGCTTTGCTTGTCCGCGCGCAAAGGCCGGCCCGGTGGCGCGCATGCAGTGCGCGTACAATGACAGTATTTCCCGATCGAGCAAGCCATCATGTTCTATGTGTTGTTCACCACCATCCTGATCCTGGTGATCGCCACCGCCGTCGCCGCGGCCCGCTTTTTCGACCCGGCCGTCGCCAAGATACTCGGCCGCACGCTGGGACAGGATCTGGCCGAGGCCTGGCGCAAATACGTGTTTTTCGCCATCGTCGTCAGCGGCATTTCCGGCGGCGTGCGCCAGTGGTCGCTGCAGCAGTATCTGCCGCCGGCGCCGGGCAAGGGCAGCACCCAGCTGCCGCTGAGCGGCGAGCGCTGGATGCTGGAGCTGTTCCAGGCCTTCATCAGCACGCTGATGTCCATCGCCTGGGTGGTGCTGCTGTTCTTCCTGTGCGCGATGCTGACCTACGCGATCATGCGCGCGGTGGAGTTCCGCCGCGAGGAGGCGGCGCAGCGCCGCCACGATGCCGACTAGGCCGTCGCTGTCCGACGCCGGGCGGCTGGAGGCGCTGGTCCGCGACGCGCCGTGGCTGATGCGGGCCCTGCGCGCCGCCCGGGGGCTGGGCTTGGCCGACTGGTGCATAGGCGCTGGCGCGGTGCGCAGCCTGGTGTGGGATGTCTTGCATGGCTTCGTGTCCACGCCGTCGGCCTTGTCCGACATCGATCTGGTGTACTTCGACGCCGAGGACCTGTCGCCGGATCGCGAGGCGGCGCTGCAGCGCCGACTGGCGTCCGAGGCGCCGGACCTGCCCTGGGAGGTGACGAACCAGGCGGCCGTGCATCTGTGGTTCGCCGGCCACTTCGGCTACGCGGTCGAGCCGCTGCCGTCGCTGGAGGCGGCGGTGGCGACATGGCCGGAGTACGCGACCTCGGTCGGCGTCGCGCTGAACGCCGACGACAGCTTGTGGGTGATCGCGCCCCATGGCCTGGACGATTTGTTCGGCATGACGATCCGGCGCAATCCGGCCAGGGCCAGCGCCGACGTCTACCGGCAGCGGGTGGCGCAGAAGCGCTACCGCGAGCGCTGGCCGCGGGTGACCGTCGTCGACGAATGAAAACGCCGGCCCGAGGCCGGCGTTTTGGATGGCGCGGACGCTCAGCGTCCTATCTTCACCTGCGACCACAGACGGTTCAGCTCGCGGCGCGACTGGATGTCCAGATCCTTCAGCGCGACGTATTTGCCGCCGGCCGGGTCCAGCATGATCACCGGATTGGCCTTGATCTGCGGCTTGAAGAAGGCCTCGGCCGCCTTGACCGGATTGGTCGCGCCGATCTGGTTCGATATCTCGGCGGCGTTCTTGCCGTCCAGCATGAAGTCTATGAACTTGTGCGCCAGATCCGGGCGCGGCGCGTCCTTCAAGATCGTCATATTGTCTATGGCCAGCACATTGCCCTCCTTTTGCGGCCGGTAGGCCAGCTCGAACGGCCGCCTGGCGTTCTTCGCGTCCTGCTGCGCCTGGTAGAGGTCGTTGGAATAGCCCAGCGCCACCCAGATATTGCCGACGGTCAGTTCCTTGATGTAGCTCTGGTTGTTGAACGCCGCCCAGTACGGCCTGGCCTGGCGGATCGCGTCGGCCGCCGCCTTCCAGTCGGCCGGCTGGGTCGAGTTGGCGTCGCGGCCCAGATACATCAGCGCGGCGGCCATCAGTTCGCGCTGGCTGTCCAGCACCGTCACCTTGCCCTTGATCTTGGCGAGCACCGCCGGATCGAAGATCAGCGCCCAGCTGCCGGCCTTGCCGTCGACGCCGGCCTTCTTCAGCTGGGTGGCGTTGTAGCCTATCAGCGTCAGCGACACCACGGTCGGCGCGGCGTAGCGGTTGCCCGGATCGAACGGCTGGTTGAGCGCCAGGTAGTCGGGGTTCAGATTCTTCCAGTTCGGCAGCCGGCCCTTGTCCAGCGGTTGCAGCTTGCCCTGCTTCAGCAGCGTGTTCACCGCGAAGGCGGTCGGGAACACCATGTCGTAGCCCTTGGCGCCGGCGGCCAGCTTGGCCAGCATTTCCTCGTTGTCGCCGTAGTAGTCCTGCACCAGCTGGCAGCGGCAGGACTGTTCGAAGCGCTTGGCGGTGTCCGGCGACAACGCGTTGTTCCAGTTGTACAGGTGCAGCACGTCTTTGGCCGCGGCCGGACCGCAGGCCGCGGCCAGCAAGGCGGCCAGGGCGATCTTGTTCATGACGGAAAGTCCTTCTCGTTTTCGATGATGCAAAAAGCAAACCCCTGCGGGGCAGGGGCGGGTCGGGCGTTCGCCGCAGCCGGCGCGGCTACAGCGCCACCATATTGTCGCGGTGTATCAGCTCCGGCTCGACGATGTAGCCGAGCGCGGCCTCGATCTCGCGCGAGCTCTTGCGCAGGATCTGCCGCGCCTCGTCCGAGCTGTAGTTGATCAGGCCGCGGGCCACTTCGAGGCCGGCGCCGTCGATGCAGGCCACCGCCTCGCCGCGCAGGAAGTCGCCCTCGACGGCGCTGACGCCGACCGGCAGCAGGCTGGTGCCGCGCTCGCGTATCGCCAGCGCGGCGCCGTCGTCCAGCAGCAGGCGGCCGGACAGCTTCAGATGATCGGCCAGCCACTGCTTGCGGGCGGCCATGCGGTTGGTGGCGGCGGTCAGCTGGGTGCCTATCGCCTCGCCGTCGGCCAGCCGCGACAACACGTTCGCCTCGCGGCCGCAGGCGATGACGGTGGCGGCGCCGCTGCGGGCGGCGCGCTTGGCGGCCAGTATCTTGGTGATCATGCCGCCGGTGCCGACGCTGGAGCCGGCGCCGCCGGCCATCTCCTCCAGCCGCGGATCGCCGGCCTCGGCCTGGCGGATGAATTCGGCGTCCGGGTATCGGCGCGGGTCGGCGCTGAAGAGGCCTTGCTGGTCGGTCAGGATCACCAGCGCGTCGGCCTCGATCAGGTTGGTGACCAGCGCGCCCAGCGTGTCGTTGTCGCCGAAGCGGATCTCGCTGGTGACCACGGTGTCGTTCTCGTTGATGATGGGCACGACATTGAGGTTGAGCAGGCCGGTCAGCGTGGTGCGGGCGTTCAGGTAGCGGGTGCGGTCGGCCAGGTCCTCGTGGGTCAGCAGGACCTGGGCGGTCTGCAGGCCATAGGCGCGGAACGCGGTTTCGTAGGCCTGGCACAAGCCCATCTGGCCGACGGCGGCGGCGGCCTGCAATTCGTGCACGCCCTTTGGCCGCACGGCCCAGCCCAGGCGCTGGCAGCCTTCGGCGATGGCGCCGCTGGAAACCAGCACCACCTGCTTGCCCAGCCGCTTCAATTCCGCGATTTCGGCGGCCCAACGCGCCAGCGCGGCCAGATCCAGGCCCTTGCCGTCGTTGGTAACCAGACTGGAACCGACTTTGACCACGATACGGTCGGAAGCGTGAATCACCGATTGCATCAACGGACCTCGCTATGAAAGCAAATGATTATAGAGAGGTCAGTTTACCCGAAAACGCCGCGGTCCCGCCTGGCTCAGAAATCCTCGCTGAGCCGGTACTCCATCAGCTGAAAATGCGGCGATTGCTGATGCAGCTTGGATACGCGCACCAGTCGCTCGCCGCCGGGGTCGAGCAGGCGGAACTCGCGCAACTGGCTGAACGGCCTGCCGGGAAGCAGCAACAAGTCCGGTTTTCCGTATTGGGCCGGCAGCCACAGGCCGCGCTGGAAGCTGTCGCCGCTGTGGGTGATGCTGGGCATCGCCAGCACCGGCTGCGGCTGGACGCCGAGAATCTCGACGCCGCACTCCACTTCCTTGCCGGTCGGCTGCATCAGCACCCAGCGCACCGCGCACAACTGGGCGTCCTCCGGCCGGTCGGGCGGATTGACCAGCAGGATCTCGCCGGCGCGCAGCGACTGGTCGCGCGGCAGGCCGCGCAGCAGGTAGCCGGATTCGCTGTGGTTGACGATCAGCAACAGACAGGACGGCGGCGGCGGGCGCAGCGGAATGTTTTCCTCGGCTTCGGCGCCGGGCAGCTGCCAGCTGCCTTCGTTGACTCGGTACCAGATCGGCGCCACGCCGGCGCTCACCTCCGCCATCGCGCGGGCGTTTTCGCGATTGTGCCTGCGGCGGCGCGGCTTTTGCCATTCCTCCACCAGGCCGGCCAATAGCTGCGCCTCGTCGTTGGCCTGCGTCGAAGGGACGCTGCCGGCCGTTTTCTGCAGCTGTTCCAGGCTGCGGCGCAGCGAGTCCAGCGCGGCGGACAGATCCAGCAGGCTGCAATCGGCATCCAGCGAGCCGGGGGTGATGCGCAGATAGCGCGGCGGACTGTCCTCCTGCGGATCGAGCAGGTAGCCGTGAAGGCCGTCGGGCAAGCCGGCCACCGGCCGCAGCGAGATCTGGCCGGCCAGTTCGTAGACCAGCCGACGCGTCAGTTGCAGCTCGGCGTTGGACAGGCGGTTGGCGGCGGTCAGGCCCAGCAGCAGGATCTGGCGGTAGATCACGGCCAGCGCGTCGTCGCCGGCCAGCGCCTTGTCCTGCCAGCCCCGGCTCAGGGCCAGCGCGTGCAGCTGGTGGCAGTCGAGCCAGAAGCCGTCGGGCAGCGGGCAGTAGTATTGCTGGCTGATGTTCAGGTATTGGCGCGCCGCCAGCATCGTGTACAGCAGCAGCTCTATCTTGGGTTGGTCGCGATCGAGCAGCGCGTTGCGGGCGAGCTTCTCGTTCAGCGTCTGCTTGAAGGCGACGAACAGATTGGCGAACAGCTTGACGCCCAGCATCGCCAGCAGCCGGGTTTTCGGCGAGGACAGGATGTCGCTGTGCTGGGTTTCGCCCTCCAGCAGAGGATAGTAGCGGTCCAGCGCCTTCAGATAGAGCTTCAGCAGCTTGTAGCGCTGCATCGGGTCGAGCGGAGTGCGGCCGAGGTGGTACAGCCCCTGGCCGAGCAGCCTGCCGCATTCCGGAAGGTCGGCGTAGGGCAGGCGTTCCAGCCAGGCGGCCACGCTGGCGGGTTGGGTATCGACGAGTTGCGGGTCCATATCCTTTTTCGGCAAGGCGAGTGACAGCATCTGGACAAGGCTCCGTCGGGGGCGGGCGGTCGCGGCCGTTTCAGGGCAGCGCGGCGGGATCGTGTCCGATATCCCCGGCGCCGGACAGCACTTCGTCCAGCGCGGCGCAGCTGGCCTCCACCAGCCAGTCCATCTCTTCGTTGTTCAGCGTATACGGCGGCATGAAGTAGACCGTTTTTCCTATCGGTCGCAACAGGCATCCGCGTTTCAGCATGGCCGAAAAAAAAGCCAATGCAAAGTCCGACCGCGAAGTGTCGACGTCGAATGCCCAGATCATGCCGCAATGGCGGAAATGGCGGATTTCCGGCCGCGAGGCCAGCGGCGCCATCCTGGCGGTGAATTCCGCGGCCTTGGCGCGGTTGCGCTCCAGCACCCGCTCGTCCTCGAAGATGTCCAGCACCGCCAGCGCGGCCGCGCAGGCCAGCGCGTTGCCGGTATAGCTGTGCGAGTGCAGAAAGCCGCGCGCGACCTCGTCGTGATAGAAGGCCTGGTAGATCTCGTCGCGGGTCAGCACGCAGGACAGCGGCAGGAAGCCGCCGGTGATGCCCTTGGACAGGCACAGGAAGTCCGGTGTGATCCCGGCCTGCTGGCAGGCGAAGAAGCTGCCGCTGCGGCCGAAGCCGACGGCGATCTCGTCGGCGATCAAGTGCACCTGGTATTGGTCGCACAGCCGCCGCAGCTCGCTCAGATAGACCGGGTCGTACATCGCCATGCCGGCCGCGCCCTGCACCAGCGGTTCGACGATGACGGCGGCGATTTCGTCGCCGCGCTTGGCCAGCAGGTTTTCCAGCGAGCGGGCGGCGCGCAGCGCGACGTCGGCGGCGGTCTCGCCGTCGGCGGCCTGGCGTGCGTCCGGCGACGGCGTCCGCAGCGCCGGCTTCAACAGCTCGGCGTAGGTCGACGAGAACAGCGGCACGTCGGTGACCGCCAGCGCGCCCACGGTTTCGCCGTGATAACTGTTCTCCAGACTGACGAAGCGGGTTTTTTGCGGTCGGCCGACGTTCTTCCAGTAGTGGAAACTCATCTTCAGCGCGATCTCGGTGGCGCTGGCGCCGTCCGAGCCGTAGAAGGCGTGGCCGAGGCCGGACAGCGCGGCCAGCCGCTCGGACAGCTCCACCACCGGCCGGTGCGTGAAGCCGGCCAGCATCACGTGCTCGAGGCTGTCCAGCTGCTGGCGTATCGCCGCCTTGATGCGCGGATGGCCGTGGCCGAACAGATTGACCCACCATGAGCTGACGCCGTCCAGATAGCGCTTGCCGTCGAAGTCGCTGAGCCAGACGCCGTCGGCGGAGGCGATCGGAACGATGGGCAGCCGCTCGTGGCGTTTCATCTGGGTGCAAGGATGCCAGACGGCGGCGAAGCTGCGCTCCAGCCAGGCTTGGTTGCTCATGCGGTGGGCTCCTGAAATGGGGATGGTCGATGCTAGCACAGCCGGCGCCGCCGCTTCGATGTGACGAAAAACGTCAACTTGTGCCGATCGGCGGCAGGTTAGTCGTCGTCATCGCCGCGGCAAAGCCGCTTGCAGCCGGCTGGCATGTTTCCTGCTCTGTATCCAACCACAACAATCGCGGGCCCTCCGGCCCGGCTTGCGCGCATGTAAGGGAAGAGGCGGAGAGGCGTTCCGGCATCGGCCGGCGGTCCGATCCGAATTTGGCTAAAGCTTGGCAACCCGGGAGTTCAACATGAAGACAAGACAGATTCAGCAGGGCTTCACCCTGATCGAGCTGATGATCGTGGTGGCCATCGTCGGCATTCTGGCCGCCATCGCCATTCCGGCCTATCAGGACTACACCAAGCGGGCGCGGGTGACGGAAGGTCTGGCGCTGGCCGACGCGGCCAAAACCGCCGTCACCGAGTACTACTCGTCCAACAACGCCTTCTCCACCACCGGCACCTCGCCGTACAACACCTCCTACGGCCTGGCCGGCGCGGCGTCGATCACCGGCAACTCGGTCAGTCAGGTGGCGGTGCTGGCCAGCGGCGTGATCCAGATCACCTACAACAGCACGGTGTCCAGCGGGGCCTTGCTCGACCTGGTGCCCGCCATCACTTCCGGCTCGGTGACCTGGGCCTGCACCTATACCGGCTCCGGCGCCACCGCGATCGCCGCCGGTTCGCAGCTGCTGGCCAACTGGGTGCCGACCAGCTGCCGTCAGTAAGCATGGATTGACGGCCGGCGCGACGAGAGGCACTGCGGTGCCTCTCGCTTTTCCGGCGCCGGCCGCCGTCATCCGGAGACTACGACGGGAGCGCGCACATGCAGAGCAGAATCGAGCAACGAGGCTTTACCCTGATCGAACTGATGATAGTCGTCGCCATCGTCGGCATATTGGCCGCGCTGGCGATTCCGGTCTATCAGGACTACGTCAGGCGGGCGCGGGTCACCGAGGGCCTGGCGCTGGCCGACGCCGCCAAGACCGCCATCGGCGAGTACTACTCGAGCAAGAACGCCTACGCCAGCACCGGGACTTCGCCGTACAACACCTCCTACGGCCTGGCCAGCGCGGCGTCTATCACCGGCAACGCCGTCAGCCAGGTGGCGGTGCTGGCCAGCGGCGTGATCCAGATCACCTACAACAGCACGGTATCCAGCGGCGGATTGCTGGACCTGGTGCCGACGCCGGGGTCCGGCACGATGACGTGGTCCTGCACCTATACCGGTTCCGGCACCACGGCGATCGCCGCCGGCTCGCAGTTGCAGGCCAACTGGGTGCCGACCGCCTGCAGGCAGTAGGCCCCGGCGCGCGCCGCTTGACGGGCGCATGGGTATAATCACCCCATTCGATCGCGGATGGCGCAGATGGACAGTCAAACCCAGCCGGCCGGCAAGGCCGGCCTAAATGATTTCCCGCTATACGTCTTTTTTTGCTGCTGTTTCGTCTTTCCCTTTCTCAATTGCCTGCGCTTCACGCCGCTGCAGGACTGGTGGACCAATGCCTTCGTGGTGCTGGCGGTCGGCGTAGGCGGTCTGTTCGCGATCCGCGGCGGCGGCGCGGTGCGGCTGTCCGCCTCGGCGCCGGCGCTGGCCGCGCTGCTGATGCTGCTGTCGCTGAGCAATGGCTTGCTGCTGCGGAATTACCAGCCGGCCATTCTCGGCATCGCCAGTCTGGCGGTGATGCTGCTGCTGGCCATGTTTCTGGCCAACCGCGTCCGGCCGGATCTGACACGCGTCTGCGAGATACTGGCGTCCTGCCTGATCCTGGGCAGCTGCCTGCAGATCGTGTTGGGCGGCATACAGCTGCTGGACCTGGCGCGCCGCTGCGAGGGGCTGGTGATGTTCAACGCGCTGGCGCCGACCGAGGTGATGGGCAATGTCGGCCAGCGCAATCAATACGCGCAGTATTTGAGCTGGAGCGTGGTGGCCTCGTGCTATCTGTACGGCCGCGGCCGGCTGCGCGCCGGCTTCTGCGCGGCGCTGGTGCTGTTCCAGCTGTTGTTCCTCACCTGGTCCGGCGCGCGGCTGCCGCTGGCCTATGGCCTGGGCCTGTGCCTGCTGGCCTGGTTCTGGCAGCGGCGCGGCGGCGGGGACGAGACGCTGCTGCGGATGCTGCGGGCGCTGATCGCGGCGATGATCGTGCTGGCGCTGGTGCAGCTGTTCAATGAAGAGATCGTCTGGGCGCTGAACCGGCTGGGCCTGCCGATACACGCGCAGAGCGGTTCTGAGCGGATGCTGGACGCCGGCTTCGGCGCGCGGCGCCGCATCGAGTGGACCAAGGCCTGGATGGTGTTCGGCGAGCATCCGTGGTTCGGCGTCGGCCTGGCGCGCTACCCGGCGCAGTCGGTATGGCTGGAGGCCTACGGCGGCCTGCCGAAGTATCCGGAAGGGGTGTTGTTCACCCAGAGCCACAATCTGATCTTCCAGCTATTGGCCGAGACCGGCCTCAGCGGCGCGCTGCTCGCGGTGGCGGGGCTGCTGGTCTGTTTGCTGCCCTTCTTCGGCCGCGGGCGGCAGAGCCCGGAAAACCTGCTGCTGCTGGCGATCGCGATGATGATCCTGATCCACAGCATGTTCGAGTTCCCATTGTGGTATCTGCCCTTCCTGGCGATGCTGGTGACGGTGTGCACGCTGGGGCCGGCGCCGACCTGGCGGCTGCCGACCCGCACCGCCGTGCTGCGGCTGGCCTGCGGCGGCGCCGGCGCGCTGATGGCGCTGCACATCGTCAGCGGGGCCTTCATCTTCTGGAAACTGGTGGTCTACAGCGGTCCCAGCCAGTCGGCGGCCGAGAATATCCGCCGCGTCGACTACATCGCCAAGGTGGAACTCAATCCGTTGTGGGCGGACGCCGGCGCGATGGTGATGGGCAATTACCTGCTGCCCAGCCGCCGGCACCTGGATGTGGTGCTGCCGTTCTACCAGAGTCTGGCGGAGAACCAGCCGTATATCGCGGTGCTGCAGCGGCTGAGCGTGTGCCAGGCGCTGGCTGGCCAGCAGGAAGCGGCCAGGCGCACGCTGGAGCAGGCGATCGCCAACTACCCGGACGAGGTGATGAAGCTGGAGGCCAGCCTGCGGGCCTGGAACGAGCCCGAGGTGAGGCCGCTGGCGGAGCTGGCGGCGCGGGTCAAGACGATCTATCTGCGGCACGGCGCCTATACCGACGGCGCGCGGTTGGCGGCGGTGGAGGCGGTGGCCGCGCCGGTCACCAGAAAACCGCTGTTTTGAACGTTTGTAAGCGTTGGAAACACTTGACGGGTTTTGTCCGGCCGGCGCATGCGGTATGCTGCCGGCTTTGCCGTTCCAACATCTGATCCGCCATGACTTTTCAGAAAATTTCCGAACGCCTGGCATTGCTGGCCGTGTGCCTGATCGCCATCGTGCCGTTCGCCTCGCGCGTACACTTCGTGCCGCTGCCGCAGTGGTTCGGCGAGATCAACGTGATCTGGCTGCTGCTGGCAGCCGGCGCGCTGCTGCTGCCCACCGGCCGCCTGTTCGACGCGATGCCGCGCGCCGGCTGGTGGTGCCTGCTGCTGGCGGCCATCTGGGGCCTGCAGCCGCAATTCGTCAGCCTGATGTTCCCCGGCATGAGCTACGCCACCGCGCTGGGCTGGCTGGCGCTGGCGCTGCTGGCCTCGATGACCGCCTCGCTGCGCAGCGCCTTCGGCGAGCGCGAGTTCGCGGTGTGGCTGGCGCGCGCCATCATTGTCGGCGGCCTGGTGCAGTCGCTGATAGGCGCCGCCCAGCTGACCGGCCTGGCGCCGGTGCTGGGCCTGTTCTACGACGGCTCGCATCCGACCACCAACATCTTCGGCCACATCGGCCAGCGCAATCAGTACGCCCACTATCTGATGTGGTCGGTGATCTCCGGCGTCTACCTGTTCGCGGTGGGCCGGCTGGGCCGAGGCTGGCTGACGGCACTGACCTTGTGGATGGCGCTGATGCTGGCCTGGGCCGGTTCGCGCACCACGCTGCTCTACCTGTTGGCGATGGCGGCGCTGGCCGCCTTGTGGTGGTGGCGCAACCGCAACGAGACCTCGCGCCGGCTGCTGGCGGCGATGTCGGCGGTCTGCGCGGTCGTTCTGGCCGCCCAGTTCGCGCTGCCGCTGGTCAACCACCTGGTGTCGCTGCTGACCCACGCCGATGTGGAGAACGCCTCCGGCGTCGCGCGGCTGGCCGCCAACGGCGACGATATGGGCGCGCGCCGCTTCACCGAGATGCACAAGGCCTGGATGACCTTCCAGGCGCACCCGCTGTGGGGGGTGGGCTGGTCGCAGTACGCCGCCGAGAGCGTGCGTTTGCAGCAGCTGCCGCAATTCGCCGCCGCCGGCTACAACAGCGGCCTGTTCACCAATGCCCACAATCTGGTGCTGCAACTGCTGGCCGAGATGGGCGGCGTCGCCACCGTGCTGGTGTTGGGCGGCTTCGTCTGGGTGCTGCTGCCGTTCTTCCGCCGCCGCGCCGAGCCGGAAGGCGTGCTGGCGCTGGGCTGCCTGGCGGTGACGCTGACCCACAGCATGCTGGAATACCCGCTGTGGTATTACTATTTCCTGGCGATGCTGGTCTTGTTCGCCGCGATGGCGCCGCGCGACGAAAAGACCGCGGCCTGGCCGCTGCGGCTGCCGCTGCTGGCGGCGCTGGCATGGGTGGGCTGGCTGTCGATCAGCACCACGCCGATGTTCTGGGAGCTGGTCAATCTGTACACGCCGACCGGCAACGCGCAGAAGGACGCCAAGCGCACCGAGCGCCTGATAGCGATCGTCGACACCAAGCCCTTGTTCGCCTACCACGCGCTGTACACGCTGGACGACTATCTGCCGATCAACCGCGACAATCTGCGGCAGAAGCTGGCGCTGGAGGACAAGCTGACCGCCTTCCGTCCGTATCCGGACGTGATGCTGAAGCGCGCGCAGATGGAAATCCTGGCCGGCCAGCAAGCGAAGGCCGAACAGACGCTGCGCACCACGCTGGCCTCGTTCCCGACCTATGCCGGCCAATTCCTGGAGACGCTGGGCGATCAGGACCCGGCCTGGGAGCCGCTGCGCAGGATCAGCCGCGAAGCCTACGACAGGCTGCCGGCCAAGTTCCGCACGCTGCAGGAGTGAGGCAAGGCTCCCCGCCGCCGGCGGGGAAATGAAAAAAGCCGCTCGAATCTCGAGCGGCTTTTTGTTTGCGGGCGGCGGGATCAGTTGTCCAGCACCACGCCCTCGCTGAGCGCGGTCTTCATCTTGGACAGCGCCTTGGCCTCGATCTGGCGGATGCGTTCGGCCGACACGCCGAATTCCGCGGCCAGCTCGTGCAGCGTCGAGCCGCTGTCGTCGGCCAGCCAGCGGGCCTCGACGATGCGGCGGCTGCGGGCGTCCAGCGCCGACAAGGCGTATTCCAGGCCTTCCGACTGCAAACGATCGAAGGCGCGGCGCTCCAGCGCGCGGGTCGGCTCGCTGTGGCTGTCGGCCAGCCAGTCTATCGGCGCGTAGCTGTCTTCGTCGTCGCTGTCGGCGAGCAGCGACAGGTCCTGGCCGTTCATGCGGATTTCCATCTCGCGCACTTCCTCGGGCTTGACGCCCAGGTCTTCGGCGATGGACTTGGCTTCCTGTTCGGACAGCGCCGAGAAACTGCTCTTCATGCTGCGCAGATTGAAGAACAGCTTGCGCTGCGGCTTGGTGGTGGCGATGCGCACCAGGCGCCAGTTGCGCAGGATGAATTCGTGGATTTCGGCCTTGATCCAGTGGATGGCGAACGAGAACAGGCGCACGCCGCGGCCCGGTTCGAAGCGCTTGACCGCCTTCATCAGGCCGATATTGCCTTCCTGGATCAGATCCGCCTGCTGCAGGCCGTAGCCGGCGTAGCCGCGCGAAACCGATACCACCACGCGCAGATGCGACAGCACCATCTGCCGCGCCGCTTCCAGATCGTTTTCTTCCTGGAAACGGGTGGCGAGCTCGGTTTCCTGCTCCGGCGACAGCATCGGAACGCTGTTCACCGCCTGGATGTACTGCTCCAGGCTGCCGCTGGTGGACGGGACCGGAAGAGCAAATGTTGTGTTCATTGCGATGGCTACCTCCTTGGGTAGTGCTATGTTAGCACTCGAGTATGGAGAGTGCTAGCAAGGAAAGGTTCCCCGGTCAATGATATTTGGCAATCGACGCGATAGTGGAAACCTTTCACCCGGCATATTTATTGCGGCTCAGCCTTGCGAAGATGATGGTCGGCGGCCAGCCGCGCGCCCAGTATCGCCAGCACCGCGGCGATGGCGATCAGCGCCGCCAGCTCCTGCGGATCGAGCACGCGCAGTTCCACCCGTTCGCCGTACAGTATCGCGAACTCGCGTATCGCCGGATTGGCCGACGCGGCCAGCCAGCAGGACAGGCCCCAGGCCAGCAGCGCGGCGAACACCCCCTGCCACATCGCGTGGTACAGGAAGGGGCGGCGGATGAAGCTGTCGGTGGCGCCGATCAGCTTGGACACGGCGATCTCGTCCTGGCGGGCCAGGATCTGCATCCGGATCGCGTTGTGGGTGACCAGCACCAGCGCCAGGCCCAGCGCGGCCGCCAGGAACCAGGTCAGCTTCCTGCCCATCTCCACCATGCCGTACAGGCGCTTGGCCCAATGGGCGTCGAACTGCGCCATCTCCACCATCGGCAGGCCGGACAGCTCCTTCTGCAGCATTTCCAGCTCGCGCGGTTCCAGCGACTTCGGATTCACCACGAAGGCGTCCGGCAGCGGGTTGCCGTCCAGGCCGTCGGACAGGCCGGACAGTCCGTTGCGCGTCTCCAGGTCCTGCAGGGCCTTGTTCTTGCCGACGAAGGTGAAGCCCTTGACCTTGGGATGGTGCGCCAAGGTGCTCTGCACGGCGGCGATGTCGGCCTGTTCGGACGTCAGTTCCATGAACAGCGTGATCTGCGGGGTGGCGGTCAGGCGGCCCACCCAGTCCTGCACGCTGCTGACCGTCAGGTACAGCGACAGCGGCAGGGCCAGCGCCAGCGCCAGCATCAGCAGCGTCAGCAGGCTGCCGAACGGTTGGCGCAGAATCTTGATCAGCGCCTGCTTGGCGCTTTGCCAGTTCAGATAGAGAAAGTGTTTCATGCGGCGAACTGTCCTTCCCTCAGGCGGATGATGCGGCGACCGTAATCTTCCATCAGCGTTTCGTCGTGCGCGGAAATCAGCACGGTGACGCCGACCTGATGGAAGGACTTGAACAATTCCATGATGTCCAGCGCGTAGGCGCGGTCCAGATTGGCCGACGGTTCGTCGGCCAGCAGGATGCTGGGGCGGTGCACGACGGCGCGGGCGATGCACAGCCGTTGCTGTTCGCCGCCGGACAGCCGTATCGGCATGCTCTTTTCCTTGCCGAGCAGGCCAACCTTGTCCAGCGCGGCGCGCACCCGCTTGGCGGCGTCGCGGCGGTCGAAGCCTATGATGTCCAGCGGCAGCATCACATTGTCGAACACGCTGCGGTCGAACAGGATCTTGTGGTCCTGGAACACCATGCCCAGATGCTGGCGCACGTAGGGCACCTGGCTGGCGCGCAGCTTGGACAGATTCTGGCCATTGACCAGCACCGCGCCGCTGGTGGCGCGCTCGATGCCGGCGATCAGTTTCAGCAGCGTCGACTTGCCGGCGCCGGAGTGGCCGGCGAGGAAGACCATTTCGCCGGTTTCTATCGTGAAGGACAGGTTCTTCAGGGCTTCGTTGCCGCCGGGATAGCGCTTGGTGACCTGGTCGAACTGTATCATGTGGTGATTTCCCGCTGTTTGGGCTGAGAAGGGCGGCCGCTCCCGGCGGCCGCCGAGGCGCTTATTCGAACAGCGCGTCGATGTAGTCGCGGCTGTCGAACGGCCTCAGGTCGTCTATGCTTTCGCCTACGCCGATGAAGCGCAGCGGAATCGGCCGCTGCTTGGCGATGGCGGCGATGACGCCGCCCTTGGCGGTGCCGTCCAGCTTGGTCAGGATCAGGCCGGTCAGACCCAGCGCGTCGTCGAAGGCCTTGACCTGGCTGACGGTGTTCTGGCCGATATTGGCGTCCAGCACCAGCACCACCTCGTGCGGCGCGTCCGGCAGCGCCTTCTGGATCACCCGCTTCACCTTCTTGATTTCCTCCATCAGGTGTAGCTGGGTCGGCAGCCGGCCGGCGGTGTCGGCCAGCACGATGTCGATGCCGCGGGCGACGGCGGCCTGGATCGCGTCATAGCAGACGGCGGCGGAGTCGCCGCCCTGCTGCGCGATCACGGTGACGTTGTTGCGCTCGCCCCAGGCGATCAGCTGCTCGCGGGCGGCGGCGCGGAAAGTGTCGCCGGCGGCCAAGAGCACGCTCTTGCCCTGGCTCTGGTAGTACTTGGCCAGCTTGCCTATCGACGTGGTCTTGCCGGCGCCGTTGACGCCGGTCATCATGATCACGAACGGTTTCTTGCCTTCCACGTTCAGCGGCGACTGCAGCGGCCCGATCAGCTCTTGCAGCGAATCCTTCAGCGCGCCCTTCAGTTCGGACGAGTCCTTCAGGCCTTTCAGCGACACGCGCTCGCGCACGTCCTGCAGCAGGTGGGCGGTAGCGTCGATGCCGATATCGGCGGTCAGCAGCACCGTCTCCAGTTCCTCGTACAGCTCCTCGTCTATCTTGCCGCCGCCGAACAGGCCGGCCAGCTGCTTGCCGAGTCTGTCGCGGGTCTTGGACAGGCCGGCCTTCAGCCTGTCGGTCCAGCTCATTTTCTTCAGCGACGCCGGTTCGGCCGGTGCCGCCGGCGCTGCGACGAGGGCCGCCGGCGCGGCGGCGGGCGGTGCGGATGGGGCGGGCGCTTCGGAGACTGTCGCCGCGATGTCCTCGTGTCGCGGTTCCGCGGCGGGCTGGATCGCTTCGGGCGCTGCGGGAATCGGCTCCGGCACGGCCGGCGCCGGGGTTTCTATTTGCGGCGTCGCCGCCGGCGGGGTCTTTTTCTTGAAGAAGCTAAACATGCGTCAATGGGCCAGAAAAGCGGTAAATGGCTAAATTGTATCCTCAAACGCCGCCAAGTACAGAATCGGCTGGCGTTCCGGCCATCGAACCGACTGGCTCGAGTAGAAACATATATAAGGTATCGATGCGGAATTTCGTCCCGCATGCGACAGATTCTTCGCCTGGCGCGCGCGATTGAGGCGCTAAAGTCCTGATCAGGTTAAACTCTTGCGCTTGTTTGAAGAGACGAGAGTCATGAGTCAGTCACGTAACAAGGTCAGAATCATCGGCGGCGACTACCGGCGCCGCCTGCTGCCGTTCCCCGACGCCGAAGGCCTGCGCCCGACGCCGGACCGCGTCCGCGAAACGCTGTTCAACTGGCTGGGCCAGGATTTGTATGGCAAGAGCTGTCTCGATCTGTTCGCCGGCAGCGGCGCGCTGGGTTTCGAGGCGGCGTCGCGTTCGGCGCGGCGGGTGGTGATGGTGGAGAAGTCCCGCAAGGCCTATGAGTCGTTGCAGGCCAATCGCCAGCTGCTGCAGGCCGCGACGCTGGAAGTGCAGGCCGGCGACGCGCTGCTGTATCTGAAGAACAGCCGCGAGCGCTTCGATGTGATCTTCGTCGATCCCCCTTACGACTCCGATCTGCTGGAACAGGCGCTGCCATTGCTGGCGGAGCGCCTCAGCGACGACGGCGTCGCCTATGTCGAGGCGCGGCGCTGGCCCGATGCGCTGCCCGAGGGCCTGGTCGAGCAGCGGCGAGACAGGGCCGGCACCGTGCAGTACGGCCTGCTGCGGCGTCAGCCGGCATAGCGCCGGGTCCGCGCGACTCATATAGATATAAGCAATGCGAACTTGCGAGCCGGAATCGCGGGTGACAGAATTCATGTTGTGGAATACTTGAGGAATTTACTATGTCTTTGATGATTACCGACGAATGCATCAATTGCGACGTCTGTGAACCGGAGTGCCCGAACAACGCGATCTCGCAGGGCGAAGAGATCTATCAGATCGACCCGAATCTGTGCACCCAATGCGTCGGCCACTATGATGAGCCGCAGTGCCAGCAGGTCTGTCCGGTCGATTGCATCCCGCTGGACCCCTCCCATCAGGAGACCCAGGACGAGCTGCATCAGAAGTATCTGAAGATTTCCGGACAGGGCTGATATCCGCAAGTCCCTGATCGAAAAGGAAACGCTCCGCCGCTTGCGGAGCGTTTTTTATTTCGGAGCGAAAAAGTTCTATTTTTTTCGCGAAAGGTGTTGACGGAGGGGGAGGCTGTCTATAATATTCGGGTCTCTTTCAGGAGGGATTCCCGAGCGGTCAAAGGGATCAGACTGTAAATCTGACGGCTCTGCCTTCGAAGGTTCGAATCCTTCTCCCTCCACCAGAATTTAGATGAAGCGCTTGGCTGTGAAGTCAGCTTCTCGTTGTTGAAGCCAGGCGGGTGTAGCTCAATGGTAGAGCAGAAGCCTTCCAAGCTTATGACGAGGGTTCGATTCCCTTCACCCGCTCCAAGCGTTTGATGTAGCCTGTTTAAGGGCCCATGTAGCTCAGGGGTAGAGCACTCCCTTGGTAAGGGAGAGGTCGGCAGTTCAATTCTGCCCATGGGCACCACCACTATTTATTTGCTTGTTTCGTATTCAGGAAATTTGCCATGGCTAAGGAAAAGTTCGAGCGGACCAAACCGCACGTAAACGTCGGCACCATCGGTCACGTGGACCATGGTAAAACCACTCTGACCGCTGCTATCACCACCATTCTGTCGAAGAAGTTCGGTGGCGAAGCCAAGGACTACTCCCAGATCGACAGCGCGCCGGAAGAAAAGGCTCGCGGTATCACCATCAATACCGCGCACGTTGAATACGAAACCGAAGCCCGCCACTACGCTCACGTAGACTGCCCGGGTCACGCCGACTATGTGAAGAACATGATCACCGGCGCGGCTCAGATGGACGGCGCGATTCTGGTGTGCTCGGCCGCTGACGGTCCGATGCCGCAAACCCGCGAACACATCCTGCTGTCCCGTCAGGTTGGCGTTCCGTACATCATCGTCTACCTGAACAAGGCTGACCTGGTTGACGACGCCGAGCTGCTGGAACTGGTTGAAATGGAAGTGCGCGATCTGCTGTCTTCCTACGACTTCCCGGGCGACGACACCCCGATCGTGACCGGCTCCGCTCGTTTGGCGCTGGAAGGCGACCAGTCGGAAATGGGCGAACCGTCGATCTTCCGTCTGGCCGACGCTCTGGATAGCTACATCCCGACGCCGGAACGCGCCATCGACAAGCCGTTCCTGCTGCCGATCGAGGACGTGTTCTCGATCTCCGGCCGCGGCACCGTGGTGACCGGTCGCGTTGAGCGCGGCATCGTCAAGGTCGGCGAAGAGCTGGAAATCGTGGGCCTGAAGGCTACCGTGAAGACCACCTGCACCGGCGTGGAAATGTTCCGCAAGCTGCTGGACCAAGGTCAAGCCGGCGACAACGTTGGCGTGCTGCTGCGCGGCACCAAGCGTGAAGACGTGGAGCGTGGCCAGGTTCTGTCCAAGCCGGGCAGCATCACCCCGCACACCGACTTCTCCGCTTCCGTGTACGTTCTGTCCAAAGACGAAGGTGGCCGTCACACCCCGTTCTTTGCGAACTACCGTCCGCAGTTCTACTTCCGTACGACCGACGTGACCGGCGCGATCACGCTGGCCGAAGGCGTGGAAATGGTAATGCCGGGCGACAACGTTGAAATCACCGTTGCCCTGATCGCTCCGATCGCGATGGAAGATGGTCTGCGCTTCGCTATCCGCGAAGGCGGCCGTACCGTCGGCGCCGGCGTGGTTGCCAAGATTATCAAGTAAGGTTTAAAGGCCAGTAGCTCAATTGGTAGAGTATCGGTCTCCAAAACCGAGGGTTGGGGGTTCGAGACCCTCCTGGCCTGCCAATTAAGACCAGCCGGCGCTCTGCGCCGGTTGGTCTTTTGTCGCATATATGCGAGAGAAGATTCGACATGGAAATGCAAGATAAGATCAAGTTGGTGTTGGCTGGTCTTGTGGTGGTTGCCGGCATCGTCGGTTTCTACCTGATCCCCGATGGGCAGGGCCTGTTGCGCGCGCTGGCCTTCGTGGTCTCCATCGCGCTGGCTGCTGGCGTGGTGTGGACCTCCGCGCCGGGCAAGGGGCTGGTGGTTTACGCCAACGAGTCCATCGTCGAGGCTCGCAAGGTGGTTTGGCCGACACGCAAGGAGGCGACGCAGGTGACGCTGATGGTGTTCGTATTCGTCACGGTGCTGGCGCTCTTCATGTGGCTGGTGGATTCCAGCCTGTCCTGGCTGTTTTACGATGTGATTCTCGGTCGAGGTAGATAATGGCAATGCGCTGGTATGTGGTACACGCTTACTCCGGTTTTGAGAAGAGCGTGCAAAAAGCGCTGCGTGAACGTATCGAGCGTTCCGACATCGCAGATCAATTTGGTCAGATTCTGGTGCCGGTGGAAGAGGTTGTGGACGTCAAGAACGGCCGCAAGTCGATCACCGAGCGCAAATTCTTCCCCGGCTATGTGCTGGTGGAGATGGAGATGACCGACGACACCTGGCACCTGGTGAAAAGCACGCCCAAGGTGACCGGCTTTGTTGGCGGCACCGCCAACCGTCCGGCGCCGATTTCCAAGAAGGAAGTCGAGGCCATCATGCAGCAGATGCAAGAGGGCGTGGAAAAGCCGAAGCCGAAGGTGTTGTTCGAGGTGGGCGAAAGAGTCCGCGTCATCGATGGCCCGTTCAACGATTTCAACGGCAGCGTCGACGAAGTCAACTACGAGCGCAACAAGCTGCGCGTGTCGGTACAGATCTTCGGTCGCGACACGCCGGTTGAGCTGGAATTCAGCCAGGTGGAAAAGCTGTAAGATTACGCTTGGCAACTTTGTGGAAAGCGTGTAACATTCTGCGCTTTCGTCCGGGAAGCGAACGGCTGTTCGCGCTATACCCATTTTAGGAGTTTTAATCGTGGCAAAGAAAATTGTCGGCTATATCAAGCTGCAAGTGCCCGCTGGCAAAGCCAACCCGTCGCCTCCGATCGGTCCGGCACTGGGTCAGCGCGGTCTGAACATCATGGAATTCTGCAAGGCCTTCAATGCCCAGACTCAGGGCATGGAGCCGGGCATGCCGATTCCGGTTGTGATCACCGCCTACGCGGACAAGTCCTTCACCTTCACGATGAAGACCCCGCCGGCTACGTTCCTGCTGAAGAAGGCCGCTGGCATCAAGTCCGGCTCCGCCAAGGCGCACGTGGACAAAGTTGGTAAAGTGACCCGCGCTCAGCTGGAAGAAATCGCCAAGACCAAGCAAGCGGATCTGACCGCTGCCGATCTGGACGCCGCTGTTCGCATCATCGCCGGTTCCGCCCGTTCGATGGGCCTGGAAGTGGAGGGCGTGTAACATGGCTAAGATCTCCAAGCGTCTGCAAACTCTGAAGGCCACCGTTGACCGCAACAAGCTGTACGCCGTCGACGAAGCCATTGCTCTGGTCAAGGCTGCCGCCACCGCTAAGTTCGACGAGTCGATCGACATCGCCGTGAATCTGGGCGTGGATCCGCGTAAATCCGACCAAGTTGTCCGTGGTTCCGTGGTTCTGCCGCGCGGTACCGGCAAGTCCGTGCGCGTCGCCGTGTTCGCTCAAGGCGCCAACGCCGAAGCCGCCAAGGCTGCCGGTGCTGAAATCGTCGGTTTCGAAGACCTGGCCGAGCAAGTGAAGGCCGGTAATCTGGACTTCGACGTTGTGATCGCTTCCCCGGATGCGATGCGCGTTGTCGGTCAGCTGGGTCAGATCCTGGGCCCGCGTGGCCTGATGCCGAACCCGAAGGTTGGCACGGTTACCCCGAACGTCGCCGAGGCAGTGAAGAACGCCAAGGCCGGTCAGGTTCAATACCGTACCGACAAGGCCGGTATCATTCACGCCACCATCGGCCGCGCTTCCTTCGAAGCCGCCGCGCTGCGTGAAAACCTTTCCGCTCTGGTTGATGCCCTGGTGAAAGCCAAGCCGGCAGCTTCCAAGGGCGTGTATCTGAAGAAGATCGCCGTCTCCAGCACCATGGGCGTCGGCGCTCGCGTAGATACCGCTACCGTCAACGCCTAAGCGTTGCCGGAGCATGACCGGGCGGTGAAAGCCGCCTTGTCAAAGGCTTTGGGCCGGCAGGTTCGCCTGCCGGATTGTCAAAGACCGTAGGTGCCGCAAGGCTTAATCGCGAACTCGCCGCAAGGCGGATGAGCATCCTACGCAGATGGTGTACCCGAAACAGGCTTCTTAAGTACATCGCTCATGTAGCTCAGGGGTAGAGCACTCCCTTGGTAAGGGAGAGGTCGGCGGTTCAATTCCGCCCATGAGCACCAGTTCTTTATGATGTCTCCTGATACAGGTCGCCGCTGCAAAGCGAGATGGAAATTTTTCCATTTCATTTCAGTCTAGGAGGTAGACCTTGAGTCTCAATATCGAAGATAAAAAGGCGGTCGTCGAAGCAGTTTCTGCCGAACTGGCAGGCGCTCAGACCCTCGTTATCGCTGAATATCGGGGCATCGAGGTAAGCAGCATGACCAAGCTCCGCGCTCAGGCGCGCGAGAGCGGCGTTTACCTGCGCGTTCTGAAGAACACGCTGGTGCGTCGTGCCGTGGAAGGCACTCCGTTCGCTGAACTGGCTGACCAGATGGTCGGCCCGTTGGTGTACGCGATTTCCGCCGACCCGGTTGCTGCTGCCAAGGTGCTGCATCAATTTGCCAAGGCTGACGACAAGATCGTCGTGAAGGCAGGTTCCTACGAAGGCAAGGTGCTGTCCGCTGCTCAGGTTGCTGAGCTGGCGTCCATCCCGAGCCGCGAAGAACTGCTGTCCAAGCTTCTCTACGTTATGCAGGCTCCGGTCGCTGGCTTCGCCCGCGCGCTGGCCGCCCTGTCCGACAAGAAGCAAGCCGAAGCCGCTTAACTTATTTGATTCTTATAGAATTCAGGAGATTTTCACATGGCAATCACCAAAGAAGACATCCTCGAGGCCGTTGCTGGTCTGACCGTGATGGAACTGAACGACCTGGTTAAGGCGTTCGAAGAGAAGTTCGGCGTTTCCGCCGCTGCTGTTGCTGTTGCTGGCCCGGCCGGCGCTGCTGCTGCTGTTGAAGAGAAGACCGAGTTCGACGTCGTTCTGACCGCCGCTGGCGAGCAGAAGGTTGGCGTGATCAAGGTTGTTCGCGGCATCACCGGCCTGGGTCTGAAGGAAGCTAAGGACCTGGTCGACGGCGCTCCGAAGAATGTGAAGGAAGGCGTGTCCAAGGCTGAAGCCGACGACATCGTCAAGCAACTGATCGAAGCTGGTGCTAAGGCTGAAGTCAAATAATCTTCTTTGAAAAAAGAAGGTGAGGCTGGCGGAGAAATCCGCCAGCCTTATTGCGCTTGTAGTTGGCAGAAACGAAGAAGGTAAAAGCCAGCAATATACTAGGCGTGGCTGCTGACTTTTGGTTTCTTGCGCCACCCACCTCGATGGAGACTCTATGAGTTATTCGTTTACTGAGAAGAAACGTATTCGTAAGAGCTTTGCGAAACGTGCCAGTGTTCTCGACGTCCCATTCCTGTTGGCGACCCAGATTGATTCCTACACCGAATTTCTCCAGCTGGGTAAGCCGCTGGACGAGCGCAAGGATGTGGGTCTTCAGGCTGCGTTCAAGTCGATCTTCCCGATCATCAGCCATAACGGCTATGCTCGGCTCGACTTTGCCCATTACATTCTGGGTGAGCCTCCGTTCGACGTGCAGGAGTGTCAACTGCGCGGCATCACCTTTGCCGCGCCGCTGCGCGCGCGCATCCGTCTGACGATCTTCGACAAGGAGTCGTCCAAGCCGGTTGTGAAGGAAGTGCGCGAGAACGAGGTGTACATGGGCGAAATTCCGCTGATGACCACCAACGGCTCCTTCATCATCAATGGTACCGAGCGCGTCATCGTCTCGCAGCTGCACCGTTCCCCGGGCGTGTTCTTCGAGCACGACCGCGGCAAGACGCACTCGTCCGGCAAGCTGCTGTTCTCCGCTCGCGTGATTCCGTACCGCGGCTCCTGGCTGGACTTCGAATTCGATCCGAAGGACCTGCTGTACTTCCGTATCGACCGTCGTCGCAAGATGCCGGTGACCATCCTGCTGAAGGCCCTGGGCTACAGCAACGAAGAGATCCTGTCCGAGTTCTACAGCTTCGACACCTTCTACCTGACCAAGGGCGGCGTGTTCATGCGCGTCGTGCCGGATCGTCTGAAGGGTGAAGTCGCCAAGTTCGACATCGTGGCTGCCGACGGCAAGCTGATCGTCGCCAAGGACAAGCGCATCACCGCCAAGCACATCCGCGACATCCAGACCGCAGAGCTGGATCGCATCGAAGTGCCGGCCGACGCGCTGCTGGGCAAGATGCTGGCGCACAATGTGGTCAACCAGAACACCGGTGAAGTGATCTCGCGCGCCAACGACGAAGTGACCGAGGAAGTGCTGGCCAAGCTGGCGCTGGCCGAGATCGATCAGGTCGAAGTGCTGTTCACCAACGATCTGGATCAGGGCGCCTACATCTCGCAGACGCTGCGCACCGACGACAGCCTGGATCAGACCCAGGCTCGCGTCGCGATCTACCGCATGATGCGTCCGGGCGAACCGCCGACCGAAGACGCGGTGGAAGCGCTGTTCCAGCGCCTGTTCTTCAGCGAAGAGACTTACGATCTGTCGCGCGTGGGCCGAATGAAGTTCAGCTCCCGCACTTATCAGTACAAGTTCGACGACAAGACCCCGGAATGGTTCAAGTCGCTGATCGGCGACAAGTTCGCGCCGCGTCGCGACGTGATGGACGGCACGCTGTCGACCGAAGACATCGTGTCGGTGATCGCCATCCTGACCGAGCTGCGCAATGGCCGCGGCGAAGTGGACGATATCGATCACCTGGGCAACCGTCGCGTGCGCTCGGTCGGCGAACTGGCTGAGAACCAGTTCCGCGCCGGTCTGGTGCGCGTCGAGCGCGCGGTCAAGGAACGCCTGAACCAGGCCGAGTCCGACAACCTGATGCCGCACGATCTGATCAATGCCAAGCCGGTGTCGGCCGCGATCAAGGAATTCTTCGGTTCCTCGCAGCTGTCCCAGTTCATGGACCAGACCAACCCGCTGTCGGAAATCACCCACAAGCGCCGCGTATCGGCTCTTGGCCCGGGCGGTCTGACCCGCGAACGCGCAGGCTTCGAAGTGCGCGACGTGCACCCGACCCACTACGGCCGCGTGTGCCCGATCGAAACGCCTGAAGGCCCGAACATCGGTCTGATCAACTCGCTGTCCGTGTTCGCGCGCACCAACGAGTTCGGTTTCCTGGAAACCCCGTACCGCAAGGTGGTGGACAGCAAGGTCACCAACGAGATCGATTACCTGTCCGCGATCGAGGAAGGTCGTTACGTCATCGCCCAGGCCAACGCCGAGCTGAGCGACGACGGCACGCTGATCGACGAGCTGGTGACCTGCCGCGAGAAGGGTGAAACCATTCTGGCGACGCCGGACCGCGTGCAGTACATGGACGTGGCCACCGGCCAGGTCGTGTCCGTCGCGGCCTCGCTGATTCCGTTCCTGGAGCACGACGACGCGAACCGCGCGTTGATGGGCGCCAACATGCAACGTCAGGCAGTGCCTTGCCTGCGTCCGGAAAAAGCCTTCGTCGGCACCGGCATCGAGCGCTCGGTGGCGGTCGACTCCGGCACCACCGTGGTCGCCCGTCGCGGCGGCGTGGTGGATTACGTCGACGCCGGTCGCGTGGTGGTTCGCGTCAACGATGAAGAAGCGACCGCCGGCGAAGTGGGCGTGGACATCTACAACCTGACCAAGTTCACCCGCTCCAACCAGAACACCAACATCAACCAGCGTCCGATCGTGAAAGTGGGCGACCACATCGCGCGCGGCGACGTGGTGGCCGACGGCGCCTCCACCGACCTGGGCGAGCTGGCGCTGGGTCAGAACATGACCATCGCCTTCATGCCGTGGAACGGTTACAACTACGAGGACTCGATCCTGATCTCGGAGAAGCTGGTCGCCGAAGACCGCTACACCTCGATCCACATCGAAGAACTGTCCGTGGTTGCCCGCGACACCAAGCTGGGACCGGAAGAAATCACCCGCGACATCCCGAACCTGTCCGAGCGCATGGCCGGCCGTCTGGATGAATCCGGCATCGTATATATCGGCGCCGAGGTTGAAGCGGGGGACGTGCTGGTGGGCAAGGTGACGCCTAAGGGCGAAACCCAGCTGACGCCGGAAGAGAAGCTGCTGCGCGCGATCTTCGGCGAGAAGGCTTCCGACGTGAAGGACACCTCGCTGCGCGTGCCGACCGGCACCGTCGGCACCGTCATCGACGTGCAGGTGTTCACCCGCGAAGGCATCGAGCGCGACAAGCGCGCGCAGTCCATCATCGACTCCGAGCTGAAGCGCTACCGTCTGGACCTGAATGACCAGCTGCGTATTTTCGACAACGACGCCTTCAGCCGTATCGAGCGTCTGATCGTCGGCAAGGCCGCCAACGGCGGTCCGAAGCGTCTGGCCAAGGGCACCGTGATCGATCAGGAATACCTGACCGGCCTGCCGACCAAGCATGACTGGTTCGACATCCGGATGAGCGACGAAGACATCGCCAAGCAGCTGGAACTGATCAAGGAAAGCCTGGCGCAGAAGCGCGAAGAGTTCGACCTGAAGTTCGAAGACAAGAAGCGCAAGCTGACCCAGGGCGACGAGCTGCCGCCGGGCGTGCAGAAGATGGTCAAGGTCTACCTGGCCGTCAAACGCCGCCTGCAGGCGGGCGACAAGATGGCCGGCCGTCACGGTAACAAGGGCGTGGTTTCCCGCATCCTGCCGATCGAAGACATGCCGTACATGGGCGATGGCCGTCCGGTCGACATCGTGCTGAACCCGCTGGGCGTACCGTCGCGTATGAACATCGGTCAGATCCTGGAAGTGCACCTGGGCTGGGCCGCCAAGGGTATCGGCGAGCGCGTCAACCGCATGATCCGCGAGCAGTCCACCGCTGAGATCCGCGCCTATCTGGAGCGCATCTACAACGAAGCCGGCAAGCCGGAGGAAATCGCCGCGCTGTCCGACGACGATGTGCTGCAACTGGCGCAGAACCTGAGCAAGGGCATGACCTTCGCCACGCCGGTGTTCGACGGCGCCAAGGAAGCCGAGATCAAGCACATGCTGGATCTGGCCTACCCGGATGGCGACGAGCTGACCGACAAGATGGGCTTCAACGAGTCCAAGACCCAGATGGTCCTGTTCGACGGCCGCTCCGGCGAAGCCTTCGATCGCAAGGTCACCGTCGGCGTGATGCACTACCTGAAGCTGCATCACTTGGTCGACGACAAGATGCACGCCCGTTCCACCGGTCCGTACTCGCTGGTGACGCAGCAGCCGCTGGGCGGTAAGGCCCAGTTCGGCGGCCAGCGTTTCGGTGAGATGGAAGTGTGGGCGCTGGAAGCCTACGGTGCCGCCTACACGCTGCAGGAAATGCTGACCGTGAAGTCGGACGATGTGACGGGCCGTACCAAGGTCTACGAGAACATCGTCAAGGGCGAGCACAAGATCGACGCCGGCATGCCGGAATCCTTCAACGTATTGGTGAAGGAAATCCGCTCGCTGGGCCTCGACATGGACCTGGAACGTTTTTGATTGGGTAATAGGGCGCGGCGGAAAGCCGCCGCGCCTGTCCCCTGAACTGGAGACGCAATGAAAGCTTTGCTCGATCTCTTTAAGCAAGTTACGCAAGAAGAAGAGTTTGATGCGATCAAGATCGGCATCGCCTCGCCTGACAAGATCCGTTCCTGGTCTTATGGCGAAGTGAAGAAGCCGGAAACGATCAACTATCGTACCTTCAAGCCGGAACGCGACGGCCTGTTCTGCGCCCGCATCTTCGGGCCGGTGAAGGACTACGAGTGCTTGTGCGGCAAGTACAAGCGCCTGAAGCATCGCGGCGTGATCTGCGAGAAGTGCGGCGTCGAAGTGACGCTGTCCAAGGTGCGCCGCGAGCGCATGGGCCACATCGAGCTGGCCAGCCCGACCGCGCACATCTGGTTCCTGAAGTCGCTGCCGTCGCGTCTGGGCATGGTGCTGGACATGACGCTGCGCGACATCGAGCGCGTGCTGTACTTCGAAGCGTTCGTCGTGACCGATCCGGGCATGACCCCGATGCAGTACCGCCAGCTCTTGACCGAAGAGGACTTCCTGGACAAGGAAGACCAGTACGGTGAAGAGTTCGTGGCGATGATGGGCGCCGAGGCCGTCAAGGAACTGCTGAAGAAGCTGGACCTGGACGCCGAGATCGAAGGCCTGCGCCGCGAGCTGGAATCGACCAATTCCGACACCAAGATCAAGAAGATCGCCAAGCGCCTGAAGGTGCTTGAAGCGTTCCAGCGTTCCGGCATGAAGCCGGAATGGATGATCCTGGACGTGCTGCCGGTGCTGCCGCCGGAACTGCGTCCGCTGGTGCCGCTGGACGGCGGCCGCTTCGCGACCTCCGACCTGAACGACCTGTACCGCCGCGTCATCAACCGTAACAACCGTCTGAAGCGTCTGCTGGAGCTGCGCGCGCCGGACATCATCGTGCGCAACGAGAAGCGCATGTTGCAGGAATCGGTTGACTCGCTGCTGGACAACGGCCGTCGAGGCAAGGCGATGACCGGCGCCAACAAGCGCCCGCTGAAGTCGCTGGCCGACATGATCAAGGGCAAGGGCGGTCGTTTCCGTCAGAACTTGCTGGGCAAGCGCGTCGACTACTCCGGCCGTTCGGTGATCACCGTGGGCCCGACCCTGCGTCTGCATCAGTGCGGCCTGCCGAAGAAGATGGCGCTGGAACTGTTCAAGCCCTTCATCTTCCACAAGCTGGAAGTGATGGGCCTGGCGTCCACCATCAAGGCGGCCAAGAAGCTGGTCGAGCAGGAAGTGCCGGAAGTCTGGGACATCCTGGAAGACGTGATCCGCGAGCATCCGGTGCTGCTGAACCGCGCGCCGACGCTGCACCGCCTGGGCATCCAGGCGTTTGAGCCGGTGCTGATCGAAGGCAAGGCCATCCAGCTGCACCCGCTGGTCTGCGCGGCGTTCAACGCCGACTTCGACGGTGACCAGATGGCCGTTCACGTGCCGCTGAGCCTGGAAGCGCAGATGGAAGCCCGCACGCTGATGCTGGCCACCAACAACGTGCTGTCGCCGGCCAACGGCGAGCCTATCATCGTGCCGTCGCAGGATATCGTGCTGGGTCTGTACTACATGACCCGAGACAAGGTGAACGGCAAGGGCGAAGGCATGGTGTTCGCCGACACCAAGGAAGTGCATCGCGCCTACGAGACCCGTCAGGTCGAGCTGGCCACCCGCATCACCGTCCGCCTGAAGGAATGGGAAAAGGACGAGCAGGGCGAGTTCCAGCCGGTGACCAAGCGTTACGACACCACCGTCGGTCGCGCGATCCTGTCGGACATCCTGCCGAAGGGCCTGCCGTTCGAGCACATCAACAAGGCGCTGAAGAAAAAAGAGATCTCGAAACTGATCAACGTTTCGTTCCGTCGTTGCGGCATCCGCGACACGGTGATCTTCGCCGACCAGCTGATGTACACCGGTTTCGCCTACTCGACCCGCGGCGGCATCTCGATCTGCGTGGACGACATGCAGATTCCGAAGAAAAAGACCGAATTGCTTGGCGAAGCCAACAAGGAAGTCAAAGAGATCGAAGAGCAGTACCGTCAAGGTCTGGTGACCCAGGGCGAACGCTACAACAAGGTAGTGGACATCTGGGGCCGCACCGGCGACAAGATCGCCAAGGCGATGATGGACGAGCTGTCCAAGCAGAAGGTGCTGGACCGCGAAGGCAAGGAAGTCGATCAGGAATCCTTCAACTCCATTTACATGATGGCCGACTCGGGCGCGCGGGGTTCCGCAGCCCAGATCAAGCAGCTGGCCGGCATGCGGGGTCTGATGGCGAAGCCGGACGGTTCGATTATCGAAACGCCGATTACCGCCAACTTCCGCGAAGGCCTGACCGTACTGCAGTACTTCATCTCGACCCACGGTGCCCGTAAGGGTCTGGCGGATACGGCCTTGAAGACCGCGAACTCCGGTTACCTGACCCGTCGTCTGGTCGATGTGACCCAGGATCTGGTGGTGGTCGAGGACGATTGCGGCACCAGCAACGGCTTCACCATGAAGGCCGTGCTGCAGGGCGGCGACGTGATCGAGGCGCTGCGCGACCGCATTCTGGGCCGCGTCACCGCGATCGACGTCGTCGATCCGTCGACCGGCGAGACCGTGATCGAAGCCGGCACGCTGCTGGACGAGCATATGGTCGACTCGATCGACAGCCTCGGCATCGACGAGGTCAAGGTACGCACCGCGATCACCTGCGACACCCGCTACGGCCTGTGCGCGAAGTGCTATGGTCGCGACCTGGCGCGCGGCAAGCGCGTCAACGCCGGCGAGGCGATCGGCGTGATCGCCGCCCAGTCCATCGGCGAACCGGGCACCCAGCTGACGATGCGTACCTTCCACATCGGTGGCGCGGCGTCGCGAAACGCTGCGGCCAGCCAGGTGGAAGGCAAGTCCAACGGCACCGTGCGCTTCTCCAGTCAGATGCGTTACGTCGCCAACACCAAGGGCGAGCTGATCGTCATCACCCGCTCCGGCGAAGTGGTGATCCACGACGACATGGGCCGTGAGCGCGAGCGTCACAAGGTGCCGTACGGCGCGACCCTGATGGTGACCGACGGTCTGCAGATCAAGGCTGGCGCGGTACTGGCCACCTGGGACCCGCACACCCGTCCGATCATCACCGAGTACGCCGGCCGCGTGAAGTTCGAGAACGTGGAAGAGGGCAACACCGTAGCGAAGCAGACCGACGAAGTGACCGGTCTGTCGACGCTGGTGGTCATCGACCCGAAACGCCGCGCCGGTTCGCAGTCGAAGATGCTGCGTCCGTTGGTGAAGCTGCTCGACGACAACGGCAACGAAGTGAAGCTGGCCGGTTCCGACGCGTCGGTATCGATCACCTTCCAGGTCGGCGCCATCATCACGGTGCGCGACGGTCAGGACGTGGGCAAGGGCGAAGTGCTGGCCCGCATCCCGCAGGAATCGTCGAAGACCCGCGACATTACCGGTGGTCTGCCGCGCGTGGCCGAGCTGTTCGAAGCCCGTTCGCCGAAGGATGCCGGCATGCTGGCCGAGGTGACCGGTACCGTGTCGTTCGGCAAGGACACCAAGGGCAAGCAGCGTCTGATCATCACCGACCTGGAAGGCAGCGGTTACGAAAACCTGATTCCGAAGGACAAGCACGTGCTGGTCCACGACGGTCAGGTGGTGAACCGCGGCGAATCCATCGTCGACGGTCCGGTCGATCCGCACGACATCCTGCGCCTGCAGGGCATCGAGGCGCTGGCCCGCTACATCGTCCAGGAGGTGCAGGAGGTCTATCGTCTGCAAGGCGTGAAGATCAACGACAAGCACATCGAGGTGATCATTCGCCAGATGCTGCGTCGCGTCGTGATCTCCGACAGCGGCGATACCGAGTTCATCCAGGGCGAGCAGGTGGAACGCGCCGACGTGCTGGAAATGAACGACAAGATGATGGCCGAGAACAAGGAGCCGGCGCAGTACGAAAACGTGCTGCTGGGCATCACCAAGGCGTCCTTGTCGACCGACTCGTTCATCTCCGCGGCTTCCTTCCAGGAAACCACGCGCGTGCTGACCGAAGCGGCCATCATGGGCAAGCGCGACGATCTGCGCGGTCTGAAGGAGAACGTGATCGTCGGCCGTCTGATCCCGGCCGGCACCGGTCTCGCCTACCATCGCACCCGCCGTCGCCAGCACCTGGGCCTGGACGCTGCCGAATCGCAGCTGTTCGATCCGGCTCCGGCTGCGCTGGAAAGCGACGAATAACGGAGGCCTGACGGCCATCTGTTGAAAAAACGCTGCTCCATCAACGGTTAACGTTGGCGGGGCGGCGTTTTTTATTTGACGCTCGACCGTTGACTAAAATATAATCCTCCGTCCTTTCTGGAGGCGTGTTGCTTCCGGGAAGCTTCAACTAGGAACTGATAGTAAATGCCAACCATTAACCAACTCGTTCGCAAGGGCCGCGTCGCCATCACGGCGAAGAGCAAGGTGCCTGCGCTGGAAGCCTGCCCGCAGAAGCGTGGCGTGTGCACCCGTGTTTACACCACCACTCCGAAGAAGCCGAACTCGGCTCTGCGTAAAGTGTGCAAGGTTCGTCTGACCAACGGTTTCGAAGTCATTTCGTACATCGGCGGTGAAGGCCACAACCTGCAGGAACACTCGGTCGTGCTGATTCGCGGCGGTCGTGTGAAGGACTTGCCGGGTGTGCGTTACCACACCGTGCGCGGTTCCCTGGATACCGCAGGCGTTAAAGACCGTAAGCAGTCCCGCTCCAAGTACGGCGCCAAGCGTCCCAAGTAATTGGGATGTTTTGAAGGCGGCCTGATAACACTCAGGGTCGTCTAGTAAGTGACTGCTCCATTGGGTAGTCATGAGCGAATAGAGCTCAACTGAATATTTTAAGGAAGTGACATGCCACGTCGCAGAGAAGTCCCCAAGCGTGAAATCCTGCCGGATCCGAAGTTCGGTTCCCAAGATCTGTCCAAGTTCATGAACGTTGTCATGATCGACGGCAAGAAGTCTGTCGCCGAGCGCATCATCTACGGTGCCCTGGCTCAGATCGAGAAGAAAACCGGTAAGAACGCTATCGAAGTGTTCAATACCGCACTGTCCAACGCCAAGCCGGTGGTGGAAGTGAAAAGCCGCCGCGTAGGTGGTGCAAACTATCAAGTTCCTGTTGAAGTCCGTCCGTCCCGTCGTATGGCTCTGGCCATGCGTTGGCTGCGTGACGCTGCGCGCAAGCGCGGCGAAAAGTCCATGGACCTGCGCCTGGCTGGTGAGCTGATCGACGCGGCCGAAGGCCGTGGCGGCGCGATGAAGAAGCGTGACGAAGTGCACCGCATGGCAGAAGCCAACAAGGCCTTCTCGCACTTCCGTTTCTAAGCTTTACCATTCATTAAGGTGTAAGCCGTGGCAAGGAAAACCCCCATTGAGCGTTACCGTAACATCGGTATCTCTGCTCACATTGACGCTGGTAAGACCACCACTACCGAGCGTATTCTGTTTTACACCGGTGTGAACCACAAAATCGGTGAAGTGCATGATGGCGCCGCCACCATGGACTGGATGGAGCAGGAACAGGAGCGTGGCATCACGATCACCTCCGCTGCGACCACTACCTTCTGGAAAGGTATGGCCATGCAGTTCCCGGAGCATCGCTTCAACATCATCGACACCCCGGGACACGTGGACTTTACCATCGAGGTAGAGCGTTCCATGCGTGTGCTGGACGGCGCCGTGATGGTGTACTGCGCCGTGGGCGGCGTGCAGCCGCAGTCTGAAACCGTATGGCGTCAGGCTAACAAGTACAAGGTTCCGCGTATCGCGTTCGTGAACAAGATGGACCGTCAAGGCGCCAACTTCTTCCGCGCCGTGGAACAGGTGAAGACCCGCCTGCGCGGCAATCCGGTGCCCATCGTGGTGCCGATCGGCGCCGAAGACGGTTTCACCGGCGTTGTCGATCTGCTGAAGATGAAGGCCATCATTTGGGACGAAGCCTCTCAAGGCATGAAGTTCGAATATGGCGACATCCCGGCCGACCTGGTTTCCGTGGCCGAAGAATGGCGCGAGAAGATGGTCGAAGCGGCTGCCGAAGTCAGCGACGAGATGATGGACAAGTACCTGGGCGGCGAAGCGCTGTCCGAGGAAGAAATCATCGCCGGCCTGCGCGAGCGCACGCTGCGTTGCGAAATTCAGCCGATGCTGTGCGGTTCCGCGTTCAAGAACAAGGGTGTTCAGCGCATGCTGGACGCCGTGATCGAACTGCTGCCGTCGCCGACCGAAGTGCCGGCGATCAAGGGCGAAACCGACGGCGTTGAAGCCGAGCGTCACGCTTCCGACGACGAGCCGTTCTCGGCTCTGGCGTTCAAGCTGATGAACGACCCGTACGTCGGCCAGCTGACCTTCTTCCGCGTCTACTCCGGCGTGGTGAAGTCCGGCGACACCGTGCTGAACTCGGTCAAGGGCAAGAAGGAACGTATCGGCCGTATCGTGCAGATGCACGCCAACGACCGTAAGGAAATCGACGAAGTGCGCGCCGGCGACATCGCCGCTGCCATCGGCCTGAAGGAAGTCACCACTGGTGAGACCCTGTGCGCCGTTGACGCGGAAATCATCCTGGAGCGCATGGAGTTCCCGGATCCGGTGATCCACGTTGCCGTCGAGCCGAAGACCAAGGCCGACCAGGAGAAGATGGGCGTTGCCCTGAACCGCCTGGCCAAGGAAGATCCGTCGTTCCGCGTGCGTACCGACGAAGAATCCGGCCAGACCATCATTTCCGGCATGGGCGAACTGCACCTGGAAATCCTGGTTGACCGCATGAAGCGCGAATTCGGCGTTGAAGCCAACGTCGGCGCGCCGCAAGTGGCCTACCGCGAAACCATCACCAAGATCGTTACCGACGTGGAAGGCAAGCACGTCAAACAGTCTGGTGGTAAGGGTCAGTACGGTCACGCCGTGATCACGCTGGAGCCGTCCGGCGAAGGCAATGGCTACAAGTTCTTCGACGAGATCAAGGGTGGCGTGATTCCGCGCGAATTCATCCCGTCGGTGGACAAGGGTATCCAGAACACCCTGGGCAACGGCATTCTGGCCG
Organism: Chromobacterium sp. ATCC 53434; assembly: GCF_002848345.1. NCBI lineage: Bacteria > Pseudomonadati > Pseudomonadota > Betaproteobacteria > Neisseriales > Chromobacteriaceae > Chromobacterium > Chromobacterium sp. ATCC 53434. The sequence goes on along the minus strand of NZ_CP025429.1, from coordinate 4,254,176 downwards.
GCTTCCCGGTGGTGGACGTGACCGTGCGTCTGACTTTCGGTTCCTACCATGACGTCGACTCCTCGCAGATCGCGTTCGAACTGGCAGGCTCGCTGGCATTCAAGGAAGCCATGCGTCGCGCCGGTCCGTGCATCCTCGAGCCGATGATGGCCGTGGAAGTGGAAACGCCGGAAGAGTACATGGGCGATGTGATGGGCGACCTGAACCGTCGCCGCGGCATGGTCCAAGGTATGGATGACGACGGTCTGGGTGGCAAGAAGATCAAGGCCGAAGTACCGCTGGCCGAGATGTTCGGCTACTCGACCGACCTGCGTTCGGCTACTCAGGGTCGTGCGACCTACTCGATGGAGTTCAAGCACTACTCCGAGGCTCCGAAGCACGTCGCCGAAGCCGTAATGGCCGCGAAGAAGTAATGCGCGCTGGGCTGGCCGGCCTCTTCAGGCTGTCCGGCCAGCCCCGATCTAATGTTCTTTAATTAAGGATTTTTGCAAAATGGCAAAAGAAAAGTTTGAGCGGACCAAGCCGCACGTAAACGTAGGCACCATCGGTCACGTGGACCACGGTAAGACCACCCTGACCGCCGCTATCACCACCATTCTGTCGAAGAAGTTCGGTGGCGAAGCCAAGGACTACTCCCAGATCGACAGCGCGCCGGAAGAAAAGGCTCGCGGTATCACCATCAATACCGCGCACGTTGAATACGAAACCGAAGCCCGCCACTACGCTCACGTAGACTGCCCGGGTCACGCCGACTATGTGAAGAACATGATCACCGGCGCGGCTCAGATGGACGGCGCGATTCTGGTGTGCTCGGCCGCTGACGGTCCGATGCCGCAAACCCGCGAACACATCCTGCTGTCCCGTCAGGTTGGCGTTCCGTACATCATCGTCTACCTGAACAAGGCTGACCTGGTTGACGACGCCGAGCTGCTGGAACTGGTTGAAATGGAAGTGCGCGATCTGCTGTCTTCCTACGACTTCCCGGGCGACGACACCCCGATCGTGACCGGCTCCGCTCGTCTGGCGCTGGAAGGCGACCAGTCGGAAATGGGCGAGCCGTCGATCTTCCGTCTGGCCGACGCTCTGGATAGCTACATCCCGACGCCGGAACGCGCCATCGACAAGCCGTTCCTGCTGCCGATCGAGGACGTGTTCTCGATCTCCGGCCGCGGCACCGTGGTGACCGGTCGCGTTGAGCGCGGCATCGTCAAGGTCGGCGAAGAGCTGGAAATCGTGGGCCTGAAGGCTACCGTGAAGACCACCTGCACCGGCGTGGAAATGTTCCGCAAGCTGCTGGACCAAGGTCAAGCCGGCGACAACGTTGGCGTGCTGCTGCGCGGCACCAAGCGTGAAGACGTGGAGCGTGGCCAGGTTCTGTCCAAGCCGGGCAGCATCACCCCGCACACCGACTTCTCCGCTTCCGTGTACGTTCTGTCCAAAGACGAAGGTGGCCGTCACACCCCGTTCTTCGCGAACTACCGTCCGCAGTTCTACTTCCGTACGACCGACGTGACCGGCGCGATCACGCTGGCCGAAGGCGTGGAAATGGTAATGCCGGGCGACAACGTTGAAATCACCGTTGCCCTGATCGCTCCGATCGCGATGGAAGATGGTCTGCGCTTCGCTATCCGCGAAGGCGGCCGTACCGTCGGCGCCGGCGTCGTTGCCAAGATCATCAAGTAACGGAAGCGGAGATTTCTCATGTCTAGCCAAAAGATCCGCATCCGCCTGAAGGCGTTCGATTACAACCTGATCGATCGTTCCGCTCAGGAAATCGTTGAAACCGCCAAGCGTACCGGCGCCGTTGTAAAAGGCCCGGTTCCGCTGCCGACCAAAATCGAGCGTTTCAACGTTCTGCGCTCCCCGCACGTGAACAAGACTTCCCGCGACCAGCTGGAAATCCGCACTCACCTGCGTCTGATGGACATCGTAGACCCGACCGACAAGACTGTTGACGCTCTGATGAAGCTCGACCTGCCGGCCGGTGTGGATGTGGAAATCAAGCTGCAATAATCGCTGAGAAGATGAGTGTCGCGAGCTAAGTGCTTGCGATGCTTGAATTTTCTGTGATACATTAGCGGACTCACCATTTTGGCGAGTTCGCTTTTGTTTTTTATGTCGTGTTTTTTATGCCGGTCAATCGCAATCGGCGCCTGAAAAAGGAAATAAACATGAGTTTAGGTCTTGTCGGTCGCAAAGTCGGCATGACCCGCATTTTTGCCGAAGATGGCGCAACCATCCCGGTAACTGTGCTGGACATGTCCGCTAACCGCGTCACGCAAATCAAAACTGCAGAAACCGACGGCTACAATGCCGTTCAGGTGACTTTTGGCTCCAAAAAGGCCAATCGTGTCAACAAGGCTGCAGCTGGCCATTTCGCCAAGGCTGGCGTTGAAGCAGGTGAGGTTCTGGTAGAGTTCGCTCTGTCGGCCGAAGCTGTTGCCAACTTCAAGCTGGGCGATGCCGTCGCTGTTGAAACCTTCTCCGTTGGTCAGCTGGTGGATATCACCGGTACCTCCAAGGGTAAGGGCTTCTCCGGTGTGATCAAGCGTCACAACTTCTCTTCCAACCGTGCTTCGCATGGTAACTCGCGTTCGCACAATACGCCGGGTTCCATCGGTCAGGCGCAGGATCCGGGTCGCGTTTTCCCGGGTAAGCGCATGGCTGGTCAGTACGGTAACGTCAAGAGCACTGTTCAGTGCCTCGAGATCGTTCGTATCGACGCCGAGCGTCAGCTGATTCTGGTCAAGGGCGCAGTCCCGGGCGCCAAGAACGGCGACGTAGTCGTGCGTCCTAGCGTGAAAGCGGGTGCGTGATGGAATTGAATGTAATCAATACCCAAGGCAAGGCTGTTGGTAGCCTGCAAGTGTCCGACTCCCTGTTCGGCCGCGACTACAACGAAGCTCTGGTGCACCAGGTTGTTACCGCGTTCCTGGCGAACGCTCGTAGCGGCAACCGCGCCCAGCTGACTCGTGCCGAAGTGAAGCACTCGACCAAGAAGCCGTTCCGTCAGAAGGGCACTGGTAACGCTCGTGCCGGTATGACTTCCACCCCGAACCGTCGTGGTGGTGGCCGTGCCTTCCCGAACAAGCCGGACGAGAACTTCAGCCAGAAGGTTAACCGCAAGATGTTCCGCGCCGGCATGGCCGCCATCTTGTCCCAACTGGTGCGTGACGAGCGTCTGATCGTGGTTGACGAGCTGTCGATCAACAGCCCGAAGACCAAGGAATTCGTTGGCGCTGTTCAGCCGATGGGTCTGGAACAAGCTCTGTTCATCACTGGTGAGCTGAGCGAGAACCTCTATCTCTCTTCGCGTAACCTGCCGAACGTGCTGGTTATCGAAGCTCAACAAGCTGACCCGTACAGCCTGCTGCGTTTCAAGAAGACCGTGATCACCCGCGACGCCGTGAAGCAACTGGAGGAGCAGTGGGCATGAATCAAGAACGTCTGTTGCAAGTAATCCTTGCTCCTATTGTTTCCGAAAAGAGCACCATGATTGCTGAGAAGAACCAGCAAATGGCGTTCCGCGTTGCGAAAGATGCGACCAAGCCGGAAATCAAGGCGGCTGTGGAACTGCTGTTCAACGTCAAAGTTGATGGCGTGTCCACTGTGAACGTCAAGGGCAAGGTTAAGCGTTTCGGCCGTAGCATCGGTCGTCGCAGTGACTGGAAGAAGGCCTACGTTAGCTTGGTCGAGGGTCAAGAAATCGACCTGACCGCTACCCCGGCCGCGGCGGAGTGAGGAGATAGAGCATGCCTATCGTTAAGGTAAAACCGACTTCCGCGGGTCGTCGTGCCGTAGTCAAGGTGGTAAGCCCTGATCTGCACAAAGGCGCTCCGCATGCTGCTCTGGTTGAGAAGAAAAACTCGACCGGCGGCCGTAACAACAATGGCCACATCACCACGCGTCATCGCGGTGGTGGTCACAAGAAGCACTACCGTCTGATCGACTTCCGTCGCAACAAGGATGGCATCCCGGCGAAAGTGGAACGCATCGAATACGATCCGAACCGCACCGCCCATATCGCCCTGTTGTGCTATGCCGATGGCGAACGTCGCTACATCATCGCCCCGCGTGGCGTGAAGGTTGGCGCCGTGCTGCTGTCCGGTTCCGAAGCTCCGATCAAGGCCGGTAACGCTCTGCCGATCCGCAACATCCCGGTGGGTACCACTATCCACTGCGTGGAAATGCAACCCGGCAAGGGCGCTCAGATGGTCCGTTCCGCTGGCGCTTCTGCAATGCTGCTGGCTCGTGAAGGCGTATACGCTCAACTGCGTCTGCGCTCCGGCGAGATCCGCCTGGTGCACGTCGATTGCCGTGCGACCGTTGGTGAAGTGGGTAACGAAGAGCACTCCCTGCGCAAGCTGGGCAAGGCTGGCGCAAGTCGTTGGCGCGGTATTCGTCCGACCGTTCGCGGTACGGCGATGAACCCGATCGATCACCCGCACGGTGGTGGTGAAGGCCGTACTGGCGAAGGTCGCGTACCGGTTAGCCCGTGGGGCACCCCGGCCAAGGGCTTCCGTACCCGTCGCAACAAGCGTACCGACAACATGATCGTACGCCGTCGCTATTCCAACAAAGGGTAATTGACAATGGCACGTTCGCAGAAAAAAGGCCCGTTCGTCGACCTGCATCTCCTGAAGAAGGTCGATGCGGTACGGGCAACCAGCGACAAGCGTCCGATCAAGACCTGGTCGCGTCGTTCGACCATCCTGCCGGACTTCATTGGTCTGACCATCGCTGTACACAACGGTCGCACCCACGTTCCCGTCTATGTTTCTGAAAACATGGTCGGTCACAAACTGGGTGAATTCTCGCTGACTCGCACCTTCAAAGGCCATGCTGCCGACAAGAAGGCGAAGAAGAAGTAAGGTGAAGCGATGAGAGTATCTGCAAATCTGAAAAGTGTTCGCCTGTCGGCCCAAAAGTGCCGTCTGGTAGCCGATCTGGTCCGTGGTCAATCCGTGGCCCAGGCGCTGAATATCCTGGCCTTCTCCCCGAAGAAGGGCGCGGTAATCATCAAGAAAGTGCTGGAATCTGCAATTGCTAACGCCGAGCACAACGAAGGCGCTGACATCGACACCCTGCGTGTCACCAGCATCTTCGTTGACAAGGGCGCTAGTCTGAAGCGTTTCACTGCCCGTGCTAAGGGTCGTGGCAACCGCATCGAAAAGCAGACCTGCCACATTTCCTTGACCGTTGGCAATTAAGGGGTAAGAAATGGGTCAGAAGATTCATCCGACGGGATTCCGTCTTGCCGTCACCAAAAACTGGTCTTCCAAGTGGTTCGCGTCTTCGCAGAACTTCCCGGAGATGCTGAAGCAGGATATCGAAGTTCGCGAATTCCTGAAGAAGCGCCTGGGTCATGCTTCGGTTGGCCGCGTAACCATCGAGCGTCCGGCCAAGTCCGCCCGCATCACCATTCACAGCGCCCGTCCGGGTGTCGTGATTGGCAAGAAGGGCGAAGACATCGAGATCCTGAAGCAGGAACTGCAGAAGCGTCTGGGTGTGCCGGTTCACGTGAACATCGAAGAAGTTCGCAAGCCGGAACTGGACGCGCAAATCATCGCCGACGGCATCGCTTCCCAGCTGGAGAAGCGCGTGATGTTCCGTCGCGCCATGAAGCGCGCGATGCAGAACGCCATGCGTCTGGGTGCCGAAGGCATCAAGATCATGTCGTCCGGCCGTCTGAACGGTATCGACATCGCTCGTAGCGAATGGTACCGCGAAGGCCGCGTGCCGCTGCATACCCTGCGCGCCGACGTGGACTACGCCACCTCTGAGGCCAAGACCACCTACGGTATCATCGGCATCAAGGTGTGGGTGTACAAGGGTGAGCTGAAGCCGGGTCAGGTTCTGGCGACTCCGGCTGCTCCGGAGAAGAAAATGAGAAAGGGTGCCCGCAATGCTGCAGCCAACTAGACTCAAGTACCGCAAACAGCACAAAGGCCGTAACACCGGTATCGCCACTCGTGGCAACAAGGTGAGCTTTGGCGATTTCGGTCTGAAGGCTATGGGTCGCGGTCGCCTGACGGCGCGCCAGATCGAAGCTGCGCGTCGCGCGATGACCCGTCACATCAAGCGTGGCGGTCGCATCTGGATCCGTATCTTCCCGGACAAGCCGATCACCTCCAAGCCTGCCGAAGTCCGTATGGGCGGGGGCAAGGGCTCTCCGGAGTACTACGTGGCTGAAATTCAGCCTGGCAAGATGCTGTATGAAATGGATGGCGTATCCGAGGAACTCGCTCGCGAAGCTTTCCGTCTGGCCGCAGCTAAGTTGCCGATCGCCACTGTGTTCGTAACCAAACAGGTAGGTCAGTAATGAAAGCGTCCGAACTGAAAGCCAAAACTGTTGATGAGCTGAAGGTGGAACTGCTGAGCCTGCTGAAGGCCCAGTTTGCGCTGCGCATGCAGCACGCTACTCAGCAACTCGCCAAGACCTCTGAACTGAAGAAAGTGCGTCGCGATATCGCTCGTGTGCGCACCGTTCTGAAAGAAAAGGCAGTTTAAGATGAGCGAAACCAAGGTAGTACGTACGCTGACCGGCGTTGTGGTCAGCGACAAGATGGATAAGACTGTAACCGTTCTGGTCGAGCGCAAAGTGAAGCACCCGATCTACGGCAAGATTATCCGTCGCTCGAAGAAGTTCCACGCGCACGACGAAAACAACGAGTTCAAGGCAGGCGATCTGGTGATCATCAGCGAGTCCCGCCCGCTCTCGAAGACCAAGTCGTGGGTGGTAACTGGCCTGGTTGAGAAATCTCGCCAGGTGTAAAGCTTGCAGAGGACTTCGGTCCTCTGTATAATGGCCATCTCCTGCATCTTCCATGCAGGAGTTCCGCCCTTACGGGGTCCAAAACTGGCCGTTTGACACGCCACAGGTCGTCTGTGGCGTTTCGTCTGTTTGGTCTTGCTCTTATGCGAGAAACCGGCAGGTGAAAGTGACGGATAAAGTTGGATTAGAAAGGTAATCATCAAATGATCCAAATGCAGACCATGCTTGAGGTCGCTGACAACACTGGTGCGCGTCACGTTATGTGCATCAAAGTGCTGGGTGGCTCCAAGCGTCGCTATGCTAGCGTAGGTGACATCATCAAGGTGAGCATCAAGGATGCCGCTCCGCGTGGTCGCGTCAAAAAAGGCGACGTCTACAATGCGGTCGTGGTACGCACTGCCAAAGGCGTGCGCCGTCCGGATGGCTCTTTGATCAAGTTTGACAGCAACGCTGCCGTTCTGCTCAACAACAAGCTTGAGCCGATCGGCACTCGTATCTTCGGGCCCGTTACGCGTGAACTGCGTACCGAACGCTTCATGAAGATCGTTTCGCTGGCTCCTGAAGTTCTGTAAGGAGGTCACATGCGCAAGATTCGCAAAGGTGATGAAGTCGTAGTAATCACCGGTAAAGACAAGGGTAAGCGCGGCACTGTCCTGCGTGTTCTGGATGAGAAGCTGGTCGTTGAAGGCGTTAACGTCGCCAAGAAGCACCAGAAACCGAATCCGGTACGTGGCGTGGCCGGCGGCATCGTTGAAAAAACCATGCCTGTGGACGCATCGAACGTCGCGATTTTCAATCCGGCAAGCCAAAAGGCTGACCGCGTGGGCTTCAAGGTTCTTGAAGACGGCCGCAAGGTACGCGTGTTCAAGTCCAGCGGCGAAGTTATCGGCGCCTAAGGAGCAAACATGGCACGTCTCTACGATTTCTACAAAGACAGCGTAGTGCCGGAACTGATGAAACAGTTCGGCTACAAGTCGATCATGCAAGTTCCGCGTATCGAGAAGATCACCGTGAACATGGGTGTGGGCGAAGCCGTTGCCGATAAAAAGGTAATGGAATTTGCCGTGGGCGACCTGGAAAAGATCGCCGGCCAGAAGCCGGTTGTCACCACCGCTCGCAAGTCCATCGCAGGCTTCAAGATCCGCGACAACTACCCGGTAGGTTGCAAGGTAACTCTGCGTCGCGAACGCATGTACGAGTTCCTGGACCGCCTGGTGACCATCGCGCTGCCGCGCGTTCGCGATTTCCGTGGTGTGTCCGCCAAGTCCTTCGATGGCCGCGGCAACTACAACATGGGCGTCAAAGAACAGATCATCTTCCCGGAAATCGAGTACGACAAGATCGATGCTCTGCGTGGTATGAACATCACTGTCACCACTACGGCGAAGACTGACGAAGAGGCCCGCGCACTGCTGGCCGCGTTCAAGTTCCCGTTCAAGGGTTAAGCACATGGCACGACTTGCACTGATTAACCGTGAAGAAAAGCGCGTCAAGCTGGCTGAAAAGTACGCCGCCAAGCGTGAAGCGCTGTTCGCCACCATCAAAAACCAGAACCTCTCGGAAGAAGAGCGTTTCGCCGCCCGTCTGCAACTGCAGCAACTGCCGCGTAACTGCTCCCCGGTGCGTCAGCGTAACCGCTGCGCCATCACCGGTCGTCCGCGTGGTGTATTCAGCAAATTCGGTTTGGGTCGCAACAAGCTGCGTGAGATCGCCATGAAGGGTGAGATTCCGGGTGTTGTGAAGGCCAGCTGGTAATAGGAGACACATAAATGAGCATGCACGATCCTATTTCCGATATGTTGACCCGCATCCGCAATGGCCAACGCGCTTCCAAGGTGGCAGTTTCCATGCCGTCTTCCAAGCTGAAAGTTGCGCTGGCGCAGGTGCTGAAAGAGGAAGGCTACATCGAAGACTTCGCCGTTGCCGGCGAGGCCAAGAAGCCTGTTCTCGATATCCAGCTCAAGTACTACGCTGGCCGTCCGGTGATCGAGCGCATCGAGCGCGTATCCCGTCCTGGCCTGCGCGTGTACAAGGGCTCCACCGAAATCCCGAAGGTCATGAACGGTCTGGGCGTGGCGATTCTGTCCACTTCCCAAGGCATCATGACTGACCGCAAGGCACGCACCACCGGTATCGGTGGCGAGCTGCTCTGCGTCGTGGCTTAAGGGGGTCAAATGTCTCGCGTAGCTAAGAATCCGGTAATCATTCCGGCCGGCGTCGAAGTGAAGTTCGGCGCTGCAGACGTGACTGTGAAAGGCGCCCTGGGCTCCCTGAACACCGCTCTGTGCAACGACGTGGAAGTGAAGCTGGACAATGGTCAGCTGACTTTCGCCGCCAAGAACGACAGCAAGTTCGCACGTGCCATGTCCGGCACCCTGCGCGCGCTGCTGAACAATATGGTGAACGGCGTATCGAAGGGCTTCGAGAAGAAGCTGCAGCTGGTAGGCGTGGGCTATCGTGCCCAGGCTCAAGGCGATACCCTGAACCTGTCTCTGGGTTTCTCGCACCCGGTGGCTCACAAGATGCCGGCTGGCATCAAGATTGAGACCCCGACTCAGACCGAGATCCTGGTCAAGGGCGCTGACAAGCAGCTCGTGGGCCAGGTCGCAGCCGAGATTCGCGCTTACCGTTCGCCGGAGCCCTATAAGGGCAAGGGTGTTCGCTACGCCGACGAGGTTGTGGTTCTGAAAGAAACCAAGAAGAAGTAACTGAGGCACTGACATGGACAAGAAACAAGCTCGACTCCGCCGCGCACGTAAAACCCGTGCCCGGATCGCGGAGCTCAAGATGGTGCGTCTCACTGTGTACCGCACCAATAGCCACATTTACGCTCAGATCATCGACGAGACCGGCAACAAGGTACTGGCCAGCGCTTCTTCGCTGGAAGCCGACGTCCGCGCTGAAATGGCCAATGGTGGCAACGTGGCAGCTGCTGCCGTGATCGGCAAGCGCATTGCCGAGAAGGCAAAAGCCGCAGGCATCGAGAAAGTTGCTTTCGACCGCTCCGGTTTCAAATACCACGGTCGCATGAAGGCACTGGCTGACGCCGCTCGCGAACACGGCCTCGTATTCTAATCGGAGTAAAGAATGGCTAAGCACGAAATGGAAGATCGCGGCGACGGTCTGGTCGAGAAAATGATCAGCGTCAACCGCGTCACCAAAGTGGTCAAGGGCGGCCGTATCATGGCTTTCTCCGCTCTGACCGTGGTTGGCGATGGCAACGGCGGTATCGGCATGGGTAAGGGCCGTTCCAAGGAAGTTCCGGTCGCTGTTCAAAAGGCGATGGAACAAGCCCGTCACAACCTGGTTAAGATCCCGCTGAAGGGCGGCACGCTGCAGCATACCGTTGTCGGTAAGCACGGCGCGACCACCGTCTTCATCCAGCCGGCCAAAGAAGGTACCGGCGTGAAGGCCGGCGGCCCGATGCGCGCGATCTTTGATGCAATGGGTGTTCACAATGTTTCGGCCAAGATTCATGGCTCTACGAACCCGTACAACGTGGTGCGTGCGACCCTGAATGGCCTGAGCAACATCAACACCCCGTCGCAGATCGCCGCCAAGCGTGGCCTGAGCGTCGAGGACATCCTGGGGGTGGGTCATGAGTAACGCCAAGACTGTCAAGGTCACTCTGGTAAAGAGCCTGATCGGTCGCCTGGAGTCTCACAAGGCCTGCGCCCGTGGTCTGGGTCTGCGCAAGATCCGCCAGACCGTTGAAGTGCTCGATACCCCTGAAAACCGTGGCATGATCAACAAGATCAGCTACCTGCTCAAATTCGAGGGCTAAGAGATGCTGCTGAACACCGTACAACCGGGCGTCGGCGCCAAGCATGCCAAGCGCCGTGTCGGCCGTGGCATCGGTTCCGGCCTGGGCAAGACTTGCGGCCGCGGCCACAAGGGTCAGAAGAGCCGCGCTGGTGGTTTCCACAAGGTAGGCTTCGAAGGCGGTCAAATGCCGCTGCAACGTCGCCTGCCGAAGCGTGGCTTCAAGTCTCTGACGGCTCGCTTCGTTTGCGAAGTTCGCCTGTCCGAACTGAACCTGCTGCCGGTCGATGAAATCGATCTGCTGGCTCTCAAGCAAGCCGGTCTGGTGGCTGCTCAGGCACAAGTTGCCAAGGTAGTCCTGTCCGGTAAGGTTGAGCGCGCAGTGAAACTGCGTGGTATCAGCGTTACCGCTGGCGCCCGCGCTGCCATCGAGGCTGCCGGCGGCAGCATTGAATAAGGCATAAATTTGTGGCGAATACTTCTCTAGTGGCCAATGCCAATAAGTTTGGTGATCTGAAGCGTAGAATCTGGTTCCTGATCGGCGCGCTGATCGTTTATCGTATCGGCGCCCATATTCCGGTCCCGGGTATCAACCCTGCCGAACTAGCGAAGTTGTTCCACACATCGCAGACGGGCCTGCTCGACATGTTCAACATGTTCTCGGGCGGCGCCCTCTCGAGGTTTACGGTATTTGCCCTGGGCATCATGCCGTACATCTCGGCTTCCATCATTCTGCAGCTTGCGGCCGAGGTTCTGCCCAGCCTGAAGCAGCTGAAGAAGGAAGGCGATGCGGGACGTCGCAAGATAACCCAGTACACGCGTTATGCCACCGTGGGGCTCGCGACTTTTCAAAGTTTCGGCATTGCGGTGATGTTGTACAAGCAGCCTAACCTGGTGATGACTGCTCAGTGGGAGTTTTACCTGACAACCGTGGTGTCTCTGGTCACTGGAACCATGTTCCTGATGTGGTTGGGCGAACAGATCACCGAGCGTGGTATCGGCAACGGTATTTCGCTGATCATCTGCGCGGGTATCGCCGCGGGTGTTCCGGCTGCGATCGGTAAGACCTTGACGCTGACCAGTCAGGGCTCCTTGCCCATCTTGTTTGCCATCCTGTTGTTCGTCGGGGTGATCCTGGTGACTTTCGTGGTGGTCTACGCAGAGCGTGGCCAACGCAAGGTCCTGGTGAACTACGCCAAGCGTCAGGTAGGCAATCGCGTCATGCAGGGCCAGAGCACGCATTTGCCGCTCAAGCTCAACATGGCGGGGGTGATTCCTCCGATCTTCGCCTCCAGCATCATCCTGTTCCCGGCCACCGTTCTCGGTTGGTTCGGCCAGGGCGAGCACATGTCGTGGTTGAAGGGTGTGGCTGACAAGCTGCACCCGGGCCAGCCGATCTATGTGCTGCTGTACGCGGCGGCGATCATCTTCTTCTGCTATTTCTACACGGCGTTGGTTTTCAACCCGAAGGAAACGGCTGACAACCTGAAGAAGAGCGGGGCGTTCATCCCGGGCATCCGTCCTGGCGAGCAGACTTCTCGTTACATCGAGAAAATCATTCTGCGGCTGACGCTGATCGGTGCGATCTACATCACGCTGGTCTGCCTGCTGCCGGAGTTCCTGATCCTGAAGTGGAATGTGCCGTTCTACTTTGGTGGTACATCGCTGCTGATCATCGTGGTGGTGACCATGGACTTCATGGCTCAGGTGCAGTCCTACGTGTTGTCGCATCAGTACGAGAGCTTGCTGAAGAAGGCCAACTTCAAAGGCAACGCCCTTACCCGCTGACACACGAGTTGACACTGGGTTATATGGCTAGGAAGACACTATCCAGGTGCGGGACGGGATCCTGGTGAATTCGACTCGCGCGAGTTCCCCGGGCCCGGCCTGAAAGTGGACGTGTGGTACTGGGGCATATCTCCGGGATGATGCGGATGCACGGCATCCGCATCCCGCCCGGCGACAAGGTGAGCGTGGAGTTGACCCCATGCGATCTGTTCCGGAGCCGCATTGTGTTCCGAGCGAAGTAACGCATTTGCTCTTTTTGGATTTGAAAGGATCTAAACCATGCGAGTACAGCCTTCTGTAAAGAAGATTTGCCGTAATTGCAAACTTATTCGTCGCAAAGGCGTGTTGCGTGTCATTTGCACGGAACCGCGTCACAAGCAAAAACAAGGCTAACATTTGTTAGACCAGGATTTGCGTGATACAATCGCAAACTTTTCAAGGTCTTAAGGCTTAAGGAAAGAGTATGGCCCGTATTGCAGGGGTAAATATCCCCAATCATGCGCATGCCGTTATCGGCCTGCAGGCAATTTTCGGCGTCGGTCAGACTCGCGCTCAGCAGATTTGTGCTGCAGCTGGCGTGAATCCTTCCACCAAGGTGAAGGATCTGACTGAAGCTGAAATGGAGACTCTGCGTGATCAAGTCGCCAAGTTCACCGTTGAAGGTGACCTGCGTCGTGAAATCACCATGAGCATCAAGCGTTTGATGGACATGGGCTGCTACCGCGGCTTCCGCCATCGTCGTGGCCTGCCGTGCCGCGGTCAGCGCACTCGCACCAATGCTCGTACCCGTAAGGGTCCGCGCAAGGCGATCGCCGGCAAGAAGTAAACTAAGGAACACAGATAATGGCTAAAGCAAACACAGCTGTCCGTGTACGTAAAAAAGTGCGCAAGTCTGTTAGCGAAGGCATCGTGCACGTGCACGCTTCGTTCAACAACACCATCATCACTATCACCGACCGTCAAGGCAATGCACTGTCTTGGGCTACCTCTGGCGGCGCTGGTTTTAAGGGCTCGCGCAAGAGTACACCCTTTGCCGCTCAAGTAGCCGCAGAGCACGCTGGTAAAGTTGCCCAAGAATACGGTGTGAAGAACCTCGAAGTTCGTATTAAAGGCCCGGGCCCGGGTCGTGAATCCGCTGTTCGCGCACTCAACTCGCTGGGTTTCAAGATCACCAGCATCTCCGACGTGACGCCGGTACCGCACAACGGTTGCCGTCCGCCCAAAAAACGTCGTATCTAATTCGGAGAGTGTGAGAACATGGCACGTTATATTGGCCCGAAGTGCAAGCTCGCTCGTCGTGAAGGCACCGACCTTTTCCTGAAGAGCGCGCGTCGTGCACTGGATTCCAAATGCAAACTGGATGCTGCCCCAGGCCAGCATGGCGCCCGTCGCGGCCGCCTGTCTGACTACGGCGTCCAGCTGCGTGAAAAGCAGAAAATCCGCCGCATCTACGGCGTACTCGAGCGTCAGTTCCGCAACTACTTTGCGGAAGCTGTGCGTCGCAAGGGCTCCACGGGTGAAAACCTGCTGAAGCTGCTTGAGTCCCGCCTGGACAACGTTGTATATCGCATGGGCTTTGGCTCCACTCGCGCCGAAGCGCGCCAGCTGGTGAGCCACAAGGCTATCGTTGTGAACGGCCAGGTTGTGAACATTCCGTCCTTCCAGGTTAAAGCCGGTGACGTAGTGTCCGTCCGCGAGAAGGCTAAGAAGCAGGCTCGTATCGTTGAAGGCCTGGCTCTGGCCGAGCAAGGCGGCTTCCCGTCTTGGGTCCTGGTTGACTCCAAGAAGATGGAAGGCACTTTCAAATCCGCTCCGGAACGTTCCGAACTGTCTAGCGATATCAACGAACAACTCGTTGTGGAATTCTACTCCAAGTAATCGCTAGCTCTTAGGGAATGACTATGCAAAACAGCGCTTCGGAATTTCTGAAACCTCGTCTGATCGACGTACAGCCGGTTTCCGCCACTCACGCTCGCGTGTCGATGGAGCCGTTCGAGCGCGGCTATGCCCATACTCTGGGCAATTCGCTGCGTCGCATCCTGCTGTCGTCTATGCCGGGCTACGCTCCGACCGAAGTGACTATCGCTGGCGTTTTGCATGAGTATTCCGCACTTGATGGCGTGCGGGAGGATGTCGTCGACATCCTCCTCAACCTCAAGGGCGTAGTGCTTAAGCTGCATGGTCGCGACAGTGTCGTGCTGACCTTGAAAAAGGATGGCGAGGGCGCTGTCTTGGCTAGCGATATCGAGCTGCCGCATGATGTGGAAGTGATCAATCCGGAACACGTGATTTGTCACCTCTCCTCCGGCGGCAAGATCGACATGGAGGTCAAGATCGAGAAGGGCCGCGGCTATCAGCCGGTGTCCACTCGTCTGAGCCATGACGACAACCGTTCCATCGGTACCATCCAACTGGACGCTTCCTTCTCGCCGGTTCGCCGCGTGAGCTTCGCTGTGGAAAGCGCCCGTGTGGAACAGCGTACCGACCTCGACCGCCTGGTGCTCGATATCGAGACCAATGGCGTGATCGAGCCGGAGCAGGCCGTGCGCAACGCGGCCCGCATCCTGATGGATCAGCTGTCGATCTTTGCCGACCTCCAGGGCACAGCGGTTGAAGAAGTCGTTGAAAAGGCGCCGCCGATCGATCCGATCCTGCTGCGTCCGGTAGACGATCTTGAACTGACGGTCCGTTCGGCCAACTGCCTGAAAGCAGAGAACATTTATTACATCGGCGATCTGATCCAGCGTACCGAAACCGAGCTTCTGAAGACTCCGAACCTCGGCCGCAAGTCGCTGAACGAGATCAAGGAAGTTCTCGCTTCCAAGGGCCTGACTCTCGGCATGAAGCTCGAGAACTGGCCTCCGGCTGGTCTGGAAAAGCCGTAAGTTTGAGACTAAAGGACATTAACAATGCGTCATCGTTACAGTAATCGTAAACTGAACCGCACGACCAGCCATCGTCTGGCGATGCTGCGTAACATGGCCAACTCGCTGCTGAAGCACGAAGTTATCGTGACCACGCTGCCGAAGGCCAAGGAACTGCGTCGTGTGGCCGAGCCGCTCATCACGCTCGGCAAAAAGCCGTCTCTCGCCAACCGTCGTTTGGCGTTCGACCGCACTCGTGACCGCGATATCGTGGTTAAACTCTTTGACGTGCTCGGCGCGCGCTACGCTACCCGCAATGGTGGTTACGTTCGCATTCTGAAGTACGGTTTCCGCAAGGGCGACAACGCCCCGATGGCTCTGGTAGAGCTGGTGGACCGTCCGGAAGATGCCGTTGCAGTTGAAGACGACTCCGCCGAGTAATCGACGAAGTTGAAAGAAAAAGCCAGCTCCCAGGAGCTGGCTTTTTTCATGCCCTCGAAAACCGGGTCCGCGTAGTCGCGCCCGGTTTCGCCGCGTCTAGAAGATGGAGAGGCCGGTTTGGGTGGTGAAGCGGTCCAAAGCCTCCAGGCCCAGCACCGAGTTGCCCCGGGCATCCAGCTGAGGGCTCCAGACGGCGATGCTCATCTTGCCGGGGATCACCGCCAGCAGGCCGCCGCCGACGCCGCTCTTCACCGGCAGGCCGACGCGATAGGCGAATTCGCCGGCGGCGTCGTAGGTGCCGCAGGTCAACATGACGGCGTTCACCTGTTTCGCCTGGCTGCGGGTCAGGTACTGTCTCGAGGTTTGCGGCGACAGGCCGTGGTTGGCGAGAAACAGGCCGGCGCGCGCCAGCTCGCGGCAGCTCATCGCGATGCTGCAGTTGTCGAAGTACTGGCCGAGCACCGCGGCCACCGGTTGACCCAGATTGCCGTAGCTCTTCATGAAATGGGCCAGCGCGGCGTTGCGGTCGCCGTGTTCGCGCTCGGACGCGGCGATGGCCGCGTCGGCGGACAAGGCGGCATTGCCGGTTTCGTCGCGCAGCCAGGCTAGCAGCCGGGCGTGGGCGTCGCCGAAATGGCCGATCGCGCGGTCGGTGACGGCCAGGGCGCCGGCGTTGATGAAGGGATTGCGCGGGATGCCGTGCTCGTACTCCAGCTGCACCAGCGAGTTGAACGGATTGCCGGACGGTTCCTTGCCGACGTGGCGCCACAACTCCTCGCCGTCGGCCTGCAGCGTCAGCGCCAGCATGAAGGCCTTGCTGATGCTCTGGATCGAGAACGGCGTCTCGGCGTCGCCGCTGGCGTATTCGTGGCCGTCTAGCGCCGCGATGGCGAAGCCGAACTGGCGAGGCGGCACTGCCGCCAGCGCCGGAATGTAGTCGGCGACCCGGCCCTGGCCGTAGAACGGCAGCACCTGCTGCCGGATATCTTCAATGAGCGCTTGCAGATTCATTCAGCGATTGTAAGCACGGGCAATGGCCCAGTCTAGAAGCTGTAGCGCTCCTCCACGATCTCCAACGGCGCGCCCAAGGTCAGCATGCCGGCGTTGCGGGCGCGCAGATTGACGCCGAAGCAGACGCCCTCGTCGAGCCGGCGGGTGCGCACCAGGGTGCGCAGCGGCTCGCCGTCGGCGCGTTTCTCGCCAAGTTCCGGATCGACGGTGGTCAACACGCAGCGGGTACAGGGCTTCATCACCTCGAATTCGATGTCGCCGATGCGGATCGCCTTCCATTCGTCCTCCATCCACGGGTAGTCGCCGGAGACCACCAGATTGGGACGGAAATTGCGCAGCGCGACCGGCTGCTCCAACTGGCGGTTCAAATCGTCCAGCGAGGCCTGGTTGACCAAGAGGAACGGATAGCCGTCGGCGAAGCTCATGCCGTCGGCGCCGTGCTTGAAGGCGCGGTTGGAGCGGGCGCCAAGCCATAGCAGCCGGCAGTCGCAGCCGACGATGTCGGCGAACCAGGCATCCAGCCTCTCGTCGCCGTGCCAGGCTTCGAAGCTGTCTTTCCAGACCTGGGCCGGGTGGGGGCGCTGGAACGCGGTGGCCAGCGCGCAGATCGACGGCTTGCCCGGATAGCGCAGCAGCAGGCCGCCCGGCAGCAGCTCGACGGCGACTCTGAGCAGCTGCGGATGGCTGCGCGCGGTGATCTGATTGCCGTCCGGCGTCGCCAGCAGCCATTCGCGGTCGTGCAACAGCCCGAGCGGGCCGGCGTAGGCGCGGTCGAAGGCTATGCCGCGAGTGGATTTCAGCGGGTGGACGAACATCGCGGTCAACTGCATTGCACACTCCGTGGGGAATCGGTCTGCCGAATGCTAACACCGGCCCGACGGTGGGAACAGCGCGGGATAAGGGTGCGTGACACCATCGTTAACCAAAATTGCGCTTAGACTCTGCCGGAATTTGTAAGTGCGCCATTGCATATATTCGGGGGGCAATTTAAATTGCTGTGTCGGCAGCATATTGTCCGATTGTTCGGATGTTCGAGCGGGGATGGCATGACGGCGATCAAATCCTGATCGCTTATGCCTGCGAGATAGTTGCGGCGACACGGAATTGTCCGTTGAGCTTTGTGGCGATACGGACTAAACCGGAGTAGTGGCATACATGATAACAGTGCCTGACACAGCATGCCTTTGGCTGTGACGGCGTCGCATGTGATTGGGGATGAGGAGAACGAGAATGCGCTCTTTGCGTGTCAAGCTGATTGCTTTTATTGCCCTGCTGTTGGTATTGCTGGGTATGGTGATTACCGTGCTGGTCTACGGCCAGATGCGGAATGAAATCGTCCGGGGCGTCGATAATGAGCTGGGCGGGACCTCCAAGGGCTATTCGGCCCTGGTGAGCAGTTGGTACAAGAGCAAGGTCGGCGTGGCGATCGCCGGCAATCCGCTGGTCGGCACACCGGATCCGAGGCAGACGCTGGCCCGGATGAGCCAGGCCGGCGGTTTCGACATGATGTATATCGGCACCGCCGACCACGTGATGATCCGTTCCGACATGAAGCCGCAGCCGCAGGGCTACGACCCGGTCGCGCGGCCGTGGTACCAGCAGGCGGCATCCAGCGGCAATCCGGGCGTGTCCGACCCTTATGTCGATTTCGACACCAAGAAGCTGGTGGTGACCTTCGTATCGCCGGTCAAGGACGGCACCGGGCTGAAGGCGGTGGTCGGCGGCGACATCTTCATCGATGATCTGGTCAAGACGGTGTTGTCGGTCAAGCTGCGCGGCAACGGCTTCGCCTTCCTGGTCGACAAGAGCGGCAAGGTGATCGCCCACCCGGACGCCAGCCTGACGCTGAAGCCGCTGTCGGAGAAAGTGCCGGAGTTGACCGGCGATCGCCTGACCAAGCTGGCGACGGATACCACGATGCAGGAGATCAGCATCGGCGGCGAGAGCAAGCTGATCGAAGTGCAGCCGGTGGAGGGGACGAACTGGCTGCTGGGCGTGGTGACCGACGAATCGGTGGTGACCGGCCCGCTGAACACCCTGTTGCTGACCGTGATCGGCATTGGCGCGCTGTGCGTGCTGATCCTGATTCCGGTCGCCAGCGTGATGCTGAGCAAGATGCTGGCCGGCCTGGGCCGCCTGCGCAACGCGATGCTGGAAATCTCGCAGGGCGAGGGCGATCTGACCCGCCGCATCCAGGTGACCGGCCAGGACGAGATCGCCGAGACCGCCACCGCCTTCAACCGCTTCATCGGCCAGTTGCAGAAGATGTTCATCGCGGTGAAGGAGGAGGCCGAGCGCGTCACCGGCGGCGTCGAGAGCGTGACGCATACGGTGGACAAGGTGGCCCACGATTCGCGGCAGATCGCCGACGTGTCCAGCTCCAACGCGGCGACGCTGGAGGAGATCACCGTCAGCATCTCGCACATCGCCGACGCGGCCCGCGAGGCGGACACGCTGGTCACCCATACCGGCGACGTGTCCAGCGACAGCGCCAGCGGCATGCTGCGGATTTCCAACGAGATGAACAGCACGGTGGAGGCGGTGAAGGGCTTGTCGACGATGCTGTCCTCGCTGGATCAGCGTTCGCAGCAGATCAGCGGCATCACCAATGTGATCAAGGATATCGCCGACCAGACCAATCTGTTGGCGCTGAACGCGGCGATCGAGGCGGCGCGCGCCGGCGAGATGGGCCGCGGCTTCGCGGTGGTGGCCGACGAGGTCAGGAAGCTGGCCGAGCGCACCGGCCAGGCGACGGTGGAGATTTCCGGCATGGTCAGCACGATACGCGAGGAAACCAGCCAGGCGGTCAACAATATGCAACGCACCGTCAGCTCGGTCGACGGCGGCGTGGAGCTGACTCAGAGCGCGGTGGAGCGCATCGAGCAGATCCAGCAGGCGATGCAGGAGGTGATGTCCAAGATGAACGAGATCACGCTGTCGACCAGCGAGCAGCACAAGGCGACGACCTTGATCGCGCAGAGCACCGAGCAGATCAACGGCCGCATCGTCGACAGCGACGGCGCGCTGCAGACGGTGCGCGACACGCTGTCGGACCTGTCGCAATCGGCCAGCAGCATGCGACAGCTGTTCTCCAGCTTCCGCGTCTGATCGCGGCGGTTCCGAAAGCCCGGCGCGTCCGGGCTTTTTCATGCCCGCCGCGAGGGTTTTGGCCGGCGCGACAAAACGGTGTGGCGGCAGGAAACGCCGGTTTCTAGAATGTGGTGTGACTATCAGAATAAGTACGAATACGTGCGGGTTGGGGAAGGAGCGGGAAATGACGAAGGCAGGCTTGAGCCTGAAGGCCCGGTTGATCGGCCTGATGGCGCTGGTGGCGGTGGTCGTGTGCGGCCTCGGCGTGGTATCGGTGTACAACCAGCGGCAGGTGATGTTGCAGGACAGGCAGGACAAGGTGCGCAATCTGGTGCAGAGCGTGGTGGGCCTGGTCTCCAGCTACGAGAAGCTGGTGGCGGACGGCAAGATCAGCGAGGCGGACGCCAAGCGCACGCTGTCCAAGGCGATCAGCTCCATGCATTACGAGAAGGCCGATTATTTCTTCGCCTATGACGCCGACTGGAACTACGTGGCCCACGGCGCCAAGCCGGAGCTGATCGGCAAGAATCTGGCCGGCGTCAAGGATCCGAACGGCGTCGAATTGAAGACGCTGTTCCAGGACGCGATCTCGTCGCCCAGCGGCGGCGGCTACGGCGAATACGTGTGGAGCAAGCCGGGCTTCGACCAGCCTCAGCCGAAGATTTCCTATGTCACCACCACGCCGCGCTGGCACTGGATCGTCGGCACCGGCATCTATCTGGACGATGTCGCGGTGGCCTTCCGCCGCGAACTGATGCTGCTGGGCGGGGTGATGGCGGTGGCGCTGCTGGCGCTGTTGGGCATGGGCGGCATGATATTGCGCAATGTGCTGGGGCAACTGGGCGCCGACCCGCAGGATACGGTGGCGGTGGTCAAGCGCATCGCCGCCGGCCAGCTGGGCGAGGCGGTGAAGGTTCGGCCCGGCGACACGGACAGCCTGATGGCGGCCGTCGGCGCGATGCAGCTCGAATTGGAACGGCTGGTGCGCGACATCGTCGACGGCGCCAAGCAGCTGTCCAAGGTCAGCGGCGAGGTGACCGGGGAGGCCGAGGCGGTGGGGCGGGGCTCGGAGCAGCAGAGCGCGGCGGCCACCGCGATGGCGGCGTCCATCGAGCAACTGACGGTCAGCGTCAATCACATTTCGGACCGTTCGCAGGACGCGCGCCAGCTGGCCAACGAGTCCGGCACCTTGTCCAAGAACGGCGGCGCGGTGATCGCGGAGGCGGTGGGGGAGATGCGCCGGATCAACGAGGCGGTCGACCAGACCTCGGGCATCATCACCAGCCTGGCCGACAAGACGCAGACGATTTCCAGCATCATGCAGGTGATCCGCGACATCGCCGACCAAACCAATCTGCTGGCCTTGAACGCGGCGATCGAGGCGGCGCGCGCCGGGGAGATGGGCCGCGGCTTCGCCGTGGTGGCGGACGAGGTGCGCAAGCTGTCCGAGCGCACCGCGCAGGCGACGCAGGAAATCGCCACGATGATCCAGGATGTGCAGCAGGGCGCCGAGCATTCCCGCCACAGCATGGAGGAGGCCGTGGGACGGGTGAAGGCCGGGCTGGATCTGGCCGAGCAGGCCGGCTCCGAGATCGCCCGCATCCAGGACAGCGCCAGCGGCGTGGTCGCCGTGATCGGCGATATTTCCCACGCGCTGCGGGAGCAGAGCGTGGCCAGCCAGACCATTGCCCAGCATGTCGAGCAGATCGCCCACAGCGCCAGCAGCAACGCCGCGGCGTCGCAGTCGGCCTCGCGGGCGATCGACAATATGAACCAGCTGGCCGTCAATCTGCGGCAACTGGTGTCGCGCTTCTCGGTGAGGGGGTAGCGTACGCGGCCATCGGCCGCGGTGGAAAAGCCAAGGGCCCGACGCGCGTCGGGCCCTTTGTTATCGGAGGCGGCTAGTGGCGGCCGCGCCGGCGCCAGCCGAGCAGCAGCGACAGCAAGAGCAGGACCGCGCAGCCGACCACCACCGGCAGGTTGCCGACGCGCATATACGGCGTCATTCCCTGGCGGCCCTGGGCGAAGCCGGTCAGCACCTGGGCGGTGAACGGCGCGGCGACCGCCGAGATTTCGCCGTCGGGGCGGATGATGGCGGTCATGCCGGTATTGGTGGCGCGCAGCACGTAGCGACCGGTTTCCAGCGCCCGCGCCTGCGACAGCTGCAGGTGCTGGCTCATCGCCTCGCTCTTGCCGAACCAGGCCAGGTTGCTGACATTGGCCAGCATGTCGGCCTGCGCCGCCGGACCGATCAACTCCTCGCCGAAGCTGTCCTCGTAGCAGACGTTGAACGCCACCTTGTGGGCGCCGAGCGTCAGCGGCGGCTGCTCCGCGCCGCCGCGGCTGAAGCCGGACAGCGGCATGTCCATATGCTGGTAGATCCAGCCTATCAGGCCCGGCAGCGGCACGAATTCGCCGAAGGGCACCAGATGGTCCTTGGCGTAGTACGGCATTTTCGGGTCGGACAGCGCCACCACGGCGTTCAGATAGCCGCGGCCGTCATTGGTGCGGCGCGGAATGCCGGTGGCCAGCGCCATGCCGGAGCGGGACGCTTCGCCGCGGATCATCGACAGATAGCCGGACGGCAGGTCGTCGAGGAATAGCGGCAGCGCGGTTTCCGGCAGGATCATCAGATCGGCGCGGCTCATCGCCACCTGGCGGTAATAGGTCAGCAGCGAGTTTTCCAGATTTTCCGGCGTCCACTTCATTTCCTGGGCGATATTGCCCTGGCCCAGCGCCACGCTGATCGGCTTGCCACGCGGGGCGGTCCACTCGATGTCGCGCAGCCAGAAGCCGCTGCCCCAGAGCAGCGCCGCGGCCAGCGCGATGGCCAGCCGCTGCCGCATGCCGGCGCGCGCCAGCATGGCCAGCGCGCCGGCCGACAGCGCCACCAGATAACTGACCAGGTGGATGCCGCCGATCGGGGTATAGCCGGCCAGCGGGCTTTCGGTGATCTGCGAATAACCGGCGGCGGCCCAGGGGAAGCCGGTCATCACCCAGCCGCGCAGCCATTCTCCCAGTTCCCAGGCCGCGGGGAAGGCCACCAGCCAGCGCAGGCCGGGGCGCGGGTCGATGCGGCAGGCGATCCAGGTGGCCAGGCCCGGATACAGCGCCAGATAGGCCGGCAGCAGCAGCACCAGCGGCGCGGCTATCCAGGCCGGCAGGCCGGCGATGTCGTGCAGGCTGGAATAGATCCAGCGGAAGTTGCTGACATAGGCGCCCAGGCCCCAGGCATAGCCTAGCCAGAACGCGCGCTTGGGCGCGCGCTGGGTCAATTCGATCAGCGCCGCCAGGCAGAGCGGCATCAGCCACCACAGCCGGTACGGGGCGAAGGCAAACAGGGTGAGGGCGCCGGTCAGCGCGGCGGCCAGGAGCAGGATCAGGATTCGCATGGTGCAGCTTGTATGGATGTGGGCCAGACGGCCGGCCCGGGAGCCGGCCGTATTTCAGCATAGGCCTTATTCCAACTCCATTTAGAGTGATGGCTTCGTCGGCTTCGCTTTGCGGGGCCCTGCCGTGCCGGATGCACGGTCTGCGGCCCTGCTCGCTTGTCCTCGCGCTTTCATCTCTGACTGGAGCGGGAACTATTCGGCGGCGTCGGCGGCGAGCTGGATGCGTTCGACCAGCAGCGTGTCGAGACGGCGGCTGTCGGCGCGCAGCACGGTGAAGCGCAAGCCGGAGGCTTCTATCTTCTCGCCGCGTTTCGGCAGGTGGCCGGTCAGCGAGATCACCAGGCCGCCGACGGTGTCGACGTCGTCGTCGGCGTAGTCGGTGCCGAAATAGTGGTTGAAGTCCTCGATCTCGGTCAGCGCCTTGACGCGGTAGCGCTCGTGGCCGCGGACCGGGACGATGTCGTCCTCGTCGTCGTCGATATCGTACTCGTCCTCGATGTCGCCGACGATCTGCTCGATGACGTCCTCGATGGTGACCAGGCCGCAGACGCCGCCGTATTCGTCGACCACCACCGCCATGTGATTGTGGGTGGCGCGGAAGTCGCGCAGCAACACGTTCAGCGGCTTGGACTCCGGCACGAACACGGCCGGGCGCAAGACGGTCTTCAGATTGAAGGTGGCGGGCGCATGGAAGTAGCGCAGCAATTCCTTGGCCAGCAGAATGCCTTGAACGTCATCCTTGCTTTCGCCTATCACCGGAAAGCGCGAGTGGCCGGAGTCGATCACCGTCGGCAGGAAGCGGTCTATCGGGTCGTCGATGTTCAGCACGTGCATCTGGCTGCGCGGGATCATCACGTCGCGGACGGTCAGTTCGCTCACTTCCAGCACGCCTTCTATCATGCCGAGGGCCTCGGCATCGAGCAGATTGCGCTCGAAGGCGTTGTGCAGCAGTTCGATCAACTCCTCGCGGTCTTCCGGCTCGCGCAACAGCATGGTGGACAGGCGTTCAAGCCAGCTGGGCCGTGGTTTACTGGGGTCTTCCATTTCTTAGATGTGCTCCTCGTGGTAGGGATCGGGATATCCTAGCTGCTGAACGATGACAGTTTCAAGCGCTTCCATCGCTTCGGCCTCGTCGTCCTCTTCGTGATCGAAGCCCTGCAGGTGCAGCATGCCGTGCACCAGCAGGTGGGCGTAGTGCGCCATCAGGTCCTTGCCCTGCTCGGCGGCTTCCTGTTCCACCACCGGCGCGCACAGCACCAGATCGCCGAACAGCGGCAGGCCGGCGACCGGCTCGCCCTCGTTCAGCGCGAAGCTGAGGACGTTGGTCGCATAATCCTTGCCGCGGTAATCGTTGTTCAGCTGACGGCCTTCAGCGGCGTCGACGATGATGATGCTGACTTGGGCCTGTTTGACGTCGCGGCGCAGCGCGGCCTGGCAGGCGCGGCGGATCAGCGCCGGCTCCGGCAGCGCGGCGGCGTCGCTGCGCACGTCCAGGCTCAGTTCCAGCCGCGCCGCCAGGCGGGCCAGCAGCGGGTTACGCTTGGCTTTTTTCATCTTGCTTGCTTTGATATTGGTCGTAGGCGTCGACGATTTTCTGCACCAGCGGATGGCGCACCACGTCGTTGCTGTTGAAATGGTGGAAATGGATGCCGCGCACCTGGTCGAGGATGCGCTCGACCTCGACCAGGCCGCTCTTCTGGTGGCGCGCCAGGTCGATCTGGGTGACGTCGCCGGTGATCACCGCGCGCGAGCCGAAGCCTATCCGGGTCAGGAACATCTTCATCTGCTCCGGCGTGGTGTTCTGCGCCTCGTCCAGGATGATGAAGGCGTGGTTCAGCGTGCGGCCGCGCATATAGGCCAGCGGCGCGATCTCGATCAGATTCTTCTCGAACAGCCGGGTCACCCGGTCGAAGCCCATCAGGTCGTACAGCGCGTCGTACAGCGGCCGCAGATATGGGTCGACCTTCTGCGCCAGGTCGCCGGGCAGGAAGCCCAGTTTCTCGCCGGCCTCCACCGCCGGGCGAACCAGCACGATGCGCTTGACGGCGTCGCGCTCCATCGCGTCCACCGCGCAGGCCACGGCCAGATAGGTCTTGCCGGTGCCGGCAGGGCCGATGCCGAAGGTGACGTCGTGCTGCTGTATCGCCTTGATGTAGCGCGCCTGGTTCGGCGTGCGGCCCCTGAGGTCGCCGCGGCGCGTCGCCAGCACCGGCGACTCTTCCTGCTCGGCGGTCGATTGCTGCTGACGCAGCTCGACCAGCGCCAGTTGCACGTCGTCGATGGAGATGTCCTGCTTGTCGGCCAAGAGATACAGCCGGGTCAGCGCCTCCACCGCGGCCTTGGCGGTCGCGCCCTGGACGCGGAAGGTCTCGCCGCGGCGCTGGACGACGACGTCCAGCCCGGTTTCGATCTGTTTCAGGTTTTCGTCCAGCGGACCGCACAGGCGGGCCAGCCTGTCGTTGTCGACCGGGTTGAAGCTGAGGGGTTCGCTTGTGCTCATGCGTTTTGCAATTGTTCGCTTAACTGTTGAAAAACGGCGGCGTGGCTGCCAGGCGAAACATGGCGGACGGCCATGCCCAGCCGGCGCGCCGGCGCGATGTCGCGTTCCAGGTCGTCGCCCACCATCAGACAGTGCTCGGGCGCGAGGTTTTCCAGCGCCAGCGCGTGGCGGAAGATGCGCGGGTCCGGCTTGGCCGCGCCGGCGTCGTCTACGGTGACGACGTGGCGGAAATGGTGGGCGATGCCCAGGTGGGCCAGCTTGGCCCGCTGCTGTTCGGCGCCGCCGTTGCTGACGACGATGCGGATCAGGTGGCCGGTGGCGTCGAGGAAGGCCGCCGCGCCGGGGGTCAGCCGGCGGTGGCTGCGGTAGGCGTCCATATAGGGCTGGAACAGCCGCGCGGCCTCGTCCTCGGCGATGTCCGGCTGGCCGAGAAAGTCGCGCAGCCGCGCGTGGCGCTGTTGCGCCATCGTCAGCTCGCCGGTCTCGAAGCGCCGCCAGTGACGGTCGACGCAGGTCCGCCAGCGCGCGAACAGCGCGGTTTCGGATTCGGCGAAGCGGGCGGCATGCGGTCCGATAAAGGCGGAGAACGCCTGCCGGGTGGCATGGTCGTCGTCGAACAAGGTGTCGTCCAGGTCCAGCAACAGGGCCTTGATGCCGCTCGCGCTCATGCGTCCTTCAGGCTTTCCAGCCCGGCGGCGGTCATGCCGGGCACGAACTCGATGATGTCGTAGCGGGCGACGCCGCCGCTGGCGAACGGGTCGTCGCGCAGGCGGGCCTCCAGCGCGGCGCGTTCGCCGCGCGCCAGGATGACGCCGCCTTCGCGCGGCACCTTGCGGCCGGAGGCCAGGAAGGCGCCGTCGGCGTAGGCCTGCTTCAGCCAGACGACATGGGCGTCCAGCAAGGCGTCGACATCGGACAGCGGGGCGATATACGTCAGCGACACTACGAACATTTTTCAATCCTTCGTGTGGGAACCGGGCCAGCATACGCCGCGCAATTCGCATTGCATAGCGAGCCGGCCGGGCGCACGGTCAGGCGCTCTCGCTGGTGATCACCTCGCCGGCCAGCGAGTGCGGGAAGGCGGCGGTGATCCTGACGTCTATCGTCCGGCCCAGCAGGCGCGGGTGGCCGGCGAAGTTGACGACGCGGTTGTTGGCGGTGCGCGCCGCCAGCATCGCGGCGTCCCGCTTCGACACGTTCTCCACCAGCACGCTCTGCACGCTGCCGATCATGGCCTGGTTGATCGCGTAGCCCTTGGCCTCGATCACCTCGTTCAGCGCCTCCAGCCGGCGCACTTTTTCGGCGTGCGGCGTGTCGTCCGGCAGATTGGCCGCCGGCGTGCCCGGGCGCGGGCTGTAGATGAAGACGAAGCTGAAGTCGAACTCGCAGTCTCGGACCAGCTTCAGCGTCTGCTCGAAGTCGGCCTCGGTCTCGCCGGGGAAGCCGACGATGAAGTCGGACGACAGGCACAGGTCCGGCCGGATCGCGCGCAGCTTGCGAATGATGGACTTGTATTCCAGGCCGGTATAGCCGCGCTTCATCGCCATCAGCATGCGGTCGGAGCCCGACTGCACCGGCAGGTGCAGGTGGGAGACCAGCTTGGGCAGCTTGGCGTAGCAGTCGATGATGCGCTGGCTGAACTCGCGCGGGTGGCTGGTGGTGAAGCGGATGCGCTCGACGCCGGGAATCTCGTGCACGTATTCCAACAGCAGCGCGAAGTCGGCGATCTCGCCGTCGCTCATCAGGCCGCGGTAGGCGTTGACGTTCTGGCCCAAGAGCGTGATTTCCTTGACGCCCTGGGCGACGAGGCCGGCGATCTCGGTCAGCACGTCCTCGAATGGGCGCGACACTTCCTCGCCGCGGGTGTACGGCACCACGCAGAACGAGCAGTATTTGGAACAGCCTTCCATGATGGAGACGAAGGCCGCGCCGCCGTCGACCTTGGCCGGCGGGATGTGGTCGAATTTCTCGATCTCGGGGAAGGAGATGTCCACCTGCGAGCGGCCGCTGGCCTGGCGGCTCTGGATCAGATCCGGCAGCCGGTGCAGCGTCTGCGGGCCGAACACCACGTCGACGTAGGGCGCGCGCTTGACGATGGCCTCGCCCTCCTGGCTGGCCACGCAGCCGCCGACGCCGATGATCAGATCGGGATTGGCTTCCTTCAGCGGGCGGATGCGGCCTAGGTCGGAAAACACTTTTTCCTGGGCCTTTTCCCGCACGCTACAGGTGTTGAACAGGATGACGTCGGCTTCTTCCGGATTGTCCGTCTTGACCATGCCTTCGGCGCTGCCCAGCACGTCCGCCATCTTGTCGGAATCGTACTCGTTCATCTGGCAGCCGAAGGTCTTGATGTATACCTTCTTCATTGCTACTCGGTTTTCCAGCTGGTATTCGGTTTCAGGGTTGGATTTGGGCCTGACGCTGGCGTCGCGTCTCGATTTCGTCGCCGCCCAGTATCCAGATGCGGTTGATATTGCCTTGCTGATCGAAGGTCACGCCTATGGTGCGGCCTTTCAGGGCGTTCAATTGCCCGCTCAGCAGAAAACGGTTGTGCTCGTCGAAGACGCGCAGGCCGGCGGACAGCGCGAAATGCTGCGGCTCGATGGCGATCAGCGCCGACAGCCGCTGCAGCAGCGTGCGATCGGCGCGGACGAATTCGATGCCGGCGTCGTCGACGTCGGCCAGCTTGCCCATCACCAGACCGTCGGGCAGCAGACGGCCTGCCGCGGCGGGCAGGGCCAGACAGAGCAGACATAGCGTGGCGATGGATTTTTTCATAGCAAATTGAATGCGTTGCGCGCGATTCTATCATAGCCGGCATGGCGGCCGGCCAAATGTTTACGGCATGGCCGGGGCCTCGCGCCGGCCGTAGCGCTCGGCCAGCGCGAACATCATCGGGTTCAGCAGGATGGAAACGATGGCGCCGGCCAGGATCAGCGCCTGGCCGCGCGCGCTGAGCAGGCCCAGCGACATGCCCAGTCCGGCCAGGATGAAGGAGAATTCGCCGATCTGCGCCAGACTGGCAGCGATGCGCAGGCTGGTGTGGTGGCCGCGGCGGAACAGCCGAACGATGCCATAGGCCGCCGCCGACTTGCCGACGACGACGATCAGCACGGTGGCCAGCACCACCATGGTGTCCTTCAGCAGCACTTCCGGGTTGAGCAGCATGCCCACCGACACGAAGAACAGCACGGCGAACGCTTCGCGCAGCGGCAGCGATTCCTCGGCGGCGCGGTGGCTGAACGGCGATTCCGCCATCACCATGCCGGCGAAGAAGGCGCCCAGCGCGAACGAAATCTGGAACAGCTGGGTCGCGCCGTAGGCGACGCCGAGCGCGGTGGCCAGCACGCCTAGACGGAACAGCTCGCGGCTGCCGGTATGGACGATGCGCTCCAGCATCCACGGAATGAAGCGGCGGCCGACGATCAGCATCAGGGCGACGAAGGCCGCCACCTTGGCCACGGTCAGCGCCAGCGTCCAGCCCAGCTCGGACAGCGACGGCATCGCCTGGGCGCCGCCCAGCGCGCCGGCGAAGGCCGGCAGCAGCACCAGCGTCAGCACCATCACCAGGTCTTCCACCACCAGCCAGCCGACCGCCACCTTGCCATCCTCGCTGTCCAGCCAGCCATGCTCCTCCAGCGCGCGCAGCAGCACCACGGTGCTGGCCACCGACAGCGCCAGTCCAAAGACCACGCCCTCGCCCAGGGGCCAGCCCAGAAAGCGCGACAGCCCCAGGCCCAGCAGCGTCGCCACCGCGATCTGCGCCAGCGCGCCGGGCACGGCGATGGCCTTGACCGCCATCAGGTCCTTGATCGAGAAATGCTGGCCGACGCCGAACATCAGCAGGATCACCCCCAATTCCGCCAGTTGTGGCGCCAGCCCGGTATCGGCCTGGAAGCCCGGCGTGAACGGGCCGACCAGGATGCCGGCGCACAGATAGCCCACCAGCGGTGGCAGCCTGAGGCGCAGCGCCAGCGCGCCGAGCGCGAAGGCGAACACCAGGCCGCCGACGATGGTGGTGATCAGGGGGGTATCGTGGGGCATGGGCAGAATTCCGGTCGAATGGCTGAATGGTATAAAGACGGAATATCGGGAACCGAGTTCCGATAAATTCGTTATTTCTATTCAGCCTTCATTCTGGCATGAGGCGATTCCGCGCGCCTTGATCTGTTCGGTATCTGGCGCCCGCGGCGGCGGGACAATGCGCATCGCCATCGAATGGAAAAGCAAAGGCGGGCAGCCCGCGCGGAGCGGGCGCGGGGAGGAATCTGAAGCGCTCGAACGGTTGCAGATAGCGCCATTGCCCCGGCTGCAGCCCGGCCAAGGCCAGGCGGCCGATGCGGATGCAGCGGGCGCTTTGCAGCTTGATGCCGAGCTGGCGGCTGATTTCGGCGAAGAAACCGCTGCGCGGCGCGTACACCGCGCAGCGCAACTGATGGTCGCTCTGGCGGCTGATCTTGCACTGGCGCAGCGGCTTGCCGTCGAGGCGGATCGCGGCGACGCGGGCTTTCAGCTCGTCGGCTGCCGGCGCGCGATCCACTTGCAGCAGGAATTCCATTTCGCACTCGGCCAGATGGCGCGGCAGTTTTTTATCCTGGGTCAGCACCAGCAGGCCGTGGCAGCGCTCATCGACGGCGCCGGCGGCGATCAGATGCTGGCGGTGGCGCGCCAGCCATAGCTGTTCCGCGCCGTCCTGCGGCGAGCGGCTGTCCGGCCCCAGCAGCTGCGCCGGCGGGGTGTCTTCGCCTTCCGCGCGGTTCAGCAGCATGGTCACCGGCAGCGTCGCCAAGGCCTGAGCTTGGCCGGCCAGGGTGATTTGCTGCTCAGGGCGGACCCGCGCGCCCAGCGTGTTGACCACTTTGCCGTCCACCTTCACCAGGCCCTGCTCGATGCAGGCATCGGCCTCGCGCCGCGAGCACAGCCCCAGCTCCACCATGCGCTTGGACAGGCGCACGTTCGTATCATCCATTGGACTTCCTTCCGTTTGTCGCCGGCGATTATCGTTTGCGGCGGCGGCGCTGACAAATGCCATGCTTGGCATTTGGCGATACTTGAGTATGGCTGTGTATTTCGCGTGGTCGCTTGCGTTAAATAATATTTGATATAGTATTCATTGTAGTAAAACATTTTGGAGAGAATATGGGGGCGATGAAGGGGCGGCTGGCGTGGTCCAGAACATGGTTGCTGGTCGGCTTGGCCATAGCCGGCAGCTTGGGCGCGCAGCATGCCGTAGCGGAACAGGACGATGAGGCGGAGGCCGTGTTCACCGCCAGCCGGCAGACGCCGTTGGCCGATGGCGGCGTTTGCGTGGCCGGCGGCGAAGCGATTGACGGCGTCGACAGCCGCGCGGTGCTGCTGGTGAAGAAGGGCGCGGCGGTCCGACAGCGCATCAAGCTGCCGTTGCCGGATCCGGATTACAGCGGCGCCAGCGCCGTCGGATGCCTGCAGCTTGGTTCGGCCTGGTATGCGGTGGAGGAGTTGGATACCAGCTCCTTCGTCAGCGACAAGCAGGTGCTGCTGTTCGTCGACCGCATCGAGCGCGGACGCCTGGTCAAGCGAGTGATGCTGCCGGTGCGTTATGCCGGACAAAACTCCGGCGTGGCGAGGGTGGAAAGGGGCAAGGCGGGATTCGCGCTCGACGCGGCCGGCCGTCTGCTGGTCAGCGGCAAGGTGTACCCGGATGCCCTGGGCGGCAGCCAGGGCAAGCCTTTCGTCGTCCGGTTGACGCCGGACCTGACCGTGCTCAAGTGAGCGATCGGCGATTGATTCGGATCAACCAGTTAAGGAAACCGTGATGGCTGAAAAGAAGAACTACACCACGCAGGACAAGATCAATTTCGTTGTTTCCCTGTACCCGGCGGCGCGGGAGGCGTCGCGCAAGACCGGCATGTCCTGGGAGCTGATTCTGGCCCAGGCCGCCCAGGAGACCGGCTGGGGCGAGAAGGTCCTGCCCGGCAGCAACAACGTCTTCAATATCAAGGCCGGCGGGTCGTGGCAGGGCGATTCCAAGGTTTATCACGTCTGGGAAAAGCAGCACGGCAAGAAGGTCTGGGTCGACGACGCCTTCCGCGTCTATCCGTCGGTGGCGGCTTCGCTGGAAGACCGGATGCGCCTGCTGCAGAACAGCGAACGCTATGCGAAGGCGGGGCTGTTGAGCGAGGGCGTCAAGGGCGATCTGGCCAAGGAAGCCCATGCCTTGCAAAAAGGCGGCTACGCCACCGCCGAGAACTACGCCGGCAGCATGATCGAGCTGTTCCATGGCCCGACGATGCGCCGCGCGCTGGCCGCGGCCCGCAAGGCGCATCCGGAAGCCGGCGCCGAGGCGCAGGCCGCCGCGCCGGCGGCGCAGCACGTCCCGGCGCAACCTGCCCAGGCGCAAGCGTCGCGCCAGGCCGAAACCGGCGCCAAGCCGGCCGCCGCAGCCGACGCCGGCACGCGCATGGTCAACGCGACGCTGGCGCATTTCGGCGACGGCAGCTTCGAATACGGCCGTGAAGACATGGCCGGCCAGCTGGCCAGCAAGAAGAGCGGCAACCGCATCGACGGCAGCCGCTACGAGCAGGATCTGGACAGGGACGGGAAGAAGGGCGTCGATTGCTCGTCGCTGGTGTGGCGCAGCCTGCAACTGGGCGGCACCCGGGTGACCGACAAGTTTCCGACCGCCGAGGGCTTCAGCACCCATACGCTGTTCAACGGTGGCCATGGCGGCAAGCATCCGGACGCCAATCTGACCGACTACGCGAAGAAGCACTTCGATCTGATCCAGAGCAAGGACGATCTGAAGCCGGGCGATGTCCTGATGTTCAAGGGCCAGAGCGGCCAGCATGTGGCCGTCTACAAGGGCCGCAACGAGAAGGGCGAGCAGATCTTCTTCGGCTCGCAGACCTCGACCGGGCCGGCCGAAGTCAATCTGAGCACCAACCCGTACTGGTCCAAGCAGCCCTTGCTGGGCGCGTTGCGGCCCAAGGAGGAATTCTTCAAGCCGGAGGCGCTGCAGGCGGCCAATCAACAGCAGGCAGGCCTGTCGGCCGGCAAGCAGAGCCTGCTCGACCAGGCGGTGGACCGGGTGAAGGAGCTGCAGCAGCGCGACGGCCGGCTGAAGGACCTGGGCGCCCAGCATATCGACAACCTCGGCGCCGCGCTGGCGGTGGAAGGCTGGAAAAAGGGCATGGCCAAGGCCGAGGCGGCGGTGGTCAACGCCGCCGATCCGGGCAAGATCAGCATGTTGTGCAAGAACGCGGCCAACAAGGTGCAGCACGCGGCGGTGGAGTTGAAGGACGCCATCGTGCAGGCGGCCCACCATTCCATCGCCCAGCTGGCGGCCGCGCCGGAGGCCGGCCAGGAGCCGGCCAAGCCGCAGGCGCAGCAGCCGGCGCGCAGCCGGCAGCCGGCGATGGGGATGTAAGAGCCTGTTTACGGTCTTTTTGCGACATCGGTGGTTTTCTGCCGGATGCAGGGCGCGGAAAGCGGCCCGCCGCAGTGTCGTTCACTGCAAGGGACGTTTGACAAAGCCATGCGCCGACAGAAAACGGCCCCGGAGGGTAGCCCAGCCAGCAGGCCATCTGCGGCGTTGTCGGGCTGGACCTTGGAATGACCAAGGCCTACGCCCTCCGCCTTGCATCTGACCTGCTGGCTGGGCTGCGATGCTCGTCAAAAGATCGTAAACAGGCTCTAAGGGACCGGCTGTCCGCATTCCATCATTCTCTACCCTCCTGGCCCGCCGACCTGTTGTCGGCGGGTATTTTTTTTGTCCGAGGCGTACCTGTCCTTTTGGACATGTCGGTCATGCCGTTGGCTTGAACATTGGTTTGAGTCAAATGTGTTTATTATTTGGATGCGTAGCATTTTCGCCATTTAAGTCGTTAATTTTATGGAGAAAGTGCAGTGCAATCCTTGAGAATCGTTTTGTTGTCCACCGCCTTCAACGGCTTGAGCCAGCGCGCTTGGCTGGAATTGCGCGAATCGGGCCATGAGCCCAGCGTGGTGTTGTTCAGCGGCGCCGATGACGTCATCCGGCGGGTGCGCGCGGCGCGGCCGCATCTGGTGATCTGCCCTTTCCTGAAGGACAGGGTGCCGACGGAGTTGTGGCGCGACAGCCCGTTCCCGGTGGTGATCGTCCATCCCGGCATCGTCGGCGACCGCGGCGCGTCGGCGTTGGATTGGGCGATCAGCCGGGAGAGCAAGGTCTGGGGCGTCACCGCATTGCAGGCGGTGGAGGAGATGGACGCCGGCCCGGTATGGTCCAGTCGCGAGTTCGACATGCCGGCCGACATTCGCAAGTCCGAGCTGTACAACGGCCCGGTCAGCGACGCGGCGATGTACTGCATCCGCGACGTGGTGGAGAAATTCATCGGCGGCTACCGGCCGCAGGCGGTCGACTATGCCGATCCGGCGGTGCGCGGGCGCCTGCAGCCGAATATGGTCCAGGCGGACCGCGCTTTCGACTGGAAGGCGCCGGCCGCCGCGATCAAGCGCCGCATCGACGCCGCCGACGGCCAGCCCGGCGTGCTGGCGGAACTGGCCGGAGGGCGCTACTACCTGTATGACGCCCATCTGGACTACCGCATCGGAGAACCGGGGCGGATTCTGGCGGTGCACGACGACGCGGTGCTGGTCGGCGCCGGCGACGCCAGCCTGTGGATAGGATCGCTGAGGCGGCGGCCGGAGGCCGGCGAGCAGACGTTCAAGCAGCCGGCGCGCCATGTGCTGGCCGGCCTATTGGAGCAGACGCCGGCGCTGGAGTGGGCGGTGGACACCGATCCGCATTGCGAGGAGCTGTATCAGCCCATCCGCTACCGTCAGGTGGGTCGGGTCGGCGAGCTGACCTTCGAGCTCTACAACGGCGCGTTCAGCACCGAGCAATGCCGCCGGCTGCAGCGGGCCTTGCGCTGGGCCAAGCGGCAGGACACCGACACCTTGCTGTTGCGCAGCGGCCGCGGCAGCTTCTGCAACGGCGTCCACCTGAATGTGATCCAGGCGGCGGCCGATCCTGGCGCCGAGGCCTGGCGCAATATTCAGGCGATAGACGATGTTTGCCTGGAAATCCTGACCGCGCCGCAGCTGACGGTGGCCGGCGTCGCCGGCAACGCCGGCGCCGGCGGGGTGATGCTGGCCTTGGCCGCCGACGTGGTGTTGGCGCGCCAGGGCGTGGTGTTCAATCCGCATTACCAGACCATGGGCCTGTACGGTTCGGAATACTGGACCTATACGCTGCCGCGCGCGGCCGGCGGAGAGGCGGCCGCGCGGCTGGTCGGCGACTGCCTGCCGATAGGCGCGCGCCAGGCCTGGCGGCTGGGCATGGTGCAGGACATCGGTCCGCGCGACGCCGGCCAGTTCGGCAGCTGGCTGTTGCTGACGGCGCGCCAGGCGCGCGCGGCCTGGCCGGAACGCTGGCAGGCCAAGCAGAATCTCGACCCGCGTCAGCTGGAGCAATGCCGCAAGGTCGAGCTGGCCGAGATGCGGCTGGACATGGTGGAAAACCGCCACGGCTTCGCCGAGCGCTGCCGCGATTTCGTGCTGAAGCGCCCGGCCTGCTGCACGCCGGAGCGGCTGATCGCGCCGTGGGCGGGCGAGGCCGACTAGGCTGCGGCTATACTGGTGCGCCCGGCGGCCGCGCCCGCCGCCGGTGCGAATCAGAGCAAGCCGCGTCAAGAACCGGGCCGCCGGTTCCGGCATAGTGGCCGCCATGGAGGACGAGCATGGACAAGGCGGACCGCTATGCGCGGCGTTTCGAAAAAGTACTGGATTACATCGCCAGCCATCTGGATCAGCCTCTTGACGTCGAGCGGCTCAGCCAGGTGGCCCATTTCTCGCGCTTCCATTTCCACCGTCAGTTCTCGGCCTATCTCGGTGTGGGCGTGGCCCGCTACATTCTGATGCAGCGGCTGCGCCGGGCGTCCTACTGGCTGGCTTTCCAGCCTGGGCGCCAGATCACCGAGATCGCGCTGGACTGCGGTTTCGACAATCCCGAGTCGTTTTCGCGCGCTTTCCGGCAAGCGCTGGGCCAATCGCCCAGCCAGTTCCGGCGCCAGCCGGATTGGCCGGGCTGGCATGCGCGGATGACGCCTCCCGTCAGCGAGAGGATGGAAAACATGGAAGTCAAAATCGTCACAGTCGAACCGGTCGTGGTTGCGGCGCTGGAGCATCTGGGGCCGCCGGAGCGGGTCAACGACAGCGTGCTGCGCTTCATCGAATGGCGCAAGGAGACGGGCTTGTCGCCGGTAGGCAGCAGCCGGACCTACGGCATCGCCTACGACAATCCGGAAACCACCGAGCCCGAGCGCTTTCGCTTCGACATCTGCGGCAGCGTCGCCGGCGCGGTGCCGGCCAATCGGCAGGGCGTGGTGAACAAGGAGATCCCGGGAGGCCGCTGCGCGGTGGTGCGCCATCAGGGATCGCACCACAAGATAGGCGACGCGGTCTGGTATCTGTATCGGGAGTGGCTGCCGGCCAGCGGCGAGGCGCTGCGCGACTTTCCGGTCTATTTCCACTATCTGAACCTGGTCAGCGACACGCCGGAGCACCTGCTGCTGACGGATGTCCATCTGCCCTTGGCCTGATGCGCTTTGGACCGGCTGCGCGGCCGGGCCGCAGCCGTTAAGCTGGAGCCATGCGGGCGCCGCCGACCGGCGGCGCCGTCATTCGGGAGCGGCGCGCATGATCTGGCAGACCCACGAGGTGAGCAATCAGTACGACGAGTGGCAGGATTACAATCTGTTTTTGAGCGACGCGGCGCTGCGAGAGGCGCTGGCGGGGGCCGGCGCCGATTGGGCCGAACCGTGGCTGACCGCCTACGGCGAGCGGCTGGGGCGGGCCGAAACCTTTGAGCTGGCCGAGCAGGCCAACCGCTTCGCGCCGCAACTGGCGGCCTTCGACCGGCGAGGCCGCCGGCGCGACGGCGTCGACTTCCATCCGTCCTGGCATGAGCTGCTGGCGCTGTATCGGGAGCAGGGCCTGGTGTCGCTGCCGTTCGACAGCGAGCGGCCCGGCCGCTGGACCGCCTTTCTGGCCGGCTTCTATCTGCATGGTCAGCTGGAGGCCGGCACCTTGTGTCCGGCGACGATGACGCAGGCGGCGATTCCGCTGCTGCGGCGGGAGCCGGCGCTGTGGGCGCAGCTGGGCGGCAAGCTGTTCAGCCGCGAGCACGATCGGCGCGACCTGCCGGTCGAGCGCAAGTCGTCCGTCTGGCTGGGCATGGGCATGACCGAGAAGCAGGGCGGTTCCGACGTGCGCGCCAACACCACGGCGGCGACGCCGATAGGCGGCGGCGAATACCTGCTGCGCGGGCATAAGTGGTTTTTCTCGGCGCCGACCAGCGATGCCCATCTGGTCGTCGCGCAGACGCCGGACGGCGGCCCGTCCTGCTTCTACGTGCCGCGCTGGCGGCCGGACGGCAGCCGCAACGCGGTGGCGATACAGCGGCTGAAGGACAAGGTCGGCAACCGCAGCAACGCCAGCGGCGAAGTCGAGTTCCAGGACGCCTGGGGCGTGTTGATCGGCGAGGCCGGCCGCGGCATTCCCACCATCATCGAGATGGCGGCCCATACCCGGCTCAATTGCGTGATCGGCAGCGCGGCGCTGATCCGCCAGGGCCTGGTCCAGGCCGTCGCCTACGCCCGCCAGCGCGTGGCCTTCGGCAAGCGGCTGGCCGAACAGCCGCTGATGCGGGCGGTGCTGGCCGATCTGGCGCTGGAGAGCGAGGCGGCGCTGTGGCTGGCGGTGCGGCTGGCCGAGGGTTTCGAGAACGACGAGCCGGCCTGGAAGCGCATCGTCGCGCCGGCCGCCAAGTTCTGGGTGTGCAAGCGCGCGGTGGAACTGGCCGGCGAGGCGATGGAGGTCTTCGGCGGCAACGGCTATGTCGACGCCGGACCGATGGCGCGGCTGTTCCGCGAGGCGCCGGTCAACTCGATCTGGGAGGGTTCGGGCAATGTGATGTGCCTGGACGTGCTGCGGGCCTTGCGGCGCGAGCCCGATGCCTGGCAAAGCCTGCTGGACGAACTGGCCGGCCTGGCCGGCGACGACGAAAATCTGCGCGCCGCGCTGGCCGAATTGGCGGCGCTGGCATCGTTGCCGCCGGCGCAATTGGAAATCCAGGGGCGCCGTCTCGCCCAGCTGCTGGCGCTGACGGCCCAGGGCTGCCTGCTCAGGGCGAGGGCGCCGGCGCCGGTGGCCGACGGTTTCATCGCCAGCCGGCTGGCCGACGCGCGCTGGGGCGGCGTCGTCGGCGCGCTGGACGCGACGGGACTGCGGCTGGACGATTTGCTGCGGAGGGCGCTGCCGTTCTGACGCTATGCCTCGACCCGGTTGCGGCCGCCGGCCTTGGCCCGGTACAGCGCCTGGTCGGCGCGCCGGACCACATCGTCGGACGCGGCGTCGCTGTCGGCGACGGTGGCCACGCCGGCGCTGATCGTCACCCGGCCGACGGCCGGCGCCGTCGACGACTCGACGGCGGCGCGTATCTTCTCGGCGACCATGGCCGCGCCGTCCAGGCCGGTTCCGGGCAATAGCAGCAGAAACTCCTCTCCGCCGTAGCGGGCGACGAAATCGTTGGCGCGCGCCGACTCCCGCAGCAGCGCGGCGATATGCCGCAAGACCTGGTCGCCGGCTTCGTGGCCGTGGCCGTCGTTGACGCGCTTGAAGTGGTCGACGTCCAGCATCAGCACCGAGTAGTCGGCGCCGCTGCGCTGGAAGCGCTGCTGCTCCCGTTCCAGCTGTTCGGTGGCCGCCATCCGGTTGTACAGACCGGTCAGCGCGTCGCTGCGCGCCAGCTGTTCCAGCCGGATGGCCTTGTGCGCCAGCGAGACATTGGCCTCGCGCAATTCCTCGGTGCGCTCCTCCACCATCCGTTCCAGGCTGGCGTTGATGTCGGTCAGCTCCCGCTTGCGGGTCAGCAGCGTGGCGGTCATGTTTCGCATCGCCTCGGACAGCTGGCGCAATTCCTGCGTGCCGGTGCGCACCGTCCAGCCGGTGTTCTCGTCGCCGCCGCCTATCCGTTCGGCGATGCCGGCCAGTTGTTCCAGCGGACGGCTGAAGGCGGCGGCCAGCCGGTAGACCGCGGCCATCAGCAGCAGCGAGGCGGCCAGTCCCAGCAACATCAGCGCGGCGCGCAGCTGGTTCAGCGTCGCCAGCGCCTGCTGCCGCGGCTGGCGGATGATCACGCGCCAGCTCAGACCCTGCTCCCGGATCTGCGCCTCGCTGTACAGATAGTCGCCGCCGTCGGGCCAGGGGCCCAGCCGGAACGATTGGCCGAGGGCCAGTGGCGTCGGCGGCTTCACCCGGCCCACCGCCTCGAACGGAGACAGCATATTGTTGCCGGCATCGACGATGAAGGCCTGCAGGCCGGCCTGGCCCGCGTTGTCCGGCAGCCGTCCGCGTATCGTCTCGACGACCCAGTCCCACAGCGCGTGGGTGGCCAGCACGCCGCGCAGCTTGCCGGCCTGGTCGTAGATCGGCGAGGCGAAGTCGACGAAGCGCAGCGGCTCGCCGCCGGCCGACGGCGACTTCATCAGCTTGGACAGCAGGACCGCCTGGTGGATGTCGCCGATGAACGGCGCATGCTGGCCATGGATGAACCAGGGGCGCTTGGCGGCGCTTTGGCCTTCCAGCATGCCGCCGGTGGCGGAGAGTATCTTGCCGCTGGTGTCGGTGACGCCTATCCAGGCGTAGTAGCGGTAGGCGCGCTTGGTGCGCTCCAGGCTCTGTCTCAGGTCGGGGCCGTCCAGCGGCGCGCGCACATAGGTCGGCGTCTGCGCCAGCAGGATCACTTCGCGGTGGCGCTCGTGCAGATTGTCGCCTATCGCCTTGGCGATGTTGCTGGCCAGACTGTGCAGCGTCTCGCCCTGATCCTGCAGCATGCGGTCGGACAGCATCCGGTTCAGGCCCAGCGCGCCCAGCAGGGCCGAGAACAGAAACAGCCCGCCGAACAGGACGGCCAGCCGGAGCCGGAAGCTGCCCGGCCAGGCGATGCGGGGATGCGGCATATCGGACGTGGATCGGAGTGGTGAGTGAACCGATTATATGTCCGGGGCGGGAAAAGCAAAAAGGCCAACCACGGGGGTTGGCCTTTCTGGTATTGGTGGCGAATCAGGGACTCGAACCCCGGACCTGCGGATTATGATTCCGTCGCTCTAACCGACTGAGCTAATTCGCCGTGAGAACCCGCTTGCGCGCATTCTCGTCAAACTGTGGTGGCGAATCAGGGACTCGAACCCCGGACCTGCGGATTATGATTCCGTCGCTCTAACCGACTGAGCTAATTCGCCACGTTTTCGATGCAGTGCACCGAGTCGCGAACTATACGCAGCCGGGCTTGGGCTGTCAACTCCATTTTGCGGACGCGTTCACAAGGTGTAGCAGCGGTCGCCGTGGGAGAAGCCCAGCCAGTCGATGTCCACGCCCTTGCCGAAGCCTATCGCCTTGAAGGTTTCGCCCATTTCCTGCGGCGACAGCAGCCGTTGCGCGGCCTTGGCCACCGGCAGGTAGGTCTTGACGTCGTCGGGGGCCAGCGTCTGCAGCAGATCGACGAGGCCGCAGTTCAGCAGGAATTGCGC
This sequence comes from Chromobacterium sp. ATCC 53434, assembly GCF_002848345.1. NCBI lineage: Bacteria > Pseudomonadati > Pseudomonadota > Betaproteobacteria > Neisseriales > Chromobacteriaceae > Chromobacterium > Chromobacterium sp. ATCC 53434. Next base: position 4,214,004 of record NZ_CP025429.1, on the reverse strand, counting down.
CTGGTTGGCGTAGCCTATCAGGTCCAGGCCGGCGTCGATTCCGCTCTGGGCGACGGCGCTGAAGTCGACGTGGCAGGTCAGGTCCATCAGACCGGGCAGGTAGAACGGGTCCTGCACCGTGTGGTGGCGGTAATGGCCCAGCAGCGTGCCCATGCTGCGCTCCGGGTGGTAGTACTCGGACGCGGCGTGGCCGTAGTCGATCATCAAGATGGCGCCGCGGGTCAGCGCGCCGGCCACGCTGGCGATGAAGCCGCGGTTGGCGAGGCTGATCTCGGTTGCGTAGCGCGGGATGTCGGGCACCAGTTGCGCGGCCAGTCCGGCCAGCTCGGCGCTGGCGAAATCGCGGTCCTCGTAGCACAAGGCGCCGTCGCGCACCGTCACGCCGCGCTGGCGCAATTGGCGGCTTTCATCGCGGAACACCATCTCGCACGGCATCGCGTCCAGCAGCTCGTTGCCGATGACGACGCCGTCTATCGCGTCCGGCAGCCGGGAGGCCCATTCGACGCGGTCCGCCAGATGCGGCAGCGCGGCGCCGATGTTTTCGCGCTGGCGCTCCATCAGGTCCGGCGACAAATCCAGGATCACGTAACGCCGGGGCAGGCGGCCCAGCGTCTCCAGTTCGGCCAGCAGGTCTATCGCCAGCCTGCCGGTGCCGGCGCCGAATTCGTAGACGACGCCGGCGGTCTGCGGCAGCAGCTCGGCCAGTTGGCGCGCCAGCGCCCGGCCAAACAGCGGCGTCAGCTCCGGCGCGGTGACGAAATCGCCGCCCTCGCCCAGCTTGCGGCTGCCGGCGGCGTAATATCCCATGCCGTGTGCGTATAATGCCAATTCCATATAATGCGAAAAAGGTATCCAGCCATCGGCCTCGGCGATGGCCTGGCTGATGCGGCCGCACAGGGCCTGGCTGACGGCCAGCGCCTCGGGGCTGGCGGCGGGTAGGGTGGTCATGGCTGTCGTCCTGCTACAATGTGGCGCGATTGTGGTGCAAAGCGCCGCGCCCGTGAAGAGGCGACGGCATTCGATTCGAGGAAGCCATGCTAACAGAGCGACAAGAAGACGAGCGCGTGGCGCTGATTACCGGCGCGGCGCGGCGGGTGGGCGCCGGCATCGCCCGGCTGCTGCACGCGCGCGGCCTGCGGCTGGTTTTGCATTACCGCGGTTCGCGCGCCGACGCCGAGGCGCTGGCGGCGGAGTTGAACGCGGCGCGGCCGGACAGCGTCAGGCTGGTCCAGGCCGATCTGCTGGACGCCGCCGCGCTGCCGGCGCTGGCCGAGGCGGCGCTGGCGGCGTTCGGCCGGCTGGACGGCCTGGTCAACAACGCGTCCAGCTTCTTTCCGACCGAGATCGGACAAATAGACGAGGCAGCCTGGCACGATCTGATGGGCAGCAATTTGAAGGCGCCGCTGCTGCTGAGCCAGGCGCTGGCGCCGGAGCTGACGCGCCGGGGCGGCGCCATCGTCGGCATCGCCGACATCCACGCCGAGCGGCCGATGGCGCGCCACGTGGTGTACAACCTGGCCAAGGCCGGCCACGCCCAGCTGATACGCAGCCTGGCGATAGAGCTGGCGCCGGCGGTGCGCGTCAACGGCGTGGCGCCGGGCGTCAATCTGTGGCCGGAGGACGCCGAGGAGTTCGGTCCGGACGCGCGGGCCAGGATAGAGGCGACGATACCGCTGCAGCGCACCGGCGTGCCGGACGACATCGCCCGCGCGGTGGCTTTTCTGCTGCTGGACGCCAGCTATGTCACCGGCCAGATCCTGGCGGTGGACGGCGGCCGCAGCATCGTGTTGTAGCCGGCGAGGACGAAATCGCCGCCGCCGTGGATTTTGGCGGCGGGAAACGGTAAAATCGCCTGTTTTTCAATTTCTTAGCCGTACCCCATGTCCGAACAGAACGCCGCGCTCGACGACAAGGCCAAGAAGGCCGCGTTTGAAGGCAACAAACTGGCCAAGCGCCTGCGCCACCACGTCGGTGACGCCATCAATGATTTCAACATGATCGAAGAGGGCGACCGGGTGATGGTCTGCCTGTCCGGCGGCAAGGACAGCTATACCCTGCTGGACATCCTGCTGGGCCTGCAGAAGTCGGCGCCGATCGACTTTTCCATCGTCGCCGTCAACCTGGATCAGAAACAGCCGGGCTTTCCCGAGCACGTGTTGCCGCAATACCTGGAATCCATCGGCGTCGAATACCGCATCGTCGAGGAAGACACCTACTCCATCGTCAAGCGGCTGGTGCCGGAGGGCAAGACCACCTGTAGCCTGTGCTCGCGGCTGCGCCGCGGCATCCTGTACCGCGTCGCCGACGAGCTGGGCGCGACCAAGATCGCGTTGGGCCACCACCGCGACGACATCCTGCACACGCTGTTCCTGAACATGTTCTACGGCGGCAAGATGAAGGCGATGCCGCCCAAGCTGGTGTCCGACGACGGCCGCCACATGGTGATCCGCCCGCTGGCCTACTGCCGCGAGAAGGACATCATCCGCTACGCCGATCTGAAGGAATTTCCGATCATCCCGTGCAATCTGTGCGGCTCGCAGCCCAATCTGCAGCGCCAGGTGGTCAAGGAAATGGTCAACGACTGGGACAAACGCTTCCCCGGCCGCGTCGAGAGCATGTTCCGCGCGCTGCAGAACGTCGTTCCGTCGCATCTGGCCGATACCAAGCTGTACGATTTCGCGTCCTTGAAGACCGGCGACGCGCCGTTCGACGACGGCGACACCGCCTTCGACAAGGAAGAGTTCCGCGATCCGGCCCCGGATGCGGACGACGCGGCCGAGGCGGCGGCGCCGAAGCGCACCATCAGCATTCTCGATTCCCGCGCCAAGGAGACCGGCTGTGGCGCGTAGGGCGCTGCATCCGTTCCGCCGCCGCGTGCGGCCGGCGGTGGAGGCGATGCCGGAGGTGGAGATCTCGGAAGAGGGCAATATCCGTTCGCTGCACCTGGGTTCGGAGACGATACAGAGTTCGATGGACCTCGACGATCCGGCGGACCTGGTGCTCAGCTACAGCCGCGCGATGATGGGTTTTTTGCTGTGGAACGACAATCCGCAGCACATTCTGCAGATCGGCCTCGGCGGCGGCTCCTTCGCCCGCTTCATCGACGAGTATCTGCCGGACGCCGTCAGCGTGGCGGTCGACATCAACCCGCAGGTGATCGCGGTGGCCCGCGCCTTCTTCCAGCTGCCGGAGGAGGGCGATTTCTTCGAGATCGTCGAGGCCGACGGCGCCGACTATGTGAAGATCTTCCGCGGCTCGACCGACGCCATTCTGGTCGACGGTTTCGACGGCCTGCAGATCGTCGACGAACTGACCTCCGAGGATTTCTTCGAGGACTGCAAGCGCGCGTTGAGCCCGCAGGGGGTGTTCGTCACCAACTGGTGGAGCGGCGACAAGCGCTACCAGGCCTTCATCGAACGCTTGTTGAACGTTTTCGAGGGGCGGGTGATCGAACTGCCTGCGGCCACCCACGGCAATGTCGCGGTGATCGCCTTCCGCCAGAGCCCGAAACTGACGCAGTGGGACGCGCTGAAGAAGCACGCCGACGAGCTGGAGGGGCGTTTCGGGCTGGAGTTCGTCGAGTTCGTCAACCGCCTGAAGCAGACCAACCAGCATACCGCCGGACACCTGGTGGTTTGAGGCAGGTCGAATCCGCTGCGGATTCCGGCCGCCGGTTACGTTTGCTTACCCAAAAACCGGCGCGACGCGGCGTATAATGGCCAGTTATTTGTAAGTAAGCGCTGATTTAACAAGCGGCAGACGGGCGTCTGCCGCTCAAGCTTTTACATCCTGTTGGGACTTTCATCGTGATCAAGCAGCAACTGCTCAATCGTATCGCGGACAAATCCGCTGTGATCGGCATCGTGGGTCTGGGCTATGTCGGCCTGCCGCTGATGCTGCGTTTCGCCGAAGTCGGCTACAAGGTGCTGGGTTTCGACATCGACCAGAGCAAGGTCGACGCGCTGATGGCCGGCAACAGCTATATCGAGCACATCTCCGCCGACAGCATCGCCACCGCGCTGACCCGCGGCTTCGAGGCCACCACCGATTTCGCGCGCGCCGGCGAGGCCGACACGCTGATCCTGTGCGTGCCGACGCCGCTGAACAAGTACCGCGAGCCGGACCTCAGCTTCGTGCTGAACACCATAGACAGCCTGGTGCCCTTCCTGCGCGAAGGCCACCTGGTGTCGCTGGAGTCCACCACCTACCCGGGCACCACCGACGAAGAGCTGCTGCCGCGGATGGAGTCGCGCGGCCTGAAGGTCGGCGACGACGCCTTCCTGGTGTTCTCGCCGGAGCGCGAAGATCCGGGCAATCCGAACTTCACCACCCGCACCATTCCCAAGGTATGCGGCGGCGTCACGCCGGCCTGCCAGGAAATCGGCGTCGCGCTCTATAGCGCGGTGATCGACAAGGTGGTGCCGGTGTCGTCGACCCGCGCCGCCGAAATGACCAAGCTGCTGGAGAACATCCACCGCGCGGTCAATATCGGCCTGGTCAACGAGATGAAGATCGTCGCCGACAAGATGGGCATCGACATTCACGAAGTGATCCGCGCCGCGGCCACCAAGCCGTTCGGCTTCGTGCCCTACTACCCGGGTCCGGGCCTGGGCGGCCACTGCATCCCGATCGATCCGTTCTACCTGACCTGGAAAGCGCGCGAATACGGCGTCAACACCCGTTTCATCGAGCTCGCCGGCGAAGTGAACAGCAATATGCCCGATTGGGTGGTGGCGAAAGTGGCCGCCGCGCTGAACCTGCGCAAGAAAGCCATCAACGGCAGCCGCGTGCTGGTGCTGGGCATCGCCTACAAGAAGAACGTCGACGACATGCGCGAAAGCCCGTCGGTGTTCCTGATGGAGAAGCTGCGCGATCTGGGCGCCGAAGTGGCGTACAGCGATCCGCACGTGCCGGTGTTCCCGAAGATGCGCGAGCACAAGTTCGACCTGAAGAGCGTGCCGCTGAGCGCCGAGACCATCGCCAGCTACGACTGCGTGCTCTTGGCCACCGACCACGACAAGTTCGACTACGAGCTGATCAAGGCCAAGGCCCAGCTGGTGGTCGACAGCCGCGGCAAGTACCTGGAGCCGGCCGAGCACATCGTCAAGGCTTAAGAGGTGCGGCGACGCTTGCCCCGACCGGGAGCCTGGCTGGCGGCGCTCGGCGCGCTGACGCTGCTGGCCGTGCTGGCGCTGGCGCCGCTGATCCGCTATTCCAAGAGCTGGCTGGTGGCCGAGGCGCCCCAGCCGCGCGCGGACTGGATCGTGGTGCTGGGCGGGGAGAGCGGCGAGCGGGTGATAGGCGCGGCGGAACTGTACCATCAGGGCCGCGCGCCTTTCGTCTTCGTCAGCGGCGAGGGAGATTGCCTGCTGATCGTGCGGCGGCTGGTGATGGCCGGGGTGCCGCGCGGCAAGATAGGCTATGAATGCCTGTCCAGGAGCACGTGGCAGAACGCCGAGTTCACCCGGCAGGCGCTGGCGCCGCTTCAGCCCCGGCGGGTGACGCTGGTGACCTCGTGGTTCCACTCGCGACGGGCGCTGGAGACTTTCCGCCAGGCCTGGCCCGAGGTGGACTGGGGCATGCACATCGTGTACCCGGGCAACGACCTGCGCCACAGCCTGGCCTTGTACGACGCCGGCGCGGCGCTGACCGAATATTTGAAGATACTGGTGTATTCAGTACGTTACTGGACGTTCAGATGATAGTGATTCCTCCGATTACCGATCGCAAGATCCGCTTCGCCCTGGTCGGCTGCGGCCGCATCGCCAACAACCACTTCGGCGCGCTGGAAACGCATGCCGACCGCGCCGAGCTGGTCGACGTCTGCGACATTGATCCGGCCGCGCTGAAGGCCGCCGTCGAACGCACCGGCGCCCGCGGTCACGCCAGCCTGAGCGATATGCTGGCGAAGACCAATGCCGACATCGTCATCCTGACCACGCCGTCCGGCCTGCATCCGACCCAGAGCATAGAATGCTCGGAAGCCGGCTTCCACGTGATGACCGAGAAGCCGATGGCCACCCGCTGGGAAGACGGTCTGGAAATGGTCAAGGCCGCCGACAAGGCGAAGCGCCACCTGTTCGTGGTCAAGCAGAACCGCCGCAACGCGACGCTGCAGCTGTTGAAGCGCGCGATGGAGGAGAAGCGCTTCGGTCGCGTCTACATGGTCAACGTCAATGTGTTCTGGACCCGCCCGCAGGAGTATTACGACGCGGCCGGCTGGCGCGGCACCTGGGAGTTCGACGGCGGCGCCTTCATGAACCAGGCCAGCCACTACGTCGACCTCTTGGACTGGCTGATCGGCCCGGTGGAGAGCGTGCAGGCCTACACCGCCACGCTGGCGCGCAATATCGAGGTGGAAGACACCGGCACCGTCAGCGTCAAATGGCGCTCCGGCGCGCTGGGCAGCATGAACGTCACCATGCTGACCTATCCGAAGAACCTGGAAGGCAGCATCACCATCCTCGGCGAGAAGGGCTCGGTCCGCGTCGGCGGCATGGCCGTCAACGAGATCCAGCACTGGGAATTCTCCGAGCCGCACGCGATGGACGAGGACATCAAGGCCGCCAGCTACGCGACCACCAGCGTCTACGGCTTCGGCCATCCGCTGTACTTCGACAATGTGATCAAGACCATGCGCGGCGAAGCGACGCCGGAGACCGACGGCCGCGAGGGCCTGAAGTCGCTGGAGCTGCTGATCGCGATGTATCTGTCGGCTCGCGACGGCCGTCGCGTCAGCCTGCCGCTCGATTATTGATGGTTTTTCGGCCGGCCCGCTTTCGGGCCGGCCTCGTTACGCAGATACACGTCAGACATGGCAGAAGAAAAGAAAGAACCCTGGCTCAACTATCTGGCGCTTTGCACCGTGATCCTGGCGGTGTGCGCCACGCTGTCGACCTTCAAGGGCGGCGGCTATTCCACCCGCAGCGTCATCGCCCAGTCGCAGGCGTCGGATCAATGGGCCTATTATCAGGCCAAGGGGATCAAGGGCAATCTGTACGAGATGGAGCGCGACCGGCTGCAATTCGAGCTGGACAATCTGCCGGCCGGCGCGACGGCGGCGCAGCGCCAGCGCTACCAGGCGGCGATAGAGCAGGCGGCGGGCCGCGCCGAGCGCTACGGCGCGGAGCGCAAGCAGATCGAGAAAACCGCGCGGGCGCTGGAGGACGAGCGCAATCTGGCGCAGCGGCAGGGCAAACCGTTCGGCATGGCGGTGATCTTCCTGCAGGTGGCCATTCTGGTGTCGTCGATCGCCGGCCTGTTCAAGCGCCGGCGCGTCTGGTACGCCGCATTGCCCATCGGCGCCCTCGGCCTCCTGTATTTCGCCGACGGCTTTTTCCTGTTTTTCTGAAGCAAAGGCTACCCAGCATGGAATACACCGTCCACCCCAGCGCCATCGTCGACGACGGCGCCACGATAGGCGCCGGCACCCGTGTCTGGCACTGGGTGCACATCTGCGGCGGGGCGAAGATCGGCAAGGGCTGTTCCTTCGGCCAGAACGTGTTCGTCGGCAACGACGTGCTGATCGGCGACAACGTCAAGGTGCAGAACAATGTGTCGATCTATGACGCGGTGACGCTGGAGGACGACGTGTTCTGCGGCCCTTCGATGGTGTTCACCAACGTCAACAATCCGCGCAGCCACGTCAACCGCAAGAGCGAATACCGCCGCACCGTGGTGAAGAAGGGCGCGTCGATCGGCGCCAACGCCACCGTGGTCTGCGGCCATACCGTCGGCGAGTACGCCTTCATCGGCGCCGGCGCCGTGGTGACGCGCGACGTGCCGGCCTACGCGCTGATGGTCGGCGCGCCGGCCCGGCGCCTGGGCTGGATGTGCTCGTGCGGCGAGCGGCTGTCCAACGACATCGGCACCCATTCCTGCCCGGCCTGCGGCATCCATTACGAAGTCGGCGGCAATCACTGCACGCCGGTGGGGAACGGCGGATAAGCATGATGGACGCGCCGCGGGGCGCGTCTTCCGCGTGAATTTTTCAAAATACTGATTTGAGGTCCATCCTCCCATGTCCATCCAGTTCATTGATCTGAAAGCGCAGTACCAGCATCTGAAAGCCGATATCGACGCCCGCATCCACGCGGTGCTGGACCACGGCCAGTACATCATGGGGCCGGAAGTGAAGGAACTGGAGGACGGCCTGGCCGCCTATACCGGCGCCCGGCACGCCATCGGCGTCTGCGACGGCACCAAGGCGCTGCTGATCGCGATGATGGCGCTGGGCATCGGCCCCGGCGACGAGGTGATCACCACGCCGTTCACCTTCATCGCCACCGGCGAGATGATCGCGCTATTGGGCGCCAAGCCGGTGTTCGTCGACATCGACCCGATCAGCTACAACCTGGACCCGAACCGGCTGGAAGCAGCGATCACGCCGCGCACCCGCGCCATCATGCCGGTCAGCCTGTACGGCCAGGCGGCCGATTTCGCCGCGATCAACGCCATCGCCGACAAGCACGGCATTCCGGTGATCGAGGATGGCGCGCAGAGCTTCGGCGCCGGCCAGCACGGCAAAAAGTCCGGCAATCTGTCGACGATAGGCTGCACCAGCTTCTTCCCGAGCAAGCCGCTGGGCTGCTACGGCGACGGCGGCGCGGTGTTCACCAGCGACGATGCGCTGGCCAAGAAGATCCGCGAAATCCGCGTGCACGGCCAGGATCGCCGCTACCATCATCCGGTCATCGGCCTGAACGGCCGTCTGGACACCATCCAGGCCGCGGTGCTGCTGGCCAAGCTGCCCAGCTTTGCTGACGAGGTGGCCGCCCGCGAGCGCATCGGCGCCCGCTACAGCGCGCTGCTGAACGATGTCGCCCGCGTGCCGGTGATCGGCGAGGGCAATACCCACGTCTACGCGCAGTACACGATAGAAGTCGACGAGCGCGAGACGGTGCAGGCCCGCTTGAAGGAACTGGGCGTGCCGACCGCCGTCCATTACCCGATCCCGCTGCACCTGCAGCCGGCCTTCGCCCATCTGGGCCAGGGCGAGGGCAGCTTCCCGCTGTCCGAGGCCGCCGGCCGCCGGGTGATGAGCCTGCCGATGCACCCCTTCCTGTCCGAGTCCGCGCAAGACGAGATCGTCGCCGCGGTGAAGAAGGCGCTGGGCTGAGAGGATGGTGTCGTTGTCGTCGCTGCGCGTGCCCAAGAGCGGCTTCGTCCGCCACGTCATCACCCTGGTCACCGGCGCCGCCGTGGCCCAGGTGGTGCCGCTGTTGGCGTCGCCGCTGATCACGCGCTTGTACAACCCGCACGAGGTGGGCATCCAGACCGTTTACGTGTCTTGGATGTCGACGCTGGCGGTGCTGGCCACCGCGCGCTATGAAATGGCCATCGTGCTGCCGGCCGACGAGAAGCGCGCCAGCAATCTGATGGGTTTGTCGATGCTGTGCGCCGGCACGCTGGCCTTGCTGATCGCGCTGGTGGTGCTGATGGGCGGCCACTCCCATATCGCCTCCCATCTGGGCGCGCCGGAACTGCAACCGTGGCTGGCCTTGCTGCCGCTGTCGGTGTTGCTGGCCGGCCTGATGCAGGCCTGGACCAACTGGAACAATCGCCACCGCCGCTACCAGGCCAACGCCCACGGCCGGATGACGCAATCGTTCGGCATCGCCGGCACCCAGGTGCTGGCCGGCTGGCTGGGCGCCGGCGCCGGCGGCCTGATCCTCGGCCAGCTGGCCGGACAGGCGGCCTCGCTGCTGGCCCAGGCCTGGGCCGACATCAAGGCCCGTTTCCCGTGGCGCCGCGACCTGAGCCGCCGCAGCATGCGCGAAGCCGCCGCCGCCTATGTCGAGTTTCCACGCATCAACGCGCCGCACGCGCTGAGCACCGCCTTGCTGGATTCGGCGACGTTGGTGGCGCTGACGGTGCTGGCCGGCACCGCCGCCGTCGGCATGTATGGACTGATGATGCGGGTGCTGAAGCTGCCGGCGGCCTTCATCGGCCAGGCGGTGGCGCAGGTCGCCTACCGCGAGCTGGCCGAGGCGCGCAATCTGGGCAAACCGTTGCGGCCGATACTGCGCAAGATGATGCTGACGCTGTTCGGCATGGCGCTGTTCCCCTTCCTGGTGATCCAGATATTCGGCGAGCCGCTGTTCACACTGGTGTTCGGCCATAGCTGGTCCGAGGCCGGCCGCTACGCCGAGGCGATGTCGCTGTTCATCCTGTTCCACTTCGTCGCCTCGCCGCTGGGCATGGTGCCGCCGGTGATCAACCGGCAGCGCTTCGCCTTCTTCCTGTCCCTGGTGCAGGCCGTGCTGTTCCTCGGGTCGATGTGGTTGGGCTTCCATCTCTGGCAGGATGCGGTGGCCACGTTCCAACTGGTGTCGGTCGTGATGGCCGGCTATTTCCTTGCTTATTTCACCTGGCTCTATAGGGCGGCACGATGAATTGGAATGGATTGCTCAGCCGTATCCGTTTCCGGCTGTCGGCATGGGTGCGGCCGCGGATGGTGTACGGCTTCCATCGCGGCGACGGCGTGTTCCTGAAGCGCACCCGCGTCTCCAACATGACGCGCATCGAACACATAGACAAGCTGATGGTCGACGACAATGTCTACATCGGCCACTTCAACCTGATCGACGCCTCCGGCGGGCTGTGCATAGGCGAGGGCTGCCAGATCACCAACTACGTGTCGCTGCTGACGCACTCCAGCCACGTGGCGATCCGCCTGTACGGCCGCGAATACCTGACGCGGGACAACCACGCCGGCTATCTGAAAAAACCGACCCGGCTCGGCTGCTACAGCTTCGTCGGCCCGCACTCGGTGCTGATGCCGGGCGTGACGTTGGGCAAGGGCAGCGTGGTGTCGGCCTACAGCTTCGTGCCGGCCGGCGACTATCCGGATTTCGCCATCCTGGCCGGCAATCCGGCGCGGGTGGTCGGCGATACCCGCGACGGCGACGCCGAATGGCTGGCGCAGCACCCGGACCTGCATCCGCTGTACGAGGCCTGGGCGAATGACTGAGAAGATCGCCCGCCTGCTGGTGGCGGGTTCGGCCTCCATCCACACCTGGCGCTTCCTCTCCGGCATCGCGCCCTTTGTCGACGAGCTGTACCTGGCCTGCAACGGCGAGGTTCCCGCCGACAAACGGCCGGCCAATCTGAAAGGCGAGCTGCCGGTGGATTTCAGCTTGAAGGCGCTGTCCACCGCCGGCCGGCTCAAGAGCTGGATCGCCGAAGTGAAGCCCGACGTCGTCCATGTCCACCAGGCGAACAGCGTGGCCTGGCACGCCCGGCGCGCGCTGGCCGGTTCGTCGATACCGATGTTGTTGACCGCCTGGGGCTCGGACGTGCTGCTGCTGCCGGACCAGAATCCGCTGATGCGGGCGATGGTGCGCGGCAATCTGAAGGCCGCCGCCGCGATCACCTCGGACTCGCTGTATATGGCGGCGAAAATCCGCGAGCTGGCCGGCGACTGCCGGATCGCGCTGCTGAATTACGGCATAGACGCGCTGCCGCCGGCGCCGGTGGTCGGCGCGAAGAAGAAACAGCTGCTGTCCTGCAGGCTGCATAAACCGCTGTATCGAATCGACGCCATTCTGAACGGCTGGGCCGAAGTCGAGGATGGCGGCCGTTTCGCCGACTGGAATCTGGTCGTCGCCGCCAGCGGCGGCGAGACTGAGAATCTGAAACGACAGGCCGCCTCGCTGGGCCTGAAACGCGTCGAATTCGCCGGCTTCGTCGACAGCGCGACGCTGGGACGGCTATACGAGGAGTCGCGCGTCTTCGTCAGCGTGCCGCGCTCGGACGCCACCAGCATCAGTCTGCTGGAGGCGATGGGGCACGGCTGCCTGCCGCTGTTGTCCAATCTGCCGGCCAACGGCGAATGGGCGATAGACGGCCTGAACGGCGTGATCGCCGAGGACGTCGGCCGGCTGGGTCCCGAGCTGTGCCGCGCGATGGCCTTGGCCGAAGACGACGAGGCCTTGGGGCGCATCGCCGAGATGAACCGCGGCCTGGTGGAGGCCAAGGCGCTGCACCGGGCCAATATGGCCGGTTTCGCCGATCTGATCGGCGAGCTGGCCGCGCAAAAGGTTTGAACAAATGAAGATAGCCCACCTGACCTCCGCCCACCCGCGCCACGACATCCGCATCTTCGTCAAGGAGTGCTGCTCGCTGGCGGCGGCCGGCCATGAGGTGACGCTGATCGTCGCCGACGGCCAGGGCGAGGAAATCCGGGGCGGCGTGCGCATCCACGACGTCGGTCCGAAGACCGGCGGCCGGCTGTCGCGGATGACCGGCACCGTCAAGCGCGTGTACCAGGCGGCGCTGAAGCTGAGGCCGGACGTGGTCCATTTCCACGATCCGGAACTGATTCCGGCCGGCGTGCGCTTGAAGCAGGCCGGCATCAAGGTGGTGTACGACGTGCACGAGGACGTGCCGCGCCAGATTCTGGCCAAGCACTGGATACCGGGCGCGGTGCGCCCGCTGGTGTCCGGCGGTTTCGAGACGCTGGAAGACTGGGCGGCGCGCCGCTTCGACGCCGTCGTGACCTCGACCCCGCACATCCGCAAGCGCTTCGAGAAGCTCGGCGCGAAGGCGCTGGACGTCTGCAACTTCCCGATCCTGGAAGAGCTGGTGCGCGACACGCCGTGGGAGAGCCGCCGCAACGAGGTCTGCTACATCGGCGGCATCAGCCGGATACGCGGCATCGAGCCCATCGTCGCCGCGCTGCCGGACACCGCGACCCGGTTGAACCTGGCCGGCCCGTGGAGCGAAAGCGACCTCAGGGCCAAGGTGGGGGCCGAACCAGGCTGGGCCCGCGTCAACGACCTGGGCATGCTGGACCGCAAGGGCGTGGCCGAGGTGCTGGCCCGCAGCAAGATCGGCCTGGTGACCTTGTTCCCGACGCCGAACTACGTCGACGCGCTGCCGATCAAGCTGTTTGAATACATGGCCGCCGGCATGCCGGTGATCGCCAGCGATTTCCCGGTCTGGCGCGAGATCGTCGACGACGCCGGCTGCGGCGTGCTGGTCGACCCGCAGGACGCCGCCGCCATCGCCTCCGCGATCAACGAACTGCTGGGCGACGAGGCGCGGATGCGCGAGCTCGGCGAATCCGGCAAGCGGGCGGTTCTCAATAAATACAGCTGGGCGGCCGAGGCCGACAAGCTGGTCAAGCTGTATGCGACGCTGTAAATCATGAAGATTCTCTACATCAATCATTACGCTGGCAGCCCGCGCCATGGCATGGAATTCCGCCCCTACTACCTGGCGCGCGAATGGGTGCAGGCCGGCCACGAAGTCGATATGCTGGCGGCCGACGTGTCCCATCTCAGGCAGACCCATCCGCAAGTGGATGGCAAGTATCGCGACGAGGACATAGACGGCATCCGCTACACCTGGTGCAAGACGCGGCCGTACAGCGGCAACGGCGTCGGCCGGGTGCTGAACATCTTCAGCTTCCTCGCCCGGGTCATGGGCCTGTCGCGGCGCTATTTGAAAGAGTGGAAGCCGGACGTGGTCATCGCCTCGTCCACCTATCCGCTGGACACCGTGCCGGCGGCGTGGATAGCCGGCAAGACCGGCGCCCGGCTGGTCTACGAGGTGCACGACCTGTGGCCGCTGACGCCGGTGGAAGTGGGCGGCATGTCGCCGAAACACCCGTTCATCCGCCTGCTGCAGTGGGCCGAGGACTTCGGCTACAAGCGCGCCGACACCGTGGTGTCGATGCTGCCCTGCGCCAGGGACTACATGATGGCGCACGGCATGGCGCCGGAAAAATACGCAGTGATCCCGAATGGCGTCGACGTCGCCGAGTGGCGGGACGAGGCGCAGCCGCTGGCGGCCGAGCACCGGATGCGGCTGGCCGAGCTGAAGGCCCGCGGGCGCTTCGTCGTCGGCTACGCCGGCGGCCACGGCCTGGCCAACGCGCTGGACTTCCTGCTGGAGGCGGCAGCCTTGATGCGCGACGCGCCGGTGACTTTCGTCTTGGTCGGCGACGGCCCGGACAAGGCGGCGCTGGTGGCGCGCGCCGCCGAATTGAAGCTGGACAACGCGATGTTCCTGCCGTCCATCGCCAAGCGCAGCGTGCCGGCCTTTCTGGCCGAGTGCGACGCGCTGTACATCGGCTGGCGCAAGCTGCCGATCTACCGCTTCGGCATCAATCCGAACAAATTGTTCGACTACATGATGGCCGGCAAGCCGGTGATCCACTCGGTGGAGGCCGGCAACGACATGGTGCGCGACGCCGGCGCCGGCATCAGCGTCGGCGTCGAAGATCCGGCCGTCATCGCCGACGCCGTGAAGCGGATGGCGGTGCTGCCGCTGGCCGAGCGCGAGGCGATGGGCGCGGCCGGCAAGGCCTATGTGCTGGCCAATCACGATTACGCGGTGCTGGCGCGGCGGTTTCTGGTGGCGGCGCAGGGAGGAAGGTCTGACACCGGACGGGCATTTTGAGTGAATGCGTGGGCAAACCGGAGAATTTGCCCACGCGGACAAATGATTCTGCAAACTCGTAGAATAGGGCGTTACCCATGCGGAAAACTCAGGGGGAATGCCATGTCGCATTACCGTCGGGCATCGATGGCGGGAGGGGCGTATTTTTTCACCGTGGTGTTGGCCCAGCGTGGTTCCGGCCTGCTGGTGCGGGAAGTTGACCGTTTGCGTAGCGTCTATCGGCGGGTGTGGCAAGCGCGTCCCTTCGAGACGGTGGCGATTTGTATATTGCCCGATCATCTGCACGCGATTTGGCAATTGCCCATCGATGATGGCGACTATGCCGCTCGATGGAGCCTGATCAAGAGCGGTTTTTCGCGGGGCCTGCCCCAGGCGGCGGCGCGCAGCGCCAGCAAGGTGGCGCACCGGGACAAAGGCATCTGGCAACGCCGTTATTGGGAGCACCAGATCCGCGACGATGACGATATGCGGCGCCATGTCGATTACATCCATGGCAATCCGCTTAAGCATGGTCTGGTGGCGCAGTTAAAGGATTGGCCGTACTCAAGCTTTCATGCTTGGGTGCGAGATGGGCGTTTGCCGCCGGATTGGGCTGGCAAAGCCGAACGCGGCGGGTTTGGCGAGTAAGTTGCGCGTGGGCAAGACCTTCGGCCTTGCCCACCCTACGATCTAGGCCCGCGAGGGGCCGCGTCGTTGTAGGGTGGGCAAATCGGAGATTTGCCCACGCGGATAGACGATTTTGCGAGCGGCGGGTCATCAGCGGCGCGCGGCGATGGACATGGACGGCGGCCGAGAGCGGCCGCGCAAAGACGAAAGAGAAAACGATGAGCGAAACAAAATTCCTGCCGTTCGCCTTGCCGGACATCGGCGACGAAGAGATCAACGAAGTGGTCGATGCCTTGAGATCGGGCTGGGTCACCACCGGCCCGAAGACCAAGCAGTTCGAGGCCGATTTTGCCGCCTTCCTCGGCGACGGCGTCGAGGCGATCGCCGTCAACTCGGCCACCGCCGGCCTGCACCTGGCGCTGGAGGCGATAGGCGTCAAGGAAGGCGACGAGGTCATCGTGCCGTCCTACACCTTCACCGCCACCGCCGAAGTGGTGCGCTATCTGGGCGCGCACCCGGTGTGCGTCGACGTCGACGCCGCCACCTTCAACATCCGTCCGGACGCGATCCGCGCGGCGATCACCGCCAAGACGAAGGCCATCATTCCGGTGCACTTCGCCGGCCTGGCCTGCGACATGGACGAGATCGTCGCCATCGCCCGCGAGCACGGGCTGAAGATCGTCGAGGACGCCGCCCACGCGATGCCCACCTATTACAAGGGCAAGCTGGTCGGCACGCTGGACTCCGACGTCACCGTGTTCAGCTTCTACGCCAACAAGACCATGACCACCGGCGAGGGCGGCATGGTGGTGTCGAAGAACAAGGACATCATCGCCCGTTGCAAGGTGATGCGCCTGCACGGCATCAGCCGCGACGCCTTCGACCGCTACGTGTCCAAGACCCCGGCCTGGTTCTACGAGGTGGTGGCCCCGGGCTACAAATACAATATGCCGGACACCGCCGCGGCGATGGGCATCCATCAGCTGAAGAAGATCCGCGGTTTCTACGACAAGCGCGAGGCGATGGCCCAGCGCTTCGACCGCGAGCTGGCCGGCCTGCCGCTGATCCTGCCGGCGCGCGCCAAGGACGAGGGCAGCAATCACGCCTGGCATCTGTACCCGGTGCGCATCAAGCCGGAGGCCGGCGTGTCCCGCGACGACTTCATCGCGCGGATGGCGGAGAAGGGCATAGGCTGCTCGGTGCACTTCATCCCGCTGCACCGCCAGCCGGTGTGGCGCGACGGCTACCAGCTGACGCGCGAGCAATTCCCGGTGGCCGACGCCGCCTTCGAGGCGGAAGTGACGCTGCCGCTGTACACGCGGATGACCGACGATGACCAGACCCGCGTCATCGCCGCGGTGCGCGAGATCCTGTCCGCATGAGCCAGCCGGGCGACAATCGCGGCGGCGCGCTGTTGCCGCCGTGCTGCCGGCCGCGCCGCCATGGCTCGCGGCTGCTGAAGCGGCTGTTCGACATCGCCGCCGCCGGCGCGGGCCTCGCCGTGCTGGCGCTGCCCTTGCTGGCGGTGGCGCTGTGGGTCAAGCTGGACTCGCCGGGGCCGGTGTTTTTCCGCCAGGTGCGGGTGGGGCGGGGCGGCGCGCTGTTCCGCATCCACAAGTTCCGCACGATGCAGGTGAACACCGAGCGCCACGGCCAGCTGACCGTCGGCGCCGACAGCCGCGTCACCGGTGCCGGCCGGCTGCTGCGCAAGACCAAGCTGGACGAGCTGCCGCAATTGATCGACGTGTTGTTCGGCGACATGAGCCTGGTCGGTCCGCGGCCGGAGGTGCCGAAGTACGTGGCCCACTATCCGGACGAGGCGAGGGATGTGGTGCTGTCGGTGCGCCCCGGCATCACAGACTGGGCGTCGATCAAGATGATAGACGAGAACGAGATATTGGGCCGCGCCGCCGATCCGGAGCGCGCCTACATCGACGAGGTGCT
The DNA here is from genome assembly GCF_002848345.1 of Chromobacterium sp. ATCC 53434. Taxonomy (NCBI): domain Bacteria; kingdom Pseudomonadati; phylum Pseudomonadota; class Betaproteobacteria; order Neisseriales; family Chromobacteriaceae; genus Chromobacterium; species Chromobacterium sp. ATCC 53434. The sequence continues at coordinate 4,197,048 of NZ_CP025429.1, read as the reverse complement.
GCCGGAAAAGCTCGGCTACTACGTTCGCTACGCCGAAACGCACAGCCTTGGGGAAGACATCCGCATCATCGTCGCCACGCTGATGAAGATCGTCAGCCGATGACGATGGCCATCCGCCCGGCGGAAGCCGACGACGCGCCGGCGCTGGCGGCCATCTACCTGGCCTGCCGCCGCGAGATGCCCTACGCGCCGCTGGCGCACGCCGACGAGGCCGTGCGGGCCTGGTTCGCCGACGCGCTGCTGCCGGCCGGCGGCGTCTGGCTGGCCGAGCGGGACGGCGAGACCATAGGATTCGCCGCATCTTCGATGCAAGACGGCGTGCTGTGGCTGGACCAGCTGTATATTGCGACCGGACAGCGGGGAACCGGTGTGGGCGGGGCCTTGCTGGAGCGAGCGCTGTCGCGGCCGGCGCAAGCCTGCCGGCTGCACGTGTTCCAGGCCAATGCCGGCGCGCGGCGCTTCTACGAGGCGCGGGGCTTTGCGCTGCTGAGCCTGGGCGATGGCCATGATAACGAGGAATGCTGTCCGGATGCCGTGTATCAGCGGCTGGCGGACGCGAAAGAATGACGATGCTTGAAAAACTGCTGGCCTTTTCCCGCCACAACAAGATGGCGATGCTGGCGCTGATGGATGCGCTATTGCTGCCGCTGGCGCTGTCGAGCGCGGTGTTCCTGCGTCTGGGCGGCTACTGGGACCCCAAGCTCAACCCGCATTTGTGGATCTTCATCGTGCCGCCGCTGTGGGCGATCCCGATCTTCGTCAGGCTGGGCCTGTACCGCGCGGTGCTGAAGTACCTGGACGACAAGATCATCCTCACCGTGTTTTCGGGGGTGACGCTGTCGGTGCTGGTGTTGCAGGCGGTGATACAGATGTTCCACATCTGGGCGATGCCGCGCGCCTCGGTGATCATCTTCTGGGTGTTCGCGATGGCCTATATCGGCGGCAGCCGCTTCCTGCTGCGCGGCCTGGTACGGCGGATAGACGCCACCGAGGCGCCGCGCGATCCGGTCATCATCTACGGCGCCGGCCAGGCCGGCGTGCAGCTGATGCTGGCCTTACAGGCCGGCCGCGAATACCGGCCGATGGCCTTCGTCGACGACAATCCGGAGCTGCGCCGCCGCACCTACCGCGGCGTCGCGGTGCACGCGCCGGAGGAGTTGCCGGCGCTGGTCAAGGACACGCGGGCCAAGTGCATCCTGTTGGCGATGCCGTCGGTCGGCCGGGGCCGCCAGCGCGAGATATTGGAAGCGCTGGAGAAGCTGAGAGTGCCGATCAAGCGCCTGCCCGGCATGGCCGATCTGGTATCCGGCGAAGCGCGGGTCGAGGAGTTGAAGGAGGTCGAGATCGAGGACCTGCTGGGCCGCGATCCGGTGCCGCCGAAGGCTGATCTGCTGGCGCGCAACATCCAGGGCAAGGTGGTGATGGTGACCGGCGCCGGCGGCTCGATAGGCTCGGAGCTGGCGCGGCAGATCGTCAAGAACCGCCCGGCGCGCATCGTGCTGTTCGAGTTGTCGGAATTCGCGCTGTACAGCATAGATCAGGAGCTGGCGCAGCTGGCGCCGCAGATACCGCGCACGCCGCTATTGGGCTCGGTCACCGACTACGAGCGCCTGGCCCAGGCGATGCGCGCCTTCCGCGTCGAGACGGTCTACCACGCCGCCGCCTACAAGCATGTGCCGATGGTGGAGCACAATCCGGTGGCCGGCATCGTCAACAACGCCTTCGGCACCGACACGACGGCACGCGCCGCCGAGGACTGCGGCGTCGACACCTTCGTGCTGATCTCCACCGACAAGGCGGTGCGGCCGACCAATGTGATGGGCGCCACCAAGCGCCTGGCCGAGCTGACGCTGCAGACCCGCCACGCGCGCGGCAGCGGCACCCGCTTCGTCATGGTGCGATTCGGCAACGTGCTGGGCAGCTCCGGTTCCGTCGTGCCGCTGTTCCGCCGCCAGATCAAGGCCGGCGGCCCGATTACGCTGACCCACGCCGACATCACCCGCTACTTCATGACGATACCGGAGGCGGCGCAACTGGTGATACAGGCCGGCGCGATGGGCGACGGCGGCGACGTGTTCGTGCTGGACATGGGCGAGCCGGTGAAGATCATAGACCTGGCGCGGCGCATGGTGCATCTGTCCGGGCTGGAGGTGAGGGACGACAGCCAGCCGGGCGGCGACATCGAGATCCGCATCACCGGGCTCAGGCCGGGCGAGAAGCTGTACGAGGAACTGCTGATCGGCGACGAGGTGTTGCCGACCGATCACGCCCGCATCATGCGGGCCCAGGAATACCATCTGTCCGCCGACGAGATGGCCTCGCTGCTGGCGCGGCTATCCGACGCTTGCGGGCGGCTGGACGCGCCGGCGGCGTTCGCGCTGATGCGGGAGGCGGTGCACGAGTTCCAGGCCGCCGAGGCCACCCAGGACTGGGTGACGCTGCAGCGCTGACGGTTTTCCATCTCCGCGATCAACGGCTGCAAGCTACCACTTGCAGCCGTTGTCTTTATCCAGCGCGTCTTTCAACAGCATAGGCGCGGCCAGCAGGCCCAGCCCGGCGTAGGCATGCTTGCAGTCGGCGCGTTCCGCCCGTTCGATGCCGCGCGCCAATCTGGCTTTCTCGGGGTTCTCCGGCAGCGGCTTGGCGTTCGGGTTTTCCGGCGTCAGGCGGCGCATCTGCTGGCGCAGTCCCTCGATGGTGACGCGCGCCTCGCCGCTTCCCGCGCTGGCTTCGCGGCGGCCGGGCCGGGATGGGCGGGAAACTTGGCCGCCCGCCCGCGGATGGGAGGGAGTGGCGATGCGAGGCGCGGCGCGTCGGGCCGCGGCCGCGCGCGCATGGGTTGGCGCGGCGGGCGTTTCGGCCGCCAGGGTGATCGGCAGTATCTTGATCCGCAGCGGGGGTTGATCGGTCGAAGCGGGAGGATTCTGCCCGGTTTGCAGCCACAGCAGCGCCAGCAGATGCAACAGGCCGCTGGCGCCGACCGCCAGCGCGCGGCCGGTCCAGGGCCGCTGGTGTGGGGGAAGGGCAAGAGAGCGCATGCTTGCAATGTGCACCGATGCGAAGCCTGCGTCAAAGGCGGAAGTGTTGGCATTTTGTGCGCGGCGCGCGAGGACGGCCCACGTCCCGCCGGTGTAACATCGGGCATCCCGAATCTGGACCACCGCGATGGAAACCCGCTGGCTGGAAGACTTCCTGGTATTGGCCGATACCGGCAGCTTCACCCGCTCGGCCGAGCTGCGCCACCTGACGCAGCCGGCGTTCTCGCGCCGCATCCGCGCGCTGGAGAGCTGGCTGGGCGCCGATCTGATAGACCGCACCACCTATCCCACCAAGCTCACCGCCGCCGGCAAACTGCTACGCGAGCAGGCGGTGCCGCTGCTGGCTCAGCTGAACACCACCCGCACCATGCTGCGCGGCCTGCAGCCGCTGCCGCAGGGCACGCTGGAGTTCGCGGTGCCGCACACGCTGTCGTTCTCCTACTTCCCCAAATGGCTGACCGAGGTCGAGGCCGGTTTCGGCCATCTGTCCTGCCGACTGCAGGCCAGCAACGTCCACGATGCGGTGCTGGCCTTCGTCGAGGGCGGCAGCGACCTGCTGATGTGCTACCACCATCCGAAGCAGCCGGTGGAATTGAACGAGGCGCGCTACGGCGGCCTGCGGCTGGGCGTCGAGCGGCTGAGGCCATATGCGCCGGCCGATGGCGGAGAGGCGCGTTACGCGCTGCCGGGCCGCGCCGAGGCGCCGTTGCCCTTCCTCGGTTACGCCAGCAACGCCTATTTCCGGCTGATGAGCGATTTGCTGCTGGTCGGCGGACCGGAACCGGCGCATCTGTCGCTGCGTTACGAGACCGATATGGCCGAGGGCCTGAAGCAGATGGCCTTGGCCGGCCACGGCCTGGCCTTTCTGCCGGAGAGCGCGGTGGCGGCCGAGTGCGAGGCCGGCCGGCTGGCCGCGGCCGGCGGCGACGAGTGGAGCGTGGAGATGGAAGTGAGGCTGTATTGCGACCACCGCCGCGGCCGCGCGGCGCTGGAGGACCTGTGGGACTATCTGGCCGAGCATTACCCGGAAGTCTAAGAACCTGTTCAAAGTCTGCTGCGCGTCGCGAGAGGTGGCACGGTGAGTACCGCTTCAGAATGCTCATGTACCGTATGTACACTCCGCTTCTTCAGCTGTTTTCGCCTTGTCTCGCGTGAGCTCGCTAGCCTTTGAACAGGCTCTAAGGCAAGCCGCGCCGGACAAGGCTGGCGCAAGGTTATGCATTTTCCGCATGACCCCATCTCCATTCGGAATTGGTCAAGTCTGTAGGGCGGGCATACAGTGCGGGGCATTCTAGGCCGCGCATGACGGCCATTGCTGAGGAGCCCCTCCAGATGTCCACCCGTATCGAACACGACCTGCTCGGCAACCGCGATGTGCCGGCCGACGCCTACTGGGGCGTGCACACGCTGCGCGCCATCGAGAACTTCCCGATCACCGGCCAGACCATCGCCGGCTACGGCGACCTGATCCGCGCGCTGGCCTCTATCAAGCAGGCGGCGGCGCAGGCCAACCGCGATCTCGGCATTCTCGATCCCAAGCTGGCGCAGGCCATCGTCGACGCCTGCGAGGAGATTCGCGCCGGCAAGCTGCACGACCAGTTCGTCGTCGACGTGATCCAGGGCGGGGCGGGCACTTCCACCAATATGAACGCCAACGAGGTGATCGCCAACCGCGCGTTGGAGCTGCTGGGCCACGTCAAGGGCGAATATCAGCATCTGCACCCGAACGAGCATGTCAACCTGTGCCAGAGCACCAACGACGTCTACCCGACCGCGCTGCGCCTGGCCGCCTTCTGGGGCGTGCTGAAGCTGGTGTCGCGGATGGAGACGCTGCGCCAGGCCTTCGCGGACAAGGCCGAGGAATTCAAGGATGTCCTGAAAATGGGCCGCACCCAGCTGCAGGACGCGGTGCCGATGACGCTGGGCCAGGAATTCCAGACCTACGCCGTGATGCTGGGCGAGGACGAACAGCGCTTGAAGGAAGCCAGCGCGCTGATGCTGGAGATCAACCTCGGCGCCACGGCGATCGGCACCGGCATCACCGCCCACCCGGATTACGCCCGGCTTGTGTGCCAGCACCTGTCGGAGCTGGTCGGCAGCCAGCTGATCACCGCGCCGAATCTGATCGAGGCCACGCAGGACTGCGGCGCTTTCGTCCAGTTGTCCGGCGTGATCAAGCGCGCGGCGGTCAAGCTGTCCAAGACCTGCAACGACCTGCGCCTGCTGTCGTCCGGCCCGCGCGCCGGCTTCGGCGAGATCAATCTGCCGGCGCGCCAGGCCGGCTCGTCCATCATGCCGGGCAAGGTCAATCCGGTGATTCCGGAAGTCGTCAGCCAGGTTGCCTATGAGGTGATCGGCAACGACGTTACCATCACCATGGCCGCCGAGTCCGGCCAGCTGCAGCTGAACGCCTTCGAGCCGGTGATCGCCTACAGCTTGTTCCGCAGCGCCACCCATCTGGCCAATGCCTGCGGCACGCTGACCGAGCACTGCGTCAAGGGCATCACCGCCAACCGCGAGCGGCTGCGTCTGAGCGTGGAAAACTCGATCGGCCTGGTCACCGCGCTGAATCCGGTGATCGGCTACGAGGCCGCCACCCGCGTCGCCGCCGAGGCGCACGCCAACGGCAGCAGCGTCGCCGAGGTGGTGCTGGCCCATGGCCTGCTGAGCCGCGAGCAACTGGACGACATCCTGCAAGCCGACATGCTGACCCGGCCGCGCTGGGTGACCTTGTAAATCGTTTTCCCGAGTCTGACTGCCCTGTGCCGGCGCCGCGTGCGCCGGTTTTTTTATGCGCGCTCACAAGTGGCTGGCGATAAGGTCCGGCAGCGGGTATAACGGTTATTGTGCAGTGCACAAAATGGAGGGCGCGATGAAGCATACGTTATGGTGGTGCACGGAGTTTCCCGCCAACAGCTGGTCCTGCCTGCTGGACGGCTGGCGTTGTCAGCAGCGCTTCTGGCGTTCCAGCCTGTTCTACGGCGCCCGCGTCTGCCTGGGGCCGGCGCCGTTGCCGGACAAGCTGGCGCGGCTGGCCAGGCGCGGTTGCGCCGATGGCATCGCGCTGTGCCATGACAGCTGTTCGGCCCGCTTTGCCTGGCTGGAGCAGATCTGTCTGCATCTGCCGCAGCATGCCGGCGCGGGCGAGCGATGGCGGGTCTGCCTGCAAGGCAGCCGGCAGGCGCTGCAACGGAACCTGGTGCGGCTGGGGCGCGACTGGTCGCGGTTGTAGCCGCGGTCAGGGTCCAGGCCGTTCCGTTCCCGCGGATGGCGTCATGATGTTGTTCTTTTTGTTGAAATGACAATGGTATAAAATGGACATGATATCGATGTGAAGATATTCACCATTTATACAAAGGAACATTCATCATGATGCGTACGGTAATTTTCCTGGCGGGCCTGTCGGTGGCCGGCGGCGCGCAGGCGGACTGGGTGCCGAGAGTGCTTTCGGACCAGTACCTGGCGACGGTCAGCTATGGCGGCGGCGTGTTGAGCTATGGCGAGGACGCCAAGGCCATGGGGCCGTTGCGGCAGGTGGCCACTCAGCTGCAGGGCCTGTCCGCCGATTTGCAGCAGGCATTGAACGGGCCGGTGGCGCAATTGGTGGCGCAGAACGGCGCCAGCTTCCAGAGCGGGACGGTCAGCGGCAACGCGCAGCTGACGATAAGTCCGGATGCCAGCGGCGTGGCCCATATCGTCGTGTCCGGCCTCGGCTATCAGGTGCGCAGCCAGTACTCCGGCAAAAAATGGGGGGTGATCCACTACACCTGTACCAATACGCTGACGCTGAGCAATCTGGTCGTCAGCGCCCAGTACGGCACGGCCGGCGGCAATATGCAGGACGACAAGACCGGCGTGACGGCGACCACCAGCTCGTCCACCGACTGCGACTCCAATCTGAGCTGGATCCTGCCCGGTGTCGGCGACGTGCTGATAGGCAAGGCCCAGGACAAGATCAACGGCCTGCTGCTGAGCAATGTGCAGGCCCAACTGGCCAAGGTGAAGGACACGCTGCTGTACCGGCCGGACCAGAACATGCTAAACGGCCTGAGCCGCCTGGTGCCGCCGGGCAAGGTGGTGACGCTGCCGGGAGGCGGCGCCTTCCCGTTGGGGCAGTATCTGCAGAACAATCTTGCCTATCTGCTGGGCAACAGCCAGCTCAGCATTCAGCTGGGCAATCTGATCGCGCCGGGACGCTATATGGGCGACGGCAGACCGTCGGTGACGAGCGCTTCCGCCGATGTGGTGGCGATTACGCTGTCGTCTCCGGCGATGTCGTTTTCGGTCAAGGTGAGCGAAAACATCGGCCTGACCTGGGGCTGCGTCCCGATTCATATGACATGCTAGAGCCGCCGCGGCCGGACGGCCTGGCTCGAGATGATCCCGGGCCGGGCCGAATGGGGGCCGCCGGCTTGTCGTAGCAGGCTTTTGCGCATGCAGGCAGCGCGCCAGCGTTCGGCGTCGCCTGCCACCATCCTCCTGCAGTCCGGACTCATATCTGTTCCTTTAGGAATTCCCCTGCGGGATTTCAGCAGTTTGGCGCAATTTATGCGATTGTAATTACATAATGAATGCATTAATCTGATCGGGCAAGTTAGGATAGTCGGCAGATTCCAGCCACTGCGCGACACGTTGCGACATCAGAAATGGCTGGCCAAAAAAAGGAATGTCATGCGCTCAATCGTATCCGTCGCCATCCTGCTCGCCGCCAGCGGCGCGCAAGCGGACTGGACCCCCCGTATCACTTCCGACCAATTCGCGACCACGCTCAATTATGGCGGCGGCGCGCTCAGCTACCGGGAAGACGCCAGCAAAGGCGGGCCGGTCTGGCAGGTCGTGTCGGATCTGATGAAGGTGCCGTCCGCCCTGCAGCAGGGCCTGAACGGCCGGGTGTCGCAGCTGGTGACGCAGAACGGCGCCACTTTCCTCAGCGGGACGATCAGCGGCAACGCGCAGGTGACGATACGGACGGACGCCAGCGGCGTGGCCTACATCAGCCTGTCCGGGCTCAATTACCAGGTACGCAACCGCTACTCCGGCCGCAAGCTCGGGGTGATCAACTACAGCTGCACCAATACGCTGACGCTGAGCAATATCGTTCTCACCGCCCAGTACGGCACCGCCGACGGCAGCATGGCCGCGGGCAAGGCCGGCATGACCGCGACGACGTCCTCTTCCACTGACTGCGATTCCAACCTGAGCTGGATTCTGCCGGTGGTCGGCGATGTGCTGATAAACAAGGCCGAGGGCAAGATAGACAGCGCGATCCAGAACGGCGTGCAGGCCAGTCTGGCCCAGGTGAAGGACGCGCTGCTGTACAAGCCCGGCCAGAATCTGCTGAGCGGGCTGAACAGGCTGGTTCCGGCCGACAAGGTGGTCACCTTGCCGGATGGACGGACCTTCCCGGTCGGCCGCTATGTGCAGGACAACTTCCGCTATCTGCTAGGCAACAGCCAGATCACGCTGCGCCTGGGCAATTATCTGCAGGTTCAACCGGTGAATCAGGACCCGGGCATGTATTCCAATGCGACGAGCGAGCTGTTGAATCTGTCGCTGACGTCCCCGGCCTTCTCGCTGGGGCTGAAAGTCAACGAGGAGCAGGCCTTGAGCTGGAGCTGGAATTCGCAGTGCGATCCGCGCAATCCGGATTTGGTGTGCCAGGAACCCTGAGCCGGCTGCGCGTGCCGCGCGCCCGCGCGGCACGCGCGGGCATTTCGGCAGATGGTAGAGCGGAGGAATGCTCTTTCATGTGAAATGCTATTGGTATAATATCCTCATGGAATATTTTTATGAAAATATTCCGCACTTTCAACGAAGAGGACATCAATCATGATGCGCAGAGCGATTTTTCTGGCGGGATTGCTTGCTGCTGGCAGCGCGCAAGCGGACTGGGCGCCGAGAGTGGTTTCGGACCAGTATCTGGCGACGGTCGGCTATGGCGGCGGCGCGCTGAGCTATAGCGAGGACGCCAAGGCGATGGGGCCGCTGAGACAGGCGGCCGGCGAGTTGCTGAGCGTGCCCTATAGCTTGCAGCAAGGCTTGAACGGGCGGGTGTCGCAGCTGGTGGCGCAGAACGGCGCCACCTTTCTTGGCGGAACGGTCAGCGGCAACGCGCAGGTGACGATACGGCCGGACGCCAGCGGCGTCGCCTACATCAGCCTGTCCGGCCTCGGCTACCAGGTGCGCAGCCAGTATTCCGGCCATAAATGGGGCGTGATCAGCTATAGCTGCACCAATACGCTGACGTTGAGCAATATCGTCATCACCGCCCAGTACGGCACGGCTAACGGCAATATGGTCGACGGCAAGACCGGCATGACGGCGACCACCAACTCCTCCACCGACTGCGACTCCAATTTGAGCTGGATATTGCCGGTGGTGGGCGACATGCTGATAGGCAAGGCCGAGGGCAAGATAGACGGCACCATCCAGCAGAGTCTGCAGGCCGGCCTGGCCCAGGTGAAGGATGCGCTGCTGTACAAGCCCGATCAGAACATGCTCAAGGGTTTGGGCCGGCTGGTGCCGCCGGGCAAGGTGGTGGCGCTGCCGGGCGGCGGCAGCTTCCCGCTGGGCCAGTACATCCAGGATAATTTCGCCTATCTGTTGGGCAACAGCCAGCTGAGCATACAGCTGGGCAGCCCGATCGCGCTGCGGGTGATGCCCGGTACCAGCGAACCGCGTTCATCGGACTTTTCCAGCGATGTGGTGACGATTTCGCTGTCGTCGCCGGCGATGGCGTTCTCGGTCAAGCTGTCCGAGCGCATCGGGGTGGACTGGCAGTGGCGCTGCCCGACCAGCAACCCGGGTTGCCGCATTCCTTGAGCGGGCTTTCGCCCCGCGCGGCTATCGCGCGGGGCGGCGATTGCGCCATAATCGCCTTCTTTTCACATCCGGACGCGACGATGGCGAATCAATCCCTCCTCAGCGAACAGCAGTTGCAGCAGCTGGCGCCGCAAGTGCAAGGCTATCTGGCGGACCAGCTCGGGCTGGAGATAGGCAGTTTCGACGCCCGCTTCCTGCTCGATTTCGTCGCCGAGAAGATAGGGCGCGACATCTACAACAAGGCGCTGCACGATGCCCAGACCGCGTTGCAGGCGCGCATGGAAAGCCTGCAGGCCGCGATCTGGGAACTGGAACAATAGCGCCGCGCCGCATCCCGGCGTCGGCGGGCTGCCGTCGCCGGCGATTGCGGTTACAATCGACCTTCCCTAGTCCTTGATGCCGCTGTGCCGATGCTCTATTTGCGATTGATGATGAAAGGCTTCCTGCTGGCCGTGCTGATGGTGGTGCTCGGCTTCGCCTATGTGGCCTGGACCATCGTCGACTACGGCGACGGTGACGCCGATTCCGGCGCCGACGCCGCGCTGGTGCTGGGCGCGGCGGCCTGGGGCAGCAAGCCCTCGCCGGTGTTCCGCGAGCGCATCAACCACGCGGTCAAGCTGTACCAGAGCGGCAAGGTGCGCTGGATCGTGTTCACCGGCGGCACGCCGGAGCCGGGTTATCCGGCCGAGGCCGACGTCGGCCGCGAGTTCGCCGCCCGACAGGGCGTGCCGATGACGGCGATGCTGGTGGAAAACCAGTCGCGCACCACCTGGCAGAATCTGTCCAATGCCCGGGATCTGGGCGGGCCGTTCGGCATCCGCTCCTACCTGCTGGTCAGCGACCCGTTGCACATGCGCCGCGCGGTGCTGATGGCCAGCGACCTGGGCCTGCGCGCCTATCCGGCGCCGACGCAGTCCAGCCGCTTCCGAACGCTGTCCAGCTGGTCGCGCTTCCTCGCTAGGGAGACCTGGCTATACGTCGGCTATCGAGTATTCCGCCAGCTGTCCTGAGGCTTGTGGATAAAATCCCGTTTTGCGATTATCTGTGGGTAAGTGCGACAGACAAGAAAAAAGCCGGCGAATGCCGGCTTTTTCACATCCCAAAGGCAGGCCTCAGACGGCGTGCCACAGGTCGATCAGCTCGCTGGCTTCCAGCGATTGCACTTCTTCGCGAGCCTGCAGCCAGGCGACCAGTTCGCCGCGCAGCGCTTCGGTGATCTGGTTGCCGCTGACCGGGAAGGCCACGCCTTCCAGCTGGCTCTTGCCGTCGAAATGGCCGCCGAAGCTGATGCCGGCTTCGTCGAAGCGGGTCAGCCAGCCATCCAGCAGCGCGTCGGCGTCGGCGCCGTCGCGCAGCACGGCCACCAGGTGGAAGCCCAGCTCGCGGAATTCGCCTACGCGCATTTTCTTGCGCTGGCGGGCATTCAGCCGTTTCAGGCGTTGGGCGGAGTTGGGGTTGTGGAGAAAAGCCATCATAGATCCTTGTTACTGAACAGACGGATGATAGCAGGGGCCGAGGCGGGTGTCTGGAAAACGGGTGGGGCGGAAAACGGCAGGTAAATTGACGGGACCGGGCGGCGGTCTCTATCCTTGTCGACATTATTTAATCATTTACAAATTCGCCGTCGAATTTACAGTTGAGTCATAAAATGTTGAACAACAAGCAAAATATCGCCGCCCTGTCCGTGATGGTCGCGCTGCTGTCCGCCTGCGGCGGTGGCGGCGGCGACTCCTCTTCCAGCGCCGCCAGCAATCAGGCGGTGCAAGCAAATCCGCCCAGCGCGCCTCAGAAGCCGGCCATCACCGGCGATCTGAGTTGCCAGTCCGTCGTCTGCGCGCTGCCGGCTAGCGCGGTTTCCGACGCGGTCGGCAAGGTATACCAGTTGCAGAACAATACCAGCCAGGACATGCCGCTCACCATCACCGGTCCGCTGACCGCCAGCTGGAACGCGGTGGTGACCCAGGTCGACAGCGACATTCTGGGTTATGGCCGCGTCGGCGGCGGCGCGCGCGGCACCGACGCGGCGGCCGACGCGGTGCTGGAACAGCAGATGCAGCAGTTTTACGATCATGCCGCCGCCTACGGCCAAATCGCCGGCCGGGCGCAGGCGAGGATGCGCGTCGAAAAACGGGCGGTCGCCGCGGCGCGCTACTATGCCGTCAACGACAGCCGCCAATGGTACGACAGCATAGGCAGCCGCACGCTGAGCACCACGATGAAGGCCAGCTACGCCTTGCCCAGCGGCGGCACCGTCTATGTCTGGGCGCAGAACGACGCGGCCGCGGTGACTGCCCAGCAGGCGGCCTTCCTGGCCGAGCGCTTCGCCAACAGCGTGTACCCGATCGAGGCCGCGGTGATCAGCGAGCCCTGGGGACCGGTCAATCCGTCGTGGCAGGGCGTCACGCTGGATGCCGGCACCAAGGACGTGCACCTGGTGCTGGCGCAGCTGAATCAGCCGGCCAGCGCCTTCAAGGGCCTGCTGGGCTATGTCTCTCCGCTCAACGCCCTGCTGAAGTCGGGGGCGTCCGATCCGTCCTGCGGTAAGACCGACTGCAGCGCCTTCTCTAACAGCAACGAGGCGCTGGTGACCTTCCTCAACGTCGACACGCTGGTGGCGGCCGACGACGGCGTGAACTGGAGCCAGAACGGCAAGGGGCCGGCGCTGACCCTGTCGACGCTGGGCCATGAGTACCAGCACCTGCTGTACGGCTACAACAAGGTGTTCCGCCGCATGGCGGGAGCGGCGAGATCGACGACCTGGGAAAACGAGCTGGCGGCGCAGACCATGGGTTATCTGGTGGCGGCCGACACTTATCAGGGCGGCCGCGGCGATAACGCGAACTCGCATCCCGATCTGCGTTCCGGCGGCGACTTCAGCCAGTTCCTGGCCCAGCCGGCCTGCAATCTGAAGCGCTGGTCGGCGATGAGCGGCGACAGCGTCGGCACCACCTGCTATCCGAAGGCGCTGGCGACCGGCATGCTGATGCTGCACCAGTACGGCGCAGGCGTGATGAAGCCGTGGGTGACCGGTTCGAATGTCGGCGAACGCGCGCTGGACGACGGCTTGGCCGCGGTCGGCGGCGGCGACTACGGCAGCCTGATGCAGCAGCTGTATACCAGCCTGGCGTTGGCGGACTTCGCCCCGTGGCCGGCGGGCTACGGCTTCCCGGCCAAGCAGTTGAGCTTGCCGGCCAGCCGCTACTTCCCGGGCGGCAAAACCATTTCCTTGCCGCCAATCCCGGTCAGTCTGGGCGAAGTCCAACTGTCGACCGACCCGACGCAGGAAGCCTATCGCCTGAGCCTGGCGCCGCTTGGCGGCCAGGTGACGATCACCGTGCCGGCCAATTCGCGGCTGAGCCTGGTGAAGCGATGAGACGGCCGCTGGCGGGCGGTCTGGCCGTCCTCGGACTGCTGGCGTCGCTGGGCATGGCCAGCGTGCCGTGGGAACACGGCCGCTTGGTCAGCGTCGGCAACGTGCCGTTCAATCGGCTGGCGATCCAGCGCAGCGACGGCGCGCTGCTGACCATCGCGCCCAGCGGCGAGGCCGGCGCGCTCGATCAGCGCCAGCTGGACGCGTTCGCGGCCCGCGCCGGCGACAAGGTGCGTTTCCGCGCCTTGCGCACCGTGCAGAGCAGGGTGGACGGCGCCATGGTGGTGCTGGGCCAGATGGAGCTGGAGCGTTAGTCGGCGCTTGATCGTGAACAGGCTCTGAGCCCGGCGTCTTCGGACGGCGGGCTTTTTTTATGGCGACGGTGGGGTGATCTCTATTGTCCGGGAGGCGGATCGGGTGATGACGGCCGCGCCGGGCGGGGAGGTTCTCGCCGGCCTGGGCGACGGTATTTGTCTGACTTTTAATTGTAATAAATTGACATTGTACTCACTTATGTCGTGTGGCTAATATCAAGATTCTGTTCATAAATTAACCAAAAAAAGACGACAAAGTGATGAAAGAGATCAACAAGACAGTTCTGGTTTCCGTGATCGCGAGCGCGCTGTTGAGCGCATGCGGCGGCGGCGGGAGCGGCCAGTCCGCCGACGGCGGCGCGGGCAATCCGTCGGCGAAAGCGTTGGCGCAAAGCGGAGCCGGCAGCGCCGAGGTCGGCGCGCTGAATTGCGCCGGCGCCAGTTGCAAGCTGCCGGCCAGCGCCAGCGGCGCGGCGTCGGGGTCGATCTACCGCTACAGCAATACCAGCGGCCGCGATCAGACCCTGCAGCTGACCGGACCGGTGAGCTCGGCATGGCAGGCCGAGTTCGTGCGCGTCAGCGGCGGTGACACCTCCACCCAGTTCCGGACATCCGGCAATGGCTTGCGCGGCGCCGACCGCGCCGTGGCGGACCGGCTGGAAGCCGAGAGCCGGGCGGTGTTGAGCGCGGTGGCGAAGAACAACAGCAACGGCGCGCTGCAACGCTTGCAACTGCAGCAGTCGGCCAGGCTGAGCGGCGCGCAGGCGGCATTGCAGCAGCAGGTCTACGCGCTGGGCGACGCGCGAACCTGGCACGATATGGACGGCGACAGTCCCACGACGCTGAAGGCGGTGCGCGATCTGCCCAATGGCGGCGGCAAGGTCTATGTCTGGGGTCAGAGCGGTTTGGACGTGGCAGTGGACAACGCCCAGGCCGACGCCTTGGCCGAACGTTTCGCCGGCAGCGTCTACCCGCTGGAGGCCAGCGTGGTCAGCGAGCCCTGGGGTCAGGACATCCACCCGAGCTGGCGCAGCCTGGCCCTGCCCGGCGACACCAAGGACGTGCACCTGGTGCTGAGCCGGCTCAATGATCCGGCCAGCACCAGCGGCAGCCGGCTGCTCGGCTATGTGCGCTGGACCAACGCGCTGCTGGCCTCGGCCGCGGCCACCATGTGCCAGGGCGACGCCGACTGCGCCGACGTGATAGGCAAGAGCAACCAGGCGCTGGTGACCTTCGTCGATCTGGACACCTTCGCCAAGGCCGACAGCCCGGGCAACTGGTCGATGAAGGACAACGGACCGAGCCTGGCGCTGTCTACGATGGCGCACGAGTACCTGCACGTGCTGTACGCGTACAACAAAATCCTGCGGCAGAAGCCGGGCTCGGCGCCGACCACGGTGTGGGAGAACGAGTTGGCGGCGCAGACCATGGGCTATCTGGTGTCGGCCGACACTTATACCGGCGGACGCGGCCGCGACGCCAACTCGCACCCGGACCTGCGTCCGCGCGGCGATTTCGAGCAGTTCCTGGCCAGGCCGGCATGCAATCTGAAGGGCTGGAGCGTCGCCGCCGACGATTACACTTGCTATCCGAAGGCGCTGGCGCTGGGCATGCAGATGCTGCACCAGTTCGGCCCCGCCATGATGAAGCCGTGGGTGACCGGGCCGAGCAAGGGGGAGAAGGCCTTGAACGACGGGTTGCGCGCGGTGGGCGGCGGCGATTACAGCGCCCTGTTGCAACGGCTGACCACCACGCTGGCGCTGGGCGCCTACAGCCAGGACGTGGCGGGCTTCGGCTTCCCGGCCAAGACCATCACGCTGCCGGCCAACCAGTACTTCCCGGCCGGCAAGACGCTGCAACTGCCTGCGGTGCGCATCCAGGCGTCCGAGGTGGGTTGGCGCAACGACAGCAGCCAGGAAACCTGGCGCCAGGCCCTGTCGGTGTCGCGCGGCGCGGCGCGCATCACCGTGCCGGCCAACAGCCATCTGCTGCTGGTGAAGCCCTGATGCGGCGCGCGCCGTGGCTGCTGGCCCTGCTGCCTTCCTTGCTGGCGATGGCCGCGCCGCAGTGGGAGCGCGGCGTGCTGGTGGAGGTGGGCGCCTATCCGCTGGTCAAGCTGGGGATAGAGCGCGGCGACGGCGCGGTGCTGGCGATACGTCCGGCCGAGGCGGGCAAGGGTCTGGATCTGGCGGCGCTGAAGCGCTTGCGCCGCCAGCTGGGCCATCCCATCCGTTACCGGGCGGCCGGCTATGCCGACAGTCCGGTCTATGGCCGGGAAGTGATCTTGCAACAGGCGGAAGCCGTGCGCTGAGCGCGGCTGTTCAGCCAGGCGCCCATCCGGCATCATGCCCGATGGGCGTACTTTTCGGGAGCCGGCATGCGGGTATGGGATCAGCGAAGCTTCATCGACATGCCATGGGCCAATGGCGGCGGCCGCACGCGCGAGCTGTTCCGCTTGCCGCATCCAGAGCGGGACGGCGCGTTCGCGTTGAGGATGTCGATCGCCGAGGTGGCCGCCGGCGGGCCGTTCTCCCGTTTCGACGGCGTCGATAGGCTGCTGGGCCTGTTGGACGGCGAGGGCATGGAGTTGAGCCTGGCCGATGGTCGCAGGCTGACGCTGGACGCGCCGGGCCAGGTGGTGGCCTTTACCGGCGAGATCGGCGTCGAGTGCCGCCTGCTGGGCGGCGCGCTGCGCGATTGCAATCTGATGCTGGCGCGCGACTGGGGGCGCGGCGAGATGGAGCGGCTGACGCCGGCCGATGGCGACACCGTGAAGCTGGAGGCCGCCGATCTGGCGCTGCTGTATCTGCAGCGGGGAGCCTGGTCATGCGGCGATCGGGCCTTGTCAGACGGCGGCCTGTTGCTGTTGGAAAACGAGACGGCAAGCTTGCGCGCGGACGGCGGGGCGATAGCCTGGCTGGCCACCGCGCGGCGGCATGAAAAAAGCCGGGCCTGAGCCCGGCTTTCATCGGCGGCCGAACGCTATAGCCCCAGTTCGCCCCACAGCGCGTCGACGCGCTGCTTGACCGCCTCGTCCATCACGATGGGCACGCCCCATTCGCGGCTGGTCTCGCCCGGCATCTTGTTGGTGGCGTCCAGGCCCATCTTGCCGCCCAGGCCGGAGATCGGGCTGGCGAAGTCCAGGTAGTCTATCGGCGTGTGGTCGATCAGCGTGGTGTCGCGCACCGGGTCCATCCGGGTGGTGATCGCCCAGATCACTTCCTTCCAGTCGCGGCAGTCGATGTCGTCGTCGACGACGACGATGAACTTGGTGTACATGAACTGGCGCAAGAAGCTCCAGCAGCCCATCATCACCCGCTTGGCGTGGCCGGGATACTGCTTCTTGATGCTGACGATGGCCATCCGGTAGCTGCAGCCTTCCGGCGGCAGGTAGAAATCGACGATTTCCGGAAACTGCTTTTGCAGTATCGGCACGAAGACCTCGTTCAGCGCCACCCCCAGTATCGCCGGCTCGTCCGGCGGCTTGCCGGTGTAGGTGCTGTGGTAGATCGGGTTCTCGCGCATCGTGATCCGGTCTATCGTCAGCACCGGGAAGCTGTCCTGCTCGTTGTAGTAGCCGGTGTGGTCGCCGTACGGGCCCTCCATCGCCATATCGTTCGGATGGATGTGGCCTTCCAGCACGATCTCGGCGCGTGCCGGCACCTGCAGGTCCGATCCCAGGCACTTGACCAGTTCTGTGCGGGAACCGCGCAGCAGGCCGGCGAACTGGTATTCGGACAGCGTGTCCGGCACCGGCGTCACCGCGCCCAGTATCGTCGCCGGGTCGCAGCCCAGCACCACCGCCACCGGATAAGGCTGGTCCGGGTTCTGCTGGCGGAATTCGCGGTAGTCGAGCGCGCCGCCGCGATGCGCCAGCCAGCGCATGATGACGCGGTTCCTGCCTATCACCTGCTGGCGGTAGATGCCGAGGTTTTGCCGCTTCTTGTTCGGGCCGCGGGTGACGGTCAGGCCCCAGGTGATCAGCGGCGCCGCGTCGCCGGGCCAGCAATGCTGGATAGGCAGTTTGCCGAGGTCCACCGCCTCGCCTTCCCAGACGATGTCCTGGCACGGCGCCTTCTTCACTTCCTTCGGCGCCATGGCCAGCACCTGCTTCAACAGCGGCAACTTGTCCCAGGCGTCCTTCAGGCCTCTGGGCGGTTCCGGCTCCTTCAGATAGGCCAGCGTCTTGCCTATCTCCCTGAGCTGCATCACGTCTTCGGCGCCCATGCCCATCGCCACGCGCTCCGGCGTGCCGAACAGATTGGCCAGCACCGGAAAGTCGTAGCGGCGGTCGTCGTCGACCGGCTGTTCGAACAGCAGCGCCGGACCGCCGGCCTTCAGCACGCGGTCGCCGATTTCGGTCATTTCCAGCTGCGGCGATACCGGCATATTGATGCGCTTCAGCAGCTGTTTTTGTTCAAGTTGGGCGATGAATTCCCGGAGATCGGCATATTTCATGACTGTTTCATGATCTGACGCAAAGTGTGAGAGAACGGGCTTGGATAATCTGCCTGCGGACGTCGCACGCTACTGCCGGCGTGCCTGGCTGTCAACGCCGGCATGGTTTATGGCGGCATTACTCTACCCATTGGAGAATAGAAATGAAGAAGCTCGCACTCGCCGCCATGATCGGCATGCTGTCCGCCGGCGCGTTCGCCGCCCAAGGCGACATTCTGGCACGTTTCCGCGTGATCAACGTCGCGCCGTCCAGCAGCTGGAGCAATTCCGGCCTGGTGCCGGGCCTGGACGTCGAAGCCAAGAGCTCGACGGTGCCGGAAATCGACTTCACCTACATGATCACCAACAATATCGGCGCCGAGCTGATCCTGGGTACATCCCGCCACAAGATCACCGCCAACGGCGCCGACATCGGCAAGGTGTCCGTGCTGCCGCCGACGCTGACCGCGCAATACCATTTCGCGCCGGAAGCGACCTTCCGCCCGTATGTCGGCGCCGGGATCAACTACACCCGCTTCTACAGCGTGGGCCTGAACGCGCTGGGCACGCCGATCAGCGTGAAGAGCAACAGCTTCGGTCCGGCGCTGCAGATCGGCGCCGACTACGCGATCAACAAGAACTGGTTCTTCAACGTCGACGTGAAGAAGCTGTGGATCCAGACCGACGTCACCGCCGACAAGCTGGGCGGCGCCAAGCTGGGCACGCTGCATGTCGACCCGTGGGTGTTCGGCATCGGCTTCGGCACCAAGTTCTGATCCGGCCGCGCCATCGGCCATGCGAGGACGCCTGCGGGCGTCCTTTTGCATTGTGGCGAAATGTAAACGATTGATGATATTGACATTGCGCGGGAAGTCGCCAATGCTGGCCTGTGTCCGGGGGGGGCATGGGCAAAGCCGCTGCCGGAAATGCGGCGCATTTGTCGCGTCGGCGACATCAAAAGAAGCGCTTGGCGACATCGATTGCATCTTTTCAGACAAGTCTGTTGTCAAAATGCATCATTTCGATGCGAACCATTCAAAGTTTTCCACGTCCTTCAGAAGCAGGGGCGCGCGGGTTTTTTTCAGTGAAAAGAGCAACTTATCCCGCCGGTTTCATCCATAGGCCGGGCTGGCCGGAAAAGTGCGCTGAGGTCTTGAATTTACAAGGGATTTCCGCGGCCCCGAAAGTTGTTTTTTTGTTAAAATGGCGCCCTTTTTCGTGGCAGGGAAGATCCATGGCTCTCCTGGAAATCAAAAACGTGGTCAAACGCTTCGGCGACTACACGGCGGTCAGCGATGTCAGCCTGTCGGTCGAGGCGGGCGAGTTCTTCACCCTGCTGGGACCGTCGGGCTGCGGCAAGACCACCTTGCTGCGCATGCTGGCCGGTTTCGAACAGCCGGACGCCGGCCAGATCCTGCTGGACGGCCAGGACATGTCGCAGGTGGCGCCGGAGAAGCGCCCGGTGCATACCGTGTTCCAGAGCTACGCGCTGTTCCCGCACATGACGGTGCGCGAAAACATCGCCTTCCCGCTGAAGATGGCCAAGTGGGACAAGCGCAAGATCGCCGCCCAGGTGGACGAGTTGCTGGAGGACGTGCGCCTGACCCAGTTCGGCGATCGCTACCCGCACGAGATGTCCGGCGGCCAGCGTCAGCGCGTCGCCATCGCCCGCGCGCTGGTGGACCGCCCGCGCCTGCTGCTGCTGGACGAACCGTTGTCCGCGCTTGACGCCAAGCTGCGCGAGGAGATGCAGATCGAGCTGATCAATCTGCAGAGGGAAGTGGGCATCACCTTCGTCTATGTCACCCACGATCAGGGAGAAGCGCTGGCGCTGTCGCACCGCATCGCGGTGATGAGCCAGGGCAAGGTCGAGCAGCTGGACGCGCCGGAACAGCTGTACAGCTACCCGAAAAACCGTTTCGTTGCCGACTTCCTCGGCCAGTGCAATGTGCTGGAAGGCACGGTCAAGGCCTTGAACGGCGACACGATGACCGTCGCGCTGAAGGGCTGCGGCGACGTCAAGTGCCAGGCGGTGCCGGGCGTTAGGGAGGGGCAGCAGGGCTGGCTGGCCTTCCGGCCGGAAAAGGTCAAGCTGGACAAAACGCTGCCGGCGACGGCCGACGAAGTCCATTTCAACGGGCGCGTCCATGACTGCCTGTACCTCGGCGACGTCACCCTCTATGTGGTGGAGGTGGCCGACGGCGTGCGCGTCGAAGCGATGCAGGCCAACAACATTCCCGGCGTCGCCAAGTTCTTCGATGCCGGCGACGCGGTCGAAATCGCCTGGCGTTTCGACGCCGGCAGCTTCCTGACGGAGTAAGCGATGGCGATGCGCGACCGTTTCGGCAAGTGGGCGCTGTCCTGGCCCCCGCTGCTGTACCTGCTGTTGTTTTTCCTGATCCCGTCGCTGATCATGCTGGTGGCCGCGTTCCGCCAGCCCGGCGACTACGGCGGCCTGGCGCCGATGTTCACCATCGAGGACGGCCAGCGCGTCTGGCAGCTGACGCTGGACAACTTCCACCGACTGGTGGAGGAGCCGCTGTATCTCGAGCTGTTCGCCAAGTCGGCCGGCTACGCGCTGATCACCACCGTGGTCTGCCTGCTGATGGCCTATCCGCTGGCCTGGTTGATCGCCCGCTCCGGCAAGAAGTATCGCGACCTGATGCTGCTGATGGTGATCCTGCCGTTCTGGTCCAACTTCCTGATCCGCATCTACGCGTGGATGATCATCCTGGGGCCGCAGTCGGCGTTCACCAAGGCCTTGAACCTGGTGCTGACCTCGCTGGGCTTCGAGCCGGTGCGGCTGCTGTTCACCTCGTTCGCGGTGATCGTCGGCCTGGTCTACGTGCATCTGCCCTTCATGGTGCTGCCGCTGTACGCCAATCTGGAAAAGCACGACATGGCCCTGCTCGACGCCGCGCAGGATTTGGGCGCCAACGCCTGGCAGCGCTTCTGGCGCGTGACCTGGCCGCTGAGCCTGCCCGGCGTGTTCGCCGGCTCGGCGCTGGTGTTCATCCCGGCGCTGGGCATGTTCGCGATTCCGGACATCCTCGGCGGCACCGAGTCCATCATGATAGGCAATCTGATCAAGCAGCAGATCCTCGATACCCGCGACTGGCCGTTTGGCTCGGTGCTGTCGATCATGCTGACCGGCGGCGTGCTGCTGATCGCGGCGCTAGGGGCCATGGTGGCCAGAAAGGGGAAGGCGCGTGGCTAAGAAACAATCGAAGTGGCTGTGGGCTTCGGCCATCGTCACCTATCTGTTCCTGTACCTGCCGCTGGTCATCGTGGTGCTGTACTCGTTCAACGACTCGCGGCTGAACGCCGAGTGGGTCGGCTTCACGCTGAAGTGGTACCAGAAGCTGTTCCACAACGAGAAGATGCTGACCGCGGCCGGCAACTCGCTGCTGATCGGCATCATCGCCAGCTTCTTCGCCACCATCTTCGGCACCTTGGCCGGCATCGCGCTGCACCGCTACAAGCTGAGGCTGCTGCCCTTCCTGGTGCTGACGCCGATCGCCATCCCCGAGTTGTTGATGGGGGTGTCGCTGGTGATCTTCTTCGTCATCGTCAACCAGCTGATCGGCATCCTGGAGTTGGGCTTCGTCACCATCCTGCTGTCGCACATCGCCTTCTGCATAGGCTTCGTCGCCATCGTGGTGCGGGCACGGATGCAGGGCATGGACGACAGCCTGGTCGAGGCCGCGCGCGATCTCGGCGCCACGCCGTTCCAGGCCTTCCGCCTGATCACGCTGCCGGTGATCAAGCCCGGCATCATCGCCGGCGCGCTGATGGCGTTCACGCTGTCCATCGACGACTTCGTGATCACCTTCTTTACCGCCGGCGCCGGCGCCAGCATGTTGCCGCTGGAGATCTACTCGATGATCAAGATCGCGGTGACGCCGGAAGTGAACGCGGTGTCGTCCTTGTTGATGCTGCTGACGCTGGCGCTGATCGTCATCGCGTCCAAGGTGTCGCCGAGCGCGCTGCGCGCCAACGGTTGAATGGGGCGGCGTCGGCCGCCCGGCCGAAAGGCCGATCCGGCGGCGAGGCATTTTGCGTTGCAGCATAATGCCTTGCCGTCGCCGCCGCACCCGGGCGATGCTGAGGGGGCGTCTCCCGGTTAACTCGTAGTATCACCAAGCTGTGCAATACAAAGGAAACGAAATGAAGAAGATCCTCGCGCTGCTGGCGCTGGCGGCCTCCACCCAGGCATTCGCCGCCGACGAGCTGCATCTCTACAACTGGAACAACTACCTGTCCGAGAGCGCGGCCAAGAATTTCGAGGCCTATTGCAAGTGCAAGCTGGTGCAGGACTACTACGGCGACAACGAGGAACTGCTGGCCAAGCTGGCCGCCGGCGCCAAGGGCTACGACATCGTGGTGCCGACCGGCTTCGCCGTCGACGCGCTGATCAAGCAGGGCAAGGCCCAGCCGCTGGACAAGGCCCAGCTGCCCAATTTCAAGAATCTGAACCCGGGCTATCTGAACAGCTTCTTCGACAAGGGCAACAAGTACTCCACTCCGTACGCCTTCACGACCACGCTGATCGGCTACAACGAGACCAAGCTGAAGCAGCTGGGCCTGGGCGACAAGGTGAACAGCTGGGCGCTGATCTTCGATCCGGCGCTGCTGGCCAAGATCAAGGGCAAGATCACCGTGCTGGATTCGCAGCGCGAACTGGTCGCCGCCGCGCTGATGTATCTGGGCAAGCCGGCCAACTCCACCAATCCGGCCGACTGGAAAGCCGCCCGCGACGTGATCCTGAAGGCCAAGCCGTACTGGGCCGCCTTCAACAACCAGTCCTACATTAAAGAGCTGACGGTAGGCAATATCTATGTCGCCTTCGGTTACTCCAACGATATGTTCCAGGCCCAGCAGGACGCCAAGAAGGCCAAGCGCAGCTTCGCGCTGAACTTCAGCCTGCAGAAGGAAGGCAACACCTTGTCGCTGGACAACTTCGTGGTGCTGAAGGACGCGCCGCGCAAGGACCTGGCCTACAAGTTCATCAACTTCATGATGGACGGCAAGAACGCCGCCGGCCTGACCAACGAGATGGGCAACGGCAATCCGAACGCCGCCGCCGGCAAGTTCGTCAAGACCGAGCTGACCAAGATCCCGGCGATCTTCCCGACCCCCACCGACCTGCCGCGCCTGCAGCAGCTGCATGATCTGAACGCCAAGGACAGACGCGAGCTGAACAAGGTGTGGTCCGAGATCAAGCTGAAGTAAGCGGATTCGTGATCCAGCAAAAAGGCCGGGAAGCTTCCCGGCCTTTTTCTATATATATGCTCTGGCCTAATTCAGGCGCAGCCGCAGCAGCTGGCTGATCTTCTCGATGCGGTGGTCGACGTGGGCGGGTTTGCGCGCGTCCTTGCTGACCCAGATCGTCGTCATGCCCAATTCTTTCGCCGTCAGCAGATTGGGCAGCGAATCCTCCACCATGATGCAGCGCTCGGCTTGCAGACCCTCGTGGGCCAGCACGGTGTGGAAGGCGTCGAGGTGTGGTTTGGGCACATAGTTCAGGCGCTCTACGCCGTATACCGATTCGAAATGGCGCTCTATCTTCATCCGCTGCAGAATGCCTTCGACATAGTGCTGCGGTCCGTTGGACAGAATGATCTTTCGCCCCGGCAGGGCGCTGAGGCTTTCCGCCAGCCGGTCTTCGAATTGCAGCCATTGCTGCAGAATCTCCACCGGATGGGTTTCGATCAGGAATTGCTGCGGGTCTATGCCGTGATGGGTGGACAGGCCGTGCATGGTCGCGCCGTATTGCGCCCAGTAGCGCGAGCGCAGCGCGCAGGCCTCCACCTCGTCCACGCCGAGGTGGCGCACCATGTATTCGGTCATCAGCGTGTTGATATGGTCGAAGATGCCGCCGCTGGCGTAGTGCAGGGTGTCGTCGAGGTCGAAGATCCAGGTCTTGTGGTTCACGTTCGAAACTGCATGAAAGGTAAGACCGCAGATTATCCATTCGCTGCGGCGAACAGGCTAGTGGAAGCCGTTCATTGGGTCTTCAATGCCTGTTTCTATTGTTATCAGCGGTTTACAGTGATTTGACCAGATTTTTTCATTTTCTTTGCAGAAAGGTGTTGACGCCTCCTGGGGTGGCCGGTATAGTTCGCCTCCTCAGCTGACGCAGCGAACGAAACAGCGGAAACGAAACGGTTTCCGGTGAAGACGACGCAGCGGCCAGCACTGCTCTTTAACAGAACGAATAACCGATAGGTGTAAGTGCTTGGCGAAAGCCGACACTTGCACTGCAAGAGACAAGAGATACTTGTTTATTTCTTTGAACTTGCGTGCCAGAAAATTGCTATGAGATTGAACTGAAGAGTTTGATCCTGGCTCAGATTGAACGCTGGCGGCATGCTTTACACATGCAAGTCGAACGGTAACAGGGTGCTTGCACCGCTGACGAGTGGCGAACGGGTGAGTAATGCATCGGAATGTACCGTGTAATGGGGGATAGCTCGGCGAAAGCCGGATTAATACCGCATACGCCCTGAGGGGGAAAGTGGGGGACCGTAAGGCCTCACGTTATACGAGCAGCCGATGTCTGATTAGCTAGTTGGGGAGGTAAGAGCTCACCAAGGCGACGATCAGTAGCGGGTCTGAGAGGATGATCCGCCACACTGGGACTGAGACACGGCCCAGACTCCTACGGGAGGCAGCAGTGGGGAATTTTGGACAATGGGCGCAAGCCTGATCCAGCCATGCCGCGTGTCTGAAGAAGGCCTTCGGGTTGTAAAGGACTTTTGTCAGGGAGGAAATCCCGCTGGTTAATACCTGGCGGGGATGACAGTACCTGAAGAATAAGCACCGGCTAACTACGTGCCAGCAGCCGCGGTAATACGTAGGGTGCAAGCGTTAATCGGAATTACTGGGCGTAAAGCGTGCGCAGGCGGTTGTGTAAGTCTGATGTGAAAGCCCCGGGCTCAACCTGGGAACGGCATTGGAGACTGCACGACTAGAGTGCGTCAGAGGGGGGTAGAATTCCACGTGTAGCAGTGAAATGCGTAGAGATGTGGAGGAATACCGATGGCGAAGGCAGCCCCCTGGGATGACACTGACGCTCATGCACGAAAGCGTGGGGAGCAAACAGGATTAGATACCCTGGTAGTCCACGCCCTAAACGATGTCAATTAGCTGTTGGGGGTTTGAATCCTTGGTAGCGTAGCTAACGCGTGAAATTGACCGCCTGGGGAGTACGGCCGCAAGGTTAAAACTCAAAGGAATTGACGGGGACCCGCACAAGCGGTGGATGATGTGGATTAATTCGATGCAACGCGAAAAACCTTACCTGCTCTTGACATGTACGGAACTTGCCAGAGATGGCTTGGTGCCCGAAAGGGAGCCGTAACACAGGTGCTGCATGGCTGTCGTCAGCTCGTGTCGTGAGATGTTGGGTTAAGTCCCGCAACGAGCGCAACCCTTGTCATTAGTTGCCATCATTAAGTTGGGCACTCTAATGAGACTGCCGGTGACAAACCGGAGGAAGGTGGGGATGACGTCAAGTCCTCATGGCCCTTATGAGCAGGGCTTCACACGTCATACAATGGTCGGTACAGAGGGTTGCCAAGCCGCGAGGTGGAGCTAATCTCAGAAAACCGATCGTAGTCCGGATCGCACTCTGCAACTCGAGTGCGTGAAGTCGGAATCGCTAGTAATCGCAGATCAGCATGCTGCGGTGAATACGTTCCCGGGTCTTGTACACACCGCCCGTCACACCATGGGAGTGAGTTTCACCAGAAGTGGGTAGGCTAACCGTAAGGAGGCCGCTTACCACGGTGGGATTCATGACTGGGGTGAAGTCGTAACAAGGTAGCCGTAGGGGAACCTGCGGCTGGATCACCTCCTTTCTAGAGACTGGCGATTGCCAAGTACTTACAACCTATCGGTTATTTGATTTGAAGGGCATTGAGGTTGTGGATGCCACGATCTCATAAGTCAACTGGGTTTGTAGCTCAGCTGGTTAGAGCACTGTGTTGATAACGCAGGGGTCGTAGGTTCGAGTCCTACCAGACCCACCAGTTACACTCTGGGTGTTCTGATGAGCACTACGGAGAACCATTTTTGTTCCAGGCAAGGCGCGAAGAAGCGAAGTGTGCGAATGCACATGAGCGACTGAGCAACGCGGCATGGGACAAAAAGAGGGGGATTAGCTCAGTTGGGAGAGCACCTGCTTTGCAAGCAGGGGGTCGTCGGTTCGATCCCGTCATCCTCCACCACTTACGCCGCAAACAAAATCAAATTGAGAAGTTTGATTCTGTTTGCGTTGTAGAAACGCCCGATCTTTAACAAACTGAAGAAGCCGAATATATAAGACGGCGAAACAAACGATAGGAGTTAACTCTTCTGTTGAATGAATCGTCATCTTGGGTATTTGATTGTATCTAAGGCTGCGTCGCCATATCAAAAGGGGCGGTGCGGTCGTCGCACAAACACTCTCTGTTGTTTTAGTGATTTAGGTTACTGAAATGATAGGGTCAAGCGACTAAGTGCATCTGGTGGATGCCTTGGCGATCACAGGCGATGAAGGACGTGTAAGCCTGCGAAAAGCGCGGGGGAGCTGGCAATAGAGCTTTGATCCCGCGATATCCGAATGGGGAAACCCACCGCTTAGGCGGTATCCCTGACTGAATACATAGGTCAGTGGAAGCGAACCGAGTGAACTGAAACATCTAAGTAACTCGAGGAATAGAAATCAACCGAGATTCCGTAAGTAGTGGCGAGCGAACGCGGAACAGCCTGTACGTGTTATGGATTGTGTTAGTGGAAGGTTCATGGAAAGGACCGCCGTAGTGGGTGATAGCCCCGTACACGAAAACACATTCCAGGGACTAGGCGTACGAGAAGTAGGGCGGGACACGCGAAATCCTGTCTGAAGATGGGGGGACCATCCTCCAAGGCTAAATACTCGTGATCGACCGATAGTGAACCAGTACCGTGAGGGAAAGGCGAAAAGAACCCCGGGAGGGGAGTGAAATAGAACCTGAAACCGGATGCATACAAACAGTGGGAGCGGACTTGTTCCGTGACTGCGTACCTTTTGTATAATGGGTCAGCGACTTACGTTCAGTAGCAAGCTTAACCGAATAGGGGAGGCGTAGGGAAACCGAGTCCGAATAGGGCGATTTAGTTGCTGGGCGTAGACCCGAAACCGAGTGATCTATCCATGGCCAGGATGAAGGTGCGGTAACACGCACTGGAGGTCCGAACCCACTAGTGTTGCAAAACTAGGGGATGAGCTGTGGATAGGGGTGAAAGGCTAAACAAACTCGGAGATAGCTGGTTCTCCCCGAAAACTATTTAGGTAGTGCCTCATGTATCACTTCCGGGGGTAAAGCACTGTTATGGCTAGGGGGTCATTGCGATTTACCAAACCATGGCAAACTCTGAATACCGGAAAGTGCAATCATGGGAGACAGACGGTGGGTGCTAACGTCCATCGTCAAGAGGGAAACAACCCAGACCGCCAGCTAAGGTCCCAAATGATCAGTTAAGTGGTAAACGAAGTGGGAAGGCCCAGACAGCCAGGATGTTGGCTTAGAAGCAGCCATCATTTAAAGAAAGCGTAATAGCTCACTGGTCGAGTCGTCCTGCGCGGAAGATGTAACGGGGCTCAAACTGATAACCGAAGCTGCGGATGCACAGTTTACTGTGCGTGGTAGGGGAGCGTTCTGTAGGTCTGTGAAGGTGTCTCGTAAGGGATGCTGGAGATATCAGAAGTGCGAATGCTGACATGAGTAGCGATAAAGCGGGTGAAAAGCCCGCTCGCCGAAAGCCCAAGGTTTCCTACGCAACGTTCATCGGCGTAGGGTGAGTCGGCCCCTAAGGCGAGGCTGAAAAGCGTAGTCGATGGGAAACGGGTTAAAATTCCCGTACTTTTATGTAGTGCGATGTGGGGACGGAGAAGGTTAGGTCAGCAGACTGTTGGAATAGTCTGTTCAAGCCGGTAGGCTGGGGTGGTAGGCAAATCCGCCGCCCCTTAAGGCCGAGACGTGATAACGAGGGTCTACGGACCTGAAGTGACTGATACCACGCTTCCAGGAAAAGCCACTAAGCTTCAGCTACATAAGAACCGTACCGCAAACCGACACAGGTGGGCAGGATGAGAATTCTAAGGCGCTTGAGAGAACTCAGGAGAAGGAACTCGGCAAATTGATACCGTAACTTCGGGAGAAGGTATGCCTGTTGGGGTGTAGTGATTTACTCACGAAGCTCTGACAGGTCGCAGAGAATCGGTGGCTGCGACTGTTTAACAAAAACACAGCACTGTGCCAACACGAAAGTGGACGTATACGGTGTGACGCCTGCCCGGTGCCGGAAGGTTAAGTGATGGGGTGCAAGCTCTTGATCGAAGCCCCGGTAAACGGCGGCCGTAACTATAACGGTCCTAAGGTAGCGAAATTCCTTGTCGGGTAAGTTCCGACCCGCACGAATGGCGTAACGATGGCCACACTGTCTCCTCCTGAGACTCAGCGAAGTTGAAGTGTTTGTGAAGATGCAATCTCCCCGCTGCTAGACGGAAAGACCCCGTGAACCTTTACTGTAGCTTTGCATTGGACTTTGAACAGACTTGTGTAGGATAGGTGGGAGGCTTTGAAGCCAGGACGCTAGTTCTGGTGGAGCCGACCTTGAAATACCACCCTGGTGTGTTTGAGGTTCTAACCTTGGTCCGTGATCCGGATTGGGGACAGTGCATGGTAGGCAGTTTGACTGGGGCGGTCTCCTCCCAAAGTGTAACGGAGGAGTTCGAAGGTTACCTAGGTACGGTCGGAAATCGTGCTGATAGTGCAATGGCAAAAGGTAGCTTAACTGCGAGACCGACAAGTCGAGCAGGTGCGAAAGCAGGACATAGTGATCCGGTGGTTCTGTATGGAAGGGCCATCGCTCAACGGATAAAAGGTACTCCGGGGATAACAGGCTGATACCGCCCAAGAGTTCACATCGACGGCGGTGTTTGGCACCTCGATGTCGGCTCATCACATCCTGGGGCTGTAGCCGGTCCCAAGGGTATGGCTGTTCGCCATTTAAAGTGGTACGTGAGCTGGGTTCAAAACGTCGTGAGACAGTTTGGTCCCTATCTGCAGTGGGCGTTGGAAGTTTGACGGGGGCTGCTCCTAGTACGAGAGGACCGGAGTGGACGAACCTCTGGTGTACCGGTTGTCACGCCAGTGGCATCGCCGGGTAGCTAAGTTCGGAAGAGATAACCGCTGAAAGCATCTAAGCGGGAAACTTGCCTGAAGATGAGACTTCCCTGGAGGCTTGACCTCCCTGAAGAGTCGTTCGAGACCAGGACGTTGATAGGTCGGGTGTGGAAGCGCTGTGAGGCGTGAAGCTAACCGATACTAATTGCTCGTGAGGCTTGATCCTATCATTTGAGTGACTTAACTGCGTGCGAATCTGTGATTCGCTCAGCGATAAGCTAAGTGACGATGATGGAGTGTTGTGCGAAGACACATCAAATACCGAATATTCAAGGGTTGGTTTGAAACCGGCCCAGGCTTCTTGAGTTTGTACCAGTTTATGTCTGGTGGCCATAGCGAGGTGGTCCCACGCCTTCCCATCCCGAACAGGATCGTGAAACGCCTTAGCGCCGATGATAGTGTGGCATTCGCCATGTGAAAGTAGGACACCGCCAGACGCCCGATAAGCGAAACCCCAGCTCGATGAACTGGGGTTTTTGCGTTGCGCGGCCGAAACGCGCGACCCCGAAAAATAGCCCCGCCGGAGCAATCCGGCGGGGCTTTGTCGTTTCCGGACGCGGCTACTCCGGCATCGGGTGGTCGTTGGCATCGAGCAGCGCGCCGATTTCCTCTTCGTTCCAGACCTGCACGCTGTGCCGCTCCAACAGGCTGGCGGTCACGCCGCGGCCGTCGCGCAGCGTCGATGAAAAGCCGCCATCGTAAATCCGGCGGTTGCCGCACGATGGGCTGTTGGCTTTCAGCAGGGCCTGGGTGCAGCG
Source organism: Chromobacterium sp. ATCC 53434 (assembly GCF_002848345.1). Lineage (NCBI taxonomy): Bacteria > Pseudomonadati > Pseudomonadota > Betaproteobacteria > Neisseriales > Chromobacteriaceae > Chromobacterium > Chromobacterium sp. ATCC 53434. The sequence continues at coordinate 4,167,096 of NZ_CP025429.1, read as the reverse complement.
ATGTTCGCCGGCGATTTCCAGCGTTCGCCGCGCGCCATCGACGAAGGCCGACGTCACATCGTCTCCATTGACGCTTTGCACCCGGGCCGCGCCAGCCAGCACATCGTCTCCGTCTCCGCCGCTGATTTCCGCCGCGGGTCTGGGCGTCGGCAGGCCGCCGATGCATTCCGGGCAGACGGGGATCAGTTCGAAGCGCCTGCCCAGCGCATCCCAGCCCGGTCCCGACACCGGTTTCGATTGGCCGTCGTAACGCACCGGCTGCCCCAGCAGGCAGGCGCTGACCAGCAGCGTCGATTTCTTCATTTCAACCTCGTCTCCAGCAAGTCGGCTAATTGTTGCACGGCGGGACGCAGCGCATGGTCTTCTATGCCGGCGTAACCCAGCACCAACCCGCTGCGATACGGCGTGTCCAGGAAATGACGGGCCAGCGGCCGCAACCAGAGCTCGCGTTCGGCCGCCGCGGCCTGCAGCTCCCACTCGTCGAAGCCGTCCGGCAATGTCGCCAGCAAATGCATGCCGGCGTCTCCGCCCTGCAGCGGCATGACGTCGCCGATATACTGCGCCGCCGCATGGCGCAGCAGTAATTGCCGCCGCTGGTATAGCTCGCGCATATGGCGGACATGGCGGGCGAAATGGCCTTGCTCGATGAAATCCGCCACCGCGGCCTGTTGCAGATAACTGCCTTCTCCCTGCAATCTGGCCTGGCAGCGGCGATAGGGGTCGACCAGCTCCGGAGGCAGCACCAGATAAGCCAGCTTCAGTCCGGGGAACATCACCTTGCTGAAGGTGCCGACATAGATCACGCGTCCGTCGCGATCCAGGCTTTGCAACGCGGCCAGCGGCGCCGAGGTGTAGCAGAATTCGCCATCGTAATCGTCCTCGACGATCCAGCTGTCGTGGCGGCGGGCCAGCGCCAGCAATTCGAGTCGGCGCGCCAGGCCCATCACCGCGCCGGTCGGATATTGGTGGGCAGGCGTGGCGTAGATGATGCGCGGCGGCGGCGCGTCGGGATTCGGACGCAGGCCCTGCTCGTCGACGCGCATGCCCTGGCAGCGCAGTCCGGCGGCCAGCATCGCGGTTTGCGCACCGGTATAACCCGGTTCCTCGATCCAGGCGATGTCGCCGGGCTCGGCCAGCAGTTGCGCCAGCAGCGTCAGCGCGCTCTGGGCGCCGGGGACGACGACCAGCTGTTCCGGTTCGCAACGGACCGATCGGGTCAGATGCAGGTATTGCGCCAGTGCGCCGCGCAGTTCCGGCAAGCCGCCCTGATGCTGGTAGTGCAGCCATGCAAGCGGCGCGTTGCGTTGCCGTCTGTTCAGACATTGTTGCCACTGCTTGTGGGGAAACTGCGCCAATTCCGGTTGACCCGGCACAAAGGCGCCGAGTTTGCTGGCCGGCAGACGGCTGGCCTCCGCCAATTGGCGGCCCCGTAGGGAAAGCTGGCGCGCCGGCGCATCAGTCTGCGGCGAATGGACCGCATCGTCGGCAAAGGCGTCGCAGACATAGGTGCCGGAGCCGTGGCGGCTTTCCAGATAGCCTTCCGCCGCCAGCTGATCATAGGCGGAGAGCACGGTGTTGCGTCCCAGCTGCAGCGTCTGGGCCAGCGCGCGGCTGGCCGGCAAGGCGCTGCCGCCGGCCAGTCGGCGCAGGCGTATCAGTTCGCGCAGTTGACGGTAGAGTTGCCGCGACAGGTGCTCTCCGTCGTTTCGCAACAGCCGGGGCCGCAGGTAGGAGACTATCCAGTCGTGATTCAAAGTGGTTCCATCGAAGTGGGGAAAGTGGAGCTTTTTTGATGATGACTTTCCGCTTAGCATACCAGTATTCCGACACGGACAAGGGAAGGGCGGCAATGATCAGCCAACAGGAATTTTACGAGGCCAAGCTGGCCTATGAGATCGACGCGGCCGACGTCGCCCAGGCGCTGGCCGACGGCGATCGCTCGCTGCTGTTGATCGATACCCGCAGCGTCGACGCTTACGATCATGAGACGATACCCGGCGCGCTGAGCCGGCCGCACCGTCTGATGACGGCCGAGAGCACCGCCGATCTGCCGCGCGACGTCACGCTGGTGGCGTTTTGCGACGGCATAGGCTGCAACGGCTCGACCAAAGGCGCATTGAAACTGGCGAGGCTGGGGTTCCAGGTGAAGGAGTTGCAGGGCGGTCTGGACTGGTGGAAGCGAGACGGTTATGCGACGAGCCGCGAAGCCGGCTGCGGCAAGGAGGTGTGCGATGCGTGCTGATTGGGATGCGCTGGCTCAGCCGGCTCAGATGAATGCGAATGGCCAGATGGTGGGCATGCCGGTCGACTGGAGGGGCGCGAGCCATCCGCCGCGCGTGCTGTTGAGCGGCCGCTATTGCCGACTGGAGCCGTTGAGCGCGGAGCGCCACGGCGCGCAGCTGTTCGACGCCTTGCACCAGTTGCCGGGCGGCGCCAACTGGACGTATCTCAGCCATGGTCCGTTCGCCGGCCCGGACGACTGGCTGGAATGGGTGGGGGCCAACGCCGGGAGCGACGATCCGCAGTTCTACGCCATCGTCGACCAGGTCGACGGCGTGGCGATAGGCCTGGCCAGCTATTTGCGCATCGCGCCGGCCGACGGCAGCATCGAAGTGGGCTTTCTCAACTTCTCGCCGCGACTGCAGCGCAGCCGCTTGGCCACGGAGGCGATGTATCTGATGATGCGCAACGCTTTCGAGCTGGGCTACCGCCGTTATGAATGGAAGTGCGACGCGCAGAACGCGCCGTCGGTGAAGGCGGCCTTGCGGCTGGGTTTCACTTTCGAGGGACTGTTTCGCCAGGCCAGAGTCAACAAGGGGCGCAATCGCGACACCGCCTGGTTCTCGACTCTGGACGGGGAGTGGCCGGCGCGGCGGCAGGCTCTGGAGGCTTGGCTGGAGCCGAAGAATTTCGATGCCGACGGTCGCCAGCGCCAGTCATTGGCGCGCTTTGCCGCAATGCGGGAGTAAATTGCGCGGCAACGCTTCTAGCAGACGGTGGGGGGCGCTACAATGGATGCCTGTAATCGTTATAGTGCTGCCTGATGAAATCCCTGCCACGCAATGCCCGTATTCGCGGCGAACCCTTTTTGCCCAACCGCTTCATCTTCGGCGACGCCGTCGACGAGCAGGGACTGGAAGGCGCCGAGTACGTGGTGCATACCGAGTCCCCGGCCTTCGTCTGCCGGCTGATCGGCAATGACGACACCGACTTCGCCGGCCGCGAGCGCGACGGCCTGGCCAGCGCGGTGCTGTACGACGAGGCGGAGAACATCACGGTCTATGTCTGCAATCTGCGGCTGAGGCTGTTCGACTTCAATTTCTACGACGAGATCGAGCCCAGCGTCGGCGAGCTGCAACAGATTTGCGACGAGGCGGTGCAGGCCTACCAGCGTCTGCATCAGGCCTATGTCGACCGCGACGCCGCCGGGCCGGAGCCGCGCGAGATGCGCACCGGCCCGACCAAGCCGTTGCCGCCGGCCGAGCGCCAGCAGGCCATCGAGAAGCTGGTCGACAAGGCTCGCCTGGCGGTCGGCAAGCCGATGGAAATGGTGCAGCTGGCTGCCGCGGTGCAGATGGCGCTGATGGCCGGCGACCAGGCGGTGTTCACCGAGTCTCAGCTGGCGCTGGGGGCCGAACCGGCCGCGCGCGAGCTGTTGGTGCACAGCGCCCGCGACGCGGTCGCCTTCCCCGAGGTATTTCACCAGGACGGCACGGTGATGTCGTTCGAATTGTGGGCGTTGCCGTTCGCCTTCTCGCGCAGCCAGGGCGGCGTGTGGTGGCATTTCCCGCGGCTGGAGTCGCTGGAGGTGGCGCTGGCCGACGCGCTGGAAGTGCCGGAGAAGTCCATTCTATGGATCTCGCCGACGCTGTTCACGATAGACATGCTGAATGAGCGCGCCTGCCAGGATCTGGTGCAGTTGGCGCCGGTGATGGATGCCGGCTGCGATTTCGCGCCGCTCGATCCCGAGTCGTCGCGCGCCACTTACGAGGCGGCGCGCAAGACCAGCGAGCCGCAACTGGTGATGAGCTGGATTCCGTTCCTGGTCGAGCGCGGCGCGCTGCCGCCGGACAAAGCGCGCCGGCTGGCGCGGCGGGCGCTGGATTCGGCGATGCCGCTTGTGCAACAGGCGATTTCCGCCGAGATGGAGTATGGCGAGGCCGAGCTGTTCGCGCCGCTGCCGTGGTGGGAGGCGCTGTCCAGCGGCATGCGCGCGTGGAACCGCAAGCGGCTCGGCATTTCCGTGGCCTTGCTGGCCACCGGTCAGGGCGGCATGGACAAGCTGGAGGCGGTGGCCGAATACCAGCCGGAAATCCAGGGTTATGAAGTGGGACTGCGAATCAAGGGCAGGGACGAGATCGCGGCGAGGGTGCCGTGGCTGGTGGTGCCGGATGTGGCGCCAGACCGCGACGCGTCCTGGCGCGATCTGGCCGAATGCCTGCGGGAGGCCGGTATTCCGCTGTCGCAGAGCGTCGCGCGCTTGCACTAAGCATTCAACAACAAGGGGCCTGTCGGCCCCTTGTTCATTTCTGCCAATAGGTCTTGATGTTGACGAATTCGTACAGGCCGAACTCGGACAGTTCGCGGCCGTAGCCGGAGGCCTTGACGCCGCCGAACGGCAGCCGCAGATCGGAACTGGTGTGGCGGTTGATGAACACGCTGCCGGCCTCGATCTGGCGCGCCAAAGCCCAGGCGCGGTCGTTGTCGGCGCTGTAGACGCTGGCGCCGAGGCCGAACGGCGTGTCGTTGGCCAGCCGGACCGCATCGGACTCGTCGGCGGCGCGCAGGATGCTGGCGACCGGGCCGAACACCTCTTCGTGATAGAGGCTGCAAGCCGGATTGACGCGGTCAAGCACCGTGGCCGGATAGAAGAAGCCGGGCGTGTTGGGCATCCGGCCGCCCAGCTTCAGTTCCGCGCCGTGGTGGCAGGCGTCCAGCACCTGGGCGTGCAGCGCTTCGCGCAGATCGGCCCGGGTCAGCGGCGACAGCGTGGTGGCCGGGTCGCGCGGATCGCCGGCGCGCAGCTCGGCGGCCTCGGCGCAGAAGGCGGCGACGAAGGCGTCGGCGATTTCCGGCACCACGATCATCCGCTTGGCGGCATTGCAGCTCTGGCCGGCATCGCGGAAGCGCGAGTGGGCGGCGTCACGAGCGGCCGCTTCGATATCGGCGTCGGCCAGCACGATGAAGGGATTGCTGCCGCCCAGCTCCAGCACGGTTTTCTTCAGATGCCGGCCCGCCAGCGAGGCGATGACCCGGCCGGTATGGGTCGAGCCGGTAAAGGCGACGGCGTCGCAGCTGCGTATCGCCTCCTCCACCAGCTCGGTTTCTATCCACGCCATGTCCAGCACTTCCAGGCCGGCCTGGCGTACGATGTCCAGCAGCAACTGGCTGCATTGCGGCACCGACGGCGCCGGCTTGACCAGGCAGCCGTTGCCCGACATCAGCGCCGGGATGGCGAAGCGCAGCACCTGCCAGATCGGGTAGTTCCACGGCATGACAGCCAGAACCAGGCCCAGCGGCTCGAATGCGACGCCGCTGCGGCTGGCCTGGGTGGAGATCTGCAGCGACTGCAGCAGTTCCGGCGCCAGCTCGGCGTAGTAACGGATCAGTTGGACCGATTTGTCGATTTCGGCCAGGCATTCGCCGGTGCGCTTGCCGACTTCCAGCGTGATCAGGCCGGCCAGCGCTTCGCGTTGCAGCGCCAGCTGATCGGCCAGGACCAGCAGCCGGTCGGCGCGCGCCTCCGCCGTCAGCGCCACCCAGCGGCGTTGTGCGGCGCGCAGCGCGGCCAGGCTGTGCGCCAGGGCGGCGGCGCTCCAGGCCGGGCGGGTGAAACAGACTTCTCCGGTGGCGGGGTTGCAGCTGGTAAAGGCAGTCATGGTTTCAGGCGGCGTAAATATCTAAATGTAACAAAAAACACCGGCGAGAGGGCGGGCCTGGCGCGCTGGCCGAACGGTGTTCATGACCAGGCGAAGGGGGATGGCGCACTGCGTATCGCGCAATTTTTCATAATAGATTGTTTGTTAACATGAAAAACTGTCCGATATGACAGATTCAGGCCTTTCGTACTAGTTTTACATTTCCTCCTGCCTAAACCACAAGCAAAACAGGAGGCTGTAGTGAAAAAGTTCTACCCGTTGTCTTTGGACGGTATGGTGCTTGAGCGCATCGGAAGCGGAGATGATCCAACGGATTTGCTGATGTTCCGGCATCGGATATTCAGGGAAAACCTCGGCTGGTTGCCGACATGTCCTAGCGGACTGGATTGCGATGAGTATGACGGAATCTCGGAAAATCTGGCGATGCGCCGGGGCGGGAAGGTGGTCGGATCGGTTCGCTTCACGCCGGGAACCGAGCGCTTCATGCTGGAAAAGGATTTTTCCCGCTTGCTGATCCCGGACGAGGTTTTGCGAAAAGGCGAATCCAGCGCCGAAGTCTCGCGCTTTGCCGTCGATGTGGCGCACCTGGGGGGGCGATTGACGGCTTCGGCGTCCCGGCTGCTGTATTGCAGTCTATGGCAGTGGGCGGAATGGAACCGCATCCGCTGGATGTATTTCGTGGTCGAGCCTTGCATGTACCGTCGGCTGGCATCGATGGGTTTGCCGGTCAGGCCGGTCGGCGTGCCGCGCGCGCTGGAGGGCGGGGTGCTGTCTATGGCTGGCTATTTCGACTGGAACGAAATGAAACCGGAGGTCATTCGTTCGCTACGGTCGCGGGTTGCATTGCCAGATGCATGCCCAGAACAATGGCGTGAGTACGATTATTCGCATTAAGTTTGCGGATCACGTTGGCGACGTGAAACTTCACCGTCCTCTCGCTGATGTCGAGGATGGTGGCGATTTCCCAGTTGGTCTTGCCGCGGCTCATCCAGTGGAAAATGTCGTATTCGCGTTGCGATAGCGGCATATTGCTCGGCGAGGCCGGCGGCAGATTGGAGATGCGGATGGCTGCCTGGTGCAGATGCGGCGTCAGGCAGTTCAGCATGGCCACCAGAGCGGCGTTGCGACCGGGCTCGCGTCCGGCGATGGACAGGATGCTGCCGATATTATTGCGTTCGGAGGCGGCGCTGAAGGTCACGCCGTTGCCCATGCCGTTCATCGCGGCCTCGGCGATGAAGCGCTTTTCCTCGGAGCCCTTCGCCCGGCTGAAGCGTTCTTCCCACATGACCGGCCCTTGGCCGACATGTATGCGCATGATGGGATCGTGCTGCGCGTAGTTTTCCTTCATGTACTGATCCAGCCATTCCGTCGGATAGCTGACGTTGAGAACCCGCTCCAGACGCTGAATCTGATTCTGATGATTGAGCCGGCCGAGCGCCAGCACGATGCGGTCGGACGGCGCTTGCGCCAGGACCGTGTCGAGAAAGGCTTTCAGCTCGTTTTCGGTCTCGATGTGCCCGGCCATGTGGATCCACTCCAGCAATGTCCATTGCTGCGACGCGGTGAGGCCGGCGGGGAGCGGTCTTGCACTGATGGGTTTCGAGATCACCATGAGCGGGGCTTCCTTGGTTTGATGGGGTTACACACGCAGATATTAATCCGGCAGTCAAATACCGTACAGAAAGCTCATGCCGCGTAGCGGATTTTTTCATGCCGGAAGTACGACCGGATTCTGGCCGGCTGCTTCTGCAATGAGCGTAAATGGGACAGCACTTTCCCTTGAAGTTGACCGTCTGATCGAACCGGCTCACCTGCGCTCATTCTGGCCTTCAGGTCGCCGTTCAAGTATTCATCCGGGTTCAGTTCCGGTGAGTAGCTGGGCAGGAAGAACAACTCAATCGCCTTCTTGTTCTCTTCCTCCTCCAACCATGCTTGCACCAGCTTGCTGTGATGCACGCGCAAGTTGTCGAGGATCAAGAACACCTTCTTGCCGCCAGCATCACGGATCAGCCGCATCAGAAACTTGATCAGCACCCGGGCCGTCAAGGTCTCCCGGTACAGCATGAAGCGCATCTTGCCTTGGTTGGTAATGGCCGAAATCAAGTTGATGCGCGCTCTTTTCGATTGGGATAACACCAGAACTGGGGTTTGGCCTTTTGGGGCGTAGCCACGCGGAAAGTGCTCAACACTCGACACCGCCGATTCGTCGCCCCAGCTGATTTCAGCCATTTCCGCTTTGGCACGCGCGACGATAGCCGGGTATTCCTCCTTGAGCCATTTCTCGACTGCTGCCGGTCGCTGCTCATAAGCGCGTTTGAGCGGGCGCTGCGGCGTAAAGCCCCAGCGGGCCAAGTACAGACGGACAGTACGGATCGGCAGATCGATCAGAAACATCTGCTTGATTACAGCCTTGACCGCCTGAGCACTCCACAGGGCAAACCTCAGCTTCATCTGGTCTGGCGTGCGATCCACGATGTCCTGCTTGATCCGGGCTTCCTGCGCCTCGGTCAGCCGACGGCCGGTGCCTTCGGCGCGACCGCGCTTCTGTTCTTTGAATCCCTGCGCACCTAGTGCTGCCTCACGCACCACCCAGGCGGAAATGGTGGGGCGGCGCAGCCCGAGTTCTTCGGCAATACTGGCTTGAGACCGGCCTCGCTTGTACATCCGGATAGCGGTACGCCTCAGCTGCTCACGGGCGGCCAGTTCAAGCTTGCGCACATCGATTTTTTCCATGCCGGAAGTATACAATCTGTACGGATTATTACTGCCGAATTAATAGTAGCTTACATGCTTGTTGCATGTAAGGCCCGGTACGTTAAAGGCTATATGCATTGTTGTTTTTTGTGTCCTTGAGTATACCAAATTTGTACAGTCGAGAATCTTAGGAAAATTACTGATAATTCATCGTTTTATTTGTCATAAATTCACTTTTTACAAATGGAAACATGCTAGCTGGCAAAATGGTTTGACTTTTCTCGGTAGTTTTGATTCTGAAAAATTCAAATGGTTTGATATTCTCCGGTACGATATTTTCCTGTATTTATTAGTGCTTGTTAATTTACATGCGGATTCAGGTTTATAGTCACGACGGGAAATCGCCCTTTTCCTGCTGGCAATGCGGGTGTGTCGCATTCTCGCGCCAGTCAAATGACATAAATTGTAAGTGAAAGCTAATAAATTCTGGCAAGTAAACGCTTTAAAGCGCATAATTACCTTGCATAAAAAAGATTAAGGCAGGCAGGGAAGGCGGAGGCAGGATGCCGTTCCTGGCCGGACGAGTTGGGGATGTGAGATTTGTGGATGGCGCAGCCGGAGTCGAGATAACGGTTTTTTAAATGTAACCTTCAATACTGTGCAGGATTGATGTAAGCTTTTTAAATAAAATACATTCAATCCTGTGAACGGTTGTGCTTGTGGTCTGGTCTGACGGACTTGCCGGATGCGCAATCATGCCAGTTCAGGAATCGCCCCGCTTATGGATACCTTAAAAGCACTGATGGTCTTCATGACCACGGCTGAAAACGGCAGCTTTTCGGACGCCGCGCGCAAGCTCGGCGTATCGCCGGCCGCGATCAGCCAGAGCATCGCCCGCCTGGAACAGGAGTTGGAAGTACGCCTGTTCAACCGCACCACCCGTCAGCTGACGCTGACCGAGGACGGCCGCCGTTTCTACGCGCAGTGCCGCGGCCCGGTCAACAATCTGGATTCCGCGATCAACCAGCTGAAGGCCAGCCGCGACGAGCCGGCCGGCCATTTGCGCGTCAGCATGCCCAATTCCTTCGGCCGCCGTTTCATCCTGCCCATCATGGGGGAGTTCTGCGAACGCTACCCCAAGGTGCGGGTGTTCTTCGGCCTGGACGATCATTTCAGCGATTTGATCGAGGACGGCTACGATGTCGGCGTGCGCACCGGCATGATGCCGGACAGCCGGATGGTGGCGCGCAATCTGGCCCAGATGCCGCTTTATGTGGTGGCCTCGCCCGATTACTGGGACCGCCACGGCCGGCCGTCGTCGCCGGAGGAGCTTGGCGGCTACGACTGCATCAACTTCCAGTTTCCGACGTCCGGCCGCTTGTTCAAGTGGGAGTTCGACCGCAAGGGCGAACGCATTCCGCTTGAGGTCAACGGGACCTACACCTTGAACGACATGGAGGCGGTCGCCGAGCTGGCGCGCCTCGGCATGGGCGTGGCGCAATTGCCGGGCCACGAGGTGGTCCACATGATCCGCAGCGGCGAGCTGGAGCCGGTGCTGACCGACATGGTGTCGCTGGAGCGGTCGATCTATATCTGCTTCCCGCACCGCGACCACATCGCGCCGCGCACCCGCGTGTTCGTCGATTTCGTCGTGGAGAAGCTGGCCGACCATCCGGACATCATGGCTGATCTGCCCGGACTCGATCTGAGCGCCAAGCGCAACGCGCTGCAGCAGGGCGTAAGCGTGGCCTGATTCCGCCTGGCGCGGATGCGAAGGAGGCCGGCTGTGCAGCCGGCCTTTTTTCATGGCGGCGCGGCGGTGTCGACATGGCCGACGACCTGGTTGCGGCCGGCCTGCTTGGCGGCGTACAGGCACATGTCGGCGCGGTGGACCAGGCTGTCCGGGGTGTCGTCGTCGGCGAGCGTGGCCACGCCTATGCTGGCGGTGACGGCGGACGCCGGGGAGAAGTCGGTTTCCAGCAGCAGCTGGCGGATGTTTTCGGCCAGCGTCAGCGCGCCTGCCAGCTCGGTTTCGGGGCAGATGACGATGAATTCCTCGCCGCCCCAGCGCGCCACGGTGTCCAGCTGGCGCGCGCGTTTCTGCAGCACCTTGCCGAAGCGCTGCAGCACGGCGTCGCCGACCTGGTGTCCATGCCGGTCGTTGATGCTCTTGAAGTGGTCGAGATCGATCAGCAGCACCGAGTAGCGTCGGCCGAAGCGGCAGCTGCGCTCGGTTTCGCGCTGCAAGGCCTGATTGGCGCGGCGGCGGTTGGCCAGCCCGGTGACGTCGTCGCGTTCGGCCTGCCGGCGCAATGCCCGCAGCAGGCTGCGCGCCTCGCGCAGCCGACGGACGGCGAACAGCGACATCGACAGCGCCAGCGTGAAGCCTATCAGCAGCACCTCGTCCAGCGAGCTGTCCGGATGGAGGTGGAACCAGTCATCCAGTTTGTCGAACAACTCGAAGTGCACGAACAGCAGAAAGCTGACCAGGTTGAACAGGGCGATCAGGGCCAACTCGATCCGGATGCGGCGCGTGCTGAACGGCCAGTAGTTTCTCATGCTCCCCATCCGCGACAGGTCCAGCTTCATTGCTAGTCCATCGTGGAAGGCGGGGCAAGCGAGCGCGGCCCTTCGGGGCCGCTTTCCGCGCCCCGCATCCAGAAACGGCCGATGCCGCAAAAAGATCGCGAACAGGTTCTAGAGCCTGTTTACGATCTTTTTGCGAGCAGCGCAGCCCAACACAGGAGGCCAGATGCAAGGCGGAGGGCGTAGGCCTTGGTGATTCCAAGGCCTAGCCCGACAACGCGGCAGATGACCTCCTGTTTGGGCTGCCCTTTGGGGCCGCCTTCTGTCGGCGCATGGCTTTGTCAAACGTCTCTTGCAGTGAGCGCACTGCGGTGAGCCGTTTTCCGCGCCCTGCATCCGGCAGAAAACGGCCGATGCCGCAAAAAGATCGTGAACAGGCTCTTAGGCCGCCAACAGCCGCGCCAGCGGGGTCTGGCTCCAGTCTATGCTGTCGAGCAGATTCTTGACCAGCAGGCCCAGTTCGGTATCGCCCTCAACGATCAGGCGGCGCTGGAAGAACAGCGTGTCTGGGTCTTCTTCGCGCAGCAGCAGGCGGGCGAAGTCGGCGCAACTGGCGGACAGCCGCAGATCGGCCTGGCCGCTTCCGGCGCGAAAGCCTTTCTCGTCGGCGGCGAGGCGCAGCGTCAGGCCGGCGTCGCGCAACTCCAGCGCGAAGCGCTTGCCGGCCAGCAGCGAGGCGTCGGCCGGCAGCGCGCCGCTGTCGATCAGGCGGTTCAGCGCGGCGGCGAGCAGGCGGCTGGGCGGGGCGGCGGGCAGCCGGGACAGCAGGCGGGCCGCGGCGGCGGGCAAGGCGAAGTCAGGGACGCGCATCGTCGTTCTCCAGTGTGTGGATGCCGGCCCGGCCGCGCCAGTAGCCGTCCACCAGTTCGCCCGGCGCCGCGGGGCGCAGGCCGGACAACAGTTTCGCCGCCGGCGCGCCGTCCAGCCGTTGTCGGAAGGCCCGCACCACGGCGCCGGTGTCGGCGGATTGAGGGCTGATGCGCACGCGGTCGGCCCCGATGGCGGCGATGTCGTCCAAATGAGGCAGCAGCGCCTGGCAGCCGTCGGACAGCGTCTGTATGCCGTTGATGGCGAGGAAGCCCTGGCCGTCGCGGGTGGCGAGGCGCAGGCCGTCCGGATGCTCTAGACAGCGGAACTGGCAGTCGTCCTTGCTCAGCCGGTAGTGGCGCGCGGTGAAGCAGCGGGACGACAGCGCCAGCGGCAACCGTCCCCAGGCGAACACCTCGGTCTCGATGTCCAGACCGCGGCGGCGGGCCTCGGCCAGCAGCGCGGCCAGCGTGTCGCGGCTCATTTCCAGCGGCGGCAGCCAGCGGCGGGCGCCGAATCCGCGCATCACCGCCAGCGCGTCGGTGTTGTACAGGTTCAGATGGTGGCCGGCGACGAAGGGCAGCCGTTTGTCGCGGGCGAGCCGGACGGCGCCGAGGTCGTTGGCCTCGATGGCGAGCTGACCGTTGTCGATCAGTTTGCGCACCCGTTTGAGATCGGATTCGCTCTCGATCAGCGCCTGGCAGGACAATACGGTTTCACGGCCGGCGGCGGCCAGCTCGGCGGCCAGCGCGATCCAGTCGCCGCTGCGCAGCAACTGGCGGCGGCCGCACACTGTTTCGCCCAGATAGAGGGTGTCCAGCGGCCAGTCCGCGGCGTCGGCGTAGAAACGCAGCACTTGCTCGCGCGGCCAGAAAAACAGCAGCGGGCCGAGCGATAGTTTCAGCGGTATCGGGGGCATGCGGGCATCCTCGGCGGTATTCATTTCCATGGGCGGTCGTAGGCGCCCAGCGTCTGTTGGCAGCCTTCGGCCACCCTCGACAAGGCCTGTTGCCATTCCGGCGACGGCCGATAGCGTTCGCCGTCGCGTCCGGCGGCGTCCAGCGCCTGGCGCAGCGCGCGCGTCACCTGGGCGACATAGGCCGGGCTGCGCTGGCGTCCTTCGATCTTGATCGCGGAGACGCCGATTTCCCGCAACTGCGGCAGTACGGCCAGCACATTCAGGCTGGTCGGCTCCTCCAGCGCGTAATAGGTGTCGCCCTGCACGTCGAAGCGGCCCTTGCACAATGTCGGATAGCCGGCCGGCTGGTCGTGCTCGTAACGGTCGATCAGGATGCCGGCCAGCCGCGCGTCGAGACCGTCGTCGCTGTTGCGCCATTCGACAAACTTGGCCGGCGAGCAGACGCCGTGGCCGTTCGGCGATTCTCCGGTGGCGTAGCTGGACAGCAGGCAGCGTCCCTCGGCCATCACGCACAGGCTGCCGAAACCGAATACCTCGATTTCGACCGGGCTGCGCGCGATCACCTGGCGCACCTGCTCCAGCGTCAGCACCCGCGGCAACACCGCGCGGCGGATGCCGAACTGCTCGTGCATCAGCCGGATCGCTTCGTGGCTGGTGGCCGAACCTTGCACCGACAGATGCAGCCGCAGGCCGGGATGATGGCGGCTGGCGTAGTCGAGCAGACCGATATCGGCCAGGATCACCGCGTCGACGCCGAGATCGGCGGCCTGGTCCACCGCGCGCCGCCAGCGGGCGGTGTCGCCGCCCTGGGCATAGGTGTTGATCGCCAACAGCACCTGCCGGCCGCGGTCGCGGGCGTAACGTATGCCGACGCGGGCGGTGTGGTCGTCGAAGTTGAGGCCGGCGAAGTTGCGGGCGTTGGTGTCGTTCTTCAGGCCGAAGTAAACGGTGTCGGCGCCGTTGTCGACGGCGGCCTTGAGCGCGGGCAGGCTGCCCGCCGGGCACACCAGTTCCGGCAGTTGCTGTCTGGCTGGCATCGGAGGTCGGGGAAATGTCAATGCGCAGACAGTAGCAGAGGGCGACGGGGCGGCCATTGCGCTGGGTCAACGCGTCAGGCGGAGAGCCGCGACGCTCAATGCTCCGGCGCGCTCAGGCTCAGGACATTGGTTTCGCCCTGGCTGTCCACCCATTGCACGTCGACATTGGCGGTGCCGCTGGCGGCGTTGCTGCGGCACTGGAAGCGCGCCAGCGTGCCGCTGGCGGCGGCCGGCGCGTAGCCGGCGTGGTCGCATTCGCCGGCGGCGCCGTGGTGGCGCTGCTCCAGCGCCGATTGCGCCAGATTGGTGGCGGTATTGTAGTCGTTGGCGGCGAACTGGCTGTGCAGCAGTTCGGCCTGCAGCCCCAGCAGGCCGAGCACGCCCACCGCCAGCACCAGCAGGCTGATCATCATTTCCAGCAGGGTGAAGCCGGTCTGGCGTTTCATCAGTTGGCTCCGCTGTCCATCCAGCTGTAAGGCAGCGGCTGGAGCGCGCGCGGTTGGCCGCCGTCGCCGCCGCCGGAACCATTGTCGGGATGGAACGATTCCGGCAGCTCGCGCAGGTCTATCGTGGTGCTGCCGCCCCAGCGGTGCGGCTGGCCGCCGCCGCCCTGCAACACCGCGCTGACGTAGCCATGTATCGTGGTGCTGCCGGCCGAGAACAGCATATTGCCGGCCCAGACGTTGCCGTAGACCTTGGTGAACGCGCCCAGCGTGATGTTGCCGCCCTGGAAGCGGCCGTCGACGTAGCCGCCTGCCAGCAGCACGGCGTTGCCTATCGGCCGCGGCTTGAATTGACCCTGCCGGCAGTAGTCCTCGGGGTAGAGCGTGGGGAAGCCGGCGTTGTCGCAGACGCCGACGCGGCCGGCGTAGTTGACGGCATAGCTCTCGTGCTGGCCGCTGGTCGCGATATTGCCGCTGGCGATGAAGCTGTTGTGATAGCTGCCGTTGCCGATTTCCAGATCGCCGTCGAACCACAGCACGCCGGGCGCCATCGTCGTGCCGCCCAGCTTCCACGCGCCGGGCCGGCTGCCGGCGAAGCAATCGTTCTGCGGCGAATAGCCGTGGCAGATGCGCTGCGCCGGCTCGCCGCGGTGGCAGCGACCCTGGCTGTCGGTGTCGCGGCACAGATAGTTGGCCTGCTGGCCGTCCGGGGACAGCCCCAGCCGGTAGACGCCGTCGTTCAGGCCGTGGATCTTGCGCACGACGACCTCGATCCGGCCGGCGGCGTCGTGGCGGAACAGGTAATGGGCCTCGCCGCGGTAGTCGTAGGCGTCGATGCGCGGCCGTTTCAGCTGGACCAGCGGCACCGGCTCCAGCCGCAGCTTCAACTGCGGGTCGATGGCGATGCGCATGTCGGGATTGCCGCGGTTATAGCTGGTGCGTCCGCCGACGGTGCCGCTGACCGGCGCGCCCCAGCCTTCGATGTCGACATCGCGCTGGGCGTTCAGCTTGGCCATGCCGCCCATCTGGCGGACGCGCACCGAGCCCTCGGTGTAGAGCTCGCCGAAACGGGCGCCGCCCATCGCGATCTCGACGTCGCCTTTGACCTCGGCCCGGGCCACCGCCGGATCGGCGCCGGGGCTGCTGAGGAAGGCCGCCTTGCCGTTGACCCGCGCCAGCGTGGCGATGGAGGCGTCGCCGCGCAGCGTCAGATTGCCGACCGCCTTCACCGTCTTGTAGCTGCCGTTGCCCAGCTCGATATTGCCGTTGGCGTGCAGCACGTCTATGGCCTGCGGACCGCTGACGACGATGTCGCTGGTGCTCAGCAGCGTGGCGATGCCGGTGACCGAGCCGCCGAGCGTCACCTTGCCGTCCACCGTCATGTCCACCGGCTTGTCGCTGAGGAGATTGACCGAGCCGCCGAGGTCCAGATCGCCGACGATGGACAGCGCCTCGGGGCTGGCGTCGCCGCCGGCGGCTGGGCGGAAGGCGCGCTGCACGGTCACTTCGTGGCCGTCGTACAGGCCGGTGCTGTGGAGGACGATCAGGCCGGGAGGCTGCGACACGGTTTGCTGCTTCAGGCGGAAGCGCGCGTCGTTCGGCAGCGGCAGGCCGGCGGCCAACGCCCGCTCGCCTTGCCGCAGGCCCTCTTCGGCATAGTTCAGCGCCTGGTGGTAGCGGTGCTGGTTCTGCGCGTTGGCGTGGGCCAGCACCAGCTGGCGCGAGGCCGCCAGCAGCACCAGGCTGGCGATGGTCAGCAGGGTCAGCACCGCGAACAGCGTGGCCAGGCCGCGCGGCCGGCGCGGCGCGCTCATGGCGAGACCTCCACCACCGGCCGGTTGCGCAGCGTCACCAGCGCGTGGATGTCGACGCGCTCGTCGGCGGCGCTGGTCGGCGCCCGCGCGGCCACTTCAAGCTCGATGGCGCTGCCGTCGGTGTTGCGGCGGAAACGCAAGGTTTCGACATTGCCGATGTCGACTCGGCTGAGCTTGTTCCAGCGCGCGTCGTCGGCGTCGCATCGCCAGTCGGCCGGGTCCGCTTCCAGCCGCTGGATCTCGCCGCGGCCGGCGCCGTCGCGGCGCAGGCGGAAGGCGAAAAGGCGCTGGGTGCCGGGCTTGCCGTCCGGCGGGGTGTCGTAGCCGTAGCGCAGGCAGCGGCCGCCTTGTTCGATGTGGATGCGGCCGTATGGGTTGGCGGCCGGATCGCCGTCGCCGTTCCAGTAGCCGGCGCGGCGCAGCTCCATCGCCATCAGCGACAGCGCGCCGTCCAGCATTTCCCCAAGTTGCGCCTGCCGTCGCTCCCGGGCCTGGCTTTCCAGCAGGCCGACCAGCAGGCCGGACACCGCCAGCAGCAACAGCAAGCCTATGGTCATACCCACCAATAGTTCCAGCAGGCTGACGCCTTGCTGCGTCCTCATGGGCAGCTGCCCGCGGTGGTGACGAACAGGCCGGTGGCCAGCAGCGTCAGCTGCGCCGAGCGGCAACCGGCGCGCGCCAGGTGCAGGTCCAGCTGTTTCAGCGGCCGGCCGGCCGCGTCCTGGGGCATGCCTCTAAGCGGCGAGAAGGCCAGCTTTTGCGGCAGCGGCGGGGTGGACGACAGCGCGATGCCGGCATGCTGATCGCTGCCGAGGCAGCGCAGGTCGCGGGCGGGGTCGCAGCCCGGGCTGTTTTCCTGTTCCGATATTTTCATCCGCCAGCCGTCGCCGCTCTGGCCGAATTCGACCCAGATCCGTTTTTGGCGAGTCGTGGCGGCCTTGCGCGCCAGCGCCAGACCGTAGCGGACGTCGTCCAGCGTCCCCTGCAACTGCTGGCGCGCGATCCAGTTGCCCAGCGCCGGCAGCGCCAGGGTCAGCAGCAGGGCCGCCAGCGAGACCACCACGGCCAGCTCGATCAGCGTCAGTCCGCGCTGGCGGCGCCTCATCGCTTGCCCCAGCAGGGCAGCGGCTCCTGCGTCACAGTGTGCTGGCGCTGGGTCAGCGTGATGGTCCGGCACTCGGCGTCGCCTGACTGGGCGCCGCCGGCGATGGCGGTGGCGCGGATGAAATAGCTGGAGGCCGGCTGGCCGCCGTCGGGGATGCCGGTTTCCAGCCGGTAATAGCCCTGGCGGCTGGCGCCGCCGGCGAACGGCGTCTTCAATTCGCCCAGGCCCGAGGCGTAGCCGGGATGGAAGCCGCGGTAGCGCAGTTCCGCCTGTTGCAGCTGGTACAGCGCGTCCAGCGCGTCGCTGCGGCGGCCGCGTTGCATATAGCCCTGGTAGGTCGGGACGGCGATGCCGACGACGATGGCGACCAGGGCCAGCGCGATCAGCAGTTCCAGCAGCGAAAAGCCGGCGTCGTTTCGGAAGACGGCGGGAAGGGCGCGGATCATCTGGCGGCGGACTCCGGGGACGGGAACGGGATAAGGGGCTGCATCACGCGTCCCTACTGTGTCCTAGAAGCCGCGGCCGGCGCAGTCAAGCCGGCACCCCGGATCAGGGCAGAGGCAGGACCAGTTTGGTTTTGGCCACCAGCACGATGTAGATCACGGTGAGCAAGGCGGCGATGAAGGCCGTTGCGCGCCGCCGCGGCGTGGAACCGCGCAGCGCGATGGTGCCCAGGATCACGTAAGCGACCAGGCCGGCGATCTTGGCCAGCAGCCAGGGGCTCTGCAGAACGGGCCAGCCGCCGATCACCACCAGCGCGATGGCACAGGCCAGCAGCAGGGTGTCTATCACGTGCGGCAGGATGCGCAGCGGCTTGTTTTGCAGCAGATGGCCGCGGCCGCCCATCATCAGCGCGCCGCGGGCGGCGAACAGTAGGATGGACAGATAGGCGAAGCCCATGTGGGCGTGCTTGACGATCAAATATGGATACATGGCGGGTCGATCGGTGAGGCGCGGGGCGCGCCGATGCCGGCCATGGTACACGGCGCGGGCGGCGTTTTGTAGCGAGTGCGTCCGCGCGTCCGGCGGCGGGAATGGGTGATGTCGATGGCATGGCGGCATTGAATGTCATCGGCGCGAAGCCGGCATTGACGGGCGTCAATCGCCGCCGGTTCGCCGGCCGGCCGCCGCGCGATGCTACAATCCGGCCATATCCGCATCCAGGCGCGCGCGCACCATTCCATGCTGTTTCTCTACCAATCCAACCGTCTCGAGCAACTGGGCGAGCTGTTCTGCGGCATGACGCGGGCGATGCCGCTGGCCGATCCGTTCGCGGCGGAGACCGTGATCGTGCAGAGCCGGGGCATGGGGCGCTGGATCACGCTGGACGTCGCGCGCGAGGCCGGCGTGGCCGCCAACATCGATTTCGCGCTGCCGGCCGCCTTCGCCTGGCGGTTGATGCAGAAGGTGATGCCGGATCTGCCGCGCAAGTCGGCCTTCGTGCCCGAGGTGCTGGCCTGGCGGCTGCTGGCCCTGCTGCCCACGCTGGAGGGCGAACCGTTCGAGCCGGTGATCCATTACCTGGAGGGCGGAGAGGCCGCGGCTTTCGAGCTGGCCGGCAAGATCGCCGACATCTTCGACCAGTACCTGGTGTTCCGCCCGGACTGGATACGCGCCTGGGAGGCCGGCGAGCTGTCGGGCCTGGGCGACGACGAGGCCTGGCAGGCGGCATTGTGGCGGCGGCTGGCCGAAAGCGATCCGGGCCGCCACCGCGTGCGCATGCTGGATCAGTTCTTCGCGGACCTGAAGCCGGAACATCTGCCGCCGCGGGTGACCTTATTCGGCATCGCGTCGCTGGCGCCGATGTATCTGGCGCTGGTCAAGCGGCTGGCCGAGCTGACCGACGTCTGCCTGTTCACGCTGAACCCCTGCGAGGCGTACTGGGGCGACATTGTCGACGCGCGCCGCAAGTTGAAGCTCAGGCAGGCCGGCGATCTGTTCGCCAGCGAGGGCCATCCGTTGCTGGCGTCGTTGGGCAAGCAGGGGCGCGACTTCTTCGAGCTGATCGCCGAGGACGCCGAACTGGACGCCAGACCGCTGTTCACGGCGCCTGGCGGCGACAGCCTGCTCGCCCGACTGCAGCGGGACATCCTGCAGCTCAACGATCCGTCGCAGCTGCCGCGCGCCTTCGATCCGGCGGACGA
This sequence comes from Chromobacterium sp. ATCC 53434, assembly GCF_002848345.1. Lineage (NCBI taxonomy): Bacteria > Pseudomonadati > Pseudomonadota > Betaproteobacteria > Neisseriales > Chromobacteriaceae > Chromobacterium > Chromobacterium sp. ATCC 53434. The sequence goes on along the minus strand of NZ_CP025429.1, from coordinate 4,147,668 downwards.
CTCGGTCGAGGTGCACGCCTGCCATGGCCCGATGCGCGAGCTGGAGGCGCTGAAGGACAGGCTGCTGGCGATGTTCGCCGCCGATCCCAAGCTCAGTCCGGCCGACGTGGCGGTGCTGACACCGGACATCAACGGCTACGCGCCGTATATCGACGCGGTGTTCGGCCGCCGCGACGACGCGCCCAATATCCCGTACAGCATCGCCGACCGGCGCGTCGAGCGCGAGCAGCCGCTGCTGGCCAGCTACGCCGCCGTCTTGCAGCTGGCCGATTCCCGCTTCGCCGCCGACGAGGTGCTGGCGCTGCTCGACTGCCCGGCGCTGCTGGCGCGTTTCGATCTGGCGGACGCCGATCTGGCCTTCGTCCAGGACTGGGTGCGCGTCGCCGGCATCCGCTGGGGGCGGAGCGCGGCGCACAAGGCGTCGCTGGGCCTGCCGGCCGAGGCCGCCTACACCTGGCGCTGGGGGCTGGATCGGCTGCTGTTGGGCACCGTGCTGCCGCCGGCCCTGGCCGGGGACGACGCCGGCCTGTTCGCCGGCCTGCTGCCGCACACCGCCGCCCAGGGGCAGCTGGGCGAGACGCTGGCGCGTTTCGCCGTTTTCTACGACGCGCTGGACGCGCTGGCCGACGAGTGGGCGCGGCCGGCGTCGCCGCAGGACTGGGCGCGGCGCTTCCATCAGGCCGGCGAGCGGCTGTTCCTGGCCGACGGCGACGACGAGGCGGCGCTGGAGTTGCTGCGCGAGGCCTTCGCCGAGTTGGCCGAGGATGCCGAACTGGCCGGTTTCGACCGGCCGGTTGGCCTGGCCGTGGCGCGGGACTGGCTGCTGCGCAAGCTGTCGCTGTCGTCGGCCCAGGGCTTCCTGTCCGGCGGCGTGACCTTCTGCGCGATGGTGCCGATGCGCTCGATACCATTCCGCACGCTGTGCCTGGTCGGGATGAACGACGGCGCCTATCCGCGCGACGAGCGGCCGGTCAGCTTTGACCTGGTGGCGCGCAACCCGCGCCGCGGCGACCGTTCGCGCCGTTTCGACGACCGCTATCTATTCCTGGAGGCCATCCTGTCGGCGCGTGGGTGGCTGTATCTGTCTTATGTCGGCCAGTCGGCGCGCAGTGGCGAGACGCTGCCGCCGTCGCCGCTGGTGTCGGAGCTGCTGGACACGCTGTCGGCGATGTGCGGCGAGGACATGGCGGCGCGATTGACGCTGCGTCATCCGCTGCAGCCGTTCTCGCCCAGCGCCTTCGATGGCGGCGACGCGAGGCTGGCCAGCTTCGAGCCGGTCTTCGCCGCCGCGCTGGCCGCGCCGCCGGCCGAGCCGGCGCCGTTCGTCGCGCCGCTGCCGGACGAGGCGGCGGCGACGGTGGTCAATCTGCACGATTTCATCCGCTTCTGGCAGAACCCGGCGCGGGCCTGGCTGGCCGACCGGCTGGCGTTGCGCGTCGCCTATGGCGGGGACGCGCAGCCGGCGCGCGAGCCGTTCGCGATGGAGCGCGACGCCAGCCAGGCGCTGCGCCGCCAGCTGGTGGAGGCGATGCTGCACCGCAGGCCGTCGGCGCCGGCGCGGGAGCGGGTGGCCGCCGCCGGCCTGCTGCCCTGCGGCGAACTGGGCCAGGCCTGGCTGCAAGAGGAGGGTCGGGCCAGCGTCCGGCTGGCCGGCCGGCTGCCGCGCGCGCTAGGCGAGGAGGCGCTGCCGCCGCAGCCGGTGCATCTGGACATCGCCGGCTTCACCGTGGTCGGCGAGCTGTACGGTCTGCGGCCCGAGGGCCGGCTGGACTTCATCGTCGGCAAGATGAACGCCGCCCAGCGCGTCGCGCTGTGGCTGGGCCATCTGATCCTGTGCGCGGCGAGGCCGGCCGGCGTCGTTCCGCACAGCGCCTGCTACGACGACGCCGGCAGCACGCTGCTTTACGACGAGATCGACGCCGCCGGCCTGCTGACGCCGTGGCTGGTCCGCTGGCGCCAGGGCCAGGCCCAGCCCTTGCCGTTCTTCGGCCGTACCAGCTGGGCCTACGCCGAGGCGCTGGCCAAGAATCCGGACAAGCAGGACAAGGCGCTGGCCGCCGCCTGGCAGAAGTGGGAGCCCAATTTCATTCTCGGCGACGGCGTCGCGCAGAAGGACGAGCCGGCGATCGCGCTGGCCTTCCGCCATCAGTCGCCGCTGGACGATCCGCTGTTCGGCCAGTTGGCGGAGACACTGCTGCTGCCGTTGGCCGAACGGCTGCAGGGAGGCGAGGAATGAACGCGCCGCAGGCGCTGGACGCGCTGAACTGCCCGCTGTCGGGCGTCAACCTGATCGAGGCTTCGGCCGGCACCGGCAAGACCTGGACCATCGCCGCGCTGTTCGCCCGGCTGCTGCTGGAGGCGCGCGACGGCGCGCCGCCGCCGTCCATCGAGCAGATACTGGTGGTCACCTATACCAAGGCCGCCACCGCCGAGCTGCGCGACAGGCTGCGCCGCCGCCTCGGCGAGATGCTGGCCCTGCTGGAAGGCAAGACCGGCGGCGACGACTTCCTGCAGGCGCTGGCCGTCCGCTTTCCGCCGGGGGCGGCGCGCGAGCAGGCGCGGCAACGGCTGACCGCCGCGGTCAACGGCTTCGACGCCGCCGCCATCTACACCATTCACGGCTTCTGTCAGCGGGTGCTGACCGACGCCGCCTTCGAGAGCGGCCAGACCTTCCAGGCCGAGCTGGTCGAGGACGACGCGGCCAGGTTGGCCGAGATCGTCGACGACTTCTGGCGCCGCCGCATCGTCGCCGCGCCGCTGCTGGCCCAGGTGCTGGTGGAGAGGCGGGAGACGCCGGACGCCTGGCTGGCCGAGATCCGCCCCTATCTGTCCAAGCCCTATCTGAAGCTGCGGGCGCCTGACGCCGTCCGGCTGGAGACCGCGCAGCGGCTGGTCTTCGAGCGCTGGCAGGCTTTGGCCTGCGATCCCGAGCTGGCCGAGGCGGGCTTGGCGCTGTTCCTCGCCCATCCCGGTTTCAAGGCCAATATCTACCGGCCGGACACGATGGCACGCGTCGCCGGCAATCTGCGCGGCTGGCTGGCCTTGCCGGACGCGCTGCCGGAGCTGGACAGCGACAGCCGCAAGCTGTTGGACAAGCTGAGGCCGGAGGCGCTGGCCAAGGGCATGAAGAAGGGCGGCGACGCGCCGGTCCATCCGTTGTTCGAGCGGATGGAGGCCTGGCTCGCGGCCTGGGACGTCTATATGGACCAGGTGGCCAATTCGCTGGCCGGGCTGAAGCTGGAGCTGATCGCCTGGGCCAACGAGGAGTTGGCGCGGCGACGCGGCGTCGAGCGCAGCCGCAGCTTCGACGACTTGCTGACCGACCTCGGCGCGGCGCTGGACCATCCGCAAACCGGTCCGCTGCTGGCGGCGCAGGTGGCGGGCAGCTTCTCCGTGGCGCTGATCGACGAGTTCCAGGACACCGATCCGACGCAATATCGCATCTTCCGCCGCTGCTTCGTCGAGGAGGCCCGGCCGGTCTTCCTGGTCGGCGATCCGAAACAGGCGATCTACAGTTTTCGCGGCGCCGACATCTTCGCCTACCTGGCCGCCCGTCACGACGCCGAGCGCCAGTACACGCTGGACACCAACCGTCGTTCCGACGAGCCGCTGGTCGCCACCGTCAACGCGCTGTTCGGCCGCGAGCTGCCCTTTTTGCTCGACGGCATCGCCTACCAGCCGGTGGCGGCCAGCCCGTCGTCCGGCGGCCGGCTGGAGGTCGACGACGACCGCGCGCCGTTCAATGCGCAGTGGATAGCGGCCGGCGAAAAGGAATTGAGCAAGGAGGTGGCCGAGCAGGCCGCGGCCGAAGCCTGCGCCGACGAGATCGCCCGCTTGCTGACGCTGGCAGTCGCGGGCCGCGCCGCCATCGTCAGGGGCGAGTCGAGGAGGCCGCTGGCCGGCGGCGACGTCGCGGTGCTGGTGGCCACCCACAGCCAGGGCGACCGCGTGAGGAGCGAATTGCGCGCGCGCGGCGTGGCCAGCGTGGCGCTGACTCAGGAGAGCGTGTTCGCCAGCCGCGAGGCCGGCGACATGCTGGCCCTGCTGCATGCCTGGGCCGAGCCGGCCAACGAGGGCAGGCTCAGGCGCGCGCTGGCCACAGAGCTGGCCGGACTCGACGCCGCGCAGATCAAGACGGAGCTGGAGGACGAGGCGCGCTGGGAGCGGCAGCTGCTGAAGAACGCCGACGATCACCAACGCTGGCGTGAGCGCGGCTTCATGGCCGCCTGGCGGCATTATTTCGCGCGCGAGCGGGCGGCGGAGCGGCTGTTGCCGCTGCCGGACGGCGAGCGGCGGCTGACCAATCTCGGCCATCTGGCCGAGTTGATCCAGCAAGAGAGCGAGGGCCGCCAGGGCATGGCGCCGCTGCTGTCGTGGTTTTCCGCCCGCGTCGCCGATCCGCCGCGCGGCGAGAACGCGGTGCTGAGGCTGGAAAGCGACGCCGCGCTGGTCAAGATCGTTACCGTCCACACTTCCAAGGGCCTGCAGTATCCGGTGGTGTTCTGCCCCTTTTTGTGGAACGGCGCGCTGGAGCGGCGCGGCGCCAGTTTCTGGAGCTATCACGACGGCGACGAACCGTGGCTGGCGCCGGAGGCGGCCGCGGACGACGGCGTCCGGCAGGCGGCCAGGAGCGAGCTGCTGGCCGAGAAGCTGCGCCTGCTGTACGTGGCGCTGACCCGCGCCCAATACCGCCAGTACATCGCCTGGGGCTGGGTGCGCGAATTGAAGACCGCCGCGCTGTCCTGGCTGCTGCACGCGCCGCGCGCGCGCGACCTGGCGGCGTTGGAGGCGCTGGAGCTGGACGGCGGTATGGTGGCGGCGCAGTTGCGGGCCTTTCTCGACGCGCGCGGCGCGGCGGCGCGCTGGCTGGACGGAGACGGGCGGCAGGCGCTGGCCGGCGGCCGCGAGGCGGGCCGCGTCTACGCCGCGCGGCCGTTCGAACGTAAATTGTTCACGCCATGGAAAATCGCCAGCTTCACCTCGCTGACCCACGACGCCGGCAGCCATCTGGCCGAAGCCCCCGATTACGATCGCGTGCTCAGGACGGTTGAGGCCGAGCCGGAGGCGGAGCCGCTGCGCGACCGTTTCCACTTCCCGCGCGGGGCCAAGGCCGGCATCTGCCTGCACGATATTTTCGAGAGGATCAGTTTCGGCGCCGGCGACGAGGCCATCCGCGCGGCGGTGGCGGAAGCGCTGGACCGGCACGGTTTCGGCGCCGAATGGCTGGACGCCGGCTGCGAGCTGATCGTGTCGACATTGCGCGCCGAAATCGCTCCGGGCGCGCGCCTGTGCGATGTCGCCGACGGCAAGCGGCTGATCGAGCTGGAATTCACGCTGCCGGTGAAAAAGCTGGACGTGGCGGCGCTGATCGCCGTGTTGCAAAAGCCGGAGCACGGCCTGGCCGAGCCGTTCCGGCAGGCCGCCGCCGAGCTCGACTTCGCCAGCGTGCGGGGCTTTCTGAAGGGCTTCGTCGACCTGGTCTGCGAGGCCGGCGGCCGCTTCTATCTGATCGACTACAAGTCCAACCACCTGGGCGACGATTACGGCGACTATCACGAGGAAGGTCTGCTGCGGGCGGTGGCGCGAGAACATTATTATCTGCAGTATCTGATTTATCTGGTGGCGCTGCGGCGTTACTTCGTCGCGCGCGGCGCCGATTGGCAAGGCCGTTTCGGCGGCGTGCGCTATCTGTTTCTGCGCGGCGTCGGCGAGACCGGCTGCGGCGTATGGGCCGACGAGCCGGCGCCGGCGCTGCTGGACGCACTGGACGCCTTGCTGGACGGCGGCGGAACCAAGCGCAGCCCTGGTAGTTCTACTCAGTGATGGCGACCGGGGACTGCAACTAAGCTAAGCAAGTGGATAAGGATGTGGACATGTTTGAATCCGCCGAAATCGGGCACAGCATAGACAAAGACACTTTTCGCAAGATGATGCCGGCGCTGCGCGAGGCATTGCTGGACGTTCAGTACGATTTGAAGGAAAAGGCCGATTTTCCGGTCTTGATCCTGATCCACGGTTTCGACGGCGCCGGTCGTGGCGAGACGATGAATCTGATCAACGAGTGGCTGGACCCGAGGCTGATCCACACCGTGGCCTTCGCCGACGCCAACGACGAGGCGCGCGCGCGGCCGTGGATGTGGCGCTACTGGCGCGAGCTGCCGGCCAAGGGGCGGATCGGCATGTTCTTCGGCTCCTATTATTCCGATACCCTGTTCGACCGGGTGTTCAACCGCAGCGACCGCGACGCCTTCGACCGGCAGATTTTCGACATCCTGCGCTTCGAGCGGATGCTGACGCTGGACGGCGCGGTGGTGCTGAAATTCTGGTTCCACCTGAGCCGCGACAAGCAGAAGCAGCGGTTGAAGACGCTGGAGCAGGATCCGGCCACCAGCTGGCGCGTCAGCAAGGCCGACTGGGAGCACTACGAGCGCTACGACAAGATACGCAAATACGGCGAACACATGCTGAGGCTGACCAATACCTCGCATGCGCCGTGGATCGTCATAGACGGCGAGGACGCCAACTACCGCAACCTGACGGTGGCCAACACCATACTGGAGGCGATACGCAGCCGCATCGGCCAGCCGGCTCCGCCGACGGACAGGGTGGAGGCGCCGCCGTTGCTGGCGCCGATAGACAACAAGCTGGTGCTGGACACGCTGCAGCTGGAACAGAAGCTGGACAAGGACGACTACCGGAAAAAGCTGGAGCAGCTGCAGGGCAGGCTGAACACGCTGACGCGCGATCCGCGCTTTGCCCGCCACTCGCTGGTGCTGGTGTTCGAGGGCAACGACGCCGCCGGCAAGGGCGGCAGCATACGCCGGATCACCCAGGCGCTGGATGCCCGCCGCTATCGGGTGGTGCCGGTGGCGGCGCCGAGCGAGGAGGAGAAGGACAAGCCTTGGCTGTGGCGTTTCTGGCGCCATGTGCCGGGCAAGGGCGGCACCACCGTCTTCGATCGCAGCTGGTACGGCCGGGTGCTGGTGGAGCGGGTGGAAGGCTTCGCGCCGGAGGCCGACTGGATGCGCGCCTATTACGAGATCAACGACTTCGAGCACCAGTTGACCGAGAACGGCGCCATCGTGTTGAAGTTCTGGCTGGCGATCAGCAAGGATGAGCAGCTGGCGCGCTTCAAGGCGCGCGAGCAAACCGGCTTCAAACGCTTCAAGATTACCGAAGAGGACTGGCGCAACCGCGACAAATGGGAGCTGTACCGCCAGGCGGTCAGCGATATGGTCGACCGCACCAGCACCAGCAAGGTGCCGTGGACGCTGGTGGAGGCCAACAACAAATATTTTGCGCGCATCAAGGTCCTGTCCACGATCTGCGACGCGCTGGAGGCGAGACTGGGTGAATAGGCTGTTGTGCGGGCTGTTGCTGCTGCTGGGCGTGGCGGCGGGCGTTCCGGCGCTGGCGCAGGACACGCTGCGCGCCGGCGTGGCCAACGATACCAGCGAACCGTTGCGCCAGGCGGCGGAAGGCGGACTGTTGCAGGCCTATCGCGACGCGCTGGCGCTGATCGCCCGGCAGAGCGGCATCCGCTTCCAGCTCGACTACTACCCGACCCAGCGGTTGGAGCAGCTGTTCCAGCTGGGCCGACTGGACGTCGAGGTCGGCGTCAATCCCGGCTGGCGCGCGCTGTCGCCGGTGGCGGGCTTTTACACCCAGCCTGTCGGCGAGGTCGAGTTCCGGCTGTGCCTGCCGCCGGGCCGTGGCCGCGCGACGACGCCGCTGGCCGACATGAAGGGCTGGACCATAGGCATGCTGGCCGGCCAGCAATACCCGTTGCTGGCGCCGGCCCTCCAGTCGCAGCGGCTGAAGCGCGACACCTCGGCCAACGAGGAAGAACTGTTGGACAAGCTGCGTCGGGGCCAGGTGCAGGCGGTGGTGCTGGAACGCGGCCGCGCGCAATACTGGAACCGGCGCCCCGAGGGCAGCCGTTGCCTGCCCGGCGATTCGGTCGGCAGCCTGCCGGTGATGCTGCGGCTGCATCCTCAGCATCGCGAACTGTTGCCCAGGCTGAACCAGGCCATCCAGGCGCTGGTCGGCCAGGGGCGGCTGAGGCCGCTGTTCGCCGGGCGCGATTGAGCGCGCCGCCCTCCCCATTTCCGGATGCCGTCATGAGTTTCTCTCCCCCGCTATTGCCCGATCAACTGGTCCGGCTGTTCGCCCGTCTGGCCCCCGATGCCGACGACACGGTGCTGGCGCTGGTCGGCGAGCTGGGCCGCGCCAATCTGGCCGGCCACGTCTGCCTGCCGCTGGCGCACCGTCCCGAGAGCCGGGCGTTGCGCGGCAGCGCCCTGGTCGGCGCGCCCGGCGAGTACGCGCCGCTGATCCTGGACGCGGCCGGCCGCCTGTACTTCGCCCGCCACTGGCACGACGAGGACAGGCTGGCGAAAGGCCTTGCCCGGCTGGCCGAACCGCTGCCGCCGCCGGACGAGGCGGCGCTGGCCGGCTGGCTGGCGCGGCTCTTTCCCGGCGGCGGCGAGGCCGGGCCGGATAGGCAGAAGCTGGCGGCGGCGCTGGCGGCGCGGCAGCGGCTGATGGTGATTTCCGGCGGTCCCGGCACCGGCAAGACCACCACCGTGGTGAGGCTGCTGGCGTTGCTGGCGGCCGCGTCGCCGCGTCCGCTGGTGATGGCGATGGCGGCGCCGACCGGCAAGGCTGCGGCGCGTCTGTCCGAATCGGTGCGGACGGCGCGCGAGCGCTTGGACATCGACGAGTCGGTGCGGCGCCAGCTGCCGGCGAAGGCCGAAACGCTGCACCGCTTGCTCGGCCTGAGACCCGGCGCCGGGCAGCCGCGCCATCATGACGGCAATCCGCTGCCGCTGGACGTGCTGGTGGTGGACGAGGCGTCGATGATAGATCTGGCGATGATGGCGAACACAGTGGCGGCGCTGCCGTCTCAGGCGCGGCTGGTGCTGCTGGGCGACCGCGACCAGCTGTCGTCGGTGGAGGCCGGCGCGGTGCTGGGCGAGTTGTGCGTCCGCATCGGCTACCGCGACGACACGCTGGACTGGCTCGCGCGGGTGGCGGGTGAGGCGCTGCCGCGGGACGGTGTCGACGGCGGCGCGCTGACCGATTGCGTCGCGCTGCTGACGCGCAGCCACCGTTTCGGCGCCGACTCCGGCATCGGCGAGCTGGCGAGGCGGGTCAACGGCGGCGATGGCGCGGCTTCGCTGAGGCTGCTGCGGGACGAGGGCTGGGCCGACGTCGGCCTGCGGGACGCGGCCGACGACGACGCGCTGCTGGCGATGCGCGCCGACTATTTGGAGACGGTGGCCGCCGGCGCCGGGCCGGACGAGGTGCAGCGGGCGTTCGCCGCCTTCATGCTGCTGGCCGCCGAGCGGCGGCAGGTGGCCGACTGCAACCGCCGCATCGAGCGCCAGCTGGAAGAGCGGGGCGCCAAGCAGCCGGGGCGGGACTGGTACCCGGGACGGCCGGTGATGATAGGCGAGAATGATTACGGCCTGGGACTGTTCAACGGCGACATCGGTTTCGCCCTGCAGCGGCCGGCCGGACTGCGGGTGCTGTTTCCGTCCGAGGACGGGGGCTGGCGCGAATTCGCGCCGGGCCGGCTGCCGGCGCACGACACGGTGTTCGCGATGACGGTTCACAAGAGCCAGGGTTCGGAGTACGACGAAGTATGGTTGCAATTGCCGCCGCAGGCGGGAGGATTGCTGAACCGGGCCTTGCTGTATACCGCCATCACACGGGCGCGCGAGCGCTTCGCCGCCATCGGCGCCGGCGAGGTCTGGTTGGACGGGGCGGGAATGGCGCCGCGGCGGGATTCGGGACTGGCCGACCGCCTGCGCTGAGCCGGCAGCGGACAGAATGCAACACTTGCCGGCTTTGTGCGGGCAACGATTAGTCAAGCGCCGACAGACGTCCTAATATGCAGCCTTCCCGGTAAAACGCAGGGGGAGTGGTCATGCTGGTGGACGCAGTACTGGGCTATCTCGACAAGGTCAGCCGTTTCGATGCGCGACCGTTCACGCCGCTGTTCATTGGCGGCGAAAGAATGGGGTGCGTCAATGGGGAGTGGAAGGAACGGCTGCTGCGGCACGAGGCGGCGCTGTTCGAGGAAAACTTCCAGGGCCTGTTCTGCCGGCTGGGCGGCAGTTACCGCAGCATCAGCCATGCGTTGGCGCAGGCGGCGCGCCGCTGGCAGCAAGCCGGCTGGCTCAACGGCTGGCGCAATGAGAACTTCACCGCCTTTCGCAACGACGGCTCCCGGTATTTCGAATTGGAACGCGCCGCGTTCCGGCCGCTGGGTTTGACCAGCCGCGCCGTCCACGTCAACGGCCTGTGCCGGATGGCCGACGGCGAGGTCCGGATGTGGGTGGGCCGGCGCAGTCCGCACAAGGCCGTGGATCCCAATCGGATGGACAACCTGGTCGGCGGCGGCGTCGCCGCCGGCGAGACGCTGGCGCTGGCGTTGGAGCGCGAGGCGTGGGAAGAGGCCGGCGTCTCGCGCGAGCAGGTCGACGACTTGAGGCCGGTCGCGCTGCTGTTGGCGCAACGGCCGGTCGCGCGGGGCCTGCACCGCGAATGGCTGTACGTTTACGATTTATGGCTGGAGCCGGGCGCGCAGCCGCTCTGCCAGGATGGCGAAGTGGCCGAGCACCTGTTGCTGCCGCTGGAAGAGGTGGAGCGGCTCCTGGTGGCCGAGCGCTTCATGATAGACGCCGCGCTGGTCTGTCTGGACGCGCTGTGCCGGCTGGGCTACTGGGGCGCGCGCAACCGGCAGGTGGCCGACGCGCTGGCGCGGGTGCGCCACGATCTGGCGGCCGACACGGCGCAGCCGGCCTGAGCGCCGGAACCCCCCGTCCTCATAGACGCCAACCCGCCCAAGCCGGCGGGTTTTTTCTTGTCTTTGCCGCTGTCGGCATGCTTTTTACTCATTCATTATTGCATTTAAGATGATTCCGACATTTTCAATCCTTGTTTGAATTGCCGGGATTTTTCATCGATTGTCGACAAAATTCAGTCGAATGCTTGCAAAAACATGATGGTGGCAGCGCGCAGTTAAACTCATGTAGAATCGGATGGAGGACATGCATTTAGTATAAAAACTCCAAATAACGCCGTTTTAGCTAGAGTTAACAATAATGTATCGGTTGAAACTGATTTCTCCGGATTTCGGCATCGACGACAGCGGACCGCTGCATCCGACGCAGGAGCAGGCGCGGCGGGCGGCGGAGCTGATGCTGCAGGTTTACAAGGGCCGGCTGCGCGCCGAGGTGCACAAGGTGGACGTCAAGGCGCGCACCTCGGAAAAGCTCGAAGAGGTCTATATCCGGGTCGAACCGGCCTAGCGCCGCCTGCGGAGGTTTGGCACCCGATCTCCAGTCATGCGTTTCGCTGACCAAGCTGACCACAGCGTAAATTTCCATTGCGAACAAGTGCAGGATAGGCTACCGTCATCGCTCCCCTAAACCCCTAATCTGAAACCGCCCGGTTTCGGAGAACGGAGCGATCTTTATGTTTTCCTGGTTCGAACGCCGGGTTTCCCCCTATCCCGACGCGCCCGCCGCCCAGCCGCCGCAGGGCTTTTTCTCCTTCATTTGGTTCTGTACCGCCGGCATGCGCGGGCTGATACTCGGCATGACGCTGCTGACCGCCACCATAGGCGCGTTCGAGGCCTTGCTGTTCTCGATGCTCGGTTCGGTGGTCGACTGGCTGTCCAAGACCCCGGCCGATCTGCTGTGGCAGCGCGAGCGCGGTCACTTGCTGTTGCTGGCCGGCATCCTGCTCGGCAGCATCGTGCTGGTGGCGCTGCAGGCGATGAGCAAGTATCAGGGCCTGTTCTCCAACTTTCCGATGCGGCTGCGCTGGAATTTCCACCGCCACTTGCTGGGCCAGAGCCTGAGCTTCTATCAGGACGAGTTCGCCGGCCGGGTGTCCGCCAAGGTGATGCAGACCGCGCTGGCAGTGCGCGACACCGTGCTGATCGTCACCGACATTCTGGTCTTCGTCGTCATCTATTTCGTCACGATGATCGCGGTGCTCGGCCATTTCGACCGCTTCCTGCTGCTGCCCTTCCTCGGCTGGCTGGCGTTCTACATCGCCACGCTGTGCTTCTTCGTGCCGCGGCTGGGCAAGGCCGCCACGCGACAGGCCGACGCGCGCAGCCTGATGACCGGCCGCATCACCGACGCTTACACCAATATCGCCACCGTCAAGTTGTTCTCGCACGGCCAGCGCGAGGCGCGTTTCGCCAAGGGCGCGATGCAGGAGTTCCTGTCCACCGCCTACCGCCAGATGCGGCTGGTCAGCGGTTTCGAGGTCGTCAACCAGTTCAGCAGCATGCTGCTGATCGGCGTCACCGCAGGCGCGTCGCTGTGGTTGTGGAGCCGCGGCGAGGTCGGCATCGGCGCGGTGGCGGCGTCCACCGCGATGGCGCTGCGGCTGAACGGCATCTCGCACTGGATCATGTGGGAGATGTCCAGCCTGTTCGAGAACATCGGCACGGTGCAGGACGGCATCACCACGCTGTCGCGCACGGTGGCGGTGGTGGACAAGCCGGACGCGGCCAGGCTGGAAGTGCCGCGCGGCGAAATCCGCTTCGACAACGTCGATTTCGCCTATGGCGGCGTCAAGAACGTCATCGCCGGCCTGAATCTGACGATACGTCCGGGCGAGAAGATAGGGCTGGTCGGCCGTTCCGGCGCCGGCAAGTCCACCATCGTCAACCTGCTGTTGCGCTTTTACGATCTGGACGGCGGCCGCATCCTGATCGACGGTCAGGACATCGCCGGCGTGACTCAGGACAGCCTGCGGGCCAAGGTGGGCATGGTGACGCAGGATACTTCGTTGCTGCACCGTTCTGTGCGCGACAACCTGCTGTATGGCCGTCCGGATGCCGGCGACGAGGACATGGTCGCCGCCGCGCGTCGAGCCGAGGCCGACGACTTCATCGGCACGCTGACCGATCCCAAGGGCCGGACCGGCTACGACGCCCATGTCGGCGAGCGCGGCGTCAAGCTGTCGGGCGGCCAGCGCCAGCGCGTCGCCATCGCGCGGGTGATGTTGAAGGACGCGCCGATACTGCTGCTGGACGAAGCCACCAGCGCGCTGGACTCCGAGGTAGAGGCGGCGATTCAGCGCAGCCTGTATCGGCTGATGGAAGGCAAGACCGTGGTGGCGATCGCCCACCGGCTGTCGACGATCGCCGCGATGGACAGGCTGATCGTGCTGGACCGCGGCCAGATCGTGGAAGAGGGCAACCATCAGCAATTGCTGGCCCAGGGCGGGTTGTACGCCAGATTGTGGGCGCATCAGAGCGGAGGCTTCCTCGGCGAGGAGGACGACGACGAGAACGAGGGCCTGTCGCTGATGGGCTAAGCCATTCGACCCCCGCTCCGGCGGGGGTTTTTTATCGCGGATGCCGGCAGGGACTCCGCCGCCGCCGTTCATCGCCTATCATCCGATTAGGGCGCCGGCATCGCGACATCGATGGCGCCGCCGGCCCAGGTGTGGCAGAACGGCATCATGTAATTAGGCCAAAAGCACTGCCCGAATGATCTATATCAAATTTGATGCGTAAAAAAACGCTGTCGGCGAGCGTCGGCCGTCGGGGTGGCGCTTGCCTGCGGTTCTGGCGGGAAGTTTTCCGGTTTACCGGGAAAAGGGAAATTCAATGGGAAATGTGACGGAAAAAACAAAAGGCCTGAGGCAATATGCCATCAAGCCTTTGATTTTGTTGGCGCACCCGACAGGGATCGAACCTGTGACCTTCAGCTTCGGAAACTGACACTCTATCCAACTGAGCTACGGGTGCGCTGTAAATTTCAATCAAGTGGACGCATCATACCGCAAAAAACTAATCCGAGTCCAGGGTATGGTTTTTTGCCTTGCAAACATGCATCCCTTATAATCGACGGGTTTTAATTGTCATTATTTTCAGGCGAGGCTCGGGATGAGTAATGAGAACGCAATGGCCCCTGGCCAGATCGTGAAGGTTCTGGTCAGCATCGTTGTCTTTCTTGTCGTGGCGATTTGGCTGCTGGCCAAGCTCGCCACCAGTGGTTTCAATGTGGATGCCGAAGTGATGACCAGGGAGGCGGTGGCTTCCCGCCTGAAGCCGGTCGGCGAGGCCAAGGCCAGCGACGCGCCGCCGGGCATGCGCACCGGCGAACAGGTATACAAGGCGATTTGCATTTCCTGTCATGGCACCGGCCTGGCGGGCTCGCCGAAGTTCGGCGACGCCGCGTCCTGGGCGCCGCACATCGCCAAGGGCTGGGACACGCTGGTCGACCATGCGCTGCACGGCTTCAACGCGATGCCGGCCAAGGGCGGTTCGCCGGACCTGAGCGACGACGAGCTCAAGCGCGCGGTCGCTTATATGGGCAACGCCGGCGGCGGCAAGTTCACCGAGCCGCCGGTCGGCGGCGCCGGCGCAGCGGCGGCGGCGGCCGATCCCGCGGTGGTCGGCAAGAAGATCTACGAGAGCGTCTGCGTGGCCTGCCACGCGGCCGGCGTCGCCGGCGCGCCGAAGTTCGGCGACAAGGCGGCCTGGGCAGCGCGTCTGAAGCCGGGCATGGACGAGGTGGTGAAGATCGCCACCAAGGGCCTGAACGCGATGCCGCCGAAGGGCGGTTATACCGGCAGCGACGCCGAATTCCGCGCCGCGATCGAATATATGGTCAACAATTCCAAGTGAGCCGCATATCGAGTCAAAACACCCCGCGACAGCGGGGTGTTTTTCATTGCGGGGCCGCATGGAAATGTCAATGAATGTGACCGGTTAAAAAGGACAGGTGGCGAGAGGCCAGGTTTGCGGCATCATAGGCACATCTGATTGACCGGTAGGCGGTTCAAGCTTATCAGTCAGGTGAGGTTCCCCAGCCTCGCTTCACCCAGAGATGTTCCTCATTCTTCTTTGTGGCGTCTTTTTAGGCGCCATTTTCTTTTTCCGTTTTCAATCAGCCGGCGATTCGCCGGATTTATCCTTGCCTGCCAGCATCGCCGTCAGATTGGCCAGACGCGATTTACCTTCGCTTTTGCTGACCAGCGGTTCGGCGCCCGGCTTGCCGAAATGGCGCAGATCGTCGCCGTCTATCTCGGAGATGAAGCGCGACGGCTCGATGAACTGCCATTCGCCGGCGCGGCGGCGCTTGACGCAGTAGCTCAGCGTCAGGCCGCGCTGGGCGCGGGTGATGCCGACATACATCAACCGCCGCTCTTCCTCGACCATGCCGTTCTCCACCGATTCGCTGTGCGGCAGGATGCCTTCCTCGCAGCCGACCAGGAACACGTGCGGGTACTCCAGGCCCTTGGACGCGTGCAGCGTCGACATCCTAACCGCGTCGACCTCGCCCTCGTCGCGGCCTTCCAGCATCGTGATCAGCGCGATGGTCTGGGTCAGCTCGATCAAGTTCTTGCCGTCGGCCTCGCCCTTCTTCGCCAGCCAGGCCACCATCTCCAGCAGGTTCTTCCACTTGGTCTCGGCGATCTTGGGGCTGTCCTCGCTGTCGTACAGCCAGGCTTCGTAGCCTATCGTCTGCAGCAGTTCCAGCGCGAGCTTGCCGGCTTCCTCGCCGGTGGCGCGGTATTGCAGCCGGGAGATGAATTCGCAGAACTGCTCCAGCGGCGCCAATTGCGCCTGCTGAACCTGGACGCGCAGGCCGGCGTCGTGCGCGGCGGCGAACAGGCTCTTGCCGTACTGGCCGGCCCAGGCGCCGAGCTTTTCCAGCGTGCCGGCGCCGACGCCGCGCTTAGGCGTGGTCAGCGCGCGAATGAAGGCCGGATCGTCGTCCGGATTGGTGATCAGCCGCATATAGGCCAGCAGGTCCTTGATCTCCGGCTTGTCGAAGAAGCTCTGACCGCCGGCCATCTGGTACGGAATGCGCTGGTTGCGCAGCGCCTGCTCGAAAATCCGCGCCTGGTAGTTGCCGCGGTACAGGATGGCGTAGTCCTTGAAATCGGTCCGGCATTCAAACTTGTGAGCCAGCAGTTTCTGCACCACGGTCTCCGCCTCGTGCTCTTCGTCCTTGCACTGGACGACGTGTATCGGCTCGCCAAGGCCCAGCTCGCTCCACAGCTGTTTCTCGAACAGCTTGGGATTATTGGAGATCACGCTGTTGGCGGCGCGCAGGATGCGGGCGGTGGAGCGGTAGTTCTGCTCCAGCTTGATCACCTTCAAGGCCGGGAAGTCCTGCTGCAGCAGGCGCAGGTTTTCCATATTGGCGCCGCGCCAGGCGTAGATGGACTGGTCGTCGTCGCCGACGGCGGTGAACAGGCCGCGCACGCCGGTCAGCAGCTTCACCAGCTGGTACTGGCAGGTGTTGGTGTCCTGGTATTCGTCTATCAGCAGGTAGCGCAGCTTGCCCTGCCATTTCAGCAGCACCTCGGGATGCTCGCGGAACAGCTGCACCGGCAGCCGGATCAGGTCGTCGAAGTCCATCGCCTGGTAGGCGCTCAGCGTGTCCTGATAGGCGATATAGGTTCTGGCGCAGACGCTTTCCCACTGGTCCTGCGCCGACAGCAGCATGTCGTCCGGCGTCTTCAGGTCGTTTTTCCACAGCGAGATCTGGCTCTGCACCTTGCGAATCTCGTCCTTGGACGTGGTATTGAGGATGTCGGCGATGATCTTGCCGGCGTCGTAGGAGTCCAGGATCGAGAACTGCGGCTTGTAGCCCAGATGGGTGGCTTCCTGCCGCAGGATGTGCATGCCCAGCGAGTGGAAGGTGGACACGGTGATGCCGCGGATCTCGGACGAGCTCATCAGCTTGCCGACGCGTTCCAGCATCTCGCGCGCCGCCTTGTTGGTGAAGGTGATCGCGGCGATATGGCGCGCCGGAATGCCGCCTTCGCGCACCAGATGGGCGATCTTGTAGGTGATCACCCGGGTCTTGCCCGAACCGGCGCCCGCCAGCACCAGCAGCGGGCCGTCGAGATAGTGGATGGCCGCGCGCTGCGGCGGATTGAGCAAGGGAGCGGACATGGCGGTCTGGCCCGGACGGGCGTAGCGAATCGGTAATCAAGGCCGTGCATTGTAGCATGGGGTATCATGGCTTATCGCGGATGGAATCTGACCCTCGCACCGATCCGCTTCCCAGGAAAAGAATATGGCCATCTATGCAATCGGCGACATCCAGGGCTGTTTCGGCCCGTTCCAGCAGCTGTTGCGGCTGATCGATTTCAATCCCGGCAAGGACACGCTGTGGCTGACCGGCGATCTGGTCAACCGCGGCCCGCAGTCGCTGGAGGTGCTGCGCTGGGTATTCCAGCACCAGGACCAGGTGGAGATGGTGCTGGGCAATCACGATCTGCACTTGCTGGCGGTGTCGGAAGGATTCGGCAAGCTGCACCGCGACGACACGATAGACGACATTCTCAACGCCGCCGACGGCAAGGTGTTGCTGGACTGGTTGCGTTGCCAGCCGCTGATGCTGGAGGGGCAGGGCTATGCGATGGTCCACGCCGGCCTGTTGCCCGAGTGGACCATATCCAAGGCGCTGAGGCTGGCCGAGGAGGTGGAGTTCGGCCTGTCCGGACAGCGGCACCGGGAGTTCCTCGGCCGATTGTACGGCAACAAACCCACGCGCTGGAGCGACGATCTGAAGGGCTCGGACCGGCTGCGGCTGATCGTCAATGCGATGACGCGAATGCGCTTCCTGACGCGGGACGGCGAGCTGGACCTGAGCTACAAGGGCGAAATCGACGGCGCGCCGGCGAGTCTGGTGCCATGGTTCGAGGCGCCGGGCCGCCGCCATGGCGGCACGCCCATCGTCTGCGGCCACTGGTCGGCGCTGGGCGTCCATCTGGACGAGGATGTGCTGGCCATCGATTCCGGCTGCCTGTGGGGCGGCAGCCTGTCGGCCCTGCGGCTGGACGACAGACAGCTGTTCTCGCTGCCGTGCGATGCCTACCGGCCCATCGAATTGGCGGCCGGCAAATAAATAAAATTTTACCGGCGCTGGTGTGAGGACGGCCTTGTTGTCATAATTGCCGCCTCCGCCAGCTTGTTACCTTAGCATGAGCTATCTGTCCATTGAATTCGCCCTGGCCTTCGTCGGCTTTTTCGCCGTCTACTGGGGCTGCCGTCGCGTGCCCGGCCTGCAGAACCTGTTGTTGCTGGTCGCCAGCTATCTGTTCTACATCAAGCTCGATTGGCGCTTCGCCGCCATCCTGGCCGCCTATACCTTGATCCAGCACCATCTGTCGCGACGGATGCTAGCGTCGGTGCGGCCGGCGCGCTGGCTGCGGGCGTCGCTGGCGCTGGCCGTCGGCAATCTGGCGCTGTTCAAGTATTTCGACTTCTTCCGCGAAAGCGCGCAGGCGGGCTTGCACGCGCTGGGCGTCACGGCGCTGCTGCCGGCGTTGGACATCCTGATGCCGGTCGGCATTTCCTTTTATACCTTCCAGTCGGTCAGTTATCTGGTGTCGGTGTACCGCAGGGAGATCAAGCCGGCGGCCTTGCCGCAGTTCGCGCTGTTCCTGGTCTTCTTTCCGACGCTGCTGGCCGGGCCGATCTGCCGCGCGTCCGGTTTGCTGGAGCAGCTGCGCAGTCCGGCGCGGCGGCAGGTGGCGCAACTGGACCGCGCCTTGGGCTTGATCGTGCTGGCGCTGCTGAAGAAGCTGTGGCTGGCCGGCTGGCTGGCCAGCGCCTGGGTCGATCCGGTGTTCGCCGCGCCGGACACCTTTCATACGCTGGAGGTGTGGGCGGCGTTCTACGCCTATGCGCTGCAGATCTATCTGGACTTCTCCGGCTATACCGATCTGGTGACCGCGCTGGCGCTGCTGCTGGGCATCCAGCTGCCGCGCAACTTCGACGCGCCGTATATGGCGCTGAACCTGCGCGATTTCTGGCGGCGCTGGCATATCTCGCTGTCCAGCTGGATACGCGACTACATCTATATCCCGCTCGGCGGCAACCGCAACGGCTTCGCCCGCGCCCAGATCAATCTGTTGGCGGCGATGCTGCTGTCCGGGCTATGGCACGGCGCCAGCCTGAAATACCTGGTATGGGGCGCGATGCACGGCCTGGGCGTGGTGGCCTTGAATGTCGGCGACCGGCTGTGGAAGCGCGATGCGGTCAGCGGCGCCTCGCCATGGCTGGCCCGTCTGATCACCTTCCATTATGTGTGCCTGGCCTGGGTATTTTTCCGCGCGCAGTCGCTGGACGAGGCGATGGACTTCCTGCGCGCGATGTTCGCGCCGTCGGGGCAGGAGCTGACGCTGAACGCGCCGGGCCTGCTGCTGCTGCTCGCCTTGTGGCTGGCGGCGTTGCCGACGTTGTCGGCGTTGCCGGAGCGTTGTTTCGCCCGTTTGGCCGCGCTGCCGTGGTGGGGCAAGCCGCTGTTGCTGAGCGGCATCGCGCTGGCGGTGATTTCGCTGGCGCCGTCCGGCATCCCGGCTTTCATTTACTATCAATTCTGATCTCTATCGTCACGCCATGTTCGCCGCTTACCCGCATCGCCGCATACTCGTCATCTTGCTCAGCAGCATGCTGCTGCTGTTCTGGCTGGAGCAGGCCGCCGTCAACGCTTATTGGCGGCAGACTTTCCATAGCCCCAGTCTGCTGGAGCAGCTGGACGAGCTGTCGCCGTGGCGCGAGGGCGGATCGCTAGGCGGCGGCTTGCGCCGGCATAGCGAGGCGCTGCAGCAGCAGGTGGGCAGTTGGGACCGCCTGATGGTGGACAGCCTGAACGCCTGCTGCCTGAAAACGAGCCAGGCGCCGGCCATCGCCGCGGCCAGGCCGGCGGCGCCGAAGCCGCAGGCATCGGCTGCCGCCGCCGTGAAGGCGGTGGACTCCCGTCTGGCGCTGGAGGAGGGCCTGCCGGTGCTGCTGGCGGGCGATTCGATGATGCAGGGCGTGGCCTTGCACCTGCTGCCGCCGCTGTTCCGCCAGCATCAGGTCAAGGCGCTCGACATCAGCAAGCAGAGCACCGGTCTGACCTATCCCGACTTCTTCAACTGGCCGGCGACGATAGAGCGCCAGCTAGCAGCCAATCCCAAAGTCCAGTTGCTGGTGATGTTCGTCGGCGCCAACGATACCTGGGACATGGTCGGCGGCAATCATTACATCCGTTTCGCGTCGCCGGACTGGGAGCAGCGCTACCGCGAGCGTATCCGCAGCATCTTGCAGAGCGCGAACAAGCGCAAGGTGCAGGTGTTGTGGCTGGGGCTGCCGAATATGGGGCGGGACAAGCTGAACGACGGCGCCCATTATTTGAACAGGCTGTATCGCGAGGAGGTGGGCGCCGCCGGCGGCCGCTTCGTCTCGACCCGCGAGGCGCTGGGCAGCGCGGACGACAGCTTCACCAAGTTCATGACATTGCCCGACCAGGGCGAGGTGGCGGTGCGGACGGCCGACGGCGTGCATTTCACCCGTCAGGGCCAGCTGCTGCTGGCGCGACGCGTACTGGCGGAATTGAGGTTCGAATGACGGTAAACAGGATGGCGCGCGCAGCGCGCTGGATGATGGCGGCCGTCGTGGCCGCGTCGGCGCAGGCGGCGCCAGTGCAGGATTTCGGCGAGCCCAATCTGGCCCGTCTGGCGGCGCGCTTCAGCCTGCAGGGCGATGGCCAGCCGCCGGTGCGCATCGTCCAGTTCGGCGATTCGCACACCGCCGCCGACTATTTCAGCGGCGAATTGCGCGCGCGCTTGCAGGCGCGCTTCGGCGATGCCGGAATAGGCTGGCTGCCGCCGCTGAACGTGTCGGGACAGCGCAACGCGCTGGCCTATGTCCGCAGCGAAGGCTGGAGCCTGCGAAACAGTCGCCGAGACGATGAGGCCGATTATCCGTTGGGCGGCTTCATCGGCGTCGCCCAGCGCGCCGGCGCGCAGGTGCGCGTGCAGTCGCGCGCCGCCGACGGCGATCTGTGGCGGGTGCGGGTCTGGTTGCGGCAAAGCGGCGACGGCCAGGCGCTGGCGGTGGACGACGGCAGCGGCGCCCGCCGCGTGCAGGCGGCGGCCGGCGCTGGTTGGCAACGGGTGGAGATGAAGCTGAAGCTGCCGTTCACGCTGAGCGCGGCGACCTTCCCGGCGCCGGAGCTGGGCGGTTACGAGCTGGAGCGGCTGGCGCCCGGCGTGTTGCTGGACAGCGTAGGCAGCAATGGCGCCGAGCTGGCGCTGTGGCGGCGCTGGGGCGGCAACTGGGGGCGCCAACTGGGCACGCGCGACGCCGATCTGGTGATCCTGGCCTATGGCACCAACGAGGCTTTCGACGCCAAGCTGGACCTGGCCGAGTACCGCGCCACGCTGCAAGGCGCGATCGGCCTGGTGCGCGGTCAACTGCCGCAGGCGGCCATCCTGCTGGTCGGCGCGCCGGATTCGGCGCGGCGCCAGGGCGCGGTCAGCCAGGAGTGTCCGGCGCCGAGGCGGCCGTCGATGCTGAGCGCGGTGCAGCAGGTCCAGCGCCAGCTGGCGCGCGACAATCATCTATTGTATTGGGATTGGGAGCAGGCGATGGGCGGGCCGTGCAGCATGCGCGCCTGGCAACGGCAGCAGCTGGGCCGTCCCGATATGGTCCACTTCACCGCGCCGGGCTATCAGCGGCTGGGCGACGATCTGTACGCCGGTTTGATGCAGAGCCTGGCGCGCTGAGCGCCCGGTTCAGGTCCGCGTTTCTTCCGCCGCCGGCATGGCCGGCTGCGGCGCCTCCTCCAAAGTCAGGCCGAGGCCGCGCGCCACTTCGCGCCGCGCCGCGTCGGCCAGCAGGAAGCGGTTGTCCAGCCCGGTTTCGCCGGCTTTCAGTGGCTGGCCGTAGCTGATCTCCACCTCGATCTGCGGTACCCGCAGCACCTGCCCTATGCTTTGCAGCAGCGACAATTCGCCGATATAGGCGGCCTCCAGCAGCAGCGCGCCGTCCGGGCGCTGGTAGCGCAGCGACACCGGCTGCACCGTGCCGCCGGCCAGCAGCGCCGCCTCGAATAGCGAGGCCTTGAACGGTAACAGGCCGCTGCCGTCGGAGGTGGTGGCTTCCGGGAACACCGCCATGCAGCCGCCGTTCTTCATCGCGTCGGCTAGTATCTGGTTGACGCGGCTGGCGTCGCGGCGGTTGCCGCGGTCGATGAACAGCGTGCCGGCCACATAGGCCAGCCAGCCTATCAGCGGCCATTTGCGAATCTCGCGCTTGGCGACGAAGCGGGATACGGTACAGCTGTTCAGCGCCGCGATGTCCAGCCAGGACACGTGATTGGCCACCAGCAGCGTATTGGGCGGATAGAAGCCCGGATTGACGCCCTGTACCTTGATGCTGACGCCGAGTATCTTCAGCGCCTGTTGCGCCCAGCGGCGGGTCACGACCGCGCGCTCGGCCTGGGCCAGGCGCGAGTAGCGGGTGGCGACGATGAACACGCCGACGGCGAGGTGGCCGAGCAGGCGCAGGACGCGGCCGCAGCGGGTCGAGACAGGGGTGATGGCGGATGACTTCAAGATGGTTAAGGTTTCAAGTCTGAGGGGTTACAGGTCGCCACTCTAACATGGCTGGCACAGCGGGCAATAGTAAGTGCTGCGCTGACCCTGTCGGATGTGCCGGATCGGCGTGCCGCATTGTCGGCACGGCTCCTCCTGGCGGTTGTACACCATATAGCTTTGCTGGAAGTAGCCGGGCTTGCCCTCGCTGTCGACGAAATCGCGCAGCGTGCTGCCGCCGGCGTCTATCGCGCGCGCAAGCACGGCCTTGATTTCGGCGGCCAGCCGGTCGCAGTCGCCGCGGGACAGCGCCGAGGCGGAGCGGGTCGGCGCGATGCCGGCGTGGAACAGCGATTCGTTGGCGTAGATGTTGCCGACGCCGACCACCACATGGTTGTCCATGATGACCAGCTTGATCGGGCTGCCGCGGCGACGGACGGCGTCGTGCAGCGCGGCGCCGTCGAAGGCGAAGGACAACGGTTCCGGCCCCAGCGCCCGCAACAGCGGGTGATGCTCGATCGGGCCGATGTGCCACAGCACGGCGCCGAAGCGGCGCGGATCGCGGTAGCGCAGCAGCTTATCGTCGAGCAGCAGGTCCAGATGGTCGTGCTTCTGCGGCGGCGAGCCGGCCGGCATCACCCGCAGGCTGCCCGACATGCCGAGGTGGATCAGCAAGGTGCCGCTCTCGCACTCCAGCAGCAGGTATTTGGCGCGGCGGCGCACCGACAGCACCTTTTCGCCGGCGACGCGCTCGGCGAGGTCCGGCGGCACCGGCCAGCGCAGACTGGGGTTGCGCACCACGGCGCCGCGCAGGACGCGGCCGGCGATATGCGGCTCGACGCCGCGGCGGGTGGTTTCGACTTCTGGCAATTCAGGCATGGCGGGCTGCGATTCGGTAAATGGTATAAAGAGAAAAACCGGACATGCTATTCTACGCGTTCAACAGGCTTTGAGCAGGCAACTTACTCCATGCGAATGAAACCGCTGAAACGAACTCTCCCGTTGCTGCTGGCGCTGCTGTTGTCGGCGTGCGCCGGCGTCAAGCCCCCGGCGGCCGCGCAGCCGGTCCCGGCCGCGCAGGACGCGGCCGATGACGGTGATGCGTCCAGCGACGCCAAGCTGCCCAAGCAAGAGCTGACCCCGGAAATCTTCTATGGCGTGCTGGCCGGCGAGATCGCCGCCCGTCGTGGCGCGGTCGGCTCGGCCGGCCTGACCTATCTCGATCTGGCGCGCCAGACCCGCGATCCGCGGATGGCGCAGCGCGCCGCCGAATTCTGCCTGTTGTCCGGCCAGCTGAAGGAGGCGACCGAGGCCTTGTCGCTGTGGATCGCGCTGGATCCGGATTCGCTGCCGGCGCGCGAGCAATTGTTCATCGCGCTGATGCGCAGCGGCAAGCTGACCGAGAGCAAGCCGCTGATCGAGGACCTGTTGCAGCGCGAGCCGAAGCGCGCGCCGGCCATCTTCGTCCAACTGGCTCGGCTGAGCACGCGCCAGGACGGCCGCTCGGCCGAGGCCTACCGGCTGGTGTCCGAGCTGGCCGGCCGTTATCCCGATTTGCCGGAGGCGCGCTTCGCGGTACTGGCCGCCGCCGCCGACAACAACGATCAGGCGGTGGTCGACCGCGAGCTGGACACGCTGGCGAAGATCGCGCCGAAGTGGGACTTGCCGGTGGCCTGGCAGGTGGACCGGCTGCGGCGCAAGGACGTCAACGCCGCCGCGGTGTTCCTGCAGCGCGAGCTGGCGCGGCGGCCCGACGCCGGGATCGATCTGCAGATCGCCTATCCGCGGCTGCTGGTCGGCGCCAAGCGCTTCCCCGAGGCGCGCGCCGCGTTCGAGGCCTTGCTGAAAGCGCAGCCGGACCATCCGGACCTGTTGTACGCCACCGGCCTGCTGGCCTATCAGATGCGCGATCTGCAAACCGCCGACGACAGGCTGCAGCGCGCGCTGGCCCAGCAATACCCGGAGCGCGATTTCGTCCGCTACACGCTGGGCCAGATCGCCGAGGACGACCATGACGCGGCGCGCGCCGAGGGCTGGTACCGCCAGGTCGGTCCCGGCCAGCAATATCTGCCGGCGCAATCGCGACTGGCGATGCTGGAGGCCGGAGAGGGCCATCTGGACGAGGCGCTGAGCCGGCTCGGCCAGCTTGGCGGCACCGAGCAGGAAAAAGTGTCGCTGGCGCTGCTGCAGTCGCAGCTGGCGCGCGACGCCAAGCAGCCGCACCGCGCCTACGAATTGCTGACGCGGGCCCTGCGCGGCCAGCCGAAATCCGGCGAACTGCTGTACGAGCGCTCGCTGGTGTCGGACATGCTGGGCAATACCGGCAACGCCGAGCGCGACTTGCGGCAGATACTGAAGGACAAGCCGGGCGACGTGCAGGCGCTGAACGCGCTGGGCTACACGCTGGCCAACCGCACCGGCCGCTATCAGGAGGCCTACGGCTATATCGAGAAGGCGCTGAAGGCCGAGCCTGACAATCCGGTGATCCTGGACAGCATGGGCTGGGTGCAATACAAGCTTGGCCGCCTCGATTCCGCGCGCCGCAATCTGGAGAAGGCCTATGGCGCGATGCCCGATCCGGAAGTGGCCGCCCACTTCGGCGAGGTGTTGTGGAAACAAGGCCGGCGCGACGAGGCCGAGGCCTTGTGGCGCAAGGAGTTGGCGCAGCATCCCGACCATCAGGTGCTGACCGAGACGATGCGCAGGCTGGGAGCCAAGCCTTGATCCGCCGCGTCGCGCTGCTGGCGGTGGCGTTGCTGCTGGCCGGCTGCGCCAACGAGGCGCTGTTCCGTCCCGCATCGTCGCAGCCGACGGCCGACGCGCCGTTCAGCGTCAGCGGCCGGCTGTCGGCCACGCTGGACGGCAAGGGGCATGTCGCCAATTTCGACTGGCGGCACCAGCCGCCTCGCGACGAAGTGGCGATCAACTCGCCGCTGGGCAATACCGTGGCCAAGGTGCTGCGCGATCCTGACGGCGTCACCCTGCTGGCCGACGGCAAGCGCTGGCAGGCCGACGACGTCGAGAGCCTGACCCGCCAGGTGATGGGCTGGCCGCTGCCGCTGTCCAATCTGGTGTGGTGGATACGCGGCCTGCCGGCGCCCGGCGCGCCGGTCCGGCAGGACGCCGACGGCAGCCTGGAGCAGCAGGGCTGGCGCATCCGATTCATCCGCGACGCCGATGTCGAGGCCGACCATCCGAAGCGGGTGGAGATGCAGCGCGAGGGCCTGACCGTCAAAGTGGTGGTGCAGAGCTGGCAGTAGCCGGCCGCGCCGTTCCGCAATCATCCGATATTAGATAAAGCATGCAACACCCGTATCATTCCTTCCCGGCGCCTGCCAAGCTCAATCTGCTGCTGCACGTGGTCGGCAAGCGTCCCGACGGCTACCATCTGCTGGAAACCGTGTTCCGCTTCATCGACTTCGGCGATACACTGCAGCTGGCCGTTCGCGACGACGGCGAAATCGCCTTGCTGACGCCGACCGACGGCGTGCCGCCGGAGCAGGACCTGACCGTCCGCGCGGCGCGGCTGCTGCAGCGGGAAAGCGGCTGCCGCCTCGGCGCCGACATCCGGCTGGAGAAGCGCATCCCGATGGGCGGCGGCCTGGGCGGCGGCAGCTCCGACGCTGCCACCGTGCTGATGGCGCTGAACCGGCTGTGGGGACTGGCCTGGCCGCGCGAGCGCCTGCAGGCGCTGGGTCTGCAACTGGGCGCCGACGTGCCGGTCTTCATCTTCGGCCGCAGCGCGCTGGCTACCGGGGTCGGCGAGATACTGGAAGCGATTTCATTGAAGCCCGCCTGGTATTTGGTAATTCACCCACAGGTCCATGTGCCGACCGCGGCGATATTCCGAAATTTTTCTCGGCCAATGTTGACAGAGGTAGGGGGCGCCGGCATAATGCGAATCCTCGAAACAACGCAGCAGCGGCGAAACGACCTGCAAGACGTTGTTTTGGAAAAGTTTCCAGCGGTGAATGAAGTACTGAGCGAACTGAAAAAATATGGTTCGCCGCTGATGACCGGTTCCGGCGCCTGCGTGTTTCTGGAATTTGGTTCAAAAGACGAAGCCGATAAAGTTTACCGGGTGTTGTCGGAAAAATATCAGGGGTTTGTGGCTGAAGGACTTGACGTCCATCCCCTGTTCGACGGCGCTGAATAAGGTTACTGGGGAGTCGCCAAGTGGTAAGGCACCGGATTTTGATTCCGGCATTCGTAGGTTCGATCCCTACCTCCCCAGCCAGGACTTTCTCCATATAAGAGAGAGCATGAAAAAAGCGTGTAAGAATGCCTTACACGCTTTTTCTTTATCCAGCTAAGGCAAAGCGAATCATGGCGGCATACGACAGTTTGATGGTGTTTACCGGAACGGCTAACCCGGAACTTGCTCAGAACGTAGTCAAGCATTTGGATATCTCGTTGGGACGCGCCGACGTCGGCAAGTTCAGCGACGGCGAGGTGGCGGTGGAGTTGCTGGAAAACGTGCGCGGCCGCGACGTGTTCATTCTGCAATCGACCTGTGCCCCGACCAACGACAATCTGATGGAGATCCTGACCATGGCCGACGCGCTGAAGCGCGCCTCCGCCGGCCGGATCACCGCGGCGATTCCGTATTTCGGCTATGCCCGCCAGGACCGTCGTCCGCGTTCGGCCCGCGTGCCGATCTCGGCCAAGCTGGTCGCCAATATGCTGACCAGCGCCGGCATCGACCGGGTGCTGACCGTCGATTTGCATGCCGACCAGATTCAGGGTTTCTTCGACATTCCGGTGGACAACGTTTACGCGACGCCGGTGCTGCTGAAGGACATCCGCGCCCAGCGCTTCGACGACCTGATCGTCGTCAGCCCGGACGTCGGCGGCGTGGTCCGCGCCCGCGCGGTGGCCAAGGCGTTGAACACCGATCTGGCCATCATCGACAAACGCCGTCCGAAGGCCAATGTGGCCGAAGTGATGAACATCATCGGCGACGTGTCGGGCCGCACCTGTCTGATCGTCGACGACATGATCGATACCGCCAACACGCTGTGCAAGGCGGCCAGCGCTCTGAAGGAGCGCGGCGCCCAGCGCGTGCTGGCCTATGCGACCCACGCCATCTTCTCCGGTCAGGCGGTGGATCGCATCAAGAATTCCGACATCGATATGGTGGTGGTGACCGACACCATCCCGTTGACCGCCGCGGCCAAGGCCTGCCCGAATATCCGGGTGGCCTCGATCGCCGGCCTGCTGGCCGAGACGCTGCGCAGGATCAACAACGAAGAATCGGTGTCCTACCTCTTCAATGAGGAACTGGTTGCGACGGGCGCTTGCCTGCCGTGAACATCTGGCCCGCTGGTCGCGGTGGGCCGGGTGCTTTTAATCTGAAACTGGAGTTTTGACATGTCTTACGAACTGATTGCTGCCAAGCGTGCTGATCTGGGTACGGGTGCGAGCCGCCGCCTGCGTCACGCTGGCAAAGTGCCGGCCGTGGTATACGGCGCCGGCAAGGAAGCCGTTTCCCTGGAACTGGATCACAACACCCTGTACCACTCCGTCAAGCACGCCGACTTCCACACTTCGGTGCTGGATCTGGTGATCGACGGCCAGAAGGAACAGGTCAAGGTTGCCGCGTTCCAGATGCACCCGTACAAACAGCAAGTGCTGCACATCGACTTCGCTCGTGTGTAATCCCTGCTGCCGTCGCCGTTCGCGGTGACGGTGAAAAGCCCGTTGTGCGCCCAGGTGGCGGGCAGCGGGCTTTTTCCATTGGAATTGAGCGATATGTCCGGCATCCGCCTGATTGTCGGCCTGGGCAACCCGGGCCCCGAATATGAAAAGACGCGTCACAACGCCGGCTTCTGGCTGGTGGACGAGCTGTGCTGGCAGTTCAAGGGCAGCTGGCGCACGGAAGGCAAATTCCATGGCGACGTCGCCAGGGTCCAGATCGATGGACAGGACGTCTGGCTGCTGAAGCCGATGACCTATATGAATTTGTCCGGCCAGGCCGTGCTGGCGCTGGCCCATTTCTACAAGATACTGCCGGATGAGATGCTGGTGGTGCATGACGAGCTGGATCTGGCGCCCGGCGTCGCCCGCTTCAAGCAGGGCGGCGGTCATGGCGGGCACAACGGCCTGAAGGACATCGCGGCGCGGCTCGGTTCGCCGGCCTTCTGGCGCTTGCGGCTCGGCATCGGCCACCCAGGCGACAAGAAGGAAGTGGCCAACTTCGTGCTGAAGAAGCCGCGAGCCGAGGAGCAGCAAGCGCTGGACGAGGCCATTCTGGCCTCGCTGCGCGAGCTGCCGCGCGCCATCGCCGGCAAGATGGCCGAGGCGATGAAGGCGCTGCATACCGAAGCCAAGTGATTGCGGGCTGGCGGTCTATCGGACCGCCGCCATAATGGATTGAATACAGAGTTAGGAAGAGACAGCCATGAGTCTGAAATGCGGTATCGTCGGCTTGCCCAATGTCGGCAAGTCCACCCTGTTCAACGCGCTGACCAAGGCCGGCATCGAGGCCGCCAATTACCCGTTCTGCACGATCGAGCCCAATGTCGGCATCGTCGAGGTGCCGGACCCGCGCCTCGCCGCGCTGTCCAAGATCGTCAATCCGCAGAAGATCCAGCCGGCCATCGTCGAGTTCGTCGACATCGCCGGCCTGGTGGCCGGCGCCTCCAAGGGCGAGGGCCTGGGCAACCAGTTCCTGGCCAATATCCGCGAGACCGACGCCATCGTCAACGTGGTGCGCTGCTTCGATGATCCGAACATCGTGCACGTCGCCGGCAAGGTGGACCCGCTCGCCGACATCGAAACCATCTTGACCGAGCTGGCGCTGGCCGATCTGTCCGCCGTCGAGAAGGCCATCAGCCGCGAAGGCAAGAAGGCCAAGGCCGGCGACAAGGACGCGCGCGCGCTGATCGCCATCCTGGAAAGACTGGTGCCGCACCTGAACGAGGGCCAGCCGGCCCGTTCGCTGGGCCTGTCCGACGAGGAGAAGGCGCTGATCAAGCCGCTGTGCCTGTTGACCATCAAGCCGGCGATGTACGTCGCCAATGTGGCCGAGGATGGTTTCAGCGACAATCCGCTGCTGGCCAGGGTGGAAGAGTACGCCGCCAAGGAAGGCGCGCCGGTGGTGGCGCTGTGCGCCGCGATCGAGTCCGAGATCGCCGAACTGGAAGACGCCGACAAGGCCGAGTTCCTGGAGACGCTGGGTCTGGAAGAGCCGGGCCTGGACAGGCTGATACGCGCCGGCTACAAGCTGTTGGGCCTGCAAACCTACTTCACCGCGGGCGTCAAGGAAGTGCGCGCCTGGACCATCCATGTCGGCGACACCGCGCCGCAGGCGGCCGGCGTGATCCACACCGACTTCGAACGCGGCTTCATCCGCGCCCAGACCATCTCCTTCCAGGACTTCGTCACGTTGGGCGGCGAGTCCAAGGCCAAGGAGGCGGGCAAGATGCGCGCCGAGGGCAAGGACTATGTGGTGCAGGACGGCGACGTGTTGAACTTCCTGTTCAACGTCTGATTTGGAAGCGCGCCGCGGCCGTGTCATGATGCGTATTGCTTAATTTGGCCGCGGAGCAATGATCCGCGATCCGGCTACCCGCATAGGGGAATGCATAATTGAAACAGATGTCCGACTCCGATGAGCTGCGTTTGATCGATATTGTGTTGTTTGTGCGGCAAAACTGGCGGCAGTTGTTGATTGTCCCGGTGGTTTGCATGGGTTTGGCCGCGGCGGTGTGTTTCTGGCTGCCGAATCAGTACCTGGCGAAAGCCGTCATCATGATACCGGCGCCGGTCGGCGCCGGCGGCGGCGCCGGCATTGTGCAGGATAGCGGCGTGTTGGGGCCGGCGGTCGACCGCTTCCAGCTGCAGCGGATCTTCCAGGCGGATAGCCGACGTGCGGCGATGCTGCAGCTATCCAGCATGGTGAAGACCACGGCGACCAAGGACGGCCTGCTGGAGATCGCCGTCACCGACGTCGACCCGAAGCGGGCGGCGGACCTGGCCAACTACGTGGTCGACAGGACCAGGCGCCAGGTGCTGGACAGCCATTTGACCGAGCAGAGCCGGCGCGGCTACGCCTTGCAGCAACGCCTGGCCGTCGCGCAGGAGCAGTTGCGGCAGACGGCGGGCGCGGCGGCCAGACTGGCGCCGGACTCGAACGGCGTGTTGAACGGCGAGGCCGAACAGATCATCGGCAGCTTCGCCGAGCTGGAGGCGCAGATGGCGCTGATGGACGATAGGGCCGTCGCCGCGTCGTCCAATCTGCAGACCGCCATTTTGCAGCTGCGCAGCGAGTTGGAAAAAGCCAATGCGCAGCTCTACCGGATGCCGGCGGCCCAACTGGCGGCCTTGCGCGCCTGGTATTTCAACCGCGCGCTGGTCGGCGAGCTGCAAAGGCAAATCACCATCGCCAAGGTCTTGGCGTCGCAGGATGTCCAGGTGGTGGTGGCGGCCGCGCCGCCGCTGGACCGGTCGGGGCCTAAGCGCGCGCTGATCGTGCTGCTGGCCGGTTTCGCCGGCCTGTGCCTGGCGGCGGGGCTGGCGGCGTGTAGAACGCAATGGCTGCGTTTGCGGCCGCTGTTGCAGGCCCATTCGTAGCAACCGATACCGAACCGCCTGTTCCGCAGGCGGTTTTGTTTTGCAAAGCCGGTGCGGCGCTGTTATTATTTCCTGCTTATATTAATGCAATAATATATAACTTTTAGGAATAATTATATGCGCAAATGGATTGTCGCGTTGCTGCTGGCCGGCGCCGGCTGCCAGGCGCTGGCCGCCGACCTGCTGGATACGGTGAAACAGCGCGGCGCGCTGCGAATCGCGCTGGAAGGCACCTACCCGCCGTTCAACTTCAAGGACGCCAAGCAGCAGCTGACCGGTTTCGACGTTGAGATCGCCAGCGAGATCGCGCGGCGGATGAAGGTGAAGCCGGAGTTCACCACCGCCGAGTGGAGCGGCCTGCTGGCCGGCCTGCAGAGCGGCAAGTTCGACATCGTCGTCAATCAGGTGGGCATGACCGCCCAACGCCAGGCGGTGTTCGATTTCAGCCAGCCGTATACTTATTCCAGCGCTCAGCTGATCGTGCGCAAGAACGAGGGCCGGGACTTCAAGAGCCTGGCCGATCTGAAAGGCAAGAAGCTCGGCGTCGGCCAGGGCAGCAACTACGCCGACATGGCCAAGGCTGCTGCCGGCGTGCAGGTGAAGACCTATCCGGGCGCGCCGGAATATCTGCAGGACCTGGCCACCGGCCGTCTGGACGCGGCGCTGAACGACAGCCTGTTGATCCCGTTCGCGATCAAGCAGGCCAAGCTGCCGTTGAAGGCGGGCGCGCCGGTCGGCGACGTGGCGACGATGGCGATCCCGTTCGCCAAGGGCAATCCGCAGTTCAAGGCGGCGATAGACCAGGCGCTGAGCGGCATGAAGGCCGACGGCACTTTCAAGAAGATCTCGGTCAAGTGGTTCGGCATCGATGTCTCGAAGGCGCCGTCCGCCAAGAAGTAAACTTCGGCTAAGATGGTTTCGCCGTACGCCCCTGCCAGCGCGGGGGCGTCGGTTTTTCAGGGAAGGAAGGGCATGAGCGATTGGATGGCGCTGTTCGAGGCGGCGCTGCCGGTGATGCTGGCCGGCGCGGTGCATACCTTGCTGTTCGCCTTGGTGGCGATGGTGCTGGGTCTGGCGCTGGGTTTCGCGGTGGCGATGGTGCGGGTGGCGAAGCTGCCGGTCTTGTCGCAGCTGGCGGCGTTCTACGTCAGCGCGATGCGCGGCACGCCGCTGTTGGTGCAGATATTCGTCATCTACTATGGCCTGCCCGGCATCGGCCTGGAGCTGGACCCGGTGCCGGCCGGCGTGCTGGCGCTGACGCTGAACGTGGCCGCCTATCTGTCCGAGAGTCTGCGCGGCGGCATCGCCGGCGTGGCCCGGGGGCAGTGGGACGCGGCGTTCTCGCTGGGTTTTTCCTGGTGGCAAACGATGCGCCACATCGTCGCGCCGCAGGCGCTGCGCCTGTCGGTGCCCAGTCTGTCCAACAGCTTGATCTCGCTGATCAAGGACACCTCGCTGGTATCGGTGATCACCGTCACCGAGCTGATGCTGGCGACCAAGGAAGTGATCGCCCAGACCTTCCAGCCGCTGCCGCTGTATCTGGCCGCCGCGGCGATCTACTGGGCTTTGAGCGCCTTGTTCGAGCGCTTGCAGCGCCATGTGGAGAACCGGCTCAATCTGGCCCACCAGCGATGAAAGAAAAAGCCCCGCGTCGCGGGGCTTTTTTTATGCCGGCTCCGGCATGCCGTACATGCCGTCTATCAGCGCGCGGCAGCGCTCGCTGATCACCTTGCGGCGCAGCTTCAGCGTCGGGGCCAGCTCGCCGGCGTCGACGCACCACGGCTTGTCCAGCAGCGAGAACTTCTTGATGTGCTCCCAGCTGCCGAAGTAGCGGTTGAAGCGCTTGACCTCGCGGTCTATCAGCTCCACCACCTTGGGGTGGCGGCTCATCTCGCCGTCGGTGGTATAGGCGATGCCATGTTCGCCGCACCACTCCTTCAGCTTCTCGAACAGCGGCACGATCAGCGCGGCGGCGTACTTCTGGCCGTCGCCGACCACCATGATCTGGTCGATGAAGGCCGACTCCTTCAGCTTGTTCTCCAGCGCCTGCGGCGCGATGTACTTGCCGTTGCTGGTCTTGAACATTTCCTTCTTGCGGTCGGTGATGCGCAGATAGCCGTTTTCCAGCACGCCGATGTCGCCGGTGTGCAGCCAGCCGTCCTGCAGCGCCTCGGCGGTCTGTTCCGGTTCCTTGTAGTAACCGGACATCACATTGTCGCCGCGCACCAGGATTTCGCCGTCGCCGGCCAGGCGGACTTCGACGCCGGGCAGCGGCAGGCCGACGCTGCCGATGCGCACGCCGCCAGCGGTGAACGGATTGGCGGAGATCACCGGCGAGCTCTCGGTCATGCCGTAGCCTTCGGCCACGGCGATGCCGGCGGCCCAAAACATCCGCGCCAGCCGCGGCTGCAGCGCGGCGGAGCCGACATTGATCGATATCAGTTCGCCGCCCATCGCCGCGCGCCACTTGCTGTACACCAGCTTGTCGGCCAGCGCGTGCTGGATCGCGTCCAGCGGCGAGCGACGACGGTTGGGGTTGAAGCTTTCGGCGCGGGCCAGCGCCCACCGATAGATGCGGCGCTTGGCGCCGGTCAGGTCGCGCGCCTTGCCGACCAGCTTCTCGTGCACTTTCTCCAGTACGCGCGGCACGGCGCTGAAGGTGTGCGGCTTGACGTCGGCCAGCGCCGACGACAGGCATTCGACGCTGGTGAAATAGATGCCGGTGCCGCTGTACAGGTAGTAGAACACGCCGGCGCGCTCGAAGATGTGCGACAGCGGCAGGAAGCTCAGCGCGCGGCAGCGGCCCTGCGGCAGGCCGGTGAAGGCGGCGGTGGCCACGACGGTGCTCAGCACGTTGCGGTGGCTCAGCATCACGCCCTTGGAGCGGCCGGTGGTGCCCGAGGTATAGATGATGGTGTAGATGTCGTCGGCGCGCACCGCGTCGCGTAGCGCCTCGAGTTCGGCCAGCCGTTCCGGCCGCGCGCGCTCGGCGATCTCGCGCCAGGACGGCACGCCGTCGATGTCGGCGAGGCCGTAGATCGGGCAGGACAGCTTGCCCAGCGCCTCGTGCAGCTTTCGCTGCAACGCAGCACTGCCGGCGAAGGCCAGCTTGACCTCGGCATGCATCAGGATATAGCTTGCATCATCGGCCGTGATCGTCGGATACAGCGGCACGCTGACCGCGCCGATTTGCTGCAGCGCAATGTCCACCAGCAACCATTCGATGCTGTTGTCGGCGGCGATGGCCACCTTGTCGCCGCGGCCGATGCCCAGTTCGAGCAGGCCCAGGCCGATGTCGCGGACGGTGTCCATGGCCTCAGCGGTCGACAATTGCCGCCAGCCCTGGCCGGTTTTGGCCGCCAGGCAGTCCGGGCGCGGATGATGGGCCAGCTGATGGGGCAGGATGTCGAAGACGCGTTCTAGCTTCATGCAAACGATGGTTTTAATGCGAAACGCAGCAAAATAGCCCTAAAGCCGGTGGATGTAAAGTAAAAATCCGCGGTCGCTTGGCGAAAATCAGGACAAATCGCCGGTATTTGTTCGCAATTGCGTTTAAATCTTGGCATCGCGATGAAAAGGTCATCGCGAGCGCATCATTTGCCGGGAATTCAGGTTTGATTGTAGGGCAGTTTGCCCAAGCTTATGATTTAGAGGAGTTTTTGTGAAATTCGCCACCCGCGCCATCCATGTCGGCTACGACAGCGCCGATCATAACCGCTCGGTGATGCCGCCGTTGTACCAGACTTCGGCCTTCGCCTTCGACCATGTCGGCGAGGATCTGCGCTATGCCTACGCCCGCACCGGCAATCCGACCCGCAGCGCCTTGCAGGACTGCCTGGCCAGCCTGGAAGACGCCCGCCACGGCATGGCTTTCGCCAGCGGCATGGCGGCGATAGACGCGGTGCTGCGCGCCTGCCTGAAGCCCGGCGACGAAGTGGTCGCGGTGGCCGACCTGTACGGCGGCGCCTACCGCCTGCTGACCCGGGTGCTGGAGCCGGCCGGCGTCAAGGTGCGCTTTGCCGATCTGTCCGATCCGGCGCGGCTGGAGGCGGCGATCACGCCGGCGACGCGGTTGTTGTGGCTGGAGTCGCCGACCAATCCCTTGCTGGGCATGGTCGATATCGCCGCCTTGTCCGCCATCGCCCACCGGCACGGCGTCGTGGTGGCGGTCGACAACACTTTCGCCACGCCCTATCTGCAGCGGCCGCTGTCGCTGGGCGCCGACATCGTCGTCCACTCCGCGACCAAGTATCTGGGCGGGCACTCCGACGTGTTGCTGGGCCTGGTGGCGGTCAACGACGACAAGCTGCACCACGACATCCGCTTCCTGCAGAACGCCGCCGGCGCGGTGCCGGGGCCGCAGGATTGCTTTCTGACCTTGCGCGGCATCAAGACGCTGGCATTGAGAATGGAGCGACACTGCGACAATGCCGAGCGGGTGGCGGCCTGGCTGGCCGGGCAGCCCAAGGTGGCCAAGGTCTACTATCCCGGCCTGCCTGAGCATCCGGGGCATGAGCTGGCGCGGCGGCAGATGCGGCGCTTCGGCGGCATCATCAGTATACGGCTTGCCGACGATAGCCGCGAGGCGGCCAGCCGCGTCGCGCAACGGCTGAAGCTGTTCGCGCTGGCGGAATCGCTGGGCGGCGTCGAATCTTTGGTCAATCATAGCTATACGATGTCGCACGGCGGCATGCCGGCCGAGCAGAAGGCGGCGCTCGGCATCGTCGAGGGCGGCTTGCGGCTGTCCATCGGCATCGAGGACATCGACGACATCCTGGCCGATCTGGGGCAGGCGCTGGCCGATTGACCTGGCGCCCCGCGGCCGAGATGTGACGATTCGCGATTATCGGGAGGAGTGAAATGGCGGAAGCATTTTGGCAGCGTTGGCGGCTCAAGCTGCCGCTGGTTCAGGCGCCGATGGCCGGAGGCGCCACCACGCCGCAACTGGTGGCGGCGGTTTCCGACGCCGGCGCCCTTGGATTTCTGGCCGGCGCGATGTTGGCGCCGCAGCAAATCCGCGAGCAGACGGAGAAGATACGCGCGCTGACCGAGCGGCCGTTCGGCATCAATCTGTTCGTGCAGGGGATGCCGGCGCCGGACGAGGCCGGGCTGGAGCTGGCGCTGCGGCTGCTGCGGCCGTGGCACGAGGAGCTGGGCATCGCGCCGCCGGCGCTGCCGGCCGGTTTCTGCCAGCCGTTCGGCGAACAGTTGCAGACGGCGCTGGCCCTGCGACCGGCGCTGCTCAGCTTTACCTTCGGCATCCTGACCACCGACCAGATGCTGGCGTGCAAGGAGGCCGGCATCGCGGTGATAGGCACCGCGACCAATCTGGCCGAGGGCCTGGCCTGGGCGGAATTGGGCGCCGACGCGGTGTGCGCCCAGGGCCGGGAGGCCGGCGGCCATCGCGGCACCTTCATCGGCGAACAGCAGCAGTCGCTGCGGCCGATGCTGTCGCTGGTGTACGAGTTGGCGCAGAACCTGCCGCTGCCGGTGATCGCCGCCGGCGGCATCATGAATGGCCGGGACATCGCCGCGGCGATGCGCAACGGCGCCCAGGCCTGCCAGCTGGGCACCGCCTTCCTGCGCTGTCCGGAGTCCGGCATCTCGGCGCCGTGGAAGTCGGCGCTGGCTAAGGCCGGCAGCGGCGCCACCTGCCTGACGCGGGCCTTCTCCGGCCGTTACGCGCGCGGGCTGAACAATCGTTATATCGAGGAGATGGCGCAGTGGCAGGATCGGCTGCCGGCCTATCCGGTGATGAATGCGTTGAGCGGTCCGTTGCGCGCCGCCGCCGCCCAGGCCGGGCGCGACGATCTGATGTCATTGTGGGCGGGAGAGGGCGCGGCGGACGCGCGCGAAGTGCCGGCCGCCGCGCTGGTGTCGCTATTGCAGGAGGAGTGGCAGGCGGCCTACCGTTAATCGTCGGCGTAGATGGCGATTAGACGCCGTCCGTCGCCGTCCACCGCCGCCCGGTACATGCCTTCGCAGTTGAACGGCAAGGCCACCCGGCCGCGGCGGTCGACGGCGACGACGCCGCCGGTGCCGCCCATCGGCAGCAGTTGGCCGTAGACCACCGCGTGGCAGGCCTGGTCCAGCGTCTCGTCCAGATGGCGGACGCGGGCCGATATCTCGTGGCCGGCGGCGGCGCGGACGAAGTATTCGCCGTGGCCGGTGGCCGACACCGCGCAATAGGCGTCGGCCCAGGTGCCGGCGCCTATCACCGGGGTGTCGCCGATGCGGCCCGGCCACTTGGCGGTGCGGCCGCCGGTCGAGGTGGCGGCCGCCAGCCGGCCCTGCGCGTCCAGCGCCACCGCGCCGACAGTGCCGTGCTTGCGATCCTCGGGAATGTCGTCGTCGGCGCCGCCGTTGGCCAGCCTTTCCTTTTCCGCCAGCAGCGCCTGCCAGCGCTTGTCGGTATGGAAGTATTCCGGCGGCCGCGTGTCCAGTCCGAGCCTGGCGGCGAAGTCTTCCGCCGCGGCGTAGCCCAGCGTCACGTGCGGGCTGCGCTCCATCACCGCCCGCGCCAGCAGCACCGGATTCTTCACCCGGGACAGGCCGGCGACGCTGCCGGCGTCCTGGCGGCCGCCGTCCATCACCGCCGCCTCCATCTCCTGCCTGCCGTCCAGATTGAACACCGAGCCGCGGCCGGCGTTGAACAGCGGATCGTCCTCCAGCGCGCAGACGGCCGCGCATACGGCATCCAGCGCCGCGCCGCCGCCGCGCAGCACCGCGTAGCCGGCTTCCAGCGCGGCCTCCAGTCCGGCGCGGTAGGCGCGTTCCAGTTCGGGGTCCATGTCGCTGCGGCGCAGCGTGCCGGCGCCGCCGTGCAGGGCGAGGGCGATGGTCATGGCGGGTCTCCTGTTGGCTTCCTGTCCGATTGCGCCAGCATGAGGCTTTTCGCCGGCGCGCGCCAGCGCGGGCGGCCCTGAGTTCGCCGGCGCGCCGGCAGGCTTGGCAAGCCGGCGCGCTCGGGCGCATAATTGTTGAGTAAATTACTCAACAATGGGTGCGCGATGAACGCCGAACTGGAAGCCGAGATTCAACAGAAGTACACCGTTGAAACCATCACCGACATCAAGCGCTGGACCGACAAGCTGATCGGCTTTCGTCTGACGCGCCCGGCCGGCTTTCGCTTCGCCGCCGGCCAGTTCGCCCGGCTGGGCCTGCCGCTGGAAGGCGGCGGCCAGGTGTGGAGGGCCTATTCGATGTGTTCGGCCGAATACGACGAATTCCTGGATTTCTACTCCATCGTGGTGCCGGACGGCCAGTTCAGTTCCCGGCTGGCCAGGCTGCAGCCGGGCGGCGAGGTGATGCTGGACAAGCGGGCGATGGGCTTTTTCCAGGCTGAGCGGCTGCCGGACGGCGCTGATCTGTGGATGCTGGCCACCGGCACCGGCATCGCGCCGTATCTGTCGATGCTGAAGCAGCCGGAGGTCTGGCAGCGCTTTGAACGCATCGTCTTGGTCCACTGCGTGCGGGAGGCGGCCGAGTTGTCGTTCCAGGACGAGATCGCCGCCTTGCGCGAGCATCCGATGGCGGATGAGCATGGCCATAAGCTGCGCTACCTGCCGGTGGTGACGCGCGACGCGCCGGCCGGCATGCTGAACCAACGCCTGCCGGCCCTGCTGGACGACGGCCAGCTGGCGGCGCGGGCAGGCATCGAGATGTCGCCTGAGCACAGCCGCTTCATGTTGTGCGGCAATCCGAAGATGGTGGAGGATACCCATCGCCAGTTGATGAAGATGGGTTACCGGATGAGCCGGCAGAACGCGCCGGGCCACATCGTGCTGGAGAACGGCTGGTAAGCGCTCAGCGCTCAGCGCCGGCCAGCGGGCTTTCTTCTCGCAGCAGCGACAGATTGATCAGGTCCTGATGGCGGCCCAGCCAGTAGCCCGCCTGGCGGGCGCGGCCTTCCATCTTGAAGTCCAGCCGCTCCAGCAGTTTCAACGAGGCCAGATTGTCGGGATGAACCTGGGCTTCGATCCGGTTCAGCGCCATCTGTTCGAAGCCCCAGGCCAGCGCGGCGCGCAGCGCCTCGGTCATCAGACCCTGTCCGTGGCCGCCGCGCGCCAGCTCATATCCGAGCGCGCAGCTGCGCCAGCCGGGATTCCATTTGAACAAACCTATGCTGCCTATCAATGGGCCGCCCTCGCGCAGCGCCAGTCCCCAGCGGGTGCCGGGCGCCGGCAGCTCGCGCCAGCCGGCGAACTTGTCCACCAGCTGTCGGGCCTGTTGCAGCGTGGAGAGCGGATCGGTGCCGTACCAGCGCATCGCGTCGGCGTCGCCGAGGATGTCCAGCAGCGCCGGCGCGTCGTCCAGCGTGATTTCGCGCAACGTCAGCCGCGCGGTGTGAAGCGTGGGGAAATCCATCCATTCTCCTTGCCAGGACGAATAGATATACCGTAAACGCCGGCGGCCTTCAAACCGCGTGGCGCGCTTGTTCGTGTCGGGACGGTATCGGTATGATGAATGCCTTCGTCACCGACTGCGGAGCGCCGCGCATGCCCACCTTGTCCACCCTGCTGCTGTTCTCGCTGGCCTGCCTCGCGCTGGCCGCCACGCCCGGCCCCGACATGCTGCTGATCGCCAGCCGCAGCGCCGGCCAGGGATTGCGCGCCGGCTTCGCCACGCTGTTCGGCATCCAGGTCGGCACCTATTGCCATGCGCTGCTGGCGGCGCTGGGTCTGGCCCAGCTGTTCGTGCTGGTGCCGATGGCTTACGACGCGGTGCGCATCGCCGGCGCCGCCTATCTGCTCTACCTGGCCTGGACCACCTTGCGCAGCAACGGCGTGCTGCGCGCGGCCGATCCCGCCGCGCCCGGCCAGCCGCTGGCGCGCATCGCGCTGCAGGGGCTGACCACCAATCTGCTCAATCCGAAGATGGCCTTGTTCGTGCTGGCGCTGTTTCCGCAGTTCGTCGAGCCGAAGGCCGGTCCGGTGGCGCTGCAGATCATGCTGCTGGCCACGGTGCTGAACGCGGTCGCTTTCTGCGTCAATGCGCTGGTCATCGTCGCCAGCAGCCGCATGGGCCGAATGCTGGCCGGCGGAGGAGGCGGACGCTGGCCGCAATACCTGCTGGCGACGGTGTTCGGCGGCCTGGCGATGCGCTTGCTGGCTGCTGGCCAGCGCTGAGCGCCGCGATACGGCGGACGGACATGAAAAAGGCGGGCCGAGGCCCGCCTTGTCGTTTCCCGTTGCCGGTCTTACTGCTTGACGCAATCGACGCAGTAGACCTTGCGCCCCTGCACCTCGACCGCCACCAGACCGTGGACGTCGGTTTCGAAGCCCGGCAGTTCGCGGTTGAAGGCCTGGGCGAAGCGCAGGTAGTCGACGATGGTCTTGTTGAAGCGCTCGCCCGGGATCAACAGCGGGATGCCCGGCGGGTACGGGGTCAGCAGCACCGCTGTGACGCGGCCTTCCAGCTGGTCCACCGGCACGCGCTCGATCTCGCGGTGCGCCATCTTGGCGAAGGCGTCGGCCGGACGCATCGCCGGCTCCATGTCGGACAGGTAGATGTCGGTGGTCAGCCGCGCCACGTCGTGCTTGGTGTACAGGCCGTGAATGCGCTGGCACAGGTCCTGCAGGCCGACCCGCTCGTATTGCGGGTGCTTGGCGACGAACTCCGGCATCACGCGCCACAGCGGCTGGTTCTTGTCGAAGTCGTCCTTGAATTGCTGCAGCAGCGAGATCAGCGTGTTCCAGCGGCCCTTGGTGATGCCGATGGTGAACATGATGAAGAAGCTGTACAGGCCGGTCTTTTCGACGACCACGCCGTGCTCGGTCAGATACTTGGTGACGATGGCGGCCGGGATGCCCATTTCCTCGAAGCTGCCGTCGACGTCCAGACCCGGCGTCAGCACGGTGGCCTTGATCGGGTCCAGCATGTTGAAGCCTTCCTCGATGCCGGCGAAGCCGTGCCAGCGCTCGTTCGGGCGCAGCGTCCAGTCGGGCTGGTCGCAGATGCCGTCGTCGGACAGCGCGTCCGGGCCCCATACGCTGAACCACCAGTCGCGGCCGTATTCCTCGTCCACCTTGCGCATCGCGCGGCGGAACTCCATCGCCTCGACCAGCGATTCCTCCACCAGGGACTGGCCGCCCGGCTGTTCCATCATCGCGGCGGCGACGTCGCAGCTGGCGATGATCGAGTATTGCGGGCTGGTCGAGGTATGCATCAGATAGGCCTCGTTGAACCAGGCGGTGTCGAGCTGGCGGTTCTGCGGGTCCTGCACCAGGATCTGAGAGGCCTGGCTGATGCCGGCCAGCAGCTTGTGGGTGGACTGGGTGGAGAAGATCAGGCTGTCTTCGCAGCGCGGGCGTCCCTCGCCGATGGCGTGGAAGTCGCGGTAGAAGTCGTGGAAGCTGGCGTGCGGCAGCCAGGCTTCGTCGAAGTGCAGCGTGTCGACCTCGCCGTCGAGCAGACCCTTGATCTCCTCGACGTTGTACAGGATGCCGTCGTAGGTGGACTGGGTCAGCGTCAGGATGCGCGGCTTGCGGTTCGGGTGTTGCTCCAGCATTTCGCGCGCGAACGGGTTGGCCAGAATCTTCTTCTTGATATTGTCCGGATGGAACTCGGATTTCGGGATCGGACCGATGATGCCGTAGTGGTTGCGCGTCGGCATCAGGAAGACCGGGATCGCGCCGGTCATGATGATGGCGTGCAGATTGGACTTGTGGCAGTTGCGGTCCACCAGCACGATGTCGCCGGCGGCGACGCAGCTGTGCCAGACGATCTTGTTCGACGTCGAGGTGCCGTTGGTGACGAAGAACAGGTGGTCGGCGTTGAAGATGCGGGCGGCGTTGCGCTCGGACGCCGCCACCGGGCCGGTGTGATCCAGCAGCTGGCCCAGCTCGTCCACCGCGTTGCAGACGTCGGCGCGCAGCATGTTCTCGCCGAAGAACTGGTGGAACATCTGGCCGACCGGGCTCTTCAGGAAGGCGACGCCGCCGGAGTGGCCGGGGCAGTGCCAGGAGTAGGAGCCGTCGTAGGCGTAGTCGACCAGCGCGCGGAAGAACGGCGGTGCCAGATTGTCCAGATAGCTCTTGGCTTCGCGGATGATGTGGCGGGCGACGAACTCCGGCGTGTCCTCGTGCATGTGGATGAAGCCGTGCAGCTCGCGCAGGATGTCGTTGGGGATGTGGCGGGCGGTGCGGGTCTCGCCGTACAGATAGACCGGGATGTCCGGATTGCGGCGGCGGATCTCGGCGACGAAGCCGTACAGGCCGCCGAGCGCCTGCTGCGCCGAATCCTCGGTCTGGAACTCCTCGTCGTCTATCGACAGGATGAAACCGGCGGCGCGGCTCTGCTGCTGGGCGAAGGAGGTGAGGTCGCCGTAGCTGGTGTAGCCGATCACGCTCATGCCTTCCGCCTCCATGGCGGCGGCCAGTTCGCGGATGCCGGAGCCGCTGGTGTTTTCCGAGCGGAAATCCTCGTCGATGATCACGATGGGGAAGTGAAAACGCATACCTGAGTCCTTAGTTGCGGTAACTCGGACACTGCGGCGGGGCCGGGTGGCGTCACCTGGCGGCCTGCATCGCTGCAATGTCGCACGGTGCGCGTGGGGCGCAGATCTGTACGCACGGGCTGAAGAACGGGTCTTCGCCGCCGCCCTGGAGGCTGGCCTTGAGGCGCGAATAAAACGGGGCGCTTTGCGCCGCGGTCCGTACTTAGCAACCTGCAGTTGCATCACGTCAGCCGGCCTGGAGAACATCCCAAGAAGCGCGCATTGTAGACCTTTTGCCTGTCATGTTGTTGTGCGCTGCGGAAGATGCCGCGAAAAATTCCGCGAGCGGACTGTCGCCCGGTTCCGGCCATCGTCCTTGTTGTCGACACGGCAGGCGGGCGCACCGCTTAAGGCGCTGTTTTCATTGGCAGTCGGATGGCGGGGTCTTGTCCTTGTCGTCGCCGCCGGCGGCCAGTCTCGACTGTTGTTTTTTTCTCCGTTTCTCCAGGTACAGGCCTAGGGCCTTGAACGCCACCGCGAGCCCGCTGCCGGCCAGCAGCGCCACCAGCGGCGCGGCGGCCAGCCACGGAAAGTAGGCGATCGCCAGCGCCAGCGCGCACAGCGCGACGCCTATGCTGAGAAAGGCGGGCGCCTCGCTGCTCTCGACGCTGCGGCTGCCGCGCACCACGGCGCCCAGCGCGTCGCCGATGCGCATCGCCTGGCGCGCTGCCGCGCTGGCGCCGCTGATCGCCATCTCCTTGGTCGTGCCGCGCTGGCGCTTTTCCTGCCGCACCGGCCGAGGCACCGGCCGGCGCCGCTCGTGGCGCAGCACGATCTCGGTGGACTGTTCGAGGTCCTGCAAAAAGCGCTGCGCCAGCTCGCCGGCCAGCGCCTCGTCCTCCAGCGCCACGTCCAGCTCGCGGTTGACCAGCCAGCTGGACAGATTCAGATTGGTCGAGCCTATGCGGGCCCAGCGGCCGTCGGCCACCGCGGTCTTCGCATGGATCATCGGCCCGTTCCATTCGAACACCCTGACCCCGGCCTGCAGCAATGGCCGGTACTGGGTGCGCGACACGGTGGCGATCCAGCGGATGTCGCTGGAGCGCGGCACCAACAGGCGCACGTCGACGCCGTC
Organism: Chromobacterium sp. ATCC 53434; assembly: GCF_002848345.1. NCBI lineage: Bacteria > Pseudomonadati > Pseudomonadota > Betaproteobacteria > Neisseriales > Chromobacteriaceae > Chromobacterium > Chromobacterium sp. ATCC 53434. The sequence continues at coordinate 4,104,157 of NZ_CP025429.1, read as the reverse complement.
GCGCGCCGCCTGTTGCAGCGCCGACAGATACAGGCTGGTGGCCATGAAGTAGGCGTCGGTCAGCCACAGCGTGCGACGGGCGAAGCTGGCCACCAGCAGGTCCAACCGCATCATCCGGGCGGTGGACGGCGTGGTGGCGATCAGCCGCGCCGAGGCGGAGCCGCAGGGTTCGACGCGGATCGGCCGCAGCCAGTCCTCGTCCAACGGCTCGCCGCAGCTGGCCCAGCTGTCGGCGAAGGCGGCCAGCGCCGGCGCCAGCAACGGCCCCTCCAGCGCGAGACCGGTGTCGCGCCACGGCGCCAGGTTCTGTTCCGGCCGGCCTTGCCAGCTGGCGCTGATGCACAGGCCGGATACGAACAACTGGCGGCGGTCGACGATGATCATCTTGCGGTGGTTGCGGCCCAAGAGGCTCAGGCCGGCGCCCAGGCTGGGCGGATGGTAGGCGCGCACCTGGCCGCCGGCCTCGATCAGCGGCCTGAAGAAGCCGGCCAGATGCGCGCGCCAGCTGCCCAGCCAGTCATATAGCAGACAAACTTGGATGCCTGCCTTGGCTTTTTCTATCAAGAGATTGCGAATTTTCAGGCCAAATTGGTCATTGGCGAAAATATACATTTCAATGAAGACCGAATCGTCGCTGCCGGCGATGGCGGCCTCCCAGGCCGGGAAGTTGTCGGCGCTGTCGTACAGCAAGCTTACCCGGTTGCCGGGCATCAGCGGGGCGCCGGCGGAGCGCGACAGCGCCTGTTCCGCCAGCTGGCGGACGAACTGCAGTGTCTGCAATGACTGGTCTTCGTGGGTCATGGTTATTTGGATTTTGTCTTACAAAATACAAAATATTGAGAAAAATGCTGCTTTGTATCAGTTTCTGTGCGGGTGATTCTGTCGCTTTTTTGAAAATAAAAGTCTCAAAAAATCAATAAATACGTCAATTCCGAGTAGGGAAATTACATTAATAATCAATAAATTGAATTTTAAGTGGTTGAGTTTGAACAATTGTTGCACCGCAGCGGCGCGTCTTGCGGCTGTCGCGATCTTGCCCTTAGAATCAAAGCCATCACTACAAAGTATAAATGGGCAGAGAAATGGACAGACAGAGCCGACTGCAGGGCACATTGTATAAACCGGAGTTCGAACAAGACAGCTGCGGCTTCGGCCTGATCACCCAACTGGACGACAAGCCCAGTCACTGGCTGGTGGCCACCGCCATTTCGTCGCTGGCCAAGCTGACCCATAGAGGCGCGGTGGCGGCGGACGGCAAGTCGGGCGACGGTTGCGGGCTGCTGTTCAAGAAACCGGATGGCTTTCTGCGCGAGGTGGCGCTGGAGGCCGGCATCGCGTTGAAGTCAGTGTACGCCGCCGGGCTGGTGTTCCACCACCCGGATCGGGCGACAGGCGAGCGCAGCCTCGCGCGGCTGCGCGAGCAGCTCGAGGCGCAGCAACTGGAAGTGGCCGGTTTCCGCACGGTGCCGGTCGACCGCTCGGCCTGCGGCGAGACCGCGCTGGCGTCGTTGCCGGCCATTTCCCAGGTCTTCGTGAACTGCCCGTTCGGCATGGACGAGCTGGCCTTCCAGCGCCGGCTGTACATGGGCCGCCGCCAGGCGGAGAAGGCCAACCGCGACGACGATTCCTGTTTCTACCTGCCCACGTTGTCGCCGCACACCATTTCCTACAAAGGCCTGATGACGCCGGACAATCTGCCGCGCTTCTTCCTGGACCTGGCCGATCCGCGGTTCGAATCCAGTCTGGCGGTGTTCCACCAGCGCTTCTCGACCAATACCTGGCCGCAGTGGAAGCTGGCGCAACCGTTCCGTTTCCTCGCCCACAACGGCGAGATCAACACGGTGCAGGGCAACCGCAACTGGGCGCGCGCGCGCGAGCGCATCATGGCCTCGCCGCATCTCGACATGGACGCGGTCCGCCCCATCGTGCAGATCGACGGCTCCGATTCGATGAGCCTGGACAATATGCTGGAAGGGCTGCTGATGGGCGGCATTCCGCTGTTCCGCGCGCTGCGCCTCCTGGTGCCGCCGGCCTGGCAGAACGTCGACTCCACCGACAAGGACCTGCGCGCTTTCTACGAATTCAATTCCATGCATATGGAGCCGTGGGACGGTCCGGCCGGCATCGTGCTGACCGACGGCCGCTACGCCGCCTGCATGCTGGACCGCAACGGCCTGCGTCCGGCGCGCTGGGTGCTGACCCGCGACAATATCCTGACGATAGCGTCGGAGGTGGGCGTCTGGGACTACCGCGCCCAGGACGTGGTGAAGAAGGGCCGGGTCAAGCCGGGCCAGCTGTTCGCCGCCGATCTCGCCAGCGGCGAGCTGCTGTTGCCGGAATACATCGACGCGATGCTGAAGAGCGCCAAGCCGTACCGGCAGTGGATCAAGGACAGCGCCAAGTATCTGGAACTGTCGATAGAGGACGACGCCGGCGTCGAACCGTTGTCCGGCGACGAGCTGAGCCGGCTGCAAAAGCTGTTCAACTTCAGTCGCGAGGAGCGCGACCAGATCCTGCGCGTCTTGGCCGAAGACGGCCAGGAGGCGGTCGGATCGATGGGCGACGACACGCCGATGGCGGTGTTGAGTCAGAAGGTCAGGTCGCCGTTCGACTACTTGCGCCAGCAGTTCGCCCAGGTGACCAACCCGCCGATCGACCCGATACGCGAGGCGGTGGTGATGTCGTTGAACACCGTGTTCGGCCCGGAACGCAATATGTTCGAGGAGAGCGCCGAGCACGCGAAGCGGCTGGAGGTGCGCAGCCCGGTGCTGAGCCACGAGAAGTTCGTCCGCGTCACCACCCGGCCGGAGCCTTATCTGAAGGCCACCAATTTCGATCTGTGCTACGACCCGAAGGAGTGCTCGCTGCGCGAGGCGATCGACGGCTTGAGCCGGCATGTGGTGGAGGCGGTGGAGGAGGGCACGGTGGTGGTGGTGCTGTCCGACCGCCACGCCACCGGCGAGCGGCTGCCGATACACGCGCTGTTCGCCACCGGCGCCGTGCACCACGCGCTGATCGACGCCGGCCTGCGCTGCAAGACCAATATCGTCGTCGAGACGGCCGCCGTGCGCGACGCGCACCAGATGGCCTGCGTGATCGGCTACGGCGCCACCGCGGTCTATCCCTATCTGGCCTACCAGGCCATTCTGGAGCTGGTGAACAACGGCGAGGTGAAGCTGAAGCCGAACGAGGCGCTGCAGCATTATCGCAAGGGCATCAACAAGGGCCTGCTGAAGGTATTGTCCAAGATGGGCATCTCGACCATCGCCTCCTACCGCGGCGCGCAGCTGTTCGAGGCGGTCGGCATCCACGAGGAGGTGGTCGAACTGTGCCTGAAGGGCACGGTGTCGCGCGTGTCCGGGGCCAATTTCGCCGATTTCGAGGCCGATCAGAAAAAACTGGCCAAGCTGGCGTTCAATCCGATGCGGGGCCTGAACCAGGGCGGCCTGCTGAAGTATGTGCACGGCGAGGAATACCACGCCTACAACCCGGACGTGGTGCAATTGCTGCAGAAGGCGGTGCAGAACGGCGACTACGACGTATACCTGCGATACGCGGAAACGGTGAATACCCGTCCGGTGGCGATGCTGCGCGACCTGATGCGGCTGAAGCCGGCCGGCGAGCCGGTCGCGCTGGACGAGGTGGAGCCGGTGGAGGCCATCGTCAAGCGCTTCGATTCGGCCGGCATGTCGCTGGGCGCCCTGTCGCCGGAGGCGCACGAGGCGCTGGCGATCGCGATGAACCGCCTGGGCGGCCGCTCCAACTCCGGCGAGGGGGGCGAGGACCCGGCGCGCTACGGCACCGAGAAGATGTCCAAGATCAAGCAGGTGGCGTCCGGCCGTTTCGGCGTCACGCCGCACTATCTGGTCAACGCCGAGGTGCTGCAGATCAAGGTGGCGCAGGGCGCCAAGCCGGGCGAGGGCGGCCAGCTGCCCGGCGACAAGGTGTCCGGTCTGATCGCGCGGCTGCGCCACGCGAAGGAGGGCGTCAGCCTGATCTCGCCGCCGCCGCACCACGACATCTATTCGATCGAGGACCTGGCGCAGCTGATCTTCGACCTGAAGCAGGTCAATCCGACCGCGCTGGTGTCGGTCAAGCTGGTGGCCGAGCCCGGCGTAGGCACCGTCGCCGCCGGCGTGGCCAAGGCCTATGCCGACCTGATCACCATTTCCGGCTACGACGGCGGCACCGGCGCCTCGCCGCTGACCTCGGTCAAATACGCCGGCTCGCCGTGGGAGCTGGGCCTGTCCGAGGCGCAGCAGGTGCTGCGCGCAAACGGCCTGCGCGGCCGGGTGCGGGTGCAGGCCGACGGCGGCCTGAAGACCGGCCTCGACGTGGTCAAGGCCGCGATACTCGGCGCCGAGAGCTTCGGCTTCGGCACCGGGCCGATGGTGGCGCTGGGCTGCAAGTATCTGCGCATCTGCCACTTGAACAATTGCGCCACCGGCGTCGCGACGCAGGAGATCAAGCTGCGTTCCAAGTACTTCACCGGCCTGCCGGAGATGGTGGTCAACTATTTCCTGTTCATCGCCCGCGAGACCCGCGAGTGGATGGCCAAGCTGGGCGTGCGTTCGATGGAGGAGCTGATCGGCCGCATGGACCTGCTGGAGGCGCTGGACGGCGAGACCGAGCGCCAGGGCCGGCTGGACCTGGCGCCGCTGCTGTCGCTGGGCACGGTGCCGGACAGCGAGCCGCGCTTCTGCGTCGAGGACAGCAATCCCTCGTTCGACAAGGGCGAGCTGGCCGAGCGGATCCAGCGCGACGCGCTGCCGGCGATACACAACCGGCAGATGCTGGAGCTGGAATATCCGATAGAAAACACCCACCGCTCGATAGGCGCCCGGCTGTCCGGCGAGATCGCCCGCGTCCATGGCGCGGCCGGCCTGCCGTTCGGCTGCCTGAAGGTGAAGTTCTCCGGCAGCGCCGGCCAGAGCTTCGGCGTGTGGAACGCGCCCGGCCTGCATCTGGAGCTGGAAGGCGACGCCAACGATTACGTCGGCAAGGGCATGGCCGGCGGCCGCGTCACCATCTATCCGCCGAAGGATGCCGGCTACAAGGCCGGCGAGTCCATCATCATCGGCAACACCTGTCTGTACGGCGCCACCGGCGGCCAGCTGTTCGCCGCCGGCATCGCCGGCGAGCGCTTCGGCGTGCGCAACTCCGGCGCCATGGCGGTGATAGAGGGCGCCGGCGACCACTGCTGCGAATACATGACCGGCGGCACCGTCGTGGTGTTGGGCGAGACCGGCTACAACTTCGGCGCCGGGATGACCGGCGGCTTCGCCTTCGTCTACGACCCGAACGAGAAATTCGCCTACCGCTACAACAACGAGCTGATCGACATCCATCTGATCAACGGCGAGGCGATGGGCATGTACCGCGCCTTCCTGCTGGAAAAGATCGCCAAGCACGTGGAGCTGACCGGTTCGGAAACCGGCCGCGCGATGCTGCAGAACTTCGACGATTACGTCGACTACTTCTGGCTGGTGAAGCCCAAGGCCGCCAAGCTGGAAAGCCTGCTGAAAGACTGAGCGCCGGTTGCAACCCTATCGGGCGTCGCCGAGGCGGCGCCCACCCCAGCGGGAGAGAACACGATGTCCGATGTATTCCAGTTCATGAAGCTGTCGCGCAACCCCGGCGACAAGGTCGACGCCGCGGTGCGCAGGATAGAGTTCAAGGAAATCTACCAGCCCTTGCACGCGGTGGACGCGGCCGATCAGGCCGGCCGCTGCCTGTCCTGCGGCAATCCGTATTGCGAGTGGGAGTGCCCGGTGCACAACTACATCCCCAACTGGCTGAAGCTGGTCGAGGAGGGCCGCTTGTTCGAGGCGGCGGAGTTGTCGCACCAGACCAACAGCCTGCCGGAGATCTGCGGCCGCGTCTGCCCGCAGGACAGGCTGTGCGAAGGCGCCTGTACGCTGAACCAGGGCGGTTTCGGCGCCGTCTCCATCGGCAGCATCGAGAAATATATCGCCGACGAGGCGTTCAAGGCCGGCTGGCGGCCGGACATGTCGCGGGTGATCGCCAGCGGCAAGACCGTCGCCGTGATCGGCGCCGGCCCGGCCGGCCTCGCCTGCGCCGACGTGTTGGCGCGCAACGGCGTCAAGGCGGTGGTCTACGACCGCTACGAGGAGATCGGCGGCCTGCTGACCTTCGGCATTCCCGAGTTCAAGCTGGAGAAGGCGGTGGTGCGCCGCCGGCGCGAGGTTCTGGAGGGCATGGGCGTCGAGTTCGTGCTGAAGACCGAGGTCGGCAAGGACATCTCCATCGACAAGCTGCTGAAGAAGCATGACGCGGTGTTCATGGGCATGGGCGCCTATCGCTACATGCGCGGCGGCTTTCCGGGCGAGGACAGCCCGGGCGTGATGGAGGCGCTGCCCTATCTGGTGAACAATATCCGCCAGAGCCTGGGCACGCTGCCCAAGGACGAGGCGGCGCTGTCGATGCGCGGCAAGCGCGTGCTGGTGCTGGGCGGCGGCGACACCGCGATGGACTGCAACCGCACGGCGATCCGCCAGGGCGCGAGGAGGGTGATCTGCGCCTACCGCCGCGACGAGGCCAATATGCCGGGCTCGAAGCGCGAGGTGGCCAATGCCAGGGAGGAAGGCGTCGAATTCCTGTGGAACCGCCAGCCGCTGGCGATTGAGCCGATGATAGGCGGCACGCTGGCGGTCAAGCTGGCCGAGACCCGGCTGGGCGAGCCGGACGCCAACGGCCGTCGCAGCGCCGAGGTGGTGCCGGGCAGCGAGGAGATCATCGAATGCGACCATGTCATCGTCGCCTTCGGCTTCCAGGCCGAGGCGGCCGGCTGGTTCGAGGCCCAGGGCATCGCCACCGCCGCCAACGGCCGCACGCTGGCGCCGGCGCGCGGCAAGCATCCATGCCAGACCAGCCATCCGAAAATCTTCGCCGGCGGTGACATGGTGCGCGGCGCCGACCTGGTGGTGCGCGCGGTGTATGACGGACGGCAGGCGGCCGAAGGCATTCTCGGCTATCTGGACATCTGAGCGCCATCGTTCAAAAGCCCCTGTCGCTCAGCAGACAGGGGCTTTTGCATTGGACGGCGGAACGGCTCAGTCGAATTTGTTGCTGCGCGACAGCGAGATCTTCACGTAGATCTTCTCGCCATTCTCCTCGTAATAGGCGAAGCCGCGATTGCCGAAGGTCCGGGCGCGCATGCGGTTGATCAATTCGCGCGCGCTGTAGTCGCGGTCCAGGTCGATCCGGTCCAGTCCCTCGATCTCCTTCTTGCCGTGGTAGACCGCCCCGGCCTCGTTCTGAACGGCCGGCGCGATGCGGCCGTGCTTGATGTCGTCCCATTTCTGCTGGAACAGCGCGATGATTTCCTGCTGCAGCCGGTCGTAGATGTCCTTGGCGGTATCGGTCGGCGCGATCGGCACCTCTTTCTGTGCCCAGATCGAGCCGGTGTCGGCGCCGTCCTCGATCTTGTGCAGCGTGACGCCGGTCTTGCTGCCGTCGATCAGGCTGTGCACATGCGGGAACCAGCCGCGGTTGATAGGCAGTAGCGCCGGATGGAAGTTGACGGTGATCGGCGCGGCGGTGAAGGCTTCCTTGTCCAGCAGCCAGGGCCAGTAGACGCAGATGATGGCGTCGAAATCCTGGGCTCGGAACCACTGGATGTGCTCGGCGTCTTTTATGATCCCTCGGCCGACGAAGACCCGGTCGCTGGCTATGTTCATGGCTTCCGCGATCGCGCGGTCGTTGTCGGCCTGCTCGCCGGAGAGGTAGAGCGCGGCCACCGTGTCCGTCGCGTGATTGGCCGCCAGGTAGCGTGCGATCTGCAAGCCGGGATAGTGATTGGCGAACAAGGCTATCTTGAACTGGTTTTTCATGATCATGATCCTGTGGTGGTTCATCGATTCAGTTGGCGATATGGCTTTGTGGCGGTGTTGCAATCGTATGCGGCTTCATGGTTCGGCAAGCGGCGGCGGGGTCCCCGCCTGCTGCCGGGCTGCCGGGGCGGATTCGGCGAGCGCGCTTTGTTTCTGCTGCAGGTGAATCCGCGATAACAGAAACAGGATGGCGAAGCTGGGGAAGGAGAACAGGAAGGGCGTGAAAATGCCCTGCAGCAGGCCCAGCGCCAGGAATACGTTCAGGCGCAGCGGCAGCAGCGACAGCAGCAGCAGCGCCACGCCGACCAGACCGTATTGGCCCAGCGTGCCCAGATAATCGCTTTCCGAGCCCAGCCGGCTGCCGAACAGCGCTTTCAGCGGCGAGGCGTTGAAGTTGCCGATGATGCTGTTGATATTGTCCATCCGGTCGTTGAACGAGCCTATCGAATTGCCGCCGTTGACGGTGTCCATCAGATGTTCGATTTTCAGTGTCAGAAAGTCGTTGACGGAGGCGGTGACCAGCAACAGGACCGGCAGCAGCACGGCGAGGATGGGATTGAGCGCGACCAGGCATAGCGCGAACGCCATCGTGGCGCTCAGCGACGCGGTCTGCAAGGACACCAGCGTGCACGCGATGAAGTGCAGCAGGTCGGACAGTTTTCTGCCGTCGCGGAAGCGAAGGTAATGGTGCAGCGCGAAGCCGGACAGGATGATGCCGGCGTTGTTGGGGCCGCCGAAAGTGGCGACGACCCGCAGTTCGCCGCCGTAGGAGTGCGGCGAGACGACGACGCCGGCGATCTCCAGCGCGCAGGCGAAATAGCTGATCCAGCTGATCAGCCGGATGTGCCGGTTCCAGTCTATGCTGTCGATGCGGATCTTGTAGCTGATGGCGATCGACAGCACGAAGGTGCCCAGCGCGATGACGGCCGGCAGTTGCGGCGACAGCAGCACGCAGTAGCAGAAGAAGGCCAGCGGCATCACCAGTTTGCGGCTGATGTTGGGAGACGAGGCGAGCTGGGCGGCGAGCACCAGCACCAGCACCGCGCGCAGCAGCTTGAACCAGGCAGGAATCGCCTCCTCCACGCTGCCGTAGGACCCCCATTGCAGCAGCGTGGCCGGATACCAGTAGAGGCAGATGAAGTAAAAGTAGAACAGCGTCAGTTTTCTCATGCCGTCGCGCCTTGTGTCGGTTTGCCTGGCTGGTCGCCTGCGGTCACATCTTGACGCCGATGCCGCCTTCTATCGAAAACTGAAGTTTGCGGAACAGCGCGAAGCCCAGCCCGGCATAGCTGCCGAAAACGCAGATGAAGGTGGTCAGCAGCCAGGGCAGGAGCTTGTGGGTCAGCCGCAGCCTGCGCAGTTCGCAGAACAGCTCCAGCGTCGCCTTGCGGCCCTGGACCGGCATCATTTCGAAGATATGGAACGATTGCCGGCCGGCGATTTCATTGCGCATGCTGTGGTACAGGCCCGCGTGGCCCAGCGCGTCGACGTCGGCGGCGATGCGGAGCAGGCCGGCCCACATCTTGGCGCGCCCCTTGGGACGGTAGGAGCCCGGGATGTGGACGTCTTTCTCGTGCTCGGCGGAGCCGAACAGCGGCGGGTTGCCGGCCCTGCCGCCGACGATGGAGGCGAAGATATAGCCTATCCCGGTTTCGTAGTAGGCGAGGCAGGCCAGATAGAACTGGTAGTACAGCGAGCCGTCGTAGCGCGTGGTCGCCTTGTCATTGGCCCAGTCGCGCTTGACGATCAGCCCGCCGACGAAGCCGCACAGCCGGAACACCAGATTGGGCGTCGAGTTCGACGGGTCCACCACGCAGTCTTCGCCGCGCAGCCAAGTCGTGTTGATGATGTCCCGCGGCGATGCGGAAAAGCGGCTGTAGGTGCGGGAAATGAAGGCGATGCCGGGGTGGGCGTCGATGAAGCGCCGGGATTCGGCGATGGCGTTGGCGTAGATGACGTCGTCGTCGCCCAGGATCAGCACGTAGTCGCTGGACGCCTGCTGAAACAGATTGCGGATGTTGCCGTCGTAGCCGAGGTTCTGCTCGTTCTCGACATAACTCAGCCGGCAGGCGGTGGCGGCGAAGGCCTCGCGGTAGCTGTCGACCACGGCGGCGATCTCGTCGCGCAGCGGCGAGCGGTCTTCGCAGATCAACAGCTCGTCGGGCAGTTCGTCGGCGCCCAGCACCGACTCGATCAGTTCCCGCAACTCATTCGGGCGGGAAAACGATGGTACCGCTACGGTAATGGTGGTCATGTCGGCTCACTCGAAGTAACGAACAACCTTGGCCGGGTTGCCGGCGATCAGGGCCGGCTTGTCGGTCTGAAGTTTGACGACGGCGTTGGCGGCGACGATGGAGCCGGCCGCGATGCGGCTGCCGGCCAGGATGACGGCCCCGTCGCCGATCCAGCAGTCATCGCCTATCGCGATCTCGGCGATATCGTCCAGCGGCCGCCGGCCGGGAGGCGTCCGGCAACTGTCGGCCGTCAGCCTCGCCGTGCCGTGGGAGTGATCGCCGATATAGATCTTGCTGCCCAGCAGGCAATTCCGGCCTATCTCGATTCGCGAGACGGCGCTGATATGGGTCATGTCCGATATCATCACGCCGTCGCGCAGCACGATGGCGGGCTGGAACGACTGCGCGCCGTAGCGGACGACCGCCTCGATCCAGCAGAAGTCGCCGATGCATACCCGTTGGCCGGCATAGATGGCTTCGCCGCCATAGATCTTGTTGTGGCGGCCCAGCCGATGAAAGGCGACCTGACGGAGCGGCCCGGACAGCAGTCCGCGGAGCCTGGGCCCGGCTCGCCGGAAAAGGAATGCGTTCAGTTGGGCCAGGAATCGCATGATGTGGTCACGGATGTGGAACGGCGGTTTTGTCGAGAACGGCGTCGACGGCGTCGACGATGGATTGCGTTGTTATCGCGTCCAGGCATTTGACGGTTTCGAATTGGCAGTGGGATGGAACCATGCCGAGATAGTTTTTCAGGCAGGGACGGCAGGGCAGGCTGGTTTCGACGGCGATCGACCTCGGATTGGCCGATCCCCATTTCCGGTACAGCGCGGGGCCGAAGATGCCGACGACCGGGACGGACTGGCTTTCAGCCACATGCAGCAGCCCGCCGTCGTTGCCGACGAAGACGTCGATGGCCGAGTGAAATAGCCAAGTCCATTCCAGCAAGCTCAACTCTCCTATCAGGTTGAACAGTTGCGCCGAAGAGGCGGGAAAGACGGGTTTCAGCTCGGCCTCGTCCGGGCCGCCTGCAATGACGACGGTGCAACGGCTGCGCAGGCTTTCAATCACTTGCAGGTATTTTCCCGCATCGAGCCGGCGGAAGGCTGCGTTGCGGCTTGAGCCGGGATAGAAGGCCAGCACCGGCAAGCCGATGGAGCGGATGTCGGCGGCGATTGCCCGCAACCGTTCCGATGGCTGGAAGCCGGTCAGCAGTTCCGGCAGATCGAAGCGGGAGGACGCTGTCGATGGGGCCGAATACTCGGCCAGCACACGGTCGATCAGGCGATGAAACATGTCGGTTTCATTGATTCCGGGATCGTAAGGAATCTTGATTGCGAAGGCCGAGCCCTTCAGCGGGGCATCAAAGCCTGCATTGATTTTACCGAAATAAGACAGCAATTCTGATACACGGTAGTACTGATCAAAATCGATAATGAGATCATATCTTCTCAACGACAGAAGAATGCGAACGCCGGATATGAAAATATCTCGTAGCGATGTCGAGAGAATGATGGTTTTATTGAGAAATGGTAGCGCGGAAAAATAGACCGGATTGCTGCGCTTCGTCGTCAACCAATCGATATGGGCTTCTGGGAAAACGGTGGCCAGCCGGCGAGCTGCGGGAAACATGCACAAAGCGTCACCCATGGCGGACAACTTGATAATTAGTATCCGCGATGGGGAGGGCGCATGGTGGCGCATGGTTTTAGTTGGAAGTCGATTTACTATTGTTGCTAATAGCTTGTCGAAAAATTTCAATGTTTTAAGTTTCATTTACAAACCTGGTTCTCTATCTCCAGTATCGACTGAACTTTTTTCAAGACCTGTGATGGAGAAATGCTCTTCATGCAGACATTGTCGGCGCAGGTATACATTTTGGATTTTACGCCATCCAGAGAATTATAACATGGGGAGCAGGAGGTTTGGGAATGGATATAAAACTGCTTATTTCCCAATGGCAAAAAAGAGCTGACGGCGGTTGGGCCATATAGACCAATGGAGCGGGTCTTCAGGGCTGCCGCAAGGTAAAGTAGGGCGCTATCATTACCGATGTAAAGCTTGGCTCGTTGAATAATATGAGCGGCCTCATGAAAATTAATTTTATTGACCATGTTGATGACTGGTGTATCACATGCCTGTTCTATCAAGTCGGCAATCGCTTTCTCTCGCTCTCCGTTTCCCAAAAGTATGATCGGGAGGTCCAAGCTGTTAATCAGAGCGATATAGTTGGCTGTTGGCCATATTTTGTTGTCGGCTGGCGCATGCGGATTGCCGCCCCATGGGTTGACTGCGATATAGTTGGTGGGCAATGCGGCGAACTTGGTCAAATCGACTTTTTTGGTATCTATGTAGAACTCAAGCGAGGTAGGGTTGCCATGTATCAATTCAGCCTTGCGCAGCAGCTCGACCTCCTGCATGGTCCGATTGCCCTCCATGGTGAACTCCATCGAGCAATCCAGAATATTCCACTCTTGTCTGGAGAAACCAATCAGTCGCTTGACTCCGGCAGCCTTGCACAAGAGCTGAAAGCGGATGTTCCGATGCAGTATGATGGCCGTATCATAACGTTCCCACAGCATTTTCCACCATAGCGTGGCAAGAATCATCAAGTCTCGTAATATTTTCCCGGAAGGGACCAGTTCGATAATTTGTTGTTTGTCGATGTAGCGATTATTTTCCGTTGCGACGGAGCACTGCTTCATTACCAAATGGTGCAATTGGTATTCCGGGTGTTCATCTTTGATTAGATGAAAAATAGGACTACTCGCTAGCACGTCTCCTAGCGCAGATAACTTGATGATGAGTATCTTCATGAAAGCACCACACCCCAGGTAATGAGCCGATCACGGTCTTATGATTGGGCATCTCGAATAACCCAAGCTTTTCAGCAAGCCTAACAACAGCATGACGCTTGCGGCCATATTCGGATCGTTTTCTGCAACGGATCACCGCTCAACGCAGCGATTCAGCCCATTTCGGGCGTCAGAAGGCCACGATTCCGGCTTTCCGGAGGAACACCAAGCGCTTTAGGTTGTAACAGGTCGCCATCATCGTCAGCGCAAAGTTCGCGCGCGGTTGGCCAATTGTGCGGACCAACTTGCCTCCCATCTGATCAATCATGGCGAACACGTGTTCGACACGGGCACGAACCTTGGCGATGCGGTGGTTGCGCTGCTGCTGGCACTCGGACAGCGGCTTGTTGGCGTGCCCCTTTCGCTGAATCCGATTCCGAAATCTGTCTTGGGCAAGCTGCGCTCCACGGGCCTCGGACGGATAGCCTCGGTCGGCGTAAACATCCCGGCTTGTATTGCTGGTATCGAAGACGTTGTCGAAATGCTGGCTGTCATGCGTACTGGCCGTATCAGTTTTGAACTTGCGGATCAGCTTGTATTTGTTGTCGACGTTCACCGACAGTTTGTAGCCAAAGTAGGATTTGCCGTGCTTTTTGGTCCAGCTGGCATCCTGGTCCTTCTGGCGCCGCTTCGCGGGTTTCCAATCGGCCGGCGTTGCGCCCTGATCGAGCAGCATCTTCTCGTCGCTGCTGTTGTGCTGCTTCGGCGCTGGCACCAACGTCGCGTCGATGATTTGGCCGCCGCGCGCGATATAGCCTTGCTTGAGCAATTGTGCTGACACGCCATCGAACAGTGCACGGGCCCCGGTTTCGCCGATCCGATTCTCGAAGGTCCAAATCGTGGTGCGGTCAGGGATGTTGACCGCCTGGCCCAGCCCACAGAAACGCTGATAACTCATCCGGTCGAGCAGTTGATACTCCATTTGTTCATCGGACAGGTTGTACAGCCGCTTGAGGACCAGAATCCGCACCATCGTTTCGGTCGGAAACGGCGGGCGGCCGCCCTGCTGGCTGACTGGCCGAGGCGCGACCCGATCGACCTCGGCCGCCAAGGCGGCAAAGTTGATGTGCTTCTCGATCTCGACCAGAGGGTCGCCCAGGTGGTCGATCTTCTGCCGGTGGTGGTCGGCGGCGAACAGGTCTTTCTTGATGGCGTTGCGTGGTTTCATCGGGCTCAAGCTCGGCAAGAGTCTGGACGGTATAATTTTACCAGCTGAGGGCACCCCGGGGTTTTTCGAGGTGCCCGATTGATACAGTGTGTTTTTTCGTATGTGACAAATCGCTTTGACGAAAATTTTTGATGCCAGATTCTTGTATGACAATAACGGCCTTACAATAAGGCGATAAGATAAAAGTTCTTTGAAGGCGAAGTCAAATGCGACTAAAGGATTTTCTTTTTTGAAGTCGCTGGCACTGCCATAAAAAAAGCTGGCCAAGAACCACATGGCGGATTCCAGTATGACTTTTCTAAGTTTGGGCTCATCGGCAAGAAAATTGTCCAGCATGGTTTTGATATTGGCGCCGAAAACCTCGAACAAGCGATAGCCGCCGGTGTTGTTGGGCTCGGCGGCAATCAGATTTTCCTGGCTGCAGGCGAACAACGAACCTTGTTCCAGCAGCGGCAACACCCAGGCCAACTGAGGAATGAACGTGCCGTATATGATCTTGATCGGCGGCTTTTCAGGCGAGACCAGCAGGGCTTTCCTGAATATGATCGCCGAAATGAAGGTGAAATAGACGCCGATATTGCGGGCATAGGCGAGCCGGGATGAGTGGTAGTCGAAGGCCTGGTTTCTGGGACGGTTGTCGGCGATGGCGGCGGCGGTGCAGGTCTCGCTTTTCAGATACACGATGGCCGGTTCCCGATTGTTCAGAACGGAGACCACGCTATCCAGCGTCTGCTCGTAGACGTATTCATCGTCGCCCAAAACCCAGCCGTAAATGCCGTCCACCTGCTTGAACGCCTTGATCGCGTTGGCGTCGGCGCCGATATTTTCTTCATTGCGGATATAAGTCAGCGCATGGCCCGCCTGCTGATAGTCGCGGCATAGCTGTCCGGTGCCGTCGCTGGAGGCATTGTCTATCACGCATAGCGTCACGGCGCCCTGTTGGCGGGCAATGGCGGGTAGCAGCGCGTCCAGCAGGCGTTTCAGATATTTGTCCCGGTTGAAGGTCGGGATGCAGATCGACAGCAATGCCTGTTTCATGTCAGCGCTCCATCGTTTTTTTTCTGTTGAAGCCGATATAAATATAGCTGGAGTACCCCAGGCCCACGGTGCAGCAGATCAGCGCATAGGCGGCTAGCATTTCTCCTATGGAACCGTGACGGATCAGGTAATAGCTGGAGCCGGAGATCAGAACGGCGAGGATGATGGCGTGTTTCAGATACAGTTCTATCTTGTGGGCGCGTATGTACGAGGCCTGCAGGAAGACGATGTGGCTGGCCAGCGCCGCGAACAGCAGCGGCAGCAGTTCGCCCGGCGCGAGCAGCCGGCCGGCGAGGGCGACGTCGAACTGGCGCATCGCCAACAGCAGGGCGAAGAACAGGCAGTGCAGCGCCAGCAGGACTGCGGCCGACTGCGCGCAACTGCTGCGGAACAGCGCTCGCAGTTCATCGCGCCGGCCATCGGCGATCAGCATGCCGAAACGCGGCAGCTTGGTGCTCAGCCAGGCGCTGGCGACAGTGGACAGCGTGGTGACGATGCTCAGCGACATGCCCAGCCGGCCCGCTGCCTCGGAGCCCTGGTAGCGGAAGGCCAGCGGCGTGAACAGTTGCGAGATGAAATAGCCGCTGAGCCAGCTCAGCGCGATCCGCCATTGCATCGGCCAGATTTCGTCGCGCCAGGAAACGCTGTCGTCGCGCGGTCCGTGGCGAAAATCCTCCCGCAGCGAGCGCAGCAGCGGCGCGTAGTGGCGCAGCAGCCAGTGAAAGCCGGTCGCGGCGGTGAGCAGAGAAATGGCTGCGGCGGCGTAGAGCTTGCCGCCGTTGAGCAGCACGATCCAGCCGGCGGCATAGGCGATGATCGATTGCAGCAGGCGCAGCGCGCTGACGGCGGCGATCAGTCCGCTGCCTTCCAGCAGCGCCAGCAGCGGGCTGAGAAACAGGTTCAGCGTCGCGCCCAGCGTCAGCAGGACCCAGGGGGCGCGCCAGAATACCTCGGTCTGCGGCGCAGAATTGGAGAAGAAGGCGTAGCCGGCGGTATTGAGCAGCAGCACCGTCAGCAGCGAGATGACGCCGTACCACTTGATCGCCAGCCGAAACAGCGACAACAAGCGCCGGCGCGCTTGCGGGTCGCCGGCCAGGTCGCCGCCCTGCCAGCGCAACCGGGCCATCTCGTGGCTGGCGAACTGGGCGATGATGCCGCTGAAGCCGAGCTCGAAGAAGATCTGCAGCGCCAGTATGCTGGAAAACGTGTAGTAAAAGCCCTGCTCGGCCTTGTTCAGATGCGTCGAGATCAGATACAGCGTGGCGAAGCCAGCCAGCACCGTCCAGCTTCGGTTCAGCAGGACGAACACGATGGCGCGGTCCAGGCCCAGGGTCTTCTTCAGCGCCAGGATCATTACAGTCCGCCCAGCCGGTTCAGGGTCTTCTGGCTGCCGACCTGGCCGAAGATGTCCGTCGACAGCGCGCGATTGCGCACCTTGCCGGCCAGGCCGGCCGAGGCCGCGGCTTCCAGCAGCCAGCTGCCGAAGCCGGCGTCGTATATATGGTCTTCGACGGTGACGACCTCGCTCCAGTCGGACAGCCGTTCCGGCTGTTGCGGCTTGGCGCCCATGCTCCACAGCGGCATCGAGTGCAGCGAGTGGCCGGCATAGGCAGGCGTGTCCAGCCACTCCAGCGCGCTGGACGCGGCGGCACCGGTGGACAGCAAGGTCGCCGTGCCGTCGCGCCGGGCAATCGGCAACCAGCGGCCCGGCGCCACATCGGGCACTTCGCGGTGCAGGCAGGGTTCACCGGCCTTGCCCAGCCGCAGATAGGACGGGCCGGGGTGGCGCGCCAGATATCGCAGACAGGCGCGCACCTCCATCGGGTCGCCCGGCGCGGCGATCAGCATGTTCGGCATCATCCGCAACAGGCCGTAGTCCTGCACCGCGTGGTGCGAGTAGCCGAGATTGCCGTAGGCCAGACCGCCGCCGACGCTGACCACGGTGACCGGCAGCTTGTGGTAGTCGACGTCGTTGCGGATCTGTTCCGCGCAGCGGAAGGTCGGAAAATTGGCGATGCTGTAGACGAATACGTGGCAGCCCTCCGAGGCCATGCCGGCGGCCATGCCCATCATGTTCTGCTCGGCGATGCCGGCATTGATGAAGCGGTCGGGAAAACGTTCGGCGAACGGTTCCACCACGGCGTAGCCGAGATCGCCGACCATCAGCACGATGTCGTCGTGAACGGCGGCCAGCTTGACCAGCTCGTCGATGAAGGCGTTACGCATATTGCACCCCCAGTTCCGCCAGCGCCTGCCGCAATTGCTGCGCGTCCGGACTGCGGTAGTGCCAGTCCACGCTGTTTTCCATGAAACTGACGCCCTTGCCCTTGACGGTGCGGGCGATCAGCGCCGTCGGCTGGCCGCGCACCGAGGCGGCCGCGGCGAAGGCCGCGTCCAGCGCCCGGTGATCGTGGCCGTCGACGTCGAACACGCGGCAGCCGAAGGCCTCCAGCTTCCGGTCCAGCGGCTCGAGCGCCAGCGTGGCCTCCACCGTGGTCAGGCTCTGCAGATTGTTGCGGTCGATGATGGCGACGACATTGTCCAGTCCATGGTGGGCGGCGAACATCAGCGCCTCCCAGTTGCTGCCCTCGTCCATCTCGCCGTCGCCGAGCAGCACATAGCATTTCCAATGCTGGCCGCGCAGCCTGGCGGCCATGGCCTTGCCGACCGCGAACGGCAGGCCGTGGCCCAGCGAGCCGGTGGAGAACTCGACGCCGTGGACCTTGTGGCTGATGTGGTTCATCAGCGGCGAGAAGTCCTGGCCGTAGCTGGCGATCTCGTCGCGGCTCAGCACGCCGATTTCGGCCAGCGCCGCATAGACGGCGACGCAGGCGTGGCCTTTGCTGAGAATCAGGCGGTCGCGCGCCGGATCGTCGATCTTGGCCGGATCGAAGCGCAGGCGGCCGCCGTACAGCACCGCCAGAATGTCGGCGATCGACAGCGCGCTGCCGATATGCGAGGCCCGGGCGGCATGGACCATGCGCAAGGCGGTGGCGCGTATCTCGCGGGCCAGGGCGATAGCGTGCTCCATCGCGCTCATCCCAGCAGCAGACTGCGTATCTGCCGGCAGACGTAGGCCACTTCGTCGCGGCTCAGGCAGACGCCGCTGGGCAGGTTGATCGCCTGCAGGCCGACGAACATCGCATTGGGCTGGGGCTGTTGCTGGCGCGGCCAGATCGGATACTGGCTGATCGCCGGGAAGACCGGACGCGTGTCGACGTTGCGGGCCTTCAATTCCTGCATCAGTTGATCGCGGCCCAGGCGGGCCTCGGGTTCCAGCAGGATGCTGCTCATCCAGTAGATGCTGCGCGCGCCTTCCACTTCGCGGTTCAGGCGGATGTGCGGCACGCCTTCCAGGCCCTCGCGATACCATTCGAAGATGCGGCGCTTCATTTCTATCAATTCGTCGACCCGCTCCAGCTGGCCTAGACCCAGCGCCGCCTGGATGTTGGACATCTTGAACTTGACGCCGTCCTCGTCGATCCAGAAGGTGCGCGAAGGGTTGAGCCCCTGGTCCCAGATCTTGTACGCCTTTTTGTACAGATCGTCGTCGTCGGTGACCAGCATGCCGCCTTCGCCGGTGACCATCAGCTTGGCGCCCTGGAAGCTGAAGGCGGCGAAGTCGCCGAAGCTGCCGCAGCGCTTGCCCTGCCATTCCGCGCCTATCGCCGGCGCGGCGTCTTCCACCACTTTCAGATTGTATTTGCGCGCCACGTCCAGAATCCTGTTCATCCGCGCCGGGTGGCCGTACATGTGGACGGCGACGATGGCCTTGGTCTTGCTGGTGACCAGCGATTCGACCGAGCGGGCGTCGATGTTCCAGGTGTCGAGCTCGATGTCGGCGAATACCGGGATGGCGCCGGTGTAGCGGACGGCGTTGGCGGTGGCGACCCAGGTCTGGTCCGGCACGATCACTTCGTCGCCGGGGCCGATGTCCAGCGCCATCAGCGCGATCTGCAGCGCGCCGGTGCAACTGGACGTGGCCAGCACATGGCGGACGCCGATGTATTCGGCGAAGCTTTTCTCGAAGCGGTTCAGGTATTTCGACCAATTGCCGTTCCAGCCGTTGAGCGCGGCGTCGAAGGAGTAGGCGGCTTCGCGCGCCGAGATCGACGGGCCGGCGGTCAGGATCATGCTGTCGCCGACGTGCTGCGTCGGCGCCTGATACACCATGCGCACGAAGTGCTTGCTAGGCGTTTCCGACGGCAGGGCCTCGCGGTAGCTGACGCTGTCGCCGTCCCGCACCGCCACCAGCGGCGTGTCGGACTCGGCCGTGAAGTGGTTTTTCCGGTAGAAGGCGATCGCGTGCGGATTGTCGTCGATGACGCGCAGGAAGAAACCGTTGACGTTGATGGTGGTTCTGGCCCATTTGATCAGCGTGGCCAGCGCGCGGGAGAACAGGCCCGGCTCGACGTCGGCGACGCCACGCACCATATTGTCTATTTCGAACAGCATGTCGGAGTTGCGGCAGCGATTGAAACCGATATGGCCGACCGTTTCGCCGGCGGCGGTGACCACCAGGAACAGCATGCGGTCGTCGACGTTCAGCAACTGCGTTTCCATCCAGTCCCGCGTGCCGTCCCCGGTGGCGGTGAACTGGGTCGGATAGACCGCCATATTGCGGTTGCGCCACTCGGTCAGCCTGGCGATCAGCGCCGCGTCCTGCAGATGCATGCGGCAGACCGGCAGCAGATAGCCGCCGCCATCGATGGGCACGGCGCGCAGATAGGCCTGCTGGATGTCGCCTGCCTGTTTCAGGAAAGAAAAGTTGGCGGCGACCGCCGCGTTGTAGACAGAGAGTCTGGTCTTTTCCATTACCCGCTCCTTAGAAGTTCACGCCTATGATGGTTTCGAGCTTTTCCGCCGCGTAGTCCAGCATGTCCCGGCTCAGGCCCGGATGCACGCCTATCCAGAAGGTGTGGCTCATGATCAGGTCGGTGTTGGCGAGTTCGCCGTGGACGCGGTAGTTTTGGCCCTGCATATATGGTTGACGGGTCAGGTTGCCGGCGAACAGCAACCGGGTGCCCACCTTGTGTTCGTCCAGATAGCGCAGCACTTCCACCCGCTCGATGCCGCTGTCCGGGCGGATGGTGATCGGGAAGCCGAACCACGACGGCGCCGAGCGTTCGGTGGCGCGGGGCAGGATCAGGAACTCCTCGCAGCTGGCCAGGCGCTCGCTCAGATAGGAAAAGTTGGCCCGTCGCGCGTCGATGAACCGTTCCAGCTTGCCCAGCTGCGCCAGCGCACAGGCGGCCTGCATGTCGGTGATCTTCAGGTTGTAGCCGAGGTGGCTGTAGGTGTATTTGTGGTCGTAGCCGAGCGGCAGGCTGCCCAGCTGCCAGCCGAAGCGCTTGCCGCAGGTATTGTCGCAACCGGGCGCGCAGTAGCAGTCGCGGCCCCAGTCGCGGAACGATTCGACGATTTTCCTCAGCTGCTCGCTATTGGTGAACACCGCGCCGCCTTCGCCCATGGTGATGTGGTGCGCCGGGTAGAAACTCAGCGTGCCGATATCGCCGAAGCTGCCGACCAGCCGGCCGTCGTAGGTGGAGCCGAGCGCGTCGCAGCAGTCCTCTATCAGCCACAGGCCATGGCGGTCGCAGATGTCCCGCACCGCGGCCAGGTTGTACGGATTGCCCAGCGTGTGGGCCAGCATGATGGCCTTGGTCTTCGGCGTGATCGCCGATTCGATCAACTCCGCCTTGATGTTGTAGGTGGGGATGTCGACGTCGATCAGCACCGGCACCGCGCCGAACTGGAGTATCGGATTGACGGTGGTCGGAAAACCGGCGGCGACGCCTATCACCTCGTCGCCCTTGCGGATCGCGCGCTCGCCCAGTTGCGGCGAGGTCAACGCCGAGAACGCCAGCAGGTTGGCGGACGAGCCGGAGTTGGTGGTCAGCAGGTGCTTGACGCCGAGGAATTCCGCCAACTGCTTCTCGAAGCGGGTGTTGAAGCGGCCGGTGGTGAGCCAGCCGTCCAGCGACGCCTCCACCATATGTTGCAGCTCGGCGCCGTCTATGACTTTGCCCGACGGCGGAATCACCGTCTGGCCGGGCACGAAGGGGCGGGGGGCCAGCGCGATGCCGGCGTACTCTGCCACCAGTTCGGCTATTTGTCGGCGCAGCTGTTGCGCTTTTTCTTCCATATCGCATCCAATCTGTACAAGCGGGCGCCGAAGCCGGCGCGTCTTAAAATCGTGAACGTGGTGGATCAGTCCGTGGCCGCGAGCTGGAAATCGGCGATCTGTTCGAGACAGACCGCGCGCATGTCGGCGCCGGCCCGGTGGCCGCGGTGCCAGTCGCAGATCCGTCGCAGCGCGTCCGGCAGCGCCCAGCGCGGCCGCCAACCCAGGCGCTGTCTCGCCTTGGAACAGTCCAGTTTCAGGTAATGGGCCTCGTGGACGGCGGCGTCGTCGTGTTGAACCCGGTAGCCGCTGCCTTCGCCCCAGATTCGCGTCATTTCGGCGGCGATCCATTCCACGGTGCGGGCGTCGTCTTCGCAGGGGCCGAAGTTCCAGGCCGAGGCGAATTCGGGACCGTGCCGGTACAGCTTCTCCGCCAGCAGCAGATAGCCGGCCAGCGGCTCCAGCACATGCTGCCATGGCCGGACGGCCGCCGGATTGCGGATGGACAGCGGCTGGCCGGCCGAGATGGCGCGGATGAAGTCGGGGATCAGCCTGTCCTGGGCCCAGTCGCCGCCGCCGATGACGTTGCCGGCGCGAGCGGTGGCGACGGCGACCCGGTGTTCGCCGAAGCGTTCCGGATGGAAGAAGGAGTTGCGGTAGGCCGCGGTGACCAGTTCGGCACAGCCCTTGCTGCTGCTGTACGGGTCGTAGCCACCCATGGCCTCGTTCTCGCGGTAGCCCCACGGCCACTCGCGGTTTTCATAGCATTTGTCGCTGGTGACGCATACGACGGCGCGCACCGTCGGCGTCGAGCGCACCGCCTCCAGCAGGTAGACGGTGCCCATTACGTTGGCGGCGTAGGTATCGACCGGCTTGTCGTAGGATGGCCGGACCAGCGCCTGCGCCGCCAGATGGAGCACGATGTCGGGACGAGCCCGGGCCATGGCCTCGCGCAGCCGCTCGGGATCACGGATGTCGGCGATGACGGACGCCTGCATCGCGTCGCCGACGCCGGCGGCCTCGTATAGGCTGAGACCGGGAGGGGCCTCCCGCGCGTAGCCGGTGACCTCGGCGCCGAGGGCGTGCAGCCATAGGGCCAGCCAGCCGCCCTTGAAGCCGGTGTGGCCGGTCAGGAAAACCCGCTTGCCGCGCCAGAAGTCGGGATTCATTCCCAGACCTTCCACGGGGCTCGGCCGGTTTTCCACAACTCTTCCAGATGCAGCTTGTCGCGCAGCGTGTCCATCGCGTGCCAGAAGCCGTCATGGCCGAACGCCGCCAGCTGTCCCTGTGCCGCCAGTGTTTCCAGCGGCTCTTTTTCCCAGACGCAGCTGTCGTCGGGAATCAGGTCTATCACCGACGGCGACAGCACGAAGAAGCCGCCGTTGATCATGCCGCCGTCTCCCTTGGGCTTTTCCTGGAAGGTGGAGACCATATGGCCCTGGATGTCGAGCACGCCGAAGCGGGCCGGCGGATAAACCGCCGTCAGCGTGGCGCGCGCGCCGTGGGTCTTGTGGAAGTCGATCAGCTGGCCGATGTGGATGTTGGCGACGCCGTCGCCGTAGGTGAAGCAGAAGGCGTCCTCGTCCTGCAGATATTTGCGCACCCGTTTCAGGCGGCCGCCGGTCATCGTGTGCTCGCCGGTGTCGACCAGCGTCACGTGCCAGGGCTCGGCGTAGCGCTGATGCACCTCCATCCGGTTGTTCGACATGTCGATGGTGACGTCGGACATGTGCAGGAAGTAGTTGGCGAAGTATTCCTTGATCACATAGCCCTTGTAGCCGCAGCAGATCACGAAGTCGTTGATCCCGTAATGGGAGTAGATTTTCATGATGTGCCACAGTATCGGCTTGCCGCCGATTTCCACCATCGGTTTCGGCCGGGCTATCGTTTCCTCGCTGATTCGGGTGCCGAGGCCACCGGTAAGAATGACGGCTTTCATCTCGATACTTCCTCCCTGGACGGAATTCCGGAAATGGGTGCGCCCGCCCGCTCAAGGATGCGGCGGCTGCGTATCGTTGCTATGTAAAGGCGCGTATGAATTTATGACTGGCCGCGCATGCGGTCGTTGGCGCGTGGCTGCGGACGGAATGTCTGTCGCAGGGGAAATGATTGCCGGCAGACGGCGCTCGGACGAAGAGGAGGCGGCATGGCGCAGGAAGCGCTGCCCTCGTGGAATGCGGCTGGACTGATCGACATGGCTTGCAAATCCCCCTGTGCAATTGGCAATGCAGGTTCTGGATCGTTCGGCTGTCTTCCGACGGATTGTCGGGACGAGCTTGTTTTATTTGCAGCGTAAACGTATGTCAGGCAGATGCTTTTTCAGGGATGAACGCAGCGCTTTTGTTTCCCTGCTTGATTATTGTTTTCTTCGTTTTGGAACGCGGTCGTTTTTACCGACTCTAATCGGATTTATAGCACTCTCCGCATGATTTGACCTGCCAATCGTTGGCGCCGGACATTGTCGACGCATGCGATTGCCATTTTTGCCTGCGGAGTCACGCTTCCAGCCGGAGCCGGTGATTGTCGCTTATTTTTCCTGAACCGGGTGGCATTCCCCCCCTGACCAAACGCCCAGGGCGACGGTCTTGCGTCGGCAGCGAAATATCGCGCGGTCGCGCGGCGTTTTTGCCCGACATGCGCCACCGGTGCGCGTCAGCGCCGGAGCCGTCCCGCTTGTCGCGCCGCTTTCATTCGGATAAGACGCCAGCATTCGTGAGGAGGATAGGGTAAATCGACTTCGAAATCGGATGCAAGAGGCGATTGGCGCGCGCTTGTTTTGGCTGCGCGGGTTTGCCAGCTTATAATGCGGCGGCGCATGCGGGAGATTGAGCATGCGCGGTATCGGGTTGAATGTCTGTATGCATGGGTTTGCTGCGGTAATGGGCTTGCGCGTTGGCGGCATGGCCGGCTGGGCGGGAGCTTTTTGTTTGCGACATGGTCATATCGGTTGTTTGGACGCAGGTATGGGTCCCGGTGGAGGTATTGGCGGTTCTGGTGTGGCAGGGGGGATGACCCATCGCGCCGCCGGCCCCGGACTTTCTCAATCTGAACTGTCGGCGAAAACTTATGCTACAAATTCTGATAATTTCGACTTTTCTATCGTTGTTCGTCGCGATGTTCCTGATTCACTTCAGCCATCTGCACGAGCGCTTCACCTCCGATCACGACCTGGGCGGGGTGCAGAAATTCCATGCGCTGCCGGTGCCCAGAGTGGGCGGGGTGCCGCTGGCGGTGGGCTTGCTGGGCGGTTGCTGCGTGCTGGCCTGGCTGTTGCGTGATCTGGACATCCTGTTGCTGCTGGCCGTGGCTTTGCCGGCTTTCTGCGCCGGCCTGGCCGAGGACATGACCAAGAAGATCGGTCCGCTGCCGCGGCTGTTGGCCACCTTCGTATCGGCGGCATTGGCCTATTTCGCCTTGGGCGCCGGGCTGACGCGGCTCGACATTCCGTTTCTGGACTCGCTGTTGAGCCATTTCGCCGTGCTGTCCTTTCTGCTGACGGTGGTGGCGGTCGGCGGCGTCGCGCACGCGGTCAACATCATCGACGGCTATAACGGCCTGTCCGGCGTGGTGGCCATTTTCATCTTCCTGGCGATGGCCTATGTCGCGTTCAAGGTACAGGACCCGCTGTTGCTGGGCGTCTGTTTCGCGATGATAGGCGCGATCGCCGGCTTTCTGTTCTGGAACTTCCCGCGCGGACTGATCTTCGCCGGCGACGGCGGCGCCTATCTGGTGGGCTTCATGATCGCCGAGGTGGCGGTGTTGCTGGTGGCGCGCCATCCGCAGGTATCGCCGTGGTTTCCGATGCTGTGCGTGATCTACCCGGTGTTCGAGACCTTGTATTCGATCTACCGCAAGAAATTTCTGCGCGGCATGTCGCCCGGCATGCCCGACGGCCTGCATCTGCACATGCTGGTGTACAAGCGGCTGGTGCGCTGGATGGTCGGCTCCAAGGACGCGATGCACCTGACCTTGCGCAACAGCCTGACCTCGCCGTATCTGTGGGCGCTGTCCAGCATCTCGGTGGTGCCGGCGATGTTGTTCTGGCAGAGCACCCAGGTGCTGGCCGCCTTCTGCCTGCTGTTCGTGATGGCCTATATGGCCGTCTACCGGATGATCATCCGTTTCCGCACGCCGCGCTGGCTGGTGTTGCGGCGTTCCACGACGGTCCGCTGAGGCCGTTGTTTCCGGAGGGGCGGCCGCCCCTCTTGAAAACCCCCCGCGTCGTCCCTATTATTAGCACTCGCGATGGTCGAGTGCTAATCCGCTTGACCGCTACCCAGATAGATTTTGGTTTTCAACTCTCAAACAGCCACCGCATTAGGAGAGATCAATGGCAATCCGTCCCCTGCACGACCGTGTTGTTATCAAGCGCCTCGAGGCTGAAGAAAAGACCGCTTCCGGTATCGTTCTGCCGGGCGCCGCGGCCGAGAAGCCGGACATGGGCGAGGTCCTGGCCGTTGGTAACGGCAAGATCCTGGAAAACGGCGAGCGCCGTCCGCTGGAATTGAAAACCGGCGACAAAGTGATTTTTGGCAAGTACTCCGGTCAGACCGTCAAGGTCGACGGCAATGAAGTCCTCGTGATGCGCGAGGAAGACATCATGGGCATCGTCGAGTAATCCGACCCTGATCCGATCACTTTAAAGACAGAATTCTGGAGAGTTAAGCATGGCAGCTAAAGACGTTAAGTTCGGTGAATCCGCCCGTACCAAGATGGTGGCCGGCGTCAACATCCTGGCCGACGCGGTCAAGGTGACCCTGGGCCCGAAAGGCCGCAACGTGGTGCTGGACCGCTCCTTCGGCGCGCCGACCATCACCAAGGACGGCGTGTCGGTCGCCAAGGAAATCGAACTGAAGGACAAGTTCGAGAACATGGGCGCCCAGATGGTCAAGGAAGTGGCTTCCAAGACCTCCGACGTGGCCGGCGACGGTACCACCACCGCTACCGTTCTGGCCCAGGCCATCGTGCAGGAAGGCATGAAGTTCGTCGCCGCCGGCATGAACCCGATGGACCTGAAGCGTGGCATCGACAAGGCCGTGGTGTCGCTGGTCGGCGAAATCGCCAAGATCGCCAAGCCGTGCGCGACCTCCAAGGAAATCGCCCAGGTGGGTTCCATCTCCGCGAACTCCGATTCCGACATCGGCGAAATCATCGCCAATGCGATGGAAAAAGTGGGCAAGGAAGGCGTGATCACCGTTGAAGACGGCAAGAGCCTGAACAACGAGCTGGACGTGGTGGAAGGCATGCAGTTCGACCGCGGCTACCTGTCCCCGTACTTCATCAACAATCAGGACAAGCAGATCGCCGCTCTGGACAATCCGTTCATCCTGCTGTTCGACAAGAAGATCTCCAACATCCGCGACCTGCTGCCGGTGCTGGAGCAGGTGGCCAAGTCCGGCCGTCCGCTGCTGATCATCGCCGAAGACGTCGAAGGCGAGGCGCTGGCCACGCTGGTGGTGAACACCATCCGCGGCATCCTGAAGGTCGTCGCCGTCAAGGCTCCGGGCTTCGGCGACCGCCGCAAGGCCATGCTGAACGACATCGCCGTGCTGACCGGCGGCGAAGTGATCGCCGAAGAAGTCGGCCTGACCCTGGAAAAGGCCACTCTGGACCAACTGGGCCAAGCCAAGCGCGTTGAAGTGGGCAAGGAAAACACCACCATCATCGACGGCGCCGGTCAAGCCGCCACCATCCAGGCTCGCGTCGGCGAGATCCGCAAGCAGATCGAAGAAGCCACTTCCGACTACGACCGCGAGAAGCTGCAAGAGCGCGTGGCCAAGCTGGCCGGCGGCGTTGCCGTGATCAAGGTTGGCGCCGCCACCGAAGTGGAAATGAAAGAGAAGAAGGCCCGCGTCGAAGACGCGCTGCACGCGACCCGCGCAGCCGTTGAAGAAGGCGTGGTGCCTGGCGGCGGCGTGGCCCTGCTGCGCGCCCGCGCGACGCTGGAAAGCTTGAAGACCGACAACGCCGAGCAGGAAGCCGGCGTCAAGATCGTGCTGCGCGCGATCGAGGCTCCGCTGCGCCAGATCGTCAAGAACGCCGGCGACGAGCCGTCGGTTGTCGTCAACAAGGTGCTGGAAGGCAAGGGCAACTTCGGTTACAACGCCGCCAGCGGCGAATACGGCGACATGCTGGAAATGGGCGTGCTGGACCCGGCCAAGGTGACCCGCTCCGCGCTGCAACACGCGGCTTCCGTAGCCGGTCTGATGCTGACCACCGACTGCATGATCGCCGAGCTGCCGGAAGACAAGCCGGCCGCAGGCATGCCGGACATGGGCGGCATGGGCGGCATGGGCGGCATGATGTAAATCGAGCCGTGCAGGCGGGCATGTTCGCATGCCTGCCAAAACAAACAGCCCCGCGGCGCAAGCCTGCGGGGCTGTTTGCTTATGGGGCTGCGACTCAGCCCCTCAGCGAGGC
This sequence comes from Chromobacterium sp. ATCC 53434, assembly GCF_002848345.1. Lineage (NCBI taxonomy): Bacteria > Pseudomonadati > Pseudomonadota > Betaproteobacteria > Neisseriales > Chromobacteriaceae > Chromobacterium > Chromobacterium sp. ATCC 53434. The sequence continues at coordinate 4,076,468 of NZ_CP025429.1, read as the reverse complement.
GAACGGCGCGCCGGCCTGGTCCTTGGCCGACAGCGTCGGCGCGCCGCTCAGCGGCCAGGCGATCGCCAGCTCGGGATCGTCCCAGGCGATGCTGCGCTCCAGCTCCGGATGCCAGTAGTCGGTCGTCTTGTACAGGAATTCCACGTCGTCGCTCAGCGTCAGGAAGCCGTGGGCGAAGCCGGCGGGAATCCACAACTGGCGCTTGTTGGCGGCGCTCAATTCCACGCCCGCCCACCGGCCGAAGGTCTCGGAGCCGGGACGGATGTCGACGGCGACGTCGAACACCGCGCCGGCGACGACGCGCACCAGCTTGCCCTGCGGATGCGGGTCCAGCTGGTAGTGCAGGCCGCGCAGCACGCCATTGCCCGAGCGGCTGTGGTTGTCCTGCACGAAGGTCACGGCATGGCCGATGGCCTGTTCGAAGCGCTGGTGATTGAAGCTTTCGAAGAAAAAGCCGCGCTCATCGCCGAATACCTTGGGCTCGATGATCTTGACTGCGGGAATGTCGGTATCGATTACGTTCATGTGTTCCGTCCGGGATTTAGTTCGCGAGCATCGCCTGCAGGTAGCGGCCATAACCGGTCTTCTGCAGCGGCTGGGCCAGGCGCATGACCTGCTCCGCGCCTATCCAGCCCTGGCGGAAGGCGATCTCTTCCGGGCAGGCGACCTTCTGGCCCTGGCGGTTTTCTATCGTGGCGATGAACTGGCCCGCCTCCAGCAGCGACTCGTGGGTGCCGGTGTCCAGCCAGGCGTAGCCGCGTCCCATGGTTTGCACCGTCAGCTGTTCCTGTTGCAGATAGTGGTTGTTGACGTCGGTGATCTCCAGTTCGCCCCGCGGGGACGGCTGAATGTTCTTGGCGATCTCGACGACCTGCGGATCGTAGAAGTACAGGCCGGTCACCGCGTAGTTCGACTTCGGCTGCGCCGGTTTTTCCTCGATCGACAGCGCCTTGCCCCGCTGGTCGAATTCGATCACGCCGTAGCGCTCCGGATCGCTGACGCGGTAGGCGAACACCGTCGCGCCGTCGTCCTGGGCGTTGGCGCTCTGCAGCAGCGTCGAGAATTCATGGCCGTAGAAGATATTGTCTCCCAGCACCAGCGCCGACGGGCTGCCGGCGAGGAAGGACTCGCCGATCAGGAAGGCCTGGGCCAGGCCGTCCGGGCTCGCCTGCACCGCGTATTGCAGATTGATCCCCCACTGGCTGCCGTCGCCGAGCAGCTGCTGGAAGCGGGGCGTGTCCTGCGGGGTGGAGATGATCAGGATGTCCTGCAGGCCCGCCAGCATCAGCGTGCTCAGCGGGTAGTAGATCATCGGCTTGTCGTAGATCGGCAGCAGCTGTTTGCTGACCGCGATGGTGGCCGGATACAGCCGGGTTCCGGAGCCGCCCGCCAGAATGATGCCTTTGCGTCTCATGATGGTTTTCCTTTTATCCGCGCGGAGCGTGGTTGTCTTCGGCCGGCAGCAGCTGGGCCAGGACCTGGTCTACGCCGGCCTGCCAGGCGGGCTGTTCGATGCCGAACGTCTGTTTCAGCTTGTCGCAGCACAGCCGGGAATTGGCCGGGCGTTTGGCCGGCAGCGGGTATTCGCTGCTGGGAATGCCCTCGATGCGTTCCGGGTCCAGCGCCAGCGGCAGGCCCAGGCCGGCCGCGCGCTTCAGCAGATAGGCGGCATAGCCGCGCCAGCTGGTTTCGCCTGCGGGCGCGAGATGGTAGGTGCCGCAGGCGAATCCGGCCGGCGCGGCCAGGTATTGCCGGATCAGCTCGGCGGTCACGTCGGCGATCCAGGCGGCCGAGGCCGGCGCGCCTATCTGGTCGTCTACGACTTTCAGCGCAGGCCTTTCCTGCCCCAGCTTCAGCATGGTCTTCAGAAAATTGCCGCCATGGGCGCCGAACACCCAGCTGGTGCGCAGAATCAGGTGGGACGAGGTCTCGCGGCGCACCGCCTCCTCGCCGGCCTGCTTGCTGCGGCCGTAGGCCGATTGCGGAGCCGTCGCATCGTCTTCGCGCCACGGCCGCTGGCCGCCGCCGTCGAAGACGTAATCGGTCGAGTAGTGCACCAGCAGCGCCCGATGCCTGGCGGCCCAGTGGGCCAGGACGCCGGGCGCGACGGCATTGACCGCCTGGGCGGCGGCCTCGTCGCTCTCGGCCCGGTCCACCGCGGTATAGGCGGCCGGATTGACGATGATGTCGGGCCGGAACCGTTCTAGTGCCTGCTCGATTTCGGCCGGCGAGCCGCCGAGATCGAGTTGCCGGCGGTCGGTGACGATCAGTTCGCCCAGCGGGGCCAGGCTGCGCGCCAGTTCGTGGCCGACCTGGCCGTTGCTGCCGGTGATGAGGATGCGGGGCATGGTGTTCAACCGTATTGTTTGTTCAGCCAGTCGCGGTAGCTGCCACTGCTGACATGTTCTGTCCACTCCGGATTGGCCAGATACCATTCGACGGTCTTGGCGATGCCGCTGTCGAAAGTCTCCTCCGGCCGCCAGCCCAGCTCGCGTTCCAGCTTGCCGGCGTCGATCGCGTAGCGGCGGTCGTGGCCGGGACGGTCGGAGACGAACTGAATCTGCTCCCGATAGCTGAGTCCGTCGGCGCGCGGCCGGGTCCGGTCCAGGATGGCACAGATCGCGCCGACCACTTCCAGATTGGTCTTCTCGTTCCAGCCGCCGACATTGTAGGTCTCGCCGGGCGCGCCGGCTTCCAGCACGCGGCGGATCGCGCCGCAGTGATCCTTGACGTACAGCCAGTCGCGCACCTGCTGGCCATCGCCGTAGATCGGCAGCGGCTTGCCGGCCAGCGCGTTCAGGATGACCAGCGGAATCAGTTTTTCCGGGAAATGGTAGGGGCCGTAATTATTGCTGCAATTGGTGGTCAGCACCGGCAGGCCGTAAGTGTGGTGCCAGGCCCGCACCAGATGGTCCGAAGCGGCCTTCGACGCCGAATAGGGGCTGTTCGGCTCGTAGCGGTGGGTCTCGGCGAACGGCGCGTCGCCAGCCTGCAGCGTGCCGTAGACCTCGTCGGTGGAAACGTGCAGGAAGCGGAAGGCCGCGCGCTTCTCGTCGTCCAGGCCGCTCCAGTATTCGCGCACGCACTCCAGCAGATTGAAGGTGCCGACGATATTGGTCTGGATGAAATCGGCCGGCCCGTGGATGGAGCGGTCGACGTGGCTTTCCGCCGCGAAATTGACGATGGCCCTGGGCTGGTGCTGGCGCAGCAGCGCGGCGACGCCGTCCTTGTCGCCGATATCGCCTCGGACGAAGACATGTTGCGGGTGCCGCGACACCGCTTGCAGTGTTTCCAGATTGCCCGCGTAGGTCAGCGCATCCAGGTTGACAAGCTTTTCATCGTGACGCGCCAGCCAGTCCAGAACGAAATTGCCGCCGATGAATCCGGCGCCGCCGGTGACGAGAATGGTCATTGAAGCTTCCTGTATGATTCGGGTGATGCCCGGCGGACTGGTGTTCCGACGCCGTTTCGTGCCGGTTTCGGGGCCGGGCGGATCGTGCCGCGGAGCCGGTGTCTTGATCGCAATGTGTAGACGCGCGCGCCGCCTGCGGGAAGATGCATCCGGATGCGGGACGCTCGGCGCCTGATTCCGTGTCCGGTGTGATTCAGCGTGATTGCCAAACCCCTTGATTCCGTGTCGCGTCGTCGCGTCTTGATTCAAGCGGTTTGATTCGCGGCCGGGGGCCGCGCCGATATAGGCGATGCCTATACGGACCCGCCGATTTTATCGGCTTTGAAAACATTCGGCAAAACTTGTGCGTCGGCGCCGACGGTACAGAATGCGTTCGCCATGATGACAAAGCGGTGCCGGTAATCGATATTTAGGACATGAACTCAATGCAGCTTAACGAATTGCTCAATATCCTGGACGTTTGCCTGGAGCCTTGGCGTTACAAGGACTATGCTCCGAATGGCTTGCAGATAGAAGGACGTGGCGAGGTGCGCAAGATCGTGACCGGCGTGACGGCGTCTCAGGCGTTGATCGACGCCGCCGCGGCGCGCGGCGCCGACGCCATCCTGGTCCATCACGGTTATTTCTGGAAAGGGGAGGACGCGCGGATCTGCGGCATGAAGCGGCAGCGCATCCGCAGTCTGCTGCAACACGACATCAGCCTGCTGGCCTATCACCTGCCGCTGGACGGGCATCCGGAGCTGGGCAACAACGCGCAGCTGGGCAAGGCGCTTGGTCTGGAGACCCGGGGGCAGACGGGGGAGCAGGGCTTGTTGTGGCATGGCGACTGGAGCGGAGGCGGAGATGCCGCCGCTTTGACCGGCCATGTGTCGGCGGCGCTGGGCAGGGATGCCCAATTGCTGGGACGGACAGACAAACCGGTGCGCAAGGTGGCGTGGTGCACCGGCGGGGCTCAGGGATTTTTCGCGGACGCCATCGCTCTCGGCGTCGATGCCTTCATCACCGGCGAGGCATCGGAACAGAATTACCACATGGCGATGGAAAGCGATATCGCATTCATTGCGGCCGGACATCATGCGACGGAACGCTTCGGCATCAGAGCCTTGGGACAGCATTTAACTAAATCTAACGGCATAAGTGTCGAATTTATTGACGTTTTTAATCCGGTATAAGCATCTTGCTGGCGTCCTGATCAATTTATTTGCATAGAAGCTTCAAGTCCCTACTAGTAATCGGGTAAAATCTGGCGGTTTAGGGCTCGATTTCCACGATTGAGGATGACTGTATGAGTGAGCAACAAGTCGATACGGGGCGCCGTCGTTTTTTGACGATCGCTTCCAGCGCTGTTGGGGGTGTTGCGGTGGTTGGCGCGGCCACGCCCTTTTTCATGAGCTTTTTCCCGTCAGAGCGGGCGAAAGCGGCGGGGGCGCCGGTTGAAGTCGACATCGGCAAGATTGAAGCGGGGCAGAAGATCAACGTCGAATGGCGCGGCAAGCCGGTATGGATTCTGAACCGGACGCCGGAGCAATTGAAAAACCTGCCCAAGAATGACCCCAAGCTGGTCGATCCGAGCTCGGAAGTCGAACAGCAGCCCCCGTATTGCAAAAACGAACATCGCTCGATCAAGCCCCAGTATCTGGTGGCGGTCGGCATCTGCACCCATTTGGGCTGTTCGCCGACATTCCGGCCCGATCTGGCGCCCGCCGATCTGGGGCCGGAATGGCTGGGCGGCTTCTATTGCCCCTGCCACGGTTCCAAGTTCGACCTCGCCGCCCGAGTATTCAAGGGCGTGCCGGCGCCGAAGAACCTGGAAATCCCCCCGCACAAGTATCTGTCCGATACCCGCCTGACGATTGGCGACGACAAATAAGCAGAGGGCGCAATAATGAGCAAAGCACAAAAGTTGCTGAACTGGGTGGACGAGCGCTTTCCGCTGACCGCCTTGTGGGAAAGCCAATGGGGCAAATACGTCGCCCCGAAAAATTTCAACTTCTGGTACTTCTTCGGCTCGCTGGCGATGCTGGTGCTGGTGCTGCAGATCGTCACCGGCATCTTCCTGACGATGAACTACAAGCCGGACGGCACGCTGAACGCCGCCGGCGTGCCGGTGGCCTTCGCCTCGGTCGAGTACATCATGCGGGACGTCGCCGGCGGCTGGATCATCCGCTACATGCACTCCACCGGCGCCTCGATGTTCTTCGTCGTCGTCTATCTGCACATGTTCCGCGGCCTGATCTACGGCTCCTACAAGCAGCCGCGCGAGCTGGTGTGGGTGTTCGGCACGCTGATCTTCCTGTGCCTGATGGCCGAGGCCTTCATGGGCTATCTGCTGCCCTGGGGGCAGATGTCGTTCTGGGGCGCCCAGGTGATCGTCAACCTTTTCGGCTCCATTCCGGTGATCGGCCCCGACCTGTCGGTGTGGATACGCGGCGACTACGTGGTGTCCGACGCGACGCTGAACCGCTTTTTCGCGCTGCACGTGATCGCCGTGCCGCTGGTGCTGCTGGCGTTGGTGGCGGCCCACTTGATGGCGCTGCATGAAGTCGGTTCCAACAACCCGGACGGCGTCGAGATCAAGAAGCAGCCGAAGGACCCGAATACCGGCCTGTACCTGGACGGCATTTACTCCCATCCGTACTACACGATCAAGGACATCCTGGGCGTGGTGGTGTTCATGGTGGTGTTCTCGCTGATCGTGTTCTTCCTGCCCGAAATGGGCGGCTACTTCCTCGAGCACCCCAACTTCGATCAGGCCGATCCGCTGAAGACGCCGCCGCACATCGCGCCGGTATGGTACTTCACGCCGTTCTACGCGATCCTGCGCGCGGTGCCGTCGTTCGCCGGCACCCAGGTCTGGGGCGTGCTGGCGATGGGCGCGGCGGTGGTGCTGATCGCCTTCCTGCCGTGGCTGGACCGCTCTCCGGTCAAATCCATCCGCTACCGCGGACTGAAGTTCAAGGCGGCGCTGCTGCTGTTCATCGCGTCCTTCATCGGCCTCGGCATTCTCGGCGCGATGCCGCCGACCTCGCTGCGCGGCGCGCTGTCGCAGTTCCTCACGCTGTTCTATTTCCTGTTCTTCATCGGCATGCCGGGCTTTACCGCGCCGCGCAAGCCTGGCCTGGCGATGTCGCTGGCGCTGCTGGTGGCGTTCGGCGCCGCCGGCATCTATGTCGTGATGGCGAACCTGGCGGCGGTGCCGACGGTGACCGTGGTGCTGGCCGTGGTGTATCTGGCGGCCCTGCTCGGCCTGGTGCTGGTCGAGAACACCGACGGCAGCATTCCGGTGCCGGAGCGCGTGACCGAAACCAATGCCAGCCGACAGCTCCAGTTCCTGATCATGGTGGCCGCGACCGTGTTCCTGGCCGCGCTGTTCGCCATGAACGTGTAAGCAGGGAGATAAGGAAAATGAACAACAAAATCCGCAAGCTGATCGCCGCCGTGGCGCTGCTGCTGCCGTTCGCGGCGCCGGCCTTCGCCGAAGAGGGCGGTCCCAAGCTCGACAAGGCGCCGATCGACATCCAGGACACCGAAAGCCTGCAGCGCGGCGCGCAGATCTTCGTCAACTACTGCCTGTCCTGCCACTCGGCCAGCATGCTGCGTTACAACCGGCTGGAGGATATCGGCCTGAGCGACGAGCAGATCAAGGCGAACCTGTTGCCGGAGGGCGCCAAGATCGGCGACCAGATGAATATCGCGATGGACAAGAAGGACGCCAAGGCCTGGTTCGGCGCGACGCCGCCGGACTTGTCGCTGATCGCCCGCTCGCGCGGCGCCGACTACCTGTACAGCTATCTGCGCGGCTTCTATAGCGATCCGTCGCGTCCGACCGGCTGGAACAATCTGGTGTTCGACAAGGTGGGCATGCCGCACATCTTCTGGGAGTGGCAGGGCGAACAGGCGCTGAAGACCTCGAAGGACGCCGAAGGCAACGAGGTGCACAAGCTGGAGCTGGTCAAGGCCGGCACGCTGACCAAGCTGGAGAACGGCAAGGCCAATACCGTCGAGTACGACAAGCGGATGGCCGACCTGACCAACTTCCTGGTCTTCATGGGCGAGCCGGCGGCGGTGAAGCGCCAGCAGATCGGCTATGTGGTGCTGATGTTCCTCGGCCTGCTGCTGTTCCCGCTGGTTTATCTGCTGAAGAAGGAGTACTGGCGCGACGTGCATTGAGGCCGAGCGCGCCGGCAAGGGAAGGCGGAAGGGATTCCGCCTTTTTTCTTTTTAAAATCATGATGTTGTATTGAAATGCTGGAATTCGGTGCGCCGAAGGTGCTAGAATGCGCGCTGCACTCATTTTTTAAGTTAGTCAAGGATTTACTCCGCCATGATGACCCTCTACTCCGGAATCACCTGCCCGTTCAGTCAGCGCTGCCGCATTGTGCTCTTCGAAAAGGGAATGGATTTCGAAATCATCGATGTGGATATCCATAACAAGCCGGAAGACCTGGCTGTGATGAACCCGTACAACGAAGTGCCGGTTCTGGTGGAGCGTGACCTGATTCTGCACGAATCCAACATCATCAACGAATACATCGACGAGCGTTTCCCGCATCCGCAGCTGATGCCGGCCGATCCGGTGATGCGCGCCCGCGCCCGCCTGTTCCTGCACCGCTTCGAGAACGAGCTGTTCATCCACGTCAAGACGCTGGAGGCCGGTGCCACCGGCAAGGAAGCGGCCAAGGCGCGCGAAGCGATCCGCGACGGCCTGACCACCATCGCGCCGATCTTCTCCAAGCAGAAATTCATGCTGGGCGATGATTTCTCGATGATAGACGTCGCCATCGCCCCGCTGATGTGGCGCCTGGAACACTACAACATCGACCTGGGCAAGAGCGCCGCGCCTATCCTGAAGTACGCCGAGCGCATCTTCCAGCGCCAGTCCTTCATCGATTCGCTGACGCCGTCCGAAAAGGCGATGCGCAAATAAGGGTGACGCGATGAGCTCCAGCACCAAGCCCTATATGATCCGCGCGCTGCACCAGTGGTGCAGCGACAACGGCCATACCCCGTACATCGTGGTGTGGGTCAACGATCGCGCCGACGTGCCGCTCGAGTACGTCAAGAACAACGAGATCGTGCTCAATATCGCCTACGGCGCCACCAAGAACCTGCAGATCGAAAACGACTGGATTTCGTTCTCGGCCCGTTTCGGCGGCGTTTCGCGCGATATCTGGGTGCCGGTCGGCAACGTGATGTCGATTTTCGCGCGCGAAACCGGCGAGGGCATGGGTTTCGAGGTGGAGCCGGCGGTCGAGGCCGTTCCGGAACGGCCGACGCCGGAAGGCGACGAGCAGCCGGACGGCGACGATCCGGGACCGGGCGGCCGTCCCAGCGGACGCCCCAGCCTGCGCATCGTCAAGTAGACGTTCGCCTTTTGATTCGAACCGGCCCGCGGGCCGGTTTTTTATTGCCCGCGCGACGCGAAAAAAAACGGGGCGCGAGCGCCCCGAAAGTCCCTTACACAACAAATCGTTATGGCTGCGGCGCTTACTCCACCCGCTCGCCGTGCAGCACCACGTCCAGTCCCTCGCGCTCCTCGTCCTCGGCGACGCGCAGGCCCAGCGCGATGTCGACCAGCTTCAGCAGGGCGAAGGTGACGATGCCGCAGTAGACGATGGTGACGCCGACGCCCAGCGCCTGGGTGGCCAGGCTGCCTTCGGCGCCGCCGATGTCCTTGACCGCGAACACGCCGGTCAGCAGCGCGCCGACGATGCCGCCGACGCCGTGCACGCCGAAGGCGTCCAGCGAGTCGTCATAGCCCAGCATGTGCTTCAGTCCGGTGGCGCCCCAGAAGCACACCACGCCGGCGGCCAGGCCGATGACCAGCGCGCCCTTGACGTCGACGAAGCCGGCGGCCGGGGTGATGGCCACCAGGCCGGCCACGGCGCCGGAGGCGATGCCCAGCACCGACGGTTTCCGTTTGGTCGCCCATTCGGCGAACATCCAGGCCAGCGCGGCCATCGCGGTGGCGACCTGGGTGGTGACCATCGCCATGCCGGCGCGGCCGTCCGCCGCGCCGGCGGAGCCGGCGTTGAAGCCGAACCAGCCGACCCACAGCATCGAGGCGCCGACCAGCGTCAGAATCAGGTTGTGCGGCGGCATGGCCTCCTTGCCGAAGCCCACGCGCTTGCCCAGCACCAGCGCCGTCACCAGGCCGGCCACGCCGGCGTTGATGTGCACCACGGTGCCGCCGGCGAAGTCCAGCACGCCCTTGTCGCCCATCCAGCCGCCGGGCGCCCACACCCAGTGCGCGACCGGCACGTAGACCAGCAGCGACCACAAGGCCATGAACAGCAGCATCGCCGAGAACTTCATCCGCTCGGCGAAGGCGCCGGTGATCAGCGCCGGGGTGATGATGGCGAAGGTCATCTGGAAGGTCATGAACACCGATTCCGGGATGGTGCCGGCCAGCGGATGCACGGCCAGCTTGCCGGCGTCCTTCATGTAGACCATGCCGTCGAGCAGGAAGCGCGACAGATCGCCGATATAGGGCGTGCCGACGGTGAAGGCCAGGCTATAGCCGATCACGGTCCACAGCACGGTGACCAGCGCGGTGATGGCGAAACTTTGCATCAGCGTGGCCAGCACGTTCTTCTTGCGGACCATGCCGCCGTAGAACAGCGCCAGGCCCGGAATGGTCATGAACAGCACCAGCGCGGTGGACGTCAGCATCCAGGCGGTGTCGCCAGAGTTGATGGCCTTGGCGGCGACCACCGCCGGGCCGGCCGGCGCGTCGGCCAGCGCCGGCAGAGAGAGGGCGGTCAGGCCGGAAGCCATGGCGGCGAGCATCTTTTTCATTATGTTTCCCCAGTTTCCCGATGATCAGACGGCGTCGGCGCCGGTTTCGCCGGTGCGGATGCGGATCACCTGCTCCAGGTCGTAGACGAAAATCTTGCCGTCGCCGATCTTGCCGGTGCGGGCGGACTTCTCTATCGCCTCCACCACCTGATCCAGCAAGGCGTCGTCGATGGCGATTTCCAGTTTCACCTTCGGCAGGAAGTCGACGACGTATTCGGCGCCGCGGTACAGCTCGGTATGGCCTTTCTGGCGGCCAAAGCCCTTGACCTCGGAAACGGTGACGCCCTGCACGCCGATGGCGGACAGCGCTTCGCGAACTTCGTCAAGCTTGAACGGCTTGATGACTGCGGTGACGAGCTTCATGCTGGCTCCTTCTCGGAAGGTCGAGTGACTGACGATTGCTGCTGCGGCGGTCTACGCAGGAATCGTGCCAGGCCGCCGAGGACGTTCTCTGAATTGTGATGCAGTGCAAAAAAGATGTCTCTGGCCGTTTGGGCACTTTCCTTGTGCACCGTGTCTGTCTAGGCTGCACAATTTTGGTGCAAGGTTGCATTGCAACATTCGCTGGCCGGGTCGGCGCGGCCGCCGCCTTGCCGATGACGGCCGCGACCAGGTCAATGCGTACAGGAAAACGGGAGCGCGGCGGCGCTTTTTGCTACACTCGGCAACATGTCAAGACACCCGACGGGAGCCGCCACCATGTTGAGCCAGAAACTGTTTGAAGAGATCAGCGCCAAGATCAGCGAAACCATCGCCGCCAGTCCGGCCAAGGATATCGAGAAGAACGTCAGGGCGATGATGGCCTCCACCTTCACCAAGATGGATCTGGTGACGCGCGAGGAGTTCGATGTGCAGCAGGCGGTGCTGGCGCGCACCCGCGAGCAGCTGGCCGCGCTGGAGGCGCGCCTGGTCCGTCTGGAAGCCCAGCTGTTTCCGGACGAGGCCGCAGCCAGGGTGGAAGAGCAGTCCGAACTCGGCCATTCCTGAGCGGCCATGACGCTGGCGGTGGTGGCGAGCAGGGCTTTGTCCGGGCTTGACGCCCCGGAGGTGGCCGTCGAGATCCACCTGGCCAACGGCTTGCCGGCGTTCAACATCGTCGGCCTGCCCGAGACCGAGGTCAAGGAAAGCCGCGACCGCGTGCGCGCGGCCATTCTCACCTCGGGTTTCGAGTTTCCCGCCCGCAAGATCACCGTCAATCTGGCGCCGGCCGACCTGCCCAAGGATTCCGGCCGTTTCGACCTGCCGATCGCCATCGGCGTCCTGCTGGCCTCCGGCCAAGTCAAATGCGATGACATCGCCCGTTTCGAGTTCGCCGGCGAGCTGGCGCTCAGCGGCGCCTTGCGTCCGGTGCGAGGCGCGCTGGCGATGGCCTGCCAGTGCCATGCGGCCGGCCGCGCTTTCGTGCTGCCGGAGGCCAGCGCGGCGGAGGCGGCCGTGGTGGCGGGGGCGGAAGTCTACGCCGTGCGGTCGCTGCCGCAGGCCTGCGCCTTCCTGAACGGCCTGCAGCCGCTGGAGGCGCTGGCGCAGCCGGAAGCGGCTGCGGCGCCGAACTACCCGGACCTTCTCGATGTCAAAGGCCAGATCGTCGCCCGCGGCGCGCTGGAAATTGCCGCCGCCGGCGGCCACAGTCTGTTGCTGATGGGACCGCCTGGCACCGGCAAGTCCATGTTGGCGGCCCGGCTGCCGGGATTGCTGCCGCAATTGTCGGAACCGGAGGCGCTGGAGAGCGCGGCGGTGCTGTCGCTTGGCTCGCAGGGTTTTCAGCCGTCGCGCTGGCGGGTGCGGCCGTTTCGCGCGCCGCACCATACCGCGTCGGCGGTGGCGCTGGTCGGTGGCGGTGTAAGTTCTACAAATATTTGCAAATAAGCAATATTCAATGAGAATATTGGTCGTTATCTGTTAATGCGAATTGCGGATCATGGCCATCTTTCCTCTCAAGCGCTTGGCAAAAAAGCACCCTGGAATTTGGCGTGTCGACGGAATTGGACCGATCAAGCTCAGTGCAAAGCTGGGAACCAGAGTGACGGTGCATTTTTCCGGTATCGCTCCAGGGCATGTGAATGATCCCTATAAAAAGAGCGCCGTTCTTCCTGGTGTCCAACTAGCCTTCTCGATTCATGTCGCGCTACTTCGAGAATTCAAAGTCGGTACGGTGTGGCATGAAGGCAGATGTATTTATCGCCCGCAAATCAATCCGCCTGAAGTTTTCCATATCAATGTCCGCCAAGCCCACGATGTGGCTTTGAACGAAACCGTCGATCTGAATGGCGTTTCGACCCCTTCCGTAATATCAGACAGCTATTTCCATTTGATCAACAATCGCGATGCTTTGTCGGCATCCCGATATGTGATTGTTCCCGTTATCGATCATCCGATGGTCCAGTGGTTGGTTGTGCCAGCGGTTGAGCTTCTTCGTTTTTATGCTGGGGTTTCCTCGCGCTTCCTCACCGGCACGCTGTCCGGTCGCCTAGACAAGTATGTGGACTGGAATCGCTCCAAGATGGAGGAGACTTGGCCGGTGCTGCAGGTCAAGACTCGCCTTAACCATACGGAGGCATTTGTTTTGGGTCGCGCGGTCGCGTCAAGTGCCGCCCGAGAGGCCTTATTTAGTGTTCATCAGCACCTAGCGTCTGTTCATGCCAATAATCAGCTTCGTCCCTTGGAGCAGCAAAACCCATTGGCGATCCGCGCAGGATTTCCCTTTAAAGATGAAACCACTTTGACGGTGTATGGGAAACGCATGTGCTTGTACCAGCGTAATGGTCAGAAGGAGTGGGCGATGTTTGCGATGGTCGTTGCTGAATGCAAGCACCCTCTGGAGATGAGCAACCTGATGCTGGAGAGCGATGAGCCGTGGGCGGTCGAAGCCATGGCCGGGGGAACGCCAATGGGTGTCAGGCCTCCCCATTTCAACCCGTTGTTGCAGGATGAGGAAGAGGATCTGTTGGTGGACGATGTGCCCGCAGATGGCCGCCTCCCAAGACTGGCTGTGCTCCAGCATGGCAGTCCGTTTGCGGGTTTCAAGCAACTCACCTTTCATCACCGCAGACCGGAGGCTCCGTTGAGAGCTAACGAGCCTGGCGGAAACATTGATGTGCCGGTCAGCACGCTGACCATGAACGAAGGTCAGCAGACTGAAGAGGCTAAGGGCAATTTGGGCGTCAGTGACTTCCTGAATCATACGGAGGATGTGGGACGCAATCTCGAACAATTCCTAGATGTGCTGGACTACCTGCAACGCCGAACCCGTGCACGTGGCTGGGTGATTGAAACCCGTAGAGGAGATGAGGGTATTTGCGCTGGTCAGCATTGGATTACCTTCTTTCCCGATCCGATTGGGTCTCGGACGCGCTGGCATTGGATAGATGAGGCGAATGCTGGACGGCGCCGGCGGCAATTGATCTGCGCAGAGATCAAGTTGGGGCAGGATGGCCCTTTCTTTTACCTGATGGAAATGGAGTTAGGGCCAGTCGAGCCCAAGGGGCAGTGCACATTGTTGGTCCATACTCCTGGGTTCCAGTGGATGGATGATGAGGTGCTGGATGAGTTGCTGCAGCTGACTGTCTTGCGGCGCCGCTGGCCGGATATTGAAAATAAATGGAAGAAGGACGACGATTACCGGAGGGCGCAAGCTTTATTCTGCAAGATCAAAGCCAATCGAGTCCAGCATCCCAATTCGAAAGCTAAGCGCCCACGCAAGCTGGATTGCGTTGATGGTATGGCCTTATCCAGCGAAGATATCCTGGCCGCGTCGCACCCCAGAATATGGAGCGCATCGCTGCTGAGTCGGATCGATGATCTGTTACCGAGTTTTTCTGATGGGCTAGGACAGTTGGCAAGTGCGGTTATTGTCTAATCTTCAGAGCCCTACGTGGGGCCGGAATTGAGGCAATGGCGCAATCCATTGGAAGGCGTATGCAGGAAGTCCAAAACTGAAGAGCGAAGACAAATAATGAGCGATCGCCGCGAGGGGGAGGGGGAGGAAATTGAACAAGCAAGCGTTTCCCTTTCCCGTTTTCTCCGACAAGTCAGCGAGGTTGTAAAGGCTGTACCTGCTCAATGGGTACGTATTGAGATTGCCCAGCTCCAGGTTCACGCCTCAAGCGGCCATATTTATATGGAGGGTGTCGAGCACGATGAGGCCGGCCGCGAGATTGCCAAGTGTCGCTTGACACTTTGGCGTGGTCAACGAATGGCTGTCGAGGGAAAGTTCGAAGCTGCAACGGGCAGCAAGCTGGTCAAGGGCATGAAGATCCTTGGCCTGTTGCGTCCTGTCTTTCACGAACAGTACGGCTTTACAGTAGTGTTAGAGGATGTCGACCCAAACTTTACGCTTGGCGACATGCAGCGGAAGCTTCGGATGATCCGCGAAACACTCACGCGCGAGCGCGTAATTGACGCAAATCGTTCACTACCCATGCCTAGTGACTACACGGTCGTGTGTGTTATTTCTCCAGATGGTGCAGCAGGGCTTGGCGACTTCATGGAGGTCGCAGGGCGACTTTCGCGTTATGGTTTGTGCAAATTCCATCAGCGCTCCGCATTGTTTCAAGGGACCGAAGCTCCTAATCAAATCCATGCTTTGCTCGAACGTCTGATGGGCGGCCTAGCGAAAGGCCACCAGGTCGATACAGTTGTAATTCTCCGTGGTGGTGGGTCTGCAGCCGATCTTGCTTGGCTGAACGATCTCGATCTTGCTCGAGCCATCTGCAACATGCCTATTCCTGTGTATACGGCCATCGGCCACGAGCGCGACCGTACGATTCTAGACGAGGTGGCCAAGTGCGCCTTCGATACTCCCTCAAAGGCCGCTCTGCATATTGAGGAGATTATTGTTGCCAATGCCCGCTATGCAGAACGGCAGTGGCGCGAAATCAGGCAGCGAGCAGAGAGCGAGCTTAGATTGATGGAAGCCGCGTTAGCTAATAACCGCCAACAATTGGCAGATCGTGCGTGCCAGGTATTGAATGCGGGTGTGACAACAATTTCGTACCGCCGCGAACAAGTGGCTAACCACGCACAACACTCAATCGAACGTATTTCAGGGCAACTCCGTGAACGTACCGTCGGACTTGGCCGCCTCGCAAGCGGCAAGCTTGCAATGCTTGAGTCGCAAATTGCACGAAATCTCGTGGCGATCCGTAGCTTGCCATGGCGGCATCTTGATAAGGCAGCGGCCACAGTCAGCCAGCAGCGATTGCACTATGATCATTTACCTGTTCGGGTACTGAACCGGGGAGAGGCGAGTGTACGGCGACTCGCGGCACTTCTTTTAGGTATCGGCCCGGCAGCAACGATGCGACGCGGATTTGCATTGATCCGTAAGTTAGACGGAACAGTTGCCACAAAGACAGAACAGATTGCCGTTGAAGAGACATTTCGAGTCGAAATGTCGGACGGTGTAATTGACGCAAGGAGAACAAAATGACCGATACGGCAAGCTTTGCTGAAAGCTACGCCATTCTTGAGCAGACAGCCGAAGCACTACAAGAAATGACTGAAGCTGACATTGATCAGCTGGTTCCCTTGGTTGAAAGGGGTTTGGCCGCACATCGTGTTTGTGAAGAACGTATCAAACAGGTTCGGGCCATGCTTGAAGAGAAGCTAGGGATGCAGCCTGGGACTGGAGAGTAGACTTTTTAATGCTATAGGAATATTCTAACGGAGGCCAGAATATTCCAACGTGCCGTTAGAATATTCTGGCCTCCGTTAGAATATTTGGGTCACGGCCATGCTGACACTGTGGGATGCATTGGGAGGGGAGCAGGAGTGGACGGGCTCGCTTGACGATCTCGTGCTGCGTTCTAACTTGCTCGTCGAGTCGTTCCCGGTGAGTACGGGCAAGTATTTGCCACCGCGGACTCGATCGACGGCAATAGGCTACCGAAGCCAGAAGATAATCTCTCCGGCGAAAGGCAAATCGTTCGAGTGGCTGCACTTGGTGCAATTTTGTGCTGCGCGCCATTTGGTGGAGCATGGTTGGCAACGTGGCAAAGTGGCTGCCTGGATGCACGGGCAAAATGGTCGAAGTCTATTGGAGGCGATTGGGCGCGCCGTGCCCTCATCGACCGCTGCCTCGTATGTGACCGACGATCTGCTTTCCCGTGCCTGTCTAAATGTTCGATTGCTCGCTGCTGGAATTGTCGGGCAATACCAAAGCGTGAGACGCGGGGCCCCAGTGATCCAGAATAATACCCTGGATCCAATGCTCGCGCGTGCGATGATGGGCTTGGCAAGTCTTTACCTCCTTGAAGGTCGAGAGGACGTCGCGGGGTCCGTTCATGATCTCCTGGCGAGGTGCGCTCTGCCGCTAAATGACTCCGCCTGGGGGCTTGATACCTTCAGCTCGGCGGAATTCCCATATCACACGCTTCGCCTGATCGATCCCGACGCCCGTCTCCCGACACTCGACTGCGTTGAACTAGCCAGTCAAACGCGAAGTGAGCTCGACTTACGTGAGCAGTTGGCTTTTGACGCATTGCGCTCTGCATCCGACCAGTTTGCGTCACGTGCGGCTGAGGCCTATTCCCTGTTGCGCAGCTACGTGGTCGAACATCCGATCACGACATTGGACGAACTGCGAGCCTTTGAGCGGGAGAACGACTTGCAGCCGGCACGCTCTTTCCTGCTGTCGTGCTACGAACCAGTCTTGCCCCATCATCTCACGTTCGGACAGCTTCACACCTGTTCAGGCTGTGGTACACCAATGGCGCGCGCGCGATTTGCAAAGCATGTGGCATGCCGAATCCCGCAGTGCAGAGAGTTTGACCGCCCAATCCCTTTTGGTGTGGTCAAACCCGTGCATGACGATTTGCGTATCGCCAAGCCTCATATACTCGCTTATTGGGTGGCACCCGGAATCGATGAGCTAGCAATCTTTCATAAGGCGGAGGCTTGCGGACTGCATCCAGCTATTTACCCGGATCGAGATGCCTGTGATATCGCGCTGGATGGTGGGAGCACCGGCATTGATGCAAAGAGCAATGCGAGCCCGTTCTTGCTGGCTGAGACACTTACACGCTCCCTTCACGGCCTAGAGTACTACGACGAACGCATCATTGCGGTTAACGATCAATGTGCTGCACGCGTACCAGGCTATCTAGACCTGCTGCGACGTGAATATCGCGGCAGGAGTCAGGTAAGTTTCATGTTGGTCAGTTCATTGCTCGATCAACTGGAGGCACCACGATGACACCGCATCGCCTACGTCAGCTAGGACTGGAGCGGCTCGATTTGCTGTGCGGGTTCCTCTATTACACACTTGGCGAAAGGACACTGGCTCACGCACCTATGCTATTGCAAGGGTTCAGGAGCATTGAAAGAAGCGCTGTCCTTGCAGCACACACCTTGGCTTTACGCAACCTTCGGCGATGTTGCAAGGGATTGGCCACTCAAGCCGCAATACGCGCAGCGGCCGGGCGCTACAACGATCAACAACTTCAACACTCACATTCGTCGACGTTTCTCTTCCATATTAACGAGCGGACACTCACGTTCGAGCCTACGTTCGACTTACTTAGCGACCGCTTAAAGACTGCGCTAGAGGAGTTACAAAGCCCCCCGGTACTGCGTTCCCACGACCTTCGGCCCGTTGCACCCGAGAAGCCGATGTTCATAGGTGTGCGATATGACGACGAATATCGCCGCTATGAGGTCAAAGGCATCCCACTCTCGCTTCCTCCCGCCGCCCGGCACAGCCAATCGCGCGTGCGAGTCGGCGAAGTCAGGATTCCTTGGAGTGTGTTGATCGAAGAAGCTCAGGACATGGATCGCGTCGACGCGGCGAATGCCGCTGAACGTCCTGGAAACTGGGAGCAGCGGCTGAGAGCGACTACACTGACTTCGCCTCGAGAAAATGGGACCCTCGATGTGCAGGACACGATCACGCTGGAGGGTGTAAAGCACCTGATCGGACTGCCTGGCGCGGGAAAGACAACTCTCCTCGTTTGTCTGCTTCGACATCTTGCACGTCGTAACATCAAGACGGCAGTGTTCTTCCCTTCGATAGAAGTCTGCCGCCAATACTTGGAAGATCTACATCGCTATGGTGTTAAGCCTGGTCTTCTTGTCGGTCAAAGCTCCGACACTCGGCGCACGCATGCGACAAAGCTAGCCGAGGCTCTTGCCACGGAAGATGAGTTGCGTGGATTTGGCCGTTCGACGTTAGCGGCCAATCTCTTCGAAGGAACGTGCGCGCTGCCCGGACTTACCGATGCACCTGAACAAGCCTTCACTATTGAGAGCCGGTTCTGCCGGTCCGTGCTCCAAAAGTCGGAATATCAGGGACGTGATGGGGAGGACCGTTACCGAAACTACTTATGCCCGGCTTGGTCTGTTTGTTCAGCCAATCGCGCCGCGCGAGAGCTGCCGGATGCCACAGTGTGGCTCGGCCACATCCGGTCTGCAGACACTCAGGTGCCATCGCACACCACTGCCACGGACGAACGCTATTTCGAAATGATCGCGCGTCAGTTCGATGTCGTGATATTTGATGAGGCCGACAAAGCGCAGCAAGACCTCGACATGAGTGGTATTTCACAATTGCGGCTATCCGGTTACCAAACCTCGTTCCATCAGCAGATTCAACAACATTTCCTGCAGTTGTTAGCATCTGGTTCGAACGCTCGGTTGCGCAACCTGGATTACGCCGAATTTATGATCGAGTGTGTCGAGTTCGAGAAGCTGAATATTGCTCTAGTAACGGCCATACACCGCTTGAGCGATGAATTGCGGCGGGACTTTGAGGGTCTTTTACTGACGCCGCTTCGTCTCATTGGTGATTGGCTCTCGCCCCGCAAGTTAAGCGGGTTGAACCGCATGCTTGAGTACCTGGACACCAACGCGCGTGCAAAAGACGCGCTCAGCTATATATGGGAAAGCACAGCCGTTGTGGCTTTCCAATCTCGGGGCGCAGCGTTACCAACTCCAGTTGCAGCCAACGACGAGTGGCGCCGTGCCGCAGACGCTTTCGGAGTGCCGTTGGCAGATGTAGTCAAGGATGCGGAGGAGCTAAGGCAACACCTGTCGGAGTGGTTGAACGTAACAAACATACGCGCCAGACTTGATGCCGAGCAAAAGGTTGGGCGCCTGCTCGTGCCGTACTTGCGTGGTGGTGACAACATAGACACGCAGATGCTGGTGCCGTTACTGATCGCGGTGACATTTACGGTGTTGTGTTATCGCCGATTAGCATTCCGCTTGCAAATGCTGACTCAGGAGGGATTGGCGCCATCTATCCGTGTCGACGAGCGATGCTCGGACAATTTGCTTCTGGCTACGCCAGAGAATTTACTGGGTAGCCTCTCGGGAGTGCGTTTCTTCACTACGAAACAGAGTGATGGTAGTGAGGACCGGCTCCTGGATATTCAATTACAGTATGTTGTTTTCTCAGGTGCTCCTCGAGCTCTGATGTACCACCTGCACGAATGGAGTCAGGATGAGAACGGGAAATGCGATGGACCAACGGTCCTTTTGACCAGTGCGACCAGCTACCTTCCATCTAGCCCCGCCTATCACATCAACGTACTCCCCAGCTATTTACTCCACCGACCGGATGTCTCGGAGCCAACCGCAAGGTCATTCTATGCTTTCCGTCCAATCGAAGATCGTGATTCGCCCCAGCGCCAGTTGCTGAGGTTCAGCGGTGAGCGTTCAGAGCGGACGCGCATACAGAACTTGCAAAAGATGGTTACCGCCCTATTGGAAGGTGGTCCAACTAAATCAACTGTGGCAAATGATTGTCGCAACTTCGACTTGCGGAACAGCATACCTCGAAAAGCCGCTTTCATCGTCAATAGTTATGAGCAAAGCGAGCGGCTGAAACAGTTCATCGATCATCGGTTTGACGCGTGGCGCGGGCGCGTCATTGCTGTGGTGCGGGAGATCCCTGAGAGTTCGGGTAGCCATGGTTATGTGACGCCTGGCCGAGTCGAAGCGCTCGGCGATGACTCGTCGTGGGACATTTTGATTTTCCCGATGGGTGCGCTCGGACGCGGTACCAATGTTGTATTTAGCGAGGGGCCGCGACGTCGGGATGCCACTTTAGGGACGCTTTATTTCCTTACTAGGCCACATCCATCACCCGAGGATCTAAGCCTGCTTGTAAGCCTTGGAGCCAAAGCAACACAGGATTTCAATACCCGGGACCTTGACGACATCACTGAGCTCGAGGCCCTCAGTCGTGTGCGTTCTGACGCACGCTCTGCACTCTACGGGCGCGTGGGGCGGTTGTTGCGGCACCCCCTTTACGCACGATCGCTTGATGAGAAATTATTCGAGCCGTTTACCGCGAACATCGCAGTTCCACTCCTGCAAACTATTGGTCGAGCGATGCGCAATGGTTGCCCTGCCCAATGCTTTTTTGTCGATCGCTCTTGGGCGGAGCGTTCCAGCCGTGGGGAAGAAGATGACAACAGGAGCAGCATATTGGTGCAGTTGCGCGAGATGCTCAATAAAGGCGTCAACTCTTCCGACCCAAGGGAGGCGCTGCTTTACCGCGAGCTCTATCTTCCATTTCTTGAGCCGTTGATGGAGATCGACGGACTGCTGGCAAATACGACCGAAAAATACAGCGAAGCACCAGACAGTTGGGGTGAAATCCCGCTGCTGGACGAGGAACTGCCGTTTTAGACGGAGGATGAGGATGAAACCGCAGGCACGAACGATTGCCTTGGCATTGCAATTCAACGGTGGTGTCACGCCATTTACTACTCAGGTCGCGCGCGTAGGGTGGTCTCGCGATGCTATCGAAACTTTGCGTGGCATACGACGGGAAAGTGCCGCGAATGCGAAGCGACTCTATAACATGGAGTCACTGAATTTGCCATACCTTACCTTGCGCACGCGACTCAATGTGTGCCATGCCGGTTGGGTAACTTTAAGCGATGATGTCGGTTTGTCGTACTTCGGCGAGGATGCAAAAGCGGTTACGTTTGGCCACGTGCATAGCGCTCAACTGAATCGACAAATCCTGCATGACGTATTGTCAGGATGGCTGCAGGGGCCATTTGCCCATTTTGCTGAAAAATTTGGCGTGTCGCAAGTTGGTATGCAGCGGTTACACAAGCTGCTCCACGATGGGAAGTTAGTTGAGGCTGAAGAGCAGTCTATTTGCCTCTATCCTTGGGGAGCATCCGCCGGGGATCTCAACGAACCGTTTCCGCTTGCTGCATCTGAAATTGCATCTTGCCTTGCGGGGCACGAAATCTTTCCAGATCTTGGACCGGTTTATCGTGTGGTCGGTGCGGTTACCGGTAATCAGGCTCAATTAATGACTCTACCGCGAGAGGAAGGTGGGGGCTTCTTCAGTTTGGTCTGTGAGATTTCGCTGCAAACGTATCCTGGTGCAACGCAGCCTTTGGTTTACACCAGATTTATCCGGCGTCGCTGGGCGACCTCGTTTAGCAATGGAGTGTATGACGCCACACGTATAGGTGGCTTCGTGATCGCATCGGAGCTTCGCCCAGGTATTGCATATCGGTTCGATGTCAACTATTCGAGGGATGGTCGCTGGGAGACCGACCAGGCCTATGATGATCTCGTCGCGAACCTGGACCTATTGCCGGGTTTCGATAATGAGCGGATCACCATGTACCCCAAGGATGGTCACAAGGTCGCATTGGTCATGCAAAAGGCAGGGGTAACTGAAGGTGATGCATCTGCATTACTTGCCGGTGTACCCGGTGCGGATCAAATTGATGCATTTGACCGGATTTGCGAATTATTAGCTCCAATCGGTTTTGTGCCCTTCGCGGGCTACAAGGAAGTCAAACATAAACCGCCTGGTATGCCAAAGCTGAGTATGCTGAAAGCTTCTCTTATCCTTGCTCATCTTGCTGATGCAATCTCGGAAGATGAAGAAGAAATAGGTGACGAACTTGTCGAGGAGCGAATCTTGACGATGACGCGTCGCCCATTGAGTTTTTGGTTTGGCAAGGAGCGGCCGGCACTTGACGCAAGGTACGGGAATCTCGCGGACGTAGTGAATATGGTTGTTCGAGAGGGAGGCCCTGTCAGGAACGACGATCGAAATACACTGTACGTGTTGATGCAATCGAGCGATGAAAAAGCCTGGCTTAAGTCAGTCATTGAGTTGATGCTTGGAGATACAATTCGAGTTGTTGCCATCGAGTTGCCGCGTGATGTGCATGGACCAATCGAGAAGTTGCCCGTTGCCGAAGGTAAATTGCGAGCGCGATATTTGGCACGTGTCGAAGAATGGAAGGCTTTCGCACGATCATATGCATTTGGTTCTCGGCCAATGTTTTTGGTGCAAGCGCCAGAGTGGTACGAGATTGATGGTAAGTATCGCAAGGATGATCGAATCAACAAGGCTGCGGCGCGACGAACTTTGGCTGCAGAATTGGGTGCA
This sequence comes from Chromobacterium sp. ATCC 53434, assembly GCF_002848345.1. Taxonomy (NCBI): domain Bacteria; kingdom Pseudomonadati; phylum Pseudomonadota; class Betaproteobacteria; order Neisseriales; family Chromobacteriaceae; genus Chromobacterium; species Chromobacterium sp. ATCC 53434. The sequence continues at coordinate 4,053,888 of NZ_CP025429.1, read as the reverse complement.
ACCGTCCAGTATTTGTTGCCGGCCAAGCAAGGGCAGATCAAAGACTATCTGATGCGGTTACAGGCGGCTGTACTCGATCTAGTTTTTGCCCATGGTGGCCATGTAATGGGTCTTGAGGCGGCGATCAAGCGTTGTTTCGCCGACTCGGCCCGACCGCCTAGTGAAGTCGCTGCGATTGGTTCGGCGAGTGTCTCGTTGGGACCAGGTCAGACGCGTACAGTACTGGCGGCGGTTCGAATAGAGGCATCCAGTGGTCGTGCGTTGCTCCGAGTTGCCCATCAGGAAAGTGAGGAAGTGTTTTCCGAATGGATGCAATTCTCCGATGGCCTCCGTTATCTATCAAACCGGCCCCGCATCGCAATCGCTACTGGGAAGGCTGCACGTGGATTCTTCCAGCGTTTCACTGCTAGTGTGTTGGGTGAAATTGCGGCATCGGATCCTAATGCCGTTGTTTTCATCGATTCGACGCGGCACGCCAAGTACTGGTCCTATCTAAAAGATCGTACCGCCCGGTCCGGCAGGATCGAATTCGAAGGCGGCATAACGGCTTCCGACGCTTGTAGCTCGCTCCGCATTGTGCGCGTTCGCGATCTCGCCCCAACTATGGTTCACCTGAATCCGCGCCCGGTTGACAACCCTGGGCAGGAATTCTTGATCGTGCCGACCTCTGTTCAACGATTGATGCAGGTCATGGATGCCGAGGTTCCGGCATATTGGTCGATCGCCAAACCAGTTGGTCATCCCAAACGTGGCGCAAGCTGCTATCGGACGCGGCTACTACCCAAGAACGGCACTGCGACAGAATTTCCGGCGGAGTACGGCCAGCATCAGACGCCGAAAGGCACAGAATTTACGATCTTGCATCGCCAACCTGACGATGATCCGGATCTCCTCGGCATTTTCGCGCATCACCTACGGGCCGGGGTACCTCAGGCACGGGGTGATATATGGGTAAAGGTGCCATCGCCGCTTCATACGATCACCAAGCTGGAAGATTACATGGGACTCTAGCAATGATCGACAGAGAGCCTGAGGGTGCGTGGTTATTAATCCGGCAGTCAAATACCGTACAGAAAGCTCATGCCGCGTAGCGGATTTTTTCATGCCGGAAGTACGACCGGATTCTGGCCGGCTGCTTCTGCAATGAGCGTAAATGGGACAGCACTTTCCCTTGAAGTTGACCGTCTGATCGAACCGGCTCACCTGCGCTCATTCTGGCCTTCAGGTCGCCGTTCAAGTATTCATCCGGGTTCAGTTCCGGTGAGTAGCTGGGCAGGAAGAACAACTCAATCGCCTTCTTGTTCTCTTCCTCCTCCAACCATGCTTGCACCAGCTTGCTGTGATGCACGCGCAAGTTGTCGAGGATCAAGAACACCTTCTTGCCGCCAGCATCACGGATCAGCCGCATCAGAAACTTGATCAGCACCCGGGCCGTCAAGGTCTCCCGGTACAGCATGAAGCGCATCTTGCCTTGGTTGGTAATGGCCGAAATCAAGTTGATGCGCGCTCTTTTCGATTGGGATAACACCAGAACTGGGGTTTGGCCTTTTGGGGCGTAGCCACGCGGAAAGTGCTCAACACTCGACACCGCCGATTCGTCGCCCCAGCTGATTTCAGCCATTTCCGCTTTGGCACGCGCGACGATAGCCGGGTATTCCTCCTTGAGCCATTTCTCGACTGCTGCCGGTCGCTGCTCATAAGCGCGTTTGAGCGGGCGCTGCGGCGTAAAGCCCCAGCGGGCCAAGTACAGACGGACAGTACGGATCGGCAGATCGATCAGAAACATCTGCTTGATTACAGCCTTGACCGCCTGAGCACTCCACAGGGCAAACCTCAGCTTCATCTGGTCTGGCGTGCGATCCACGATGTCCTGCTTGATCCGGGCTTCCTGCGCCTCGGTCAGCCGACGGCCGGTGCCTTCGGCGCGACCGCGCTTCTGTTCTTTGAATCCCTGCGCACCTAGTGCTGCCTCACGCACCACCCAGGCGGAAATGGTGGGGCGGCGCAGCCCGAGTTCTTCGGCAATACTGGCTTGAGACCGGCCTCGCTTGTACATCCGGATAGCGGTACGCCTCAGCTGCTCACGGGCGGCCAGTTCAAGCTTGCGCACATCGATTTTTTCCATGCCGGAAGTATACAATCTGTACGGATTATTACTGCCGAATTAATAGTACCACACAGTGCTTTGCGTCTCTTTCGCCCTGCAGAGAAAGTGAACGATAAGAGTTGGGCTAACGAGCTTTAAGTTTTGGCAGCCAGATAAGAGGGAAGTTATGCATATTGAACGGTTAGAGCTAGCTAATTTCCGTTGTTTTGGACCAGATACTACAAGTATTGACCTGCGCCCGGATCTCACCGCGTTGATAGGAGACAATGGGACTGGTAAAACCGCAGTGTTTCAAGCGTTGCAACGGCTATTCGGCGTTACAGCGGATCAACGTCGCGTACGTAAGCAGGACTTCCACATCCCCTGCGATGAGGCCGATCGTCCCGCCTCTCGTACACTGACACTGGAGGCCATTATTGCCTTTCCCGAGCTCGATGAGGACGGCGATGCTCCTGCGATCCCCGAGTTTTTTCGGCATATGGCCGCCGACGACGAGGGTAACCTCAAGTGTAGGTTGCGTTTGCAGGCGACATGGACAGACGATGGTACCCTTGATGGCAACATAGAAGAATCCTATTGCGCAATCCAAACTTTCGGGGACTTCGACGAAGGCGACATACAGCAGCTACGGGGCACAGACCGCTCACGAATCCAACTGTTTTATATTCCCGCAACTAGGGATGGCGCATCTCAAGTCGCAGCATTTGTACGTGGGAGACTCTGGCGAGCAATCAACTGGTCCACTACCGTTCGGGACTCTTTAGCAAGTGCTGGGAATGAGGTTAATGAGGCTTTTTCCACTGAAGTGGCCATCTCTGCCATCGGCCAAGCGGTGACCGAGCGCTGGCAGCAGCTTTACTCCGCAGGAACAGATACTTCACCGATCTTTCGGCCGGTTGATACCAGGTGGCAGGAGTTCATACGAAAAGTTGAGGTCGTCTTTCACCCCACAGAGGATGGTCAAGATAGGGCGCTTGATGACTTGAGCGATGGGCAACGGTCGTTATTTCACTTGGCCATGGCCGCAGCAACTCTCGACATTGAAGCACAACTTGCAAGCGAAGATGCCCCAGGGGGGTTCGTTGAGAATGGGGTGCCGTTGCCTGTCCTGACTATTGTTGCGGTTGAGGAGCCAGAAAACAACCTGGCGCCGTTTTACCTTTCACGCATCATCAAGCAGGTCCAGGAAATTGCCGCGAGAAGTAATGCCCAAGCCATGATTTCGAGCCATTCTCCGAGTATCATGAGCCGAGTATCCCCCACATCGGTAAGGCACTTTCGTCTTGATATCGCGAGTCGTACCTCACGGATCCGGCAAATAGTTCTCCCGATTGGTGATGAGGATGCGTCAAAGTTTGTACGCGAAGCTGTTCGCGCATACCCGGAATTGTACTTCGCACGCTTTGTGATTCTTGGCGAGGGAGCAACAGAGGAGGTCGTTCTGCCTCTCTTGGCAAAGGCACGAGGCTTCCCTATTGACCGGTCGTTCGTGGCTGTCGTCCCCTTGGGAGGTCGGCATGTCAATCACCTATGGCGCTTGCTGGTGGGCCTAGAGGTTCCATACGCAACGTTGCTCGATCTCGACTGGGGCCGCAGCGGCGGTGGTTATGGACGAATTAAGACCACGTGTGAGCAGCTGCTCAGTGCTGGAGTCTCAGGGGAAGCGCTCTTTAAAAATACGCTCAGCCCCAATGGGCCCGAGCAAAACATCGCAAACTTTGATGGTCATTCCCCAGATGACATACAAGGGATCCGTAGTTGGGTCAGATGGCTAAGCCAATTTCAGGTTTACTTCTGCGACCCGTTGGATCTCGATTTCACAATGTTGCAGGCTTACAGTGCAGCGTATCAAGAATTGGATGATGGGATGCGTGGTCCTGCCGCGCGTGGCGAGCCCCGAGATTCCGTGCTGGGTACTGACGGGTGCCCAGAGTTTTATGACGCTTCCTACGATGAGCCGCTGAAATGGTATCGTTATCTGTTCCTTGGACGAGGAAAGCCGAGTACGCACGTTAGAGTACTGAGCAAGATCGAACCAGATCAGTTGGCTGCCACCATTCCTGAGCCTTTGAACAGCCTACTGATTTCGGTTCAGCGAATTATCGAACAGGCGGCAGCGCGATGACCTGGAGGCCCATTGCACCGGAAAATTGGCGCCCGATAGGTATTCCGGATCTAGAGCCAAATGCTTGGAACGCACTCCGTCAGGAGACATCGACATCCGTGGTGGCTGGGCCAGGAGCAGGAAAATCGGAGTTCCTCGCTCAGCGAGCAGTCTATTTGCTAGAGACCGGAGTCTGCCAAGCCCCACAGCAGATTCTGGCGATCTCCTTTAAAACAGATGCCGCCGCGAATCTTGCTGCACGTGTGCGTAAGCGCTGTCCGCCTGAACTAGCTGGACGGTTTACTTCGCTCACGTTTGACGCTTTCACAAAAAGCCTTGTGGATCGCTTCCACGCAACGATACCTACACCTTGGCGACCAACGCGCCCCTACGATATTGCCACTCTTAATCGGCAAGCCGTCGAAAATGAGCTCAATCGCATCCGCGACTTGGCCCCACCTAACTGGCAGCACGACATTGCTCGATTCTTACCCGGGGCTTTTGAGTCAGAAGTAGTGGGTAGCATGCGTCTTCCTGCTCGGGAGCCCAATGTTCGTTCAGCGAGGGGCTTTGCAGTACATCAATGGTGGTTAGCGCAATTGACAGCCGAGCCGAATTCAAAGTTGACCTTTGTCAGTCTAAATCGGCTCGCCGAATTGGTTGTCAGAGCTAATCCAAAAATCGCGCGAGCTCTTCGTACTACGTATCCATTTGTATTTGTGGACGAGTTTCAGGATACGACTTATGCACAATATGACTTCTTGCTGTCCGTGTTTGGTGGCAGCTCTACGATTGTGACCGCAGTTGGCGATCACAAGCAGCGAATCATGGGATGGGCAGGGGCTCGCAATGATGCCTTCCAGCAGTTTAATCAGGATTTTTGTGCACACTCCGAGAACTTGCTGTTCAATTTCCGCTCATCGCCAGAGTTGGTACGAGTCCAACATTGTGTTGCCCGAGCATTGGATCCGCAGGCACAGCCCATGCAATCGCGTGCACCCGCACTTTTGGCTAGGGATGTCGTTCAGGTATGGAGGAGCACCTCGCGCCAGATGGAGGGGCAGCGTCTTGTTCAATGGCTTGTTCAAGACATGGCCGATCGTGGAAAGCAGCCTCGTGACTATGTCTTGTTGGTTCGGCAACTGCCCAATAATTTCGAGGAGGAACTTCAACCGTTGTTTCAGGCAGTTGGCCTGAGTTTGCGCAATGAGAGCCGTGCTGTCGGCCGTACTACCGTTCAAGATCTGTTGGCCGATGATGCGATTGCAATCGCCGTGGCAGCTTTGCGACTGGGTTCTGGGCCGCGGAACGCCGCTGCCTGGTCCACACTGTCAAGCGCGGTGTACTCGCTTCGAGGGGCCAGCGAGGGCGATGAGGTTCTAAGGCACCGCACCGACAAAGATCTAAAGGCCTTTCTCAGTCAACTTGGCACAGTTATGCGCGGGTCTGGTCCATCAGCAGAGTCTGTCGACGAAGTCACGCGAATTATTTTTGAATACCTGGATATCCCCGCGTTAAAGCGAGTGTACGTTGCCTATGCGCGCAACGACCTTCTGGAAATCATGATAGAAGGGTTCTTGAGGCATCTTAAGCATTCTGCTGAAGGGGTAATTACTTGGCCACAGTGCATTGACCGATTCGTTGGTACGAATGATATTCCACTGATGACAGTGCATAAGAGTAAAGGTCTGGAGTACGATACGACGGTCTTTATCGGATTGGATGACCAGTCTTGGTGGACCCATACACCAGGGAATCCAGATGGAGTTGCCACCTTTTTTGTCGCGCTCTCCCGTGCAAAGCAGCGCGCAATCTTCCTATTCTGTGAGCACCGTGGAGGCAGGCGAAAAGTCGCCGATCTTTACCAACTTTTGGCGGATGCTGGAGTTGAGGAGGTGGGGCCAGAATGAATGTCTGGTTTGTAGGGCAAAAAGCTCAGGTCTGTCGCACTGAATTGCTTGGTGCCGCAAATACCAATTTTAGCTAGTCGATGGTGTGGTATTTAAAAATGACAATTGATGAAAAAAAGACTCGCATTAGAGAGAGGCTATTTAATAAAACAGGGGAAGGGTTTCTTGAGTCAGATTTTTATGATAACGATATCTATACTGATTTGCATGACGAAGGGGTGCGTCTTTGTCTGCGGTATGCACCTGGGTTTGACTTTCTTTTTATTGATAGCCAAAGAAGGCAAGCAGCAGTCTTGCATGATGTAGAAGTAGTTTTAGTATACCGGGGCATGGTTGATCATTTGCTTAATCTTTCCTCTATGCTCTCTGCGGTTACACCCACGCCTGGATCTTTAGAAAATAAAAGTCTTCCTCTTCCGTGGAAGGGGAGCTCAACCTTTTGGTTAGAGATAAGTCCATTCGATTGGGAAAATGGATCTTATTGGTGGCTGCATAATGACGACCATAAACTTATATTTAATTACTATCTCAAGAACTTATTTAGATTTATTGTTCTTCATGAGCTTGGGCATGCTTATCACAGGCATGGCTGGCGGCGAAAAAATACCAGCTCAAATGATTTGGGAATTGAACATGTCGCGCCGAATGTTCATGAAGTACTGCAAAGTGAGGAATCACGTAGTGACGTTAATCGAATTGCAGGGCATGCAAGAGAGATTGTCGCAGATACTTTTGCGTTTTGTGAATTAACTAAAATCTGCAGGGTGGAGGCAATTGATCCTACGGAAGATATATATAGCTTGCCCCCTATTGTTTGTGGTTTTGCAACTTCCCTTTTAGTTGTAGGGCCATATTTTTGGAGTATGGGGTTAGTCAGGGAGATGAACGAGGATGCTCAAATAAATCAATATCCTACTCATGCATTCCGTCTCCAGGCAATAGAAAGTGATGCATTGCGGTTTGCGGATGAAATTAACTTCCCGTATGGGCTCGAAATCTTGCATGGCGCTATGAAAACCACAGTCAGTTATATAGAAAAAATCTCCGGCGATCAAAGCTATCTCCATTGGCGTTTAAAAATGAATGATCACCAGCATAGCGAACATTATAATTTAGTAATTAATGAGAAGGCTAAATGGGAAAATTAGAAATCAAGAAGCATGATGTGGATGGGAAAGGAGCTGCATTAGGTCTGTCCGATAGGCATTTTACTGGCATGGAGTCACAATCTCTCGTCAACTTTTTGCACGGAGTTGCCTGGTAAGTCGTCGGTAGCCTCAGCTCTATGAATTGCTCAACTGAAAGAGCCGGCTGTAGCTGGTGGATGGATAGCAGGCCGCCAAACCCTTGCGTCTGGCCTAAAGGGCGAGTCCCGCGCCTCTTAGTCGGACTTCGAACGCTGTAGTAGCGTGGCGCGCTTGAGGGCGAAGTAGTGTTTGGCCTCTTCATCCGGAATGCCAGGGCGCGGATCGTCCAGCGCAGCCTGGACGGCTTGGCGAACGTATTCGTCATAAGAAATCGTAGATTCGAGGGTGGGGGGGATCTGCTCTGGCAGTGACATGGGGTCTTCTCCTGACTTTCGCTTTTAGTGTATTTCAAAAAGGGGCTTCACATGGCAATAACACTTAAGTGTACAGCGCGTCGTATGGCCGGTGGCGCAGGTCATGAGCACATCAGTCATCTCTGGTGGGACCGCGTAGAAGACGGCAAGAGAGTGTTGGAAAGCGGATACTTTACTCGGGATCAGATGGTCGCCTACATCGAGAAGAACGGGAATACCTCGGTGTGGTGTCCGGACCGTAATCCACAACTTCGAGGTGCCTGGGTCCATGTCCACAGCAACGGGCGTATCAAGTACGTCCAGACCGTCGCGGATGGTCGCAAGACGGACAACCTGCTGGCATTGCCGTTGAAGTAAGCTTGCTACGTCGAGATTTTGAGTGCGCCGATACTCAGCAGGGTATCGGCGTTTTTTCGTCAACGCAGGGCTTTGTTATGCCTATCCCAGTGTTTCCATACCAGCTGCATGCAGTCGGGCGTGAGTCCCAGGAGGTTGACCAGCGCGCGTGGCGTAACCTCCAGTCCATGCGCCTGCAGGTATCGCCCTGCGCTCCGGGTCTCTGCAGCATTGGGCAGGTAGCGGCGCCGATCCAGGTGTGTGTCCGCCACGCTGGCTAGCCAGAACGGCAACTGTTCAACGCGTTCAGCCAGCCGGGAGCGGGTAAAGTGAGCTTGGGTACAGAGGGAGAGGAAGCGAGTTGGCCAGTCTTCCAGCAACCAGGCGATGGCGAGCAGCAAGATGAGGCGCGCGGTGGGCGGCTGGTATTCGAACTCATCGTGTTGACCAGGTGGATACCACGGGATCTCCACACCCAGCGCATCCCCGAGGTGCTTGCGTAGTTGCCACCCGTTTCGGCCGCTCAATACGCTGATCAAGGCACGTACACCGATGAAAAACGGCAGGCTGCAGGGCGGGGTTCGCGGGCCACACTCCCAAGAGTCGTGCTCGATTGCCGCGATTAGGTGCCGCAACCGCTGCCAGGATGGCCTGTCTGGCCAAGGGTAGTGGTGCGGACTCATGCTTGCGAGATCGAAGTGGCAATGGCTGCAGAGCCGTAGCGACTCATCGTCAACCATCTTTCGGCGCCCAATCCCATGACGATGAAAGGCAATGGGTGCGTGGCACGACGGGCAGCATTCCTCCATCATGCATTGATGGTGCTCGCAGATGACGTATAGAGCCAGCCGCCATTTGAGGTGGTAGTAAGTTACTGGAGATTGGGCTAGACACAGCGGACAGAACTGCATGCCAGGACGTTTGCGCTCACGATGATAGACCCCGACCGGGCGCACCCAGGACCAATGACCGGTGACCGGCTTTTCGAATAACTGGCCTTGGTGGGAGAGCAGCGTTAACGTCTGCAGTTCGGCTACAGAGTGGCCGGTATGGCGTGCCAACAGCGTCAGAAGCTGGAGCGGTGGGTCGCGATCTGTATCGCGACTCCAGATTGGTGTGTGGTAGCCCAGCAGCTTGTCGTAAAAGGTGTGGAGCATGAAGCCGTTGGTGAATGCCAGCCGTACCATCCAGGAAGAGAGTATCTCCCCTGGGCGCGGCTGGGGGTGTATCGGCAGCATGGTTTAGATATGGGCAGCCTGGCGGGTACGGTCGCTGGGCGAGACGTAGCCGCAGGCATTCAACGTCTCCGCGGTGAGTTGCTCCTCACCCTGGCGCAGAGCATAAACCGCTGCCTGGTTGAGCAGCATCGACAGCTCGCCGATAGTGCCTTCGCACATGGCGAGGATCTTGGAAGCCAGCATTGCCTCGTGCAGGTTGGACGGCTGCTGCAGCGGCAGTACGCGCTCAAACGACATCAGTAGCTGGCGGAACGCCTTGTCCATCTGCCACTTCGGCAGCAGCTCCGGCAGGAAGCGGTTCTGGATCTGCGGATCGACGCTGACCGCGCGCAGCAGGTCGCCGGTGCCGCAGCCGACAATCGAAATCTGCAGCTCGTTGCCCAAAAACTTGATCATGTTGAGGAACTGCTGTTGTTTCACCGACGAGCCGGCCAGCACGTTGTGCAGTTCGTCGATGATCAGCACCTTCAGCTGAATGCCACGTAGTACGCGAATCACCTGGGCGCGCTTGGCATCGGTGGACGAGGTCGGCACGCTTTCGAATAGCGCATTGAGGATGCCCGAATAGAAGCCGGCCTCACTGGGTGTGGGCGGTGCCTGGACGTAGATCACCGGCGCAATCATGTATTCGCCGCCGGGGTTTTCTTCCGCGGGGTGGTGTTGGGCGAAGTGCTGGATCAGCCTAGTCTTGCCGTTATTGCTGCCGCCGATCAGCAGCATATTGGGCATGCGCGCCTCGCGCGGGTGGTGCACCAAGTCTTCCAGCTTGGCCAGGATGTCCTGAGCCCGCGGATAGCCAATCCAGCGCGGCCGCTTTAGCCAGGTGATGCGGCTGGCCACATCCAGTACGGCCTGCTCGGCCGTACTGGGGTGGAGGTGAGGGTATGCGCTCATGATGGGTCTCCCTAACCGAGCTGGATATCGCTGAAGGGTTGGATATCGTCGTCATTGGTAGTCGGCAGCACCGGGGGCTGCGGCGCCGGCATGGCCGTCGCATGCACGCCGGTCCAGCCATTACGTCGCTCTGCCATGCGGCGTTTGCGCTTTTCCGTTGCGCGCTGTTGCTTGGCCAGCCGGGTTTTTTCGACAGCCTCGGCCTCGATCTCGCGCATCCGGCGAATGCCCTGGAAGATCATCTCTTCGTCGACGTGGCTGACTGGATCCTGCTTCAGCCGCTGCAGCGTCGCGCGCAGCTCCCACAGGCTGATGGCTGGTCGGGTGTTATTGAGATAGGGCACCGGGCTATAGCAGCGAGTTTCTGGATCCAGGAAATACACCACGCTGATGTCGCGCGGGTCGCGAGCGAACAGGAACTTGCGCCCCTTGCCGGTGGCGCGATCTTCGGACTCGACCCAGCGACGCAGGATCGGCGCGTAATAGTGGATGTTATCGATGACCACGCCGTGGCGCTGGATGGTGCGCTCGACATAGGGGGTGAAGTCGAGGCGGAAGTTCTCCTCATCCTCGATCGGTGCCGGCAGACCGATGCCCGGATGCTCGGCGGTGCCGTGGACGAACTGGTGATACAGCTTGATCGGCGGCACCTCGTTGATGCCCTTGTGCGCGCGGTGGTGGTAGCAGTAGGCTACGAAGACTGTGAACCACAGTTCCAGCTCGGCCAGCGTCATGCAGGCGCGGCCTTCCGAGTCGTAGTTCATCTTGGCCTGCACGTTCGAGAAGGTCGTGCCGGGCAGACTCTGGCACTCCCCCATGAAGGTGCGGAAGGCACGCTCGATGTGAGGGCCGTAGTTCGGTTGTCCCTTCGGGCGGTGCTCCAGGATGATCCCGTGTTGCTCGCAGGCGCGGTTGAGCATATTGCCGTGGAACTCTTTGGCATTGTCGACGTGGATCTTGCTCATCTTGCCGTAGACCGGCCACTCCGCGACGATGTCGCGTTTCGCCAGCCAATGCTCTTTGCGCATCACCGCGTGGGCCACGCACAAGCCGGCCGACAGCGAGCCCGGCGGATCCAGCGTCATCAGGAAACCGGCGACCATCTTGGTTGCTACATCCAGGGCCACGGTCAGATAGGGTCGGCCGATCGGCAAGCGGTGCGCCTCATCCACGATCACCACATCGACCTTGGTGTGGTCGATTTGCACCACTGCGTAGGGATAGTCGGCGCCGGGAAACTGGCCGCGGAGTGGTTCAAACTTCTCGCGTGCCCGCCGGGGGCTGTAGCGCTTGCTCAGCATCTCCCGCTGGTCGATGGCGTAGGCGCGCGCATAAACCGTGTTCTGATTGGGCGGATCCAGATCTGCCTCCTGGCAGGCCAGCTTGATCAGCTTGTACAGCTTGAGGACCGAGGGCCGCTCCTGCTTCAGGTAGTAATGCTGGATCTGCAGCGAAATGATCTGCTCCACCTCCTCAGGCAAGCGGCTGCCGCCCTTATCTGAGCGCGGTGTGCGTAGCAGAGAGGAAACTAGGCCGGTTTCTTCGAAGCGGTTGAGCCAGCGGTAGATGGTGACGAGGCTCTTGCCGGTGGCGTCGGCCACTCGCTGCACGTCCTGCGTGCTGCGGCCGGGCAGATCCAGCAAGGGGCGTATGCACTCGTAGCGCTGTACCGCCAAGTTCCAGTCCTTGTCCTTGGCCAGCAAGTGAGGGGCCGTAGGATCGGAAGACGAGGCCGGGGCAAGGCTGAGGTCGCTGACCGCGGCGATTTCGGTTTGCGCGCCATCGATGGTGCGCAGGATGGCATCGGAGAAGCCTTTCAGCTCCAGCACGATGGCGGCTTGATCGCGCCAGTAGACCACTTGGCCTGGGCGGATAGTTTTCATATCAGCACTCCTCCACTGGCCAGAGGCGGGAACGCATGGTCAGCGGCGCATTCAAGTCGCAGCCGATGGCGCCGATCGCCACCAGATGCCAAAGTGTGGGGATCAGCCGGGCGCGGTTGTTGGCATCGCGGCAAAGGGCAAACAGCAGCATCTCCGGATCCGTTTCATCGAGATCCCAGAGCACCTGGAGAATCTGCCGACGGGTATCCGGTGACGGGCTCTGCTCCAGATAGCGCCAGAGGAATTTGGCGTTGTCGAGGTAGGGGGTACGAATTTCGCGCTCGGTGAAAACTTCGAAGCGCCACCCTTGGTCCAAGGCATACGCTTTTGCTGCACGGAACTTGCGGAGCAGGTTTCGCCAGTCCTGTCGGAAGTCGGCACGATACTTGACCTCGTACAATACGGGTTGCGGGGTCAACGACGCTGTCGGCTTGAACTGGATCAGGCCATCCGGTGTGTAGGTACGCATTTTACCGAACTGGTCGAAATACCCGATGGTGACGGGCTGTGCGGTAAAATATTCGACACTGGGGTCGAAGCGCAGGATCTCCATGAGATCGCGCTCCAAGGTAGACTCGTAGTCGCCCAGCAGCGGAACCATGCCGGTTACACTACGGCTGTTGTAGACGATGTCCCTGACTGGGGTGTATCGCTGGAGATGGTTCATTTGCATGCTCCGTCGGAAACTTCACTAATTTTTGCATTTATTTGTAGAAATTACAGGCGGCGGCGATCCCCGGCCCGGTGAAATCAGCCTGGCGCATCATGGCGTGCTGTTTCTCGACGAGCTGCCGGAATTCGACCGCAAGGTGCTGGAAGTGCTGCGCGAGCCGATGGAAAGCGGCGTGATCCACATTTCGCGCGCGGCTCGCCAGGCCAGTTTCCCGGCGCGCTTCCAGCTGGTGGCGGCGATGAATCCGTGTCCCTGCGGCTATCACGGCCATCCGTCGGGCCGCTGCCAGTGCACGCCCGAGCAAGTGGGGCGATATCGCGGTAAAATCTCCGGTCCGCTGCTCGATCGCATCGACTTGCAGATCGAGGTGCCGGCGCTGAGCGCCGCCGAACTGCAGCAGGCTGCGCCCGGGGAGTCGAGCGCGGTGGTCCGTCAGCGGGTCGAAGAGGCCCGGCTTCGCCAGCAGCAGCGGCAGGGCTGCCTGAACGCCGCCTTGCAGGGCGCGGAGCTGGAGCGGCACTGCCAGGGCGATGAAGCGGCGCTGGCCCTGCTGGCCGAGGCCTTGCCGCGGCTTGGCTTGTCGGCGCGCGCGTATCATCGGATACTGCGGGTTTCGCGCACCATCGCCGACTTGGAACAGGCCGAACGGATCGGCCGCGGCCATGTCCTGCAGGCGATCCAGCTGCGGCGCATGATGCCGGGCGGCGCCTGACAAAGAAATTGATCAATCCAGCCCGGACGGCGCGTCGCCGCCCGGACAGACAACAGCGGTAGTGGTGAATGGCTAATCGAGATCTGAAAAACTCCCCTCGTCCGTCGCGCGGACGCGGCAACTCGTCTTCCTCGTCGCGTGGCGGCGGCGGCATGCTGGCCGGCATCATCATCGGCCTGATCGTCGGCGTCGCGGTGGCGGTGGGGCTGGCGATGTATCTCAACCGCTCGCCGGCGCCGTTCCAGGCCAAGAACGCTCACAAGCCCGAGACCTCGCAGCCGCCGACCGAGTTGCTGGCGCCGGGCACCCGCATTGCCGACGCCGCCTCGGCCGCCGCGCCTGCGGCGCAGCCGGCGGCCCAGGCGCAGCCTCAGGCGACGCTGGATTCCGGCGACAGCATACCGTTGCCGCCGCCGGTCCAGCCGCACGAGGCCAAGCCCGAGTCCAAGCCCAAGCCGGCCGCGCCGGCGGCCCAGGCCAAGAGCGACAAGAACGACCAGCGCTTCGACTTTTACAAGATACTGCCGGGGCAGGTCGACGCGGTAACGTCGGACGCCAAGAGCGGACGTTCGTCGGAACCTTCGTCGTCGGCCGCTGCCAAACGGGTTTATTTGCAGCTGGGCGCGTTCCAGAACCAGGACGACGCCGACAACCTGAAGGCCAAGCTGGCCTTGCTGGGCGTCGAGGCCAAGATCCAGTCGGTCAATGTGCCGGACAAGGGGATGGTGCACCGGGTGCGGGTGGGGCCGTTGAGCCGCCAGGACGAGGTGGACCGCTTGCGCGCGCAATTGAAGCAGGACGGCATCAACGCCAATGTGGTGAAGGCCGAGTAGTCCTTATTTGAACATACGGGAAAACAAGATGAAGAAATGGTTGCTGTTGATGTTGCTGGCGGTGAGCGGCATGGCGAATGCCGCCATCGAACTGGGCAAGGACTACACGATGCTGAGCACGCCTCAGCCGGTGGCCAATCCCAAGAAGGTGGAAGTGATCGAGTTCTTTTCCTATCACTGCATCCATTGCTACGACGATGATCCGGCCCTCAACGCCTGGTCCAAGACCCTGCCGGCCGACGTGAGCTTCCGCAAGGAGCAGATCGTGTGGCAGAAGTCGATGGAAGGCTTCGCGCGCATGTTCGCCACGTTCAACGCCACCGGCACCTTCGACAAGCTGCACCGCGCCGCTTTCGAAGCCCAGATCAAGCAGCGCGTGAACCTGGCCGACGCCGACCAGTTCCAGAAGTGGATCAAGCAACAGAAGGGCGTAGACAGCGCCAAGCTGCTGCAGACCTACAACTCCTTCGGCATCAACGCCCAGGTGGCGCGCGCGACCAAGATCACCCGCGACTACCAAATCCAGGGCACGCCGACCGTGATCGTCAACGGCAAGTACGTGGTGGTGACCAGCACGCCGGAGCGGATGATCCAGGTGATGAACGAACTGATAGCCAAGGCCCGCGCCGAGAAGAAGTAAGCGCGCGGAGCAGTGGACGGGGCGGCCTGGCCGCCCTTTTTCATTGCTTGGCGAAAATAGTTGTTGACGAGGTGGCGCTATCGATTTAATATGCAACCTCTCTGACGCGGGGTGGAGCAGTCTGGTAGCTCGTCGGGCTCATAACCCGAAGGTCGTAGGTTCGAATCCTGCCCCCGCAACCAAGTATTCCCGAAAAGCCGAATCGAAACGATTCGGCTTTTTGCATTTCAGCCGGGCAAATCCTGCGCGCATCGCGCCGGGTCCTCGGAGCCTGTTCAAAGTCGGCCAGCAGTTTCTGCGCGCAAACCCGCAAATATCGCCACTCGATTGCGGATGTCCAAGCAATCCCTGCAGGCAGATCTTGCGTTATCCTGCAAGATTTGTTCGCTTGTGGCGATGCCCTGTCTCGGTTCCGAACTTTTTTGTAACAGTTTGCAATGTCGCGCATGACGATATCACGTTAAGTACATTGTCTTAAACCGTTGTTGCGGTTATAGATTTTCCCGAACGCCCATCTTGATGCGCATCAATCAATTCGCATATCTTGCCGCCGACCGCTTTTGATCCTGGTCAAGACCCTTGAAATATCAGGCAAAAATGTTTCTAATACGCCCGCTTGTCACGTGTGCTGCGACGATTTGCCGCAGCGCAGTACGGGGCAGGCGCAGATGTTAGTGTTTGCCGAATTCCTGTCTTGCCGCGCCGCGCCCCGGCGCCTCACTCGGACAGTGGAGCTTCAGCTGTCACGTCATCGCCCGGAAGCGATTGTGGAGTCGCTTCCATCCGGCGCGTATCCGCCGTGGAAACGGATGCGCGCCGGCGATTCGCGGAACCCGCGAGCCCTGAAAGTCTGTCGTTTCGCCTGATGGCGCCTTTTCCCGAAATCCGGGAAGAGGGGTCGTCTGTTGAACATTTCGCTGGCGTTGGAGCATGGCTCGCAACGCCTGTTGCGCATCGGCGCGTTGAAGAATTTTTAACCCGTAAAGTCGTAAGATGAGAAACCATAGACCCTCCCGCCTGTTGTGGGGGCTTTCTCCGCTCGTCGCACTGCTCTCCGGTTGTCAAGGCGGTATCCTTGACCCCAAGGGCCCGGTGGCGGCGGACCAGAAGTCCCTGATCATCACGGCAACCGCGCTGATGCTGCTGGTGGTCATTCCGGTGATCGTGATGACGCTGTTCTTCGCCTGGAAGTACCGCGCGAGCAACACGGACGCCGCCTACGAACCGAAATGGTCGCACTCGACCAAGATCGAGATCGTGGTGTGGCTGATTCCCTGCATCATCATCGCCTTCCTGGCGACGCTGACCTGGAAGAGCACGCACAAGCTCGATCCTTATCGTCCGCTGGATTCGGCCGTCAAGCCGATACAGGTGCAGGTGGTGGCGCTGAACTGGAAGTGGTTGTTCATCTATCCGGAGCAGCAGATCGCCTCGGTCAATGAGCTGGTGTTCCCGAGCAATGTCCCGGTGAGCTTCAAGATCACCTCCGACGCGGCGATGAACGCTTTCTTCATCCCGCAGCTGGGCGGTCAGATCTACGCGATGGCCGGCATGCAGACTCAGTTGCACCTGATGGCGGAAGAGCCGGGCACCTACAAGGGTTTCTCGTCCAATTACAGCGGCGCCGGTTTCTCCGGCATGAAATTCAACGCGATCGCCACCAAGACTCCGGCCGAGTTCGACGCCTGGGTGGCCAAGGTGAAGGCCTCCGGCAAGACGTTGGACGCGCCGTCCTACCTGCAGCTGTTGAAGCCCAGCGAGAACAACCCGGTCAACTATTACGCGTCGACCACGCCGTATCTGTTCGAGGCCGTGGTGCACAAGTATATGGCGGGTCGTCCGTCGCTGGCGGATAGCGATGACGCCATCAAGCTGACCAAGATGACCAAAGAACTGTGCGCCGCGATCACGCCGCCGGTTGTCAAGGAGTAACGATTGATGTGGTTAGGTAAACTGACTCTGGACGCGATCCCGTACCATGAGCCCATCATCATGGGGGCGCTTGGCGGCGCCGGCCTGATGGGGCTGATGCTGTTCGCGTTGATCACCAAGTTCGGCAAGTGGGGCTATCTCTGGAACGAGTGGCTGACCTCGGTCGATCACAAGAAAATCGGCGTGATGTACATCATCGTCGCCATGATCATGCTGTTGCGCGGCTTCGCCGACGCGCTGATGATGCGCACCCAGCTGGCGATGGCCACCGGCGGCGCCCATGGCGTGTTCCCACCGGAACACTATGACCAGATCTTCACCGCCCACGGCGTGATCATGATCATCTTCATGGCGATGCCGTTCATGACGGGTCTGATGAACATCGTGGTGCCGCTGCAGATCGGCGCGCGCGACGTGGCCTTCCCCTTCCTGAACTCGCTGAGCTTCTGGCTGCTGGTTTCGGCCGTGATCCTGGTCAACCTGTCGCTGGGCGTCGGCAACTTCGCCCGCACCGGCTGGGTGGCCTATCCGCCGCTGGCCGAACTGGGTTTCAGCCCCGACGTCGGGGTGGATTATTACACCTGGGCCTTGCAGATATCGGGCATAGGGACGACGCTGACCGCGATCAACTTCCTGGTGACCGTGATCAAGATGCGCGCCCCGGGCATGAAGCTGATGGAAATGCCGATCTTCACCTGGACCTGCACCTGGGCCAACGTGCTGATCGCCACCTCCTTCCCGATCCTGACCGGCGCGCTGGCGATGCTGAGTCTGGACCGCTACCTGGGCTTCCACTTCTTCACCGCGGAAGCCGGCGGCAACGCCATGATGTATCTGAACCTGTTCTGGGCCTGGGGCCACCCCGAGGTGTACATCCTGGTTCTGCCGGCGTTCGGCATCTTCTCCGAAGTGGTATCGACCTTCTCCGGCAAGCGCCTGTTCGGCCACAAGTCGATGATCTACGCCAGCGGCGCGATCTCCGTGCTGGGCTTCATGGTATGGCTGCACCACTTCTTCACGATGGGCTCCGGCGCCAACGTGAACGCCTTCTTCGGCATCGCGACGATGATCATCTCGATCCCGACCGGCGTGAAGCTGTTCAACTGGCTGTTCACCATCTACAAGGGCCGCCTGCGCTTTGAAACCCCGATCCTGTGGACGCTGGGCTTCATGGTGACCTTCTCGATCGGTGGCATGACCGGCGTGTTGCTGGCCGTGCCGGGCGCCGACTACGTGCTGCACAACAGCCTGTTCCTGATCGCCCACTTCCACAACACCATCATCGGCGGCGCCGTGTTCGGCTATCTGGCCGGCGTGTCGTTCTGGTTCCCGAAAGTGTTCGGCTTCAAGCTGAACGAAAAGCTGGGCAAGGCTTCGTTCTGGTTCTGGCAGCTGGGCTTCATGTTCGCCTTCATGCCGCTGTACGTGCTGGGCTTCCTGGGCATGACCCGTCGTCTGAACCACACCGACAATCCGGCTTGGGAGCCGTGGCTGTACATCGCCCTGTTCGGCGCGCTGCTGATCGCCGCCGGCATCGCCTGCCAGCTGCTGCAGATCGCCGTCAGCATTCGCGACCGCAAGAAGCTGGTCGACGAAACCGGCGACCCGTGGAACGGCCACACGCTGGAATGGTCCACGTCGTCCCCGGCTCCGTTCTACAACTTCGCCAAGTTGCCGCAAGTGCATGACATCGACGCCTTCACCGACATGAAGGAAAAGGGCGTGGCCTACGCGGTGCCGAAGTCGTACGAGCCTATCCACATGCCGCGCAACACCGCGATGGGCGTCTTCATCGGCGGCTTCACCACGGCGCTGGGCTTCGCGCTGATCTGGCACATCTGGTGGCTGGCCATCGTCGGCCTGGTCGGCATCGTCGGCTGCATGCTGGTTCGCGCCTACGACAACGACCTGGACTACTACGTGCCGGTGGACGAAGTGGAAGCGATCGAGCGCGCCCGCTTCGAGAAGCTGGGCATCGACGTCGACAACTACACCGAGCGTGATCAGGCCAAGCCGAAGAAGGCCGCCCGTCCGACCACGACCGCGTAACAGGCTGAATCCGACATGACGACTTATGTAAAAGAAGCGCACGGCGCGCATGAGGACCACGAGCACCACGACAGCGGTTCGCAGACCGTTCTGGGCTTCTGGTTCTACCTGATGACTGACTGCATTCTGTTCGCGACGGCGTTCGCGGCTTATGCGGTTCTGTTCCGCAACGTGGCGGAAGGCGTGTCCGGCAAGGAAATTTTCGAGCTGCCCTATGTGCTGGTCGAGACTGCGGCGCTGCTGCTGTCCTCCATCACCTACGGCTTTGCGATGATTGCCGGCCACAAGGGCAACAAGTCCGCCGTTCTCGGCTGGCTGGCCGTGACCTTCGCCTGCGGCGCCGCCTTTATCGGCCTGGAAATCAATGAGTTCCACCACCTGATCGCCGAGGGCCACGGCCCGCAGACCAGCGCCTTCCTGTCGGCCTTCTTCGGCCTGGTGGGTCTGCACGGCCTGCACGTGACCGCCGGTCTGATCTGGATGGCCGTGATGATGCTGGAAGTGGCGAAGACCGGCCTGACCGGCCGCGCCATGACCCGCCTGAACTGCCTGTCGCTGTTCTGGCACTTCCTCGACATCGTGTGGATCTGCGTGTTCACCGTCGTCTATCTGAAAGGAGCCATGTGATGAGTCACGCGCATGAGCAAGCGAATCACGGCAGCGTGAAAAGCTATATCGTCGGCTTCGTGCTGTCGGTGATCCTCACCGCCATCCCGTTCTGGATGGTGATGGGCGGCGCCTTCACCAAGCAGGCGACGCTGATCGGCATCTTCGCGCTGGCGGTGGTGCAGATCATCGTGCACCTGAAGTACTTCCTGCATCTGGACTTCAGCAAGGAAGGCAAGCTGAACACCTTCTCCTTCCTGTTCACCGGCATGGTGATCGTGTTGCTGGTCGGCCTGTCGATCTGGATCATCTACACCGCCGACGCGCTGATGATGCGCTGAGATCGTGTTGAGGAAACCGCTTTGAAGCTCAAACGCTATCTTCAGGTCACCAAGCCGGGCATCATCTTCGGCAACCTGATCTCGGCCGTCGGCGGTTTCCTGCTGGCGGCGCAGGGGCCGGTGGACTGGTGGCTACTGGCGGCCACCGTCATCGGCCTGTCGCTGGTGGTGGCCTCCGGCTGCGCCATCAACAACTGCATCGATCAGGACATCGACGCCAAGATGGCACGCACCCAGAAACGGGTGCTGGTCACCGGCGCGATGAGCACCAAGGCCGCGCTGGCGCACGGCGTGGTGCTGGGCCTGGCCGGCTTCGGCCTGCTGTGGTTCTGCACCAATCCGCTGGCGACCGGCTGTGTGCTGTTCGGTTTCGTGATCTATGTCGGCGTGTACAGCCTGTACATGAAGCGCAACTCGGTGTACGGCACCCTGGTCGGCAGCCTGTCCGGCGCGGTGCCGCCGGTGGCCGGCTATTGCGCCGTCACTGGCCGCTTCGACATGGGCGCGGCCATCCTGCTGGTGATGTTCAGCTTGTGGCAGATGCCGCACTCGTACGCGATCGCCATCTTCCGCTTCAAGGACTACGAGGCGGCCGGCATTCCGGTGCTGCCGGTGGTCAAGGGCATTTCCGCCGCCAAGCAGCAGATCGTGCTGTACATCCTGGCCTTCGCCGCCGCGACGGTGATGCTGGTATTCGGCGGTTACGCCGGCTACGGCTATCTGGCGGTGGCGGTAGCCACCAGCCTGTGGTGGCTGAAGATGGCCTTGTCCGGCTACAAGCGCGAAACCGATGATCGTGCCTGGGCGCGCCAGGTGTTCTTCTTCTCCATCATCACCATCACCTCGCTGAGCGTGATGATGGCGGTGGACGGGCAGACGCCGCCGCGCGGCCGCGCAGTGATGACGGCGGATGCAGGCATGCATCGCTGAAGCGAATCACGGCATCGATAGAAAACGGGGAGCAGCGCAAGCTGCTCCCCGTTTTTCATGTTTGGGCGGTTTGGGTGGGCTATTTTCCGGTCGATAATCGTCGTGTTTTACTTCAGGGGTTGTCGAAGTGTCTGATTTTAGGGCAGGGATATTGTTGAAGTTTAAGATTTGAAACATGATATTTCAATTTTTGCATAATTTTCATCATAAATGACTTGATTTATTTTCTATGTTCAGATTTATTGTAAATGCAGTGTAAAATCAGCGGGTTTTGGTTGAATGCTGGGTAGTGAGGGGTTGAATGAAAGCTGTGCCGAGTGCGGGGAAGAAACCGGGGGCGTTGTCGTACCGGCCGGATATTGATGGCCTTAGAGCTGTCGCCATTTTGTCAGTTGTGCTGTTTCATGCTTTTCCTGGTCGCTTGCCGGGAGGCTATGCCGGCGTTGACATATTCTTTGTCATTTCTGGATTTTTGATTTCCAGCATCATTTTCAAAGGAATGGTAAATCAGAATTTCAGCATTGTTGAGTTCTATGTTCATCGGGCAAAGAGAATTTTTCCGGCGCTAATCATCGTTTTAATGGCATGTTATTGCTTCGCGTGGATGGTGTTGCTGCCTGACGAGTTCAAGCTGCTTGGCAAGCATATTGCCAGTGGCGCCGGTTTTGTACAGAACCTGATGTTATGGCGTGAGGCCGGTTATTTTGACCACGCATCCGAGTTGAAGCCATTGATGCACTTGTGGTCGCTGGCGATTGAAGAACAATTCTATTTGCTGTATCCGCTATTGATTCTATTGGCATGGCGATCCGGCTTGAATTTGCTATCTATTCTACTACTGCTGTTGGCAACTTCATTCGGCTGGGATCTTTGGTTGCTGTCAAAGGATCCTACCGCTGCGTTTTTTCTGCCGCAGGGACGGTTTTGGGAGTTGCTCTCAGGTGGGTGTCTAGCTTACTTGCAGATGTTTCATCGTGAGAAGACATCTCGGTTTGGGATGGCGATTATCTTGCGACAGCATGGTTTTTCCTCTGGATTCGATTTGAATGGCCTGACTGAAAAACTGAATACAGTCTTGTCTTGTGCCGGATTGGCATTGATTGCGCTGAGTATTGCCTTACTCAATAAAGATAGTCTTTTCCCCGGCGCTTGGGCCCTGTTGCCAGTAATGGGGGCTTTCTTGTTGATCCTGTCTGGCCCGATAGCTTGGGTGAATAAGCATATTTTATCCAACCGTTTCATGCTTTTTATTGGGGCGATCAGTTACCCGCTTTATCTTTGGCATTGGCCACTGTTATCTTTTGCGTACATCATGCAAGGCGATATGCCGAGTACGGTGACAAGAGTTGTGTTGCTGGCCATTGCAGTGTTGCTGTCTTGGCTGACTTATCGTTTGATTGAACGACCAATACGTTTCAGCGAGGCTAAGGGGTGGTGGAAACCGGCATTCTTATGTTTACTGCTGAGTGCGGCGGGTTATGCCGGTTACAATGCATACCTACGCGATGGCCTGGATTTCAGACCGATTACCAAGATGAATTTGGATGTGCGGACCGCTGTTGTTGGCGTTGAACGAGATCGATATGCGGAGGACAATTGCGGTGTTTCGGATGATGGAAAGAAATTTGTAAGCTTTTGCCATGAGAGCAAGGGTGTGCGGGAAAGATACGCGGTCTGGGGAGACAGCAAAGGCGATGCGCTTTACTGGGGCTTGGTGAGGCAAGCCAAGCAGGACGGTGGTTGGCTGATGCTGGGGAGGTATAGCTGCGCACCGATGGTGGGTGTGCGCAGGACCAGCACTTACAGCGCGACGGATTATGATCCGGCAGAGTGTGTCAGGTCCAATGAGTTGGCGTTTCAGGACATCATGTCCAATTCAAACATCAAGGTAGTGGTATTGGCCACTGCTCAGCGAATTCTGCTCAATGCCAGCTATGTCGCCGACGCGTCGGCAGAGTCTTCGTGGCAGGCCGTGATCAGCGGTTTGACCGAGGCGGTGAGGCGGCTGGAGTCCGCCGGCAAGCGAGTAATTTTTGTTGTCGACAACCCGACTCTGCCCGAAGCGAAGTCGTGCCTGGCGCCGCGATGGACAGAGGTGCCGCTGCTCAATGCCTGGTTGCAGCAGAAGAAGGGAAATCCTGATTGCAATATGAGTTATCAGAAGTACCTGCATGACAGCCAGGAGTATCGGACGCTGGTGGACGAGTTGCATGCGCGCAATCCGGGGCTGCTGATTTATAACCCGGTTCCGCTATTGTGCGATCTGAAGCGCGGTGTTTGTCCGATCGAGAGAAAAGGCAGCTTCCTGTACAGCTATGGTGACCATATATCGGACTATGCCAATAATATGATAGGCCGTGACCTGATCGGTGTGCTTGGTTCGCCTGGCTTGTAGCAGCCGATCGCTGGCGTGGTCGTCGGCATCTATGGAATTGGAAACGGGGAGCCGCTTGCGCGGTTCCCCGTTTTTTGTGTGATCGCGCCCGCGACTCAGTTTTTCTTCAGCGCGGCGCGCATCGCGCTCCGGCGGCCAGTTGGCAGCTTGCCGACGTAGTCGGCGGCGGTCTGATTGTATTTGTCGGTGTCGCTCAGCGACGCGCCGTGCGCGACCAGGTAGCGGACGATGGCCGGGCTGGCGTCCAGCACTGCGCTCATCAGCACGGTGATCTCGCTGGTGCGGGTCGACGCGTTGACGTCGGCGCCCTTGGCGATCAGGTCCGAGACGATGCCGGCATCGTTGCTTTTGGCCGCGTAGAACAGCGGCGTGTTGCCGTCGTAGCCATCAACATTGGGATTGGCGCCGGCCTGCAGCAGGGCCTGAACCGCGGCGCGGTTACGGGCGTCTATCGCGTAGACCAGCGGCGTCTTGGAGACGTCGTCTAGCGATTGGTCGACGTCGCAGTGCTGCTTTTCGACATAGGTGGCGACGGCGGGCGCGTCGGCATGGCGCAGCAGTTGTCGCCAGCCGTCCTTATCGCAGGCGGCCAGCGCATGCTGCGTCAGCAGCAGGGCGCCCAGGCCCAACAGGAATGGGATTTTCATTCAGAAGCTCCGGAAGGTTTTCACCCAGGTATCGTAGGGACGGCTGCGCTGCGGCGGGAAATAGGTCCACGGCGTGTAGTGCAGCTTGGCGTATTCGGAGGCGGTGCGCGGCGTGTACAGATAACCTTCCTTCATCGCCTTGGTCTCGTCCTCGCTGACGGAGGCGCCGCCGCTGCCGACCGCTGAAACTTCATGAGCGCTGGGGTCATAGTTGATCTTGAACGACGAGAGTTTTTTCTTGCCGTCGTCGAACTGCTTGCGATAGATCTGCGCCGACTTGTTGATCGAGGTTTCCACGCCCATCGCGGTCGGTTGGCCGCCGGGGCCGACGCCCATCAGCTTGTTGTAGCGGCCGTTCTTGGCCCAGCCCTGTTCCTGCTTCATCGTCGCCAGCAGCGCCTTGGGGTTCAGCTTGTAGTTCTGCGCCGCCTTGTACAGCAGTTCGTCGGCCTTGTAGGTGTCGACCAGCACCGGGTTGTTGGCCTTGAGGATGCTGGTGATCTGCTCCTGGCTCAGCGCGTTGCAGTCCTCGAACTCATCGTCCGGAATCGGCGTCTCCAGCGGATTGCGATCCTTCGGCACCTCCACCTTGGAAACCGGCTTGCGTTCCTTGTTGTGGTGCTTGTGGGTCTTGGACTGGGTTTTGTCGATCTCCGGTTCCTTGTGGTCGGCGTCCGGCCGCGACAGGCCGTCGCACAGCACCTTGGGGCTGATCACGCACAGGTATTTGTGGAACACGTCCGCCGCGGCCTGCTGCGGCGGCAGCTTCTTGGCGTCGCCGACCGGCCCCTTCAGCTTGACGTCTATCTTGTCCTTGGGATCGTGGCCGAACAGCGCGCCGGTGTCGCCGTCGTGATCGGTCTTGCCGGTGATGACCAGATCGCCGTGGCGGATTTCGTACCAGACGTCTTTCATCGGCTGCAGGATGCGATCGAGGAACTTGACCTGGATCTTGGTTTCATCGGCGACCTGGTGGCCGTCCAGCAGCGCGTAGACCACGGCGCGCTGGCCGTCGACGGCCGGCTTGGCGACCAGTTCGTTGTGGATGGTGCCGACGAGGCTGTAGTCCTGCTCCAGGATTTTCAGCAAGCGGATGTAGTTGTCCAGGCCCTTGACCGTCTGGCAGCCTTCGCTCCAGTTGCTGGTGCGGTTGCTCGGGCCTTCGCCGCCGTAGTGGATGTTGTGCTCGTAGGTTGTCGACGGCGCGTTGGGCTGGTCCGGGCTGAACGCGTACTCCGGGGTCTTGGCGCTGCCTGTGTTCTGGGCGCGGAAGGCCAGCCCCTTGACTATCCTCAGCGCCCGGTAGTTGTGGCGCTGGGCGAAGTGGTGCGTTCTTTGCATGTCCGCCAGGCTGGCATGGTCGTGGTAGGACGATATCTTGTGATTGCCCAGCTTGTATTGGTACAGGCCGTTGATCAGCACCCGGCCGGCCAGCTGGCCGTTCTGCTTGCTGTACGGTTCGGTGTTGAATTCGAACTCGGCGACTTTTTTCTGGCCGGACGCGTCTTTGTAGACGACGAACAGCGTGTCGTCGAACACCTTGTTGCTGTCCTTGACGACCTTGCCGTGGTCGAAGCCGCGCGCGCCGATCAGATTGACCCGGCCGTTGGCGGTTTGGAAGGCGAAGCCGTCGACATTGTTCTTGCCGTTGGCGGCGGCGTGGTGCCCGAACAGCCGCTGCAGGATGTCGTACTTCTGTTCCTCGGTGTATTTGCCGAAGTCGAAATCCTTGTACTTTTCTACCTGGTTGCCCATTGCGCCTCCTGGCGGCCGGCGGGGCCGTAGATGCTCAGCTGGTAGCCGTCCTTGTCCGGCGTGAACTGCGGGCGGGCGTAGGCGAAGAAGAAGTAGGGACTGCCCTGCGGCTGCAGATAGGCCTTGCCGTAGCCGTCGGTCCGGTTGGCGAGGAAGGCCTGGGTCAGCGCCAGGCCGGACAGCGCCTGCAACTGGCCGCCGGCGTTCTTGCCGAGTATCAGCTCATTGCCGGCGACGTCGGCGGCGGACAGCCGCAGCCGCCGGTTGCCGCCGACGCCGCTGGCTTGCGCGTCGCGCAGCGCGACGGCGAACGGAATCTGGTACTGCCGGCTGGCCGCGTCCTTGCGGGCCAGGATGACGTCGTCGACGCCCTGGTCGGCCTGGCCCTGTTGCAGTTGCGCGGCCGGACCGGCGCAGGCGCGGTCGTTCAGCAACGGCCAGGCGTTCTGCTCGGTGTAGACCAGACAGCGCGGGGAGGCGGCCAATTGCCTGGCGGCCTTGTCCAGGTCGCGCGCGATGAAGCGGGCCAGCCGGAACTCGGCGCTGTTCTGGCCGGCTTGCCGATCCA
Organism: Chromobacterium sp. ATCC 53434; assembly: GCF_002848345.1. NCBI lineage: Bacteria > Pseudomonadati > Pseudomonadota > Betaproteobacteria > Neisseriales > Chromobacteriaceae > Chromobacterium > Chromobacterium sp. ATCC 53434. Next base: position 4,027,774 of record NZ_CP025429.1, on the reverse strand, counting down.
GCAAGCGGAGTTTGCTGACGGCGACATCGGTGAATTTCGCCCCCGGCTCGATGGCGGAAATCTTCAGTTCCAGCTTGGCGATTTCGGCGCCGCCGGCGTTGATCAGCAGCAGCCGTTCGGCCGAGTTCAGCGCATTGTCCGATTTGCCGGTGATCTTGTCGTCCGACTGGTTGGTGAAGGCCACCGTTTTCAGGTCTCGCTGCAACTGCGGCAGCGAGTATTCGCGCGCATGGTAGCTGAGGGCGAAGCGGCGCGTTTCGAACGGCTTGTCCTCATGCGGCCGGTACAGGCTGATGACGACGCTCTTCGGCGAGGCGTTCTGGAATTGGGTGGCGGCCGACTTGGCGTAGCCCGGCGTCAACGCGACGGCGAACAGCGCGCTCGGCTTCGCCAGCGTCAGCGTCAGCGTCGCCGGATTGGCGATCTGCTCGGAGTCGCGCGATGTTTGTTCGCCGTGGAAGACCCAGGCCTTGGCCGGGCTCCCGTCGAACAGGTTCTTCGCCGAATACTGCGCCGGCGTCGAGCCGGCCAGCGTCTGGCTGGCATGAAGCTGCAGCGTGTTCCAGCCCAGGTCCACCGAGACGTCTTCGGGCTGGTTGGCGGCGCCGGCGTGGGCGGCGGACAGCGCCAGCGCGCCGATGGCGATAAAAGCGTAGCGATGATTCATTACAGGATTTCCCATTCGCCGGACCCGATCAGGGCCTTGATGTTGTTGACGCCGGGCAGGTGGATGCGGTCGGTCAGGCCGCTGCCGTCCAGCGCGCCGGTCGCGAGCTTCTTGCCGGTGTCGGCGGAGTAGTAGACGTATTTCTTGCCGCTGAATTCGGGGTGGGCTTCGGTCAGCAGCTGGGCGTCGATCTGCTCGGTGCAGACGATCTTCTTGTACTGCGGTTGCGACCAGTCCATGCTGGCCGGGCCGTCCATGCTATGGCTGGCGCCTTTTACCGTCACCTTGCCCGGCGCGTGCACCTCGATATTGCCGCCCTTGATGCGGATATAGGCGCCGCCGGCGGTCAGCAGGATTTCGTCGCCGGCGTGCACGATGATCTTGTCCTTGACGGAAGTGATGGTGACGTCCTGATCGGCCGTCAGCTCCATCGCGTCGCTCTGCGCCTGCACCTGAATCTTGCCCTTCGCCGCGATCAGCTTCAGCGCCACCTTGTCCTTCACTCCCGCCACGAACAGGCTGATGTGCTGGCCGACGTTGTGAATCCAGCGCCGGCCCGTCACCTGGTTCGCGTCACGCTGCGCCACCAGGTTTAGGTTCTGCCCGGCGCTGAGGGTCTGGCTCTGCTCGCTTGTGCTGACGATGCCCGCCGGGCCCGACAGCACCAGCAGCGGCTGCTGGCCCGCCTGGTCTTTGGCGGTTTTGCCGTCCTTGTCGGTATTCGACCCGGCTTCCCAGGCCTTCAGCGCCTCGACGTGGTGCTGCAGATGGCCGTCGGCCTTGTTGCCGCTCTTGCCGTTGTCCGGGTCTATGCCGTCCGGACCGGTCTCCATCGTGTCGGCCAGCTGGCCCGCCGCCGCCTCGGCCATTGACTGCGCCAGGTTCAGCGCGCTGTCCAGCTGCGACTGGGCGTGCTCTCTGGCCAATTGTTTGCCGGACGCGCCGTTCTGCGCTTCGGTGCTCAACAGCAGGCCGTGGGCGGCGCGGATCGCGCCGTGCTTGTCGGTGCGCAACTCGAAACCGTCGCCGCGCGGCTGCGCCTTGCCGTTGCTGCGCGGGTGGGCGAGGAAGCCCTGGTTCAGCTGGGTCTTGCCTGGCTCGCTGCTGAGCTTGGCCCGCACTTCGCCGGGCGTGTCGTCGAACAGCAGCTCGCTGTAGCCGCCGCCCTGGTGTTCTTTCGATTTGATGCCGGACAGCGTCTTGTTGGCCGGCAGGCTGCCAGCGCCGCTGAACTCCGGCGGCGGGTGGCCACCGTTGTACAGCACGCCGGTGATCACCGGACGGTCGATGTCGCCTTCGATGAAGTCCACCAGCACTTCCTGGCCGAGGCGCGGCAGGAACTGGTGGCCCCAGCCGGCGCCGGCCGACGGCATCGCCACCCGCAGCCAGCACGACGATTTGTCGTCGAGGCCGGCGCCTATCGTCGGGTGCTCGTCCGGCCGCTGCCAGTGGAACTGCACCTTGATCCGGCCCTGTTCGTCGGTGTGCACTTCGGACCCGGCCGGGCCGACCACGGTGGCGGTCTGCACGCCCAGGCTGGTCGGCTTGGCCTGTTCCGTATGGGCGTAGGCCGGCGTCAGCGGAATGCCGCGTCGCTGCGCCTGGATCTGGGTGGTGAACGGGGCGGTCTCGGCGTTGATCCCCCTCTCCCCCTGCCCCTCTCCCGCCAGGGGCGAGGGGAGTATCGAGGCGAGGTCTGTCGGCAAGTTGTTCTGAACCTGGAAGCTCTGGCCGGTGACGACGAATTCGCGCTGTTCGGCGGCGTCGCCTTCGTGCGCCGGGTGATCGTCCAGCCGGAACCACTGGCCGGCGGTCAGGCCGCGGATGCTGCCGGTCCCCTCGAAGGTCTTGGCTGCGGCGTCGTGCGCCTGTTGGCGCAGCCGGGCGTAGTGCGACAGCTGGTCGGCGTCGCCGGCGTAGTACAGGCCCTGTGGATCGTAGTCCTGCAGGCTGGATTGCAGCGACTGACCGGTCTGGCCCTGTTCGATCTGGCTGCTGTCGCCGCTGTGCTGCGTCGATACCGGTTGGTAGTCGAAGCTGGCCAGCGCGACGCTGCCGGGCACGATCTGGCGCGCCGCCTGCCAGTCGGTCAGGCCGTCTTCTTCCTCGGTGGCGTCGCTGCGGTGGAAGCGCACCCGCTCGACTTCGGCCGGCGGCAGGCTGTAGACGTCGTCGAACACCACCAGCTTGACCTGGGGCGAATCTCCGTCGATGTGCTCGAAGCGCCAGGCATAGCCTTCTTCGTGCAGCAGGCGGACGATGAAGTCGTAGTCGCTTTCGCGGTACTGCAGGCAGTAGCTGCGGGGACTGGCCTGGCCGACCTGGATCTCCAGCGTCTGCCCCTGGGCGAAGGCCGGGTTGGCGGCCTGGTGTTCCTGGACGATCTGCTGGACGATGGCCGGCACGCTCAAGTCCTGGAACACGCGCGAGGCGCGGCGGTGGCGCAGCAGCGCGAACGGCGGCTCGATGCTCAGTTCGTAGCGGGAGAAGCCGCCGTCCGAACCGGCGAGTCGGGCCTGGCTGACGACGCCGCAGCGGACGGTTTCGCGGCCCTGGGCGTCGGCGATGCCGAGGCGGGTGCTCTGGCCGAGCAGGGTCTTCAGTTCAAGGTTGGCGTCGGGCGACAGGCAGCTGACGGTGTAGCGGTACGGTCGGGACACGCCCTCCTCGCCGCTCAGGGTCTGCGGCAGCAGTTGCCCGGCGGCGATGTCGCCGTGGCCGAGCGCCAGCGTCAGCAGGCGGTTGTCCTGGGTGAAGGCGGAGGCGAAGCTGGCGAGCAGGGTGCTAAGGTCCATGGCGATTATGTCGTGTCTGTCTGGGGCATGGCCCGGATGCCGCGGCGGCCATCGCGCGCCGGGCTGACGGGGCGATAGCGCGGCATCGGGCCTGACCCGCTATCAGTTGTCTACCACCAGCCGCACGGCGTGCAGCGAGCGCTCGGTGTCGTAGCGCAGAACGATCTTGCTCGACGGGACGCCGGCGTCCACCAGGTATTCGCGCACATTGGCGGCGCGGGTCTGGGCGGCGGCCTTGGCATTGCCGATGTCGTTGCGATAGCAGTGGCCGCGCACGACGATGGACTTGGCGGTCTTCAGGCCGGGCATCAGCAGCACGAGTTGCGCCTCGCCGACCGGACTGAGCTTGGCGCTCATCTTGTCAAACGGAATCAGCGTGGAATCGGCGGCGTAATTGGCGGCAGCCTGCTTAGCGATCTGAACTTTGGGATCGTTGGCGGCGGCTTCGGCGGCTGCCTTGTCGGCCTCTTCTTTAGTGGGCATGGTCTTGCAGGCGACGCAGGACAATGCGACAAGCGAGGCGATCAACAAACGTTTCATGGCTAAACTTCCCCAGTGACGAAAAAGACTGAAAAACCCGCCCGGAACCGGGCGGGTCGGCATTCCGCTACCGGAATCAGGCGATCGTTTTGTTCGCGGTCAGGTCCCAGCCGGAGCTGACATTGCCGCCGCCGGCGCCGTCGGCGCGCTTCTGCTGGGTGTAGGTCCACTTGATCTTGCCGTAGCTGAAGCTGACCTTCTCGCCCGGGAAGCCGCTGTCGGTGGCGGAACCTTGCGGCTCAACCTTGGAGATCAGGACTTGTTCCATCTTGATTTCCATGTACTTCACCTTGTCGCCGCCGGCACGGCACAGCTCGATGGTGATCTCCTTGATGTGCTTGCCGGTGCAGCACGCTTCGTAGATCTTCGGGCTGGCCTTGTCCAGGAAGTGGGTGATTTCGTACACGCCGTGGTTGACGCGCTCGGCGCTGGCGCCGCCGGCGGTGCTGGCGGAAGCCTGGGCCGGTTGTTCCAGCTTGTGGCTGAACGATTGGATTTCGATCCAGTCTTTGTGCTTGTCGTCGCCGCTTTCACCAGGAATGCCATCAATTTTCAGGAATGCATCAAAAGCCATTACTACGTCTCCTTACAAAGGTCGAAAAACGGGGGAAGGCTCTCCCCCTGTTTGATCAAAGCGTCAGCCGTCAGCCCGCCGGTTGCGGCAACTCTGCTACCAGACGCAATGAAATGGTCAGCTCGTCGAGCTGGAAGTGGGGACGCAGGAAGGCGGCCGCGCGGTAGACGCCGGGCTTGCCCGGCACTTCCACCACATCGACGCGCGCTTCGCGCAGCGGGTACTTGGCCTTGGCTTCCTGACTGGCGGAATCGTCCAGCAGCACGTACTGGGCCAACCAGGTGTTCAGGTAGTCCTGCACGTTCTGACGCGAGGCGAAGCTGCCGATCTTGTCGCGCATGATGGACTTCATGTAATGCGCGACGCGCGACACCGCGAAGATGTACGGCAGTTGCGTCGACAGGCGCGCGTTGGCGTTGGCCGAGTCGGTGTTGTAGGTCTTGGCCTTCTGCGCCGACTGACCGCCGAAGAAGGCGGCGTAGTCGGTGTTCTTGCAGTGCACCAGCGAGATGAAGCCCAAATCGGACAGCAGTTTTTCGGTGCGGTCGGTGATGGCCACCTCGGTCGGGCACTTCAGCGCCACTTCGCCGTCGTCGGTCTTGAAGGTGTGAGCCGGCAGACCTTCCACCAGGCCGCCGCCCTCGACGCCTCGGATCGCCGCCAACCAGCCGAACTGGGCGAAAGCGTCGGTCAGCCGCGCGGCGTAGGCGTAGGCGGCGTTGGTCCACAGATACTTGTCGTGGTTGCTGCCGTCGACGTTCTCTTCGAAGTCGAATGCCTCGACCGGCACATTGTCACGGCCGTACGGCAGGCGACCCAGCACGTGCGGCAGCACCAGGCCGACGTAGCGCGAGTCTTCCGATTCGCGGAAGGACTTCCACTTGGCGTATTCGACGGTGTCGAAAATCTTGGCCAGATCGCGCGGCTTGCCGATGTCGGAGAAGCTCTCCAGGCCGAACAGGCCCGGATCGGCCGACGAGATCAGCGGCGCGTGGGCCGAGGCGGCCACGTGCGACAGCTCGTCCAGCAGGTAGAAGTCTTCCGGATGGCGGGTGAACTCGTAGTCGCCGACCAGGGCGGCGTAAGGCGCGCCGCCGAAGGTGCCGTACTCTTCCTCGTAGATCTTCTTGAACAGCGCGCTCTGGTCGAACTCGGCCGCCGCCTTGAAATCCTTGACCAGATCCTTCTTGGACGCGTTCAGCACCTTGATCTTCAGCTGGGTGCTGGTCTCGGACTGCATCACCAGATAGTTCAGGCCGCGCCAGGACGCTTCGAGCTTCTGGAACTCGGCGTTGTGCATCACATTGTTCAGCTGGTCGGAGATCAGCTTGTCGATCTCGGCGATGCGGGCGTCGATGCTGGCGGACAGGTCGCGCGAGACGGTGACGCTGCCTTGCAGCACCTGGTCGACCAGTTCGCCGATCAGATCGCGGGTGTGGCTTTTCTCGCTGTCATTGGTGGCGATGCGGCTCTGCTCGATGATGCTGTCGAGCAGGCTGACACCCTCGAACGCGGCCGGCGCCGCCTGTTGTTGCAATTCCGCGCTCACTGCTCGCCTCCTTCTTTCTTGCTGCCGATCTGACGCAGCTTCTCGGTGTCGCGCACCACTTCGTCCAGCAACTCTTCCAGCTTGTCGTTGCCGGCCAGCTTGTTGCGCAGGTCGGCCAGGCGGCTGCGCGCCTCCAGCAGTTGATTCAGCGGGTCGATCTGGCGCACCACGTTCTGCGGCTCGAAATCGGACAGGCTTTCGAAGTTCAGCTCGACGCCCAGCTGGGTGCCGTCGTCCTTCAGCGCGTTGTCGACCTTCACCGCCAGCCGCGGCGCCATGCCTTTCAGCACTTCGTCGAAGTTGTCGCGGTCGATCTGGACGAACTTGCGTTCCTTCATCTTCGGCAGCGGGTTCTTGCTGTGGCCGGAATAGTCGCCCAGCACGCCCAGCACGAAAGGCAGTTCCTTGGTCTCGATCGCGTCGCCGATCTCGACGTCATAGGTGATCTGCACGCGCGGCGGGCGTACCCTCGACAATTTTTTCTGAGTGCTCTCTTTACCCATGGTTTTTCTCTAAGGAATCAAAAGGTTCGAAAAGATGACTACGCGATATTGCGCGCAAGGCTGGATAGAATAGTCCGCAGCTGTACTAAAGACAGGCCCGGATCATTCAATTGGCGCCCCAGCACATAGGCCGCCTCGGCATACGCCTGGTGGCTGCGCCACGGCGCCTTGACGTCTTCGATGTCCACCACCAGCTTGGTGTCGAGCGGGCCGCCCCAGCACTGGGCGGCGATGGGCTCGTTCAGACCGGCCGGCAGCAACGCCAGGAAATGGCCTTCCGGACGGCGCAGGATCAGGCACTGCTCCAGCGCCGCGCCGTTGTCGGTGGCGGCGTGGTACAGCGCCAGCCAGGTAACGGCGGCCAGCACATTGTCGCCCTCCACCGCCGGCAGCGGCAGGAAGTAGGCTTGCACCGGCAGGCTGTCGCGGAATTTCTTCAGCAGGCGGTGATGGAAGATGAAGGCCAGCAGCACCGATTCCAGATCGCCGCGGCCGGTCTCGCTCAGGCTGCGCATCAGTTCGGAAACCGGCGTCACCGTCAGGTGCTTTTCCAGCAGTTGCTGCGCCAGGTCGATGTCGGCCACCGACGAGGCGCCGAAGCGCAGCTGCTCCTCCAGGAACTGCTTGCAGGCCAGCATTTCCACCGAGTTCTCGATGGCGCTGGCCAGCTGCTCCCTCAGGCCGGAGAAAAACAGCTCGTTGGCCAAGAGCAGAATGGCGGTGGACGGCAGCGACGGATCGACCGCCACCAGCGAGGCCGCCACCAGCGGGTAGTTGCGCCCGCCCTCGTCGCGGCTGGGCTGGATCACGCCGAGCGACAGCCAGTTCTGGTCGCGGCTTTGCAACACGAAGGAGGTCGCGGGCATCGCCAGATAATCGCGGGTGGCCTCCGGTCCGAACTCGACCCGCTGCAGGCTCTGCGCCAGCAGCTGGTCCAGCTGCATCGCGGCCGGATGGGTCGCGTTGACGCGGACGAAGTCGGCGCGCCGCGGCAACTTGCCGAAAATGCAGAACTGCGGAGGCACCTCCTGGGTGCGCTTGAAATTGAACGCCATGCCGGTTCTTCTCCTTACAACGTCACGCGTTCAGGCAACGTCAGTTTGTAGAGGCGGTTCAGCTGCAGCGGGTTGACGCCGCCCAGCATGCGGAAATTGAAGCGCACCGTCTGGCCGTCGGCGCCGCTGCCCTTGGGCAGATTCCAGCTCAGCTGAGCGGAACCGTCCGGGCCGTCCTGGTTGACCTTGGCCCCGGCCAGCAGACGCATCAGGCCCATCCGGCCCTGCTGGTTGCCGACCACGCTGCTGGCGCCGGCGTAGTTGACCACCTGGATGCGCGCGCCGTCTCCGCCGCCGCTGCCCGGCCAGTTGAACGGCTGCCAGGCTTGCGGGCCGTTGCGGTAGCGCAGTTCCTGGCCGTCTATGCTGAGCACGATCTCGGACAGGCCCGGCGTCGGCAGCGGCTGCAGTTCGAAGCGGCTGTTCTCGCCGTCCTGCAGCTGGCTGCTGGCCAGCGCCATCAGGCGGCTGGCGCCGACGAGGAATTCCGGATTGAAACGCACGCCCTGGTTGCCCCAGGCGCGCGGCACCAACTCGTCGCCCTTCTTTTGCACCAGGCCGGACAGGTATTTGTTGACGAACTTGTCCAGCGTGCCGTCGTTGGCCTTGACGAAGCGGTTGATGTCGGCGACCGAGGCGCTGTTGCTGGAATCGCTAAACGGATACTTGCCGGCCAGCTGCTTCCACTGCGGCAGCACCTCGTTGATCCAGGCCTGGTTGATGTCCTGCGCCACCGGTCCCAACAACGCGCTATAGGACTGCGACAGCGGACGCACCAGCATCGGACGCACCATTTCCACGGTGTCGGCGTTGGCGCCGGCCAGCAGCGTGTTGTCGACATAGGACAAGGAATCGCCCAATTCGGAGCCGGAGCCGCTCAGCGTCGCCTGCAGCGCGGCGCGCGCCTGCGGACCCGGCTGGTCGGTGGTGGCGATGGTCGCCATCTTGGCCTTCAGCTTGCCCAGCTGGTCGAGATAGGCGTTGATCGGCGCGTTGTCGCCCTTGACCAGCGCGGCCACGCCGGCGAAGTGCATGCCGACCGTGCCGTACTGCTTGTCGCCCTTGGCCTCGGCCGGCGCGTCGCCGCTCTTGAAGAAGGCGGTGGTCTTATCCAGCACCGAGCGCTTGGCGCTCTCCAGCGAACGGTTCAATTCGGACGGATTGTCCCAGGCGGTTTCCTGCGCCGCGCGCGCCAGGATCAGCTTGATAGGCGAATTCTGCTTGTCCGACAGCCTGGCCATCGCCGACGCCGACTGCGCCGGGTTGGCGATGTCGCGCACCACCACGCCGGCCAGGAACTTGTGCCAGGCGGCGATGTACTGGGCGCGATACAGCGCCTCCAGCCCGGCGCGATTCTTCTCCGCGTCGCCGTCCTTGCCGAGATTGTCCTGGCTGCTGGACGCCAGCACCCAGTCATCGCTGCGGATTTCGCCGCGGCTGGCCTCGTCGATGGCGCCGCGCACATAGGTGTTCCACGCCTCGCGGGTGTAGGCGCCCTCCACCATCTGGCTGCTGGCCATGATGTCCATGTCGCGGTTGTCCAGGATGCGCGCCACGGTCAACGGCGCGAAACGCGTGTTGGCTCGCGCCTTGATCTCGTTGAACACGCGCTCCTGCGCCGACAGCCGCTTGAACGAGCCGCGCAGCACGTCGCGGGCGTCTGCCACCACCTTGGGATCGTTGTCTATCAGCGGCAGATCGGCTTCCTTGATCTGGCTGACGTAGAAAGCCACCAGCTTCTCGGCCTGGCCCATCACCTCGTTGACCGGGTATTCGCCGCGCTGGCTTTCCAGCCACGGACGCCAGTAGCGCGGCAGCTGGTCGGCCAGCTGCGCCTCCTCCATCCGCTTCTGCTCATGCAGCATCAGATAGGTCTTCAGCGCGTTGTAGGCCACGTCCAGCTGCGGCGACTTCTGCTGCGGCTTGTCCGTCGCATCGGCAGCCGGCGCCGAAGCGTCCAGCTTCGCGGTGGTGGCGCGTTGCGGCAATTCCAGCGCGCTCAGATTGATATTGGGCAGGCCGTGGCCCTTCGGACGCGCACGGTGCGGCTTGGCCGGCGCCGCCGGCGGTTTGGCTTCCGGCTTAGCCGCGGGCTTGGCCTCCATCGGCGGCTTGGCCGGCTCGGTCACCGCCACCGGCTGCGCCACGCCCGGCTTCAACGCCGCCAACGTGGTTTCCAGATTGCGCTGGACCGGATTCAGCATCACGTCCTTCAGGCCGGCGAAATAGGCCTTGCGCAGATTGCGCTCCAGCTCCTTGCCCTGGTACAGGCCAAGGCCCACCTGCCACGGCGCGCCGTTACGGCGGTAGTTCTGCAACTCCTCCAGCCTGCGCTGCAGGATCAGCAGGCCGCCCAGGCGGTCGTACAGCTGGCCCGAGGCGGCCAGCTTCTGCGCCTGCGCCCGCTCGACGTTGATCTGGGCGATCATCTGCTGGTTGCCGATGAAGGACCAGGTCCACAAGCCGGCCACGGCCGCCAGCGTCACCAGGCCGGCCACCATGCCGGCCAGGCGCCAGCGGCTGCCGCTGGGACGCGTCTGCTGGAAGATCAGGTGCTGATCGGGGAACAGCACTTCGCGGAACAAGCCGCGCAGGAAGTAGCTGTACGACGCCGGCGCCTGCTGTTTGTCCAGGCTGGCGGAGGACAGGTCGAACTGGCCCTGCACCCGGCCGGCGGTGACGATGCGCGGCACGCCCTCCTGCAGGGCGCTGGTGAAGTAGAAGCCGCGCAGCAGCGGACGCGAGTGGTACGGATCCTCCTCGAACAGCAGCCGCACGAATTTGACCACCGCTTCCTGCAGGCCGTGGAATTCGATCGGGAAGGCGAAGTGGGCGGATTTGACGGCGTTGCCGCCGGCATTCACCAATTGCGCTTCGCCCATCTGCACCAGACCGCGGTACAGCTGCTCGAACTGCTGCGACACGACGGCGCCGGCGTCGAAACCGGTGCCCTGGTCGGCCGACAGCGTCGCGCCCCACACCCGGGAACGCTCCTCTTCGCCGGCATCCTGGAAGAACTGGGCGAAGCCGCCCAACAGGTCCAGCTTGGTGAAGACCAGGTAGATCGGCACCATCAGGCCGAAGGTATTGCACACCTCGTGGATGCGCTCGCGCACCTGGCGCGCGTACAGCACGAAGCCCTCGCTATTGTGCTGGGCCAGCTCCGGCAGGCTGATCGCCACCATGATGCCGTTGACCGGCGCCTTGGCGCGGTGCTTCTTCAGCAGCTTCAGGAAGGCCAGCCACTCGCCGCGGTCCTCGCTCTCGGTGGCGTAGCGGCCGGCGGTATCCAGCAACACGCCCTCGGTGGAGAAGAACCAGTCGCAGTTGCGGGTGCCGCCTATGCCCTGGATACCGCTCTTGTCGCTGAACGGGAAGGACAGGCCGGATTGCAGGATCGCGGAACTCTTGCCCGCGGCGGGGTGTCCGATGATCATGTACCAAGGCAACTCATACAGCGCGGCGCTGCCGCGGGCGCTGCCGATATTGGACTTTTTCAGCGTGTCGATCGCGCCCAGCAGCCGCTGGCGCAGCAGCGTCACTTCCGCCCGCTTGTCGGCGCTGGCGTTGATCACCGCGTCGTCGGCCTGGCGGCGCAGCATCCCCTCCAGCATGCCGCCGGCGCGGCGCGCCAGCGCCTGGCCGATCAGCAGGGCCAGCACCCATACGATCATCACCGCCACGATCCAGCCCAGCCTCGCCTCCGCCGACGTCAGTCCGAGCCATGGGCCCAGCCACCAGATCAGCGCGATCAGGATCAAGAATCCGATGGCGGACGCCACCTTGGCATTGCGTAGCCAACCTTTGTTAAACACGTGTACCTTCCCTTAAGAAGCTAAAAGACAATCATTTGTCATTGCGCCGCGCCAGCAGCGCGCGCAATGAGCCTGTTCGCTCGATGTGGCCGTAATCGCGGAAGCTCCACACTCCGCCCCAGGTCAGGCCGATCGCGCGGGACTCCTCGCCCAGCGCGTTGTAAGCCTGCATCGCCCAGGGGTCGCGCTCGGAAATCACCACCTTGCCATTGCGCACCGGCGCCAGATCGGCCGCCAGGCCGTATTGATGCTTGCTCTCGCCGCCCTTGGCCTGCGTCACCTTGGTGCCGCCGCCGGCCAGGCGGTTCTGCCGTTCGGCGCTGCGGAAACCTTCCAACAGCACCATCGGGAAACCGCGCGCCTTCATTCTCCCCATCACCCGCAGCACATCCTGCACGAAGGCCGGATCCATCTTGCTCCAGTCGCGGTCGGCCTTATCCAGGGCCAGCTGCGGCTTTTCCGCCACCGCGTCGACAAAGGCGCTGGGCGGCAGCGGCGGCGGCGGAACCAGCTTTTCCTCCAGCAGGGCCTGCCGGATTTGGATGCCATGCGCATATTCATTGGGCATGAACTGCGGATCGCGGTGATAGCCGGCAAAGTGCAGCGTAATCGCCACAACCGCGCCCACCACCAACAACGAAACCAAGGGCAACATCACGCGCCGCGACGGGAGCCTCAGCCGCGAAAACGGCGCGAACACCCCTTTCGCGAGACGCAAAAAACCGGCTGCGGGCCGGTTGTTTTCAACCGGTTCGCCAGTCGGATTCGGGGAAGGGCCAATCGTCGCCTGTTGAACTTGCAGCCTTGCTCCGCCAAGGAAATAACGCCAGCCGAGCCACAACAAAAGCAATACGATGCAAGCCACTATCAGTGGCGCCAATAACATCATCGGGATTTTTTATACAAACGATTGATGAAGGTGCAAATAACGCGATATGCTTGATTTGATTTGCAAAGAAGTCAAGAGGCCGTGTCGAATTCGATACGGCGCTTGCAAGCAGCAGCAAGCGGATTGTTTAGAATCCACGCTTGTCCGCCATCTTATTTCGGGTGTGAATTATATGGATTTAACTCAGCACTGGCAAAAAACTTGCGCGATCATCGCCGTGATGATCCTGCCACTGCTCGCAGGCTGCGCAGGCCCAAAAAATATCATGGTTAACAGCGAAGCCAGTCCGACGATAAACCGCGACAGGCATGGAAAACCGTTGTCTGTCGTCGTTCAGATCTATCAGCTGAAAAACGATCAAGCATTCAAATTACTCACACCTGACCTTTTGGCCAGTGGAAAGCCAATTCAAGATGTGATTGGCTCCGCGGCATTATCAAGCAAGGAACTTATATTTGTTCCAGGCAGTAAGCAGGAGTTGGACCTGACCATCCAGGAAGACGCTAATTACATTGGGGTTATTGCTTACTTCCGCCAGCCAAATTCCCATTTTTGGCGCCTGCTTTATGATGCCGGCAGGGTCCGTAGCAAGGATCTCAAATTCAAAGTCGGCGACTGCTATTTACAGGCGATCAAACCAGAAACGATAGCGCTGCCCGATCAACCGAATAACGGCAACATCGATTGCCCGGCCGGCCGCAACCCATAAGGGCGCGCCGCTCAGACACCCAGCCGAGGTTCAAGCAGTAATGCTTCACGCACAAAGAATCCTATGGGGCGAAGGCATGTTCCTTCGCCCGCAGCATTTCCAGCAGCTGGCGCTGTTCCAGGAGCAGACCCAGGCCACGCTGCTGCAACTGACCCATCGCCACGCCTGGGGCATACAGCGCCTGGCGCTGGACGAGGCCGCGCTGAAGGGCGGTCTCGTCCGCGTCGACGGCCTGACCGTGCTGTTTCGCGACGGTACTCTGTACCAGGCGCCGGAACATACGCCGCTGCCGTTGAGCCGCGATCTGGCCGCGGTGCCGCAAATCGGCATCAAGACCACGCTGTACGCCTGCCTGGCCCAGCTGCAGCCGTACGGCGGCAACACCCGCAACGGCGAAGCCAGCGCCCGGCCGGCCCGCTACCACAGCGACCACCGCGAAGTGTCGGACCTGTACACCCAGGCGCTGGCCGCCGATCTGACCACGCTGCAGCTGGACGTCAAGCTGATGCTGGAGGAGGAGAACCGCGACGGTTACGATTCCGTTCCGCTGTGCCAGCTGGAAAAGGACGCCACCGGACAATGGACCGTCGGCCGCGGCTATCTGCCACCGCTGCTGGCGATCGAGGGCTCGACCGAGCTGATGCAGATGCTGCGCCGTCTGCTGGACATCCTGCTGGTGAAGAGCCAGGCGCTGGCCGGCGCCCACCGCGAGCGCGCCAAGAGCGTGATGGAGTTCGGCTCTGCCGACATCAGTTCCTTCTGGCTGCTGCACACCGTCAACCGCAACTTCGCGCGGCTGCGCCATCTGTCGCAGTGCCAGCCCTTGCATCCGGAAGAGCTGTACATGGCGCTGGCCGAGTTCTGCGGCGAGCTGCAGACCTTCGCCACGCTGTACACGCTGTCCGATATTCCGGCCTACCGCCACGACCGCCTGCACGAAGTGTTCCCGCCGCTGGACCTGCAGATCCGCGAATTGCTGGAAACCGTCGTGTCGGCCCGTTACAAGGTGATCCCGCTGCATTCGCCACGGCCGTCCTTCCACATCGGCCGGCTGGAAAGCGACCGCTTGTTGGAAAACGTGGACTTCTACCTGTCGGTGCAGAGCGACCAGCCGGCCAGCCACATCATCGACAATGTGCCGCTGAAGCTGAAGATAGGCGCGCCGGACGACGTCGAACGCATCCTGAACTCGGCGATGCGCGGCGTCAGCCTGGCCCACTCGGCGCAAACGCCGTCCGCGATACCGGTACGGGTTGGCAACCATTATTTCGCCCTGGAGCCGCACAGCGAGATCTACAGCCGCATGCTGCAATCGCGCAGCGTCTGCATCTATGTGCCGCAAACCCTGGCCGATATTTCGATAGAACTGATTGCGGTCTTCCGCTGACAACGCCATGAACCAAGCAAGCACCCAGACCCCGGAACGCGCGATAGCCGTTTCCGCCCCCGCCGCCCCCTCCCTGCGCGAGATGCTGGAGGACGGCATCTACCTGCTGTTCCTGCTGAAGGAAGGCAATCCGCCGAGCAGCGCGGTGGAGTTCAACCGCCGCGTCGATCAATTCCTCGGCCAGTTCGAGCGCAACGCGCGCAACTTCGGCAAGGACGGCAACGCGATCGGCCACGCCAAGTACGCCTTCTGCGCGCTGATGGACGAGATCATCCTGTCCTCCGAGTTCGCGCTGCGCGACGAGTGGGAGCGGATGCCGCTGCAGTTGCGGCTGTTCGGCGAACACCTGGCCGGCGAGGGCTTCTTCAACCGGCTGGAGCAGTTGCGCAACCATCCGGCAGAAAACATCGAGGCGCTAGAGGTGTTCTACACCTGCCTGCTGCTGGGCTTCCAGGGCAAATACCTGCTGGAAGGCCAGGAGAAGCTCGGCTATCTGGTGCACAAGCTGGGCCAGGAAATCCAGCAGGTGCGCGGCGGCAAGGCCGAGTTCGCGCCGAACTGGCAGCTGCCGCAGCGCTTCCAGGCCTTCGTCCGCCACGAATTGCCGCTGTGGCTGTACTTCGCGCTGCTGGCGGTCGTCGGCGCCGGCATCTTCGTCGCCTTCCGCTGGATGCTGGCGCGCCAGGCGGCATCCGTATTCGGGCTATGAGCGGCAACCGCCACGCCCAGATCCTGCCGTCGGTGCTGGACCGGCTGCTGGACGACGCGCCCGATCTGAGCCACACCGAGCCGGTCAGCCTGTTTGAACTGTCGCAGTTCAAGCAGGCGCTGGCGCGCGATCTGGAAGCCTTGCTGAATACCCGGCTGATGCCGATGGAAGAGACGCTGGAGCCCTTCCCCCAGGCCCGCGACAGCCTGCTCAGCTATGGCATTCCTGACCTGTCCGGCATCAGCCTGCTGAACCCGGACGACCGCGAACTGCTGCGCGAGCAGCTGCGCCGCTCGATCGAGCTGCAC
The DNA here is from genome assembly GCF_002848345.1 of Chromobacterium sp. ATCC 53434. Lineage (NCBI taxonomy): Bacteria > Pseudomonadati > Pseudomonadota > Betaproteobacteria > Neisseriales > Chromobacteriaceae > Chromobacterium > Chromobacterium sp. ATCC 53434. Next base: position 4,012,274 of record NZ_CP025429.1, on the reverse strand, counting down.
GAACCGCGGCTGTCCCGCGTGCGCGTGCATCTGGACGCGCCGCGCGAAATGGAGCGCCACCTGCGCTTCCGCGTCGACGCCGTGTTGAAGGTGCATCCGCACTGCCCGCCGGTGACCTTCGACGCCACCCTGCAACTCTCCTCCAACGTTTACAAGGTGCAGGGCTGATCCGCCCCGACCTCACGACCTTTACCGCCATGGACCTTAGCACCCTGCTCGCCAGCTTCGCCTCCGCCTTCACCCAGGACAACCGCCTGCTGACGCTGGCGCTCGGCCACGGCGACATCGCCGCCGGGCAACTGCTGCCGCAGACCCTGAGCGGCGAGGAGGGCGTGTCCCGACCGTACCGCTACACCGTCAGCTGCCTGTCGCCCGACGCCAACCTTGAACTGAAGACCCTGCTCGGCCAGAGCACCCGCCTCGGCATCGCCGACGCCCAGGGCCGCGAAACCGTCCGCTGCGGCGTCGTCAGCCAGGCCCGACTCGCCGGTTCGGACGGCGGCTTCTCCCGCTACGAACTGAGCATCGAGCCGCCGTTCGCGCTGCTGCGCCACCGCCGCGCCTCGCGCGTGTTCCAGGACTTGAGCGTGCCGGCCATCGTCCAGCAGATCGTCCAGGAACACCAGGCCGCCAACCCGGCCTTCGCCCAGGGGCAGACGCTGGAGATCCAGGTCGGCCAGGCCAGTCCCCGCAGCTACTGCCTGCAGTACCGCGAAAGCGACTACGACTTCATCGTCCGCCTGCTGCACGAAGAAGGCTATGCCTGGCGCTTCGAGCACATCGACGGAGATTCGCCCCAGGTCAAGCTGGTGGTGTTCGACGACGTCTACAGCCTGCCGCCGGCCGAAGTCGAGCGGGTGCGCTTCCACCGCAGCGACGCCACCGAGGAAGAAGACGGCCTGACCGACTGGCAGGCGGCGCGCCAGATCGTGCCCGGCAGCGTCGCGCTGGCCAGCTTCGACTACCAACCGGTATCGACGCAGCACAGCGGCGACAGCAGCCAGATCGAACAGGGCCAGACCGGTCAGTCGCTGCAATCCAGCCTGCAGGACTACGATCCACAGGGCCTGTACTACGCCGGCGACGCCGACCAGCTGTCGCACTACGCCCGGCTGCGCCAACAGGCGCACGACGCCGCAGCCAAGACCTTCGAGGGGACCGGCAGCATCCGCGGCCTGACCGCCGGCCAGTGGTTCCGGCTGGACGATCACCCGGCGCACGAAGGCGACGCCGCCGAACAGCGCGAATTCGTCGTCACCGGCCAGAGCTTCCAGGTTCAGAACAACTTGCCGACAGACCTCGCCTCGATACTCCCCTCGCCCCTGGCGGGAGAGGGGCAGGGGGAGAGGGGGATCAACGCCGAGACCGCCCCGTTCACCACCCAGATCCAGGCGCAGCGACGCGGCATTCCGCTGACGCCGGCCTACGCCCATACGGAACAGGCCAAGCCGACCAGCCTGGGCGTGCAGACCGCCACCGTGGTCGGCCCGGCCGGGTCCGAAGTGCACACCGACGAACAGGGCCGGATCAAGGTGCAGTTCCACTGGCAGCGGCCGGACGAGCACCCGACGATAGGCGCCGGCCTCGACGACAAATCGTCGTGCTGGCTGCGGGTGGCGATGCCGTCGGCCGGCGCCGGCTGGGGCCACCAGTTCCTGCCGCGCCTCGGCCAGGAAGTGCTGGTGGACTTCATCGAAGGCGACATCGACCGTCCGGTGATCACCGGCGTGCTGTACAACGGTGGCCACCCGCCGCCGGAGTTCAGCGGCGCTGGCAGCCTGCCGGCCAACAAGACGCTGTCCGGCATCAAATCGAAAGAACACCAGGGCGGCGGCTACAGCGAGCTGCTGTTCGACGACACGCCCGGCGAAGTGCGGGCCAAGCTCAGCAGCGAGCCAGGCAAGACCCAGCTGAACCAGGGCTTCCTCGCCCACCCGCGCAGCAACGGCAAGGCGCAGCCGCGCGGCGACGGTTTCGAGTTGCGCACCGACAAGCACGGCGCGATCCGCGCCGCCCACGGCCTGCTGTTGAGCACCGAAGCGCAGAACGGCGCGTCCGGCAAACAATTGGCCAGAGAGCACGCCCAGTCGCAGCTGGACAGCGCGCTGAACCTGGCGCAGTCAATGGCCGAGGCGGCGGCGGGCCAGCTGGCCGACACGATGGAGACCGGTCCGGACGGCATAGACCCGGACAACGGCAAGAGCGGCAACAAGGCCGACGGCCATCTGCAGCACCACGTCGAGGCGCTGAAGGCCTGGGAAGCCGGGTCGAATACCGACAAGGACGGCAAAACCGCCAAAGACCAGGCGGGCCAGCAGCCGCTGCTGGTGCTGTCGGGCCCGGCGGGCATCGTCAGCACAAGCGAGCAGAGCCAGACCCTCAGCGCCGGGCAGAACCTAAACCTGGTGGCGCAGCGTGACGCGAACCAGGTGACGGGCCGGCGCTGGATTCACAACGTCGGCCAGCACATCAGCCTGTTCGTGGCGGGAGTGAAGGACAAGGTGGCGCTGAAGCTGATCGCGGCGAAGGGCAAGATTCAGGTGCAGGCGCAGAGTGACGCGATGGAGCTGACGGCCGACCAGGATGTCACCATCACCTCGGTCAAACAGAAAATCCAGTTCAACGCCAAGCAGGAGGTGTTGCTGACCAGCGGCGGCGCCTATGTGAGGATCAAGGGCGGCAAGATAGAGCTGCACGCGCCGGGTTCCATCAGCTTCAAGGGAGCCAGTCATGACTGGAGCGGGGGGACGAGCTTGGGGCAGATGTTCAATTCTATGCCAGATGCCAAGTTTGATAATAAGTACCAAATTCTTGATGAGCATACGGGCCAGCCATTGATTAATCAGAAGTACAAGATAATTCGTCAGTCAGGAGAGACGGAGCTGGGCATCACGGATGGCAATGGTTTTACTCATGTCATCAAGAATCCTGATGCGGCGGAAAAATTGCAACTGCACTTGGTCACGTCAAAAAAGAAGAGTTAAAAGCGAGATGCCTGGCATCAGCCAGCCATGAGAGGAATGAAGTGATGGGCGCCGCTAATACTGCAGGACAGAGCTTGTATGAAGACTCTCTTAAATCTTCTAACTCCGGCAAGCCTAATGTAACCATCATCAAAGTGCCGCGTAAAATAACTTTGTTGACTCCGCTGCATGACGGCTCAAAGAACGACGGGTCTGGAGGGAAGCTCCAGAAGGCAATGATTTATGACAATAAGTATGAATTTGCCGTAACGTTGATGAATGGCGATGAGCCTGCCAATGGTAGTCAGTATTGCTGGGCTATCGAGTATGTGAGTCCTGATACATCAAAGGGTCAGATGGTCAGGAAGGAGTTGGGGAATCTCGGCAGCAAGGCGAAGATAGAGATCGATGATCCGGACTTTTGTGGTTGCGACTTGACCGTCAAGGCCTATTTGGACGATCCGGATCAGAGTTGCGAGCTAGTTCAGTTTGTGCATAATCGTTTCCGCTGGTTTGATGCGAAGCGTGTGCAGACGCAGGTCCAGGAACGGATGCAGGAACCATGGCGTATCGATCAGGGTAGTAGCAGCTTGTGCGGGATGGCCGCGCTGTATTATGTGACGATTAAGCGGAGTCCTGATCGTTATAGAAAAATCGCGCATGAACTACATCGGACCGGATTGTGCAAGATTGACGATTTTTCTATCAAGCCGTCTGATTCGATGTATGAGATCAAGCCGAAAGATAGTGATTACGAACACATGCGCATGTGGGAGGCTGACTGGATTGTATTGGCGGGTACAAGAAGCTCGGAAAGCAATCTAGGCTACCATGGTATTGAAACAGGAAGCTGGGATCAATTTACTGCAATTAACTGGCCGGGGATGATGGAGGGGCTTGTTAAAAGGATTGCAGGCTATGGTAATGCCAGTGCTGTTGGTATTAGCCTAATTGGAACTGTTGTGAAAAAGGCCTTTTCTTATAGCGGAGAGGATGTGTCGGCTGCACTTGCGGATTTGAAGAGTATTGATGATCTTAAAAAGAAAGGGCATCAGATTCTTCTAATGATAGACGCTAAAATGATTAGAAATAAATCGGGCTATAGTATTGGCGATCTTCAAGAGTCTCATTGGGTTGTATATGAGGGCGGTCTTTTAGATGGTAAAAATCAGGTAAGTTTCCAAGTGTATACTTGGGGTTATAACCCTCAAACCATTCGGAAGTATAACTTGGACGGGGAGTTGAGTGAGCCGGCAATGAGCTTGGTCAAGCCTCCCCATGGTATTGATAACAGTGCTTTTGAGAGTAATTATTATGGTTATATCGAAGCTTTCTAGGTTTGTGGTGATTTTGTGTGGCAGTATTCTGATGTCTCATCATGCAGTGGCTGCTGAGTGTGAGAGCCTGGTTAATAAATTTTCCATTCAGCATTGGAAAGGAGACGTTCCGAAGAGTGCCGTGCTATATAGATATCAATCGGATGGGAAATTTATTAACCCTGTCCAGGTAAGCAAGAATACCTATCAGGCTGATATTTGGTGGCCTAAGGAAAATAAGACACCAACGCTAATCGTGGAATTTTCTGATTATGGGGTAGAGGATTTGCCTGTTGATGCAGATTATAAATTGATACTGGGAAATATGTATCAGTTTAAGATTTCAAAATTGGAAAAAACAAGGGTATCGTTGGGGTGTCAGCTTGGTGGAGGGAGGGTCAATAGTTGCAAGACAGTATTTGGTGGAGAGGGAATTACTTTTGGTCGAGAGTGTGCGGAAATAATTAAGGAGTAAAAGTAGCATAGGGTGGATCTGGTTGGTATTTAGATCGATATTCTTTAAAAGATGGTAGCCAAACTAAATGGATCGTAATTGTTTGGTGATTATGACAACTTAACAATAGATCGCCTGCTTTTGGGCGACCGTGCCTTGTAAAGCATGCTTGAATCCTTACTACCTTATTACGAACGCGAACTCGGCCACCTGCGGGAGTTGTCGGGCGAGTTCGCGCGCCGTTATCCGAAGATCGCCGGCCGGCTGCAGATGGAGGGCGACCAGTGCGCCGATCCGCACACCGAGCGGCTGATCGAGTCGTTCGCGCTGCTGGCCTCGCGCATCCACAAGAAGCTGGACGACGATTATCCGGAGGTGGCGGAGAGCTTCCTCGACGTGCTGTATCCGCATTATCTGCAGCCCATCCCGTCGGCGACCATCGTCCAGTTCGAGTGCGATCCGGCGCGGCCGGAGATCGCCAAGCGCTACCGGGTGGAGCGCGGTCAGCAGGTGCAGGCGCCGGCGATAGGCGGCGTGGTGTGCAAATTCCGCAGCGCCTACCCGGTGGACCTGTATCCGCTGTCGCTACAGAGCGCGCGGCTGGAGTTGACCGCCGGCTCGCCGTATCTGCGTCAGCAGGCGCCGGACGCGGCGGCGCTGCTGACGCTGGAATTCCAGACCCACGGCGGCCTGGCGCTGGCCGATATCGGCCTGGAGTCGCTGCGCTTCTTCCTCGACGGCGAGCCGGCGCTGATGCATCTGCTGTACGAGCTTTTGCTGTCGCAGGTGTTGCGCGTCCGCGTCGGCGACGGTGCCGACAATCCGGCCGCGACGACGACGCTGCCGGCCTCCGTCATCCGCCCGGTCGGCTTCGGCCGTGACGAAGGCATGCTGGAGTACGATCAGCGCTCCTTCGTCGGTTACCGGCTACTGACCGAGTATTTCTGTTATCCGGACAAATTCCTCTTCGTCGACATCGCCGAGCTGGGCAAGGCCGCGGCGCGGCTGGACGGCGGCAAGCTGGTGCTGCAACTGGCGCTGGCCGATTATCCGGACAGCGAGCGCCACCACCGTTTATTGGCGCAACTGCAGGCGCAGCATCTGAAGCTCGGCTGCACGCCCATCGTCAATCTGTTCAATCAGCCCGGCGATCCGATCCGCGTCAGCCACCAGAAGACCGGCTATCCGGTGCTGGCCGACGGGCGCAAGCAGCAGGCCTACGAGGTGATCCAGATCCGCCGCGTGGTACGTGTGGAGAAGTCCGGCGACGGCGAGAGCAGCGAGGAGGTGCCGCCGTTCTACGCGACCCGCCACGGCGGCGAGCGCCAGACGCCGCGCTTCTACTGGCATACGAGCCGCGAGGGCTCGCCGCGCCAGGGCGACCGCGGCACCGATCTGGAGCTGCACCTGGTCGACCTGCAGTTCAACGCGGTGCGGCCGGCGGCCGAGGTGCTGAGCCTGGACCTGTTGTGCAGCAACCGCGACTTGCCGGAGCAGATTCCGTTCGGCGGCAGCCAGGCGGCGCAGCGCACCGATTTTTCGCTGCCCGGCCATTCGGTGGTCAAGCGGGTGCGGCTGCTGCGCAAGCCGTCGGCCAGCCAGCGCAGCCCATTGGGTCGCGCGGTGCAGTGGCGGCTGATCTCCCACCTGTCGCTGAACTATATGTCCATCGTCGATTCCGGCGTCGCCGCCTTGCAGGAGATGCTGGCGCTGTACAATCTGACCGCCTCGCCGGTCAATGTGCGTCAGATCCAGGGCATCGTCGGCATTCACAGCGAGGCGGCGGTGACGCGGGTCAGCGGCCGCGATTTCGCCGGCTTCGTCCGCGGCAGCGACATCCGCCTGAAACTGGACGCCGATTATTATGTCGGCGGCAGCGTCTATCTGTTCGCCTCGGTGCTGGAGCGCTTCTTCGCCTTGTACTGCGCGCCGAACAGCTTCACGAGGTTGCGGGTGGAGACGACGCAGCAGAACCAGGAAGTGGCGGCATGGCCGGCGCGGGCCGGCGAGGCGCTGGTGATATGAGCGCCGATCTCGAGGTGGCGGCAGCGCCGGCCGCCGGCGAAAGCGGAGGCGGCAAGGCGCCGCTCCCGGGCCGCAAGCCGCGCGATCTGCGCGGCGAGCTGGCCGCCGACGCCAGCCAGTTCGGCTTCTTCCAGGCGGCGCGGATATTGGGTTTGGTTGGCCACAAGCGAGGCGGCGCGCGCGCCGGCCGGCTGCCGGCGCGGCTGCGTTTTCGGACGCTGGCGTCCTTGTCCTTTCCGGCCAGCGAACTGACCGCCTACAAGCCGGCGACGGACGAGAGCGGCGCGGCGGACGAGATGACGATCAGCTTCCTCGGCCTGACCGGGCCGAGCGGCGCGCTGCCGACCGCCTACACCGAGCTGTTGCTGGAGCGCAGGCTGCGTTACCGCGACGACACGATGCACGCCTTCTTCGACCTGTTCAGCCACCGGGCGGCCTCGCTGTTTTTCGAGGCCTGGTGCAAGTACCGCAGCTGGATTCATGTCGAGGCGGGCGAGCATGACGGCTTCACCCGCAATCTGCTGGACCTCGGCGGCGTCGGCCTGTCGCAGCTGCGGCAGCAGATGGGACCGGGCGCCGAGCTGGACGAGAGGATGTTCGTCTACTACGCCGGCTTGCTGAGCCAGAAGCCCTTGTCCGGCCAGGCGCTGCTGACGCTGGTGGAGGGCTTCTTCGGCGTGCGGGCCGCGCTTGAGCAGTTCGTCGGACAATGGCTTCAGGTGCCGGACGGCGAGCAGAGCCAACTGGGCATGGCCGGCTGCGAACTCGGCCTGTCGGTTTTCGCCGGCGAGCGCATCTGGGACCGCCAGACCAAATTGAAGCTGAGGCTGGGGCCGCTCAGGCGCGCCGAGTTCGACGCGCTGCAGCCGCACGCCGCCGGCGCGCAGGCGCTGCGGGCCTTGATGCAGTTCGCCCTTGGCCACAGCCTGGCCGCCGAGGTGTGCCTGGTGCTGGACGAGCGCGATGTGGCGCCGGCGGTGCTGGGTTCGGCGGCGCTGAGCCTGGGCGGGGATAGTTGGCTGGGACGGCCGCAGGGCCATCCCGACGATATGCGTTACACGCTGTTGAACTGAGATTGGAAAGGCATGAGCATTCTCAACCGTTTGCTGGCTCGCCGGAAATCCCCCTCGTTGGGCATGGCGCGCAGCGACACCTCGCCTGAGCTGCAAGCGGCGGTGGCGGCGTTGCGGCAGGACGACTGGTCGCGGGCGCTGCGGCTGGCCCAGCCGCATCTGGAGGCGAAGTCGGCCGAGTTGCGCGCCGACGCCTACCGGCTGTGCGCCCTGTCCACCAGCCGGCTGGAACAATGGCGCACGGCCTTGTCCTGTTGGCAGACGCTGTTCGAGCTGGAGCCGTCCGCCCATAACGCGCTGGAGTTGGCCACCGCTTCGGTCATGGCCGGCGAGATCGGGCGGGGCAAGGCCTGGCTGATGAAGTTCGACGAGCTCAATCGCGTCAGTCGCGACGTTCCCTGCGCCGCCGGCTACGCCAATTTCATCGCGGCCTTGGCCCAGTCCGGCCACGCGGCGGAAACCTTGCCCTATCTGACCTGGCTGCGCGAGCTGTACCGACAGCTGAAGATCACCGACGACGCGTTTCTGCAGCGGCGCGGCGTGCCCTTCCTCGCGGTTTTCCTGGAGAGCAGCTGGCCCTTGCTGCAGCAGTGCCTGAAGCCGGCGCAGGTGCGGGGCTGGTACGGCGCGATGCTGGCCGACCTGGATGACGACGGTTGCGCGGCGCTCAACGGCTGGCTGGACGAGATGATGCCGGTCGCCGCCGCCAACGACGAATGATTTGAATCGATACCTTTAGAGAAAACGAGCATATGTCCGTAGCGCTGAAATCGTTGATAGACCGGCTGACGCCCACCGCGCGCCAGGCCATCGAGCAGGCCGCCAGCCGCGCGCTGGCCCGCACCCATTTCGAAATCGAGATCGAGCACGTGCTGCTGGCGATGTTCGATCAGGACGACAACGCCGCGCTGGCGGCCCTGCGCGCGCTGGGCGCCGATCTGTCCCGCGTCGAGCGCGAGCTGGACGCCGCGCTGGACAATTTCCGCAGCGGCAACACCCGCAATCCGGTGCTGTCGTCGTGGTTGCCTAAGTGGCTGGAAAAGGCCTGGCTGTCGGCCAGCGCGGAGCGCGGCCAGGACAAGGTCTCCACGCTGGATCTGTTGTTGGCGCTGTGGCAGGACGAGGCCTTGCGCGGCGTGCTGCAGTCCGGCGCGCCGGCCTTGGCGCGCCAGGACGCCGGCCGGCTGGACGGCGCCTACGCGGCCTTGCGCCAGCACGGCGGAGAGACGGCCGACGGCGCGCAGCCGGAGGCCGTGGCCGGCGATGACGGCGAGCAGCCGGCCGCGCCGCAGGGCAAGCGCGGCAGCCCGGCTCTGGACAAATACACGATAGACCTGACCGCGCAGGCCAAGGCCGGCAAGATCGATCCGATATTGGGCCGCGACGTCGAAATCCGCCAGATGATAGACATCCTGATGCGGCGCCGGCAGAACAACCCCATCCTGACCGGCGAGCCGGGCGTCGGCAAGACCGCCGTCGTCGAGGGCCTGGCGCGCAAGATCGTGTTGGGCGAGGTGCCGCCGGTGCTGGCCGGGGTTACGCTGCGCACGCTGGACCTGGGCCTGTTGCAGGCCGGCGCCAGCGTCAAGGGCGAGTTCGAAAACCGCCTGCGCCAGGTGATAGACGAGGTCAAGGCCAACCCGGTGCCCATCATTCTGTTCATCGACGAGGCGCACACGCTGATCGGCGCCGGCGGCGCGGCCGGCCAGAACGACGCGGCCAACCTGCTGAAGCCGGCGCTGGCGCGCGGCGAGCTGCGCACCATCGCCGCCACCACCTGGGCCGAGTACAAGAAGTACTTCGAGAAGGACGCCGCGCTGGCGCGCCGCTTCCAGGTGGTGAAGGTGGAAGAGCCGGCGCCGGAAATCGCCGTGCAGATGGTGCGCGGCCTGACCGACGCGATGGCCCGGCACCACAAGGTGGAAATCCTCAACGAGGCGGTAGCCGCCGCGGTCCAGCTGTCCAGCCGCTACATCGCCGGCCGCCAGCTGCCGGACAAGGCGATCAGCGTGCTCGACACCGCTTGCGCCCGTGTCGCGCTGTCGCGCGCCGGCAAGCCGGGTCCGATCGAGGACGTGACGGTGCTGATAGACAATATCGACCGCGAAACCGCGGCGCTGGAGCGCGAGGACGGCCACGCCGAGCGCATCGTCGAATTGCTGGCGCAACGCGCCGAGCTGGAGCAGGACCTGGCCGCGCTGCATCAGGCCTGGGAGGCGCAGCAGAAGCTGATCGCCGAAATCGACGAATTGAAGGCGGGTAAGGACGAGGCCAAGCCGGCCAAAGGCAGGAAGACCAGCCCGCTGCAGGCCAAGCGCAAGGAATTGCGCGAGTTGCAGAAGCACCAGCCGCTGGCCTTCGAATGCGTGGACGAGAGCGTGATCGCCGACGTGATCTCCGGCTGGACCGGCATTCCGCTGGGCCGCATGGTCAGCAACGAGCTGGAGCAGGTGCAGAAGCTGGCCAAGCTGCTGGCCGAGCGCGTGATCGGCCAGGACCACGCGCTGGAGCAGATCGCCGAGCGCGTGCAGATCGCCAAGGCCAATCTGGAAGACCCGGGCAAGCCCAAGGGCGTGTTCCTGCTGGTGGGGCCGTCCGGCGTCGGCAAGACCGAGACCGCGCTGGCGCTGGCCGAGGCCCTGTACGGCGGCGAGCGCAATCTGATCACCATCAATATGTCCGAATACCAGGAAGCGCACAGCGTGTCGGGCCTGAAGGGCTCGCCGCCGGGCTATGTCGGTTACGGCGAGGGCGGCGTGCTGACCGAGGCCGTGCGCCGCAAGCCGTATTCCGTGGTGCTGCTCGATGAAGTGGAGAAGGCGCATCCGGACGTGATGGAGCTGTTCTTCCAGGTGTTCGACAAGGGCGTGCTGGAAGACAGCGAAGGCCGCGAGGTGGATTTCAAGAACACCATCATCCTGCTGACGTCGAACGCCGGCACCGATCTGGTGATGCGCGCCTGCGAGCACGGCGTGACGGTGGACGGCGAGACCCGCGACCCAAGCGCCGACGACCTGGTGGAAATCCTCCGCCCGACGCTGCAGAAGACGTTCAAGCCGGCCTTCCTCGGCCGCCTGACCATCGTGCCCTACTTCCCGATAGGCGACGAGGTGCTGCGCGCCATCGTCGGCCTGAAGCTGGACAAGATCCGGCAGCGCATCGCCGACAACCACGGCGCGCACGTCGAATTCCCTGAAGAGTTGACCGAGCAGATGGCGGCGCGCTGCATGGACGTGGACAGCGGCGCCCGCAACGCCGACGCCATTCTGACCCGCACGCTGCTGGCGCAGATCTCCAACGACCTGCTGGCGCGGATGGCCTCCGGCAAGCCGGTGAAGAAGATCGCCGTCGCGTTGAAGGGCGAGCAGGTCAAGGTCAAGGTGAGCTGAGGTGTTGGCGATGTGGAGAACCTTGGGCCTGTTCGGCGGCATCACCATAGGCTGGTGGGCGCTGCTGTGGCTGGCGCTGCCGCAGAGCTGGCAGCGCATCAGCCCGTCGGCCATCCTGATGCTGCACCTGGCGCCGCCGATGCTGCTGGGCGCGGCCATCAAGCTGTGGGGCTATCTGAAGGAAAAGCGCGCGGCCGACGAGGCCAGGCAGCAGGAAGAGCAGGCCGCGACCGAGCGCGACGGCCAGCGCGAGGCGGCGCGCGCCCAGCATCTGGCCGCGCTGCAGGAGCGCCAGTGGGCGGTCGCCTGCCGCTGGCTGTGGGCGGCGGCGACGCCGGCCAAGGACGAGCCGGCCTGGCTGGCCCAGACCGGGGACGGCGCCACCTGGATCGCGCTGGACAAGGACGAGGTGGAGGCGGGCGACGCGCTGGACGCGCTGGCGCCGTATCTGGCCGAATTGTTGACCGGCCTGTACGCCGAGGCGCCGGGCGCGGCCTGGTTGCCGCTGTATCTGGAGCCGATGGCGCAGGTCGCCGGCGTCGAGCAGCTGACGCGGATCAAGGCGCTGAAGAAGCAGGCGGCGGCCGCTGGCCTGGGCGCCGATACGCAGACGTCCGGCGACTGCCGCTTCCTGCCCGGCAGCGGCCAACTGGCCGACCGCGTGCTGCAGGTCTTGCGGCAGGACCCGGAGCTGCCGGGCCTGGTGGTGCTGGCGGCCGACGCGCCGCTGGCGGCTCGAGACGAGGAGGACGACTGGGTCGAGCTGGAGCCGGCGCTGCGCGAGCATCGCCGCTGGCACGGCGAGCCGGGCCTGGCCGTGGTGGCCATGCTGTTCCTGCGCGACGGCCTGCCCTTGCCGCTGGAATGGCGGCAGCAGGAGGGCGCCGATCCTTACCAGCCATACTGGGAGAAGGATTTCGCCGGCCCGGCCGCAGGCTGGGGCGCGGTGCCGTCCAGCCGGCAGGCCAGCCTCGCCGGCCTGCCGACGCTGGCGGTGCTGGCGCAATCGAGCTCGGTCAGCCTGGCGCAGGGCAGGGCGCTGCAACTGGCGCGCAGCCTGCAGCCGGTGTTGGACAACGCGCTGGTCAACGCCGCGCTGCTGGATTATCCGTTCAGCCCGGAGGAGGCCAGGCCGGAGAAGAACCAGGCGTCCAGCCTGGCCTGGCTGTGCCACAACAGCGGCCAGATCGACGTCGGCGGCGTGCGGCTGGCCGCCATCGCCACCGCGCTGTCGCGGCACCAGGTGGAACTGCACCCGATAGACGAGGCGAGCAATGTCGTGCGCGAGTGGGGCGACGCCGGCGCGGCGACGCCGCTGCTGCTGACCGCGGCGGCGGTCAGCCACTGCGCGCGGTTGCAGGCGCCCGCGGTGATCACCCATTTTGAAAACGAGCTGGTGTCGCTGGCCCTGGCCAGGCCGCCGGCAGAGGAGGCGACGGCATGAAGGCGGCAATCCGTTTGGGCGATCCGACCGACCACGGCGGCAAGGTGGTCAGCGCGGCCGCGTCCACCACGCTGTTCGGCAAGCAAGTGGCCTGCGTCGGCGATTCCGTCACCTGCCCGAAGCAGGGCCACGTCAACTGCACCATCGTCGAAGGCGACGGCGGCTGGCTGGTCGGCGGCAAGGCGGTGGCGCTGGAAGGCCACAAGGTCAGCTGCGGCGCCACATTGATTTCGACGCTGCCGCAGGTCGGCAAGGGATAGAGAAAGCATATGGATCAAAGCATTGAACACCTGATGCGGCCGGTGAACCCGGCCGCGCCAGCCGGGGAGGACCTGGCCTACTCGCTGATTTTCGATCAGATACGGGAAGCGCGCCGCAGCGACGATCCGTCGCTGGCGCAGGGCGACTGGGAGCAGTCTTTGAAAACAGCAGAGTGGCCGCAGGTGATACGGCTGTGCGAGGACGCGCTGCAGAACAAGAGCAAGGATCTGCAGCTGTTGGCCTGGTACGCCGAGGCGCAGACCCAGGTCAACGGCGTCGCGGGCCTGGCGCGCGGCCTGGCGCTGGTCTGCGGCTGGCTGCGGGCGTACTGGGAGAGCGGCTACCCGGAGCTGGATCCGCACGATCTGGACGAGCGCGTGGCCAAGCTGGAATGGATGAACCAGCAGCTCGGCAACGCGCTGCGCAATGTGCCGCTGACCAAGCCCGAGTTCGGCGCTTACAGCTGGCATCAATGGCAGCAATCGCGCGAGGTGGAGAACCTGGGCCTGAAGGACGGCGAGGCGCGGGAGGCGGCCATCGCCGAGGGCAAGCTCAGCGGCGACGCTTTCGAGAAGGCCGCCGCCCAGTCGGGCCACGGCTGGTTCCAGGCCAAGGCCGAGGAACTGGTGGCGCTGCTGACCGCCTATGAGGAACTGGACGCGCTGGTCGACCAGCGTTTCGGCCAGGACGGCCCCAGCCTGGCCGACATCCGCAACGCCGTCTACGCCTGCCAGGACCTGGTGCTGCGTTATCGCCAGCAATTCGCCGTCAATCAGCCGGCGGCCGCGCCGCAACGCCAGTCGGCAGAGGAGAGCAAGCCCGTGAGCCAGATCCCGTCCAGCCCGGTCCATACCGCCGTTCCGGCCAGCGCCTTCAACGGCCAGATCCGCAGCCGCCAGGAGGCGGTGACCGCCCTGACCGAGGTGGCGCGCTATTTCCGCCACAACGAGCCGCACAGCCCGGTGGCGCTGCTGGCCGAGCGCGCGGCGCGCTGGGCCGAGATGAGCCTGGAGGAATGGCTGCAGCATGTGGTCAAGGACAGCGGCACGCTGAGCCAGTTGCAGGAACTGCTGGACGTGCGCCAGGACGATTGAGCCCGTTCAGGCGACATGGGTAAAGACAAAACGCGCGGCGTGTCGGCCGCGCGTTTTTCATCGGGGGCGGTTCAGTGGCGCAACCGGTCCGACGGCCGGGCCAGATAGAACCATTCCTGACCGGCCGGCGCGTCCGGACTGGGGAACACGATGTGGCCATCCTCAGGCGCCAGCACCGGCTCGCCGTCGGCGCGCCAGCCTATCGTCTCGCCGGCGGCGACGGCGTCGAAGCTGGCCCAGTCGCGGGCGAAGCGGTCGGCGTCGTCGATCTTGTCCACCACCTCGTATAGGCTCAACAGTTCCATGTCCCGCGGCGCCGGGGCCGGCGCCGAGATCATGCCCAGGTGCGCCAGCGTGTTGACGATGGCGCGGTAGGCCACCTCCGGCGCGTCCGGATCGTCATGGCGGCCGCATTCCAGCGTCAGCGCCCAGCCGCCGCGGCTGCGCATGTATTCGGTGGTGCCCACGCCGTAGCGGGCGTCGCCGTTCAACTCGCGTTGTCGAGGGTCGCCCTGCGGGTTCAGCCGCCGCCTCTCGACGCCCAGCGCGTAGGTGGCCAGCCAGCCGTCCACCGCGCGGGCCACGCCCAGCCGTCGGGCCAGCGCCTCCTCGCGGGCCGCGTCGGAGAACGGTTCCAGCGCGCCGTCGTTGTCGGGTGGACCGACGAAGACGAAGGGCCGCCCCGGCGAGCGGAACGAGTGCAGGTCCAGCAGGACCTCGTGCTCGGCCAGCAGCGGGCACAGCCAGTTGGCGACGTGGTCCTCGTAGTCCCGCGGCTGCTGGGTAGGCGCGAGATTGCGGTTCAGATTGCGCTCGCCGCCGCGCTGACCCAGCCGGTAGGCCAGCGGATTGGCCACCGGCACCAGGGTCAGCCGGCCGGCGCGCAGCGCCAGCGCGCCCCGCTCCAGCTCCGCCATCACGCGGCGGATGGCGATGGCGCCGCAGACTTCGTTGCCGTGCACGGCGCCGGTGATGATCAGGCGGGGACCGTCGGCCAGCGCCTGGTAGCGGTGGCAGGCGAAGGCCTGCGGCCAGGCCGGGTTCATTTGAGCCATACGTCCTCGAAATCGAAAGCGCCGTTTGGATTGATCACGAAGCCCCGCACATCGGCGCGCAGCGGGATGTAGATGCGCGAATGGGCGATGGTGATCCACGGCCGCTGCTCTTTGAAGATCTGCTGCGCCTTCAGATAGTACTGCGTCCGCCGCTTCTGGTCCGTGGTCTGGCGGGCTTGTTGCAGCAGCCGGTCGAATTCGGCGTCGCAGAAGCGCTGCCCGCCCTTGCTGACGCTGCAGGACAGGCTGTTCCACAGGAAGTCGTCAGGGTCGCCGGAATTGCTGGTCAGGCCCGACATATAGACATCGTGCTCGCCGGCGGCGGCGCGCTTCAGGTATTCGCCCCATTCGTAGGACTGGATATTGGCCTTGACGCCTATCCTGGCCCAGTCCTGCTGGATCATCTGCGCCATCAGCTTGCCGTTGGGATTGGTCGGACGCTGCACCGGCAGCGCCCACAGATTGACGGTGAAGCCGTTGGGATAGCCGGCCCGCGCCAGCAGCGCCCTGGCCCTGGCCGGATCGTACTCGTTGCGGGTGTTCGGATTCCAGCCCCAGGTGGACGGCGGGAAGGGATTGACCGCCTGGGTGGCGCCGCCTTTGGGAAACATGGCCTTGAACAGCGCGTCGCGGTTGATGGCGATGTCCAGCGCCACCCGCACGTCGCGCTTGGCGAACTGCGGCCGTTTCAGATTGTAGGCCAGGTAGGAGATGTTGCTGGCGCCGGTGGACGCGATCCTGATGTTCTTGTCGGCGGCTAGCGCGTCGAGGTCGGACTCGCGCACCGCGGCGGCCACCTGGCATTCGCCGGCCTTCAGCTTCTGGATGCGCACCTGCGGATCGGCGACGATGGCGAAGACCAGGCTGCGGGTTTTCTGCGGCTTGCCCCAGTACTGCGGATTGGCCTCGTAGCGGATGATGGAGTCCTTGGCGTAGCTCTTGAAGCGGTAGGGACCGGTGCCGATCGGCAGCAGATTGATCTGCTGCGGGCGGCCCGCCTTCATCAGCTGCCCGGCGTACTCCGCCGACTGCATGCCGGCGAAGCCCATCGCGAAAAAGGTCAGGAAGGGGGCGTTGCGCTCGGTCAGCCGGATCTGGACGGTGTGCTCGTCCACCTTGTCGACCGACGCGATCAGCTTGGACAGGCCATAGCCGTCGGGACCGGTCAGCGGGGTCTTGAACGCCTGGTTGAATGGCAGCTCGGGGCGTACCCAGCGCTTGACGGTGAATACCACGTCGTCGGCGCCGAAGTCGCGGCTGGGCGTGAAATAGCCGGTGCGATGGAACTTGACGCCGCGCCGCAGTCTGAATGTATAGAGCAGGCCGTCGTCGGACACGGTCCAGCTCTCGGCCAGGCCGGGACGCAGCGCGACCCCGCCGCGCTGGAATTCCACCAGGCCCTGGAACACCGGCTTGGTGATGTTGTAGGTGGTGGCGCTGTCCCATAGCGCCGGATCGAAGCCTTCCGGCGACGCTTCGGCGCAGAAGACCAGCGGTCTGGCGGCGAGGGCGGGGAGCGCCGCGCCCAGGGTGGCGCTCAGCAGCAAGGCGTAAAGGGAACGGGATAGGATCATGGCCGTTTTCCTGGAGGCTGGCGCGCGGTGGCAGTCGGCGGCGCCTGGGTGTGAGGTGCCGGCAGAGTATCGCACACTCCGCGGCCGGGGCCGCGCGGAGCGCGCGGCTATTTCGGATGTGGCGGCGTCTGGAGGCGGAACGATGGCGACGACGATCAGTTTGGAGGACCTGGCGGGCGATCCGGAATATGTCTCGATCGCGGACATGGACGGCGTCAGGCTGGACCTGCGCTACGCCTGCGCCGACAACTTCGTCGGCCGCGATCTGTACGGCGGCGCGGTGCCGGCGTTGCTGCACCGGCGGGCGGCGGACCGGCTCAGGCTGGCCGCGCGCGAGCTGGGCCGGCTGTGGCCGGGTTATCGCTTGAGGATTTTCGACGCGCTGCGTCCGGGGCGGGTGCAGCGGGTGCTGTGGGACATCGTCAAGGACACGCCGCAGCGCATCTATGTCGCCGACCCGGCGCGCGGCTCGATACACAGCTTCGGCATGGCGGTGGACCTGACGCTGGAGGACGAGCGCGGGCAGGAGCTGGACATGGGCACCGGCTTCGACGACTTCACCGAACTGGCCCAGCCGCGGCGCGAGCGGCAGATGCAGGCGGACGGGCTGCTGACCGGCCCGCAGCTGGCCAACCGCCTGCTGCTGCGCGGCTGCATGGAGCGGGTGGGCTTTCACGGCATCGCCACCGAGTGGTGGCATTTCGAGGCGGCCGAACGCGACTGGGTGCGCGCCCATATGCGGTGGGTGGAGTAGCCCGCAAGTATTGATCCTTGACCCTGGCAGGCCGTCGGTAGGATAATTCCTCGTTTGATTACAAACGCTTAGTCGCAGTCGTCTGAATGTCGGACGCCGGGAAGCCCCGGCCTCGGACCGAAGCCGTCGCGGCAAGCCCGATTTCGCCGCATGAATCAAGCACTTCGCTCGTTGCCGCCGCGCCGCCTGTCCGTCGCGCCGATGCTGGACTGGACCGACCGCCACTACCGCTACTTCGCCCGACAGATCACGCGGCGCACCTGGTTGTACACCGAGATGGTGACCACCGGCGCGCTGTTGAACGGCGACGTCGCGCGCCATCTGCGCTTCGACGAGGCCGAGCACCCGCTGGCGCTGCAACTGGGCGGCTCCGAGCCGGCCGAACTGGCGCAATGCGCGCGTCTGGCGCAGCAGTGGGGCTACGACGAGGTCAACCTCAATGTCGGCTGCCCGTCCGAGCGGGTGCAGAAGGGCGCGTTCGGCGCCTGCCTGATGGCCGAGCCCAAGCTGGTGTCCGACTGCGTCAAGGCGATGCGCGACGTCGTCGACATCGACGTCACCGTCAAGCACCGCATCGGCATCGACCAGATCGAGCATTACGATTACCTGCGCGAGTTCGTCGACACCGTGGCCGAGGCCGGCTGCCGCACCTTCATCGTCCACGCGCGCAACGCCATCCTGAAAGGCCTGAGCCCGAAGGAGAACCGTGAGATCCCGCCGTTGAAGTACGACTACGTCTATCGGCTGAAGCGGGAGCGGCCGGATCTGGAGATACTGATCAACGGCGGGGTCAAGACCAACGCCGAGATCGCCGAGCATTTGCAGCATGTCGACGGCGTGATGGTCGGCCGCGAGGCCTACCACAACCCGTGGCTGATGGCCGAGTGGGACGCGCTGTTCTACGGCGAGGCGGCCGCCGGTCCGGAGCGCGCGGCGGTGGTCGACGCGATGATGCCCTATGTGACGGCGCGTCTGGGCGACGGCAGCAATGTGCGCCACATCGCCCGCCATATCCTGGGCCTGTTCCAGGGCCTGCCCGGCGCGCGCAACTGGCGCCGGATGCTGTCCGACGCCAAGCTCTTGGACGGCGCCGACGCCGGCCTGCTGCGAGAGGCTTACGAAGCGACGCTGGCGAGCCGCCGCGCCTGATTATCCGATGGCCGCCGACGGGCGGTTGTCTTCGCCAGGCGGCTGCGGCCGCCTTTTGTCATGGTTGTCATGCCCTGCATGACCGTCTGGAGGTGAATCCCAATTGAAAACGTTGCAGAAGCTGACCCTGATCCTGTCGCTGTCTTCCGGTTTCGCGTGGGCCGGTCCCAACGACGTGCTGCACATTTATAACTGGAGCGGCTCGCTGTCCGACAGCATCGTCAAACAGTTCGAGCAGCGCTGCGGCTGCAAGGTGGTGCAGGACTATTACGGCGACAACGAGGAAATGCTGGCCAAGCTGGCCGCCGGCGCCAAGGGCTACGACATGGTGTTCCCGTCCAGTTTCGTCGTGCAGGCGATGAGCAAGCAGAAGCTGTTGCAGCCATTGGATCACGGCCGGATCCCGAATCTGAAAAACGTGGCGCCGGCCTATCTGTCGCAGGGCTACGATCCGGGCAACCGCTACACCGTGCCGACGGTGCTGTCGCTGACCTCGGTCGGCTATAACGTCGAGAAGCTGAAGCAGCTGGGCGTCGATCCCGGCAGTTGGTCGGTGATCTTCGATCCGGCGGTGCTGCGGAAGATCAAGGGCAAGGTGACGGTGCTGGACAGCTCGCGCGAGGTGTTCGCCGCCGCGCTGTTCTACCTGGGCAAGGACCCGAACCAGGCCTCCGACGCCGACATGCGCGCCGCGCGCGACGCGATCAAGCGCGCCAAACCGTATTGGGCCGCCTTCTCCAACGCCAGCTATCTGAAGCAGCTGGCCATCGGCAATATCTGGGTCGCGCTCGGCTATTCCACCGAATTCTTCCAGGCCAGCGAGGACGCCCGCTTGACCAGGCGGCCGTTCCATATCGGCAATGTGCCGCAGCGCGAGGGCAACGAGCTGGGCGTGGACACGATGGCGATCACCGCCAGCGCCAGACGGCCCGACCTCGCCTACCAGTTCATCAATTTCATGCTGGACGGTCAGAACGCCGCCCAGCTGACCAACCTCAACGGCGCGACCAATCCGGTGTCCACCGCCAGCCCCTATTTCCGCGCCGACCTGAAGGCCAGCCCGGTGATCAATCCGAGCGCCGAGCAGGCCGGCAAGTGGACGGTATTGCGCGAGCTGACGCCGGTCGAGCGCCGCGCGCTGGCGCGGATGTGGACGGAAGTGAAGGTCAGCCGCTAAGCTGGCGGCCTGGCCGGACGCCATCGCGCCGGTTCGGCCGCACCGACAAGATTAGAAAGAGCGAAAAGATGTTCGATCAACTGGTTCTCGCCAGCAACAACGCCGGCAAGCTGAAGGAATTCGGCGCGCTGTTCGCCGAGCTTGGCGTCACCGTGCGCCCGCAGCGCGACTTCGACGTGCCGGAATGCCCGGAGCCGCACCATACCTTTCTGGAGAACGCGCTGGAGAAGGCGCGCCACGCCAGCCGGCTGACCGGCCTGCCGGCGCTGGCCGACGATTCCGGCATCTGCGTCGAGGCGCTCGGCGGCGCGCCGGGCGTGTACTCCGCCCGCTTCGCCGGCGAGCCGAAGTCCGACGCGCGCAACAACGCGCTGCTGGTGGAAAAGCTGCAAGGCGAGGCCAACCGCCGCGCCTGGTACTACTGCGTGCTGGTGTTGGTGCGCCACGCCGACGATCCGCAGCCGCTGGTGGCCGACGGCATCTGGCTGGGCGAGGTGCGCGACGAGGCGGCCGGCGAAGGCGGCTTCGGCTACGACCCATACTTCTTCCTGCCGAGCCACGGCGTGACGGCGGCCGAGCTGGGCGCCACCGAGAAGAACCGCGTCAGCCACCGCGGCCAGGCCTTGGCCGCGCTGATGGCCAAGCTGAAGGCGCTGGCATGAGCGTGGTCGACGTCTCGGCGCTGACAGGAGGCCTGCGCGAGCTACCGCCGTTGGCGCTGTACATCCACTTCCCGTGGTGCATCCGCAAGTGTCCGTATTGCGACTTCAACTCGCACGAGCCGAAGAACGGTTTCGACGAGATGGCCTATGTCGACGCGTTGCTGCGCGATCTGGAATACTCGCTGCCCGAGGTGTGGGGCCGCTCGCTGGCCAGCATCTTCATGGGCGGCGGCACGCCCAGCCTGTTCAGCCCGCAGGCGATGGACGTGCTGCTGGCCGGCGTGCGCGCGCGGCTGAAGCTGCATCCGGACGCCGAGATCACGATGGAGGCCAATCCCGGCACCTTCGAGATCGAGCGTTTCCGCGGCTACCGCGAGGCCGGCATCAACCGGCTGTCCATCGGCATCCAGAGCTTCGATCCCAGGCACTTGAAGGCGCTGGGCCGCGTCCACGACGGCGACGAGGCCAAGCGCGCGGTCGAGATCGCGCTGACCCACTTCGACAACGTCAATCTGGACCTGATGTACGCGCTGCCGGGCCAGACGCTGGACGAGGCGCTGTCCGATCTGAACACCGCGCTGTCCTACGGCGTCACCCATCTGTCGGCCTACCATCTGACGATAGAGCCGAACACGATGTTCGCGGTCGACACGCCGAAGAACCTGCCGGACGACGAGGTGTCGGCCGACATGCAGGAGGCGATCGAGTCCTGTCTGGAGGCCGCCGGTTTCGACCATTACGAGACCTCGGCCTTCGCCAAGCCCGGCCGCCACAGCCGGCACAACCTCAATTACTGGCAGTTCGGCGACTACGTCGGCATCGGCGCCGGCGCGCACGGCAAGATCAGCAGCCACGCCGGCATCGTCCGCCAGATGCGGCACAAGCAGCCGGCCGCCTATCTGAAGGCGGTGGCCGACGGCAATCCGCTGTTCAGCAGCCAGAAAGTCGCCCGCGCCGACCTGCCGTTCGAATTCATGATGAATCTGCTGCGCCTGACCGGCGGCTTCGAGAGCCGCCTGTTCCAGGAGCGCACCGGCCTGCCGCTGGCGCTGATCCGCCGCCAGCTGGACGAGGCCCGGACGCAAGGCCTGCTGGACGGCGACGGCGCCACCTTGCGCCCGACGCTGAAAGGCCAGCGCTTCCTCAACGATTTGCTCACCCTGTTCCTCAAAGAAGGAGATCAATAATGGCCAAGGAAATCATCCATACCGACCAGGCTCCGGCCGCCATCGGCGCCTACTCGCAAGCGGTCAAGGCCGGCAACACCGTCTACCTGTCCGGCCAGATTCCGCTGGATCCGGCGACGATGACCGTGGTGGAAGGCGGCTTCGCCGCCGAAACCCACCAAGTGTTCAAGAACATGAAGGCGGTGTGCGAAGCCGCCGGCGGCAGCCTGGATCAGATCGTCAAGCTCAACGCCTATCTGACCGACCTGTCCAATTTCGCCACCTTCAACGAAATCATGGGCCAGTATTTCAGCCAGCCGTTCCCGGCTCGCGCCGCCGTCGGCGTCGCCAGCCTGCCGAAGGGCGTGCTGGTCGAAGCCGAAGCGGTGCTGGTGCTGTAAACGCATCGCGCCCGCTATAAAAAGCCCCGGCGAGCCGGGGCTTTTTGCCGTCCGGGCATGGCCGACCAGCCAGTGGCCAAACGGCCAGTTTTTTGGCATCTTGGGCGAGTCCCCGCGTCGGAGAGCGAGATGCGATACGCGCTATATGGCTTGTTGCTGGCCGCGATGGCTTGCCAGGCCGAGGTGTTCAAATGCCGGGACCGCGATGGCGGCATCCATTACGGCCAGCAGCCTTGCCCGCCCGGCAGCCGGGCGCTGGAGCCGGCCTCCGACGCCTTCAGCGTGATCGAGCGCGACGATGGCGGACGAGAGGCGGGGCATTACCGCGAGCAATTGGAGCAATGGTCGGACGGACGCGAGAAGCGCCGGCAGGCCGATGCCCGCGCCGAGCGGCGCGAACAGACCGCGCGGCATCGGAAGTGGCTGGCCGAACGGGAGCGCTGTCGCAAGCTGGACGCCAGGCGCGGCGCCCTGGCCGCCGAGTTGCGCCGCAGCCTGCCGCTGCGGGAGGCCGCGCGCGGGCGGCAGCGCCTTGCCAAGGTTGAGGATCAGATGCAGGATCGGGCCTGCCATCTATATCAGGAGGACTGATGGACGCCTACCCGTTCCAGATCGTCAATGTGTTCGCCGAGCAGCGCTTCGGCGGCAACCCGTTGGCGGTGTTCACCGACGCCGCCGGCCTGTCCGACGACGACATGCAGCAGATCGCCCGGCAGTTCAACCTGTCCGAGAGCGTGTTCCTGTTTCCCGGCGACGCCGATTGCGCCGCCAGCCTGCGCATTTTCACGCCCGGCCATGAATTGCCGTTCGCCGGCCATCCGACGCTGGGGGCGGCGGCTGTTTTGCACGCCGCCGGCGAGCACGGCGACGCCTTCGCCTTGCGCACCCGCTCCGGTCTGATCGCTATCTCGCACGACGACGGCGTGTTCCGGCTGCGGGCGCTGCCGGCGCAGGCGCGGCCCGGCTGCGGCGCCGGCGAGGCGGCGGCGATGCTGGGCCTGGACGAGGCCGACGTCGCGCACGCGCCGCAATGGGTCGACACCGGCAGCGAGCAACTGCTGATAGCGCTCTCCAGTCGCGAGGCGGTGCTGCGGGCCCGGCCCGATCCGGCGCTGTTCATCCGGCACGCGACGTTGCGGCCGGGGCGCAGCGTCGCCTATGTCTGGCACCAGCGCGAGGGCGTCGCCACCGTGCGGCTGTTCTTCGAACAGGACGGCGCGGTGCTGGAGGATCCGGGCACCGGCAGCGCCTGCGCCAATCTGGGCGGCTGGTGCGCGCGGAACGGCCTGTCGCCGTTGTCGTGGCGCTTGGAGCAGGGCGAGGCGATAGACCGGCCGAATGTGCTCTATCTGGACGTCGACGCCGACGGCGCCGTCAGCGTCGGCGGGCGGACCCAGTTCATGGGCGGCGGCGAGTTCCGCTGTTGAGCCGGTCACCCGGCTTGACGTTGCGGTCGGCTGTTGGCATCCTAGAGCCGCTACTCCAAACTGCTGTTTCATAAACTGCTATTCCATAATAAGCAAGACGAGGAAAACATCATGATTCGAATCGCCAAAGCCGCCGGCCTCGCCGCTGCCCTGGGTCTGGCCAGCCAACTGGCGCTGGCCGGCAGCGCCGCCGGTCTGTGGAAGACCATAGACGACGAAACCCACCAGGCCAAGGCGCTGGTGCAGATCAACGAAGCGCCGAACGGCGAGCTGACCGGCAAGATCGTCAAGCTCTACCTGCATCCGGACGCGGTGTGCGACAAGTGCGACGGCGCCAACAAGGGCAAGCCGGTCAACGGCATGCAGATCCTGTGGGGTCTGAAGAAGAGCGGCGAGGAATGGTCCGACGGCCAGATCCTCGATCCGAAGTCCGGCAAGATCTACACCTCCGGCGCCAAGCTGGTGGAAGACGGCAAGAAGCTGCGCGTGCGCGGCTATATCGGCCCCTTCTTCCGCTCCCAGGTCTGGGAACGCCAGCAGTAAACCGACGGACGCCAGGTCCATCAGTCCAAAAGGCGGAAGCCGGCGCAAGCCGCTTCCGCCTTTTGCATTGTTGGGTACAATCTGTCCTCATGAATCCGCCGACCGATCTTGCCAACCAGCCGCCGGCCGTGCCGGCCGCGCTGGCGAAGAAGCTGGAGAAGCTGGGCATACGCCGCCGCTTCGACCTGGTGCTGCACCTGCCGCTGCGCTACGAGGACGAGACCCACATCTATCCGATCGCCGACGCGCCTTACGGCCAGCCTGCGCTGGTCGAGGGCACGGTGGTGGCGCACGAGGTCAGCTTCAAGCCGCGCAAGCAGCTCAGGGTGCAGATAGAGGACGGCAGCGGTACGCTGCTGCTGCGCTTCATCCACTTCTACCCCAGCCAGTTGAAACAGTTCGCCGAAGGCAGCCGCGTCCGCGCGCTCGGCGAGATACGCCGCGGCTTCGCCGGCGACGAGATGGTTCATCCGAAGACCCGCGAGGTGAGCGAGGGCGCGCCGCTGGCCGCCAGCCTGACCCCGGTCTATCCAACGGTCAACGGCCTGACCCAGCCGGTGTTGCGCAAGCTGGTCCACGTCGAGCTGCAGGCGCAGCGGCTGGACGAATTGCTGCCGGAAGCCTTGATGGCGCCGCTGGCGCTGCTGCCGTTCGCCGACGCGATCCGCCTGTTGCATCAGCCGCCGCCGGAATGGTCGGCGCAGCAACTGGCCGATCCGCGGCTGCCGGCCTGGCAGCGGCTGAAATTCGACGAATTGCTGGCGCAACAGCTGTCGATGCGGCTGGCCTACCGCGCGCGACGACTGGGCCATGCGCCGCGCATCGCCGGCGACGGCAGCCTGACGGAGAAATTATTGGCCAGCCTGCCGTTCCGGCTGACCGGCGCGCAGCGCCGGGTGCTGGACGAGATTCGCGCCGACATGCGGCAGGCGCACCCGATGCACAGGCTGCTGCAGGGCGATGTCGGCAGCGGCAAGACCATCGTCGCCGCGCTGGCGGCGCTGGCGGCGATAGAGGCGGGCTACCAGGTGGCGTTGATGGCGCCGACCGAAATCCTGGCCGAGCAACACTACCTGAAGCTGTCCGGCTGGCTCGCGCCGCTGGGGCTGGGCGTGTCCTGGCTGTCCGGCAGCTTGCGCAAGAAGGCCAAGCAGCAAGCGCTGGACGAAATCGCCTCCGGCCAGTGTCGGCTGGCGGTCGGCACCCACGCGCTGTTCCAGGACGATGTGGCCTTCCAGAAGCTGGGCCTTTCCATCGTCGACGAGCAGCACCGCTTCGGCGTCGGTCAGCGGCTGGCGCTGCAGGACAAGGGGGGAGAGCCGCACCAGTTGATGATGTCGGCGACGCCTATCCCGCGCACGCTGGCGATGAGCTTCTACGCCGACCTCGACGTGTCGGCGATAGACGAGTTGCCGCCGGGCCGCACGCCCATCGTCACCAAGCTGATAGGCAGCCCGCGCCGCGCCGAAGTGGTGCAGTTCGTCGAGAAGACCTGCCTGGAGGGCAATCAGGCCTACTGGGTGTGCCCGCTGATCGAGGAGTCCGAGGCGCTGCAACTGCAGACGGCGGTGGACTGCCACCAGCAATTGCAACGGGATCTGCCCGGCCGCCGCATCGGCCTGGTGCACGGTCGGCTGAAGGCGGCGGAAAAGGCCGAGGCGATGGCCGCCTTCGCCGCCGGCCAGCTGGACGTGCTGGTGGCGACGACGGTGATCGAGGTCGGCGTCGACGTGCCCAATGCCAGCCTGATGGTGATAGAGCACGCCGAGCGGATGGGCCTGGCCCAGCTGCACCAGTTGCGCGGCCGGGTCGGACGGGGCAGCGCCAGGAGCGTCTGCGTGCTGTTGTTCGAGAATCCGCTGTCCGATCTGGCCAAGGCCAGGCTGAAAGTGATCTACGAGAACGTCGACGGCTTCGAGATCGCGCGGCAGGATCTGCGGATCCGCGGTCCGGGCGAGTTTCTCGGCGCGCGGCAGAGCGGCCTGCCGATGCTGCGTTTCGCCGATCTGGAACAGGACCAGGCGCTGCTGGAGGCGGCGCGCGATCTGGCGCCGATGTTGCTGGAACGTTGGTCGCAGGCGGCGGATGCCCATCTGGAACGATGGCTGGCTGGGCGGGAGCAGTTCTTGAAGGCGTAAAAAACCGCCGGGTTCGGGGGAAAACGCGGCGGCGAGGGAGGGGTTGCTGCAAACATAAAGAAACCATTGATGAAGCGGTTTCATATTAGCAATTGATGAATTTTATGTTCAAGCGCAGTCCGTCGTTTCGTTGACTTGGGTCAAGCGATAAAAAAAGCCACCGCACGCGGTGGCTTTCGTTTGGCGGGCGCCGGCGTCAGAACCACTGGGCCGACAGGTAATACAGGCCGCCGGCCAGCGCCATCGACGCCGGCATCGTGAACAGCCAGGCCAGCGCGATCGAACGCACGGTGGACAGCTGCAGACCGGCCTTGTCGGCGATCATCGTGCCGGCCACGCCGCTGGACAGCACGTGGGTGGTGGACACCGGGAAGCCGAACCAGCTGGCCAGACCGATGGAAACGGCGGCGGTGGTCTGCGCGGCCACGCCCTGGGCGTAGGTCATGTCCTTCTTGCCTATGCCTTCGCCGACGGTCTTCACCACGCGCTTCCAGCCCACCATGGTGCCGATGCCCAGCGACAGCGCGACGGCGATGATCACCCAGGTCGGCGCGTATTCGGTGGTGGTGGTCAGGTCCTTGCGCAGATTGTCCAGCAACTGCTTGTCGTCGGACGACAGCTTGGGCAGCGCGGACGCCTTCTTGGCGGCGTCGTCCAGGCACAGCAGCTGGGTGCGCACTTCCCAGCGCTGGGCGGCGCTGAGCTTGTGGTAGTCGTTGCCGTCGCCCATCAGCGTCAGCAGCTGGCCGGCGGTGGCCACCGTCTGCTGCGGATGGCACTCGTACTGGCTGGTGCTGGTCGACTTGACGATGATCTTCGACAGGTCGGCTTCGTGGCGCTGGTAGAACTGCTGCAGGTGTTGCGCCGCGTCGCGGGTGCGTTCCAGCTGGTACGGGGTGCTGTCCAGGTTCAGCACGAACTTGGCCGGCACGATGCCGATCAGCACCAGCATGATCAGGCCGACGCCCTTCTGGCCGTCGTTGGCGCCGTGGGCGAAGCTGACGCCCATCGCCGACACGATCAGCATGAAGCGGGTCCAGAACGGCGGATGCTTGCGGCCCTCGACCTGCTGGCGCTGGTACGGCGTCTTGTGGACGTTGCTGTGCGGGCGGTAGCGCCGCAACAGGATCACGATCAGGCCTGCCATCACCGCGCCGACGACCGGCGAGACCAATAGCGAGGCGCCGACGTCGATCGCCTTGCCCCAATTGATGCCGTGAGACAGCGAGGTGTGGTTGATCAGGCTGTTGGCGACGCCGACGCCGAGAATGGCGCCGATCAGCGTGTGGCTGCTGGATGCCGGCAGGCCCAGATACCAGGTGCCGAGGTTCCACAGGATGGCGGCTGCCAGCAGCGCGAACACCATCGCCATGCCGCGGGTGGTGTTCACCGAGATCAGCAGATCCACCGGCAGCAGGTGGACGATGGCGTAGGCCACGGCGAGGCCGCCGCTCATCACGCCGAGGAAGTTGCAGACGCCGGAATAGAACACGGCGAGCCGAGGCTTCATCGACTGGGTGTAGATGACGGTGGCGACCGCGTTGGCGGTGTCGTGGAAACCGTTGATGAACTCAAAGGCGAGCACGAAGCCCAGCGAAAGTAGCAGGGTGATGGCTACATGGGGGTCGAGCCCGGAAAACAGGTCCAGCATGGCGTGTCTGAGATTATCGTAAAGGCGGGATTGTTGTGTCCCCCGCCAGTGCCGTCAAGTCTTTATAAAAAAAATGCAAAGCCTGTGGTTTTGCCTGCGAAAACGGCAAAATCCGCTTGACAGCAGCGGGTTGAAAAACGGCTAAGCCCATGATTTGCCGAATGGCGATGGCATGGGCTGGCCGGGGGAACGGCAGCGGCCAGCATGACGCCGGCCGCCGCGGGCGTCAGCCGAACTTGCCGGTGATGTAGTCCTCGGTCGCCTTCTTCTGCGGCGTGGTGAAGATGGTGTCGGTGTTGCCGAACTCGACCATCTCGCCCAGATACATATAGGCGGTGTAGTCGGACACCCGCGCCGCCTGCTGCATATTGTGCGTGACGATGGCGATGGTGTAGTCCTCCTTCAGCTCGTGTATCAGCTCCTCGATGTGGGCGGTGGAGATCGGGTCCAGCGCCGACGTCGGCTCGTCCAGCAGCAGCACTTCCGGCTTCGAAGCCACCGCGCGGGCGATGCACAGCCGCTGCTGTTGGCCGCCGGACAGCGAGTTGCCGGACTGCTTGAGCTTGTCCTTCACCTCGTCCCACAGCGCCGCCTTGCGCAGCGCCCATTCGACGCGGTCCTCCATCTCGCCCTTGGACAGCTTTTCGTACAGCTTCACGCCGAAGGTGATGTTGTCGTGGATGGACATCGGGAACGGCGTCGGCTTCTGGAACACCATGCCGACCTTGGCGCGCAGCAGGTTGACGTCGATGTCGCGGCCGAGGATGTTCTGGCCGTCCAGCAGGATGTCGCCGTCGGCGCGCAGGCCGGGATACAGCTCGTACATCCGGTTGAAGGTGCGCAGCAGCGTCGACTTGCCGCAGCCGGACGGGCCGATGAAGGCGGTGACCTTGCGCGGCGCGATTTCCAGCTGGATGTTCTTCAGCGCGTGGAAGTTGCCGTAGTAGAAGTTGAGATTGCGGACCTCGAGCTTGGAGGCGGTGCTGGTCATGGTCGTCATGCCTTAATTCGATTGATTCTTGCGGCCGCCCATCCAGCGGGCGACGATATTCAGGGTGAGGACGCTGAAGGTGATCAACAGCGAGCCGGCCCAGGCCAGCGTGTGCCAGTCCTCGTACGGGCTCATCGCGAACTGGAAGATCACGATGGGCAGGTTGGCCATGGGCTGGTTCATATTGCTGTTGAAGAACTGGTTGTTCAGCGCGGTGAACAATAGCGGAGCGGTTTCGCCGGAAATCCGCGCCACCGCCAGCAGGATGCCGGTCAGCACGCCGGCCTGGGCCGAGCGCAGCGTCACGTACAGCGTCACCTTCCATTGCGGCGCGCCAAGCGCGGCGGCGGCCTCGCGCAGGCTGTTCGGCACCAGGCGCAGCATGTTCTCGGTGGTGCGCACGACGACCGGGATCACCAGGATCGCCAGCGCGAACGAGCCGGCCCAGCCGGAAAAGTGGCCGACCGACACCACGTACACCTCGTAGACGAACAGGCCGATGACGATGGACGGCGCCGACAGCAGGATGTCGTTGATGAAGCGGGTCACCGGCGCCAGCCAGCCGCGCTGGCCGAACTCGGCCAGGTAGATGCCGGCCAGGATGCCGACCGGCGTGCCGAACAGCGTGCCGAAGCCGGTCATCACCAGGCTGCCGTAGATGGCGTTGGCCAGGCCGCCGGTGGAGCCCGGCGGCGGGGTGCTCTCGGTGAACACCTGCCAGTTGATGCCGGACAGGCCGTGTTGCAGCAGGGTGATCAGGATCCAGAACAGCCAGAACAGGCCGAAGGCCATCGTCAGCATCGACGCGGTCATCGTCAGGCGGTTGATCAGCCGGCGCCGGCGATAGGTGGCGCTGTCCTGTTTCAGGCTGACGGCGGAGGAGGTCGGCAAGGCGTCGTTCATGGTCGCTTGGCTCATCGTGGTGGCGTCTTTCATGTCAGGAAGGCTTGCCTTCCTGCTTCTTCAGGCGCAACAGCAGCAGCTTGGAGCAGGCGAGCACCACAAAGGTGATGAAGAACAGGATCAGGCCCAGCTCGATCAGCGAACCCATGTACAGATCGCCGTTGGCCTCGGCGAATTCGTTGGCCAGCGACGAGGCGATCGAGTTGCCCGGTTCGAACAGGCTGGTGGTGAAGCGGGTGGAGTTGCCGATGACGAAGGTGACCGCCATCGTCTCGCCCAGCGCGCGGCCGAGGCCCAGCATGATGCCGCCGACGACGCCGGTCTTGGTATAGGGCAGCACCACGTAGCGCACCACCTCCCAGGTGGTGGAGCCGAGGCCGTAGGCCGATTCCTTCAGCATCACCGGCACCACCTCGAACACGTCGCGCATCACCGAGGCGATGAACGGAATCACCATGATGGCCAGGATCAGGCCGGCGGTGAACAGGCCTATGCCCATCGGCGCGCCCTGGAACAGGAAGCCGATCAGCGGGAACTCGCCCAGATTGTCGATGATCCACGGCTGGACGTGGTCGGCGAAGAACGGCGCGAACACGAACAGGCCCCACATGCCGTAGATGATGGACGGGATGCCGGCCAGCAGTTCGATGGCGATGCCCAGCGGCCGCTTCAGCCAGGTCGGGCACAGCTCGGTCAGGAACAGCGCGATGCCGAAGCTGACCGGCACGCCGATCAACAGCGCGATGATGGAGGTGGCCAGCGTGCCGAAGATGGGCACGATGGCGCCGAACTTCTGCTGTACCGGATCCCAGTCCGTGCTGGCCAGAAAGCCCCAGCCGAAGCCCTTGATGCTCGGCATCGCGCCGACCAGCAGCGAAATGAGTATGCCCACCAGCAGCGCCAGCACGAGGAAGGCGAAACAGCGGGTGGTCACGCGGAAAATCTGGTCCAGCTGCTGCTGAAGGCCCAGCTGCCGGTCATTGCTCAGTTTTTGCATGTGTCGATTCTTGATGGTTCAGACACAAGGCCGGAGAGAGCGGGCTCCCTCCGGCCTGGTTGCGTCGGACTGCTCGCGGATCAGTTCCAGACGGTCTTGCCGCTGCCGTCGGTGATCTGCTTCCAGCTGGTGCGGATGATGGTCTTCACATTATCCGGCATCGGGATGTAGTCCAGTTCCTGGGCGGTCTTGTCGCCGTTCTTGTACGCCCAGTCGAAGTACTTCAGCACTTCGGAGGCCTGCGCCGGCTTGTCCTGCTTCTTGTGCATCAGGATAAAGGTGGCGCCGGCGATCGGCCAGCTCTGCTTGCCCGGCTGGTTGGTCAGCAGCAGGTAGAAGCCCGGGGCCTTGTGCCAGTCGGCGTTGGCGGCGGCGGCCTTGAACGAGGACTCGTCCGGCTTCACGAACACGCCGGCCTGGTTCTGCAGCAGGCCGTAGGACAGCTTGTTCTGCTTGGCGTAGGCGTACTCGACATAGCCGATCGCGCCCTTGATGCGCGACACGTAGTTGGCCACGCCTTCGTTGCCCTTGCCGCCCACCGAGCTGCCCTTCCAGCTGACGGCGGTATTGGAGCCGACGTCCTTCGCCCATTCCGGCGATACCTTGGACAGGTAGTTGGTGAAGATGAAGGTGGTGCCGGAGCCGTCGGAGCGGCGCACTACCGAGATGCGCTGGTCAGGCAGCTTGACGCCCGGATTCAGCTTGGCGATGGCCGCGTCGTTCCACTTGCCGACCTTGCCCATGTAGATGTCGGCCAACAGCGGGCCGGTGAACTTGATCTGGCCGGCGGCGATGCCCGGGATGTTGTACACCGGCACCACGCCGCCCATCACGGTCGGGAACTGGGTCAGGCCGGACTTGTCCAGCTCTTCCGGCTTCAGCGGCATGTCGGATGCGCCGAAATCCACGGTCTTCGACTGGATCTGCTTGATGCCACCGCCGGAACCGATGGACTGGTAGTTCATGTTGTTGCCGGTGCTGCCCTTGTAGTTGGCCGCCCACTTGGCGTACAGCGGGTAGGGGAACGTCGCGCCGGCGCCGGTGATGTCCGCGGCGTAGGCCGAACCTGCGATCAGCACGGAACCGAGAACGGCTGCCAGACGTACAGACTGTTTCATGCTTAACTCCCGAGCAAGGTTGGGATTGCTGTTGTGATGGCCGCCATCGTATCGGGCAAATCTTTCATTAATATTACAAGTCGTAAACGTACGGTCGCCGCCGCCGTTGGAGCCGGCGGCGCATCGCGCTATAATCGGCGGCGACCCGTAATCCGATATATGATGTGGAGAGACGCATGTCCGGCAAGCTGGTGATCGGCAATTGGAAGATGAATACGCGCGGCGATGGCGCGCGCGAACTGGCGGCGGCGCTGTTGGCCGACGCGGCGACCAACCGGGATGGCGTCGGCATTGCCGCGCCGGCGGTGTATCTTTCCGATCTGGCCCGGCAGCTGGCCGGGGGCCGTCTGGCGCTGGCGGCGCAGGATGTCAGCCGTTTCGCCGCCGACGGCGCGTTTACCGGAGAGGTGAGCGCTTCGATGCTGGCCGATGTCGGCTGCCGTTATGCGCTGGTCGGCCATTCCGAGCGGCGCCAGTATTTCGGCGAGGACAATGCGGCGCTGCTGGCCAAGATGCGCAATGCCGCCGCCGCCGGCGTGTCGCCGGTGCTGTGCGTCGGCGAAACGCTGGCGGAGCGCGAGGCGGGCCGCCATTTGGCGGTGATCGCGGAGCAGCTGGCCATTCTGACCGAGATCGCCGGCGACCGATATGTGATCGCCTACGAGCCGGTTTGGGCGATAGGAACGGGCAAGGTGGCGACGCTGGAACAGATCGCCGAAATTCATGCATTCATCAAAAACTGGTGCTTGCAAAACACGGACGGCTCGGATAAGATTCGCGTCCTCTACGGCGGCAGTGTCAAAGCAGAGAATGCCGAGGCCATTCTGGCGACGGAAAACGTCGACGGAGCATTGGTCGGAGGGGCCTCTCTGGACGCCGATTCATTCAGAGTGATTTGCCAAGCCGCAGGAAATATGATATAGTATGGAACTTCTTAAGACGCTTATTTGGATTGTAAACCTCCTGTCCGCAGTGACCATCATCGTCCTTGTTTTGATGCAGCACGGCAAGGGTGCGGATATGGGCGCGGCCTTTGGCGGCGGTTCCTCCGGCAGTCTGTTTGGGGCGTCTGGTTCTGCGAATTTCTTGAGTAGGACGACTGCCATTGCAGCGGCAGTATTCTTCGCGACTTCCCTCAGCTTGGTCTATCTTTCCGGGGGTGGAAAGAATGACCTGGGCGTGATGGGCGGAAAGATTGAACAGGTGGCGCCGCAAATCCCGGCAGGCGCGCCTAATAAAAACGCTTCCGGAACAGCATCCAAGATTCCGGAGTGACAATTTAAAAGCTTTGCTGTGCCGACATGGTGAAATTGGTAGACACGCTATCTTGAGGGGGTAGTGGCGAAAGCTGTGTGAGTTCGAGTCTCACTGTCGGCACCACCATTCAAAAACAGGCCACCGGGACTCCGGTGGCCTGTTTTATTTGGAGCCAAGAGGGGGCGACCCCTCTTTTTTTGGGGGTGTACGGGAAATGCTGCAAAACTACTTTCCCATTCTGATGTTTGTCATCGTCGGACTTCTGGTCGGCGTGGGCCCTATCGTTCTGGGCAAACTGCTGGCACCCAATCGTCCTGACGCTGAGAAACTTTCTCCATACGAATGCGGCTTCGAGGCCTTCGAAGATGCCCGCATGAAGTTTGACGTCCGCTATTACCTGATCGCCATCCTCTTCATCCTGTTCGACCTGGAAATCGCCTTCCTGTTTCCTTGGGCCGTGGTGCTGAAGGATTTGGGCGTCTATGGTTTGGGCGTGATGGTCGAGTTTCTGGCCGTGCTGACGCTCGGCTTCGTCTACATGTGGAAGAAGGGAGCTCTG
This sequence comes from Chromobacterium sp. ATCC 53434, assembly GCF_002848345.1. Taxonomy (NCBI): domain Bacteria; kingdom Pseudomonadati; phylum Pseudomonadota; class Betaproteobacteria; order Neisseriales; family Chromobacteriaceae; genus Chromobacterium; species Chromobacterium sp. ATCC 53434. Next base: position 3,978,733 of record NZ_CP025429.1, on the reverse strand, counting down.
GAATGGGAGTAGAAGGGATTCTGGAGAAAGGCTTCGTCACGACGACGGCCGACAAGCTTATCAACTATACCCGCACCGGCTCGCTGTGGCCGATGACCTTCGGTCTGGCCTGTTGCGCGGTGGAAATGATGCACGCGGGCGCGGCGCGTTACGACCTTGACCGCTTCGGCATCGTGTTCCGCCCCAGTCCGCGCCAGTCCGACCTGATGATCGTCGCCGGCACCTTGTGCAACAAGATGGCGCCGGCGCTGCGCAAGGTGTACGACCAGATGGCCGAGCCGCGCTGGGTGATCTCGATGGGGTCCTGTGCCAACGGCGGCGGTTACTACCATTACTCCTATTCTGTGGTACGCGGCTGCGACCGCATCGTGCCGGTCGATGTCTACGTCCCGGGCTGTCCTCCGACCGCCGAGGCGCTGCTGTACGGCATCATCCAGCTGCAGAACAAGATCAAACGTACCAACACCATCGCCCGCTAAGGTAGAAACTTATGGCCTCCAAGAAAATGGAAGCGTTGGGTTCGGTCGTTGCCGCGGCGCTGGGCGACAAGCTCGTGCGCAGCACGCTGGCCCTGGATGAGCTGACCATCGTGTGCAAGGCGTCCGATCTGCTGTCCGTCGCGCAGACGCTGCGCGACCACGCAGAGCTCGCCTTCGAGCAATGCATCGACGTCTGCGGCATGGACTACAGCGCCTACCGCGACGAGCCGTGGGACGGCCCGCGCTTCGCCGCCGTATACCATCTGCTGTCCGTCAAGCTGAACCACCGCGTCCGCCTGCGCGTCTTCGCCGAAGACGACGACTTCCCGGTGATCCCGTCGGTCAATGGCGTCTGGAACGCCGTCAACTGGTTCGAGCGCGAAGCGTTCGACCTGTTCGGCATCGTGTTCGAAGGCCACCCCGACCTGCGCCGTCTGCTGACCGACTACGGTTTCGTCGGCCACCCGTTCCGCAAGGACTTCCCGCTGTCGGGCCACGTGGAAATGCGCTACGACCCGAACCAGCGGCGCGTGATCTATCAGCCCGTTACCATCGAACCGCGCGAAATCACTCCGCGCATCATCCGCGAGGAGAACTACGGTGGCTGAGATCCGTAACTACACTCTGAACTTCGGTCCGCAGCACCCGGCCGCGCACGGCGTGCTGCGCCTGGTGCTGGAGCTGGACGGCGAAGTCGTCCAGCGCGCCGACCCGCACATCGGTCTGTTGCACCGCGGCACCGAGAAGCTGGCCGAGAGCAAGACCTTCATCCAGTCGCTGCCGTATATGGACCGTCTCGACTACGTGTCGATGATGTGCAACGAGCACGCCTACTGCCTGGCCATCGAGAAGATGATGGGCATCGAGGTGCCGGAACGCGCGCAGTACATCCGCGTGATGTTCGCCGAGATCACCCGCGTGCTGAACCACCTGCTGTGGATCGGCGCCCACGCGCTGGACATCGGCGCGATGACGATGTTCCTGTACGCCTTCCGCGAGCGCGAGGACCTGATGGACTGCTACGAGGCGGTGTCGGGCGCGCGCATGCACGCGGCCTACTTCCGTCCGGGCGGCGTCTACCGCGACCTGCCGGATTCGATGCCGCAGTACACCGTGTCCAAGATCAAGAACGCCAAGGAGCTGGCGCGGCTGAACGAAGGCCGCAAGGGCTCGATGCTGGACTTCATCGACGACTTCACCAAGCGTTTCCCGACCTATGTCGACGAGTACGAGACTCTGCTGACCGACAACCGGATCTGGAAGCAGCGGACCGTGGACATCGGCGTGGTGACGGCCGAACGCGCGCTGAACCTGGGCATGACCGGCCCGATGCTGCGCGGCTCCGGCATCGCCTGGGACCTGCGCAAGACCCAGCCGTACGATGTGTACGACAGGATGGACTTCGATGTGCCGGTGGGCGTCGGCGGCGATTGCTACGACCGCTATCTGGTGCGCGTCGAGGAAATGCGCCAGTCCAACCGCATCATCCAGCAGTGCGTGGCCTGGCTGCGCGACAATCCGGGTCCGGTGATCACCGACAACCATAAGGTGGCGCCGCCTTCGCGCGAAGGCATGAAGTCCAATATGGAAGACCTGATCCACCACTTCAAGCTGTTCACCGAAGGCATGCACGTGCCGGAGGGCGAGGCTTACGCGGCGGTGGAGCACCCGAAGGGCGAATTCGGCATCTATCTGGTGTCCGACGGCGCCAACAAACCGTACCGCCTGAAAATCCGCGCGCCGGGCTACGCCCACTTGGCCGCGCTGGACGAGATGGCCACCGGCCACATGATCGCCGACGTCGTCGCGATCATCGGTACGCAGGATATCGTGTTTGGGGAGATTGACCGCTGATGCTGTCCGCACAATCGCTAGCCTTGATCGACCGCGAGGTCGCCAAATATCCGGCCGACCAGAAGCGCTCCGCAGTGATGGGCGCTTTGCGCATCGCGCTGGATGAGCGGCGCGCTACCGGTGAAACCCCGGAAACGCGCTGCCTGAACCAGGAGCTGATCGAGTTCGTCGCCGACTACCTGGGCATCGCCCCGGTGGCCGCCTACGAAGTCGCCACCTTCTACAACATGTACGACATGAAGCCGGTGGGTAAATTCAAGATCACCGTCTGCACCAATCTGCCCTGTGCCTTGTCCGGCGGCGTCAACGCCGCCCAGTACATCTCGCAGAAACTGGGCATCGCCATCGGCGAAACCAGCGCCGACGGCATGTACACCCTGCTGGAAGGCGAGTGCATGGGCGCCTGCGGCGACGCGCCGGTCTTGCTGGTGAACAACCACAAGATGTGCAGCTTCATGACGCCCGAAGCAATCGACAAAAAACTGGCGGAGTTGAAATAATGGCAGTCTTCGCTAATGGCGTGATTTTCGACGGCGTCGACACCGCGCAGCCCGACTGCTGGCGTCTGGACGCCTACGTGGCCCGCGGCGGCTACCAGGCGCTGCGCCGCATCCTCGACGCCAAGATGGCGCAAGAGGATGTGATCGCGGAAGTGAAGAACTCCGGCCTGCGCGGTCGCGGCGGCGCCGGTTTCCCGACCGGCCTGAAGTGGAGCTTCATGCCGCGCTCGTTCCCGGGCGACAAATACGTCGTCTGCAATACGGACGAGGGCGAGCCGGGCACCTTCAAGGACCGCGACATCATCCGCTACAACCCGCACTCGCTGATCGAGGGCATGATCATCGCCGGTTACGCGATGGGCACCAAGGCGGGTTACAACTACATCCACGGCGAGATCTTCGAAGACTACGAACGTTTCGAGGAAGCGCTGGAAGAGGCCCGCAAGGCCGGCTTCCTGGGCCAGAACATCCTCGGCGCCGGCTTCAACTTCGAGCTCTACGCCCACCACGGCTACGGCGCCTACATCTGCGGCGAAGAAACCGCGCTGCTGGAATCGCTGGAAGGCAAGAAGGGCCAACCGCGCTTCAAGCCGCCGTTCCCGGCCAGCTTCGGCCTGTACGGCAAGCCGACGACGATCAACAACACCGAATCGTTCGCCTCGGTGCCGTTCATCATCCGCGACGGCGCGCAGACCTTCCTCGAGAAGGGCAAGCCGAACAACGGCGGCACCAAGCTGTTCTCGGTCTCCGGCCACGTCAACCGTCCCGGCAACTACGAAGTGCCGCTCGGCACCCCATTCTCCGAGCTGTTGGAACTGGCCGGCGGCATGAAGGGCGGCAAGCTGAAGGCGGTGATTCCGGGCGGTTCGTCCGCGCCTGTGCTGCCGGCCGACATCATGATGCAGTGCACGATGGACTACGACAGCATCGCCAAGGCGGGTTCGATGCTGGGTTCCGGCGCGGTGATCGTGATGAACGACGGCGTGTGCATGGTCAAGGCGCTGGAGCGTCTGGCCTATTTCTACCACGAGGAATCCTGCGGCCAGTGCACGCCGTGCCGCGAAGGCACCGGCTGGCTGTACAAGGTGATCCACCGCATCGCCAACGGCCAGGGCCGTCCGGGCGATCTGGAGCTTCTGGATTCCGTGGGCAACAATATGGCCGGCCGCACCATCTGCGCGCTGGCCGACGCCGCGGTGTTCCCGGTTCGCAGTTTCACCAAGCATTTCCGCGAGGAGTTCGAGCACGCGATCGAACACGGAAAGACCTTGGTGGATCACAAATGGTGTTGAGCGATGCTTGAAATCGAAATCGACGGTAAGAAACTGACGGTGCCGCAGGGCAGCACCGTCATCGAGGCTGCCCATTCGGCGGGCACCTATATTCCGCACTTCTGCTACCACAAGAAGCTGTCCATCGCGGCCAACTGCCGGATGTGCCTGGTGGAAGTGGAAAAGGCGCCGAAGCCGCTGCCGGCCTGTGCCACCCCGGTCACCGACGGCATGAAGGTCCACACCGCGTCTCCGCTGGCCAAGAAGGCTCAGCAGGGCGTGATGGAATTCCTGCTGATCAACCACCCGCTGGATTGCCCGATCTGCGACCAGGGCGGCGAATGCCAGCTGCAGGATCTGGCGGTTGGCTACGGCAACTCGACCTCGCGCTACGAGGAAGAGAAGCGCGTGGTGGTCGGCAAGGACATGGGCCCGCTGGTATCGGCCGAGGAAATGTCGCGCTGCATCCACTGCACGCGCTGCGTCCGCTTCACCGAGGAAGTCGGCGGCTTCCAGGAAATCGGCATGGCCAACCGCAGCGAGTTCTCCGAGATTCTGCCCTTCCTGGGCAAGACTGTGGACTCGGAAATCTCCGGCAACGTCATCGACCTGTGCCCGGTGGGCGCGCTGACCTCCAAGCCGTTCCGCTACAGCACCCGCGCCTGGGAGCTGTCGCGCCGCAAGTCGGTCAGCCCGCACGACGGTCTCGGCTCCAATCTGGTGGTCCAGGTGAAGAGCAACGAGGTGATGCGCGTGCTGCCGTTGGAGAACGAGGCCATCAACGAGTGCTGGATCGCCGACCGCGACCGCTTCTCCTATGAGGGTCTGAACAGCGCCGAGCGCCTCGCCAAGCCGATGATCAAGTTCGACGGCAAGTGGCACGAGACCGACTGGGAAACCGCGCTCGAATACGTGGTCAAGGGCCTGAACGGCGTGTCCGCCGATCACGGCAAGGACGCCATCGGCTTCCTGACCAGCTCGCATTCGACGACCGAAGAGTTGTTCCTGGCGCAGAAGCTGGCGCGCGCCTTCGGCGTCAACAGCATCGACTACCGCCTGCGCCGCAGCGACTTCTCCGCCGACGCGGCGAAGCAGGGCGCCGAGTGGCTGGGCTCGACCATCGCCGAACTGGCCGCGGCCAAGTCGGTGCTGGCGATCGGCTCGACGCTGCGCAAGGAGCAGCCGCTGCTGGCCTCGCGCCTGCGCGCCTCGGTCAAGCAGGGCACCGAACTGAACATTATCCACGTCGCCGACGACAATCTGCTGACCAAGATCAACGGCAAGCTGATCGTGTCGCCGCTGGCGCTGGTTAACGCGTTGTCGCAAGTGCTGAAGGCCGTGGCCGAGATCAAGTCCGGCGCCAGCCAGATCGATCTGGCCGGCGTCGAAGTCTCGGCCGAGGCCCGCCGCATCGCCGAGAGCCTCTGCGGCGCGGAAACCGCGTCCATCGTGCTCGGCAACGTCGCCCAGCATCACCCGGCCTATGGCCAGCTGCTGTCGCTGGCGCAGGAGATCGCGGGTCTGACCGGCGGCCGCTTCGGCGTGCTGGCCGAAGCCGCGAACAGCGTCGGCGCCGAACTGGTCGGCGCGCTGCCGATCCGCGGCGCGCTGGGCTCGGCCGTCAACGCCGGCGACAACGCCGCCGCGATGATCGCCAAGCCGAAGAAGGCCTACTTCCTGCTGAACACCGAAGTGGAGTTCGACAGCTACGACGGCCAGGCCGCCGTGGCCGCGATGAAGCAGGCCGCCACCGTGATCGCGCTGACCGCCTACAAGGGCCAGGGCCTGCTCGACTACGCCGACGTGCTGCTGCCGATCGCGCCGTTCTCCGAAACCGCCGGTTCCTTCGTCAACATGGAAGGCAAGCTGCAGGTCTTCAACGGCGTCGTCAAGCCGCTGGGAGAAGCCCGTCCGGCCTGGAAGGTGCTGCGCGTGCTGGGCAATATGCTGAGCCTGGGCGGCTTCGCTTACAACAGCGCCGAGGAAGTGCGCGCCGAGTTCGCCGCCGGCGACCTCGCCGCCGTGCTGAACAACGCGCTGGCTTCCGTTTCCGCCACCGCAGCCGCAGCCGTTTCTGGTTTTGTCCGCGTCGGCGAAGTGCCGATGTACCAGGCCGATGCCGTCTGCCGCCGCGCGCCGTCGCTGCAGCAGACCAGCGAAGCCCGCGGCGCCGCCGTCGCGCGCGTTCACGGCAGCGTGCTGGCCAAGCTCGGCATCGCTTCCGGCGCCGAAGTGGTGCTGAAGCAGGGCGCCGGCGAGGCGCGCGTTGCGGTCGAGGCCGACGACAGCCTGCCGGCCGACGTGGTGCGGGTCGCCGTTGCGCACGCCTCGACGCTGGCGCTGGGCGGCATGTTCGACGCTATCGAGATCAAGCAGGGGTAAACCATGGAGTTCTTGCAAGGTATTCTTGGCACTGACGCGGGGCTCCTGGTATGGACCCTGCTGAAGATCATCGCCATCGTGCTGCCGATGCTGGGCGCGGTCGCGTATCTGACGCTGGCCGAGCGCAAGGTGATCGGCTACATGCAGATCCGGATCGGCCCCAACCGGGTCGGTTATTTCGGCCTGCTGCAGCCGCTGGCCGACGGCCTGAAGCTGCTGATGAAGGAAATCATCCTACCGACCAGCTCCAGCAAGGGATTGTTCCTGCTGGCGCCGGTGCTGGCCATCGGTCCGGCGCTGGCCGCCTGGGCGGTGATTCCGTTCACCGACGGCCTGGTGCTGGCCAACGTCAACGCCTCGCTGCTGTACATCCTGGCGCTGACGTCGATGGGCGTGTACGGCGTGATCATCGCCGGCTGGGCGGGCAACTCGAAGTACTCCTTCCTCGGCGCGATGCGTTCCGCCGCCCAGATCGTCTCGTACGAGCTGGCGATGGGCTTCGCCCTGGTCGGCGTGCTGATGGTGTCCGGCAGCCTGAACTTGGTCGACATCGTCAAGCAGCAGTCTTTCGGCATGGGCGCGGGCTCCATCCTGTCGTGGAACTGGATCCCGCTGTTCCCGCTGTTCATCGTCTACCTGATCTCCGGCGTGGCCGAGACCAACCGCGCGCCGTTCGACGTCGCCGAGGGCGAGTCGGAAATCGTCGCCGGTTTCCACGTGGAATACTCGGGCATGGCGTTCGCGGTGTTCTTCCTGGCCGAATACGCCAACATGATCCTGGTCGCGACGCTGACCGCGCTGCTGTTCCTGGGCGGCTGGCTGTCTCCGTTCCCGGCTTCGTGGGGCCTGCTGGGCGCCGGCGGCTTCTTCTGGCTGGCGGTCAAGGTCGCGCTGGTGCTGTTCTGCTTCCTGTGGTTCCGCGCCACCTTCCCGCGCTATCGCTATGACCAGATCATGCGCCTGGGCTGGAAAGTGTTCATCCCGGTGACCCTGGTGTGGATTCTGGTGGTGGGCGTGTGGATGTTTACCCCGCTGTCGATTTGGCACTGAGACAGGGGATAGGTGAAAAAATGAATTCGATCCGCAACTTTTTCAAGACCTTCCTGCTGGTGGAGCTGGTCAAGGGCCTGATGGTCACCGGCCGCTACTTCTTCGCCCGCAAGATCACGGTTCAGTTCCCGGAAGAGAAGACGCCGATCTCGCCGCGCTTCCGCGGCCTGCACGCGCAGCGCCGCTACGCCAACGGCGAAGAACGCTGCATCGCGTGCAAGCTGTGCGAGGCGGTGTGCCCGGCGCTGGCGATCAGCATCGAGTCGGAGGAGCGCGACGACGGCACCCGCCGTACCAGCCGCTACGACATCGATCTGACCAAGTGCATCTTCTGCGGCTTCTGCGAGGAAGCCTGTCCGGTGGACGCGATCGTGGAAACCCACATCTTCGAATACCACGGTGAAAAACGTGGCGACCTCTACTACACCAAGCCGATGCTGCTGGCGATTGGCGACAAGTACGAGGCCGAAATCGCCGCCAACAAGGCGGCCGACGCCAAGTATCGCTAAGGGGAGGCCATGAACCTTACAACGGTAATTTTCTACGTTCTGTCCGCCATCCTGATCTTCGCCGGTCTGCGCGTGGTGACGGCCAAGAACCCGGTGCACGCCGCGCTGTACCTGGTGCTGGCCTTCTTCACCAGCGCCGGCCACTGGCTGCTGATGGAGTCGGAGTTCCTGGCGATCACCCTGGTGCTGGTTTATGTCGGCGCGGTGATGGTGCTGTTCCTGTTCGTGGTGATGATGTTGGACATCAACATCGAGAAGCTGCGTGAAGGCTTCTGGCGCAATCTGCCGGTCGCCGCCACCGTCGGCCTGATCATGGTCGCCGAAATGGCGCTGATCCTGATGAGCCCGAAGACCGGCCTCGACACCTACAAGGCAGGCGCGCCGCTGGCCGCCGACTTCAGCAACGTCAAGGTGCTGGGTCATCAGCTGTACACCACCTATCTGCTGCCGTTCGAGATCGCCGCCATCGTGCTGCTGCTGGCCATGGTGGCCGCCATCGGCCTGACCATGCGCGCGCGCAAGGACAGCAAGGTAGTGGATCCGGCGAGCCAGGTGAAGGTACGCCGCGAGGACCGCGTCCGCATCGTCAAGATGGACGCCGTGAAACAAGTGGAAGAGGCCGGGCAGGCTGATTCCGGTGAGCAACAGGCCTGACGGCCAATCAACCAATAAGGGAGGAAACGTGCTGACACTGACTCACTTTCTGGTGCTGGCCGCCATCCTGTTCGCCATCAGCGTGCTGGGGATTTTCCTGAACCGGAAAAACCTGATCATCCTGCTGATGGCCATCGAGCTGATGCTGCTGGCGGTGAATTTCAACTTCATCGCGTTCTCGCATTACCTGTCGGATTCGGCAGGCCAGATCTTCGTATTCTTCATCCTGACGGTTGCCGCCGCCGAGTCCGCCATTGGTCTGGCGATCCTGGTGGTGTTGTTCCGCAATCTGCAGAGCATCAACGTTGAAGACTTGGGCAGCCTCAAGGGCTAAGGCAAACCGGAACCACAACTAAAGCACAAAAGCATGGATATGAAGAGCTTATACCTGCTGATTGCACTCGCTCCGCTGGCGGGTTCCATCATTGCAGGCCTGTTTGGATGGGCGATCGGACGGCGCGCCTCGCACGTCGTCACGATAGCCGGCGTGGCGGTGTCCGCCGCGTTGTCGCTCAAGGTGCTCCTGGGTTTCCTCAACGGAAGCGCGGAAGTGTTCAACGGACCGGTCTACACCTGGTTGACCATGGACGGCCACGACTACGCGGTCGGCTTCCTGGTGGACTCGCTGACCGCGATGATGCTGGTGGTGGTTACCAGCGTGTCGCTGATGGTGCACATCTATACCATCGGCTACATGCAGGAAGACCCGGGCTACCAGCGCTTCTTCAGCTATATCTCGCTGTTTACCTTCTCGATGCTGATGCTGGTGATGAGCAACAACTTCATCCAGCTGTTCTTCGGGTGGGAGGCGGTGGGCCTGGTGTCCTACCTGCTGATCGGCTTCTGGTTCAAGCGCCCGACCGCGGTGTTCGCCAACCTGAAGGCCTTCCTGGTCAACCGCGTCGGCGACTTCGGCTTCCTCTTGGGCATCGGCATGGTGCTGGCCTACTTCGGCGGCTCGCTGAACTACAGCGACGTGTTCGCCGCCGCCCCGGCGCTGGCCAGCAAGACCGTGGAGCTCATCCCGGGCCAGCAATGGTCGCTGATGACCGTCACCTGCATCCTGCTGTTCATCGGCGCGATGGGTAAATCGGCCCAGTTCCCGCTGCACGTGTGGCTGCCGGACTCGATGGAAGGTCCGACCCCGATCTCCGCGCTGATCCACGCCGCCACGATGGTGACGGCCGGCATCTTCATGGTGTCGCGGATGAGCCCGCTGTTCGAGCTGTCCGACACCGCGCTGAACGTGATCCTGGTGGCCGGTTCGATCACCGCGCTGTTCATGGGCTTCCTCGGCATCGTGCAGAACGACATCAAGCGCGTGGTGGCCTACTCCACGCTGTCGCAGCTGGGCTATATGACCGTCGCGCTGGGCGCCTCGGCGTACTCGGTGGCGATGTTCCACGTGATGACGCACGCCTTCTTCAAGGCGCTGCTGTTCCTGGCCGCCGGCTCGGTGATCATCGGCATGCACCATGATCAGGACATGCGCAATATGGGCGGTCTGCGCAAGTACATGCCGATCACCTGGATCACTTCGCTGCTGGGTTCGCTGGCGCTGATCGGCACGCCGTTCTTCGCAGGCTTCTACTCGAAGGACTCGATCATCGAGGCGGTGGCCGCTTCGCATCTGCCGGCGGCCGGCTTCGCCTACTTCGCCGTCGTGGCCGGCGTGTTCGTCACCGCCTTCTACTCGTTCCGCATGTACTTCCTGGTCTTCCACGGCAAGGAACGCTGGATGGAGAAGAAGGACGATCATCACGGCCACGGCCATGACGACGATCACGACCACCATCACGGCCTGGGCCCGAACGACAAGCCGCACGAGTCGCCGTGGGTGGTGACGCTGCCGTTGGTGCTGCTGGCCATCCCGTCGGTGCTGGTCGGTTACTTCGCCATCGACAAGCTGGTGTACGGCGACTTCTTCAAGGGCGTGATCGCGGTCAACAACGAAGCGCACCCGGGCATGGAAGAGCTGGCGCACGAGTTCCACGGCGCCTTCGCCATGACGCTGCACTCGTTCACCACCTTGCCGCTGTGGCTGGCCATCGCCGGCGTTGTGGTCGCCTGGTACTTCTACATGAAGGCGCCGCATATCCCGGCCGCCATCAAGGAAAAGTGCGCGCCTATCCACAAGCTGCTGGAAAACAAGTACTACCTGGACGAGATCTATTTCGCCGTGTTCGCCAAGGGCTCGCGCGCGCTGGGCACCTTGTTCTGGAAGGTCGGCGACATGCTGCTGATCGACGGCCTGATGGTCAACGGCACCGCCAAGCTGGTGGGCAGTTTCTCCAGCGTGATTCGCCGCCTGCAGACCGGTTTCATCTACAGCTACGCCACCGCGATGATCATCGGTGTGCTGGGCCTGATGAGCTGGTGGATCGTGCCGCTGATTCTGCGTTGAGTCCGGGCTTCGGGATTGAAATAACAATATAGGTTTGATTATGTTCACAAATCTGCTCAGTCTGGTGATCTGGACGCCGATCGTGGCCGGCCTGGTGGTGCTGGCCGCCGGCGACCAGCGCGCGCCGCTGGCGCGCTGGCTGGCCCTGGCGGGAGCCCTGGCGGGCTTCCTGCTGTCGGTGCCGCTGTTCACCGAGTTCAACAATTTCAACGGCGGCATGCAGTATGAAGAGCTGAAGCCGTGGATTTCCGCGCTCAACATCAACTACCACCTCGGCGTGGACGGCATCTCGATGCTGTTCGTGGTGCTGAACAGCTTCACCACGCTATTGGTGGTGGTGGCCGGCTGGGAAGTGATCCAGAAGCGCGTGTCGCAGTACATGGCGGCCTTCCTGATCATGTCCGGCCTGATCAACGGCGCCTTCGCCGCGCTCGACGCGATCCTGTTCTATGTCTTCTTCGAAGGCATGCTGATCCCGATGTATCTGATCATCGGCATCTGGGGCGGTCCGCGTCGCGTCTACGCGTCGGTCAAGTTCTTCCTGTACACGCTGCTGGGCTCGCTGCTGATGCTGGTGGCCTTCATCTACCTGTACTTCCAGGCCGGCAAGACCTTCGACATCCACGCCTTCCAGAATCTGGCCAAGATTCCGCTGACGGTGCAGATCCTGCTGTTCGTCGCCTTCTTCCTGTCGTTCGCGGTGAAGGTGCCGATGTGGCCGGTGCACACCTGGCTGCCGGACGCCCACGTCGAGGCGCCGACCGGCGGCTCGATGGTGCTGGCGGCGATCACGCTGAAGATCGGCGCTTACGGCTTCCTGCGGTTCGCGCTGCCTATCCTGCCGGACGCCTCGCGCGAGCTGGCGCCCATCATCGTCGTGCTGTCGCTGATCGCCGTGGTCTACATCGGCCTGGTGGCGCTGGTGCAGTCCGACATGAAGAAGCTGGTGGCGTATTCGTCGATTTCCCACATGGGCTTCGTGACGCTGGGCATGTTCCTGTTCGCCGGCAATGAAATGAACGCCTGGGCCGTCAAGGGCGCCTTGGTGCAGATGGTGTCGCACGGCTTCGTCTCCGCCGCGATGTTCTTCTGCATCGGCGTGATGTACGACCGCGTGCACAGCCGCAACATCGCCGACTACGGCGGCGTGGCCAACAAAATGCCGATCTTCGCGGCCTTCATGATGCTGTTCGCGATGGCCAACTCCGGCCTGCCGGCCACTTCCGGCTTCGTCGGCGAGTTCATGGTGATCCTGGGTTCGGTGCAGGTGAACTTCTGGTACGCCGCGCTGGCCGCCACGACGCTGATCTTCGGCGCCGCTTACACGCTGTGGATGTACAAGCGCGTGATCTTCGGCGAAGTCGCCAACGAGCATGTGGCCGAGCTGACCGACGTCAACAAGCGCGAGTTCCTGGTGCTGGCCATCCTGGCGATCGCGGTGCTGGGCATGGGTCTGTACCCGCTGCCCTTCGTCGAGAAGATGCACTTCGCCGTCAACGACCTGATCACGCATGTTGCGCAGAGCAAGCTGTAAGCGCGGAAGGAATACATACAAATGAATTGGGCTGATCTCAACCTGATACCCGCGATGCCGGAGCTGTTCCTGATCGGCGCGCTGCTGGTGGTGCTGATGCTGGATCTTTTCATCCCCGATGAAAAGCGCTGCATCACCTACGGCCTGACGCTGCTGACGCTGGCCGGCACCGCGGCGGTCCAGCTGTGGACCTTCGTACCGTACCCGGTGACGACCTTCTCCGGCATGTACGTCGCCGATCCGCTGGCGTCGCTGGTCAAGCTGGCGATGTACGCGACCACCGCGGTGGTGCTGGTGTATAGCCGCCAGTACACCGCCGACCGCGGCCTGTTCAAGGGCGAGTACTTCTCGCTGTCCTTGTTCGCGCTGTTGGGCATGAACCTGATGGTGTCGGCCTCGCACTTCCTGACCCTGTACATGGGCCTGGAACTGCTGTCGCTGGCGCTGTACTCGCTGATCGCGCTGCAGCGCGACTCGGTGGCCGCCACCGAGTCGGCGATGAAGTACTTCGTGCTGGGCGCGCTGGCCTCCGGCCTGCTGCTGTACGGCATCTCGATGATCTACGGCGCCACCGGCTCGCTGGAGCTGGCCGCCGTCGCCAAGTCCATCAAGTCGCATTCCGCCAACGGCATGCTGCTGGTGTTCGGCCTGGTGTTCATCGTGGCCGGCCTGTCGTTCAAACTCGGCGCCGTGCCGTTCCACATGTGGGTGCCGGACGTGTACCAGGGTTCGCCGACTTCGGTGACGCTGATGGTCGGCGCCGCGCCCAAGCTGGCCGCCTTCGTGTTCGTGCTGCGCATTCTGGCCCAGGGCCTGGACGTGCTGGTCGGCGAGTGGCAGGCGATGCTGGTCATCGTCGCCGTGCTGTCGATGGCCCTCGGCAACATCACCGCCATCGTGCAGACCAATATCAAGCGGATGCTGGCCTACTCGACGATCTCGCACATGGGCTTCCTGCTGCTGGGCCTGCTGTCCGGCACCCAGCAGGGCTACTCGGCCGCGCTGTTCTACGCCGTGGTCTATGTGGCGATGTCCATGGTCGGCTTCGGCATCGTGCTGGCGCTGTCGCGCCAGGGTTTCGAGTGCGAGAAGATCGACGACTTGAAGGGCCTGAACAGCCGCAACAGCTGGTACGCCATCCTGATGCTGCTGGCGATGTTCTCGATGGCCGGCATTCCGCCGCTGCTGGGTTTCTACGCCAAGTTCGTGGTGATCAAGGCCATCGTCGACATCGGCATGATCAAGCTGGCCGTGTTCTCGGTGCTGATGTCGGTGATAGGCGCGTTCTACTACCTGCGGGTGGTCAAGGCGATCTACTTCGACGACGCTCAGGACACCGCGCCTATCGTCGTGCGCGGCGACATGAAGCTGGTGCTGTCGCTGAACGCGCTGGCGCTGCTGGTGGTCGGCGTGCTGCCGCAGTCGCTGCTCGAGCTGTGCGCGCAGGCGATGCGTCAGTCGCTGGGCATGATCTGAGGCGATGGCCATGCAGAGCAGCATCGTAATCCTGTTGTTGCTGGCCATCGTGGCAGCCAACTTGCCGTTCGCCACTACACGAGTGGCCGGCGTGTTCAAGGTGGCGCGCAAGCATTTTGGCTGGCAGGCGCTGGAGCTGGCGGTGCTGTTCGCGCTGCTTGGCGGGCTGGCCCGTTTGCTGGAATCGCGCCAGATGCCGGTTCACGAGCAGCATTGGCAGTTCTATGTCACCACGCTGGCCTTGTTCCTGGTCGCGGCCTTTCCAGGCTTCGTCTATCGCTATTTCTGGCGAAAACCGGCGTTGTAGACGGCTCGCCATGGCAAAAAAGCACCGCATCGCGGTGCTTTTTTGTTTTTTACGGCGATGGCTTGCCAGCGCGCTGAAATAAGTTGACATTAGCATGTACTGTCCGCGCCACCCGCACGCGTGCGGGGCCATCACCATTGCCCGACATCATGCTTAAATTTCTGAGTCTTTGCGCGCTGCTGTTCGCCGGCGCCGCCTCCGCCCAGTCGCTGGAACCGGCCCGACACGGCGATTTCGTCCACTACACCTATGCGCTGACCTGGCAACCCGGCTTTTGCGCCAGCGGAGACGGCTGCCTGCCCGATCAGCCGAAAGCGGAATTGATCGGCTTGCACGGCTTGTGGCCGTCGCTGCCGCAAAGCCTGATCGATCAGAAAGTGCCGGTGCAGCAGTGGTGGGCCAAGGGTTGCGGCTTCTTCCCGCACGTCAACGCGATTCCGGTGCTGCCGGCCGAGTTGCTGCAGCGCTTGAAGGAGACCATGCCGCAGTTGAAGGATGATCTGCTGACGCACGAGTATGTCAAGCATGTGCAGTGCTTCGGCTACAAGTCCGAGGACTTCTTCACCACCGCGCTGCAGATGCGCGAGGACGTGGTCGACAGCGACTTTGGCCGCTACCTGCTGGCCGAGGCCGGCACCGTGCGCACGCGCGAGGAGCTGGTCGATGCTTTCGCCAAGGCCTTCGGCACCGATCAGCGCCGCGCGCTGCAACTGCAATGCGGCAAGGACGCCAGACAGCGCAATGTATTGACGCAGTTCTGGTTTACGATACGGGCGGACAAGCTGGACAGCTTCCCGTCGGCGGGCAGCCTGGTCGATACGCCGGCCGGCGAGTACGAGGACAATTGCTCGGAACCGTTCCTGTTGCCCAAGTGGTAGCGGGGCATGAAAAAGCCGCCCGGCCGATTGGCGGGGCGGCTGATGCCGGCGCGGCGAAGACTCAGTCGGTGCCGTACATCGGCGAGCGCGGACCGTAGAGCACGCTGTTGGCGCGTCCGGCCGACAGCAGCTGATTGCTGGTCATTCCTGCCACCGGGTAGGCGGCGTCGGTGGCGCTGTTGACGATCTGCTTGATCGCCGCGTTGACCAGCATGCCGATCAGGCCGCCGCCGGAATTATTGCTGTTGGCGTTGTTGCCGTAGGCATGGCCTTCCCATAGCGTCTTTCCGCTCTTCAGGTCGACCAGTTTGGCGCTGGCTTCCACCTCGGCCACGCTGTCCAATACGCTGTAGTGGACGCCGTAGCGCTTGACGCTGGGGTAGAGCGCGGCGTCGGCGCCGAAGATTTCGCGCAGCTTGGCCGGCGGCACCGCCTGGATGTCGTGGGCCTCGCTGAGGCCGTTCTGCTTGAACGTTTCGCTGACCAGCGCCACCGGGAGCACGTAGTAGCCGGCCTCGGCCAGCGGATAGCTCATCTGAGACAGCACGCCGCTGCCGGCGTTGACGTCGGGGGACTCGTTCAGCGGCGGCAGGATCACGATGGAGCGCGGCCGGCTCTGCTTGTAGGCGGTGTAGTCGCGGTTGGCGACCGGGGCGGCGCAGCCGGTGGCCAGGACGGCCAGCGCGGCGGCGATGGCCGCCTGGGCGAGAGATTTCAGCATGTCATGCCCCCTGCTTCTTTTGCTTGGCCATCAGGAAGTCCATATAGGACGCCGATTCGGGAAACAGCTGTTTCTCGGTCTGGAATTCCTTGACCATCTGATCGGTGTGGCCGGTGGCGGCGTACAGCATGCCCAGCTGGGCGTGGTAGCCCGGCGGGGCCTGATTGCCCTTGGCGCGGATTTTTTCCAGGCCTTCTTCCAGCGCGGCGATCTGTTTCTGCGGATCGCCGCCGTCGTTCTTCAGATAGCTGTAAACCTGTGCTTGGTACGATTCCCACTGGTACAGCGATTTCGGCCCGGCGGCGCAGGCCGCGAGCAGGGCGCAGCCTGCCAGCAGCGCCGCGACGCGCAAGGGGCGCGCGATAGCTTTCGTTTTCATTGTCTTGTTATCGTTATGGTTGTGGTGTTATTTGCCGGGCTGCCAGGCGCCGGAATCGATGCCGCCGACCAGATTGTTCACCGCTTCGCGCACGGCCAGGTCGAGCACCTTGCCGTTGAGGGTGGAGTCGTAGCTGGCGGTGCCGCCGAAGCCGACGATCTCGCGGTTGGACAGCGCGTACTGGCCGGCGCCCTGTACCGAGTACACCACTTCGGAGGTGCGGGTGTTGACGACGTTCAGGCTGACCTTGGCGTAGGCGATCTGTTGCTTGCCGCGGCCGAGAATGCCGAACAGCTGCTGGTCGCCGACTTCCTTGCGGCCGAACTCGGTGATGTCGCCGGTGATCACGTAGTCGGCGCCTTTCAGCTGTTGCGCCTGCTGCTTCAGACCGGCTTCCTGCTTGATCTCGTTCATATTGTCGCGATCGAGCACATTGAAGCGGTTGCTCTGTTGCAGATGCGTGATCAGGATGGTCTTGGTTTGACTGCCGAGATGATCGACGCCATCGGAGAAGATGCCGCGCATATAGCTGGAGCGGTTGTCGAATTTGCCGACCGAGATAGGGGAGCGCGGGCCGCTATAGGGCTTGTTGGCGCTGGGCACCTGGGCGACGGCCAGCGCTTGCGAGCTCTCGGTGGCGCAGCCGGACATGGCGGATACGATGGCGGCGCCTGCCAGCAGAGGCAGTAGATATTTCTTTTTCATTGAAAGTCTCTGACTATAAAGTTGTCGATGGATCGTTAAGAAAACTTAACAATATAACGCAAGTCGACGGCAATAACGTTGCGTTGTTGCCGCGGCGCGGCATGCGCGGACGCGAAAAAGCCGCCGTGTTTGGCGGCGGCTGGCAGGGAACGCTCAGTACAGGCGCGCTTCGCCTTGTGGGCGGTTCTTGAAGCGCTTGTGCAGCCAGAAGTACTGGTCCGGGATCTCGCGCACGCGTTCTTCGAGGAAGGCGTTCATCCGGCGGGTATCGGCCTCGATATCCTCGCTGGGATAGCCGTCCCAGGCCGGATAGAACTCCAGTTCGAAGCGGTCGCCGACGCGGCGGGCGATGGCCGGCACCACTTTGGCGCGGGCCAGCTTGGCGATGCGCGACATGCCGGTGATGGTGGCGGCCTTGACGCCGAAGAAGTCGACGAATAGCGAGTCGCGGACGCCGAAGTCCTGGTCGGGCAGATAAAGGAAAGGCGCGTGGTCCTTGCGCATCGCCTTGATGATGGGGCGCAGTCCTTCCTGGCGCGACACGATGTAGGCGTTGTCGTAGCGCTGGCGACCGGCGTAGATCTGGCGGTCCAGCGCCTGGTTCTTCTGATGCGAATACACGCTGACCAGCGGGATGTACTGGTTCAGCGCGTACACGCACATCTCGAAGCCGACGAAGTGCGGATAGAACAGAATCACGTCCTCGCCGTTGTCGCGCAAGTCGGTGACGTAGTGCAGGTTCTTGATGTCGACCAGATCGTCGATGCGCTTGGCCGAACTCCACCAGCACACGCCGTATTCCAGCACCATCCGTATCATGTGCTGGCAGTTTTTGCGGACCAGGCGACGGCGTTCGGCCAGCGGCATGTCGGGAAAGCACAGCCGCAAATTGATCAGGCCGACGCGGCGGCGGCCGCGCGCCAGCAGGTAGGCGATATTGCCCAGGCCGGCGGCGATCAGGCCGATGGCCCGCATCGGCAGCAGGCGAATCAGCCACAACAGGGCGAAAGCGAATTTCATGCGTGTCCTTGTTCTGCTTCCGGGCGGCTGACGCCGGCCGGACATTTATAACGGTTGTAGCTCCACAGATACTGCTCGGGGAAGCGGCGGATCAGGCCTTCCACCTGCGCGTTCATCTGGGCGCAGTCGGCTTCCTTGTCGCCGGAGAACGGCGCGGTCAGCGGCTCGACATGGACGGCGAAGCCCCGTCCGCGCGGCAGGCGCTCGCCGACGAAGAACAGCGTGGTCACGCCGCTCATCTGCGCCAGCCGGGGGACCAGCGTCATCGTGTAGGCGAGCCGGCCGAAGAACGGCGCCCAGACCCCCTCGCCGTTGCCGGGCACCTGGTCCGGCAGGATGATGGTGGCTTCGCCGGATTTCAGCGCCTTCATCAGCGCGCGGACGCCGGCGGCGGTGGCCGGGGCGGTCTTGCCCTTGCCGCGGGCGCGGCCGGCCTGCATCACCGGCTCGAGCCATTGCAGTTTCGGCGGTCGGTACATCGCGGTCAGCGGAAAGGGCAGTCGCGAACTAATATAACGACCGGCGATATCGTAGCTGCCTAAATGCGGAGTTACGAATATAATACCGTCGCCGCGAGCCAGCGCCGCCTCCACGTGCTCCCAGCCGTGACAGGCCTTGACCATGGCGGCGATGTCTTCCGGGCTGCGGCACCAGGCGATGGCCAGCTCCAGCGCGCCCTTGCCGGTTTCGGCGCAGCAGCGTTTGACTTGCTGCGGCAAATGCTGATAGCTTTCGAAGATTTTACTAGAGCTGACGTTCTCTCGCAGCCGCCCGGCGTAGCCGGGGGAGCTGAGGTAAGTCAGTCGCCCGAGAGCGGCACCCAAACCTTGTAGCCAGGATAGGGGGAGGTGCGCCAGGAAAGACAGTAGTAATCTAGCTAGCTTGGACATGAGCAGTGCTGCAGTCTTGGTCTGAAAGCGGCCTATTTTACCATCACAGGGTTTTGTATTTTTTGGGAACGCAGAATAAATGAGCGAATACCTGTTTACTTCGGAATCGGTGTCCGAAGGTCATCCGGACAAGGTGGCGGACCAGATTTCCGACGCCATTCTCGACGCCATCCTGCGCGAGGACAAGCACGCCCGCGTCGCGGCCGAGACGCTGGTCAACACCGGCCTGGTCGTGCTGGCCGGCGAAATTACCACTACCGCTAATATCGACTATATCAAGATCGCGCGCGAGACCATCAAGCGCATCGGCTACGATGATTCCGAGCTGGGTTTCGATTTCCGCGGCTGCGCGGTGATGGCCTGCTACGACAAGCAATCGCCGGACATCGCCCAGGGCGTCAACGAGGGCGAAGGCCTGGACCTGAACCAGGGCGCCGGCGACCAGGGCCTGATGTTCGGCTACGCCTGCGACGAAACCCCGACGCTGATGCCGTTCCCGATTTACTACGCGCACCGTCTGGTGCAGCGTCAGGCCGAACTGCGCAAGGACGGCCGCCTGCCGTGGCTGCGCCCGGACGCCAAGAGCCAGATCACCTGCGTCTACGATGCCGCCACCGGCCTGCCGAAACGCATCGACACCGTGGTGCTGTCGACCCAGCACTCACCGGACATCGATCACAAGACGCTGACCGACGCGGTGATCGAGGATATCGTCAAGCCGGTGCTGCCGCCGGAGATGATCACCCCGGAAACCAAGTTCCTGATCAACCCGACCGGCCGTTTCGTCATCGGCGGCCCGATGGGCGACTGCGGCCTGACCGGCCGCAAGATCATCGTCGACACCTATGGCGGCGCGGCGCCGCACGGCGGCGGCGCCTTCTCCGGCAAGGATCCGTCCAAGGTGGACCGTTCGGCGGCCTACGCCGGCCGCTACGTGGCGAAGAACATCGTCGCGGCCGGCCTGGCGCGCCAGTGCCAGATCCAGGTGTCGTACGCGATCGGCGTGGCCGAGCCGACCTCTATCGCCGTCGACACCTTCGGCACCAACCGCATCCCGAACGAGAAGATCGTCGAGCTGGTGAAGAAGCACTTCGACCTGCGTCCGAAAGGCATCATCCAGATGCTGGACCTGCTGCGTCCGATCTACGGCAAGACCGCCGCCTACGGCCACTTCGGCCGCGAGGAGCCGGAGTTCAGCTGGGAGCGCACCGACAAGGTCGAGGCGCTGCGCGCCGACGCCGGCCTGTAAGCCGAACGGCCATGCCATGAAAACCGCCCGCGCGAGCCGGCGGTTTTTTTGCGTCCCGAGGCCGCGGAATCGGCATCGCGGCAGACCTACCTTTTTTGCTTGGAGCCGGTATACTTGCTTGGCATCCCGAGGGGCGCTGCGAGGACGGCTTCTATGCGAAAGCCGGCTCCCCAGGCTCGGGAGCCGCGGCCCTCAGCCGCGCGACAACGGCGCTCGCCTGACTCATTGACCGTGGCCGGCACGGGATGACGGGTGAGCCGCATCCTGCCTGGCCGCGTGAAACAAGGACCGTTCGCGATGGCTGATTTTTCCGATTTTCACGTAGCTGACATCAAGCTTGCCGATTGGGGCCGCAAGGAATTGAACATCGCCGAGACCGAGATGCCCGGTCTGATGGCGACCCGCGACGAATACCGCGCCAGCCAGCCTTTGCGCGGCGCCCGCATCGCCGGCAGCCTGCACATGACGGTGCAGACCGCGGTGCTGATCGAGACGCTGACCGCGCTCGGCGCCGAAGTGCGCTGGGCCTCGTGCAATATCTTCTCCACCCAGGACCACGCCGCGGCCGCGATCGCCGCCGCCGAGATTCCGGTGTTCGCCTTCAAGGGCGAGAGCCTGGACGAGTACTGGGAATTCAGCCACAAGATCTTCGAATGGCCGGAGGGCCAGCCGGCCAACATGATCCTCGACGACGGCGGCGACGCCACCTTGCTGCTGATGCTGGGCAGCAAGGCGGAGCAGGACATCGGCGCGATCGCCCACCCGACCAACGAGGAAGAGATCGCGCTGTTCGCGTCGATCAAGCGCCACCTGGCCATCGATCCGCACTGGTACTCTAAGCGCCTGAAGCATATCCAGGGGGTCACCGAGGAGACCACCACCGGCGTGCACCGCCTGTATCAGCTGGAGAAGGACGGCCAGCTGCCGTTCCCGGCGATCAACGTCAACGACTCGGTGACCAAGTCCAAGTTCGACAATCTGTACGGCTGCCGCGAATCGCTGGTCGACGGCATTAAGCGCGCCACCGACGTGATGATCGCCGGCAAGGTGGCGGTGGTGCTGGGCTACGGCGACGTCGGCAAGGGCTGCGCGCAGAGCCTGCGCGGCCTCGGCGCCACTGTTTGGGTGACCGAGATCGACCCGATCTGCGCGCTGCAGGCGGCGATGGAGGGCTATCGCGTCGTGAGGATGGACGAGGTGGCCGACCAGGCCGACATCTTCGTCACGTCCACCGGCAATGTCGGCGTGATCACCCACGAGCACATGAAGAAGATGCGCAACAACGCCATCATCTGCAATATCGGCCACTTCGACAGCGAGATCGAGGTCGCCAGCTTGCGCCAGTACCAGTGGGAAAACATCAAGCCGCAGGTCGATCACATCATCTTCCCGGACGGCAAGCGGGTGATCCTGCTGGCCGAGGGCCGGCTGGTGAACCTGGGCTGCGCCACCGGCCACCCGAGTTTCGTGATGTCGAACAGCTTCACCAACCAGGTGTTGGCGCAGATCGAGCTGTTCGCCAACGGCCGGCAGTACGGCAAGCAGGTATACGTGTTGCCCAAGCATCTGGACGAGAAGGTCGCCCGCTTGCACCTGGCCCGCATCGGCGCTCGGCTGACCGAGCTGTCCGATCAGCAGGCCGCCTACATCAGCGTGCCCAAGCAGGGACCTTATAAGCCGGATCACTATCGTTATTGATTATTGAACCAAGGCGACGCGGACGGCCCCCATAGAATGGAGCTGTCCGTTTTTTTTGCAGGAGGGACGATGAGTCCGCAGGAATGGTTTGAGTGGATTGCGCGGCAGCGCGAGGCGCTGGCCGGCGAGGGCATGAGCTACCCGGATACCCAGGTTCTGGACCGGGAGTGGAAACAACGGCGCGGCATCGATTCGAACGAGCGCGGCGACGGTTCGGGTTTGTCGGACAAGCTCCACGATCTGGAGCGCGCGGCCGATTACGATCGCCTGAGCGAAAAACTGCCGCCTAAAGGCAGCTCCGGCAAAGGCGGAAAAATATGAATCCATCTCCACGCACCTTCAGTTTCGAATTCTTCCCGCCGAAGACGCCGGAAGGCGTCGCCAAGCTGCGGACGACGCGCCAGCAGCTGGCCCAGTTCAAGCCGCAGTTCTTCTCGGTGACTTTCGGCGCCGGCGGAACTACCCGCGACGGCACCTTGTCCACCGTGTTGGAGATTCGCAGCGAGGGGCAGGCGGCGGCGCCGCACCTGTCCTGCATCGGCTCAACCCGCGAGAACATCGCCGCGATACTGAACGAGTACCGCGGCAACGGCATCCGCCACCTGGTGGCGCTGCGCGGCGACATTCCGTCCGGCATGGTGGCCGCCGGCGAATTCCGCTACGCCAACGAGCTGGTGGAATTCATCCGCGCCGAGCACGGCGATCATTTCCACATCGAGGTGGCCGCCTACCCGGAATTCCATCCGCAGGCGCGCTCGGCCGAGGACGACCTCGCCAATTTCGTGCGCAAGGTCAGGGCCGGGGCCGATTCCGCGATGACCCAGTACTTCTTCAACGCCGACAGCTACTTCCGCTTCGTCGACGAGGCGCGCGCGCGCGGGGTGGACATTCCCATTGTGCCGGGTATCATGCCGATCTCGAATTTCGGCCAGCTGTGCCGCTTCTCCGACATGTGCGGAGCGGAAGTGCCGCGCTGGCTGCGCCTGCGCATGCAGGCCTATTACGACGATACCGCGTCCATCCGCGCCTTGGGCCTGGACGTGGTGACCGAGCTGTGCGACCGCCTGTTGCAGGGCGGCGCGCCCGGCTTGCATTTTTACACATTGAACCAGGCGGGCCTGGTCTCCACCATCTGGCAGAGGCTGGGCCTGTGACGGCGAGCGGGCGGCTTTGAGCCGCCCGCGGCCGCGAACAACGGGAAGCCCATGCAAGACCAGCAACACGTCCAAAGACAAATCCAATCCGAACCGAGGAAATCGCTGCTCGGCCAGGTGATCTTCAGCAGCCGCTGGCTGCAACTGCCCATCTATCTCGGCCTGATCGTCGTGCAGGGCGTATACGCGTGGAAGTTTCTCGCGCAGCTGTGGGAGCTCTTGGAAGGGCTGAACCACCTGACGGAGACCGACATCATGCTGGCGGTGCTGGGCCTGATCGACGTGGTGATGATCGCCAACCTGCTGGTGATGGTGACGGTGGGCGGCTACGAGACCTTCGTGTCGCGGCTGCGCATAGACAGCCACCCGGATCAGCCGGAATGGCTGGACCACGTCAACGCCTCGGTGCTGAAGGTCAAGCTGTCGATGGCCATCATCAGCATCTCGTCGATACACCTGCTGCAGACCTTCATCAACGCCAGCCGCATCGACGAGCACACGATCAAGTGGCAGCTGTTCCTGCACCTGGCCTTCCTGCTGTCGGCGGCGGCCATCGCCTACACCGACAAGCTGCTGGCCGGCAGCACCGCCCAGCACCAGGGGCATTGAACAGCCAGCCGGTATGCAAAAACGGCCCCGTCGGGGCCGTTTTGCTTGATTCGTCGCCTGCGCGCGCGGCTCAGATGCCGCGCATCTGGCCCAGAGGCAGCGCGGTGGTGCGCTTGATCTCCTTCAGCACGAAGCTCGACTTGACGTCCTCGACCCCCGGATGCTGCAGCAACTCGTCCATCACGAAGCGCGAAAAGTGCTCCATGTCTTCGAAGTACACCTGCAGCAGATAGTCCATTTCACCGGTCATCGCGAAGCAATTGATCACTTCCGGCCAGTTCTGCACCGCTTCGATGAAGCTTTGCAAGTGCATATTGCCGCGTTTCTCCAGCGTTACCCGCACCCAGGCCTGCAGGCCCAGACCGATATGGGCAGGATCGAGCAGGGCGACGTACTGGCGGATCACGCCGGACTCTTCCAGCTGCTTGAGCCGGCGCAGACAGGGCGATGGCGACAGGGCGACGCGCTCGGCCAGTTCGACGTTGGTCAACCGGCCGTCATGCTGCAATTCGGCCAGAATACGCAAGTCTGTCTTATCCAATGTGAGACTTGGCATATTTTCTCCTGATTATCGGTTTGTTGAGACATTTTATTCCTATGTATTGCCCAATCCAAGCTATTTAGCAAGATAATTGCTGGGCGCTTTCCATAGAATAAAAAGCCTAAATCAGCAAACGGCAGCGCCAGACTGCCGGTGCATGTCGATGGTGCGTGACAGCAGATAACGATTCGTTCGGAGGAGAACCAGGCCGGGCCGCCAGCGGCGGCCGAGGGCGGCGCCAGTGTCCCGGCGCGCATTCCGGTTTTCCTTGTTCTGCTTCTTCCCGTTCCGTCGAACTGCCATTGTCCCGCCTTGCGGGACGGCGGCGGCCTGCTTACATAACGCGGATCGCCAGCAGACGTTTACAAGTTGCGCTCAGACCGAGTCGATTATCGTTCACCGGATAATCCGGCGGCGATCTATAAACAGAGGAGAAACAGATGAAAATGGAAGCCATGCTGCAAAACCCGCTCGCTACGGACGGTTTCGAGTTCGTCGAATACACCGCGCCCAACGCCGAAGGCGTTGAAAAACTGCGTCAGCTGTTCCTGTCGCTGGGCTTTACCGAAGTGGCCCGCCATCGCAGCAAGGACGTCAGCCTGTTCCGCCAGGGCGACATCAACTTCATCCTGAACGCCGAGCGCAGCCAACCGGCCAGCGAGTTCGCCAAGGCACACGGCCCGTCCGCTTGTGCGATGGCTTGGCGCGTCAAGGATGCCGCCAAGGCCTATGAGTACGCGCTGTCGCACGGCGCCAAGCCGTACCAGCGTCCGGTTGGCGCGATGGAATTGAACATCCCGGCCGTCGAAGGCATCGGCGGCTCGGCGTTGTATTTCGTCGACCGTTACGGCAAGGGCAAGGACATCTACGAGATCGACTTCGTGCCGCTGGACGGCGTCGACCAGCATCCGTACGGCGTCGGCCTGACCGAGATCGACCACCTGACCCATAACGTCGCGCGCGGCAATATGGCCACCTGGGCCGATTTCTACACCGGCATCGCCAACTTCCGCGAGATCCGCTACTTCGACATCGAAGGCAAGCTGACCGGCCTGGTGTCCAAGGCGATGACCAGCCCCTGCGGCAAGATCCGCATCCCGATCAACGAGTCGTCCGACGACAAGAGCCAGATCGAGGAATTCCTGCGCCAGTATAACGGCGAGGGCATCCAGCACATCGCGCTGACCACCGCCGACATCTACGCCACGGTGGAAACGCTGAAGGCGCGCGGCACCCGCTTCCTCGACACCCCGGACACCTATTACGAAAAGGTGGACACCCGCGTGCCGGACCACGGCGAGGACGTCGCCCGCCTGAAGAAGAACAGCATCCTGATCGACGGCGCACCGGTCGAGGGCATCCTGCTGCAGATCTTCACCGAGACCGTGATCGGCCCGATCTTCTTCGAGATCATCCAGCGCAAGGGCAACGAGGGCTTCGGCGAGGGCAACTTCAAGGCCCTGTTCGAGTCCATCGAGGAAGACCAGATCCGCCGCGGCGTGCTGAAGGCTGATTGATCCATTCCCGCCGCGGCGGCCCGACCCGGACTTTCCGGACGGGCGCCGCGGCGTTTTGCCGTGCGTACACCATGCAATGGCGCGGCCGCGCGTCGCCGCCGCGCCGACAGGATATTCGATATGCGTAAATGGATCAGTTACCCGCACCGCGAGGGCACCATCTCGCGGCAGGCCCACGCCGACTTTCCGGCCGAGGCCATCTATGAGCGCGAAGTGGGCCGCAGCGGCTTCTTCGGCCCGGCCACCCACTTGCACCACAAACATCCGCCGACCGGCTGGAGCGCCTGGGAAGGCCCGCTGCGCCCGCGCGCCTTCGACCTGAACGAGCTGCCGCACGGCACGCCGGCGCCGTGGGACGCGCCGCTGGTGTTGCACAACGCCCAGTGCAAGCTGCGCATCTGGCGTTGCGACCAGGCGATGACCCAGCTGTTCCGCAACGCCGACGGCGACGACCTGTTGTTCATCCACGCCGGCAGCGGCGAGCTGTTCTGCGACTACGGCCATCTGAGCTACCGCGACGGCGACTACCTCCTGGTGCCGCGTTCGACCAGTTGGCGCATCGAACCGGCCAGCCCGACGACGATGCTGCTGGTGGAAACCAGCAACGGCGCCTACCAGCTGCCGGAAAAGGGCCTGGTCGGCCCGCACGCGATCTTCGACGAGGCGGTGCTGGAAGTCCCGGCGATAGACGACGCCTTCCGCGCGCAGCAGACCGAGGACGAGTGGCAGGTGGTGATCAAGCGCCGCGGCGCGCTGTCCACCGTCACCTATCCGTACAACCCGCTGGACGCCATCGGCTGGCACGGCAATCTGTCGGTGGCGCGCGTCAACTGGCGCGACATCCGGCCGCTGATGAGCCACCGCTACCACCTGCCGCCGTCGGCGCACACCACCTTCGTCGCCGACGGCTTCGTGATCTGCACCTTCGTGCCGCGGCCGATCGAGTCCGATCCGGGCGCGCTGAAGGTGCCGTTCTATCACAACAACGACGATTACGACGAAGTGATCTTCTACCACGCAGGCGACTTCTTCAGCCGCGACAACATCAAGCCGGGCATGCTGACCTTCCACCCGGCCGGCTTCACCCACGGCCCGCACCCGAAGGCCTTCGCCAAGGCCATGACCGAGCCGAAGAAGTTCACCGACGAAGTGGCGGTGATGATAGACGCCCGCGACGCGCTGGAGCAGGGGCCGGGCCTGGCCAGCGTGGAGTGGCAGGGCTACGTCGACAGCTGGAAACCCAAGCAGGCCTGACGCCATTGCTGCTGCGCGGTCCGATCTCGACGCTGCGATGCTCGCGGTACGATTTGTACCGCTGTGCTTCTCGCGCCGACCTCGGACCGCTCGCGACGCAATCGCGTTCAGGCCAGGTCGAACATTGATTGATATAGAGGAACGGCCCGAAGCGGCCGAAGCAGAAAGAACATCAAGATGAAATTAGCCACTTATCACAACCACACCCGCGACGGCCAGCTGATGGTCGTCAGCCGCGATCTGACCCGCGCCGTGGCGGTGCCGGCCATCGCCGCCACGCTGCAGGGCGCGCTGGACAGCTGGGCGCAGGCCGAGCCGCGGCTGAAGGAAGTCTACGCCGCCTTGAACCAGGGCAAGGTGCCGGACGAGGTCGCCTTCGACGCCAAGCGTTGCCTGAGCCCGCTGCCGCGCGCCTACCAGTGGGCCGACGGCAGCGCCTACCTGAACCATGTCGAGCTGGTGCGCAAGGCGCGCGGCGCCGAGGTGCCGGAAAGCTTCTACACCGACCCGCTGATGTACCAGGGCGGCTCCGACGCCTTCCTGGCGCCGACGGCCGACATCCCGTTGCGCGACGAGGCCTGGGGCCTGGACTTCGAGGGCGAGGTGGCGGTAGTCACCGGCGACGTGCCGCTGGGCGCGCCGGCCGACGCCAGGCACATCCGCCTGCTGATGCTGGTCAACGACGTGACGCTGCGCGGCCTGATCCCGGCCGAGCTGGCCAAGGGCTTCGGTTTCTTCCAGAGCAAGCCGGCCACCGCCTTCTCGCCGGTCGCCGTCACGCCGGACGAGCTGGGCGACGCCTGGAACGGCGGCAAGGTGCATCTGCCGCTGTTGGTCGACTACAACGGCGCCTTCTATGGCAAGCCCGACTGCGGCGTCGAGATGCAGTTCAACTTCCCGCAACTGGTCGCCCACGTGTCCAAGACCCGCGAGCTGGTCGCTGGCTCCATCGTCGGCTCCGGCACCATCTCCAACCAGGACCGCAGCGTAGGCTCTTGCTGCCTGGCCGAGCAGCGGATGATAGAAACCATCGAGCAGGGCGCGCCCAAAACCCCGTTCATGAAGGTCGGCGACACGGTGCGCATCGAGATGCGGAACGCCGCCGGCGACAGCATCTTCGGCGCGATAGCGCAGACCGTGGTCGCCCATGGCTGAGCGCGTCCTCTACGGCTATTTCCGTTCCAGCGCCGCCTATCGGGTGCGCATCGCGCTGAATCTGAAAGGGCTGGATTGCCGGCTGGCGCCGGTCAATCTGCTGAAGGGCGAGCAGAAGAGCGCCGAGTACCTGGCGATCAATCCGCACGGTCTGGTGCCGCTGCTGGACGACGGCGGAATCAGGATCGCGCAGTCGCTGGCGATCTGCGAGTACCTGGACGAAGCCTATCCGGACACGGCGAGGCTGCTGCCGGCCGATCCGGCGGCGCGGGCCAAGGCGCGTTCCATCGCGCTGTCCATCGCCGCCGACATCCATCCGCTGCAGAATCCGCGCGTCGGCAAATACCTGCAAGCCGAATTAGGCGTTGGCGACGACGGCAAGACCGAGTGGATCCGTCACTGGATACGCACTGGCTTCGCCGCGCTGGAGGCGCAGCTGGCGGGGACTTCCGGCCGCTACGCGGTCGGCGACGAGCCGACGCTGGCCGACATCTGCCTGTTGCCGCAAGTGTTCAGCGCGCGTCGTTTCGAGGTGGAACTGGCGGCGTATCCGACGATAGTCCGGATCGCGGAGGCGCTGGAGCGTTTGCCGGCCTTCGCCGACGCGCATCCGTCCAGGCAGCCGGACGCGGTGTAAGTGCTTGATCCGGCGGCCCGCCTGCCGCGCGCGGGCGGGCCGCCTGCTTTTTCAGCCAGCGGCGGAGCGGTTTTTTTGCAATTATTCCTTGACTCGTTTGGGCTGCTCTGATTAAATGCGTGGCTCTGACGGCGCGACAGCGCTAGGCAGAAAAGTGGCCAGTTAGCTCAGTTGGTAGAGCAGCGGATTGAAAATCCGCGTGTCCGTGGTTCGATTCCGCGACTGGCCACCACAGCAAGGCCAGTTAGCTCAGTTGGTAGAGCAGCGGATTGAAAATCCGCGTGTCCGTGGTTCGATTCCGCGACTGGCCACCAGATTGAAAAAGCCGAATCCGCAAGGGTTCGGCTTTTTGCATTGCGCCGCTCCATTTCATGGCTCCATTTCATGGCTCTTGTGAGGGGCGTCCTCGATGGCGCGCTTGCCGGACGGCGCGCGCGCCAGGGCGGCGGCGATCAGCAGCGCGCAGACGCCGGCCGCCAGCGTCAGGTTCAGCCCGGCCCGGGCGCCGTAGGCGTCGGTCGCCAGGCCGCACAGCGAGGCGCCGCCGGCCACGCCCAGCTGGATGCCAGTGACCAGCCAGGTCAGGCTCTCGGTCAGCCGCGCGCGCGGCACCGCCTTCTCCACCATTTCCATCGCGACGATCAGCGTCGGCGCGAACGACAGTCCGGACAGCAGCATCACCGCGGCCAGCCAGAACACGCTGGGGGCCAGCGCGATGAAGGCCGAGCTGGCCGCCGTGGCCGCGCAGCAGTACAGCAGCAGCTTGCCCAGCGGCATGGCCGGCTTCAGCGCGCCGAAGGCCAGCCCGCCGATGCCGGAGCCCAGCGCGTACAGCGCCAGCACCCAGCCGGCGGCGGACGGCGAGCCCTGCGCCTTGGCGAAAGCCACCGATGCGACATCGATGGTGCCGGCGATGGCGCCCAGCGTGCCCATCAGCAGGGCGAGGGTCGGCACCGGTCGCAGGAACAGCGCCGGGCGGCGGCTGTCCGGCGTGTCGGGGTGGGCCGGCGGCTCGGTGGATTTCTGCCGCAGCAGCGCGGAAACGCTGAAGAGGACAAGCAGGGCGGCCAGCAGCGGGCCGGCCTCGGGAAACCAGGCCATGCACAGTCCTATGGCCAGCGGCGGCCCCATGACGAAGGCGATCTCGCTCAGTACGCTGTCCAGCGCGAACGCCGTCGGCAGCAGCGTCTGGCCCTCCAGCAGCCGAGCCCAGCGCGCGCGGGTCATCGCCGGGATGCTGGGCAGGCAGCCCGCAGGCGCCGCGCAGAGGTATAACGTCCAATCCGGCGCGTTCAGACGGTTGCACAGCACCAGCGCCAGCAGGGCGAGGGCGCCGATGCCGGTGGCCGGCGGCAGGACCCGGCTCTGGCCATGGCGGTCGGCCAGCCGCGATACCTGCGGCGACAGCAGGGCGGTGGCCAGCGTCAGGGTGGCGGCGACCGATCCGGCCAGGCTGTAGCTGTTCCGGGTCAGCGACAGCATGGTGATGACGCCGACGATCACCATGGTGCTGGGCAGGCGGGCCACCCAGCCGGCCAGCGCAAGCGCCGGGACGCCCGGCGTGCGGAACAACTGGCCGTATCGACTGCTCATGGGGCTTCTCCTTGCGGTGGTTCGCGCGGCGGCGGGAGGTTTCGCGCAATCGGTCAAGCTAGCTGCGCCTTATGTCTTTGTCAATTTGACGATGGTCGGCATGAATCGGCCGGACACAAAAGAAAAAAGCACGCCTGGGCGTGCTTTTTTCATCGGAGCGGGCGCTCAGCTGTGGCGGCGCGGCGGCAGCGGCGGCGCGTCGTTGGCGTAGACCGGTTCGGCGGTCGACTCCGTCTTGAGGATGGCCCGGCCTTGCTGATCGGCCAGATCGGCCAGCGTGGAGAGTTGGCCCGCCGTCTGCACCATCAGGTGGTTGCGGCTGACGCGCATGTCGGACACGATGGACTCCAGGCTGGCCGCGCCCGGCTTCAGCAGTTCGCGCGCGGCGATCAGCTGGCCGGTGCGGCCGACGCCGGCGCGGCAGTGGATGACCGGCAACAGCTTGTTCGGATCGCCCAGCGCGCGGCTTTTGTTGTTGCGGTAGAAGGCGATCTTCTGGTCGGCGACGGCGTCGACATGCTCGGCCAGCGCCTTCAGCGCGCCGGCGCCCTGGGCGCCGAAGTCGGCCCAGTTGGGCACGTGCAGCACCGGGATCGATATTTTTCCGCTACCGTTCTGCACCGTCAGCTGGTGGCTGCGCACCTCGAGACCGCCTTCCAGCGTCATGCTCTTGCCGGCTTTGGCGCTGACCTCGGTCTGGCCGTAGCGGCCGTTTTCGGCGAAGTAGCGCGGCATGCCGGGTTTGGCGAGGTCGGCGTCAGAGGCCAGCACCACCAGCACCGGGGTGCGGTTGGCGACCAGCATGCCGAAATAGCTTTCCAGCTGGCCTGCGGTCGGATACTGGCTGGCGATGGCGACATTGGCGCCGCCGACGCGTACCCGGTTGGCCGGCAGCGGCGTGCCGTCCGGCGCGCGCACCACGGTGGCGGCGGCGGTGGGCACATCGTGGAAGCGGGCGCCGGCCAGGTCGTTGACGAAGGGCGCGCCGCTGGCGGCCGGTCCGACCTGGCGTTGAAGCTCGGCGAACAGGCCGACACGCTTGTCGCTGCTGCCCAGCGTCTGGGCCAGCGAGGCCTTGCGGTCGTCCAGCGAGCCGGCGGCGGGTGTCAGGTTCAGCGACAGCCCGCGGCGCTGGCTCAGCGTGGCGGTTTCCGCTTGACGGGCCTGCGCCTGGGTGTCGGCCCAGCGCAGATTGGGGCGCTGGCTGCGCGGCGGGGCGGCCCGATCTTCCGTCCTGGGGCGGGTGTCGGTATTGGCGTGGGTATTCAGCCGGGTGATCAGGTCTACCAGGCGGATGTCGCGCGGACGCTCCTGGGTCTCCAGCAGGCCGGCGTTGCGGAGGAACTGCTGCGCGCGACGGGTCTGGTCCGGATGCAGCAGATAGGAGCGGCCGGTGTAAACCACCAGGGCGCCGTCCTTGCGGATGCCGATGCGGGCGGTGTCGGCATCGATCTTGCCGTCGTTCAGCCGGTTCAGGCTGGCCAGGTCGGGCCGGGCGATGGAGATGCCGGTGTGGATGGTGCTCATGTCTTGCCTCTTTCTTAGCGGGTTGCCCATCGGGGCTTATGGCGGCGGCCGGCGCGGTGCGCCGGCGCGTCGGAGTCAGAGCGCGGCCGGGGTATCGTCCAGCAGCGCCTCGGCGCGGGCGATCAGCGCGTCGAAGGCTGCGGCCAGTTGCGGCAGATCGCAGCCGCTGCCGGGCAGGCGCAGCCAGCAGCACAGCCGGCCGTTGTCGTCCAGCGCGGCCACCGGCAAGCAGGGGGCGCCCGCCAGCTGGTTTCCGGCCAGCGCCCGCAGCGCCGCTTCCGGCGACGCGGGCGGGCCGTCCAGCTCGGCCAGCATGAACCAGCTGTCGTGGTCTATGCCGCCCAGATGAACTTGGAAGCGTTGCTCCACCGTCAGGCTGATCAGGTCCCGGTCGTCGGTCGGAGGGGTGGAGAAGCCCAAGTGGCGCAGCAGTTCGGCTGCGTTGCGATGGAAGGCGGATAAGTCTGGCATTGCTGGCTTCACGCCGGCTGGCGGCGTCCGGTTTCGTTGATGAGTGAATTCTTATATTCTGGACGCAGGACCGCTACCAGAATTCGCTCATCAGGCGTCGGCCGCGGCGCGCCGACAACTAGAACGCGTGGCAACAGTCCGCGCTGTTAGCGCTATCAGCGTATAATCAGACACTTCCGACGCACCCGGAGCCTTCATGTCTTACCGTTTCATCGCCTCAGATCTCGACGGCACGTTGTTGGACCAGCATCACGCCGTCAACGCGCTGACCGCCGCCACGTTGCAGACGCTGCAGTCGCGCGGCATCCAGTTCGCCCTCGCCACCGGCCGCCACCACCTTGATGTGAGCGGCATCCGCGAGGCGTTGGGCGTGCGCGCGCACCTGATCACCTCCAACGGCGCCCGCATCCACGATCCGGACGGCGCGCTGATCCACCGCCAGGACATTCCGTCGCCGCTGGCGCGCGCGCTGGCGCAGCCGGAGTACGCCGCCGGCACCATCGCCAATTTCTATCTCGACGACGAGTGGCTGATCAGCGAGCCCTGCCAGGATCTGCTGGACATGCACAAGGATTCCGGCATGGCCTACCGGGTATGCGACCTGGCCGGCCACGACGGCGTCGGCGTCGGCAAGGTGTTGTACATCGGCGAGCATCAGCATCTGCTGGCGCTGGAGCGGCGTCTGCTGGAGCGTTTCGGCGACAGCCTGTACATCACCTTCTCGCTGGAGCATTGCCTGGAGGTGATGGCGGCGGGCGTGTCCAAGGGACATGCGCTGGCGCTGGTGCTGGACAGCCTGGGGATCCCGGCCGACGCGTGCCTGGCCTTCGGCGATGGCCAGAACGATCTGGAGTTGTTGCGCGCCGCCGGCCATCCGCGCCTGATGGGCAATGCCCATCCGCGGCTCAGCGGCGAAATGCCGGACGCGCACCGCATCGGCAGCAACGCCGAATCCGGCGTCGCGCGGCATCTGCGCGAATTGTTCCAACTGGGATAGGCCGGCCGCCGCCATCGGCAGCGAGTCGGCGTCCTTCGCGTCGTGCCGACCGGTGTTTGACGAGCAAGGACGGGGGAACGCAAAAACGCCGGCGCATCGCGCCGGCGTTTTTTTGCGGAGGGGCGGGCGTCAGCCTTGCAGCGCGGCGGCGAGCGCGGCGGCCTGGTCGCCGACGATCAGGTGCAGCGTACCCGGGGCCACCTGCATCGACGCCGTCACGCCGGCGGCGCCGGCCGCGGCGGCGTCAAAGCGGCCGGCGTCCTTCAACTCCACCCGCAGCCGGGTGTGGGCGATCGCTTCCACCTTGGCCAGGTTGGCGCGTCCGCCCAGCGCCTTCTCCAGCGCGGCGGTTTGCGGCGCCGGAGCGGTCTGGACCGGCGCCGGGGACGCGCTCACTTCGGCATCGCTGCCGGCGCTGCGCAGATAAATCTCCATATCGGTTTTCAGGTTCTCCGACAGCGGGCCGAAGATGGCCTGGACGCCGCTGCCGACGACCACGACGCCGGAGGCGCCCATCGCTTTCAGCCTGGTCTGGTTGACCTTGGCGGTGTCCTGCACCGCGATGCGCAGCCGGGTGATGCAAGCGTCCAGGCTGCGGATATTGGAGCGGCCGCCGAAGGCCAGCACCAGTTCGCGGGCGCGCTCGTCTTCGCTGACGGCGCCGGCGCTTTCCACGCTTTCATCTTCGCGGCCAGGCGTCTTCAGATTGAACTTGGCGATGACGAAGCGGAACACCGAGTAGTAGATCACCGCGTAGAGCGGGCCCAGGATGAACACATAGCCGGCGTGCTTGGCCTTGTCGCCTATCAGGTTGAACATCAGGAAGTCGATGCCGCCCTGGGAGAAGGTGAAGCCCATGTGCATGTCCAGCGTGTTGGCCACGAATTGCGCGGAGGCGGCCAGAACGGCGTGGATCAGGTAGAGCACCGGGGCGACGAAGAGGAAGGAGAACTCGATCGGCTCGGTGATGCCGGTCAGGAACGAGGTCAGCGCGGCCGAGATCATGATGCCGCCGACCTTGACGCGGTTCTCCGGCTTGGCCGAGTGCCAGATGGCGATGGCCGCGGCCGGCAGGCCGAACATCTTGAACAGGAAGGCCCCGGACAGGATGCCGGCGGTCGGATCGCCTGCGAAGAAGCGGTTGATGTCGCCGTGGATGATCTTGCCGCTGACCGGGTCGGGGAAGGCGCCGATTTCAAAGAAGAACGGCACGTTCCAGATGTGGTGCAGGCCGAACGGAATCAGCATCCGCTCGACGAAGCCGTAGACGGTGGCGGCGGTGCGCGGGTCGCTGACGGCCGCCCACTGCGAGAAGGCCTTGATGCCGTTGCCTATCGGGGGCCAGACGAAGGACAGCACCACGCCCAGGCCGATGGCGCTGACGGCGGTGATGATGGGGACGAAGCGCTTGCCGGCGAAGAAACCCAGGTATTCGGGCAGTCTGATCCGGTAGAAGCGGTTGAACATATACGCCGCGAGGCCGCCGGCGAGAATGCCGCCGAACACGCCGGTCTGGATCGAAGGCAGGCCCATGATGGTGTCGGGCTTGACGCCCATCAGGCCGGCCATCACGCCCAGCGTGACGGTGGTGACCAGATGGCCGATCACCGCGGCGATGGCGGCGACGCCGTCGTTCTCGGTGAAGCCGAGCGCGACGCCGACGGCGAAGATCAGCGGCAGGTTGCCGAAGATCACGTCGCCGGAGTTCTTCATCAGCGACAGAATGGCCAGTGCGATGGTGTTCTGGGTGTGGAAGTCGGTGGCGCCGATGCCGAGCAGCAGGCCGGCCACCGGCAGTACCGCCACCGGCAGCATCAGCGCCTTGCCTATCTTCTGCAGAAAAGCGAATGATTGACTAAACATGATTATTATCCTGCTTTGACATGCTTATTGAATGTGCGGCGATGACGCCGTCCCCTCTATACGGGCGTCGGCGCGGATGCGGTCCGCGCCGGCGCCCATTCCTTTAGCGAGCGCTCTGATTCAGGCGGTGGCGCACCTCGACGGCCGTCGATAGCGACAGCACGTCTTCGGCCAGTTGCCGGCAGTCGTCCAGGCTCCAGCGCGCCAGCGTGGCCTTGACCGAGGCGACGGACGGCGTGCTGACCGACAGCTCGGTCACGCCGATGCCGACCAAGAGCGGCGCCGCGCGCTCGTCCGAGGCCAGGCCGCCGCAGACGCCGACCCACTTGCCGTGGGCGCGGGCGCCGTCGCAGGTCTGCGCGATCATCGCCAGCACCGCCGGATGCAGCGCGTCGGCCTGCTTGGCCAGCTGCGGATGGCCGCGGTCCATCGCCAGCACGTACTGGGTCAGGTCGTTGGTGCCTATCGAGAAGAAGTCCACCTCCGGCGCGAAGCGCGCGGCCAGCACGGCGGCCGACGGCACTTCCACCATGATGCCGACCTTGACCTCATGCTGGCCGCAGGCCTGCTGTTCTTCCGCCAGCACGGCCTTGGCGGCGCGCAATTCCTCCAGCGAGGCCACCATCGGGAACATGATGTGCAGCCGGGTCAGAGGCGCGGCCCTGAGGATGGCGCGCAACTGGGTGCGCAACAGGTCGGGGCGCTCCAGGCTGACGCGGATGCCGCGCAGGCCGAGGAAGGGGTTGTCCTCCTTCGGCAGCGGCAGGTAGGACAGCGGCTTGTCACCGCCGACATCCAGCGTGCGGACTACCAGCGGCCTGTCCTTGCCCAGCGCCTCGGCCACCGCGCAGTATTCGGCGGCCTGCTCTTCCTCGGTCGGCGCGGTGTCGCGGTTGTCGAACAGGAATTCCGAGCGCAAGAGGCCCACGCCTTCGGCGCCTTTGGCCACCGCTTCGCGCGCGTCGGCGGCGTTGCGGATATTGGCCACCACGTCGATGCGCACGCCGTCGCGGGTCGCGGCCGGCAGCATCGAGCTCTTGGCCTCGGCGGCGCGGCGCTCGGCCAGCCGGGCGATTTCGCCTTCGGCGGCGGCGATCTCGTCGGCCGTCGGCGCTATCGTCAGCGTGCCTTCGCCGCCGTCCAGGATAACCTGGCGGCCTTCGGGCAGCCTCAGCGCGGCCTGGGAGATGCCGCAGATCGCCGGGATGCCCAGCGAGCGAGCCAGGATGGCGACATGGCTGGTGGCGCCGCCGGTGCGGGTACAGAAGCCCATCACCTTGGCCGGATCCAGCGCGGCGGTGTCGGACGGCGCCAGATCTTCGGCGATCAGGATGGAGCCGGCCGGCAGGTCCAGCGTGGCCGGCTTGACGCCGGCCAGCAGCGCCAGCACGCGGCGGCCGACATCGCGGATGTCGTTGGCGCGCTCGCGCAACAGCGGATTGTCCTGCGCTTCCAGCCGGGCGGAGTAGGCGCTGAAGGCGGCGCGCCAGGACCAGGCGGCGGACTTGCCGTCGGCCAGGCCGGAATAGGTTTGCGCCAGCAACTCCGGGTCTTGCAGCAGTTCCTGGTGCATGGACAGGATGGCCTGTTTGGCCGGATCGCTCAGTTGCGCCTTGACCAGGTCGAGCTGAGTCGCCGCCTCCTTGGTGGCGCGGGAGAAGGCCTGCTGCTCGAGGCTGGCGGCCTGGCCCTGTTCGGGCACGTCGAATTCCTGCAGCCGGTGGTGGACGATGCGGCCGATGGCGATGCCGGGCGAGGAGCCGACGCCGGCCAGCCGGGTATCGCTGTCCTGCTGCGGCGCGCTCGCCGGCTCGGCGGCGGGGGCGACCGGCGCTTCGTCGGCCTTTTCGCCGCAGCGTTCGTCGAGCAGCCGGGCCAGCTCCGTCAGGGCGGCCTCGGCGTCCGGGCCCTGGGCGCGGATTCGCACCCGGTCGCCCAGCTGGGTCGCCAGCCCCATAACCGAGACCACTGATTTGGCGTTGGCCTCCTTGTCGCCCAGCAGCAGGCGGATGTCGGAGGCGAAAGTCTTGGCCTTGGCAGCGAACACCGCCGCCGGCCGCGCGTGCAGGCCGGCCGGGTTGCCGATGGCGATTTCGGCCGACAGCGACGGTTCGCCGCCGGCGAGCGGCGACGCGTCCCGGCCGTTGGCGAGCTCCAGCGTCAGCACCACGTCGCGGCCGGCGGTCACCAGGCCTTGCGCCGCCTGCATCCGCGTCACGGTTTCTCCATTGGTCACCACGATCTGCGTCAGCAGGCTAGCGGCGTGGCGGCCCACCTGGTCGATGTCGAAATCGATGACAGGCTGGCCGGCGGACACCTGCTGCCCCTGCTGCACCAGCGGGTAGAAACCCTGTCCCTTCAGCATCACGGTATCGATTCCGACGTGCACCATCACCTCGACGCCCTCGGCTGTGGTGATGGTCAGCGCGTGATGGGCGGAGTGCAGATTACTGATCACGCCGCCGACCGGCGCCAGCAGGCTGCCGGAGGTCGGATCGAGAGAGACGCCGTCGCCTACCATCTTGCCGGCGAATACCGGGTCCGGAACGCTGTCCAGCGGGACCAGCCATCCGGAGAGAGGGGCGAGGATGTCTAATCTTGGTGCGGTGGTGCCCATGTGAAACTCCTCAATACGTGGATAATTCCAGTCGTTTTATTACGAGCGTCAAGCAAGCCGTTTTTTTTTATCGCGCCATCCGGACCGGTGGGGCAAGGGCATCGACTTGGCTTGTCCTGCATGGTTTTCGGCAATTATATACAGACGAGGGGTCTGTCGGCGCCTGCGGCGGCTTGCCGCGTATATTGCCAATTTTGTAGTTAAACTACATTTGAATTACGCAGCAGCTTGATGGCAATCAAGAAAATGTGCAAGTCAGAATTGTCTTAGTTTCTTGCTGCGACGCAGCATTGGCGCGGTTTGGCGGCGGATCGAGCTTATCTGGCAGGGACTTGGCGCGCGAGCGCGGCGGGGAGGGGTTGTTGCATTTTTGTAATGCGACTCTAAAAACGCTGGCATGCGAAACCGGCCCGCGCTGGCGGGCCGGAATAGAGGTTTCGGCGTCGGCGCTTCGCTTAGGCCGCGGCGCCTCGGCGGGGCGGCTGGCCCAAGCAGGAACAGCGCCAGGGAGGCGGCGATCAGGAAGGCCGGATATTCCCAGCCGCCGCCAGCATTGGTGAACATCCAGCCGTTGGCGGCGTGCACCAGCGCGATGGCGCCGAGCAACTGCGGAACCAGCAGCAGGGCGACCCAGCGCGCCTGGATGCCGGCCAGCAGCAGCAGTCCGCCGCCGATCTCGACCGCGATGGCGATATAGCCGAAGAAGCCGGGCAGGCCCAGGCTGGCGAAGTATTCGGCGGTGCCGGCCGGCGTGAACACGAACAGCTTCAGCGCGCCGTGCGCCAGGTACATCAGGCCCAGCGACAGACGCAGCAGCAGGGCGGCCAGGTAAGGATTTTGCAGACGGTTCATGGCGGGGGTTCCAGTCGTATTAGATGGCGCTATTTGACCACCGACTATATATTCAATAAATATGTCTATTTGAAAATCATTATTTAACTTAAAGAAACAATATGGACCGCTTCTCCGAAATACGCGCCTTCGTCGCCGTGGCCGAGCTCGGCAGTTTCGTCGCCGCGGCCGAACGGCTGGAGCTGTCGCGGGCGATGGTGACCAAGCTGGTGGCGGCGCTGGAAAACCGGCTGGGTGCGCGACTGATGCATCGAACCACCCGCAAGCTGTCGTTGACCGAGGCGGGGGAGACCTATTTGTCGCAGGCCGGCGGGCTGCTGGCGGAGCTGGACGAGCTGGACGCCAGGTTGTCTCACGGCGCCAGCGAGCCGGCCGGGCGGCTCAGGGTGTCGGCGCCGGTATCGTTCGGCATGCGCTATCTCGGCCGCATCATAGGCGGCTTCCATCAGCGCCATCCGCGCATCGAGGTGGAGCTGAACCTGAACGACCGCCGCGTCGATCTGGTGGAGGAGGGCTTCGATCTGGCGCTCCGGGTGTCCAATCTGGCCGATTCGACGCTGGTGGCCCGCCGGCTGGCGCAGATCCGAGATCTGGTGGTCGCCTCGCCGGACTATCTGGCCCGCCACGGCACGCCGCGCCATCCGTCCGAATTGGCCGAGCACCAGTGCCTGCTGTACGCGCTGACCGCCCAGCCCAATATCTGGGATTACCGCGCGCCGGACGGCGTCCAGGGCAAGGTCAAGGTGAGGGGGCCGCTGCGGGCCAATAACGGCGACG
This sequence comes from Chromobacterium sp. ATCC 53434, assembly GCF_002848345.1. NCBI lineage: Bacteria > Pseudomonadati > Pseudomonadota > Betaproteobacteria > Neisseriales > Chromobacteriaceae > Chromobacterium > Chromobacterium sp. ATCC 53434. The sequence continues at coordinate 3,939,209 of NZ_CP025429.1, read as the reverse complement.
TGCTGACCGACGCCGCCGTCAACGGCATGGGCGTGGTGCTGCAGCCGCGCTTCCTGGTCGAGCAGGCGCTGGCCGACGGCCGCCTGCAGCCCATTCTGGCCGATTACGACTGGCACTGCCTCGATCTGTCGGTGGTCTATCCGGTGCGCCGGCATGTGCCGGGCAAGGTCAGGGTGTTCGTCGAGTATCTGGAGGAGTTTTTCAAGAAATAATGTTGTGATATTTTGGCGGAGCGGAGAAATTAAATATGCCGAGGAAGTTTTTGCTGCTTGCGGGCGTGTTGAGTGGCCTGAGCGGCCCAGTTTTTGCGGAGCGTGTTACGTGTACTCACATTGTCAACGCAGCATATCCGGAACCGGCACGGCAGGCTGGGGTGGAGAGTGAGGTCAGAGTCGTGTTCCGAACGGATGCGGCGGGACGTTACCAGGGGCTATTGTCGATTGTTTTTGATAGGCCTTTACCTGAAGAGCAATGGGGTGCTTTCCACTCCGCCATTGTCGTCGCATTGGCGCAGTATCAATGTCTTCCCAATTCCAATTTGAGCTTGTCGTTTCGCTTCAAGTTAGAGACGGCGGACTGAAGGGGGTGGCCTTGGCGGACGGTGGAGGCAAGGCCGCCAGCGCTTTGGCTCAGGGATAGAACCAATACAGGCTGTAACCCATGGCATGCACCTTGCCGGCGTCCAGCCGCATGGTGATCCTGGACTCGCTGTTCGGATTGAAGCGGCCCAGCTTGAAGTCGTCCGGCTTCAGGTATTCCTTCGGCGTGAACACCTTGCGTATCAGCACCTGGTCGTCGCTGTCCTTCAGCGTCACTTCCAGCATCGGGTAGGCCTGCGCGTATTGCGCGTGGTTCTTCAGCGTCGCCGACAGCTGGATCAGGTTCGGGTAGTCGGGGACGAAGGCCAGCTCCGACCACTCGGTGCGGATGCGCGCGATATCGGTCGGCCACGGCACTTCGCAGCCCAGCGAGTCGCATAGCCGCTCCAGCGCCGGCCGCGATTCCGGCACTTCGGCCGAGATGCGGGTGCGGTTGATATAGACCAGCTGCGCGGCCAGGAACATCAGACCCAGCGTGCCCAGCGCCGCCAGCACGCCATTCAGCCAAGGCGCGCTGCGCCGCTGGCGGCGCGCCTGGTCTTCCTGCTCGGCGTCGGCGTCGGTGAACAGCGGCGGCTCGGGTTCCGGCAACGGTCGGACGACGGGACGCGGCGGCTCGGCGACCGGTTCCGGCGTCGTTTCGGCGCGGCGGCGGCTGCCGAAGACTTCCGGCTCCGTCGCGGCTTCCGCCTCGGGCTCGTCGAACGGATTGCCGATCGGCGCGGTGGCGTGGCGATTCTGCATCGCTTCGGCCAGCGCGCGCTGGAACGCTTCCAGTTCCTGCTGCGGCGGCGCGTCCAGCGAATCCGGCTGGGCCGGCGTTGCCGCTTCGGCGACGGTCTCGTCTGCCTGCTGCGCCTGCGGATCGAAATCCGGCACTTCCAGCTCGAAGTCGTCGATGGGATCGCGCTCGGCCGACGCCGGCGCGGCGGCGGTCACCGCCGGGGCCGGCTGGGCGGCGACGAAATGCTCAGGTGCCCGGAATACATGCGAACAGCGCCCGCAGCGTACCAGTCCGTTGGCGGCCGCCAGTTGGGTGTCGTTGACCTTGAAGCGGGTCTGGCAGTTTGGGCACTGAGTCGTATACGTCATACCTGGGCGCGTCGGGTTCCTGTCAAGCGGGTCCATCCTTCGTCGAACACCGGCGCGTCCATTTCGAACCATTGGCCGTAGATGGCCGACAGCTCGTCGGCCTGTTCGGCGAGGATGCCGGAAAGCACGATTCTACCACCGGTTTTGACATGGCTAGCCAGCAGCTCGCCCAGCATGCGCAGCGGATTGGCCAGGATATTGGCCAGTACCACGTCGTATTGGGCGGTCGGCGTGGCGTCGGGCAGCAGGAACTCGGCCTCGACGCCGTTTTGTTCGGCATTGTCGCGGCTGGCGCGCACCGCCTGCGGATCGATGTCGATGCCGACGGCGGAGGCGGCGCCCAGCTTCAGCGCGGCGATGGCCAGAATGCCGGAGCCGCAGCCGTAGTCGAGCACGCTTTCGTTGCCGGCGAGCTGCTTGTCCAGCCACTGCAGGCACAGCCGGGTGGTCGGATGGCTGCCGGTGCCGAAGGCCAGGCCCGGATCCAGCTGCAGGTTGACGGCGTTTGGCGCCGGCGCCTCGTGCCAGGTCGGCGTGATCCACAGCCGGTCGGAAATGCGGATGGGCTCGAACTGCGATTGGGTCAGTCGCACCCAGTCCTGCTCCTCGACGCGCTCCAGCTTGTAGCTGGGCACCGCCAGCCGGCAGGCGTTGGCGGCGGCGGCGATCAGCAGCGCCGGCTCGGCGCTCTCGTCGAACAGGGTGATGATGCGGCTCTGGCTCCACATCTGCTCCACCGGCTCGCCCGGCTCGCCGAAGATCGGCTGTTCGCGGTCGGTGCCGGCCCAGGCGTCCTCGATGGCGGTGGACAAGGCGCCCGCGTCCATCAGGGCGTCGGCCAGCCGTTCGGCGACCGCGGAATCGGAGTCAATGGTGGCTTGCAACCAGGCCATCAGGCTTCCCCTTTTTTCTGCTGCAGGCGGTGTTCCAGATAATGGATGCTGGTGCCGCCGCGCTGGAAGGCCGCATCCAGGAACAGTTCCTGGTGCAGCGGGATATTGGTCTTGATGCCGGAAATCGCCATTTCCGACAATGCCACGCGCATCCGCGCCATCGCCTGCTCGCGGGTGTCGCCGTAGGCGATCAGCTTGCCGACCATCGAGTCGTAGTGCGACGGCACGGTGTAGCCCTGGTAGATGTGCGAGTCGATGCGGATGCCGGGGCCGCCGGCCGGGTGGTAGCTCTCGATCTTGCCCGGGGACGGCACGAAGGTGAACGGGTCCTCGGCATTGATGCGGCATTCCATCGCATGGCCGGAAAGCACGATGTCTTTTTGCTTATAGCGCAGTTTCTCGCCGGCGGCGATGCGGATCTGCTCCTGCACGATGTCCACGCCGGTGATCATTTCGGTCACCGGATGTTCGACCTGCACGCGGGTGTTCATCTCGATGAAGTAGAACTCGCCGTTCTCGTACAGAAACTCGAAGGTGCCGGCGCCGCGGTAGCCGATGCGGCGGCAGGCTTCGGCGCAGGCCTCGCCTATCTTCTGGCGCTGCTTGTCGGTGATGCCCGGCGCCGGCGCCTCCTCGATGATCTTCTGGTGGCGGCGCTGCATCGAGCAGTCGCGCTCGCCCAGATAGATGGCGTTGCCGTACTCGTCGGCCAGGATCTGGATTTCGATGTGGCGCGGCAGCTCCAGGAATTTTTCCATGTAGACGGTCGGATTGCCGAAGGCGGCGCCGGCTTCGGTGCGGGTCATCTGCACCGAATTGATCAGCGCGCCCTCGGAGTGGACCACGCGCATGCCGCGACCGCCGCCGCCGCCGGAGGCCTTGATGATGACCGGATAGCCGATCTTCTTGGCGATCTTGACGATTTCGGCCGGATCGTCCGGCAGCGCGCCGTCGGAGCCGGGCACGCAGGGCACGCCGGCCTCAATCATCGCGTGCTTGGCCGACACCTTGTCGCCCATCGTGCGGATGGTGTCGGGGCGCGGGCCGATGAAGACGAAGCCGGACTGCTCGACGCGCTCGGCGAAGTCGGCGTTTTCCGACAGGAAGCCGTAACCGGGGTGGATGGCCTGGGCGTCGGTCACCTCGGCGGCGGCGATCAGCGCCGGCACGTTCAGGTAGCTCTTGGTCGACGGCGCCGGGCCGATGCAGACCGACTCGTCGGCCAGCTTCACGTATTTGGCTTCGCGGTCGGCCTCGGAATGCACGACCACGGTCTTGATGCCCATTTCACGGCAGGCGCGCTGGATGCGCAGCGCAATTTCACCACGATTGGCGATCAGAATCTTTTCGAACATGGAATTTCTCCGCGGACAGGCCTCGGCGGGGCGTTTCGCCCGTTCGGCCGGGGGCCGTTGCTGTCACGTCAAACGACAAGGGCACAGACCTTGGCCGTGCCCTGAATCTAGCGATGTCGTTCGAACGCCTTATTCGATGACGAACAGCGGTTCGCCGTATTCCACCGGCTGGCCGTCTTCCACCAGGATGGCCTTGATCACGCCGGAACGGTCGGCTTCGATCTCGTTCATCAGCTTCATCGCCTCGATGATGCACAGCGTGTCGCCGGCGCTGACGCTTTGGCCCACTTCGATGAAGGACTTGGAGCCCGGGCTGGGCGAACGGTAGAAGGTGCCGACCATCGGCGACTTCATCGCGTTCTTGTCGTTGGCCGGGGCGGCGGCTGGAGCGGCTTCGGCGGCGGCGGCCGGAGCGGAAACCGGGGCCGGCGCGTACATCTGCGCCATCGGCTGGACATAAGCCTGTTGCTGGTTGGCCGACACGCGGGTAATGCGGACTTTCTCCTCACCCTCGGTCACTTCCAGTTCGGCGATGCCGGACTCTTCGACCAGATCGATCAGTTTCTTCAGTTTACGCAGGTCCATTGTCAATCCTTCGAATGGGATGTTCTGTCAGTAACGGCGGTCAGGCTTGCGCGGACAGATGCCGCAAGGCGTGCGCAAGGGCCAGCTCGTAACCATGGGCGCCCAGTCCGCAGATCACGCCGAGCGCCAGATCGGAAAAATACGAATGCTGGCGGAACGGCTCGCGGGCGTGGACGTTGGATAGATGTACTTCAATGAACGGCAGCTTCACCGCCGCCAGCGCGTCGCGCAATGCGACGCTGGTGTGGGTGAACGCGGCCGGATTGATCAGAATGAAGGCGGTGCCGTCATCCAGACATTGGTGTATGCGTTCTATCAGTACATGTTCGGCATTGCTTTGCAGCGCCGACAGGGCGAAACCGGCGGCCTTGGCCTGCGCGGCCAGCCGCTGGTTGATGGCGTCAAGGGTGTCCTGGCCGTAGTGTTGAGGTTCCCTCACCCCTAGCAAGTTGAGGTTAGGGCCGTGCAGCACAAGGATGGATCGGCTCAAGGCCTGACTCCTGTTTTTCATCTTGGCCGCGAGTTTGCCGCACTTCGCCGCAAGATGTCCAGTATTTGAGGAATTTGAAACGAGTGTTTGAGCTTGTCGCCATGCGGTTTGTCCTGGTTTTTAGAGTGAAAACGCTAGGTTTTGCAGTGCTTTGGCATTGTGGTGAATTTGCGATATGCCAATAGAATATCAGCATGGCGACCGACCCGGCAAATGACGGTCTTGTTGCACGGCACTGTGCCGGGCGGAAGCGGGCGGGTATAATTTGCCGATTCTGAATGACAGTTCCCGCCATGCAGCTTTCCGACTTTGATTACCATTTGCCCGAGGCCTTGATCGCCCAGCATCCGCCGGCCGTGCGCGGCGCCAGCCGCCTGCTGCGCGTGGACGGCGCGTCGCTGTCCGATCTGGCTTTCGCCGATTTCCCCTCCTGCCTGCAAGCCGGCGACTTGCTGGTGTTCAATGATACCCGCGTCATCCGCGCCCGGCTGTTCGGCGAAAAAGCCAGCGGCGGCAAGGTGGAGGCCCTGATCGAGCGCGTGCTGGACGACCACACCGCGCTGGCCCACGTCCGCGCGTCCAAGGCGCCTAAGCCGGGCAGCCGGCTGATCTTCGCCGGCCGCTGGGAGGCGGAGATGGTGGAGCGGCATGATTCGCTGTTCAAGCTGCGCTTCCTGGCCGACGACAATGTGTTCGACATCCTAGAGGCGTCCGGCAAGCTGCCGCTGCCGCCGTATATCGAGCGCAGCGCCGGCAACGACGACGACGAGCGCTACCAGACCGTCTACGCCCGCGAGCAGGGCGCGGTGGCGGCGCCGACCGCCGGCCTGCATTTCACCGACGAGATGCTGGCGGGCCTGAAGGCCCAGGGCGTGGAAACCGCCTTCGTCACGCTGCACGTCGGCGCCGGCACCTTCCAGCCGGTGAAGGTGGACAATGTCGCCGAGCACAAGATGCACAGCGAGATCTACGAGATTTCGCAGTCCACGGTGGACGCCGTCGCGACCGCCCGCGCCCGCGGCGGCCGCGTGCTGGCCGTCGGCACCACCAGCGTGCGCGCGCTGGAGTCGGCCGCCCGCGGCGGCGAGTTGACGGCGGGTCGCGGCGAGACCGACATTTTCATCACGCCAGGCTACCGTTTCCGCGTGGTGGACCGCCTGCTGACCAATTTCCACCTGCCGAAGTCGACGCTGCTGATGCTGGTGTCGGCCTTCGCCGGCTACGACGAGATCCGCGCCGCCTACCGCCACGCGGTGGAGAAGGAATACCGCTTCTTCAGCTACGGGGATGCCATGTTGCTGGAGCGCAAGGACTAACGCCCATGGCCTGCCAAATTCTGCTTAAGCTGATGACGATTTTGGGCATGTGTTTGGTAGGAGTTGGGACTGTGCTTTTATGGCGTGGGAGTCCAAGCGGGTATGCTGGCGGAGGATATACTTATGTTCCTCAACAACCTGTGGATGCCCAAAATAAAAAAATGGCAATTCAGCAGAGAGTCGCAATCGCTTTGATCGTCGTTGGAACGCTTTTCCAGTTCCCTGCTGTGATTTACGGCTGAATCGGTTTTGATCACTTAACTTTGCGATCAAAGAAAAATATTTGATTGAGGAGTGCCCATGTCCGGACTTGCGCCAGAGGCTGCCCAGCCGGTGGAAATCCAACTGCACCAGCTGTCCAAGATATTGGAGATCGCCTTCGACGACGGCGCCCGTTTCGAGCTGCCGTGCGAATACCTGCGCGTCCATTCGCCGTCGGCCGAGGTTCGCGGCCACGGCGTCGGCCAGGAGAAGCTGCAGACCGGCAAGATGCATGTGGGCATCACGGCGCTGGAGCCGGTCGGCCATTACGCCTTGAAGATCGTGTTCGACGACGGCCACGACAGCGGGCTCTTCAGCTGGACTTACCTATATGAACTGGGCGCCAAGCGCGACCAGTATTGGCAGCAATATCTGGACAAGCTCGCCGCCGCCGGCGCGAGCAGGGAGTGAATATGGATAAGACCACGCATTTCGGTTACAAGACCGTGGCGGAAAGCGACAAGGCCGGCAAGGTGGCCGAAGTCTTCCACTCGGTGGCCGGCAAATACGATGTGATGAACGACCTGATGTCCGGCGGCCTGCACCGGGTGTGGAAGCATTTCACGCTGACGACCTCGGGCGTGCGCGCCGGCGACAAGGTGCTGGACATTGCCGGCGGCACCGGCGACCTGTCGCGCGGCTGGGCCAAGCGCGTCGGCAAGAGCGGCGAAGTGTGGCTGACCGACATCAACAGCTCGATGCTGACTGTCGGTCGCGACCGCCTGCTGGACGAGGGCCTGATCCTGCCGGTGTCGCTGGCCGACGCCGAGAAGCTGCCGTTTCCGGACAACTATTTCGACGCGGTGTCGGTCGCCTTCGGCCTGCGCAATATGACGCATAAAGACGCTGCGCTGAAGGAGATGTGCCGCGTGCTGAAGCCGGGCGGCAAGCTGTTCGTGCTGGAATTCTCCAAGGTGTGGAAGCCGCTGTCGCCGATCTACGATTTCTATTCGTTCAAGGCGCTGCCCATCATGGGCAAGCTGGTGGCGAACGATGCCGAAAGCTACCAGTACCTGGCCGAATCGATAAGGATGCATCCGGACCAGGAGACGCTGAAGCAGATCATACTGGACGCCGGTTTCGGCAAGGTGGACTACCATAATCTGACCGGCGGCGTTGTTGCGCTGCACAAGGGCGTCAAATTCTGATCTCGCGGGAGAGCGAGCCATGGCCATCCAGATCGCGGCTTTCAATCATTTGCTGAACCAGCATCCGGCGCGGCGCGCCGAACTGGCCGCCCATGCCGGTCGCCGCGTGGCGATCGCCTTGCCGCCGCTGGAGGTGTCCGGCGTGATCACGGCGGAAGGCTGGCTGGCGTCTTGCGACGGCGAGCCGGAGGCCAGGCTGAAGCTGCGCCACGGCGCGATGCTGTCGCAGCTGTCCGGCCAGGCGCCGCGGCTGTCCGACATTTCGCTGGACGGCGACGTCGAGCTGGCGACGGCGGTCGGCCGCATCGTCGGCCAGCTGCGCTGGCATGCCGGCGAGGACTTGTCGCGCGTGTTCGGCGATGTCGCCGCCGAGCGGATGGAGAACCTGGCGCGCGGCCTGTTCGGTTTCAAGGGCCAGCTGGCCTTCCGCCTGGCCGACGGCTGGATCGAGCATCTGCGCGAAGAGGCGGCGCTGTTGGCCAGCCGCCATCTGGTGCAGCGCTTCGTCGCCGACGTGGACCGCCTGCGGGACGACGCCGGCCGGCTGGACAAGCGGCTGGCGCGGCTGGAAGCCGAACTCAATAAACAGAATTCCCAGACCTGACGGATTTATGCCGATATCGCGTTCGCTGAAGATTATTGCCACCCTGTACCGCTACGGTCTGGACGATTTCCTCGAGGGGCACTCCAAACTCGCCTTGCTGCACAAGTTGTTCGGCCTGTGTCCGATCCGCCGCGACACCTCGGCGCCGTTGCCGCGCCGGGTGCGGCTGGCGCTGGAAAGCCTGGGGCCGATCTTCGTCAAGTTCGGCCAGGTGCTGTCCACCCGACGCGACCTGCTGCCGGCGGAATACGCCGAGGAGCTGGCGCTGCTGCAGGACCGGGTGCCGCCGTTCGACGGCGCCATCGCCCGCCAAGTCGTGGAAAGCAGCCTGGGCCGCCGGGTGGAGGAGGTCTACGTCGATTTCGATCCGCGGCCGGTGGCCAGCGCCTCGGTCGCCCAGGTGCACAAGGCCTGGCTCAGGCAGCCGGATGGCGGGCGGGGTCGCGAGGTGGCGGTCAAGGTGTTGCGCCCCGGCATCCTGTCGGTGATCGAACAGGACCTGGCGCTGATGCGGGCGCTGGCCGGCTGGGTGGAGCGCCTGTTCGCCGACGGCAAGCGGCTGAAGCCGCGCGAGGTGGTGGCCGAGTTCGACAAATACCTGCACGACGAGCTGGACATGATGCACGAGGCGGCCAACGCCTCGCAGCTGCGGCGCAATTTCAAGGGCTCCGAGCTGCTGATCGTGCCCGAGGTGTTCTACGACCAGTCCAGCCGCGAAGTGCTGACGCTGGAGTGGATGCATGGCATCCCGGTCGGACAGATCGACAGATTGCGTGAAGCCGGCATCGATTTGAAGAAGCTCAGCCGCTACGGCGTCGAGATCTTCTTCACCCAGGTGTTCCGCCACGGCTTCTTCCACGCCGACATGCATCCGGGCAATATCTTCGTCGCGCCGGACGGCCGTTACATCGCGCTCGACTTCGGCATCGTCGGCAGCCTGACCGACAACGACAAGCATTACCTGGCCGTCAATTTCCTGGCTTTCTTCAACCGCGACTACCACCGCGTCGCCACCGCCCACATCGAATCGGGCTGGGTGCCGAAGGATACCCGCGCCGAGGAGCTGGAGGCTGCGGTGCGCACGGTGTGCGAGCCGATATTCGAGAAGCCGTTGCGCCAGATTTCGTTCGGCATGGTCTTGCTGAGGCTGTTCGAGACCAGCCGCCGCTTCAATGTCGAGATCCAGCCGCAGCTGGTGCTGCTGCAGAAGACATTGCTGAACATCGAGGGCCTGGGCCGGCAACTGGACCCGGATCTCGATCTGTGGGACACCGCCAAGCCGTTCCTGACCAAGTGGATGAACGAGCAGGTAGGCTGGCGCGGCCTGCTGCGCACGCTGAAGAACGAGGCGCCGCAATGGGCGACCACGCTGCCGACGCTGCCGCGCAAGCTGCACGAGACGCTGTCGTCGGCCAAGACCGACCTCCTGGTGGAAGGTTATATCCAGTTGATGCGCGAGCAGAAACGACAGAATTTCCTGTTGCTGCTGATCGCCATCCTGCTGGCCGCGCTGCTGGCGAGACAGCTTTGGTAGCCGCAGGCCGCGTCGTCCGAAATGCCGTTCATCCTCTCGGGATGAGCGGCATTTTTTCTGGGCGGACGGCCGCGGGATCGACGCGGAAGCTTAGAAGAATCAAGCAATTGGCATCTTCAGGGCATGGCATGGTGCTAATTGTCGGCCGAGACCTCCCGCTGGCGCGGAAATACGGTAATCTTGGCGAAAAAATACCACTAATAAGGAGTTGCTTATGCTGAGCCGCAACGCGGCCTTGCCGCGCATCGTCATCGTCGGCGGAGGAGCCGGGGGGCTGGAGCTGGCCACCCGTCTGGGGCGCACGCTGGGGGCGCGCCACCGCGCGCAGATCGTGCTGGTGGACGGTTCTCCGACCCATATCTGGAAGCCGCTGCTGCACGAGGTGGCCACCGGCGCGCTGAACACAGGCGAGGACGAGGTCAATTACTTCGCCCACGGTTATCGCAACGGCTACGATTTCGAATTCGGCTACATGACCGGGCTGGACCAGGGCCGGCGCGCGATCCGGCTGGCGGCCATAGCGGGCCACGACGGCAGCGAGCTGAGTCCGGAGCGCGACGTGCCCTACGACTGGCTGGTGATCGCGGTCGGCGCCGAGGCCAACGATTTCGGCACGCCCGGCGTGGCCGAACACGCGATGTTCCTCAACACGCCGGCCGACGCGGAAAAGCTGCGCCACCGCGTGCTGGAACAGGCCTTCCGCGCCAGCGGCGGCCTGGCGCCGGCGCGCGCGCTGTCCATCGCCATCGTCGGCGGCGGCGCCACCGGCGTCGAGCTGGCGGCCGAGCTGAACCACACCATGTGCGAGCTGCATCATTACGGCGCGCGCCTGCAGCCGGAGCGGGTCAGGATCAGCGTGATCGAAGGCGCCGACCGCATCCTGGCCGCCGCGCCGCCGTCCTTGTCGGCCTATGCCGAGGAACAGCTGGCCGGCAAGAACATCCGGGTGCTGACCGGCAGCCGGGTGGCGGCGGTGGAGGCCGACGGCGTCGCGCTGCTTGATGGCGGCAAGGTGGAGGCCGACATCACGGTGTGGGCGGCCGGCGTCAAGGCGCCGGGCTGGCTGGCCGGCCTGGACGGGTTGGAGACCAACCGCGTCAACCAACTGGTGGTCGACACCCGTCTGCACTGCGCCGGCGGCGACTGCGTCTACGCGATGGGCGATTGCGCCGCCGCGCCGGACGGCGACAGCGGCCGCATGCTGTCCGCGACCGCCCAGGTGGCGCACCAGCAGGCGCGCTATCTGGCCGACGAGCTGGCGCGGCGGCTGGACGATCTGCCGGCGAGGCCGTTCGCGTTCAAGCCGCAGGGCATGATGGTGTCGCTGGGCAAGCATACCGCGGTCGGCAGTCTGGCGGCGCTGGTCGGTCCCAAGCGCGACTATCACGTCGAGGGCCGCGGCGCGAAGCTGATCTACGCGTCCTTGTACCGGATGCATCAGGCCGCGGTTCACGGCTGGGTGCTGGCGATACTGCTGTTCATCGGCGACAAGCTGAGACGGGCGGCGCGGCCGGCCTTGAAGTTGCATTGATGGCCGGGCGGGCCGTTCAAGCCCGCTTTGAGGAGGTTTTGGCGAATGCCGTCCACTTGCGGGGAGTGGGCGGCATTTTGTTTGGCGGCGCCGTTTGTGTCTGGCTGGCCGGTCTTGAGTGCTGCGCCGCAGCTTGACCCGTTCCTGCCTTTCTTCGATGCTGCTTTGACATTCGCATATCGAAGGAGCGGGCATGGAGTTGGGCAAGTGGCTGGACGGGCGGCCGTTGGGCGGGTTTCAGTACCGGCTGTTGGTCTTGTGCGGGCTGTGCATGATTCTGGACGGCTTCGACGTGCAGGCGATGGGCTATGTCGCGCCGGCCTTGCTGGAAGACTGGGGCATCGCCAAGTCGGCGCTGGGGCCGGTGTTCAGCGCCGGCCTGTTCGGCCTGTTGCTGGGGGCCTTGCTGTTCGGCGCGCTGGCCGACCGGATCGGCCGCCGGCCGGTGCTGCTGGTTTGCACGCTGATGTTTTCGGCCGGCATGCTGGCGACGGCGGCCGCGCAGACGCTGCCGCAGCTGATCGCGCTGCGTTTTCTGACCGGCCTGGGCCTGGGCGGCATCATGCCGAACGCGATGGCGCTGGCCGGCGAGTACAGTCCGGCGCGTAGGCGCGCCAGCCTGATGATGGTGATTTCCTGTGGTTTTTCACCGCCGGCGCGCTGCTTGGCGGCTTGCTGGCGGCGTGGCTGATTCCGGCGCATGGCTGGCGCGCGGTCTTTGTCGTCGGCGGCGTCGCGCCCTTGCTGCTGTGGCTGCCGATGCTGCGTGGCTTGCCGGAATCGGCGCGCTTTCTGCTGCTGCGCGGCAAGTCGGCGCAGGCCTTGTTCTGGCTGCGGCGGATGGAGCCGGCGCTGCCGGCGGACTGCCGGCCGTGGCTGGCGGAGAGCTTGCCGTCGCAAAGCCCGGTGGCCGCGTTGTTCGGCGACGGCCTGGCCCGGCGCACGCTGTTGCTGTGGCTGCTCAGCTTTCTCAACTTGATCGTGCTGTATTTCCTGTCCAACTGGATGCCGTCGTTGCTGCGGGCGCAGGGGCTGACGATGCGCGACGCGCTCCTGGCCGGCAGCATGCTGCAGCTGGGCGGCGTGGCCGGCACCTTGTTGCTGGGCTGGTGCATAGACCGCCAGGGTTTCCGGCGTGTCCTGCCGGCCTGCTTTTTGCTGGCGGCGCTGGGCCTGTGGCTGCTGGGCCGGGTGGAGGGGCAGGTGCTGGGATTGTACGCGGCGCTGTTCGGCGTCGGTTTCCTGATCATAGGCGGCCAGCCGGCGGTCAACGCGCTGGCGGCCAGCGCCTATCCGACCGGCCTTAGGGCCACCGGCGTCGGCTGGAGCCTGGGCATCGGCCGCGTCGGTTCGGTGCTGGGGCCGTGGCTGGGCGGCGTGCTGATCGGCCTGGCCTGGAGCCAGGCGGCGCTGTTCGCCTTGCTGGCGCTGGTGTCGCTGGCCTCGGCCGCCGTGGTGTGGATTTACCACCGCGACGGCGGCGGGCCGCGAAAGGAAGAGGGGCTTTAGATCGCCAGCAGCGCGGCGACGACGCGGCGGTCTTCGGCCAGCAGGATGTTGAAGGTGCGGCAGACGGCCTGGGTGTCCATGCACTCGACGCCGATGCCGGCGCCGGTCAGCGCCGCGTACAGCCGCGGATGGACGAAGCGCTGGCTGCGGCCGGAGCCGAACAGCACCACTTCCGGCCGGTAGGCCAGCAGCGCGTCGAAATGTTCGGCGGCGAGGCCGGCGAAGTCCGGCGCGGCCCAGGCGGCGATTTCGTCGCCGCTGACGATCAGATTGCCGTCATGGCGTTCGGCGTTGATCAGCACATGGCCGTCGCCATAGCCGGTGAACAGATTCCTGCCCTGTCCCAGCGACTGATGCATTTTCATCGGAATTGGCTCCGTTGGCGTGAGTTTGGCGCGCGGCGGGTGGGCCGCGCGGCGGCGCTGTGCAGCGCACCAAAGATTGGGATAGGATTATACCCAGACCCGGCCATGGCGCGACCACGCCCTGAAGATGGTTTCCAGCGCCGGGCGCCGACGATTACAGAGATCCCATGAAACAAGCACACCGCCAACGCAACGCCGTTCCGTCCGGCGGGCGGCCAGATACGGAAGCCGCCGCCGCCATGCAGCCAGTCCATAAATCGCAGAAACTCGCCAATGTCTGTTACGACATCCGCGGTCCGGTGCTCGAGCACGCCAAGCGGATGGAGGACGAGGGTCACCGCATCATCAAGCTGAACATCGGCAATCCGGCGCCGTTCGGCTTCTTCGCGCCGGACGAGCTGATCGAGGACGTGATCGCCAACCTGCCGGCGGCGTCGGGCTATTCCGATTCCAAGGGCCTGTTCGCCGCGCGCAAGGCCATCATGCACTACGCGCAGCAGAAGCATCTGCCCAATGTGGCGATGGACGACATCATCGTCGGCAACGGCGTGTCCGAACTGATCGTGATGGCGATGCAGGCCTTGCTGGACAACGGCGACGAGGTGCTGGTGCCGGCGCCGGACTATCCGCTGTGGACCGCGGCGGTCAGCCTGGCCGGGGGCAAGGCGGTGCACTACCGCTGCGAGGAGGAGAACGGCTGGTTCCCCAGCATCGAGGACATCCAGGCCAAGATCACGCCGTCCACCCGCGCCATCGTCATCATCAATCCGAACAATCCGACCGGCGCCGTGTATCCGCCGGAACTGCTGCAGCGCATCGTCGACGTGGCCCGCCAGCACCAGCTGATCGTCTACGCCGACGAGATCTACGACAAGGTGCTGTACGACGAGGTCGAGCACACCTCGATCGCGTCCTTGGCGCCGGACCTGTTCGTGGTGACCTTCAACGGCCTGTCGAAGAACTACCGCGCCTGCGGCTACCGCGCCGGCTGGATGATACTGTCCGGCGAGAAGAAGCACGCCAGGGACTATATCGAGGGCCTGAACATGCTGGCCTCGATGCGCTTGTGCGCCAACGTGCCGTCGCAGTACGCGATCCAGACGGCGCTGGGCGGCTACCAGAGCATAAACGACCTGGTGGCGCCGGGCGGGCGGCTGGCGCGCCAGCGCGACCTCGCGCACAAGCTGTTGACCGAGATTCCGGGCGTCAGCTGCGTCAAGCCGCAGGGCGCGCTGTATCTGTTCCCGCGACTGGATCCCAAGGTCTATCCTATCGCCGACGACCAGCAATTCATCCTGGAATTGCTGCAGCAGGAAAAGGTGTTGCTGGTGCAGGGCAGCGGTTTCAACTGGATTGCGCCGGATCACTTCCGCGTGGTATTCCTTCCCAACTCGGACGATCTGATCGAGGCCATCGGCCGGATCGCGCGCTTCCTGGAAAGTTACCGCAAGCGTCACGGCGCCGCCGAGTAAGCGTTTGAACGCGGCGGCGGGTTCGATTCCCGCCGCCTTTTGGCGCTGACCGGGCTGAGATGCTCGCAAAAGACGCTGAGGACCACCCGGACAGGACAAGCCTGTCCAGACGGCCTTCGGCCGAGACAAAAACAGGGACTGAATGGAGATGTGCATGAAACCGATCAATATCGGCCTGCTGGGCGTCGGAACCGTAGGCGGCGGCACCGCCACCGTGCTGGAACGGAACGCCGGTGAGATCACCCGCCGCGCCGGCCGCGAGATCCGCCTGTTGCAGGCGGCCAGCCGCGACATGGCCAAGGCGCGCGCCGCGCTGGGGCCGGACGTGTCGCTGGTCGACGATGCGCTGCAGGTCGTCGACAATCCGGACGTCGACATCGTCGTCGAGCTGATCGGCGGCGACGCCGTCGCCAAGGATCTGGTGCTGAAGGCGATCGCCAACGGCAAGCACGTGGTCACCGCCAACAAGAAGCTGCTGGCGCTGCACGGCACCGAAATCTTCGCCCGCGCCCAGGAAAAGGGCGTGATGGTGGCGTTCGAGGCGGCGGTGGCTGGCGGCATCCCCATCATCAAGACCCTGCGCGAGGGCCTGGCCGCCAATCGCATCGAGTGGATAGCCGGCATCATCAACGGCACCTCCAACTTCATCCTGACCGAGATGCGCGACAAGGGCGCCAGCTTCGCCGACGTGTTGGCCGAGGCGCAGAAGCTCGGTTACGCCGAGGCCGATCCGACCTTCGACATCGAGGGCCACGACGCCGGCCACAAGCTGACCATCATGGCGGCGCTGGCCTTCGGCATCCCGATGCAGTTCGACCAGTGCTATCTGGAAGGCATCAGCCAGCTCGACGGCCGCGACATCCGCTACGCCGAGGAGCTCGGTTACCGCGTCAAGCTGCTGGGTCTGACCCGCCGCACCGAGACCGGCGTCGAGCTGCGCGTGCACCCGACGCTGATCCCGGAGGGCCGGCTGATCGCCAACGTCAACGGCGTGATGAACGCGGTGCTGGTCAAGGGCGACGCGCTGGGACCGACGCTGTACTACGGCGCCGGCGCCGGCGCCTTGCCGACCGCGTCGGCGGTGGTGGCCGACATCGTCGACGTCACCCGTCTCTTGACCTCGGACCCGGAACATCGGGTGCCGCACCTCGCCTTCCAGCCGGATCAGCTGCAGAATCTGCCCATCCTGCCGATAGCGGAGGTGACCAGTTCCTATTACTTGCGCATCGGGGCGATAGACCGCGCCGGCGTGCTGGCCAGCATCACCCTCCTGCTGGCCGAGAACGGCATCTCGATCGAGGCGCTGATCCAGAAGGGCTCGGTGTCCGACGGCACCGCCGAAGTGGTGATCCTGACCCACCGGGTGCAGGAAAAAGCGATCAACCGCGCCATAGCCGGCATCGAAGCGCTGGACAGCGTGGCCGGCAAGGTGGTGCGCCTGAGGATGGAAGAACTGAATGACTAGACTTTGGCAAGCCGGCCTGTGCGCCGCCTTATTGGCCGGCGTCGCCGCCGCCACGCCGCTCAGCCCCGGGCAGCATCAGCTGCTGCAAGGCTTTCTGATGCGAGGCTGCCTGAAGCGCACGCCGGCGTCCGACGGCGTCGGCCAGCCCGGCAACGAGCAGGTGCAACGCTACTGCCAGTGCGCCAGCGAAAAGCTGGCCGGCACCTTCACCGAGGAAGAGGTGATGGGCGTGGTCACCGGCCAGATCAAGAAAGACGATCCGCGCGGCAAGCAGAGGCTGAAGGAAGCCTCCGCCGCCTGCGGCCAATACCTGGAACAACGTTGATGCGATACATCAGTACCCGCGGCGGCATGGCGCCGCTGCCGTTCTGCGACACCGTGCTGATGGGCCTGGCGCCGGACGGCGGCCTGCTGCTGCCGGAGCGCTATCCCCGGATCGACCGCGCCACGCTGGACGCCTGGCGGCAGCTGGGCTACGCCGAGCTGGCCTTCGAGATCATCCGCCTGTTCGCCGACGACATCCCGGCGGACGACTTGAAGGGCATCGTCGAGCGGGCCTACCGTCCGGAAACCTTCGGCAGCGAGGCCATCACGCCGGTCAAGCGCCTGCATGACGGCCT
The DNA here is from genome assembly GCF_002848345.1 of Chromobacterium sp. ATCC 53434. Classification (NCBI taxonomy): domain Bacteria; kingdom Pseudomonadati; phylum Pseudomonadota; class Betaproteobacteria; order Neisseriales; family Chromobacteriaceae; genus Chromobacterium; species Chromobacterium sp. ATCC 53434. The sequence goes on along the minus strand of NZ_CP025429.1, from coordinate 3,922,370 downwards.
GGCCGTGCTGGAGCTGTCCAACGGCCCGACGCTGGCGTTCAAGGACATGGCGATGCAGTTCCTCGGCCAGTTGTTCGAGCATGTGCTGGACACGCGCGGCGAGACGCTGAACATCGTCGGCGCCACTTCCGGCGACACCGGCTCCGCCGCCGAGTACGCGATGCGCGGCAAGCGCGGCATCAATGTGTTCATGCTGAGCCCGGACGGCAAGATGAGCGCCTTCCAGCGCGCGCAGATGTACAGTCTGCAGGACGAGAACATCCACAATATCGCCATCGACGGCATGTTCGACGACTGCCAGGACATCGTCAAGGCGGTGCAGAACGACCACGCCTTCAAGGCGCGCCACAAGATAGGCACCGTCAACTCGATCAACTGGGCACGCGTCGTCGCCCAGGTGGTGTACTACTTCAACGGCTATTTCCGCGCGACCGAGAGCAACGACGAGAAGGTCAGCTTCTGCGTGCCGTCCGGCAACTTCGGCAATGTCTGCGCCGGCCACGTGGCGCGCAGCATGGGCCTGCCGGTGGACCGCCTGATCGTCGCCACCAACGAGAACGACGTGCTGGACGAGTTCTTCCGCACCGGCCGCTACGCGCCGCGCGGCAGCGATCGCACCTATGTCACGTCCAGCCCGTCGATGGACATCTCCAAGGCGTCCAACTTCGAGCGCTTCGTGTTCGATCTGGTCGGCCGCGACGGCGCCGAGGTCAAGCGCTTGTGGACCGAGGTGGACGCCGGCGGCGGCTTCCAGCTGGATGCGGAAACGATGGGTCGGGTGCGCGAGGCCTTCGGCTTCGTCTCCGGCAGCAGCGACCACGCCGACCGCATCGCGACGATACGGCGGGTGGACGCCGAGGACGGCGTAATCGTCGATACCCATACCGCCGACGGCATCAAGGTGGCGCGCCAGTTGCGCCGCGACGGCGAGAACGTCGTCTGCCTGGAAACGGCGCTGCCGGCCAAGTTCGCCGAGACCATACGCGAGGCGCTGGACCGCGATCCGCCGCGCCCGGCCGGTTTCGAGCATCTGGAGTCGCTGCCGCAGCGGGTGGTGACGCTGCCGGCCGACGCCGGCGCGGTGAAGGCGCTGATCGAGCAGGCCCTGGGCTGATCCCGACCGGCGACGGCAATAAAAAAACAGGCTCCATGCGGAGCCTGTTTCTTTTGCGGCGGGCGGGACTCAGAACGAGACCGCGACGCCGATATTGCCGCCGGCCTGGTTGCCGCCGTTTCTGCCGCTGGTGGCGGTCAGCTGGCCGAAGGCGGTGACGCTCTTGCTGAAGTTGGCGCTGACGCCGGCGGTCCATTCCATCCAGTTGCTGCCCGGCTTGCCGAGATTGGTGGTCCAGTCGCCTATGCTGGACGTCAGGCCGGAAGTCACGCTGCGGTCGTCCTGCTTGAACTCGTGGGCGAGGCTGACCTTGGCGTACGGGCTGAACTTGCCGATGGTGGCGTCCAGCTGCCAGCCGACGCGGCCGATCAGCGAGCTGATGTGCTGGCCGTTGTACCACATGCTGCTGCTGTCGCCGTTCTGCTCGTTGTAGCCGTTGATGTTGGCGTAGTTGTATTCCAGGCCGGCCACCGGACCGGTGGTGAGGCCGCGGTACTGCAGGCGGTAGCCGCCGCCGACGCGCACGCCGTACTGGGTGGCGTGGGTCTTGCCGCTTTCGGTGATCGAGGCCGAACCCAGCGTCACATTGCGGCTCAGGTCCAGATCGCCGGAGCCGATATGCAGGTCGCCGTCCACCCAGAACTTGTCCTGGTTGTAGCTGACCAGGCCGCTCATCAGCGTGCTGCGGTCGTTGATGCTGCCGGCCGAGCCGCCGCTGTCGATATCGGTCTTGCCCTGCTGGCGCGACATCGCGATGCCGACGCTCAGCGCGGGGGTGGCCTGGTAGTCTATGCCCAGCGTGTACAGCTGGCCCTTGGGCTTGGCGCTCAGGCCGTTGTCGTAGCCGACCTTGTCGCTGCTGAAGGCGCCGTCGACGAAGGCGCTGACGGTGCCGACCGCGCGTTGCTGCGAGCGTATCGCCTGATAGCGGGCGTCGAGCGCGCCGCCCAGCTGGCGGGCGTTGCTCAACGACGCTTCCGGGATGGCGCCGGCGAAGTACGGCGCCTGCAGCAGGCCATAGATGTAGTCGCCTATGATCTGATGCGCGGCGGGCGTCGGGTGCAGGCCGTCGGTGAATACGTAGTTCTGGTTGTAGGCCGACTGCGAGCAGGTGATGGCGTCGGCAGCGCAGATCGAGCCAATCGTGTTGGTGAAACCGTACTTGCCCGGATTGGCGCTGATTTCCGTCATCAGCTGGGCAATGTTCGCGCGCACAACGCCATGCTGTTGTCCGCTGGTCTGCAGGCTGAGGTCGACCAGGCTGTTATAGCCGCTGGTCAGTTGCTGCAAGGCGGCCAGCGTGGTGTTGTAGCGCGCGGTCAGGGTCGTGACGGAGTCCGGCGCGCCCATCGCGGTGTTGGCGGCCGCCAATGCTTGGGCAATGACGGTTGCCTGGTTGGCCTGCGTTGCGTTGCCGCTGCTGACAGCCGTCCAGGCGGCGCCTACCGCATTGTTGACATAGGCTGCCAGGTTCGCGCCGCTGAGGCCCGCGCCCTGGCCGACCGCGGTGGCCACGCCTTGCACGGTCTGGTACAGCGCGGCAGGGGCCGACGCGAGATTGGGGACGTTCGGGACGATGATGGTTTTCGCGCCGGCGCCTTGCAAGGCGCCGATCAATTGGCTGGCCGTGGCCGCGGAGGTGGCCAACAGCTTGGTCGCGGTCGTGCCCGTCGTGTCCGAACTCAGCGTGCCTGCCGCTGCCGACAAGTCGTTGCCGCCTATCCATACCGAATACACGGCATTGGGATTGGCCTTGCCTCCGGTGGAGGCGAGGTAGTTCTGCACCTGGGTCGGCAGTTCCAGAATGGCGGTCTGACCGTCCGGGCCGAACTGCTCGACGGAGCCGCTCGCGCCGGTTGTGCCCGGGAACTGGGTAATCGATTGATAGCTCTGCGCAACGGCGCCGCCCTGGGCATAGTTGTTGCCCGTGCTGCTGGTGTTCTGCGGATTGCTCGGATTGTTGGCGACGGAGCTCTGGCCGTAGTGTCCCGTCAGGACGGATGTCCAGTTGGGCTTGTTCTGATAAGTCCAGTGAGCGCCGACAGGCAGGCCGCCTTGGCCCCCAAAGGCGCCGATGTCGGACAGGCTGTCCCCGAAGAAATAGAAATTGCTGTAAGCGTTGGCTACGGCGGGCATGGTTAGTGCGGTGGCCAGGGCGATAACGGTCAGGCGGCTGCGCATCGAGTTCCTCCTCGACAAACGAGTATGTTGATGTTGTATTTAGTGTCAAGAGTCTAAGCTCTATTCAAACGATTATTCGAGAGGTCGGGGAGTGTTGTCAATCGGCATCGCGCCATCGCCGCGGCTTCGGCTAAAATACGGCATGCGAAGAATACTGTTGTGCTGTTGTTGCCTGATGCTGGCGGCGCCGGCCTGGGCGGCCGGCAATCAGAACCTGGGCCTGCTGGAGAAGCTGGCGGATCAGTTCCTGAAACACGAATTGGCCCTGCGCGCCGCGACCTGGACGCTGGGACAGCTGGATCGGCGGCTGGTAGTGCCTGCCTGCGACAAGCCGAAGGCCGACTGGGCGACGCCCGGCGTGACCACCGGCGCCACCGCGGTGGCCGTGTCCTGCCCCGACCTGGGCTGGGCGTTGCGGATTCCGGTCCGGTGAAGATCAACGAAAAGCGCGTCGGCGTGGCGCTGAACCGGGCGATGGCGCCCGGAGAGCAGATCACCGCCGACGACGTCAGGCTGGTCGACATCAGCAATCCGGCGCTGGCCGGCAATGTGTTGACCGACGCCAGCCAGGCGATCGGCCAGGTGATGCGGACCGGCGCGCCGACCGGGGCCTGGCTGCGCAACTTCATGGTGCGCGCGCCTTATCTGGTGCGCAGCAACCAGCAGGTCAAGGTGATGGCGCAGGGCGACGGCTTCAGCGCCGAGGCCGAAGGCACGGCGCTGGGCAACGCCGCCCAGGGCGACCAGATCAGCGTGCGGCTGAGCACCGGCAGGGTAGTGCGAGGCATGGTGCAGGCCGACGGCAGCGTGGCCGTGGTTTTCTAGCGCGCGGCGGCTGTGAAAAAAGAGTTCAAGAGATTGTTTTTTCGGTCGATAATAGGATCAGTTGAGTTTAGCTACGGGAAGGCCTGGCCATGAAAATCGACAATTCGGGCAAGCTGTCCGGCACCTACGGCACGCAGGGCAAGACTGCCGCTCGTGCGCCGTCAAGTTCCGCCAGCAGCGCCGGCAGCAGCAGCGACAATGTGCAGATCAATTCGGTCGCCAGCCGTCTGAGCGCGATCGGCAACGATCCCAGCACGCAGCAACCGTCGTTCGACGCCGCCAAGGTGGAGTCGATCAAGTCCGCGATCGCCAACGGCAGCTTCAGCATCAACGCCGACAAGATCGCCGACGGCCTGATCTCTTCGGCCCAGGAGCTGTTGAACGGCTGACGGGCGGCATGGAAGAAGCGGGAACATGTCAGTCATCGATGAGTTTGTGAATTTCTGCCGGGACGAGGCCGAACTCGTGTCCCGGCTGGTTGCGTTTCTGGAAGAAGAACAGAAGCTGTTGATCAACGGCGAGGAACGCAAGCTGGAGTCGCTGTCCGACAGCAAGAGCCAGGTGCTGGACGAACTGGCGCGGCAGTCGGCGGCGCGCGGCAACCTGATGGCGTCGCTGGGCGTGCTGGATCGCGACACGCTGTACATCTGGCTGGCCGACAAGCCGTCGGCCTGCGAGGCCTGGACCGATCTGGAAGACGCGGTCAACCGCGCGCAGAGCATCAATCAGCTGAACGGTAGCTTTGTCAACGACAAGCTGGCCAAGGTCGAGGAGTCGCTGGGCGTGTTGCGCGCCGCCGCCGCCGCCACGCTGGGCTACGACCGCGGCGGCAATCAGCGCGAAGCGGTCACCGGGCGCCGTCTGCTTGGTTCGGCCTGAGTCCGCGGTGATCGAAACGGGGCGCCTGAACGGCGCCCTTCGCATTTGCGCCGCCTGCGGGTGGGCGTACGCTGGCCTTTATGGTATCTTCCCCAGCGGTCCCGTGAAAATCACATCCAGAACCCATGACTCTGATCTCCCTGATTCTCGCCCTGGCCCTGGAGCAGCTGAGACCGCTCGGCAATCGCAACCGGGTGTGGTTGTTGTTTACCCGTTATGCCAACCATCTCGAGCGTAATCTGAACGCCGGCGCCGAACGCCATGGCGTTTTGGCCTGGCTGGTTGCCATCCTGCCGGCGGTGGCCTTGAGCCTGCTGCTGTTCTATTCGCTGAAAGCGGTGAGTCCGCTGCTGGCGCTGGCCTTCAATGTGCTGATGCTGTACCTGACCATGGGCTTCCGCCATTTTTCCGGCGCATTCTCAGATATCTCGCAGGCGCTGGCCGAGGGGCGGGAGCTGGATGCGCGGGTGGCGCTGGCCAACTGGACCGGACAGGCGACCGCGGAATTGTCGGTGGAGGAAATTTCCCGGCTGGCGATAGAACAGGGCATCCTGGACAGCTATCGCCACGTGTTCGGCACCATGTTCTGGTTCGTGGTGTTGCCGGGGCCGTCCGGCGCGCTGCTGTACCGCTTGTGTTCTATGCTGAATCAGAAATGGGGCAGCCGCGACGTGGACGAGGATCCGTTCGGGCGCTTCGCGGCGCGGGCCGCGGCCTGGCTGGACTGGATTCCGGTGAGGCTGACCGCCGCCGCCTTCGCGATCATGGGCGATTTCGAGGATGCGATCTATTGTTGGCGTTCCCAGGCCAGGACCTGGGGCAATTACGCCAACGGCATCCTGCTCGCCTCGGCCGCCGGCGCGCTGGGCGTGAAACTGGGCGATCCGCTCAGACAGGACTATTCGGTGAAATACCGGCCGGAGCTGGGGCTGGGCGACGAGGCCGATCCCAGCTTTCTGAAAAGCGCGGTCGGATTGGTCTGGCGTTCCGCCCTGTTGTGGCTGGCGGTGACGTTGCTGATCAGCGTGGCCAGCCATATGGGCTGACGGTGTGTTGCCGCCTTTCGGGCGGCATTTGCTTTATCCGCCGCCGGTTTATCAATGAACATCGGGGCGCGTTGCACACTGCAACGTGCCCTTACGTATTGCAGGAGTGTTACATGTTGTTTTCCGAACTCGGCTTGTCGCCGGAGATCCTGCGCGCCATCGAAGAGCAGGGCTACAGCCAGCCGACGCCGATCCAGGAGAAGGCGATTCCGTTGGTGTTGTCGGGCCGCGACCTGCTGGCCGCCGCGCAAACCGGCACCGGCAAGACCGCCGCCTTCATGCTGCCGATTCTGGAGCGACTGAAGAAATTCGCCAATACCAGCGTATCGCCGGCGATGCACCCTGTCCGCGCGCTGGTCTTGTCGCCGACGCGCGAGCTGGCCGACCAGATCGGCGTCAACGTGCAAAGCTACACCAAGTATCTGCCGCTGCGCGCCACCACCGTCTACGGCGGCGTCAATATGGATCCGCAGACCCAGGAACTGCGCCGCGGCGTCGAGATCCTGATCGCGACGCCGGGCCGACTGCTGGATCATATCCAGCAGAAGGCCGTGCAATTCAACAAGGTGGAAGTGCTGGTGCTGGACGAAGCCGACCGCATGCTGGACATGGGCTTCATCCAGGATATCCGCAAGATCATGAGCATGCTGCCGAAGGAACGCCAGACGCTGCTGTTCTCCGCGACCTTCGCGCCGGAGATCAAGCGCCTGGCGTCGGACTTCATGCGTACGCCGCAGACCGTCGAGGTGGCGCGTCAGAATGCCACCAACGAGCAGGTGGAACAGCTGGTGTTCCAGGTCGACGCGTTCAAGAAGCGCCAGTTGCTGGCGCATCTGATCCGCTCGCGGGAAATGAGCCAGGTCATCGTGTTCTGCAAGACCAAGATCAGCGCCGACCAGCTGGCGCGCGATTTGAAGCGCGACGGTCTGGACGCCGAGGCCATCCACGGCGACAAGACCCAGGGCACCCGGCTGGAGACGCTGGCGGCGTTCAAGGAAGGCCAGCTGCGCGTCTTGGTGGCCACCGATGTCGCCGCGCGTGGCCTGGACATTTCCGAGCTGCCGTATGTCGTGAATTTCGAGATGCCCAACGCGCCGGAGGACTATGTCCACCGGATCGGCCGCACCGGCCGCGCCGGCGCCAAGGGCGTGGCGATTTCTCTGATGAGCCCGGAGGAAACCCGCCAGCACGAGGCGATCGAGAAGCTGACCAAGCAGACGCTGACGCCGCAGAGCGTCGACGGCTTCTGGCCGTCCTGGCTGCCGCGGCCGAAGTCGCAGTCGCAGCGCGAGCCTCAGCCCCAGCGCGAACCTCAGCCTCAGCGCGAATTCCAGCGGCAGCCCGCGCAGCAGGCGCAGGCGCCGGTGTTGAGCGCCGGCAAGGGCGAAGGCCTGAAGCAGGCTCGGCCGGGGCGGCGCAACCGCAAGGAGAAGCGCGAGGTGCCGGCGCTGCTGTTGCCGCCGCGCTACAAGGTCGAGATCATCCGTTAAAGCTTGTTAACAAAACCCCGCCTCGGCGGGGTTTTGTTTTGCCGGTGTCGGCGGCCGGGAGGCGGTATGCTGACGGGAAGACGCCGGTGGGCGATAGAGGAGACGCGATGGCGAAATACCGGAAATGGATTTATGCGTGCGGCGCAGGCGGCGCGCTGTTGGCTGCGGGCTGCCAGGCGGCGCCGCTGCCGGATTCGGCGGGACGCGCGATGTTGTACGCCCACGGCAGCGCCGAGCTGGGGCGGAATCCGCAGAGCGGCGTAGGCGAGGCCGAGCGGCTGGCCCAGTTGCGCGCGCTGGTGCATGGCAGCGCCATTCATTGCGGCAATCCAGGCTGCCCGTTCTGCAATCCGGGCAATCGTCCACCGGCGCCGTTGTAATTTGCATGGAATAAAAAAACGCCGGACGCATTTCGCGGCCGGCGTTTTTCTTGATCAAGCCCGGAGTCAGGTCGCGCTGTCGGGGCGCAGCGGCATCGCGGCGATGTCGCGCACCGGCGTGCCGGCGTCGCGTTTGGCGTCGGCGTGGCGGAAACGGTCGCGCACCTCTTGCACCAGCAGGAACGGCGTATCGTCCGGCAGATGCTCGGTCCAGGTGCTGATGGTGGTCGGTTCCGGATTGGGCGCGGCGGGCGCACGGCTGACGGCGTAGGTTTCAAATTGCCAGAGCAGCGGTAGCAGCAACAGCGCGTGCCGCAACCAGCGCGGCACGGATCGAAATGGTATCGTCATAGTATGTATAGACTACGACGGTGCGTGAAAAGTTGCACGCAAAAGTTGCGTTTTACAAAAAACTCAGTGCGCGGCAGGCATGCCGCCATGGTGGGGCAGGCCGGCCGGGTCGATATGGGTCATCACGTCCAGCACTGGATGGCGCTGCAGCACGCGCCGCTGCGCGTCCTCGGTGATCGCGTGCGCCTGGTAGACATTGATGCGGCCGTCCACCTCCAGGTGCACGTCGACCAGGATCTGATCGCCCATCTTGCGGGTGCGCAGATCATGGATGCCGGCGATGCCGGGCGTCGACAGCAGGGTGTCGCGGATCGCGGCGACGTCGTTCTCGTCGGCGGCGCGGTCCATCAGATCGTGCAGCGCGTCCCAGGCGAAGCGCAAGCCCATCTTGCCGACCAGCAAGCCCACGACCAGAGCCGCCACCGGGTCCAGTATCGGATAGCCGAGCAGATTGCCCGCCACGCCGGCGGCGACCACCAGCGACGAGGCCGCGTCGGAGCGGGCGTGCCAGGCGTTGGCCACCAGCAGGCTGGAGCGCACCCGTCGCGCCACCGCCAGCATGTAGCGAAACAGCGTTTCCTTGGCGAGCAGCGCCAGCGCGGCGATCCACAGCGCCAGCGAGTGGACGGCCGGGATCTGTTCCGGGTGCAGGAACTTGGCCGCGGCCGAATACAGCATGCCGGCGCCGACCGCCAGCAGCAGCAGGCCCAGCGCCAGCGAGGCGCCGTTCTCGTAGCGCTGATGGCCGTATTGATGGTCGCTGTCCGGCCCCTTGCCGCTATGGCGGCCGGCCAGCAAGACGACGAAGTCGGCGACCAGATCGGACAGCGAATGGACGCCGTCGGCGATCAGCGCCGACGAATGGGACCAGGCGCCGGCTATGATCTGCAGCGTCGACAGCAGCAGGTTGACGGCGACGCTGACCAGGGTGCTGCTGCGCGCGGCTTGGCGGCGCTCGGCGCTGTCCAGGCCGTCGCGGGCGGAAAAAGGGTGATTCATGGTCGGCATCCTGCTGGTGGGTAGCCTAATTATTGCATTGTTTTTTTTATTGGTCATTTAAAATCGATTGCAATTTTAAATGATAATGAAAACGATAATGAGCCGCACTGGGGCGTTGCTCGCAGGCGCCGCCGGCAAACGGGCCTCGGCTTCGCGCGCGGGATGGCGCCGCTTGCCGGTATAATCCGACGATGGACAACACATCGCCCCCGTTCGCCGGCCTGACGCCGGACACCATACTCGACGCCGTCGAAAGCCTGGGCCTGCGCGCCAGCGGCAGCCTGCTGGCGCTGAACAGCTACGAAAACCGCGTCTACCAGATAGGCATGGACGACGGCGCGCCGCTGGTGGCCAAGTTCTATCGCCCTGAGCGCTGGAGCGACGAGGCCATTCTCGAGGAGCACGCGTTTTCCTTGCAGCTGGCCGAGCGCGAAATTCCAGCGGTGCCGCCGCAGGTCTTCGAAGGGCGCACGCTGCACGGCCACGCCGGTTTCCGCTTCGCGCTGTTCGAACGCCGCGGCGGCCGGGTGCCGGAATTGGACCGCGACGAGACGCTGCAATGGGTGGGCCGCTTCCTGGGCCGCATCCACGCGCTGGGCCGCACCGAGTCCTACCGCCACCGCCCGTCGCTGGACATCGACAGCTTCGGCCGCGAGCCGGTGGATTTCATCTTGGCCGGGAACCGGCTTCCGCCGGAGCTCGTCGCGGTGTACCGCGGCGTGGCCGAGCAGGCGCTGACCGGCGTGGCGCGCTGCTTCGAGCGGGCCGGGGCGGTGGGCACGCTGCGGCTGCACGGCGACTGCCACGTCGGCAATCTGCTGTGGACCGACGCCGGCCCGCATTTCGTCGACTTCGACGACAGCCGGACCGGACCGGCGGTGCAGGACTTGTGGATGCTGCTGTCCGGCGATCGGGCCGATCAGTCGCGCCAGCTGGCCGAGGTGCTGGCCGGCTACGAGGATTTCTGCGAATTCGATCAGCGCGAGCTGAATCTGCTGGAGGCGTTGCGTACGCTGCGCCTGCTGCATTACAGCGCCTGGCTGGCCCGGCGCTGGCACGATCCGGCCTTTCCGGCGGCCTTCCCGTGGTTCGGCGGGCAGCGCTACTGGGAGGAGCAGATCCTGTCGCTGCGCGAGCAGATCGCGCTGATGGACGAAGCGCCGCTGTGGTCGTGCTGAGCGCGGGTTTGCAATCTTGCGGCGAGCGTCTCGCGGCCGCGAAGACAGCGTAGACAGGCTCTGAGGCGCCGCGAGCCGGTCTGGGCCGGCCCGGCGCGTTCAGCGGCAGATCGCCTTGGCGATCATCTCCAGCGCCATCACCTCGTCGGCGGCGCCGAGCTTGATCGCTTCCTTGGGCATGCCGAACACCACGCAGCTTTCCTCGTCCTGGGCGATGGTGCGCGCGCCGCAGTCGTGCATTTCCTTCAGTCCCTTGGCGCCGTCGTCGCCCATGCCGGTCATGATGATGCCCAGCGCGTTCTTGCCGGCGAATTTGGCGGCCGAGCGGAACAGCACGTCCACCGACGGCTTGTGCCGGCTGACCAGCGGGCCGTCCACCACTTCCACTTGATAGTAGGCGCCGCTGCGCTTGACCATCATGTGCTTGCCGCCGGGAGCGATCAGCGCGCGGCCGGGCAGGATGCGGTCGCCGTTGCTGGCCTCCTTCACCTCGATCTGCGACAGGCTGTTCAGGCGCTCGGCGAACGAGCGGGTGAATTTCTCCGGCATGTGCTGGACGATGGCCAGGCCGGGGCAGGTGCGCGGCAGCTCGGTCAGCACCGCCTCCAGCGCCTGGGTGCCGCCGGTCGAGGTGCCGATGGCGATGATGCGCTCGGTAGTGGCGAACACATTGCCGCCGGTCGGCGCCGACAGGATGGCGTCAGCCGACAGCTTGGGCCGGGTCTCCAGCGGGTTGGCGCCGGGCGTGTGGCCGGCCGGCGAGGCCGAGGCGGACGGCATCACCCGCACCCGGCTCATCCGCGCGGCGGCGGCGCTGCGCACCGCCATCACCAGATGGTTGGCGCTGTCCTCGAGAAAGCCCTTGACCCCGGCCACCGGCTTGGCGATCACCTCGACCGCGCCGGCCGCCATCGCCTGCATGCTGATGTCGGTGCCCTTCTGCGTCAGCGACGAGCAGATCACCACCGGCGTCGGCCGGGTGGCCATCAGCTGCTTCAGAAAGGTGATGCCATCCATCTTCGGCATTTCGACGTCCAGCACCAGCACGTCCGGCCACCTCAGTTTCATCTTGTCCATCGCCATATACGGGTCGTTGGCGACGTCCAGCACCTCGATGCCGTTGGCCTCGTTGAAGACGGCGGTCAATACTTGGCGCACCACCGCGGAATCGTCGACGATCATGACCTTGATGCTCATTTGCGGATCCTTGCGTTAGGTGGAGGCGTCATTTCCAGTTCGGCCTCTTGTGATTGTTTGATCCAGACGTGGCCGCTGGCGACGTCGAACAGCACCAGCCGCGGACAGTTGCCGCCCAGGTCCTCGGCCTGCAGTCGCAGCCCGAGCTGCTTGACCATCGCGCGCGCCATGCTGATGTTGCGCGACGGCACATCGTGGCTGAGCTTGCGCTCCCGGCTGAGCAGCATCGAGGCGCCGCCGATCAGCCGGGTGTGGAATTCCTGCAGTGGCAGGCCGCAGGCCAGGATTTCGCGCAGCAGCAGCAGCATCGCTTCGTCGCCGTATCGGCCGGACAGGGTTTCGCCGCGGCGGCCGGTGCGTTGCGCCAGCAGGTAGTGGCACATGCCGCCGACACGCTCCTGCGGGTGCCACAGGATGATGGACACGCAGGAGCCGAGCAGCGTGCGGATGCGGGTGTCGCCGCCGCCGAAGTGCCAGTCTCCGGGGTGGAGGAAGACCGCTTCGCCGTTCGGCTCGGCCGGCGCGGGATTGCCGATCCGCTTGTCGGGCGTCGAGGGGGCCGCCGGCGAGGCCGGCGGATTCGGGGCCATGATGTTTCGCTTTCTTGTGCGGCGCCGGGCGGTCTGCCGCGGCGTCCATGGTTTCAATCTAGTACAACGGCCTGTCCGCGGCGGTTTCAGAAGCGGAACAGGTCCTGATAGGCGTCCTGTTCCGGCGTCGGTGGCGCTTCCTGCGGTCGCGGCGGCAACGGTTCGACGGCCGGCGTCGGCGCGGTGCCGCCCAGTTGGAAGAAGCCCATCGCCTGTTGCAGCCGTTCCGATTGCAGCGTCATCTCCTCGGCGGTGGATGCCAGTTGTTCGCTGGCCGCCGCGTTCTGCTGGGTCGCGTGGTTCAGGTGCTGGATGGCGTGGTTGATCTGGCCGATGCCGCCGGCCTGTTCGCGGGTGGCGGCGGCGATCTCCTGCACCAGGTCGGCGGTGCGGCCGCTGGAGCGCACGATTTCCTTCAGCAGCCGGCCGGCCTGCTCGGCGACGCTGACGCTGCGGCCGGCCAGCTCGCCGATTTCCTGCGCCGCGACCTGGCTGCGCTCGGCCAGCTTGCGCACCTCGGCGGCGACCACGGCGAAGCCGGCGCCGTGCTTGCCGGCGCGGGCGGCCTCGATCGCGGCGTTCAGCGCCAAGAGATTGGTCTGATAGGCGATATCGTCGATGATGCCGATCTTGTCGGCGATCTGGCGCATCGCCTGCACCGTCTGCTGCACCGCCTGTCCGCCCTCGGTGGCCTCGCCGGAGGCTTTTTCGGCGATCGCCTCGGTGGCGCGGGAATTGTCGCAGGTCTGATTCAGCGAGGCCGACACCTGCTCGATCGAGGCCGAGCTTTGCTGCAGTCCGGCGGCGGAGGCGCTGGCGCTCTGCGACAGCGCCATCGCGGTGGAGCTGATCTGCAGCGCGGCGCTGGCGACGCCGTCGGAGCTGTTCTTCACTTCGGCGATGATGGCGCGCAACTGCTGGCACATCTGCCGCATCGATTCGCTGAGGCTGCCGTCCGGCGCCGGCGGCAACTCGATGTCCAGCTTGCCGGCGGCCACTTCGCGGGTGGCGCGCACCACTTGGTGCGGTTCGCCGCCCAGGCGGCGGATCAGCTGGCGGTAGATCAGGATCAGCGAGGCCACCAGCAGCAGCAGCGCCGCCGCGCTGACGCCGGCGAGGGTGGCGAAGGTGCGGCGGGTGCTGCGGTCGGCGGCGGCCTCCGTCTGCCGCTGCAACTCTCCGGTGCGGGCGATCAGCGGCTGGATGGCCTGGCGGTTCTGTTCGTACTGCGTGGCCAGCCGGTCGAAGGACAGATTGATCGCCAGCTGGTCGTGGGCGTCCAGCGCCGGCAGGAAATGGCTGTCGACCTCCTGGAAGAAGGCGTCCGCGGTCGACCTCACCTGCTGGGTCAGCACCGTGCGGATTTCGGCCGGCAGTGCGCTGTCGGTCCATTTCTTCTGGCCGTTGTAGAACTCGGCGCGCAGCGCCTGCAGTTGATCGAGCTGGCGCTGGCGTATCGACGGATCCGGCGTGTTGCGCAACTGGTTGACCAGCAGGAAGGCCGCCTCCAGCGCCTGGGTCGGCGGATCGAGGTCGTTGATGAAGTCCTTGCCTATCACCACCTGGTGGTAGAGATCGCCGTTGATCATCACGGTGCGCAAGCCCTGCCAGGCGGTGACGGCCAGCAGCGACAGGCTGACGATGGCGCAGGCGGCCAGCAGCTTGAATTGCTGGCGCACGGTCAGTTTTCTCATGCGTTTCCCCCATGGCGGGCGGCGGGCGAGCGCCGGAGGGGCTGCGGACGCGCCATCATTCCTCCTCGGCCTCTTCTTGGCGGCTCAGTTCGGACAGCAGCGACATTTCGCTCAGCGACAGCACCTTGTCCACGTCCAGCAGCACCACGAAGCGGCTGTCGACCTTGGCCATGCCCTGGATGAAGTCGACGCGGATCCGGCTGCCGAACTGCGGCGGCGGCTCGATCTCGTCGTCCGGAATCGCCAGCACCTCGTGCACCGCGTCCACCAGCACGCCGATCAGCTGGCACTGTTCCTCGTGCTCCATCTCGATGATGACGATGCAGGTGCGGCGGTTGAGGGCGGTAGGCTCGCGGGCGAAGCGCAGCGACAGGTCTATCACCGGCACCACCGCGCCGCGCAGGTTCATCACGCCGCGGATGAAGTCCGGCATCAGCGGCACCACGGTGGGCCGGACGTATTCCAGGATTTCGCGTATCCGCAGAATGCCGATGGCGAACGTCTCGCCGGCCAGCTGGAAGGTCAGGAATTGCCGGATTTCGGCGCTCTCCTGCTGGGCGGAGTAGCTGTCGCTGCGGCGCAGGATGTTCAGTGCGGCCATGTGATTCCTTTCCCGCTTCAGTGCGGCATGCCGCCGCGGGCCGCGGCGCCGCCGGCATGCAGCGCGCCCAGGTGGAAAAAGCTGATCAGGTCGTGCAGATTCTCCGCCTGGCGGTTCATCTGTTCCGCGGTGGCGGCCAGCTCCTCGCTGGCGCTGGCGTTCTGCTGGGTGCTGTGGTTCAGCTGCTGCACCGCCAGGCTGATCTGGCCGACGCCGGCCGATTGCTCGCTGGCGGCGGCGGCGATTTCCTGCACCAGGTCCGAGGTGCGGCTGCTGGAGCGGACGATCTCCTCCAGCAGGCTGCCGGCGCCGTCGACCAGCGCCACGCTGCCGCGCGCCAGGCCGCTGATCTCCTGCGCGGCCACCTGGCTGCGCTCGGCCAGTTTGCGCACCTCGGCGGCGACCACGGCGAAGCCCTTGCCGTGCTCGCCGGCGCGGGCCGCTTCTATCGCCGCGTTCAGCGCCAGGAGATTGGTCTGGTAGGCGATGTCGTCGATGATGCCTATCTTGTCGGCGATCTGGCGCATCGCCCGTATCGTCTGTTGCACCGCCTCGCCGCCGGCGGCGGCCTCGCTGGAGGCTTTCTCGGCGATGCCCTCGGTGATCCGGGCGTTGTCGTTGGTCTGGTTGATCGATGTCGACATCTGTTCCACCGAGGCCGAGGTCTGCTCCAGTCCCGCGGCCTGCTCGCTGGACGATTGCGCCAGCAACTGCGAGGTGGAGTGGATGTGCTGGGCGGCGACGGACAGGCTTTCCGAGCCGGTCTTCACCTCGCCGATGATGGCGCCAAGGGTCTGTATCGTCTGCACGATGGACGCCGCCAGGCTGTGCTGGTCGTCCTGCCGCAGCGGAATGGCGCATTGCAGGTTGCCGCGCGAAACCTCGCGCATCATGTCGGCCACCTGCTGCGGCTCGCCGCCCAGCGTGCGCAGCAGATTGCGCTGGATCGCGGCGGCGATCAGCAGGCTGGCGGCGACGGCGACGGCCGCCAGGATCAGCATCCGCTGCACGCTGGCGGCGTAGATGGCCTCGCTTCTGAGGGCCAGGTCGTCGTTCAGCTTGTCTTCGACGTCGGTCAGCACGCCTATGGTGTCGTTCAGGCGGGCGCCCTTGCCGATGGTGAACTGGGCGCGGGCCTGCGGCCCCTGTTGCCGCATCGCCAGCTCCAGCGCCTGCTGGTATTCCTGGTGGACTTCCCGGCTGGCGGTCTGAATGGCGGCGATCAGCTCGCGCTCGCGCGCGGTGGTGGACGGCTCGCGCTGGAACATCTGCGCCAGTTGCTGTTCGGTGGCGGCGTAGCGGCGCAGCGAGTCTTGCAGCGCCTGCCCGGCGCGCGCGATCTCGTCCTGTGTTTGCGCCAACAGGCCGTTGCGGATGTCGACGCGGATCTGCTGGTTCTGTTCCATCATCTGGTGCGCCAGCCGCGCCTCGACGTTGTTGACGCGGGTGATGTCGTGGATGGCCGCGTTGACTTCGCCGAAGCCCAGCATCGCCACCGCGATGGACAAGAGCAGCAGGAGGACGATGGCGCCGTAGCCCAGGGCCTGCCGGGTGGCGAGGCGCATGCCCGATATGGCGGTCATGGTGCGCTTCCTTGTGTTTGCGGGGCGGGGGGCGGCAGAACGAAGCGTTCGGCCTCCTTGCGGCAGGCGTGACGGATCAGCGACGGCACGTCCAGGATCAGCGCCACTTCGCCGGTGCCGAGTATGGTGGAGCCGCTGATCGCCTTCAGTGTGTTGAACAGCGCGCCCAAGGGTTTGATCACGGTCTGGAATTCGCCGCCCAGCGCGTCGACGACCAGGCCGGCCTTGCGTTCGCCGTACTGCGCCACCACCACATTGCGTCGCGCCACGGCGGCCGGTTCCTGCTCGAAGAAGCGCGACAGGTGCAGCAGCGGCAGCAGTTCGCCGCGCAGGTTGATGCAGTCGTGCACGCCGTTCTCCGGCAGGCCGGTCGGCAGCTCTATGCATTCCACCACGGCCTCCAGCGGCAGCACGAAGGTGGAGCAGCCGACCTCGACCAGGAAGCCGTCGATGATGGCCAGCGTCAGCGGCAGGCGGATGCGGAAGCTGGTGCCGCGGCCAGCCTCGCTGTCTATGTCTATCATGCCGTGCAGCTGTTCTATGCTGCGCTTGACCACATCCATGCCTACGCCGCGTCCGGACAGATTGGTCACCTGCTCTGCGGTGGAAAAGCCGGCTTCGAAGATCTGCTGGTACACCACATTGTCCGGCGGCTCGTCGTCGGGGCCGATCAGGCCGCGCTCGCGCGCCTTGGCCAGGATGCGTTCTCGCTTCAGGCCGCCGCCGTCGTCGGCGACCTCGATCACCACGCTGCCGGATTCGTGATAGGCGTTCAGCCACAGATTGCCCGACGCCGGCTTGCCGCTTTGCTGGCGGACCGGCGGCGTCTCGATGCCGTGGTCGATGGCGTTGCGCACGATGTGCATCAGCGGATCGCCCAGCTTCTCCACCATCGATTTGTCCAACTCGGTCTCGGCGCCGACGATGTGCAGCTGGATGTCCTTGCCCAATTCGCGCGATACGTCGCGCACCACGCGGGGGAAGCGCTGGAAGATCTCGCCTATCTGCACCATGCGCATCGACAGCGTGCCGGCGCGTATCTGCTCGATCAAGTTGGCGATGGTCAGCGTCGCCTCGACCAGCGGCGTCTGCTGCGAGCGGCGCGCGACCAGATTGGCGGCGGCGCCGGCGATCACCAATTCGCCTATCAGGTCTATCAGGCTGTCCAGCTTGCCGGCCTCGACTTTCAGGAATTTGCTTTCGGCCGTCTTGCCGCCGCGGCTTTCCGCCGCCGGGGCTGTTGTCGGCGCCCTGGCGTCCGCGGACGCCAGAGGCGCTTCCGTCTCCGGCTCCGTCTCTTCGGCCGGCGCGGGGGCGGGGGCGAAAGCGCCGAAGCGCGCCCAGGCCTGCCGCACCGCCTCGGCCTCGTCCGGCTCGGTGTCGATGCAGGCCTCGCCCAGATGAGGGGCGGCGGCGGCCAGCGGCCAGATGCCTATCATGCTGTCTTCGCGGGCGAACTCGAACACCTCGTGCAAGGCCCGCTCGCTGGTGTCGCCGTAGTACAGCGCCTCGAACCGCAGGTAGTTGCTCTCGGGATCGAAGGCGTCGCCGGCCGGCAGCCGGCAGCAGATGGCCTCAATCCGTTCCACCGTGCCCAGCGTGGCCAGATAGCGGATGAAGGACGACGGGTCCAGGCCGTTGCGCAGCGCGTCCGGGCTGAAGCGCAGCGACAGCAGCCAGTGCCGCGCCTCGCCTTCCTCTGACGGCTCCGTCGCGGGTTCGGCGGCCGGCTGCATCGCCTGCGGCAGCGCCAGATAGCCCAGCAGCGCCGCCAGCAGCGCTTCGTCGAGCAGCGTTTCCAGCGGCTCCTTGGCGGCCAGCGCCTGCATCATCAGCTTGACCTGGTCGTGGCAGCGCAACAGCAGGCCGACCAGCTCGTCGTCCAGCGCCAGCTGGCCGTCGCGCAACTGGTCCAGCAGGTTTTCCACCTGATGGGTGAAACCGACGATGGGGTCCAGCCCGAACAGACCGGCCGAACCCTTGATGGTGTGCATGGTGCGGAACAGCGCGTTCAGCTGCTCGCCGCTGGCTTGAGCCGGCTCGATGTCGAGCAGGATGCCCTCCATTTCGGCCAGCAGTTCGCGGGCCTCCTCCAGAAAGGTCTGCCTGGCCTGTTCAAGATCCATCGCCGTCACCCTCGGCCGGCGGCGCCAGCTCGTTCAGGCCCATCAGGCGGACGAAGTCGCGGACGCATCGGCTGGGCGCGCACAGCGTCACCTTCTGTCCGCGGCGTTCGCCCTCGCGCAGCAGCCACAGCAGCACCTGGGCGCCGGCGCAGTCGAACTCTTCCACGGTCGACAGGTCGAGTTCGATGTCGCCGTCACCGTCGGCGCGCAGCGCCTGTTCCAGTTCGGCGCGCCATTGCGCCGCCTGATAGATGGTTTGTTCGCATCCGGAGGCAATGGCAAGCGGCATGATCGGCTCCTTCGTCGGTCGCGCCGCTCAGGGCAGAATCAGCTTGGACACGGCGGTCAGCAGCACCGGAGGCTGGAAGGGCTTGATCACCCAGGCCTTGGCGCCGGCCTCCTTGCCTTCCTGCTTCTTGTCCTCGGCCGATTCGGTGGTCAGCATGATGACCGGGGTGAATTTGTAGTGCGGCAGCTGCTTGATGCTTTTCAGCAGGCCGATGCCGTCCAGCTGGGGCATGTTGACGTCGGAGATGATCAGATGGATCTTGCGGCCGTCCAGGATGTCCAGCGCTTCCTTGCCATTGCCGGCCTCCAGCACATCGTAGCCGGCGCCGGCCAGCGTCATCTTCACCACCTGTCGCAAGGTGGTGGAGTCGTCGACTATCAATATGGTCTTGGCCATCTGGCGCGTCCCCGTATTTCAGAAAAAGGTGATGTCGCTCGATCCGGGCGTCTTGTCGTTATGTTCCCGGTTGTGGAGCGCGCGCTGTTCATGGGTGGTGTAGCTGCTTTTCAGCGCGGCGAGCCAGACCTCGGTGTCCGGCGGCGCCGGCAGTTCTCCATCGCTGTGCAAGGCCTCGTGCAGTGTGGTTTCCAGTTGCCAGATATCGTTCTGGACATGCGACAGTATCTGGCTGACCCGGTCCTGGAATTGCAGCTGGGTCAGGATGTCCTCGATGGCGGCCTGCAGCTTGGCGCTGGCGGAGGCGTCCAGGCGCAGCGGCGTCGCGGCCCGGACGTCGAGTTCCAGCGCCTCCAGTTGCCGCCTCAGGCTGCCGGCCTGCTCGGCGATAGGGCCGTCCTGCGCCTGGGCGGCGGCGGACGATTGCGCCAGCGTCTCGAGTTGTCGCCCGGCCTCGACCAGCTGCGGCAGCCGCTGCAGCAAGTCAAGCGGCCCGTCGTCGGGCGGGGCGTCCTGCGGCGCGGACGGGGAGGCTGTCGCCGCCAGCTGGTTCAACTGGCGCAGCATGCCGTCGAAGCGCGTGGTGAGCTGGGCGGCGGCGTCGTCTATCTGTTCCCGTCCCAGCGAGATGTGGCCGGCCCACAGCGGCAGCAGCGCGTAGACGTGGCCGGACACCTCGCGCCAATAGCCGGACGGGTTGTCGTTTTCCCGAGGCGGCGGAGCGGGCGAGGCGGGACGGACCGACGGCCACAGCAGCAGCAACAGGATCAGCAGCGTGGTCAGGCCGAGCGCCGGCCAGAACAGTGGATGATCGATGAACAGGGCATATTGGATTCCCCCGTTGACGATCAGGCCGATTTCCAGCCGTATCCAGCGCCAGGGTTGAACAGGGGCGGTCATGCACGGGTTCCGAGGCTAGTCTTCCTACTGTTTGTAGCCGTTGCGCTGAGGGGATGCAAACAGCCTGTCACTTGTCGTATCGCGCTTTGGCGGCTCGCCGGCGGCTCAATTCCGTCTTGCAATTCTCGACATTCTGTGGTCAGAATCGAAGTTCGACATTTCAACCTTTTTTCAATTAAGAAGCACGTATGGCACTCATCGTACAGAAGTACGGCGGCACCTCGGTCGGGACAACCGAGCGCATCAAGAATGTGGCCCGTCGCGTTGCCAAGTGGAAGGCTCAGGGACACGATGTGGTGGTGGTGGTATCCGCGATGAGCGGCGAGACCAACCGCCTGATCGCCCTGGCCAAGGACATCCAGGATTACCCGGACCCGCGCGAGCTGGACGTGGTGGTGTCCACCGGCGAGCAAGTCACCATCGGCCTGTTGGCGATGGCCTTGAAGGAAATCGGCGTGCCGGCCAAGAGCTATTGCGGCTGGCAGGTCAAGGTGGTGACCGACCATGCCCACACCAAGGCGCGCATCCAGTCGATAGACGAACAGGTGATGCGGGGCGACCTGAAGGAAGGCCGCGTCGTCATCGTCGCCGGCTTCCAGGGCGTCGACGAGGACGGCAGCATCACCACGCTGGGCCGCGGCGGTTCGGATACATCGGCGGTGGCGCTGGCCGCCGCGCTGAAGGCCGACGAATGCCAGATCTACACCGACGTCGACGGCGTCTACACCACCGATCCGCGCGTGGTGCCGGAGGCGCGCCGGCTGAAGACGGTCACCTTCGAAGAGATGATCGAGATGGCGTCGCTCGGTTCCAAGGTATTGCAGATCCGCTCGGTGGAGTTCGCCGGCAAGTACAAGGTGCGCTTGCGCGTGCTCTCCAGCTTCGAGGACGAAGGCGAGGGCACCCTGATTACGTTTGAGGAAGATGAAAGCATGGAAAAGGCGGTAGTGGCAGGCATCGCGTTCGATCGCAACGAGGCCCGCATCAATGTGAAGGGCGTGCCGGACAAGCCGGGCATCGCCTACCAGATTCTGGGTCCGATCGCCGATGCCAACATCGAAGTGGACATGATCATCCAGAATGTCGGCGAGAACGGCGCGACCGACTTCTCGTTCACCGTGCCGCGCGGCGAGTTCCAGCGCGCGCTGTCCATCTTGCGCGAAGTGCAGACCCATATCGGCGCCGCCAAGATCGACGCCGACGACAAGGTGGCGAAGATTTCCATCGTCGGCGTCGGCATGCGCTCGCATTGCGGCATCGCCTCGACGATGTTCCGCACGCTGGCGGAAGAGGGCATCAATATCCAGATGATCTCCACCTCGGAAATCAAGGTGTCGGTGTTGCTGGACGAGAAATACCTGGAACTGGCGGTTCGCGTATTGCATAAGGTTTTCGGATTGGACCAGGCCGCGTAAATAATTTGGGATTTACCCTTGACACAGGGGGTGCCGCTAATTAATATGGCGCTCTCTGAACGGAGAAATGGCCGAGTGGTCGAAGGCACTTCCCTGCTAAGGAAGCATACGGGCTTAAACCTGTATCGAGGGTTCGAATCCCTCTTTCTCCGCCAGATAACGCACCCGTAGCTCAGTTGGATAGAGTATCTGGCTACGAACCAGAGGGTCGGGCGTTCGAATCGCTCCGGGTGCGCCAGCTGTCCCTATAGTTTAGCGGTTAGAACACCGCCCTTTCACGGCGGTAGCCGGGGTTCGATTCCCCGTGGGGACGCCAGGATTCAAGAAAAAGCCCAGCATGAAAATGCTGGGCTTTTTCGCGTTCATCGTTCCGGTATTTTCCATTTGCCGCCGGCGGCGTAAAAAAACGGGACGCCGCGGCGTCCCGTCGTCTTGCCCGTCAGAAGCGATGGTTGATTTCCACCCAGCCCTGGCGGCCGTAAGGCGAGTAATTGCCGACCGGATAATACGGCCAGCCGCCGCTGTCGTCCCGTTTCACGAAGTCCTGCAGATTGTTGATGATCAGGCTGACCGAGGTCTTCTTGTCGAACTGGTAGCCCACGCTCAGATTGGCCAGCACGCTGGGCGTCAGATAGCCGTTGCCGGCGCCGTTGGGGATCTTGCCGTAGCGGGTCAGCAGCAACGTCGACGTCCAGTTGCCGATATTCCAGGTGGTGCTGAAATCCAGCTTGTCCGGCCAGTCGGTGTTCGACATATCGGTCAGCTCGTTCTGCGCCGGATCGCTGGCGAACTGCTGATAGCTATGCGTCAGCACCTTGGTGTAGGTGGCCTTGAACAGGAAGTCGCCGTAGTTCGCGGTGCGCAGATTGTATTTGCCGCTGAGGTCTATGCCGCTGGTGCGCTCGCTGGCGGCGTTGATCGGGTTGACGATGATGGTGTTGATCGCGCCCGGATCGACCAGCGCGTTGGCCGGATTGCGCACGATGCGGTTCAGCGCGTCCTGGCACTGCGAGGAATGGATGTCCAGCAGGCCGCCGCGGCACAGCGCCTCGTTGCGCAGCAGTTGGTCGGCGCTGAGGGTGGTGACCAGGTTGTCTATCGTGATGTTCCAGTAGTCCAGCGAGATGTCGGCGTCGCGGCTCGGCGACCAGACGAAGCCCAGGCCGTAGGACTTGCCGTTTTCCGGCTTCAGGTCCGGGTTGCCGTTGCTGATGTAGTTGGAACCGGGCGACACGCCGGCGTACTGGCAGCTGGCCAGCGGCTGGCCGGCCTGGGCGCAGCGCCAGTAGTCGGTGCTGGAGGCGTAATAGCCGCGGGTCTGGGTCTGGAACAGATAGCTCATGTCCGGCGCCCGGAAGCTGGTCGCGTAGTTGCCGCGCAGCAGCAGGCTGCCGATGGGGCGGTATTCCAGGCCGGCGCCGTAGGTGAACTTGCCCTCGCTGCTGTCGTCGGTCTGGTAGCGGTCGTAGCGGCCGGACAGCGTCAGGTTCAGCGGCTTGGCCAGCGGCAGCAGCAGCTCGCCGCCGAGCGCCGAGCGCGCGCGGGTGCCGGCGGCCTTGACCGCCGGCGAGGCGTTGAAGAACACGCCCTGGTTCAGTCTGGCGTCGGGCTCGTTGCTGAAGCCCTGGCTGCCCCATTCGGCGACGCCGGCCAATTTGGCCGGTCCGGCCGGCAGTTGGAACAGCTCGCCGCTGGCGCTGAGGCTCAGCGCCTGCAGCCAGGATTTGTTCTGGCCGACGCTGTTGCCGATCAGGCTGGCCGATTGCGCGGCGGTCAGCGGCTGGTAGAAGCGGCCGGTGCCGGGCGCGTAGATCGGCACGCCCTTGCTGTCGGTGCCCAGCTGCGGGCCAAGGAAATAGCTGTCGACGCCGGCGAGCAGCATCGGGCTGGTGCTCTGGCTGGTGTAGACCGAGGCGTTGTAGGCCAGTTCGTAGTTCCAGCTGCCGGAGAGGTCGCCGCGCACGCCCAGCGTCAGGTTGGCGGCCACGTCGTCCCATTTGCGGTTGTAGTTGTCGGCGCCGCCGAGCTCCTCCGGCGCGAAGCGTTTGCTCCAGATTTCGTAGTTGCCGCTGTTCTGGTTCAGGAAGTAGCCGCCCTGGCCGGCGGCCGAGGTCCAGCTGGGACCGCGGGTATTGTTCTCGGTGTGGTTGAAGGCCAGCATCGCGTCGCTGAACAGTTCGGCATGCGAGTTGATCAGGTAGCTGAGGCTGAGGAAGCCGCTCTGGCTTTGGTTGGCGGTCTGCAGCGTCCAGTAGGTCGGCTTCAGCCGGTTGCTGGCGCAATAGCCGGACTGGCCGTTGCCTACGGTGCCGACGTTGCCGGCGAACAGGCCGGCGAGATTGCCGCAGGCGCTGCCGGAGTCCAGATAGTTGCCGCCGGCGACGCGGCGGCCCAGTATCAGCGACGGCGCCTCGCCCTGCGCGGTGGAGGTCGACATGAAATCGCGCTGGCCGGCCCAGATCGCGTTGCGCTGGCTCAGCTCCAGGCCGTACACCAGGCTGAGCTGGTCCCAGCTCTTGCCGCCGCTCAATTGCAGGCGGGCGTTTTCGCCGCCGTGGTGCTGGGCGCCGCCTACCTTCAGGTTGACGTTGACGGCGTCGGTCTTCTTTTTCAGGATGATGTTGACCACGCCGGCGATGGCGTCGGAACCGTAGATGGCCGAGGCGCCGCCGTTGAGGATTTCGATTCGGTCTATCAGCGCCGCCGGGATGTTGGCCAGGTTGACGAAGTTGACTTCGCCCTCGTAGGCGGTCGGGTAGTCGGCGACGCGGCGGCCGTTGATCAGCGTCAGCGTGTGGTTGGGGCCCAGGCCCCGCAGACTGATGGCGTTGGCGGCCGGCGTGAAGGTGTTGCCGTAGTCCGCTCCCTGGGTGAAGCCGGTGTTCTGCGTCAGATTGTTCAGCGCGTCGAAGACATTGGTGTAACCCTGTTTCTCGATGTCGCTGCCGCTGATCACGGTGACGCTGGTCGGACCTTCCTTGGCCGAGCGCGCGATGCGCGAGCCGGTGACGGTGACGCGCTCCAGCGAGTCGGTCGGCGCGGCGTCATCGGCGCGAGCCTGGCCGGCCGCCAGCAGGGCGGCCGCAATGACAGTCAGATGAAATGTTGATTTTATTTTCACGGAATGTAACCAGGCCAAAGCTGGTCCTCGGGCAATTTCGGAAAATAAAATTTATCATCATGTCATTTTTCGGTTGCAATTATTTTTTGCAAAACTAATGCCTTAGGAATATATGCGTTAGTTCAGAATGTCAGGATCAGCCGCGCGCCGCCGCCCAGATTGCGAGCGTAGCGCACGGTGCCGCCGTTGCCGTTGACCAGCTGTCGCACCAGCGCCAGGCCGATGCCGCGCCCCTTGGCCTTGGTGGAGTAGAACGGGGTGAAGATCTGCTCGATGCGGTCTTCGGCCACGCCGGGGCCGTTGTCGCACACTTCCAGCCGCAAGCGGCCGCCGCGGCCGGGACTGGCGATCACCTCGAGCCGGGCGCGCGGCTGGCCGGCGGTGGCCTCGAAGGCGTTCTTGATCAGATTGATCAGCGCCTGTTCCAGCTGGCCGGCGTCGACGCGCACTTCCAGCGTGGCCGGCTCCACGCGGAAGCTGGCCTCGCCGCCGCGTTCGCGCCAGCCGGGCGCCACCAGCGCCTGCAGGCGCTCGAACAGCCCGCTCAGCGCCACCACCTCGGGCTTGGGTTCGGGCAGCGCCGACAGGCTGCGGTAGCTGCCGACGAAGTCGGCCAGGCTGTCGGCGCGGCGGCTGATCGCGGCGAAGGCGATGTCCAGTTCTTGGCCCAGCTCGGCCGGTATCGAGGCGGAGGCTTCCGCCAGCAGCGCGCCGGCGCTGCGCGACAGCGAGGCCACCGGCGTCAGCGAATTCATGATCTCGTGCGTCAGCACGTGCACCAATTGCTGCCAGGCGCGCAGCGTCTCGGCCTCCAGCTCGCTTTCCAGCGGCAGCAGCGCCAGCAGCTTTTCCTGCCTGCCGTCTATGATCAGGCTGCTGCTGGCGGCCAGCGCGCGCTCGACGCCGCGCTCGGTGTCGAAGCGTATCCACTGGCGTTCGTCCTGCTGTCGCAGCAACTGGCGGTACAGCGCCTCCGGTTCGCTGGCGTAGCCGGGGGCCACCAGCCGCCGGGCGCGGGCGTTCAGCGGCTCGGCCTGTTCACCGCTGAGCCGGAACAGCGCCAGCGGCGCGTGTTCGAGCCGGATCTCCTGCATGGCCTGGGCGCTTTGCCTGGCCGGCTGCGCCGGCGGTTCGGTCTCGAGCGGCGGCGCGCCGCCGCCTCGCGCGGCGCGCGACAGCCATATCAGCAACGGCAGCGCGGCGATCAGCCACAGCGTCGCCAGCCTGGGCGAGGCGGCGCAGAGTCCGGCGCCGGCGCCGCAGCCCAGCAGCAGGACGCCGCAACAGGCGATGCTTGCGGCGGAACGTTTAAAGACCATGCTTTTCCATCCGGCGGTACAGCGCGGCGCGCGACAGTCCGAGCAGGCGGGCGGCGTGGCTGACATTGCCGGCGCAGCTGTCCAGCGCCTGGCGGATGGCGGCGCGTTCCCGCTCGTCCAGCTTCAGCGGCGCGTCGCCGGAGAGGGCGCCGACGGCCGGAAGGGCGGCCGGTCCCAGATCGAAGTCGGCGGCGCTATATTCGTCGCCTTGGGCCAGGATCACCGCCCGCTCGCAGGCGTGGCGCAGCGCGCGCACATTGCCGGGCCAGTCGTGATCGGCCAGCGCCGCCGCCGCCGCCGCTGTCAGCGGCCGGGCCGGCTTGCCATACTGCGCGGCGTAATGGGCGAGATAGTGCCGGGCCAGCAGCGGGACGTCATCGCGCCGCTCGCGCAGCGGCGGCACGCGCAGCACGATGGTGTTCAGGCGGAACAGCAGGTCGCGGCGGAAATGCAGGGGATCGTGCAGCCGGGTCTCGTCCAGATTGGTGGCGCTGAGCACGCGCACGTCCAGCGCTTCCGGCCGGTCTGCGCCCAGCGGCGTGATCTGGCGCCGCTCCAGCGCGGTCAGCAGCTTGGCCTGGCCGGCCAGCGGCAGATTGCCGATTTCGTCGAGGAACAGCGTGCCGCCGGCGGCGCTCTGGAAGCGGCCGCTGCGGTCGCTTCGCGCGTCGGTGAAGGCCCCCTTGCGGTGGCCGAACAGCTCGCTGTCGAAGGTCGATTCCGGCAGCGCCCCCATGTCCACGCTCTGGAACGGGCCGCCGGCGCGGCGCGAGGCCTGGTGGATGGCCTGGGCCACCAATTCCTTGCCTACGCCGTTCTCGCCGAGTATCAGCACATTGGCCTCGGTCGGCGCGACTCTGGCTATCATCGCGCGCAGGCGGTCCATCGCGGCCGATTCGCCAAGCAGCGCCGGCGCGGTCGACGCCGCGTCCGCGCCGCCGGTCTGGGCCAGCGCGCCGGCCACGGTCTGGCAGAGCTTGTCGTTGTCCCAGGGTTTGGTGACGAAGTCCTGCGCGCCCTGTTTCAGCGCGGCCACCGCCAGCGGCACGTCGGCGTAGGCGGTCAGCACGATGACCGGCGGCGGCGCCGGCAGCGCGCGCAGCCTGGCGAGCACGGCCAGGCCCTCGGCCCCGGAGACGGCGCCGGGCGTGTAGTTCATGTCCAGCAGCACCGCGTCCGGCGTCTGCCGGGCCAGGAAGTCGTCCAGCCGGTCAGGGTGGGGCAGGTGGACGCAGTCGCCCAGCTTGCGCAGCAGCAGCCGCGCGGCCAGCGCGACGTCGGCGTCGTCTTCGATCAGCAGAATGCAGGGCTTGCTCATGGTCGTGATGCGGCAGGACAAAGGCATGATGGTGCGCGGCAAACGCCGGCTTGGCAAGCGCGATGGACGGTCCGGCGCGCGGACACTGTCCGTATCCGGACACTCGCCTGTCCGAATGCGGACGGTTTGATTGGATGGGTTTTGCAAGTCATTGAATTTAATGGGATGCAAGAGCTGGCACGCCGATTGCTGTAGTACGGGCATTCGCAATCGAGGAGGGTTCCGCCATGGCGGGCAAGTCTTTCATCCTGGCCGTCGGCGCGTTGGCGGCGTTGCTGGTTTTCGCGCTGTTCCCGTCGCCGTCGCTGGCGCTGCATTGCCATCCCGGCGGCCTGTTGCTGCGGGCCACGCTGGGCGCGCTGCAACTGCGCCTGCAGTTGAACCTGGGGGGCGGCTTGTGAGCGCCTCTCGGGAGGCGGAACTGCCGGTCAGCGGCGCGGCGATGGACGAGGCGGTGGCGCGCAAGCGCTGGTTCCGGCGCCGTCCGGCCTGGTTGCTCGCGCCGCTGCTGGCGCTGGCCGGCGTCGCGGCGTGGTGGACCTGGCAGCCGGCCGGCCTGCGCGTTGCCGCCGGCGAGGTGCAGATCGCGGCGGTGGCGGCCGGCACTTTCAGCGACGAGGTGGTTCTGCGCGCCACGGTGCAGCCGGCGCAGTCGGTGCTGCTGGACCTGGTGGAGGGCGGCCGGGTGGACGAGGTGCTGGCGCATGACGGCGACCGGGTCCGCGCCGGCCAGGTGCTGGCGCGGCTGTCCAATCCGCAGCGCCAGCTGGACTTGCTGGCGCGCAAGTCCGATCTGGCGCAGCAGTACGCCAATCTGTCGTCCACCCGCGAGCAGCTGGAGGCGACGCGCAGCGACTACCGCCGCCGGCTCAGCGATCTGGCGCTGAAGCTGAAGCAGCAGGAGCGGCAATACCGGCGCGACGCGGCGCTGGCGGCGCAGGGCTTTATTTCCGCGGCGGCGCTGGAGGATTCGCGCGATCGCCTGCAGCAGTACCGCGACGACTACCGCGACGAGCAGAAAAGCCGGGAGCAGGAGCTGGACATCAAGCGGGACGCGCTGCGGCAGATGCGGCAGGCGCAGGACGAGCTGAGCCGCGGCACGCGGATGGCGGCCGACAGCCTGGCCGCGCTGTCGCTGCGCGCGCCGATGGACGGGCAGCTGACCAATTTCAATCTGCAGGTGGGCAGCTCGCTGAAGCCGGGCGATCGGGCCGGCCGGGTCGACAGCCTGGGCAGCTACAAGCTGAACGCCCAGGTGGACGAGTTCTATCTCGGCCGGGTCCGGCGCGGTCAGCGCGCCGGCATCGAACTGGACGGCCGCACGCTGCCGGCGCGGGTCGGCACGATCAATCCGCAGGTGCAGGACGGACATTTCCAGCTGGAGCTGCAGTTCGACGGCAAGCCGGACGCCGCGCTCAGCGCCGGCCAGGGCCTGGACGGCCGGCTGACGCTGGGCGAGCCGGTGCGCGGGCTGGTGCTGCCGGCCGGCGCCTTCGTCAACGACACCGGCGGAACGTGGGCGATGGTGCTGAGCGGCGACGGCGGCAGCGCCGAGCGCCGCGCGATCCGCATCGGCCGCCGCAGCCAGACCCAGCTGGAAATCCTGGGAGGACTGAAGGCGGGAGACAGGGTCATCGTCTCCTCCTATGCCGGTTTCGGCAAGTATCGGCAGCTGACGCTGCAACCATAAGAAGAGGAAAACATGATCAAGCTGAGCAATATCACCAAGCTGCATATCGGCGGAGAGGTGCAGACCCGCGCGCTGAACGGCGTCGATCTGGAAATCGAGGCCGGCGAGTACGTCGCCGTCACCGGGCCGTCCGGTTGCGGCAAGTCGACGCTGCTGTCGCTGCTGGGGCTGCTGGACGTGCCGAACAGCGGCGAGTACTGGTTCGACGGACACAATGTGGCCGGCTGGAGCGAGGCCAGGCTGAACCGCCTGCGGCGCGGCCGCATCGGCTTCATCTTCCAGAGCTTCAATCTGATCGAGGAATTGACGGTGCGCGAAAACGTGGCGCTGGCGCTGGAGTATTCCGATGTGCCGGCGGCCGAGCGCAAGGCCAGGGTGTCGGCCGCGCTGGAGCGGCTGGGCGTCAGCCACCGGGCCGGACACCGGCCCTCGCAGCTGTCCGGCGGCCAGCAGCAGCGCGTGGCGATCGCCCGAGCGCTGGTGGCGGAACCGGCGCTGCTGCTGGCCGACGAGCCGACCGGCAATCTGGACAGCGCCCATGGCGACGAGGTGATGAAGATGCTGCGCGAGATCAACGCCGACGGCACCACCGTGGTGATGGTCACCCACTCGCCGTCGCACGCCGCCCAGGCTTCGCGCACCATCAATATGCTGGACGGCCGCGTCGTCGTCGACGCGCTGCAGTTGTGAGGAGACGGCGATGAAGGATTTGTTGCGGGATTTCCGCGTAGGCTGGCGCTGGCTGGCGAAAGAATCGGCCTGGTCGGGTCTGGTGGTGGCGGGGTTGGCGATCGGTTTCGCCAGCTGCTTCCTGTTGCTGGGCTATGTGCGTTTTTCGATGCAGTACAACCAGCATCTGGCGGAACGGGAGCGGGTGTACCAGCTGAAGACCCGGTTCAACCTGCCGGAAATGGACAAGCAGTGGAGCAGTCTGGCGCCGTTTCCCGCGGTGCAGGCGCTGAGGGACGGCGGCTTGGCGGACAAGGCCAGCATCGCCTGGGATTATGAGCTGCCGGTGCGGGTGGCCTCGACGGTCAGCACGCAGCATGTGCTGCTGGTGGACCCGGATTTCGCCGAGCTGCTTGAGCTGAAGCTGGTGGCCGGCGATCTGGGGGCGGCGCTGACGCGACCGGACAGCATGGCGCTGACCGAGGAAAAGGCCGTGCAACTGTTCGGCACGGTCAATGCCGTCGGCAAGCGTCTGAGCATCAATCGGCAGAACTATCAGGTGGCGGCGGTGCTGGCCACGCCGCCGCTGACGTCGACCCAGCCCTATTCGATGCTGAGCGGGCGCAACTTTTCGGCGGTGGACGCCGCCGGCCGCCACGAGATGCTGGACAACTGGGGCAGCATGGGCGGCAAGGTGTATTTCCGGCCGCGTCCGGGCCTGTCCGCGGAGCAGGCGGTGAGCCGCCTGCAGCAGGTGTTCGACCGCTCGTCCTTCTCGCGCACGCTGCCCGCCGGCTTCCGGCAGATGCTGGGCGGCCGGCCGCTGGCGAGCTTCGCCTCCAATTCTCTGGCCGACGTCTATTTCGATCCGGACTTGCGGGACAGTCCGATGGACATGGGCGCGCACGGCAGCCTGACGCAGGTGCTGGGACTGGCGGCCATCGGCGTGCTGATCCTGCTGCTGGCGGCGATCAACTACGTCAATCTGGCCACGGTGCGCACCGTGCGCCGCCAGCGCGAGATCGGCGTGCGCAAGGTGCTGGGCGCCAGCGTGGGCCGGGTGGCCGGGCAATTTCTGACGGAGTCCGTGCTGGTGGCGCTGCTGGCCGTGCTGTTCGGCCTGCTGCTGGCGTGGCTGCTGCTGCCGGTTTTCGGCTATCTGATGGAGCGGGAGCTTGGCGGCGTGTTTTCGGTCGGCAGCGTGTTGACGGCCCTGGCGGCCGCCGTGCTGGTCGGCGGACTGGCCGGCGCCTATCCGGCCTGGGTGGCGGCCAGGGTGCGCGCCACCCAGGCGCTGGCCGGACGCGATCAGCAGGAGACTCGCCACGGCATCTGGCTGCGCCGCGGCCTGACGGTGCTGCAATTCGCCACCGCGATGGGGCTGAGCGGCGTGACGCTGGCCATCGCCTGGCAGACCTGGCATGGCAGCCGGTTGGATCCGGGTTTCGCGGTGGACGGCGTCCTGACGATGGAGGCGGGGGGCAGCACGCCGCGGGACCAGGCCGCGCGCGCGGCCTTGCGCACCGCGCTGGCTGCGTTGCCGGGCGTCCGCGGGGCGGCCTTGAGCGGCAACAATCTGGTGGACGGCATGATGCGGATGAGCACGTTCAAGCGGGCGGACCAGGGCTCGGTCAATCTGGAGATCAGGCTGGTCGGCTGCGATTATCTGCAGACCTACGGCGTCAAGCTGTTGGCGGGACGCCTGCTTGCCGGCTGCGCGAACGGCGCCGACCAGGCCGGGGACGGTTGGGTGTTGAGCGCGGCGGCGGCGCGCGAACTCGGATTCGCCACGCCGCAGCAGGCGGTGGGGCGGAGCCTGCGCAACGAGTCCGGCAAGGCGATGCCGGTGCTGGGCGTGGTGTCGGACGTCAAGCTGCAGAGCGCGCGGGAGCGGCCGAGATCCTGGCTCTACCAGCTTGGACACAGTTCGACCAATATCGTGTCGCTGCGCTTCGGCGGCGACGAGGCGACGCTGCGCGCCGGCATCGGCCGCCTGTGGCCGCGCTATTTTCCCGATTATCCGCTGGAGATCAAAAGCGCGCGTTACCAGCTGAACCAGCGTTATAGCGGCGACATCAAGCTGGCGCAGCTGCTGGCCGCGGCGGCCGGCGTCTCCATCCTGATCGCCGGTTTCGGCATCTATGTGCTGTCGGCCTACTCGGTGCAGCGGATGACGCGCGAAGTGGTGCTGCGCAAGCTGCACGGCGCCGACGGCGGCGCGATCGTCAGGCTGATCGGCCGCGAGTTCCTGCTGGTCTTGCTGGTCGGCGCGGCGATCGGCTTGTTGCCGGCCTGGCTGTACATTCGCCAGTATCTGGCCGACTTCGTCGAGCGCGCGCCGATAGGCGGCTGGACCTTGCTGCTGTCGCTGCTGTTGTGCGTGCTGGTGGCCGTGCTGGCGGTGTGGCGCCACCTGTTGACGGCGTTGAGGCTGAGACCGGTACTGGCCTTGCGGGGCTGAGGAGGCGGGCCGCCTGCGGGCGGCCTTTTTGCCAAGGGGAAATGCGAAAAAGCCCGGCATCTGCATGCTGGGCTTTTTCTTGAATCCTGGCGTCCCCACGGGGAATCGAACCCCGGCTACCGCCGTGAAAGGGCGGTGTTCTAACCGCTAAACTATAGGGACAGCTTGGCGCACCCGGAGCGATTCGAACGCCCGACCCTCTGGTTCGTAGCCAGATACTCTATCCAACTGAGCTACGGGTGCGTATTGTTGGCGTCCCCACGGGGAATCGAACCCCGGCTACCGCCGTGAAAGGGCGGTGTTCTAACCGCTAAACTATAGGGACATGCCTGGCGCACCCGGAGCGATTCGAACGCCCGACCCTCTGGTTCGTAGCCAGATACTCTATCCAACTGAGCTACGGGTGCGCTGTTTCGCGAGACGTTGTGTCTTGCGAGAGGTCGGATAATACAGAGGGGGTTTTTGACTGTCAACACCTCGTAGGCTTTTTTTTGCAAAGCCGGTAAACTGGCCCGCTGTCCCTGTCGCGGCCGGCCAACATGATGGCATAAGACGTCGCGGCCCCTGATCAGCGAGAGCGAATCGAGATTGAATAAACTGTTTGCACAGCCCTGCGCCATCGTCGACCTGGAAACCACCGGCGGCAACATCAGCCGCGACCGCATCACCGAAGTCGGCCTGGTGCTGATAGACGGGGACCGGGTCGAACGCCTGTCCTGGCTGGTCAATCCCGGCCAGCCGATACCGCCGTTCATCGAGAACATGACCGGCATCAGCAACGAGATGGTGGCGGCCGCGCCGCCGTTCTCGGCACTGGCCGCCGAGCTGCTGGCGCGTTTGCAGGGCCGGCTGCTGCTGGCGCACAACGCCCGTTTCGACTACGGCTTCCTGAAAAACGAATTCCGTCGCTACGGCCTGCGCTTCCAGGCGCGCACGCTGTGCACCGTCAAGCTGTCGCGCCGGCTGTATCCGCAGCATTTCAAGCACAGCCTGGACAGCCTGATCGAGCGGCATGGCATCGAGATGCCGGAGCGTCATCGGGCGCTGGCCGACGCCGAGGCCGTGCATCGCTTCCTGGAGGTCGCCGGCGCCGAGCTGGGGCAGGATCGGATCGCGCACGAGGCGGCCCAGCTGCTGGCCCAGCCGGCCGAGCTGTCCAGCCTGCCGGCCGATTTGCAGCAGCAGATCGAGGACATGCCGGACTCCGCCGGCGTCTACGCCTTGTTCGGCGTCGACGGCGGCGCGCTCTATGTCGGCCGCGCGCCCAATCTGTACCGCAAGGCGCTGGCCCACTTCGCCGAGCGCAAGCCGGGACAGAAGAGCCACGAGGCGCGGATAGACGAGGCGGTGGCGCGGCTGGAATGGCGCGAGAGCCTTGGCGAGTTCGGCGCCCATCTGCTGGAGCTGCAGTGGCTGCGCCGCCTGCAACCGCTGCACAATCCGCGCGCGCGCATGATGGGCGAGGTGTGCACGCTGCAATTGTCGCCGGGCGACGACGGCTTCGTGCGGCCGCTGTCGGTGGCGGCGCAGACCATAGACTTCAGCCGCACCGCCGATCTGTACGGCCTGTTCCGCCACGCGCGCGAGGCGCGCAAGGCCCTGGCCCAGATCGCGCTGGCCCAGGGCCTGTGTCAGGCGGTGCTCGGCGTCGAGCAGGTCACCAGCCGCAAGGGCGCGCCGTGCGCCGCCTACCGCATCGGCCGCTGCCGCGGCGCCTGCGTCGGCGACGAGGGCGCCGACAGCCACAACCGCCGTCTGCAAACGGCGCTGCAGCGGCTCAGGGTCAAGCCGTGGCCGTTCGAGGGCGCGGTGGCGGTGGCGGAGCGTGACGAGGTGTGCGGCGACGTGGTCGAGCACCTGTTCGACCGCTGGTGCTATCTGGGTAGCCGCCGCAACGGCGGCGAGCTGGAGGGCGAGCCGGCCTTCGATCTCGACTACTACAAGCTGCTGGAGAGCGAGTTGCGCAAGCCGGGCAGGGCGTTGCGGCCATTGTGAGCGCTTTTGGCGGCCAGCATGAAAAAAGGCAAGCGATGCTTGCCTTTTTTCAAGTCCGGCGGTGATCGGCGCGGGGCCTACTCATGCATCGCCAGGAAGCCGCGCAGGCGGCTCTCGATGATGCGCGGGTTCTCTCCGCTGGCGATGGCGACGATGCCCTCGACGACCAGCTCCTTCATCGCCAGCTCCGACGCCACCAGGTGCTTAAGCTTGTTGGCCATAGGCAGGAAAAACAGGTTGGCCGAGCCGACGCCGTAAATGGTGGCGACGAAGGCCACCGCGATGCCGCCGCCCAGCTTGGACGGGTCGGACAGGTTCTCCATCACGTGGATCAGGCCCAGCACCGCGCCCAGGATGCCCATCGTCGGCGCATAGCCGCCGGCCGACTCCCAGATCCGCGCCGCCTGCTTGCGGGCGTGCTCGAACATGCTGATTTCCACATCCATCACCGCGCGCAGCGTGTCCGGCTCGGTGCCGTCGACCAGCATCTGCAGCCCCTTCTTGGTGAACGGGTCGCGCTGCATCGCGATCATGCCTTCCAGCGCCAGCAGGCCGCCCTTGCGCGAGGTCTGGCTCCAGTTGATCACTTCGCGGATCATCTTCTCGTGGTCGAAGTTGGGCGGGCGGAAAATCCAGCGCAGCATGCGCAGGCCGGCCATGAACTGCTTCGGCGTGCTTTGCAGCATCACGGCGCTGGTGGTGCCGCCGATGACGATCATGAAGGCGGTCAGCTGCAGCAGCGAACCGATATTGCCCCCCTCGATGGCCTGGCCGGCGACGATGGCGGTCACGCCGAGCACGATGGCGATTAAACTGATCTTGTCCACAATGTTTCCGTTATCGATCTGGTCTGAAGCCCGCCGTCATCCGGGACGGGCGTTTGATTACAGCCAGTCCTTCAGTTTCGCGCGCAGCCGGGCGATGGCCTGGCTGTGCAGCTGGCAGACGCGGGATTCGGTGACGCCGAGCACCGCGCCGATTTCCTTCAGATTCAGTTCCTGTTCGTAATACAGCGCCATCACCAGCTGGTCGCGTTCCGGCAGGAACTTGATCGCGCTGATCAGCTGCTGGCGGAAATCATCGTCGGCCAGCGAGGCCAGCGGATCGGGCGAATCGTCGTCGGCGATGTTGGCCACCGGATTGTGGCTGTTTTCGTCGTCGCTGCCGAAATCCTCGAAGTGCAGCAGCGTGGTGCCCTTGCAATCGCCGAGCATGTCCTGGTACTGCTCCAGCTCCAGGTTCAGCTCGGCGGCGATTTCCGATTCCAGCGGCGAGCGGCCCAGCCGCTGCTCCAGCCGGCAGATCGCTTCCTCGATCTGGCGCGAGTTGCGGCGCGCCTGGCGCGGCAGCCAGTCCTCGCGCCGCAGTTCGTCCAGCATCGCGCCGCGTATGCGCTGGCTGGCGAAGGTTTCGAATTGCACGCCCTGCGCCGGGTCGAACTGGCGCGCGGCCTCGATCAGGCCGATCATGCCGACCTGTATCAGGTCGCCCAGCTCCACCGAGGCCGGCAGCCGGGCGATCATGATGCTGGCCAGCTTGCGCACCAGCGGCGTGTGGGCCTCCACGTCTATCTCGACGCTGGGGGCCGTGTTGGCGTAGCCCGATCGGCGGAACGACGGCAAGGTCATAACGGTTTGGCTCCATCTGCCTCGGCCCAGTCGCGCGAGGCGGCAATCAGCAAATCCATGTATCCGGTACTGTCGCGCGCGGTTTCCGGCGCGTCCCAGTGCAACAGCACCGCGGCCAGCTGCGAGAACGCCGCCGCCGCCTCGCTGTCCGGAAAGGCTTCCATCAGCGGCCGGTGCAGCGTCTGGCTGCGGCGCACCGTGCTGTCCTGCGGCACGAAGCCCACCCAGCGCAGCGACACCGTCAGAAACTCCCCCACCACCGCCGACAGCCGGGTGAACAGCTCGCGCGCCTCGTCTAGATGGCGCGCGCGGTTGATCAGCACATTGAAGCGCTGCCGGCCGTACAGGCTGGAGAGGCGCTTGATATTAGCGTAGGCCGTGGTCAGCGAGTCGGCTGCCGGTGTTAATACCAAGATCAGATTGTCGGCCACGCTGGCCGGTATCGGATCGCGCGCCGGATCGGGCGCGTCGATCAGCAGCGCCGAGGCGTCGCGCTCCAGCGCGCCGAATTCGCTGCCCAGCCGCAGCCACAGCTGTGTGGAGAATAAGGCACGTTGCTCCGGTTGCGCATAGAGATTGATCAACTGCACGCCCTGTCTCGAAGCGATCAGCATGTCGTCCAGGCCGCCGGCGCCTATCATCTGGCCTTCCAGCGTCGCCGTCGACGGCACGCCCAGCCGCCGGGTCTGCACCTGGCCCAGACAGCAGTCCACCAGCAAGGGCCGCAGCCCGGCGTAGGCCAGGCCCAGCGCCAACTCGGTCGCCACCGTGCTGGTGCCGGCGTGTTCGGAGCCGATGAAAGCGAAGCTCGGCGCGCGCTTCTGCTGCGCGGCGAGCATGCGGAGACTGGCGGCCTGGTCCTGCATGACGCTTACAGCCATCCCGCCTGCGCCGCCTGCATGATGGGCAGCTCCTCGGCCTGCAGCGCGAACGGCGAGCCGATCTGCTGCGCGCGCATCGCGCGGTCTACCAGGAAGGCGGCGTTGGCGGCGTGCAGGTCTTCCGGCACGCGCTGGCCGTTGGTGACGTAATAGAGCTTCAGCCGGTTGCGGATGATCACGTCCAGGCTGGGACCCTGCGCCACCGCCTCGTCTATCTTGGACAGGACGCAGCCGGCCAGGCCGTCGCCGCGGTAGCGCCGCACGACGTCTTCCAGCGTGTGGCCATCGGTGTTGGCGGCCAGCAGCAGCAAGCGCTCGATCGGCCGGCCGGCGGTGCGCAGCATGTCGATCTGCGCCAGCACCCGGGCGTCGCGCTGTCCCATGCCGACCGTGTCGATGAAGACGATGTGGCGGTTGGACAGGTCGGCCAGCGTCAGTTGCAGATCGCCCTCGTTCTGGATCGAGAACACCGGCACGCCGAGTATCTTGCCGTAGATGCGCAGCTGGTCCTGCGCGCCGATCCGGTAGCTGTCGGTGGTGATCAGCGCCACGTGCTGGGCGCCGAAGCGCATCGTCGCGCGCGCCGCCAGCTTGGCGACGGTGGTGGTCTTGCCGACGCCGGTCGGGCCGACCAGCGCGAAGATGCCGCCGCGGTCCATCACCTCGCGGTCGGCGTCGGCGCATTTCAGATTGTGGGCCAGCGCCGAGCGGGCCCATTTCACCGCGACGTCGGCCTGGTACTGCGCCGGCATCTTCTCGATCAGCTGACGGATCAGCTGGGCGGAAAAACCCATCGCCAGCAGATGCTTGAACAGCTCGATGCGGTTAGGCGCCTTGCCCTCCATGTCGGACCAGGCGAAGCTGGCCAACTGGCTTTGCAGCAGGCTGCGGAGCAGCTTGATCTCGTCGTCGCCTATCAGCTTCAGTTCCTGCGCCATCTGCTCGGGCTCCTCGCCGTTGGCTTGGGCGACGACGGGCTGGGCGGGGCGGCTGGGAGGCTGGATGGCGGCGGCGCGAGCTTGCGGCTGGGCCACCGGCGGCGCCACCTGGCGCGCCGGCGCCTGCACGCTGGCTGCGGGCGCCGCTTGCGGCGGCGGGGCGTACGACGGTTCCATTCGCGGCTGCGCGGCGTCCAGCCTGGGCGGCGCCGGGCTTTCCAGCGGCTCGACCGGCATCGCGTAGGTGCGGGCGATGGCGCGGTTGACGGCGCTGCCGTTGGGCGGAATCGGCGCCGGCTGCTGCGGCCGGCTGACCACCGGCGGCGCGTTGCGCGGCGGATGCTTGCTGCTGGCGGTGGACAGCGTGCTGGCCAGATTGGCGACGTCGGCGTCGGCCACGGCCATGATCTCCACGCCGCCCCCCATGGTGGGGCGGTTGGACAAGATGAGGGCGTCGGCTCCCAGTTCTTCGCGAACTTGCCGCAGCGCGTCTCGAGTGGTCTTCCCGAAGAACTTTTTTACCACCATTGTCGATTAGCCCTTGCCACCGCCGATTACCGCAATTATACGAATGGATTTATTGTCTGGAATCTCATTATGCGAAATCACACGCAGCTGCGGCAATGCCCGGCGCAGGAAGCGCGCCAGCAAAGGCCGTAGTCCCGGCGCCGTCAGCAGCACCGGATTGTACCCCTGAATCTCCACTTGCTCGGTCTGTTGTGCCGCGCTGGACAGCAGATTTTCCGCCAGACCCGGTTCCAGCCCGCCGCCGGCCTTCGACTGCACCGCCTGCATCAGCACGTTTTCCAGCTGCGGCTCCAGCGTCATCAGCGGCAGTTCCGCCTCGCCGGGGAACAACTGCTGCACGATGACCCGCGACAGCGCGGTGCGCACCGCGCCGGTCAGTTCGTCCACGTCCTGGTTCTGCGGGATGTGGTCGGCCAGCGTCTCGACTATGGTGCGGAAGTCGCGGATGTGTATGCCCTCGGACAACAATTGCTGCAGCACTTTCTGCAAGGTGCCCAGCGGCACCACCTTGGGCACCAGATCCTCGATCAGCTTCGGCGACTCCTTGGCCTGATGGTCGATCAATGCCTGGACCTCTTCGCGGCCCAACAGTTCGGCCGAATGGGTCTGCAGCAGATTGGAGATATGGGTGGCCACCACGGTGCTGGCATCCACCACGGTATAGCCCAGGCTTTGCGCTTCTTCGCGCTTGCCGGCGTCTATCCACACCGCCGGCAGGCCGAAAGCCGGGTCGGTGGTGGCGTTGCCGGCGATCTCGCGGCTGACGCGGCCGGGATTGATCGCCAGGAACTGGCCGATATAGGCCTCGCCCTTGCCCAGCTCCACCCCCTTCAGCAGGATGCGGTAGGCGTTGGGCTTGATTTCCAGATTGTCGCGGATGTGGACCGGCGGCACCAGGAAGCCGAGATCCTGGGCGATCTTCTTGCGGATGCCGCGGATGCGCCGCAGCAGCTCGCCGTCCTGGGTGCGGTCCACCAGCGGGATCAGCCGGTAGCCGACCTCCATGCCCAGCTGGTCGACGTGCTGCACATCGCTCCAGCTGACCTCGGCGCCCTGCTGCTCCGGCGGAGCCGGCGGCTGGGCCGCCTGCAACTCCTGCCGCAGCAGGCGCTGGCGGCGCTGCTCCATTGTGCGCGCCAACAGCAGCAGCGTGCCGGCGATCAGCAGGAAGGACAGGTGGGGCATGTTCGGAATCAGGCCTATCGTGCCGATTACCGCCGAGGTGATGTACAGCACCTGCGGCTTGGTGAACAGCTGGGTCAGGAACTGCTCCGACATGTCCTGATCGGTGCCGACACGCGACACCACGATACCGGCGGCGGTCGAGATGATCAGCGCCGGAATCTGGGCGACCAGGCCGTCGCCTATGGTCAGCAGCGTGTAGGTCTCGCCGGCCTGGCCGACCGGCAGATCGTGCTGGACCACGCCGACGATCAG
Organism: Chromobacterium sp. ATCC 53434; assembly: GCF_002848345.1. Taxonomy (NCBI): domain Bacteria; kingdom Pseudomonadati; phylum Pseudomonadota; class Betaproteobacteria; order Neisseriales; family Chromobacteriaceae; genus Chromobacterium; species Chromobacterium sp. ATCC 53434. The sequence continues at coordinate 3,883,151 of NZ_CP025429.1, read as the reverse complement.
GCCGCCGATGATGTTGATCAGAATGATCAGGATGCCGGCCATCGCGTCGCCGCGGACGAATTTGGACGCACCGTCCATCGCGCCGAAGAAGTTGGCTTCCTCGGCGATGGTCGAACGGCGGCGGCGGGCCTCGTCTTCGCCGATCAGGCCGGCGTTCAGGTCGGCGTCGATCGCCATCTGCTTGCCGGGCATCGCGTCCAGCGTGAAGCGGGCCGACACTTCGGCGATCCGGCCGGCGCCCTTGGTGATCACCATGAAGTTGATGATGGTGATGATGATGAACACCACGATGCCGATGGCGACATTGCCGCCGACCAGGAAGTGGGAGAACGATTCGATCACCTTGCCGGCGGCGTCGGGGCCGGTATGGCCTTCCAGCAGCACCACCCGGCTGGAGGCGACGTTCAGCGACAATCGCAGCAGCGTGGTGATCAGCAGCACCGACGGGAAGGACGAGAAGTCCAGCGGCTTGCGGACGTTGATCCCCACCAGCAGCACGATCACCGATACCGCGATGTTGAAGGTGAAGAAGATGTCCAGCAGCACCGGCGGCAGCGGCAGCACCATCATCGCCAGGATCAGGATGATGAGCAGCGGCCCGGCGAGCTGGGAGATCTTCAGTCCCTTTAGAATTTGGAGGATGGAGTCCATGCTGGCTTAGAGGCTTTCTTCAGGCGCCGAATCTTGCGGACGTTTGCTGTACGGGTCAAGCTCGGCCGGCACTTCCAGCTGGTCCGGGAACACCGGAGCCACGCCGCCCACAGCCTGGTACTGCTGCAACTGGAACACGTAGGCCAGCACCTGCGCCGCCGCCGCGTACAGCTGCGCCGGGATATCCTCGCCCAGTTCGGCATTGAAGTACAGCGCCCGCGCGAAGCTGGGTGAGCGCATCACCGGCACGTGACTGTCCTTGCCGGTGTCGATGATGCGTTCGGCCAGCTTCAGCGAGCCCTTGGCCACCACCTGCGGCGCGCGCATCCCTTCGTCGTATTTCAGCGCCACCGCGAAGTGGGTCGGGTTGGTGACGATCACATTGGCCTTCGGCACTTCCTGCATCATCCGTTTGCGCGCCGCCTCGCGCTGCATCTGGCGGATGCGGCCCTTCACTTCCGGCGAGCCTTCCGCTTCCTTGTATTCCTGCTTGACCTCTTCCTTGGTCATCCGCAGCTTCTTGTAGTAGCTCCACAGCTGGTAGGGCACGTCTATCGCCACCAGCAGCAGCATCGCCGAGGTGACGATGAAGAAGGTGCGTATCATCAGGTCGGTCATCTTCAGGATGCCGGACTCCAGCGGCATCGCCAACAGACCGATGATGTCGCCGCGCTCCTTCCAGATGTACCAGGTGGCGATGCCGCCTATCAGCACGCTCTTCAGTATCGCCTTCAGGCCCTCGGTGGCGGCGTTCAGCGAGAACAGCCGCTTGATGCCCGGCAGCGGGTTGAGCTTGCCGAAGTTCGGTTCCAGCGCCTTGGTCGTCAAGTTCCAGCCGCCAACCAGCATCGGCGTCAGCAGCGCGACCAGCGCCAGCCCGCCGAAGAACGGCGCCAGCTGCCACAGCGCGCCGAACAGGCTTTCCTTCATCCGCAGCAGCGCCGGCTCGGTGGTCTGCACCGTAGTCTGGTCGAAGGTCAGCACCTGGCGCATGGTGTCGCCGAGAAAGCGGCCCATCTTGCCGCCCAGCACCATCAGCAGCGATACCCCGGCCATGGTGACGGCGAACGTCGACAACTCCTTCGATCGGGGAATGTTGCCGTCTTCCCGCGCCATCGACAGCCGTTTGGCTGACGCGGGTTCGGTGCGTTCGAGGTCGGAATCTTCTGCCATGGGCTCGCTTTAATAATGCTTTTGTCTTGATTTTAAACTGAATGGTAGCGTATCGCGGCCGGTTTCGACCAGCGTTCCGCCTCGCGCGGCGCGGCCGCAGGCGTTACAATAGATCTGATTATTGACGGAATCGCCCACATGCAACAGTACCTCGACCTGATGAGCCATGTGCTGGAACATGGCCACGACAAGGCCGACCGGACCGGCACCGGCACCCGCTCGGTGTTCGGCTACCAGATGCGCTTCAATCTGGCCGACGGTTTCCCGCTGGTCACGACCAAGAAACTGCACCTCAAATCCATCATTCACGAATTGCTGTGGTTCCTGTCCGGCGATACGAATATCCGCTATCTGAAGGAAAACGGCGTATCGATCTGGAACGAGTGGGCCGATGAAAACGGCGAGCTCGGCCCGGTCTACGGCTACCAGTGGCGCAGCTGGCCGGCGCCGGACGGCCGCCACATCGACCAGATCGGCCAGCTCTTGGACATGATCCGCAAGAATCCGGACTCGCGCCGGCTGATCGTGTCGGCGTGGAATCCGGCCCTGGTGGACCAGATGGCCCTGCCGCCGTGCCACAGCCTGTTCCAGTTCTACGTCGCCGATGGCCGGCTGTCCTGCCAGCTGTACCAGCGCTCGGCCGACATCTTCCTCGGCGTGCCGTTCAACATCGCCAGCTACGCGCTGCTGACGATGATGGTGGCCCAGGTATGCGGCCTCAAGCCGGGCGATTTCGTCCACACGCTGGGCGACGCCCACCTGTACAGCAACCATCTGGAGCAGGCGCGGCTGCAACTGGCGCGCGAACCGCGCCCGCTGCCGACGATGCGGCTGAATCCGGACGTCAAGGACCTGTTCGCGTTCACTTTCGACGACTTCGCGCTGGAAGACTACGATCCGCATCCGCACATCAAGGCGCAGGTGGCGGTATGAGCGAGGCGAAGAAACCGATGCTGACGCTGGTGGCGGCGATGGCCGCCAATCGGACGATAGGCGTCGACAATCAATTGCCCTGGCATCTGCCGGAGGACTTGAAGCATTTCAAGGCCGCCACCTTGGGCAAGCCGGTGATCATGGGCCGCAAGACCTGGGATTCGATAGGCCGGCCGCTGCCTGGACGGCGCAATATCGTCGTGACGCGGCAGGCCGACTGGCGCGCCGACGGCGCCGAGGTGGCGCACTCGCTGGGAACAGGCGATGGCGCTGGCCGGCGACGTCGACGAGGTCTGCCTGATCGGCGGCGCCGAATTGTATCGCCAGGCGATAGCGATCGCCGACCGGCTGTGCCTGACCGAGATCGGCCGCGATTACGACGGCGACGCCCATTTCCCGGTCTTCGCCGCCGACGAGTGGCGCGAAGAGTCGCGGCAGCCGGCGGTCAGCGCCGCCGGTCTGGCCTACGCCTTCGTCGACTACCGCCGCTGATCGCGGCGGCGTCCAAGCAAAAAGGCTGCCCTCGGGCAGCCTTTTTATTGGTAGGGTGCGTCACCCCGCAGGGGCGACGCACCGTTGGGCGATGCACCGCTGGGCGACGCACCTGAGCGACGCGCGACGCACTGGGCGACGCACCGCTGGGCGACGCACCGCAATCAAGACACCTTGAAGGGGGCGGCTCTCAGGGCCGGCCTTCCAGCGTCTCGGCGGCGCTTTGCGCCAGCTCGCTGTAATCGCGGCCGAATTCGGCGATCATCTGCTTCAGCCGGACGGTGTCGCGCGCGATCAGCGTCTTCAGCAGGCTTTCCAGGAAATGACAGGTGTGTTCCATCTGGCTCTTGCCGGCGCGCAGGATCGCGTACAGGCAGCGCTGGGTCAGCGGCAGCATGTCGTGCAGCGTGTCGGTCAGATAGCGGTTGTCGGCGTGGCGGTACAGCGCCGACAGGAATTCGATGCCGTGTTCGTAGAAGGCCTGCAGATCGTCGCGGCGATTGTCTTCCTCCAACTGCGCCATCAGGTCGATGAAGCGCGCCAGATCGTCGTTCTGCCAGCCGGCGGCCAGGTTCTGCACGACGCGGTCCAGCAGCAGGAACCACATTTCGAAGAAGTCGCGCACGTCGCGCGCGCCTATGCTGGCGACCACCGCGCCGCGGCGCGGGAAAATGTCCACCAGGTGGCGCCGTTGCAGGATCAGCAAGGCCTCGCGCACGGAACCGCGGCTGACCTCCAGCTCGGCGGCGATGCGCAATTCCTGTATGCGCTCGCCCGGCTTCATCTCGCCCTGAATGATCTGTCTGCCCAGATACTGGGCGATCTGCTCGGTCAAGAGGTCGTTGGCCTTGAAAGTCATTGAAGTCATCTCCGGAAAGCTAAAGCTGATGTTATCGTTCTGGTAAGTATTGTACGGCATGTTTGTGCTGGATTGTCCGGCAGTATTCTGTTAGGCAGCCGGTTTGTATCCAGTGGAGCAGGTCGCGATTCGGGCGTGGGCACTGCCATGCCGCCGCCCGCATCTTCATGCGAAAGCCCGTGCAAAGGGCTGTCATCATATCAATCAGATGATTAAAACGCATGTTTTGATGTTGTGTTGACCAGGAGTATGAGCGTTTTCTGCTGTTTGCCATGGTCTGCGCGCAAACGGACGCGGGCCGCAGCAAAATTGCCGGCCTGCTGGCGCCCGCGCAAGCAAAAGGCCCGGCAAGCCGGGCCTGGGGAGAGTCGGGACGGGATCAGGCCGCCGGCAGGCGGGTGGCCATCAGGTAATTGACGTCGGTGTCGTCGTTCAGCGAGTAGATGCGCGTCAGCGGGTTGTAACCCATGCCGCTCAGCGTCTGCAGGCCAAGGCCGGCGTGGCGCGCCATCCGGCTCAGCTCCGACGGCTTCAGGAAACGCGCGTACTCATGGGTGCCGCGCGGCAGCATATTGAGCACGTATTCGGCGCCGACCACCGCCAGCAGATAGGCCTTGGCGTTGCGGTTCAGCGTCGAGAAGAACACCCAGCCGCCTGGCTTGACCAGCGTGGCGCAGGCGCGCACCACGCTTTGCGGGTCGGGCACGTGCTCCAGCATCTCCATGCAGGTGACCACGTCGAAGCTGGCCGGCACTTCCGCCGCCAGGTCCTCGACCGCCACGCAGCGGTAGTCGACGGCGACGCCGCTTTCCAGACAGTGCAGCTGCGCCACCTTCAGCGATTTTTTCGCCAGGTCTATGCCGGTCACCTGGGCGCCCCTGAGCGCCATGCTCTCGGCCAGGATGCCGCCGCCGCAGCCGACGTCCAGCACTTTCTTGCCGGCGATGGCCGCGTGGCGGTCGACGAAGTCCAGCCGCAGCGGGTTGATCTCGTGCAGCGGCTTGAATTCGCTGTCCTTGTCCCACCACTTGTGCGCCAGCTGGCTGAATTTGTCGATTTCGAGTTCGTCTACGTTATTGCTCATGCGCTCACTTTGCCAGGATGCGGTTGCGCCAGTCGTCGGCGCGGGCCTTCAGATTGCCTTCGTCCAGCGTGGCCAGCTTGCGTCCGGCCATCAGCGTGCGGCCCTTGACCCAGACGTGGCTGACCTGCTCGCGGCCGGCGGCGTACACCACGTGCGAGATCGGGTCGAAGGCCGGGGCGGTTTCCAGCGCCGACAGGTCGATGGCGATCAGGTCGGCGTCCTTGCCTTGCTTGACCGAGCCGGTCTTGTCGTCGATGCCCAGCGCGCGGGCGCCGTTCAGCGTCGCCATGCGGATGGCGGCGGCGGCGGGCACGGTGGTCGGGTCCAGCGAGCCGACCTTGGCCAGCAGCGCGGCCAGCCGGGTCTCGGCCAGCATGTCCAGCTTGTTGTTGGACGCGGCGCCGTCGGTGCCGATGCCGACCGCGATGCCGGCCGCCAGCATCTTGCCGATCGGCGCGATGCCGGAGGCCAGCTTCATGTTCGATGCCGGGTTGTGGGCGGTGGACACGCCGTATTTGGCGGCCAGCTCGATCTCGGCGTCGTTCAGATGCACCATGTGCGCCGCCACCAGCCGCGGCGACAACAGGCCCAGCTGCTGCAGGCGGGCCAGCGGACGCTGGCCGTGTTCCTTGACGCTGTTTGCCACTTCCTCGGCCGTTTCGTGGATGTGGCAGTGGATCAGCATGTCCTCCTGCTCGGCCAGCGTCACCACCTTGCGGAAGGTGTCGTCGGACACGGTGTACGGCGCGTGCGGCGCCAGCGTGAAGGTGACGAGGTCCTCGCCGAGGAACTGGTTGCGCTCGGCCATGCTCTTGGCGATGTAGTCGTCGGCGTTGCTGGCGTAATTGGTCGGGAATTCCAGGATCGAACAGCCGACGAAGGTGCGCATGCCGGAAGCCAGGCCGGCGCGCGCCATCGCGGCGTTGTAGAAATACATGTCGTTGATCGTGGTGGTGCCGCCGCGGATCATCTCGCCCATCGCCAGCAGCGCGCCGTCGAACACGAAGTCGTCGCGAACATGTTTGCCTTCGGCCGGCCAGATATGGTTCTGCAGCCAGTCCATCAACGCCTTGTCGTCGGCCAGGCCGCGCAGCAGCGTCATCGCCGAGTGGCCGTGCAGGTTGACCAGGCCCGGCATCAGCACGTGGTCGGGCAGTTCCAGCCGCTCGTCGGCGTCCAGGCCGGCGGCGTCGGCGGCCGGCAGGATGGCCGCGATGCGGCCGTCCTTGATGGCTACCGCGTGGTTCTCCAGGATCTCGCCGTCAGTTTCCACGGTGATGATCCAGCGGGCGGAGATAATCTTTTCATAACGCGACTGCGGCATGGTTGAGAATCCTGAATCCGTTGTCAAAAAGTGTCGTGGATTTTAGGCCCAGCCGATAGGCAAGGCAATGAGCTGCTTCCATTCCTTAATATCGACTATCAATATGCCGGCCATACGCTTGAAAATGACGACAACGGATGACTGGTGAATATTCGGGCCAAAAGCCGGACGAGGCCGGTGTATACTGCTGATTGCACGAACGAATTCAACCCCCGGTGCCCGATCCCAGAACTTCGGCGAAGCAAAGAACTAGCGCGACATGGCTCAACAAGCAGACGAAAAATCCACTGCCAGCACTGGCCTGAATCTTAGGGACGTGTTTCTCATCGCCGTGATACTCGGCCTGTTGATCCCTGCCTCTATCATCAGTTACCTCAGCTTCAACATCCAGAAGGACAATCTGACCACCCAGCTGGACACCGATCAGCGCCGCCTGCTCGACATCGTCGCGCTCGGCATGCAGGAGCCGTTGTGGAACCTCAGCCGCCAGGCCGGCAATCCGCTGATCTCGTCGGTGATGGAGGATCCGCGCGTGATCTCCATCCGGGTCACCGACACCCAGTCCAATCAGGTCTTCCTGTCGTCGGTGCGCAGCGAGCGCCGCATCGGCAGCGTGTCCTATGTCGAGAAGCCGGTGATCTACCGCGGCGAGGCGATAGGTCAGGTGACGATGGAGTTCGACAACGAGAACCTGGCGATCGCGCTGAGCAACCAGGTGAAGAACATCCTGATGATACTGGCGGCGCAGCTGGTGTTGTCCATCATGCTGATCATGAGCATCCTGCATTCGCGCTTCCTCAGTCCGATGCGGCTGCTGACCGAGCAGGCGCGGCTGTTGGCCGAACTGAAGCTGGACGCGCCGTTCGAATGGTCGCGCCGCGACGAGCTGGGCCGGCTCGGCACCCACCTGGAGTGGACCCGTTCCGAGCTGAAGCGGCTGGTGGACGAACTGCGGGCCAAGACGCTGGCGCTGGAGGCCGACATCGCCCGCCGCCGCGAGGTGGAGGACGCGCTGCGCCGCTCGGAGAACAAATACCGCGAGCTGTTCTGGTCCAATCTGGACGGCATCGTCATCAGCTCGCTGGACGGCCAGGTGATAGACGCCAACCCGGCCTTCCTCAATCTGATGTGCTACAGCCTGGACCAGCTGAAACAACAGAATTTCTGGAGCCTGGTGGCCGACGAGAGCGAGGCGCTGGAGCGCTTCAACCTCGACAACAAGGTGTTGCGCTTCGGCTATTGCGACGAGTTCGAGGCCACTTATCGCAACCGTTTCGATAATCAAGTGCCGGTCAGCGTCAAGACGGTGGCGATGCGCGACGCCTTCGGCCGCATCAACGCGGTGTGGCGGATGGTGCGCGACATCTCCGAGAAGCGCGCCGCCGAGGAGCGGGTGCAGCTGGCGGCCAAGGTGTTCGAGAACACCGTCGAGGGCATCATGATCACCGACGCCGACCGCCGCATCCGCAGCGTCAACCGCGCCTTCACCGAGATCACCGGCTACACCCAGCACGAGGTGCTGGGCCAGAAGACCAGCATCCTGTCGTCGGGCCGCCACGACGAGCCGTTCTACGAGCAGATGTGGCAGTCCATCGGCGAGCACGGCTCCTGGCAGGGCGAGCTGTGGAACCGCCGCAAAAACGGCGAGGTGTATCCGGAGTGGCTGGCGATCAACGCCGTGCGCAACAGCCTGGACGAGATCACCCACTACGTCGCCATCTTCAGCGACCTGACCGAGCGCAAGGCCGCCGACGAGCGCATCCAGTTCCTGGCCCACTTCGACGTGCTGACCAGCCTGCCCAACCGCATGCACATGCAGGACCGCGTCGAGCTGGCGATACACAACGCGGTGCGCGACAACCAGCGGCTGGCGCTGCTGCTGCTGGACCTGGACCGCTTCAAGACCGTCAACGAGTCGCTGGGCCATTCGGCCGGCGACACGCTGCTGCAGGTGGCGGCCGACCGCATACGCTCGGCGCTGGGGCCGGGCGAGATGCTGGCGCGCCAGGGCGGCGACGAATTCATCGTGCTGCTGCCGGTGATTTCCGACCCGGGCGAGGCGGCGCTGGCGGCGGAGCGGGTGCGCGACGTGTTCGCCAGCCCGATCGAGCTGCACAACCACGTGATCACCATCACGCCGTCGATAGGCATCAGCGTCTATCCGGACGACGGCCGCGACTACGAGACCCTGGTGCGCAACGCCGACGCGGCGATGTACCACGCCAAATCGTCGGGCCGCAACAGCTACAAGTTCTACACCGCCGACCTCAATGCCCGCGCCCGCGAGATTCTGGCGATAGAAAGCCAGCTGCGCTTCGCGCTGGAACGCGACGAGTTCGTGCTGCACTATCAGCCGCAGGTGGACATGAAGAGCGGCCGCATCATCGGCGCGGAGGCGCTGATACGCTGGAACCATCCGTCGCTGGGCCTGCTGGGGCCGGTGCGCTTCATCCAGGTGGCCGAGGAGCGCGGCTTCATCGTCCAGATCGGCAACTGGGTGCTGGCCGAGGCCACGCGCCAGATGGTGGCGTGGCGCCAGGCCGGCCTGCCGGAGCTGACGGTGGCGATCAATCTGTCGGCGCTGCAGTTCCGCCAGCCGGATCTGGCCGAGCAGGTGCAGGGCGCCTTGTCGTCCAACGATCTGCCCGGCCACGCGCTGGACATCGAGGTGACCGAGAGCATCATCATGGAAGACGCCCAGGCCACGATACAGGCGATAGACAATATGAAGAACATGGGGCTGAGACTGTCGATCGACGACTTCGGCACCGGTTATTCCAGCCTGTCCTACCTGAAGCGCTTCAAGGCCGACAAGCTGAAGATCGACCGCTCCTTCGTCCGCGACATCCCGCAGGACGCCGACGACAGCGCCATCGCCCGCGCCATCATCAATATGGCGAAGAACCTGAATATGCAGGTGGTGGCCGAGGGCGTGGAAACGATGGAGCAGTGGCAGTTCCTGGAGCAGGAGGGTTGCGACTTCGTCCAGGGCTATCTGATCGCGAAGCCGCTGCCGGCCGACGAGTTCGCCTCGCTGCTGACGCGCGAAAGCCTGCTGCCGCAGAACTAAGGCCAGCCTGAGCCGGATGACCAGCCCGCCTAGCGCGGGCTTTTTTATGCCTGTCCGCCGGCGACTGGACATGCGGCCATCGCTGGCCATACTGAATGCATATCATGGTCATGATATGTGCATCGCATTTTGGCGGCGGCTCGATGAGGGGGGCTGAATGGCATCTAGACAGCGTTTGGATTTCGTCGTCGTGGCGGCGTATGTGCTGATCTCGTCGGCCTGGATTCTGGTGCCCGATGTGCTGATGGGACGGTGGGACGGCCCCGACAGCCTGATAGGCGGCATGGCCTGGGACGGCCTGTTCGCGGCCATCTCGTCCGTCTTCCTGTATCTGTTGCTGAGCAGCCTGGGACCGGAACGGCTGACGGGTTTGCAAAGCTCCGGCCTGGCTGGGCGCGCGCTGCTGCGGCTGGCCCGGCATGGCGTCGGCTGCTTGTTGTTGCCGTATGTGCTGTTCGTGCTGGCGGCGATGGCGGTGCCGGACATATTGTGGGACCGCATGGCGTATTCCACGAAGTATATCTGGCTGGTCGCCGCCTGGGACGCGGCCTTCATCGCGGGAAGCGCCGCCCTGCTGACCCGATGCCTGAAACTGCTGGACGACGATGGCGCGCCGCCGGAGCTGGCGCGTCGGCAGAGGCTGTCCTACCCGCTGGCGGTGATCGGCTCCTTATTGATGCTCGCGCTCTGGTATCGGATCGGTTCTCAGCACCCGCTGTCCCAGTTGGCCTTGTTGTTTCTGATTCCGATCGGCCTGAGCGCCATGCTGGGCGGCCTCGGGCCGGGCCTGTTGTCTACCGTGGTGATTGTCGCCGGCGTCGCCGCCCTGTCGGTCTCTTCCCTTGCCGACCCGTTGCCGCATTCGGCGATGTCTCTGCTGACTTTAAGCCTGCTGGTGTTGCTGGGCGTGCTGCTGAGCATGATCAGCGAGGCGCAGTTCCGGGCGAGGACCGGTCTGGGGACGGCCCTGGGACAGCGTCAGCAGGCTCTCGAAGCCATGAGGCAAAGCGACGAGCGTTTTCGCGCGCTGTTTGCCGACAGCCCGGTGGCGATGGCGATTTCACGGCTGGCGGACGGCTTGCTGGTGGAGACGAACCAGGCGTTTCTGAATTTGCTGGACTTGTCCCGCGATCGCGCGTTGGGCCATGACACGGTGGATCTGGGCATCTGGAACGTCGCGGCCGACCGCAAGCGGCTGCTGGAGGCGTTGCTGCGGGACGGCGAGGTCATCGGCGCGCCGGTGACCATGCTGCGCAGCGACGGCGCCGAGATACAGGTGCTGCTGTCCTTCCGTCTGATCGATATCGATGGCGAACCGCATGTGCAGGGCGTGATGCTGGACGTGACCGACAGGCACCGGGTCCAGCAGGCCTTGAAGGAAAGCGAGGCGCGGCTGGCCGGCATGGTGCAGTCGGCGATGGACGGCATCATCGCGCTGGACGCCGAGCAGCGCGTCATCCTGTTCAACGCGGCGGCCGAGCGGATGTTCGGCTGGCGCGAGCAGGAGATGCTGGGACAGCCGCTGGACCGTCTGTTGCCGGCCGCCTTGCGCGGGGTGCACCGCCAGGTGGTGCAGCGCTTCGGCGACAGCGGCGCCAGCGCCCGGCGCATGGGCCAGCTCGGCAAGGTGCAAGGCATGCGGGCCGATGGCGGCGCGTTCGATCTCGAGGCTTCGATCTCCTCGCAGGAAATAGACGGGCGGCGCAGCTACACGGTGATACTGCGCGACGTCACCGAGCGCGAGCGGGTCCAGGTGGACATCCTGCGGCATATGCAGCAGCTGGAGAGCCTGAACGATCTGAACCGCGCGATTCTGGCTGCAGACGACGCCGAGCAGATCGCCCAGATCGGCTTGCGCTATCTGCGGCGGCAGGTGCCGTTCTGGGGCGCGACGGCGATGCTGATCGACTGGGAGAGCGACAGCATCAGTGTGCTGGCGGTGGAGCGCGACGAGAGGGCGAATTACGATCCGGGCCAGCGGTTGAGCCTGGATAGCTACGGCGAGGAGGATCTGGCGAGGCTGACGCGGGGAGAGGCCTGTGTGGAGGCCGACCTGGGTTGGCGGGCGCAGCGACCGCCTACGCTGGAGCGTCTGTATCAGCAGGGCATGCGTTCCTATGCCCGCATCCCGCTGATGGCCGAGGAGAGGCTGCTGGGCATATTGAACCTGGGATTCGATGTTCCCGGCGGCTGCAGCGAGACTGAGCTCGAAGTAGCCAAGGACTATGCCCGCCAGCTGGCGGTCTGCCTGCAGCAGTCGCTGCTGCGCGAAAAAGTGGCGCGGCTGGGCCGGGTGTACGAGGTGCTGAGCCGGGTCAACGCGCTGGTCGTCCGCTGCCGCGACCGGGAAGCATTGTTCGACGGCATCTGCCGGATCGCGGTCGAGGTCGGCGCCTACCGGATCGCCTGGGCCGGCGTCATCGATCCCGACACGCGAAACGGCACCGTGATCGCCTTCCGCGGCGACGATGGCGATTATCTGCGGCAGATCCGGCTCAGCGCCAAGGAGGACTCGCCGCACCGCGACCGCCCGGCTTGCCGGGCGGCCCGCCTGAACGAGATCGTGGTGTGCAACGACGCGCAGGGCGATCCATCGCTGACGGAGCTGATTCCGCATCTGGCCGGTTACGGCGTTCGCTCCATCGCCAGCCTGCCCATCGCGCTGGACGGGCGCGTGGAGGCGGTGTTGTCGCTGTTCGCCAGCGACGTCGGCGCCTTCGACCGCCAGGAAATCGCCCTGCTGGGCGAGCTGGCCAGCGATATCGGCTTTGCGCTGGACCATATCGGGAAAGAGGAGCGTCTCGACTATCTGGCCTATTACGACAGCTTGACCGGCCTGGCCAACCGCAAGCTGTTGGTGGAGCGGCTGGCCCAGCGGATGGCGGACGCCGCGGAGCAGGGGCGGCATTGCTCGGTCGTCGTGTGTGCGATCTGGAGAATTTCGAGTCCATCAACGACGTATTCGGACGGGGGGAGGGCGATCAGGCGTTGAAGCTGCTGACCGAGAGGCTGTTGCGGCATGTGCGGGATCCTTCGCTGCTGGCGCGGATAGGGGGGGACCAGTTCGCGCTGGTGCTGCCTCAGGCTGGCGGAGAGGACGAGGCCGTGCTCGGCATGGAGCAGATACGGCACGATTGCCTGGACCCGCCCATTCGTCTGGACGGCAATGATTTATGCCTGTCGGCCAAGTTCGGCATCGCCATGCATCCGGACGACGGCGCCACGGCGATGGGATTGCTGGAGCGCGCGGAGTCTGCGTTGAAACGGGCAAAGGCGGCGAACGAGGCCTTCCTGTTCTACCGGCAGGAAATGACGGAGCGCGCGGCCGCGGCGCTGGAGTTGGGCAGCCGCTTGCGCCATGCGCTGGAGGGGGAGCAATTCGAACTCCATTACCAAGCGCAGTGCGCGGCGAGGGGGCATGCCATCGTAGGCGTCGAAGCCCTGCTGCGCTGGCACTGTCCCGGACAGGGCATGGTCTTGCCCAATCAGTTCGTGCCTATGCTGGAGGAGCTGGGTCTGATCGTCGAGGTGGGCAACTGGGTGATGCGGCAGGCGGCGCGCGATCATCACGAATGGCTCTCGGCCGGGCTGCCGGCGCCGCGGGTCTCGGTCAACGTCTCGCCTCTGCAACTGCGGCGGGAGGATTTTGCCCAGTCGGTGGCGGCCGTGTTGGCCATGCTCCAGGCGGAAACCGCGATGGACATCGAGATTGTCGAAAGCCAGCTGATGGCCGATATCGACAGCAGCATCGTCATGTTGCGCCAGCTGAGGGAGCTGGGCGTCTCGATCGCGCTGGACGATTTCGGCACCGGCTACTCCTCGCTGGCTTATCTGGCCCGCTTGCCGGTGCAGACCTTGAAGATAGATCGCAGCTTCGTCAGCCGCATGCTGGACGAGGAGGAGGCGATGCTGATGGTGGAGATGATCATCTCCCTTGCCCACACGATGAGCCTGGAAGTGGTGGCCGAGGGGGTGGAGACGGAGGCGCAGGCCGGAAAGCTGGCCGAACTGGGGTGCGATGTGCTGCAGGGCTTCTGGCTGGCGCGGCCGCTGCCGGCGGCAGCGCTGGCGGACCGCTTGCGTGAGGAAGCTGGCCGGACCCGCTTATCGGGGAACGGCTGACCGGCACGGTCCCGCCGCCGTGAAGTCGATGCGAATGAAAAACCGGACGCGCGTACGCGTCCGGTTCGGTTTGGAGGGGCTCAGCGGTCGTGCCAGCGGTCGTCGTGATGCTCGTCGTGATGATCGTGGTGGTCGTCGCGCCAGCCTTCGTGGCGGCCGTTGTCGTGATGGTATTGGCGATAGTGCGGCACGTAGACGCGGTTGTACCAGTCGTCCTTGACGAAGAACACGCGCCGGTTGCAGGCGTGGTACTGCATGCAGTAGCGGTTCCAGTGGCGGGCATGGTCGGGCGGCACGCGCAGATAAATCGGCGGCGCGACCACCGGCACCGGCTGCACGATCACCGGCTGCGGGTAGAGCACCTGCGGCGCCGGCACGCCGCCGATATCTATCTGGCCATAGAAGCCGGGCTCGCCGACGCTGATGGAGACGCCGGCCTGGCTGGGCAGGCTGGCAAGCGAAGCGGCGATCATCACGGCCGCGGTCATCACGTGTTTCATGGCAGGTCTTCCTTTTACGTTACGGACGCGTATTGCGCATGCTTGCACTATGGCGGCGTTTTGTTTCGTAAACGCAAAGAAACAATAGCTACTCATTGCTATTTGTATCTGTTCATAACCGTAACAATGTGTAAAGCCGCGATGCCGCCGGAGCGCCGTTTTAGTCCGGAATGGCCTGCCGGCTGAACGCGCCGCCGTCGGGGTCTCGCCTGATGGCGCGGCCGCCTATCGCCCGGTCTTGATGAAGTATCGGATGCCAGGTCGCAGCCCGCAAATCCGGCCCACCCATGCACGTCTTCTAGTCAATGCCGATCAGGCGGACACCGCCGCCATCAAGCGAAAGCGCGGGGTATGCCCGCAATCTGCCTATATAAGTCCCGCCCGCTGTACTCATTTTGCTTTTTAAAATTCATCGCGATGATTCCCCAAATGGAGAATGTTGCGAATCCGGCATCCGCTTTGGCTCAAATTTCGCTGACAGGCAAGTCTGGATTAGCGAGGAAGGGTCAATACACCTATCTATTAAAACTTGGCGAAATGTGCTTGCGGCCAATGACATGGTTAAGCTGTTTTTCAGGAATTTTAAACTTGGATGGAATTGAATATTTCAATGGCTGTTAATGGCGTGGTGGCTTGAGCGATTTTTTAAATAATTTCTTAATTGCCAACCGATTGTTATGTCGATTTTCTTTTAATTTCAAAAGAAATGGTATGGGAGGAATTTGTTTGTTGAAGTTTTGTACTGATTGTTTTTCAGCTATTTGGTTCATCCGTTTGTTTGAAACGGCTATTCGTGTCGGGGTTTGCTGGTATATAGGACGGTTTTTAAATGTGAATAGTTACGTTGAGAGCGCGGTTTTTTGATTCTAGCCTCGCTTCAATTTCCGCATGAAGCATATCGACGCGGATAATTTCATTGCGATTCGCATTGTTTTTATTGCGAATTTCATGGTTGCCGGATCGATAGGCGGATCGATTTTCCAGATGGGCGCCTATCGTCGGCTCGCACATTCTTGGGTGATCAAATGAGCAAGTTCTTTAGCTTTAATGCGGCAGAACCCGATTTGGTTGACAGGCGAAAAGCCGCTCGGGATTTGTGTGCTTCGATAAGCCATGGTTTGGCGGATCGAGCATCGCTGTATTGGGATTTGTTTGGCTCTGTTGGCGAAGGCTTTGAGCAATGGGGCGGTATTTTTTGCGAGTTTGGATGGAATATCAAAATTGGCGACAACGTGTTCATTAACGCCAATGGCGTCTTTCTGGACGCGTTTGACATCAATATCGGCAATCACGTTTTCATTGGCCCCAATGTCGGCATTTACACCTCCAATCATGCCAAGGACCTGGAGCAGCGGCGCAACTATATGGAGTGGGGCGCGCCGGTCACGCTTGAGGACGATGTCTGGATTGGCGGCGGCGCCATCATCTTGCCGGGCGTCACGATAGGCAGGGGCTCGATTGTCGGCGCCGGAGCGGTGGTGGCCAAGTCGGTGCCGGCTTGCAGCAAAGTACTGGGTGCGCGTTCCCAGGTTTATCCCCTCGTAATGGAAATCTGACATGTATCTTTATCAGTCGCGTTTGAAGGACCAAATCATACATTCGGTCAAGGATGTGAGCGTTCATGCGGAAAACGGCGTTTATACCGATGCGATTTCCGGCATGTTCAATGTGCCGTTCGGGTATTCCTGCGAGCCGATCAAACGGCATATCGCCAAGACGCTGGACGCGCTGCCCTTCCATCCCAAGGACCATTTCTATTCGGAGGAATGGTTCGAAACGTCGGCCATGCTGCTCAAGCGGGTGAAAATGGACGATGGCGCGCTGCTGTACGTCAACAGCGGCTCCGAGGCGATAGAGTCCGCGATCGCCATGGCGCTGGAATACCACCAGCGCAAGAGCAATGGCCGCAAGCGCAAAGTGATTTGCCGCAAGCACTCCTATCACGGCGCGACGCTGGGGGCGCACAGCGTGACCGGCAGGAACGATTTCCAGGAGCTGCGCAACAGCGGCTACGACACGATACGCATCCATCCGCCGTTTCCCGTCGATCACGAGGGCAGGCAGCTGGAAGCGCACGGCGTCGAGGATGTGGAGAACATCATCCTGCAAAGCGGGCCGGAACAGATCGCCTGCATCCTCTTCGAGCCGGTCAACCATCTGAAGGGCATGCGGCAGAGTCCGGGGGAATACCTGGCCGGGATCCGGGCGCTGTGCGACCGGTACGACATCGTGATGATCACCGACGAGATCGTCACCGGCGCGTCCCGGACCGGGACCTTCCTGAACACGCACCGCTTCGGGGTGTCCGCCGACATCGTCGCGCTGGGCAAGGGCATCAGCGGCGGATATTACCCGGCTTCTGCGATGGCGACGTCGGCCAAGATCGCCTCGGTATTCGACAAGCGCGGCGCCTGGATTCCGTATTCCTATTCCCATACCTATGCCAGCAATCCGGTGTCTATCGCGTCCATCCACGCGTCATTGCGGGCTTTGGAGCAAGTCGAGGCCTCCGGCCAGCTGCAACGATTGATCGGCAAGGCTGGCGGTCTCGCGCAAGCGATGGCGGCCAATCAGCGGATCGCCCGCATCGAGGCCAGCGGGCTGCTGATAGGCCTGACGCTGGACGACGGGCTGGGCCGCGACGCGGGCAAGAGACTGGAGCGGCTGTGCTTCGAGCGCAAGCTGATCATCCGCGGCGAGGAAAACTGGGCGTGCCTGGCGCCGGCCTACGTCATGCCGGAAAACACCCTGGCGGAAGTGTTCGAGGTGTTGAATGAATCCATCGATCAACTGTGATTTCGAGTCCATGGCGGCCTTGTCGGCGCAGTGGTCCGGCATCGAGGCGTGCCTGCGCCGGCGTCGGGCGGTTCTGACGGACGACGAATACGCGCGCGCGCTGGACGAGCTGGAGGCGGGGCGGGAGCTGATGGCGGAATGCCGGACCATCAACGAGCTGTCGGTGGCCGTCGCCCGCCGGTTCACGCCCTTTTACCGGGACGCGGCGCGGTGCCTGGAGCGCATCCACGAGATCGCCGGCTACGGCACGCTGGCCTCCTGCCTGTCCTCGCTGAACATCGCCGAGGCGCTGTTCGAGCTGGGGCACTGCGATGAGGCGGGAGTGGCCGGTCCGAATCTGGTGATAGGCCGCGGACACATCGCGCCCTTGTTCTACGCCTGCCGGCATCTGCGGCAAGGCATGCCGCTGGCCTTGCTGGCGACGGTGCACGAGCCGGTGCCGGCGGTGGTCAACAAGGCCTACGGTTTTGCCTACGGCATGCGCCACAGCCTGGGGGAGGGCGTCGGCATCGCGCTGGGCAGGGCCATCACCCATCCGGACGAGCGGGTCCTGTGCGTCGCCGGCGACGGCGAATTGAACGAAGGCGTGTCCTGCGAGGCGATCCGGCTGGTCGGCGAGCTGGCGGTGTCCAACCTGACGCTGGTCGTCGACAACAACGGACGGGGAATCGACCCCCTGCCGGGCAAGCTCAGGCCGGGGTATCTGGCCGCCTATTTCGATCGGGTGTACGAGGTGGACGGCCACGATACGCGGGGGATAGCCGAATGCATCCGGGAAGCCGAGCGGTCGCGGCATTCCGCCGCCATCGTCTGCCATACCCGGAAAGGCGCGCACTCGTTCAAGCGCCCTGGCCAGCCGGCGCAGCCCGCGCATGTCGCCGCCGGAAAGGCCGGCAGCTGCAGCCTGACGGCGGGCCTGATCGAGGAGGTTCGCGACGGCCGGCCCGTCCATGTCTTCACCGCCGATCTGGCCGCCCGCTTCGGTTTGAAGCCCGCCGACGCGTATTGCAATGTCGGCCTGGCCGAGTCGGCCTTGCTGACCGCCGCCATCGGCTGCCCGGAAGCGGCGCTCAAATTCGTCCTGACCGACGACAAGTATTACCTGAACGCGATAGACGTGCTGCATTCCGCGTTGATCGCCTGCCGCAATCTGCATGTGATCGCCGCGCGCAAGAACGGCGTATGGGGCGGTCCCACCTACGTCTCGACGGTTTTCGGCCTGCTGACGGAGGAGACGGTGTACGAGCTGAGCGATCCGCTGGACCTGAGGGATTGCATCCGGCGCCGGCTGGCGGCCGGCGGAAACGGCCTGTACCTGATGTACGACCAGCCGATGGAGCGGATTCTCGCGCTGAGGGAGAACTACCGCAGGCTGTCCGACGAGTTTTACGCCTACCAGCCGGAGTACGCCGGCGGCACGGTGATCCTGTCGTCGGAAGCGATGGCCTACGAGGCTTTTCAGGTCGCGAAGGCCAAGCGCTGCGCCCATGTCCGGGCCTTGTCCACCCGGCCGGATCTGGCGCCGGTACGCAGGCTGCTGCTGAACGCCGACGAGGTCATCGTGGCCGAGCATAACGGCGCCCGCTTCAACCTGGCGGAATACGTCGAATCCAGCTTGCTGATCCGGGTGCGCAAGGTTTTCAGCGACGCCTACGAGTGGCCGACGCTGGAGACTTTCCAGTCCGCGGCCGCGCCGCGCCAGCTGGACGCCTTGCTGGCCCGACCTTCATTCGCCTTGGCCGACCAGCCTTTGCGCGTTTGAACGCCGTCCCCTTTTTCGAGCTGTTCCGAACCCGCAGCCGGGCTTCGGCAACCCTTTTATCGCCTAGGAGGCATGACTCATGACGCAGCAAAACGCAGGGCACGGCAAGCTGGCCGGCAAAACCATCATCGTTGTCGGCGGCGCCCGGGGCATAGGCGCGGCCATCGTCGAGGCGCTGGCGAGGCAGCAGGTCCGGGTTTGCATCTTCGATACCGACCGCGCCCCAACGGCCATCAATCATTACCAGAGCGAGGACATCAGCGGCTACCAGGCCGCCCGCGAACTGGCCGCAGAACTGGAGGGGCAGGGCTTGTCGGTCAAGGCGATGGCCGTGGACGCCACGTCCGAATCGCAGGTGATCGAGGCGGTGGGCAATGTCGCGCATCAGGCCGGCGACTTCTATGGCCTGGTCAACGCCATCGGCAGCAGCCATGTGGTCCACACGGTGGAGTCGTCGCTGACGGAGTTCGAGGCCGTCCTGCAGACCAATCTGGCCGCGCCCTATCTGACGTCGCGGGAGGCGGCGCGCGCGCTGATCAAGCAGGGGAAGGGCGGCGCCATCCTGAACATCAGCTCCATCGCCGCCAAGCAGGCTTTTCCAGGCATCTCCGCCTACTGCGCGGCCAAGGCCGGTCTGCAGGGCTTTTCCGGCTCGCTGGCGCTTGAACTGGCGCCGCACGGCATCCGGGTCAACTGCGTATGCCCCGGCATCGTCAAGACCAATATGTGGAAGTACCTGGAAAACCAGCTGATGACGCCGGAGGAAAGCCTGGACCAGCTGTGGGCCCGGATGGAAGGTCTGATTCCGCTGGGCCGCACCCAGGCGGCGGACAATATCGCCCGCTTCTGCCTGGCCGTTCTCGAGAACGAGGACATCACGGCCCAGTCGCTGTCCGTCGACGGCGGGATGAATCTCCATGGCTGACGGCGCAAGCGGCATCGATGCGGCGCTGCGCATAGGCGGCCGTCTGTTCGCGTCCCGGCATGGCGCGCGATGCCGGTTCGAGGGGGAGGCGCTGACCATGGAGAGCGAGGCCGACAGCGACGGCTTCAACATTCCGGGCCTGCATGTGGCGGACCGCCTGGGAACGCTGCTTGCCCCGTTGTCGGGCGCGTTCACGCTGGCCGCCGACGTCAGCCTGTCCAGCCGGGCGAAGTTCGATGCGGCGGGGCTGTTCGTCGCCGTCGGCGAGCATCGCTTGAAATTCGGCGTCGAGGAGTACGGTTCCGGCAAGAAGATCGTCTCGGTCCACTCCGCGCCGTACAGCGACGAGGCCAACGGCATCGATGTCGGGAACGAGCCGGTACGGCTGTTCGTGTCGCGCAGCGCGGACGTGTTCTCCTGCTATGTACGGGGGGCGGACGGCGCCGTTCTGTTTCATCGGGCCTTTTATGTCGATGGCTGCCCGGACGAGGCGCTGGCCGGCTTTTGCGTGCAGTCGCCGTTTTCCGCCGGCGCCGAGGGGCGATTCGCCGACATCGGGATTTCGCCGGAGCCGATGGCGCATGTCAGGGAGTGACGGGATGGCATACGACGATAGCTGGCTGATCGTTTCCGATTTCGACGAGACCTTCATGCCGGCGCAGCCGTCGCGCGAGGCGGAGGCGGGGATAGAAAGGCTGCAGGATTGCCTGGCTGGACTCAGGCGCGGCCATCGCCTGCTGTTCGGTTGGGCGACCGGCAACAGCCGGACGGCCATCCTGGAGAAAATGCGGCGTTATCCGGCTTTCCACTGGGACTTCGCGCTGACCAGCCTGGGCACCGAACTGTACTGGAATCGTGCCGGACGGGTGGAGGAGGACCCGGACTGGCCGCCGCGGGACGCCGGGGAGTTCGAGCGGCGGGTGGCGCGTCTGGCCGGGCTGTTCGAGACGCACGGCCTGGCGCTGCAACCGCAAGGGGCCGCTTTCCAGCAGCAGCGCATCCGCGGCTATTACCTGCCGGCCGACGGCCGGGAGACGGCGGCGATGGAGCGGATTCACAGCCTGTGCGAGCAGGTGGGACTGGAGGCGTCGATCACTTACGCCAGTTCCGCCGCCGGCGATCCGGAGGCGGTCTACGACGTGGCCATTCTGAATCCGGGCTGCGGCAAGCGGCAGGGCGTCGATTTCATCGCCCGCCGGCACGCCGTCGATCCCGACCGGGTCATCGCGTTCGGCGACAGCTGCAACGATATCGAGATGCTGCGGGCCTATCGGAACGGCTACCTGGTGGGGAACGCGCTGCCGGAGGCCAGGCGGGCTTTCAGCCGGGTGGTCGACGGCCATTACTGCCATGGCATCGTCGACGGTCTGCAACGACATTTCTGAGAGAGGGTTCTATGGACATCGACTGCGCGGCGCCGCAAGCGCGCCACGGCGACAAGCCGATATTCGACATCTACTTCGGCTTCATCCATACCTATGCCTTGCTGTTCGCCGATGAAATCCGCCTGTTCGACTTGCTGGCGGACGGCGCGCTGACGCTGGACGAGATCGCCGCCAGGACGGCGCTGGCGGCGCGCTCGGCCCAGGCGCTGGTGTCCTTGTGCGCCAGCCTGGGCCTGCTGGAGCGGCAAGCCGACCGCTACGCGTCGACGCCGCTGGCGCAAGGCTTTCTGACCGGCGAGGCGGCGAGCTCCTTCAGCGGCGTGCTGGCCTCGGCCCGCCAGCAGGAGGAGGCGTTCTCCTACGCCTTTTTCAAGGCCTCGCTGCGGGAGGGCCGCTCCCGGCTGTTCGATGGCGTCGACCTGTTCGACAACAATGCCCGCGACGCCGAGCACTGCGAGATCTTCACCCGCGCGATGCACAGCAAGAGCAGGGGACCGGCCGAGGCCTGGGTGCGGCGCATCGACCTGTCCGGCCACGACCGCCTGCTGGACATTGGCGGCGGTTCCGGCGCGCACGTCATCAGCGCGCTCGAGCGCTGGCCCGCGTTGCAGGCGGTGATCTTCGATCTGCCGACGGTTTGCGACATCGCCGACACCTTCATCGAACGCTACCGGGCGACGGGGCGCGCGCGGACGTGCAAGGGCGATCTCTGGACCTCGGACTACCCGGCCGCCGACGTGCACTTCTACAGCGACATCTTCCATGACTGGCCGATGGACAAGTGCCGGTTTCTGGCGAGGAAGAGCTTCGAGGCCCTGCCGAGCGGCGGCCGCGTCATCCTGCACGAGATGCTGTTCAATCCGCAGAAGACCGGTCCGCGGAACGTCGCGGCATACAACGCCAATATGCTGCTATGGACCCAGGGCCAGCAACTGTCGGAGCCGGAGGTCCGGGAGCTGCTGGAGACGGCGGGCTTCGCCGGCGTCGAGGTGTTCCGGACGCAATACGGCGACTGGAGTCTGGCCACCGGCGTCAAACCCTAGCGTCGCGGCGGCAAGGCCGGCTTGCCGGGTCCGGCGGGGCGGCCTCCTGTCTTCATTAGCGGAGATCGATGTGATTCCAGTGCGTTACCGCATTCTATGCATCTACTCGGCCATGCTGGCGATGACGCAGTACCAGTGGATGCGCTTCGCGCCCATCACCGACCTGGTATCCACCAGCTACGGCATCAGTTACGGCCAGGTGGGCTCGCTGTCGCTGGCCGTGACCGCGCTGTCGCTGCCGCTGGCGCTGCCCAGCGGCAGCCTGATAGACCGGATATCGGTGCGCGCCTGCCTGCGGGCGACCGCCGTCGCCATGCTGCTGGCGGCGCTGATTCGAATCGGGCAGCCGCGCTACGGCTGCCTGCTGGCCGGTCAGCTGTTGTTCGGCTTCGTCCAGCCGCTGACCATGTCGCTGCTGGTCAAGCTGATGCTCACCTGGTTTCCGGCCCCGGAGCGCGGACGCGTGTCCGCGCTGTCCAGCATGGTCATCTTCCTGGGCATAGGCGCGGCCTTCGTGCTGGTGCCGTTGACGGCGCCGGGAAACGTGGCGGGCTCGCTGCGCTGGGATGCCGGCCTGCTGGCGTTGATCGCGGCCCTGACCTTCGCCTGCGTGCCCAGGGACCCGGCGCTTGGCGACGGCGCCGCGCCGGCCGGGCATGGCGCCCGCTCCTTACGCGTCGACGGCGTCGATCTGCTGCGCACCCGGCCCTTCATCGCCGTGCTGCTGATGATCTTCCTGACCAATGGGTATTTCTCGGCGATCACCACCTGGCTGGAGCCCATCCTGCTGCGGCAGGGCGTGGACACCCGGACGAGCGGCTGGATCGTCGTGCTGATGCTGGCGGCCGGCATGGCCAGCTCGGCCTTGATCGTCGCCCTGGTGCGCGCCGGCGCGACCGTGGGCCGGGTGCTGTCCTGCGCGGCCCTCTGCGCCGGCGTCGGCACGCTGTGCCTGTTCACCACCGGCTCGCTGCCGCTGCTGGCCCTGGCCGGCGTCGCGATCGGCGCCGCCTTGCTGTCGCCGCTGCCGCTGCTGCTGCAACTGGTTTCCGATGCCGCGGGGCATGCCCGTTCCGGCACCGCGACGGCGATTTTCTGGCTGGCTGGCAATATCGGCGCGACGCTGATGATCGCCGCGTTGGGGCGGGTCGTCGATCACGGCGACTGGGGCGCCGCCGCCTGGCTGCTGTGTCTGGCGCTGCTGGCGCAGATCGCGATTTCGCTGACCGGCTTCCGGCCGGGGAGGCTGGGCGTCGGCAAGGCCTGAAGGCGGGGCGGCGCAAGTGTCTCGACCGGGAAGAGGGACAGTGCGCGAGGCTTTGATGACATTTATTGATATTTGAGTGATATATTAAATCAAATGTCATTAACTGACCGGCGTGTACGGCCGACCGCGCTTGCGGCGCAGCAGGCGCGGCGCTGGGCGCGAGGAGACGGCATGGACGCAGACAGGAAGACAGCTGGCCGCCGGCCGGCGGCACTGGGGGCGGGGGCGGCTTTGCTGGCCTTGCTGGCCGCTTGCGGCGGGGAGGACAAGCCGCAGCCGGCCGATCTGCAGAAAGCGGAAACGCTGCGGCCGGCCGACGCGGCGCTGGCGAGCAAGTACGAGCGCTCCTGTCTGAGCTGCCACGGCATGCCGGCCAGCCAGGCGCCGCTGACCGGCTTCGCGCCGGCCTGGGAGCCGAGGCTGCGCAAGGGCATGCCCTTGCTGCTGTCCCATGTCCGCGACGGCCTGAACGCGATGCCGCCGCGCGGCTATTGCAACGACTGCAGCGACGAGGAGTTCACCCGCTTGATCGCCTTCATGTCCGGCGGCGGGCAAGGAGGGACGCGATGAAGACCACGCTGGATAGACGCGTGCTGCTGCGCCTAGGCGGCGGCGCGCTGCTGGGCGCCTGGACCGTCCGCTCCGCCGGTCCCAGGGCGGCCGCGCCCGCCGGCGGCTACCGCTGGCGCAACTGGAGCGGCCTGCAAAGCTGCACCGCGCAGGCGCTGGCCACGCCGGGCGACGAGGCCGAGTTGGCGCGGCTGTTGCGCGCCGCCGGCGCGGCCGGCACGCCGCTGCGCTGCGTCGGCGCCGGCCACTCGTTCACGCCGCTGGTCCCCACCGCCGGCAAGCTGGTGTCGCTGGACCGGATGTCGGGCCTGCTGGCGCAGGACGCCGCCGCCGGCACCGCCACCTTGCTGGCCGGCACCCGCATCGCCCAGCTGGCTAGGCAGCTGGACCAGCACGGCCTGGCACTGCGCAACCAGCCCGACATCGACGCGCAGAGCTACGCCGGCGCGATCAGCACCGCCACCCACGGCACCGGCGCGCGGCTGCAGGCGCTGCACGCCGACGCGCTGGCCTTGCGGCTGGTGACGCCGGCCGGCGAGATCGTAGACTGCGGCGGCGGCCGCGACGACGATCTGCTGCAGGCGGCACGGGTGTCGCTGGGCAGCCTGGGCGTGATCGCGCGCGCCACCATCGCCGTGGTGCCGGCTTACTATCTGAAGCGCAAGCTGTGGCTGATGCCAGCCCAGCAGATGCTGGACGCCGCGCCGGAGTTGGCGCGGACCCATCGCAACTTCGAATTCTACTACCTGCCGTTCACCGGCTACGCGGCGGCCATCGTCCACGACCTGGCGCCGGCCGGCCCGGCGTCCCGGCCGGAATCGCAGGACGAGGACATGCTGCGCGAGCTGCGCCGCTTGCGCGACTGGCTGGGCAAGATGCCGTCGCTGCGGCGCTGGGTGGCGCAGAAACTGATCGACCCGGGCATGGGCGAACAGGCGCTCGACAAGTCGTGGCGGCTGTTGTCCACCTCGCGGCCCACCCGTTTCAACGAGACCGAATGCCATGTGCCGCGCGAGGCCGGCATCGCTTGCGCGCGCGAGGTGATCGCGCGGCTGGAGCGGCGCGACGATGTGTTCTTCCCGATGGAGTTCCGCTTCGTCCAGGGCGACGACGCCTGGCTCAGCCCGTTCTATCGCCGCGACTCTTGCTCCATCGCCGTCCACGCCGCCGCCGGCGAAGCCTGCGACTACCTGGTGACCGACCTGGCGCCCATCTTCCGCAAATACCAGGGCCGGCCGCACTGGGGCAAGCTGCACGCGCATCGCGCGGCCGATTTCGCCGCGCTGTATCCGCGCTGGAACGATTTTCTGAAGTTGCGGCGCGAGCTCGATCCGCGCGGCCTGCTGCTCAATCCGCATCTGCGCGGCGTGTTCGGGGTGGCGACGTGAACGGCCGGCGGCGGATGCTGGCGGCGCTGGGCATCGGCGCGATGGCCGCCGTCGCGCTCCGTCCAGGGACGCGCGGCGCGCCGCACGACGGCTATTTCCGCCAGATGGCCGACGCCTTGCGCCAGGCAGGCATCGCCACGCCGACGTTGGTGCTGGACCGGCGCCGGCTGCAGGACAACGTCGGCCGGGTCATGGCCCATCTGGCCGGGCGGATTCCGCTGCGGCTGGTGGTGAAGTCGCTGCCGTGTCCGGCCTTGCTGAACGAGGCGGCCGCCTTGTGCGGCACGCGGCGGCAGATGCTGTTCAGCCTGCCCCAGCTTCTGGCGATGGCGCGCGGCGATCGCGACATTCTGCTGGGCAAGCCGTTGCCGGTGGCGGCGGCGCAGGCCTTCTACCACCGCTTCGCCGATGCGGACTTTCATCCTGAGCGGCAGCTGCAATGGCTGGTGGACACGCCGGAACGGCTGGCGCAGTACCGCGAGCTGGCGCGCGGCCAGAACCTGAGGCTGAGGGTCAACCTCGAGATAGACGTCGGCCTGCACCGCGGCGGCGTCGCCGACGCCGCCACGATGGCGGCGATGCTGGATTTGCTCGAATCGGAGCCCAGGCTGCAATGGTCGGGGCTGATGGGCTACGACGCGCACGTCGCGAAGATTCCCGACCTGCCCGGCCTGCGGGAGCGGGCGCACCGTCATGCCCGCGAGGCTTATGCCGCCTTCGCCGCGATGGCGCGGGCGCGGCCGGCGCTGTACGCGGCGGCCGGCCGCCCCTGCTTCAACGCCGGCGGCTCGCCGACCTACCGGCTCTACCACGGCGACGGCGTCGAGAACGAGGTGGCGCTGGGCTCGGCCTTGCTCAAGCCTGGCGATTTCGACACCGCCTTGCTGGACGACCTGAGGCCGGCCTGTTTCATCGCCACGCCGGTGCTGAAGGCGCTGCCCGATTTCCAGCTGCCGTACGGCGTAGAGTGGCTGGGCGGCCTCGCGCGCGGCTGGGACCCGAACGCCCGTCGCGCCTACTTCATCTACGGCGGCAACTGGCTGGCCGATCCGGTGTCGCCGCCGGGGCTGTCCGCCAGCGGCTTGTACGGCGTCTCGTCCAACCAGCAGGTGCTGCTGGGGTCCGGCCTGCAGCGGCTGGCCGCCGACGATATGGTGTTCTTCCGGCCGCGGCAGAGCGAGGCGGTGCTGCAGCAGTTCGGCGACATCGCCGTCTATCAGGATGGCCGCATCGTCGACAGCTGGCCGGTGTTGCCGGCCACCGGCTGAACAGGCATCAAAAAAACCGCGCCGGGAGGCGCGGTTGTCGCTGGCGGCCGCCGCCGGCTCAGACGTAGTTGCTGTCGTCGTCGGAGGCGTAGTCGTCCTGCGAGGCGCCGGTGTCCTGATAATCGCCGCCGTCCTGGGAATCGGACTCGTAGTAATTGTTGACGGTGATGTTCTGTTCGGTCGGAACCGGCGCGTCGTAGCCGGCCTGGCTCTGGCCGCCGCCGTGGCCGGAATGGCCCCCGAACAGGTTTTCTATGCCCTGCACCAGGAAGGTGCCGGCGGCGACGCCGGCCGCGGTGGTGGCCACATTGCCGAGGAAGCTGCCGACGCCGCCGCCGAGGAAGCCCGACGATTGCGCCGGCGCCTGCTGGTAGGCCGGGGCCGGTTGTTGATAAGCCGGCGCGGCCGGCGGATAGGCCGGTGCGGCGGGGCGCGGGGCATAGGCCGGGGCCGGCGGCGGGGCGCCCCAGGCGGAGCCGGCGTTCGGATCGAGGAAGGTCCCGGGCGCGCCGACCGGCGCTTGGGCGCTGCGCGCGGCCTGCAGGTCGGCCTGCAGCTTGGCGATTTGCGCGTTGGCGGCGGCCAGCGCCTGTTCCTGCTGCATGCAACGCAGCACCAGCAGGTAGGCGGCGTCCGGCTGTTGCGCGGCGGCCTGCAGGATGGCGGCTTCGGCCTGCGGGTCCTTGGCCACGCCACGGGCCTGTACCAGTTGGGTCAGAAAGGTTTGCAGCGCTTGGTTCTCTTGCGGCGTCATGATGGGCTTTCCTGGTGGCGCGGGCCGGCGGGAGGCGATAGCTCGCGTGAATTTTGTAAACGCATTGTATATGCGTTTGACGCCCGGACAAGCGACGCAATCGTTACCGAATGTGGCCGGCGGCCGGCCCGTCGTGCGATGGGCCGCCTCCAGCCGGCGCTCAGTTGGGCCGCGGGCAGGCGGTGCTCTGGCCGTTCAGGCCTTCCGCCTTCAGCGAGAACGAGGCGGTGCGGCGGCTGCCGGAACCGTTGATGGTGATGACGTAGATGCTGTCGTAGTCGGAATCCGACCAGGACGGGATGCTGGCCGACTGCTTCAGGTCGGAGAAGATCTGCTTGGCCAGCGTGACGATCTTCTTGTGCTCCCAGGCGACGAACACGGTGGAGTCGGCATAGTCCGAGTTCAGCAGCTTGGACGCCAGGTCGGTGGTCTGCGTGAAGCCGTAGCCGGTATTGACCGGCATGCCCAGGCTGATGGCGGTCGGCTCTATCGTCGCCAGCGGACGCACATAGTAGAAATTGCCGCCGGGGTCCGACACCTGGGTGGACGGATCGGGGGCGAAGATGGCATCCGGCGTGCCGAAGGCGCTGGTCAGCACCTGCGGCAGCGCCAGCGCGCGGTTCAAGCCCTGGCAGGTGATCTGCCCCAGGCCCTGCGCCGGCTTCTCGCCGTGGCGGATCATCACGATGGTTTCGGTGGCGGCGACGGCGTGGGCGGACAGCAGCAGCGGCAAGGCGGCCAGCGCGACGCGACGCGGCCAGTTCGACAGATGCGGGGTCATGGATTCTCCTGGAGTCTGGGGCGCGCCGGCGCATTCGGGCCTGGAGGAGGCCGCGGTCGGCGCGTCAGGGCTTTATACGGGTGAAGTTTGACAATGGCATTTCAGGTGGCGGCCGGAGACGGCCATCCCGTGCGATAGGCCAGGCGCGGCAGGCGGTGAAGGCGTCGACCAGCGGCCAACGCCGGGCATCTGGACGATCTGGCCAATCAGCAGATGGCCACGCTGCGGCAGTACCGCTTGTAGGCGTAGCCCATTGAATGCAACAGCCCGGCCGTCGAGAGACGGCCGGGCTGTTCTGCCTGAAGAGGCTTAGGACAGCGTGAAGATCTGCGTGCCTAGGCTGCCGACCTGGACGGTGCCGTCGCTATTGACGAAGGCGCGCGAGCCTTCGACCAGGAGGGTGTTGTTGGTCAGATACGCGCCGTTCCAGCTGTCGACGATATTGTAGGCGCGTCCATCGGGGCGCTGGCTGCCGCCGAAGGAGAGGTTGAACGGCGCGACGCCGTCCTTGCCCTGGGCCTTGCTGAACACCCAGCCGTAGTGGCCGATCTCGCCTTCCGCCTTGAACGAGCCTATCGGGCTGTAATTGGCTTGATAAACGCCGGCGATCACGCCATTCGAGGCATTGGCCGAGGTGATCTTGAAGCTGAAATTCTTGTCTGCGGAAACGTAGGTGCCGATTTGCGGAACTGACATGACAGATCTCCCAAATGCGATGGAAACGGACCTCGCGTGCTGCCATCAATCTATAGTCGATCAAGCATCGATTTCCGCCTGCCAGCTCTTACAGTATCTATTTGCCGGTGAATGTGGTTCAAATCGGGCAGGGTCACCGGAATGAAAAACAGCCGGGCCACCGGGAGGCGGGCCTGGCTGTCGGTTTGATCGCTTGCCGCCGTTTCGGGCGACCGTGGGATCAACGGGTTTGTTGCAGCGGACCGTGGGTGCGGTCCCATACCGGAACCTGGCTGTAGATCACCAGATTGCCGTCGGCCTGCAGCGCCAGGTACGGGTTGGGCGTGCCGGCGGTGTTGGTCTTCCAGACCGGCGAGCCGTTGGCGTAGATCACGAAGTTGCCATCGGCCTGCATCCAGGCGTCGGTGGCGCCCGATCCCGTCGTGCCGCTGGACCAGATGATCTGGCTGCCGTTCTTGTACAGCACCATATTGCCGTCGGTCTGGAAGATCAGGAAATACTGGCCGACGGTATAGCTGTTGCCCGGCGCGATGTGGGCCGGCGGCATGAAGGTTTGCGACGGCAGGTTCTGCATCGTGGCCGGGTCGCTGGTATGGCTGTCCCATACCGGTTTCAGGCGGTAGAACACCAGGTTGCCGTCGCTCTGGACATTGAGGAAGCTGCCGCCCCAGCCGGTATTGAGTTGCCACACCACCGCACCGCCCGGGCGATAAAGCACGAGGCGGCCGTCCGGCTGCATCATCGCCTGGATGGCGCCGCTGCCTACGGTATTCGATGCCCACAGCGCGCCGCTGGGACCGTAGAACACCAGATTGCCGTCAGCCTGCATGGCGAGAAAATATTGCCCGTTATCGGAATACACCCTGTCGTTGATCGACAGGCTTTGACCCGAGTTGAGCGATTTCGCCTCGGCGGACATCGTGAACAGCATCATGCTGGCGGCTATCGCACACAGCAGTTTTTTCATCGCACATTCCTTTTCAGTGAGTGATACGGGATGAGATACAACGATTGCAGCGAGAGTATTTACCAGTGAATTATGAATTTGTCATTTAATTTTGTCTTGAATAAGACATGGCGGCAAAAGGAGTGTTTGTTTTGCCACAGTCGGTAAGCTGGAATGATTAAATAGAACCGCGCCAAATTAGTCTGATTATGGATGGTATTAAATAGGAATTTGTTTTTCGGCATCCTATTAAATAGACGGCTTGAATTGTACTGGCATAATGATTTATTGCCATAAAATAGCGTTTTGGAGCATTGCATTGGCGTTATGGCCTTTGTTTTGCTCGGCGCTTTTGTTTTTATTGCTGGCAATGAATTCCGTACATCAATATTGCCATTCCGGCATCGAAATAAACGAATTGCGTTATGGATTGAAATAACCGCATCGATAAATGCCAATAATTTATTTGATTCTGAAAAGTGATGGCTAAATGGGGAGGCGCGGAAAGTTCGCGGTTTCGCGCAATGGCAGCGGCGGCGCCGCCTTCATGGGCGGGTAGGGGGATGGCGGGCTGGGTGGTCCATCCAGCCCAAGCACGGCGGCTTGGGCCGGCATCGTCGCTCAAGCAACGGTAAAGCGGGTCGTCAGCAGGTTCAGCTGGTTGGCCAGCGTTTCCAGCTGCTGCGCGGCGCCGGCCATCTGCTTGGCCGCATCGCTGTTCATTTCGGCGCTGCGCGCGATGCTCTCCACCGTATTGGCGATTTGATGGCTCGCGCTGGAATTCTCCGACATGGCGCTGCTGATCTCGTGAATGGTGCTGACCATGCCATTGGTTTCCCGCTGGATATGGCTGATCGCCTCCGCGCTTTGCTCGGCCTGCCGTTCTCCGTTCTCGACCGCCTCGACGCTTCTGGACATGGTGGAAACCACGTTTTGCACATTGCCCTGGATGCTTTCGATCACTTGGGAAATATCCTTGGTCGACTGGGCGGTGCGCTCGGCGAGCTTGCGCACCTCATCGGCCACCACGGCGAAGCCCCGGCCGGATTCTCCTGCGCGCGCCGCCTCGATGGAGGCATTCAAGGCCAGCAGATTGGTCTGATCGGCAATGTCCTTGATCACGCCGACAATGGAGCGGATGGCTTCCGACTGCTTGCCCAATTCGCCGACCTGGACCGCGGAGTCGCGCACATTGGCGGAAATACTGGCCATGCTGTGGCCCAGCTCGTGCATGCGCTCCACCCCCTGGGTGGCCGACTGTCCCGTCTGCACGGCGGTGGCCGACGCATTGCGCGAATTCTGCGACACCACCGAAATGCTGACCGTCATTTCCTCCACCGCGCCAGCCATGCTGGCGGCGGCATCGCTGCCGACATCCGAACCATTGGCCACATTTTCGGACACATCGACAAGCTCATGGGACAGACGCTCCAGATTGGCAGAATTGTCGAGCAACTGTTTGAGCATGGCGTTGAGGCTCTGTCGCATCAATTCCAGGTGTCCGAGCAGGCTCTCGGGACTGCTGGCCGCTATGCGTTGGGAGAGGTTGCCGTTGGCCAGCGCGCCAACGCTCTCGATGGCCGCGTGAAGCTCGCCGCCCAGCAGGCGCAAGATCACCCGGGTATTGGCGGTGGACACGACGATGCCGACCAGCACCGCCAGCAAAGACAGTCCCAGCAGCCTGAGCTTGCCGGTGCCGTATGTGGCGTTGGCTTCCTCGTTGCCGCTCTTCAGCAAGTCTTCCTCGTAGGAGATGAACTTCTTCCAGGCATCGATATAGGCCGACTGCAGCTTTGTCGTCTCGCTGAACATCAGGACGATGGCCTCGTCCTTCTTCCCTGCCTTCTGCAAGCCAAGCACGCGGTTGCGGCTCTTGCCATAGTTGGCCCTGGCCTCCTTGACCTGGTCCAGCAGCGATTTTTCCTGTTCGCCGGATACGATCCCCTCCAGCGCCTTCATGTTCTCGTTGACGTTTTTGACGGTAACGGCGAGGACATCGCGCGCGGCCGCTATGTCGGCCGGGCTGACGCCCGGCCGGCCTTCCGAGGTGATGATGAAGCTGAAGGCGCGCGCATAATCATAAGCTTCCTTGATATTCGCATTGGCCAGCTTGGTCTTGGGCCAGATCTCGCTGCTGACCGCTTGAAAGTCCTTGACCACGGACGACAAGGCCTCGATGCCCAGCAACGATAACAGCAGAGTCATCACGACCAGTGTTCCAAATCCCAACCGCAGGCGGGTTCCAATCTTCATCGGTGTAGCCATACACGGATCCCTCCTAGCTGTGGTCCTGTACTCGCGACAATATTCACGGCAGCAAACGCCATGCCCTCTTTCGAAAAAGAGGAGAGAGCATCATGCGTGTCCGCTTTACTTCCACTATCAGCACGGAGAGTTAATTTATTTGGAATTTTTTACTGATGGCATAGGGTCATTGCTATTGCCTTATTATCCCTGCCGGGGCATAACAGTTACTTCTGATTTATAGCAGCGCTTTTAAATTATTCATTAGCCGATGGGTATTATTTTGGGGTGGGCTGCCTGGTTTGGATGGCTGTCGATTGATATGCGGATGCAAGAGGTTTTCTGGTAGGAATACCGGATGGAAATTAATGTGCAGTGGATTGACCTGATATCCGGGAATACGGCCGTTTATGATTTTAGCATCCCTGCTCCAATCGATGGCTGCGCAATGTTCGATTTCAGAAAACGATGAAGAAACCGTGGAAGAACGCTATGAAGGGGATGGGCAGGAAAATCGCCCGCTAGGGATTGGAGCCGGCTTGTTTTGAATAAATGCGTTTCATTTCGATATGGCGATGTACATGTATTTCATGTCTTCATGTTTGCTGCGCCAGGCTGGTTCGATATGGCCGGATCGGCGATGCGGCGGCCGATGCCGATACTTACGCCGCAT
This sequence comes from Chromobacterium sp. ATCC 53434, assembly GCF_002848345.1. NCBI lineage: Bacteria > Pseudomonadati > Pseudomonadota > Betaproteobacteria > Neisseriales > Chromobacteriaceae > Chromobacterium > Chromobacterium sp. ATCC 53434. The sequence continues at coordinate 3,850,445 of NZ_CP025429.1, read as the reverse complement.
GGCCTCGCATGCGCGATGTCCGGCCAGGATCGCCATCGGGGGAGGGGGCGGGTCCTGGTTGGCCGGACGCTATCCGGACCGGGCAGAAAGCGCCGCGCTTGTTACGGCGGTTACAATTTTCGGGGATGAAGGCGGCTGCCCGTCCGGTCAGAATCCGCTTTCCATCATCAAACCAGGAGCGTTTTATGTCGTTTTCCCGCCGTTTTGCCTTGCTATCTTGCTTTTTGTGGCCGCTGGCCAGCTTCTCGGCCGCCGCGCCGGCCGGCGCCGCCGCGGAGACATTCGCCAAAATCGAGAAGGATTTTGGCGGCACTATCGGCGTCCACGCGATTGACACAGGTTCCGGCGCGGTCGTCAGTTACCGGGCCGAAGAGCGCTTCCCGCTGTGCAGCTCGTTCAAGGGTTTCGTGGCCGCAGCCACGCTGGCGCGCAGCCAACAACAGGCCGGCCTGCTGGACAAGCGCATCGCCTACGGCGAGGACGCGCTGATTTCCTGGTCGCCGATCACCAGAAAGCACCAGGCCACCGGCATGACGGTGGCGGGGCTGTGCGCGGCCACCGTGCAGTACAGCGACAACGCGGCCGGCAATCTGCTGTTGAAGGAGCTGGGCGGCCCGGCCGGGCTGACGGCCTTCATGCGCTCCATCGGCGACCGCACATTCCGGCTGGACCGCTGGGAGCCGGAGCTGAACACGGCGATTCCGGACGACGCGCGCGACACCTCGTCGCCGCGCGCGGTGGCGGAGAGCCTGCGAAAGCTGGCCTTGGGCTCCGCGCTGGCGGCGCCGCAGCGCCGGCAGCTGAACGACTGGCTGAAGGGCAACACCACCGGCGACAAGCGGATCCGGGCGGAGGTGCCGGCCGGATGGAAAGTCGGCGACAAGACCGGCACCTGCGGGGTGTACGGCACGGCCAACGACTACGCCGTGATCTGGCCGAAGGGCCGCGCGCCCATCGTGCTGGCCGTCTACACGAAGGGGCGCGATAAAAACCTCAAGCCCAGCGACGCGGTGATCGCCGCCGCGGCGAAGGCTGCCTTGGAAGGGCTGGGCGTGAGCCGGAAGTAAAACGATAAATCCCGTAGCGTGGTGCTGAGCGCAGCGAAGCCCAAGGTTTACCGAAAAGGTGAGGACTGCAGCTTGGTGGTAAGTCTTGGGCTGACGGAGTGCTCGAGTGTGCAAGCCATATGACTAGGGGAGAGGGATGCAGCCGGCAATGGCCGAGTCCAGATGGTGGCGTGGGCTGCGTACCTATCGTGCTAGCCGTCTATACGAAGGAGTGGGACAAAATCTCAAACCCGGCCGCGCTGATTGCCGTGGGGGTGAAGGTGACGCTGGAGGGGCTGGGCGTGGGGCAAACCGTGGGGGTTGGCACGGAGTGTGGCGAAACCTACTGGTTACCGTGAGGCGTGGCTGCGGTCTTTACCGCCTGATCAATTTCTCGGCGAATGTTGGATTTCATTCTGCTCTGACTAGGCTATGGGTTTTGTAAGGCATGCCAGTTATGGAAAATGTCGATTACGCCAGATGCAGTGCAACAAAAATGAGACAAATTAGTTAATTCTTATGAAATTCATTTGGCATAATTGAATGTTTTTGAGAATTAACACTCAACAGTGTCGAAAATATTAAAATTTGATGTCAAGTTAACAAAAATAAACATTTGTGCTAGATTTTTAACAAAATAGCATCATATTGGATTTGATAATTCACCTCCATTTTATGACTCATGGAGTGAGTAGTGCTATCAATCATTGGGCAAATGACTACAGGTGACTATCTTCTCAATCATCGAACTCCAGGTGATAAGCTTATTACGGATGATGATGGTCCTATTGACGCTCATTCGGTAAAAAGTAATATCTCAGAAACTGATCCCAACGAAGGCACGCCTGCTGCAATTGTGACACTGAGTGGGCAGAATGGTGATGTCGAAGAGAGGGCAATCGTTTATGAGAAACCAAAAGTACAGGCTAGTGGTCAGTCAGGAACACCGGGAAAGGGCACGGTCGATGTATATAACCATAATGAATTTTATGTAAAGGATGGTGGGAAATTCTTAAGCTGTGCTTGGAGTATTGCCACGCTTACCCTTCTTCCTGAGTATAAGGAAGCAAAGTCCGCGCTAGATATTGCGAATGATCTGCTGCAGCGCACTAAGACTACCGATGATGCGATATCTGATTGTCAAGATGGGGTCGGTATAAGAATGGTGAATCACAAGCCGCAGTCACAGTCTCAACCATCTGTGCCAAAAAGCATTGGAGGAGGAGATTGTTCTGGCATAAGTTCTGCACATATGGGGACCGTAAATAACGCAACAGTTTCGGAAATGGGTAACTTTGGCTCAAAAAGTGGCTATGTTGAGTGTTCAGACCCTGTTGTTTATGATGGCACTACGAGTGGTGGTGGTAGTGGCGGTATATCACATTTCATTCCTGAGATGGATTAAATAAGTATCGTGCTTTTTTTGTTTTTAATTTAGATGTCAACGTGATGTTAGGGATGCCTTGAAAAAAATATTATTTACCTTGCTAATGATTATGGTCCCATTTTCCATTGCGGAAAGCATGCTGGGAGCGCCACCTGGTAGGCAGCCATTAATCATCATGAAAAAGGTACAGCCTCGGTATCCAAATGGTGAAACAAATTTCTCAGGAAGAGTAGAGGTCGATTTTGTTGTGAAAGAGAATGGAGACACGAACACTGTTACAGTGCCTGGAGATGTAGACCCTGCAGTACGAAAAGCATGCGAGGATGCAGTGTATCAATGGAAGTTTCAACCATACCATGATGATGGTAAGCTAAGAAAAGCAAAAACTTACTTTATTTTCCATGCTCCTGAAGAGAGCGCCTAGTACTTAAGCATGGCTTATCAGAAGAAGGACCTGTAGCGCAATCAATAAGCGCTGATTTTAGTTAGCGCGGCCAAGTTACGATTCCACTCGGCCCCGTCAAATGCTGACTATCGTTAATATCTTAACTCTGAGCTGCGCCTTGTTTCTTCGGAAGCTTGGGATTCATGAAGTCCCACGGCGCGGCGCTTGCCACATGGAAGTCCAGCTTCGGCGCGTAGCGCGAGCTGTCGTCCAAGGTGCCAGCCTTGACGCCCAGCATGCCGGGAATGCTGCCGAATCTGGCGAACAGTTGCGAGCCGCAATGCGGGCAGAAGCCCCGGCTGTGCGTATTGCCGCTGTCGGCCGTGGTCTCAAAAAACTTGGCCTCGCCGGACACGACGACCGCCTGTTCGGGAAAAAGCATGGCCGGGATGAAAGCGCCGCCCGAACTTCTCTGGCAGTCCTTGCAGTGGCAGTTCCCCATGAACAAGGGCTCGACATCGACTGCGTAGCGGATCTCGCCGCAAAGGCACTGCCCTGTGTATTTCGAATTCATATTCCACTCCGTGCTGGTTGATCATGCGCGTCATGTCGACGCCGAGCCTGGTGGACGGCAGCGTGCCGGCCAGGCGTCATGCTTTGTTCTTGCTGTCAGGGACGCGGGTGTTGGCGGGAGCGAGGGGCAGGCCTGCGGATATGGCAGGGTGTGCTTATGTAAAGAGACTATATCCATTTGAAATTGAAGTGTGAAGCCTTTTGCGTGGCGTTCGTCCTGCAGGCAGGCTGCAGGGAAGAGGGCGCATCGCGGTCGTTTCGATGATCGCGGGGCGGCCATTTGCGATAGCGGGGACCGCTTTGGGAAGCATGCCGGATGCCATGCCCGGCCAGGCATCGCACCGTCACATCGCTATCGGCCGAGTCAGCGCGGGGCGGGGCCGGCTATCCACGGCCAGCCCTTAGAGCCTGTTTACGATCTTTTTACGAGCAGCGCAGGCCAGCCAGCAGGCCAGATGCAAGGCGGAGGGCGTAGGCCTTGGTGATTCCAAGGCCTAGCCCGACAACGCGGCAGATGGCCTGCTGGCTGGCCTGCCCTTCGGGACGGTTTTCTGCCGGCGCATGGCTTTGTCAAACGTCTCTTGCAGTGAGCGACACTGCCGCGGGCCGTTTTTCGTGCCCTGCATCCGGCAGAATACCGTCGATGCCGCAAAAAGATCGTAAACAGGCTCTTAGGCTTGCGAGCGTCGATAACGTCCCGGGCTTTGCCCGACAATCCGTTTGAATGCGGAGTGGAATGCCGCTTCCGAGCCATAGCCGACGCTTTCGGCGACCGATGCGATGCTCTCCCCGGCTCTCAGCGCGGCGCTGGCTTTGGCGATGCGCCAGTGAGTCAGGTAATCGATAGGCGTCATGCCGACTAGCGAGCGGAAACGCTGGGAAAACATCGTGCGCGACATCGCCACCGCGGCGGCGAGCTCGTCGACTTTCCAATGCCGGGCTGCGTTCGCATGCATCAGGCCCAGCGCCTTTCCTATCTTGAGATCGGCCAGCGCTCCCAGCCAGCCGGGCGTATGCGCGCTCGACGCCAGATACGCGCGCAGCACCTGCACCAGGACCATGTTCGCGAGACTGGCCGCGGCAAGCGACGCGCCAGGACGGAGCGTTTCCGTTTCCAAGCGGAGCAGTTCGAGCGTGGCGCGCAGTGCCGGCGCGCTTTCCGACGCCGCCGGAATATGGATCAGCGGCGGCAGCGATTTGAGCAGCAGCGCGCTGGCGCTGGCGTCGAGGACGAAACGGCCGCCCGCCGCGCTGATCCGCTCTCCGCCCTGGCCATAGCGCACGACGCCATCGGCGCCGCGGTTGGCCGCGAGCACCTCGCGGCCATCGGCTGGCGCGAGCGAGGGATCGCTGCCGGTGCAATACGCCTGCCCCTGGGTCAGCAGATAGAAGTCTCCCTGCCGCAGCCTGATCGGCGGGACGCCGTCTTCGAACCATAGCCAGAACGCGCCGGCCAACACGCCGCCGAACTTGATGTGTTGATAGGCGGAAAAACGCAGCGACCAGGCGCCATGCGCCTCGAACCGCGCCGACAGCATGCTTTCGACTTTGAGCAGATGGAAGATATCGGAAAGCGGGTCCATGAGATTCCGTACGATGGATAAAGAATTTCGTTGAATCGATTATAGATTGGCCGGCATCGATAGCTGAAGATGAGCCCTTCTGGATATGCGATAAGGAGAACATCATGTCGGCAATCAAAGACAAGGTCGTGGCCATCACCGGCGCGAGCAGCGGAATCGGCGAGGCCACCGCGCTGCTGTTGGCGGCGCGCGGAGCGAAAGTGGTGCTAGGCGCCCGTGGAGAACATCGCCTGCGCGGCGTGGCGGAACGGATCGCTGAGGCCGGCGGGAGCTGCGCATGGGCATGCGTGGACGTCAGGCGCCGGGAGGACGCGTTGCGGCTCGTCCAGCTGGCATGCGAGCGATACGGCAAGCTGGATGTGCTGATCAACAATGCCGGCGTCGGCCCGATCTCCCCGCTCGATGAATTGCGCGTCGACGATTGGGAGGAGATGGTGGACGTCAACATCAAAGGCGTGCTGTACGGAATCTATGCGGCTTTGCCGGTCTTCCGCTCACAAGGCTTCGGCCACTTCATCAACACCGCGTCCACCGCCGCGCATCGCATCCTGCCGAACATGGCGGTCTATGCGGGCAGCAAGGCCGCCGTGCGGGCAATCTCGGAGGGCTTGAGGCAGGAGGCGGGCGACAAGCTGCGGGTGACGGTCATCTCCCCCGGTTTCACTCGGACCAACTTCGCCGAGTCGATGACAAACCAGGAAGTCAAAGCGCAAATCTCGGCCAGCATGGAGGCATTCGCGATGCCACCGGAAGCGGTGGCCCGCGCGATCGCGTTTGCCATCGAGCAGCCCGCCGACGTCGATGTGGGCGAGATCATCGTCCGCCCCACGGCGCAAGGGTAGACGCAGAGGCGTAGGGTGCAATATCCGGCACGAAACGGTGGGATGCGGCCATCTTCCAGCCGGGCATTGCACCGCTTTCTAACCCTGTTTCTCACTATCCCAGTTTTGGTGCTGCTACTATTAATCCGGCAGTAATAATCCGTACAGATTGTATACTTCCGGCATGGAAAAAATCGATGTGCGCAAGCTTGAACTGGCCGCCCGTGAGCAGCTGAGGCGTACCGCTATCCGGATGTACAAGCGAGGCCGGTCTCAAGCCAGTATTGCCGAAGAACTCGGGCTGCGCCGCCCCACCATTTCCGCCTGGGTGGTGCGTGAGGCAGCACTAGGTGCGCAGGGATTCAAAGAACAGAAGCGCGGTCGCGCCGAAGGCACCGGCCGTCGGCTGACCGAGGCGCAGGAAGCCCGGATCAAGCAGGACATCGTGGATCGCACGCCAGACCAGATGAAGCTGAGGTTTGCCCTGTGGAGTGCTCAGGCGGTCAAGGCTGTAATCAAGCAGATGTTTCTGATCGATCTGCCGATCCGTACTGTCCGTCTGTACTTGGCCCGCTGGGGCTTTACGCCGCAGCGCCCGCTCAAACGCGCTTATGAGCAGCGACCGGCAGCAGTCGAGAAATGGCTCAAGGAGGAATACCCGGCTATCGTCGCGCGTGCCAAAGCGGAAATGGCTGAAATCAGCTGGGGCGACGAATCGGCGGTGTCGAGTGTTGAGCACTTTCCGCGTGGCTACGCCCCAAAAGGCCAAACCCCAGTTCTGGTGTTATCCCAATCGAAAAGAGCGCGCATCAACTTGATTTCGGCCATTACCAACCAAGGCAAGATGCGCTTCATGCTGTACCGGGAGACCTTGACGGCCCGGGTGCTGATCAAGTTTCTGATGCGGCTGATCCGTGATGCTGGCGGCAAGAAGGTGTTCTTGATCCTCGACAACTTGCGCGTGCATCACAGCAAGCTGGTGCAAGCATGGTTGGAGGAGGAAGAGAACAAGAAGGCGATTGAGTTGTTCTTCCTGCCCAGCTACTCACCGGAACTGAACCCGGATGAATACTTGAACGGCGACCTGAAGGCCAGAATGAGCGCAGGTGAGCCGGTTCGATCAGACGGTCAACTTCAAGGGAAAGTGCTGTCCCATTTACGCTCATTGCAGAAGCAGCCGGCCAGAATCCGGTCGTACTTCCGGCATGAAAAAATCCGCTACGCGGCATGAGCTTTCTGTACGGTATTTGACTGCCGGATTAATAAGTTGTGTGGAAGTATTGAGAAGATTGAATTGAAATATTCCGTATCTACTGTTGAAGCAATCAAAGATTTTTCATAGTTAAATAAGTGGCATATTATTGTTATTGATTTTGAGTGTTGATTTTTTCAAGAACTTAAAGCAGGCAGGGCATGCTTCGTCGAATCAATTTGCGGTGATGCTACCGCTCTATGTCGGGTATGTGAAATTACTTGCAATTATCCTGTCGTCATGATAAATTGTTGGTTGAGCCAACTCATGATCTGCGAGATATTTCAATCTATTTTCAATGCAGTTAAGTAGTAATTAATATTTGAATTGTCTTTTATTTCATGGGGTAGAGCATGAAAAAAATATCAATAGCACTATTTTCTTTCTGCTTTGTATGGCTATCTTTTACTGCGGTGCTTTATGGTGTTGCAAGACATTATTCGCCGGCTGGAGATGAGGTTGATGTAAAGCTTGTTGTTTTTAAAACCTTTATTCCAGCGGCAATCGTTGTATTGGTGGGGCTATTTTCAAGGAAGAAGAAATGATCGAGCTAACGATTGACGAAGTAGAAACTGTCTCAGGTGCGCGGGGTGAGTGCGCAAATCAAATTGTTGGCGCCGGCGGTGCAGGAATGGGAGCAGGAGCACTTGCAGGCGGTGCACTTGGCGCGCTTTCTCCTTTCCCTGGTGGCGCTGCGGTTGGCGCTTATTTTGGAGGAATGGCAGGCGCTCTGATCGGTGGGGCTTGGGGATCCAGCGGAGGGGCCTGTCCTTCTGGTGGCGGCGCTGGCGGTAGTCACTTAGTTTTTATACACCATATGCTGTAATTCTTCATTAATGACTGTTTAAAACCTGCCGGCTTTTTAGGGTGGGTTTTGATTTTATGAAATGCCACCAACTCAAAGAGGATTGGCTGAGCAATTTCCTTGTGGGTCAAATTTGCTCAAATAGTCTTTCCCTTGAGAGTTTTTCTTGATACAGAAGTAAAGACGGTTCCGGCCGTGCTCGCCAAACATGTCGAAAATATAAGCGGTGTGGTTGGTTAGTGGCTGTGCCGGCACCTTATTTTTGTCCGGTGATATGGTGCCGTAGGGGAGGCATGTTTGTGGTGACACTGGAGCAGTCTTTAGCGTGGTTTTGTACCAAGACTTCCACATATAACGATGTTGTGTATCGTTGAAAACCTCCGCGGATACACCCTGACCCTTGAGATAATCCGGTGTCTCGCCTTCAATCGGAACTTTCAAGTAGAAGCATGGTTTCCCATCCTTCATCACCGCAGCGGCATACGCATCGAAGGGTTTGGACATTGCCCAGCAGTTGCTGGCCAATGCTAGTCCCACTGCCAGTAGATATTTCATAGTTTATTTTATCTACTCTGGCCATTTGACTACGAGTGCAAATTGCAGCAGTTTACTTTTGATCGCAATATGTAGTCACGTAGATGCATGGCTTTAAAATGATAAAAGTGGCGTATCACAATGATTCAGAAAGACAATGGCCATATTTGTCTGCCTTTACCAAGTAATCTTTATTGCTGTTTGAATCTTTTTTCACACAAAAGTAGACTCGATAGCGACCATACTCGCCGGTGAGTGAGAAGTAATATCCTTCACCGTGATTTAAAGGCAATGCAAGCTTGTCGTTTCTGATTGGAGATTTCATCCCGTATGGAATGCAAGACTTTGGTGTGACAGGGTCAACACGCAAGCGCTTCTCCATCCACATATCCCATTTGCTGGGGCCATTCACTTTAAAAACCGCAGCATGAACGCCCTCACCAGCCAGGAAGTCTGGTGTCTCTTTTTCAATTGGTGTGCTGATGTAGAAGCATGGTTTGCCATTCTTCATCAATACAGAGGCATCCGCATCATACAGCTTTGACATTGCAAAGCCAGTGTTTGAAAAAAACAGCGCACCGATAAGCATATATTGCTTCATAATTATGGCTCAATTGCAGTTGTTGTGGGTAGCAGACCCGCATCAGAAGGATTGGTCAAGAAGCTGGCAAGTGCGATCTTCAAAGACGGTAGCTTTCCAACATAGTTGGGGTAGTTCAATGCTGTCGCGCCAAAATAATGGGACACAAGCTCACCCTGCTGTTCCATATTGAAATCAGGCATGGTTTTGCCTTTGTCTTCGGTATTCAGATGATAACGATAGGCCGGTGATGGTGCTCCCTTTTTACCGTCATCAGAATAACCGCCTTTTGCGCCAATTTTCATCCCCGCAAATGTAACGCTATAGCCTAGCTGGTATTGCCAAACGTGAGTCATCTCGTGAATGAACCAGATCTTCACCGATTTGTCATCTACAGCCGAAAAATCAGGCTGAAATGCATCATCCGGAAAGTGAATTTCTCCCTTTGGCGTCATGGCATTGCCAGAGCGGTTTGGCTGGCCGAACAAGCCGCCTCGGTGGATTTTGACCTTGGTGTAATCGATGGCGTTCTTGAATACCGTCCGGGCCATGGCGATTTCGCCCGGCGTCATGCCCCGTGTGTCTGTCGCCTTCGGCAAGGTATGGTTGACCGTGGACGAGCCGATAGCCTGGGGATTCGTCTTGATGCCACTGAGCTTGGCTTTGAGGGCCGGGGAGGGCGCGCGTCCCCCGGTCTCGCACATATGCTCTTGCTGGCAGGCGCAGCCATAGATCGTATCCGGGTAAAACTCCACGCAGGTAATCTCGGTGGCTTTATCGGTCTGGATGCGCGCCGTCTTGCCGGCGGAGTCGGTGCTGCCTTCGACCGTGCTGCCGTCACCCAGCGTGAGCGTGTAGCGGGTGTTGGCGAGCACGTTCCGGTCGGCGGTGAAGAAGCGGATCTGCTCGTCGAAAGCGGCGAGGGACGCCATGCTGGCGGCTGTCGCGGCCACACCGGTGGCCAGCCCGTTTGAGCGGCTGCCCGTTGTCGCGGTCCCGCTGCTTTCATAGTCGCGGCCGACTTCGCCCATCGTCGAGATCAGCGCGGCGCCGCAACTGACTTTGTGGCCTTCAAGCGCGACGGCCTTGCCGCCGACGGTCCATGACGGGTCGCCTTCCACAATGACGCAGTTGACGTGTCCGTTCTGCGGGCAGCTGACAGCATCGCCGATCAGCGCGACGGCTTTGCCGAACATGGAGGTGGTGGCTGAGGCGCTGACGACCTTGCCGCCATGGCTGGTGGGGTCGCCGATGCGTATGACGCGTTTCATAAGAAGAGGGGAAAAGCAAACGGCGAATTATATTCGAAAACACTTATTCAGCCTGCTGGCAAACAGGGCAGGTCGTACGGACCGCTTAGCTGCCCGCAGCGTAAACGCAGGTTTTGGCAGCAGCCAGGCCGCCGGGAGGCGGGCCTGGCTGTTGCTTGGATGGGAGGGGGCCTACAGCACGCGGGTCAGCCGCGCGAAGGCTTCGTCCATCCGCTTGTCCAGCGGTATCAGCAAGGCCTGCAGGCGGCGGGATGGCAGATGGGCGTCGTCGCCCAGGCAGGCGAGCAGGCCCAGCACCGACTGCAAGCCCAGCTGGCCGTGGGCGAGGTGGCAGACGGCTTCGATCACCGCCTGCTCTATCTCCTCGCACAGATAGGCCACATGGGCGGCTGGCAACCGCATCTTGGCGTAATCCCGGCTATCCAGGTGTATCTGCAAGGCGGCGAGCGCGTCATGCAGCCGGGTCATCGCCAACAGGCTGAGAGTCGGCGTGGAGGCTTGGACGTGACGCAGCCAGCGAGTGCTGACGGGGCGGCGGTTTTTCAGAGAGACGGCGAGGTGTGATCGACTACGGGGGATGCTGGGCATGGCAAAGTCCTCCTTGCATGGGGCGCTGGTGCAGCCCCGTGAACTACGCTACCGGCGCTGAGTCGACGAGGCGGTTGGCCGTGTAGTGTCTGAAATCCAAAGCAGGAACTCCGATGCATAGGCATCTCCCCGTGTGGCTGTCTGCACAAGTCGTAGCTTAATTAGTGGCAAGAAGATATCAATGAAAAACAAAAAGTCACTTATAGTTTGCAATTTGCAAAGCATATCGCGTGGTTCTTGGGATGGCAAGCGGTGATGCTTGCGGATATGGAAAACACGACTAAACCCTTGTCCGCGCGCGCGGTTTTTGCCCGTAATCTGCGGATTGCCAGACGTCTGCATGATGTGTCGCAAGAGGCTCTAGCGTTACAGGCGGGGATGAGCAGAACCTATGTCTCGGAGATCGAGCGTTGTGAGCGAAACGTCTCTATCGACAACATGGGCGCATTGGCTGATGCTTTGGGCGTGGCGTTGAGAGACTTGGTTGATCCAGAGATGTTTGGCGGATTGCTGGACAAAGCAAGCAAGTAATTAGCAAACGATGCCAAGCTTTTCAAGGGGGGGCTAGTGGGGGTGAGTCAGTTTGTCTCTATTTTGTTCGATTTACCTATTAATCCGGCAGTCAAATACCGTACAGAAAGCTCATGCCGCGTAGCGGATTTTTTCATGCCGGAAGTACGACCGGATTCTGGCCGGCTGCTTCTGCAATGAGCGTAAATGGGACAGCACTTTCCCTTGAAGTTGACCGTCTGATCGAACCGGCTCACCTGCGCTCATTCTGGCCTTCAGGTCGCCGTTCAAGTATTCATCCGGGTTCAGTTCCGGTGAGTAGCTGGGCAGGAAGAACAACTCAATCGCCTTCTTGTTCTCTTCCTCCTCCAACCATGCTTGCACCAGCTTGCTGTGATGCACGCGCAAGTTGTCGAGGATCAAGAACACCTTCTTGCCGCCAGCATCACGGATCAGCCGCATCAGAAACTTGATCAGCACCCGGGCCGTCAAGGTCTCCCGGTACAGCATGAAGCGCATCTTGCCTTGGTTGGTAATGGCCGAAATCAAGTTGATGCGCGCTCTTTTCGATTGGGATAACACCAGAACTGGGGTTTGGCCTTTTGGGGCGTAGCCACGCGGAAAGTGCTCAACACTCGACACCGCCGATTCGTCGCCCCAGCTGATTTCAGCCATTTCCGCTTTGGCACGCGCGACGATAGCCGGGTATTCCTCCTTGAGCCATTTCTCGACTGCTGCCGGTCGCTGCTCATAAGCGCGTTTGAGCGGGCGCTGCGGCGTAAAGCCCCAGCGGGCCAAGTACAGACGGACAGTACGGATCGGCAGATCGATCAGAAACATCTGCTTGATTACAGCCTTGACCGCCTGAGCACTCCACAGGGCAAACCTCAGCTTCATCTGGTCTGGCGTGCGATCCACGATGTCCTGCTTGATCCGGGCTTCCTGCGCCTCGGTCAGCCGACGGCCGGTGCCTTCGGCGCGACCGCGCTTCTGTTCTTTGAATCCCTGCGCACCTAGTGCTGCCTCACGCACCACCCAGGCGGAAATGGTGGGGCGGCGCAGCCCGAGTTCTTCGGCAATACTGGCTTGAGACCGGCCTCGCTTGTACATCCGGATAGCGGTACGCCTCAGCTGCTCACGGGCGGCCAGTTCAAGCTTGCGCACATCGATTTTTTCCATGCCGGAAGTATACAATCTGTACGGATTATTACTGCCGAATTAATAACTTCTTCAGGGGAATTTCACCCCCCTCCACCGATTTCACCATTTCACTAACTTTCCAGGGCTGCCGCTGGCCAGGCGTTGCGGGTCAGGCCACCCGCACATGCTTCCAAAGTGCCAGGGTCCCCGGCTTCCCCTCGGCCCGTTTACTAAACTGTTTAGTTAGCATGGGGAGTCTGTGCCTGGCTCAGCGTGGGGGATCGAACACCCGTAAGCCACCCCCGTCCAGGAAGAACCTATTTGCCGGGTGGTGCTAGGGACGGCCCGCCGCAAGTCATGCCGCAACTGAAAGCCTTGCCCCTCCCTTACGGCGGTTTCGCCACCCCTCTAAAAAATGGTAGTGACAGTAGTGACGTAGTGACATCGTTGATTTGAAAGGGAAATTTCATGATTTCACATAGTGACAGACATGAAATGTCACTATTAATCCGGCAGTAATAATCCGTACAGATTGTATACTTCCGGCATGGAAAAAATCGATGTGCGCAAGCTTGAACTGGCCGCCCGTGAGCAGCTGAGGCGTACCGCTATCCGGATGTACAAGCGAGGCCGGTCTCAAGCCAGTATTGCCGAAGAACTCGGGCTGCGCCGCCCCACCATTTCCGCCTGGGTGGTGCGTGAGGCAGCACTAGGTGCGCAGGGATTCAAAGAACAGAAGCGCGGTCGCGCCGAAGGCACCGGCCGTCGGCTGACCGAGGCGCAGGAAGCCCGGATCAAGCAGGACATCGTGGATCGCACGCCAGACCAGATGAAGCTGAGGTTTGCCCTGTGGAGTGCTCAGGCGGTCAAGGCTGTAATCAAGCAGATGTTTCTGATCGATCTGCCGATCCGTACTGTCCGTCTGTACTTGGCCCGCTGGGGCTTTACGCCGCAGCGCCCGCTCAAACGCGCTTATGAGCAGCGACCGGCAGCAGTCGAGAAATGGCTCAAGGAGGAATACCCGGCTATCGTCGCGCGTGCCAAAGCGGAAATGGCTGAAATCAGCTGGGGCGACGAATCGGCGGTGTCGAGTGTTGAGCACTTTCCGCGTGGCTACGCCCCAAAAGGCCAAACCCCAGTTCTGGTGTTATCCCAATCGAAAAGAGCGCGCATCAACTTGATTTCGGCCATTACCAACCAAGGCAAGATGCGCTTCATGCTGTACCGGGAGACCTTGACGGCCCGGGTGCTGATCAAGTTTCTGATGCGGCTGATCCGTGATGCTGGCGGCAAGAAGGTGTTCTTGATCCTCGACAACTTGCGCGTGCATCACAGCAAGCTGGTGCAAGCATGGTTGGAGGAGGAAGAGAACAAGAAGGCGATTGAGTTGTTCTTCCTGCCCAGCTACTCACCGGAACTGAACCCGGATGAATACTTGAACGGCGACCTGAAGGCCAGAATGAGCGCAGGTGAGCCGGTTCGATCAGACGGTCAACTTCAAGGGAAAGTGCTGTCCCATTTACGCTCATTGCAGAAGCAGCCGGCCAGAATCCGGTCGTACTTCCGGCATGAAAAAATCCGCTACGCGGCATGAGCTTTCTGTACGGTATTTGACTGCCGGATTAATAGTACTTTGGATGCAGAGAGAAACCGTCCCGAATTAGCCAGTTCGTTAGCTGTTGCATGCTTCATGACTTTGTCCTGTTTTGCTAGATGGTCGCATAGCCCTGTGCAATACGTAGAATAGACCTATCAGAGGCTAGCTAGAAGCCATTTTTGAGCCACTTTAGAAAAGTGCCGAAAAGCCACGAATATAGACCTTATGTTAGAGTATTTCAGAGCACACTTCTTGCTAACCCCTTAGTCTGCATGAAGGAGAGAGTGGGGACGTGATCTTTCAGGTAGATGAATGACTATGTGCTTGACATTAATACTGTTAGCCAAACCTTCATTTTTGTTGATTGGTAGTTTTTCTATTGATCCACAGGCTACAGAATCTTCACTTCACTACGTTTTATCGACCCAGGCTGCCAGTACTTGACCCATTCTATCAATGTTCCAATCCGTGCTAACAGAGGTTGCTTTTCAATCCTGAGTTGTGAGAGGGAGGGGGTGAGTTGGGCGTCATCCATAAGCTTTCCAGGCAATGGATGGAAGTTGCATGCAATTTTCATAAAAAAGCCGCCCACCTTGCAGTGAGCGGCTTTCTCTTTAGCCCAATGTAAGCTTGCTAAAGCTTACTCCGGACGCATCTGCGGGAACAAGATCACATCCCGGATAGACGGCGCATCGGTCAGCAGCATCACCAGGCGGTCGATGCCGATGCCGCAGCCGCCGGTGGGCGGCAGGCCGTATTCCATCGCGCGGATGTAGTCGGCGTCGTAGTGCATCGCCTCGTCGTCGCCGGCGTCCTTCTGGGCCACCTGAGCCTGGAAACGGGCGGCCTGGTCTTCCGGGTCGTTCAACTCGGAGTAGCCGTTGGCGTGTTCGCGGCCGACGATGAACAGTTCGAAGCGCTCGGTCAGGCCCGGCTGGGTGTCGGAGCCGCGGGCCAGCGGGGAGACTTCCACCGGGTAGTCGATGATGAAGGTCGGGTTCCACAGCAAGCTCTCGGCGCATTCCTCGAACAGCGCCAGCTGCAGGCTGCCCAGGCCCGGCGCCGGGGGCAGCTTGCCGCCCAGGCGCTTGATCTCGCTGGCCACCCAGGCGGCGTCGGACAGCTGCGCGTCGGTGTATTGCGGGTTGTAGTGCTTGATCGCTTCGACGATGGTGAAGCGGTCGAACGGCTTGCCCAGGTCCACTTCCTTGCCCTGGTAGGACACGGTGGTGGCGCCGCAGGAAACCAGCGCGCACTCGCGGATGATGGTTTCGGTCATCTCCATCATGCGCTGGTAGTCGCTATACGCTTCGTAGAACTCGATCATGGTGAACTCGGGGTTGTGGCGCGTGCTCATCCCCTCGTTGCGGAAGTTGCGGTTGATCTCGAACACGCGTTCCAGGCCGCCCACCACCAGGCGCTTCAGATACAGCTCCGGCGCGATGCGCAGGTAGAGCGGCATGTCCAGCGCGTTGTGGTGGGTGACGAACGGTTTGGCCGACGCGCCGCCCGGAATCGGGTGCATCATCGGGGTTTCCACTTCCAGGTAGCCTTCGCCCACCATCACGTCGCGCACCTTCTGCACGATCTTGGAGCGCTTGATGAAGGTGTCGCGGCTTTCCTCACTCATGATCAGGTCGGCGTAGCGTTGGCGGTACTTGGTTTCCTGGTCGGCGATGCCGTGGAATTTCTCCGGCAGCGGACGGATATTCTTCGACAGCATGCGCACTTCGGTCGCCTGCACGGTCAGCTCGCCGGTCTTGGTCTTGAACAGCACGCCCTTGACGGCGACGATGTCGCCCAGGTCCCAGCGCTTGAAGTCGGCGTAGACGTCTTCGCCGACATTGTCGCGGGAGACGAAGGCCTGGATGCGGCCGCTGCTGTCCTGCAGCGTGGCGAAACTGGCTTTGCCCATCACACGTTTAAGCATCATGCGGCCGGCGACGGCGACTTCGATTTTCTCGGCTTCCAGCGCCTCTGCCTCTTTGGCGGCGTGGTCGTCCTGCAGCGGTTTGGCGAAGTGGCTGCGTTTGAAGTCGTTGGGGTAGGCGATGCCCTTTTCGCGGATCGCCTTCAGTTTCAGGCGGCGTTCCGCCATGATCTGGTTTTCGTCTTGGCTTTGCGCCTGTGCTTGTTCGTGATCAGACATGATGACTCCGTGCCGGGTAGGGTTCCTTCGGCAATTAACTAAAACGACAACGCGAAGGCCGGCTCCGCGAAGGAGCCGGCCCAATATGGCTTACACGCCCTGTTTCAGGCTGGCTTCGATGAAGCCGTCCAGGTCGCCGTCCATGACGCCCTTGATGTTGCCCACTTCATAGCTGGTGCGCAAATCCTTGATCCGCGACTGGTCGAACACGTAGGAGCGGATCTGGTGGCCCCAGCCCACGTCGGTCTTGGTGTCTTCCAGCGCCTGCTTGGCTTCGTTGCGCTTCTTCAGTTCCAGCTCGTACAGCTTGGCGCGCAGCATCTGCCAGGCCTCGTCGCGGTTGCGGTGCTGGGAACGGTCGTTCTGGCACTGCACGACGATATTGGTCGGGATGTGGGTCAGGCGCACCGCCGAGTCGGTCTTGTTGATGTGCTGGCCGCCGGCGCCGGAGGCGCGGTAGGTGTCGGTGCGCACATCGGCCGGGTTGATGTCGATCTCGAAGCTGTCGTCCACCTCGGGGTAGACGAAGACGGACGAGAACGAGGTGTGGCGGCGGGCGTTGGAGTCGAACGGCGACACGCGGACCAGGCGGTGCACGCCCACTTCGGTGCGCAGCAGGCCGTAGGCGTATTCGCCCTCGATTTTCAGCGTGGCGCTGGTGACGCCGGCCACTTCGCCTTCGGACAGTTCCAGCACGTCCACCTTGAAGCCCTTGCGTTCGGCGTAGCGGGTGTACATGCGCAAGAGCATGCCGGCCCAGTCCTGGGCTTCGGTGCCGCCGGCGCCGGCCTGGATGTCGATGAAGCAGTTGGTGGGGTCCATCGGATCGTGGAACATGCGGCGGAATTCCATCTTCGCCACTTTCTCTTCCACTTCTTCCAGATCGGCCTGCACCGCGAGGAGGGTGTCGTCGTCTTCCTCGCTCTTGCCCATCTCAAACAGTTCGCGGCTGTCGTCGACGGCGGCGATGATGCTGTCCAGCACCAGCACCACGTCTTCCAGCTGCTTGCGCTCGCGGCCCAGTTCCTGGGCTTTCTTCGGCTCGTTCCAGATTTCCGGGTCTTCGGTCAGGCGGGAAACTTCTTCCAGACGGTCTTTTTTACCGTCGTAGTCAAAGATACCCCCGAATATCGGCGGCGCGGGCGGCCAGGTCTTCGATTTTGGCCGCGATTTGGTTCTGGACTTCAACTTCAATCATGCTCTCGCTCCAAATGGCAGTCTGTATTGGTAAATTCAAATGCGGTTTTGCGGTTTGACCAAAGACAAAAAGCGCACCGCTTGGTGCGCTTTGTCTCGGTCGGGCCGGAAATCAGCCGAACAGATGCGCGATGGCTGCGCGCTCTTCTTCCAGTTCGGCCAGGGTCAGGTCCATGCGCTCGCGGCTGAACGCGTCGATTTCCAGACCTTCAACTCGCTTGTATTCGCCATTTTCGCATACAACCGGTACGCCGTACATCACGCCTTCCGGGATGCCGTAGGAGCCGTCGGACGGAATGCCCATGGTCACCCACTTGCCGTTGCTGCCCAGCACCCAGTCGTGGATGTGGTCGATGGCGGCGTTGGCGGCGGAGGCGGCGGACGACAGGCCGCGCGCTTCGATGATGGCGGCGCCGCGCTTGCCGACGGTCGGCAGGAAGGTGTCGCGGTTCCACACGTCGTCGTTGATCATCGTCTTGACCGATTGGCCATCGATGGTGGCGAAGCGGTAGTCGGCGTACATGGTCGGCGAGTGGTTGCCCCACACGGCCAGCTTCTCGATCGCGGCCACCGGCTTGCCGGTCTTGGCGGCGATCTGCGACAGCGCGCGATTGTGGTCAAGACGCAACATGGCGGTGAAGTTTTTCGGATCCAGATCCGGAGCGGACTTCATCGCGATCCAGGCGTTGGTGTTGGCCGGGTTGCCCACCACCAGCACCTTGACGTCGCGGGCGGCGTGGTCGTTCAGCGCCTTGCCCTGAACGGTGAAGATGGCGCCGTTGGCTTCCAGGAGGTCCTTGCGCTCCATGCCCTTGCTGCGCGGACGGGCGCCGACCAGCAGGGCAACCTTCACATCCTTGAAGGCAACGTTCGGGTCATCGGTGGCCACCATGCCGGCCAGCAGCGGGAAGGCACAGTCTTCCAGCTCCATCATCACGCCCTTCAGCGCGGTTTGGGCCTGCGGCAGGTCCAGCAGGTGCAGGATCACCGGCTGGTCCTTGCCCAGCATTTCACCACTGGCAATGCGGAACAGCAGGCTGTAGCCGATTTGGCCGGCAGCGCCGGTAACGGCAACGCGAACGGGGGCTTTCATTGGCGGACTCTCCTTTGACGTATCCGATAATGAACTGCAGATGTTGCTCTGCAGTATAGATGTGGCCTGAAGTGTATCACGGTGTTTATCGATTTGGACTATGCCGCCAACAATAAGTCGCCAAACGAGCGTTTGAGTCTTATGTCTTATATAAGACTTACCTTTACGCTTGATTTGTTTGGTGTTAAAACACAGACCATGACAGCCAATACGCTGAAGAGACAGCCGCTGTACGTCCAGGTCAAGCAGCTGTTGCAGCAGCGGATAGGCGACGGAGAGTGGCAGGCGCATGACGCGCTGCCAAGCGAGTGGGAACTGGCCGACGCGCTGGGGGCCAGCCAGGGCACGGTGCGCAAGGCGCTGTCCGAGTTGGTGGCGGACGGCCTGTTGTACCGGCAGCAGGGGCGGGGCACGTATGTGGAGCCGGTGCCCGGCGACTGGGGCGACGCGGCGTTGTTGACGCCGGGCCTGTTCTTCGAGCGGCCCGACGAATTGGTGCGCGAATTTCTCGGCCTGTCCCGACTGAATGCCAGCGAGGACATCGCCGAGGCTTTGCAATTGCGGCGCCTGGCGCCTTTATTGAGAATTCGCCAGCTGTGGCGCTGGCACGGCGCCCCGGTGGCGCTGGACGACGTGTTGCTGCCGGCCGAGCCGTTCGAGGGCATGGAGGCGCGCTGGCTGCGCAGTTCGGCCGGCGTGTACGCCACTTTGCAGCAGCGCTTCGGCACGCGGCTGCGCGCGGTCAGCGAGCAGTTCCGCGCCGAGATGCTGCCGCGCGAGGAGGCGGGCCTGTTGGGCGTCACCGGCATGGTGGCCGACGTGCCGGCCCTGTGCCTGCTGCGCCTGTCGGCGGACATGGACGGCCGGCCGCTGGAGTGGCGGCAGCGTTACTGCCTGACGCACCAGCTGGCCTATACAGTGAAGCACGGCTGACGCGCGAAGAGTTTGATCTGGATTAAAACAGGCGTAAGCGGCGCGGTATAGGCCAACATTTGTTAGAATCCCCGGCGCATATCGCAAACGAATAGTCGCGATATGCCAGGAAATGGCAGGCTCCGGCCCCGGATCAGGGCCGCAGCCTGTCGGGCGGGCGTCCAAGGTGGGCGTCCCCCGTGTAACCACTTGGTCACAAAACATCCAAGGAAAGCCTTATGCAGAAGCAAAGACCGAAGCATCTGGACTTGGCCAGGATCAGACTGCCCGTGCCGGGCTTCGTCTCCATCCTGCACCGGGTCAGTGGTGTGGCGCTGTTCTTTTCCCTCCCGCTGTTGATCTACCTGCTGCACGGTTCGCTCAGTTCCGCCGAATCGTTCGAAACCTACCGCGCCGTGGTATCGCACCCGCTGATGAAGCTGGTGCTGCTGGGTCTGATCTGGGCCTATATGCACCACTTCTGTGCCGGCATCCGCTTTCTGTTCCTCGACATTCATAAGGGTCTCGAACTCGAGACCGCCCGCGCCACCGCCAAGACCGTGCTGGCCGTCAGCCTGGTGCTGACCGCGGTTCTGGGAGGTATCGCACTATGGTAAACCGCCACGTCGTCGGCGCCGGCTACGGCCTGCGCGATTGGATCATGCAGCGGGTCACCGCCGTGATCATGCTGATTTACACCGTGGGACTGGCGCTGTTCCTGCTGGCGCTGCCGTCCGGCTACGAGAGCTGGAAGGAGCTGTTCAGCCATACCTGGGTCCAGCTGTTCACCCAGGTGACGCTGCTGGCGCTGTTCCTGCACGTATGGGTGGGCATCCGCGACGTGTGGATGGACTACGTCAAGCCGGTGGGCATCCGCCTGTCGCTGCACGTGTTCACCATCGTTTGGCTGGTTTCCTGTTTCATCTATTCCGTTAAAGTGGTCTGGGGGCTGTAATGGGCGTACCTGTTCGTCATTTCGATGCAGTGATCGTGGGCGCCGGCGGCGCCGGCATGCGTGCCGCGCTGCAGTTGTCGGAGGCCGGCCTGAAGACCGCCGTGCTGTCCAAGGTGTTCCCGACCCGTTCCCACACCGTGGCCGCCCAGGGCGGCGTGTCCGCCTCGCTCGGCAACTCCGAGGAGGATCACTGGCACTGGCACATGTACGACACCGTCAAGGGGTCGGACTGGCTGGGCGACCAGGACGCGATCGAATTCATGTGCCGCGAGGCGCCGAAGGTGGTGGTGGAGCTGGAGCATTTCGGCATGCCGTTCGACCGCAACGCCGACGGCACCATCTATCAGCGTCCGTTCGGCGGCCATATGTCGAACTTCGGCGAGAAGCCGGTGCGCCGCGCCTGCGCCGCCGCCGACCGTACCGGCCACGCGATGCTGCACGCGCTGTACCAGCGCAATGTGCGCGCCAACACCCACTTCTTCGTCGAGTGGATGGCGCTTGACCTGATCCGCGACGCCGAAGGCCGCGTGCAGGGCGTGGTGGCGATGGAAATGGAAACGTCGGAAATCGTTGTGTTCCAGGCCAAGGCCACCTTGTTCGCCACCGGCGGCGCCGGCCGCATCTTCGCCTCGTCGACCAATGCCTTCATCAATACCGGCGACGGCGTCGGCATGGCCGCCCGCGCCGGCATTCCGCTGGAAGACATGGAGTTCTGGCAGTTCCACCCGACCGGCGTCGCCGGCGCCGGCGTGCTGATCACCGAGGGCGTGCGCGGCGAAGGCGGCATTCTGCGCAACGCGCAGGGCGAGCGCTTCATGGAACGCTACGCGCCGAACGCCAAGGACCTGGCCTCCCGCGACGTGGTGTCGCGCGCGATGGTGACCGAGATCAACGAAGGCCGCGGCTGCGGTCCGAACAAGGATCACGTGCTGTTGGACATCACCCACCTCGACCCCGAGGTGATCATGTCCAAGCTGCCGGGCATCCGCGAGATCTCGATCAAGTTCGCCGGCGTGGACCCGATCAAGGCCCCGATCCCGGTGGTGCCGACCTGCCACTACCAGATGGGCGGCATCCCCACCAATTACCACGGCGAAGTGGTGATCCACGGCGAACCGGTATCCGGCTTCTACGCCGCCGGCGAATGCGCCTGCGCGTCGGTGCACGGCGCCAACCGCCTGGGCACGAACTCGCTGCTGGACCTGTTGGTCTTCGGCAAGAGCTCGGCCAACTCGATGATCGAGTTCATCAAGCAGCACCCGGAAGACCTGCCGGAGCTGTCGACGGCCGACGTCGAACGTTCGGTCGCCCGCGTCGCCCGCCTGGACAACCAGACGAACGGCGTGCAGGTGCACGAGGCCCGCGCCGAGCTGCAGCGCACGATGCAGACGCACTGCGGCGTGTTCCGCTTCAAAGACATGCTGGCCGAGGGCGCCGCCAAGATTCTCGAAGTGGAGAAGCTGGTGGCCAAGACCGAGATCGGCGACAAGTCCAAGGTGTTCAACACCGCCCGCATCGAGGCGCTGGAGCTGGAGAACCTGATCGAGGTGGCCAAGGCCACGATGATCTCGGCCAACGCCCGCACCGAGAGCCGCGGCGCCCACGTGCGCGACGACGCGCCGGACACCGAGGAAACCCCGAACGGCCGCGACGACAAGAACTGGCTGAAGCACACGCTGTGGTTCCGCGATGGCAATCGCCTGGAATACAAGCCGGTGAACCTGAAGCCGCTGACCGTCGACACGATCGCGTTGAAGACCCGCTCCTACTAAGGGTTGGACCAGAGATGACTACCGAAACCGTCAAATTCCGCATCTACCGCTACGACCCGGACAAGGATGCCAAGCCTTACATGCAGGACATCAGCATTGACATGGACGCCACCGAGCACAAGCTCCTGGACGCGCTGGTCAAGCTGAAGACCAAGGACGACACGTTGAGCTTCCGCCGTTCCTGTCGGGAAGGCGTGTGCGGCTCCGACGCGATGAACATCAACGGCAAGAACGGTCTGGCCTGCCTGACCGACTTCCGCGGCCTGAAGCAGCCTATCGAGCTGCGTCCGTTGCCGGGCCTGCCGGTGGTGCGCGACCTGATCGTCGACTTGACGCAGTTCTTCAATCAGTACAACTCGATCAAGCCGTACGTGATCAACGACACGCCGCCGCCGGAACGCGAGCGTCGCCAGTCGCCGGAAGACCGCAAGGAGCTGGATGGCCTGTACGAGTGCATTCTGTGCGCGTGCTGCTCCACGTCCTGCCCGTCGTTCTGGTGGAACCCGGACAAGTTCGTCGGCCCGGCCGGCCTGTTGGCGGCCTACCGCTTCATCGCGGACACCCGCGACGAGGCGACCAGCGACCGTCTGGACAATCTGGAGGATCCGTACCGCCTGTTCCGCTGCCACAGCATCATGAACTGCGTCGACGTGTGTCCGAAGGGCCTGAACCCGACGCGCGCGATCGGCAAGATCAAGGACCTGATGGTCAAGCGGGCGGTATGACGAGCTACGATCCGATCGAGCTGAAACGGATCCGCTGGCGGTCGCGGCGGGGCCTGCTGGAACTGGACCTGGTGCTGGAGAAGTTCTTCGCCGGCCCGTTCGACCAGCTGGCGCCCGCCGAGATCGAGGCGTACCGCCGAGTGCTGGATCTGCCGGACACCGACTTTCTGGATATCGTCAACGGCAAGGCCGATCTCGAGGATCCGGAAGAAATGGCCATCATCGCGATCCTCAGATCGCTGTGACGGCCCCCCACCACACTACAACAACGAAATAACGACTGGGAGTATTGCTGTGGAAACTAATCGCAAAGTCACGCTCAGCTACAACGAGGGTAAGGAAACCCTGGACCTGCCGGTCCTGGGGGGCACGCTGGGTCCGGACGTCGTCGACATCCGCGCCTTTGGCAAAACCGGCATGTTTACCTTCGACCCGGGCTTTCTGGCCACGGCCAGCTGCGAATCCAAGATCACCTTCATCGACGGCGATCTGGGCCAGCTGTACTACCGCGGCTACCCGATCGAGCAACTGGCCGAGAAGAGCGACTACCTGGAAGTGTGCTACCTGCTGCTGAACGGCGAGTTGCCGACCGCGGCGCAGCGCAAGGAATTCGAACGCGGCATCATGCGCCACAACATGCTGCATGATCAGCTGATGAGCCTGTTCAAGGGCTTCCGCCGCGACGCGCACCCGATGGCCGTGATGGTCGGCGTGGTGGGCGCGCTGTCCGCGTTCTATCACGACTCGCTGGACATCTCCAATCCGGAGCATCGCCGCATTTCCGCGCATCGCCTGGTGGCCAAGCTGCCGACGATCGCCGCGCAAGCCTACCGCTACAACAAGGGCCTGCCGTTCTCGTATCCGAAGAACGGCCTGACCTACGCGGAAAACTTCCTGCACATGATGTTCTCCACGCCGTGCGAGGAGTACAAGGTGAACCCGGTTCTGGCGCGCGCGCTGGACCGCATCTTCACCCTGCACGCCGACCACGAGCAAAACGCCTCGACGTCGACCGTGCGCCTGGCCGGCTCCTCCGGCGCCAACCCGTTCGCGTGCATCGCCGCCGGCATCGCCTGCCTGTGGGGCCCGTCCCACGGCGGCGCCAACGAGGCCGTGCTGAAGATGCTGGACGAGATCGGCTCCGTCGATAACGTCGCCGACTTCATGCAGGGCGTGAAGGACAAGCGCTACAAGCTGATGGGCTTCGGCCACCGCGTGTACAAGAACATGGACCCGCGCGCCGCCATCATGAAGCACACCTGCGACGAGGTGCTGAACGAACTGGGCCTGCACAACGATCCGAAGTTCAAGCTGGCGATGGAGCTGGAAAAGATCGCGCTGTCCGATCCGTACTTCATCGAGCGCAAGCTGTACCCGAACGTGGACTTCTACTCCGGCATCGTGCTGTCGGCCATCGGCATCCCGGTGTCGATGTTCACTCCGATCTTCGCGCTGGCCCGCACCGTGGGCTGGATCGCGCACTGGAACGAGATGATCGGCGATCCGGGCATGAAGATCGGCCGTCCGCGCCAGCTGTATACCGGCTCCGACCGTCGCGACTTCGTCGAGGTCGCCAAGCGCTGAAGTGATTGAATCGGGGTTGGCAGGGATGGAAGTCCCCGCCAGCCCCTTTTTGAAGCTGTTTGCGGTTTTCCGTCAACAGAGCGCTGCGGCAAGGACCGCCTTGCCATAGCGCTTTGAATAATTGCTGCAACGTCCAAGACAAAGGGTAGCCAGACCATGATGCAAACCATGTACAGCCATTCCTACCTGTTTGGTGGGAATGCTCCGTTCATCGAGGAGCTGTACGAACAGTACCTCGCTGACGCCACAGCCGTGCCGCAGGAGTGGCGCGACTACTTCGACAAGCTGGCGCAGTCGCCGGGCGCCGCCGAGCGCGACGTGCCGCACCAGCCGATCCAGGAGTCGTTCATTCAGCTGGCGAAGAAGCCGGTGATCGGTCAGCGCAGCGCCGCCGCCACCGACTGGGAAGCGATGCAGAAGCAGGTGGGCGTGCTGAAGCTGATCTCGGCCTACCGCGTACTGGGTTCGCGCCAGGCCAATCTGGACCCGCTGCGCCGGATGGACCAGGCCATCGTGCGCGAGCTGGACCCGGCCACCCATGGTCTGAACGACGCCGACATGGCGGTGCAGTTCAATGTCGGCTCGCTGGCCGGCCCGCAGAAGCTGCCGCTGTCCGACATCATCGCGCGCCTGAAGCAGACGTACTGCGGCAATATCGGCGTCGAATTCATGCACATCACCCAGTCCGACGAAAAGCACTGGGTGCAGAAACGCTTCGAGGACGCGCTGTCCACGCCGCGCTACGACGCGGCCAAGAAGCAGCGCATCCTGAAGCAGATCACCGCGGCCGAGACGCTGGAACGCTACCTGCACACCAAGTACGTCGGCCAGAAGCGTTTCTCGCTGGAAGGCGGCGAATCCGCCATCGCGGCGCTTGACCACCTGATCCAGAACGCCACCGAGCAGGGCGTGCAGGAGCTGATCATCGGCATGGCCCACCGCGGCCGCCTGAACGTGCTGGTCAACACCCTGGGCAAGCTGCCGCGCGACCTGTTCGCCGAATTCGAAGGCAAGGCCGCCCAGCAGATGGCGTCCGGCGACGTGAAGTACCACATGGGCTTCTCGTCCGACATCCCGACGCCGAGCGGCCCGATGCACGTGTCGCTGGCCTTCAACCCGTCCCACCTGGAAATCGTCAACCCGGTGGTGGAAGGCTCCGTGCGCGCCCGCCAGGAACGCCGCAAGGACACCGAGCGCAAGACCGCGGTGCCGGTGCTGATCCATGGCGACTCGGCCTTCGGCGGCCTGGGCGTCAACCAGGGCACCTTCAACCTGTCGCAGACCCGCGGCTACGGCACCGGCGGCACCATCCACATCGTCATCAACAACCAGGTGGGCTTCACCACGTCGGACACCCGCGACATCCGTTCGACGATGTATTGCACCGACGTGGCCAAGATGATCGAGGCGCCTATCCTGCACGTCAACGGCGACGATCCGGAAGCCGTCTGCTACGTGATGCAGGCCGCGCTCGACTACCGCATGACCTTCAAGAAGGACGTGGTGATCGATCTGGTGTGCTATCGCAAGCTTGGTCATAACGAGGGCGATGACCCGTTCCTGACCCAGCCGATGATGTACAAGAAGATCGCCAAGCACCAGGGCGTGCGCGCGATGTACGCCGCCCGCCTGGTGCAGGAGGGCGTGCTGGCGGCCGAGGAGGCCGACGCGCAGATCCAGGCCTACCGCGACGCGCTGGACAAGGGCGAGCATGTCGAACAGACCGCGCTGACCAATTACAAGCGCGAGCACGCGCTGGACTTCAGCCAGTACCTGGGCACCCACTGGGCGCACCCGACCGACACCTCGCTGCCGCTGGCCGACATCCAGCGCCTGACCGACAAGTTCACCACGCTGCCGGAAGGCTTCAAGCTGCACCCGACGGTGCAGAAGGTGCTGGCCGCGCGCAAGGCGATGGCCGCCGGCGAGCAGAACGTCGACTGGGGCATGGCCGAGACGCTGGCCTACGCCAGCTTGGTGACCAACGGCTTCGGCGTCCGCCTGTCGGGCGAGGACTCCGGCCGCGGCACCTTCAGCCACCGCCATTCGGTGCTGCACGACCAGAACCGCGAGAGCTGGGACCAGGGCGCCTACGTGCCGCTGCGCAATATGTCCGACAACCAGGCCGATTTCCTGGTGATCGACTCCATCCTGAACGAGGAGGCGGTGCTGGCCTACGAATACGGCTACGCCTGTTCCGCTCCGGATCAGCTGGTGATCTGGGAAGCCCAGTTCGGCGACTTCGCCAACGGCGCCCAGGTGGCCATCGACCAGTTCATCTCCTCCGGCGAGACCAAGTGGGGCCGTCTGTGCGGTCTGACCTCCATCCTGCCGCACGGCTACGACGGCCAGGGTCCGGAGCACTCCTCCGCCCGCCTGGAGCGCTGGCTGCAGCTGTGCGCCGAGCACAATATGCAGGTGGTGATGCCGTCTGAAGCCGGCCAGATGTTCCACTTGCTGCGTCGCCAGGTGCTGCGTCCGTACCGCAAGCCGCTGGTGATCTTCCTGTCCAAGCGTCTGTTGCGCTTCAAGGACTCGATGAGCCCGATCGAAGACCTGACCACCGGCAGCTTCCGTCCGGTGATCGGCGACACCGTGGTCAACGATCCGAAGAAGGTCAAGCGCGTGGTGCTGTGCGCCGGCCAGGTCTACTACGACCTCGCCGCCGGCCGCAAGGAACGCGGTCTGGACGACGAAGTGGCCATCGTGCGCATCGAGCAGCTGTATCCGTTCCCGACCGAGCAGGTGGCCGCCGAGCTGGCGCGCTTCACCCAGGCCAAGGAAGTGATGTGGGTGCAGGAAGAGCCGCGCAACCAGGGCGCCTGGTACCAGATCCGCCATCGTCTGGAAGGCCTGCTGAGCGCCAAGCAGCAGCTGTCGTTTGCCGGTCGTCCGTCGTCCGCCTCGCCGGCCGTCGGCTATATGAGCAAGCACGTCGCCCAGCTGAAGGCCTTCGTCGAAGAAGCCATGTCGGTTGCCCGCTGAGCCATTGAGAAATTAAGGGGCGGCGCGGCGCCGCCCCGCCATGGAGAAGAACATGCTGATTGAAGTCAAAGTCCCGCAATTGCCGGAATCCGTATCCGAAGCCACGCTGATGAACTGGCACAAGAAGGTGGGCGAGTTCGTCAACCGCGACGAAAACGTGATCGATCTGGAAACCGACAAGGTGGTGCTGGAGCTGCCGGCGCCGCAAGCCGGCGTGCTGGTTGAAATCATCGAGCAAGACGGCGCCACCGTCGTCTCCGGCCAACTGATCGCCAAGATCGACACCGCCGCTAAGGCCGGCGACGCCGCTCCGGCCGCAGCCGCCGCCCCGGCGCCCGCCGCCGCTCCGGCCGCTGTCCAGGCCGCCCCGTCCGCCGCCGCCGCGATGCCGTCCGCCGCCAAGCTGGCCGCCGAAACCGGCGTCGACCTGTCCAAGGTCGCCGGTTCCGGCCGCGATGGCCGCGTGCTGAAGGAAGACGTGCAGGCCGTCGCCAAGCCGGCCGCGCCGTCGCAAGCCGGCCCGGTGCTGGCCCCGGCCGCCACCGGCGCCGCGCTGTCCGCCACCCCGGCCGCCGTCAATGTGGCCGGCATCCTGTCCGGCCGCGCCGAGCAGCGCGTGCCGATGTCCCGTCTGCGCCAGCGCGTGGCCGAGCGTCTGATCATGTCGCAGCAGACCAACGCCATCCTCACCACCTTCAATGAAGTGAACATGAAGCCGGTGATGGACCTGCGCGCCAAGTACAAGGACAAGTTCGAGAAAGAGCACGGCATCAAGCTGGGCTTCATGGGCTTCTTCGTCAAGGCCGTGGTCGCCGCGCTGAAGAAGTACCCGATCGTCAACGCGTCCGTGGACGGCAACGACATCGTCTACCACGGCTACTTCGACATCGGCGTCGCCGTGGGCAGCCCGCGCGGCCTGGTGGTGCCGGTGATCCGCAACGCCGATCAGCTGAGCCTGGCCGACATCGAGAAGCAGATCGCCGAATTCGGCAAGCGCGCCCAGGAAGGCAAGCTGACCGTCGAGGAGTTGACCGGCGGCACCTACACCATCTCCAACGGCGGCACCTTCGGCTCGATGATGTCCACCCCGATCATCAACCCGCCGCAATCGGCCATTCTGGGCATGCACGCCACCAAGGAGCGCGCCGTGGTTGAGAACGGTCAAGTGGTGGTGCGTCCGATGATGTATCTTGCCCAGTCCTACGACCACCGCATCATCGACGGCCGCGAAGCGGTGCTGAGCCTGGTGGCGATCAAAGACGCCATCGAGGATCCGGCGCGTCTGCTGCTCGACCTGTAATGAAGCACCGGGCCGGCGCAAGCCGGCCTGTTTGAATCTGCATGAACGGAGCCAGAATGAATCTGCCGGACTGGGTTTACGCGTTCGCCTCGGTATTGGCCGGGGCGGTGTTGTTGTTCCTCTGCTGGAAGAAGCGCCAGCAGGGCGTGCGCGAAGACCGTTACGTGTTGTTCGGCAAGATCGTCATTGCGCTGTTCATGATCGCTTTCGGGGCCTTGCTGTTCAAAGTCGGCAAGGCCTGACCCCAAGGGAAAATCCATGAGCCAACAGTTTGATGTTGTAGTGATCGGCGGCGGTCCCGGCGGCTATGTGGCCGCCATCCGCGCGGCCCAGCTGGGCTTCAGCACCGCCTGCGTCGACGCGTTCAAGAATCCGGAAGGCAAGCCGTCGCTCGGCGGCACCTGCCTGAACGTGGGCTGCATCCCGTCGAAGGCGCTGCTGCAGTCGTCGGAGAACTTCCACGCCGTCCAGCACGACTTCGCCAAGCACGGCATCAGCGTGTCCGGCGCCAAGATGGATGTCGGCCAGATGCTGTCGCGCAAGACCGACATCATCAACAAGAACGCTGCCGGCATCGGCTTCCTGTTCAAGAAGAACAAGGTCGCCAACATCCACGGTCTGGGCAGCCTGAAGGGCCGTCAGGGCGAGAAGTGGGCGATCGAGGTCACCGACGGCGGCAAGGTCGTGGACACGCTGGAAGCCGGCCACGTCATCATCGCCACCGGTTCCAGCCCGCGCGCGCTGCCGGGCCTGGCCACCGACAACAAGCTGGTGCTGGACAACGAGGGCGCGCTGGCGCTGACGGACGTGCCGAAGCGCCTGGGCGTGATCGGCGCCGGCGTGATCGGCCTGGAAATGGGCTCGGTGTGGAAGCGCCTGGGTTCCGAGGTGACGATCCTGGAGGCGATGCCGACCTTCCTGGCCGCCGCCGACCAGCAGATCGCCAAGGAAGCGTTCAAGACGCTGACCAAGGACACCGGCCTGGACATCAAGCTGGGCGTCAAGATCGGCGAAGTGAAGGCAGGCAAGAAGAGCGTCACCGTCAGCTACGAGCTGAACGGCGAAGCGGTGAAGGCCGAGTTCGACAAGCTGATCGTCTCCATCGGCCGCGTGCCGAACACCCAGGGCCTGGGCGCCGAGACCGTCGGCCTGCAGCTGGACGAGCGCGGCTTCGTCGCCGTCGATGATCACTGCCACACCAATCTGCCCAATATCTGGGCGATCGGCGACGTGGTGCGCGGCCCGATGCTGGCGCACAAGGCGTCGGAAGAGGGCGTGGCCGTGGCCGAGCGCATCGCCGGTCAGAAGCCGCACGTCGATTTCGGCGTGATCCCGTGGGTGATCTACACTTCGCCGGAGATCGCCTGGGTCGGCAAGACCGAGGAGCAGCTGAAGGCCGAGGGCGTCGAGTACAAGAAGGGCACCTCCGGTTTCGGCGCCAATGGCCGCGCGCTGGGCCTGGGCATGGCGCAGGGCACGGTCAAGATTCTGGCCGACGCCAAGACCGACCGCATTCTGGGCCTGCACATGATAGGCCCGATGGTGTCCGAGCTGGTCAGCGAGGGCGTGGTGTCGATGGAGTTCAAGGCCGCCAGCGAAGACCTGGCGCGCATTGTCCACGCCCACCCGTCGTTGTCGGAAGTGATCCACGAAGCCGCCCTCGCCGCCGACAAGCGCGCGTTGCACGGTTGAGTGAACACGGGTCGTGTACAATGCGCACGACCCGACCGGTAATGGATGGAGCGGCCTGCCGGGGGGCCGGCCGCCTGTCCCAGCCAACCAAGGTTTGGCAAGCGATCAAGGAATAGAGGCAGAGGCGCATGCCCGCCATCATTTCCCCGAAAGGAAACCATAGATGAACCTGCATGAATACCAAGCGAAAGAGCTGCTGAGCCGTTACGGCCTGCCGGTGCAACAAGGCATTCTGGCCAAGTCGCCGGAAGAAGCGGCTGCCGCCTACGACAAGCTGGGCGGCAAATTCGCCGTCGTCAAGGCCCAGGTGCACGCCGGCGGCCGCGGCAAGGCCGGTGGCGTCAAAGTGGTGAAGAGCCGCGAAGAAGCCGCCGAAGTCGCCAAGACCCTGATCGGCACCAATCTGGTGACCTATCAGACCGACGCCGCCGGCCAGCCGGTGAATTCGGTTCTGGTCTGCGAAGACATGTACCCGGTGCAGCGCGAACTGTACCTGGGCGCCGTGGTCGATCGCGGCAGCCAGCGCGTCGTGTTCATGGTTTCCACCGAAGGCGGCGTGGAAATCGAGAAGGTCGCCGAGGAAACCCCGGAAAAGATCATCAAGATCGAAGTGGACCCGCTGGTCGGCATGCAGCCGTTCCAGGCGCGCGACGCCGCTTTCGCGCTGGGCCTGTCCGGCGCGCAGATCGCCGCGTTCAGCAAGCTGATGCTGGGTTCCTACCAGGCCTTCGTCGAGAACGACTTCGCGCTGTTCGAAGTGAACCCGCTGGCGCTGCGCGAAAACGGCGAACTGGCTTGCGTGGACGGCAAGATCAATCTGGACTCCAACGCCCTGTACCGCCACCCGGAACTGTTGGCCCAGCGCGACAAGAGCCAGGAGAACGAGCGTGAAGTGAAGGCTTCCGAGTTCGACCTGAACTACGTGGCCCTGGAAGGCAATATCGGCTGCATGGTGAACGGCGCCGGCCTGGCGATGGCCACGATGGACATCATCAAGCTGAAGGGCGGCCAGCCGGCCAACTTCCTGGACGTCGGCGGCGGCGCGACCAAAGAGCGCGTGATCGAGGCGTTCAAGCTGATCCTGGCCGACACCTCGGTGCAAGGCGTGCTGATCAACATCTTCGGCGGCATCGTCCGCTGCGACATGATCGCCGAGGCTATCATCGCCGCCGTGAAGGAAGTGAATGTGACCGTGCCGGTCGTGGTCCGTCTGGAAGGCAACAACGCCGAACTGGGCGCCAAGATCCTGGACGAATCCGGCCTGAAACTGACTTCCGCACAGGGTCTGAACGACGCTGCCGAGAAGATCGTCGCCGCCGTCAAGGCCGTGGCCTGAGACCCGCACTGAGCTGAGGAATACAAAATGAGCGTATTGGTAAACAAAGACACCAAAGTGCTGGTGCAAGGCTTCACCGGCAAGAATGGCACCTTCCACGCCGAGCAGGCGCTGAAGGTCGGCACCAAGGTCGTGGGCGGCGTGACCCCGGGCAAGGGCGGCGCAGAGCACCTGGGCCTGCCGGTGTTCAACACCATGAAGGACGCCGTGCGTCAGACCCAGGCCGACGCCTCGGTGATCTACGTACCCGCGGCCTTCGCCAAGGATTCCATCCTGGAAGCCATCGACAGCGGCGTGAAGCTGATCGTCTGCATCACCGAAGGCGTGCCGACCCTGGACATGCTGTACGTGAAGAAGGCCGTCGACGAAGCCGGCATCCGCCTGATCGGCCCGAACTGCCCCGGCATCATCACCCCGGGCGAGTGCAAGATCGGCATCATGCCGTGGCACATCCACAACCCGGGTCGCATCGGCATCGTGTCGCGCTCCGGCACGCTGACCTATGAAGCTGTGGCGCAAACCACCGCGCTGGGTCTGGGCCAGTCCACCTGCATCGGCATCGGCGGCGACCCGATCCCGGGTACCAGCCACATCGACGCGCTGAAGCTGTTCCAGGATGATCCGGACACCGACGCCATCGTGATGATCGGCGAAATCGGCGGTTCCGCCGAGGAAGAGGCGGCCGAGTTCGCCAAGTCCTACGTGACCAAGCCGGTAGTCGGCTACATCGCCGGCGTCACCGCGCCGAAGGGCAAGCGCATGGGCCACGCCGGCGCCATCATCTCCGGCGGCAAGGGCACGGCGGAAGAGAAGTTCAAGGCCTTCGAGAAGGCCGGCATCGCCTACACCCGCAGCCCGGCCGAAATCGGCAAGACCATGTTCGAACTGCTGAAGAGCAAGGGCATGATCTAAGCCGGGTTTTCGACCCGACGAAAGCCCTGCCGGCGTTTGCCGGCAGGGCTTTTTCACGTCCGCTCGGCGGGCGTCACAGCGCGATGATGCCGACCAGCTCCAGCCTGGGGAACAAGGACGGATTCTCGCTGGGCAGCCGCGTCGGGCCATGCGCCAGCTGTTGCCACTTGCGGTAGTTGCCGTAATTCATCGTGACCGCGGTCCGGAAGCGGGCCAGCTCGTCCGGATCCCGTTTGTCGAACAGCGTCAGTTCCCGGTCCGTCGCGGTCCTCTGGGTGATCAGCATCAGGCGGTTTGCTTCGGCGTTTTCATAGGCGAGCAGGATTTCCCGTATTCTGGCGCCGGCCCGGGTGGCGGCCATGGCCGGCGACTGGAAGCTGGTGTAGAGGCCGGGCTGATAGCTGATGTAGCCGTTGATCGTCATCGGCAGGCCGACTTCCAGCGCCGTGTGGTGATAGCCGGAAACGATGGCGGCGAGCGCCAGCAGGATCAGGTTGGCGTCGGCGGTGTTGCCGCCGCTGCCGACGTAGATAAAGTTGCTCAGCGTCTCCAGCGCCCAGATGGTGTCGGAGGTGGTGCCGGAGATCGACGCGCCCTGAGGCAGTCCCAGCACGCTGTCGATGGCGCGAACGACGTCGCCGGGCAGCAGCGGCAGGTAGAAGGTGTTGCCGGTCGCCACCTTGTCGGCCGGTCTCAGGCCCAGCGCCTCGGCGATGGCGGGATCGATGGCGCGGCCGTCGCGGGCCGGCGTCGGATTGCCGTTCTTGCCGTCGCAGCGGGCGCGCGAGCGGGGAGAGAAGGCCGCCTCGCCGTACTGGGTGGTGCGATAGGCGCCCAGCGTCGAGCAGAAGTCGCCGAAGCCGATCAGCCGGGCCTGGTCCGCGGTCTTGATATAGGTCAGCGTCTGCACCTCCCGCAACGCGTCGGGGCTGTCCTTGACCTTCTCGCAGACGCCGGCGAAGACGCGGACGATTTCGCCTATGGTTTGGCAGTTCGGCGTGGTGGCGAGCAATTGCGTGAATGTCGCGCTCGCCTTGTCCAGATTGCCGGCGTGATCATGCGCGTCGAAAACCACGTGCTGGAAGATTTTCAGCTTGCCTTCGGAGAAGTACACGCCGCCGACCAGCGGGGCGGTCTTCGGGTATTTGCCGCCGTTCTTCAGATAGGCGTTGAATTGCACCAGGCTGTTCAGCGCGGTGGCGGTGATGGTCTGCAATTGATCGTGCAGCCAAAAGCGTTCATTGTCGAACAGCTCGCACAGCTCCTTGGCCATCCTGAATTCGTTGAGGGCCTTCTGCTGAATGAAGGTGTCTATCGCCTTTTGATCGTTGATGGCCTGCATGGCTCGCTCCCTGTCCGTTGATGACTGGCGGCGGGCCGGGCACCCGCTTGCTCGGATGGACGTCGGGAGGGAGGCTTTGTGACGGCGGCCCCCGCCGCGGTCGCGGCGGGGACGCGGGAAAGGCTAGGCGAAGCGGGCGCAGGCGCGCTCGAACGGCGACTGGAAGCGCGGGCTGACGTAGGGCGTCAAGAGATACATCAGGCTGCGGCAGCCGGACTGGATCAGCCTGTCCAGCTCCGCCGCGCTGGCGTTCTGCTTGATGGTGCTGATCCAGCCGGTCTGCACCATCTGGAAATGCTGCACCAGATGCGTCAGCTGCTGATCGTCGAGCAGAATCATGCCCTGTTCGCGCAGGCGGGAGAACAGCTGGCCCAGCTTGCTGTTCAACTGGCCGCGCGACAGCTGCTGGTGTTCCTCCTCCAGCTGCGGATTGACGTAGAACAGGCTGGGCAGGCTCTTGGGCAGGAAGCGGAAGCTCCAGATGTGGCGCAGCGTCTTCTCCATTGCCATCACCATCGCCTCGATCGAGTTGCTGTGGCTCAGCGCGGCGGACAGCTGATCGGCCATGCCCTTGACGTAGCGCTGGTACAGCTCGTTGACGATCTCATCCTTGTTGCGGAAGTGATAGTAGAGCTTGCCGGTGCTGATGTTCATCCGGTCGGCGATGTGGTTGGTGGTGATGACGCGCTCGCCTTCCTGGTTGAACAGTTGCAGGCTTGCTTCGACGATCTTGTCGAAAGTCTCCGATTGGCTGCTTTTGCGCATGCTTGGCTCTTCCCGATAAAACTTTAGATGCGAGGAGGGCCGGCTCAACCGGCCTTCCTCGATGCGAGCAGGCAGACCGCCAGCGCCAGGCCCATCCAGCCTTCCAGACGAAAGAAGTCGAGGCAGGAAATCAGCGTGGCCTGCCGGGCGAGTTCGCCGGCCAGCACTCCAAGCCGTTGAGTATCGCTCAAATCGGGCATGAATTGTCGTAATTGATGCAAAGCGTCGACAAACTGTGGCGTATTCCAGGAAAAACCTTCGGACAATCGGTTGTAGTGCAGCGCGTTGCGCGCCTGCATGAACACGCTGGCCAGCGCGACGCCGGCCGATACCGATACCTGGCGCACGATGTTCTTGGTCTGGTAGGCGCGACCGAAGGCCGCCGGCGCGATGTCGCGGAAAGTGCTCTGCGCCACCGCCATGATGAACAGCGACATGAAGCCGCCGTTCAGCAGCAGGATGGCGGCGACGCGACCCAGCGTCGCCTCGGCGTTCAAGCCGCTCATCAGCCAGCCGTAGCCGGCCAGCAGCAGGCAGCCGGCAGCCATCGTCTGCGAGAGGCCGGGCGCGCGTCCTTTCAGCAGCAGCTTGGCGTACAGCAGCGCGCAGGCGATGCCGGCCAGGTAGCTGACCGACAGCAGCATGCCGCTGGTCGGCAGGTCGAAGCCCAGCGCCTGCGCCGACAGCATCGGCAGGATGTAGCTGTTGGCCGAGACCAGCAGATAGCAGCAGCTGTAGCCGATGAGGCCCAGCCGGTAGCCGTGGCGGCGCAGCGGCCGCCAGCGGCGGCGGTCGGACGCGCGGCGGCGATGCGCGGCGCCGAACAGCAGCCAGGCGGCGACGGCTATGGCGGCCAGGCCGGCCAGCCATTGCGGATGGCCGAACAGCTGGTAAGGCGTCTGTTGGATCAGCCACTGCAAGAGGAAGGCGGCGGCCAACAACAGCATGAAGGTCCAGGCCGGATATCGCGCGGGCCTATGCGCCGGCGGCCGCAGCGGCAATTGGTGGGCCGCCCACCAGGCGGGCGGCAGCAAGGGCAGCATGCCCCAGAGCAGCGCGCGCCAGCCGTAGGCTTGCAGCAAGACGCCGCCGAGCAGCGGCCCCAGCGCGCTGCCCAATAGCAGCGCCTGGCCGAAGGCGACCAGGCCCAGCCCCCGGCTGGCCGGCGGCAGCTGCGCGACGTCGAGACGGGCGGCGGTGAAGAAGGCGGCGCCGCCCAGCCCCTGCACCGCGCGGCCGGCGATGAAGCCGGCGGGCGACGAGGCGCTGCCTGCGATCAGCGCGCCCAGCGCGAACAGCAGGATGGAGCCTTGCAGATGGCGGCGCGAACCGAAGCGCTCGACGCACCACTGATGGTTGAACAGCGCCACCACCGCGCACAGCGCGTAGGCCATCGCCGCCTGGCTGAATTCCTCCGGCCCGGCGCCGACGCCGCCCATCACCTGCGACGACGCGAAATTGAGCAGGCCGTTCTGCAGGAATTCCAGCCAGGCGATCAGCGCGATCGCCGCCAGCCGGCTCCAGTGGGGTTGATGCGAGAAGGGATGCATGCGCGGCGTCCGGAGGTGGGGATGCGGCCAGTGTAGAAAGCGCTTATGATTTAATAAAATCGATGTTTTTCATTGGATATATTGTTTTGAATGATATTGACGCGCTGAAGCTGAGGCGGCTGGATCTGAACAGCCTGGTGGCGCTGTACACGCTGCTGAGCACCCGCAGCGTCAGCCGCAGCGCCGAGCAACTGTGCCTGGGCCAGCCGGCGGTCAGCCACATCCTGAAGAAGCTGCGCGAGCAGTGCGGCGACGCCTTGCTGTGCCGCGATGGCCGAGGCCTGACGACGACGCCGTACGCCGAGGCGCTGTTGCCGTCGCTGGAGGCGTGGCTGGCCGAGGCGCAGCGCCTGCTGGCGCCGCCGGCCTTCGATCCGGCGGCGCTGGACGGCGTCTACCGGCTGGCGATGCCGGATCTGCTGGAAGCGGCGCTGCTGCCGGATTTGATAGAGACGCTGCAGCGCGAAGCGCCGGGCTTGCGGCTGCAGGTGGTGGCGATGGCGGCCGACGAGGCCGAGGCGGCGCTGGAGGCGCGGCGCATAGACGGCGCCGTCGGTCATTTCCCGGCGGCCGGCGCCGGGCGGCTGTCGCGGCGCGGCTTGTTCCGCAGCGGCTTTGTCTGCCTGTTCCATCCCGGCCGGCTGGCGCTGCCGGAGACGCTGGACGCGGAAGCGCTGGCGCGGCCGCCGCATCTGTACACGTCCTATATCGGCAACAGCGCCAGCCTGGTCGACGACTATCTCGCCGCGCACGGCCAGTCGCGGCGGGTGATCGCCTCCACCGCCAGCCTGCTGGCGATACCGTTGCTGCTGGAACGATTGCCGGCGGTGGCGGTGCTGCCGGCGCTGATCGCCGAGGTGTTGCGCGCCGGCGAGCTGAGGTGCCGGCCGGTCGGCGCGGCCGCGCTGTCCATCGCGGTCGAGCACGTCTGGCATCCGCGCTGCGACGGCTATCCGCTGCGGCAGTTCATCGACCGCTTGCTGTGGCGGCAGACGGCGCGGTGGCGCGATGAGCAGGGAATGGCGGGATTATTGGCTGGTTGATTTAAATCTGACGCAAGTATTTAAACGGAATGTGATTTTTAACGATGCGCGCCAGCTGATATGACGGATAATAGGCCTTTTATCAGTATCGGCTAATCATCTCATGCGCTCCATCCGACACAAGCTCATCCTGCTGACGGCGGTGTCCATCCTGGTCGCCACGATCAGCGTGACGGTCATCGCCTGCCTCAATATCCGTAATCACGCCTACGACGAAGCCAAGCGCGAAGTCACCCAGGTGCTGCAGTTGCAGGGCGGCCTGGTGTCGGAATGGCTGACTGTGCGCAAGAACCTGATCAGCGCCAGCCTGTCGCGCGCCGGCGACCCGCAGGCCAGCTACTACCTGCAGCAGATCGCCAAGGGCGGCGGCTTCAACATCATCTACGCCGGCCACGGCGACAGCGGCGAGATGTTCTACTCGGTGCCGGGCCGGACCAAGCCCAGCGCCGACTACCAGCCGGCGCAACGGCCGTGGTATCAGCAGGCCAAGGCGCAGGGCGGCGTCGTCGTCACCGACCCGTACAAGGATTCCGAGCCGGAGACCAAGGACAAGCTGGTGATCACCATCGCCGACAAGGCGCCCGGCCAGGAGGTGGTCGTCGGCGGCGACATCCTGATCGACAAGCTGGTGAAGTCGGTGCTGGACATCAAGCTGGCCGGCGACGGCCACGCCTTTCTGCTGACCCGCCAGGGCAAGGTGATCGCTTATCCGAAACCGGGCCAGGAACTGCGCCCGGTCGGCGAATTGATTCCGGCGCTGGACGACAACCGCTTCCAGCAACTGCTGTCCAGCGGCGATGTGGCGCCGGTCGATATCGACGGCCGCACCTTCCTGGTGACGCTGAAACAGGTGGCGAACACCGACTGGGTGATGGGCGTGGCGGCCGACGAGGCCGCGGTGCTGGCGCCGGTGACGCAACTGATCTGGCTGATCGCCGGCGGCGTGGTGGTGGTGTTGCTGGCGCTGGTGGCGCTGAGCTCCGCCTACCTTGCCCGCCTGCTGCGCGGCCTGATCCAGGTGCGCGACGCGATGCGAGAGATCTCGCAGGGCGAGGGCGATCTGACCCGCCGCATCGAGATTCGCGGCGAGGACGAGGTGGCGCAGACCGCCGAGGCCTTCAACCAGTTCG
This sequence comes from Chromobacterium sp. ATCC 53434, assembly GCF_002848345.1. NCBI lineage: Bacteria > Pseudomonadati > Pseudomonadota > Betaproteobacteria > Neisseriales > Chromobacteriaceae > Chromobacterium > Chromobacterium sp. ATCC 53434. The sequence goes on along the minus strand of NZ_CP025429.1, from coordinate 3,811,931 downwards.
TCGGCCGTCTGAACGGCATGTTCCGCGAGCTGCGCGACGAGGCCGAGCAGCTGGCGCAAGGCGTGATCGAAGTCGGCGGCGCGGTGAAGCAGGTGGCGGCCGACTCCCATCGCCTGGCCGACATCTCCAGTTCCAACGCCGCGGCGATCGAGGAGGTGACGGTCAGCATCTCGCACATCGCCGAGGCGACGCGCGAGACCGACACGCTGGCGCGCAACACCGGCGAACACTCTCGCGAGAGCGCCGGCGACATGCAGCGCATCAGCAGCGAGATGGAACAGACCAGCCAGTCCGTCGGCGAGCTGTCGACGCTGCTGGCCTCGCTGGAGCAGCGCTCGCAGGAAATTTCCAAGATCACCAATGTGATCAGCGACATCGCCGACCAGACCAATCTGCTGGCCTTGAACGCGGCGATCGAGGCGGCGCGGGCCGGCGAGCAGGGCCGCGGCTTCGCCGTGGTGGCCGACGAAGTGCGCAAGCTGGCCGAGCGCACCGGCAAGGCGACGGTGGAAATCAGCGAGATGGTGGAAAACATCCTCGGCGAGACCGGCAAGGCGGTCGGCAATATGCAGCGCACCGTCAGCGCGGTCGATACCAGCGTGGAGCTGACCAGCCAGGCGCGCGGCAGGCTGATGGCGATCGGCACCGCGATGCAGCAGGTGGTGGACAAGATAGGCGACGTGGCGCTGTCCACCAGCGAGCAGCACAACGCCACCACTGCGATGGCGCAGAGCACCGAATCGATCAACAACCAGATACTGGATTCCGACGCCGCGCTGCAGGGCGCGATGCAGACGCTGGAAGCGCTGAAGCAGCTGGCGCACGGCATGCAGGGCGCCTTCGGCCGCTTCAGGTTGTAAGCGATGGCGCCACGCCGGGGCATCGGTGTGGCGAAAAAGCCATGGTTTGGATGATTTTTACCAGTAAAATCAAAACCATCAGCATAATCGGCCGGCGTTTGATCGCGGTATTTGTAAACGTTGTTTACAATGTGCCCGGTCATAAACGAGCTGATCCTTACAGAGCATGACCACCGGTCCGGGCCGGTTGTCGACAGGGGCGCCGCGTGCGCCCTTGTCGCTGTCTGCGGGATCGGCATAGAGAAGCCATAAGCCGATTGCCATGAAATCCATTCGAAGCAAGATCGCCCTGCTGCTGGCGCTGGCCATGCTGGTGGCCACGCTGAGCACCGCCGTCAGCGCCTACCTGAAGTTCCGCGACAGCCTGTCGTCCAGCGTCAATGCCCAGTTGGACCTGGCCATCGCCGGCCAACAACGCTTCGTTTCCGCCTGGCTGGAACAACGCCGGCAGATCATCGCCAGCGCGCTGCGCCATGGCGGCGAGACCGATCCCAGCCTTTATCTGCAGCAGCTGGCCGAAGCTGGCGGCTATACCCAGATCTTCGTCGGCGACGGCGACAGCAAGGGCATGGTCTATTCCATTCCCGGCAAGCAGAAGCCCAGCCCGGACTATGATCCGGCCTCGCGCAGCTGGTTCAAGATGGCCAAATCCCAAGGCGGCGCCATCGTCACCGCGCCGTACCAGCCGGCCAGCGCGTCGATCAAGGACCTGGTGATCACCGTGGCCCAGGCGCTGCCCGCCGGCAACAAGGTGGTCGGCGGCGACATCGCCATCGGCCAGCTGGTCAAGTCGGTATTGTCGGTGTCGCTGCCGGGCAACGGCTTCGTGTTCCTGATGGGCAAGGACGGCAAGCTGATCGCCTATCCGAAGGCCGACACCGCGCTGAAGCCGCTGTCGGAGCTGATGCCGGGCATGGACGCCGACCGCATCGCCGGCCTGCTGGACAAGCAGGAGCTGGCGACGGTGACGATGGACGGCGAGAGCCGTCTGCTGCGTTTGCGCTCGGTTGAGGGCAGCGACTGGGTGCTGGGCGTGGTGGCGGACAGCGAATTGCTGGACGCGCCGCTGCGGCAGATGATGCTGTCGATGGCGCTGTCGCTGCTGGCGGTGCTGGTGATCACCCAACTGCTGGCCGGCGCCTATCTGCGCCGTCTGCTGCGCGGCCTGTTCCAGGTGCGCGACGCGCTGCGCGAGATCGCCGAGGGCGAGGGCGACCTGACTCGCCGCATCGAGGCCGGCGGCGACGACGAGGTGGCGCAGATGGCCGACGCCTTCAACCGCTTCGTCGGCCGTCTGAACGGCATGTTCCGCGAACTGCGTTCGGAAGCCGAGCAACTGGCCCAGGGCGTCATCGCCGTCGGCGGCGACGTGGCGCGGCTGGCCGAGGACTCCCATGTGTTGGCCGATATCTCCAGCTCCAACGCGGCGGCGATCGAGCAGGTCACCGTCAGCATCTCCCACATCGCCGACGCCACTCGCGAAACCGACGAGCTGGCGCGCGACACCGGCGCCAACTCCCAGGCCAGCGCCGAGGAGTTGCAGCGCATCAGCGGCGAGATGGCCAAGACCAGCCGCTCGGTCGGCGAGCTGTCGGCCTTGCTGGCCTCGCTGGAGCAGCGATCGCAGGAGATTTCCAAGATCACCGGCGTGATCCGCGACATCGCCGATCAGACCAATCTGTTGGCGCTGAACGCGGCGATCGAGGCGGCGCGGGCCGGTGAGCAGGGCCGCGGCTTCGCCGTGGTGGCCGACGAAGTGCGCAAGCTGGCCGAACGCACCGGCAGCGCCACCGTCGAGATCGGCGATATGGTGCAGAACATCCTGGCGGAAACCGGACGCGCGGTCGGCAATATGGAAAGCACGATAGGCACGGTGGACAGCAGCGCGGCGCAGACCGAGCAGGCGCGCGCGCGGCTGGAGGACATCACCCGCGCGATGCGGCAGGTGGTGGAGAAGATCGGCGACGTGGCGTTGTCCACCGGCGAGCAACACAACGCCACCACGGCGATGGCGCAGAGCACCGAGTCGATCAACAATCAAATCCTGGATTCCGACGCGGCGTTGCAGAGCGCGCAACGGACGCTGGCCACGCTGGACGGCGTGGCGCGCGGCATGCAGCAGGCTTTCAGCCGCTTCAAATTGTAAACAGCGCCGGTATTCCGTTCATAACGCCAGCCTTCGCGCTGGCGTTTTTGCTGCCGCGACCGGACAATGGATGATGGTTTGTATAAGGAAAGACGGAATCCGATGATGAAGAAATTGTGCGTGCCGCTGTTGCTGCTGGGCATGGCCGGCTGCTCGATGTTCCCCACCCAGCAGGGCTATGCGCAGAAGGTGTACCGCTGGCAGGGCCGAGACGTCAACGAGCTGCTGGCGCAATGGGGCGCGCCGACCAAGACCATGCAGATGCCCAACGGCAACAGCCTGTACAGCTACGTGAAGGAAAGCACCGAGCAGCGGCCGCTGCAGGAGAACACCCGCTACGAGCCGGGCACCAAGCTGACGATGACCGACAAGGACGGGCAGTCCCGGGTGGTGGAAACCCCGGGACGCTGGGTCAGCAACGGCATGACCGGCGGCGGCACCGTCCATTACGAATGCACGACCAACTTCGTCGTGGACAAGAAAAGCAAGGAAGTGCTGAGCGTCAGCTTCGACGGCAACAACTGCCTGGCGATGGAGCAGCAGTAATCAGCGCTGCGGCAGCTGCCACTCGCCCTTGTTCTCGAAGGGCAGGTCGGCGAAGCCGTTCAGACTGTGCAGCTGGCCGCGGATGGCGTAGTTCAGCTTGCCGTCGGGCAGCTGCTTCCAGTTGGCCAGCTGCCGTATCCAGGTGGCGAGCGAGGTGTGCACCTGCAAGGTGACCTGGCCTTCGCCGCGCGAGGGGATGGCGATGGCCTGATTGCTGCTGCCGCCGCCCAGCTTTTCGCCGCCCAGCATCAGATCGAAGTCGATGCCGCTGGCGTTCAGCGGAATGGCGTTGGGGTTGGCGACGCGCAGCGTCACCGTGAAGTTCTGTTCGAACAGCGTGCTGCCGCCCGGCTCGATATTGCTCAGGCTGACCTGGGGTTTCTGTAGGCCGAGGCTGCCGCAGGCGGCCAGCAGCGACAGCAGCAGGCAGATGGCGATTCGTTTCATGGCGATATTCCGTTATCAGGCGATACCGCTATTTTACCGGCCGGCTTTGTGGCCTTGTGTGGGCGGAATGTGCTGAATTGTTAGCGTGTGGGCGAATGCCCAAAAGCAACAGGCCATCGGATGATGGCCTGTTGCTTTTGGGGACTTGCCGGTCAAAAACGCCTCGTCGGCGTTCTGGCCGAGGGCGGCGTCGACGCGCCGCTGTTCGTTCTCTTCCCGCCAGTCGTCCAGTTCGGACCATAGCGATTGCTTTTGCGATTGGCGCAGGCCGGATCGGCTGCGGCCGTGGGCGCCGCCCTTTTTCAGGATGGCTGCGCAAGCCAGCGGATTGCGCGGTTTGATGGTGTGCATGTGTTTTTCCGTTTGATGCCGCGCCGGATGGCGCGAGCGGCGATTGTCGTTTGCCCGGTCCGCGGCGTCAACCGGGCAAGCAAAAAGCCGCCCTCGGGCGGCTTTGTCGCAGGCGGCGTCGCGCGGCCTCACACCATCAGGCTGGCGACCTTGGTGGTGATGATGTCCACCGCCGGATCGTTGGCGCCGTGCGGCAGGATCACGTCGGCGAAGCGCTTGGTCGGCTCGATGAACTGGTTGTGCATCGGACGCACGGTGGACAGGTATTGCTCGATCACGCTTTCCATCGTGCGGCCGCGCTCGGCGATGTCGCGCTTGAGGCGGCGGATGAAGCGCACGTCGGAGTCGGTGTCGACGAAGATCTTCAGCGACATCATCTCGCGCAGCGCGGCGTCGTACAGCGGAAACAGGCCTTCGATCACGATCACCGGCGCCGGCTGCACGGTGACGGTCTGGTCGGAGCGGGTGTGGTTGGCGAAGTCGTACACCGGCATCTCGATCGAGCGGCCGTTGCGCATATCGTCGATGTGGGAGATCAGCAGCGGCCAGTCGAAGGCCTGCGGGTGGTCGTAGTTGGTGCCCAGCCGTTGTTCGAAGGTCAGGTGGCTTTGGTCGCGATAGTAGTAGTCCTGGATGATTACCGCCGCCATCTCGGAACCAATGGTTTCCAGCACTTTGTTGGTAACCGTGGTTTTGCCGCTGCCGCTGCCGCCGGCAACGCCAATGATGAACGGGGTGCTCATGAGGGGTCCTAACGTAAGAAAAGTATAAAAAACGCGCCATTCTAATGACTTATGGCGCGCAGTTCCACTCGTTTTGCGACATGTATGGACTCAGAACGGGCGTTTTCTTTCCGCGGTGGCGGCGGCATACCATTCCTGCATCGCCGGCAGGGCCAGAATATGGCGGACATAGGCTTGCGAGCGCTCCGGCAGCTTGACGTTATAGGTCTGGAAGCAGGTGCAGATCGGCGCGAAGCAGGCGTCGGCGATGGTGAAGCGGCCGAACAGGCATTCGCCGTCGGCGACATGGCGCTCGCGGTGTTCCTCCCACAGCGAAATCACGCGGGCGATGTCGGATTCCAGCGCCGGCGAGCTCTCGTAGTCTATCTGGCGCAAGGTGATGTCCATCGGCAGGTTTTCCCTGAGCGCGGCGAAGCCGGAGTGGATTTCGGCGACGATGGAGCGGGCGACGGCGCGCAGCGCGCTGTCGGCGGGCCACAGGCCGGAAGCGGGGAAGCATTCGGCCAGGTATTCGCAGATGGCCAGCGAGTCCCAGACCCTGAGCTTGCCGTCGACCAGCACCGGCACCTTGCCGGCCGGATTGGCGGCCAGGATGCGGGCCTTGCTGTCGGACAGGTAGAGGTCGATCTGCTGTTCCTTGAACGGCTCGTCCAGCATCTTCAGCAGCAGCCAGGGGCGCAGCGACCAGGGGGAGTAGTTCTTGTTGCCGATGATCAGCGTGAACATGGCGGCTCCGGGTCCGGGCGCCGGCACGGCGCCGGCGCGCATCTTTCTGATGATACGCCGGGCGTCGGCGATTTTCACCAGGGCAAACGAAAGGCCCCGCGTCGCGGGGCCTGTCTTGGGGGACGGCGGCGGTTTATTCCGCCTCGTCTATCCACGCCTGCTGAATCGCCTCCAGCACGCGCTCGCCGCCGCGGGCGTGGTCGTCGTCGAAGCCGGGCAGGCTGACCACCCAGTTGTGCAGGTCGACGAAGCGCACGGTCTTCGGGTCCACGTCCGGATGGGCGTCCACCAGTTCGATGGCGATGTCGTTAACGTCGGTCCATTTCATAAGATGTCTCCTGGGGGATTTCGTCTATCGGGCGGCGATGCCGCGAAGCCGAGCCGAAGACAGTGCCAATAGCACGGCGAGGCGAGGGCGACAAAGGCAGCGCGGCCCGAGAGGCGGAATCAGTGATGTTCGCGGGCGTGGTTGATCGTGTACTTCGGAATCTCGATCACCAGGTCTTCGTCGGCGACGATGGCCTGGCAGGACAGCCGCGACTGGGCTTCCAGTCCCCAGGCCTTGTCCAGCAGATCTTCCTCCAGCTCGTCGGCTTCGTTCAGCGAGCCGCCGCCTTCGCGGACGATGCAGTGGCAGGTGGTGCAGGCGCAGGACATCTCACAGGCGTGCTCGATCTCGATATCGTGGGCGAGCAGGGCGTCGCAGATGCTCTGGCCGGTTTCTACATTGTCTATCACGGCGCCTTCCGGACACAGGTCCGGGTGCGGCAAAACGATGATGCGCGGCATGGCGTATCCTTACAGATCAGTAATCTTGTGGCCCTTCAGCGCGCGACGGATATTGCGGTCCATGCGGCGGGAGGCGAAGGTTTCGGTGGCGTGGTTCAGCGCGGCGCTGGCCTCGTTGATGCGGCGGGTGACGCCGTCGGCGATGGCCGCGGCGACGGCGGCGACGGCGGCTTCCACTTCGGCGCGTTCGGCCTCGTCCAGCAGGTCGCCGTCCTGGCCCAGCGCGTTGACGGTGGCGTCGCGCAGGCTTTCAGCGTCGACGATGGCCTCGCGCAGCTTGCGCGCCTCGATGTCTTCCTGGACGTTGGCCAGCGACTCGCTCAGCATGCGGCTGATCTCGTCGTCGGCCAGGCCGTAGGACGGCTTGACCTCGATGCTGGATTCCACGCCCGAGGTCTGCTCGCGCGCGGTGACCGACAGCAGGCCGTCGGCGTCAACCTGGAAAGTGATGCGAATGCGCGCGGCGCCGGCCACCATCGGGGGAATGCCGGTCAGCGTGAATTTGGCCAGGCTGCGGCAGTCGGACACCAGTTCGCGCTCGCCCTGCAGCACGTGGATGGACATCGCGGTCTGGCCGTCCTTGAAGGTGGTGAAGTCCTGCGCGCGGGCGACCGGGATGGTGCTGTTGCGCGGGATGATCTTCTCGGTCAGGCCGCCCATGGTCTCGATGCCCAGCGACAGCGGCAGCACGTCCAGCAGCAGCCACTCGTCGTCCTGCTTGTTGCCGGCCAGCACATTGGCCTGGATGGCGGCGCCCAGCGCCACCACCTTGTCCGGATCGAGATTGGTCAGCGGCGCGCGGCCGAAGTAGTCGGCGACGGCTTTTTGCACGTGCGGCATGCGGGTGGCGCCGCCGACCATCACCACGCCCTGGATGTCCTCGGGCGAGATCTTGGCGTCGCGCATCGCCTTGCGCACCGGCGTCAGCGTCTTGTCGACCAGGGTCTTGGTGATCGCGTGCAGCGTCGTCTGGTCCAGTTCCAGGTCCAGCGACTGGCCGTCCGACAGTATCGCGGTGACGCGGGTGCTGGCGTGGTCGGTCAGCGCTTCCTTGGCTTCGCGGGCGCGGGTGTGCAGCAGGCGCATGTCGTGCGCCGACGGGCCGGTCACGCCGGCCTGCTCCAACAGCCAGCAGAACACGCGGTGATCGAAGTCGTCGCCGCCGAGAGCGGAGTCGCCGCTGGTGGCCAGCACCTCGAACACGCCGCGGGTCAGCCTGAGGATGGACACATCCAGCGTGCCGCCGCCCAGGTCGTATACGACATATGTGCCTTCGCTGCCGTTGTCCAGGCCGTAGGCGATGGCGGCGGCGGTCGGCTCGTTCAACAGGCGCAGCACATTGAGGCCGGCCAGGCGGGCGGCGTCCTTGGTGGCCTGGCGCTGGGCGTCGTCGAAATAGGCCGGCACGGTGATCACCGCGCCGGTCAGCTCGCCGCCGAGGCTCTCTTCGGCGCGGTCCTTCAGCGCGCGCAGGATGTCGGCCGACACCTCGACCGGGCTTTTGACGCCGGCGCGGGTCACCAGCTGCACCATGCCCGGCGCGTCGACGAAGCGATAGGGCAGGCTGCCGGCGTCCTTGATGTCGCTGACGCCGCGGCCCATGAAGCGCTTCACCGAGACGATGGTGTTGTGCGGATCGCGGTTCTGTTCCTTCTGCGCGTCGTAGCCGACCGCCAGCACGCCTTCGTCGCCCGTAGCGCACCACCGACGGCAGCAGGCTGCGGCCGTTTGCGTCGGGCAGCACGGCGGCGGAGCCGCTCCTGACGGTGGCCACCAGCGAGTTGGTGGTGCCCAGGTCTATGCCGACGGCCAGGCGGTGTTGGTGGGGGGCGGCGGAGAGGCCGGGTTCGGCGATTTGCAGTAGAGCCATGTCGTGATCTTTATGTCGTTGCTCGGGAACGGCGGCGCGCGGGATTCAGTCCAGCAGGCTTTCGATGGCGTCGCCGATCTCCTGGTCCAGCTTTTCCATGAAGCGCAATTTTCTCACCAGGACGGCGGCGGCATCCAAATCGGCGCGCGCGTCCAGCGCGGCTTCCAGCTCGGCCTGCAGCTCGCCGCTTTCGCCGCGCAGCCGGCGCGACAGCGCCTCAAGCGCGTCCACGTCGGCGCGGGCGTCGTCTATGCTCTCGCGCCACTCCATCTGCGCCATCAGGAAGTCGGTCGGCATCCGGGTATTGTTCTCTTCCTGGGTGTCGACGCCGGACAGCTGCAACAGGTAACGGGCGCGGGCCAGCGGCGATTTCAGCGTCTGGTAGGCCTCGTTGACGCGGGTGGCCAGCATCAGCGCGCTGCGCTTGTCGGCGTCGCCGGCGCTGGCGTAGCGGTCCGGATGGACCTGGGCCGCGGCGGCGCGCCAGGCGGCGTCGAGGCCGGCCGTATCGATGGCGAAGCGGCGCTGCAGGCCGAACAGGCTGAAGAAATCCTGGTTGAAATCGTGGTTCATCGATGCGTCCGGACTAAGGTGTTGGGCCTGAAAAGCCGAGGGCGGAGCATGAACGCGCGCGCGTCAACGCTCCGCCCCGCGGCGGCGGCGGTCAGACGTTGAAGCTCTCGCCGCAGCCGCACTCGTTCTTGACGTTGGGGTTGTTGAAGCGGAACCCCTCGTTCAGGCCTTCCTTGACGTAGTCGAGCTCGGTGCCGTCGAGATAGGCCAGGCTCTTGGCGTCAGTGTAGATGGCCACGCCATAGCTTTCGAAGCGGACGTCTTCGCCGTTCTCGACGTCGACGAACTCCAGCTTGTAGGCCATGCCGGAGCAGCCGGAGGTCTTGACGCCCAGGCGGACGCCCAGACCCTTGCCGCGCTTGGCGAGGAAGGCGCCTACGTGCTGGGCGGCGCGTTCGGAAAGAGTGAGTGCCATCTGTCGCCTCCGCTTACTTGCCGTGTTTCTGCTTGTAGTCTTCCACCGCGGCCTTGATCGCGTCTTCGGCCAGGATGGAGCAGTGGATCTTCACCGGCGGCAGCGCCAGTTCCTCGGCGATGGCGGTGTTCTTGATCGACAGCGCCTCGTCCAGCGACTTGCCCTTCACCCACTCGGTCACCAGAGACGAGGAGGCGATGGCGGAGCCACAGCCGTAGGTCTTGAACTTGGCGTCCTCGATCACGCCGTCGGCGCCGACCTTGATCTGCAGCTTCATCACGTCGCCACAGGCCGGCGCGCCGACCATGCCGGTGCCGATGCTGTCGTCGCCCTTGTCGAACGAGCCGACGTTGCGCGGGTTTTCGTAGTGGTCCAACACTTTTTCGCTGTATGCCATGACTTTCACTCCTGCTAGGCCGTGACTTGTTCAAGTCTCCGCGGCCGGTAATCTGTTATCGGCTCAGTGGGCCGCCCATTGAACGCTGTTCAGGTCCACGCCGTCTTTGTACATCTCCCACAGCGGCGACAGTTCGCGCAGCTTGCCGATCTTGGACTTCAGCAAGGCGATGGTGAAGTCGATCTCTTCCTCGGTGGTGAAGCGGCCCAGCGTGAAGCGGATCGAGCTGTGGGCCATTTCGTCGTTGCGGCCCAGCGCGCGCAGCACGTAGGACGGTTCCAGAGAGGCCGAGGTGCAGGCGGAGCCGCTGGACACGGCCAGCTCCTTGATCGCCATGATCAGGCTCTCGCCCTCGACGAAATTGAAGCTGACGTTGAGGTTGTGCGGCACGCGCTGATCGACGTCGCCGTTGATGTAGACCTCTTCCATGTCGCTGATGCCGTTCCACAGGCGGTCGCGCAGCATGCGGATGCGCTCGGACTCGCTGTCCATCTCCTCGCGGGCGATGCGGAAGGCCTCGCCCATGCCGACGATCTGGTGGGTGGCCAGCGTGCCGGAGCGGAAGCCGCGCTCGTGGCCGCCGCCGTGCATCTGCGCTTCCAGCCGCACGCGCGGCTTGCGGCGCACGTACAGCGCGCCGATGCCCTTCGGGCCGTAGGCCTTGTGCGCGGACAGGCTCATCAGGTCGACCTTCAGCGTGGCGAGGTCGATCTTCACCTTGCCCGGCGCCTGGGTGGCGTCGACGTGGAAGATGATGCCCTTCTCGCGGCAGATCTCGCCGATCTGCGGGATGTCCTGGATCACGCCGATTTCATTGTTCACATACATCACCGACACCACGATGGTGTCCGGACGGATGGCGGCCTTGAACGCGGCTATGTCGATCAGGCCGTTTTCCTGCACGTCCATATAGGTGACTTCGAAGCCGATGCGCTCCAGCTCGCGACAGGTGTCCAGCACCGCCTTGTGCTCGGTCTTGACGGTGATGATGTGCTTGCCCTTGCTCTTGTAGAACTGGGCCGCGCCCTTGATCGCCAGGTTGTCGGACTCGGTGGCGCCGGAGGTCCAGACGATTTCCTTCGGATCGGCACCGATCAGCTTGGCCACTTCGGCGCGCGCGTTCTCGACCGCTTCCTCGGCTTCCCAGCCGAAGCTGTGGCTGCGCGAGGCGGGGTTGCCGAACTTGCCGGTCAGGTAGGGAATCATCATGTCGGCGACGCGCGGGTCCACCGGGGTGGTGGCCGAGTAATCCAGATAGATCGGTAGCTTGGGCTGGCTCATTTACATAATCTCCGCAAGATTTTTCAGGCGCTTACAGGGCGCTGCCGATGGCAGCGTGCGCGCTGCTACAGCTGTCGCGCTTGTCCTGTACCACGCTGGTTTCCTTGGCTTGCTGCTCTTTGGTGTGTTGCTCTTCCACCAGGCTGGCGAGGCTTACCTTGGACAGGTAGTCGAAAATGGTGACGTTGAGGTTGGTCCACAAATCGTGCGTCATGCAGCGCTGGCTGCCGCGGCAGTTTTCGCGGCCGCCGCACTGGGTGGCGTCCACCGGCTCGTCGACGGCGACGATGATGTCGGCCACGGTGATGTCGCTGATTTGCTTGGCCAGGGTGTAGCCGCCGCCGGGACCGCGCACGCTGTCAACCAGCTCGGCGCGCCGGAGCTTGCCGAACAGCTGTTCCAGATAGGACAGCGAAATGCTCTGGCGCTCGCTGATGCCGGCCAGGGTGACCGGCCCGCCTTCCTCGCGCATCGCGAGGTCCAGCATCGCGGTGACGGCAAAACGTCCTTTGGTGGTGAGGCGCATGATGTTTCGTTCCGGTTGGGTGGTTCCGTCCATTATACCTAATATCCGACTAAATTAGTCAAGTATTGATCAGGAACAAGCGCCGCGCCGGAGCCACAAAGTCGACCATTTTACTTGGTTTAGGGCTGGTTAACACTAAATTTCGACGCCGCGGCCGGCTCCGGCGGGAGGCGGCCGCGCATCCTCCGCCTTCGGCGCGGCGCATCTCGGCGCCGTGGTGCGCTCGGGCCGGCCTCGACCGGTCGGACTAAGGATTTCTCACTTTCAAGCAGACGCTTGTGTAAAATCGCTGCAATACACCCGCTACTCAAGATCGCCCGTCAGGGCGTCCGACGGCGGCCGGGCCTCGGCGGGAGAGCCGCCGGCCGGTTCCGCCGTCACGCTTGCCCCGCAGCCGGGGATGAAAAAGGATACGAAATGCACAAGGTTGTCATCAGCGGCACCGGATTGTTCACCCCGCCGCACGCGGTCAGCAACGCCGAGCTGGTCGAGGCGTTCAACGCCTATGTCGGCCGGCACAACGCGGCGCACCAGGCCGAGATCGCCGCCGGGACGATGGAGCCGCTGGCGGAGTCCAGCGCCGAATTCATCGAGAAGGCGTCCGGCATCAAGCAGCGCTTCCTGATGGACAAGGACGGCGTGCTGGATCCGGAAAGAATGGCGCCTTGCCTGCCCGAACGGGGCAACGACGAAGTGTCGCTGCAGGCCGAGATGGCGGTGGCCGCCGCGAAGCAGGCACTGGAAGCCGCCGGCCGGCGCGCGGCCGACATCGATATGGTGATCGTCGCCTGCTCCAATATGCAGCGGCCGTATCCGGCGATGGCGATCGAGGTGCAGCAGGCGCTGGGCATCAACGGCTACGCCTTCGACGTCAACGTCGCCTGTTCGTCGGCGACCTTCGGCATTCAGACCGCCGTCAACGCCGTCGCCACTGGCCAGGCGCGCGCGGTGTTGATGGTGAATCCGGAAATCTGCTCCGCCCACCTGAATTTCCGCGATCGCGACAGCCACTTCATCTTCGGCGACGCCAGCACCGCCGTGGTGCTTGAGCGCGCCGACGCCGCCGTGGCCGCCGTCCGTTACGAAGTGCTGGGTTGCAAGCTGGCCACGGTGTTCTCCAACAATATCCGCAACAACTTCGGCTTCCTCAATCGCTGCGACGAGGCCGGCATCGGCCTGGCGGACAAGCTGTTCGTGCAACAGGGCCGCAAGGTGTTCAAGGAAGTGTGCCCGATGGTGGGCGAGCACATCATCGCCCATCTGGAGTCGGTGGACATCGCGCCGACCGGCGTGCGCCGCTTCTGGCTGCACCAGGCCAATCTGGCGATGAACCAACTGATCGCCAAGCGGGTGCTGGGCCGGGAGGCCGACGGCGTCGAGGCGCCGGTGATTCTGGACCGCTATGCCAACACCAGTTCCGCCGGTTCCATCATCGCCTTCCATTTGCATGCCGACGACCTGAATGCAGGCGATGTCGGCGTCATCTGTTCGTTCGGCGCCGGCTATTCCGTCGGTTCGGTGGTGATCCGCAAGCTGTAGCCGCGCGGTCGCGGCGGCGCCTGTATCGGCCGCCTTACAAAAAAAGAAAGGGGGCGCTTGTCAAAAGCGCCCTCTGTGCATAATGTATCCCCCACTGGCCAGCCTGCGAGGGCATGGACCGAAGATCAGAATAAAGCTCAATAGTCTGTACAAAGGGAAGGGAAACATTATGCAAGCTTTCAAAAAGCTGCTGGTTGCAAGCGTGATCGCTGGGGCGGCCGCCGCGTCTCAAGCCGCCGGGACACTGGTGTTCTGCTCCGAGGGTAGTCCGGCCGGCTTCGATCCCGGTCAATACACCACCGGCACCGACTTCGACGCCGCCGCCGAAACCGTGTTCAACCGCCTGGTGCAATTCCAGCGCGGCGGCACCAAGGTGATTCCGGGCCTGGCCGAAAAGTGGGATGTGTCGGCCGATGGCCTGAACTACACCTTCCACCTGCGCAAGGGCGTCAAGTTCCACACCACCGACTACTTCAAGCCGACGCGCGATTTCAACGCCGACGACGTGGTGTTCACCTTCAATCGGATGATCGACAAGAACAGTCCGTTCCGCAAAGCCTATCCGACCGAATTCCCGTACTTCTCCGACATGGGCATGGACACCAATATCGTCAAGGTGGAGAAGGTCGATCCGTATACCGTCAAGTTCGCGCTGAAGAAGGTGGACGCCGCCTTCGTGCAGAATCTGGCGATGAGCTTCGCCTCGGTCCAGTCGGCCGAGTACGCCGACAAGCTGCTGAAGGACGGCAAGCCGCAGCTGATCAACCAGCAGCCGGTCGGCACCGGCCCGTTCATCTTCAAGCGCTACCAGAAGGACGCGCAGATCCGCTTCGCCGCCAACAAGCAGTACTGGGACAAGGCCGACGGTCCCAAGATTGACAACCTGGTGTTCGCGATCACCACCGACGCCTCGGTGCGCTACCAGAAGCTGAAGGCCGGCGAATGCCAGATCACCACCTTCCCGCGTCCGACCGACATCGCCGCGATGAAGGCCGATCCGAAGATGAACGTGATCGCCCAGGCCGGCTTCAACCTTGGTTACCTGGCCTACAACGTCAAGCACAAGCCGATGGACAAGCTGGAAGTGCGCCAGGCGCTGGACATGTCCATCAACAAGAAGGCGATTCTGCAGGCGGTGTACCAGGGCGCCGGCCAAGCCGCGACCAATCCGATGCCGCCGACCCAGTGGTCGTACAACAAGAGCCTGAAGGACGCGCCGTACGATGTGGCCAAGGCCAAGGCGCTGCTGGCCAAGGCCGGTTTCCCGAACGGTTTCGAGATCACCTTGTGGGCGATGCCGGTTCAGCGTCCGTACAACCCGAACGCCAAGCTGATGGCCGAGATGATCCAGGCCGACTGGGCCAAGATCGGCGTCAAGGCCAAGATCACCTCCTATGAGTGGGGCGAGTACATCAAGCGCGCCAAGGCCGGCGAGCACGACGCGATGCTGATCGGCTGGACCGGCGACAACGGCGATCCGGACAACTGGCTGGGCACCCAGCTCGGCTGCGAGGCGATGAACGGCAACAACTTCACCAAGTGGTGCTACAAGCCGTTCGAGGACCTGATCCAGAAGGGCAAGAGCACCGCCAACGTCGCCGAGCGCACCAAGCTGTACATGAAGGCGCAGGAGATCGTGAAGCAGCAACTGCCGTACACCGCGATCGCCCACTCCACCGTCAATCAGCCGATGCTGAAGTCGGTGCAGGGCTTCAAGGTCAGCCCGTTCGGCCTGAACTCGTTCTACGGCGTCAGCGTCAAGTAAGTCTGGCTTGAACCAGGCATAACCGTAATCGGCGGCGGGGCGCAAGCTCCGTCCGCCTGGCGTAAGTGCCGCGGCGGCCAGCCCTCCGTCAGAGAGGACGGCCGCCGCGGCATGGCAGTGTCTGCATGGGAATTGGTAGAGATGGGACGGAGACGGACCGGCGATGGCGTCGGTTTGACCTGCGTCAAGGGGGAAGGGACAGTGCGCTGCTATTGTCTTTCCTGCCGCGACAGTGGATGCAGCTAATGCTGGTGGGTGGTTTAGTTGCCTGTCCGCTGTCCGGCACCCGTTTACCCGTTTCGCGCCGTATCGGCGCGTCTTGCGTTTCTACCTTTCCCGTACCGACTTCCTTGCACGCGATGTCTTAGGTCTGAGGGCGTGCCGTCATGCGCGCGTCCGGGAGAGGTTTTCATGTTTTCATTCATCCTGCGCAGGCTGGGCCTGCTGGTGCCGACCTTCTTCGGCATCACGCTGCTGACTTTCAGCCTGATCCGTCTGATTCCCGGCGACCCGGTCGAGGTGATGGTGGGCGAGCGCACGCTCGACCCCAAGCTGCACGCCGAGGCGCTGCATAGGCTGGGGCTGGACAAGCCGCTGTACGCGCAATATCTCGATTACGTCGTCAATCTGCTGCACGGCAATCTCGGCGAATCGCTGGTGACCAAGGTCGGCGTCTGGACCGAGTTCAAGACGCTGTTCCCGGCGACGCTGGAGCTGGCCTTGTCCGCTCTGCTGTTCGCCATCGTCTGGGGCTTGCTGGCCGGCGTGGTGGCCGCGATCAAACGCGGCTCGCTGTTCGACCATGGCGTGATGGGCATTTCGCTGACCGGTTTCTCGATGCCGATCTTCTGGTGGGGCCTGATCCTGATCATGTTCTTCTCGGTCAAGCTGGGCTGGACGCCGGTGTCGGGCCGGATGGACCTGATGTTCGACATCCATCCGCGCACCGGCTTCATGCTGATAGACAGCTGGCTGGCCGAGGCGGCCGATCCCGAAGGCAATGCGGGCGCCTTCAAGAGCGCGCTGTCCCATTTGATCCTGCCGTCCATCGTGCTGGGCACCATTCCGCTGGCGGTGATCGCGCGGATGACCCGCTCGTCGATGCTGGAAGTGCTGCGCGAGGACTATGTCCGCACCGCGCGCGCCAAGGGCCTGTCGCCGGTTCGCGTGATCTTCATTCACACGCTGCGCAACGCGCTGATCCCGGTGCTGACGGTGATCGGCCTGCAAGTGGGCACGCTGATGGGCGGCGCGGTGCTGACCGAGACCATCTTCTCCTGGCCCGGCGTCGGCAAATGGCTGATCGACGCCATCGCCCGCCGCGACTATCCGGTGGTGCAGAACGGCATCCTGATGGTGGCCACGCTGGTGATCGTCACCAACTTCATCGTCGACATCCTGTACGGCATCGCCAATCCGCGCATCCGTCACGCCAAGTAAGCAGGGACGCAATATGAGCCAAAGCAAGCAAACCGCGGCCGCGCAGACGGCCGATCTGGCGCTGTCCTATCCGTCTCCGCTGAAGGAGTTCTGGCAGGGCTTTTCCCACAACAAGGGCGCGGTGGCCGGCCTGGTCTTCGTGCTGTTCATCGTCGCCTGTGCGCTGCTGGCGCCGGTCTTGGCGCCGTACAGCCCGATCGAGCAGTACCGCGACCACCTGCTGACGCCGCCGGTCTGGGAGTCGGGCGGCAGCGTGCAGTTCCTGTTTGGCACCGACGAGCTGGGCCGCGACATCCTGTCGCGGCTGATCCACGGCGCGCGGCTGTCGCTGTTCATCGGCCTGATGTCGGTGCTGATGGCGCTGGTGCCGGGCGTGATCCTGGGCCTGTTGGCCGCCTTCTTCCCGAAGGCGCTGGGCGCCTCCATCATGCGATTGATGGACATCATGATGGCCCTGCCGTCGCTGCTGTTGGCCGTGGCCATCATGGCCATCCTCGGGCCGGGTCTGACCAACGCGATGATCGCCATCGCCACCGTGTCGCTGCCGGCCTATGTGCGGCTGACGCGCGCGTCGGCGATGACCGAGCTGAACCGCGACTATGTGGTGGCCTCGCGCGTGGCCGGCGCCGGCCTCGGCCGCCTGATGTTCGTCACCGTGCTGCCCAACTGCATGGCGCCGCTGATCGTGCACGCCACGATGAGCTTTTCCTCCGCCATCCTCGAAATCGCCGCGCTGGGCTTCCTGGGCCTGGGCGTGCAGCCGCCGACCCCGGAGTGGGGCACGATGCTGGCCTCCGCGCGCGACTACATCGAGAGCGCCTGGTGGGTGGTGACCTTGCCGGGCCTGACCATCCTGCTGTCGGTGCTGGCGATCAACCTGATGGGCGACGGCCTGCGCGACGCGCTGGACCCGAAGCTGAAGCGCGCCGCCTGAGGACAAGAACATGAGTCTGTTGCAAATCAAAAACCTGTCCGTCGAGTTCGGATCGGAGAAAAACCCGTTCCGCGCGGTGGAAGGGCTGGAGTTGAGCGTCGCCCAGGGCGAGATCGTCGGCATCGTCGGCGAGTCCGGTTCCGGCAAGTCGGTGACCATGATGGCGATGATGGGCCTGCTGGAAGGGCAGGGCCGCATCGTCGCCGATGAACTGAGCTTCGACGGCAAGGACCTGCTGACCATTTCGGCGCGCGGTCGCCGCAAGATCGTCGGCAAGGACATCTCGATGATCTTCCAGGATCCGATGACGGCGCTGAATCCCAGCTACACCGTCGGCTACCAGATCATGGAAGTGCTGAAGGCCCATCAGGGCCTGCGCGGCGCGGCCTTGAAGGCGCGCGCGCTCGAATTGATGCAGCTGGTGGAGATTCCGGCCGCCGAGTCGCGCGTCTGTCCGCCTATCCGCACCAGTTGTCCGGCGGCATGAGCCAGCGCGTCGCCATCGCGATGGCCATCGCCTGCAATCCCAAACTGCTGATCGCCGACGAGCCGACCACCGCGCTCGACGTCACCATCCAGGCCCAGATCATGGAACTGCTGGTGTCCCTGCAGAAGAGCCAGAACATGGCGCTGATCCTGATCACCCACGATCTGGCGGTGGTCGCCGAAGTCGCGCAGCGGCTGGTGGTGATGTACGCCGGCCAGGTGGCCGAGATGGGCACGGTGCCGGAGATCTTCCGCCATCCGGCGCATCCGTACACCGAGGCGCTGTTGTCGTCGATTCCCGAGCACAGCAAGGGCGCGCGCCGGCTGGCGACGCTGCCCGGCATCGTGCCCGGCCAGTACGACAGGCCCAGCGGCTGTCTGCTGTCGCCGCGCTGCCCGTACGCGAAGGACGACTGCCGCGGCAGCCGGCCCGGATTGACCGCCCACGAGCATGGCGCGGTGCGTTGCCACTACCCGTTGCTGGCCAAGGAGAAGCAGCATGGCTAAGGTTTTGCAGGCGCGGGAGCTGACCCGTTACTACGATGTGGCCCAGGGCATGTTCAAGCCCAAGGCCGAGGTGAGGGCGCTGGCAGGCGTCTCGTTCGAACTGGAAGCCGGCCGCACGCTGGCGGTCGTCGGCGAATCCGGCTGCGGCAAGAGCACGCTGGCGCGCCAGCTGACGCTGATCGAGCCGCCGACTTCCGGCTCGCTGCTGCTTGACGGCGAGGACGCGGCGCAAGCCGGCGGCCAGGCGCTGAAGGCGATGCGGCGCAAGGTGCAGATGGTGTTTCAGAACCCGTACGGTTCCTTGAACCCGCGGCAGAAGATAGGCGCCCAGCTGTCCGAGCCGCTGCTGATCAACACCGATCTGTCGGCCAAGGAGCGGGAGGACAAGGTCAGGTCGATGATGACCCGCGTCGGCCTGCGTCCGGAGCACTATTTCCGTTATCCGCACATGTTCTCCGGCGGTCAGCGCCAGCGCATCGCCATCGCCCGCGCGATGATGCTGAATCCGAAGATCGTCGTCGCCGACGAGCCGACTTCGGCGCTGGACGTGTCGATCCAGGCGCAGGTGTTGAACCTGTTCATGGATCTGCAGGAGGAGTTCAACACCGCCTATGTGTTCATTTCGCACAATCTGGCGGTGGTCGAGCATGTGGCCGACGACCTGATGGTGATGTATCTGGGCCGCGCGGTGGAAGTCGGCGAAAAGGCGCGGGTCTACCAGCGTCCGCTGCATCCGTACACCCAGGCGCTGCTGTCGGCGACGCCGTCCATCGACCCGGACGACCGGCGGGTCAAGATCAAGATCGAGGGCGAGCTGCCCAGCCCGCTGAATCCGCCGTCCGGTTGCGCCTTCCACAAGCGTTGCCCGCACGCCGACGAGCGTTGCAAGGCCGAAGTGCCGCAGTTGCGCGAGCTGGATCAGCGCATGGTGGCCTGCCATCACGCGGAGCGGATCAACGGCTGAGACCGAATCGGCACCAAGGGCCCGCGGCGAGTGTCGTCGCGGGCTTTTTTTATTCCATCGCCTCCGCCGCTCGGCGTACACTGGCCTTCCCATCCCCAACGGAGGCTTGCCATGCATGTGTATCCGTATCTGAATTTCAATGGTCGCGGCGAAGAGGCGCTGAACTTCTACCGCCAGGCACTGGGCGGCGAAATCGCGATATTGATGCGCTATGCCGACGCGCCCAAGGACGGGCCGGCGATGGGAGGCATAGACCCGAATTGGATCATGCACGCCAGGCTGGCCTTCGGCGCCAATGTGCTGATGATTTCGGATACCGACAGACCGGTGGGACCCAGCCAGCAGATCTCCTTGTCGATCAATCTGGACGGCGACACCGCGACGGCGGAGAAGGTCTTCGCCGCGCTGAGCGACGGCGGCCAGGTGACGCTGCCCTTGCACAAAACGTTCTGGAACGCGCTTTTCGGCTGCTTTAATGATAAATTCGGCGGCGTCAACTGGATGATCAACTGTCAATTGTGACCTTTTCTTGACAGGCGTTCCGGCGCGGCGGATTTTTGCCGCGCCGCACAAAAAATCCTTTACCCCTCCCTCAACGCAAGATACATTTGTCATGGAGCACGCAATCAAAGCCAAAGGAAAACGCGAATTGAAACGAGCCGTCTATGCCGGCAGCTTTGATCCGGTGACCAACGGTCATCTGTGGATGATACGCGAGGCGGTGGAACTGTTTGACGAGCTGATCGTCGCCGTCGGGGTCAATCCGGACAAGCACTGCACTTTCAGTGCCGAGGAGCGCGTGCAGTTGCTGCGCGAAGTGACGGTCGGCTTCAGCAAGCTGAGGGTCGAGGTCTTCGAGAATCAGTTTCTGGTGAACTACGCGCAGAGCGTCGGCGCCAACTACATCGTGCGCGGCATCCGCACCGCCAGCGATTACGAATACGAGCGCACGATGCGCTACATCAATTCCGATCTGCACCCCGACATCACCACCTTGTTCCTGCTGCCGCCGCGGGAGTACGCCGAGGTGTCGTCGACCATGGTCAAGGGCCTGATCGGCCCGCGCGGCTGGGAGGGCGTGATCCGTCAGTACCTGCCCGAGCCGGTGTACCACAAGATGCTGTCGATGTACTCCGAGCAATAGCGTCTTATAATGCCGGTTTGAACCGTATATCGCGCCAGCCTAGACTGGCGCGTTCGCTTTGCAGCTTCCGAGGATACCGATGCAGGATGTCAGCGCCTTCGCCAACCGGCTGGCCAAGAATTACAAGCACTACGCCAAATGGGCCCGCCGTCAGGGGCTGGACGCCTGGCGCGCCTACGACAAGGACGTGCCGCAGTTTCCGTTCGCGGTCGACATCTACGGCCAGCGCGTCCATCTGCAGGAGTACGACACCGGCTGGGAGATGGAGGACGATGAATACCGCGCGTGGATAGACGCGGTGGTCGAGGCCATCTCGCAGGTGACCGGCATCCCGGCCGCCGCCGTCACGCTGAAGAACCGCCGCCGGCAAAAGGGTGTCAGCCAGTACGAAAAAGTGGGCGCCGAAGGCCAGGACTTCATCGTCGAGGAGTGCGGCCAGCGCTTCATCGTCAATTTGGACCAATACCTGGATACCGGCCTGTTCCTCGATCACCGCAACACCCGCCAGCGGGTGCGCGAGGAGGCCGCCGGCAAGCGCTTCCTCAATCTGTTCGCCTATACCGGCAGCTTCACCGTCTATGCCGGCGCCGGCGGCGCCGCGTCGTCGGAAACCGTGGACATGTCCAATACCTATCAGGATTGGTCGCGCCGCAACTTCGAGTTGAACGGACTGGATTTGAACCGGCACCAGCTGGTGCGCGCCGATGTGTTCCAGTATCTGGAGCAGGCGGTGGACGAGGGCAAGCGTTTCGATCTGATCGTGATGGACCCGCCGACCTTTTCCAACTCGAAGAAGATGCAGGACATCCTCGACGTGCAGCGCGACCATGTCTGGCTGATCGATTACGCGATGGCGCTGCTGGCGCCGGGCGGCTGGCTGTACTTCTCCAATAATCTGCGCAGCTTCCAGCTGGACGAGCGCCTGCACGGCGATTACCGGATCCGCGACCTCAGCGCGCAGTCGGTGCCGGAAGACTTCCGCAACCGGAAAATCCATCAGTGCTGGCGCATCGAGCGCGGCTGATCCGGTCGGGCGGCTATCGGCCGGATTGATAAATTCAACCGGGCTCACGCCTTGCAATGACCCCGGCGCGCTCATATCTTTCGTGCAGAGGGCCCGCGATCGCGGGCGCGCACAATATCGAAAGAGTACCGCCATGGCCTACATCAATCTGAACGCCGACAACTTCAACAACCACATGAAGGACGAGGGTCTCGTCATCCTGGACTTCTGGGCGCCGTGGTGCGGCCCGTGCAAGATGTTCGGCCCGGTGTTCGAGGCGGCGTCGGAAGCGCACGGCGACGTCGTGTTCGGCAAGATCAACACCGAGGACGAGCGCGAGCTGGCCGGCCACTTCAATATCCGCTCCATTCCGACGCTGATCGCGATCAAGGACGGCATCATGGTGTTCAATCAGGCCGGCGCGATGATGGGCGCCCAGTTCGAACAGCTGATCCAGAGCCTGCGCGAGCTGGACATGGACAAGGTCAGGGCCGAGATCGCCAGCCAGCCGGAATGACGGTGCGGCGCCCCACGCGGCGCCGCTTGCCCTATTATTGAGGCGTGCAGTCGTTTACCGATTAAGGAGCGCGTCATGAAGCGATGGGGAGCGGTGCTGCTGTTGTGCAGCCAGGCCGCGCTGGCGAATTGTCCGGCGCTGATGAATTACACGGTGCCCGGCCTGATGGGCGGCGAAATCAATCTCTGCCAGTATGCCGACCGGCCTGTGCTGGTGGTCAACACCGCCAGCCACTGCGGCTTCACGCCGCAGTTCACGCAGCTGGAATCTCTATATAAGCAGTACGGTCCGAGAGGACTGATGGTGGTGGGCTTTCCCAGCAACGACTTTTTCCAGGAGCTGGACAAGCCCGGCGAGATCGGCGCCTTCTGCCAGGCCAACTACGGGGTGACCTTTCCGATGGCGGGCAAGGGACATGTCAAAGGCGACGATGCCCAGCCTTTCTTCAAGGCGCTGATCCAGGCAACCAGCGACGCGCCGTCGTGGAACTTCCACAAGTATCTGATCCTGCCCGGCGCCAGCAAGGTGATCAGCATAGGCACCCGCACCAAACCGGACGCGCCGGAGGTGGTCGATGCCTTCCTGCCTTATCTGCAGCCGCAAAATCAGGCCGCGAGCCAGCAGTAAGCGGCTCGCAGCGTCTGGACGGAACGCCGCCTTCGGGCGGCGTTTTGCATTTCGATGAAAATCTTCAGCCCGGCTTTCCTTATCCATCAAGGGCTTGTGTTCTCGTGGCGGAAATCTTGCGAAATTTCTCGCGAAAGGTGTTGACGCCTCCTGGGGTGGCCGGTATAGTTCGCCTCCTCAGCTGACGCAGCGAACGAAACGGCGGAAACGAAACGGTTCCGGTGAAGACGACGCAGCGGCCAGCACTGCTCTTTAACAGAACGAATAACCGATAGGTGTAAGTGCTTGGCGAAAGCCGACACTTGCACTGCAAGAGACAAGAGATACTTGTTTATTTCTTTGAACTTGCGTGCCAGAAAATTGCTATGAGATTGAACTGAAGAGTTTGATCCTGGCTCAGATTGAACGCTGGCGGCATGCTTTACACATGCAAGTCGAACGGTAACAGGGTGCTTGCACCGCTGACGAGTGGCGAACGGGTGAGTAATGCATCGGAATGTACCGTGTAATGGGGGATAGCTCGGCGAAAGCCGGATTAATACCGCATACGCCCTGAGGGGGAAAGTGGGGGACCGTAAGGCCTCACGTTATACGAGCAGCCGATGTCTGATTAGCTAGTTGGGGAGGTAAGAGCTCACCAAGGCGACGATCAGTAGCGGGTCTGAGAGGATGATCCGCCACACTGGGACTGAGACACGGCCCAGACTCCTACGGGAGGCAGCAGTGGGGAATTTTGGACAATGGGCGCAAGCCTGATCCAGCCATGCCGCGTGTCTGAAGAAGGCCTTCGGGTTGTAAAGGACTTTTGTCAGGGAGGAAATCCCGCTGGTTAATACCTGGCGGGGATGACAGTACCTGAAGAATAAGCACCGGCTAACTACGTGCCAGCAGCCGCGGTAATACGTAGGGTGCGAGCGTTAATCGGAATTACTGGGCGTAAAGCGTGCGCAGGCGGTTGTGTAAGTCTGATGTGAAAGCCCCGGGCTCAACCTGGGAACGGCATTGGAGACTGCACGACTAGAGTGCGTCAGAGGGGGGTAGAATTCCACGTGTAGCAGTGAAATGCGTAGAGATGTGGAGGAATACCGATGGCGAAGGCAGCCCCCTGGGATGACACTGACGCTCATGCACGAAAGCGTGGGGAGCAAACAGGATTAGATACCCTGGTAGTCCACGCCCTAAACGATGTCAATTAGCTGTTGGGGGTTTGAATCCTTGGTAGCGTAGCTAACGCGTGAAATTGACCGCCTGGGGAGTACGGCCGCAAGGTTAAAACTCAAAGGAATTGACGGGGACCCGCACAAGCGGTGGATGATGTGGATTAATTCGATGCAACGCGAAAAACCTTACCTGCTCTTGACATGTAACGAACTTGGTAGAGATATCTTGGTGCCCGAAAGGGAGCGTTAACACAGGTGCTGCATGGCTGTCGTCAGCTCGTGTCGTGAGATGTTGGGTTAAGTCCCGCAACGAGCGCAACCCTTGTCATTAGTTGCCATCATTAAGTTGGGCACTCTAATGAGACTGCCGGTGACAAACCGGAGGAAGGTGGGGATGACGTCAAGTCCTCATGGCCCTTATGAGCAGGGCTTCACACGTCATACAATGGTCGGTACAGAGGGTTGCCAAGCCGCGAGGTGGAGCTAATCTCAGAAAACCGATCGTAGTCCGGATCGCACTCTGCAACTCGAGTGCGTGAAGTCGGAATCGCTAGTAATCGCAGATCAGCATGCTGCGGTGAATACGTTCCCGGGTCTTGTACACACCGCCCGTCACACCATGGGAGTGAGTTTCACCAGAAGTGGGTAGGCTAACCGTAAGGAGGCCGCTTACCACGGTGGGATTCATGACTGGGGTGAAGTCGTAACAAGGTAGCCGTAGGGGAACCTGCGGCTGGATCACCTCCTTTCTAGAGACTGGCGATTGCCAAGTACTTACAACCTATCGGTTATTTGATTTGAAGGGCATTGAGGTTGTGGATGCCACGATCTCATAAGTCAACTGGGTTTGTAGCTCAGCTGGTTAGAGCACTGTGTTGATAACGCAGGGGTCGTAGGTTCGAGTCCTACCAGACCCACCAGTTACACTCTGGGTGTTCTGATGAGCACTACGGAGAACCATTTTTGTTCCAGGCAAGGCGCGAAGAAGCGAAGTGTGCGAATGCACATGAGCGACTGAGCAACGCGGCATGGGACAAAAAGAGGGGGATTAGCTCAGTTGGGAGAGCACCTGCTTTGCAAGCAGGGGGTCGTCGGTTCGATCCCGTCATCCTCCACCACTTACGCCGCAAACAAAATCAAATTGAGAAGTTTGATTCTGTTTGCGTTGTAGAAACGCCCGATCTTTAACAAACTGAAGAAGCCGAATATATAAGACGGCGAAACAAACGATAGGAGTTAACTCTTCTGTTGAATGAATCGTCATCTTGGGTATTTGATTGTATCTAAGGCTGCGTCGCCATATCAAAAGGGGCGGTGCGGTCGTCGCACAAACACTCTCTGTTGTTTTAGTGATTTAGGTTACTGAAATGATAGGGTCAAGCGACTAAGTGCATCTGGTGGATGCCTTGGCGATCACAGGCGATGAAGGACGTGTAAGCCTGCGAAAAGCGCGGGGGAGCTGGCAATAGAGCTTTGATCCCGCGATATCCGAATGGGGAAACCCACCGCTTAGGCGGTATCCCTGACTGAATACATAGGTCAGTGGAAGCGAACCGAGTGAACTGAAACATCTAAGTAACTCGAGGAATAGAAATCAACCGAGATTCCGTAAGTAGTGGCGAGCGAACGCGGAACAGCCTGTACGTGTTATGGATTGTGTTAGTGGAAGGTTCATGGAAAGGACCGCCGTAGTGGGTGATAGCCCCGTACACGAAAACACATTCCAGGGACTAGGCGTACGAGAAGTAGGGCGGGACACGCGAAATCCTGTCTGAAGATGGGGGGACCATCCTCCAAGGCTAAATACTCGTGATCGACCGATAGTGAACCAGTACCGTGAGGGAAAGGCGAAAAGAACCCCGGGAGGGGAGTGAAATAGAACCTGAAACCGGATGCATACAAACAGTGGGAGCGGACTTGTTCCGTGACTGCGTACCTTTTGTATAATGGGTCAGCGACTTACGTTCAGTAGCAAGCTTAACCGAATAGGGGAGGCGTAGGGAAACCGAGTCCGAATAGGGCGATTTAGTTGCTGGGCGTAGACCCGAAACCGAGTGATCTATCCATGGCCAGGATGAAGGTGCGGTAACACGCACTGGAGGTCCGAACCCACTAGTGTTGCAAAACTAGGGGATGAGCTGTGGATAGGGGTGAAAGGCTAAACAAACTCGGAGATAGCTGGTTCTCCCCGAAAACTATTTAGGTAGTGCCTCATGTATCACTTCCGGGGGTAAAGCACTGTTATGGCTAGGGGGTCATTGCGATTTACCAAACCATGGCAAACTCTGAATACCGGAAAGTGCAATCATGGGAGACAGACGGTGGGTGCTAACGTCCATCGTCAAGAGGGAAACAACCCAGACCGCCAGCTAAGGTCCCAAATGATCAGTTAAGTGGTAAACGAAGTGGGAAGGCCCAGACAGCCAGGATGTTGGCTTAGAAGCAGCCATCATTTAAAGAAAGCGTAATAGCTCACTGGTCGAGTCGTCCTGCGCGGAAGATGTAACGGGGCTCAAACTGATAACCGAAGCTGCGGATGCACAGTTTACTGTGCGTGGTAGGGGAGCGTTCTGTAGGTCTGTGAAGGTGTCTCGTAAGGGATGCTGGAGATATCAGAAGTGCGAATGCTGACATGAGTAGCGATAAAGCGGGTGAAAAGCCCGCTCGCCGAAAGCCCAAGGTTTCCTACGCAACGTTCATCGGCGTAGGGTGAGTCGGCCCCTAAGGCGAGGCTGAAAAGCGTAGTCGATGGGAAACGGGTTAAAATTCCCGTACTTTTATGTAGTGCGATGTGGGGACGGAGAAGGTTAGGTCAGCAGACTGTTGGAATAGTCTGTTCAAGCCGGTAGGCTGGGGTGGTAGGCAAATCCGCCGCCCCTTAAGGCCGAGACGTGATAACGAGGGTCTACGGACCTGAAGTGACTGATACCACGCTTCCAGGAAAAGCCACTAAGCTTCAGCTACATAAGAACCGTACCGCAAACCGACACAGGTGGGCAGGATGAGAATTCTAAGGCGCTTGAGAGAACTCAGGAGAAGGAACTCGGCAAATTGATACCGTAACTTCGGGAGAAGGTATGCCTGTTGAGGTGTAGTGATTTACTCACGAAGCTTTGACAGGTCGCAGAGAATCGGTGGCTGCGACTGTTTAACAAAAACACAGCACTGTGCCAACACGAAAGTGGACGTATACGGTGTGACGCCTGCCCGGTGCCGGAAGGTTAAGTGATGGGGTGCAAGCTCTTGATCGAAGCCCCGGTAAACGGCGGCCGTAACTATAACGGTCCTAAGGTAGCGAAATTCCTTGTCGGGTAAGTTCCGACCCGCACGAATGGCGTAACGATGGCCACACTGTCTCCTCCTGAGACTCAGCGAAGTTGAAGTGTTTGTGAAGATGCAATCTCCCCGCTGCTAGACGGAAAGACCCCGTGAACCTTTACTGTAGCTTTGCATTGGACTTTGAACAGACTTGTGTAGGATAGGTGGGAGGCTTTGAAGCCAGGACGCTAGTTCTGGTGGAGCCGACCTTGAAATACCACCCTGGTGTGTTTGAGGTTCTAACCTTGGTCCGTGATCCGGATTGGGGACAGTGCATGGTAGGCAGTTTGACTGGGGCGGTCTCCTCCCAAAGTGTAACGGAGGAGTTCGAAGGTTACCTAGGTACGGTCGGAAATCGTGCTGATAGTGCAATGGCAAAAGGTAGCTTAACTGCGAGACCGACAAGTCGAGCAGGTGCGAAAGCAGGACATAGTGATCCGGTGGTTCTGTATGGAAGGGCCATCGCTCAACGGATAAAAGGTACTCCGGGGATAACAGGCTGATACCGCCCAAGAGTTCACATCGACGGCGGTGTTTGGCACCTCGATGTCGGCTCATCACATCCTGGGGCTGTAGCCGGTCCCAAGGGTATGGCTGTTCGCCATTTAAAGTGGTACGTGAGCTGGGTTCAAAACGTCGTGAGACAGTTTGGTCCCTATCTGCAGTGGGCGTTGGAAGTTTGACGGGGGCTGCTCCTAGTACGAGAGGACCGGAGTGGACGAACCTCTGGTGTACCGGTTGTCACGCCAGTGGCATCGCCGGGTAGCTAAGTTCGGAAGAGATAACCGCTGAAAGCATCTAAGCGGGAAACTTGCCTGAAGATGAGACTTCCCTGGAGGCTTGACCTCCCTGAAGAGTCGTTCGAGACCAGGACGTTGATAGGTCGGGTGTGGAAGCGCTGTGAGGCGTGAAGCTAACCGATACTAATTGCTCGTGAGGCTTGATCCTATCATTTGAGTGACTTGGAGAACCAGGTGACGATGATGGAGTGTTGTGCGACACAATTAAATACCGAATATTCGAGGGTTGGTTTGAAACCGGCCCAGGCTTCTTGAGTTTGTACCAGTTTATGTCTGGTGGCCATAGCGAGGTGGTCCCACGCCTTCCCATCCCGAACAGGATCGTGAAACGCCTTAGCGCCGATGATAGTGTGGCATTCGCCATGTGAAAGTAGGACACCGCCAGACGCCCGATAAGCGAAACCCCAGCTCGATGAGCTGGGGTTTTTGCGTTGTGCGGTCGAAACGCGCGACCCCGAAAACCAGCCCCGCCGGAGCAATCCGGCGGGGCTTTGTCGTTTGCGGCGCGCGCATTGACGCCCGGCGGCATCGCCGACACAATCGGCGGTTTGCGAACTTCAACGGGACGACGGCAGATGATTCCCCGCAGAGCCAAGCCGGCGCGGCGCATAGAGGCGGGCGGGCGCAGCCTGTTCATTCACAGCCTGCCGCGCTACTCGCTGCACGACCTCTACCACTATTGCATGACCATCAGCTGGCCGTATTTTTATCTGTTCATCGCGGCCGCCTTCATTACATTGAACCTGTTGTTCGCCGGGCTCTATCAGCTGCAGCCGGGCGGCATCGCCAATCAATTCCCGCGGGGCTTTCTCGGCGCCTTTTTCTTCAGCGTCGAGACGCTGGCCACTGTCGGCTATGGCGACATGCACCCGCAGACCTTGTTCACCCACTGGATTTCGATGCTGGAGATCTTCATCGGCATGATGAGCATCGCGCTGATCACCGGTGTGACCTTCGCCCGCTTCTCGCGGCCTAGGGCGCGCATCGTGTTCACCGGCAGCGTCGTCGTGCGGCCGTTGGGCGGCGAGCCGGCGCTGATGCTGCGCGCCGCCAATGCCAGGAACAATGTGATCATCGACGCCAGCGCCAGGCTGCGCCTGCTGCAGCATGAGGTCACCTCCGAGGGGACGACGTTCCGCAAGCTGTATGATCTGAATCTGGTGCGCGACGAGCACCCGATGTTCGTGCTGGGCTGGACGCTGGTGCACAAGATAGACGAGAACAGCCCGCTGCATCAGCGCGATGCCGAGTCGCTGGAGAAGGCCAGGGCGCAGCTGATCCTGTCGATCAACGGCATAGACGAGACCACCATCCAGCCGATGGTGGCCCGGCATGTCTTCTCGCACCAGGATATCCGCTGGAATCACGCTTTCGCCGATCTGATCTACACCGATGACGACGAGAACGACCATGTCGACTATCAGAGGCTGCACGAAGTCAGGCCGCTGCCGCCCCGCCGGGATTAGAGACTGTTCCCAGCCTGAGCTCTTGGGCCTAAAGCGAGACTGGAGGCGGCCCTAGGATGCGGGGGCTAGCCCGGTTTCGCCGGGAAGGTGACGGTGAAGACGGCTCCGCGGCCGGGTTCGCTTTCCAGCCGGATCTGGCCTTGCAGGATCAGCTGCACCAGATTGTGCACCAGGGCCAGTCCCAGGCCTACGCCGCCCTGTCCCATGCGGGTGGTGAAGAAGGGATCGAATATCTTGTCGTGATGTTCCGGCGGAATGCCTTTGCCGTCGTCGGCGTAGCGCAGCGTGACTTCGTCGCCGCGGCAGGCGATGTCGATGCGGATCGCGCCCTTGTCTCGTCCGTCGAAGCCATGGGCCAGCGAATTGGCCACCAGGTGCGAAACCAGCTGCTCCAGCGCGCCTGGGTAATGGTCTATGACCAGTTCCTCGGGAGCCTGCAGCGTGACCGATATGCCGGGATGATGTTCCGGGGGCAGCAGCGCCTGCAATAGACTGGCGATGGTCCGGCCGGGGTGGAAGCTGCGCCGCGGCTGGTCCAGCTGATCGACGGCGATTTCCTTGAAGCGGCCTATCAGGTCGCCGGCCAGCTCGCTGTTGCGCTGAAGCAGCGCGCAGGTTTCGCCGGCTTTCTGCAGGAAGTCCTGCAGGCGCTTGCGCGACAGTTGCTTGTCGGCGTCGGCGCGGGCGATGTCGGCCGCGTCGGCCTGCATTTGCGAAGAGCCAAGCAGGATGTTGCCGATAGGCGTGTTCAGTTCGTGCGCCATGCCTGCCACCATGCGCGCCAGCGCGGCCTGTTTTTCGGCGATGCCGATCTGCCGCATCGCCGTTTTCAATTCGGCGGTGCGGGCCGCCACCCGCTCTTCCAGATGGCTGTTCAGCAATTGCAGCTCCGCCTCGGCTTCCTTGCGGGCGGTGATGTCGGAATAGGTGCCTATCATCCGCAGCGGCTGGCCTTGCCCGTCATGGCCGACCACCATGCCGCGGCCCAGCAGCCAGATCCATTGGCCGTTCTTGTTGAAGCGGTGTTCAACGGCGAAAGAGCCCTGGGCCTGGCGCAAATAGTCGGCCAGGGCGTCGCGAACGGCCGGCGAGTCATCCGGATGAATGCCGCTCTGCCACAGCTGGAAGCCGGCGACGCTGGCCGAATCGGACAGACCCAGCAATTGGCGGCAGCGCGTGGACAGGAAAATGCCGCCGTCGGCGATGCGCCAGTCCCAGACGCCATCGCCGGCGCCCTCCAGCGCGAAGTGCCAGCGCTCCTCGCTGTCGCACAGCGCCTGCAGCGCTTTTTGCTCGCCGGCGCGCAGCTGCTCGAACTCGCGGCGCACCCGCTCGGCCTCTTCGGCGCGCAGCGCGGCATCCTCCTGGGCGCGGGCATGTTCGTTGTAGATCTGGCGAAGGTCGCGCTCCACCATGCCGCGGAACTGGGCCAGCAACTGACCGTACTCCGAGGTGTAGGCGTTTTCGGCGCGGTCCAGGACGCAGATGGTGCCGAACACGTCCTGGTTGGGCCAGATCAGCGGCATGCCCATATAGGAGATCATGCCGAGCTTGATGTCGGGATTGTGATCCCAGTCGGGATCGGTCAAGGCATTGGGGACGATGAGCTCGCCGCGGCGGGCCATCACGGTTTCGCAATAGAGGCCGGTGCCCAGGTCGGCCTGCTCGTCTTCCTCGTAGGGATTGCCGTCGTTGCGGCTGGACAGGAATACCCGAATCCGCGGCGGCTGCACCCGCATGATCAGGGCCGCCGGAATGCTGACGATTCCGGCCAGCAGGTCCAGCACCTGCTGCCATTTTTCCGAGTAGTCGTGGCCGACCGCCAGCTTGCCGGTCTCCACCTTGATCGCGTCCATCGGCCCGCTCCGCTGGCCAAGCTATCTAGTCTTTTTAGCATATGGCGCCGGAAGGCCGGCGCGGAGCTTGCGGCCGACTGCTACAGCATCAGGTTCAACATGCGGTCTATCCGTACCCGGCTCAGGCGGGTCAGCAGCTTCTTGATCCGCTCCGGGTAATGGCGCACGTCCTCGAGCTCGCGGTAGTGGGCGAGCAGGGTGGTGTGGCGCATGATGCTTTGCTGTTCGGCCAGGCTTTGCTCGCGCAGCTGACTATGCGGATCGTGCAGCAGCAGCGCGTTTTCCAGATCCAGGCGGAAGGCGCGCGGATTGAGGTTGTTGCCGGTCAGTAGGATGTAGCGGGCATCGCTCCAGACGCCCTTCAGGTGGAAGCTGTTGTCGCCATCCTTCCACAGCCGTATGCGCAACTGGCCGCGCGTCAGATACTGGCGCTGCCGTTTGGCGAAGCGGCGCAGATTCATTTCGTACAGATAGGGCAGCGCGCCGATGACGCGGAACGGCTGCTCCGGCGGAATGTAGAAGTCGTTGGCGGTCTTGTCGCCGACGACGATGTCGATCTCGACGCCGCGGCGCAGCGCGCGGTTGATCTCCAGGACCACCGCGCGCGGGAAGTTGAAATAGGGCGTGCAGATGAACAGCTGCTGCTGGGCGCTGGCGATGACGTCCAGAATGACCCGGTTGAGCCGGTTGCCCTTGCCTATGCCGACGACGGGGCTGACGGCCAGCTGCTCGTCGGGCAGCGTCTGCGCGCCGTGCGGCCGGTACTGGCTGTGCGCCAGCTTGTCGCGGAACTGGCGAATCTCCTTGCGGATGCTGCGGGTCGGCGGCGTCGGCTTGTCCAGGCGGAACACGGCCGGGTCGTTGAAGAACTGTTCGGCCATGAAGCCGGCCATCGCGTCGGCCAGGGCCGGGCTGCGGACCAGGTGATAGCGGTCGAAGCGGTATTTGTCCAGCTTGTGCAGGTAGACGTTGTTCAGGCTGGCGCCGCTGTAGAACACGGTGTCGTCGACGATGAAGCCCTTCAGGTGCAGCACGCCGAACAGCTCGCGGGTTTGCACCGGCACGCCGTAGACCGGGATGTCCAATTCGCGGCGCTCGGCCTCCTCGCGGTACCAGCGCGCGTTGCAATTCGCCTGGTCCTCGCCGATGCGGCCGCGTTGCGCGCGGTGCCAGTCCACCATCACCCGCACGTCCAGCTGCGGCTGGCGTTGCTTGGCCTGGTACAGCGCATCCAGAATTTCCCGGCCGGCTTCCTCGTTTTCCAGGTACAGCGCGCACAGATAGACGCGGCGGGTCGCCGACGCTATCGCCTCCAGCAGCCGCAGGCGGAATTCGCGCGTTTGCAGCAGCGTGGTGAAGTCCTCCGGCTGCAGAGGCAGCCAGGGCAGGCGGGATAGCGTGGGTCGATTGAGCAGGATTGCCATGAATGCGCAGTAGAATGACGTTCAATCGACGCATCGTAGCACCGTTTGACCGCTTTGGGGGAGCGGCGGCGGCTGGCGAGCGCATGGCAAGCCGGCCTGAAATGTGCAAAAATTCCGGTAACGAGACGAATTGCAGGTTTTTTCCATGCTGGACCGGGACGGATACCGCCCAAACGTCGGAATCATCCTCACCAATGCCAGGAACGAAGTGTTCTGGGGCAAGCGTGTACGCGAACATTCCTGGCAGTTCCCGCAAGGCGGCATCAAGCCGGGCGAAAGCCCGGAGGCCGCGATGTACCGCGAACTGCTGGAAGAGGTGGGTTTGCTGCCTCAGCACGTGAAGATATTGGGACGCACCCGCGACTGGATGCGTTACGAGGTGCCGACGAATTGGGTACGCCGCGAATGGCGCGGCAGTTACAAAGGCCAGAAGCAGATCTGGTTCCTGCTCAGACTGGTGGGGCGGGACAGCGACGTCTGCCTGCGCGCGACCAGCCATCCGGAGTTCGACGGCTGGCGCTGGAACGATTACTGGGCGCCGGTGGACGCGGTGATCGAATTCAAGCGCGACGTCTATGAGCGCGCGCTGTCGGAGTTGTCGCGCTTTTTGCGCGGGGTGGAGAGCCACCACGCGTATCTGACGCGAATCTCGACGCAGAGCGAGCAGTGAGCGGCGGCAGGGACTTTTGCGATACAGCGACGGCGGGCGATGCCCGCTGTCTTCATTTGTGCCGCCCATCGCGGGCGGCGTCGACGTGATGCGCCGACAGGGCAAGACCAGAACATGACTCAACAATACGACGAATCCTCGGTACGGGTGCTGAAGGGGCTGGAGCCGGTCAAAGAGCGGCCGGGCATGTATACCCGCACCACCGACCCGACCCATATCTGCCAGGAAGTGATAGACAACGCCGCCGACGAGGCGCTGGGGGGCTATGCGCGCAAGATCGCCGTCACCGTGCACCAGGACGGCTCGCTGAGCGTCGAGGACGACGGTCGCGGCATCCCGGTGGGCCTGCATCCGCAGGAGGGCGTGCCGGTGGTGGAGCTGGTGTACACCCGCTTGCACGCCGGCGGCAAATTCGACAAGAAGGACGGCGGCGCCTACGCCTTCTCCGGCGGCCTGCACGGCGTCGGCGTGTCGGTGACCAACGCGCTGTCCACGCGTCTGGAGGTGGAGGTCAAGCGCGACGGCGGCGTGCACCGGCTGGTGTTCTCCGGCGGCGACGTGATCGAGCCGCTGGCCCGCGTCGGCGACTGCGGCCCGCGCACCAGCGGCACGCGGGTTCGCGTGTGGCCGGACGGCAAGTATTTCGAAAGCCCGCGCTACTCGATGCAGGAGTTGGAGCGCTTGCTGCGCGCCAAGGCGGTGTTGCTGCCCGGCGTGGCGGTGACGCTGACGCTGGAGAAGGCCAGCGGCGACGAGGTCAAGATGTGGCAGTATCCGGACGGCCTGAAGAGCTATCTGTCCGAGCTGTGCGGCGACGACGAGCCGGTGGCGCCGCTGTTCGCCGGCGAAGCCTATATCGGCGCCGACCACGAGCAGTTCGCCAAGGGCGAGGGCGCGCAGTGGGCGATGGCCTGGTTCGAGGACGGCGCCAGCGGCGAGAGCTACGTCAACCTGATTCCGACGCCGGTGGGCGGCACGCACGAGGCCGGCTTGCGCGCCGGCGTCTACGACGCGGTGAAGAGCTTCATCGATCACCACAACCTGCTGCCGCGCGGCGTCAAGCTGATGGCCGAGGATGTGTGGAGCCGCGTGCGCTTCGTGCTGTCGGCCCGGGTGCTGGACCCGCAGTTCCAGGGCCAGACCAAGGACAAGCTGACGAGCCGCGACGCGTTGAAGCTGATCTCGAGCCTCGCGCGCGATCCGGTCGAGCTGTGGTTGAACCAGCATGTCGAGGCGGGCAAGAAGATCGCCGAGCTGGCCATCCGCCAGGCGCAGAGCCGGCTGAAATCGGTCAAGAAGGTGGAGAAGAAGAAGGGCTCCGGCGTCGCGGTGCTGCCCGGCAAGCTGACCGATTGCGAGAGCGAGGACATCGAGCGCAACGAGCTGTTCCTGGTCGAGGGCGATTCGGCCGGCGGCTCGGCCAAGCTGGCGCGCGACAAGGAATACCAGGCGATACTGCCGCTGCGCGGCAAGGTGCTGAACAGCTGGGAGACCGATCGCGACCAGTTGTTCTCCAATGCCGAGATCCACGACATCTCGGTGGCGATAGGCGTCGATCCGCACGGACCGAACGACGAGCCGGACCTGTCCGGCCAGCGCTACGGCAAGATCGCCATCCTGTCGGACGCCGACGTCGACGGCTCCCACATTCAGGTGCTGCTGCTGACGTTGTTCTTCCGCCATTTCCCGCGTCTGGTCGAAAACGGCAACATCCATATCGCCCAGCCGCCGCTGTTCCGCGTCGACGTGCCCGGCCAGGGCAAGAGCCGGCCGCCGCGCAAGCTGTACGCGCTGGACGAGGGCGAGATGACCGCCATTCTGGATCGGCTGCGCAGCGAGGGCGTGCGCGAGAACGCCTGGAGCATCTCCCGCTTCAAGGGCCTGGGCGAGATGAACCCGGAGCAGTTGAAGGACACGACGATGAATCCGGACACCCGCCGCCTGGTCAAGGTGCAGGTGCGCCCCGGCATGCTGCAGCAGACGCTGGACATGTTCGTGATGCTGATGGGCAAGGGCGAGGCGTCCAGCCGTCGAGGCTGGATGGAGGCCAAGGGCAACGAGGTCGAGGCCGACATCTGACACCGCCGGTCCGGATCGACGCCAACCCGCCCGCCTGAGAAGGCCGGCGGGTTTTTTAGTCGTACCGGAACAGCAGCTCGGCCATCTCGCGCCGGCCGGCGGCGGACACGCAGGCGGCGCGCAGCCGCTCCAGCGCCGCCGCGTCGCGGGCCAGCGGATGGGCGCGCGACACATAGACCGCCATCGGCTCGCTGCTGACGGCCAGCTCGGCCCATTGGTCGGCCGGCGAGGAGAGCTCGCGCAGCACACGGCCGCAGCCGGGCCGCACGCACATCATCGCGTCCAGCCGGCCGATGCGCAGCATCGCGAAGCCCTGGCGCATGTCGTTGACCAGCACCGGATGGGCGCCGGAGGCGGCGACGAAGCCGTCCAGCGTATGCGTGCCGCGCAGGATGCCGACAGGTCTGTTGTTGAAATCAGCGGTCCGCAGCGGACGCGGGGCCTGGCGGTGGACCACCGACAGCTGGATCGCGGCGGGGCGGCACAGTTCCAGCGCAAAGGCGTCGCGCTCGGCTGAGGCGGTCAGCAGCGCCAGCGCGTCGCGGCCGGTCTTCAGGTCTTCCAGCACCCGGGACAGCGGCCGGGTATCCTGCGCCAGCGTCAGGCCGCTTTGCCCGGCCAGCCAGCGCAGGAAGCGCGGCGTCAGGCCGTCCCCGCTGGCCGGATCGCCCCACGGTTCTATCGCCTGGCTGGAGGCGGGTATCGGCTGGGCTTGGGCTGTTCCCTGGCACAGCAGCAACGCCAGCGCGGCGGGCAGGACAAGTTTCATCGCGGCTTTCCGTGCTGTGGCGGCTGCTGCAGTATAGATCGGCCCCGAAGGGCCGCCCAGCAGGCGGCCATCTGCGGCGTTGTCGGGCTGGGCCTTGGCATCACCAAGGCCTGCCCTCTCCGCCTTGCATCTGGCCGCCTGCTGGGCTGCACTGCTTGAAAAAGATCGTGAACAGGTTCTCAGGCGAGTAGCGTTTTCAGATCGTCTTGCGCCGCCTTGATGTCGAAGTCGACGATCTGATACTCGGCGACGTCGTGTTGCAGGTATGAATCTTCCGCCAGTATCGCCAGTAGGGCCGCCTTGGGCATGGACCTAGCCAGGATGACGCCACCCAGGCCGCTTTGCTTGGGGCCGGCGAACAGGATATTGCCCGAAGCCAGGTGGCGTTTTACCCATTCTCCGTGGCTTGGGATATGCGCTTCCACTTCGGCGGGTTTGCGGATATAGCTGATGTTGAGCAGATACATGCGTTTTCTCCTTTGCGCTTGGCGATTTACCAGACTTTGAAAACCTGACCGGTCTCCACGCCCTCTATGCTGCGTTGGTAGGCGAGGGCGACTCGGGCGGCCGGCACCGGCTCGAAACCCGGGAAGTAACTTTGCAAGGGCTCCCAGGACTCTTGCAGCACGTTTGGGCAAACCGCGTTGATGCGCAGCCCCGCCGCCAGCTCCACGGACGCGCCGCGCGCAAAGCCTTCTATCGCGGCGTTGACGGCGCAGGCGTTGCTGCCGTGGCGCAGCGGGATTTCGTTGCCCATTCCGCTGGTCAGCGTGATGGAGCCCCCGGCGTTGAGGAAATGCTGGCCGATCAGCGCCAGGTTGACCTGGCCCATCAATTTGCTGTCCAGGCCGACGCGGAATTGCTCGGGCGTCATCTCGACGAGCGGACCCAAGTGCAGCAAGCCGGCGGCGCAGACGATGGCGTCGACATTGCCTGTGCGTTCGAATAGCGCGTGTATGCTGTCAGGCTGGCTGATGTCGATGCGCAGCTCTCCGCTGTCGCGACCGGCGGCCAGGATTTGATGGTGGGACAGCGCTTGTCGCACCGCGCGTCCTATCGTTCCGTTCGCGCCCACTAGCAGTATTTTCATTTACGGTTTCTCCCAAGGGGTGACGGGGCCTACCACACGGTCAGCGTCTGGCCGTTGGCGATGCCTTCGACGCTGCGCACGAAGGCCAGCGCCGCGCGCGCGGCCGGCACCGGCTCGTAGCCGGGGAAGTAGGGCGCGTAGCCGTCCCAAGATTCCTGCAGCGCATTGGGGCTGACCACGTTGATGCGGCGGTCGCGGCCCAGTTCCAGCGCCGCGGCGGCGGCGAAGCCCTCCAGCGCGCGGTTGACCGCGGTGGCGTTGGCGCCCTGGCGTATCGGCTGGGCGCTGATGATGCCGCTGGTCAGCGTGATCGAACCGCCGTCGTTCAGATAGTGCTGGCCGGTCAGCGCCAGGTCTATCTGGCCCAGCAGCTTGTCGTTCAGGCCGACGCGGAAGTCGGCGGCGCGCATCTCGGCCAGCGGCGCGAAGTGCACGCTGCCTGTGGCGCTGACGATGGCGTCCAGGCGGCCGGCCTGTTCGAACATCTGCTGCACGCTGGCGCTGTCGGTGATGTCGACGCGCAAGTCGCCGCTGCCGCGGCCGGCGGTGATGATCTGGTGGTGGGACAGGGCCTGATGCACGGCGCGGCCCAGGATGCCGCTGGCGCCTACGAGCAGGATTTTCATGGCGTTCTCCGTTGTGGTTTGCGATTCCTCTAGTCTGCGTGAATTGCCTTCAGTGATTAATCCGCTAAGATGCATAAGATTAATAATCAGGAGTTTTTAATCTCGTGGATCGCCTGCTCAGCATGGAATTATTCGTCGCGGTGGTGGAGAAGGGCAGCTTCACCGCCGCGGCCGACGCTCACCGGCTGTCCCAGCCTATGGTCGGCAAGCATGTCGCGGCGCTGGAGGCGCGCCTCGGCGGCCGGCTCTTGGTGCGCACCACCCGCCGTCAGCAGCTGACCGAGCTGGGCCAGCATTACTACCAGCGCTGCCGCGCCATCCTGGCCGAGCTGGCCGCCGCCGAGGACGCGGCCGCGCTGTTGAGCGCGCGGCCGCGCGGCGTGCTGAGGATCAACGCCTCGGTGACTTTCGGCACGATCAGGCTGGCGCCGCTGCTGGCCGAATTCATGGCGCGCTGGCCGGACATCGGCGTGGAGCTCGAGCTTGGCGATCAATTGGTGGACCTGGTGGCCGACGGCTACGACGCGGTGTTCCGCATCGGCCGCCTGTCCGACTCCGGCATGGTGGCGCGACGCTTGCGGCCGTACCGGATGATGATCGCCGCCTCGCCGGCCTACCTGGCCGCGCGCGGCGTGCCGGCGACGCCGGCCGAGCTGGCGGGCCATGACTGCCTGGGCTTCAGCCGCTGGCGGCGCGACGACGGCTGGGACGCGCTGGCGCAGCTGCATGGGGTGCAGATAGGGGCCAGCCGCTTCCAGTGCAATCAGGGCCAGGCTTTGCGCCAGCTGGCGCTGGCGGGCGCCGGCATCGCGCTGCAGGCGGAGGCGTTGCTGGCGGAGGATGTGGCGGCGGGACGGCTGGTGTCGCTGCTGGACGCCTATCTGCCCGAGGCCAAGCCCATGCACCTGATCTATCCGGCCGACCGTCAGCCATTGCCGAAACTGCGGGTTTTCGTCGATTTCATTGCCGGGCGGCTGGGTGCGTTGTGAGGCCAGGTGACCGACCCTGTCAGAAATTCTCGTTTGTGCAGTCTGCCGCTGCCGAGTACTGTCAAGACATGGATACGGAACTGAATCAACCGAGCCGGCGCGACTTGTTCGCCGGCTTCTTCTCGATAGGCGTCAGCGGCTTCGGCGGTGTGCTGCCGCAGGCGCACAGCATGCTGGTGCAGCGCCGGCGCTGGCTGTCGGAGGCCGATTTCGCCGAGCAGCTCGGCCTGTGCCAGGTCTTGCCGGGGCCGAACATCGTCAATATGGCGGTATCGGTCGGCGCGCGCTTCCATGGGCCGTCCGGCGCGCTGATCGCGGTGGCCGGCCTGCTGCTGGCGCCGATGGCCATCGTGTTGCTGCTGGCCTCGCTGTACGGCCGTTACCGCCAGCTGCCGCTGGTCGAGCACGTGATGCACGGCCTGGCCGCCGCCGCCGCCGGCCTGCTGTTGGCGATGGCGTTGCGCCTGCTGTCGCGGATGGAGCGGCGCGCCTGGAGCGCGGTGGTGGTGGCCGCCACCTTCGCCGCCATCGCCGTCTGGCAACTGCCGCTGCTGTGGGTGCTGCTGGCCTCGGTGCCGCTGGCGCTGCTGCTGGCCTGGCTGACGCGCAAGGGGGCGGAGCGATGATCGCGCTGACCTTGCTGTGGCGCTTCGGCCTGCTGTCGCTGATGGCGGTGGGCGGCGCCAATGTGCTGCTGCCGGAGTTGCAGCGGCTGGTGGTGGAGCAGGGCTGGATGGGCGCGTCGCAGTTCGCCGAGCTGTTCGCGCTGGCGCAGGCGGCTCCCGGACCGAATGTGCTGGTGGTCAGCCTGATAGGCTGGCATGTGGCCGGCGTGGTCGGCGCGCTGGTCAGCATGCTGGGCATGTGTCTGCCGTCGTCGGTGCTCAGCTTCTACGTGTCGCGCTGGTGGGCCGAACATCACGGCAGCGAACTGACCCGGTTGCTGGCGCGCGCGCTGCTGCCGCTGACGGTGGGGCTGGTCGGCGCCAGCGCCTGCCTGCTGTTGCAGGCGGCCAACCGCGACGCCGCCGGCTGGGCGCTGAGCGCCGCGGTGGCGCTGATCGCCTGGCGCCTCAACTGGAACCCGTTGTGGTTGCTGCTGCTGGGCGCCTTGGTCGGGGGCCTGGGCTGGCTGTAATCCAGCAAAACGGCCGCAGCCGGCACGAACTAAAATGTCGTTACCACCACGGGACGGTTCGGCAGATGGCAAGAATCCTCGCTCTCTGGCTGCTGTGCGGCGCCTCGGCGCTGGCGCAGGCGGCCGGCATCCAGATTCACTACGCGCTGGTGTCCGGCGACAACGATCCGCACTGGCCGTATATCCAGGCGCTGCTGCTATTGGCCTGCGCGGAGGAGGGGCAGCGCTGCGAGCTGCTGGCGGCGCGCGACATGAACCAGGGGCGGGCGATGGAACAGATGCTGCGCCCGGATGGCCGGGTCGACTTGTTCTGGGGCATGACCAGCCGCGAGCGCGAGCGCAAGCTGCTGCCGGTGCGGGTGCCGCTGGACAAGGGCCTGATAGGCTGGCGGGTGATGCTGGTGGCCGCCGACCGGCCGCAGTTGCTGAAGGACGTGAAGACGCCGGCGCAA
Organism: Chromobacterium sp. ATCC 53434; assembly: GCF_002848345.1. Classification (NCBI taxonomy): domain Bacteria; kingdom Pseudomonadati; phylum Pseudomonadota; class Betaproteobacteria; order Neisseriales; family Chromobacteriaceae; genus Chromobacterium; species Chromobacterium sp. ATCC 53434. The sequence goes on along the minus strand of NZ_CP025429.1, from coordinate 3,771,498 downwards.
CTGGCGCGGCTGCGCGCCGGCCAAGGCCAGGACTGGCCCGACACCCAGATCCTGCAGCAGGCCGGCTTGCCGGTGCTCACCAGCGCCGATTATCCGAACCTGTTCTCCATGCTGCGCCAGCGCCGCTACGACTATTTTCCGCGCAGCGTGATCGAGGTCAGGCAGGAGCTGGCGTCGCCGTTCGGCAAGGGCCTGGCGCTGGACCCCTATCTGCTGCTGCACTATCCGACCGCCTTCTATTTCTTCGTGTCGCCGAAGCGGCCGGAGCTGGCGAGCATGCTCCGGCAGGGATTGGAAAAGGGCGTGGCCGACGGCGGCTTCGAGCAGCTGTTCCAGGCGTTCAACGGCGAGCATCTGCGCGAGTTGAAACTATCGGGCCGCACCATCATCGAGCTGGCCAACCCGCTGCTGCCCGAAGCCACGCCGCTTGCGCGGCGCGAGCTGTGGTTCCATCCCTAGCCGGCGTCACACCATGTCTTCGGGCCTGACCCAGGCGTCGAACTGCTCGGCGCTCAGATGGCCCAGCGCCAGCGCCGCCTCGCGCAGCGTGGTGCCGTGATGGTGGGCGTGCTTGGCGATGGCGGCCGCCTTGTCGTAGCCGATGTGGGGATTCAGCGCGGTGACCAGCATCAGCGAGCGCGCCATCAGCTCGTCTATCCGCTGGCGATTGGCCTCCATGCCGTCGACGCAGTGTTCGCGCAGGCTGTCCATGCCGTCGGCCAGCAGCCTGACGCTTTGCAGGAAGTTGTGCGCGATCATCGGCTTGAACACATTCAGCTCGAAGTTGCCGGACGCGGCGCCTATGGCCAGCGCCGCGTCGTTGCCCAGTACCTGGCAGCACAGCATCGTCATCGCCTCGCACTGGGTCGGGTTGACCTTGCCCGGCATGATGGAGCTGCCCGGCTCGTTTTCCGGCAGCGACAATTCGCCGAGACCGCTGCGCGGACCGGAGGCCAGCCAGCGGATGTCGTTGGCGATCTTCATCAGCGCGGCGGCCAGCGTCTTCAGCGCGCCGTGGGCGAACAGCAGCGGCTCGTGGCCGGCCAGCGCGGCGAACTTGTTGGCCGCGCTCTGGAACGGCAGGCCGCCGTCTGCCGCCAGCCTGGCCGCCACAGCGGCGCCGAAGCGCGGATCGGTGTTGAGTCCGGTGCCGACGGCGGTGCCGCCGACGGCCAGCTGGCACAGCATCGGCTGCGCCGCGCGCACCGCCTGCTCGGACAGTTCCAGCTGCGCCGCCCAGCCGGATATCTCCTGGCCCAGCGTCAGCGGGGTGGCGTCCTGCAGATGGGTGCGGCCTATCTTGACGATGTCGGCGAAGGCCTGGGCCTTGGCGTCCAGCGCGCGCCGCAGCAGGCCCAGCGACGGCAGCAGCCGCTCGGCGAGCTGGGTCGCGGCGGCGACGTGCATCGCGGTAGGGAAGATGTCGTTGGACGACTGGCCGCGGTTGACGTCGTCGTTGGGGTGGATGCGCCGCGCTTGGCCGCGCTCGCCGCCCAACAGTTCCGAGCCGCGGTTGGCCAGCACCTCGTTCATATTCATATTGCTCTGGGTGCCGGAGCCGGTCTGCCATACCGACAGCGGGAATTCGCCGTCGTGGCGGCCGGCCAGCACCTCGTCGGCGGCCGCGGCGATGGCGTCGGCCTTGGCGCCATCCAGCTTGCCGAGCTCGCGATTGGCTTCGGCGCAGGCGCGCTTGACCCGCGCCAAGGCCCGGATCAGCTCCGGCGGCATCTTTTCGCTGGAGATATGGAAATGCGCCAGCGAGCGCTGGGTCTGCGCGCCCCACAGCGCGGCGGCGGGAACGTCGATCGGGCCGAAACTGTCGGTTTCGCTGCGTACGGTTGTTGTCATGCCATCATCCTTGTCGGGTCGAACTTGCGCCGGCGGGGCCGGTCCTAGCCTATCCTGATACACGATGTCGGACCCTGGCGGCGGACGAGCCTTCATCCGTCTTTCGCGGCCCCGCCGGCCGAGCGGCCGGCGCTCACCGGAGCTAACCATGTCCCTGCGTGCCCAAGATAGTCTGCGAGATTTCCAACTGGCCTCCGGCCGCAGCGTCCGTTTCCATTCGCTGCCGGCCTTGGCCGAACTCGGCGTCGGCGATGTCGGCCGGCTGCCGGTGTCGCTGCGCATCGTGCTGGAGTCGCTGTTGCGCAAGCTGGACGGACAGCGTATTACCGACGCGCATGTCAGGCAACTGGCAAGCTGGAAGCCCGGAGCCGAACGCAGCGAGGAAATTCCCTTCGTCGTCGCCCGCATCGTGCTGCAGGACTTCACCGGCGTGCCGCTATTGTGTGATCTGGCGGCGATGCGCGGCGTCGCCGCCCGCTTCGGCAAGCCGCCGGCCGCCGTCGAGCCGCTGGTGCCGGTGGACCTGGTCGTCGACCATTCGGTGCAGGTCGACCACTTCCGCGAAGCGGGCGCGCTGGATCTGAACATGAAGCTGGAATTCCAGCGCAACGCCGAACGCTACCGCTTCATCAAATGGGGCATGCAGGCGTTCGACACCTTCAAGGTGGTGCCGCCGGGCATAGGCATCGTCCACCAGGTGAATCTGGAATACCTGGCGCGCGGCGTGCTGCATGACGGCGACGTCTATTATCCGGACTCGCTGGTGGGCACCGATTCGCACACCACGATGATCAACGCGCTGGGCGTCGTCGGCTGGGGCGTCGGCGGCATCGAGGCCGAGGCCGGCATGCTGGGCCAGCCGGTGTATTTCCTGACGCCGGACGTCGTCGGCGTGCATCTGAAGGGCCGGCTCGCCGCCGGCGTCACCGCCACCGATCTGGTGCTGGCGGTGACCGAGCTGCTGCGCAAGGCCAAGGTCGTCGGCAAATTCGTCGAGTTCTTCGGCGAGGGCGCGGCGTCGCTGACGCTGCCGGACCGGGCGACGCTGGCCAATATGGCCCCGGAGTACGGCGCGACGATGGGTTTTTTTCCGCCGGACGAACGCGCCGCCGATTACCTGGCGGCCACCGGCCGCAGCGCCGAGGAGGTGGACGCCTTCCGCCGCTACTTCCAGGCGCAGCGGCTGTTCGGCATGCCGGACGCCGGCGACATTGATTACAGCGAGACCCTGGTGCTCGATTTGGCGTCCATCGTCCCCAGCGTCGCCGGCCCGCGCCGGCCGCAGGACCGCATCGCGCTGACCGAGCTGAAGCCGCGTTTCGGCGAGCTGCTGGCCAAGCCGGCCGCCGACGGCGGCTACGGCAAGGCGCAGGGCGGCGCGGCCGGCGACGGATTGCGGCACGGCTCGGTGCTGATCGCCGCGATCACCTCCTGCACCAATACCTCGAATCCGGGCGTGATGCTGGCCGCCGGCCTGCTGGCGAAGAAGGCCGCCGCGCGCGGACTGGCGGTGGCGCCGCACATCAAGACCTCGCTGGCGCCGGGCTCGCGGGTGGTCACCGACTACCTCGGCAAGGCCGGCCTGCTGCCGGCGCTGGAACAGCTGGGCTTCGGCGTGGTGGCCTACGGCTGCACCACCTGTATCGGCAACGCCGGCCCGCTGGCGCCGGCGATAGAGTCGGAAATCGCCGCCGGCGACCTGGTGTGCGCGGCGGTGCTGTCCGGCAACCGCAATTTCGAGGCGCGCATCCATCCGGCGATCAAGGCCAACTTCCTGATGAGCCCGCCGCTGGTGGTGGCTTTCGCCATCGCCGGCCGCGTCGACATCGATCTGGGGCATGAGCCGCTGGGCCTGGGCGCGGACGGCAAGCCGGTGTTCCTGCGCGACGTCTGGCCCAGCCTGGACGAGATCGGCGCGGCGCTGGCGCAGACCGCCGATCCGGAAACCTACCGCAAGCTGTACCGGGACCTGGCCGACGCCAATCCGCTGTGGGCCGGCATCCGGGCGGCCGGCGGCGAGGTGTACGGCTGGGAGCCGTCCAGCTATATCGCCGAGCCGCCGTTCTTCGCCGACTTCGCGCTGCAGCCGGCCGCGACCCGGCCGGTCAGGGGCGCGCGCGCGCTGGCCATCTTCGGCGATTCGGTCACCACCGACCACATCAGCCCGGCCGGCGCCATCAAGCCGTCGTCGCCGGCGGGACGCTATCTGCAGGAGCAGGGCATCAAGCCGGTCGATTTCAACAGCTACGGCTCGCGTCGCGGCCATCACGAGGTGATGATGCGCGGCACTTTCGCCAATGTCCGCATCCGCAACCTGATGCTGCCGCCGGACGCCGACGGCCGGCCGGTGGAGGGCGGGCTGACGCTGCGCCAGCCGGACGGCGAACAGCTGTCCATCTACGACGCGGCGATGGCCTATCAGGCCGAGGGCACGCCGACGGTGATCTTCGCCGGCGCCGAATACGGCACCGGCTCCAGCCGCGACTGGGCAGCCAAGGGCACGCGGTTGTTGGGCGTGCGCGCGGTGATCGCCAACAGTTTCGAGCGGATACACCGCTCCAACCTGGTCGGCATGGGCGTGTTGCCGCTGCAGTTCGGCGACGGAGACGGCGCCGCCGGCCTGGCCGGCGACGAGACTTTCGACCTGGAGGGGCTGGACGGCGAGTTGAAGCCGCGGCAGCAGGCGACGCTGGTCGTGCGCCGGCCGGACGGCGCCGAGCGGCGCCTGACGCTGACGCTGCGGATAGACACGCCGGTGGAGATAGACTACTACCGCCACGGCGGCATCCTGCCCTATGTGCTGAGGCAGATACTCGGCTGAGCCGTGATCCAAAACCCTGATCCGGCGTTGCGCCTTCTTGCCGTACCATTCGTACTGTCTGCGTCGGCGCGCCTTGGCTCGGGGTTTTTCTTCGCGGCATAGAGGCGACGGCCGGGTTTTCCGGCCGTTTTCGCTTATCCGCGCCGGCGACAGGGTTGGCTGCGATATAATGGCCGCCGATTTCCATAGCCGCGTGACGTCATGACCCAGCTGAAAAACGATACCTTCCTGCGGGCTCTGTTGAAGGAGCCGGTCGAATACACCCCGATCTGGATGATGCGCCAGGCCGGCCGCTATCTGCCGGAATACCGCGCCACCCGCGCGCGCGCCGGCAGCTTCATGGGCCTGTGCACCAGCCCGGATTACGCCACCGAGGTGACGCTGCAGCCGCTGGAGCGCTTTCCGCTGGACGCGGCCATCCTGTTTTCCGACATCCTGACGGTGCCGGACGCGATGGGCCTGGGCCTGTACTTCGCCGAGGGCGAGGGGCCGAAATTCCAGCGCCCGCTGCGCGACGAGGCGGCGATCCGCGCGCTCGAGCCCGCCGACATGGACAAGCTGCGATACGTGTTCGACGCGGTAGCCAGCATCCGCAAGGCGCTGGACGGCCGGGTGCCGCTGATCGGCTTCTCCGGCAGCCCGTTCACGCTGGCCTGCTATATGGTGGAGGGCGGCGGCTCCGACGACTTCCGCCACGTCAAGGCGATGCTGTACAGCCGGCCCGAGCTGCTGCACCACATTCTGGAGGCCAATACCCGCTCGGTGATCGCCTATCTGAACGCGCAGATAGACGCCGGCGCGCAGGCGGTGCAGATTTTCGACACCTGGGGCGGCGCGCTCAGCCACGCGGCCTACCGGGAATTCTCGCTCGCCTACATGCAGCGCATCGTCGCCGGCCTGAAGCGCGAGGCCGACGGCCGCAGGGTGCCGGTGATCGTGTTCACCAAGGGCGGCGGCCAGTGGCTGGAGGACATCGCCGCGATCGGCGCCGACTGCGTCGGCCTCGATTGGACCACCGACATCGGCCGGGCGCGCGCCCGCGTCGGCGAGCAGGTGGCGTTGCAGGGCAATTTCGATCCGAACGCGCTGTTCGCCGAACCGGCCGCGATCGAGCGCGAGGTCGCCCGAATCCTGCAAAGCTACGGCCAGGGCAGCGGCCATGTGTTCAATCTGGGCCACGGCATCTCGCAATTCGCCGATCCGGCCCATGCCGGCGCGCTGGTGGAAGCGGTGCACAGGCTGTCGCGCGGCTATCATTGACATCCGCATTTAACGGCCCGGCGAATGGCGATGGTGCGGGCGCCTGGGCGGCCGCACCATCGTGGTGCCTGGGCCGCGGCGCCGGTCTGTTTCCGGCGCCGGCCGAAACGACGCCTGCCTCCATTTGCGCGGACGCTATCAAAAAAACGGCTGGGTTTTTAAGGATTTATTAAACTTTCACGACATTGGCCACGTTGGGGGCGGCGGGGTATTGCCGCCCGCCAGCCGGGCGCTGTGTCATTGGCTGCAACAGATATTCCGCGCTAGGAAAATGACGGTTGACAGTTGGGCGGGCTGGTGGTCCGGCAAGTTATGCACACTGCCTAGTCCTTGCGCTTTTAGTTGTCAAGCGCGGTGGCTAAAAAAACAATACTTTTTTAAGTCTTTGAAAATAAAAGACTTTTACGTTTGATTAATTTTTGTGCAATCCAACGGAAACACTGATTTCACGGCTTTTTGCTCGCTATCACCGTGGTTGTTCACAAAGTTATCCACAAGATCTGTGCACAGCAGATGCAAAGCCTTGTCGCAACAGGGTTTGCCTGGGGGAAGCATGAGTATCGATGGGTCCGGGCCGGTCCAGGTGGCGGTCGATGTGCCGCTGGCCGGAACGTTCAGTTACCTGACTGAATCGTCTGTCATGATAGGCGCGCGCGTCTGCGTGCCTTTCGGCAATCGCCGCCTGTGTGGCGTAGTTGTCACGCCGATACCGGGGGAGGGTGTGGGCGCGCCGGACGCCTCCCGCCTGAGGTGCATAGAAAGCGTGCTCGACGGCCTGCCGCCGTTGCCGGGCGAATTCCTCGAACTCGCGCGCTTCGCCGCCGCCTACTACCACCATCCGCTGGGCCAGACCTTGTTCACCGCCTTGCCGACCGCGCTGCGCGAGCCGCGCGACGTGCGCCGGCCCGACCGCCGGCCATTCGCGTTGACCGCCGCCGGTCTTGGCGATCCGCCGCCGCCGCGGCAGCGCGCGCGGCTGGCGCTGTGGCAGGCGATGCAGGACGGCCCGCTGACGTCGGAGCAGGCCCGGGCGGTGACGCCGCAGGCCGGCAAGCTGCTGGCCGACTGGCTGGCCGAGGGCAAGGCCGAGCGCGCGACGCCGGAGCCGGCGCCGCTACAACTGGGCGAGGGGCCGGCGCTGAACGACGAGCAGCAGGCGGCGCTGGACGCGCTGCGGGCCGGCTCGGGCTTCCAGCCCTGGCTGCTGCACGGGGTCACCGGCAGCGGCAAGACCGAGGTCTATCTGCGCCTGATCGCCGAGCAACTGACGGCGCGCCGCCAGACGCTGGTGCTGGTGCCGGAAATCAATCTGACGCCGCAGCTGATAGACCGCTTCGCCAAGCGCTTTCCCAGCAGCCGCATCGTCGTGCAGCACAGCCATCTGGCCGACGGCGAACGGATGCACGGCTGGCTGGACGCCTGGCATGGCGACGCCGACGTGGTGATAGGCACCCGGCTATCGGTGTTCACGCCGCTGCCGCGGCTGGGGCTGATCGTCGTCGACGAGGAGCACGACGGCTCGTTCAAGCAGCAGGACGGTCTGCGCTACCACGCGCGCGACCTGGCGGTATGGCGCGCGCGTCGCGCCGGCGTCGCCATCGTGCTCGGTTCGGCGACGCCCAGCCTGGAGACGGTGGCCAATGTCGAGGCCGGCCGCTACAAGAAGCTGGCATTGACCCGGCGCGCCCATGGCGCGGCCAGGCTGCCCGACGTCAGGCTGGTCGACACCCGCCGGCAGAAACTGGCCGAAGGCCTGGCCGAGCCGGTGCTGGAGGCGCTGAAGCAGAGGCTGGCGCGCCAGGAAATGAGTCTGGTCTTCATCAACCGCCGCGGCTTCGCGCCGGTGGTCGCCTGCACCGCCTGCGGCTGGATGAGCGGCTGCCCGCATTGCTCGGCCAAGCTGGTGGTGCACCTGATGGAGCGCAAGCTGCGCTGCCACCACTGCGGCTGGGAGGAGCCGGTGCCGCGCGCCTGCCCGGATTGCGGCGACCCGGACATCAAGCCCTTGGGCGAGGGCACGCAGCGGCTGGAGTCGGCGCTGCAACGGATGTTGCCGGAGGCCAGGGTGCTGCGGATAGACCGCGACACCACCAGCCGCAAGGACGCCTGGGACGAGGTTTATCGCAAGGTGCACGCCGGCGAGGTGGACATCCTGGTCGGCACCCAGATGCTGGCCAAGGGCCACGATTTCGGCACGCTGTCGCTGGTGGCGGCGCTGGGCGCCGATGGCGGCCTGTACTCGGCCGACTTTCGCGCGTCGGAACGCTTGTTCGCCCAGCTGATGCAGGTGGCCGGCCGCGCCGGCCGGGCCGACGCGCCGGGCGAGGTGCTGGTGCAGACGCAATGGCCGGATCATCCGCTGTACCAGGCGCTGGTCGCCCACGATTTCGACGGCTACGCGGCCGCGCTGCTGACCGAGCGAGGCCAGGCTGGTTTCCCGCCCACCACCTTCCAGGCGCTGCTGCGCGCCGACAGCCCCGAACTGGCCCAGGCCACCGCCTTTCTGCGTCAGGCGCGCGAGGCGCTGGAGCCGCTGGCCGAGGGCGTGCTGATTTCCGGGCCGGCGCCGGCCTTGATGGCCAGGCTGGCCCAGCGCGAGCGCGCGCAGCTGGTATTGGAGGCCTCGCAGCGCGCCGCGCTGCACCGGCTGCTGGACGCGCTGCCGGCGCTGCTCGATCCGCTGGCGCGCGCGCACGGCCGCAGCCTGCGCTGGTCGCTGGATGTCGATCCCCAGGAATTGTGAGATGAGAAAAACCATCACCATCGCCGCGGCCTGCGGCCTGGCGCTGTTGTCCGCCGCGGCGTCGGCGCTGGACCTGCACGGCCTGAAGCCGGACGAGATCGCCGTGTGGGCGGCGCCGGTCGACGGCGGCGGGCCGGTGGTCGGCCACCGCGCCGACGCGCCGGTGAATCCCGCGTCGACGATGAAGCTGTTGACCGGCTGGGCGGCGCTGAACCGGCTGGGGCCGGACTATCGCTGGAAGACGGCGCTGCTGTCGGCCGCGCCGCTGGACGGCGACGCGCTGAAGGGCGATCTGTACTGGCTGGGCGGCGGCGATCCGCGTTTCGACGACGGCAATCTGCTGAGCCTGCTGTACAGCCTCAGGCTGCGCGGCATCCGCAAGCTGGACGGCCGCTTGCTGCTGGACAAGCGGGCCTTCGGCAATATCGGCGGCGCCGACGATTTCGACGGCGACGCCGGCCGCGCCTTCGTTGTCGGGCCGGACACCCACCTGACCAATCTGAAAGTGGCCTGGCTGAGCTTTTTCAACGACGGCCGGGGCGCGCGCGTCGCGTTGGACCCGCCGCTGGCCGGCGTGACGCTGAACGTCTCGCTGACGCCGGGGCCGGACGTGCCGTGCCCGGATGTGCGCGCCTTCGTCTCGATACGCAACGACGGCCGCCATGTCGTCGTCGACGGCAAGCTGCCGCCGGCCTGCGACGGCCGGCGCGCCTACGTCAACGTGCTGGACCACGACGAATTCGCCGGACAGGACTTCGCCGCGATGTGGGCGGCGCTCGGCGGCAGCGGCCCGTCGCGCGTCGAGCGCGGCCGCGCGCCGGACGACGCGCGCGAGCTGGCCGCCTGGGAGTCTCAGCCGCTGGCGGTGGCGCTGGCCGACATCAACAAGTACAGCAACAACACCATGGCGCGCACGCTGTTCCTGACGCTGGGCCGGGAGGCCGGCGGCGAGGACACCGCCGCCGCCGCCGAGCGCGCGCTGCGCGAGGAGTTGCGGCACCGGGGGATGGACGACGTCGACGCGTTGCGGCTGGAGAACGGCGCCGGCCTGTCGCGGCGGGAGCGCGTGACGGCCAGGCTGCTGGGCCAGGTGCTGCTGGACGCGGCGCGCGGGCCGTACGCCGGCGAATTCGAGTCCAGCCTGCCGATCGCCGGCGTCGACGGCACGCTGAAAAAGCGCTTCGCCGATCTCGGACCGCGCTTGAGGCTGAAGACCGGCACGTTGAACGACGTCAAGGCGCTGGCCGGCTACTGGCTGGCGGCCGACGGCCGGCGCCTCGCCATCGTCGCCATCGTCAACAGCCCGCGGGCGGCGCAGATGGGCCCGGCGCTGGACGCGGTGGTGGCCGATCTGGCGCGCGACTTCAACACCGCGACGATGCGATCCAGCGCAAGCCCTCGGCGGCCGAACCCGCTATAATCGACGGCAATCGATTTTTCAGGCGAGAACCATGAAACCGGTCACCATGTACACCACCGCGGTCTGCCCGTACTGCATCCGCGCCAAGCAGCTGCTGGCCAGCAAGGGCGTCGACGGCATCGAGGAGGTCCGCGTCGATCTCGACCCGGCCGCGCGCGAGACGATGATGGCCCAGACGGGCCGCCGCACCGTGCCGCAGATTTTCATCGGCGAGACCCACGTCGGCGGTTACGACGATCTGGCGGCGCTGAACCACGCCGGCAAGCTGGACCCGCTGCTGGCGGACTGAGCCGGTTGGCCGTCGCCGGCTTTCGTGCGATGATGCCCGCCGTCGTACCCACAAAATTCGACCGTCATGACGACGGTGTTTATGCGAGAAAGAACATGAGCGAACAACAAGAGCTGCAACCGGCGTTTTCCATCGAGAAAATCTACGTCAAGGACATGTCGCTGGAGGTGCCGAACGCGCCGCAGGTGTTCCTGGAGCAGGCCCAGCCGGAAATCGACATGCAGCTGGCCAGCGAAGGCAAGCAGCTGGACGACGGCTTCTACGAAGTGTCGCTGACCGTTACCGTGACCGCCAAGCTGCCGGAAAAAACCATGTTCCTGTGCGAAGTGGCCCAAGCCGGCATCTTCCAGATCCGCAACGTGCCGGCCGAAGACCTCGACCCTATCCTCGGCGTGGCCTGCCCGAACATCCTGTTCCCGTACGCCCGCGAAGCGGTGTCCAGCGTGGTGAACCGCGCGGGCTTCCCGCCGGTGCTGCTGGCGCCGATCAACTTCGAAGCCCTGTACATGCAGCAGCGCGCGCAGCAGGCCGAAGCCGGCAACGCTTGAGCATGACCATGAAGCGCCTCGTCATCACGCTGCTCATGGCCCTGGGCGCCGCGCAATGCGCCCAGGCCCTGGAATTCCGTTCGGTGAAGGAAACCGGCGTCGCGCTGTACGAGGCGCCCGCGCTGTCCGCGAAGAAGCTGTTCGTGGTCAGCCGCTATTACCCGGTGGAAGTGCTGCAAAGCCAGAAGGAATGGGCGCGCGTGCGCGACGCCACCGGCGGCATCGCCTGGATTCCGTCGGCGGCGCTGTCGCGGCAGCGCTGGCTGCTGGTGGTGACGCCGCAGGCCGGCGTGCGAGACAAGGCGGCCGAGGACGGCAAGCTGCTGTTCACGGTGCCGAAGGACGGCGTGCTGGAAATGCAGACCCCGCCGCAGGACGGTTGGGTCAAGGTCCGCCACCGCGACGGCAGCGTCGGCTATGCTCGTATTACCGACCTCTGGGGCTTGTAAGGACCGCGCATGAAACTGGCGATACTGGGAGCCGGCGCCTGGGGCACCGCGCTGGCGATAGCTTTTGCCCGTCACCACCAGGTGACGCTGTGGGCGCGCGACGCGGCCCAGATCGGCCGGATGGACGGGGCGCGCGTCAATGCGCGCTATCTGCCCGATTGCCCGTTTCCCGACGGGCTGGAACTGTCTTCCGATCTCGACGAGACGCTCGCCGACGCCGAACTGGCGTTGATCGTCACGCCGATGGCGGGCCTGAGACCGACGCTCAGGGCGCTGGCGAGCCTGGAGACGCCGCCGCCGCTGCTGTGGGCGTGCAAGGGTTTCGAGGCCGGCTCCAGCCTGCTGCCGCACCAGGTGGCGGAGGAGGAATTGCCGGCCGGCCATCCGTGCGGCGTCCTGTCCGGCCCCAGCTTCGCCCGCGAGGTGGCGCGGGGCTTGCCGGCGGCGGTGGCGATCGCCTCCGCCGACGCGGAGTTCGCCGCCGACGTCGCCCGCGAGTTGCACAGCCCGCTGCTGCGGCTGTACGCCAACGACGATCTGGTCGGCGTCGAGGTCGGCGGCGCGGTGAAGAATGTGATGGCGATCGCCACCGGCGTCGCCGACGGCCTGGACTTCGGCCTGAACGCCCGGGCGGCGCTGATCACCCGCGGCCTGGCCGAGATTTCCCGGCTGGGCATGGCGCTGGGCGCCAGCCCGCAGACCATGATGGGCCTGTCCGGCATGGGCGATCTGATCCTGACCTGCACCGGCGCGCTGTCGCGCAACCGCCAAGTGGGCCTGAAGCTGGCCGAGGGCAAGCCGCTGCCGCAGGTGCTGGACGAGCTGGGCCATGTGGCCGAGGGCGTCGCCACCGCGCGAGAAGTGCTGACGATGGCCGAGCGCCTGCAGGTGGACATGCCGATCACCGCCGCGGTATGCGGCCTGCTGTACCAGGGCCACGATCCGCAGCGGGTGGTGGCCGAGCTGCTCAGCCGCTCGCCGAAGTCCGAGTCCGGCGGCCTGCTGGACTGACGGACGCCGTTCCCATCGACATGCCGCCCCAGGGCGGCATTTTGCGTTTCCGGCGCCTCAGCGCCCGTCGGCGCCGTCCGGCCACACCACGTCCCGGTCCACCGCGTACAGCGAGCACGGGCTGGAATTGCCGTTGTGGCAGAAGTCCAGCGCGCGATCTATCGCGTCGCCGCCGTAGGCGTAGCCCCAGCGGCCGCTCGGGCTGATCGCGAAGGCGCGCGGCAGCGGGCTGGAGAGGAAGCGGCCGTAGCCGCCTAGGCGGTCGGCGCGGCTGAGATAGGGGACGCGCTCGCCGTCGTCCAGCGCGGCGTAGCCGCTGGGCGATGGCCGGCCGGCGAGTCCGGGCCGGGCGAAGCCCAGGCCGCGCAGATAGTCCTCCAGCAGCGGCATCCAGATGTCGGCGCCCTGGGAGAACAACAGATGGCCGTTGTCGCCGAAGGCCGGCAGCAGCCGATAGTCCAGCGGCGCGCCGGCGGCGCGGTAGACCCGGGCCCAGGCCTGCGAGTATTCCTGGCCGAAAAAGCGGTCGTTCCGCGTGTAGACCCACAGCATCGGCACCCGGCCGCGGCTGCCGAACTCGGCGTACAGCTGCTGTAATTGCGCCGGCGAGCACGGCACGCCCGGATGGCTGTCGGGGTCGCCGCCGGCGCCGCCGGCGAAATTGATCGCGGTCACCACGCCGGGCGGGTTCTCGGCGGCGGCGGCCACGGTGGCGATGCCGCCGACCGACTGGCCGATCAGCAGCGCCCGGCCGTCGACGTCCGGCAGCCGCCGGCCGTAGTCCAGCGCCGCCAGAATCTGCGCGACGGCGGCCCGCAGCGAGGCCGGGTAGTCCTTGCGCCGGCACGGGCCGGAGTCTTCGGGATCGGCGCCGCCGGCGTCGGCGCCATAGCCGGCGCGGGTCGGCACCAGCACGATGAAGCCCTTGCGCACCAGATAGCGCGCCGCCGTCTCCATCCGCTGGCGCGGCGGATCGGCGCGGGCGGCGGCGCTGGTGGCGCGGCCGTGGCTGAGCAGCGCCAGCGGGTGCGGGCCGGCCTCATCGGGGTGGAACACGGTGACGGTCAGCGCGTGGCGGCTGCCGTCCGGCAGCGTCACCGGCAGGCGGACCACCTCCTCGCCGAGGTCGCGCGACATCGTTTCGGCGCCGGCGGCGGGCGGCAGGGCGAACAGCAGGAGAAGCAGCGACAGGGTGGCTGGCGACATCGGCGGCGCTCCGCGGGCGATGCGCACCGCGGCGGCGGCGCGCCTGCAAGCAACATAGCACGCCGATAGCGGACTAGCGCTCTATCGCGCGCAGGAACTCGTTGCGGGCCTGGGCGTCGGCTTCGAAGGCGCCGGCGTAGCACTGGGTGATCACGCGCTCGTCGCCGCGGCGGTTTTCCCCCATCAGCAGGCATAGCTGCTCCGCCTCGATCAGGCAGGCGGCGCCGCGCGCCTCGCCGTGTTCGACCAGGGTGCGGGCGATCTCGCCGGTGATCCATTCCTGATAGGTGTAGCGGTGGCTGATCGCGTCCACCATCCGCGCGATGCGGCCGAAGCCGTGCAAGCGGCCGCCGGGCAGGTAGGCGACGTGGGCGACGCCGCGGAACGGCAGCAGATGGTGCGGACACATGCCGTGCACCGCCAGGCTGCGTATCACCACCATGTCGCGGCGCTGGTCGGCGAAGCCGCAGCCCAGCGCGTCGGCCGGCGAGGTGTCGTAGCCGTCCAGCAGCCGCTTCTGCCACAGCTCGCGCACGCGTTGGGCGGTCTTGCCGGTGTGGATCGGATCGATGGCGATGCCGCTGGCGCGCAGCATGTCGGCGACAGCCTGTTCGAAGGCGGCGGCGTCGAACGGGCGGACGCGATCAAGCGGGTGTTGGCAGGCGGCGTGGTCGTGGTCGTCGGTAAAGGACATGGCGCGGCTCCATTGCGGTGGGGGTGGCGCGGCCGGCTCCGCTGGGCGGCCGCCTGTCCCTCCATGTTATATGGGAGCGAATCGTTCTGACGATCAGATTTCGCTCATTTTCGCGTGCCCGCCGGCGCCGCGCGGCTTGCGCCGGCGGGCACCGGATTGACGTCATTTGCCCGCGCCGGGGCAGGGCTGGGCAACGTAGGGGTAGCGCGGCCGCAGCCGCAGTCCGCCGGCTTCCAGGTCGGGCAGCAGCGGCGGAGCGGTACGCGCGTGTCCGGCCGCCAACGCGTCAAGCGGCGCCGGGCATGCGGCGGGCAGGTCGTAGGTGCCGGCGAGCGTCCACAGGCCCTGGGCGTCCCGCTGGAACAGCGACAGACGGGAAGCGCCCTTTTCCGCCAGCAGCACTTCCTGTTTGCCGGCGCCGCTGTAAGCGCCGACATAGGCGTCGCATTCCTCGCGGCCGTCCTGCAGGCAGGATGGCAGATCGGCCATGCGCTTGGACATCTGCTTCCAGTCCTGGGCCAGGAAACCGGACGGCAGCGCGGTCAGGCCGCGCGGGTGGACCGCCTGGACCGGAGGCTTGGGCTGGGGCCGGTTCTCGCCGAGCGCGTCGCCGGCCTTGCGGCGGATGGCGCCGTCGGCGCCGGCATCGTTCTTCAGCCGCAGCAGGGCGGCATGGCCATAGCGCAGCCCGTGATAGCGCAGGAAATCGAAGTCGAAGCGCGCGGGGGCCACGCGGCCGGCCTGCAGCCGGGACAATTGGCTGGAGACCGAGATCCGCACCGGGTCGGCCAATGGCGTCAGCACGGCGGCCAGCAGGGCGAGCGACAGCCAGGCGGTGCCGATATTGGCGCAGGCGACGCCGGAGAGCCCGGCCTGCCGCCGCAATACCGTCCAGCCGTAGCCGGCGGCGTAGCAGGCGCCGAGCATGACGAAGCAGGCGGCGAACACCCGGTCCGGCGACCAGCCGTACTGGCCCACGCGCAATGCCAGCGCGTAGGCGGCCAGCGCTTGCAGCGGCGCGAGCAGCAGGCAGGCGACGCGCAGGCTGAGCGAGATGACGCGGCCGTGCGCCTCGCCGCCATCCTGGTAGGCGGTGTTCAGCAGAAAGATCAGCAGCCCGCTGGCGCCGAGCAAGAGCATGGTGGCGTGGCCGGTCTTCCACAGGCCGTCCAGCCCGGTGAAGGGCAGCAGCGACAGAAAGGCGGCGATCAACAGGACCAGCAGCGGCAGCAGCCAGGACAGCAGGGTCAGCAACAGCGAGCGCAGTCCCTGGATGATGCCCGGGCGGACATCGCTCAGATGCAGGCCGGCCGACAGCGCGAGCGTGCTGGCCGGTATCGCGAACTCGGCCTCGCCTATCAGCCGGCGCAGGCCGTCTATGCCGACCAGCGAGAACAGCCCGGCGCCCAATTGAAGGATCAGCCAGAACACGCCGACGAACAGGCCGGAGAGCATCAGTTGCAGGCCAAGCTTCCAGGCCACGTCGAAATAGGCGGGGTAGGACGCCCGCCAGCGCCGTTCGCTTTCGCCGGCCAGGATCAGCGGCCAGGCGATGAACAGCAGCGCGGCGACGCCCAGGGCCGTCAGCGCGTCCGGCATCAGGTCCGCGCGCGCGGCGTGCTCCAGTCCGACGCGCCAGCGATCATGCGCGCCGATGGCGGCGACGACGACGGCCAGCCCGGCCAGCCATGCCGTCAGCCGGGCGGGGCGCAACACGCCCAGTCCGGTCTGGCACAGCAAGGGCAGGAACGCGGCGGCCAGCAGCAGCGGCGAGAACAGCAGCGGATGGAGCGACAGCCAGCCGTCGTGGTCCGAGGCGCGGTACAGCGCGTAAAGCGCGATCCCTTGCAGCAGGCCGATGGCGGCGCGAATGCGGAATGTGTTCATGAATAGGCCGGGAAGGGGGAAAGTCCCCCGATCCTAGCATGAAGGGGAGGCGTTCAGGCGCGCAGCCCCAGTGCGTAGCGTATCGCCTCGCGCTTCAGCGGGCCGGCCTTGTCGGCGAGCCTCAGGCCCAGGCCGCGGAGCAGGCGCAGCGGCGCGATGTCGTTGGAGAAGCCGTAGCAGAACGCGTCCATGCCGGTCTGCATCGCCAGATTGGCCGGCTTGCGCGCGCGCTGGTAGCGGGACAGCGTTTTCATGCCCGCCCAGTCTTCGCCGGCGGCGACGGCGTCGCGAATGGTCCGGACCAGCAGCGCGACGTCCTGGAAGCCGAGGTTGACGCCCTGGCCGGCCAACGGATGGATGGTGTGGGCGGCGTCGCCGGCCAGCGCCACGCCGTCCCTGACATAGTATTGGGCGTGGCGGCGGGTCAGGCCGAAGCTGCCGCGCGCCGTCAGTTCCCGGATGCCGGGCAGCTTGCGCGGAAAAGCCTGGCTGACGGCGGCGATCAGCTCGTCGTCGCTCAGCGTCAGCAAGCGCTTCACCTCTTCCGGCCGGTGGTACCACACCAGCGAGGCGGCGTCGCCGCACAAGGGCAGAAAGGCCTGCGGGCCGTCAGGGGTGAAGCGTTGCCAGGTGATGTCCTGCTGGCCGCCCTCCATCTTGCAGCTCAGCGCCAGCGCGTGCATCGGATAGTCCCAGCCGGTGACGCCGATGCCGGCGGCGTCGCGCACCTGCGAGCGGGCGCCGTCGGCGGCGATCAGCAGCCTGGCCTGGATCCGGCTGCCGTCCGACAGCGTCAGCTGCGAGGCCTGGGGCCGGTAGATCAGGCTTTCCACCGCGGCCGGGCAGCGGTAGTCGATATCGCTGTGGCCGCGCAGCGCCGCGGTGGCGGCCAGTTGCACCACGCGGTTTTCCACGATGTGGCCCAGTTCCGGCACGCCGGCCTCGGCGGCGTCGAACAAGGTGCCTGTGGCCTCGTCGCCTTCCCATACCTGCATCCGGCGATAGGGCGCGGCGCGCATCGCCAATACCTTGTCCCAGGCGCCTATGGTTTGCAGAAAGGCGGCCGAGGCCGGGCTGATCGCCGAGACGCGCAGATCGGGCGCCTGCTCGGGCGCGAACGGCGCGGGCGCCTCCCTTTCCAGCACGCAGACCGACAGGCCGCTGCCGGCCAGCGCGGCGCCCAGCGCGCTGCCGACCATGCCGCCGCCGACGATGACGATGTCGCGATGTTCCATCCGGTTTCTCTCCGCCGATTCCGATTCAAATGGCCGTCATTCTGGCAAGGCCGGCGCGCCGCCGCCTTGGCCTGGATCAATCCCGGCCTGCAGCAGCGCGCGCATCCGCGGCACCACGTGCTGGATGAAGGCCTCGTATTTGCGCGGCAGCGGGTGCCGGTACGGATAGACCAGGTAGACCGGCCAGCAGTCGTGGCTCCAGCCGGGCAGCACCGGCAGCAGCCGGCCGCTTTTCAGGTGCTCGCTGGCGACGTAGGCCGGCAGCAGCGCGATGCCGCTGCCGGCGATGGCCGCCGACAGCAGCGGCGCGTACTGGTGGCTGGACAGCACCGGCTGCACGCGGATCTGTTTTTGCTGGCCGTCCTTTTCCAGCAGCCATTCCGGCGTGTCGCGCAACTTGGCGCGGCTGACGTCCAGCAGGATGCGGTGGCGCGACAGATCCTCCGGCACCTCCAGCGGCGGCGACTTGGCCAGATAGTCCGGCGAGGCGAACGCCCATTCGCGGACCAGGCCCAGCGGCTTGGCCACCAGCGCGTCGTCGTGGACGTTGCGGGTGCGGATGCAGAAATCCAGGCCCTCGGCAATCGGATCCTGCAGTCGGTTCTCCACCTGCAGCTTCAATTGCAGGCCGGGATGCAGCACCGCCAGTTCGGCCAGGACCGGCGCCAGCAGATACTGGGCGAAGGAGGTGATGGAGCTGATCACCAGCGGTCCGCTGACCTCGCCGTCGGCCTCGTTGATGTCGAGGCGGGCGCGTTCCAGCAGGCTGCGCAGCTCGCGCGCGTGCGCCGCCAGCCGCTGGCCGGTCTCGGTCAGCGCCACGCGGCGGGTATTGCGCAGCACCAGCACGGTGCCGAGCTCTTTTTCCAGCGCCTTGACCAACTGGCTGACCCGGCTTTTGGTGCATTCCAGCTTGGCGGCGGCGGCGGTGAAGCTGCCGCAGCGGACCAGCGCGTCGAAGGCCAGCAGCGCCTGGGCATCGGGTAGGTGATTTGTTCTCATTTCATGAACAGTGTGTCATGGCGCATGGGCTTTTTCAATGTTAAGCGGCCATATATGATCATGACATTATAAATGATTGAACAATGGAGACGAGATGGCCTATTTGCTGAAGGCGGCCCGCGCCTGGCGGGACGGGTGGTGGCAGGGCATGTCGCTGCATGCCCGCCATGTGTGCCGCGACGAGACGGAAATCCTGGCGCGCATCCGCAATCGGATGGAGGGGCGGAAATGAGCGGCGACGAAACCCGGAAGGTGGTGTCGGGCTTTCTGCGCGAGGTGCGCTCCGGTCTGGACCCGGACGCGGCGGCGCGCTATCTGGCTGCCAGCGTGGCCGCGCACCAGCTGGAATCGGAGAATCCGCGAACGCTGGCGCGCAGCCCGGCCAACTATGCCGAGCATGTGCGCGAGTTCCGGCGCCTGTTCGGCGATTTCACGCTGCGGGTGGACGAGTTGCTGGTCGACGGCGACCGCGCTTACGCGCGCTGGACCCAGTTCGGCCGCCATCTGGCCGAGATCGACGGGGTGCCGGCCAGCGGCGCGCCGCTGGCGCTGATAGACAGCGCCTGTTACCGGGTGGCGGACGGCAAGATCGTCGAATACTGGATACAGGCCGACCGGATGGGACTGGAGCGGCAACTGGGATAGTCTGCGCAAGGCGGAGTTCGACAGCCGCCGCCTTCTTCTGAAACAATGTCTGCCGCATAGGACCGCAAAGACGGTCCGCCAACCGCATCGGGAGACATCTTGCCTTACCTCGCCCTGACGCTGGCCATGTTCCTGTGGTCCAGCGCCTTCATCGTGCTCAAATACGTATTCCAGTTCTACCATCCGCTGGCGGTGCTGTTCGCCCGCATGCTGATCGCCAGCCTGTGCCTGTTGCCGCTGGCGATGAGCGGCCGCATCCGCTGGCGCTACCGGCGCGGCGACTGGCGCTGGCTGCTGGCGATGGGACTGGCCGAGCCCTGTCTGTATTTCCTGTTCGAGGCCAATGCGCTGACCCATACCAGCGCCTCCCAGGCCGGCGTGGTCACCGCCACGCTGCCTATGCTGATGGCCGTCGGCGCCAGCCTCTTTCTCGGCGAGCGCCATCCGCGCCAGGTGTGGCTGGGCATCACGCTGTCGTTCGCCGGCGTGATCTGGCTGAGTCTGGACAGCCGCGCCGGTCCCGGCGCGCCCGATCCGCTGCTCGGCAACGCGCTGGAGTTCTGCGCCATGGTGTGCGCCTGCGGCTATGTGCTGATCGCCAAGCGGCTGTCGGCGCGCTATTCGCCGCTGGCGATCACCGGCATCCAGGCGCTGGCCGGCAGCGTCTGGTTCGGGCTGGCGATGCTGACGCCGTGGGGACATTGGCCGCAAAGCCTGTTGCTGGCGCCCAGCCTGTGGGTGCTGTACTTGGGCGCGGTGATCACGCTGGGCGCCTACGGCCTGTACACCTGGGCGGTGTCGCGGATTCCGGTGGCGCGGGCAGGCGCCTTCAATAATCTGATCCCGGTCTTCACCGTCTTGCTGGCCTGGCTGCTGCTGAACGAGCGCTTCGAGGCCTGGCAGGGCCTGGCCGGCGTGCTGGTGTTCGCCGGGGTGTGGCTGAGCCAGCGGCGGACGCGATGACGGCTGGCGGCTTTCCCCGTCATGGTCGATGATGCAGAATAGAACGGATATGACTGTTGATGACATCGAGGAATCGCGCATGAACGCTAGGCGAATCGGATCGTGCATGATGGTGCCGCTGCTGCTGGCCCTGCAGCCGGTCTGGGCGGACGAGGCGCCGGGCGACGCCCAGGTGCAGCAAGTGATCAAGCTGCCGCTGAAGGTCAACAAGCCGCCGGCGGCCGAACACGGCGAGGCGCCGGCGGCCAAGCCAGAAGGCAAATCGGTGGCCAAGCCGGAAGGAAAGTCGGAAGGCAAGCCGGCCGAGGGCAAGCCGGAAGGCAAGGCCGCGGAAACGGCCAAGCCGGCCGCCGAGGCGGGCAAGAAGGCCGAGCCGGCGAAAATGGAACCGGAAAAGCTGGCGCCGTCGGTGCCGATGTCCAAGCCGCCGGCGCGCGATCTGAGCCAGCCCAGTCCCGAAGTGCACGCGCCGGGCGGCCGTCCGCGGGCGGCGCAGCGCATCCGGCCCAAGGCGGCCAAGGTCAAGACCGCCAAGGCGCGGGCCGGCAAGGCCGTCGGCGAGGCCGGCCAGGTCAAGGATGTGGTCGGCAGCATCATCAAGGCCAACAGCGCCTACATTTCCAAGCATTCGCCGGGCTATCTGCTGCGGCTGGGCGAGCGCGCCGCGCCGAAGGCGACGGTGGTGACCTGCTCCAGTCCGGGCGGCCGGGTCGGCATGCAGGGCGCCGACGCCGACGCCGATCTGTTCGTCATCAGCAATCTGGGCAATCAGCTGGCCACGTCCGAAGGCTCGATCGAATACGGCGTCCGCCACCTGCACACGCCGCTGCTGATGTTCGTCAGCCATACCGGCTGCGGCGCGATCCGGGCCGCGGCAGGCGACTACAGCGGCATGGAGCCGTCCATCCAGCGGGAGTTGGACAGTATCGAGATACCCAAGGGCATAGACGCGACCAATGGGGCGCTGATCAATATCAACAACCAGGTCGAGGGCGCCATCCTCAAGTTCTCCGGCGAGGTGGAGGCCGGGCGGCTGGCGGTGCTGGGCGGCTACTACGACTTCAACAACGATCTGAAACAGGGACGCGGCCGGCTGGTCATCACCAATATCAACGGCGAGACCGATCCGGTCCGCATCCGCGAACTGAGTCGCAGCGGCCGTTATTTCCACTACGCCTTCATGGGGCAGTAGCGCCGCGACTACGGCCCAGTTGTTCGCCTTCCCCCGCAGAGCGCCGTTTCCGGCGCTCTTTTTGCTGGCGATCCGCGCATTGTTTGGCGACGCGCAAGAACAGATTCGCCAAAGCGAAATATGATGTCTTCGAATCAATCGAGTCATGACCTCTTTGTATCGAGATTGATGTTTGCGGCACGGCCGCCGGTACCGGGATGTAGTGGCGCGACTAGAAACTGAACAGGCTCTTAGCGCCTGAACAGGCTCTTACAGCGAATCCAACGGCGCCGTCCGCGCCCGACAACTTTCGATACCGGAGAGATGATATGGCTGTCAGCAACGAACTCGAACTCGACGCCCTGGTGGCGCGCGTGAAGAAGGCCCAGGCGGCGTTCGCGCAATTCACCCAGGAACAGGTGGACCACATCTTCCGCAGCGCGGCGCTGGCCGCCGCCGACGCCCGCATTCCGCTGGCGCGCATGGCCGTCGGCGAAACCGGCATGGGCGTGATGGAAGACAAGGTGATCAAGAACCACTTCGCGTCGGAGTACATCTACAACAAGTACAAGGATGAAAAGACCTGCGGCGTGCTGTCCGAGGACGACACCTTCGGCACCATCACCATCGCCGAGCCGATAGGCGTGCTGTGCGGCATCGTGCCGACCACCAATCCGACCTCCACCGCCATCTTCAAGGCGCTGATCTCGCTGAAGACCCGCAACGGCATCATCTTCTCGCCGCACCCGCGCGCGCGCCGTTCCACCTGCGAGGCAGCGCGGCTGGTGTTGGAGGCGGCCGTCGCCGCCGGCGCGCCGCAGGACATCATAGGCTGGATAGACGAGCCTTCGGTGGCGCTGTCCGACCGGCTGATGCGCCATCCCGACATCAATCTGATCCTGGCCACCGGCGGTCCCGGCATGGTCAGGGCCGCCTATTCGTCCGGCAAGCCCGCCATCGGCGTCGGCGCCGGCAACACGCCGGCGGTGGTGGACGAAACCGCCGACATCAAGCGCGCCGTCGCGTCCATCCTGATGTCCAAGACCTTCGACAACGGCGTGGTCTGCGCGTCCGAGCAGTCGGTCATCGTGGTCGACGCCATCTACGAGGCGGTGCGCGACCGCTTCTCCAGGCACGGCGGCTACATCCTGCAGGGGGGCGAGGTCGAGGCGGTGCGCAAGGTGATCCTGCGGGACGGCAGCCTGAACGCCGCCATCGTCGGCCAGAGCGCCGCCAGGATCGCCGCGATGGCCGGCATAGACGTGCCGCCGACCACCAAGGTGCTGATCGGCGAGGTCAGCGAGGTGTCGGACAAGGAGGCCTTCTCCCACGAAAAGCTGTCGCCGACGCTGGCGATGTACCGCGCCAGGGACTTCGTCGACGCCTGTGACAAGGCCGCCGCGCTGGTAGCGATGGGCGGCATCGGCCACACCTCGGCGCTGTACACCGACCAGGACCTGCAGGCGGAACGCATCCGCTATTTCGGCGACAAGATGAAGACCGCCCGCATCCTGATCAACACGCCGTCGTCGCAGGGCGGCATCGGCGATCTGTACAACTTCAGCCTGGCGCCGTCGCTGACGCTGGGCTGCGGTTCCTGGGGCGGCAACTCCATTTCCGAGAACGTCGGCCCCAAACATCTGATCAACAAGAAAACCGTCGCCAAGAGGGCAGAGAACATGCTGTGGCACAAGCTGCCGAAGTCCATTTACTTCCGCCGCGGCTGCCTGCCGGTGGCGCTGGAGGACCTGGCCGGCAAGAAGCGCTGCCTGATCGTCACCGGCCAGTATCTGTTCGACAACGGTTTCGTCGACGAGCCGATCCGTCTGCTGAAGAAGATGGGCCTGGAGGTGGAAACCTTCTTCGAGGTGCCGGCCGATCCGACGCTGGCGGTGGTGCGCAAGGGCACCGATCTGGCCCACGCCTTCAAGCCGGACGTGATCATGGCGATAGGCGGCGGCTCGCCGATGGACGCGGCCAAGATCATGTGGGTGATGTACGAACATCCGGAAGTGCATTTCGCCGACCTGGCGCTGCGCTTCATGGACATACGCAAGCGCATCTACCGTTTCCCCAAGCTGGGGCAGAAGGCGATGATGGTGGCGGTGCCGACCACCTCCGGCACCGGCTCCGAAGTGACGCCGTTCGCCGTGGTGACCGACGAGGCGACCGGCGTCAAATACCCGATCGCCGATTACGAGCTGACGCCGGACATGGCCATCGTCGACGCCAATCTGGTGATGGACATGCCGAAGTCGCTGACCGCCTTCGGCGGCATCGACGCCGTCACCCACGCGCTGGAGGCCTATGTGTCGGTGATGGCCAACGAGTACTCCGATCCGCAGGCGCTGCAGGCCTTGAAGCTGCTGAAGGAATACCTGCCGTCCTCGTATCTGAACGGCGCCAAGGACCCGAAGGCGCGCGAGCAGGTGCATAACGCGGCCACCATCGCCGGCGTCGCTTTCGCCAACGCCTTCCTCGGCGTCTGCCACTCGATGGCGCACAAGATAGGCGCCGAGTTCGATCTGGCGCATGGCCTGGCCAACGCCTTGCTGATCAGCAATGTGATCCGCTACAACGCCGCCGACGTGCCGACCAAGCAGACCGCGTTCAGCCAGTACGACAGGCCGAAGAGCGTGGCGCGCTACGCCGAGATCGCCCGCCATCTGGGCCTGGAGGCCAGCCGCGACCATCAACGCGTCGAGAAGCTGATCGAGTGGGTGGACGAGCTGAAGAAGACGCTGGGCATTCCGGCGTCGATCCAGGCGGCCGGCGTCGTCGAGGCCGATTTCCTGGCCAAGCTGGACGAAGTGGCCGAGGCGGCCTTCGATGATCAGTGCACCGGCGCCAATCCGCGCTACCCGCTGATCAGCGAATTGAAGCAGCTGCTGCTCGACAGCTACTACGGCCGGCCGTACCGGGAGGCCTGGGAGCGCGAGCCGGAGGCGGAAGCGGCCAAGCCGGCCAAGGTGAGGAAGCTCAAACAGGCTTGAGGAACCGTCGAACCCGGCGCCGGCCGCTTTGGGCCGGGCAGGGTTTTGCCGGAGGCCCGGCGGCCGGCGGCTGTCTATACTCAGCACATCCGCATACGCCACGGAGACGCCGCATGCCCAGCCCAGCAGTGTCCGCGATGCCGTCCGGCAACCGGTCCGGCGCGCCGGCCTCGGTCGATGCCGGCGCGGAACCGGAGCGGCTGCGCTGGCTGTCGGGGGTGGTGGAGCTGACCTCGCAGCGCGAGCAGCGCGAGCTGGCGCGCGGGCTGATCGAGCTATTGATGGAAAACCCGGCTTTCGGCCGCGCCGAGCTGCATGACTGCCGGCACGGCGCCGACGGCTTCGAGCTGCTGCTGCACTGGCGCGACGACGACGGCGGCGTGGTCGAAGCGACGGACGCTTGCTGGCGGCCGGCCGAAGGCGCGATGGCCGGCTGGCTGCGGCAGGGCGCCGTCGGCGTGCTGCATACCGATGGCGGCCTGTATCGGACGCTGTGTTGCGGCGGGCAGCTCGCCGGCTTGCTGTTCGTCGCCGCAGCCGAGCCGACGCCGCCGTTGCTGGACGAGTTTCGCGCGCTGGCGCGCATCCATGAAAACTATCTGGGCCTGCTGGCCGAGGCCGACTGCGACCGGCTGACCGGTCTCCATAACCGTCGCAAATTCGATCTGGGCATCTATCAGCTGCTGGAGCGGTCGCGCCTCGATCCGGTTCCCAGCGTGCTGGCCTTGCTCGACATCGACTTCTTCAAGACCATCAACGATCGCCACGGCCATGCGATCGGCGACGCGGTGCTGCGTCAGCTGGCGCAATTGATGCGGCAGAGTCTGAGGCCCCAGGACGGGCTGTACCGTTTCGGCGGCGAGGAGTTCGCGCTATTGCTGCCGGGCACCGCCGAGGTGGCGGCGCAGGCCTGGCTGCAGGCGCTGCGGCTGAGGGTGTGCGAGCATGGCTTCAGCCATGGCGAGCCGGTGACGGTCAGCATAGGCTACACGATGATCGATCCGCTGTTGCTGCCGGTGCAGCTGCTGGACCGGGCCGATCGTGCGCTGTACTTCGTCAAGTCCCACGGCCGCAATCAGGTCGGCGGCTACCAGCGGCTGGCGGTGGCCGGACGGGTGGACGCCGAGATGCCCAGCGGCGATATCGAGCTGTTCTGAATCTCGCGGCGTGTCTGCCCGCGCGCGCCTGGCAGTTTCCTGCTTGGGATTTGACAATTAATTGGTATTAAATTGCTCCCATAGTCATATCGTTATCGTCCTATGTAAAATGCTTTGTCGTTCCGGCGCATAAGCACAAGCAATAGTCGGACATCCAACGAATAGACAAAGGAGCAAGGCATGCAGGCAGAACCGCAAACGCTGCACCGCGGGCTGGAGGAGAGGCACATCAATCTGATGGCGCTGGGCGCGACCATAGGCGTCGGCCTGTTCCTCGGCTCGGCCACCGCGATCAAGATGGCCGGTCCGGCCATCATGCTGGCCTACGGCCTTGGCGGCCTCGCCATTTTCATGATCATGCGCGCGCTGGGCGAGATGGCGATACACAATCCGGTGGCCGGCTCGTTCAGCCGCTACGCGCAAGACTACCTCGGGCCGCTGGCCGGCTATCTGACCGGCTGGAACTACTGGTTTCTGTGGCTGGTGACCTGCATGGCGGAAATCACCGCCGTCGGCGTCTACATGGGCATCTGGTTTCCCGACGTGCCGTCCTGGTACTGGGTGCTGGCGGCGATGCTGGCGATGGGCGGAGTCAATCTGATCGCGGTCAAGGCCTACGGCGAGTTCGAGTTCTGGTTCGCGCTGATCAAGATCGTCACCATCGTGCTGATGATAGCCGGCGGCCTGGCGATGATAGTCTTCGGCTTCGGCAATCACGGCGTCGCCACCGGCATCTCCAATCTGTGGGCGCACGGCGGCTTCATGCCCAACGGCTTCTCCGGCGTCCTGATGTCGCTGCAGATGGTGATGTTCGCCTATCTGGGTGTGGAAATGCTGGGCCTGACCGCCGGCGAGGCGAAGAATCCGAAGAAGGCGCTGGCGCGCGCGGTGGACTCGGTGTTCTGGCGCATCCTGATCTTCTACGTCGGCGCGCTGTTCGTGATTCTGGCCATCTATCCGTGGAACGAGCTGGGCACCCGCGGCAGCCCCTTCGTGATGACTTTCGACAGCCTGGGCATTCCGGCCGCCGCCGGCATCATCAATTTCGTCGTGCTGACCGCGGCGCTGTCCTCGTGCAATAGCGGCATCTACAGCACCGGCCGCATGCTGTTCAATCTGGCCGAGCAGAAGCAGGCGCTGCCGCTGTTCGCCAAGGTATCGAAAAGCGGTGTGCCGGTTCCGGCGCTGCTGCTGTCCATCGCCGCGCTGCTGTTCGGCGTGCTGCTGAATTATCTGGCGCCGAAGGAGGTGTTCACCTGGCTGACGGCGATCTCCACCTTCGGCGCGGTGTGGACCTGGCTGATCATCCTGTTGGCGCAGCTGCGCTTCCGCCGCTCGCTGTCGGCCGAGGAATTGGCCGGCATCAGCCACCGGATGCCGCTGTGGCCGTACGGTTCCTATCTGACGCTGGGTTTTCTGGCGCTGGTGATCGGCCTGATGGCCTATTTTCCGGACACCCGCGTTGCGCTGATCGTCGGCCCCGGCTGGCTGGTGTTTCTGATCATCGCCTACTACCTGCTGGGCTACCACAAGCAGGACGCCGCCTGGCGCCTGGCGCAGCAGTCGCGCTGAGTCCGCGCCGCTGGTGTCGTCCGACCCGCCGTCCGGCGGGTTTTTCACGCCTGCGACAGGCCGGCGCGCTCGCGCAGGAAGGCGATCAACGCCCTGAGCTTGGCCGCTTGCCGCGGTCGGTGCGGGTAGTACAGATACAGCGCCTCGGCCGGCAGCATGTGATCGTCCAGCACCACGGCCAGCCGCCCGTCGGCTATCCAGGGCGCGACCAGCGGCTCGGCCAGATAGGCCAGGCCGACGCCGTCCAGCGCGGCATGCAGCAGCGCCATATTGTCGTTGGCGATCAGCGGACCGTCGACGGCCAGTTGCAGCGGCTGGCCATCGGCGGCGAACTGCCAGCGGTATTGTCCGCCGCCGCCGAGGCGGTAGCCGAGGCAGTCGTGCTCGAGCAGGTTCTGTGGCTGCCGCGGCGCGCCGCGGCGGCGTAGATAGTCGGGTGCGGCGACGACGACGAAGCGCAGCGGCCGGCTGACCGGCAGCGCCTGCATGCCGGCCTGCAGCGCCTCGCCGAAGCGGATGCCGGCGTCGAAGCGCTGGGCGACGATGTCGACCAGGCTGTTGTTGACGTCCAGTTCCAGCCGCAGCTTCGGATGGCGGGTGGTGAAGTCGGCCAGCGCCGGATAGAACAACAGTTGGGCGGCGGTATGGGGCAAGGTGACGCGCAGCAGGCCGGCCGGCTGGCCGCGGCTCTGTCGGGTTTCCTCCAGCAGGGCGCCTATCTCGTCCAGCGCCGGTGAGAGCCGCGCCAGCAGCGCCTCGCCGGCCTCGGTCGGCGTCACCTGCCGCGTGGTGCGGGTCAGCAGCGGCACGCCCAGCGCCTCTTCCAGATGGCGCAGGCTCTGGCTCAAGGCCGAGGCACTGACGCCCAGTTCGGCGCCGGCGCGGGTGAAGCTGCGGTGGCGGGCGATCGCGCAGAAGGCCTGCAGCGCGTCATGCGGAATTCGCGACATTGTGAAGCCTGACTAAATAATGTTTGTCATTTTGGGCCATTTATCGGCTTGCCGCCATCTCCTATGCTGGGTCAATTCACCACAGGAGTCATGCGATGCAAAAACGCACACTGGGCCGGGACGGCCCGCAGGTTTCGGCGCTGGGCCTCGGCTGCATGGGCATGAGCGTCGCCTACGGCCCGCACGACGACGCCGAATCGCTGGCGACGCTGGACGCCGCGCTCGATCTGGGCGTCAACTTCCTGGACACCGCCGACATGTACGGCCCGCATACCAACGAGCGCTTGCTGGCCAAGCTGCTGGCCCGGCGCCGCGGCGAGGTGGTGCTGGCGACGAAGTTCGGCATCGTGATGGACCCGGCCGATCCGGCCAAGCGGGGCGTCAACGGCCGCCCGGAATATGTGCGCGCCAGCTGCGAGGGCAGCCTGAAGCGGCTCGGCGTCGACCACATCGATCTGTACTACCAGCACCGCATCGATCCGGCCGTGCCGATAGAGGAAACCGTCGGCGCGATGGCGGACCTGGTCAAGGCCGGCAAGGTGCGCTACCTGGGCCTGTCCGAGGCTTCGCCGGCGACGCTGCGCCGCGCGGCGGCCGTCCACGCCATCCATGCCCTGCAGAGCGAGTATTCGTTGTGGACGCGCGATCCGGAAGACGGCGCGTTGGCCGCCTGCCGCGAGTTGGGCGTCGGTTTCGTCGCCTACAGTCCGCTGGGGCGCGGTTTCCTGACCGGCGCGATCAAGAGTCCGGACGATTTCGCCGCCGACGATTTCCGCCGCGGCAATCCGCGTTTCCAGGGCGAGAATTTCCAGCGCAATCTGCAACTGGTGGACCGGGTGAGGGAACTGGCCGCGGCCAGGGGCAGCAGTCCGGCCCAGCTGGCGCTGGCCTGGCTGCTGGCGCAGGGCGGCGACATCGTCGCGATACCCGGCGCGCGCAAACAGGCGAATCTGCGCGACAACCTGGGGGCCCTGGCCGTCGAATTGAACGCCGCCGATCTGGCCGCGCTGGACGCGGTGTTCGCCGGCGGCCAGGTCAGCGGCCTGCGCTACGCCGCCGACATGATGACCATGGTCAACCGCTGAGCGCTCAGCGCTGCTGGTACGGCGGCAGCGGGGGCAGCATGTGCATCGGTATCGCGCGTTGCTGCCCGGTTTGCGGGTCTATCGTCGTGCCGGGCCGAAATGGCTGCCCGGGAGAGGCGGGCTGCAATTGGACCGGCCCGGACGGGTTGAAGGAATGGCCGATCGAGAAGCTGTCCGGCTGAGTCGGCGCGCCGCGCGCGCCGGAAACGACGGTGGACGGCGCGACTTCCAGCGGCGGATTGTCGAGATCGCCCAGCCGCACCCTGGGCTGGACGCCCAGTGGCTTGGGTTTCTCGTCTCCCGGGGCCGGCGTGATGCGCGGCGTCGGCGCGATCGCCGGCTTCAGCGCGAAGTCGTAAGAGGGGAGGGGCGAGGCCGCCAGCGGCGCGCTGCATAGCGCCAATGGCAGCAGGACGGCGTATCGGCGCATCTTGACTCCTGCGTGGATGAGCCGCGCGAAGCGGCGGGTATGGCGTGGCTGGCGCGTTCCGAGACGGAGACGCGTGGCTGGCTTGGACAGAAGCGTCGCGTCTCTGACGCTCTGAAAGGATAGAGTATTCTATCTAAATGGCGTAGTAGCGATCAAGCGGGGAGGCCGCGCTTGAGCGTCCTTACTATTTTCCGCGCTGCTGCATGAGCTCGATGGCCTTGGGGTCCCATTCCGGCGCGCGCGCTTGTGGTGGTTGAAAATGGCTTGGCCGTTTTCGTCTTTTTTCCTCCAGCGCCCAGCTGGGCGGCGGCGGGACATCGAAATCCGGCAGCTGCAACTTGGGCTCCGCTTGCAGGGGGCGGCGCGGCAAGCTCATGTCCGGACGGGCTTTTACGCTTTCCGACTGCAGGGCGAAAGCATAGGAGGGAAGCGGGGCTGCGGCCGGCGCCTGGGATAGCGTCAATGGCAGCAGGAAAAAGCGTAAGCGCATCTTGATACCTGAGGAAGGGGCCGAGAGGCCCGATATTGCGTGGAGCGGTGGCTGGCGCGATCGGACGGGAACGCGTGGCTGCGGACACAGAGCGGGCGAAGTGCCTTTTCTGAAAGATAGAGTATTCTATCTAACCATGTCTGTATCGACAATCATGTGGACTGATTGATCGTTGCGGGTGGCCCGGGGCGCGGCTACGATGATGCGAAAGGCATGACGCGATCGTACTGGCAGCGCGCAGTTCTGGTATGGTGTCGGCGTTTTGCCCGCGAAGCGTCGGCGATGTCCGCTGAACGGTCCGCGCAATCGATACCGCAAGCAGCCCGCCATGTCCAGTGTACCTTTGCATACGCCCAGCATTCTCGACTTTAAAGCCACGCTGATCAGCAATACCGGTTATTCGCTGGTGCTGACCGCGGTGCTGCTGTTGTCCTGGTTCAGCGGCCGGCGTGAACGCGCGTTGCTCACGCTGGGCATCGCCGGTCTGCTGGGCGATCTTGGCTTCCTGGTCAATGCCCTGCCGCTGGGCCTGTCGGGCTGGCAGCAGTTGCAGCTGACCAATTACCTGCTGGTGGTGTTCTGCCCGCTGGCCGTGATCTGCACGCGTCAGTTGCATGGCTTGCCCAGCGGCTGGCAGGGCTGCTTCGCGCTCTGCTTGCTGGAGTTGCTGGCTTACCGTTACTGGGCGGGGCCGGACGATTTTCCGGCACGGGTGCAGGTGGTGGCCGGCTTCGCGATGCTGTTCTGGATGTTGTCGATTAGGGAGTTCTGGCGGTTCAGGCATGCCTATCGGGGCATAGGGCACTGGATGGCGGGGGCGTTCGCGCTGCTGCAGTGCCTGGTGTCGATCTCCAGGCTGTGGTACGGCTGGCATGTTGGCGGGCGTTACGATCAGGATGGCGTCCTTTTCAACGCGCTGGCATCCCAGATGCTGTTCTGGCTCGGGTACAGCTTCAGCCTTTGCGTGCTGCTGATCAGCTATGAGCAGTTGCTGGAGCAGGTCCGCCAGCAAGCGCAGCAGGATGGTCTGACCCAGTTGTACAACCACCGCACCTTCCACGAGCAGGCCACGGCCCTGTTCGCGCGGGCGAACCAGCGCGCAGAGGCGCTGGCTTTGTTGCTGATCGACCTGGATCACTTCAAGGAGGTCAACGACCGCTACGGCCACCAGGCGGGAGACGCGGTGTTGCGTCAGCTGGCCGACTGCCTGCGCGCGGAGTCGCGTCAAGGCGATCTGCTGGGACGCCATGGCGGCGAGGAGTTCGTGGTGATGCTGCCCCTTGCCAACCGGGTGGAGGCCTGCAACGTGGCGGATCGTCTGCGCCTAGCCATCGCCAACCTGCAGCCGAAGGTGGGCGAATTGCAGTTGTCGATCAGCGCCAGCATAGGCGTGGCCTGCCTGAGACGGTTAGAGCACGACAGTCTGGCCAGCCTGTTCCTGGAGGCCGATCTGCTGCTGTACCAGGCCAAGCGCAAGGGGAGAAACCGGGTGGAAATAGAGCGCGAGCTGGAGATGGCGGCCCAGCATTAAGGCGCGTCGTTTTCTTCCCGGTGGGCGTCCCGCAGATAGACCGGCAGATCGGTCGCCGGGGGCTTGGCGGGCACTTGGTACAGCATGTCGGCGACGAAGCCGCGGTGATAGTTCTTGTGGTTGACGATATGTAGCAGCATGTCGCCGCGCCGCATGCTGCCGGCGCCGCCGTCGACGAAGGCGAAATCCACGAGCTCTTCGTGGGAGGCCGGGTCCAGGCCGTCGGCGTAATCGACATACCAGCGGTCCAGCTCCGATTGCGCCCGGACCAGCTCGGCCAGGGCCGGCGTGTCCGCGGTGTTGCGGCCGCTGTAGCCGTGCGGCCGGGCCTGCAGGTGGGCCTGCCAGATGCGGTCGATCACCAGATTGTGGTTCAGCGTCGACAGGATGTTGCCGAACACGGTGGCGCGGGGCTTCAGCAGTTCCTCTTCCGGCAGCGCGGCCAGCGTGTCGAACAGACGGTGGTTGGCCCAGGCGCTGTAGCGGGCCAGCATGCGGATATCGCGTAAAGGCATTGTCGAGCGGCTTTGTTCGGACGATGAGGCAAGCATACTGACAAGTGCGGCGGCTATCAATGCCGTCGGCATTGCGCCGGATTCAGCCTCCCAGCCGGTAGCGCGCCAGAATGCGCTGATAGTCGCCGTTCCGGCGGAGCTGCCGCAGCGCCTGGTTGAAGCGGTCGCGCAGCGCCTTGTCGCGGAAGGCCGCGGGAAAGACGGTGCTTTGCGGAAAGATGTCGTAGTAGCTGACGGCCGCGCCGGTGGGCAGGCTGGCGGCCAGCTTGTCGCGAAACCAGCTGAATACCGTGCGGTCTATGATCAACAGTTCCACCCGGTCGGCCCAGAACATCCGGCACTGGTTTTCCTGGCTGGCCGTCTCGTGATAATTGCCGCGGAAGCGGCCGGACGGGTCGGGCTGGTAGGCGGCCTGGAAGGCGGGGCCGAGGTCTTGCCAGCCATGCTGCCAGATGGCGAAGCTGTGCCCGTCCAGATCCCGCTGCGAGCGGATGTCCAGCCGCCGCTCCCGTTTGCCGATCGCGATATTGTGATATTCGATGAAGCCGTCCGAGTAATACACGCCCTTGCCGTCGGTGCCGTGTTCGTGCACCGCCGAGGCGATGTCGGCCTGGCCGCCGGCAACGGCCAGCAGCAGCCGCGAGTTGGGGGCGATCGCGGTCTTCATCGAATAGCCCAGCCGTTGCAGCGCCGCGCGCATCAGGTCCACTTCTATGCCGGTGTCGCCCGACTTGTCGTCGTGAAAGGAAAAGGGCGGCCGTCCGGAGGAAAAAACCACCAGCAGCTCGCGGCCCGACGCCCGCGCCGACAGACAGGCCAGCAGGCCGCCGAGCAGGATGGCCGCCCAGCCGCGGGCGGCGGCGATTTGGACACGCGCTTTCATCGGCTGGGCGAGGCGTCGCGCGATTGCTGGACCAGCTGCTGGTAGCGGCCGCTTTTGCGCAGCGAGGCCAGGCCCTGGTTGAATTGGCGGATCAGCCGCTCGGCATCCGGCCGGCGGCGGCTGACGATCAGGTATAGCGCGCTGGTCTGCTGCCCGTCGATGCCGGCGACGACGAAGGGGGAGCGTTCGCCGTACAGTTGGCGGATGGCGAAGGAGGCGACGAAGTCGTTGCACGACACCATGTCCACGGTGTTGCGATCCAGCATTTTCAGACAGCTGTCCAGCGTGGGCGGACGCTCCAGCCGCAGCTGGTATTTGCGGATGTCGGCTTCGGTGTAGGCGGTGGTCCAGCCCAGGGGCAGGCACAGCCGCTTGCCCTGCCAGCGGCCTTGTTCGGCGTCTTTGTCGCCTTGGCGGACGAAATAGGAGAAATGGTCCAGATGCAGCGGCTCTGAATACAGGAAATCCTTTTCGCGGCTGGCGTCGCGGGCATAGGGGAAGCTGGCGGCGAAACGGCCTTGCCCGGTTTCCGAGTACGCCCGTTTCCAGGGCAGGAAGACGATTCTGGGGGCCGGCATCCCGGCGGCGGCGAAGGCTTCGCGGACGATCACGGCGCTGATGCCGCCCTGCGGCAGTTTCTCGCCGACATAGGGCGGAAACTCGCCGGTCACCAGCGCGAGCCCATCCGCGCTCGCGTCTGTCATGCCGCGCGCCGCCGCGCTGCAGGCGAACAGCGCGGCGCAGGCCATTTTACGGAAATCGCTCATCAAGACGGACCCGGGTCGCTATGTCCTGATTATCGACCAGCGATCCGGCAAGACAAACCGGCTTCTGGCCGGATTTTCGCATTGGCTTGGCTTCGCTCTTGCCTGTTTACGTCGACGAATCGTTTAGGAATCCGCTTTGCGGATGATAGTTTTCATGCCGGTTCCGCCCGGCGGGCAGCCCCGCCATGAAAATCATCATCAATAGGCTATGGAAAGATTTAGTCAAAGAAAAAAGCCAACCCAAAGAGTTGGCTTTTTACTGAGTGTCTTTGAGAAGGAAATCGAGCTTAGGCGCTCAACTCCTTCAACACCTCCTTCACCTTGACGATGCGCTGCGCCACCTCCGGCAGCGCTTGCTCGACGCGCAGCTTGTCCTGCCCGGCCAGCCGGTAATGCTTCTTGCTCTGGATCAGCATGATGATCTTCACCGGGTCTATCGGCGGATTCTTGATGAAGGTGATCTGCACCGCCACCTCGCTGGCGTCCAGCTTCTGCACGCCCAGCTCCTTGGCGACCAGGCGCAGGCGGTGGCTTTCGATCAGCGTCTTCACGCTTTGCGGCGGCAGGCCGAAGCGGTCGATCAGCTCTTCGTGTATGGCGTCGATCTCGGCCTCGGTCTCGCAGCTGGCCAGCCGCTTGTAAATCAGCAGCCGCTCGTGCACATCCGGGCAGTAGCCGTCCGGCAGCAGCGCCGGACTGTGCAGATTGATCTCGGTGGTGACGCCCAGGGGCGCGTCCAGATCCGGCGCGCGGCCTTTTTTGAGGTCGCGCACCGCCTGCTTCAGCATCTCGGTGAACAGGGAAAAGCCCACTTCCTGCATTTCGCCGGACTGGCCTTCGCCGAGCACTTCGCCGGCGCCGCGGATTTCCAGGTCGTGCATCGCCAGGTAGAAGCCGGCGCCCAGTTCGCCGGACAGCTGTATCGCTTCCAGCCGCTTCTGCGCGTCGCGGGTCATGCCGTCCGGCGTCAGCAGATAGGCGTAGGCCTGGTGGTGCGAGCGGCCGACGCGGCCGCGCAACTGGTGCAGTTGGGCCAGGCCGAACTTGTCGGCGCGGTTGATCAGTATCGTGTTGGCGTTGGGGATGTCGATGCCGGTTTCGATGATGGTGGAGCACAACAGCAGATTGAAGCGCTGCTGCAGGAAGTCGCGCATCACCTGCTCCAGCTCGCGCTCGCGCAGCTGGCCGTGGGCGACGCCTATGCGCGCCTCCGGGATCAGCTCGGTCAGCTTTTCCCGCATGTTTTCTATCGTGTCGACCTCGTTGTGCAGGAAGAAGACCTGGCCGCCGCGCTTCAGCTCGCGCAGCACCGCCTCGCGGATCACGCCGTTGGACAGCGGGCTGACGAAGGTCTTGACCGCCAGCCGGCGGCTGGGGGCGGTGGCGATGGCGGAGAAGTCGCGCAGGCCTTCCAGCGCCATCGACAGCGTGCGCGGAATCGGCGTCGCGGTCAGCGTCAGCACGTCGACATTGGCGCGCAGCCGTTTCAGCTGCTCCTTCTGCCGCACGCCGAAGCGGTGTTCCTCGTCGATGATGACCAGGCCGAGGTTCTTGAATTCGATGTCCGGCTGCACCAGCTTGTGGGTGCCGATGACGATGTCGACGCCGCCGTCGGCGAGGCCGGCGAGCGCCTGCTTGGTTTCCTTGCCGCTCCTGAAACGGGACAGTTCGGCGATGCGCACCGGCCAGTCGGCGAGGCGGTCGGAGAAGTTCTGGAAATGCTGCTCGGCCAGCAGCGTCGTCGGCACCAGCACCGCCACTTGCTTGCCGCCCATCACCGCGACGAAGGCGGCCCTGAGCGCGACCTCGGTCTTGCCGAAGCCGACGTCGCCGCAGACCAGCCGGTCCATAGGCTTGCCGGAGCACATGTCCTGGATCACCGCCTCGATGGCGGTGGCCTGATCCGGCGTCTCCTCGAAGCCGAAGCCGGCGGCGAAGGCGCTGTAGTCGGCATGGGACAGCTGGAAGCTGTGGCCCTCGCGCGCGGCGCGCTGCGCGTACAGGTTCAGCAGCTCGGCCGCGGTGTCGCGCGCCTTTTCGGCGGCCCGCTTCTTGGCTTTTTCCCAGGCAGGGTTGCCCAGCTTGTGCAGCTGGATATCGTCGGTGGCGCCGCCGGCGTAGCGCGAGATCAGCTGCAGCTGCGACACCGGCACGTACAGCGTCGCGCCGTCGGCGTACTCCAGCTGCATCAGCTCGGTTTGGCCCTCGCCGAGGTCCATCGTCACCAGGCCGACGTAGCGGCCTATGCCGTGCGCCTCGTGCACCACCGGATCGCCGGCCTTGACCTCGGCCAGGTCGCGCAGCATCGCGTCGGAGCCGGCGCGGCTGGCCTTGCGGCGGGTGTGGCTGCGGGCGACGTGCTGGTACAGCTCGCTCTCGGTCACCACGGCGATGGCCGCTTCGGCCAGCGCGAAACCGGAGTAGAGCGGGGCGACGGTCAGCGCCAGCGCGATCTTGCCGTCGGAGAAATCGGCCCAGCTGTCCACCGGCGTCGGCTTGATGCCGTTCTCGGCCAGGAAGGCCAGCATGGTTTCGCGCCGGCCCAGGCTTTCCGCGGCCAGCAGCACGCGTTTGCCGCCGGAGGCGATGAAGCCTTGCAGCTTGTGCAGCGGCGCGTCGGCGCGGCGGTCCACCGCCAGTTCCGGCAGCGCGGCGCCGGCGTCGCCGTCGCCGGAGAATTCGATGCGGGCGTAAGGCTTGAGCCTGGCCATCAATTCGTCGGGGCGCAGGAAGATGTCGGCCGGCGGCAGCACCGGGCGCTCGGTGTCGCCGCGCGCCATGTCGTAGCGGCTTTGCGCGTCGCGCCAGAAGGTTTCCGCCGCCGCCTGCACGTCGTGGTGCTGCACCAGCAGCGCGTCGTCGCCGACATAGTCGAACAGCGTCGCCGTCTCGTCGAAGAACAGCGGCAGGTAGTACTCGATGCCGGCCGGCCACAGGCCTTGCGACACGTCCTTGTAGACGCGGCTCCTGCTCGGGTCGCCTTCGATCTTTTCCCGGTAATGCTGGCGGAAGGCGGTGACGCCGCTCTCGTCGGCCGGATACTCGCGCGCCGGCAGCAGCCGCACTTCCGGCACCGGGTACAGCGTGCGCTGAGTGTCTGGGTCGAAGGTCTTCAGGCTGTCGATTTCGGCGTCGAACAGGTCGATCCGGTACGGCAGCGGCGAGCCCATCGGGAAGAGGTCGATCAGGCTGCCGCGCACCGAGAACTCGCCCGGCGCCATCACCTGGGTGACGTGCTGATAGCCGGCGGTGACCATGTCGCCGCGCAGCTTCTCGACATCCAGCTGCTGGCCGGCCTTCAGGAAGAAGGTGCGGCCCAGCAGGTAGCCCACCGGCGCCAGTCTGCTCAGCGCGGTGGCCACCGGGGCGATCACCACCTGGCACTCGCGCTGGCGGATCTGCCACAAGGTGGCCAGCCGTTCGCTGACCAGGTCGCCGTGCGGCGAAAAGTGGTCGTACGGCAGCGTTTCCCAGTCGGGAAACAGCGCGATCGACAAGTCGGGCGCGAAGAACGGCAATTCGGCCTTCAGCCGCTGGGCGGCCTGGGCGTCGGCGGTGAGGATGAGCAGCGGACGGCGCTGCTTGGCCAGCGCGGCGATGGCGTGGCTGTCCAGGCCATCTGGCAGGCGGTCGCAGCGGGTTTTCTGGCCGGCGGGCGGCAGGGGCGGGAGCGTATCCAACTTGATCGGGCTTCTGTGCGGAGTTGTGCTTGTCGCGATTATAACAGCGCGCCGGTCATGT
The DNA here is from genome assembly GCF_002848345.1 of Chromobacterium sp. ATCC 53434. NCBI lineage: Bacteria > Pseudomonadati > Pseudomonadota > Betaproteobacteria > Neisseriales > Chromobacteriaceae > Chromobacterium > Chromobacterium sp. ATCC 53434. The sequence goes on along the minus strand of NZ_CP025429.1, from coordinate 3,734,189 downwards.
GCCGGCAGACGGCTCTAGCCGCCGGCCGGATTCCCGGCTATCGTATGCGTTTGGCTCAAGTTAGGCTTATTTCAGCATGAAGTAAAAAGCCGCTTGATGCCATCAAGATATCAGAAAAAATAATGTGAAACCGTTCGGCTGATGCTTTGGGTGTTTTCAATGGCATATGGTCGAGCCGCTTGGCCAAGATCCGGACCACCGGACGCAGCAAGAGGGATGGAGCGTGAAAACCACACCTAGGGTGGAGGAGTGGCTGGGTTTCCTGGCGTTTATCGCCGGCGTGGCCCTGTGGCCGCGTCAGCCGCAGGCGGCATTGTCGCTTGCCAGTTTCGCGTCGCACGGCCTGCTGTGCAGGCAATGGCTGGCGCACGGCGCGCGGCGCGGCTGGTGGTGGCCGCTGGCGGCGACCGCCGCGGCGGCCGCCGTCGCGCCGCCGCTATGGGCCTTATTGCTGGGCGCCTCCCTGTACCTGCTGTTGCCCGGCCTGCATTTGAGCGGCCTGTTGGGCGCGCGGCTGCGCCCGTCCACGCCGGGGGAGTTGCGCCGCCTGCTGCTGGCGCTGATCGCCTATCCGGCGCTGCCGGCCGGCGCCTTGCTGGGTGGTTACGCCTGGCTGGCCGGCTACCACGCGATCACGCCGTGGTCGTGGGCGTGGCAGTGCTGGGCGGCGGCGAGCTCGGCGTTGTTCCTGTGCGCGCCGCTGGCCTGGCCGCGGAAGCCGGCGCTGGCGACGCGGCTGGAGCTGGCGTTGATCCTGGCGCTGGTGGCCGGCGCGGCGGCCTTGCTGCTGTCCAGCGCCGCGCCGCTGAACATTCCCAGCCAGCTCTTGCTGTTTCCGTTCATCCTGTGGGCGGCCTGCCGCACCGGGCTCGACGGCGCCGCGCTGACGGCCGGCATGGTGTCGCTGGCCTTGTCGTTGGCCGCGCCGCCGCATGCCGGCGTCGGCAATGCCTCCACCGATCTGCTGCTGGCGCTGGCGCTGAACGTGTCCGGCCTGCTGGTGGCGATACTGATGGACGGCCACCGCGTCGACGAGGCGGCGCTGCGCACCTTCCAGGCGCGCATCGAATCGCTGGTCAACAACAGCCCGACGATGATGTCGCTGAAGGACATGGACGGCCGCTACCTGCTGGTCAACGCCGCCTACGCGCGGCGGGTCGGCGTGCCGGTCCACACGCTGCCGGGGCAGCGGCCGGAGGACGTGTTCGACGCCGCCGACGCCGCGCAGATCCGCGAGCAGGACCAGCAAGTGCTGAATATGCTGGCGCCGCGCCAGTTCGACGAGCATTTCAGCCTCAACGGCGTCGAAACCTATCTGCTGGCGTCCAAGTTCCCGCTGTTCGACGCCGAAGGCCGTCCGGCCGGCGTCGGCAGCGTCGACACCGACATCACCGCCAGCCGGCGCGAGCAGAAGGCCAAGCGCGAGGCCGAGGAGCGCTATCTGGCGCTGGTCGAGCAGTCGCTGGTCGGCATCTACATCCTGCAGGACGAGCGGCTGGTCTACGTCAATCCGAAGCTGGCCGACATCATGGGCTACCCGCCGGAGGAGATGGCCGGCATGACGATGGGCCAGGTGCTGGTGCCGGGCGAGGCCAACCGGCTGCGCCAGCAGCTGCTGCGCCGCTTCCGCGACAATATCTCGGTGATGCACTACTCCACCCGGGGCCTGCGCAGGGACGGCGTGGTGGTGGACATGGAGGTGCACAGCCGGCTGTTCGAGCTGGAGGGGCGCAAGGCGGTGATAGGCGTGGTGATGGACATTTCCGAGCGGCTGCTGGCCGACACCAATCTGCGGCTGGCCGCCAAGGTGTTCGAGAACTCGGCCGAGGGCATCCTGATCCTGGACGCCGGCGCCCGCATCATCGCCGTCAACGACGCGTTCTCCCGCATCACCGGCTACGGCGAGGAGGAGACGCTGGGCAAGCTGTCGCGGATATTCAGCCCGGACCAGAGCGAGCGGCAGGCGATGCAGCAGGCGCTGGCCGGCAGCGGGCACTGGCACGGCGAGATGCGCGACCGGCGCAAGAACGGCGAGTGGTATCCGGCCGAGCTGGCGATTTCGGCGCTGCGCGACGAGGACGAGCAGATCTGCAACTACGTGGCGGTGTTCTCCGACATCACCCAGCGCAAGGAGGCCGAGGCGCGGCTGCAGTTCCTGGCCAATCACGACCCGCTGACCGGCCTGCCCAACCGCAGCCGCCTGACCGCCGAACTGGATGGCGAATTGGGGCGCATGGCCGGCGAAGGCGGCCGGCTGGCGGTGATGTTCATCGATCTGGATCGTTTCAAGCTGATCAACGACTCCTTCGGCCACCAGGCCGGCGACCAGCTGCTGTGCGAGATCGCGCGCCGGCTGGACAGGGTGGTCGGCGAGCGCGGCATGCTGGCGCGGCTCGGCGGCGACGAGTTCACGCTGCTGATGAGCGGTTTCGACGGCCACCCGCAACTGGCCGGCATGGCGTCCGACATCCTGGCCGAGCTGGGCCGGCCGCTGACGCTGGAGGCGCACGAGGTCTTCATCACCGGCAGCATAGGCATCAGCGTGTTCCCGCACGACGGCCGCGACGCGCGCACGCTGCTGAAGAACGCCGATGTGGCGATGTACCGCGCCAAGGATGCCGGCAAGAACACCTACCAGTTCTTCGATGTCGGCATGAACACCCAGACCTTCGAACGGCTGCTGCTGGAAAACGGCCTGCGCCAGGCGCTGGAGCGCGGCGAGTTCGAGCTGCATTACCAGCCGCAGCTGAACGCGACCACGCGGGCGCTGGAGGGGGCCGAGGCGCTGCTGCGCTGGCGCCATCCGCAGCTGGGCCTGGTGCCGCCGGTGCGTTTCATCGCGCTGGCCGAGGAAACCGGCCTGATCAAGCCGATAGGCGACTGGGTGCTGCGCGAAGCCTGCCGCCAGCTGGCCGCCTGGGACGCCGCCGGGTTGGCGGTGCCGAGGCTGGCGGTCAATCTGTCGCCGCGCCAGTTCGGCCAGCCGTCGCTGCCGGCCAAGGTGGCCGGCGCGCTGCAGGCGGCCGGCCTCGCCGCCGCGCGGCTGGAGCTGGAGATCACCGAAAGCATGATCATGCAGAGCCCGACCGAGGCGGTGAGCCTGCTGTCGGAATTGAAGGCGCTGGGCGTCTGGCTGTCCATCGACGACTTCGGCACCGGCTACTCGTCGCTGTCGCACCTGAAGCGCTTCCCGCTGGACACGCTGAAGATAGACCAGTCCTTCGTCGACGGTCTGCCGGACGACGAGGACAACGCGGCGATCGCCGAGGCCATCCTGGCGATGGCCAGGAAGCTGAAGTTCCACGTGGTGGCCGAGGGGGTGGAGAACGAGGCGCAGGCGGCCTTCCTGCAGAGCAAGGGCTGCCACACGCTGCAGGGCTACCATTTCAGCCGGCCGCTGCCGGCGGCGGCCTTCTTCGCGCTGGCGGAGGACTGGCGACGGGCCGCGGAGCCTGCCTGAACGGATTCCGGGCGGGCGCCGCGCTGGGCCGGCGGGCGGCTTGCGGCTACAATGGCGGGAATTGAGCATTCGAGACATCCCCGCCATGAGCAACAAACGCCTGATACACGGCTTCCACGCCATCAACGCCCGCCTGTGGCAGAACCCGAAGAGCCTGCTGGAGATCTGGCTGGCCGGCGGCCGCCACGACGCCCGCGCCAAGGCGGTGCTGGACAAGGCCGGCGAGGAGAAGGTCAAGCTGCACATCGTCGACAAGGAACGGCTGGACAGCATGAGCGGCAACGCGCGCCACCAGGGCGTGGTGGCGATGATAGACGCCAGCATGAACTACGTGGACCTCGACGACGTGCTGGAAAACCTGTCCGAGCCGCCGCTGCTGCTGATCCTGGACGGCGTCACCGATCCGCACAATCTGGGCGCCTGCCTGCGCGTCGCCGACGCGATGGGCGCGCACGCGGTGATCGCGCCGAAGGATCGCTCGGCCACGCTGAACGCGACGGTGTCCAAGGTGGCCTGCGGCGCCGCCGAGGTGGTGCCCTATATCACCGTCACCAATCTGGCGCGCACGCTGCGCGATCTGAAGGACGCCGGCGTGTGGCTGGCCGGCACGACGATGGAGGCCGACACCGACCTTTACCACTTCGACGCCTCCGGCCCGCTGGCCTGGGTGATGGGCGCCGAGGGCGAGGGCATGCGCCGGCTGACGCGCGAGCATTGCGACGTGCTGGTGTCCATTCCGATGTTCGGCAGCGTCGAGAGCCTGAACGTGTCGGTGTCGTCCGGCATGGTGCTGTCGGAGAGCCGCCGCCAGCGGGTGCTGAAGGCGCCGGGCTGAGCGCGTTTTCCATCGAATCGCAGGCCGCCGACGCGGCCTTTTTCAATCCTGGCCGCCCAGCGTCTCCCGCGTCAGCGCCAGCCAGGCGCGCGCCGCGTGCGACAGATAGGCGCCGCGCTGCCAGATCAGCGCCAGGTGCCAGTACAGCTTGTTGTCGTACAGCGGAATCACGTCGTACTGCTCCGGACTCAGCCGGGCGACGATGCAGCGCGGCAGCATCGTGATGCCCAGATTGGCCGCCACCAGCTCGACGATGAAGTCCCAGTGCGCGCTGCGGCCGACGATATTGGGCGTCTTGCCCAGCTCGCGGAAGGCGTCGCCGATGCGGCGGCTCAGCGTGAAATCGTCCGGGTACAGCACCAGCGGCTGATCGGCGATGTCGGCCAGCTGCACCAGCGACTTGCCGTGCCAGCGCGAGCCGGCCGGCGCCACCAGGCACAAGGGATCGCGCACCACCGAGTAGTGGTCGAATTCCTGGCTGTCCACCGGCAGCACCGCCACGCCGATTTCCAGCTCGCCGCCGCGGATGCGGCTTTCTATGCCCAGCGCGCCGTCCTCCACCATCTTCAATTCGATCTGCGGGTAGCGGCGGCGATAATGGCTGACCACCGGCGCGAAGAAGGCGACGCCGACCATAGGCGGCAGGCCGACCACCAGTTCGCCGCGGCTCAGCGAGGCGAGGTCGGCCAGCTCGTGCTTCAACTGGTTCATCGCCGACAGCACATCCAGTCCGCGCTCGTAGGTGACGCGGCCGGCGTCGGTCAGCCGGAAACTGCGGCCCTCGCGCAGAATCAGCGGCATGGCCAGCTCCTCCTCCAGCTGCTTCACCATCTTGCTGATCGTCGGCTGGGTGACGAACAGCGCGTCGGCGGCGCGGGTGAAGCTCTGGCATTTGACCAGCTCGACGAAATAACGCAGCGCGCGTATGTCCATATGCATTCCTGATTGGAATCGTATTGATAATTTTAATTCATTTTTAGAATAAATTCCGGCTGGCTATACTCGCTTCAACTCCTAAGTTGATGGAAGCCGAGCATGGCCCGCCTGTTTCACCGCCTGTCGCAGCCGCTGCAAACCGTTTCACAGGTTGTGCTGCTGAGCCTGGTGTGGCTGGCGGCCAGCCAGCTGAGCCAGCATTGGCTGCCGGCCTTGCCGGCAGGCGTGCTGGGCATGCTGCTGGTGCTGGCCGGCCTGTGGTCGGGCCTGCTGCCGGTGGCCTGGTTCCGTCACGGCGCGCGCTGGCTGCTGGCCGAGATGCTGTTGTTCTTCATCCCGGCGGTGGTGGCGGTGGTGCAGTATCCGCAGGTGATCGCTTCCGCCGGCGCCAGGCTGCTGCTGGTGATCGTCGTTTCCACCGCGCTGGTGATGGCGGTGACCGCGCTGGTCGTCGACGCGTGCTACCGCCTGGAAATCAGGATGCGTCGCCGCGGCGGCAAGCGCAAGGCCGCGATGGGGGCGAAAGTCCATGGAGCATGAAATCGCCTTGATCTCCTTCGTACTCACCGTGGTGCTGTACTGGGCGGTCAAGAAGTATTACCTGAAGACGCGCAGCTGGTGGAGCACGCCGATACTGGCGGTGCCGCTGCTGATCATCGGCCTGGTGGTGCTGGCGCGGGTGCCGTACCAGACCTACTTCGCCGACACGCGTTGGCTGACCTGGTTACTGGGGCCGGCGACGGTGGCGTTCGCGGTGCCGATCTACGAGCAGCGCGCGCTGATCCGCAAGCACTGGCTGGCCTTGAGCTGCGGCGTGCTGGCGGCGATCCCGGCGGCGGTGGTCAGCTCGGTGGCGCTGGCGCGCTGGCTGGATCTGCCGGAGCTGATGCAGAAGAGCCTGGCGCCGCGGTCGATCAGCACCCCGTTCGCGCTGGCCGCCTCGCACACGCTGGGCGGCTCGGCCGACCTGACCGCGCTGTTCGTCGTCGTGACCGGCGTCTGCGGAATGATGCTGGGCCAATTGATGCTGGCCTTGCTGCCGATACGCTCGGCGCTGGCCAGGGGCGCCTTGTTCGGCGCCGCCGCCCACGCGGCGGGCACGGCCAAGGCCGCCGAGATCGGCGCCGAGGAAGGCGTGGTGGCCAGTTTGACGATGATGCTGGCCGGTGTGGCGACGGTGTTCGCCGCGCCGCTGATCAGCAGCTGGATCTGAAGATTTTGTTGTGACCTGACCGCCGGTGGGATGGTGGTCAGAGGGTTTCTCCTCTTCCCAAACGAGCGTTGATTTAAGGCCGATCCTTGTTGGATCGGCCATTTTTTTTGGCCGCGTGGTCGTAGTCGTGGCTGTGGCCGTGATTGTCCTGGCCGAACGGCGTGTGGCAGACGCAGGGCGCGCCCTCGGCCGCCTCGACCAGCGTCTGCAGGATGCCGCAGTCGGCCGCCGCGTGGTGCTCGTGGCATTTGTCGCGCAAGGCCAGTAACTGGCGTTCCAGCAGCCGCAGCGCCTCCACCTGCTGGTGCACCTTGGCGATCTGCTGGTCTATCAGCAGATTGATGTCCTCGCAGTCGTGCTCGTGGTCGGCCTTGAACGCCGCCAGATTGCGGATGTCGGCCAGCGACATGCCCAGCGAGCGGCAGTGCAGGATGAAATTCAGCTCGCCCAGCTGTTCTGCGGTGTAGCGGCGATAGCCGGAAGCCGAGCGCTGCGGCGCCGACAGCAGGCCCTCGCGCTCGTAATAGCGTATGGTTTCGACGTCGCAGCCGGTTTGCCGCGCCAATTCTCCGATCAACATGCTATGCCTCCGATCGATATCGCTTGACCCTGTAGTCACTACAGGGTTTCTAATGTGCCCAGACTACCAATGGAGGCGCATATGTCAAGCGCGACGCGTTATCGCAAGGCCGCACTGCCGCAACAGAGCCCGCAACATGCCCACGGCGGCGACTGCTGTTCGGCCAAGGCCGAGGCGGCGCTGGCCCTGGACGGCACCGAGCCGCGGACGCATCGGCATGCCGACGACCACGGGCATCATGATCATCAGCATGACCACCGGCATGGCGGGGCCTGCGGCCACGCGCATGATCACGAGCATGCCGCGCCGACCGCGGTGAAACTGGGGGACGGCGAGGGCGCCAGGCAGTCGCGGCTGCAGATCCAGGCGATGGACTGTCCGACCGAGGCCAGGCTGATCGAGAAGGCGCTGGCCGGCATCGACGGCATCGTGGCGCTGGAATTCAACTTCATCGAGCGGGTGTTGCTGCTGCGCCACGACCTGCCGCAGCTGGACGACGTCAAAAGCGCCATCGCCAAGGTCGGCATGCGGGCGGTGGAACTGGACGACGGCGAGTCCGCCGCCGCGCCGCAGGCGCCGAGCCGCCGCGCCAATCTGTTGCTGGCCGCGTCCGGACTGACCGCGGCGGCGGCCGAGGCGGCCGCCTGGAGCCTGGGCGACGGCAAGCCCGCGGTGGCGGCGCTGGCGCTGGGCTCGATTCTGTTGGCCGGCGTGCCCACGTTGAGAAAAGGCTGGATCGCGCTGTCCAGCCGCACGCTGAACATTCATTTCCTGATGTCGGTGGCGGTGATGGGCGCGATGCTGATCGGCCAGTGGCCGGAGGCGGCGATGGTGCTGTTCCTGTTCGCCATCGCCGAGCGGCTGGAGGCGATGTCGCTGGCCCGTGCCGGCGAGGCGGTGCGCGCGCTGATGGCGCTGGCGCCGGAGACCGCCTGGGTGGCCGACGGCGCCGGCTGGCGCGAGACGCAAGCCGCCGACGTGGCGGTGGGCAGCCGGGTGCGGGTGCGCCCCGGCGAGCGGGTGCCGCTGGACGGCGGCATCGTCGACGGCCACAGCAGCTTCAACGAGGCCAGCATCACCGGCGAGAGCCTGCCGGTGGACAAGGGGCCCAAGGACGCGGTGTTCGCCGGCAGCATCAACGGCAGCGGCGTGATCGAGATCGAGACGACGGCCCTGGCGTCCGGCTCGGTGCTGGCGCGCATCATCGCCACCGTCCGCGACGCCCAGGCGTCCAAGGCGCCGACGCAGCGCTTCATCGACCGCTTCGCCGCGGTCTACACCCCGGTGGTGCTGATGCTGGCGCTGGCCTTCGCCGTCGCCGCGCCCTTACTGGGCCTGATGCCGTGGCACCAGGCGATCTACAGCGCGCTGGTGATGCTGGTGATCGCCTGCCCGTGCGCGCTGGTGATCGCGACGCCGGTGACCGTGGTCAGCGCGCTGGCCTCGGCCGCGCGCCACGGCCTGCTGGTCAAGGGCGGCGCGCCGCTGGAGATGGCGGCCCGCATCGACACCGTCTGCTTCGACAAGACCGGCACGCTGACCCGCGGCGAGCCGCGCGTCACCCGCGTGATCGCGCTGGACGGCGGCGGCGAGGAGGCGGTGCTGGCCCAGGCGGCGGCGCTGGACGCCCATTCCACCCACCCGCTGGCGCGGGCGGTGCTGGACGAGGCGGCGCGCCGGCGGGTGGCGGCTCCGGCGGCGGCGCAGGTCAGCGAGCTGATCGGTCGCGGCGTCAGCGGCCGCGTCGACGGCCGCGCGCTGCAACTGGGCAGCCGCCGGTTGGCCGAGGAGCAGGGTGCGCTGTCGCCGTTGCTGGAGCAGACGCTGCAGGCGCTGGATGTGGCGGGCGAGGGCGCGCTGGTGCTGCTGGACGGCGAGCGGGCGCTGGGCGTGCTGGCGGTGGCCGACCAGGTGCGGCCGGAGGCGGCCGAGACCATTACCCGGCTGAACCGTCTCGGCGTGCGCTCGGTGATGCTCAGCGGCGACAGCCCGCAGGCGGTGCGCTCGGTGGCGCGGCTGACCGGCGTTTCCGCCGCGCACGGCGGCCTGCTGCCGCAGGACAAGCTGCGCTTCATCGAACAGTTGCAGGCCGGCGGCAAGGTGGCGATGGTCGGCGACGGCGTCAACGACGCGCCGGCGCTGGCCCGGGCCGATCTGGGCATCGCGATGGGCGCGGCCGGCTCGGACAGCGCGCTGGAAACCGCCGGCATCGCGCTGATGGACGACAGGCTGTCGCGCTTGGCCGACCTGATCGAGCACGCCCGCCGCAGCGCGCGGGTGCTGAAATTCAATATCGCCGTCGCGCTCGGCATCAAGCTGGTTTTCTTCGGCCTGGCGCTGGCCGGCGTGGCCAGCTTGTGGATGGCGGTGTTCGCTGACGTCGGCACCAGCCTGATCGTCATCGCCAACGGCCTGCGGCTGGCGCGGCGGGTTTAGACCTTAGAGCCTGTTTACGATCATTCTACGAGTATCGCAGGCCGGCCAGCAGGCCAGATGCAAGGTGGCGCATCCGGCAGAAAACCGCCGATGCCGCAAAAAGATTTAGGCGTAGGTGTCGACATTGCCGCCCTTGGCCTGCTGGCTGCCGGCCGGGGCGGAGGCCTGCTGCATTTTCTGCAGCGGGCTGAGGTTCTGATTGCCGTTCTGCTGCTGCAGCAACTGCGAGCGCGCCTGCTGCTCCATCTGCGAGGCCTCGGCCGCCACCGCGCGGTCCTGGCCGGACGGGTCCGACGGCGCCAGCGCGGCGGCGCGCACGGTCTGGGCGTTCTGTATCGTTTCCTGCGGCGTGTGGCCCTGGCTCAGCCGGATCGGCACCTCGCCGCCTATCGCGTATTGCCTGCCGTCCGGCCCCTGCTGATAGGTGAAGCTGGCCGCGCCGGCCAGCGCGCCGCCGGCGGCCTGGTGGGCGGCCTCGTGGCGGCGCACGTCGGTGTCGCGCGACTTCAACTCTTCCACTTCCTTTTGCTGGGCGTCGTTCAGCGGCTTGCCGTCCGGCGCCTTGGGCGCGGCGGCATTGGTCTGCTGGGCGGTTTGCGCATTGCCGGAGCCGTTCTGGCCGGAGGCGTCGCCGCCGGTCTTGTCGCCGGCCGAGGGCGGCGCGGCGGCGTTGGCGGTTTGAGGCGCGGCGGCGTCGCCGGCGCTGGAAACGGGCGCAGCCTGCGAGCACAAGGCTTGGCAGGCTGGACATTGGCAGTTCGGTCCGTGCATCGGGGCCGAGTAGCCGCCGTAGCCCCCGGAGATGCTGGAAATGGACATGGAAGAACTTCCTTCTCCAGAGCCTGCCCGCGATCTTTTTCCGGCATGAAGATCGTGAACAGGCTCTACTATTTCAGTATAGAAGCGACGCTGCCCGATTCCAATCGGCGTGGCAAAATGTCGGCCTTGAAATCAGGAGACAGCAATGAGCGAGCAGGCCCAGGGACAACGCGAACTGACGATGTCGGTATTGATGACGCCGGACATGGCCAATTTTTCCGGCAATGTCCACGGCGGCGTGCTGCTGAAGCTGCTGGACCAGGTGGCCTACGCCTGCGCCAGCCGTTACGCCGGCAGCTATGTGGTGACGCTGTCGGTGGACCAGGTGCTGTTCAAGCAGCCGATACACGTCGGCGAGCTGGTGACCTTCCTCGCCAGCGTCAACCATGTCGGCCGCACCTCGATGGAGGTCGGCATCAAGGTGGTGGCGGAAAACATCCAGACCCGCGGCCAGCGCCACACCAACAGCTGTTACTTCACGATGGTGGCCTACCAGGACGGCAAGCCGGTGGCGGTGCCGACGCTGGTGCTGGAAACCGAGGAGCAGCGCCAGCGTTTCCGCGCCGCCGAGATCCGCAAGCAGCTGCGCATCGAGTTGCAGCAGCGCAAGGATGCCGGGCAGTGAGGCCGGAGGCAGGCGCCGAGACGGCGGTTTCCCCTTCCCCGCGCGGATCGATGTACACGCTGATCCACAGCGATCCCCGTTTCTATCTGGTGGACAAGCATCCCGGCGTCGGTTTCCACCGCGAGGGCGAGGAGCCGGGCCTGATGGACGCGCTGCGCGCCAGCCTCGGCGACGAGGCGCTGTGGCCGGTGCACCGGCTGGACCGCATCACGTCCGGCCTGATCCTGGTGGCGCGCTCGGCCGAGGCGGCGCGGCTGCTCGGCGACGCGCTGGCGGCGCGCGAAGTGGAGAAATATTATCTGGCGCTGTCGGACCGCAAGCCGCTGAAAAAGCAGGGCCGCGTCGCCGGCGACATGGAAAAGGGCAGGGGCGGCGCCTGGCGGCTGACGGCGGGCCGGGACCATCCGGCCGTCACGCAGTTCTTCAGCTATTCGCTGCAGCCGGGGCTCAGGCTGTTTCTGCTGAGGCCGCGCACCGGCAAGACCCATCAGTTGCGGGTGGCGATGAAGTCGCAGGGCGCGCCGATACTGGGCGACGCGCTATACGGCGGCAGCGCCGCCGACCGCGGCTATCTGCACGCCTATGCGCTGCGTTTCGAGCTGGACGGCGAGCGTTTCGCCTTCGTCCGCCCGCCCGCCGCCGGCGAGCGCTTCGCGGCGGAGCCGTGCCTCGCCAGGCTGGCGGAGCTGGCCGAGCCGTGGGCGCAGCCGTGGCCGGACGCGTGAGCGTTTACGCCGCGACGGCGGTCTCTACCGGGAAGCGGGCGATGGCGATCTGGTGGCGGCGGCACAGTTCGGCGAAGGCGTCGCCGGCCAGATAGTCGAACTCGCGGCCGCGACAGGCGGCGATCGGATCGTCGGCGTCGCTTGCCGGCAGGCCGGGGTGGCACATGATCAGCGCCCGGTCAGGGCAGCGGGCCAGCCAGGCCTGCATCAGGCCGGCGAAGTCGGCCTGCGGCGTCAGCGAGTACATGCCGCCGAACCACGGCGTGGTGGCGAAGCCGCGCTCATGGGCCTGCTCGTCGAAATTGATGCAGACGCTGCGCAGCACCAGCGATTTGAGCCGGTTGTCGCCGGGATGGCCCAGCCTGTCCGGCGAACGCAGATAGGGCAGCGGATTCTGCTGCCAGCGGCGCTGGATCGCGTCGAACAGCGCGTCGCGTATCACCGGCAGCGCGTGCACGTGCTGGTGGCCGTCGACGAAGTCCGGCAGCCGGCCGAAGTGTTCGGCGAAGCGGTCTATCTGCGACAGCGCCTCGTCGCGCAGCGCCGCCAGCGACAACTGGCGCAGCTGGCTCTTCATCAGCCAGTGCGACAGCGGCTTGGCCGGCGTCTCGAAGGCGTGGGTCAGATTGAAGTGCAGGCCGACGTCGGCCCGATCGGCCCTGGCCTTCAACTCGCCCGCCAGCTCCGGCCAGCGCGGGGACTGGCTGAGCACGCTGGTGGCCGACAGGCGGCCGGCGTCGATCAACTGCAGTATGCCGGCGCTGATCCTGCCGGACTGGGCGAAGTCGTCGGCGCAGAGTGTCAATCGTTTTGTCATGGACGGTATGACTACGGCCTGAGGCAAAAGTTTAGCGGGCGCCGCCGGGCCATGGTTAATTTGTTTGAGGCGTCGAGGCGAAGGCCCACAGCTTGCCCAGCGCGAAGGTCAGCGCGGCGACGCCGAACAGCACGATGGCCAGCGAAACCCGGTAATCGAGCGGCGCGTAGCGCAGCAGCAGGAAGTAGGCCGCCTCGTTGACGCAGAAGCTCAGGCAGGACACGCCGAAGAAACGCGGCAGCGCCTGGCGGTGCGGCACGTGGCGAGCCTCGAAGGTGAAATGGCGGTGGCCCCAGTAGCTGATCTGGAAGGCGCCGAGAAAGCCCAGCGCGTTGGCGATCAGCGGCGGCACGCCCAGCGGCACCAGCGCCAGCGTCACCAGCGCGAAATGCAGCAGCATCGCCGACACGCCGACGACGCCGAACCAGAACAGTTGCCGGCTCATGCTCGCTCGTCGTCCCTGGGCTTGCTGATGCGGCTGATCAGATAGGTCGGGCGGCCCTTGACCTCGTTGAAGATGCGGCCGACGTACTCGCCGAGTATGCCTATCGACAGCAACTGCACGCCGCCGAGGAAGGTGACGGCGACTACCAGCGTCGGCCAGCCGCTGACCGGGTTGCCGAACAGCAGCGTGTGCACCAGCTCCCACAAGGCGTAGCCTATCGACAGCAGCGAGATCACGCAGCCTATCAGTGTCCAGATGCGCAGCGGCATATTGGAGAAGGAGGTCAGGCCGGTCAGGCCCAGGCCCAGCAGGCTGCGGAAATTGAAGCTGCTCTTGCCGGCGCGGCGCTCCCGCGTCTGCGTCTCCATCGCCAGCTGGGTGAAGCCCACCCAGTTGTACAGGCCCTTCATGAAGCGGTTGCGTTCCGGCATCTGCCGCAGCGCCTCCAGTATGCTCTTGTCCAGCACCCGGAAGTCCTGGGTGTTTTCCGGAATCTTCAGCGGCGCGCCGGTGTTCAGCAGCGCGTAGAACACGCGGGTGAAGGCGCGCTTGGCCAGCGTCTCGTTGTCGCGGTTGGCGCGCACGCTGTAGACCATGTCGTAGCCGTCGCGCCATTTGTCCAGAAACACCGGCACCATTTCGGGCGGGTGCTGGAAGTCGCCGTCTATCAGCACCGCCACGTCGCCGGCGATATTGTCTATGCCGGCGGTCAGCGCGATTTCCTTGCCGAAGTTGCGCGACAGCTGGATCAGCGTCGCCGGCAGCCGGGTGGCGGCCTCCAGCACCTTGGGCACGGTGTCGTCGCGGCTGCCGTCGTCGACGACCACCAGCTCGTGCCGGTAGCCGCGCTCGGACAGCAGCCGGTGCAGCGTCTCCAGCATAGGCACGATGTTTTCCGACTCGTTGTAGGCCGGGATCAGGCAGCTGACCAGCGGGTCGGCCGGCCGTTCGGCGGCGTGCAGCGCCAGCAGATAGGGCGGGACGAAGCCGGGAGTGCGGGTGTCGGTCATGGTTCTGTCCGGAGTCAGTGGCCGGCGGCCGGTTTCAGCAGCAGCATGCGGTCCTTCATCACCGGGAACTCGGCGGCGCGGACATAGGCCGCGGCGACGGCCGGCGGCAGGCTGGCGTAGTCGCGTTGCTCGGTGGCGATCCAGCTGCCCGGATGGGCGGCCAGGAAGTCGGCCAGCGCCTGCGGCTTGGCGGTGGTGCGCACCTTGCCCTGGCTGTAGAACTCGGCCGAGAATTCGCGGCGGCTGTCCCAGTACATCAGCATCGCGTCCGGCGACGGCTGCCCGGCCTGCCAGGCGGCGATCACCGGCTTCTGCGTGCGGAAGTAGCGGGCGCCGTCATGGCGCTGCAGACCGATGGCGACCAGCACCAGGACGCCGGAGGCCAGCGCCAGCCACGGCAGCGCGCGGCCGGCGCGCGGGCCTGGGTCGCGGCGCCACAGCTCGGCCATCAACAGCGCCGCGCCGGGCAGCATCGGCAGCGAGTATGGGAAGATGATGTTGCCGGACATCGTGAAGAACAGCAGCGTCATCACGGTCCACAGCGACAGATACAGCAGCCAGCCGTCATTGTCGCCGGCGCGGACGATGGCCGGCAGCCGGCGCGCGCGGCAGGCCAGCCAGGCCAGCATCGCCAGCGACCACGGGAACAGCGCGCCCAGCGCGTACGGCCAGATCATGCCGCGCGGCGTGGCGTGGGCGAAGCCGTACTTGTCGCCCTTCCAGCCGGCGTCGAGGAAGCGGCTGACGTGCTCGCCCATGATGAAGTAGTCGAGGAAGCCCGGCGTGCGGATTTCGGCCCAGGCGTACCACGGCGCGGCGATGGCGGCGGCGAGCAGCGTGCCGGAAATCCACGGCAGCTCGCGCCACAGCCGCTTCCATTCATTGCGTATCAGCACCCAGAAGAAGATGGGCATGCCGACCAGCACCACGTCCAGCGGACCCTTGGCCAGCATGCCCAGGCCCAGGCCGGCGAAGAAGGCGTAGCGCCACAGCCGGCCGCCGCCGTGCATCGCGCGCCAGAACGCGACCTGGCTCAGCGTCACGCAGAACATCAGCGACGGGTCGGTCATCACGGTGCCGGCCGCGCCGTAGAACAGCAGGCCGCCGGCCAGCATCAGCGCGGCGGCCATCGCGGCGTCGTCGCCGGCGCGGCGGCGCATCAGGCCGGCCGTCAGCCACAGCGTGGCCAGCGCCAGCAGCAGCGCCGGCAGGCGGGCGGCCAGCTCGTTGACGCCGAAGATGCCCATGAAGGCGGCCGACAGCCAGGTGGACAGCGGCGGCTTGGCCCAGAACGGCACGCCGTAGTCGTGCAGCGGGGTCACCCAGTTGCCGGTCTCCAGCATCTTGCGGGCGATCTCGGCGTAGCGCGCCTCGGTGGTGTCGGTCAGCGGGATCGCCCATAGCGCCAGCAGGCGGATGGCCAGCAGCGCCAGCAGGGCATAGCCGGCGGTTTTCCGCCAGGAGGAAGTTGCAGCGGTAGTCATCCGTAATCTTGTTTTCAAACGGGGTACAGGATCGGCGCAAGGCTATCACAGACCGCAGTCGGCGTCTGCCCGTTGATCCAGCAAAAACGCCACCCGGAGGTGGCGTTTCGGTGCGGATGGCGCGCGCTTACTGGCGGCCGTGCATCATCTTCTTCAAGACCGAGGACAGCGCGAACAGCACGATGGAGCTGGCGCCGGCCATGATCACGAACAGCATGAAGAAGTCGTGCAGATTGGTGATGGCGTGGCCGAGGAAGTACGGCACCGGCTTGGCCGGATCCGGGTACAGCTCGGACAGCGTGCCGGCGAACTTGTTGGCGGCGGCGGAGGACAGGAACCAGATGCCCATCATCAGACCGGTGAAGCGGGCCGGCGACAGTTTCACCACCAGCGACAGGCCGATAGGCGACAGGCTCAGTTCGCCGAAGGTGTGCAGCACATACAGGCTGACCAGCCACAGCATGCTGACCTTGACGCCCGGCGCCAGGCCGTCGACGCCGAAGGCGATCACCAGGTAGCCCAGCGCCAGGAAGAACAGGCCGAGCGCCATCTTGGCCGGCGACGACGGTTCCATGCCCTTGTGGCCCAGCTTGGTCCAGATCCAGGCGAAGATCGGCGCGAAGATCACCACCGAAACCGGGTTCAGCGACTGGAAGAAGGAGGCCGGAACCACGTAGCCCAGCAGATTGCGGTTGGTCTGCTCTTCGGCGAAGAAGGTCAGCGAGGCGCCGGCCTGCTCGAAGGCGGACCAGAAGAAGATAACGAAGGCGGACACGATCAGGATCACGGCCAGACGCTGCTTCTCGATGGCGGTCAGCGGCGCGTGGACCACTTTTTCTCCGCTCTCGTGGTGGCGCTTCGGCGCCAGGCCGATCGGCTTGCCTTCCGGCGTCACCAGGTATTTGTTCTTGAACAGCGAGAACACGGCCAGCGACAGCAGCATGCCGATGCCGGCGGCCATGAAGCCCCACTTGAAGTCGCCCGGATTGCCGGTGTCGCCCAGCGTGCCGCATACCAGCGGCGCGATCAGCGAGCCGGTGTTGATGCCCATGTAGAAGATGGTGAAGGCGGAATCGACGCGCTTGTCACCCGGGGCGTACAGCTGGCCGACCATGGACGAAATGTTCGGCTTGAACAGGCCGTTGCCGGCGATCAGCAGGCCCAGGCCGCCGTACAGCAGCGCCGAGGCGGTCGGAACATTGGTCTCGTGCAGCGAGCCGGAGAAGAACAGCATGAATTGGCCGAGGGCCATCAGGACGCCGCCGGCCAGGATGGAGCGGCGGTTGCCCCAGTAGCGGTCGGCGATGTAGCCGCCGATCAGCGGAGTGAAGTAGACCAGGCCGGTGTAGGTGCCATAGATGTCCGAGGCATGGGCCTTGTCGAACAGCAGCGCTTTGATCATGTACAGCGTGAAGATGGCGCGCATGCCGTAGTAGCTGAAGCGCTCCCACATCTCCGTCACAAAGAGCAGATAAAGCCCCCTGGGATGCGATTGTGTAGACATAAGGGTTTCCTTCGAGTGACTTGGGACATCACCAGCAACGAGCGATGTTTTATGTTTTTTATGATTGCCTTGGATTTTGTAGGCAGCGCAAGATCATATCGAGGAAATGTTGAGATGTGAAAATTTTTTTAGAGAATTATTAATTACGTTGTAATATTTAGAGCATTGACTTTGGTTTTTTGATGATTTTTGCCAAAGGATAAAGCCGGTTTTCATGCGTTTTTCTCATATCGTTCATCGTAGACTGTATACAACTTGATACGTCAATACGATTTCTGTATCGATTTCTTGCGGCGGCGACGGGGCGCCGGCGGCCGCCGGACCGGTCCGCCGCTGTCGTTTTTCCGCCAAGACGGCCGCCGGGTCTTCGATGCCGCCGCCGGCGCGAGGCGGTCTTGCTTTTGCCTCCGCTTGCCGCCATGTTGGCGATATCGCGCCGCATTGGGCGCACCGGCAGGAGGGAAGACATGTTTGAGCGTTTGCGGCAGTGGCTGGAGGCCGGCGGCGCCCGTTTCCGGGTGGTCGAGCATCCGGCTGAGGGCGGCTCGCACGCGGTGGCGGCGCTGCGCGGCACCGAGATCGGGCAGGGCGCCAAGGCGATGCTGTGCCGCGTCGTCGACGCGCCCGGACACTATGTGCTGGCGGTGCTGCCCGGCGACGAGCGGGTGGACTTCGCCAAGGTGGCCGCAGCCGTTGGCGCGCGCAAGGTCAAGCTGGCCGACGCGGCCGACGCCGAGGCCGTCACCGGCTGCGTGATCGGTTCGATTCCGCCGTTCAGCTTCGATCCGGCGATCCGCCTGGTCGCGGACCCGCAGCTGCTGGCGCGCTACCGCGAGATCGCCTTCAACGCCGGCCGGCTGGACGCGTCCATCGTGCTGGACGGCGACGACTACCGCCGGCTGGCCCAGCCGTTGCTGGCCGACATCCGCAAGGAGGCGCCATGAGCGAGGCGGGGTTCGAAGCGCTGGCGGGCTACGCGCGGGCCATCATGGGCGGCGCCGGCGCCGAGCGCGTCGTCGGCCGCGAGGAAAGCCGCCGCAGCTGGCGCGAGGCGGACTGCGAGGTGACGCTGAGGGAGTGCGTCTACCGTTTCGACAACGGCGTGGCGATACGCCGCAGCATCGAGGTCGACGACTACCCGAGCGAGCTGGCCTGCTCCGAATGCTGGATCAGCTACGAGGTGCTGGCGCTGGGGGCCTCGCCGGGCATCGCCCCGCCGCGCAAGAGCTTCGACAGCGGCTGCCGCGAGGCCTTCTGGCTGCGTTACCACTCGGACGCGACCATCTGACGGCGGCCCGCCTGCGGGCCGTCTCGTCCCGCTTCAGTTCGCAGCCGGCTCCAGCTTGGGCTGGCCCAGCTGCATCACCGGTCCTTGCGTCGTCTTCCATTCGCCGGTGATGCGCCATGTCTTGCCGTGGTCCTCGACCAACACATACCAGTGGTTGGCGTTGACCAGCGGCTTGGCCAGGATGCCCTGGTACAGATTGGGGCCGGCCATCGTCATCTCGGCGTTCTCGTCGAAGTCGTCCTGGGCCGGGTGCACCATGCGCAGCGCCAGCGTGTCCGGCAGCTTGACCTTGCTGCTGGTGATCAGGCGCAGGCTGCGGCCGTCGTTGCCGAACATCAGCTGGGCGCTCAGGCCCATCTGCGCCGCGGCCTTGTCGCGGCGCAGCTCCATATTGATGGCCTTGCCCTTCTTGTAATAGTCGTCGGTGACCAGGCCGTCATCCGACTTGATCGCGGCCGCCAGGAAGAAGATGCCGACGATGATGGACACCAGCGGGATGCCGAACAATATCCACGGCCAGGGTTCCTTGTACCAGGGGCGGGGCGGGTGGTGGGCGGTGTGCTGCATGCATTACTCTCCGATGAAGCTGGATTTTTCTTCCACGCGCAACGGCGGGTGGTTGACGGATTCTATGACGAAGTGGATCTCGTGGCTGCCCTTGGTGGCGTACTGCGGGTCGGCCTCGACATGCACGGTGACCGAGGCGGCGTCGGCGGCGCCGACACGGATCTCGGGCGTTTCCGCCTTGGCCTTCAGCGCCGGCAAGCCGGTGGCCGAGATGCGGAAGCGCTGCTCGCTGTCGGTGGTGTTGATGATCTTGACGGTATAGGTGTTCTCCAGCCAGCCCTCCTCGGTTTCGCGCACCAGCGAGGCGCGGTCGCGGATGATGTCCACCTTGAACGGCTTCCTCAGCGCCAGAGAGGTGATGGCGGCGCCGAACACGATGGCCAGCACCAGCACGTACATCACCACCCGCGGCCGTTTCAGCCGCGAGGCGATGGCTTTTTCCGGATACTTGCCCTCCAGCGCGTTTTCGGTGGTGTAGCGGATCAGGCCGCGCGGGTAGCTCATCTTGTCCATCACCTCGTCGCAGGCGTCGATGCAGGCGGCGCAGCCTATGCACTCGTACTGCAGGCCATTGCGGATGTCGATGCCGACCGGGCACACCTGGACGCAGATGCTGCAATTGATGCAGGAGCCGAGTCCCTGCGCCTGCGGGTCCGAACCCTTCTTGCGCGAGCCGCGCGGTTCGCCGCGGGCCTCGTCGTAGGAGATGATCAGCGTGTCGGCGTCGAACATCACCCCCTGGAAGCGGGCGTAGGGGCACATATACTTGCACACCTGCTCGCGCATGAAGCCGGCGAACAGATAGGTGAAGCCGGCGTAGAAGAACATCCAGAACATTTCCCACGGACCGTAGCCGAAGGTCGGCAGCGCCGCGGTCAGGCTGCGTATCGGCGTGAAGTAGCCGACCAGCGTGAAGCCGGTCCACAGCGAGAACGCGATCATGATCGCGTGCTTGATCGTTTTCAGCCTCAGCTTCCTCATGCTCATCGGCGCGGCGTCCAGCTTCATCCGCTTGCCGCGGTCGCCTTCGACCCACTGTTCTATCCACAGCATGATCTCGGTGTAGACCGTCTGCGGACAGGAATAGCCGCACCACAGCCGGCCGGCGATGGTGGTCCAGGTGAACAGGCCGAAGGCGCAGCACATCAACAGCGCCGCCAGATAGACGAAGTCCTGCGGCCAGATGGTCAGGCCGAACAGGTAGAACTTGCGGCCCACCATGTCGAAGAACACCGCCTGGCGACCGTTCCATTGCAGCCAGGGCAGGCCGAGATAGGCCAGCTGGGTGCCGAGCACGAACAGGACGCGGAAATTGTTGAACATGCCCCTGACCGCGCGCGGGTAGATTTTCTTCTGGGCTTCGTACAGCGAGACGGTGGCGCCGTCGCTGCCGGCGGTCTCGACCTTGACGGGGATCTTATTCAACGAGTCGGACATTGCGTTTTCCTGAACGGGACCCGGCGCGGCGTCAAACGATGCCGCCGGCCGGGGCCCGTGGTGGAGCAGGAGAGGGGCGCCGCCCGCCGGGCGGGCGGCGGGCCGGGTTTACTGCGGGGCTTTGGGGTTGTTGGACAGGCTCCAGACATAGGCGGCCAGCAGATGCACCTTGCCTTCGCCGAGGAAGTCCTTCCAGGCCGGCATCTGGTTGTTGCGGCCGTTGGTGACGGTCTCGATGATGGTCTTTTCGGTGCCGCCGTACAGCCAGTTGCCGGACGGGTGGGTCAGGTTGGGCGCGCCCAGTTGCTGATTGCCCTTGCCGTCGGGGCCGTGGCAGGCCGAGCACAGCGTGGCGAAGGTCTCCTTGCCGCGCGTGGCGCGCTCGGCGTCGAACTTCTTCTTGGTGACCGACAGCGACAGCACGTAGTTGGCCACGTCCTTGACCTTCTCCTCGCCGAGCACCGCGCCCCAGGCCGGCATCTGACCGTGGCGGCCGTGCAGGATGGTGGTCTTGATGGTGTCGGGCGAGCCGCCGTACAGCCAGTCATGATTCACCAGATTGGGGAAGCCCTTGGCGCCGCGCGCGTCGGCGCCGTGGCATTGCACGCAGTAGGTCTGGAACAGGCGCTTGCCCATTTCCTGCGCCTGCGGGTCGCCCGCCACCGCCTTCAGGTCCTGTTTCAGGAATTTGTCGTACAGCGGCTGGTACTTGGCCTCGGCCTTGGCGCGTTCTTCCTTGTACTGGCCGAGCGAGGTCCACTTGAAGTAGCCCTTGAAGTCGCCCAGGCCCGGATACAGCACCAGGTAGACGACGGCGAACAGCAGCGTCAGGTAGAACATCAACATCCACCAGCGCGGCAGCGGATTGTTGTACTCGGCCAGGTCTCCGTCCCAGACATGGCCGGTGATCTGGACTTCCTCCCCCTTGTTGACCGTGGTCTTGGACTGGGTGAATACCAGCAGGGTCAGCCAGATCAGGCCGCCCAACACGATCACGATAATCCAGATATTCCAGAAATCGCTTGTGAATTGACTCATTTTCTTGCTCCGCTGGAGGCCTGCTCGCGTCCGGCCTCCTCTACCTTGTCGTCATCGAGGAAGGGCAGGTTGGCTGCCTCCTCGTACCGGCTCCTGGAGCGTTTGCTATAGGCGATGATCAGCACCACGATGAAGAACGCGAAGCAGACCACGGTGAACAGCGAACGTCCGAACGTAACCCAGTCCATGGCTCAGCGCACATTCTTCAGCGCAAGGCCGAGGCCCTGCAGGTAGGCGACCAGCGCGTCCATCTCGGATTTGCCTTCGACCTGGGCCTTGGCTTCCGCGATGTCCTTGTCGGTGTAAGGCACGCCGACCTTGCGCAGCGCCTCCATCTTCAGCGGCATCACGTCGGCGTCCACCAGGTTCTTGGCCAGCCACGGGAAGGCGGGCATGTTCGATTCCGGCACCACGTCGCGCGGATTGGTCAGGTGCACGCGGTGCCATTCGTCGGAGTAGCGGCCGCCGACGCGGGCCAGGTCCGGACCGGTGCGCTTGGAGCCCCACTGGAACGGGTGGTCGTACACCGACTCGCCGGCCACCGAATAATGGCCGTAGCGCTCGGTTTCGGCGCGGAACGGGCGGATCATCTGCGAGTGGCAGTTGTAGCAGCCTTCGCGGATATAGATGTCGCGGCCGGCCAGCTGCAGCGAGGTGTACGGCTTGACGCCGGCTACTGGCTCGGTGACCGACTTCTGGAAGGCCAGCGGCAGGATTTCGACCAGGCCGGCGACGCTGACCACCAGCAGGGTCAGTACGATCAGCCAGCCGACATGTTCTTCTATCAGTTTCTGGATTTTGTCCATGATTGTTCTTGTCCGATTAGTGTGCTTGCGCGGTGATGGCCGGAATCTTGGCATCGACGGCGCGGCCGGCCGATACCGTGCGGAAGGTGTTGTAGGCCATCAGCAGCATGCCGGACAAATACAGGGCGCCGCCGAGGAAGCGCACGAAGTGGTACGGATAGGTGGCTTTGACCGCCTCGACGAAGGCGTAGGTCAGCGTGCCGTCCGCATTGAGCGCGCGCCACATCAGGCCCTGGGTGACGCCGGAAATCCACAGCGCGGCGATGTAGAGCACCACGCCGACGGTGGCGAGCCAGAAGTGGGCCTCGATCAGCTTGACGCTGTACATGGTGTCGCGGCCGAACAGGCGCGGAATCAGGTAGTACATCGAGCCGATGGTGATGAAGCCCACCCAGCCCAGCGCGCCGGAGTGAACGTGGCCGATGGTCCAGTCGGTGTAGTGCGACAGCGCGTTGACGGTCTTGATCGACATCATCGGACCTTCAAACGTCGACATGCCATAGAAGGATAGCGATACCACCAGGAACTTCAGCACCGGGTCGGTGCGCAGTTTGTGCCAGGCGCCGGACAAGGTCATGATGCCGTTGATCATGCCGCCCCAGGACGGCGCCAGCAGCACCAGCGAAAACACCATGCCGACCGACTGGGTCCAGTCCGGCAGCGCGGTGTAGTGAAGGTGGTGGGGACCGGCCCACATATAAGTGAAGATCAGCGCCCAGAAGTGCACCACCGACAGCCGGTAGGAATACACCGGGCGGCCGGCCTGTTTGGGCACGAAGTAGTACATCATGCCGAGGAAGGCGGCGGTCAGGAAGAAGCCCACCGCATTGTGGCCGTACCACCATTGCACCATCGCGTCGACGGCGCCGGCATAGACCGAGTAGGACTTCCACAGCGTCACCGGCACGAAGGCGGAGTTGACGATGTGCAGCAGCGCCACCGCCAGGATGAAGGCGCCGTAGAACCAGTTGGCCACGTAGATGTGCTGGACCTTGCGGATGGCGATGGTGCCGAAGAACACGATGGCGTACACGATCCAGACCACGGCGATCAACAGCTTGATCGGCCACTCGAGCTCGGCGTATTCCTTGGCGAAGGTGTAGCCGAGCGGAAGGGTGATCACGGCCAGCACGATGACCAGCTGCCAGCCCCAGAAGGTGAAGGCTGCCAGCTTGTCGGAAATCAGGCGGACGTTACAGGTGCGCTGCACCACATAATAGGATGTGGCGAACAGGCCGCAGCCCCCGAAGGCGAAGATGACGGCGTTGGTGTGCAGCGGGCGCAGCCGGCCAAAGTGGAACCACGGGCCGAAGTTGAGTTCGGGCCAGACCAGCTGGGCCGCGATGATGACGCCCACCAGCATGCCGACTATGCCCCAAACTACGGTCATGATGGCAAACTGGCGCACCACCTTATAGTTATAAGTGGGTTGCGTTTCCATTTAAGGTTATCTCCAAGGTTGCTAACTTCAGAACACGACAAACCATGGCGGCTTGAACTTCGCGCCTGCAACCCAATCTGGAGGGGAAGGCTAGAGGCAAGCCGCGGGGAACCGAATCTGCAAAGTTGAACCAGGTGCTTGACCTGTATCGATAGGCTTTGATGTCTGTATTAGCAGTTCGCAGGCCGTTTCGACAGCACCAAATTTCCACTTGACCAATGCCGTTATTCTAAAACAATTGCAATGTGCGAGCCAGAAGCATAATCAGCATGATCGGTCCCGGTATGTCTTTTCCTGCGTCGTTTCAAGAGTAGCGATGTGAACAGTTCATATTGCCACTCATGCAATTGTATTGGTCTGTCGGCGCCACTCATTGATATGGATCAATACGGCATAAATGACGGCGCTAAATACGCGCCGATGCTAGAATCATCAGGTTTTGCAACGCTTGCAGGCTGCTCATGACCCTCTCCGCTCCCGTACACTACACGCTGCGTCCGGCCTCGCCGCAGGCGCATCTGTTCGATGTCACCGTCACAGTCACGCACCCGGCCAAGAATGGCCAGGTGTTTTTTTTGCCGACGTGGATTCCCGGCAGTTATATGATCCGTGAATTTTCCAAACACATCGTCAGCCTGGCCGCGGAGGCTGGCGGCAAGGCGGTGCCGCTGCGGCAGCTGGCGAAGAACCGCTGGCAGGCGGCGCCGGCCAAGGGCGAGCTGACGCTGCGCTATCAGGTCTACGCCTTCGACCTGTCGGTGCGTGGCGCCTATTTGGACGGCGAGCGCGGCTTCTTCAACGGCACCAGCGTGTTTCTGGCGGCCGAGGGCTACGAGAACGAGTCCTGCACCGTGGACATCCAGGCGCCGGACGGAAAATTTCATGCCAATTGGAAAGTGGCGACCAGCCTGCCGGCGGTCGACGTCAAGAAGAAGAGCGGCTTCGGTCTTTACCGGGCGGCTGACTACGACGAATTGATCGACCATCCGGTGGAACTGGGCGATTTTCACAAGGTCAGCTTCAAGGCCTGCGGCGTGCCGCACGAGTTTGTCGTCTCCGGCCGATTCCAGGCCGATCTGAAGCGGCTGGCCGACGACTGCAAGAAGATCTGCGAATACCAGATCAGGCTGTTCGGCGAGCCGGCGCCGTTCGATCGCTATGTGTTCATGCTCTTCGTCGGCAAGGATGTCTACGGCGGTCTGGAACATCGGGCGTCGACGGCGCTGGTGGCCAACCGCGACGATCTGCCGGCGCCGGGCGCGGCCGAGATCGGCGACGGCTACCTGAAACTGTTGGGCCTGATCAGCCACGAATACTTCCACAGCTGGAACGTCAAACGGATGAAGCCGGCGGCGTTCGCGCCGTACGACCTGAACCGCGAGGGCATGACCCGTCTGCTGTGGGCCTTCGAGGGCATCACCTCCTACTACGACGACCTGACCCTGGTCCGCTGCGGCCTGATAGACGAGAAGCGCTATCTGGGTCTGTTGGCCGAGACCATCACCGGCGTGCAACGCGGCGCCGGCAGACTGAAGCAGACGCTGGAGCAATCGAGCTTCGAGGCCTGGACCAAATACTACCGCCAGGACGAGAACAGCCCGAACAGCATCGTCAGCTATTACACCAAGGGTTCGCTGGCGGCGCTGGCGCTGGATCTCGTCATTCGTCGCGACAGCAAGGGCAAGCAATCGCTGGACGATGTGATGCGCGCGCTGTGGAGCAAGTGGCTGGCCGACGGCAAGGGCCTGGAAGAGGACGAGTGGGAGAAGATCGCGATCGAGACCACCGGCCTGAAACTGAAACCGTTCTTCGATCTGGCCTTGCGCAGCACCGAGGATTTGCCGTTGGCCGAGCTGTTGGCGAGCCAGGGCGTGGAGCTGAAATTCGAGGCGGCGCAGGGCGCGTCCGACCGCGGCGGCGTCGTCGACGCCTTCGCCGGCAAGCCGGCGCCGCTGACGCTGGGCGCCAGGACCGCGGCCGATGCCGCCGGCGTCCGGCTGGTCCAGGTGCTGGACGGCGGCGCCGCCCAGCAGGCCGGCCTGTCCGGCGGCGACGTGGTGGTGGCGGTGGACAAGCTGCGCGCCTACGATTTGGACAAGCAGCTTGCCCGGCTTCAGGCCGGCGACACGATCAAGCTGCATGCCTTCCGCCGCGACGAGTTGATGACTTTCGAGCTCGTTGCGCAAGCGGCGTCCGACGATACCTGCCGCCTGAAACTGGCGGCAGGCGGCGGCAAATGGATTGCGGGCCGCTGACCAAGCGGCCGGCATGTCGACAATAAGCGGCGTCGATCAGGCGCCGCGCTGTCTATGAATGAGACCGGCGGGGACGCCGGCCCAAGGAGGATACATGGCGCAGCAGCCAGAAGTGAAATATCGCAACGATTACCGGGCTCCGGCCTTCCTGATCGACCGCGTCGATCTGGTGTTCGACATCGAAGACGCGTTCACCCGCGTGCAGTCGCGGCTGGTGGTGACTCGCAACGACGGCAGCGTCGATGCCGACCTGAAGCTGGACGGCAGCGCCAAGCTGGTGTCGGTGCTGCTGGACGGCGAGAGGCTGGACGAGGGCCGCTACCGTCTCGCAGACGACGTGCTGACGGTGAGTCAGGTGCCGGACAGCTTCATTCTGGAAGTGGAGACCGAGCTAGACCCGGCCGCCAACACCAGCCTGATGGGCCTGTACGCGTCCGGCGGCAATCTGTTCAGCCAGTGCGAACCGGAAGGCTTCCGCAAGATCACCTATTATCTGGACCGTCCGGACGTGATGGCCAAGTTCACCACGACGATCAAGGCCGACAAGCAGAAGTACCCAGTGCTGCTGTCCAACGGCAACAAGGTCGGCGAGGGCATGGTCGACAAGAAGCGCCACTGGGTCAAATGGGTCGATCCCTACCGCAAGCCGTCCTATCTGTTCGCGCTGGTGGCCGGCAAGCTCGTGGCGCTGAAGGACAAGTTCGTCACCATGCGGGGCCGCGAGGTGGCGCTGGAGATCTGGACCGAGCCGGCCGACCAGGACAAGACCGCCCACGCGATGGAGTCGGTCAAGCACTCGATGAAGTGGGACGAGGAGCGCTTCGGCCTGGAGTACGACCTCGACATCTATATGATCGTCGCCGTCGGCGACTTCAATATGGGCGCGATGGAGAACAAGGGCCTCAACATCTTCAACACCAAGTATGTGCTGGCGCGCCAGGATACCGCGACCGACGCGGACTTCGAGGATATCGAGGCGGTGATCGGCCACGAATACTTCCACAACTGGACCGGCAACCGCGTCACCTGCCGCGACTGGTTCCAGCTGTCGCTGAAGGAAGGCTTGACCGTCTACCGCGATCAGGAATTCAGCGCCGACATCTACAGCCGCGCGGTCAAGCGCATCGAGGACGTCAAGGGCCTGCGGATGGCGCAGTTCCCCGAGGACGCCGGCCCGACCGCGCACCCGATCCGCCCGGACAGCTATATCGAGATGAACAACTTCTACACGATGACCGTGTACGAAAAGGGTTCTGAAGTGGTGCGGATGTACGAGACGCTGCTGGGCCGCGACGGCTTCCGCAAGGGCATGGACTTGTACTTCAAGCGCCACGACGGCCAGGCCGTCACCTGCGACGACTTCCGCGCCGCGATGGCCGACGCCAACGACGCCGACCTGTCGCAGTTCGCGCTGTGGTACAGCCAGGCCGGCACGCCGCGCCTCGCCGTGTCGTCCCGCTACGACCCGGCCGGGCAAAGCTATACGCTGACCGTCAAGCAGAGCTGCCCGGCCACGCCGGGACAGCAGAACAAGTTGCCCTTCCATATTCCGCTGGCGCTGGGCCTGGTCGGCGCCGACGGTCGCGATCTGCCGCTGCGCCTGGCCGGCGAGGCCGAGGCCGTCGGCGTCTCGCGCGTGCTGGACGTCAAGGCCGCCGAGCAGAGCTTCACCTTCGTCGACGTCCCGGCCGAGCCGGTGCCGTCGCTGCTGCGCGGCTTCTCCGCGCCGGTGAAGCTGGAGTACGACTGGCGCGACGAGCAGCTGGTGTTCCTGATGGCCAACGACAGCGACAGCTTCTGCCGCTGGGAAGCCGGGCAGATTTTCGCCGAGCGCCTGTTCAAGCAGCTGATCGTCGACGCCGCCGCCGGCCGCGAACTGCAACTGTCGGCCACCTTCGTCGGCGCCTTCCGCTCGGTGCTGAAGGACCTGAGCCTGGACCCGGCGTTCAAGGCGCTGATGCTGAGCCTGCCGGCCGAGAGCGAGATTCTGGAGATGGTGGACAACGCCGATCCGGCGGTGATCCATCAAGTGCGCGAATTCGTGCTGGACCAGCTGGCGCAGGCGCTGCGCGGCGAATGGCGCGAAGCTTACGAGCTGAACCTGACCCGCGACTACAAGCCGCAGGACTCCGGCAAGCGCAGTCTGAAGAACCGCGCGCTGTGGATGCTGAACCGGCTGGACGACGCCTGGCCGGCCGAGGTCGCCGGCAAGCAGTGCCTGGACGCGGACAATATGACCGACCAGATGGGCGCGCTGCTGGCGCTGCGCGACCGCGACGGCCAGGAGCGCGACGCCTGCTTCACCGCCTTCGGTTCGCGTTGGCAGCAAGAGGCGCTGGTGATGGACAAGTTCTTCACGCTGATCGGCAGCAGCCAGCTGGAAGGCACGTTGCAGCATGTGCAGGCAGCACTGCATCACCCGGCGTTCAGCATCCGCAACCCGAACAAGGTGCGCGCGCTGCTGGGCGCCTTCGGCGGCAATCTGTTCCACTTCCACGCCGAGGACGGCAGCGGCTACCGCTTCCTGGCCGACCGCATCCTGGAACTGGACGCGATCAATCCGCAGGTCGCCAGCGGTCTGAGCCGCGCCTTCCGCCGGCTGCTGAAGCTGGAGCCGGGCCGGCAGGCGAAGATGCGCGCCGAGCTGGAGCGGCTGGCCAAGGCCGAGTTGTCGAAGGACGTCTACGAGATCGTGTCCAAGATCCTGGCCTGATCCCGCTTTGATGTCGTCAAAAAACGCGCCGGGAAACCGGCGCGTTTTTTATTGCCGCAGCCTGCTTATTCGATCCGCAGCCGTTGGCCGGCGCCGCCGTTGCGCCGTTTCGGCAGCGTCAGGTTCAGCACGCCGTTCTCGTAGCGGGCGCTGGCGGTTTCGCGGTCTATGTCCTGCGGCAGCTGGAAACTGCGCGACACCAGGCCGTAGTAGCGCTCGTTGCGCAGCGGGCGCTCGTCCTTGCCCTGCTGGTCGTACTGCCGGACTTCGGCCTTGATCGTCACCAGCGCGCCGTCGATCTCCACATGGATGTCCTCCTTGCCGACGCCGGGCAACTCGGCCTCGACCTGGTAAGCCTCGCCGGTTTCCTTGACGTCCATCTTGATCTGCGCCGGCAGCGCGTCGCCGTGCAAGGGCTTGACCAGGAAACCCGGCGTGAAGTCGCGGAAAAACTCGTCAAACAGGCTATGGCGGGCGGGCAGCATGCTCATTTGCTTCTCCTTTCAGTTCATGGGCTTACGACGGATTCGCCGTCCTGTAGCCAAAGATGAGGCGCATGTCCGCGCTTTCAAGAGGCGGTGCGCGTCCGGATTTGACGCGCGTCAATTCAGCCGCGCAGCCACAAGCCGGCGAAGTCGGTCCAACCGTTGCCGCCCAGCTGCAGGCCGGCCAACTGAGGGCTGGCGTCGTGGCCCAGCGTCTCGTGCGACAGCGGCAGCATCCAGCCTTCGGCCACCAGCCAGTCGCCGGCGCGGCGGTAGCCGTCCTCGCGCGCGGCGAATTCCGGCTCGGCCTGCAGGCGGCGCATGTCCCGGGCCAGGCGGGCGGAGGCGTCGGGCGACAAGCCCAGCTGCAGCGTGCTGCAGCCGCTTAGCCATTCGAACATGCCGTAGTCGCGGTCGTCGTGCAGCAGCTCGCTGCACAGGATCAGGTCGGCGCGGTCGCGCCAGCCGGCGCTGCCGAAGAATTCGCGCCGCGACAGACCATGGATCTCCAGCGCGATGCCCGACTGCGCAAGCCGTTTCGCCAGCGCGTCGGCCAGCGGCGGGAAGCAGGGCAGATCGTAATGGAACAGCGTCAGCCGCGCGCCGTCCAGCCGCGGCGGCGGAGCCGGCGCCGGGCGCGGATGACGCCAACCGGGTTGCAGCCCCAAGGCCGGCGCGCGCTCGTCGCAATCGGCCACCGGATGCGGCTCGGCCAGGAAGCGCATCAGCGGCAAGCGCTGCTCGGCCGCCACGCGGATGCTGCGCGGCGACAGCAGCAGATAGGTGCAGGCCGATTGCAGCATGGTGGCGCCGCGCAGATTGCCGTATTCCAGCCGCAGGTGGAAATCCTGTTCGGCCGGGGACGGGATGATCCACAACTCGATCGCGTCCAGCAGCGCGCGCTCGCGGTAGTGCTGGTCGAAGGCGGCCAGTTTCAGCCGTTGCGGGCTGAGCAGCTCGACGCGGAACGGCCCGCTGCCCACCGGCATGCGCTCGAAATCGGCGCCGCGCCGCATCGGCACGATGGACGAATTGGCGGTGGCCAGCCGCTGCGGCCACAGCCGGTCGGCTTCGGACAGCCGGCAGCTGAACGACAGCGCGTCGTGCACGTCCACCCGTTGCAAGTGGGCGTACAGCGAGTGGTAGGGATTGTCCGGCCGCTTCAGTCTGAGCAGGCTGGCGGCGGCGGTTTCGGCGTCCAGCGGCCCGCCGTCGTGGAAACGCAGGCCGGGACGCAGCCAGAAGCGCCAGTTCCGGCCTGCCGCGTCGGCTTCCCAGTGATGGGCCAGCGCCGGCCGCAGTTCCTGGCCCAGGCGGTCGTGGCGGCACAAGCGGTCGAATATCTGCCGCACCAGATGCGATTCCAGCCGGGAGTCGACGTGCTGGGGATCCAGCGTCAACGGCGCGTGCGGTATCGGGATGCGCAGGCTGCGCCCGCTGTCGCCGGCGCCAAGGTGCTGCGGCAGGGCGGCCAGCAAGCGCTGTTGCCGGGCCGGTTCCAGCCGGGAAAAAGCCTGTTCCAGCTGGCCGCGCGCCAGCATGCCTTGCAACTGCTGCCATTCCAGTTCGTCCGGCCGCTGCAGCAGCCTGAGCGTGGAGCGGTGGCCGCGTCCGCGGCCGGCCCGCCACTCCAGCCAGCCCCGTTCGCGCATCCTGGCCAGTTGCAGCCGGGCGTTGCGCTCGCCGCAGCGCCACAGTTCGGCCAGCTGCGGCAGGCCGGGCTGGGCCGGGGCATCGCCATAGGCCGCATAGAGTTGCTGATATTGCTGCTGCAGCCGCATAGCCGTTCCTGGTGGGTGGGTAGGATAAAAGCGGAAGTATTTATTCATGGGTGCATCCATTTTTACATTCCGCTTTATCGGCAATACTGCAGCGGTTCCCTTTGCTTTACAAGGTGTTGTCGTGGATCTGCGTTCTTCCGTGGTGCGGCGCGTGCTGCTGTCTTCCTTTTTGCTGTCCCTGTCGCGGGCGGTGATTTCTCCGCTGCTGGTCCTGGCGCTGGGCAAGCAATTGCAGTTGTCGGTGCAGGCCACCGGCGCCTTGCTGGCCGCGGTGCTGTTCGCCTCGGCCCTGCTCGGCCTGTATGGCGGCTACTGGCTGGACCGGCTGCCGCGCGGCCCGGCCTTGCGCGGCGCGGCGGTGGCGATGGGCGCCGGCAGCGTCTTGCTGCCTTACGGCCACAGTTACGCGACGGTGGTGACGGCGCTGGCGGCGGGCGAGCTGGCGATGGTGGTGTACGGCATCGCGGTGAAGGCGATACTCAGCGACGTGGTGGCCGAGCAATGGCGCAGCAAGGCGTTTTCGATGCGCTACACGCTGGCCAATGTCGGCTGGGCACTGGGACCGATGTTGTGCGCCGGCATGTTGTTCTGGCACGAGACGGCGCCGTACTGGCTGGGCGGCCTGCTGGCGCTGGCCGGCCTCGCGGCCCAGCCCAGGCTGCCGGAGCGGCGGCACGATCCGGCCGAACTGCCCGACGGTTTCGCCGCGACGCTGCGCACGCTGGCCGGCGACCGGGTGCTGGTATGGTTCACCGTCAGCAGTCTGCTGGCCTACGTGGTCTATGGCCGTTTTTCCGGCTACCTGCCGCTGTACCTGCTGACGCGGATGGACGAGGCCGAGGCGATGCGATGGATGTCGGCGCTGATCAGCTGCAACGCCGTCGTCGTGGTGCTGCTGCAATACCCGCTGGGCCGGCTGCTGAAGCCGAACCGGCTGATGCGGGCCATCGTCGGCGGCTTCCTGCTGATCGGCGCCGGCATGCTGTGGCTGGGCAGCGTGGACAGTCTGCCGTGGATGTGCGCGGCGATCGTCTTGTTCACGCTGGGAGAGATCGTGCTGGTGCCGGCCGAGTATCTGTATATCGACGCGATCGCGCCGGACGCGCTGAAAGGCAGTTATTACGGCGCGCAGAACCTGGCCTCGCTCGGCGGCGCGCTGGGGCCGGCGATGGTCGGCGCGCTGTTGTCGCATGGACCGTCCTGGGTGGTGTTCGCGATGCTGGCCTTGCTGTGCGTGGCCGGCGCGGGGCTGGCGCTGTTCGGCGAGCGCTTGCGGCGGGGCGACGCACGGGCGGCTTTTCCTTTGCCGGGTTCTTTGTCATGATCAATCGTTTGCTTGAATCGCCGCGCAGACGGCGAGGGCATCACCGAGCGAGGAGACCATGGAGAAACTGCAGCAGGATTTGTGGGTGCCGGTCGGCGACGGCGAGCGCCTGTACCTGAAACGCATTTGCGGCCGAGTCGGCGGCGAGCCGGTGCTGATGGTGCACGGCGTGATGGCCAACGGCCGTACCTTCTATACCGAGTCGGGCAAGGGCCTGGCCCATTATCTGGCCGACGCAGGCTACGATGTCTACGTCGCCGATCTGCGCGGCCGAGGCCGCAGCACGCCGAAGACCGGCCCGCGCTCGCGTCACGGCCAGACCGAGACCATCTGCGAGGACCTGCCGGCGCTGCATGCCTTCGTCCGCGAGCACGGCGGCGGCAGGCGCGTGCGCTGGATCGCGCACTCCTGGGGCGGCGTGCACATGACGAGCTGTCTGGCGCGCTTTCCGTCTATCGCCGCCCAGGTGGCCAACGCGGTGTATTTCGGTTCCAAGCGCAGCGTCCGGGTGCGCAATCTGAACAAGTGGATCGAGGTCGATTTCCTGTGGAGCATCGCCGCGCGCTGCTTGATCAAGGCCTGCGGTTATCTGCCGGCGCGGCGCATCGGCCTGGGCGCCGACGACGAGAGCGACAAGAGCCATCTGCAGAGCAAATTGTGGGCGCAGCCTAGGCCCTGGGTGGACAGCGACGACGGTTTCGATTACGCCGCCGCCGCGCGGGGCGGCCATCTGCCGCCGATACTGTATTTCGCCGCCGCCGCCGACCCCTGCCGCGGCCATCCGGACGACGTTCGCCGTTTCCGCGACGAGTCCGGTCCGCATGTGTCGCGGCTGCATCTGCTGGCGAAGCGCGCCGGCAATCTGCACGACTACAACCATGTGTCGCTGCTGACCCATCCGGACGCGCCGCGCGACCACTTCCCGCTGGCCCTGGACTGGCTGGCCGGACGCTACGACCAGGTGGCGGAGAATTATTGAGCCTGTTCGGCCGGCAGGGGCGGGCCGGCCATCGGCCCGGTCTTCTCCGGCCGCGGCCCCCTCCGTCGCTGCGGATGCCAGGCGTTCGGTGAAAATCCCCGCGCGGCATGCTTCATCAAAATCGGTGTCGATAGTGGAAATGCCTGCTGGCGAAGCGTGCGAGAAAATGGCCGGGAAGCGATTTTGACGCTTTCTGCTTTTTTAGCCGAATTGGCGGATTAATATTGGCGCCTGCTGTATTTGATTGATGTTGATCATTATCAAGTCTTGTCTGTTTTAAATATGTTTGGTTTTGAATGTATTCCGACCGCGAACCGATAAGGTAAACGATAATTTCCGATAAACGCGACAGGAGTTAAAGCGCTGTTTTATTCAAATATGGGACATGATGAATAAGTACGGCCAATAATGGCCTTGTTTTACTCAGTTTGAATTTTTGGCTGGCGTTTCTTTTGCCTGGAAACTGTATTGACAGCCCCAGGTAGGGAATCGATAAAATCCGAAATTGTGATTGCGTTGCTTCCGGCGCTTCGCTAAGCCAGCTCTGATGAGGCTTGTGTTGTCGATCTCGAGTTTTCTGCATCCGCTCGGACGCGATACCTGCCGAATTGATAGAGCCATGGCACTGTCGATTGGCGAGGCGATATAGATATGGCGATGCTGCGGGCTAAATTCAAACTGAACAGGTAATGATCATCATGAGTCGCTTCAATACGGTGTTGGCAAGAAATACGGAAAACGCGCCCAAGGGAATCGGGCCATATTCCCAGACCGTCGCTTTCTCTCATTACAATAATCTGTCCGCCCAGTTGCCGGTGGATCCGATGACTGGCACGCTGGTCGCCGGCGGCGCGAAGGAGCAGGCCGAGCAGTGTTTTAAAAACATCAAGGCCATCGTCGAAAGCATTGGACATGTAATGGACGATGTGGTCAGGATCACTATTTTTCTGCAAAACATCGCGGATATCGATGTCGTCAACCGGGTCTATTCAAGCTTCTTCCACGATTATGTTCCGACGCTGACGGTAGCCGCCGTAGCAGCCTTGCCCCTGGATGCGCTGGTGCAAGTCGAAGCGCTGGTTTCCAATGGCGAGGGCACCATTCCCGACGCGCCTCAAGCCGGGGACCTGATCAAGATCGCCAGCGATACCAATCGGGCGCCGACCAGTCCGCTGTCCACGCAATCGGTGGCCTTTTCCCACTACAACAATCTCTCGGCGCAGTTGCCGATTGATCCTCAGTCCGGGAAGCTGGTGGCCGGCGGCGCGAAGGAGCAGGCGGCTCAATGCTTGCAGAACATCAAGGCGATTTTGGAAAACATCGCCGTTCCGTTCGACGATATCGTCAAAATCAATATTTTCCTGAAAAACCTGTCGGATATCGAATCGGTGAACGAAGCGTGCCGCGCGTTCTTTCCCGATTCGGCCATCGCCCGCGCCGTCGCCTATGCTCCGGCGCGCACCGTTGTGGAAGTGTCGGCGCTGCCGATGGATGCGCTGGTCCAGATTGAAGCGGTGGCATCGCATGGAGACGGCACGCCGCCGCAGGCCGTCGAGGACAGGCATGGGATTGTGATAAAAGCGCACAATACCTCGGCTGCGCCTCGATGCGCGCTTTCCACGCAAACGGTGGCGTTCTCCCATTACAATCACATTTCCGCTCAGTTGCCTTTGAATCCCATAACTGGCGCGGTGGTCGCCGGCGGCGTCAAAGAGCAGGCCGGGCAGTGCCTGAGCAATCTCAAGGCCATCGTCGAAAGCATCGGTCATGTGATGAGCGATGTGGTCAAGGTGAATGTTTTTCTTAAAAACATCGCCGATATCGACGCGGTGGACGGGGTGTATGCGGCATTCTTCCCGGACGGCGTGCCCGCGCGCAGGACGGTGGGCGTCGCCGCGCTGCCTCGCGGCGCGATGATTCAGATCGACGCCGTGGTGGCCAACGCCGAAGGCACGCCGCCGGAAGCATAGGGCGCCGTTTTTCGAACGGGGGCCCGGGCATCGCTCGGCCCCTTTTTCAATGGCGCCGTCCGCGTCGTCCGGCGCTTCGTCGCCAAAGGGTTGATCTTTGACATTCGCCAGCGGGGGCGGCTTGTGGTAGAAAGCGTCAGCCCGTTTTTTGAGCAAGACAGACATGACCGCGCTGCAATTCGAACTCGACGCCGTACTCGACACCCTGGCCGACCAGGGCTGGATCGTCATTCCCCGCGCCTTGCCGGCGGAGCTGGTCGCCAATCTGCGCGAAGCCTGCCTGCAGGTCTGGGACGAGGGGCGCTTCCACGAGGCGGCCACCGGCCGCGCCGGCGGCCAGGCGCGTCGCGCCGAGATCCGCTCCGACTCGGTGCTGTGGCTGGACCAGGTGGCCGAACTGCCGGCGGTGCGCGACTACAACGCGGCGATGGCCGAAGTCATGCAGGCGGTGAATCGAGGCCTGTACCTGGGCCTGACCGAGCTGGAGTCGCATTTCGCCGTCTACCCGGAAGGCGCGTTCTACAAGAAGCACCTGGACCGCTTCCGCGACGACGACGCCCGCGCGCTGACCACGGTGTTCTATCTGAATGAAAACTGGCCGGCCGACGGCGGCGGCCAGATCCGCCTGTACCTGGACGACGCTTGCGAGCGTTTCGTCGACGTCGAGCCCGAGGCCGGCACGCTGGTGCTGTTCCTGGCCGACCGTTTCTGGCACGAGGTGCTGCCGGCCAGACAGCGGCGGCTGTCCGTCACCGGCTGGTATCGCCGACAGGGCGGCAGCCTGCCCTGGTAGCCGGCCGCCGGCCGGCGCGCCGCTGATGTCAAAAAAGTCCAGTCCGGCCCGATCTCGCCACTATATCGCGCCCCGCGGCCTGCGGTAGCCTTTCTCCATCCGGCAACAGGATGGAGAGAGAAATGCAGGCCCGACTGGAACAATGGAAGCAGTATCTGCTCACCGGGGTATCGCACGTGATCCCCTTCATCGCCAGCGGCGGCATTCTGATCGCGCTGGCGATCTCGCTGGCGCCGATGACCGTCCATGGTCCGGACTTCAGCCATTCCCCGCTGCTCAAACTGATTCTGGACATAGGCGGCAGCGCTTTCGCGCTGCTGCTGCCGGTGCTGGCCGGCTATATCGCCTACGCTCGCTCCGGTAAGCCGGCGCTGGTCGCCGGCATGGTCGGCGGCCAGATCGCCCATACCGTCAACGCCGGCTTTCTCGGCGCCTTGATCGCCGGCCTGCTGGCCGGCTGGCTGGTGGAGCGGCTGAAGAAGATGCCGGTGGCCAAGCCATTGAGGCCGCTGATGCCCATCCTGATCATTCCGATACTGTCGTCGCTGGCGATAGGCGCGCTGATGTTCGAGGTGCTGGGCGTGCCCATCGCCAATCTGATGGTGGCGATGGGCACCTGGCTCAAGGCCATGGGCGGCGCCAACGCGATGGCGCTGGGCGCGCTCTTGGGCGCGATGGTGGCTTTCGACATGGGCGGCCCGGTCAACAAGGTGGCCTTCTTCTTCGGCGCCAGCATGATAGCCGAGGGGCAATACCAGGTGATGGGCGCGGTGGCGGCCGCCGTTTGCATCCCGCCGCTGGGCCTGGGCCTGGCCACCAAGCTGCGAAAGTCGCTGTGGAGCGAGCAGGAGCGCGAGGCCGGTTCCGCCGCTTTGGGCATGGGCATGATAGGCATCACCGAGGGCGCCATCCCGTTCGCCGCCGCCGATCCGCTGCGGGTGATACCGACCATCGTCGCCGGTTCGGCGCTGGGCGGGATGATCGCGATGCTGGGCGGCGTCGGCGACCACGCGCCGCACGGCGGCCCCATCGTGCTGCCGGTGGTGGACAACCGGCTGATGTTCGGCCTGGCCATCGTCGCCGGTGTGCTGCTGGTCGCCGTCACCATCAATCTGCTGAAGGCCAGGGCCGGCGCGCCGGCCGAGTCTCCCGCCTCCATTTGACTCCCACGCAAGGAAACGATCATGAAAGTCGTCGCCATCACCGCCTGCCCGACCGGCATCGCCCACACCTATATGGCCGCCGAGAAACTGGAGAGCCTGGGCCGCCAGCTGGGCCACGACATCAAGGTGGAAACCCAGGGCGCGATAGGCATAGAGAACGAGCTGTCGCGCCGCGACATACAGGCGGCCGACGTGGTGCTGCTGGCGGTGGACATCGCCATCGAGGGGGAGGAGCGCTTCGAGGACAAGCGCGTGGTGCGGGTGCCGATCCAGAAGGTGCTGAAAGACGCCAATGCGGTTTTCGCGCTGCTGTGAACCCGGTCGGGTCCGATCGGCCCGGCGCATAAGGAAGGTCGCCCAATGTCGCACAGCCTCACCTTGATCTGTCCGCTGCCCAACGGCATCCATGCCCGTCCGGCCAGCCGGATAGCCGAATTCTGCGCCGGTTTCGGCGCAGCCATACGCTGGCGCAACCAGCGCAACGGCCAGCTGGCCGACGCCAAGAGCGTGCTCAGCCTGATAGGCGGGGACATCCTGTTCAACGATGTCGTCGACATCGAAATCGCCGGCGAGGCGTCGGAGCTGGTGGCCATCGAGCTGGGCCGTTTCCTGAGGCAGACGCTGCCGCATTGCGACGCGCCGCTGGCAGCCGAGCCGGCGGCCTGCCGGGCCTTGCCGCGCGGCCTGGCTGAGCTGTCGCCGTTGCCTTGTTTCGGCCAACCGGCCGGCCAGGGTGTGGCGATAGGCGAATTGCGCGTGCACCAGGGTTTTTCGATGCCGGAACCGGAGCGGCTGCCGCTGTCCGGCGAGCCGGATCTCGAGCGCGAGGCGCTGGAGGCCGCCTGCCAGGCGCTGGCCGAGCGTCTGCAGCGAGAGGCCGAACGGTTGCGCGGCGAGGCGGCCTCGGTGTCGCGCGCCCACCTGGCCATCGTCCGCGATCCCGACTTCCGCGCCCGGCTGGAGGCCGTGGTGGCGGCGGGGGGCGGCGCCGCGCGGGCGGTGGCGGCGGCGGTCGCCCATTACCGCGCGCAGCTGGCCGGGTCGGCCAGCGAATATCTGCGCGAGCGGGAGATCGACATCCGCGACGTCGGCCGGCGTCTGCTGGGCATGCTGCTGCCGGAAGAGGCGCCGGCCGAGGCAGAATGGCCGGCTGCGGCGCTGCTGTGGGCCGAGGAACTGGCGCCCGGCGAGTTACTGGCGCTGGACCGCGGCCGGGTGCGGGGCCTGCTGCTGGCGCGCGGCGGCGCGAGCTCGCACACCGTCATCCTGGCGCGGGCGTTCTCGCTGCCGGTGCTGACCGGCGTGCCCCGGACCGCCATCGCCGGCGGCGTCGGCAGGACCGCGGTGCTGGACGCGGGCCTGGGCGCGTTGTTCCAGGACCCGGACGCGGCGGTGCTCGACTATTACCGGGAGGAGGAGGCGCTGCTGGCTTCGAAGCGGCTGCGGCTGGCTCAAGCCAGCGGCGGGACATCGACCAGCGCCGATGGCCAGCGGCTGGAGCTGGCCGTCAATATCGCCTCCGCCGCCGAGGCGCAGCTGGGCTTCGCCCAGGGCGCCGACGGCGTGGGGCTGTTCCGCACCGAGGCGTTATTCATGGACGCGGATGCGCCGCCGAGCGAGGACGCGCAATTCCAGTGCTACGCCGAGGTGGTGAGGCTGGCCGCCGGCCGGCCGGTGATCATCCGCAGCTTCGACATCGGCGGCGACAAGCCGGCGCGCTGCCTGCCGGCGCCGCCGGAGGCCAATCCCTTCCTCGGCTACCGCGCGATCCGGATGTATCCGGACCAGCAGGCGGCGTTCCGCGCCCAGCTCAGGGCCGTTTTGCGCGCCAGCGAGCTGGGGCCGGTCAAGCTGATGATTCCGATGGTCGCCACCTTGGGCGAGGCGCGCTGGGCGCGACGGGTGCTGGACGAGGAGCGGGACGCGCTGGGCGTGGCCGAGGCCGTGCCGATGGGCATCATGCTGGAAGTGCCGTCGGTGCTGTTCCAGCTGGACGCCTTCTGCCGCGAAGTCGATTTCTTCAGCGTCGGCAGCAATGATCTGACGCAGTATCTGTTCGCCGCGGACCGCGACAACGAGCGGGTGGGGCAGCTGTACGACAGCCTGCATCCGGCCTTTCTGGCGGCGCTGAGCCAGGCGGTGGCCACGATACACCGCCACGGGCGCTGGATAGGCCTGTGCGGCGAGGCCGCCGCCGCGCCGCAAGCGCTGCCGCTGCTGCTGGGCATCGGTTTCGACGAATTGAGCATGAGCGCGCCGTCGCTGCAGCCGTGCCGGCGCCGGCTGCGTGAGCTGGACGCCGGCCGTTGCCGGGCGCTGCTGGCGAGGGCGCTGCAATGCGTCGACGGCGTCGAGGTGAGGGCGCTGGTGGACGGCGACGCCGTCCGGCCGGCGCTGCCGATGCTGACCGCCGACTGCCTGATGCCCGCGGCCGCCTGGCGCAGCAAGGCGGCGGTCATCAAGGGCATGGTGGACCGGCTGTGGCTGCTGGAGCGCTGCGACGACCGCTACGGGATGGAGGAGGACCTGTGGCTGCGCGAGCAGGCCTATTCCACCGGCCTCGGCCATGGTTTCGCGATCCCGCACGCCAAGTCCGGCCATGTGCTGCACCCGACCCTGTGCGTGGCCCGGCTGGCCGAACCGGTGGACTGGGGCGCCAGCGACGGGCAGCCGGTGGACATGGTGCTGTTGCTGGCCTTCAACGCCGCCGACGCCGGCTCGGCGCACTTGAAATTCTTTTCGCGGCTGGCCAGGCTGGTGATGCGCGAGGACTTCCGCCGGGCGCTGCGCGCCGAGCGCGATCCCGAGCGCCTGCTGATCTTGCTGCGGGAGCGGCTGGAGCGCGAGGCATGAGCGCCTTCCCGCTGTACGGCCTGGCCCAGCACTACGCCTGGGGCGGGCGCCGCTTCATCCCCCGCATGCTGGGCCTGGACAATGCCGAGGAACGGCGTTTCGCCGAGTGGTGGCTGGGCGCGCACGAGGACGCGCCGTCGGTGATCGCGACGCCGCAGGGGCCGCAGCCGCTGCATTACGCGATCGCCCGCCAGCCGGCCGCCTTTCTCGGCGAGGCGGTCAGCCGCCGTCACGGCAAGCGGCTGCCCTTTCTGATGAAGGTGCTGGACGCGCCGTTGTCCGTCCAGGTGCATCCGGACGAGGCGCAGGCGCGGGCGGGCTTCGCCCGCGACAACGCCGCCGGCCTGGCCGCAGACGACGACCGGCGCCACTATCGAGACCCGTATCCCAAACCGGAGATGATGGTGGCGCTGTCGCCGTTCTGGCTGCTGCATGGCCTGAGGCCGGACGGCGAAATCGACGCCTTGCTGAGGCGGCAGCCCGAATGGGGCTCGCTGCGGGTCCGGCTGGAGCGGGAAGGGGGCGCGGCGTTGTACCGTTATCTGCTGAGGCTGCCGCAAGCGCAGATGGCGGCGTTGCTGCGGCCGTTGTGGGAAAGGCTGGCGCTGGCCGGCGACGTCGGGCCGGACGATCCGGACCACTGGACGCGGCGGCTGGCCGATACCCGAGCCGGCGACCGGGGCGTGTTCGCCTGCTATCTGCTGAATCTGGTCGGCCTGCGTCCGGGCGAGGCCATCTGCCAGCCGGCGCGGTTGCCGCACGCTTATCTGCACGGCCGCAATATCGAATTGATGGCCAATTCCGACAATGTGCTGCGCGCCGGTCTGACCGACAAGCCGGTCGACGTGGAGGCGCTGCTGGAGGTGATGGACGACGCGCCGGTGCGCCCGGCCGTGCTGGCGGCGCCGGCCGGTTGCGGCCTGGCGGCGTATCCGCGTTGCGGCGGCGATTACTTCGCCCTGGACCAGTTGCTGCTGGGCGGCGGCGAGCGCGAGACCTGGCGCTGCGAGGGGCCGGAGGTGTTGCTGGTGGTGGACGGCAGCCTGAGGCTGCGCCACCGCGACGGCGAGCTGGCGCTGGAGCAGGGGCAGAGCGCCCTGCTGCAGCCCGGGCTGCAGTGCGAGGCGGAGGCCGGACGGCTGGCGCTGGCCTACCGCGCGTTTTGTCCGCTGGCCGGCAAGTGATAAGGTGGGCGACAGTCCAGACCGAGACCGGATAGAAGACATGGCGTCGCTCCCGTCCTTCCGCCTGAGCTGGCCGTCCGCGCTGGCGCGGCTGTGCCACGCCCCGGCCGGCAAGCATGTGCCGGCCGGCGCCTACCAGGTGCATTTTCCGCGGCTGGAGCTGGTCCTGTCCAATCGCTACCACTACAGCCACGAGGGTTGCGAGAATGCCTGCCTGTCGGCGCAGGAGGCGCTGTTCATCCCGGCCGAGCACTGGACGCTGCCCAATTGGTGCGCCAACGGCGAGGTGCTGCACATCCTGTTCGATTACGCCCGGATAGGGTTCAGCCTGGTGCGTTCGGGCCCGCAGGGCGTGATCAGCACCCACAAGGAAAGCATGGTGCTGGCGCAACGCGGCTGCCTGAACGGCATGCTGGACGTGCTGGCCGGCCTGTGCCGCGACGGCGCCGATCCGGAAGTGATGCGCTTGCAGGGCCAGGCGCTGCTGGCCTTGCTGCAGACGCTGTACGACGAGGCGCGCGACAGCCAGTGGCAGCAGGGCGGCAACCGCTTTCGCGCCATCTGCCTGTACATCGGCGAGCACCTGTACGCGCCGCTGACGCGCGAGGACGTGGCGCTGCGCTTCGGCATCTCGTCGACCCAGCTGTCCCGGCTGTTCCGCCTGCATCTGGGCCAGGGTTTCTGCGCGTTCCTGGCGCAGCGGCGGCTGGACCTGGCCAAGGCGCTGCTGCGCCAGGGACAGCTGCCGCTGAGCGCGGTGGCGGCCCGCTGCGGCTATGCCGACGTCAACTACTTCCACCGCGTGTTCAAGCAGCGCTGCGCGATGACGCCGTGCGCCTATCGCCGGGAGTTCGCCTGAGCGGCCAGCGCGGCCTGGCCGGCCAGCAGCGCGGCCCAGCGCGGATCGGCGACGCTGCCGTCTTTCAGGCCGACGCCGGTCGGCTGGCGCCGCGCGGCGGCCATCAGCCAGGCCAGCTTGAACGCGGCCAGTGGATAGGGCAGGCCGTCCGGCCGCACATTGGACACGCAGTTGCGCTCGGCGTCGCTGCGGCCGACGCGCGGAGACGCGGTCAGGTACAGGCCCAGGCTGTCCGGCGAGCTGAGACCGGGCCGCTCGCCGATCAGCATCGCCGTCATCTTCGCTTGCAGCGCCTCTCCGGCCTCGTCCCCCAGCGCCACCCGCGCCTCGCGGGCGATCAGCACCGGACCGACCGTCAGCCCCATCTCCCGCAGCCGCGGCGCCAGCTCGCGCAGCAGCGGCGCCGCGTGCTGCGCGGCGGCGCGCGAGGACAGACCGTCGGCGACGATGATCAGCAGATCGCAGCCCTTGCCGGATTCCGCCAGCAGCCGCTCGCGGCTGGCCTCGTCCAGCCTGCGGCCCAGATCCGGCCGCTGCAGGTATTCGGCGCGGCTGCCCGCCGCGCTGTGGATTTCCACCGTCCGCAGGCCGTCGGCCTCCAGCTCGGCGGCCAGCGCGGCGGCGTCCAGCGGCGTATGCACGGCATCGCGCGCCTGCGCATGCGCCAGCGCGAAGCGCAGCGTCTCGCGGCAGGGCAGGCTGTTGCCGGCGCGGCCCAGCGCGATGCGGGCGGCGGTCAGCCGCGACAGTTCGCTCCAGCCGTCCTCGGTGATCGCGTGATCGCTCATGCGACGCCCTCCATCAGCGACAGCAGCCGCTGCCGTCTGTCCTGCGGCAGCAGCCTGCCGCCGCGGGTGATTTCCATCGCCTCCAGCCAGTCCTCGAATTCCGGCGCGCGCTTCAGGCCCAGCACATTCCTCAGGTAGAGCGCGTCGTGGAACGATGTGCTCTGGTAGCCCAGCATGATGTCGTCGGCGCCGGGCACGCCGATGATGAAGTGCACGCCGGCGGCGCCCAGCAGCGTCAACAGCGCGTCCATATCGTCCTGGTCGGCCTCGGCGTGATTGGTGTAGCAGATGTCGCAACCCATCGGCAGGCCCAAGAGCTTGCCGCAGAAATGGTCCTCCAGCCCGGCGCGGATGATCTGCTTGCCGTTGTACAGGTACTCCGGGCCGATGAAGCCGACCACGGTGTTGACCAGCAGCGGCGAGTAGCGCCGCGCCACCGCGTAGGCGCGGGCCTCGCAGGTCTGCTGGTCCACGCCCCAGTGGGCGCCGGCCGACAGCGCGCTGCCCTGGCCGGTCTCGAAATACATCACATTGTCGCCGACGGCGCCGCGCCTCAGTTCCCGCGCCGCCTGATGGGCCTCGTCCAGCAGCGACAGGCTGACGCCGAAGCTGGCGTTGGCCTTTTCGCTGCCGGCGATGGACTGGAACACCAGGTCCACCGGCGCGCCCTGGCGGATCAGCTCCAGCGTGCTGGTCACATGGGTCAGCACACAGCTTTG
This sequence comes from Chromobacterium sp. ATCC 53434, assembly GCF_002848345.1. NCBI lineage: Bacteria > Pseudomonadati > Pseudomonadota > Betaproteobacteria > Neisseriales > Chromobacteriaceae > Chromobacterium > Chromobacterium sp. ATCC 53434. Next base: position 3,690,857 of record NZ_CP025429.1, on the reverse strand, counting down.
GGTCGGTATCGCGTAGCGCTGGCGCACCTCGTCGATCAGCGTCAGCAGGCCGCGGATGTCGTCCGGGCTGTCTCCGGCCGGATTGACGCCTATCACCGCGTCGCCGGCGCCGTACAGCAGGCCGTCCAGCATCGCCGCGGCGATGGCGCGCGCGTCGTCGGTCGGATGGTTGGGCTGCAGCCGCACGCCCATCCGGCCCGGCAAGCCCTGGGTGTTGCGAAAGGCGGTGACGACGCGGCATTTCTTTGCCGCCAGGATCAGATCCTGGTTGCGCATCAGCTTGGAGACGGCCGCCACCATCTCCGGCGTCAAGCCGGGCGCCAGCGCGGCCAGCGATTCCGGCGTGGCGGCGTCGGACAGCAGCCAGTCGCGCAGGCCGCCGACCGTCAGCTGGGACACGGCGGCGAAGGCGGCCGCGTCGTGGCTGTCTATGATCAGCCGGGTGATCTCGTCGTCCTCGTAAGGAATCACCGCCTGGTCGAGAAAGACGCTCAGCGGCAGGTCGGCCAGGCACATCTGCGCCGCTACCCGCTCCTCGGCGCTGGCGGCGGCGATCCCGGCCAGCTGGTCGCCGGAGCGCAACGGGCTCGCGCGCGCCAGCAGCGTCTTCAGGTCGGCGAAGCGGTAGCGGCGCGCGCCTATCGAGATGGCGTGGCTCATGTCAGGCTCCTCGCGGCGGAGCCGGCTGCGGCCGGGGATTCGGTCGCGCCCAGCAATTGCGCGTCGGCGGCGGCCGCCGCGCGCTGGCCGGCGGTGGCGAGAAAGTACAGATAGCCGGCGGTCAGCATCGCGGCGAACACCCCGGCCAGCAGCCGGTTGTAATAGACCATGGCGGCGAGACAGATCAGCGAACAACCCAGCGCCAGCGCGGGCAGCCACGGATAACAGGGCGCGCAGAACGGCCGGGGCAGCGCCGGCTCGCGGCCGCGCAGCCGGAACAGCGCCAGCATCGACACGATGTACATGACGATGGCGCCGAACACCGACAGCGTGACGATGTTGGCGGTCAGCGGCTGGCCGGCGATCTGCACCAGATCGTCGCTGAAGATGGCGGCGATGCCGACGACGCCGCCCGCCAGTATCGCGCGGTGCGGCGTCTTGAAGCGCGGATGGACGGCGGCCAGCGCGCGCGGCAGGTAGCCGGCGCGGGCCAGCGCGAAGATCTGCCGTGAGTAGCCCATGATGATGCCGTGGAAGGAGGCGACCAGGCCGAATAGGCCCAGCCACACCAGCATGTGCAGCCAGCCGCTGTGCTCGCCGACGATCAGTTTCATCGCCTGCGGCAGCGGATCGTTGATATTGGCCAGCCGGCTCCAGTCGCCGGCGCCGCCGGCCATCACCATCACGCCGAAGGCCAGCGCCACCAGCGTCAGGATGCCGGCGATGTAGGCGCGCGGAATCGTCCGGGCCGGGTCCTTGGCCTCCTCGGCCGCCATCGCCGCGCCCTCTATCGCCAGGAAGAACCAGATCGCGAACGGCACCGAGGCGAACATGCCGCCGACCGCGCCCCAGTGGAAATCGTCCCGCCCCGCCCAGCCGTGGTGCAGGAAGTGCGCCCAGCTGAAACCCGGCGCCACCACGCCCATGAACACCAGCAGTTCGAAGATGGCCAGCAGCGTCACGGCCAGCTCGAACATCGCCGCGATGCCGACGCCGGCGATGTTCAGCGCCATGAAGACCAGGTAGGCGCCGCAGGCGGTCCATTTCGGCGCCAGCGACGGGACCTGCACATTCAGGTAGGCGCCTATCGCCAGCGCGATCGCCGGCGGCGCGAACACGAACTCGCACAGCGTGGCGAAACCGGCGATGAAGCCGCCCAGCGGACCGAAGGCGCGGCGGGCGTAGGCGAACGGGCCGCCGGCGTGCGGGATGGCGGTGGTCAGCTCGGTGAAGCTGAAGATGAAGGCGGTGTACATCGCGGCGACGAACAGCGTCGCGCAGAGAAAGCCCAGCGTGCCGGCGGCGGCCCAGCCGTAGCTCCAGCCGAAGTATTCGCCGGAAATCACCAAGCCGACGGCGATGCCCCATAACTGCCAGCCGCCGAGCTTGCGCGCGAGGCCGGGTGTCGATGCGTTCATGCGGACTCCTGTTCAGGATGGAGGGTCTTCCGTGATGGAAGGATGTCGCCGCTTATGCAAAAAGAATGCCAGCGAACGCGCCGGGATTCAATGCCCGGGGCCATCGCCGGAGCCGCGGTCCGCCGTGCTAGAATCGATGGCGATACGCAACAGGGGAATAGCAGATGTCTGGCAATAGCATGGGTCGCTTGTTCACGGTAACTTCCTTCGGCGAAAGCCACGGTCCGGCGATAGGCTGCGTCGTCGACGGCTGCCCGCCGGGGCTGACGATTGGCGAGGCGGACATCCAGGCCGAGCTGGACCGGCGTAAGCCTGGCACCAGCCGCCACGTCACCCAGCGCCGCGAACCGGACACCGTGGAAATCCTGTCCGGCGTCTACGAGGGCAAGACCACCGGCACGCCGATCGCGCTGCTGATCCGCAACACCGACCAGCGCAGCAAGGACTACGGCAATATCGCCGACACCTTCCGTCCGGGCCATGCCGATTACTGCTACTGGCACAAATACGGGGTGCGCGATCCGCGCGGCGGCGGCCGCTCGTCGGCGCGCGAGACCGCCGTGCGCGTCGCCGCCGGCGCCATCGCCAAGAAATGGCTGAACGAGCGCCATGGCATCGTGATCCGCGGCCACATGACCCAGATCGGCGAGGTGCAAATCCCGTTCAAGAGCTGGGAACATGTCGGCGCCAATCCCTTCTTCAGCGCCGATCCCGACATCGTGCCGCGGCTGGAGGACTATATGGACAGCATACGCAAGAGCCTGGACTCGATAGGCGCCAGGCTGCGTGTCGTGGCCGACAATGTGCCGGTCGGCTGGGGCGAGCCGGTGTTCGACCGGCTGGACGCCGACATCGCCTACGCGATGATGAGCATCAACGCGGTCAAGGGCGTGGAGATAGGCGCGGGCTTCGGCTGCGTGGCCCAGAAGGGCAGCGAGCACGGCGACGAGCTGACGCCGCAGGGCTTCGCCAGCAACCACGCCGGCGGCGTGCTCGGCGGCATCTCCACCGGCCAGCAGATCGACGTGTCGATCGCGATCAAGCCGACGTCGTCGATCGCCCAGCCGCGCCGCTCGATCAACAAGCGGGGGGAGGCGGTGACGATGGAAACCCACGGCCGCCACGACCCCTGCGTCGGCATCCGCGCGACGCCGATCGCCGAGGCGATGCTGGCGCTGGTGTTGATGGACCACGCCTTGCGCCACCGCGCCCAATGCGGCGACGTCAAGGTGGAAACTCCGAGAATTGCCGGACGCATCGGCTAGAATTTAACAGACAGTGGCCGCGGGGCCGGGCCGGTTCACATAGGATGGCATCATGCTGAAAAGTCTGATCGATGGCTTGGCTGGACGCCGGAAAAAGAACCCCGAAGCGGACGAGGAGGCGCTGCCTCCGGTCCGCCAGGAAGCGGACACGGTCATGCCGTTGCCGGATGACGAGGCGCCGGCCGATCTGCCGGCCACGCTGGGTTTCGTGTCGCACCAGCCGGTGATGGACCGCCAGCAGCGGGTGGTGGCCTACGATTTCTTCGTCCGGCTGGGCAAGCGCAATGTCGCCGACAAGCAGCAGGAGTTCGACCGCCTGCTGCTGTCCACGCTGCAGAACATGGACATCTTCCGCCTGCTGGCCTTCCGCCGCGCCTTCGTCCACATTTCGATGACCTCGCTGGACGAGCCCTTGTTGCGCGGCATGCCGGCCGGCAGCGTCATCTTCGTGCTGGAAGTGGTGCCGGACCTGGTGGTGACCGAGCAGATGCTGGCGCAGCTGGACGAATTGCAGAAGCTCGGGCTGCGCTTCGCGCTGGAGCCGGCCTCGTACGACCAGGGCGTGCTGAGTCCGGCGCTGCAGGCCGATCTGTTCAGCCGCGTCGATTTCATGGTGCTGGATTTCGCCGGTCCGTCGACCCGGGTGCTGGCGCCGATACTGGACCAGCTGCCGAAGCGTTATCCGGGCGCGCGATGGATGGCGCGCAATGTCGGCACCGCCGAGGATCTGGACGTCTGCCTGCGCGCGCCGGGCAGCAACCGCTTCGCCTTGTTCCACGGCCCCTTCGTGCTGACCGCGCACGCGCTGGAGGGCGGCAAGGTCGACACCAGCCAGACCCGGGTGCTGCAGATCATGCGGCTGTTGCGCGCCAATGCCGATCCCAAGGAAGTGGAAGCGCAGTTCAAGCTGGACTCCGTGCTGCTGTTCAAGCTGCTGCGTTTCATCAATTCGCCGATACACGGCCTGTCGCGCAAGGTGCAGACGATAGAGGAGACATTGCTGCTGCTCGGGCGTGAGACGCTGTTCAAGTGGCTATCGATGCTGCTGTTCACCTCGCGCAAGGACGACGGCACCGCGGTCGCGCTGCTGGAGAAGTCGCTGATCCGCGCCCGTTTCATGGAGAAGCTCGGCGGCTACCGCGGCAACAAGCTGGAAGCCGAGCACCTGTTCCTGACCGGCATGTTCTCCTTGCTGGACGTGTTGCTGAACATTCCGTTTCCGGACGTGCTGGACCCGCTGGAGCTGCCGCTGACGGTGCGCGAGGCGGTGGTGGAGCAGAAAGGCATTTTCGCGCCCTATCTGTCGCTGGCGCTGGCCTGCGAGCACGGCGACAACGTCCGCATCGAGGCCTTGGCCAAGGTGCTGGACTTCGACCTCGACCTGACCAACCAGTACTACCTGGACGCGGTGGTGTGGGCGCAGGTGGTGCTGCGCGACAGCGAGGTGCACAACAACGTCGAGGCGGTGTAGCGGCGTCGGCCGCGCCGTTCAGGCCGGCGCGCGTCGTCCACTCAGCTAGAACATCATCAGCTCGCTGCTGTCGGCGTAACGCGCGCGCTCGTCCCAGCTGTCCTTGATTTCCAGGATATGCGGCAGGATGGACTGGAACATCTCCACCAGCCGCGGCTCGAAATGCGTGCCGCAGCCTTTTTGCAGCGCGTCCAGCGCCATTTCCAGCGACCAGGCCTCCTTGTATGGCCGTCGCATCGTCAGCGCGTCGAACACGTCGGCCAGCGCGACGATGCGCGCCGATTCCGGAATGGCCAGCGCCTTCAAACCGTCCGGATAACCGCTGCCGTCCCATTTCTCGTGGTGGCGCAGCGCCACTTCCGCCGCCAGCCGGAACACCGGCGCCTCGCTGCGGATCAGGATGTGACCGATGCGCGGATGGGTCTTCATGATTTCCCATTCCTCGGGCGTCAGCTGGCCGGGTTTGCGCAGAATGGCGTCCGGTATGCCCAGCTTGCCGGTGTCGTGCATCGGCGCCGCCAGCTCCAGCTGGTGGCAGGCGTCGGCCTCCCAGCCGCAGGCCGCCGCCAGTTCGGCGGCGTAGGCCGCCATCCGCCAGATGTGCACGCCGGTGTCGGTGTCGTTGAAGTGGCCGGCCTGGCCCAGCATGTAGATGGCGTCGCGGTGGCTTTTCTCCAACTGGGTCGCCTGCACCAGCGACAGATGGGTGCGCACCCGGGCCTGCACGATGGGCGCCGAGATCGGCTTGACGATGTAATCGACCGCGCCGGCCTCGAAGCCGGCGGCCTCGTTGCCGGCTTCGGACAGCGAGGTGACGAAGATGACGGGGGTGGCGCCTATCTGTCTGTCGCTCTTGATGCGGCGGCAGACGGCGTAGCCGTCCATGTCCGGCATTTCGATGTCGAGCAGGATCAGCGCCGGATGATGTTTGTCGGCGGCGGCCAGCGCCTCGACGCCGTTGCGGGCGAACACCAGCGGGTAATGGGGCGCCAGCACCTGGCGCAAGGCCGCCAGGTTTTGCGGCTCGTCGTCGACGATGAGCAGGGGAGCGTGCTGCATATCATGTCATCCTGGGAAGGCCCAGCTCGATGGCCAGCGCCCGAATCGCCGCTTCGCCGCCGCGGAAATCGAAGTTTTCCACCGCGCTTTGCAGCGGGGACAGTTGATCCGCCAGCAATAGCGGTTCCAGCGCCTGCAACACCGGCTCGACAGCCGCCGGATCGTCGGCGTTGAACGCCGCCAGCGCTTTCAGCAGCAGCGGCCCCAGCGTGTCCTTGTCCGCCTCCTTCGCCGCTGGCGGCTCGGCGTCGCGCGGGGCCGGCGCGTAGCGGCTGATCGACGACAGCGTCTGCGTCAGCGCCGCCTGCAGCGCGTCGATCGCGGCGGTGGCGTCTTCGTCCTCCTGCAGCAGCTGATCCACTTCGCCGGCGGCGGCCGACACCTCGTTCAGCGCCAGGTTGCCGGCGGCGCCCTTCAGCTTGTGCGCAAGCGACTGCGCGATCACCTTGCCGGCCAAGCGCATGGTGGCGGCGCTGTCGCTGTAGTCGCGGGCGAATTTGCGCAGGTATTGCCGGTACACGGTCTCGTCGCGCCAGATTTCCAGGCCGTGGCTGACCGCCAGGCCGGGCAGATCGCGCTGCAACGGGGCCTGGCCGGCCGGTTCCGCCATCGGCGCGGGCGCTTCCTGGCGCCCGTTGCGACCGGACAGCGTGCGCAGCTGGGAGATCGCCATTTCCACATCGAACGGTTTGGCGATGTAGTCGGTCATGCCGGCGGCGCGCGCGGCGTCCTGCTGGGTCTGGAAGGCGCCGGCGGTCAGCGCCACCACCGGCAGATGGCTAAGCTCCGGCGTCGCGCGGATCTCGCGGGTGGCCTGGTAGCCGTCCATCACCGGCATCTGCACGTCCATCAGCACGATGTCGACGTCGCGGTAGTTGGCGGCCAGCCAGACCAGCGCCTGCTTGCCGTCGCCGGCCAGCGACACGCGCGCCCCTTCGCCCTCGAAAATGCGTTGCGCCACTTCCCGGTTGATGTCGCTGTCGTCGACCACCAGCAGGCGAAGCCCCTCCAGCCTGCTGCCCGGGCCGGTCGGCATCACGGGGGCCTCGCCCTGGCGCAGCCGCAGCGAGCGCGCCACCGAGTTGTACAGATTGGACGGCGTCACCGGCTTGTTCAGCACTTCGGTGATCAGATCGGCGCTCGGTTCGGCCAGCAGCTTTTCGCGCGAGTAGGCGGTGGCCATCAGGATGATGGGCATGTGCCGGCCGTCGCAGGCCTGGCGGATGGCGTGGGCGGCCTCCAGGCCGTCCATGTCCGGCATCTTCCAGTCCAGTATCACCACGTCGACCGAGGTCTGGCCGCCCAGCGCCTCCAATACCTGCTGCAAGGCCTGGCGGCCGGACTCGACCGTCGCCACTCTCCAGCCCAGCTCCCTGGCGGTGATGTGCAGCGCCTCGCGCGCGATCGGGTTGTCGTCGGCGATCAGCACATTGAGGCCGGCCATTTCCGGCACCGACAAGCGGCCGTTCGGCTCGCGGGGGAAGGTCAGGGTGAACCAGAACTCGCTGCCGTGGCCGGGGGTGCTGATCAGCCCGATTTCGCCGCCCATCAGCGCCACCAGCCGGCGGCTGATCGCGAGGCCGAGCCCGGTGCCGCCGAAGCGGCGGGTGGTGGAGGCGTCGGCCTGGGTGAACGGCTCGAACAGTTCCTGCTGCTTGTCGCGCGGAATGCCGATGCCGCTGTCTATCACCGAAAAGCGCAGCGTGGTCTGCTGCGGCTGGGCCATGGCCACGTCGATGGCGACCTCGACATAGCCGCGTTCGGTGAACTTGATTGCGTTGCTGGTCAGGTTGATCAGCACCTGCTCCAGCCGCAGCGCGTCGCCGCGCAGGTGGTTGATGTCGGCCGGCGGCGGCGCGATGATCAGTTCGATCTCGCGTTCGCCGACATTGGCGCTCATGATGGTGGAGATATTGTCCAGCACGTCACCGAGCCGGAACGGCGCCTGCTCGATTTCCAGATTGCCGGCCTCGATCTTGGAGAAGTCGAGGATGTCGTTGATGATGCTTTGCAAGGAGCGGCCGGCGATGCGGATCTTGCGCACCAGGTCCAGCGCCTCCGCCGGCAGTCCGTGCTTTTCCAGCAGATAGGCCAGGCCCAGCACCGCGTTCATCGGCGTGCGGATCTCGTGGCTCATATTGGACAGGAAGTCGGCCTTGGCGCGGCTGGCGGCCTCGGCGCTTTCCTTGGCGGCGCGCAGCGTCATTTCCAGCTCGTGCTGTTCGGTGATGTCGCGGTTGATGCCGGTGACGCGCCAGGGCTTGCCATCGTCGTCGCGCTCGACCAGCGCGCCGGCCTGGATGTAGCGAATCCGCCCGTCCGGCAGCACGATGCGGAACACCGGGGAGTAGATGCCGCGCCCGGCCACGGCGTCGAACAGCTCGCGCTCGACCGCTTCGACATCGTCGGGGTGGAGCCGGTCCCGCCAGTGTTGATAGTTCACCTGGTTGCGCAGCTCAGGCGGGTAGCGGTACATCTCGAACATCCGCGTGTTCAACTCCAGCGCGTTGTCGGCCAGCCACCAGGTCCAGATGCCCAGCTCGGCCACCTCGGCCGCCTTGCCCAGCTGGTCGCGGGCGCTCATCAGTTCGCGCTGGTATTTCTGCTGGGCGGAGATGTCGGCGGCCATGCCGAGGAAGCCCTGCAGCCTGCCGTCGTCGTCGCGCAGCGAGGTCAGGGCGATGGAGACCGGAACGCTGCGGCCGTCGCTGGCGGTGACGGTCCATTCCAGCTGGTTGGACTGGCCGCTGCGCGAGCGCGAGACCAGCGCCTCGAACGGATTGGCCGGGATGGTGCCGCTTTCCTGCGCCAGCTGCCGCGACAGTTCCTGCAATTCGGCGAGGTCCAGCCAGTCGGTGATGTGGCGGCGGCCGACGACTTCGTCGGCCGACTCGCTCAGCAGCGTTTCCGCCGCCGGGTTGAACATCGTCACCAGGCCAGACTGATCGGTGGCGATGATGGCGTAGCTGGCGTCGCTGAGGATGGCGCGCTGCAGCGCGGCGTAGCGCTGGATTTCCTGGGTGCGTTGCTGAACCTGGTTTTCCAGCGAGGCGTTGTTCTGACGAATCTGCTCGTGCAGCCGATTGCGCTGGCGTTGATATACCCAGGACAGCGCCGCCACCAGCAGGCCGCCCAGGCACATCGACAGCAGCGTGTCGCGGCGGGCGGTGGAGACGGCGCCGGCGATGATGGATTCCGGCAGGGCCTCGGCGATCACCAGGTAGCGGCCGTCGTGCTGCTGCGGCGCCAGCTCCAGTCGGCGCATCACCGTGTACACCTCGCCGGCGGATGACTGGAAGCGCTGCAGGCCGTCCTGGCCGTCCGGTGCCGGCAATGGCTGGAATTCGTCCTGCCAGCGCCAGCGCTTGCCGCGATCCTGGCCGAAAGTCTTGTCCGGGTTCGGATGGTCGAGGAAGTCGCCGTTCTGGTTGGTGACGTAGACGCGCACATTGCGCTCGCCGCTGCCGACCCGGAGATAGGACAACAGGTGGCGGGCATCCAGATTTATCGACATCACGGCGAACAACTTGCCGTCGGCGTAGATGGGCGTGGCCAGCCTCAGCACCGGCAACGGCGGCTCCTTGCCGTCCTGGCTGCGGTCGTGGCTGAGCCGGATATCGGACAGATAGACCTCGCCCGCCTTCAGGCGGAGCGCCTGCCGGTAGTAGTCGGTGTCGCCCTTGTGCTGAAGTTGCGCCGGCGGCTGATCGACCGGACCGTTGCGGCCGTTGATGACGTGGACCAGCTCGCGGGCGTTGTCGGCGCTGCCGATCAGTCGCAGTTGCAGCGTCTCCGGCGCGGTGACGGCGTAGGAGCGGAACAGCAGGGCCATGCGTTTGCGCCACAGGTCGGAGGTGCTTTGCTCCCCGAGGTCCAGGTCGTTGTGCAGGCTGGTGCGGGTCAGGCCGGCCACCGGCGGCGTGTCGGCCAGGAACAGCAGGCTCTGGCTGTAGCGCTCCAGGCTCTGGCTCAGCATCTCCAGCCGCAGCTGGGCCAGCGACGCCAGACGGTTGTGCATCGAGGTCAGCGCGCGCTCGCGTTCGTGCTCGCCGGCGATCCAGGTGACGGCCGCCGCCAGCAGGCCCCATAACAGCAGGCCGTACAATGCTATCCGCTTGTCGAAACCGAATATCCTGCTGGACGGTCTGGCTTCCATTGCGCGCTCCATCGATATCGGAGAGGGAGACAGGCTGCATGCGTCGCCGCGGCTCGGGCGCGCGGCTCCACTCGTCGCGGCGTTGGCCGGAGATGATTCGAGTGGCTTTACCCATTCAAGTTAGTCTATGACAAGCCATTTTTGCATCTGCCTGAGCGGCTTGTTTTATCCGCTGGGACGCGGAGGGCGAAAAATGGCGTGGTCGGGAAGCGGCGGGAGGGGGGATGGCACGCTGCGCATCCGGCGGCGGCGCGCCAAGTAATGCGGCATGGGAAGGGCGTTTCGGCGCGGCGCGAAAACGTCACGGGTCTGCCTGAGCAGGGGAAGTCGAGCAGGCAAGAAAAAAGGCCCTGCGTTTAGCAGAGCCTTGATCCTATTGGGTGACTGGCGGAGAGGGAGGGATTCGAACCCTCGGTACGCTCGCACGTACGCCTGATTTCGAGTCAGGTACATTCGACCACTCTGCCACCTCTCCGGCTTCAGTCGAGGAACGCATTCTAGATTGGGCATTCCTCGCTGTCAATACTGAAGTTGCGGAATCTTGCATGAAAAACGCCACCGGATACGGTGGCGTTCGATGGCGGCGGCGGCGCTCAGTGGCGCTTCAGCTCGCCTTCCCACTTGGCGACCACGGCAGTGGCGATGGAGTTGCCGACCACATTGGTGGCGGAGCGGCCCATGTCCAGGAAGTGGTCGATGCCGAGCAGCAGCAGCAGGCCGGCTTCCGGGATGTGGAATTGCGACAGCGTGGCGGCGATCACCACCAGCGACGCGCGCGGCACGCCGGCCATGCCCTTGGAGGTCAGCATCAGGATCAGCAGCATCGAGATTTCCTGGGCCAGCGTCAGATCGATGCCGTAGGCCTGGGCGATGAAGATCACCGCGAAGGTGCAATACATCATCGAGCCGTCCAGATTGAAGGAGTAGCCCATCGGCAGCACGAAGCTGGCGATCTTGTTGGACACGCCGAAGCGCTCCAGCTGCTCCAGCGTCTTCGGATAAGCGGCTTCCGAGCTGGCGGTGGTGAACGACAGCAGCAGCGGCTCCTTGATCATGCCCATCAGGTGCAGCAGCCGCGGGCCGACGATCAGCACGCCGACGGCGATCAGCAGCGCCCACAGGATGCCGATCGACAGATAGAACTCCGCCATGAACTTGCCGTAGGTGCCGAGAATGGACAGGCCCTCCTTGGCGACGGTGGCGGCGATGGCGCCGAACACCGCCAGCGGGGCGAAGTTCATCACATAGCTGGTGACTTTCAGCATCACGTGGGCGACGACGTCGATGACGTCGATCAAGGCCTTGGAGCGCTCGCCGAGCGCGGCCATCGCGCTGCCGAAGAACACCGAGAAGATCACGATCTGCAGGATCTCGTTGTTCGCCATCGCCTCGAACACGCTCTTGGGAATGGCGTGGGTGACGAAGTCCTTCAGCGAAATGGCGCTGCCCTTGATGCCGGAGTCGGCGTGCAGGTCCGGCAGCGGCAGGTTCAGCGCCAGGCCCGGTTTCAGCACGTTGACCATGATCAGGCCCAGCGTCAGCGACGCCAGCGATGCGCCGATGAACCAGGCCATGGTCTTGCCGCCGATGCGGCCGACAGACTTGGCGTCGCCCATCTTGGCGATGCCGACGACCAGCGTGGAGATCACCAGCGGGGCGATGATCATCTTGATCAGCCGCAGGAAGATGTCGGTCAGGATGGACATGCCATCGGCGAAGGACTTGATGGCGGCGGCGTCGTTGCCGGCGTACTGACGGAACAGATAGCCGACCAGAATGCCCAGCAGCATTCCGGCCAGGATAAAGACCGTAAGTTTTTTCGACTTCATTGAGTTGTTCCTGCCTGTTTGGAGACGATTCAAAACGAGCGTCGCATTTTCATGACATGACATCTGATAGGGTGAGGTGGTCATGCGTGGGCGCCGTGTGTCCGGCATGCTTCGCCTTGCAGCGGTCCAGCTACTTTATTGTTTTTAGCCAGGTTTTCAGGCTTGTTTCCTGTTTTTGTCGGACAGGAAGTAGCCGCCGAAGGTTAGCGATTATAGTGAGTTAGCGACAGCTTGTCTTGGCAGGATTTCGCCAATTGCGTTTCGTATTCGAATATGCTGGCCAATGATTGATGATTATTGGATTTTTATTTCAAAAACAATTGCCTTTAGCATTGAATTTGCCAGCGGCGAGGCATGAAAAGGGCAGCCCGGGCTGCCCTGTCGCGATACGGAAGCGCGTTTAACGACGGATGTCCAGCGCGACGTCGTCGCGCTCGTCGGCCACCGTCTGCAGAATGTCCAGCACCGTCGCGTAGACGTCGGCGCCCAGCGCCCGTTCCGCCGCCGCGGCGTCGTGCCAGACCAGCCGCAGCGGACCCGGCACCTCATTGGCCAGGCAGTCGTACAGCGCGTCCAGATTTCGACCGAAGTGGGGCGGCAGCGGCAGCTGTCGGCTCAACTGGTCGAACAATTGTTCCAGGCTGGCGATGGCGTGCAGCTCGCATTGGCTTAGCGGCATGGCGCCACCTCGACGAAGCGGTTGTAGTGATCGACGCTGACGAAGCGCTGCCCCTGGCGGCTGAATACCAGCCGGCTGGCGCCGCGTTTGCCGCCCTTGTAGTTGAGGTCGGCTTCCTGCCATTGGCCGGCGGGCAGGTGCCTCTCGTAATTGCCGAAGCGGTCGCCGCCCATCGCCTTGCCGTGCAACTGGGGCACGCTCCACAGGCTGCGGCCCGGCTTCCAGCCCGCGGCCTGCGCCTGGCGCTTGGTGACGAATTTGTCCGGCAGGCGGCCATCGCGGTTCAGGCTTTGCAGCGCGTCGGCCAATTCGGCGGCATCGAGCTTGCGCCCGGTCTGCTGATTGACCTGCTCGGCGGCGGCCCGGCAGGAGGGGGCGGCGTGGGCCGGCAGGCTCAGCGCGGCCAGCAGCGTCCATAACAGTCTTGTTTTCATTGCGGGTCCGATTGCGAAAGTGGGCCGCGCCGTGCCGGCGCGGCTAGTCCAGCGGCAGCGATTCCACCGGATAGGGATGGCCGATCAGCTGAGGCAGCCGCAACGCCATCTCGCCGGCGTCGGCCGCGGTGGTGATGAAGCGGTAATAATGGTCGCCCTGGCTGTCGCAGCCGTGCCGGCGCAGCAGGTCGCCGACGCGGCGGGCGATGGCCTCGGCCGGATCGTACAGCTGGATGCCGTCGCCGGTGATCTCGCGGATCAGCGGCTCGAGAAACGGGTAGTGGGTGCAGCCCAGCGCGATGTGATCGACGTTTTCCCCGATCAGCGGCTCCACCACGCTGCGCACCAGCGCGCGGGTGCGATCGCTGGACAGCTCGCCGGCCTCCACCTGTTCCACCCAGCCGTGGCCGGCGCGGCGCAGCACGTCGACGCCGTCGGCATGGTCGTCCAGCAGCGTCCTGACGCGCTCGCTGGCCAAGGTGTATTCGGTGGCCAGCACCGCGATGCGGCCGGTGCGGCTCATCGCCGCGGCCGGTTTGATCGCCGGCTCGATGCCGACGATGGGGATGGAGAGCTCGGCGCGCAGCGCGGCGATGGCGGCGGTGGTGGCGGTATTGCAGGCCACCACCAGCAGCGTGGCGCCCTGGCTGACCAGGTGGCGGCCGACCTTCAGCGCGCGTTCGATGATTTCGTCGCGGCTGCGCTGGCCGTACGGGCAATAGGCCTGATCGGCCAGATAGGTGATCGGCCAGTCGGGCAGGGCGGTGCGGACCGCGCGCCACACCGACAGCCCGCCCAGGCCGGAATCGTACATTGCGATCATGCTGCGGCTCAGTTGTTCTGGATCACGATCTTCGGGAACTTGCCGGAGAAGTCCTGCGCCTTCTCGCCGACCCTGACCGCCACGCGGCGGGCGATGGCGCGGTACAGCTCGGCCGGCGCGCCTGCCGGATCGGCCGCGACGCTGGGCTTGCCCTGATCCGCCGCCAGGCGGATCGCCAGATCGAGCGGCAGCGAACCCAGCAGCTCCACGCCGAAGTCCTGCGCCATCTTGGCCGCGCCGCCCTCGCCGAAGATGTGCTCGGCGTGGCCGCAGTTGGAGCAGATGTGTATCGCCATGTTTTCCACCAGCCCCAGTATCGGCACGCCGACCTTCTGGAACATGGCGACGCCCTTGCGCGCGTCCAGCAGGGCGATGTCCTGCGGCGTGGTGACGATCAGCGCGCCGGTGACCGGCACTTTCTGCGACAGCGTCAGCTGCACGTCGCCGGTGCCCGGCGGCATGTCTATCACCAGATAATCCAGCTCGTCCCAGCGGGTGTCGTTAAGCAGCTGCTGCAATGCCTGGCTGACCATCGGGCCGCGCCATACCATCGCCTGATCGGCATCCACCAAGTAGCCGATGGACATGGTCTGCACGCCGTGATTGGACAGCGGCGTCAGCTTGCCGTCGGCCGTTTCCGGGCGCTGTCCCTGCAGGCCCATCATCAGCGGCTGCGACGGCCCGTAGATGTCGGCGTCCAGCAAGCCGACGCGGGCGCCCTCGTCGGCCAGCGCCAGCGCCAGGTTGGCGGCGGTGGTGGACTTGCCGACGCCGCCCTTGCCGGAGGCGACGGCGACGATGTTCTTGACGCCGGGCAACAGCGGCACGCCGCGCTGGGCCGAATGGCTGACGATCTGGCTGCTGACCTCCACCTTCAGCGCGCGGCCTTCGGCCAGCGGCGCCAGCGCCTGCTCGAACTGCTGGCGCACCGCGTCGAACTGGCTCCTGGCCGGATAGGCCAGCACCACGTCCAGGCTGATCTCGGCGTCGCCGCACTTGAGGTTCTTGACGTTCTTGGCCGCGACATAGCCCTTGCCGGTATTGGCGTCGATCAGCGGTTTCAGGGCTTCTAGAATCTGGGTTTCGAGCTGTGCCATGGTTTCGTTCTGCGTGGCCTGGCCGGCTTGGCCGCTGAACAGGCGGGTGATTTTGGAGAACATGCTGCGTTCCGGAGCGGAGTTGCCGAATAGTGTTGTCGGGTTGGGGCGCGAACGGGGCCGCGCCGGATTGACTCATCTTACTCCTGTGCGATCGGGAAAGGCAGGGGGCGACGATGTTCAGTTGACGCTTATATAAGATTTTTTTGATGAAAGTCCTTGAATACAGTAGAATTGTCTGTTTGGCGCAAAGTTTTCCGCCAGCTGCGCCCATGATTCGGCCCCGTCCGGCCGGATCCTGTTCTTTAGAATCGGAAAGGCCTCCCCCTTCATGCAGTCCAAACACGCCAAGCTCACCCTGTCCAATCTGCTGTTCCCCCTGGCCCTGGTGCTGTTCGAATTCGCCGTCTACATCTGCAACGACATGATCCAGCCGGCGATGCTGTCGGTTACCCGCGAGTTTCTGGTCGACGCCTCCTGGGCGCCGTCGTCGATGACGGCCTTTCTGATCGGCGGCGCGCTGCTGCCGTGGCTGACCGGCCCGCTGTCCGACCGCATCGGCCGTCGCCCGGTGCTGCTGTTCGGCGTCGCTTATTTCACCGTCGTCTGCCTGGCCACCTATCTGGTCAGCTCGATCGAGGCCTTCATCGCGCTGCGGCTGTTGCAGGGCGTCGGCCTGTGCTTCATCAACGCCGTCGGCTACGCCTCGCTGCAGGAATCGTTCGAAGAGACCGCCGCCGTGCGCGTCACCGCGCTGATGGCCAATGTGGCGCTGATCGCGCCGCTGGTCGGCCCGCTGGCCGGCGCGGCGCTGGTGGAGCTGGCGCCGTGGCGCAGTTGCTTCCTGTTCATCGCCGCCTTGTCGCTGCTGTCGTTGATCGGCCTGTATCTGAAGATGCCGGAGACCGTTGAGGCCAGCGGCGAGAAGCTGCCCTTGTCCAGCATGGGCCGCGACTATCTGAAAGTGTTCGGCCACGGCCGCTTCGTGCTGGCCGCGCTGTGCATTCCGCTGCTGGCGCTGCCGCTGATGGGCTGGATCGCGTTGTCGCCGGTGCTGCTGGTGCGGGACCTGCACATGAGCACCGTCGAGTACGGCCTGATGCAGCTGCCGGTATTCGGCGGCCTGATCGCCGGCAATCTGGCGCTGGCGGTGATCGCCGACCGCTGGCCGCTGGGCCGTTCCGCGCTGATCGGCATGTGGCCTATCGTCGGCGGCCTGACGCTGATGGTCGGCGGCGTGCTGCTGTCTTCGGCGCCGCAATACTGGATGGTGGCCGGCATGAGCCTGATGGCCTTCGGCGAGGGCCTGGCCTTCGGCGTGCTGTACCGTTTCGCGCTGATGGCCACCGACCGCGCGGGCCGCGGCACCATCTCGGCCAGCATGAGCATGCTGGCCATGGCTGGCTACGCCGTCGGCATCGAGCTGTTCCGTCTGGTGTACCAGGCCGGCGGCCTGGCCGGTTTCGCCGTGCTGGCGCTGTGCTTCTCGCTGGCCTATGTCGCGCTGGGGCGCAAGATGGTTGGCGTCGCGATGGCCGAGCGCGAGGCGCCGGTCATGGGCGAGTTGGCGGGCCAGAGCGCCTGATTCCACCGTCTTCGCCGTCACAAGCCCGGTCGCCGCGCGTTCCGGGCTTGTGTTTTTTCCGCGCGGCGATGGCGGCGGCGCGGCGCGATGGCCGCCTGTCCGTTCTGTCTCTATAATCGACCGCTTGAGATTGCCTGACTGGGGAATGATCCGAATGACCAAACGCAAGATTCTGGTGACCAGCGCACTGCCTTACGCCAACGCGGGGCTGCACCTGGGCCATATGCTGGAGCAGATTCAGACCGACATCTGGGTGCGCTTCCAGAAGATGCGCGGACACGAATGCTATTACGTCTGTGCCGACGACACCCACGGCGCGCCCATCATGCTGGCCGCCGAAAAGCGCGGCATCACTCCCGAGCAGCTGGTGAACGAGGTGCGCGAATTGCATGTCGCCGATTCCCAGGGCTTCCTGATTGGCCACGACAACTACTACAGCACCAACAGCCCGGAGAACAAGGCGCTGGCCGAGCAGGTCTATCTGGCGCTGCAGTCCGACGACAAGATCGCCTGCCGCACCATCGAGCAGCTGTTCGATCCCGAGCGGCAGATGTTCCTGCCGGACCGCTTCGTCAAGGGCGAGTGCCCGAAGTGCAGCGCCAAGGACCAGTACGGCGACAACTGCGAAGTATGCGGCGCCACCTACGCGCCGACCGAGCTGAAGAACCCGTACTCGGCGGTGTCCGGCGCCAAGCCGGTGCTGAAGACCTCCGAGCACTACTTCTTCCGCCTCGGCGAATGCGCGGACTTCCTGAAGGCCTGGACCAGCGGTTCCAGCCGCCGCGCCGACGGCGCCGTGCAGCCGCACCTGCAGCCCGAGTCGCTGAACAAGATGAACGAGTGGATAGGCGGCGGCCTGCAGGATTGGGACATCAGCCGCGACGCGCCGTACTTCGGTTTCGAGATTCCGGGCGCCCCAGGCAAGTATTTCTATGTCTGGCTGGACGCGCCCATCGGCTATATGGCCAGCTTCAAGAACCTGTGCGAGCGGCTGAAGCTGAACTTCGACGAGTGGTTCGCCAAGGACAGCCAGACCGAGATGTACCACTTCATCGGCAAGGACATCCTGTATTTCCACGCGCTGTTCTGGCCGGCGATGTTGAACTACTCCGGCCTGCGCGCGCCGAGCGGCGTGTTCGCCCACGGCTTCCTGACCGTCGACGGCCAGAAGATGTCCAAGTCGCGCGGCACCTTCATCCAGGCCAAGAGCTATCTTGATTGCGGCCTGAATCCGGAGTGGATGCGCTACTACATCGCCGCCAAGCTGAACGGCCGCATCGAGGACATCGACCTGAACCTGAACGACTTCGTCGCGCGGGTGAACTCGGATCTGGTCGGCAAGTTCATCAACATCGCCAGCCGCTCCGCCGGCTTCATCGCCAAGCGCTTTGACGGCGTGCTGGCCGCCCAGGTGTCCGACGGCGAGATTCTGGCCAAGCTGCAGGCCGCGGCCGGGGAGCTGGCCGCCGCCTACGAGGCGCGCGAATACGCGAAGGCGCTGCGCGATGTGATGGCGCTGGCCGACATCGTCAATGGCTACGTCGACGCCAACAAGCCGTGGGAGCTGGCCAAGCAGGACGGCCAGGACGCGCGGCTGCAGGATGTCTGCACCGTGTTGATCAACGCCTTCCGCCTGCTGACGATCTATCTGAAGCCGGTATTGCCCAAGCTGGCCGAGGACGTGGAAGCCTTCCTGGACGTGGCGCCGCTCGCCTGGGGCGACGCCGAAACCCTGTTGCTGGGCAAGAAGATCAATGCCTACCAGCACCTGATGCAGCGCATCGACCCGGTGCTGATCGACAAACTGATAGAAGCGAACAAACAGAATATGCAAGCTACCCAAGACGCGCCGGCCGTCGCCGCGCACGAGCCGTTGGCCGAAACCATCAAGATCGACGACTTCGCCAAGCTGGATCTGCGGGTAGGCAAGGTGCTGGAGTGCGGCTTCGTCGAAGGTTCGGACAAGTTGTTGCAGTTCAAGGTCGACCTGGGCTTCGAGACCCGCAACATCTTCTCCGGCATCCGCAAGGCCTATCAGGAGCCGGAAAAGCTGGTCGGTCGCCATGTCATCGTGGTCGCCAACCTGGCCGAACGGAAGATGCGCTTCGGCGTCTCCCAGGGCATGATAGTTTGCGCGTCCGGCCTGGACGACGGCGAAGGCTTGTTCTTGCTGGACGTCGACGCCGGCGTCAAGCCGGGCATGCGTGTCGGTTGACACGCCTGTCTCGCCATGGCTTGATACAGATCATGGCAAATAGGTAGTACCACCAAGTAGTTTGCTGAATCTTGGTTATCCGGACCCCGGCCGCCATATTGGTAGCTGGGGTCTTGCATTGAGAGCCTGCTTGAGGGCGTCGTCGAGGACTGCGTTTTTCCTGTCGGCGAAAAGACTTTGAACAGGCTCTGGGCGGCGTCACGGTGCTGTCATCAGCGCTTGCTACAGTGCGCAGAGGGATTGTCCCGGGTCGCCGCGCCGGCTGGAACTTTTTGGAAACGTCGGCGACTAACATCAGATATGTGTATGTTTTTAGTGAAAAAAAGAAAAAGGGAAGCAGATATGAAAATCTCGCAATTGAAGCCTGGCTACAAAGTGTTCGAACATAAAGACGGCGGCAGCGTGGTCCACTACGAAGTGGTCAGCATCCGCCAGGTTGGCAAGATGTTTGAAGTGACTTTCAAGTCCGCGCTCGGCCTGGCCAGCGCGATGTATCCCGCGAATGGTTTCATCCAGGCCGCGGCCTGAACCCATTTTCTCCGGCTCCGTCCGGAGCCGGAATGCCAGACCAAGCCCCGCAAATGCGGGGCTTGTGCTTGACGGCGACGCCGAAAGGCGGCAATTTCTCGGTTTTATCCAGAAATGTCCTTGTCATGCCTAAACGAGTCAGGCTGTTGCTGGAGCTGTTGGTCAATTTCCTGCTGCCGTGGCTGTGCTATCGCTGGGCGCGGCCGCATTGGGGCGAAATGGGCGGCCTGTTGCTGTCGGCGCTGCCGCCGTTGTTGTGGAGCGGCTGGGAGCTGTGGCGGGAGCGCCGGGTCGACGCCTTGAGCGCGCTGGTCTTGCTGGGCATCGTGTTGTCGCTGGCGGCGATGGCGCTGGGCGGCGGCGAGCGGATGCTGTTGTTGCGGGAGTCGTTGTTGGGCGGCTTGTTCGGCGCGGCCTTCCTGTTGTCCTTGCTGCTGCCGCGGCCGCTGGTGTTTTATCTGGCCCGCGCGACGATGGAGCGTCAGCGGGACGATGGGCGCGAGCATTGCGAGCAACTGTGGCAGCGGCCGCTGTTTCGCCGCGGCATGCGGGTGATGACCTTGTTGTGGGGCTGCGGGCTGGTGCTGGAAATGCTGTTGCGCAGCTGGTTGGCCTGGCACTGGCCGGTGGAGCGCTCGCTGCTGTTGCTGCCGTGGGTCGGCTACGCGGTGATGGGGAGCTTGTGCGCGGCGACTTGGTTGTTGCGCCGACGCCTGGCGGGTGGCCTGGCCGCGGCGGCGGAAATGTGACAAAAGTGGTGCCTGATTGGCATTAATTATTGAATTCGGATATCATCAAGCTCAGTCCTGGGCCTGAGTGAAGACAAAAAAAATGGGCCGCACTAGGCGGCCCGAAGTTCCGTGATGAACACTTAGGAGAACAGGCATTACCAAATCTGTCCGCGCTGGCAGTCGCTGACAGAGCGCAACGCCCGTCAAAATGCACAGGGCCGGTTTCGCTTCCTGAACCGATTGGCAGATCGAATCCGGGAGGCGGTTGCAGCGCCGCTTTCGCGTCGTTGCCGACCACGCTGTCAATGTAGCGGTCTTTTGTTGACCGCTTATGTGTTTGCTGTCGCCAACTGTTAAAGAATGTGTAGCCTCCTGGCGGCCCGGCCAACGCTTTTTTTGCACAGGGTGTTGACGAGAAGTTTTAGCTGGCGTATAGTTCACTTCTCTGCACGAGACGCAGAAAAGAATTCAGACGCGGGGTGGAGCAGTCTGGTAGCTCGTCGGGCTCATAACCCGAAGGTCGTAGGTTCGAATCCTGCCCCCGCAACCAATAAAGCAATAGGCCAACTTTTCGGAGTTGGCCTTTTTGCATTTCCGAACCGCGAAGGCGCCGCATCGGCGGCTTAGGGCCTCTTCGGCAGGGGTGGATTCCCTAGGCTGGGCGGCGCATCTCGCGGGGTACGATTCCAGCATCCTTTTCGTCAAACCGATTGTCTTCAAGCTATTGTCGGCCGAATGGTCCGTGGGATCCGCATAAGGCGGAGGGGGCGGGTTTCGCACGCGATGGTTTTGACGCGAAGCGGGGTACCTGCCGGGCTCTGGGCTGAGGAGCCGCATTGCGGAATGAATGCGGTCGCGCGCGATTGCGCGCGGCCGGGTTGCGGCGTCATGTCGCGTAGCCATGCCGCCAATGGCGGAGCCCGTCCGTCAGGTGGGCTGCTTGGGGATGGGCGGCTGTTGGACGGTGCCCGGGTACTTGCTGGTGATAGGATCGCCCTGGCTCATGATCGGCGAGGCGGTGTCGACGGTGGTGGCCGGATCGTTGAAGATCGTGTTCTGTTGCGCGGCGGCCTGCCCCATGGTTTGAGTCAGTGCACCGATCAAATTAAATACGTCCAGAGCCTGGGGCGAGGTCTCTCGCACGATTTTCGGATCCTGCGGGCCCGGCGTGTACGGTTTCGATGGGTCGTGCGGGGGCACGGCGGTGGACTCGGCGGGCGTGCCCGGAATATAGCCGGCGATGCCGCCTTCCGCGGTCGTCCCTGATTGGGAAGCGGTTTGCGCGGTGCTGAAGATATTGTCAAAGACCATGATTGTCATCCTTGTCTGTGATGTGGCTTACAGGTAATGCGGCCGTGCGATGTTGAGTCCGTCGGGCACGGGAGCTAGCGGCTCGGTCGCGAAGACGGTGTGTTCCACATTGAGGTCCGACACCGTCTCGGCGATGCCCAGCGACCGATAGGGCCGGCCGGCCGGCAGCAGATTGCCGAGGGCGGCGAGATTGTGCGCGATCACATTGCTCGTCGCCGGCGTCGGGCTTTGCGGGGGGGCATCGGTGACGGGCACTGGATTGGGGTAGTGCAGGGCGACATACCCCGCGAAGTCGATGGGCAGTTCGTAGATGAACTGCCTGATCTGGCGTCGCTGCGTAACCATCGTTTCCACGCGGTTTGCCGCCGCGATGTCGCCCGACAGCGAGGATGCCGAACTCCAGGATGTCGTCAGCGATCCGCTGACCGAACCGGTGATGCCCAGCAGCAGCTGGGCGAATTCCGCCGCGGTGCCCTTGGCGGAGCCCGTTCCGGTTTCGGTCGTCGTGGTCGTCACCGTTTGCTCGGTTTGACTCTCGTCATCGTGGCCTACGCCTTTTGGGTGATGGATATCGATATGCGTCGTCGATGTCACATTGGCAAGACTGCTGGCTAGGCTTGCTTGCAACTCTTCCTCCAGCTCTGCGCTGGCGCGACCTCCGAATGTCAGTTGGGCGGTTCCTGCGAGAGACCAGCTGATCGTATTGGAGACGGTGAATTTGATCGCGTCTTTGAACGATCTGGTTTCCCCCGACCGATTCGCATAGACGCGGGTGGACAGCACGTCTGCCGGCGGTTGGATGATGTTGGAGCGCTCTTCGATCAGCGGCTCGCCGACATTCAGGTAGGCCATCCAGCCCAGTGTGGATGCGTTTGGGCCGGAATAGTTGCCGAAGATGGATTCGTTGATCGATATCCCATCTGGTGATTGGCCGTCGACTTTCAGGCCGTCGGCGGCCAGGAAAGTCTGCAGCGCGTCCCAGGTGAGGCCGAGTTCGACCAGGTTTTGCGCCGTTATCAGATGGCGTACGCCATTGTCGATTTCATAGCTTGGAGCAGTCGCTGTTACCGTACTCATCTTTAGTTTCCTCCAAAGAGAGATGCCACATTCCGCAGCGCTTCATCGGATGAAGCCGCGCGAGCCCATCATTGTCGACATTGCCCGTCCGTCAGGCGGGCTGCGTGGGGATGGGTGGCTGCTGGACGGTGCCCGGGTACTTGCTGGTGATCGGATCGCCTTGGCTCACGATCGGCGCGGCAGTATCCAAGGTTGTGGACGGGTCGTTGAAGATCGCATTCTGTTGTCCGGCGGCCTGTCCCATGGTTTGAGTCAGCGAGCCAATCAGATTGAATACGAGCAAGGCCTGGGGTGAGGTCTCTCGCACGATTTTCGGATCCTGCGGGCCCGGCGTGAACGGTTGGGACGGATCGTGCGGCGGCACGGTGATGGATTCGGCGGGCGTGCTGGGGATATAGCCGGAGATGCCGGCTTCCGCGATCGTTCCTGATTGGGAAGCGGTTTGCGCGGTGCTGAAGATATTGTCAAAGACCATGATTGTCATCCTCGTCTGCGATGTGGCTTACAGGTAATGCGGCCGCGCGATGTTGAGCCCGTCGGGCACGGGATATAGTGGCTCGGTCGCAAAGACGGAGTGTTCCACATTAAGCGCTGATACCGTTTCCACGATGCCCAGCGACCGATAGGGCTGGCCGGCCGGCAGCAGATTGCCGAGGGCGGCGAGATTGTGCGCGATCACATTGCTCGTCTCCGGTGTCGGGCTTTGCGGGGGGACATCGGTGACGGGCACCGGATTGGGATAGTGCAGGGCGACATACCCCGCCACGTCTATTGGCAGTTCGTAGATGAACTGCCTGACCTGGCGCCGCTGCGTGACCATCGTTTCCACGCGGCCCGGGACGATAAGGCCTGACAGAGAGGAGCTGGATGTCCATGACGTTGTCAGCGATCCGCTGGCCGAACCGGTGATGCCCAGCATCAACTGAGCGAACACCTCCGCGGTGCCCGTGGCGGAGCCCGTTCCGGTGTTGGTCGTTGTGGTCGTCACCGTTTGCGCGGTTTTGCTTTGATCTTCGGTGCCCTCCTCTTCCGGGTGATTGTGCTCGATATGCGTGTTTGACGTCGTATTGGCAAGACTGCTTTCCAGGCTTTGCTGCAGCTTCACGGTCAAGGCCGCGCTGGCGCTGCCGCCGAATGTCAGTTGAGCCGTTCCTTCTAGAGACCAGCTGATCGTATTGGAAATGGAGAATTCGACCGACTCGTCGAACGAGCGGGCCTCTCCCGACCGGTTTACATAAACACGCGTGGACAGCACGTCTGCGGGAGGTTGAATGATGTTTGATCGTTCTTCGATCAGCGGTTCGCCGACATTCAGATAGGCCATCCAGCCCAGGGTGGATGCGCTTGGGCCGGAATAGTTGCCGAAGATGGATTCGTTGATCGATATTCCATCCGGCGATTGACCATCGACTTTCAGGCCGTCGGCCGCGAGGAAAGTCTGCAGCGCATCCCAGGTGAGACCAAGTTCGTTCAGGTTTTGCGGCGTTATCAGGTGGCGTACGCCATTATCGATTTCATAGCTTGGAGCAGTCGCTGTTACCGTACTCATCTTTGTTTCCTCCAAAGAGAGATGTCACATTCCGCAGCGCCTCGTCGTGTGAGGCGGCGCGGGTCTCGTTTCTGCTGACATTGCCCATCATTCGCGAATCAGGCGGCCGGCGGCTGCGCGCCTTCAGACTCCAGCATGCTGCTGGAATACGCATGATCCACACTCAACTACTGCCTCGCGTTTTATGTTGTCTGCGAATCACTGGTGATTTATTAGTTATTGTTGTTACTGTTAGCACTAGAACTAAAATGCTACAAGTGAACTTTTTATTTCGCCCGCCCGCGCATGCCTGCCACAAAGCGATAGGTGGACAAAGCCATGCCGAGGCCTGGCAGACTCAGACATCCCAGGGACGGGCTTTTTGCCGCCATGGCATGGAAGGGCGGCTGGGGAAGAGGCGGGAGGGTCTGCCATCCAGGAGTCGAATGAGCTGGCGCAGGCGGATGGCCTGGAAAGGCGTTGGCGCGTGTTTTTGCTTGTCGGCGGCATGATCGATTCTGCCGAGGCCATTGCCCGCGCCGCTCGGAAAACGCGGACTCCACTGGCCGGGCGGTGGTTTTCGCGCCCAGCATCCGGCAGAAAGCGGCCGATGCCGCAAAAAGATCGTGAACAGGCTCTTAGGCCGCGAAGGTTTTCAGCGCCTCGCCGGCGAAGTGGTAATAGATCTTGTCCTCGACGATGTCGGCGCCGAGGCGGCGATAAAAATCCACCGCTGCGGCATTGCCTTGTTCAGCGGTCCAGTCCATTCGCCGGCAGTCGTATCGCAGTGCATGGCGTGCTAGCGCCTTCATCAGGTCTTTGCCGCCGCCGTCGCGCTCCGCCAGCATGACGTGCAGGCCGCAATGCGGCTGGAACAGCTTGGCGGCGACATGGCGCGCCGAGGCCAAGCTGTCGGCGCGCCCCGGACCGAAATAGCGCAGGTCTGTCTGGTAGAACGGCTCGGCCAGCGCGGAGGCGCCGGCGGAGGTGGTGAGGCCGGCGGCTATCATGCTTTTGTCCTGTCTGGGAGAAACATGATGCTAATGGCCGGGGATGGGCTTGGCCAGATTACTCGCGGTCGCGGCGGAAGACCCAGCTCAGTTCGCTGGAGGCGGCGGCGTCGAAGGCATAGCCCTCGCTGTCGAAGCCGCGCAGCTGTTCCGGATCGACGACGCCGCGCTCGGCGGCCCAGCGCGCCATCAGGCCGCGCGCGCGCTTGGCGTAGAAGCTGATGATCTTGTACTGGCCGTTCTTCCTGTCCTGGAACACCGGCGTGACGATGGCGGCGTTCAGCGCCTTCGGCTTCACCGACTTGAAGTATTCGTCCGAAGCCAGGTTGACCAGCGTGCGCTGGTCCAGCGCCTCCAGTTGCGCGTTGAGCCTGGCGGTGACGGTGTTTCCCCAGAACTCGTACAGATTCTTGCCGCGGCTGTTGACCAGCCGGGTGCCCATCTCCAGCCGATAGGCCTGCATCAGGTCCAGCGGGCGCAGCACGCCGTACAGGCCGGACAGGATGCGCAGGCGTTGCTGCAGGTAGTCGGTGGCGCCGGGGCTCAGGCTGCCGGCGTCCAGGCCTTCGTAGACGTCGCCCATGAAGGCGTAGATCGCCTGCTTGGCGTTGCCGGCGGTGAACGGACGCTGCCAGTCGGCGTAGCGGCCGACGTTCAGATTGGCCAGCGCGTCGCTGATGTCCATCAGCTTGGCGATGTCCAGCGGGCTTTTGCTGCGCAGAACGTCTATCAGTTCGGCGCTGTGGTCCAGCAGGTCGGGCTGGCTGTGCTGTTCGACGGCGGGAGGCGTTTGGTAATCCAGCGTCTTGGCCGGCGAGATGACCATCAACATGCGGCGGTTCCTTTTCTTTGACTGGCGCTATTGTACCGAAGCGGGACGGCTCGCGTCCGCCGCCGTGGAGTGGGTAGAATGAAACCAGTGTCACGACGAGGAATGCCGGTATGCGGGTGTTGGTGCAAAGAGTGAGCGAGGCGGCGGTTGCGGTGGAGGGGGAGACCCGCGGCGAAATCGGCGCGGGCGCGCTGCTGCTGGTCGGGGTGGGGGAGGCGGACGGGCCGGACGATATCGACTGGCTGGTGCGCAAGATCAGCCAGCTGCGAATCTTCAACGACGCCGACGGGGTGATGAACCGCAGCCTGCTCGATTGCGGCGGCGACGCGCTGGCGGTCAGCCAGTTCACGCTCCACGCCAGCGTGAAGAAGGGTAATCGGCCTTCGTATTCGCGCGCGGCGCGCGGCGAAATCTCGCAGCCGCTGTTCGACCGTTTCGTCGCCGCGCTGGCGGCCGCGCTGGGCAAGCCGGTGCCGACCGGCGTGTTCGGCGCCGACATGCGGGTCAGTCTGATCAACGACGGCCCGGTCACCATCTGGCTGGACAGCCGCGATCCGGAGTAGCGCGATGAGTCGCTGGCAGCAGTCGTGGCGGGTGCTGGTGGTGCCCTACTATCTGAATCGTTACGCGCGACAGGTGCATGTGCTGCGGGTGGCGCTGGCTTTCCTGGCCGGTCTGGCGCTGGTGGTGGCCAGCGGCATGCCGCACGGCGGCTGGATGCTGGTGACGATATTGATCGTGTTGGGCGGCGTGCCGCATTGGGGCGGGGTCAGGCGCAAGGCGCTGGAACGGATGGGCGGTTCGCTGCTGGGCGCGCTGGCCGGCCTGGTGGCCATCGTGTTGCACGGCGTGTCGCCGTACGCCTGCTATGGCTGGATGCTGATGGTGATCGCGCTGAGTACCTGGCACGCGCAGGGCCGCGGCGGCTATCTGGCGCTGCTGACCGGCATCACGCTGGTCATCGTCGGCGGACTCGGCGACGAGCCGATCAACGAGGCCCTGTGGCGCAGCTGCAATGTGCTGGTCGGTTCGCTGATCGGCATGGCGGCGGCGGCGACGCTGCCGCTGCGGGCGATAGACAGCTGGCGCTTTCTGCTGGCCGACAATCTGCGCGAGGCGGCGCTGCTGTACAACCGCATCGCCCAGCGCTTTCCGCTGGTGGACGAGGCGGCGCTGGAGCAGTTCAACGACAGGCTGATCCGCATGCGCGGCCTGATGGCGTCGGTGACGCAGGAGTCGTCGCTGTCCTCGTCGCAGTTGGAGCGGGTGCAGGGGTTTCAGCGCGGCATCTGGACCTTGCTCGATCGGATGGCCGAGGTGGCCTCGGTCACGCCGGCGCTGGCCGAGGACCGCTCGCCGCGCCGCGCCATCGTCCGCACCTTGCTGCGGGCCGCCCACGCCTTGCGCTTCAACCAGCCTCAGCTGCTGTCCGAGCCGCTGCCGGAGGCCGACAACCCGGCGGCGATGCTGCGGCCGTCGCATTGCCATTGGCTGGTGGCGGAGCTGGCGCTGACGGTGGAGGCCTTGCGCAGGGAGTTGCAGCTGATATTGCCGCTGCTGATCGCCGCGCCGCCACCAGCGCGCAGCCTGGTGCGCCGGCTGCGACGCTGAGCGAAATGAAAAACGGCCCGGAAACGGGCCGTTTTTGCTGTTTGGCCGATATTACAGGCCGACGATCTTCACTTTCTGGCCGGGCTGGATGTGGGTGGCCTGGCGTCCGCCGCTGAGGCGGTGGATGTCGTGGTGGGTGACGCCGAAGCGGCGGGCGATGCTGTACAGCGTGTCGCCGCGCTTCACCACGTATTCGGTGCTGTGGCGCGTCGACGCGACCGGGGCCGAGGTCGGACGGTTGTCGGAGACTTTCAGCAGCGCCGGTTCGTTGCCGCCGTCGTTATCGTCGCCGGCGGCAAGCTGGGTATCGGCCTGGATCGCGGCCTTCAGTCGCAGCTGCTGGCCGACCTGGACCACATTGTCGTTCAGCTGGTTCAGCATTCTGAGCTCGTCGACGCTGAGATTGCTGCGGCGGGCGATGCTGTACAGCGTATCGCCGCTGGCGACGGTATAGCTGCCGAGGCTGCGGGCCGCCAGCGAACGGGCCGGGCCGTCGTCGGGGCGCGCCGCGGCGGCGAGCAGCACCGCCTGGCGAGTGGAGGACGCGTCGATCGCGGCCGGCGCGGCGTCCTGTCGGGCGACGACGAGCGCTTCAGCCGCTTGCGGCGCGGCCGCCAGCGCGACCGTTGTCGATTGAGGAGCGGGAGCCGGCGGCGCGGACGAGGCGACCTGGACGACGGCGGGCGCGGCGGCCGGGGCCGTCCGGGCGATGGCCGGCATCGGGGCCGGAACGGTCTCGGCCTGGGCGATCATCGTCACGTCGGCCGGCGTGTCGGCCAGCGGCGTATCGACCGACTCCAGCGGCTGGCCGTCGTTCAGACGCTTGTTGACGGCCACCAGCACCGGCTGCCCGGCACGCAGCGTCGCGCCGTTGATGCGGTTGGCCGCCAGCAGCTGGCCGGTGCTCATGCCGTGGTCGCCGGCGACGGCGTTGACGTTCTCGTCGCCCTTGGGAATGTAGACTTCCCAGGTCAGCAGCGGTTTGTTCCACTTTTCCAGATTGGCCTCGAAACGATCGGCCCTGGTTGCCGGCAGCAGCATCTGGCGGCCGGCCTTGTACGCGTATACCGGCAGATTGAACGCCGGATTCAGTTCCTTGAATTCCGCCACCGAGATGCCGGCCAGCTTGGCGGCGATGTCGATGTTCATGTGTTTGCCGGTGGAGACCGTGACGAAGTAGGGCTTGTTCGGGAACTTGTCGAGGCGGACGCCGTATTTTTCCGGGTTCAGCAGGATGTTGCGCACCGCCAGCAGCTTGGGCACGTAGTTGCGGGTCTCGTTCGGCAGGCGGATGTTTTCGTAGGTCGGCTCGAGGCCGCTGGCCTGGGCTTTGGCGATCGCGCGGGCCAGATTGCCCTCGCCCCAGTTGTAGGCGGCCAGCGCCAGGTTCCAGTCGCCGAACTGGGCGTACAGGTTCTGCAGATAATCGAGCGCGGCGCGGGTGGCGTCCATCACGTCGCGGCGGCCGTCGTACCACCAGGTCTGCTCCAGCCCGTAGTGGCGGCCGGTGGCCGGCATGAACTGCCACAGGCCGGCGGCGCCGACGCGCGAACTGGCGGTGGGGACGAAGGCGCTTTCGACCATGGGCAGCAGCGCGATCTCGGTCGGCATGCCGCGGCGTTCCACCTCGTTCATGATATGGAACAGATACTTGCGGCTGCGGTCCAGTGTGCGTTTGAAGTATTCGGGCCGGCTGGCGTAGAAACGCTCCTGACGGCGGACGACGTCGGCGTTCACCTCGTCGAGCTGGAAGCCTTCGCGCGCCCGTTTCCAGACGTCGTCGCCGTTGCGCAGCAGGCTGGAGTTCAGCAGCATCATGTCCAGGCCGGCAGCCAGCCCTTCATCGACGCCCGAAGACGGGACGGCGGCGTCCGCGCCGGCCATGGCCGGGGATGCGGACAGCAATGCGAGCGACACGGCGAGTGCCAATGGGGTAAAGCGTTTCATTCAGACAGGCCCGTAATTCCGATTCCGGCTGATGCTAAACACGCACTATGGGGGTGTCAATTGAAAAAACCAAATAATTTCATGCGCTTTCATTGTTGATAGCCCATTTGCCGCGCCTGTAAAGGGAATCGGCATCGGGCTGCGGGAAGTTACGTATCCGGCATGTGGTTTTCAGCGAAAATCGTTCTTCCAGGCCCGCAGCAGGGCGAAGCTGGCGGCCTCGTCGTCGCCGTCCCGTCCGCCCCGCTCGCGCAGGCTATCGCGTACCGCCGGCTCGTCGCAGCGCAGGAAGGGGTTGCTGGCCAGTTCCAGCGCGATGGTGCTGGGCAGCGTCGGCAGGCCGCGCTCCCGCAGCGCGGCATCCCGGCTCTGGCGCATCGCGAGTATCGGATTATGCTGATCGGCGGCCAGCGCGAAGCGCAAATTCGACAAGGTGTATTCGTGCGCCGGGTAAACTTTGGTTTCCGGCGGCAGCCGCGCCAGTTTTTTCAGCGAGGCCAGCATCTGGGCCGGCGTGCCCTCGAAGACCCTGCCGCAGCCGGCCGCGAACATCGTGTCGCCGCAAAACAGCGCCCCGTCGATCCGGTATGCCAGGTGGTCCAGCGTATGGCCGGGAACCGCCAGCACTTCGGCGCGTCCGAAGCTGAGCGCGACCGCGTCGCCGTCGCGCACCGGGCGATCGACGCCGGCGAGGCCCGCCGGACCGTAGACCGGCACGCCGGGACAGGCCTCGGCCAGTTCCGGCAGCCCGCCGCAGTGGTCGGCATGGTGGTGGGTGACCAGAATGGCCTCCAGTTCCAAACCGTGCGCCTCCAGATGGCGCAACAGCGGCGCGGCTTCGCCCGGGTCCACCGCCACGGCGCGAGCGTCGCTTTGCAAAAGCCAGATATAATTGTCGGAGAACGCCCCGATGGGGGTGACGCTAAACATGGCTGCCATAAGGCCTTCCTCAATGAAAAAATCGTTTGGCGGCTGGTTGGCCGGCACCGAGCTCGGCCGCTACCTGCTGCAGCGCGAACAGGCGTATTTCGAGCGCGCGGCGGCCGATGTGTTCGGCTACCACGCGGTGCAGGTGGGCTTGCCGGAGATGGACTGCCTGCGCGGCAACCGCATCCCCTGGCAATGCCGGGTGGCGGACTATGGCGAGGTCGACGTTCGCTGCGACGCCGCCTGCCTGCCGTTCGAGACTCGCAGCCTGGATCTGCTGGCGATGCCCCATGTGCTGGATTTTACCACCCAGCCGCACCAGGTATTGCGCGAGGCCGATCGGGTGCTGATGCCGGAGGGCCGGCTGATCCTGACCGGCTTCAACCCGCTGTCGCTGTGGGGCGTGCGTCGCTTGATACAGGGGCGGGACTCGGTGCCGTGGAACGGCAACTTCTTCACCCAGGTGCGGATACGAGACTGGCTGGCGCTGCTGGAGCTGGAGCCGGAGGACGCGGCCTTTCTGGCCTATGCGCCGCCGTTCGCGCGCGAAGACTGGCTGGCGCGCTGCGGCTTCATGGAGGAGGCCGGCGAGCGTTGGTGGCCGCTGGCGGCCGGGGTGTACGGCATAGAGGCGGTGAAGCGCCAGCGCGGCATGCGCCTGATCACCCCGACCTGGAAACAGCAGGCCAAGAACAAGGGCGCGCTCGGCGTGGTGGCCGGCAACGAGCGCCACCACACCCACAAGCGCCCGGATGCAACCGAGCGGGACGGCGCATCGTCCTGCCATTGAACGAGACAGCATGACTACCGAAGACAAGGTCGAGATTTACACCGACGGTTCCTGCAAGGGCAACCCGGGACCCGGCGGCTGGGGCGCGCTTTTGCGCTTCAAGGGCAAGGAAAAGGAATTGTTCGGCGGCGAGCCGGGCACCACCAACAACCGCATGGAGATGCTGGCGGTGATCCGGGGCCTGGCGGCCCTGAACCGGCCGTGCCGCGTCGTGGTCTATACCGACTCGCAGTATGTGCAGAAGGGCATCTCCGAGTGGATACACGGCTGGAAGGCGCGCGGCTGGAAGACCGCGGCCAAGGAGCCGGTGAAGAACGCCGATCTATGGCAGCAGCTGGACGCCGAGCGCAATCGTCATCTGGACGTGGAGTGGCGCTGGGTCAAGGGCCACGCCGGGCATGAGTTCAATGAAAGGGCCGATCGTCTGGCCAACAGGGGCGCGGAGCTGGCCTGAACCTGAAGCAAGCGGCAGCCTGGCGGGCTGCCGTTTTTCTTGCGCGGCGACGGCGGGTGCGGTCGCCGCTTGTCGTTTGACCTCCCTTTACGGTGCCCGGATATTCGGACGACGCCGATCGGCGCTCGCCGGGATTGACCATTTTCGCTGAAGGATTGTGGCAATCCGTGGTATCGATGTCATCGGCAATGCCTGGAATGACGGCGCCGGTTTTTTGTTTGATCTAGAATAATTCTTTCGTTCTGTACCGATATTGCTTGTCGGCTGATTGTATATCTTATTTTCTGCTTTGATTTTCTAATTTGGCGGCTCAAGCATGAGCGCCATTCTTTCTTGCCGGCTGAAATGCCGAGCTGTCCTGACTTTCCACGCGATGCGCGGTCTTATTCGAATGCGAAGCGCTCCCGCGTTTATTCACGATTCTTCCCGAAATATTGCTGTTGAATGAATGCCGGAGAATGCCTTGCGTTCTGTTTGGAAATCATTTCGTCATTATCGGCATATCTGATGCATTAAATTAATTCAACTGTCTGAATGGGCAGGTGTTGTTCGAAGATTGGCGGCTGTATTATCTACCTCGAATATTTATCGATCTTTGATTATGCTTGTTCGATCGTGGCATTCTGTTTTGGCTTGGGAGATTCTGCAAGTCGAAAGGTGGGCCTGAGTAACTCGCAGATTCTCCAGCCAAAATCAGACATATCTTCATTGCGGTACTTTGTATTGAGGAAGGTAAGTCGAATGGATATTGGCATCGAAAGTATCAGTAGCTTTTTTGGTTTTGCTTGCATCGGCGTTCACGATCTATTCGAGTACCGCAAATTAGACTTGCATAGATTTTCAAATCTGCTGATGGAGCGCAAGTCGGTCAGCCTGCCTTGCGAAGATCCGGTGACAAATGCAGTCAATGCGGCCAAGCCCATGATTGACGCACTGGACGCCGAAGACCGGGACCGGATTGAGATGGTCATCACGGCGAGTGAGTCCGGTCTGGATTTCGGCAAGTCTCTCAGCACCTATATCCACGATTATCTCGGTTTGAATCGCCGTTGCCGCCTGTTTGAGATCAAACAGGCATGCTATGGCGGAACCGCTGCCTTGCAGATGGCGGTCAACTTCATCGCCTCCAACGCCTCCCCCAACGCCAAGGTCCTGGTGATCGCCACCGACGTGACCAGGGCTACCGCCAAATTCACCTATGCCGAGCCTTCGCAGGGCACCGGCGCGGTGGCGATGCTGGTCAGCAACAAGCCGGAAATTCTGGAACTGGATTTTGGCGCCAACGGTTATCACAGTTATGAGGTGATGGATACCTGCCGACCGGATGTGCACGTCGAGACAGGGGATCCCGATCTTTCGCTGATGTCGTATCTTGATTGCCTGAGCAACAGCTTCGCCGATTATGAAAGCCGAGTCGAGGGCGTCGATTTTCTGTCTTCCTTTGAGCACCTGGTATTTCATACGCCATTTGGCGGCATGGTCAAAGGCGCGCATCGCGCCATGCTGCGCAGCTTGCGCGTGCCGGTCAATCAGATCGAGGATGACTTTCAAAGACGGATGCAGCCTTCATTGGCGCATTGCGTCGAGGTTGGGAATATCTATTCGGCGACCATATTTATGGCGCTATGCAGTCTGATCGATAATGTCGAGTTGACCGGCGCGAAGCGAATCGGCTTGTTCTCTTATGGCTCGGGTTGTTCTTCCGAGTTTTATAGCGGAATTATCACGCCTCGCTCGCAGGAAAAAGTACAGGCCATCCAGATAAAGTCGGCGCTGGATGCCCGGTATGGTTTGAATCTGGATGAATATGAAACGCTGCTTGATCTGAACGAGAAGTTGCTGTTTGGCGTGAAGGATTTGACGGTGGATGTTTCGGCATACCAGCAAATTTACGATAGCCATGTCGAGGGAAGCGGCCGACTGGTATTGGATAGCGTGGATGCCAATTATCATCGAAAATATCGGTGGGCTTGAAAATGGGAACGCTGCTCTTCCGTGTGTCCGAGCATGAATCCTCTTCTCCCTCGTCCGGTCAGGCGCCTTTGGCGCGGAATATATGGCTTATCACGCTGTCCGCCCGCAATGAAAGAGACCTGGATTTGCGGATATCGGATTTGCATCGGTGGGCGCAAGGCCAGGGCCGGGACATTTCCCTGGATGCCTTGAGCCGCACGCTGAATGCCGGCCGCAAGCACCATGCGACCAGACGTTGCTGGATTGTCGAGTCCATTGACGATTTGCTGACGGCGCTGGCGCGGCGGGGCGAGGACGCGGTCTTGTCCCGGACGCCTGCGGAGGGGCGCTGGACGCCGGCCGAGGCGATCGCCGCCCTGGCCGCCGCCGACAAGGCGCAGGACCGCAGGCTGGCGCTGGAGGCCTTGGGCGCGTGCTATCTGGACGGGGCCGACATCGATTGGTCGCAAATCCAAGCAGCCTGCGAACCGATAGGCGATCTGCCTTCCTATCCGTTCGCCAGGACTTCGTTTTGGGTGCGTCAGCCGGAAACCCCGCGGGGTCAGCCGCTCGGCGCCGCCGCAGGGGGATTTTGGGACCGCGATGTTTCCACGCTCGGGCGTCAGGGTTTTGCCAAGCGCATCGGGCGGGCGGACGCGTTCGGCTATGGCGTGCGGGGCACGCCGCTGCTGCATGCCGCATCGTATATCGGACTGGCCGTCGCCGCGTTGCGGACGCTGGGTTCGGATCCCGCGTCGCTGCGCCTGCGACGGTGCGCCTGGGCGCAGCATCTGGTGCTCGATCAGCCGCAGGCGCTGGCGGTCTGGCTGCAGGGCGATCAGACGGAGGCCGATTTCGAAATCGCGCTGCAGCACGATGGCGCGTCCGAAGTTCTGATGCAGGGCGTGGCGCGGATGCCGGCGGGGCCGGCGCCGACGGCCAGCTTGCCGATCGCGTCCTTCGACGGCGATGGGGCCTGGGTTTCCAAGGACGGCGTTTTCGCCTTGCTGGCCGGCACCGGCATCGAGTATGACGCGGCATTCCGCCATGTGGAGCGCGTCGCCTTCGGCGACGACGCCGCTTTCGCCGAAATCGCGCCGCAGCCGGCGACGGCGGAGCAGGCCTTGCTGGCGGCGCTGCAAGTGCTGGAGTGCTGGATCGCGCGGCAATCTTCCAATCCGGCGATGGTGTCGCGGATAGGCTCGATGACGCTGTCGGGCCGTCTCGGCGCGGCGCGTCATGTCAGGGCGCGCCGCGATGGCGGCGGTTTCGAAATCGTCATCGCCGACGCCGACGGGCTGATCTGCGCCGCGATGGAGGATGTCGGCGTTTTCCCGATCGGCGCCGACAACGACGGCGCCGAGCCGGTGATGGCGCTGACGCATTACGAGCCGCGTCCGCTGGAGCTGCGCGCGCCGCATCCGGCCTTTCCCGGCGGGGTGCTGCTGTTCGACAACGACGAACGGCTGGCCGACGCGATGCGCGAAGCCGATCCGCGGGCCGAAGTGGTGGTGGTCCTGCCCGGCGAGGGTTTTTGCAAGACGGGCGCGGCGTCCTACCGCATCGACCCGGCGCGGGGCGCCGATTATCGCCGCCTGCTCGATTCGCTGCGGCAGGACGGCCTGTTTCCTTCCGCGCTGGTGCATCGCTGGGCGGCGGACGCGTTCTCGCCGCTGGGCGCGGCGATGGCTGCGCAGCTGACGCGGGGCGTGAAATCGCTGTTCTGGCTCGGCAAGGCCCTGCTTCTGGAGAAGTGGCCGCGTCCGGCGCGGCTGGTGTTCTGGTACCGCAACCGCTCCGGCGCGGCGCAGCCGTTATCGGCTTGCGCGGCGGGGCTGTTGAAGACCCTAACGCAGGAGTCGCCGCAACTGACGGCGCGAGTGATCGACGACAGGCGATCGGGCGACGATGCCCGCGCCGCCGCGCGGATGCTGGCGGACGAGCTTGGCCACTGGGACGACGGCGACGCGGAGGTCCGCCATGACGACGGCGGCCGATTCCGCAAGACATGCGGCAGGCTGCCGGCGGCCGCCGCCGCCGCGACGGTTCTGCGGCCGCGGGGCGTCTATCTGATCAGCGGCGGGCTGGGCGGGCTGGGCAGGCTTTTCGCCGAGCACTTCGCCAGCAGGGGGCCGGTGACGCTGGTGTTGACCGGCAGGTCCGCCTTGTCGGCGGAGCGGGAGCGCGAACTGGCCGGCTTGACCGCCGGGGGGAGCAAGCTGGTCTACATGCCGTGCGACATCGCCGATGCGGACAGCGTCAGGGCGCTGGTCGCGCGCATTCGCGCCGAGCACGGGCCGATCAACGGCGTGCTCCATGCCGCCGGCGTCTTGCGGGACGGCTGGCTGGCGGACAAGAGCGTCGACGATTTCGACGCGGTGCTGGCGCCCAAGGTGGCCGGCACCGTCCAGCTGGATCTGGCCACCCGCCATGAGCCGCTGGATTTTTTCATCATGTTCTCCTCCATCGTCGGCGTCGCCGGCCATGCCGGGCAGTCCGATTACGCGGTGGCCAACGCGTTCCAGCTCGAGTTCGCCGAGCTGAGAAACGCTCAGCGCGCGACGTCGGAACGGTCGGGTGCGACACGCGCGATCGCCTGGTCCTATTGGCGCGACGGCGGCATGCGCATGTCCGGGCAGGACGAGTCGCTGGCCAGGAGCCGCTGGGGATTGACGCCGCTGGCGACAGATGCGGGGCTGGCGCTGTTCGATCGGGCGCTTTGCCTGGACGCGCCGGCCGTCGTGGCCGCCTGCGGCGATCCCGCGCGCATCTCGTCGATATTGTCCGAGTCCTTCCACACCCATTCTTGAGTCCAGCGCGATGACAAGCCAGCGGAATCAATCTGCCGAACGACTGCAGCAGGCCATTTTCCAGATCGCCTGCGAAATCCTCAATCGCCGGGACGACGCTTTCGATCCCCGGCGCGGCCTGCGCGAGATGGGCTTCGACTCCATCACCTTGAAAATCTACGCCAAACGGCTCAACGAGTCCTTCGGCATCGACATCGCGCCCAGCGTGTTTTTCACCCACGACACGATCAGCGCGCTGGCGGAGCATCTGGGCGCGGCATTCCCGCAGTGCCTGGAC
Organism: Chromobacterium sp. ATCC 53434; assembly: GCF_002848345.1. NCBI lineage: Bacteria > Pseudomonadati > Pseudomonadota > Betaproteobacteria > Neisseriales > Chromobacteriaceae > Chromobacterium > Chromobacterium sp. ATCC 53434. Next base: position 3,654,380 of record NZ_CP025429.1, on the reverse strand, counting down.
GATCCGGCGCCGCTCGCCGGGGGCGGGGCGCTGTATGCCCGCTACCGGGGCGCCGCGCTGGCGCCGCTGGGTTCGCGCCGGACGCGCCGTGCGCTCGAGGCGCCGGCTGAGGACGGCATCGCGGTCATCGGCATGAACGGGGTGTTTCCCGGGGCGGACGATCTCGCGGCGTTCTGGCGCAATCTGCGGGAGGGCCGGGATCTGGTCGGGGAGGTGCCGGCGCGGCGCTGGGACTTCGAGCCTTACCGGGGGCTGGACGATTTGCCCAGGCCGATTCCGCGCTGGGGCGCCTTCATCGACGGGGTCGACGAATTCGACGCCGCCTTCTTCGGGATATCGCGCCGCGAGGCCGAGTTGATGGATCCGCAGCACCGACGGTTCCTGGAGTCGGCCTGGCACGCGATCGAGGACGCCGGCTACGCGCCGAAGTTGCTTTCCGGCCGGCGGGTCGGGGTTTTCGCCGGCGCGCAGTTCAATAGCTACGAGGAATTGCTGCACGACGCGCACGAGTACCAGGGCTACACCGCCACCGGGACTTCGCATGCGATCCTGTCCAATCGCGTGTCTTATCTGTTCAATCTGCGCGGACCCAGCGAGTCTGTCGATACCGCGTGCTCCAGCTCCCTGGTCGCCATCCACCGCGCGGTGCTGGCGATCCAGAGCGGCGAATGCGAAATGGCGCTCGCCGGCGGCGTCAGCCTGCATCTGACGCCGCGGGCCCAGATCGTGACTGCCCAGCTCGGCATTCTGTCGTCGGCCGGCCGCTGCCGCACCTTCGACGCCGCCGCCGACGGCTTCGTCAGGGGCGAGGGCGTCGCCGTGCTACTGTTGAAGCCGCTGGAGCGGGCGCTGGCGGATCGCGACCACATCTACGGCGTGATCAAGGGCAGCGCGGCCTGCCACAGCGGTCGCACCTCGTCGTTGACGGCGCCGGAGGCGACCGCGCAGACCGATGTGATCGTCGAGGCGCTCAAGCGCGCCCGGCTCGGCCCGGATTCGCTGGGCTATATCGAAACCCACGGCACCGGCACCGAGCTTGGCGATCCGATCGAGATCGAGGGCATCAAGGGAGCTTTTCAGCGATTCTCCTTGCCGTGGCAGGAGGCTGACGGCGTCGAGCCGTGCGGAATCGGCTCATTGAAGACCAATATCGGCCACCTCGAGGCGGCCGCCGGCGTGGCCAGCATGGTCAAGGTGCTGCTGGCTCTGAGCCACAAGCAAATCCCGCCGTCGCTGCATGTGCGGCAGGTGAATCCCTATCTGAAGCTGGAGGCCAGCCGCTTGTCCATCGTCACCCGCCTGGGCGACTGGCCGCGGCGCGCCGATGGGCAGGGGGGTTGGCAAGCCCGCCGCGCCGGCGTCAGCTCCTTCGGTTTCGGCGGCGCCAACGCGCATGTGATTCTGGAGGAGGCGCCGGAGCCGCAGGCCCTGCCGGCGGACGGAGCGGCCGTGGGCAAGCCGCGCCTCGTCGTCCTGTCGGCCAGGAGCCAGCCGGCGCTGGCCGGCATGCTGCGCAATCTGGGGCGCTGGCTGCAAGAAGCGGGCGACGGCGTCGCGCTCGGCGATCTGGCCTACACCTTGAATACCCGCGGCAGCGATTTCGCCGAGCGTTGCGCCTTCATCGCCTCGTCGGTGGACGAGCTGGCCGAGGCGATCCGGACAGTCCTGGCGGGCGGTCGTCCGGACAATTACAGCGCGAGCGGCGAGTCCGCTCGCGCGCCGAGCCCGGGCGGCGGCGCGCATTCCGCCTTGATGGCGACCGCGTCCGCGTTCACGGCCGGCGCGTCTGTCGATTGGACCGAACACTACGCCGGCGAGTCTTTCCGGCGGATTTCGCTGCCGGGCTATCCGTTCGAGCGCGAGCGGTTCTGGATTCCGGACGCGGAGCGGCAGGGAGAGCTGGCCTTCTACCCGTCGAGATTCGTCCGCTCGGCCGGCCTGGAGAAGCATCCCGCGGCGAGCGGCACGCTGTTGCTGATCGGCGCCGGCGACGCCGCCGAGGGGATACGGGCGCAGTGGCCCCGGCTGGAGGTGGTCGCGGTCGATGCCGCCGACGACTGGGCGCCCGTCATCGCGCGGCTGCGCGAACGGGGCGCGCCGCCGCGCTACATCGTCTGGCATGCGCCGGCGTGCGGGGCCGATGCGGCGGCGCTGGCCGAAACCGTCGGCGATGGCCTGATCGCCTTTGCCCGGCTGGCCCAGGCCTGGCTGTCCGCCGGCGCGGACGACGCCGTCCAGGTCGTCGCCGTCCATGCCGGGGAGGCCGCCGAGGCGTCGGCGGCGGCGATGTCGGCGTGGGCGCGCGCCCAGTTCGCCGAGCACGAATCGTTTTGCTGCCGCTGCGTGGAACTGGGGCCGGAGATGTCGCGCCAGGAGGGCGCGGCGGCCGCCGTGGCCGAGGCGCTGTCGGCCGATACGGCCTGGCAGGTCCGCTACCGGGACGGCGCCCGCTGGACGCAGAGCCGCGACGCGCGGGCCGGCGACGACTCGACAGGCGCCGGCCTGCGTCAGCAGGGCGTGTATCTGGTTTCCGGCGCGCTGGGCGCCCTGGGCGCGATGTTCTGCAAGCGCCTGGCCAAGGACTGGCGCGCCAGGCTGGTGTTGTTGGCGCGCCGCCAGCCCAGTCCGGAGCAGGTAGAGGCCTTGCGGCGCGATGGCGCCGAGGTGCTGGTCTGCGAGTGCGACGTCGCGGCGCCGGAGCAGGTCGACGAGGCGGTCCGCCGCGCGATCGCGGCGTTCGGCGCGATCCATGGCGTGCTGCATATCGCCGGCGTGGGCGGGGAGGCGCCGGTCCTGTCGCAGGATGCCGAGGCGATGCGCCGGGCGCTGGCGAGCAAGGTGGCGGGCACGATCAATCTGGACCGGGCGACGCGGCAGCTGCCGCTGGACTTCTTCATCGGTTTTTCCTCGCTGGCGGCGGTGTTGCCGACGGCGGGCTATTCGGCCTACGCGGCCGCCAACGGCTTTCTCGACGGTTATCTCGCCGTCAGACGGCGCAGGCAGGGCGCGGGGCTGAGCCAATCGATCAACTGGCCGCTCTGGGCCGATGGCGGCATGCGGCCGGCGGATGGGGCCGAGCAGGCCTGGCGCCAGTGGATGTGGAAAAGCCAGGGCCTGGCGCCGCTGTCCAGCGAGGACGGCTATGCCGCCTTCGAGCGGGCGCTGGACAAGGGATGGCCGAATATCGTCGTCGCCTGGGGCGATCAGGCGAGATTCTCCGCCTTGTTGGCCGCGTCGGTGGGGGCGGTCCGCTCCGCCGCGCCGCAAGCGGAAGCGGTCCCGGAGCGCTTGACCGCCTCCGTCGACGCCGACGATGTCGAAAGAACGCTGGCGCGGCTGGCGGCGCGGATATTGAAGGCCAGGGCGTCGGACATCGACCCGCGCGCGGCCTTGACCGATTTCGGCTTCGATTCCTTGTCGTTGAAGGAATTCGCCGTCTTGCTGACGCGGACCTATCACATCCCGGTTACGCCCAATCTGTTCTTCCAGCATGGCTCGCTGCGCGCGCTGGCCCTTTATCTGCAGCCCAAGCTGCCGCCGGCCGGCGCCGGTGCGGCTTCGGCCGGGGCGCCGGCGACGGAGTTGCCGCGATCGGTGGAGCCGTCCGGCCGGCCCGCGCCGGAGGAGGCCAGCGCGGAGCCCATCGCCATCATCGGCATGGCCGGCGTCATGCCACAGTCCGAAAATATCGAGGCGTTCTGGGCTCATCTCGAGGCGGGCCGCGATCTGGTGACCGAGGTGCCCGACAGCCGCTGGAGTTGGCGAGATCATTTCGGCGAGCCCGGCGGCGACGAACAGAAGTCGTACTCGAAATGGGGAGGATTCGTCGACGGCATCGACCGGTTCGACGCCAAGTTCTTCAACATCTCTCCGCGCGAGGCGGAGCTGATGGACCCGCAGCACCGCCTGTTCCTGCAAGTGGCGTGGAGCGCGATCGAGAACGCCTGCCATGATCCCTTGTCGCTGGGCGGGCGCAAGATCGGCCTGTTCGCCGGCCAGCAGGTCAACGAATATCAGGAGTTGCTGGAGGCCAACGGCGAGCGCAACGCCTTCCGGGTGACCGGCAATGTCGATGCGCTGCTGGTCAACCGGATTTCCTATCTGCTGGACCTGCGCGGACCCAGCGAGGTGGTGAGCACCGCCTGCTCCAGCTCGCTGGTGGCGGTGCACCGCGCGGTCGTCGCGCTGCGCCGCGGCGAGTGCGAAATGGCGCTGGCCGGCGGGGTGAGCCTGATGGTGTCCCCGACCGGCTTCATCTATCCGAGCCAGATGCGGATGCTGTCCCGCGACGGGAAATGCAAGACATTCGATGCCAGGGCCGATGGCTACGTCAAGGGCGAGGGCGCCGGCGCGGTGGTGCTCAAACCATTGCGCGCCGCCTTGCGCGACGGCGATCCGATCCGGGCGGTGATTCGCGGCAGCGCGGTCAACCATGGCGGAAAGTGCACCTCGTTGACCGCCCCCAATTCCGCGGCGCAGCGGGACGTGATCGCGGCGGCCTTGTCCGACGGCGGCGTGGATCCGGCGACGATAGGCTATGTCGAGGCGCACGGCACCGGCACCGAGCTCGGCGATCCGGTAGAGATAGACGGGCTGAAGCAGGCCTTCGCCTCCGCTTCGACACTGCTGGCCGGCTCCTGCGCGGTGGGGTCGGTGAAGACCAATATCGGCCACCTGGAGCCGGCCGCCGGCATCGCCGGCCTGCTCAAGGTGGTGCTGGCGCTGCAGCACAAGTTCATTCCGCGCAGCCTGCATGTCGAAACCGTCAATCCTTACATAGACCTGGCCGGATCGCCGTTCGTCATCGCCGGCGAGGCCGGGCCCTGGCGCGCCAAGCTCGACCCGGCCGGCCAGGCCATCCCGCGCAGGGCGGGCGTCAGCGCCTTCGGTTTCGGCGGCGCCAATGCCCACCTGGTGGTGGAGGAGGCCCCGGTCCCGGCGCCGGCGGCGAACGCCGGCGAGCGGCCTTGCCATCTGCTCCCGCTGTCCGCCAAGACCGCCGCCGCCCTGCGCTCCCGGGTCGGGGATCTGCGGCAGTGGCTGGCGGCGGACGATTCGGCGTCGATCGCCGAGCTGGCCTACAACCTCGGCGCCACCCGCGGCCATTTCGACTACCGTTGCGCCTTTGTGGTCGGCTCCCGGGACGAGCTGGCGCAGGCGCTGGACGATTATCTGGCGGCGCCCGTCGATGGCGAGGCGTCGGCGCTTGGGGAGCGGCTGGGCGGCAAGGCCATGCTGGCCGAATACGCCGGGTATCTGCTGGACAAGCTGAAGTCGCGTGATACGGCGCCGGCCCAGCGTCGCAGTATCCTGTCCTCGCTGGGCGAGCTGTATTGCCGGGGCGAATCGATAGACTGGCGCGCACTGCACGGCGAGCGCGGCCTCCGGCGGCTTCCGCTGCCGGCCTACCCGTTCGAGAAGACCGCTTACTGGCCTGCGCGGAACGGGAAAACAGCCGGCGGCCAGCCGGAGACCTCGCTGGTCTACTATGGCTGCGAGTATGTCGAGGCCGCCCTGCCGCTGAAGGCCGGCGCGGCGCCGGACGGGGCCGTCGTCGTGTTCGACGCCGACGCGGAGTCGGCCGGGCGCTGGCGCCGGCTGTGCGGCGACGCGCCGCTGATCCTGGTGCGTCCGGGCGCGGGTTTCCGTCAAGCCGGGCCCGGCTGCTACGAGCTGGCGGCCGACCGGCCCGACGACTACGCGCGGCTTGTCGCGGCGGTCCTGGCCGAGCACGGCCGCCTGGCCGGCGTGATCCACGGATGGGCGTTGGCGCGGCAGGGCGAGCAGGGGCTGGCGGCCCGGCTGGGCGCCGGTCTCGACGCGCTGATGCCGCTGGCGCAGGCGCTGCTGTCGCATCAGGCGGCATGCCCGGTGTTGTTCGCCCACGGTCCGGAGGACGCGGCCGAGCCGGCCTATCGCGCGGTCGGCGGCTTCGCCAAATCGCTGGTGTTGGAGCATCCGGCGCTGACGCTTCGGGTCGTCGCCTTCGACGCGCCGGCGGTCGACGAGGACGGGCTGGCGGAATGTCTGTGGCGGGAGTGGCTGCATGGCAGCGATGCCGAGGTCCGCTACGCCGGCGGCGTCCGCCGCGCGCGGCGGATGGCGCCGGTGCTGCCCGGAAGCGGCGGCGCGGCGCTGCGCGACGGCGGGGTCTACATCATCACCGGCGGCGGCGGCGGGTTGGGCGCCATCTTCGCCGAGCATCTGGCGCGCCGTTACCGGGCGAGGCTGGTGTTGTCCGGCCGCTCGGCGCCGCAGGACGGTCCGGGCCGGCTGCTGGAGCGGCTGAAGACGCTGGGCGGCGACGCGATCTATGTCCAGGCCGACATCGGCCTGGCCGACGACGCCTTGCGCCTGGTCCAGGCGGCGGAGCAGGCGTTCGGCGAAATCCACGGCGTGCTGCACGCGGCGGGCGTCGGGGCGCCGGCGCCGATAGAAAGCAAGACCCGCGAAAGCGTGGCCGCGGTCCTGTCGGCCAAGGTGCAGGGCACGGCGAACCTCGACCGGGCGCTGGGCGCCCGTCCGCTGGATTTCATGCTGCTGTTCTCTTCCATCTCCTCGGTCATCGGCAATCCGGAAAACGCCGACTACGCTTTCGGCAATGCCTTCCTGGACGGTTTCGCCGACTCGGCGTCCTCGCCGTCGCGCAAGCTGCTGTCGATCAGCTGGCCGCTGTGGCGGGACGGCGGCATGAAGTTGCCGCCGGCCCAGATGGAAAGCCTCTCCAAGTGGATGCGCAAGGCCCAGGGGCTGGTGCCGCTGCGGACCGAACGGGGCCTGCAGGCCTTCGAGCAATGCCTGGCCTCCGCCCATACCCATTTGACGGTGATAGACGGCGATCCGGCGGTGTTCGAGCGCACCATCGCGGGGGCCTTCCAGTACAGCCGGCCGGCCGGCGTCGCCGAGACGCCCGTCCGGGACGAGCGGCCCGCCGGCGAGGCCTTGCCGGCAGGCTCGGCCGGGGAAGCCCCGCCGTTCGAGGCCGAGCTGCGCGCTCTGACCTGGGAGATCCTGAAAATACCGGCCGAGGCGGTTGAGGTGGAGCAAAGCTTCTCGAACCTGGGTTTCGATTCCATCTCCTTGAAGACGCTGGCGGACAGGATAGGCCAGCTATTGCAGTGCAAGATCATGCCCAGCATTTTCTTCTCCTACGAAACGCCGAAGGCGCTGGCGGCGCATCTCGCCGAATCGCATGCGCCGGTTCAGCGGCCGGCGCCGGTCGAACCGGCGCCGAGCCGGCCGCAGGCGGCCCGGCCCGCCAGCCCGCCTCGGGCGGCGGCGGAGACGGACAGCGGCGATATCGCCGTCATCGGGATCAGCGGCGTGATGCCGCAATCGCGCGATCTGGAGCAGTTCTGGGAGCATCTGGTCCAGGGCCGGAATCTGGTGTCCGAGGTGCCGGCGGCGCGCTGGGACTGGCGCAAGCACTATGGCGGCAAGGTGGAGGACTCGGTCTCGAAATGGGGGGGCTTCCATCCGGATTTCGACAAGTTCGACGCGGAGTTCTTCGGCATCACGCGGCGGGAGGCCGTCCTGATGGACCCGCAGCAAAGAATTTTCCTGCAAGTGGCCCATCACGCATTCGAGGACGCCGGCTACGCGACCCGGTCGCTGTCCGGCCGCGCCGTCGGCGTTTTCGCCGGCATGAATTTCAACGAGTACCAGCAGATGCTGGCGGAGCATGGCGAGTCGCACGCTTATCTGGCGACCGGCAACTACAGCAGCATGCTGGCCAACCGCATCTCTTTCTGCATGAATCTGGCCGGGCCGAGCGAAACGCTGGACACCGCCTGCTCGACCGGCCTGGTGGCCATCAACCGGGCGATCCAGGCCATCCGGACCGGCGAGTGCGAGATGGCGCTGGCGGGGGCCGTCAGCGCGATTCTGAGTCCGCAGTCCTATGTGGTGGCCAGCCGTCTGGGCATTCTGTCGCCAAGCGGGCGCTGCCATACCTTCGACGAGCGCGCCGACGGCTACGTCAAGGGCGAGGGGGCCGGCGCCGTGTTGCTGAAGCCGCTTGCCAAGGCGATGGCCGACGGCGATCACATCCATGGCGTGATCAAGGGCATCGCGGTGAACCATGGCGGTCGGGCGAACTCGATGACCGCGCCGAACGCGCTGGCGCAGGCCCGGGTCATCGGCGAGGCCATCAGGCGGGCCGGGGTGGAGCCGGCGACGATAGGCTATGTCGAGACGCATGGCACGGGAACGGCGCTCGGCGATCCGGTCGAGATAGACGGGCTCAAGAAGGCGTTCGCGGCCAGCGACCGGCAGGCGCACTGCGCGCTGGGCGCGCTGAAGGCGAATATCGGCCATCTGGAGGCCGCGGCGGGGATGGCGGCCTTCTTGAAAGTCATTCTGGCCTTGCGGCATGGCAAGCTGCCGGGCAACGCCCATCTGCAGAACCTCAATCCCTACATCGATCTGAACGGCAGCCCGTTCTTCATTCCGACCGAGCTTGCCGACTGGCCGCAATCGCCGGCCGGCGCGCCGCGGCGGGCCGGCGTCAGCTCCTTCGGCTTCGGCGGCAGCAATGCGCACGCGATCCTGGAGGAGGCGCCGGCGCGGCCGCTGGCCGAACGGGCCAAACCGGCTTATCTGTTCTGCCTGTCGGCGAAGAAGCGCCCGCAGCTGTCGGCGATGCTCGACAACTTGCGCGGCTGGCTCGGGAGCGGGGACGCGCGGGACCTGGAGGCGCTCAGTTTCACGCTGAATTGCGGCCGCGACCATCATCGGCACCGCTTCGCCTGCGTCGCCGCCGATCCGCTCGAATTGCGGGAGGCTTTGGCGAAGGCGCTGGAGGACGACTCGGCGATCGCCGACGCCGGACAGCCGCCGAGGATCGAGGCCGAGCGCATCCGCCAGCGGGTGGCCGGCTTGCTTGCCGCGTTGAAGGACGGCGCCGAAGCGTACCGGGCCTCGCTGGAAGACATCGCCGCGGCCTATCGGCAGGGCGTCGATCCGGACTGGCCGTCTGTGCACGCCGGGGAGGCGCATCTGCGCATCCCGGCGCCGGGCTACGCGTTTGAAAAGAAACGCCATTGGTTCGACGCCATCCGGCCTCCGTCGCCGCCGGTCGAGGAGGCGGTCATCGCGACGCCGGCGAAGATCGTCATGAAAACCTTAGTCGATTCCTCCCGTGTCGCCACGGGACGAGCAGGGCATGCGTCAGTCATTGACAGCTCCTCCTCGAAAATCCGCTTGAGAAAATTCTGAAGAGGAGCGTATCCAGCATGCGAATGAACCAGCAGTTGCAGAGGATTATTTCTGACAGCCTCATGGTTGAGCCGGACTCCATCGGTACCGAGCAGACCTTTGTCGAGCTGGGGGTGGATTCCATCCTCGGCGTGGAAATCGTCAAGAAAATCAACCGCGAATTCGGTCTGGCCTTCAGCAGCACGGTGCTTTACGACTACCCGTCGATCGCGTTGCTGGCCCGACATATCGATGATGGCCGCCTCCCGGCCGCGCAGCCGGAGGCCGGCGGCGCAGAGCCGGTTGCCACCGCGGAGCGGGCGGCCGAGCCGCTTGTCGAGGCGCGGCCGGACGCGTCCCGGCGCCGGCAGGAGGACGGCGCCGCCGGCGCGCCGCGGCTGCTGGCGGACAGCCGGCGGGCATTGCGCGAACTGCTGGCAGAGTGCCTGCTGGTCGACGTCGAGAGCCTGGATGAGAAAAGCACCTTTCTGGACATGGGCGTCGACTCCATTCTGGGCGTCGAGCTGGTCCGGCGCCTGAACCGCCAGTTCGAGCTGAAGTTGAGCGCCAGCGTGCTGTACGACTACCCCTGCATCGATGATCTGGCGCGGCATGTCGCCGGCCTGGCTCGTCCGCAGGCCGAGGCCGCGCGCCAGCCGGCGCGCTTGCGGCAGGCCCATCGCGAGGAAAAGGCCGAGTCGAAGCGCGCGCCGAAGGCCGACCCCGCTCCGGTTCCGGCTCCGCCGCGCGCGGAGATCAAGCTGCGGCAGCCTCCCGCGCCGCCCGCGAGTCCGCCCGCGCGGGCCGCCGCCGACGATATCGCCATCGTCGGCCTGTCTTGCCGCGTGCCCGGCGCGCGCGACGCGCAGGCCTTCTGGGAATTGCTGAGCCAGGGCGTCGGCGCCGTCGGCGAGGTGCCGGCCGAGCGTTGGCGCGTCGACGAGTATTTCGACGCCGACGCCAGCGCATCGGGCAAGACGTACAGCAAGTGGGGCGCTTTCCTGGACGAGGTCGACCAGTTCGACCCGCTGTTCTTCAATATCTCGCCGACCGAGGCGGCGTGGATGGATCCGCAGCAGCGGCTGTTCCTGGAAAGCTGCTGGAACGCGCTGGAGCATGCCGGCTACACGCCGGCCGATATCGGCGGCAGCCGGACCGGCGTCTACGCCGGCGTGATGAACAACGACTATCACGAATTGATCCTGCGCTCCGGCGAGGACTTGAGCGAATACGGCGTGACCGGCATCGCCGATTCGATGATGTCGTCCCGCATCTCGTATTTCCTCAACCTGAAGGGGCCGGCGCTGACCGTCAACACCGCCTGCTCCTCGTCGCTGGTCGCCATCCACCTGGCGTGCGAGGCGCTGCGCAGCGGACAGGCCGACATGATGCTGGCCGGCGGCGTCACTTGCTATCTGACCGAATCGTCCTATATCGGCATGAGCCGGCTGGGCATGCTGTCGCCCAGCGGCGTCTGCGCGCCGTTCGACGACCGGGCCGACGGCATCGTCCCCGGCGAAGGCGTCGGCGTGGTGATCCTGAAGCGGCTGGCCGACGCGCTGGCGGACGGCAGCACCATTCACGGCGTGATCCGGGGCTCCTCCACCAATCAGGACGGGAAAACCAACGGCATCACGGCGCCCAGCGTGCTGTCGCAGACGGCGCTGCTGAAGGCGCTGTACGAAAAAACCGCGATCGATCCGGCAAGCGTCCAGTGCGTCGAAGCGCACGGCACCGGAACCAAGCTGGGCGATCCGATCGAGATAGAGGCGCTGACCGCGGCGTTCCGGTCGTTTACCGATGAAAAGGGTTTCTGCTCGCTGGGTTCGGTCAAGGGCAATGTCGGCCACACCTCCGCGGCGGCCGGGGTGGTCGGGCTGATTAAGATACTGCTGTGCCTGAAGCACCGCCAACTGGTGCCGTCGCTGAACTACCGCAAGACCAACCAGCATATCGATTTCGACAACAGCCCCTTTTGCGTGCAGACGGATCTGGCGGAGTGGGCGGCGCCGGCCCGCGGCGTCCGGCGGGCGGCCTTGAGCTCCTTCGGCTTCAGCGGCACCAATGCGCACTTGATCGTCGACGAGGCGCCGCGGTTGGCGGCGCCGTCCGCCGCGCCGCGCAAGCCCTCGTATCTGGTGGCGGTCTCCGCGCGGACGCAGGCGGCGCTGACCGCGCGCCTCGCTGAGCTGAAAGCCTATCTGGACAAGGGCGCGGAGGCGGCGGATCTGGCCGCGCTCAGCTTCACGCTGAACCGTGGCCGCGAGCATTTCCCCTGGCGTTGCGCGCTGGTGGCGTCGTCGGTGGCCGATCTGGCGCCGAGAATCGACGAGGCGCTGAACGGCCGCCATGGCCCGCAGGCGATGATGGGCGCCGGACCGTCCCGGACGATGGATGTCGCGGAAGAGCTGCTGTTCGCCGAGATGGCCGCCATCGTCAGCGCCCAGGTCGGGCAGGCGGACGCGCTGGACGCCGACGCTTACGCGCGCAAGCTGGCGGTGCTGGGCGCCCTGTACGTCAAAGGCTTCGATATCGACTGGGCGTCGCTGCACGCCGGCGAGAACGCGGTGCGGATACCGTTGCCGACCTATCCGTTCCAGCGGCGCCGCTGCTGGATGGCGCAACCGGCCGGCCGCGCGGCCGACGCCGGGGGCCGGGCCGCGCTGGTCGAGGCCGCGCCGGTCGCCGGCGGAAAGGCTTTGCCGTCCGACGGGCAGATCGCCGCTTTCGCGTTTTCCGGGCGCGAGTCTTTCCTGGCCGATCATAGGATCGCGGGCCAACCCATCCTGCCGGCGGTGATGTATCTGGAGCTGGCGCGCGGCGCGCTGGCCGGCTACGGGAAGCCGCCGTCGTCATTCGGCGGCTGCGTCTGGATCAGGCCGTTCGCGTTTCCCGGCGGCGAGCTGCGCTTGCGGACCGAGGGCCCCGGCCGTTTCGAGTTCGTATCGGAGCAGGACGGCGAAACCGTCGTGCATTGCCGGGGCGCATGGACCGACGCGGCGGGCGGCGCCCGGCCGGTGGTGTCCGAGATGGCGTCCTTGCTGAGGGCCGCGCGAGAGGACGTGCCTGCCGCCGACATCTATCCCGGCTTCGCCCGGCGCGGCATCGTCTACGGCCCCGGCTTCCAGACCGTGCGCTGGGTCCGGCGGGCGGGAAGCACGCTGGTGGCCAAGCTGGCCGAGATCGGGGCGGGCGGCGACGCCGTGCTGGCGCCGGGCCTGATGGATGGCGCGCTGCAGGCCTTGATAGGCTACGACGCCGGCGGCGACGACGCCACCTTCCTGCCCTTCAGCATGGACGAGGTCCAGTTGTACGCGCCGGTGTCCGGGGAAGCTTACGCGGTGATCGAGCCGGAGGCGGCCGAAGGCCGGTCCGGCGACGCGATCCGCCGCTTCAACATCCGCATCTGCGCCGAAGACGGAAAGGTGTTGCTGGCGATCCGCCGCCTGGCGGTGCGGCGTTATCAACCGGCGGGCGGCGGCGACGCGCCCGAGGTGCTGGTCTGCGAGACGAGGCGGGAGGAGTCGGCGCTTGTCGCCGCCATGCCCGAGGCCGTGGCGCCTGGCGGTTTGCTGGTGCTGGGCGGGCAGGACGGGCTGGCCGACGTCATCCGGCAAGCCTGGTTTTCCGGGGCGGAGACGCCGCCTGTGATCGCCGTCGGCGCGGGGGCGGCGTTCGCCAAGGAGGGGCCGCGGCAATATCGGCTCGATCCGGCGCGGCCCGGCGATTTCACGCTGTTGCTGGCAGACCTCGAGTCCGGCGGCATCCAGCCGTCGCATGTGCTGCAGCTCTGGTCTCTTGAGCAGGCCGGGCGCGCCCAGCCTGCCGCCGACGAGCGGCGATTCGAGCCGTTGCGGGCCACGGTCGCGCTGACCCAGGCGCTGCTGCGGGCCAAGGTCAGGGCTGTCCGCATCGTCCACGCTTACGACAGCGAGGCCGACGCGGTGTGCTTCGACGCGATGGTGTCCGGCTTTGCCGAGAGCCTGCCGCGGGAGAAGCCGCAATACGATATGCGGGTGGTCGGCATCGCCGCCGGCTGCCGCGCGCGGGCCGCGCTGTTGAACATTCTGCGGCGGCAGCTGTTTGCGGAAAACGCGCCGCGCCATATCGAGTATCTGAGCCCGGACCGGGTACGGCTGGCCTCGCTGCGGCGGATCGGGGCCATCGCGCAGGCCGGCGGGAAGATCGCGCCCAGGCATGGCGGCGTCTACCTGATCAGCGGCGGCGTCGGCGGGCTGGGTTATCTGTTCGCCAGCTGGCTGGCCACCGAATTCCGCGCCCGCTTGATTCTGCTTGGCCGCCGGGTGCGGGACGACCTGATCGACACCAAGCTGGACGCGCTGCGCGCGATGGGGGCCGGCAAGGTCGATTACCAGTGCGTCGACGTCGCCGCCGGGGCGCAGCTCGAGGCGCTGGTGCGGAAGATCGATCGCGATTTCGGCCAGCTGCATGGCGTCATTCACAGCGCGGGGGTGGTCGACGACGCGCTGGTGGTCAACAAGACCTGGGACGGGATCGAGCGGGTCCTGGCGCCGAAGGCGCTGGGCGCGCAAAAGCTGCACGAGGCGACGCTGGGGCACGATCTCGACTTTTACGCGCTGTTTTCCTCGCTGGCGGCGATCAAGGGCAATGTGGGGCAGGCGGATTACGCCGCCGGCAACGCCTTCCTGGACCACTTCGCCTTCTGGCGCGAGGCGCAGCGGCGGCAGGGCAAGTGCCATGGCCATACGGTTTCGATCAATTGGCCGCTGTGGCAGGACGGCGGCATGCGGATCGACGAGAACGGCGTCGCCCGGCTGAGAGAGGCTTTCGGCATCGAGCCGCTGGCGACGCAGGACGGGTTGTCCGCCTTCCGCGCCATTCTGGCCAGCGGCTGCCATCAGGCCGCGGTGGTCGGCGGCAAGGCGGACGCGGTGGCGCGCTATCTGGGCGTGGGGCAAGCGCCGGAAGCCAGGCCCGAGCCGCGATCTACGCGTCCCGATGCCGAGCGGCGGCAGGCCGCGCCGGCGGCGGCCGGCGGCGTCCTGGCGGAGCTTTCCGCTATCTTCCAGGCGACGCTGAGGCTGGAGGCCGGCGATTTCGATCCCGATACCGAGTTCCACCTGCTCGGCCTGGATTCGATCCAGATGATGAAGATACTGTCCGTCATCGAGCAGCGCTTCGACACGGTGGTTCCGCCCAGCATCATCATCGACAACCCGACGCTGCATTCGCTGGCGGACGCGTTGCAGTCGGCCGGCTTGATTCCGGCGGCGAGCGATTCGCCGCCGCCGGTCACCGCCGTCGATGCCGACGCTGGGCCGCATGGCGCTGAGCGGCGCGAGGAAGCGCGCGCCGTTGCGGCGCCGGCGCGCGACGACCGCATCGCGGTGATCGGCATGGCTTGCCGCTTTCCCGGCGCGGCCACGCTGGAAGGCTTCTGGCGGAATCTGAGGGACGGCCGGCACGTGGTCGGCGAGATTCCCGCCGACCGCTGGGATGTCGACGGCTCGTTCAGCGCCGACAAGGCGGCGGGCAGGTCGTATTCGAAATGGGGCGGGTTCATCGACGGCGTCGACCTGTTCGACAACGGGTTCTTCAATATCTCCGACGAGGACGCCCTGATCATCGATCCGCAGCAGCGCATCATGCTCGAGCTGACCCAGGAGCTGTTCGACCGCAGCGGCTATGCCCGGACCGATGTCGACGGCGGCCGGATCGGCGTCATTCTCGGTTGCTCGCAAAGCAGCTATATCGAGCGGGCGGAAGGCCTGATGTCGGAGCGGCAGCTGGCGAAGGCCGTCGTCGGCACGATTTCCAATATGGTCGCCGCCCGGGTGGCCGATTTCTACAACCTCAAGGGCGCGGCCAAGACGATAGACGCCGCTTGCGCCTCCTCGCTGATCGCCATCCACGACGGTTGCGACGCGCTGCTCAACGGTTCCGCCGACATGGTGGTGGCCGGCGGCATCGGCCTCTTGCTCGACGACAAGCAATTTGTCTCGTTCAGCCGCGCCAATGTGCTGTCCGACGACGACGTTTGCTCGGTCTTCGACAAGCACGCCCACGGCCTGGTGCTGGGCGAGGGCGCCGGCATCGTATTGCTGAAGCGCTATCAGCGGGCGGTCGACGACGGCGACCGGATTCTCGGGGTGATCCTCGGGTCGGCGGTCAATAACGACGGGCATACGATGGGGCTGACTGTGCCCAGCCAGGAGGCTCAGCAGGAGGTGATCGAAGCGGCCCTGGCCAAGGCCGGCGTCGGCGCCGACACCGTCTCGTACTTCGAGGCGCACGGCACCGGGACGCTGCTCGGCGACCCGATAGAGATCAAGGCCGCCACCCGCGCCTATGCGAAGCAGTCCGAGGAGACCGGCTACTGCGGCGTTGGCTCGGTCAAGTCCAATGTCGGCCACCTGATGCGGGCGGCGGGCGTCGCCAGCTTCATCAAGGTGATGCTGTCGCTGCAGCACCGCGAGCTGGTTCCCACGCTGCATTGCGACGAGCCGCATCCGCGGTTCCAGTTCGCCGCTTCCCCGTTTTATCCGGTCGATCGAACCCAGGACTGGCAGCCGCGCCGCGGCGTGCGGCGCGCGGCGATTTCCTCGTTCGGCTTCGGCGGCACCAATTGCCACATGGTGGTCGAAGAGGCGCCGCCGGCGGTCGGCGCGCCGCGCGCGCCGCTTGCGCCGACCCGTTTCGACCGAAAGCGGTTCTGGTTCGGGCCGGACGACGGCGGCATGAGCTCGGAGGAGCGCTTTCTGGCCGACATCCTGCAGCGGATAGAGCGCGGGGAGATAGACGCGGAAGAGGCCGTGCGGCTCAGCAGCGCCGAATACTCGATATTTGATATTGATGGCGGGAGGCAGGACCGATGAAAAACGAGTTGCTACGCGAGATTTACGCCCAGGTCGGCCGCAGCGAGCTGTCCAGCGCCGGGGCGCTGGAGCGGATACGCGCGCTGCGGGACGCGCAGGCCAAGGGCGGGGCCAGGCCGTCGCCGTCGGCGCGCGGCTATGCCTATCACGATTCCTATGTGCGCGACCACCTGGTGGAGCGGCAGAGAATCCTGCTGGGCGTGACGCACGCCGCGCTGGCGCTGGACTTCGTCCGGGCCAAGACGCCGCATGGCGCGGCGTATGGCGTTCGCCGGCTGACCTTTGTCGAGCCCGTCGTCCTGCCGGAGGGCCGCGAGGTCTCGGTCTCGGTGTCGGAACAGGGCGGAGACGGGGAGTTTGCCGTGCTGTGCCGGGCGTCGGCGCGCCATCGCTCGCCTGACGAGGACGGCGCGAGCGTGGCGGCGCGCGGGGCGTTCAACCCCCGGCCGGCGCCGCGACCGGCGGCGGTGGACCTGAAGCCGTTCATGACGGCCCCGGCCAAGGTGGTGCTGGCGCGGGAAATCTACGGCCAGAACGAGCAGATCGTCCATGGTCCGTCCCTGCAAAGCGTGCGCAAGATTTACGTCAAGGGCGAGCAGGCCCTCGGCAGGCTGGTCCTGTCGGACGAGATGGCGGCCGAGCCGCCGTACGGCAGCCTGCATCCGTCGCTGCTGGATGGCGCGATCATGGCTTCCGCCGTGCTGCTTCCGCCGGAGACGCGCTCGCAGCCGTTCATTCCGCTGATGATCCGCGAACTGACGGTGTATGGCCAGGTGGCCAATGCGTGCTACTGCCTCGCCAGCCTTTCCAAGGTCAACGAGGAGGTCACGGTGTGCGACATCCGCCTGCTGGACGCCGACGGCACGGTGACGGTCGACATGGTCGGCGTCACCTGCAAGCGCATCCGGACCGGCGCGGCGCGCGAGGACGGCCGGACGGAGGAGAAGGCTGTGGAGGCGAGCGCCGCCGTCGGCCTGGGCGCGCAAATCGAGCAGTATCTGACCGGCAAGCTGAGCGAGCTGATCGGGCGGCCGGGGCCGATCGCGCCCGACGTCAACTTCATGGACCTCGGGGCGGAGTCGTCCGGCCTGATCGCGATGGCCTCGCAGATCGAGAAGGAACTGGGCTTCGATCTTTATCCGACAGTGTTCTTCGAATACCCCAATCTGGCGGAATTGGCCGCTTTCCTCGAGCGGGAACACGGCGAGGCCTTCCGGGCGCATTTCCACGCCGGCCAGCCGGGCGATGCCGCCGTGCCGGCGGCTCAGCCGGCGTCGGCGCCCAGGGCGGCGCGTCCGGCGCCGGCAAGCGCCGCCGGCGACAAAGAGGACGCTTCCCGGATCGACGCGCCGCTTGCCGGCGGCGACGACCGCATCGCCATCATCGGCATGGCCGGACGGTATGCCGACGCGGCCGATCTCGGGGCCTTTTGGGAAAACACCGTCGCCGGGAAGGAACTGATCACCGAAGTGCCCGCCGATCACTGGGATTATCGACCCTGGTTCGACGAGCGCCGCAACCAGGCCGACAAGACCTACTGCAAGTGGGGCAGCTTCGTCGACGACGTGGCGGCGTTCGATGCCGGCTTCTTCGGCATTTCCCGCAAGGAGGCGGAAACGATGGACCCGCAGCAGCGCCTGGTGCTGCAGGCGCTGTACCACGCCGCCGAGGACGCCGGCTACGGCGCGCGGATCAGGGGCAGCGCCACCGGGGTGTTCATCGGTTGCTGCTTCTACGATTACGCGCAGGAAATGTGCTTGCAGGGCAAGGCGGTGGCGCCGCACGACGGCACCGGCAACGCCGCGACCATGCTGGCGAACCGGCCGTCGTTCTTCCTCGATCTGCGCGGCCCCAGCCTGACGCTGGACACCGCTTGCTCGTCGTCGCTGGTGGCGCTGGACATGGCATGCGACAGCCTGCGCCGGGGCGCGTGCGGGATGGCCTTCGTCGGCGGCGTCAATCTGCTGCTCAGCTCCTGGCACTATCGTTATTTCTCCAGCATCAACGCGTTGTCCGCCACCGGCCGCTGCCACTCGTTCGACCAGCAGGCCGACGGCTATGTGCCGGGCGAGGGGGTCGGCGTCGTGCTGCTGAAGCCGTACGCCCGCGCGCTGGCCGACGGCGACCGGATCCACGCGGTCATCGCCGGATCGGCGGTGGCGCATGGCGGGCATACGCCGTCGCCGACGGCGCCCAGCGTCAAGATGGAAACCCAGGTATTGCTGGAGGCCTGGAGGCGCGCCGGCATCGACCCCGCCTCGCTGGCTTATGTCGAGGCCCACGGCACCGGCACCCCGCTGGGCGACCCGATTGAAATCGAGGCGCTGAAGGCCGCCTTCGCCGAACACACCAAAGAGCAGGCTTTCTGCGCGCTGGGCACGGCGAAAGCCCAGATTGGCCACACGGAAGGCGCCGCCGGCATCACCGGCGTCATCCGGGCGGTGCTGGCGATCCAGCACAAGACCATCCCCGCGATGCACGGATTCGAGACCCTGAATCCGTATGTCAAGCTCGAGCGCGGGCCGGTGTTCATTCCGCGCGGCAATCTCGAATGGCCGGCGCGGGACGGGACGCCGCGCCGCGCCGGCGTCAGCTCCTTCGGTTTCGGCGGAACCTACGCCCACGTGGTGCTGGAGGAGGCGCCGGCGGCGCAGGCGCAGGCGGGAAGCGCGGCGGCGCCATGGACGCTGATCGCCGTTTCGGCGAAGAGCAAGGCGTCGCAACGCGCGCGGCTGGCCGAGCTGCGCGCCTGGCTGGACGGGCGGGAGCAAGCGGATCTCGAGCGGCTGGCGTTTACGCTGAACGCCACGCGCGCGCACTGGGAGAAGCGCGCCGCCTTCGTCGTGCAGTCCGGGCGGGAGCTGATCCAGGCGCTGGACGCCGTGCTGGCCGGGGGGGAAACGCCGTTCGGCGTGTCGGCCGACGCCAAGGCGCGGGCGTCCGCCGGGGAGGATTTGCCGGCGCTCTACCAGGCGCTTGACGCCGCGAGCGGAGCGGACGAGGCGCGGCGGCAACTGATGCGGATCGCGCAATGCTATGTCGAGGGCGCGAATCCGGACTGGCGCCGGCTGGGCGCGGAGGGCCCGGCGATCGACGTGCCCCTTTATCCATTCGAGACCGAGCACTTCTGGTTCGACCGCCAGGCGCGCGCGCCGGCCGAGGCCGCCACCGGCGTCGTCCTGCCGGAAGTCTTGCCGGAGGAGGCCGCCCGCCCGGTCAAGGCGATACCGGCGGCGGTCGCGGCCAGCCCGGCGGCGGCGACGGTCCATCGCGCCGAGGTCGAGGCCAAGGCCATCGGGATCCTCAGCGAGATCCTGCTATTGCCGGCCGAGCAGATCGAAATGGACGCGGAACTGGCCGGACTGGGCGTCGACTCCATCATGACGATGCAGTTCGTGGTCGCGGTCAACAAGGCCTTCGGTCTGCATCTGAGCGCGGCGGCGCTGTATTCGGCCTCCCAGGTCGGGCAGGTGGTCGACGTGGTGTTCCTGGCGGTGGCAGGCCAGGAGACGCCGGCGCCGGCGTCCGTGCGCGACCAGCCTGCCGCCGCGCCCGTAGAGACGCTTGCGCGGCCGGCGCTCAAGCCTGTCGCGCCGCCGGCGGAGGAGCCGCCGAAGGCGCGGATCGTGCTCAAGGGCACGCCGGAAGCCGCGCCGCCTCCGCCGGCGGCCGCGTCCCATTACCGGGCGATGCTGAGCTTCAACGACGCGATGCCGGGCACGCCCATCTTCCTGGTCCATCCGGGCGGGGCGGGAGCGGAAAGCTATATCAAGCTGGCCAATTATCTGGACGGCGGGCAGCCGGTGCACGCGATCGAGTCCTACAACCTCTACAGCGGCGAGGCGCCGATCCGCACCATCACCGAACTGGCCGCGCTGTATCTGAAGCATGTCCGCGGCGTGCAGCCCCGCGGTCCCTACTTCCTCGGCGGCTGGTCGCGCGGCGGCATGGTCGCCTTCGAAATGGCGCAGCAGCTGTTCGACGCCGGCGAGCGGGTCGAGACGCTGTATCTGCTCGACAGCTATGTGATGAACGAGCAGGAGAAGACGGTCGCCATCGACAATGTGATGAAGCATTCGATGCTGCCCGGCGGCGTGGCGTCGTTCCGCGATCTGCTGAAGAACAATCTGGCGGTCGAACGCATCTCCAATGTCGTCTACCAGCCCCGTCCCTATCCGGGCCGGGCGGTTCTGTTCAAGGCCAACCAGCAACTGGAAACCCGCGCCGCGAAGCAGACGATGGAGCTGGCCCAGACCTCGGCCAGGGAAGTCGTCGAGCGCGACTCCAGCGAGCAGGTGGCCCAGGTCATCGACAACCTGAACGCCTTCATCAACGAGGACACGGTGGCCGATTTCAACAGGCTGGGCGCCAAGCCGGACAACGGTTGGTCCCGCTATATCGAGAACCTGTCGATTCGCATCGTCGACGGCAACCACTTCAGCATCATGGAAGAGCGGACGCTCAGACCGATCGCGCGGCACATCCAGTCCGACATGGACGCAACCCGTTACGCGGAGCAGGCAGTGTGATGAACGATCTCATGCAAGTGCGGCATCAGGTAGGCACCTTGGTGGACTTGTTGCGCATGCGGGCGCAAGAGTCGCCGGACACCGTCGCCTACACATTCATCGAGAGCGAGAGCGCGCGCAGCCAGGTCACCTACGGCGAACTCGATCGCCGCTGCCGGGCGATCGGCGCCGAATTGCAGCGGGAGGGCCTCGGCGGCGAGCGGGCGCTGCTGATCTTCCCCCAGGGGCTGGACTTCATCTACGCTTTCTTCGGTTGCCTGTACGGCGGGGTGGTGCCGGTGCCGGCCTATCCGCCGCGCAAGCGCCGTTTCGACCGGCTGGCCGCCATCATCACCGACGCCGACGCGAAGGTGGTCTTCACCATCGCCGAGCTGCGGGACGATCTGAACGCCGCGCTGGGGGAGAGCAAGCTGGCGGCCACCCGCGTCCTGCTGACCGATGGCGAGCGCGAGGCGGGCCTGGAGGCGTCCTGGCGGCGGCCTGTCATCCACGGCAATTCCCTGGCCTTTCTGCAGTACACATCGGGCTCCACCGGATCGCCGAAGGGGGTGATGGTCAGCCATGGCAATCTGCTGTTCAATCTGCAGGCGGTGAAGGACACCTTCTCCTATCAGGCCGGCGGCGCCAGCGTGACCTGGCTGCCCAGCTTTCACGACATGGGCCTGATCGACGGGGTGCTGTCCCCGCTTTATGTCGGCCAGCACGGCGTGATCATGGCGCCGACCACCTTTGTGCAGCGGCCGTTTCTCTGGTTGTGGGCGATCACAGAGTTTGGCGGCACCAATTCCGGCGGACCCAATTTCGCCTACGAGCTTTGCGCGCAGAAGATCCGGCCGGAAGAGAAGGCGCGGCTGGACCTGAAGAGTTGGCACACGGCGTATTGCGGCGCCGAGCCGATCAACCAGGGGACCATGGAGCGCTTCGTCGAGGCCTTTGGCGAGTGCGGCTTCTCGCCGGAGGCGCTGAGTCCCTGCTACGGCATGGCGGAAACGACGCTGATCGTTTCCGGAGAGCGCCGCGGCGGCTCTCGCTATCTCCAGCTTTCCCGCGACGCGCTGAAGGCGAACCGGGCGGAATTCGTCGACGATCCGGACGCCTACTCGGTGGTCAGCTGCGGGGCGCCGGTCATCGAGACGACGGTCCGCATCGCCGACGCCGACACCCGGCGCAGCTGCAAGCCGGGCGAGGTCGGGGAAATCTGGGTGGCGGGTCCCGGCGTCGCCGGCGGCTATTGGGACAAGGACGCGCTCAACGTCGAGATCTTCGGCGCCTATACCAGCGACACGCGGGAAGGACCGTTCCTGCGCACCGGCGACCTCGGATTCCTGTGGGAAGACAAGCTGTACGTGGTGTCCAGGGTCAAGGATCTGATCATCATCCGCGGGCAGAACCACCATCCGCACGATATCGAGATGACGGCGGCCGAGGCGCATC
The DNA here is from genome assembly GCF_002848345.1 of Chromobacterium sp. ATCC 53434. NCBI lineage: Bacteria > Pseudomonadati > Pseudomonadota > Betaproteobacteria > Neisseriales > Chromobacteriaceae > Chromobacterium > Chromobacterium sp. ATCC 53434. The sequence goes on along the minus strand of NZ_CP025429.1, from coordinate 3,632,365 downwards.
CGGCGCTGCAGCCGACGTGCGGGGCGGCCTTTTCCATCGTGGACGACGGCGAGGAGAAGCTGGTCATCGCGCATGAGGTCAGGCGCGAGGCCCTGGCGAGCCTCGATATCGAGCAAGTGGTCAAGACGGTGCGGCAGGCGGTCAACGAGGGGCATGGCGTCATCCCGCACGAGGTGGTGCTGCTGAGGCCGGCCTCGCTGCCCAAAACCTCTAGCGGCAAGATCCAGCGCCAGGCCACCAAGGGGCATTATCTGGCGCAGACGCTCAGCCTGGCGGCGGCGGGAAGAAAAACGGCGCAGCCGCGGCCGGACCTGGCTGAGCCGCCGTCCGCCAATCAGGACGCCGCCGCGGTCGCGCGATTCAGCGCGGAGCAGATAGAGCGGGAGCTGCGCGCGGTGCTGGCCTCGGCGCTGAGCATCGGTCCGGAGGCGATAGACTGCGCGGAGCCGTGGTCAAGCTACGGACTGGACTCGCTGAAGGGCAGCGCGGCGGTCGCGGCCCTCGGCGATCGCCTGCAAACGGCGCTCAGCCCGACGCTGTTCTACGATTATCCGACGCTGACCGCGCTGAGCCGCCATCTCGCGGGCCGCAACATCGCGATTCCCCGCGCCGCGCCGTCGGCGCCCGCCGCGGCGGCCTCGAGCGAGACGCCGGGCGCCGGCGAGGAGATCGCCGTCGTCGGCATGGCCTGCCGCTTTCCCGGCGCCGAGAGTCCGGCGGCGTTCTGGGACATGCTGACCGCCGGGCGCGACGGCATCGCCGAGATTCCCGCCACGCGCTGGGATGTCGGCCAGTTCTACGATCCCCGCCCCGGCACCCAGGGGAAGATGGTTTCCCGGCGCGGCGGCTTCCTGCCGGACGTCAGCCAGTTCGATGCCGATTTCTTCGGCATCCCGCCCATCGAGGCCGAGGCGATGGACCCGCAGCAACGGCTGTTGCTGATGGTGGCAGCCGACGCGCTGGAGAACGCCAGCATCGCGCCGCAGTCGCTGGCCGGCAGCCAGACCGGCGTCTTCGTCGGCATCTGCAATCTGGACTACATCCGGCTGTGCCTGGCCGATCTGGACACCGTCAATACCTATTCCGGCACCGGAGGCTCGCAGGCCATCGCGGCCAACAGGCTGTCGTACTTCTTCGATCTGTGCGGCCCGAGCCTGGCGGTGGACACCGCCTGCTCCTCGTCGCTGGTCGCCGCCCATCTGGCCTGCCAGAGCCTGCGTCTGGGCGAGTCGAACCTGGCCATCGTCGGCGGCGTCAACCTGATCCTGACGCCCGAGCTGAATGTGGTGTTCTCGCAGGCCGGCATGCTGGCGGCGGACGGCCGCTGCAAGACCTTCGACGCGGCCGCGGACGGCTATGGGCGGGGCGAGGGCTGCGGCGTCGTCGTGCTCAAGCGCTTGTCCGACGCGCGGCGGGACGGGGACCGCGTCTTGGCGACCCTGCTGGGCTCCGCGGTGAACCAGGACGGCCGCAGCAACGGCCTGACCGCCCCGAATGGCCCGGCCCAGCAGGCAGTGGTCCGCCGCGCCCTGGGCGATGCCGGCGTGGCGCCGGCCGAGGTCGGCTATGTCGAGGCGCACGGGACCGGCACCCCGCTGGGCGATCCGATAGAGTTCAACGCGCTGCGGGCGGTGCTGAACGAGGCGCGCCCGGAGGACCGGCAATGCTGGGTCGGATCGGTGAAGACCAATATCGGCCATCTGGAAAGCGCTTCGGGCATCGCCGGACTGATCAAGACCGTGCTGTCGGTGCAGAAGGGCGTGATCCCCCCGCATCTGAACTTGCAGAAGAAGAACCCCTACCTCGAATGCCAGGATGACAGGCTGGACATCCCGACGCGTTGCCAGCCGTGGCCCGACGGCTACGACAGGCGCATTGCCGGCGTCAGTTCCTTCGGCTTCGGCGGGACCAATGCCCACGTGCTGGTCGGCGGGGTGCGCTCATGATCGACCAGACTGCGCTCGTTTGCGACAGCGTCGTCCAGCTCAGCTACCCGGCGGCCGGCGTCGCCCAGGTCTCGATGCGCGACCACGACGAGAGAAACATGTTTTCCCACGCGCTGATCGAAGGGCTGGATCGCGCCTTCGCCGACATCGGGGCTTGCCGCGACGTCAAGGTGGTGGTGGTGTCCGGCCTGGACCAGTACTTCTGCTGCGGCGGCACGCGCAGCGAATTGCTGAGCCTGATCGAGGGGGAGAAGACGTTCGACATCGGGCAGTTCTACCGGGCGCTGCTCGATTGCCCGCTGCCGACCATCGCGGCGATGGCCGGCCACGCGGTCGGCGGCGGTTTCGTTTTCGGCATGTACGCCGACATCGCGATTCTGGCCGAGGAGTCGGTGTACAGCGCCAACTTCATGCGCTACGGCTTCACGCCGGGGGTCGGCTCCACCTGCCTGCTCCCCCGCCGGCTGGGCGAGGCGCTGGCCAGCGAAATGCTGTTGAGCGCCAATGGATTCACTGGCCGGGAACTGAGTCTGCGCGGCGCGCCGTTCAAGGTGGTCAAGCGGGCCAAGGTGCTGGAAGAGGCGCTGGCGCTGGCCGTCGATCTGGCGGCGAAGCCGCAGGCCTCGCTGAGGATGCTGAAGGCGACCCTGACGCGGGAGCTGCGCGAGGCCTTGCCCGCGGCGATCGCGCGCGAGCTCGACATGCACGATGTGACGTTCAAACTGCCGGAAGTCCGCGCTCAGGTCGAGCGCCACTTCGGCCACTGAAAGGCGCGATCCGAAATGGTATTCGAAACACTATTGCTCGAGAGCGGCGGCGGCGTCATGCGGGCCGTGATCAACCGCCCGGAAAGTAAAAACGCCATCAATCAGACGCTGCTGCGGGAAATAAACCAGGCGCTCGATCTGGCGGAGTCCCAGCCGGACTGCCGCATGCTTGTGCTCGAGGGGGCAGACGGGATTTTCTGCTCCGGCATGGACTTCCACGAGATGGACGCGCTGGCGGACCGGATCGACATCAATCTGATGCGCGCCAGCACCGAGAAATACATGCGCACGCTGAAGCGCTTCGCGACAAGCCCGTGCGTCGTCGTCTCGCGCGTTTCCGGCGCGGTGACCGCCGGAGGGGTGGGCCTGGTGGCGGCGAGCGATCTGGTCCTGGCCACGCCGGAATCGCAATTCACCTTGACCGAGGCGATGTGGGGACTGCTGCCGTCCAATGTCATCCCGTATCTGATCCGGCGGGCGGGCTTCCAGGCCGCGTTTCGCATGAGCCTGACCACCGACACGCTATCGGCCGCCGAGGCGCATCGCCTGCAATTGGTCGATTACCTGGGCGACGACCTCGATCAACTGGAAAGGCGGCTCAGGATCAAATTGAATCGGGTCAAGAAAGAGGCGGTCGGCAATCTTAAATCGTATTTCCGCAGCATGTGGATGATAGACGAGGAAATGGAACAGCTGGCGGTCGAAGAGACCAGCCGGCTGGCCGCCATGCCGTCGGTTATCGCGAGCGTGAGAAATTTCGTCCAGAAACAGGCTTTTCCCTGGGAATCTAACTAAGCAGCGCGCTGTCGGATTGAAAGGATACCGCAATATGATTGCATACATTTTCGCCGGACAAGGTTCCCAGTTTCGCGGCATGGGAGCGGAAGTGTTTGGAGCATTTCCCGATCTGGTCGACCGCGCCGATGATATCTTGGGTTATTCGATTGAAGAGCTGTGCCTGACCGATCCGGATCAACGATTGAATCGAACCGAGTATACCCAGCCTGCGGTCTATGTCGTCAATGCGCTGAGCCATATGCGAGAGGCTCGCAATGGTTCCGGCGTGGCGGATTATTATGCCGGCCATTCCCTGGGCGAATACAATGCCTTGCTGGCGGCGGGCGCGTTTTCTTTCGAGGATGGCTTGCGCATGGTTGCCAAGCGCGGCGAATTGATGGGAAGCGTCTCGTACGGGGGCGGCATGGCCGCGGTTGTCGGTTTGTCGGCGGACGACATTCTCGACGCATTGTCGGAAGCCGGATTGTATGGCGTGGATCTGGCTAATTTCAACACGCCGACGCAGGTGGTCATTTCAGGTTCGACGCAGGATATTGCAATGGCGCAGAGCGTTTTTGAGAATCTGGGCGCCTCGTATCACATCCTCAGTGTTGGCGGCGCATTCCATTCCAGATTCATGGCGCCGGCCAGGGCGGCGTTCGAAGACTTCGTCGAGCCATTTTATTTCCACACCTTGCATACGCCGGTGATCTCGAATCGAAGGGCCTTGCCTTATCTGAATGGCAGCGTGGCGGTCGATCTGGTCGAGCAGATCACCGCGCCGGTGCGCTGGGTGGAGAGCATCGCCTATATGGCGAGGCAGGGCGTGACGGAATGGAAGGAAGTGGCGCCGCGGGCCATTCTGACGCCGTTCTTGCGGAAAATCATCAAGAGCGAGACCTCGAAACAATGAGCGGCAATGAATCGAGGGCCAAGGTGGTGTTTTTATGCGGCGGGCAAGGCGCGCAGTATTTCCAGATGGGGAAAGAACTGTTTGGCGCCAACGCCGCCTTTCGCGCTTGCCTGCTGCGCGGAGAGGAGATTTTTCATGGCGTCGCGGGAGAGTCGCTGCTCGATGTGATTTTTGATCCCTGCCGAAGAAAATCCGATAGTTTCGATCAGCTGGAATACACCCATCCGGCCATTTTCCTGATCCAGTATGCATTGGCGCAGGCTTTGGCGGAGCGGGGCCTGACGCCCGATCTGGTCGTCGGGTGCAGCTTGGGCGAGTTCGCGGCGGCCGCCATTTCCGGCCTGGCGGAATTCGAGGACGCGCTTGTCGCCGTGATGGAACAGGCCGACCGTATCGTCCGGCATTGCGATGAGGCCGGCATGACGGCGATCCTGGACGGCGTCGAGCTCTTCGACGCCGAACCGGCCTTGTTTGCCGATTGCGAGCTCGCGGCGGTCAACTACGCCAGGCATTTCGTCATTTCGGCCAGCCGGCCTGTCCTGGCCCGGGTCGAAAAGGCCCTGCAGGCGCGCAACGCGCTCCATCAGCGCTTGCCGGTTCGTTACGGATTCCATTCCAGCTGGATCGCCTTGCCCGATTCCGCTCGGGCCGGCCTGGCGCTGAAGCCCGCGCAGGCCCGGGTGCCGATATGGTCCTCTGCGGCCATGGCGCCGGTTTCGCGTTTCGACGCCGATCACGGCTGGCGGGTCCTGCGCTCGCCGATACGGTTTGCCGAAACCCTGCAGTCGATACCGAATCACGCCGGGCATGTCTATGTCGATCTGAGCCCGTCGGGAACCTTGTCCGCTTTTGCGCGGAATGTATTGGGCGTCCAATCGCAGCGCGCGATATTTGCCGCGATGAGCCCGTATGGAAACGACGCGCAGGTTTTCGACGCGATGCTGGGCGGCGTGCTGGCGAGCGAGGGGCGAAGATTTCCAGAGCCGTCATGCTGACGGCCCGTGTCGATGTGGGCCTGTCGGTCCCCAATCTGATAGCGGCCGCTTACGACAGCGATCGATACAGCCCCGCCAGCCATGCCAGCCTGGGCGTGGCGCTGCCGCCGTCGCTGTCGGGGGCGGTGGCCCGGCGGAAGGCCGCCTATCTGGCGGGGCGGTATTGCGCGATGCAGGCCTTGTCGCAGGCCGGGCATCCGCTGCCGTGCGAATTGCCGATCGGCGAGGACCGGAGCCCGGTATGGCCGGCCGGACTGGTCGGCTCGATCACGCATACCGAGGGCCTGGCCGCGGCCGTTGTCGCGTCCGCCGGCGATGCCAGAGGGCTGGGCATCGACGCCGAGAGAATCATCGGCGAGCAGACCTGCCGATTGCTGCGCGATCAAATCGTCGGCGAAAGAGAATGGCGCTTTGAGAGGCGATGGTTCGATCTGGCCCGATCGCTTGTTTTGCACGATGGTTTTTTCCGCCAAGGAAAGCGTCTTCAAGTGCCTGTACCCGCAGGTCGGCAAGTATTTCGACTTTCTTGATGTCGAAATCGTCGCGCTGGATGCGCGGAATCGGGCGTTCCGCTTTCGCGTCCTGGCCGATTTGAGCGACCGGGTAGCGGCGGGCTTCGAAGCCGACGGCTGTTACAGCATCCTGCCCGGCATCGTGTTCACTTATGTCTCGTGGCCGCGCCGGCTCTCAGAGGGAAAAGGAAGAATCGAATGTTAGGGTCCAGCGAGTTCAGAAGGCAATACGGCGTTTGCCAGGCCTATGTGGCCGGCTCGATGTACAAGGGCATTTCATCCGGCGATCTGGTCGTCGCCATGGCGCGTTCGGGCATGATGGGTTTTCTGGGCGCGGGCGGGATGCGGCTGGACCGGGTCGAGCATGAAATCCTGGAGATTCAGCAGCGGCTGGCGGCCGGGCAGGCTTACGGCGTCAATCTGCTGGCGAATCTGGATCAGCCGGAGCAGGAGTTTTCCATCGTCGAGCTGTGCCTGGCGATGGGCGTGCCGAATATCGAGGCATCGGCATTCATGAGGGTGCATGACAGCCTGGTCTGGTATCGCTTCAAGGGGGCGTACAGCGGGCGGAACGGAGAGCCATGCGCGCGGCAGCGCGTGCTGGCGAAAGTATCGCAGCCGGAAGTGGCGGCGCTGTTTCTGAATCCGCCGCCCGAGAGCGCGCTGCGGCGTCTGGTGGCGCAAGGACGTTTGTCGGCCTCGGAGGCGGACATCGCCAGCCGGATGCCGGTCGCCAGCGATATCTGCGTGGAGGCGGACTCCGGCGGGCATACCGACCGGGGCGTACTGCTGGTATTGCTGCCGGCGATGCTCAGGCTGCGCGAGCGAATCTGCCGGGAGCGGCGTTACGCGCAGCGGGTGAATGTCGGCGCCGCCGGCGGCATCGGCGCGCCGGAGGCCGCCGCCGCGGCCTTTCTGATGGGCGCGGATTTCATCGTCACCGGCTCGATCAACCAGTGCACGGTGGAGGCCGGAACCAGCAGCCAGGTCAAGGATCTGCTGCAGACGGTCGAAATCGGCGACACCGGCTATGCGCCCGCGGGGGACATGTTCGAACTGGGCGCGCGCGTGCAGGTGGTGCGCCGCGGCCTGCTGTTTCCGCCGCGCGCCAATGAACTGTATGAGCTGTACCGGCGCCATGCGTCGCTGGACGAGCTTGAGCCCAGGGTGAGTCAAGCGATCCAGGAAAAGTATTTCCGCCGCAGTTTCGACCAGGTATGGCAGGAAACGCGGGAGTACTACGCCAGATGCAATCCCCAGCGCCTCGCCGAGATCGAGCAAAGTCCAAAAGCCAGGATGGCGGCGATATTTCGCTGGTATTTCATCCATTCGACGCGTCTCGCCCTGCGCGGCGGCGAAGAGCAGAAAGCCGATTATCAAATTCAATGCGGGCCCGCGATGGGCGCTTTCAATACCTGGGTGAAGGGCAGCCGCTATGAAGACTGGCGGTGCCGCCATGTCGATGAAATCGGCATGCTTTTGCTGCAAGGAGCGGAGGAATATATCCACGATGCCTTGAGCCGAAACGCCGATGCCGTCGCCGGATGATCATCGCCGCCGCCGGCGGCCGGGCGATGAGGATTCGAATTCAGGCGCCATGCCGTCGGGCGGAACGACGCTTCCGGTCGGCATGGCGAATACAGTCCCGGCGTCGCCGGGTTTCAGGAGGCAATATGGATAGCGACAGCAAGGTATCTGGCCATAAGCGGGGGGGAATGGCGGCAGTGCTGATCTGCCTCTTCATGGCCATGCTGGACAGCAGCGCCGTGAACATCGCGCTTCCGACCATCGCGCAGGCCTACCATGTCGATTTCGGTTTGGCCCGCTGGGTCGTGCTCTCGTACATGTTGGCGCTGACGGCCCTGGTGCTGCCGATGGGACGCCTGGCCGACGTGGTGGGGAAAAGAAACATCTATGTGGCGGGGATCGTGATTTTCGGCGTCGGATCGGCAGCTTGCGCGATGCCGGCATCGATAGCCAGCCTGTTGCTCAGCCGCGTCGTGCAGGGTGTTGGCGCGGCCATCATCCTGGCGCTCGGCCCGGCGCTGGTGACCGAGCTGGTGCCGGCCGGCGAGCGCGGGCGGGCATTCGGCATCATGGGCGCCGTGGTCGCCCTGGGGGTGATCATCGGGCCCAGCGCGGGGGGCGCGCTGATTGCCGTGCTGGGCTGGCACTCCATTTTCTGGCTCAATATCCCGCTGTGCGTCGGTGCCGCCACCGTGGCGTTCAAGCACCTCAATCGAGACCGGCCAAGCGAGCGTCCGCCGTTTGATCTGGCTGGAACGGCGGCGCTGGTCGCGGCATTGACGCTATCGCTGCTTGCGCTTTCACCCGGAGAGCTGGGATTTCTCGATGCGCTTGGCGGCGGCGGAATCTGGCTCGCCGCCGTTCTGATGTGGCTGGTGTTTGTCTGGATTGAACGCCGCAGCGGGCATCCCATCGTAGAGGCGCGCTTATTCGGCAACGCCGTCCTCAGCCTGAACTTGCTGGCGGCGTTTCTCAGCTCGGTCAGCATCGCCGCGACTTTGTTGCTGCTGCCGTTCTACCTGCAGAACGTGCTGGGCTTCGCGGTCGCCAAAACGGGCTTGCTGCTTGCCATCACGCCGCTGGTGCTGACGATGGCCGCGCCGGTTTCCGGCATCATGGCGGACCGTTTCGGCGCGCACCGCGTCATCGCCGTCGGCCTGATCATCATGGCGATCGGCTTCGTTGCCGCCTCAACCCTGTCCACGCACTCCACATCGCTGGAATTCGCCTGCAAGTTTGTCCTCGTCGGCCTGGGACTGGGTTTGTTCCAGTCGCCGAACAACGCCTTGATCATGTCCGCGGCCGAGGCCGGGCATGCCGGCATCGTGTCCGGCTTGCTGGCGATGACGCGGCTGATGGGCCAGACCATAGGCGTGGCCCTGGTGGGCATCATCTGGTCGTGGCGCGTCTTCATCCATGAGGGCGCCGCGCGCGCGCTGGCGCAGCATCAAGTCGATGCCTTGCGCGAAGTATTCATCGGTTTGACGGTGCTGACCTTGTTGGTCCTGGCATTGTCGGTTCAAAGCTCGTTATGTCGAAAGAGAGCGGTGGCATCCGTGGCGCCAAGCGGTTGAATGGCGGGCGAGGACGTTGCCGTATGTCAATTATCTTCACGCAAGGAACGCTGGGTATGACCAAAGATGACGTATTTGCCGCGGTGAAAGAGGTAATCCTGGATACGCTGCCGGATCTGGACGCCTCGCTGGTGACGCCGGAACGCAGTTTGAGCGAGCTGGGCGCCAATTCGGTCGACAGGGCCGAGATCGTCGTCAGCAGCATGGCGGCATTGCGGGTGAAGGCTTCCGCGCTGGAATTGCGGGAGGCGAAGAATATCGGCGGGCTGGTCGATATCCTCCACGGCAAGACCGAGGTTCGGGCTTGACGGCCAGCGGAGGCCGGCCGTCTGGCGGCCGCCATGCGGTGGTCACAGGAATGGGCATTGTCGGCGGGGCGGGCATCGGCGTGGAGCGCTTCACCGATGCCCTGCGCAATGGACGCGGCCGTTTCAGCGCGGTGCGCGCCGCGCCGTCGTCGCGCCCCGCTTATGTGATGGCGGAACTGGAGCCTTTCCGCCTGGACGAGCATCTGCCATCGGCCTTGCAGGCCGAGCCGTCGCTGGCGGCCCGCCTGCGAAAAGTCGGCGGCCGATCGACGCGGGTGGCGCAGGCCGGCTTGCTGGCCGTCGCGCAGGCGTGGTGCCAGGCGGGCTTTCCAGCCGGCGGCGAGCGCACGGCCCTGGTGGTCGGCGGACAGAATCTGTCGCACGCGTTTGAAGCCGGCTGGTCGGAGCGCTTTGCCGAGGAACCCGCCTATCTGAGTCCGTCCGCCGCCATCCAGATGCTCGATTCCGATCTGATCGGCTGCGTCAGCGAGGTGTTCGGCATGCAGGGGGAGGGCTATGCGGTCGGCGGGGCCTCCGCCTCCGGAAACGTCGCGATACTGAACGGCTTGAGGCTGATCCGCAGCGGAGACGCCGACGTCTGCGTCGTGGTCGGCGCGCTGGCCGAGCTGTCCCCGTTCCAGTTGCAGGCATTCGCCAATCTGGGCGCCCTTGGCGGCGAGGCCTATCTGGACGAGCCCGAGCGGGCCTGCCGCCCCTTCGATCGGCGCCACAACGGCTTCATTCCCGGGCAGGCAAGCGCGTGCCTGGTGCTGGAGGCCGAGTCCCACGCGCTCGCCCGCGGCGCGCCGGCGCTGGGGCGCGTTCTCGGCGGGGCGATGTCGCTAGACGGCAACCGCGGCGCCAATCCGTCGGTCGCCGGCGAGGCCGGCGTTATGCGGCGCGCGCTGGCCAACGCCGGGGTGCCCGTCGACGCCGTCGAGTACGTGAATGCCCACGGCAGCAGCTCCAGTCTGGGCGACATCACCGAGCTGAAAGCCATTGAGCGGGCATTCGGCGCCCATGGACCGAATGTGCTGGTCAACTCGACCAAAAGCATCAGCGGGCATTGCCTGTGGTCGGCGGGCGTGGTGGAGGCGCTGGCTTGCTTGGTTCAGATCAATGCCGGTTTCCTGCACGGGAACCTGAATTTGACGGAGCCGATCGAGCATGCGTGCGCGCTGCTGGGGCCCGATAGCCGAGACATCGGAGTCCGGATCGCGATGAGCAATTCATTCGGCTTCGGCGGAATCAATACCAGCCTGGTTCTCGCCTCGCCGTCCCTGTCGATCGGAAGCGGCTGAGCCTTGGGCCCGGCCGCCGCGAAGCGAGGCTGGCCGGGTCGCTCCGGGATGGCTACAGCCGTAGCAGAAAGGCGTGGATTTTCGCGATGTCCTCCATCGTCGAAATATGGCGATAGCCCTTCTTTACATAAATGTTCTTCGATCCCGCCTGCGCTTCTAGCACGTGGGGAAAGCAGGGCGTCGCATCGATCAGGGTCCGAAGGACGGCGATGGTCGAGCCGTGAAATTCGGCCGGCAGATTGTCGGTCAGCATTTTCGCTTCGCCGTAGCGGTTTTCCCTTACCAGTTTCATGATGTCGTACGGGGCGGCGATCTCTTCCTCGTACTCGTAGTCGAATTCGTCCAGCAACGCTTGTTTTTGCGGCGCGGAGCGAATGATGGCTTCGGCGCAGCGGACCGGAATCGAGCAAAGCAGCTGATAGCCGATCTGGAACAGACGCACGACGCCGGGCGCTTTTTCCAGCTCGCGCTGTAGTCGGGCGCCGGCGCCGGCGGCATCCTCCCCCCATTGTTCGGCCAAATAGCAGGCGCCGAGATTGCCGGTCGCGCTGACGATTTGAGCCGCCTCCATTTCCGTGATCGTTTTCCCCTGGACGGTGGCGCCCGACATCATGATATTGGACAGATAAGCCAGCTCCGCCATCCTCTCGGAGGCGATGTCCGGCCGAAGGCGCGACAAGGCCGTTGTCAGCAAGGAGGACGAGGGCGAGCGCTGCGGTTCGGCATCGCTGGTCAGCAGCCGCGTTGCCGATTGCTCGGACGGGAAGACGCCGGCGTTGCGGAGAATGGCGTCAAGGGCCGCGAACGCCTCGCGGCTTTCCGCCTCGCTTGGCTGCGGATGGTCGGGCGCCGGGCTTGCGGCCGCGAGCAGCGGGGGAGGGCTGCCCGCGTCGGGCGCCGGAGACGGCGGCCGGAACGCAAGCGCCAGCCGCTGGCGCTGCTTTTCGAGGAAATCGGCCGTGTTGACGTCGTAGTGTCGCTGGCTGAGCAGGGACGCCAGCGGCTGTGTCTTCGCCGACATCAGGAACAGCGTCGCGCTGACCGGATCGACGTAGCCGGAAGCCGAGCGCGCGTCGACGCGTTCGCCGGTGAGGTCCTCTTCCAGCAGCGCCGTTTCCTCTCCCTCCTCCTCCTGGTTCTGTCGGCCGACGCTGGGGGTGAAGTCGCATCTCGCCAGCGCGCGGAGCAGGAAGTCGGCGGCATGCCGCGACAGGTTCAGCAGCATCTCGACAACCACGTGCCAGTGCTTTTCGATCTTGGGGAAGACCTGATAATTGTCGATGGAAATCCCGCCGTCGTCTTCCGGCGTCGCGACCGTCCTGTCCACCACCGATATCAATCTGGCCAGGCATACCACGATGAAATCCTCGCCGAGGGCGATCAGTCGGGGCGCGAGCATGTCTTCATCTTCGCGCAGCGTCTCGATCCAGCGCATGAACTGGTCGATGTCGAGCTCTTCCCTTTGCCCCAGGCCCTGGCCATGCCATAGCGAGATGTCGAGCACCTCTTTCAATTGCTCCGCGCTGACCAGGGCCAATATTTCCTGGCTGTCTTCCAGCCCCACCGTCTCTATCAGTTTGTTCAGCGTGTAGGCGGGCAGCTTCTGAATATAAGTGGCCAGCTGCGGACTGCCGGCGATCTGACGAATCAGCTCGCTGCCGCTGTGCAATGGGGCGGTCGATAGGCGTTTGTCGAGCTTGGTCGTTTTTTTCATGGCATGGTCCGAAAGAATGGATCCAGTAATCGATATGTCTTTAATTACGGTCGATATTTGAATCTAAGAGCCTGTTTACGATCTTTTTGCGGCATCGGAGGGTAGCCCAGCCAGCAGGCCATCTGCGGCGTTGTCGGGCTGGACCTTGGAATCACCAAGGCCTACGCCCTCCGCCTTGCATCTGACCTGCTGGCTGGGCTGCGATGCTCGTAAAAAGATCGTAAACAGGCTCTAAGGTCGTGATTGGCTGATTGATTGGTCGAATGATTTATTGGCTGATTTTGTAATGATGATTTAATGAAGCCGTTTTTTCCTGGCCTGGAATGGAATGATTCCTTTCATTCCGATTCGCCTGATTGTTTTGTACTGAAGCGTGGCGCTTATTGAAAGGCAGGGCTGAGCAATATGCTAGCTGTTCTTTCTGTCAGGTAATTGGCAAGAAAAGGTTTGTGCTAGAATAAATCGTCTTTTATTGAATCGGCCGGCGCAGGATTTTGCGGCGTGGAGGGGAATCGCCGGGATGCCGGATCGCGGCGCGCTCGAACCTGGCCGCCGCGGAGGCGAACGCTTCGGCAACGCGATTAGGCGCTGATCGCAAGGTCATCGAGGCCGCGTGCCCGGCCGGCCGTCGCGGAATCCGGACCGCGCCCGCCGCGACTGTCCCGCCGCGCGGACTTCTACGAAATTGTCATTCCCATTCCCCGGCGGGGAGCGGCGCCTTGCCGAGACGCCGCGATATGGACAGCCATCGCAAGTGGTAGAATGAGACGGTTGCGTATGCATTGGATAGATTGGAATTTACATTTGACGTCCAACCGAATGATCATTCTCGATACCGAAACCACCGGTCTCGATCCGCAGCAGGGCCACCGCATCATCGAATTCGCCGGCCTGGAAATGATAGGCCGCAAGCTGACCGGCAAGCATTTGCACTGTTACATCCATCCCGAACGCGACATCGACCCGGACGCGCAGCGGGTGCACGGCATTTCGCTGGAGTTTCTCGCCGGCAAGCCGGTGTACCGCCAGGTGGCGCAGGAGATCGCCGACTTCCTGCGCGGCGCCGAGCTGATCATCCACAACGCGCCGTTCGACGTGGGCTTCCTCAACGCCGAATTCGCCAAGCTGGGCATGGAGCCGATCGGCAAACTGTGCAGCGGCGTGATCGACACGCTGCGCGACGCGCGCGACATGTTCCCGGGCAAGCGCAACAGCCTGGACGCGCTGTGCGACCGCTTCGAGATCGACCGTTCCAACCGTACCCTGCACGGCGCGCTGGTGGACTGCGAACTGCTGTCCGAAGTGTATCTGTGGATGACGCGCGGGCAGGAAAGCCTGGCGATGGACATCGAGGTGGAGTTGCCGGGCGGCGACGCCGGCGCCATCCAGTTCGAGCGCAAGCCGCTGACGGTGCTGGCCGCCAGCGCCGACGAGCTGGCCGAGCATCAGGCCTATCTGGACGCGCTGGACAAGGCGGTGAAGGGGCAGTGCCTGTGGCGCGGCCTGGAGGCGCCGGCAGCGGCGGAGGGCTGAAATGGCGAGAATGATCGCGCTGGTGCCGGCCGCCGGCTCCGGCAGCCGCTTCGGCGCGCCCAGTCCCAAGCAATACCTGCAGCTGAACGGCAAGCCGCTGATGTGGCACACGCTGGCCACGCTGGCGGCGGTGCCGGCGATAGACGAGGTGGCGGTGGTGATCTCGCCGCAGGACGAATGGTTCGACGACTTCTCCTGGGAACTGCCCAAGCTGTCGGTGCATCGCGTCGGCGGCGCCAGCCGCGCCGACAGCGTCGCGGCCGGCCTGACGGCGCTCGCCTGCGCCGACGACGACTGGGTGCTGGTGCACGACGCCGCGCGCTGTTGCCTGTCGGTGGCGGCGACGGAGAGGCTGATCGCCACGCTGGCCGACCATCCGGTCGGCGGCCTGCTGGCTTTGCCGGTGCCGGACACCGTCAAGCGCGCCGACGGCGACGGCCGGGTCAGCGCCACCGTGCCGCGCAACGGCCTGTGGCTGGCGCAAACGCCGCAGATGTTCCGCGCCGGCACGCTGGGCCGGGCGCTGGACGGCGGCGGCGCCGACATCACCGACGAGGCGTCGGCCATCGAGCGGCTGGGGCTGAAGCCGCAGCTGGTGGAGGGCGACGCGCAGAATTTCAAGGTCACCTATCCGCGCGACCTGGCGCTGGCGCGCGCGATACTCGCCGCGCGCGACGCGCAGTGATTGAACGCCGCAAGGCGGAAGGACGCATATGTTCCGTATCGGACAAGGCTACGATGTGCACCAGCTGGTGGAAGGCCGCCCGCTGATCCTCGGCGGGGTGGAGATTCCGCACGAGAAGGGCCTGCTCGGCCATTCCGACGCCGACGCGCTGCTGCACGCGATCACCGACGCGCTGCTCGGCGCCGCGGCGCTCGGCGACATCGGCCGTCATTTCCCCGACACAGCGGCCGAGTTCCGCGGCGCCGACAGCCGCGCGCTGCTGCGCGAGGCCGCGGCGCGGGTGCGCGCCGCCGGCTGGCGGCCGGTCAATGTGGACAGCACGCTGATCGCGCAGCGGCCCAAGCTGGCGCCGCACATAGACGCGATGCGCGCCAATATCGCCGCCGACCTGGGGCTGGATGTCGGCGCGGTCAACGTCAAGGGCAAGACCAACGAGAAGCTGGGCTATCTCGGACGCTGCGAGGCGATAGAGGCTCAGGCCGCCTGCCTGCTGATGCCTGTCTAGCGCCGCTGCTGAAACCGCTGAGCCTGCGTTGCGCCTCCTTGTCGTACGATGTGTACTGCCTGCGTCGGCGCGCCTTGGCTCAGCGGTTTGATCAGCGGCTTCCGCATCCGCCGCTTGAGTGCCTTATCCTGCGCCTCCTTGTCGTACGATGCGTACTGCCTGCGTCGGTGCGCCTTGGCTCAGCGGTTTGATCGGCGGCTTCCGCATCCGCCGCTTGGATTGTTGATCCTTGGCGACATGCCTGCGCCGGCCGCTTGTGGGATAATCGCGCATCGCCGCCGCAGCCGGAGACCGGCGGAATCCATACCCATGCCAGGAGGCCCCATATGCTGACTCAGGATCAACTGAAACTCGCCGTTGCGCAGAAGGCGCTGGAATTCGTGCCGGAGGACGCCATCATCGGCGTCGGCACCGGCAGCACCGTCAACCTGTTCATTGAGGAACTGGCCGGCATCAAGGGGCGCATCCGCGGCGCGGTGTCCAGTTCCGAAGCGTCCACCGCCCGTCTGAAGGCGCACCATATCCCGGTGTTCGACCTGAACGAAGTGGAGAAGCTGCCGGTCTATATCGACGGCGCCGACGAGATCAACCATCATCTGCACATGATCAAGGGCGGCGGCGCGGCGCTGACGCGCGAGAAGATCGTCGCCGGCGTCGCCGACGAGTTCATCTGCATCGCCGACGAGAACAAGTATGTGGCGATGCTGGGCGCCTTTCCGCTGCCGATCGAGGTGATCCCGATGGCGCGCAGCTACGTCGCGCGCGAACTGGTCAAGCTGGGCGGCCATCCGGAGCTGCGCCAGGGCGTGTTCACCGACAACGGCAACCTGATCCTCGACGTCCACGGCCTGCAGATCATGCAGCCGGTGGCGCTGGAGGAAACCATCAACCACATCGCCGGCGTCGTCACCTGCGGCCTGTTCGCCCGCCGCCGCGCCGACGTGCTGGTGCTGGGCAAGCAGGGCGGCGTCGAAGTGCTGCGCTGAGGCAAATCCGGCCCGGCCGGCCGGCTGGACGCGGCCGGGCAAAGATGGCATGTCACGCGACTGTCATCTCACTGTCTTACAATCTACCCTTTCCGCGAGAGCCCGAGGCAAACATGGCAGAACACATTTCCAAGCAGTTCGACCTGGAACTGGAAACCATCCGGACCCGGGTGCTGCAAATGGGCGGCTTGGTGGAGCAACAGATCCTGTCGGCCATCGACGCGCTGATGGCCGGCGACGTCGTCCGCCTGGACAAGGTGATGGCCGAGGACGCGCTGGTCAACGCGATGGAGGTCGGCATCGACGACGACTGCCTGCACATCATCGCCCGCCGCCAGCCGGCGGCCAGCGATCTGCGCATCGTCTTCACCGTGATCAAGATCATCACCGACCTGGAGCGCATCGGCGACGAGGCGGCCAAGATCGCGCGGATGGGCAAGACCATCCACCAGTCCGAGCGCTTCCAGATGCCGCGTTTTCGCGAGATCGAGAAAATGGCCGAAGTGGCGCTGGCGATGCTGCGCCGCGCGCTGGACGCCTTCGCCCGCCTGGACACCAGCGCCGCGCTGGAACTGGCCGAGGAGGATCAGCGGCTGGACGAGAACTTCGCGTCCGAGTTGCGCCAGTTGATCACCTTCATGATGGAAGATCCGCGCACCATCAGCATGTCCATCGACACGCTGTTCATCTCCAAGGCGATAGAGCGCATCGGCGACCACTCCAAGAACATCTCCGAATACGTGGTCTACCTGGTGAAGGGCAAGGACATCCGCCACACCACGCTGGAAGACAAGAAGCGCGAGTCGCTGGGACGCTAGCCTGGCGAGCCGGACATGACGCTGGACGTAAAATGGCGGTAACATCTCGCGGTTACCGCCATTTTGCTTGCCGGGCGCGCCGGGCGACGTTCGCCCCGAGGCGCCCGCGCGGGCGCAACCGAACAAGAAAAGGGGTGTCTTTGACACACGCCACGCCCCCACTCACCGTGCTGGCCACCATCGATCTGGGTTCCAACAGCTTCCGGCTGCAGGTTTCCCGCGTGGTGGACGATCAGCTGTACACGCTGGATGTCATGAAGGAGACCGTGCGCCTCGGCGCCGGCCTGACCGCCGACAAACATCTGGACGACGACACCCAGGCCCGCGCGCTGGCCTGTCTCGCCCGTTTCGGCGAACGGCTGCGCGGCTTCCTGCCCGGCCAGGTGCGCGTCGTCGGCACCAATACGCTGCGGGTCGCCAAGAACGCCGCCGGCTTCATCGCCGAGGCCGAGGAGCGTCTGGGCTTCCCGATAGAGGTGATCGCCGGACGCGAGGAAGCGCGGCTGATCTATCTGGGCGCCGCCCATTCGCTGCCGGACACCAAGGAACGCCGGATGGTGGTCGACATCGGCGGCGGCTCCACCGAATTCATCATCGGCAGCCATTACAAGGCGCTGGTCACCGAAAGCCTGCCGCTGGGCTGCGTCAGCTACACGCTGCGCTTCTTCCCGGACGGCAAGCTGACCCGCGGCAATTTCCGCGACGCGGTGCTGGCGGCGCGCAACGAGATCCAGCGCATCCGCCACGAATACCGCCCCAGCGAGTGGCAGCTCGCCGTCGGCACCTCCGGCACGGCTCGTTCACTGCGGGACGTGCTGGAGATCAACGACTGGAGCCGCTCAGACATCACGCTGTCCGGCATGGAGCAGCTGCGCGCGGTTCTGATCGAGCAGGGCAGCATAGACGCGATCAAGGTGAACGGCCTGAAGGCCGATCGCGCGCCGGTGCTGGCCGGCGGCCTCGCCATCATGATCGCGGTGTTCGAAGAGCTGCAGGTCGAAAAGATGATCGTCACCGAGGGCGCGCTGCGCGACGGCGTGCTATACGATCTGTTGGGCCGGCAGCGGGAGAAGGACATGCGCGACAGCACGGTGGCCTTGTTCAAGCGCCGCTACCACGCGGACACGCAGCAGGCCGAGCGCGTCAATCTGCTGGCCGAGCGGCTGTACCGGATGTTGGCCGGCGAGGACGTCGACCAGGACATGTTGAAGCGGCTCTGCTGGGCGGCCAAGCTGCACGAGATCGGCCTGACCATCGCCCATACCGCCTACCACAAGCATTCCGCCTACATTCTGCAGAACGCGGACATGCCGGGCTTCTCCAAGCGCGAACAGGCCACGCTGGCCGCCATCGTGCTGGGCCACCGCGGGGACATGGGCAAGATGGCGCAATACATCAGCCAGCCGGCGTTGTGGCAGGCGGTGGTGGCGTTGCGGGTGGCGGTGCTGTTCTACCGCAGCCGCATCAATGTCGTGCTGCCGGCCGAGCTGGACCTGAAACAGCACGCGCGCGGCTTCACGCTGTTGCTGAGCGGCGACTGGCTGGAAGCCAATCCGCTGTCGGCCAGCAGCTTCCGCCAGGAAGTGGGCCAGTGGAAGAATGTCGGCTTCCAGCTCGACATCGTACAGAAATAGGCCGGTGATGCGCCATCCGGAACTGAAGGAGAGGCTGCCGACGCTGGGGGAACAGGCCGGCACGCTGCTGCCGGTCGGCGAGCCCAAGCACAAGGGCACGGCGCTGTCGCTGTTCGACTTCTGCGCCGACGAGGCGATAGAACTGGCCGAGTTGCCGCTGGTCGACCTGGCGGACTACCGCCGCCGCGGCGAGGTGCTGTGGCTCAATGTCTACGGCCTCAGCGACGTCGCCGCCATCCAGGCGATAGGCGAGCGTTTCGGCCTGCACCCGCTGGTGCAGGAAGACATTCTCAACGCCCGCCAGCGGCCTAAGCTGGAAGACTACGACGACTATCTGTTCCTGGCCTGCCGCGTGTTCGATTACCAGCAGGGCGGGCGGCTGCAGTCGGATCAGATGTATCTGGTGCTGGGCGACGGCTTCGTGCTGTCGTTCCAGGAAAAGCCGACCGGGGTGTTCGAGCAGGTGCGCGAACGGCTGCGCAAGGGCCGCGGCGCCTTGCGCCGGCGCGGCGCCGACTATCTGGCCTATTCGCTGCTGGACGCCATCATCGACGACTACTTCGGCGTGCTCGGCCAGTTCAACGACAAGGTGGAGCGCACTGACGGCCAGCTGCTGCCGGCCGCGACAACGGCGTGCTGCGCCAGATCCAGCGGCTGAAGCGCGATTGCCTGAAGCTCAGGCGCGCGCTGCTGCCGCTGCGCGAAGTGCTGCTGTCGCTGAACCGCGGCGACGAGGAGCGTTTCGGCGAAGACACCCGCATCTATCTGCGCGACGCCTACGACCATGTGGTCCATGTGCTGGAATCGCTGGAAATGAACCGCGAGATGGTCGGCGACATGATGGACCTGTATCTGTCCACGCAGTCGCACCGGCTCAATCTGCAGATGCGGGTGCTGACGGTGATCACGATGATCTTCATGCCGCTGACGCTGATCGCCGGCATCTACGGCATGAATTTCGAGTACATGCCGGAGCTGAAGTGGCACTACGGCTACTTCATCGTGCTGCTGGCGATGGGCGGCATTTCCGCCGGAATGAGCTGGTGGTTCTGGAAGCGGCGATGGATTTGATCCATTGGCGGGGAAGGCAAAACGGGGAGAGCGGTTCTCCCCGTTTTCATTTCGGCGTCACACCTCGTCCGAGCGCAGCCGGATGACGCCGGCCTGGCGCATCTGCATCCAGGCCTCGGCCAGCGAGCCGTCGATGTCTATCGCGCGACAGGCGTCCTCGACGACGAAGGTCTCGAAGCCGGCAGCGCAGGCGTCGATGGCGCTCCAGGCGACGCAGAAGTCGGTGGCGAGCCCGGCCAGCCACACCTTCTTCACGCCCAGCGCGTTCAGATAGCCGGCCAGGCCGGTGACGGTGGTCCGGTCGGCCTCGACGAAGGCCGAATAGCTGTCCACCCCGGCGTGGATGCCCTTGCGCAGCACCAGCCGCGCATGCTCCGTTTCCAGTTCCGGGTGGAAGGCTGCGCCTGGGCTGCCGGCGACGCAGTGGTCCGGCCACAGTGTCTGCGCGCCGTAGGGCAGCGTCACGCTGTGGAACGGCTGGCCGCCGGGATGGCTGCTGGCGAAAGACGCGTGGCCGGCCGGATGCCAGTCCTGGGTCAGCACCACGTTTTCGAACAACAGCGACAGGTGGTTGATCAGCGGCACCACTTCGTCGCCGCCCGGCACCGCCAGTTCGCCGCCGGGGCAGAAACTGTTCTGCACATCGACCACCAGCAGCGCGCAGTCGGCACCATAGCGTTTCAGGGGCATGGGACTACCTTGTTGTTGTCGTCTTCCGTCTTGTTAACACGGGCGCGTCCGCCGGTAAAGGGGCCGGGGTCTTGCCGCGCTTGCCTTATATACCCCATGGGGGTATAAAGAAGGCAGGAGGACGCGATGACACCATCCCTGTTGACGCTGCCGGTGGCCGGCATGAGCTGCGCCGCCTGCGCGTCCCGCATCGAGAAGCAGCTGAACCGCATCGCCGGCGTCGAGGCGACGGTCAGTTTCGCCAATGAAAGCGCGCAACTGCGCTACGATCCCGATCAAACCGACCCGCGGCAATTGGTGGACGCCATCGTCCGCTGCGGCTTCGACGTGCCGCGCCAGACGCTGGAGCTGGACATAGGCGGCATGAGCTGCGCCGCCTGCGCGGCCCGGCTGGAAAAAGCGCTGGGCCGGCTGCCCGGCGTAGCGGCCAGCGTTAATTTCGCCGCCGAATCGGCCCGGGTGGATTTCCTGCCGGGCCTGGCGGACCGCGACCGGGTGCTGGACGCGGTGCGCAAGGCCGGTTTCGAGCCGTCGCCGCGCGAGGATGGCGGCGGCGGGGCGGAGGCCGCGGCGCGCTATCGCCGCGAGCTCGCCTGGTTCGCCGCGTCGGCGCTGCTGACGCTGCCCTTCATGGTGGAGATGGCGACGATGTTCGCCGGCGGCCACCACGGCTGGCTGCCGAGGATGTGGCAGCTGGCGCTGGCGACGCCGGTGCAGTTCGTCGTCGGCTGGCGTTTTTATCGCGGCGCCTGGCAGGCCTTGAGGGGCGGCGTCGCCAATATGGATGTGCTGGTGGCGCTGGGCACCAGCATGGCCTGGCTGCTGTCGGCGGCGGTGACCTTGTGGGACATCCCCGGCCAGCATGTGTATTTCGAGGCCAGCGCGGCGGTGATCACGCTGGTGCTGCTGGGCAAGCTGCTGGAGGCCGGGGCCAAGGGCAAGACCTCGGCGGCGATCACCGCGCTGGTGAAGCTCGCGCCGAAGACCGCCCGCGTCGAGCGCGACGGCGAGCTGGTCGAGGTGGCGGTGGACAAGCTGAGGCGCGGCGACATCGTCGTCGTGCGCCACGGCGACAGCCTGCCGGTGGACGGCGAGGTGGTGGACGGCCAGGCCTGGCTGGACGAGAGCATGCTGAGCGGCGAGAGCCGGCCGGTGGCCAAGCGGGCCGGCGACAAGGTCTACGCGGCCACCCGCAATCAGGACGGCATGTTGAAGGTGCGCGCCACCGGCGTCGGCGGCGACACCCAGCTGGCCGAGATCGTGCGCATGGTGGCGGCCGCCCAGGGCAGCAAGGCGCCGATACAGCGGCTGGCCGACCGCATTTCGGCGGTATTCGTGCCGGCGGTCAGCGCGGTGGCCTTGCTGACTTTCCTGCTCAGCGGCTGGCTGCTCGGCAGCTGGACGACGGCGCTGATCCACGCGGTGGCGGTGCTGGTGATCGCCTGCCCGTGCGCGCTGGGCCTGGCCACGCCGACGGCGGTGATGGTCGGCGTCGGCAACGGCGCGCGGCGCGGCATTCTGTTCCGCAACGCCGCGGCGCTGGAGCAGGCCGGCAAGGTCGACGTGCTGCTGGTGGACAAGACCGGCACGCTGACCGAGGGCCGGCCGACGCTGCGCCACGCGCTGGCGCTGGACGGCGACGAAAGCCGCTTGATCCGGCTGGCGGCCAGCGCCGAGGCCGGTTCCGAGCATCCGCTGGCCCATGCCTTGCTGCAGCGGGCGAAAACATTGGAACTGCCTTTGCTGGCCTGCGAGCGCTTCCGCGCCGACGTCGGCAACGGCGTCGAAGCCGCGCTGCCGGGCGTGGGCACGGTCAAGGTGGGCGTGCCGTCCTGGGTCGGTCTGGACCTGCCGCCCGAGGCGGCCGCCTGGTCGCAGGAAGGGTGCACGGTGGTGGCGGTCAGCCTGGACGACCAGCCGCTGGGCCTGCTGGCGCTGGCCGATCCGCTGCGTGACAGTTCCAAGGGCGCGGTCGCCGCGCTGCGGGGGCTGGGCATACAGGTGGTGATGTTGACCGGAGACCACGAAAGCACCGCGCGCAGCATCGCCGCCGAGGCCGGCATAGACGAATGGCGCGCCGGCATGAAGCCGCAGGACAAGGCCGATGTGGTCAAATACTGGCAAGAGCAGGGCCGCAAGGTGGCGATGCTGGGCGACGGCGTCAACGACGCGCCGGCGCTGGCGGCGGCCGATGTCAGCCTGGCGATGGGCGCCGGTTCCGACGTGGCCATCGCCGCCGCCGACATCACGCTGATGCACGGCGACCTGGCGCACGCGGCGGACGCGATCCGGCTGTCCCGCGCCAGCCTGGCCAAGATACGCCAGAACCTGGGCTTCGCCTTCGTCTACAACGTGCTGGGCATCCCGCTGGCGGCGCTGGGCCTGCTGAATCCGGTGATCGCCGGCGCCGCGATGGCGGCCAGCTCGGTGTCGGTGGTGTCCAATTCCCTGCTGCTGCGCCGCTGGCGCTGAGCGGCCGGACCGATAGTCAATCTGAACGAATGGAGAACGCAATGACGGAATTGATCCTGAACATCGACGGCATGAGCTGCGGCGGCTGCGTCGGCAGCGTCACCGGACTGCTGACCGGCATGGCCGGCGTCGGCGGCGCCGAAGTCAGCCTGGAAGAGAAGCGCGCCCGCATAGAGTACGACCCGGCGGTGGTGTCGCCAGAGGAATTGGCGGCGGCGGTCCGCGACGCCGGTTTCGAAGTCAGTGTCTGAGCAGGTCTACCGGGCGGCCGTCACAAAGACCAGTACCGCTTGGCGGCCCGGCGCGGTTTGCTAGCGCCTGTCCCGTCTCGCCGCCATTCGGCGGCGCCGCGCGCGGTTGGAGGCGGGCCTGCCATGGAGGTCTCGCATGTGCACGCATTTTCAACTGCAGTCCGCTGATCGCAATCAGGTGGTCGGCCGTTCGATGGAGTTCGCCCGGCCGCTGGATCCGGCCTTCTACATCCAGCGTCGCGGCGAGACGTTCCAGCAGCCGGTCTGGGCCGGCGCGGAATTCCAGAAGATGGAGACCGCGGCGGGCTGGTCGGTGCGTTACGGCTATGTCGGCGTCAGCTCCACCAATCTGCCGCTGCCGGGCATCTCGCAGCGCATCGTCACCGACGGCTTGAACGAGGCCGGCCTCAGCGTCAGCCTGCTGTGGCTGCCGCAGACCCGCTACCAGGAGTTTTCCAGCCTGCAGACCACGGTGCTGGCGCCGCTGTTCGCCGATTGGGTGCTGGCGCACTGCGGCAGCGTCGCCGATGTGCGCGAGCTGTTGCCGACGCGGCAATTCTGGCTGCCGGACTGGTTGGCCAAGCAACTGCCGCTGCACGCGGCCATCGTCGACAAGGACGGCCGCTCGCTGGTGGTGGAGTTCCAGGACGGCCAGCAGAAGATCTACCACAACCCGGTCGGCGTCTGCACCAACGCGCCGTGGTTCCCGTGGCATCTGGACAATCTGGGCAATTATCTGAACCTGACGCCGAACGATCCGGCGCCGCAGGAAATCGGCACGCTGTCGGTGGCGGCGCCCGGACACGGCGGCGGCCTGGCCGGCCTGCCCGGCAACGCGACGCCGCCGGCGCGCTTCGTGCGCACCGTCTATCTGAAGCAGTACGCCGATACGCCGGCGGATCTGCCGCAGGCCTACACGCTGGCCACCCATCTGCTGAACGCGGTGGACATTCCGCGCGGCGTGATCCGAGACGGCGCCGAACAGGACTATACCCAGTGGGCGGTGGTCAAGGGCTTGAACAGCGGGGAGATCGGCCTGCGCACCTACGACAGCATGCAGTACTGCGGCTTGAAGCTGGCCGAGATCGATTTCGGCAGCGTCGACACCCAGGTGATCCCCTTGCCCAAGCTGGCCGACATCAGCTTCATCCAGCCGCGCTGAGACAGGGACTCAATCGTCGCCCAGCATGCCGTACTCCACCGGCGTCTTCGTGTAGAACACCTTGACGCCTTCGCCGCGCAGCCGGTCGAGCAGCAGCTCGGCCTCGGCGGCGCTCAGCGCCATGGTTACCTCTTCGGGCTGGTCGGCCAGTTCGAAGAAGCGGGCGGCGTGGATGCGGCGGCCGCCGCCGAAACCTTCGCTGGCGGAGAACAGCGTCGCGCCGCCTATGCCCAGGCGGCGCGCCTCCTGCAATATCCACTCGGCCAGCGGCACGCCGTGGTGGCGGTGATCCTGCTGGGTGAAGAACGATAGCTGGTAGCCTTGCATGGCGGCCTCCTTGTGGCATCGGCGCGACGGGTTCTCCTTCATTGTATCAACCGGCCTTGGCCGCCAGCGCCGGAAATTCCTTCGGCATATTGTGGCCGCGTCCGGCGCGGACTATGATCGTCGGTCGGGCCGCGTCGGTGAAGGCCAGCGGCGGCCGCCTCATCCAACCAGGGGAACACCATGAAGAAACCGATCACCGCCGCGCTGGCGGCCACGCTGCTGGCCGGTCCGGCGCTGGCGGCCGACATTCCGCTGCGCGACTTTTTCCGCACGCCGGAACAGGGCAATTTCACCGTTTCGCCGAACGGCGACAGCGTGGCCTTCCTCGCGCCGTGGGAATCGCGCCGCAACATCGTCGTGCGCCGCCCCGGCAAGCCGGACCAGCGCGTCACCTCGATCAAGGACCGCGATCTGTCCGGCTACTTCTGGAAGGGCAACGACAGGCTGGTCTACACCAAGGACAATGGCGGCGACGAGAACTTCCACTTGTACAGCGTCGATCTGAGCAGCGGCGAAACCCGCGACCTGACGCCGTTTCCCGGCGTGCGCGCCGAAATCGTCGACGGACTGATAGACCGGGACGACGAGCTGCTGGTTGGCTTGAACAAGCGCAATCCGGAGATTTTCGACGTCTACCGCGTCAATCTGAAGACCGGCGAGTTGAAGCTGGAGGCGGAGAATCCGGGCAAGGTGGCCAGCTGGGGGACCGACCACGACGGCAATATCCGCGTCGCCGTCGAGACCGACGGCGTCAACAACACCGTGATGTACCGCGACGAGCCCGGCGGCAAGTTCCGCAAGCTGCTGACCACCACATTCCGCGAGAACTTCACGCCGCTGTTCTTCACCTTCGACAACCAGCGCTTCTACGCTTCCAGCAATCTGGGGCGCGACAAGAGCGCCATCGTCGAGTACGACCCGAAGACCGGCAAGGAAGTGAAGGAGATCTACGCCCGCGGCGACGTCGATGTCGACGGTCTAGGCTATTCCCACAAGCGCAAGGTGATCACCTGCGCGGACTTCGAGACCGACAAGCCGGGACGCCAGTGCTTCGATCCGGTGTCGAGCGAGCTGTACGCGAAGCTGCAGGCCAGCTTCCCGGGCTACCAGGTGGACATCCAGTCCGGCGACCGCGCCGAGGACCGTTTCGTCGTCGCGGTGTGGAACGACAAGACCCAGGGCAAACGCTATCTGTACGACAAGGCCGGCGACAAGCTGACGCTGCTGGCCGACGTGACGCCGTGGCTGCCGGAAGACCAGATGGCCGCGATGAAGCCGGTCCAGTACCAGAGCCGCGACGGCCTGACCATCAACGGCTACCTGACCTTGCCCCGCGGCAAGGAGAGCGCCAAGGACCTGCCGGTCATCATCAATCCGCACGGCGGGCCGTGGGCGCGCGACAGCTGGCACTTCAACCCCGAGGTGCAGTTCTTCGCCAGCCGGGGCTGGGCGGTGCTGCAGATGAACTACCGCGGCTCCACCGGCTACGGCCGCAAGTTCTGGGAGGCCTCGTTCAAACAATGGGGCGGCACGATGCAGGACGACGTCAGCGACGGCGTGGACTGGCTGGTCAAGCAGGGCGTGGCCGATCCGAAGAAAGTCTGCATCTACGGCGGCAGCTACGGCGGCTACGCGACGCTGGCCGGCATCACCAAGACGCCGGAACTGTACCGCTGCGCGGTCGATTATGTCGGCGTGTCCAATCTGTTCACCTTCATGAAGACCATCCCGCCGTACTGGAAGCCGTTCCTGGATTCGATGTACGAGATGGTCGGCAATCCGGACAAGGACAAGGCGCTGCTGCGCGAGCGCTCGCCGGTCTTCCATGTAGACCGCATCCAGGCGCCGCTGCTGGTGCTGCAGGGCGCCAAGGACCCGCGCGTCAATATCGACGAGTCCAACCAGATCGTCGACGCCTTGAAGAAACGCGGCGTCGACGTCGAATACATCGTCAAGGACAACGAGGGCCACGGCTTCCACAACGAGGAAAACCGCTTCGCCGCCTACGGCGCGATGGAGAGCTTCTTCAAGAAATATCTCGATTGAGCGCGATATTTCGAACCGAAAGCGGCCCGCGCGAACGCGCGGGCTTTTTTCATGCGCGGACCGGCCGCCAGCGCCGCGCGCCCCAGTGGCCGAACAGTTGCAGCAGGCCGCACAACAGCAGATAGCCGACGGCGATGGCGCTGAAGATTTCCAGCGGATAGACCTGCTCGCGGTTGTTGACCTGGGTGGCGACGAAGGTGAACTCGGCGACGCCGACGATATAGGCCAGCGAGCTGTCCTTCAGCAGCGACACCCACTGGTTGACGAAGGACGGCAGCATGATGCGCAGCGCCTGCGGCAGGATCAGCCAGCGCAGCGTCTGCCAGCGGGTGAAGCCCAGCGCCAGCCCGGCGTGCCATTGGCCGCGGCCCACCGCCGTCAGGCCGGCCAGCACCGCCTGGCCCAGATAGGCGGAATGGATCAGCGCCAGCGCCAGGATCACCGTCGCGAGGCCGGGGATGTCGACGCCGAACAGCAGCGGCAGCAGGAAATAGCACCAGAAGATCAGCATCAGCACCGGGATCGCGCGCAGCACCGCGGTGACGGCCGTCACCGCGTGCCGCAGCGCCGTGCCGCCCATCAGCAGCGCAATGCCCAGTCCCAGGCCAAGTCCGCTGGCGAACAGCGCGGCGGCCAGGCTGAGCAGCGCGGTCAGCAGCAGGCCGCCCGGCTCGCCGCCGGACAGATTGCCCCACAGCAGGTAGTCGAGATTGTCCAGTATCACCGGGGGGATCATCGCAGCGTCCTCCATTCGGGTTCCGGCCGCTGGGCCAGCAACTGGGTGACCAGCACCAGCGCCAGATACAGCGCGGTGGCGGCGGCGAAGGACTGGAAGGCCAGCAGGGTTTCGGTTTCCACCTGGCGCGACGCGTAAGACAGCTCGGCCAGGCCTATCGCCATCGTCAGCGAGGTGTTCTTGACGATGGCGGTGTACTGGCCGACCAGCGGCCGCTTCACCAGCTGCCAGGCCTGCGGCAGCACCACCAGGCCCAGCACCTGCCAGCCGCTCATGCCCAGCGCGCGCGCCGCCAGCCGCTGGCCCTTGGGCACCGCGTTCAGGCCGGCCTGCAGTTCGCCGCTGATGAAGGCGGCGCTGTACAGCGTCAGCGCGGTGAAGGCGGCCAGGAATTCGAACGACGGCCAGGGCAGCGCGAGGCCGAACGGCAGCGCCAGCGCGCGCGGCGTGTTCAGCCAGATCTTCGCCTCGTCCGGCAGCAGGCCGGACACGCCGAAGTACCACAACAAGAGCTGCACCATCAGCGGCGTGTTGCGGTGCAGGCCGACGAAGAGCCGCGTTGCCAGCCGCAGCGGCCGCGGACCGTCGTCCAGCAGCGCGGTCAACGCGACGCCGAGCAGGCTGGCGGCGGCGATGACCAGCAGCGACAGCCAGCCGGTCAGCAGCGCGCCCTTGCCCAGCCAGACGAGATAGTGCGGCTCCAGCCAGTTGTGGCCGAGCCAGGCGGGTGGGGTCATGCTTGTGTCTTTCTACCGAACGTCGAAACGGCAAAACCGCCGGCGGGAACCGGCGGTTGCGAAGCGGGACGGGCCGGCGATCAGGCCGCGTCGCCGATCTTGAAGTCGCGCGGCAGCGGCGCCTTGGTCTTCGGGCCGAACCAATGGTCGTAGATCTTGGCCGCGTCGCCGCTCTTTTCCAGCTCGCGCAGCGTCTCGTTGACCACCTTGGTCAGCCGCGCCTCGCCCTTCGGCAGGCCGACGGCCTGGTATTCGCGGGTCAGCGTGAACGGCGCCAGCTCGTACTTGGCCTTGTCCGGCGCGTTGGCCAACAGCGCGGCCAGCTTGGAGCCGTCCTGGGTGATGGCCTGCACATTGCCGTTGCGCAGCGCGGTGAAGGCCAGCGGGGTGTCGTCATAGGCGACGACGGTGGTCTTCGGGTATTTCTCGCGCAGATACACTTCCTGGGTCGTGCCCTTGTCCACGCCTACGCGCAGGCCGGCCAGCTGTTCCGGCTTCTGCAGCGCGCCCTTGCGGACGATGAACTGCTGGCCGGAGGCGAAGTAGGGCAGGCTGAAGTCCACCTGTTTCTTGCGCTCGTCGGTGACGGTGAAGTTGGCGGCGACGATGTCGGCCTTGCCGGACACCAACAGCGGCACGCGGTTGGCCGGATTGGTCGGGACCAGTTGCAGCTTCACGCCCAGCTTCTTGGCGATGTGCTGGGCCACGTCGACGTCCAGGCCGGAAATCTGGCGGGTCTTGGCGTCGAGAAAGCCGAACGGCGGGTTGCTGTCGAAGGCGGCGACGCGCAGCACGCCGGCTTTCTTGATGTCGTCCAGGCGGTCGGCCAGGGCGGCGGTGGAAGTCAGGGCAACGGCGAGTGCGACGGCGAGGGTCTTGTTCATGGCGAGCCTTGTAGTGTGCCGAGTGGAATCGATTGCCGCCATCGTACCGGCTTTCATTAATATCCAGAAATTATAAAAAATTAGTTACATATTCCAATAATTCTTTCAAGCGGGCGTCTTCCGTTTCCAGGGCGCAAAAAAGGCCGGGATGCCCCGGCCTTCTGCGCCTGAAACGCTCAGCCCTGCTTGCGCCGACCGAAGAAGACCAGCAGCGCGACGCCGATCACGATCATCGGCAGGCTCAGCCACTGGCCCATGCTGATCACGTCGGACTTGCCGAAGATGCCGGCGTCAGGATTGCGGAAGTATTCGCTGACGAAGCGGGCCAGGCCGTAGCCTATCAGGAAGACCGCCGAGACCTTGCCGGTGGCGCGCGGCTTGGCGCTGTAGAGCCACAGCGCGCCGAACAGCACGATGCCCTCGAGCGCGAACTCGTACAGCTGCGACGGATGGCGCAGCAGGCCGCCGTACTGCACCAGCATGTTCATCAGGTCGGACGACTGCTGCGCCTCGGCGATGTCCTCCATCCGCGCCTGCGGGAACAGCATCGCCCACGGCAGGTCCGGACTGGCGACGCGGCCCCACAGCTCGCCGTTGATGAAGTTGCCGACGCGGCCGGCCGCCAGGCCCAGCGGCACTAGCGGCGCGATGAAGTCGGTCAGCTGCCAGAAGCCGCGGCCCACCTTGCGGCCATAGATCGCCACCGCGATCAGCACGCCGAGGAAGCCGCCGTGGAAGGACATGCCGCCCTTCCAGACCATGAAGATTTCCAGCGGGTGGCTGAAGTAGTAGCCGGGCTGGTAGAACAAGACCTCGCCCAGGCGGCCGCCGACCACCACGCCGACGGCGCCGTACATCAGCATGTCGTCCAGTTGCGGCACGGCGAGCACGTCGTTGCCGTTTTTCAGGCGGTACTTGCCCATGGTGAGGAACAGGGCGAAGCCCAGCAGGTACATCAGGCCGTACCAGTGGACGGCCAGCGGGCCCAGGTGGATGGCCACCGGGTCGAACTGAGGATGAATCAGCATTTGTCAGTGATGTGCGTTTGCGGTAAAAGAATTGTTGACGAGATTATACGGAAAGCGTTCCCCGCCGTCGCGCCGCTCACCCGCGGCGATACGGCATCCTGCTTGGTCCACCCGGCACCCGCGGACCAGTCGCCGCCAGCTTACCCTGCTGGCGCGAGGAACGACGACCGGTTTTGTTTACAGATTTAAGGACGCATCATGCCCCAATATCGTTCCCGCACTTCCACCGCCGGCCGCAACATGGCGGGTGCCCGCGCGCTGTGGCGCGCCACCGGGATGACCGACGCCGACTTCGGCAAGCCCATCATCGCCATCGCCAACTCCTTCACCCAGTTCGTGCCGGGCCATGTGCACCTGCAGAACATGGGCCAGCTGGTGGCGCGCGAGATAGAAAAAGCCGGCGGCGTCGCCAAGGAATTCAACACTATCGCCATCGACGACGGCATCGCGATGGGCCACGGCGGCATGCTGTACAGCCTGCCCAGCCGCGACCTGATCGCCGACAGCGTCGAATACATGGTCAACGCCCACTGCGCCGACGCGCTGGTGTGCATCTCCAACTGCGACAAGATCACTCCCGGCATGCTGATGGCGGCGATGCGGCTGAACATCCCGGTGGTCTTCGTCTCAGGCGGGCCGATGGAGGCCGGCAAGGTGCAGTGGGGCAACGAGGTGCGCAAGCTGGACCTGGTCGACGCGATGGTGGAGGCCGCCAACAGCGCGGTGTCCGACGAGGACGTCGAGCGCGTCGAGCGTTCCGCCTGTCCGACCTGCGGCTCCTGCTCCGGCATGTTCACGGCGAACTCGATGAACTGTCTGACCGAGGCGTTGGGCCTGTCCCTGCCCGGCAACGGCAGCCTGGTGGCGACGCACGCCGACCGCAAGGAATTGTTCCTGAAGGCAGGGAGGCTGATCGTCGAGCTGGCGAAGCGCCATTACGAGGGCGAGGACTATTCGATCCTGCCGCGCGGCATCGCCAGCAAAGAGGCCTTCGAGAACGCGATGAGCCTGGACGTCGCGATGGGCGGCTCGACCAATACCGTGCTGCACCTGCTGGCCGCGGCCAGCGAGGCCGGCGTCGATTTCAAGATGGCCGACATCGACCGCATCAGCCGCGGCGTGCCCTGTTTGTCCAAGGTGGCGCCGGCGACGCAGAAATACCATATGGAGGACGTCCACCGCGCTGGCGGCGTGATCGGCATCCTGGCCGAGCTGGACCGCGCCGGCCTGATCCACCGCGACGTGCCCACCGTGCACAGCAAAACGCTGGGCGAAGGGCTGGAGGCCTGGGACGTGATGCGGCACGGCGAGGGCAGCGAGCCGCACCGCCTGTTCCGCGCGGCGCCGGGCGGCGTGGCCACCACCATCGCCTTCAGCCAGAGCATGCGCTATCCGACGCTGGACGACGACCGCGCCGATGGCTGCATTCGCGACCAGGCCCACGCCTATTCGCAGGACGGCGGCCTGGCGGTGTTGTACGGCAACATCGCCGAGCGCGGCTGCATCGTCAAGACCGCCGGCGTCGACGAGTCGATACTGAAATTCACCGGCCGCGCCCGCATCTTCGAAAGCCAGGACGCGGCGGTGGAAGGCATCCTGGCCGACCAGATCGTCGCCGGCGACATCGTCATCATCCGCTACGAGGGGCCGAAGGGCGGGCCGGGCATGCAGGAGATGCTGTATCCCACTTCGTATCTGAAGTCCAAGGGTCTGGGCAAGGCCTGCGCGCTGCTGACCGACGGCCGTTTCTCCGGCGGGACCTCCGGCCTGTCCATCGGCCACGCTTCGCCGGAAGCGGCCGAGGGCGGCGCGATCGGCCTGGCGGAGGAGGGGGACACCGTGGAAATCGACATCCCGAACCGCCGCATTCATCTGGCCGTATCCGACGAAGAACTGGCCCGCCGTCGCGCGGCGATGGATGCCAGGGGACGCGACGCCTGGAAGCCGCTCGGCCGCGAGCGCGCGGTCAGCCCGGCCTTGCGTGCCTACGCAGCGATGACGACCAGCGCCGACACCGGCGCGGTGCGCGATGTGTCTCAAGTCGAACGCAAATAAACCGTAGGGTGCGTCACCCCGCAGGGGCGACGCACCAACCACCAATTGAATCCAATGTAGGGTGCCGTCACCCCGTAGGGGCGACGCACCGTCGACGTACCGTCTTTGAAGGCTCCGATTGGCATGGGGATAGAAAAAGGGGAGGCCAAGCGCCTCCCCCTTTTTATTTCAGGCGGGCCTGAAAATTTCGCCGCGGTCCCATCGATCGGGACGGTGGAATTTTCGGGCCAGGCTGTATTTCAGACGGTGGACAGCGTGGCGACCGCCGCCGCGACGATGGCGATGCCGGCCCAGCCTATCGGCTTCAACTTCTGCTTGTACAGCACCCGGCCGCCGACGGCGGTGCCGAGTATGCCTATCGAGCCCCACAAGGCGTAAGCGATCGCCAGATCCATGCCCTTGACCGCCTGTCCCAGCAGCGCGAAGGCCAGCCACACCAGCAGGATGGCGCCCAGGCCCCAGGCCTTGCGGCGGAAGCCGTCCGATTTTTCCAGCATCAGGTTGGCGCCCACTTCGATCAGCGCCGAGGCCAATACGAACAACAGGTAGACGGTTTTCATGCCGCGGCCTCCTGTTCGTCGCTTTCACCCATCGTCACGCAGACCAAGCCCAGCAGCGCGAGGCCCAGACCGACGATTTCCTGCGGCACCAGCGTTTCGCCGAACAGCCAGACGCTGACGGCGGTCAGGCCGATCAGGCCCAGGCCTTCCCATACCGCGTAGGCGATGCCGACCGAGATCGCGCGCAGCGCGAGAGACAGCAGATAGTAGGACAGCGCCAGCGCGGCGGCCATCCAGACATAGCCGAGGTAACCGCCGTTGCGGGCGGCGACGGCCATGAAGGAGGTGCCGGCGATTTCGCAGACGATGGCCGCCATCAGCAGCGACCAGGCGATGAATAACGGGGAGTATAATTTTTTATACATAGTGTCCAATAAAATAAACATGACAGGCAGTCTGACCCGGCCTTGTCAGGCGGAGTTCCCCGCATTTCGTCGCAATACTATTGGAATACCATGAAAATGGATGGACTTGAAGTTCTGCCGCTTCTGGGCGGCGCGAAGACGCGCGCCGGTTTTCATCGCTGCGGACGCGACTTCGCGGCCAAGCGGCGCGTGGCTGTCGACGCCTGGATCAATCGTTCAGCGACACGGTCTCGCCGTCTCGCATGGCCAGCGCGAACAGCTTTAGCGGCTGGTGGCGGCGTATCATCTCGGCCAGCGCCGGCGAGTGGCTGGTCACCCACAGCTGGCTGTGGCGGCTGGCCTCGGCGATCAGCCGCGCCAAGGCCGGCAGCAGCGCCGGATGCAGGCTGTTCTCCGGCTCGTTCAACGCCATGAAGGCGGGCGGACGAGGGCTGAGCAGCGCCACCGCCAGGCACAGGAAGCGCAGCGTGCCGTCGGACAGTTCGGCGGCTTCCAGCGGACGCAACAGTCCGTCGCGTTGCATCAGCAACTGGAAGCGGCCGTGTTGCGCGTCCACCTGGAAGCGGCTGTCGGGAAAGGCGTCGGCCAGCACGCTCTGCAGCAGCGCGTGGTCGCCGATCTCTATGATGGTCTGAAAGGCCGCGGCCAGGTTGGCGCCGTCGTGCGCCAGCACCGGCGAGCGTATGCCGACCTGCGGCGCGCGCAGCGGCGAGCCGGGCCAGACGGCGAACTCATGGTAGAAGCGCCAGTTGCGCAAGGTTTCCCGCACCTGGGACAATTCCGGATAACGGTGCGGCTCGGCCAGTTGGCCGAACAAGGACTCCTCGGCGCGCAGGCTGGCCGGGTAGGCGGTGCGCTCGCCGTCGACGCCGCAGAGAAAGGCGGCCTGATTGCGCCGTTCCAGCAGCAGGGTGGAGGGCCGCCGGCCGTGTCCGGCCAGCCACAGGCTTTCCTCCTTCACCAGTGGGTCCAGCGAGAACAGGCTGAGACTGGGTTCCGGATAGCCCAGCTGCAGTTCGTAGTCGCAGTCGTCCAGGCGCGCCGCCAGGGTCATCCGCTTCGGCGCGCGCGCCTTGTCGCCGCGCCGGGCGCCGCCGGCCCACATCGCCTTTTGCGCGCCGCCCTCGGCCGCCAGCGCCGCCGACAAGCGGCCTTCGGCGGCCGCATGCAATAGCTGGATGGCTTTGTAAAGATTGGATTTGCCGCAACCGTTGGCGCCGACGACGATGTTGAGCGCATCGAGCTCCAGCGTCAGTTTGCGTATCGAGCGAAAGCCGACGAGGCTGAGCTGGTGTATCGGCATTAGGGGCGCGTCCATCGGGAAAGCCGGTTCGACCGGCAAGGCGCGCGCCGGTTCCGGCGGCGGGCCTGTCAGTTGATTAGGTCTTGATGTTTGTCATAATGCCCGAATGCGGCAGTGCTATCATGGCGGCGCATTCCTGTCCTACAGTCGGGAACCCGGCTGTCCTTCGGGCAGTCTATCCGCTTCCTTCTCCGCGGCGCGAAGCGCCCGCGTCCATTTGTTCATTTGCAGAAAAATCGAACAATCATCCCCTGCTTTTATTCGTTTTGTTTCGGAAGTGAATTATTTGTGAAATTACATTGGCATTTCAAATCAATGTAAATGTTTCTAATCGCATTGATTCTGTAAAGCATCCGCATAGGGCTAGCGATGCGGCGGCGTATTTACGATAGCGACTGCTTGCCTTGGTCGTTGTCGGACTTCTCGTGAAGAGATTGTGTGTATTGCAATGATTTTTAATGATTTTGCCGGGATTTCGGCATGGGAAAGGCAAAAAAAATGCGCGGTGCCTTACGGCCCGCGCCAAGTCTACAAAGGAGAAATAGAGGAGAAACTATCAAGAAGCAATTGCTGCATCTCAACGAGGACGGATTATCCGGATTGCGGTAGCGAGTGTCAACATTTGCGTTTCCGAAAAAGTAGATAAATGTAATTTTTTGTCGCAACTGTGCACATCGCCCTGGCGAAGCGGCAGTTTTGGCGGTTGTTTACGCCTTTGGCATGCTGGTGCCGGCGGGCGAGCAAGCCGGTGACAGCTGTGCCACAATACGTTTTTTCCCGATTGCAGCAGGATGTCAGCACATGGACGCCGTCCGCCATATTCTTCCCGACCCGCGCCAGTACCACCCGCAAGCCTCCCTGACCAACCGCCTGATCCATCACGCCCAATCGGCGTTGGACGCCCCGGATGCCGGTGAGCGCGATATGTGGCGCCAGGCCCTGGTCGGCGCCATCGGCGAGATGTTGCAGCGCGGCGAGTTGTTGTCGATCTCGGTGGCGCTGGCGATGGTGCCGACCCAGGCCTGCTACCAGCAGGTGTGGGACGCGCTGCGCCAGGCGGTCGAGGAAACCGGCGGCGCGCGCGCGCTGGTGTTCGCGATGCCGCTGGTCCTGGTGGCCGGCAGCCGCGAGCAGACGACGCTGCCTGGCGCCGTCGCCGATGTCGACGGCCTGAACGCATTGCTGCGCAGCCACGGCGTCTTCTCCGCCGACGGCGACGCGGCCTTGTCTGGCGTCTTGCTGCATCCGGACAGCCTGATCGGCCTGGACGCGGCCAAGCTGTACCGGATGTCGCGCCAGGGCGCCGACGCCCGCGCCGAGCTGCCGGCCCAGCCGGCGCCGATCACGGTGAAGGAGGACGGCGTGTTCCTGCGCTATCTGATCGGCGTGGCGATCCAGCGCGACGGCGAGGAGCCGCCGCTGCGGCTGGGCGGTTCGGTCGGCGCCTGGGGCATGCCGCTGATGAAGTTCCTGGGCGAGCAATTGAAGACGGACGGCGTGACGCTGTTCCCGATCGCCCGCCCGCCGCTGCCGGCGATGCAGGCGCTGGTGGCCGGCAACTTCGCCCGCTTCGAGGTGGCGCTGCAGGTGTTCGCCAGCAGCCAGATCCGTCGTCTGCGCGAACTGGACAAGGAACCGGTGGCCATCGTGTCCGCCCACGACAACGGCGAGCTGCATTTCACCGTGTCGGCCGGCGGCGACGAGCGCAACTGGGAAGGCTTCGTCTGGCCGCTGGCCTCGCTCGACAACGTTAAGCTGATAGAAGAGAACTTCCGCGAGCTGATGAACGAGTGCCATGTGCGCGACGTGCATGTCTTGCCGGAGTTGCAGCCGGAAAGCCGGGACGGCGTGCCGCTGTTCTTCACCGCCGACGATCTGTAAACATCGGGGGCGGCGGGTTTTCATCGGCCGCGGCGCGGCGTGAAAACCCGCTCGACGTCAAAATGTTCCGTCGGCCATTTCGTGTAGAATGGCCCGATCGTTAACCCTTGACGGAAGAGCCCCTGATGTTCGCTGCCGACCAGACGATTGCCACATTTGATCCAGAACTCGCTGCCGCGATTGCAGCCGAGTGCCAACGCCAGGAAGATCACATCGAGCTGATCGCCTCGGAGAACTACACCAGCCCGGCGGTGATGGAAGCCCAAGGTTCCCAGCTGACCAACAAGTACGCCGAGGGTTATCCGGGCAAGCGCTTCTACGGCGGTTGCGAGCACGTGGACGTCGTCGAGCAACTGGCCATCGACCGCGTCAAGCAGCTGTTCGGCGCCGAATACGCCAACGTCCAGCCGCACTCCGGCTCCCAGGCCAACCAGGCGGTGTACTTCTCGATCCTGAAGCCGGGCGACACCGTGATGGGCATGAATCTGGGCCACGGCGGCCACCTGACCCACGGCTCGCCGGCCAACCTGTCCGGCAAGATGTTCAACATCGTCGCCTACGGCCTGAACGACAAGGAAGAAATCGACTACGACGACATGGAGCGCGTGGCGATGGAAACCAAGCCCAAGCTGATCATAGGCGGCGCGTCCGCCTACGCGCTGCGCTTCGACTTCGAGCGCATGGGCCAGATCGCCAAAAAAGTCGGCGCCTACTTCATGGTGGACATGGCGCACTATGCCGGCCTGGTCGCCGCCGGCCTGTACCCGAACCCGGTGCCGCACGCCGACTTCGTCACCTCGACCACGCACAAGACGCTGCGCGGTCCGCGCGGCGGCATCATCCTGGCGAAGGCCGAGTTCGAGAAGAGCATCAACAGCAATGTGTTCCCGACCTTGCAGGGCGGCCCGCTGGAGCATGTGATCGCCGCCAAGGCCATCGCGTTCAAGGAGGCGCTGCAGCCGGAATTCAAGGCATACCAGCAGCAGGTGCTGAAGAACGCCGCCATCATGGCCAAAACGCTGGCCGAGCGCGGCCTGCGCATCGTGTCCGGCCGCACCGAGAGCCATGTGTTCCTGGTCGACCTGCGCGCCAAGGGCCTGACCGGCAAGCAGGCCGACGCGCTGCTGGGCCGCGCCCACATCACCGTCAACAAGAACGCGATCCCGAACGATCCGGAAACCCCGTTCGTCACTTCCGGCGTTCGCATCGGCTCGCCGGCCATCACCACCCGCGGCTTCAAGGAAGCCGAGGCCATCCAGGTGGCGAATCTGGTGGCCGACGTGCTGGACAATCCGAACGACGACGCGCTGATCGCCCGCGTGGCGGTGGAAGCCACCGCGCTGTGCCATCGCTTCCCGGTCTACGCCAAGTAAGCCGGCCCGCGCCAGAAACGGCCGCCCCGCCACGGGGCGGCTTTTTTATTGGCCGGCCGGCCGCTGCGGGGACGGCGGTGCGGCGCGACGGTATTGCTGATAACATCCAACTATTGCAACCTTCAGGATTATTGTCATGAAATGCGCGTTTTGTGGCAACGCCGATACCCAGGTGATCGACTCCCGTGTCAGCGAGGACGGCGCCAGCATCCGGCGTCGGCGCCGCTGCCCGGTTTGCGACAAGCGTTTCACGACTTTCGAGACGGCCGACGTGCGGATGCCGCAGGTGGTGAAGACGGCCGGCCACCGCTCCGAATTCGACATCGAGAAGGTCCGCACCAGTTTTCTGCGCGCGCTGCACAAGCGGCCGGTGTCCACCACGCTGGTCGACGAGGCGATAGACCGCATCTGCCACAAGCTGCTGCAGCTCGGCGAGCGCGAGGTCAGCAGCCGCCAGATCGGCGAAATGGTGATGAACGAGTTGGCGCGGCTGGACAAGGTCGCCTATGTGAGATTCGCGTCGGTTTACCGCAGTTTCCAGGATATTTCCGAATTCACCGACGCGATCAAGGAAATTCAGAAGTCCTCGCATTGACAGTCCGATGCCGGCTTGAATTAGCCTGGTTGATCCAATTGTCATTTTCGAGACGCCATGACCGCCGTTGACCAGAAACGCGTTGCCCTGCTGCCGCCCGACGTCGCCGACGCCGAGCGGCTGTTCGCATTGATAGACGAGAGCCGCGAAACCTTGCGGGCCTGGCTGCCCTGGGTGGATGCCACCCGAGGCGTCGACGACAGCCGGCAGTTCCTTGCCGGCGCCGCCGACGCCGCGACCTGGCTGATCGCGCGGGACGGCGAACTGGCCGGCTGCATCGACATCCACGGCATCAGCAAGCCGCACCGCTCCGGTTTTCTCGGCTATTGGTTGGCCGACCGCTTCGTCGGCGGGGGGCTGATGAGCGAGGCCGCGGCGCAGGCTTTGGACACAGGCTTCGGCGCGCTGGAATTGAACCGGATCGTCATCGTGGCCGGAATCGACAATGGCCGCAGCCGCGCGGTGGCCGAACGGCTGGGATTCGTCCGCGAGGGCGTGCAGCGCGACGGGCTGTATCTGCGCGGCCGTTATCACGATGCCTGCCAGTACAGCATGTTGGCCGGCGACTGGCGGGGGCGGCGATGAGCGTGGTGGAGATCCGCCCGCCGGAGCCGGCGCGCGACGCGGCAGCCATCTACGCGCTGATCGAATGCCACCGGGCCACCTTGTCGCAATGGATGACAAGCATCGTCCGGCCGCAATCGGCGGCGGACGCCGAGGCCTTGCTTCGCCAGCAGATGGAAGGCAACGACGCGGGACGCTGCGCGCACCGGGTGATTCTGGCGGACGGCGAGATCGCCGGCATCTGTTCGCTGCACGGCATCAGCGCCGCCCACCGTTACGCGCGCCTCGGCTACTGGCTGGCCGACAGCCACGTCGGCCGGGGCGTGATGTCGCGTGCGCTGGGGCAGCTGCTGAGCTACGCTTTCGAGGACCTGGGCCTGCACCGGCTGGAGCTGGGCTGCGCGCCGGAGAACCTGCGCAGCTGCCGCGTCGCCGAGCGATTGGGTTTTAAACTGGAGGGAGAGCTGCGCGACGCGCAGTTTCTGGGCGGCCGTTTCTGGAATATGCGTTGTTACGGCCTGTTGGCCGATGAGTGGAAGAAGCTGAGATGACGGACTACGGCGCCGACGACTATCTGTACATGCAGCGCGCGCTGCGCCTGGCCGAAGGCGCGACGCGCCGGGCGGCGCCGAATCCCGGCGTCGGCTGCGTATTGGTGAACGATGGACGGGTCGTCGGCGAGGGCGCGACGCTGGCGGTGGGATCGGACCACGCCGAAATCCAGGCGATCAAGGATTGCCTGGCGCGCGGCGAAAGCCCGCGCGGCGCCACCGCCTACGTGACGCTGGAGCCGTGCAGCCATCATGGGCGCACGCCGCCGTGCGCGGCGCGCCTGATCGCCGAGGGCGTCGCGCGGGTGGTGGCGGCCATGGTGGACCCCTATCATGAAGTGGCGGGACGCGGCATAGCCATGTTGCGCGCGGCCGGCGTCGAGGCGTCGGCCGGGCTGATGGAGGCCGAGGCGCGCCGGGTGCACCGCGGCTTCCTGTCCCGCGTCGAGCGCGGCCGTCCGTGGGTGACGCTGAAGGCGGCGGCCACGCTGGACGGCAAGACCGCCTTGCTGAACGGCAGCAGCAAATGGATCACCGGGCCGGAGGCGAGGATGGACGTGCAAAGGCTGCGCGCCGCGCACTGCGCCATCCTGACCGGCAGCGGCACCGTGCTGGCCGACGATCCGCAGTTGACGGTGCGCGAGCTGCCGGTGGCTGCGCAGCCGGCGCGGGTGGTGCTGGACGGCGAGCTGCGCACGGCTCCGGCTGCGCGCGTCTACGATGGCGGCGGCGCCGTGCTGGCCAGCTGCGAGACGGACGAGGGCCGGCTGTCGGCATTCCGCCAGCGCGGGGTCGATGTGCTGGCGCTGGGGCGCCGCGACGGCAGGGCCGATCTCGCCGAGCTGCTGACGCGGCTGGCGGGACGCGGCGTCAACGAGTTGATGGTCGAGGCGGGGGCCGGACTGAATGGCGCGATGCTGCGCGCCGGCCTGGTCGACGAGATCGTGCTGTATCTGGCGCCGTCGCTGGCCGGCGACGCCGCGCGCGGCCTGTTCGCCTGGCCGGCCTTGACGACGCTCGAGGACAAGACCAAGCTGGAAATCGCCGACGTGGCCAAGGTGGGCGCCGATCTGCGCCTGCTGCTGCGGCCCGCGGCCGGCGGCGCCTGAGCGTTCCAGGCGCCGCGCCCTGCAACGGATGTATCGGGCAAGGAGTGGCTATGGCGGATCTGGCGGCCGCGCTGAGCGCGTATCTGCACCTGATTGCCCGGCTGGGCGCCGTGCCGGGGGTGGTGGACGAGCGGCGGGCCTTGCTGCAGAGGCTGCTGGCCCGCTTGAGGCGGGAGCGGCGCGATGCCGACGCCTATCATGCGGCGGTCGATGGTTTTCTGAACGATTGCGCCGCAGACGAGCGGGTACTGGCCATCACCTGCGCCCGCGAATTCTATTGTTTCTGGCTGGACGATATGCAGAAGGTGGTGGAAGCCACCGCGCGCGCGGGATTCTCCATCCACAATCCGGCGATGCAGGTGCTGGAAACGCTGGACGCCTTGCTGGCCTTGATGCGCAGCCAGCGCTTCGCGCGCTTCCCGCCTTCGCTGGGCCTGTACCTGGGCAAGCTGTTCGAGGACGGGACGGCTGAGGAGGAGATCCGTCGCCGCGAGTCGCTGCTGAAGGCCCTGCTGTTCCTGCTCAATCCCCATCCGGTCAGCAATACCAGCTATCGGATGGCGGTGGACGCGCTATTGCTGCATCTGCCCGGCCATGACGACAAGCAGCAGCTGCGTCTGCTGGTGCGGGAGTATTTCCCGTATTGGCAGGCCTTTCCGTTCGCCCACCACCGGCTGGCGGGCCGCGCCGGCGATGGCGAGCCGCCGGCGGACGATGGCGCCTAAAGTCGGCTAATGAGGAAAAAACATGCCATCTATTCGCGCGAGAGATGGCCGGTTGACGATCCGTCTGGCTTTCAGCCGTGTTTCCTTTTTGGTTTCGACGTTGACCATCATCAAATGTCATGTGAGTATGCTTCTTCTGGAACAAGGGAGGAAGCCATGGGAAATCAGAAGGCCTATCAGAGCCTGACCCGCACTTTTCAGCGTTTGCATCATTTCGGCCATCTGGCCGCGATCGCCGGTTGGGACCAGGCGGCGATGATGCCGAGCAAGGGCAATGAGGCGCGCGCCGCGGCCCAGGCCGAGCTGCAGGTGCTGATGCATCAGTTGATCACCGCGCCCGAGCTGGAGCGGCAGTTGCGGGACGCCGAGCAGGAGGCGCTGGACGAGACGCAACGCGCCAATCTGCGCGAAATCCGCCGCGACTGGCGTCAGGCCAATCTGTTGCCGGAAGCGCTGGTGGAAGCCAAGGCGCTGGCGGCGGCGCGTTGCGAGCACGCCTGGCGCGAACAGCGCCGGAACAACGACTGGCAGGGTTTCCTGCCCAATTTCCGCGAAGTGCTGCGGCTGGCCCGCGAAGAGGCGGCGCTGCTGGCCGAGGCCAATGGCGGCAGCCGCTACGACGCCCTGCTCGACAAATACGAACCGGGCATGAAAAGCGCCGATATCGCGCGCATTTTCGACGACGTCAAATCCTGGTTGCCCGGCCTGATCGAACGCGTGCGCGCCAAGCAGGCCGCAGAGACGGTGATTCGGCCGCAGGGGCCGTTCCCGGTCGAGAAACAGCGCGCGCTGGGCCTGGACGTGATGCGGCTGCTGGGCTTCGATTTCGAGGCCGGCCGGCTCGACGTCAGCAACCATCCGTTCTGCGGCGGCGTGCCCGAGGACGTGCGGATCACCACCCGCTACCGCGAAGACGACTTCGTGCAGAGCCTGATGGGCATCGTCCATGAAACCGGCCATGCCCGCTACGAGCAGAATCTGCCGCGGGACTGGCTGTCCCAGCCTGTGGGCCGGGCCCGTTCGATGGGCATACACGAAAGCCAGAGCCTGTCGTTCGAGATGCAGCTGGGGCGCAGCCGCGGTTTTCTGCAGCTGATCGCGCCGAGCATCCGCGCCCATTTCGGCGATCAGCCGGCTTTCGACGCCGGCAATCTCGCCAGGCTGTACACCCGGGTCGAGCCTGGCTATATCCGCGTCGACGCCGACGAGCTGTGCTACCCGGCGCATGTGATCCTGCGCTTCGAGATCGAGCGCGCGCTGATAGACGGCGAAATCGAGGCCGAGGACGTGCCGGCGTTGTGGGACGAGAAGATGTTGGCCTACCTGGGGCTGGACACGCGCGGCAATTATCGCGACGGCTGCCTGCAGGACATCCATTGGACCGACACTTTCGGTTATTTCCCCAGCTACACGCTGGGCGCGATGTATGCCGCCCAGTATTTCGCCACGCTGCGCCGGCAGGAGCCGGCGCTGGACGCCAGGGTCGCCGCCGGCGACCTGGCGCCGGTGTTCGACTGGCTGAACGCCAATATCTGGAGCCAGGGCAGCCGCTGGGATACCGATGAGCTGGTGCGGCGCGCCACCGGGGAGGCGCTGAATCCCGCCCACTACCGCGCGCATCTGGAGGCGCGCTATCTGGAATAGGCGCGGGATGGCTGCCTAGTCCAGTCGAGCCGGCCCGCGGGCCGGCTTTTTCATGCCTGCGCGCCGGCGAGGTCGGACGACAGAAAGCGTTCGACCACCGCGGCAAGCGCCTCCGGCCTGTCCCACTGGATCATGTGGCCGGCGTCGGCGATGGTGGCTTCATCCAGCTTGGCGAAGCAGGCGCGGCGCTGATCCAGAGTGTCCATCACGCCGCTGATGGCCGGATGGCCCGACGACTGTCCGCCTATCACCCACAGCACCGGCGCGGTGATGCGGCGCCAGCACTCCATCGCCTCCTCCAGCCGGTACAGCACCGGATTGACCATTTTATGGCGCGGATCGGCGCGATAGCGGACGCCGCCGTCGCAGGGGCTTGTCAGCTCGCCGGCCAGCCAGCGCGCGCGCTCCGGCGTCAGCAACGGGTTGCGGGCCTGCAGTTTTTCCGCCACTTGCGGCAAGCCGTCCAGCGGCTCGAAAGCCATGGTCTGGGCGGTTTCCCGCAACCAGCGGGCATAGCGGCCAGGCGCCTCGGCCGGCCGGGTGGGATTCAGGCCGAATCCTTCGACCAGCGCCAGCTTGTCGATGCGCTGCGGCCGGATGCCGGCGTAGAGCCCGGCGATCATCGCGCCCATGCTGTGTCCCAGCAGCTTGACCGGCCGTTGCGGCGACAGCTGCTGCAATAAATCGTCCAGGTCGGCCAGATAGTCGGG
Organism: Chromobacterium sp. ATCC 53434; assembly: GCF_002848345.1. Lineage (NCBI taxonomy): Bacteria > Pseudomonadati > Pseudomonadota > Betaproteobacteria > Neisseriales > Chromobacteriaceae > Chromobacterium > Chromobacterium sp. ATCC 53434. The sequence goes on along the minus strand of NZ_CP025429.1, from coordinate 3,589,031 downwards.
AAAGAAATAGCTGCCTTCGTTCCACTGGCTGTCGCCGAATCCCCGCCAATCGGGCGCCACCACCTGCCACTCGCCGGCCAGCGCGTCGACCATGAATTGAAAGGTGGCCGAGCTGTCCATCCAGCCATGCAGCAGGACCAGCAAAGGGGCGTGGTCCGCGCCCCAGCGGCGCACGTGGTAACGGCGTTGGTTGACCGCCAGGTACTGGCAGGAGGGAGGCGTCATGGCGTTCAAAGCCCGGGATGCGTGAAGCTGATCAGTTTAAACGCATGGCGGGAGAGTGGGTAGAGCAGCGGTGGAGGATGCTGCTTATTTGTCATTCAAAATGACTACGTCATGTATTCTGGGGTTTCATTTGGAATTTGGTAGCGATATTTAACTTTTAATTTAATATGTTATCAGATTGATGCATTAATGAGACAGATGAACACAGTTGTGAGTACACGAGATTTTTTCATTAAAACCCTTTGTTGTCAGTGATTTAATGTGGATTTAATGCCGATTTTCTGCGGGGGGATGTGTTGAAAGTTATGTTTTGTTTGATTTAACCTATTAATCCGGCAGTAATAATCCGTACAGATTGTATACTTCCGGCATGGAAAAAATCGATGTGCGCAAGCTTGAACTGGCCGCCCGTGAGCAGCTGAGGCGTACCGCTATCCGGATGTACAAGCGAGGCCGGTCTCAAGCCAGTATTGCCGAAGAACTCGGGCTGCGCCGCCCCACCATTTCCGCCTGGGTGGTGCGTGAGGCAGCACTAGGTGCGCAGGGATTCAAAGAACAGAAGCGCGGTCGCGCCGAAGGCACCGGCCGTCGGCTGACCGAGGCGCAGGAAGCCCGGATCAAGCAGGACATCGTGGATCGCACGCCAGACCAGATGAAGCTGAGGTTTGCCCTGTGGAGTGCTCAGGCGGTCAAGGCTGTAATCAAGCAGATGTTTCTGATCGATCTGCCGATCCGTACTGTCCGTCTGTACTTGGCCCGCTGGGGCTTTACGCCGCAGCGCCCGCTCAAACGCGCTTATGAGCAGCGACCGGCAGCAGTCGAGAAATGGCTCAAGGAGGAATACCCGGCTATCGTCGCGCGTGCCAAAGCGGAAATGGCTGAAATCAGCTGGGGCGACGAATCGGCGGTGTCGAGTGTTGAGCACTTTCCGCGTGGCTACGCCCCAAAAGGCCAAACCCCAGTTCTGGTGTTATCCCAATCGAAAAGAGCGCGCATCAACTTGATTTCGGCCATTACCAACCAAGGCAAGATGCGCTTCATGCTGTACCGGGAGACCTTGACGGCCCGGGTGCTGATCAAGTTTCTGATGCGGCTGATCCGTGATGCTGGCGGCAAGAAGGTGTTCTTGATCCTCGACAACTTGCGCGTGCATCACAGCAAGCTGGTGCAAGCATGGTTGGAGGAGGAAGAGAACAAGAAGGCGATTGAGTTGTTCTTCCTGCCCAGCTACTCACCGGAACTGAACCCGGATGAATACTTGAACGGCGACCTGAAGGCCAGAATGAGCGCAGGTGAGCCGGTTCGATCAGACGGTCAACTTCAAGGGAAAGTGCTGTCCCATTTACGCTCATTGCAGAAGCAGCCGGCCAGAATCCGGTCGTACTTCCGGCATGAAAAAATCCGCTACGCGGCATGAGCTTTCTGTACGGTATTTGACTGCCGGATTAATAGCATTGCCATCGCATCCAACCGCGCTGCAAGAGGCTTCCTGTAACGGCTCATCGCTTCGTCAGGACGTGATGGAAGCTGAGCACTGTCCAGCCATGGCATGGTGAAAGGACGCCGCAGCAGCGGCCCCATCGTCAGTCCCCAGGTTTGCCGCCCGCCTGTTTTTTTAATCTGAGTGATGAATGACTTCAGATAGACATGACCATATTTGATGTTATTTGTTGAATCTTTTTAAATTAAAACAAGCTTTCGGGCTGGCGAGGCTTGGATGCTGGACCGGATTCGGTACCGGAGCATCTCGAACACGGGCAGGAGTCACAGGGTCGCCGAAGATGCCTTGACGTGTCGGACGCCTCTTCGAACTGCTGCCCAGCCAGGGTAGGCAAGCGGGCAAACAAATGTACTGCCTGCAATTTCAATGGAGATTTTTTAATGAAACAAGTCGTAACCGCAGCATTGATCGGCCTGGGCGTATATTCTTCCGGCGCAATGGCCTCCGATGGCAAGATCACCGTCACTGGAAACGTCGTGGCTCAGACCTGCACCATCGCTGGCACTTCCGGCCAGAACGTCACGGTGACCCTGCCGACCGTCGGCACCTCCTCGTTGGCCACCGCTGGCCAGACCGCAGGCTCCACGCCGTTTGCGATCAATCTGAGCAACTGCCCGTCCGGTCTGAAGAACGCGCAGACCCGTTTCGAAGTGGGCCCGACCGTCGACTCCGCTTCCGGCAACCTGCTGAACAGCACCGGCACCGGTTCGGCCACCAATGTTGAAGTTCAGCTGCTGAACAACAGCTATAGCGCCATCAATCTGAACAACAACTCCAACTCCCAAGTTGTGCCGATCAGCGGCGGCTCCGCCACGATGAGCTACTACGCCCAGTACATCGCGACCGGCGCTGCCGGCGCGGGCGCGGTGAATACCAGCGTCCAGTACTCGATGACCTACCAATAAGCGGCACGATGCGGCTGGCGGCGCGAAATGCGCCGCCAGCCGGTATTTTTGGAATAAGGGCAGTGGGCAAATGAGACAAGCGATGTGGAGTGGGGCTGTCGCGCTGGCCGTGGCGAGTTCGCTATGGGCTGGCGGCGCTTCCGCGGGCGTGGTGATTTCCGGGACCCGGGTGGTGTACAAGGCAGAAGATCGTGAAGTGACCGTCAAGATCAACAACCCCGGCAAGGATCCGTCGCTGGTGCAGGTATGGGCCGATAGCGGCAACGAGAAATCCGTTCCGAATACGGCGGACGCGCCTTTCCTGATCATGCCGCCGATTTTCCGTGTCGATCCGACGAAAGGGCAGACCCTGCGACTGACCTTCACCGGAGCCGACCTGCCGAAGGAGCGCGAGTCGGTATTCTGGCTGAACGTGCTGGACGTGCCGCCGCTGCCCAAGGCCGGCAATGAGCAGCGCAATTTCATGCAAGTGGCCTTCCGTTCCCGCATCAAGTTGTTCTACCGTCCCGCCGGCCTGCCGGGCACATCGGACGACGCCGCCGACAAGCTTTCCTGGTCTTTGCTGCCGCAGGCCGGCGGCAGGGGCTATATGCTGCGCGCCACCAATCAGGCCGCCTATCACGTCTCCTTGAACCGGGCGACTCTGCTGGTAGGCAAGCACGAGTATGAAACCGACGGCGGCATGGTTCCGCCGGGCGGCACCCACGACTTTGCGCTGAAGGATCTGAAGTCCAGGCCTGAGGGTAGCGTGAAGCTCAATTACGAGAGCATCAACGACTATGGTGCTCCGGTCGCGCATAGCGTGTCTTTGGCTCACTGAACATGCACCCGCGCCAGCCAGTTCCGCATGCATTCCCAGGATTCAATCCAGCCATGAAGCGCTTGATGACTCGACAGCCCAAGCAACGACGGGATATCAGCCCGCTCGGCTTGCTGATTTGCGGCTGGTTCGGCAGCCAGGCTGCTTGGGCCGGTTCGACTGGGGCTGAGGCTGCCGAACAGGGCGACGTGCAGTTCAATCCGGTATTCATCAACCAGAATTCCAATGGGCAACAGGTAGATCTCTCCCGCTTCAACCAGAGGGGCGGCGCCTTTCCCGGCAATTACCGGGCCGACGTCTATGCGAACACAACCTGGATCGGCCGTCGCGACGTGCAGATGAAGGATCTGGGGGACGGCAGGGTGCTGGCCTGTTTCAACCGGGCGATGTTGGACGATCTGGGTGTGGACTTCTCCCGTGTGGCGGAGTCCTCCGGCGTGCCGCGGCGCGACGAGTCCGGCCGTTGCGTCGACATCGCCGCCGTCGTGCCCGGCGCGTTTTCCAGCTTCAACAGCGCGGATCTGCGGCTCGACGTCAGCATTCCGCAGAAATATCTGCGAGCCAAGGCGCGAGGCTATGTCGCGCCGGAGTACTGGGATGCGGGCGCGCCGTTTGCCGGCTTCCTGAACTACAACGCCAACGGCTACCGCTATGACAATGGCGGTTCCGGCACGTCAAGCCAGTACTATTTTGGCGCCAACGCCGGCCTGAACATAGGCCTGTGGCGGTTCCGCTATAACGGCTCGCTGACCCAGCAGGACAATGGCAACGGTCAGCGTCAGCGCCAATATCAAAGCACTTCGGCTTATACGCAGCGCGATATGACGGACTGGCACGCGGTGCTGACCCTGGGCGATTATTTCACGCCTTCCGATTTGTTCAGCAGCGCGCCGTTCCGCGGCGTCCAGCTGAGTTCTGACGACCGGATGCTGCCGGAATCGCTGCAAGGCTACGCGCCGGTGGTGCGCGGCGTGGCCGAGACCAATGCCAAGGTGTCCATTCGTCAGAATGGCAACCTGATTTACGAAAACGTGGTGCCGCCGGGCGAATTCAGCATCGACGATCTCTACAACACCGGGTTCGCCGGCGATCTGGAAGTGACGGTCACCGAGGCGGACGGCCGCGTGCGCAAATTCATCGTGCCCTACGCCGCCGTGCCCCAGCTGTTGCGCGACGGTCAATCCCGCTACGCCGTCACCGCCGGTCAATGGCGCGACGACACGCTGAGCAAGCTCCCCGAGTTCGTGCAGGCGACCTACCAGCGCGGCATCAGCAATAGTCTGACCTTGTACGGCGGCCTGATCGTCGCCGATCACTACCAGTCGGCGCTGTTCGGTTCCGGCATCAACACGCGCTGGGGCGCGTTGGCGCTGGACGTGACCCAATCCTGGGCCGATCAGCTGCCGTACAACGCCAGCGCCGGCGGCATGCAGGGCCAGAGCTACCGCGTCACCTATAGCAAGTTGATGGAGTCGACGCGCACCAACTTCACCGTCGCCGCCTATCGCTTTTCCACGGCGGGCTTTCTCGAGCTGCGCGATTATGCCAGCCTGATCAACCAGGTCGGCACGCTTTCCTCGGCGAAGAACCGGTTCCAGCTCAATGCCGATCAGCCGCTGGGCGATGGCCGCGGACGGCTGTTCTTCACCGGCACCTCCCAGGATTACTGGAACCAGCAGGGCCGAGACATGACCTATCAGCTTGGTTACAGCAACAGCTTCAAGTCGGTCAGCTTGAGCCTGTCGGCCGGCCGTACCAAGGATTCGAGCGGGCGCGCCGTCAACCAGTACATGTTGAGCCTGTCGATGCCGCTGGGCCGCGAGCCGTATTCTCCGTTGCTGAGCAGCAGCGTCAGCAGCAGCAGCGATCGCAGCGGCAGCGCGCAGCTCAGTCTGAGCGGCACAACGGGCGATCTGCGCAATTTCAGCTACAACGTCTACGCCGGCGCCAACCGCGACGGCACGGGGGGCAGCAACAGCAACGGCGGCGGCAGCGTGCAGTACGCGACCTCGGTGGCCACGTTCACCGCTGGCGCGAGCACCAGCGGCAGCACCTCGCAGGCCAACGCTGGCATCAGCGGCGCGCTGGTGTTCCATCCGGGCGGCGTGACCCCGGCGCAGTCGCTGGGCGAGTCCTTCGCCGTCGTCGAGGCGCCTGGCGCGGCGGGCGCTTCGGTGAGCAATACCAATGGGGTGCGCGTCAACGACAGCGGTTATGCCGTGGTGTCGTCGCTAATGCCTTACCGCCAGAATGAAATCACGCTGGATCCCAAGGGCATGAGCCAGGATGTGGAATTGCAGGAAACCAGCGTGCAGGACGCGCCGCGCGCCGGCGCCATCGTCATGCTGAAATTCAATACCCAGCAGGGCAAGCCGGTGATCGTGACGCTGACGCGGCCGGACGGCAGCCATCTGCCGGTCGGCGCGACGATAGGCGACGGCGATGGCGACGACTTTCTTACGATGGTGGGACAGGGCGGACGCGCCTTCCTGCGCGGCATGGAAGACAAGCCGTTGACGGTCAGCTGGGGCAGCGAGCGGGATCAACAATGCCGCTTCCGCTATCGATTGCCGCAGCAGACGAACGATGCGGTCTATATGCGGACGGATGCGGTTTGCGCGCCGCTGTGAGGCCTGGAGCGGGCTGCGGAAATACCTGGGAAAGCGATAGCACGATGAATAAACTGATTTGCCGCGGATTGTACGGATGGCTGCTGGCGCTGCTGATGGCGATGCCGCTGACCAGCCACGCGCTGGGCTGCTGGAATGGGAGCAACAGCGCCGGCAGCGTCACGTCGACGTTCACATTGCCGAGCAATCTGTATGTCGCCGCCAATGCGCCGGTCGGAACCATCATTTGGCAGTCGCCGTTGCAGAATCTGAGCCTGTATTGCTCGCAGAGCATAGGCGAGAATGTGTATTTCTGGGTGAATCCAAAGAGAGCGACGTTGGCGCCGGGCTTGCAGATCGGCATTATCTTCAATGGCCAGACCTATACGCAGAGCAGCGGAGCCATCAATACCGGCATTTATGTGCCGCAGGGCGGCTCGGTCACGACGACGCTGCCGTATTCCATCGTCTTGCTGAAAACGACCGGCGCGCCGTCCAGCGGCACCGCGACGATCAACCAGTACTCGGTGTTCCAGCTCGACGGCATCGGCGGCATCAACGCCAAGCCGAACATCAACTTCAATCAGCTGGTCAACGGCTCGCTGACTTTCACGCCGGGCGGCACCTGCAATCTGAGCGCGAACGGCCAGTACACGATTAATCTGCCGACCGTCGGCAGCAACCAGTTTCCGTCGGTGGGCAGCACGCTGGCGCGCAGCGCTTTCACCATCAGCGCCACCAATTGCTCGACCGGCGTGAATACGGCGACTTTCCGCTTCTCCGGCACCGCCGACGCGAATAATCCGGTGCTGTTCGCCAATACCGGCGGTTCGGCGCAGGGCATCGCCATCAATCTGGGCAGTTCGGCCGACTGGACCAATATCGGCGCCAACAACACCAACAATACCCGGGTGGTGAACGTGCAGTCGCAGTCGGCCCAGCTGGGACTGTTCGTCGAGTACATGCGCACGGCCACGGTGGTGCCGGGAAGCCTGCAGACGGCGATCACGATAGACATGCTGTACCAGTAGGCGAGCGTTCCGCCGCCGCATGAAAAAAGCCTTCGGCCGTTTTGGCCGAAGGCTTTTTTCATCGTGTCGTGTCTAGTTGTAGACGATGGTAACCAGCTGCCCATCGCTATGGGTAGTGGTGTTGGCCATATTGACCGAAGCGATGCTCAGCGACTGGGTGTTGTCCATGCCGGAGCAGCTTTGACCGGACGCGATCTTGCGCGCGGCCTGGTATTGACGGGGATTGAGCGCGTAGCTCAGCAGATTGCTGCCGCTCTCGGCGCATGGTTCCTTGACGATGGAGCCATTGAAGCTGACGGTGCCGCCGTTGGATGCCAGGGCCAGACCGGACTGAAGAACGGCCAGCGCTGCCAGAGTAAGAATGACTTTCTTCATTTTTGTCTCTCCGTTGGCGATTCCGTGCGAGGACAGCCGTGGGCGGAATCTGTAAGCATTAATTTAAATTAATTTTGTTATATTCAACAAACGCTATTAAGCAAAGTATAGATGTGGGGATTGTAAATATCAATACTGTAATTGATTGTGTTATTTGTAATTTTTATTGAAAGATAAGGCGAGAAGTGACGCTAGGCTTGCCAGGTCTGCTTTTGGGGATGGGAGCCGAATATCTCATGTGATTTTTCTGCGAAATGCCGTAGGTAATTTATTGTTTTTGTGTGTGTTTAAATGGTTTTTTAACGAAAGGGCATGCTGAAGGAGCGGGGGATGGTGCCGGGGAGAGCGAGGGGCGTGTCGGGAGGATGGCCCCCGCGACGGCGGGGGCCGGGGATGGACTCAGCGCTGGTGAATGTCGTTGCGGAACGTTTCTTTCAGGAACAGCAGGCTCACCGTCAGGCTGACGACATAGACGACGATCGGATACCACAGGCCGTACAGGATGTCGCCGGTGTACACCACCAGCGAGAACGCCACTGTCGGCATCAGTCCGCCTATCCAGCCGTTGCCCAGATGGTAGGGCAGCGACATCGAGGTGTAGCGGATGCGGGTGGGAAACAGCTCCACCATCATCGCCGCCAGCGGGCCGTAGGTCAGCGCCGAGATTACCGACAACAGCACCAGCACCAGGATCACCATCGCGTGGTTGATCTTGGCCGGATCGGCCTTTTCCGGGTAGCCGGCGGTCTTCAGTGCCTGTTGCAGCGCCGGTTTGTCGAAGCCGTGCAGCACGGTGCCGCCGATGTGGATCTCGGTGGCGCCGGTCGGCGCGGCCTTTTGCTGGTAGGGCACGCCGTTCTTGGCCAGCAGCGCCTTGGCCTGGTCGCACGGCGTGTCGAGTTTGGCCTTGCCTATCGGGTCGAACTGGAAGTGGCAGCTGGCCGGATCGGCCACCACGGTCACCGGCGCGCGCGCCTGAGCGGCGGAGACGTCGGGATTGGCGTAGTCGGTCAGCCAGCGGAAGGCGGGGAAGGTCAGCGCCAGCCCCAGCACCAGGCCGGCGATCAGCACCGGCTTGCGGCCGATGCGGTCGGACAGGTGGCCGAAATACAGAAACAGCGGCGTGGTGATGATCAGCGACGCGATCAGCATCAGGTTGGCGGTCTGCGGGTCCACCTTCAGGATCTGGGTCAGGAAGAACAGCGAGTAGAACTGCGCGCAGTAGAAGGTGACCGCCTGGCCGCCGTTGAAACCGAACAGGGAAATCAGCACCAGCTTCAGATTGGCCCGGTTGCCGAACGATTCGCTGATCGGCGCCTTCGAGTGCTTGCCCTCGGCCTTCATTTTCAGGAAGGCCGGCGATTCCTGCATCGACAGCCGTATCCAGGTGGAGATGGCCAGCAGGAAGATGGACAAGAGGAAGGGCAGCCGCCAGCCCCAGTCGCCGAAGGCGTCGCCGGTCAGCTTGCGGCAGGCCAGGATCACCAGCAGCGACAGCAGCAGGCCGGCGCCGGCCGTGGTCTGTATCCAGCTGGTGTAGCCGCCGCGCCGATTGTCCGGCGCGTGTTCGGCCACGTAGATGGCGGCGCCGCCGTATTCGCCGCCTATCGCCAGACCCTGCAGCATGCGCAGCGATACCAGGATCAGCGGCGCGGCGATGCCCAGCGTCGCGTAGCCGGGCAGCATGCCGACCAGGAAGGTGGACAGGCCCATGATGACGATGGTGGCGAGGAAGGTGTATTTGCGGCCGACCATGTCGCCGAGGCGGCCGAACACCAGCGCGCCGAACGGCCGCACCAGGAAGCCGGCGGCGAAGGTCATCAGCGCGAAGATGAAGGCGGTGGTCTCGTTGACGCCGGCGAAGAACTGCTTGCCGATGATGGCGGCCAGCGCGCCGTACAGGAAGAAGTCGTACCACTCGAACACCGTGCCGAGCGACGAGGCCAGAATCACCTTGCGCTCGGCCCGGCTGATGCCGGCGGACGCGCCCGTCGGCGTTGCGATGCTGTTGCTCATGTCCAAGTCTCCTTTGCGGGTGTGGCCGGCATCCGTGCCGGTGCCGGCTGCGTGTTGTCCTGCGCGATCATCTGGGCCGCCCTGGAGGCGATCATCAGGGTGGGGCTGTTGGTGTTGCCGGAGGTGATGGTCGGCATGATGGAGGCGTCGGCGACGCGCAGGCCGCGGATGCCGTGCACCCTGAGCCGCTCGTCGACCACCGCCAGCGGGTCCCGGCCCATCTTGCAGGTGCCGACCGGGTGGAAGATGGTGGTGCCGATCAGGCCGGCAGCGTCGATCAGCTCGTCCTCGCTCTGGTACTGCAGGCCGGGGCGGTATTCTTCCGGCAGATAGCGCGACAGCGCCGGCGACGCGGCGATGCGGCGCGTCAGCCGGATGGCGGCGGCGGCGACGCGCCTGTCGTCCGGATGGCTGAGGTAGTTAGGCTGGATCCGCGGCGCGGCGGCCGGGTCGGCGCCGCCTATCGCCACCTGGCCGCGGCTGGCCGGCCGCAGCTGGCACACCGAGGCGGTGAAGGCGGGGAAGCGGTGCAGCGGCTCGCCGAAGCGTTCCAGCGACAGCGGCTGCACATGAAATTCCAGGTCGGGCGTCGCCGCGTCGGGCCCGCTGCGGGCGAAGGCGCCGAGCTGGCTGGGCGCCATGGCCAGCGGCCCGCTGCGTTTCCACAGGTATTCCCAGGCCATCGCCAGCTTGCCGCCCCAGCTGGCCGCGCGGCGGTTCAGCGTGGCGGCGTTCCTCACCTTGAATACCAGACGCAGCTGCAGGTGGTCCTGCAGATTGGCGCCGACGCCGGGCAGGATGTGGACGGGGGCGATGCCGTGTTCGGCCAGCAGCGCGGCCGGGCCGATGCCGCTGCGCTGCAGCAAAAGCGGCGAGCCGACGGCGCCGGCGGCGAGCACGATCTCGCCGCGGCAGCGCGCCTGTCGTCGCGCGCCCTGTTGCAGAAAAGAGATAGCGGCGGCGCGGCCGTTCTCCACGATCAGCTTTTCCGCCTCGGCGCTGGTCAGCACCGTCAGATTCGGCCGCCGGCTCACCGGGTGCAGGAAGGCGTGCGCGCTGCTCCAGCGCCAGCCGCCTTTCTGGTTGACCTCGAAATAGCCGCAGCCGGCGTTGTCGCCGGCATTGAAGTCGTCGACCGGGGCGATGCCCTGCTCGGCGGCGGCGGCGCGGAAGGCGTCCAGTATTTCCCAGGACAGCCGCTGCCTGTCCACCCGCCATTCTCCGCCGTGGCCGTGCAGCGGCCGCGCCGGGTCGTGGTGGTCTTCCATCGCGACGAAGTGGGCCAGCGCGTCGCGCCAGCCCCAGCCGGGATTGCCCAGCGCCTCCCAGCGGTCGTAGTCGGCGGCCTGGCCGCGCATATAGATCATGCCGTTGATGGCCGAGGAGCCGCCCAGCACCTTGCCGCGGGGATAGCCGAGCGAGCGGCCGCCCAGCCGGTCTTCCGGCGCGGTGCGGTAGCACCAGTCGGTGCGCGGATTGCCGATGCAGAACAAATAGCCGACCGGGATGCGTATCCACGGATAGTCGTCGCGGCCGCCGGCTTCCAGCAGCAGCACGCGCTTGTCGGGATCGGCGGACAGCCGATTGGCCAGCAGGCAGCCGGCGCTGCCCGCGCCGACGATGATGTAGTCGAATTCGCCGCTGAGCATGGAGAAATGCCCTGGTCATGTCGTTGTCGTAGTTTGCATCTAAACCGAAGCGGAAGCGGCTGGGAATAGCCAGCGGGAAACAACGTATGTTAATTTTTGAACAGCCGGCGGCGAAATGGCAGCCGTCATCGTGTGCAAACGCACAATGACCAGCGGGGGACGACGATGTTCGACTGGAACGATGTCCGCTATTTTCTGGCCTTGCAGCGCTGCGGCAAGTTGCTGGGGGCGGCGCGCCAGCTGGGCACCACCCATGCGACGGTGGCGCGCCATATCGCCGCGCTGGAGGCGGTGCTGGGCCAACCGCTGTTCGTCCAGCAGGCCGACGGCTACACGCTGACCGCCGCCGGACGCCAGTTGCTGCCGCTGGCGGAGTCGCTGGAGAACACCGCCTCGCAGATGCTGGACAGCGGCCGGCACGGCCATGCCGAGGTCAGCGGCCTGGTGCGGCTGGGCGCGCCGGAGGGCCTGGGCTCGCTGTTCCTGGCCCGCCATCTGCCGGCGCTGATGGCGCGTTACCCGGGCCTGGAGATCGACCTGGTGTCGGTGCCGCGCTTCGTCAGCATCACCAGCCGCGAGGTCGACATCGCGATCGCGCTGGAACGGCCCCAGGCCAATTTGGTGGTGACGCGCAAGCTGACCGACTACTGCCTGGGTCTGTACGCGACGCCGGCCTATCTGGCCGCGCATCCGGCGATACGCGAGCGCGAGGACCTGAACGGCCACGCGATCCTGGCCTATGTCGACGACCTGCTGTTCTCGCGCGAGCTGATGTTCCATCACGGCCTGTGCCGCAATCCCAGCATGCCGCTGCGCAGCACCAGCGTGGTGGCGCAGCGCGAGGCGGCGCTGGCCGACGGCGGCATCGTCGTGCTGCCGTATTACATGACTTGCGACGACGCGCGCCTGGCGCAGATCCTGCCGGAGGTGCGCATCATCCGTTCCTACTGGATCAGCGCCCGCAGCAATATCCGCCGTACGCTGCGCTACCGCGTGGTATGGGACTACGTGGTGGAGCTGTGCCAGCGCATGCAATGGTTGCTGTTGCAACAGCCAACTCAGCAAAACGAATCAATCGATGCGGGATAAGCTCACTTCATGAGAACGCTCTATCGCAACGGCGGCCCGGATTCGCCGTATTTGTGGCGGATGCTGCGGGCGCTGGACTATCTGTGGCGCCATCTGGATGAGCCGGCGCCGCTGGAAAGGTTGGCGGAGGAGGCCTGCTTGTCGCCCTTTCACTTTCACCGCGTCTATCGCGGCCTGATGGCCGAAACGGTGGGTGAGACCCGGCAGCGGCTGTTGCTGCATCGCGCGGCCGGGCAGTTGGACGGCGGCTCGCTCCCTTTGGCTAGGGTGGCGGCGCGCGCCGGCTACGGCGGCACCGCGGCCTTCGTCCGGGCCTTCGCCAGGGCTTACGGCGAGAGTCCGGGCCGCTATCGCCAGCGCAGAGCGTTCATTTCTAGGCAAGACTGGGAGACCGTTATGCATGAAGTGACATTGCTCAAGCAAGATAAGGGGCTGACGGTGCTGATGCGCCGCCATGTCGGCAGTTATATGGAGATCGGCCAGGCTTTCAGCGTTTTGCAGGCCATCAGCCCGGCTGGCGCAGTCGGCGACGCGCCAGGTCGCGTATTCGGGATGTTTTTGGATGATCCGGAACAGACGGAGGAGGCCAAGCTGCGCTCCATCGCTTGCGTGACTGTGCCGGACTCCTGGCAGGGACGGCCGCTGCCGGATGGGTTCGAGTGGGGGGAGATTCCCGCCGGAGAGTACGCCTGCGTGACGCATCTGGGACCGTACGCGGAGCTGCCCACGGCCTGGTCCTGGCTGTACCGGCACTGGCTGCCCGGCAGCGGGCGCGGGCCCGGCGGCGTGCCGTGCGTGGAGGAGTATTTGAATTCGCCTTACGACAATCCGCCCACCGCCTTGCGCACCCGGCTGATGTTGTCGCTGGCCTGAGCGGCCGGCGCAAAAAAAGCCCGCGTCGTGTGACGCGGGCTTTTATCTTTCCAGCGCGGAAGGCTTAGCGGTCCACGTGGTAGTTCGGCGCTTCCTTGGTGATCTGCACGTCGTGGACGTGGGATTCGCGGATGCCGGCCGAGGTGATTTCGACGAACTGCGCCTTCTGGTGCAGCTCGGCGATGGTCGGGCAGCCGAGGTAGCCCATAGACGAACGCAGGCCGCCCACCAGCTGGTGGATCACCTGGGCGATCGGGCCCTTGTACGGCACGCGGCCCTCGATGCCTTCCGGCACGAACTTGTCGGCGGCGTTGGAGCTGTCCTGGAAGTAGCGGTCGGCCGAACCCTGGCTCATCGCGCCCAGCGAACCCATGCCGCGGTAGGACTTGTACGAGCGGCCCTGGAACAGTTCCACTTCGCCCGGCGCTTCCTCGGTGCCGGCGAACATGCCGCCCAGCATCACCGCGTTGCCGCCGGCGGCCAGCGCCTTGGCGATGTCGCCGGAGAAGCGGATGCCGCCGTCGGCGATCATCGGCACGCCGGTGCCTTTCAGCGCCTCGGACACATTGTGGATCGCGGTCAGCTGCGGCACGCCGACGCCGGCGACGATGCGGGTGGTGCAGATGGAGCCGGGGCCGATGCCGACCTTGACGCCGTCGGCGCCGGCCTTGACCAGATCCAGCGCCGCCTGGGCGGTGGCGATGTTGCCGCCGATCACGTCGACGTGCGGGAAGTTCTGCTTGACCCAGCGCACGCGGTCCAGCACGCCCTGGCTGTGGCCGTGGGCGGTGTCGACGACGATGACGTCGACGCCGGCGGCGACCAGCGCCTTGACGCGCTCTTCGGTGTCGGCGCCGGTGCCGACGGCCGCGCCGACGCGCAGGCGGCCCTGGCTGTCCTTGTTGGCGTTCGGGTGTTCGCTGGTCTTGACGATGTCCTTGACCGTGATCAGGCCCTTCAGCTCCCAGGCGTCGTTGATCACCAGCACGCGTTCCAGGCGGTGCTTGTGCATCAGTTCGCGGGCCTCGTCGATGCTGGCGCCTTCCTTGACGGTGATCAGGCGCTCGCGCGGGGTCATGATGGAGCCGACGGTCTGGTCCAGGCGGGTCTCGAAGCGCAGGTCGCGGTTGGTGACGATGCCGACCACCTTGCCGCCCTCGATCACCGGCAGGCCGGAAATCTTGTGCTGGCGGGTCAGCAGCACCAGGTCGCGGATCAGCATGTCCGGCGCGATGGTGATCGGATCCTTCACGACGCCGCTCTCGTGGCGCTTCACCTTGGAAACTTCGGCAGCCTGTTTTTCGGCGCCCATGTTTTTGTGCACGATGCCGAGGCCGCCTTCCTGCGCCATGGCGATGGCGAGGCGGAATTCGGTCACGGTGTCCATGGCGGCGGAAACCAGCGGCAGTTTCAGCGTGATGTTGCGGGTGAGCTGGGTGGTGAGAACTACATCGCGCGGCAGAACTTCAGAATGGGCCGGGACGAGGAGGACGTCGTCGAAGGTATAGGCTTTCTCGATGATACGCATCGCGTTTCCTTAGGCGGCAAAGCCGCATTATACCGGTTCGCGCAGTCCTCTGCAAAAGTACCGAAAACGCCCGTGTTTTTGCGCGGGGAGGGGGCAGGCTTTACAATCGGAGTACCGTGCTAGTGGTCGGGGACAGGATAATGAAATCATCTATAGTATGGACCTTTTTGCTGGCCTTGCTGCCGGCGGGAATGGCGGCGGCCGAGGTGTACACCTGGACCGACGCCAGCGGCAAGAAGGTGTATTCGGATCAGCCGCCGCCGAATGTCGGCGCGCACCGGCTGAACGTGCGCGCGCAGCCGACGCCGCAGGCCTCGGCGCCGCAGGCCGACAAGAAGGCGGAGCGAAAGCCGGACAACAAGCAGGTCGCGTCCGACAACGCCGCCGTCGCCGCAGCCAACGCCAAGGTGAAGGCGCAGAACTGCAAGGCGGCGCAGGCCAATCTGTCGACGCTGCAGCAGAACGGCCGCATCCGCCTGCCCGGTTCTACCGCGCTGGCTTCGGACGCCCAGCGCAATGAGTTGATCCGCCAGGCCCAGAAAGACGTGCAGACCTGGTGCGGCAAATAGTGGGCGCATTCGATTACCAGAGCGTGCTGCAGAACCTGCCGGCGCTGCCCGGCGTCTACCGGATGCTGGGCGACGGCGGCAAGGTGCTGTACGTCGGCAAGGCGATAGACCTGAAGCGGCGCGTCAGCTCCTATTTCCAGAAGAACGATCTGAGCCCGCGCATCCGGCTGATGGTGCGGCAGATCGCCAGCATAGAAACCACGGTCACCCGCACCGAGGCCGAGGCGCTGATCCTGGAGAACAATCTGATCAAGGCGCTGGCGCCGCGCTACAACATCCTGTTCCGCGACGACAAGTCCTATCCTTATCTGATGTTCAGCGGCCACGCCTTTCCGCAACTGGCGTATTACCGCGGGGAGCCGAAGAAGCCCAACCAGTATTTCGGCCCCTATCCGAACGGTTACGCGGTGCGCGAGAGCATACAGATCCTGCAGAAGGTGTTCCGGCTGCGCACCTGCGAGGACGCGGTGTTCGCCAATCGTTCCCGTCCCTGCCTGCTGTACCAGATCAAGCGCTGTTCCGGTCCCTGCGTCGAGCATATCTCCCGCGACGAGTACGCCGCCGACGTCGCCAGTGCCGTCTCCTTTCTGAACGGCCGCCAGAGCGAGTTGATCGACGAGCTGACCCGGCGCATGACGGCGGCGGCCGAGGCGATGGCGTTCGAGCAGGCCGCCGAGCTGCGCGACCAGATCCAGTCGCTGGTGCGGGTGCAGGAGAAGCAGTTCGTCGCCAGCAACCAGAGCCAGCAGGACTGCGACGTGGTGGCCGCGTTGATCCGCGAAGGCATGCCCTGCGTCAATCTGGTGATGATACGCGGCGGCCGCCACCTGGGAGACAAGAGTCACTTCCCGGTCGGCGGCGAGGCCGACACCGCCGACGAAATCCTGCAGGCCTTCGTCGCCCAGCACTACCAGCACGCCGCGGTGCCGGCGGCGCTGGTCGTCAACGGCGCGCTGGACGAGGCGCTGCAGGAATTCCTGCAGACGCGCGCCGGCCGCAAGGTCTATATCGTCGGCAATCCGATCGGAGAGCGCCGGGTATGGCTGGAGATGGCGGAGAAGAACGCCGAGCTCGCCATCCTGCAGAAGCTGGGCAGCAAGGCCACGCAGACGCAGCGGCTGGCGCAGCTGAACGAGGTGCTGGAACTGGAGGACGCCGGTCGTTTCGAATGCTTTGATATCAGCCATACAATGGGCGAGGCCACGGTGGCGTCCTGTGTGGTGTACGACAAGGGCGGGATGCAGCCTAGCGAATACCGCCGTTTCAATATCACCACCGCGACGCCGGGCGATGATTACGCGGCGATGCGCGAAGTTCTGTCACGCCGCTACGGCAAACTGGCCGAGGGCGAGGGGAGGCTGCCCGACGCGGTCTTCATCGACGGCGGCAAGGGGCAGGTCGGCGTGGCGTTGGAGGTGCTGGGCGAGCTGGGCCTGAATCTGCCCATCGTCGGCATCGCCAAGGGCGAGGAGCGCAAGCCGGGCCTTGAAACGCTGATCCTGCCTTACTTGGAAAAGACGCTACAATTGCGCCAGGATCATCCGGCGCTGCATCTGATCCAGACCGTGCGCGACGAGGCCCACCGTTTCGCCATCACCGGCCACCGGGCACGCCGCGCGAAGGCGCGGACCGCCTCGACGCTGGAGGAAATACCCGGCATCGGCGCCAAACGCCGCCAGCAGTTGCTGACCCGTTTCGGCGGCCTGCGCGGCGTGGCGGCGGCCAGCGTCGACGATCTGGCGCAGGTGGACGGCATCAGCCTTACGCTGGCGGAAAAGATTTACAATGCGCTGCATTGACGATTGAAAACGGCGGGCGTCCCTGATCCAGGCTCGGGGCGCCGGCCGGCGTTGTTGACTAGCCTGAAGCGACAAGAACCAATACCAATGCCCTTCAATTTGCCGATATTCCTGACCTGGCTCAGGGTCGCCCTGATTCCGATCTGCGTGGCGGTGTTCTTCCTGCCGGACTCCATTCTGTTGCTGCACAGCCGCAATGTCGTGGGGGCCGGCATTTTCGCATTGGCCGCCGCCACCGACTGGCTGGACGGCTATCTGGCGCGTCGGCTGGGGCAGACCTCGGCATTCGGCGCCTTTCTCGATCCGGTGGCCGACAAGCTGATCGTCGCCGCCGCGCTGATCCTCTTGGTGCAACTGGGACGCACCGAGGGCTGGATGGCGATGATCATCATCGGTCGCGAGATCACCATTTCGGCGTTGCGCGAATGGATGGCCGGCATGGGCAGCCGCAGCAGCGTGGCGGTGGCCTATATCGGCAAGCTGAAAACCGCCGCCCAGATGCTGGCGATCACGCTGCTTCTGTACGATGGCGAGCTGCTTCCGGGCTGGGATGCGCGCCATATCGGAAATTTTTCGATGTACGTCGCCGTTGTTTTGACTTTATGGTCAATGGTTTACTATCTGCAGATGGCCGCCAAGGAGTTTGCGGGTAAGAAAATAGATGTTTGAAGTGTTGACAGGGCAGAATAAATCTCTATAATTCGCAGTCTCTCGCCGCTACTGACGAAGCAGCAGCGAGATGTGAAGGAAGTTCAGCAGTCTGGCAGTGCGGGAATAGCTCAGTTGGTAGAGCGCAACCTTGCCAAGGTTGAGGTCGCGAGTTCGAGCCTCGTTTCCCGCTCCACACCCAGTCTGCGACGCTTTTGATGCGGGAATAGCTCAGTTGGTAGAGCGCAACCTTGCCAAGGTTGAGGTCGCGAGTTCGAGCCTCGTTTCCCGCTCCAGACTTCCTTTACGATTGATTGTTTTGCGACGCGGGAATAGCTCAGTTGGTAGAGCGCAACCTTGCCAAGGTTGAGGTCGCGAGTTCGAGCCTCGTTTCCCGCTCCATCTACAATCCAGGTTTTACCCATGCGGGAATAGCTCAGTTGGTAGAGCGCAACCTTGCCAAGGTTGAGGTCGCGAGTTCGAGCCTCGTTTCCCGCTCCATATTCAACCGGTCAGACGCAGCGCTGATTGGTTCGCCGGTAACGGCGGGGTAGCAAAGTGGTTATGCAGCGGATTGCAAATCCGTCTACGCCGGTTCGATTCCGGCCCCTGCCTCCAGATAAAACACCGTAAATCTTTGGATTTACGGTGTTTTTCTTTTGCGCGTCCACCTCCGCGGACCCGGTCCCGCGGGCGATCTTCCCGCGCATTTCCGTTCTCGACCACTCGCGTAAGCGGTGTGGCTGTCCGTCGATCTTGTGATTTTCCGTCCGCGCGAGCCTGGCATATCGCCGCATAAAGACGCCGCGGAGGCGGGGCGGGAGGGGCCGCCGTGGCATCGCCCTCTCGGAATGGATCGACAGCGATCCGGGGCCGCCGGTATATGGCCTTCGTTCCCTGATTGATGGCCGCGGCGATGGCGCGGGGAAGCCCATCGTCTGGCTCGACCAACAAAAACGTTGATGCCGCGTTGCGCCGGCTTGCCGTGCTGTCTGTACTCTCGGCGCGTCTTGCCTTGAGTATGGCGGTAAACTTTGTCAGCGCTTGTCGGAGCTTATGCTATGGAAAATCCGGAGAGGATATCATCCATTTGCTTGGCCTTGTGCTTTTATCATGCTTTTGAAAAGGCATGCTTTTTGGGATTTTCTCAAGAAAACTATTGGGGCTTGATTGCGGGGGTTAACTTCCATTTTTTAAGAATTTCGGCAATCTTTCCCGATTTGTTCAAGATATGCACGGTATTGAAAAACCGATTTGCATTCGATTCCGATACGGCTTTTCTGGATAGGCCGATACTGTAGTAAACTGAGCTGTAATCGGCTATTGGTTTAATTTCTAAAATGTGCTGGGATTGACATAAATTTTCACCAATGTCTCGATTCATGAATGCAAGCGCTTCTTGTCCATAACGGCCCTCTGCCAGTTTTCGCAACAGAGTGAGATCGTCTTTTTCGATAATGATCGAAACGCCTTTTATATCTTTCAGCGCATGTTCAAGCACGGTTTGGGTATTGGATGGGCCGTAGACCACAATAGTGTGTCCTATTAAGTCTTCTGGCTTGTGATAATGAAAATTGTTGTTGTTCAGGCCAAAGAATGAGTAAGCGCTGACAATGAGTGGTTCTGATAAATAAAACTGCGCGATTCGATCAGGGCTGATTGCCAAGGCGAATAAACCTTCAGCCTGCCCATCCTCGACCATCAGCAAGGCGCGACGCCATGGCATGGTCTGTATTGTGCATGTAATGCCAAGTGATTTGCATGTGGCCTGCAGGATATCAATCATGGGGCCAATGGATTGTCCTTTCTCCTCCCAATTGAGTGGAGGAGAAATCTTCGTGACAAAGTGAAGAGTTTCCGCTGGAGCCGTAAAGCAAAGCACCAGACTCAATAGTGCTCCATATCGCCAACGCACAAACCTTACTCCCTGATTCCCACAAGTGCTTTCAGCCTAGCAGGCTCTACGGCATAAAATGGCTAAAGTTTAAATCTGGCCAATGCCATTTGCTGAAAGACAAGCCTATCTCGGGATTGAAAAGATAATGCCCTCCGATAGAAGGGAGTTTTATTCCAATGGAGTAGCTGGCCCTGTCAGAATTCAGATCATGCGGCACATCCGGATATGGCTCTGCGGTTCTTTGTGAAGTCCTGGTTGCGGCGGTTCTGCTCCCAGTCTTGCAGAGTCGCCATGCCTGGCCGGAATTTCCACGCAGAGCGGGTGGTCTGACGGGATTGGGCATATCGCATCACGCGCCGGATGGCGGAAAGGGAAGGGAAATGGCGAACCGGAGACAATTTCTGTGCCGGAGCGGAATGATCGCCGCGGGCGGCGCGTTGCTGGCGGTTCCGCTTGCCAGGGCGCGGAACGAAACGAGCAGGCTCTGGATAGACGAATCCCACATATCGGCCAACCAGGATTCCCGGGTGCGCACTCTGGTGTTCCATTATACGGCGGTAGATTTCGCCAGTTCGCTGAAGCTGCTGACGGAGGCGCAATACCGGACCAGCGCGCATTATCTGGTGCCTGACGCCGCGACGCTGTCCGGGCGGCCCGCCGTGCTGCGGCTGGTGGCGGAGGAGAGGCGGGCCTGGCATGCCGGCGACAGCTGCTGGCGAGGACAGCGCTATTTGAATGGCGGCTCGATTGGCGTGGAGATCGTCAATCGCGGCTATCCGTCGCCGCTGCAGGACGATTGGCCGCCGATGCGGCGGGATTGGGAAGCGTTCGACGACGCGCAGATTGCGCTGGTCGGCAACTTGGCGGCCGACATCGTCGCCCGCCACCAGATCAGGCCTTGCGATGTCGTCGGGCATGCCGATATCGCGCCGGGCCGGAAAATGGATCCGGGCCCGAAGTTTCCCTGGGAGCGGCTGTACCGGGAGTTTGGCGTTGGCGCTTGGCCGGACGACGAGGACGTGCGTCGTTTCCTTCCCTTGCAGCCAAAGGCGGCGAATGCGACCAGCTGGCAGCGCCGTTTGGCCGCTTATGGCTACGACGTGCCGCAAAGTGGGGAATGGGATGTCAAGACGCGGGATGCGATTGTGGCCTTCCAGATGCATTTTCGACCTGCCCGCTATGATGGCGAGCCTGACGCGGAATCGTCGGCCATCGTCGACGCGCTGTTGCGCAAGTACGCCAGCGCGGCGAGAGGGGGCGAGGAGGTGGATCCGGCCTGAGGCGGCGCCTGCATCGCTTGGCGAGGTCGCTTTTACAATCCATTAACCGTTACGGATGTTACGTCTTGCCCGGTTTACCGGAATGGGAAGGGTTTGTAATTTGGCGGGACTTTCCCCAATCGGGACCCCGCGTCGCGCCAACAGGCCGAGTCTGCCGGGATGTCCCCGCACAGGAGTTCCGCGATGACGAAAACCAGAAAACGATCGATGTGCTTCGGCCTGCTCGCTTGTCTTTCCCTTGTTCCGGCCGCGGCCGTCGATGCCGGGGGGCGGGAGGGGATCGACAAGGTGATGGAGGCGACGATACCGCCGTTGATGAAGGCCAACGACATTCCCGGCATGGCGGTGGCTGTGTTGGCCGATGGCCGTGCGCGTTACTTCAATTACGGCGTCGCCTCGCGGGAGAGCGGGCAGCCGGTGAGCGAGGACACGCTGTTCGAGCTGGGCTCGATCAGCAAGACCTTCACCGGCATTTTGGGAGGCTATGCGCTGGCTCGGGGCAAGTTGTCCTTGTCCGATCCGGCCAGCCGATACTGGTCGGAATTGAACGGCAGCGCGTTCGATCGAGTGTCGCTGCTGCAACTGGCCACCTACAGCGCCGGCGGGCTGCCGCTGCAGTTTCCGGCCGCGTCGGACGACAAGGATAAGATGCTGGCCTACTACCGGGACTGGCAGCCGGTCTTTGCGCCGGGCAGTCGCCGCCTGTATTCCAATCCCAGCATCGGCCTGTTCGGACACCTGGCGGCGCGCAGCCTGGGTCAGCCGTTCGACGAGGCGATGGAACGGACCCTGCTGCCCCGGCTGGGCTTGAACAACACCTATGTCCATGTGCCGGCCGCGGCGCAGTCGCGCTATGCCTGGGGGTATTCCAAGGCCGGCAAGCCGGTACGGGTGGGGCCGGGCGCGCTGGATGCCGAGGCTTACGGCATCAAGTCCAGCGCGGCGGACATGCTGAAATACCTGGCGATCAATATGTCCGGCGGCTCGGATCCGGCCTTGCGGCGGGCGATCGCGGCCAGTCATGCCGCTTATTACCGCGTCGGCGACATGCGGCAAGGGCTGGGCTGGGAGGGCTATCGCTATCCGATCAGCCTGTCCAGGCTGCTGGCCGGCAATTCCGACGCGATGGCGTTCCGACCGCAGGCGGCGCAGTGGCTGACGCCGCCTCTGCAGAACGATGCGGAGGCGCTGTTGAACAAGACCGGCTCCACCAACGGTTTCGGCGCTTATGTGTTGATGGTGCCGTCGCGCGGGATAGGTTTGGTATTGCTGGCCAACCGCAATTATCCGAACGCCGCGCGAGTGGAGGCGGCATACCGCATCCTGTCGGCGCTGGAGCGCGAGCCGAAAGCGGGCCCGCCGCGACGCGAGTGAGCGGCGCGCCGCCGCCTCAGGCATCTTCCACCAGCAGCCGCAGGCTGTCCGGTCCCGGTTCGTCTTCATGGGGCCGGATCTGATAACGACCCGGGCCGCCGTAATCGGTGTCCGGTTCTACCTGACAACCCAGCACATTGCAGACATAGACCAGCACGGTGCTTTGCAATGGCCGCAAGTCCTCGGCCAGTCGCAACACGATG
This sequence comes from Chromobacterium sp. ATCC 53434, assembly GCF_002848345.1. NCBI lineage: Bacteria > Pseudomonadati > Pseudomonadota > Betaproteobacteria > Neisseriales > Chromobacteriaceae > Chromobacterium > Chromobacterium sp. ATCC 53434. The sequence goes on along the minus strand of NZ_CP025429.1, from coordinate 3,566,640 downwards.
TACGGCACGTAGTCTTCGCCGGCCTGCGCCCTGGCTTGCAGGCCGGCCTTGAGCAATAGTCCGACGGCGTGATCGGCGTGGTGGATGATTTGCTGTCGTGAGTAGATGGCGTCCAGTTGGGCGCGGTATTGGTCGGCGGCTTTGCGGACCAGGTCGGCGTAGAGGCTCATCATGCGGCTCCGTGGCGGTGTGTTGCTGTTTGCGCTGGTATTTTGGATGTAGCCGCTTGCGGAGACGGCCGACCTTGTCGGTCGGCCAGTTTCTATCCGATTCGACAAGTGCGGAAGGCCAGGTGGACAGGTGATCCGGCTTGTTTTTGTATTATTGTTTGACAATATTCCATTGGTCGCCACATGCGCATGGCTGGCTGGCGGCATGCCCGGAGAAGAGAGGGCCGATGGCTGAGCGCCTGGCCCACGGGACGGCACCGTCGATGAGCGCGGCCGACGCGTCCAATGGCCGATCGCGTCAAATGGCCGATGTCGGCCGGCAAGCCGATGAAGGGGAATGGTTTTCGGGAAGGACTGGGGGCAGGCTAAAGCGGGGAAGCATCGATATCGGCAAACCGGTATTGACCCATGACAAAATGCGAGTGGTTTTTAACTGCTTCGGGATGACGATTTATCCGGGTCCCGGTTTGGATGAAGCTATCAAATCATTTTCTGATCAAGCTATCGTTTTTTTATCGATAAGACATGATTGTCCGACGAGAAATCCGATCAGCCTATTTATTTATCCGATATGGTTATATTATTTCCTCGTAATAATGTGATGATGCGCCGACTGAGCGGTATCGCGTAGTCGCCATAGGCTGGTCCGGATTGACAGTGATTTCCTTTGTGGTTAAAGTGCAGCACTTTCCGGTCCCAGGCAATGCTTTAAAATCAAACATTTGTCTGCTGACCTCCGGCAGCGCCTTGCTGGCGCGGCCCACTCAGGGCAGGATGACCGGAACAGGCCGACGGTGCGCCGTGCTGGATATTTGAAATGAATTGTCAGCGGCGGCTCCCATGGGCTACAATCGCCCGCTCTGCGTGGCCCCGGTGGTGAAATTGGTAGACACAAGGGACTTAAAATCCCTCGGCTTCGGCTGTGCCGGTTCGATTCCGGCCCGGGGCACCATTTCCAAGCATTGGCGCGTGATGGTTCTGTTGACTCTCATGCGGATGGCGTCGCCAAACCTGCTGTATTAAAATGACATTCAAGCAACATTGAGTTGTCTGACTGGACGAGTGGCCGGTTGCACCACGCCTCTTGATTGGGCAGCATTCGCTGTCTTTGCCTTGACGGATTAGATAGAAGTTCATGAAGCCAAATACTGAAACGGCACTCGGTGCTGCTCTCAAGTCTGCTGTTCAAAGCCTGTCCAAGAAAAAGCAGACCGAGATGATCGCGGATCATATTTACAGCAAGTTCGACGTGTTTCGTCAGTTCCGGCCGTTGGCCCTTGGCATTCACGAGAGTCTGATCTCCACGCTGTCCCAGTTCGACCCGGCGCTGATCTCCCGCGTCGTGGCCAATCATTGCCGCAAGCCGCGCTATCTGAAGTCGCTGGCGCGCGGCGGCAAGCGCTTCGACCTGAACGGCAAGCCGCAAGGCGAGGTCAGCGCCGAAGAGAAGCGCGCCGCCGAGCTGCAGATGCAACCGAAAAACGCCTCGGTTGAAGAGCCGGCCGCCGTCGAGGCTCCGGTCGAGGCCGTTGCTGCGCCGGAAGCGGGTCAGGCCGAGTCCTGAACGGTCCCGCCGTCGAAAAGCCCTGCCAACTGGCAGGGCTTTTTGCATTTCCGGCACTTGAAAAGCCGATAAGGGACTCCATCTTGGCGCTATTGCCAACCTCTTTTCATTGCCGACCATGAGTGCACAGAAAGAAACCCTGGGTTTTCAGACCGAAGTGAAACAGCTGCTCAAGCTGATGATCCATTCCTTGTATTCCAACAAGGAAATCTTCCTGCGCGAATTGATCTCCAACGCGTCCGACGCCGCCGACAAGCTGCGTTTCGAAGGCCTGGCCAAGCCGGAGCTGTTCGAGGACGACGCGGAGTTGAGGATTCGCATCGGTTTCGACAGCGATGCCCGCACCATCACCATCGCCGACAACGGCATCGGCATGAGCCGCGACGAAGTGGTGTCCCACATCGGCACCATCGCCAAGTCCGGCACCAAGGCCTTCTTCGAGCAGCTGTCCGGCGACGAGAGGAAGGACGCCCACCTGATCGGTCAGTTCGGCGTCGGTTTCTACTCGGCCTTCATCGTCGCCGACAAGGTCACGCTGACGACTCGCCGCGCAGGCGAGGCCGAAGCCACCCGCTGGGAATCCCGCGGCGAGGGCGAGTACACGCTGGAGGCGGTGGAGCAGGCCGGCCGCGGCACCGAGATCGTGCTGCACTTGAAGGACGGCGAAGACGAGCTGTTGAACGACTGGAAACTGAAGGGCATCGTCCGCAAGTATTCCGACCACATCTCGATTCCGATCGAGATGAAGAAGGGAAACAGCTACGGCGAGAACGGCGAAGTGATCGTCAGCGACGAGATGGAAAGCGTCAACTCCGCGTCCGCGCTGTGGACCCGTTCCAAGAACGACATCAGCGACGAGCAGTATCAGGAGTTCTACAAGCACGTCGCCCACGATTTCACCGACCCGCTGGCCTGGAGCCATGCCCGTGTCGAGGGCCGCCAGGAATACACCGAGCTGCTGTACATCCCGTCGCGCGCGCCGTTCGATCTGTACGACCGCGAACGCAAGCAGGGCGTCAAGCTGTACGTTCGCCGCGTCTTCATCATGGAAGACACCGAGAAGCTGATGCCGCACTACTTGCGCTTCGTCCGCGGCGTGATCGACAGCAACGACCTGCCGTTGAACGTGTCGCGCGAAATCCTGCAGGAGAGCAAGGACATCGACGCCATCCGCGCCGGTTGCGTCAAGAAGGTGCTGGGCCTGCTGGAAGACCTATCGTCCAATCAGCCGGAGAAGTACACCGAGTTCTGGTCCGCCTTCGGCCAGGTGCTGAAGGAAGGCGTGGGCGAGGACTTCGCCAACAAGGAGCGCATCGCCAAGCTGCTGCGCTTCACCTCCACCGCGTCGGAAGGCGCCGAGCCGGCGGTGACGCTGGCCGACTACGTGGGCCGGATGAAAGAAGGTCAGGACAAGATCTACTACATCACCGCCGACACGCTGGCCGCCGCCAAGAACAGTCCGCACCTGGAAGTGTTCAAGAAGAAGGGCGTGGAAGTGCTGCTGTTGACCGACCGCGTAGACGAGTGGGTCACCGGCTCGCTGCTGGAGTTCGACGGCAAGGCGCTGCAATCGGTCGCCAAGGGCGCGCTGGATCTGGGCGCGCTGGAGGACGAGGCCGACAAGGAGGCGCAGAAGCAGGTTGAGGAGGCGTCCAAGCCGGTGGTCGAGAAAGTGCAGAAAGCGCTGGGCGAGCAGGTGAAGGAAGTGCGCGCCACCGCGCGCCTGACCGAGAGCCCGGCCTGCCTGGTGGCCGGCGAGCATGATATGAGCGCCCACCTGGAGCGGATGCTGAAGGCCGCCGGCCAGAGTGTCGAGGGCGCCAAGCCGACGCTGGAAATCAATCCGGAGCATGTGCTGGTGAAAAAACTGGCCGACGAAACCGATGAGATCCGCGCCGCCGACCTGGCCCAGGTGCTGTACGACCAAGCGCTGCTGGCAGAGGGCGGCAAGCTGGAAGACCCGGCCTCCTTCGTCAAGCGCATCAACAAGCTGATGCTGGAGTTGTCGGCCTGATTCCGTCTGCGTCGAAGCCGTGAACGAACCGCCCTTTCGCAGGGCGGTTTTTTATTGCCATTGTCCTACAGTGAATCAGCCATATGGCCGATCCGGGAGAGTGGGATGAGCGAAACCAGAGCCCTGCCAGGCGTGTACCCGTGCCTGTGCTACGACGACGCGGTGGCGGCGATGACATGGCTGGAGCGGGTGTTCGGCTTTCAGCGCCGCTTCGCGGTGATCGAGGATGGCCGGGTCCATCACGCGGAGTTGAGCCTGGGCAATACGGTGATCATGGTGTCCAGCCCCAAGCCGGAACAGCGGTGGATCGGCGCGCGCGGCCTGCCGGGCCTGGCGCAGGCCTTGTGCGTCCACGTGGAGGACCCGGCGGCGCACTACGAGCGGGCCAGGGCCGGGGGCGCCGATATCGTGCAGCCGCTGAAGCGCGAGGACTACGGCGCCAGCGGCTATCTGGCGCGCGATCCGGAAGGCCAGCAATGGTATTTCAGCGATTATATGCCGGGAGAGTACTGGGAGTCCTGAGCCGGCGATGCGGTGGCGCCGGCGCCGTGGCATCATGCCATTTTCATCTGAAAGGCTGAACGATGTCCGCGCCGCCGCGATTTTCTTCCCGGATGCCGTTGCTGCTGCTGATCGACATGCAGCAGGCGGTCGACGATCCCAGCTGGGGGCCGCGCAACAATCCTCAGGCCGAGCGGGTGTGCGCCAGCCTGCTGCAGGCCTGGCGCGCGCGCGGCCTGCCGCTGATCCATATCCGCCACGATTCCACCGAGGCGGATTCCACGTTCCGGCCGGATCGTCCGGGCAATGCGTTCAAGCCCGAGACCTTGCCGCTTGCCGGCGAGACGGTGATCGCCAAGCAGACCAACAGCGCCTTCATCGGCACCGGACTGGAGGCCTTGCTGCGCGAGAGGGGCTGGCTGGAACTGGTGGTGGCCGGCGTCAGCACCAGCAACTCGGTTGAAGCCACGGTGCGGATGGCCGGCAATCTGGGCTTTTCGACCTGGCTGGCGGAAGACGGCTGCTTCGCTTTCGACAAGACCGACTGGCATGGCCGCCAGCGCCGCGCCGACGAGGTGCACGCGATGAGCCTGGCCAATCTGGACGGAGAATACTGTCGGGTGACGGGCAGCGCGGAAGTCCTGGCGGCGCTTGGCAATATTGCCGAACCGGCGTGATCGCGGCGGCCGGGGCGAAGCGCTAAGATGCGCCACCCAATCGATTTGTCATGGCCATCATGTTGAAACTGACTGTCGCCCGCGGCCAGGCCGACGGGCCGCCGATATCGGAGGCGGAACTGCGGAGTCTGGCCGCCTTGCCGGCCGCCGAGGCCTGGCAAGCGCTGCGGCGGCATGCGCTCCGCCTGCGGCAGCTGGAGCCGGACCCGCTCCCGTATTTGTCGGCGCTGCGCATATTGTTCGACGCCGCGGCGGCGCTGCCGTCGCGCGCGGCGGCCGGCGAGGAGGCGCGTCGCTGGTGGTTGTGGCTACACGAGGAGTGCGCGCGGCTGGCCGCGGCCGACGGCGGCCTGCCGGCCAGGCGCGACGGCCGATGGCTGGCATCGGCGCTGGCGTTGGCCAGCGGCTGGCGCCTGGCCGGCTTGTGCGCGCTGCGCTACGCGCCGCTGCCGGCCGGTTTCTGGCAAGGCTGTCACCGCGTGTTCGCCGACGCGCGCGCGCAGCGATGGTACACGCGCTTGCCGGCCGAAGGGCTGGCCAGCGCCGGCGTCAGCTACCGCAAGCTGTTGCTGCTGGGCATCAGCGGCGGCAATCGTTTGCAGACCGCGCGGCTGCAATTGCTGCTGGCCTGGCTGGAGGGGCATGGCGGCAGGCTGGCGCTGCAGGCCTTGCCGAGCGGCCGACGGGAGGCGTGCTGGCGGGTCGAGTTGAATGCCGATCTGCCGGCGCGGTTCGCCGAGCCGGAGACGGCCGCCGGCGCGGGCTGGCTACTGGACGCCGAGCCGGTGCTGCGCGCGCTGCGGGCCGCGATGGAAGGCGGCGCGCAGACGGCGACCGCCGCCGAGTGGCAGTTGCTGGCGCGGTTGGAGGGGGAGTGGAGCCAGCCGCCGCAGCGGCGGCATTTGCGCTTGAATCAGCGCAATGGCCAGCGCGTGCAGCTGCTGGCCGGTTTCGAGCGCTGCTGGCAGATGGCGCATGACGGCGCGCCGTCGCCGCAAACGCCGCCGGCCGAGCTGTTGGTGCTCAATCTGAGCGCCGCCGGCATCCGGCTGGGCGGAGAGCTGGCCGGCCTGGCCTTGCAGGCGGGCGAGCCGGTGATGCTGAAGCGGCGCGGCTTCGGCTGGCAGCTGGGCCTGGTGCGCTGGATCAGCCTGCCGGACGATCCGCTGCCGGGGGAGTGCGGCGTGGAGTTCGTCGGCAAGCGGCCGCTGGCGGTCGAGGCCGCGGCGGTGACCAGCCTGGACGACGGGACGATGGCGCCGGGCTTGCTGTTGCAGGCAGAACGGCGCTTTTTGCGGCGGGGGGTGTTGTTGCTGCCCGGACGGGCCTACCAGCCGTTGCGGCCGTTCCGGCTGCGCGCGGCGGACGGCGAATGGCTGGTGCGGGCGCAGCGGCTGTTGCAGCAGACCGGCGCCTGCCAGCTGATGGAAGTCAGTTTGGACGAGCGGGTCGAGTAGCCGGCGGCCCGCGGCTCAGGAGCGGATTTGGGCGCGCGGCGAGCGGCAGCCCTGCCAGCGGCCGTCGCGCTGGTGGCAGATGCTGACGACCCGGCCGCTGGCCAGATCGCCGCTGACCACAAAGGACACCGCCGGCGTCGGCAGGGCCAGACCGTGGCGCGGCGGCGGGGCCAGACGGAAGCGATAGGTGCTGCCGGCGTCGCCGCCGTCGGCCGCGACGATATAGCGCGGCGCGTCGGCGTAGCCCAGCTCCCGCTCGATGATGCGGCGGCTGATTTCCTCGATCTCGCGCTTGCGCCAGAAATGCGGCGAGCGGGCATCGGTCAGGCGCGGCGCCTTGCCGGTGGCGGGGACGTCGGCGGCCTGGCAGGCGGCCGGCAGGGCGGTGACGGAAAGCAGGCAGAGAGTCAGCAGCAGGCGGAGAGGGGGCAATGCGGTATCGTCCGGAATCAAAGCCTGTTGGTGCGCTTTTGCGGGTAAAAGTTCAAGCGCCCGCGTGGTATCCTTGCCGCCATGAATGCCGTGCCCGAGACTCCCGCCAGCGGCGATGCCGCCGATTTCCAGCTGACCGCGCCCGAACTGCCGCCCAGCGTGCCGATCGCCCATGTGTTCGGCCAGCCGGTGCTGGAGGTGCCGCAGGATCTGTTCATCCCGCCCGACGCGCTGCAAGTGATCCTGGAGAGCTTCGAGGGCCCGCTCGACCTGCTGCTCTACCTGATCCGCCGGCAGAACCTGGATGTGCTGAACATCCCGATGGCCGAGATCACCGCCCAGTACATGTCCTATATCGACGCGATGAAGGACGGGCGGCTGGAGCTGGCGGCCGAGTATCTGTTGATGGCGGCGCTGCTGATCGAGATCAAGTCGCGGTTGTTGCTGCCGCGGCCGCAGCTGGACGAGGACGGCGAGCCGGACGATCCGCGCGCCGAGCTGGTGCGCCGGCTGCTGGAATACGAGCAGATGAAGCTGGCGGCGCTGGAGCTGGACAAGATTCCTCAGGCCGACCGCGATTTCGCCTGGCTGGCGGTGTTGATCGAGCAGTCGGCCGAACAGCGGTTGCCGGACGTCGGCGCCGCCGATCTGCGCCAGGCCTGGCTGGCCATCCTGTCGCGCGCCAAGCATCGCCGCCACCACAAGGTGGAAAAGGACGAGCTGTCGGTACGCGAGCAGATGAGCTGGATTCTGCGCTATCTGGACGGCAAGGAGTACGTGCCGTTCGAGGAGCTGTTCGACGTCGACAAGGGCGTCGCCCATCTGGTGGTCAATTTCATCGCCGTGCTGGAGCTGGTGAAGGAGGGCATGGTCAGGGTCAGCCAGGACGCGCCGTACCAGCCCATCTACGTGCGGATCGCGCTGGTGTGAGCACGATACGACTGGCGCTGGCGCAGCAGGCCGCGCCTGACGATCCGTCGCGCCGCCTGCCGCTGTTGCGGCGGTGGTGCGAGGACGCGGCTGCCGATGGCGCCCATCTGCTGTTGCTGCCCGAAATGTGGTCCACCGGCTACGCGCCGCAACGGATGAACACCGACCACGCCTGGGACGACGACGAGCTGGTTCTGGCCGAGATCCCCCGGCTGGCCGCCGGGCTGGGCCTGGCCATAGGCTTCACCTATCTCGCCCGCGTCGACGGCGCGCTGCGCAACCGGCTGCGGCTGTACGGCGCAGATGGCGCGATCGCGCTGCAGTACGACAAGGTCCACATCTGCGATTTCACCGACGGCACCGAGACCGCGCTGCAAGGCGGCGACGGCTTCGTCTGCGCCGACGTCGCGCTCGGCGGCGAGACGGTGCGCGTCGGCGCGATGATCTGCTTCGACCGCGAGTTTCCCGAGGCGGGCCGCGCGCTGATGCGGCAGGGCGCCGAGCTGGTGCTGGTCCCGAATGCCTGTCCGATGCGCGACGACGCCGAATTGGGCGATGTCCGCCTGCAGCAGCTGCGCGGACGGGCGCTGGAAAACCGCTTCGCCGTCGCCTTGTGCAATTACCCGGCGCCGCAATACGACGGCGCCAGCTGTTTGATCGACGCCCGCGGTCGTCTGCTGGCCGCCGCCGACGCGCAAGCCAGCTTGCTGCCGGCGGAGCTGGATCTGGCCGCGCTGCGGCGCTGGCGCGCCGAACAGGACGAGGTGTGGGGCCTCGCCGCGCTGCGGCCATCCTGCTGCCGCTGAGCGCGGACATGTCCTTGTCATCGTCATGCTATCATCGGCGTTGACCAAGTGGACAAGGAGCGGGCGCGATGGCGCAGCATCAGGCGGAAGTGATATGGCGGCGCGGCGATCAGGATTTTCTCGATCGCCGCTACAGCCGCAGGCATGTGCTGAAATTCGACGGCGGAGCCGAGGTGCCGGCTTCTTCCGCGCCGCAGACGGTGCCGCCGCCGTATTCCGATCCGGCGGCGGTGGACCCGGAGGAGGCCTTCATCGCGTCCTTGTCCAGTTGCCACATGCTGTGGTTTCTGGATATCGCCGCGCGCGCCGGTTTCCGCGTCGACGAATATCACGATGTCGCCGTCGGCGAGATGGCCAGGAACGAGGCCGGCAAGGCCTGGGTGGCGCGGGTGACGCTGCAGCCCGCCACGTCCTTTTCCGGCGACAAGCTGCCGACGCAGCAGGAGCTGGAGCGTCTGCACCATGCCGCCCACGCCGAATGTTTCATCGCCCATTCGGTGAAAACCGAAATACTGTGCCTGCCGCGGCTGGCCTGATCCCGGAGATTGCCATGAAAAAACTGCTGATTCTGTTGACGTTGCTGCTGGCGAGCGCCGCCGCGCTGGCCGGCGGCCTGCCGTACGACGAGAAGGCCGACGCCCGGGCCGAGCTGAGCCGGACGCTGGAGAGCGCGAAGCAGAGCCGCCAGCCGGTGTTGCTGATCCTGGGCGCCAACTGGTGCCCGGACTGCCGCGCGCTGGACGCGGCGCTGAGCGGCGGCAAGAGCGCCGAGCTGTTGGCGCGCGAGTTCAAGGTGGTGAAGGTGGATGTCGGCAATTTCGACCACAATCTCGACATCGACGCCGCTTACGGCCATCCGATCGCCAAAGGTATTCCGGCGGCGGTGGTGCTGTCGCCGGACAACAAGGTGATCTACGCGACGCGGGCCGGCGAACTGGCCGACGCCCGCCGCATGAGCGAGACCGGCATCTACGAATTCTTCGAGCGCGTCAGCCGCGAGGCCAGGCAATAGGCGGTGGCTTTCGACGATACTTTCCGTCTCAGCGCCCACGCGGTGATCGTCGACGCGGCCGGGCGGGTGCTGCTGTTGAAGGCGACGTATGGCGATCTTGCCTGGGGCCTGCCGGGCGGCGCGCTGGAGCCGGGCGAGACCATACACGAGTGCGTGGTGCGCGAATGCCGGGAGGAATTGGGATGGGAGGTGGCGCCGCTGTATCTGAGCGGCGTCTATTACCACAGCGCCTACAACTCGCAGGCCTTCGTGTTCCGCTGCGAGCCGCCGCCGGACGCGGAGCCCGGGCTGAGCGCCGAGCATTCCGCCTGGCGCTATTTCGCCCTCGACGAATTGGGCGCAGTGCAGCGCCGACGCGTCGAGGATTGCCTGGGCTACGCTGGCGCGGCGGTCAGCGGCCGTTTCTGAGCGCCGCTCAGGCGCTCCAGTCGACCAGGCCGCTCCACCAGGTGCCGAGCACGATCAGGCCGAAGGCGATCCGGTACCAGGCGAAGGCCTCGAAGCTGTGCGTGGCGATGAAGCGCAGCAGCGCGCGTATCGCCAGGAAGGCGAAGACGAAGGAGGCGAGGAAGCCGACGGCGAACACGCCGACGTCGTCGGCGCTCAGCGCGGCGCGGTGCTTGTACAGGCTGTACAGCGAAGCAGCGCCCAGCGTCGGGATGCCGAGGAAGAAGGAGAACTCGGTCGCCGCCTGGCGCGACAGGCCGAGGAAGAGGCCGCCTATGATGGTGGCGCCGGAGCGGCTGGTGCCGGGAATCAGCGCCAGGCACTGGCACAGGCCCACTTTCAGCGCGTCCTTCAGGCTCAGCTCATCGACCGTTGCCACAGCGACTTTGTGCTCGCGCTTCTCCGCCCACAGGATGACCAGGCCGCCGACGATGAAGGCGACGGCGACGCAGACCGGATTGAACAGCGCAGCCTTGATCTGCTTGGAGAACAGCAGGCCGGCGACGGCGGCCGGAATGAAGGCGATGACGATGGCCAGCAACAGATTGCGTTCGCCGCCGGGACGGACTGCGCCGGCGACGGTGCGGCCTATCTTGCCGCGGTACTCCCACACCACCGCCAGCATCGCGCCCAGCTGGATGAAGATTTCGTAGACGTCGCGCTTTTCCTTGTCCAGAAAGCCCAGCAGGTCGCCGGCCAGTATCAGGTGGCCGGTGGACGAGATCGGCAGGAATTCGGTGATGCCTTCGACCAGGCCCATCAACAGCGAGTGAAACAGCAGAACGGGATCCATCGCACGCCTCGTATCGGGATGATGGCGGCGATTATACGGTGAAATGCCGGATGGATTGGCAGTTTGTGGCGCGCGCGTTGGGGCAGAGCCTGTTCAAAGTCTTAGGGCGCTGTCGCAAAAGACTTTGAACAGGCTCTCAGAGCCGGAAGCGGGTGGTGACGTTCTGCAGCTGGGTGGACAGCGAGCTCAGTTGGGTGGAGGTGGTGGCCAGCTCCTGCACGGTGGCGTTGTTCTCCTCGGCCATCTTCGACACCTTTTCCATGTCCTGTGCCAGGCTCTGGCTGGTGCTGCGCTGCTCGCTCAGCGCGCCGGTGATGCTCTGTATCGTGCGCATGATGGTGCCGGCGCTGCTTTCGATCTCGCGCATCGAGTTGGACGCCTGCTCGGCGGTGCCGGACACGCCCTCGACGCAGTCCAGGCTCTGGCCCATGCTGCTGACCACCTTGCCGACGCCCTGCTGGATGGACGCGATCATGGTGGTGATTTCCTGCGCCGAGGTGGTGGTGCGCTCGGCCAGCTTCCTGACCTCGTCCGCCACCACGGCGAAGCCGCGCCCGGTCTCGCCGGCGCGGGCCGCTTCGATCGCGGCGTTCAGCGCCAGCAGATTGGTCTGGTCGGCCACATCGCGGATCACGGTGACGATATTGCCTATCTGCTGCACTTCCTTGGTCAGGCTGTTCATCTGCTTGGCGGTGTCGTCCACCGAGGTGGTGACGAAACGTATCTTGCCGACCGACTCCAGCACCTCGCTGCCGCCGCGGTTGGCCAGCTGGCCGGCGGTTTGGGCCTGTTCGGACGCCTCGCTGGAGTTGTCGGCCACCTGGTTGATGCTGACGGTCAGCTGTTCGATCGACGCGGCGGCCGAGGTGGTGGCCTCGGCCTGGGTCTGGGCGCCGTTGGCCACCTGCTGCGCCATGCCGGACAGCGCGCGCGCCGAGTCCGACACCTGGTGGGCGTTTTCCTGGATGCTCAGCACCACGGCGCGCAGGCCCTCGCGCATTTCCTGGATGTCGCGCGCGATGCCCAGCACTTCGTCGCGGGCCGGCGGGATCGGTTCTGAGGTGCCGGACAGGTCGCCCAGCCGGATCTGGTGCACCAGCTCGGCCGATTTGCGCAGCGGCGTGGTGATCAGATCGGAGATGGCCAGCGCCACCAGCACCGCCAGAACCAGCGAGACCAGCGCGGTGGACAGCAAGATGGTGATGGCCTGTTGGCTGGACTGCTGGGCCGACAGCATCGATTTCTCCAGCCGGCCCTGCTGCCGTTCGCGCAACGACTGCAGCGCGGCGATGAAGGCGTTGTTGGTCGGAGCGAAGCGCTGGTCCAGGAATTCGCGGCCGGCGTCGATCTGGTGGCTGCGCATCAATTCGTACAATGGCGCGAACAGCGGCCGCTGCTGCGTCTGGGCGTCGCGGATCTTGACGAACAGCGCGCGTCCCTCCGGTTGCGACAGCAACGGCTCCATGCGGTCGAGGTCGGCCTGGTTGCTGGCGCGCAAGGCCTCCACGTTGCGGATGTGGCGCTCCACCTTCTGCGGGTCGCGGGACAGGATGCCGTCGCGCACTTCGCGACTGATGTACAGCAGATTGAGGGAGACGCGGTTGGACAGCACGATTTTCGGATAGCGGTCTTCCTTGATCTCGTGGACGTTGTCCTGGATGGTCTGCAACTTTTGATAGGCCACCACCACGACGGCGCACAGCAGCAGGATCAACAGCGAAAAACCGCTCAGCAGTTTCTGTCGGACAGTCAGTTGTTGCAGCATGCGGGCCTCCCGGATGGCATCGCCGTTCTACATATAAATAGTTTTAGTTGATCAATTAGTGAAAATTCATACGAGAAAACGCGTAGGCCGGGGTCGCGGGCCCCGGCCTGGCCCGGTTTTAGTCAGTTTGCGCCTGCAGCGTGGCGGCGTAGTCGGCCACCTGCTGCAGTAGCTGTCGCTGCGGCGGCGTCAGCTCGGTCGCCAGCAGTTCCGCCAGTTCCCGCTCGAACGCCGGCTGCGCGGCGCCCAGCCGGGCGCGGCACCATTGCCGCCAGCGCCGCCGCTCGTCGCCGGACAGGGTGTCGGGGAAGTTGCGCGCGCGGTAGCGGAACAGCAGCTCGGCCAGCTGCGGGTCTTCGAACAGCGCCATTTCGCCGGCCAGTTGCGGCGCCGACAGCCGGCGCATCTTCTGCAGCACCTTGCGGTCGTTGTTGGAGACGAAGCCGCCGTACAGATTCTGGTCCACGTCCTGCGGCTCGCCGGCCTCGCGCTGGTAGACCTTGCGCCACTGCGCCGACAGGTCGGGCAGCGCGCGGGCGGTCTCGGCGTGGCGGTGGACGGCGGCGAGATCGACGCCCCAGTGTGCGGCGCGTTCGTCGCTCAGCACTTTCAGATTGGCGACGACGAACGGCGACTTGTTGATGTGTATGGTCTTGATCGGCAGCCGCGCGACGCCTTCGGGCAGGTCTTCGGCTCGGCTGAACATCCGCTGGCGCAGCTTGTCGGCGTTCAGGCCCCGCAACTCGGCCGGATCGTGGGCCAGATCCCAGACGATGACCTCGTTGGCATTGGTCGGATGCGCGGCCAGCGGCCACACCACCGCCAGGTTGCCGCGCTCGGCGCCATACATGCCGGAGACGTGCAGCACCGGTTGCGGAGCGTGCAGCGACAGCTGCACCTTGACCGCGTCCTTCTTGCGCAAGGTCAGATAGTAGTCGAACAGCTTCGGCTGGCGCTGGCGGATCAGCCGCGCCAGGGCGATGGTGGCGCGCACGTCGGACAGCGCGTCGTGGGCGGCTTCGTGGGCCAGGCCGTTGGCGGCCGACAGGTGTTCCAGCTTGAAGCTGACGCGGCCGTCTTCGTGTTGGGGCCAGACGATGCCGTTCGGGCGCAGCGCGTAGGTGGCGCGCACCAGGTCCAGCAGGTCCCAGCGGCCGCAGTGGTTCTGCCATTCGCGCGCGTACGGATCAATCAGATTGCGCCAGAACAGGAAGCGGGTGACCTCGTCGTCGAAGCGCAGCGAGTTGTAGCCGACGCCTATGGTGGCGGGCGTGGCCAGCTCGCGCTCGATCACGGCGGCGAATTCGTGTTCGGCGACGCCGTTGTGCAGGCACTGCTGCGGCGTGATGCCGGTCAGCAGGCAGGCCTGCAGCGTCGGCAGGTAGTCGGGCGCCGGGCGACAGTACAGCATCACCGGCTCGCCGATCTCGTTCAGTTCGGCGTCGGTGCGGATGCCGGCGAACTGAGACGGCCGGTCCTGGCGGGGCACCACGCCGAAGGTTTCGTAGTCGTGCCAGAAAAAAGTGTGGTTGGACATGGCTTGGACGGCAGATGTTGACGCGGCCATTGTCGCACCGCGGCCGCCCAGCGGCCAGTCCGTGACGGCGGTTATTCCATCCAGCCGGGACGGCGCATCTCGATCAGCGCTTGTATGCCCTCGCGGCCCTCGTCGCTCATCCGCACCGCCAGACTGTGCTCGATGCAGCGCTGCATCACCTGCGGCGTGATCTCCTGGCTGCCGATCTCGCCCAGCAGGTGCTTGGCGGCCCGCATCGCCGCCGGGCTGTTCAGCCGCAGATGGTCCAGCAGGTGCTGCACCGCGGCGTCCAGTTCGTCGTTTTCCACCACCTGGTGCAGCAGGCCCAGCCGCTTGGCCTTGCCGGCGTTGAAGCGCTCGGCGCTGATGCAGTAGCGGCGCGCGGCGCGTTCGCCGATGGCGCGCACCAGATACGGGGCGGCCAGCGCCGGGATCTGGCCGAACTTGACCTCGGACAGGCTGAACAGCGCTTCAGACACGCCGATGGCGATGTCGCAACAGGCGACCAGCGCGACGCCCAGGCCGAAGGCCGAGCCCTGGACCCGCGCCAGCGTCGGCTGGGGCAGCGTGTCCAGCGTGTGCAGCAGCCGTGCCATCTGCTGGGCGTAGCGGTTCAGCTCGCTGGCGGAGAACTGCGACAGCCGACGCAGCCAGTCGGGATCGTGTCCGGCGGAGAAACTGATGCCGTTGCCGGTCAGCACCACCGCGCGCACCGTGGCGTCCTCGGCCAGCGTTTCCAGCGTGGCGGCCAGCAGGCTGATGGTTTCGTCGTCCAGCGCGTTGTGCAGGTCGGCGCGGTTCAGCGCGACGGTGGCGATGCCCTGTTTGTCTACGGTCAGCAGTACGGCGTCGGTGCTCATCAATCTCCCCTCTTGTTCGTGGCCGCCTCAGCGCGAGCCGAAGCGGATGATGCTGCGGGCGAAGGCGTCCGCGGCTTCGATGTGCAGCACGTGGCCGGCGCCGGGCAGGATTTCCAGTTCGGAGCCGGCGATCAGGTCGTGCAGCAACCTGGCCTGATACAGCGGCGTCAGCCTGTCCTCGTCTCCGACCAGGATATGGACCGGGAGTTGCAACTGAGGCAGCCAGGTGCGGGCGTCGTGCTGCTTGACGCCGTTGATCAGCCGGATCACCGCGTCCCAGTCCACCAGTCCGGCCAGCATTTTCAGATCGTCCAGCATCGCGGCGTTGGCGGCGAGAAAGCGGCTGGAAAACAGCCACGGTACGCTGATCTGATAACGCAGGTCCAGTCCGCCCTGACGGTTTGCGGCGATCCAGCTGTCGCCGATATGGCCGTTGACGCTGTCGGCCCAGGCCAGCGTGCCGGCCAGCAGCAGCCGTTCGACCCGGCCCGGATGGCGGTGGGCCAGGTGTTGGGCCACCATGCCGCCGTACGACAGGCCGGTCACGTAGACCCGGTCCAGTTGCAGCCAGTCCAGCAGGCCGGCGGCCAGGTCGGCCTGCTCGGTCAGAAGATAGGCGTCGCCGGGCGGATGATCGCTTTGTCCCTGGCCGAGAAAGTCCATCCGCAGCAGACGGAAATGCGGCTCCAGCAGCGGCAGCATCAAGGTCCAGCCCACGGTGGACATGGTGATGCCGTTCAGCAGCAGCAGCGTCTGCGAGCCATGGCCGCTGTCCTCGTAATAGACTGTGTGTCCGGCTATCTGGGCGTGGGGCATCGCATGCTCCTGCTGGCTAGGGTGTCTTCATTCTAGAACCGGCGGCCGGGCGCTGAACAGGCCGGAGACGCAGAATGGCCGGATGTCACGCCATTGACACCTCATTGTCTTAAATTGGGACGGTTTTATCGTAGCGGACCGTTTTTCCCCATCATGCAAACTTGTGTCGAGCCATCGCCGCCGCCCGGGCTGGCGGACGGCTGCCAGCAATTGGAGGCCATTATCCGGCAGGGCAGGCTGCTGCCGGTGTTCCAGGCCATCGTCGACCTGGAGGCCGGGACCGTGCTCGGCCACGAAGGGCTGATTCGCGGCCCGTCGGACAGCGCGCTGCATTCGCCGACGATGCTGTTCGAGGCCGCCGAGCGCTGCCGGATGACGCTGGCGCTGGATCTGGCCTGTTTGCGGGCCTGCGCCGAGCGTTTCGCCGAGCTGGCGCTGCCCGGGCTGCTTTTCGTCAATATCAGTCCGGAGACCTTACTGGCGCAGGGGCGGCGTCCCGCGGCGGTGCTCGCCTTGCTGGAGGGGGCGGGGCTGGACAGCCGGCGCGTGATTCTGGAACTGACCGAGACCCGGCCCAGCGGCGGCTATCCGGCCTTGCGCGAGGTGGCCGACGGCTGCCGCCGGGATGGCTTGCGCATCGCGCTCGACGATCTGGGGGAGGGCTTTTCCAATCTCAGGCTGTGGTCGGAGTTGCGGCCGGACATCGTCAAGCTGGACAAGCACTTCGTGCGGCACATACATCTGGACCCGCTGAAGGAGCAGTTCGTTCGCTCCATCGTCGACATCGCCCGTCAGTCCGGCGCGCTGCTGGTGGCCGAGGGAATCGAGTCGGCGGCGGAGTTGCGCACCTTGTGCCGGTTGGGCGTGCGCTACGGCCAGGGCTATCTGCTGGCGCGGCCGCAGGCCAGGCCGCCGCAAGCCTTGCCGTCGATGGCCGACACGCTGCCGTGGGCCGGCCGCCGCCCCAGTTCGCGCTACCAGCCGCTGGCGCGCGATCTGCTGCTGGAGGTGGCGCCGCTGGAGGACCGCGTGCCCAATGAAACCGCCTACCGCCGCTTTGCCGAACACCCGGATTGCTTCGCCATTCCGGTGGTGCAGGACGGCGTGCCGGTGGGGCTGCTGCGCCGCCACCATCTGCTGGAGCGCTTCGCCAAACCGTTCAACCGCGAGTTGTACGGCAAGAAACCCTGCCGGATGATGATGGACAAGCAGCCGCTGGTGGTGAACGCCGACATCAATGTGCACGAGCTGTCCAGCCTGGTGGTGGCGGCGGAGCGGCGCTACCTGGTGGACGGCTTCATCATCACCGACAACGGCCGCTATCTCGGCATGGGCACCGGCTTCGCGCTGATGCGCAAGATCACCGAGCTGCAGCTGTCGGCGGCGCGCTACGCCAATCCATTGACCGGCCTGCCCGGCAATGTGCCGATCAACGAGACGGTGGACCGGCTGCTGGGCATGGACGCGCCCTTCGTCGTGGCCTACGCCGACCTGGACCACTTCAAGCCCTTCAACGATCTGTACGGCTACGCCGCCGGCGACAGCCTGATCGAGCTGGTCGCACATCTGCTGCTGGCGCACGCCGATCCGGAGCGCGATTTCGTCGGCCATGTCGGCGGCGACGATTTCGTGCTGCTGATGCAGTCCGACGACTGGGAGGCGCGGCTGCGGCGGATGCTGGCCCGTTTCGGCGAGCAGGCGTCGGCGCACTTCTCCGAGGCGCACCGCGCCGCCGGCGGCTTCGAGGTGGCCGCGCGCAGCGGCGAGACGGTGTTTCTGCCGCTGACCGCCTTGTCGCTGGGCGTGGTCAAGGTCAGGGCCGGGCAGTATCACAGCCACCGCGAGATCGGCGCGGCGACGGCCGAAGCGAAGAAGCGGGCCAAGAAAATGCCGGGCAACAGCCTGTTCGTCGAATGCCGCCAGCCGGGAGAGCCGGCATCCTGTCGTTGCGGACAGTCCTGAAGCGGCGTCGCCGGCCATCGCCTGCGGCGGGAAAGTGACAGCTATCGCGGCGCGGCGGCGGCGCCTCTTGTCAAATTTATTAAACATGGCATAGGCTGTGTCGCAAGAGCCGGAGCGACAGACTCCCGGCCTATGCCGCCGACGATGCGGCAGATAAGAGGAGACATCATGGTCAGCAGCATCGCCGTGACGGCCGCGCCGCCGTCCGCACCTTCCCGCTCTAGCTATTATTCGTTTAATTTTTTCAGGCACGCCGTCATCGATCTCGCCACGCCGGCAACGGCGCGGCCATGGCCGCCGTTTTAAAGCCTGTTCATGCCGGGGAGGCCGATCTCGCGGCGTCTCCCCGTTCACTAGCAGCACGCGTTCAACCGTAGCGGCGCCCCGCCGGGCGCCCGAGCTGGAGGGAGTCAGATCATGCCGGAAGCCATCGCGGCCAGCCAACACGCAAGCGCCGTTCCCGCCCGCGGCGCCAGCCAAGCCGCCGCAGTCGAAGAAGCGCCGTATCTGAGAATCGCCGGAGTGGTGAAGAAATTCGGCGACCACCTGGCGGTGGACCACATCGACCTCGACATCCGCAGAAACGAGATTTTCGCGCTGCTGGGCAGCTCCGGCTGCGGCAAGTCGACGCTGCTGCGCATGCTGGCCGGCATGGAGGCGCCGACCGCCGGCCGCATCGTGCTGGACGGCCAGGACCTGCAGGGGCTGCAGCCGTACGAGAGGCCGGTCAACATGATGTTCCAGAACTACGCGCTGTTCCCGCACATGACGGTGGAGCAGAACGTCGCCTTCGGCCTGAAGCAGGACAATGTGCCGCGCGACGAGATCGCCGAGCGGGTGGCGAAGATGCTGGACCTGGTGCAGATGCGCAAGTTCGCCGGCCGCAAGCCGCACCAGCTGTCCGGCGGACAGCAGCAGCGGGTGGCGCTGGCGCGCAGCCTGGTCAAGCGGCCCAAGCTCTTGCTGCTGGACGAGCCGCTGGGCGCGCTGGACAAGAAGCTCAGACAGCAGACTCAGCTGGAACTGGTCAATACCATAGAGGCGGTCGGTGTCACCTGCATCATGGTCACCCACGACCAGGAGGAGGCGATGACGATGTCCAGCCGCATCGGCATCATGAGCGAGGGCAAGCTGTTGCAGGTCGGCACGCCGACCGAGATCTACGAATATCCTAACTGCCGCTTCACCGCCGAGTTCATCGGCGACACCAATATGTTCGAGGGCGCGGTGGTGGTGGACGAGGCGGACCTGGTGGAGATCGACTCGCAGGAGCTGGGCGGGATGATACACATCGAGCACGGCATCACCGGTCCCAAGGGCATGCGGGTATGGGCCAGCGTGCGGCCGGAAGACGTGCGGCTGGACAAGCAGCCTCTGCCGCCGGGACCCAACCGCGCCGCCGGCACGGTGGAGGACATCGCCTATCTGGGCAGCTACTCCGTCTATCACGTGAAACTGGCCGGCGGCAAGATCGTCAAAGCGGTGGTGCCGTCGTCGCGCTGGTTCGACGCCAACGAGACCGCGCCGACCTGGGAGGAGCCGGTCCACGTCAGCTGGCGGGCCGACTCCCCGGTGGTGCTGACGATGTGACCCTGTACGGCTCCTGCGCCGCCGGAGCCGCTCCTTTCCCCGTCTTCCGAGGATTTTATGCTGCGTTTCGCCCATCAGCCGCATCCGCCATCCTATTACGCCGCCACCGCCAACGCCTGGGAGGCGCAGCCGCCGTTGCTGGGCGAGGCCAGCTGCGACGTCTGCGTGGTCGGCGGCGGCCTGGCCGGCCTGTCGGCGGCGCTGAACCTGCGCGAGATGGGATTCTCGGTCATCGTGCTGGAAGGCTCGCAAGTGGGCTTTGGCGCCTCCGGCCGCAGCGGCGGCCAGGTGATCGCCGGCTTCGCCAGCGACATCGCCTCCATCCGCGCCCAGGTCGGCGACGAGGCGGCCCGGGCGCTGTGGGACATGTCGGTGGAGGCGGTGGACATCATAGACGAGCGGGTGCGCCGCCACGACATCCGCTGCGACTGGCGGCGGGGCTATGTCAGCGTGGCGGTCAAGCCGCGACACATGCGGGAACTGGAGGATTGGCAGCGCGAGGCCGAGCAGCGCTACGGCTATGCCGGCCAGCAGCTGTGGGACCGCGACACGCTGCGCGGCAAGCTGGCCAGCGAGCGTTACCAGGGCGGCCTGTACGATCCGCGCTCAGGCCATCTTCACTCGCTGAACTACACGCTGGGCCTGGCCCGCGCGGCGCTGGACGCCGGCGTGGCCATCCACGAGCAAAGCCCGGCGTTGCGGATAGAACACGGCGCGATGCCCACGGTGCATGCCGAGCGCGGCGCGGTGCGCTGCCGCCAGCTGGTGCTGGCCTGCAATTCCTATATCGGCGCGCTGGAGCCGGCGCTGGAGCGGCGCATCATGCCGGCCGGCACCTACGTCATCGCCACCGAGCCGCTGGGAGAGGCGCGCGCCGCCGCGCTGATCGCCGACGCGATGGCGGTGTGCGACACCAATTTCGTGCTCGACTACTACCGGTTGTCGGCCGACCACCGGCTGCTGTTCGGCGGCAAGGTCAGCTACTCCGGCCACGAGCCGCGGGACCTGGCCGGCGCGATGCGCCGGGACATGCTGCGCGTGTTCCCGCAGCTGGCCGATGTCGGCGTCGACTATGCCTGGGGCGGTTTCTGCGACATCACCGTCAATCGCGCGCCGGACTTCGGCCGGCTGTCCGGCAATGTCTACTACCTGCAGGGTTTCTCCGGCCACGGCGTCAACATCACCGGCCTGGCCGGCAAGGTGGTGGCCGAGGCGATAGCCGGCACCGCGTCGCGGCTGGACCTGTTCTCTAAAATCCGCCATCGCGATTTCCCCGGCGGCAAACTATTGCGCACGCCGGCGCTGGTGTTGGGAATGGCCTATTACCGGATGCGGGACTATCTGTAGCGCGCTGGCGCGAGCATCATGCGCAGGGCCCGGGCGTGCGAAAGCAGGCTCGGGCTTTTTCGCGAAGAGGGGAAGATCTTTATCGGCATCGTGGCGGCGCCAGCCGATCGGATGGGGGCTTTAATGAACGAACTCGCCAATGTGCATGATTTTTTTATACTTTTCAATTTTCCCCATCGAGTCCATTTTACTAATGATGGCATTCATGTCCGCCACGGAAATGGGACCATCGGCACGAACCAGATTTGATAAATCGACTCTGGCGTCGGCTGTGTTGGATACGATGAGTTGATTTCTTATCGCCTGGTCTTGCATGAACGCCCCAACCAGTATTTCCGACATGATGCCCACCTCGGCGCGCCCGATGAGTATGAACTTCATGACTTCCTCGTCCGAGGGCAGCAATTCCGCGTGAAAGTTTCTTTTGATGTATTTTTCGTCAGGGTTTTGATTGAAAATGCCGTAGTGGTACCCCAGCACGCCGGCGATTTTCTTCGACGGAATATCTGAAAATACCGCCTTGCCGCCATACTTGTTGTCTTTTCGCGCGATGTAGACATCGCCGGTGGAAACGATTGTTTTGGTAGGCAGTAAATTTAATTCCTTCTTTGTCCAAACGGTAGTGCGAAATGGGTAGACATCGGCTCGTTTTTCCAGAAATACCTGATTCAACCTCAGTTTCGGTATGATGGTGAACTTGAATTTATAGTGATCTTGAACTTTATTCATCTGATCGATGAATTCCACGACAGATCCCGCTGGTTTTCCATCTTTCCCAAAATAAATCATTGGCGCCCATACTTCCGCTGCCACGACAACCTCGGTTTGTGAAAATGCAGGCTGATGAAAAAATCCTAGAAGCAACAATAATATATAACGAGAACCAGGATGGAAAAACAAGCAACCAATATCTCTAAAATAAAACATGATCACGTTCCAAGATGCATTCAATGCTTTAAAGCCATTATGGAAGAGCGCTTGACTGAATTTTGATATTGTATCGCCCCGCCTCGCCGTCCCCTTGCGATAGCTGCCAAGAATGTGCTTTATCTTGACGGTATGATTGAATTTTTAGCAGTTCTTAAAACTAGTACACAAGGAATCCATTGCAAAGCCGCGCAGGCCCCTTTGTGCGACAAGCATGTCTTGTCGATTTTTTAATCCAATTCTTATGGGAACTGCCGAAGGGTTATGCGTCTGGCGTGGGGGCATGCGGATTCGATCTTTCTGATCCGCGCGGAAGCGGCGCCCGGTGTCACGGTGGCGGGATTAAGAGCCGCTAACAAAACCTCGCAGAGAACCTGAGCCAAGGTGCGCCGACGTAGGCAGTACCAGTCGTACGACCAGGAGGCGCAACGCAGGATCAGGGGTTTTGTTAGCGGGTCTAAGAGGCCGTTTGGGTTCCCGAGTCTGCTGCAAAGCAACCGGGCTCTTGGCGCAGGCCGATGATCAGAACAGATAATTCCCGGCATACAGCGCCGTCGCCGCGTGGCGGATGACGGCCGGGGCCGGCGGCGGCCGGTCCGGCAGCACGTCGATGTCCAGCGTCGCGCCCAGCAAATAGACCCGGCCATTGCCGGCGACGTGGAAGACCGGGCCGCCGCCGGCGGCGCCGTCCAGGCTCAGGACATCGGTGAAGTGGAGCTTGGGATGGCGCTGGCGCCTTACCTGCTGGTGGCGGTTCACGACGCGGGCGTGGTGAATCTGCAGCGCATGCGCGTGGCCGAAGCCGGTGGCGAACACCGCCTTGCCGGCCATGTCCTGGCCGTAGAAAGCCAGATCGCCGTTGCCGTAGGCGATGCGATGGGCGGGGTTGGCGGCGATGTAGTCGCGTAGCGGCTGCGGCGATCTGAGGCAGATGAACATCAGGTCGTAGTCCCAGCGGCCGTAGCCGTTGCGGAACTCTATGCCGCAGCAGTCGGTGTCCAGCCGTTGCCAAAGCCTGGGCGAGGGCGGGCGGCCGGGCTCGCCGACGGCGGCGGCGAAGTCGTAGCCGACTTCCAGGCCGTCTAAGAAGTTCGCGGCCAGATTGTTCACCTGATCCTGGTGCCAGATGGCCGGCGTGTCCATGCCGGCATGCGCGCACAGATGGTGTTTGGCGGAGACGATGCCCTGGACCTGATTGGCGTCGACCACCAGCGCGCCGGCGCAGCTGTAGCGCGGATGGCTCAGGCAGACCGTGCTGAACTGGATCTGCTCCCGCGCCGACGGCGGCAGCACGGAAAAGGCGCGAAGCGCGGTGTGGTCGGATGGCATGCGTCCCTTCCTCCTGGCTGGCAGGCGAGCCGGCGCCGATGCGTGGCGTCTAGCTTGGGGACGGATGGGGGAGGCGGATGTGAACGGCCGGCGCCAGCGCCGGCCACGCAGCGTTACTGTCCGCGCATGAACAGCTTGTCGAGGTCGCGCATCGTCAGCCGGCTCCAGGTCGGGCGGCCGTGGTTGCACTGGCCGGAGCGCTCGGTCACTTCCATGTCGCGCAGCAGCGCGTTCATTTCCGGCAGCGTCAGCTGGCGGTTGGCGCGCACCGCACCGTGGCAGGCCATCGTCGCCAGCAGTTCGTTGCGGCGCTCGGTCATCACCTGGGTCAGGCCGAACTCGCGCACGTCTTTCAGCACCGCGCGCGCCAGGTCGACCGGGTCGCCGTCCTTCAGCCACACCGGCACGCCGCGCACGGCGATCTGCGTCGGCGACAGCGGCGCCAGTTCGACGCCCAGCTTCTTCATCTCGTTGCCGTGCTCGTGGGCGGTGGCCACTTCCATCCGGTCGGCGGCGAACGACACCGGCAGCAGCAGCGGCTGCAAGGGGATGGAATCGGCCTCCAGCGCGTTTTTCAGCCGTTCGTAGACGATGCGCTCGTGGGCGGCGTGCATGTCGACCAGGATCAGCCCCTCGGCGCACTGGCTGAGGATGTAGACGCCGTGCAGTTGCGCCAGCGCGAAGCCCAGCGGCGGGATGCCGTTCTCGTCGTGCGTCGGAATCGCCAGCACCGCAGGATGCGGCAGCGACGCGGCCGGGGCGGGCATCGCCGCTTCGGCGGCGTTCAAGGCCCGTTCTTCTTCGCGCAGGCCGCCGAACATCTTGTCGTAGATGCCGGTCGCCTCGCGCGCGACGCTCAGCGGGATGGACTGCTGCTGATAGCGGAACGGTTGCGGGGCCGGCGCGCCGGACGACGGGGCGGGGGAGGCCGCCTGGCCGCCGAACAGCGGCGCCGATTCGCCGCGCGGCAGCTGGGGCGCGGCCGGCTCGCTTCCCTCCACCTGCACCGTCGGCGCGGCGCCGGCGCTGGTGCCGGCCAGCGCCTTGTGCACGCTGTGGAACAGGAATTGGTGCACCGCCTGGCTTTCGCGGAAGCGCACCTCGATCTTGGTCGGGTGGACGTTGACGTCCACGCCGGACGGTTCAAGCTGGAAGAACAGCGCGTAGGCCGGGTGGCGGTCGTGGTGCAACACGTCGCGATAGGCCTGGCGCAGCGCGTGCTGGGCGGTCTTGTCGCGGACGAAGCGGCCGTTGACGTAGAAGTACTGGGCGTCGCGGCTGGCCTTGGAATAGGTGGGCGAGGCGACGAAGCCGCTCAGCGTCAGCGGGCCGGCCTGGCTGTCCAGCGGGATGGCCGCGGCGATGAAGTCCTTGCCCAACAGCGCGGCCACGCGGTCCTCGGCGCTTTGCGCCGGCAGTCGCCACGCCACCTTGCCGTTGTGGCGCAGCAGGAATTCCACGTCCGGGTGCGCCAGCGCGATGCGCTCGAAGGTCGCCGCGCAGTGCGCGTATTCGGTGTTCTCGCTCTTCAGGAATTTGCGCCGCGCCGGCGTGTTGAAATACAGGTCCACTACTTCGACGCTGGTGCCGTGCGGGTGGGCGGCCGGCTCCACCGGGTGCAGCGTGCCGTCTATCGCGATGATCTGATGGGCGTGGTCTGCGTCGTGCGGCCGGCTGACCAGGGTCAGCCGCGAAACGGACGCCACGCTGGCCAGGCCCTCGCCGCGGAAGCCCAGCGTGGACACCGATTCCAGATCGTCCAGCGAGGCGATCTTGCTGGTGGCGTGGCGGTCCAGCGCCAGCGGCAGGTCGTCGGCGGCGATGCCGGCGCCGTTGTCGGTGACGCGTATCAATTTGATGCCGCCCTGGGCCAGGTCGACGCTGATTCGCGTCGAGCCGGCGTCCAGGCTGTTTTCCAGCATTTCCTTCAGCGCGGAGGCGGGGCGTTCCACCACTTCGCCGGCGGCGATCTGGTTGACGAGGTGGTCGGGCAGGCGTTGGATGCGTGTCATGGGCGGCGCGATTATCAGGGCTGAAAACAAACAAGGCCGCGATGGCGGCCCTGTCGATTTTACTACGGTTTACTGCCGGGCGGCCGCGCGCTTGTGGCGCAGGAACTCGATGATGGCCGGCAGGAAGGACACGACGATGATGCCGAGGACCAGCAGCTCCAGATTCTTGCGCACGAAGGGCAGGTTGCCGAAGAAGTAGCCGGCGTAGACGAAGCTGGCCACCCAGATCACGGCGCCGAGCACGTTGTAGATGGTGAACTGGCGATAGCCCATCGCGCCGATGCCGGCGACGAACGGCGCGAAGGTGCGCAGTATCGGCGCGAAGCGGGTGAAGATGATGGTCTTGCCGCCGTGGCGCGCGAAGAAGGCGTGGGTCTTGTCCAGATACTGCTGTTTGATCAGCCGCGGGTAGCGCTGCAGCAGCGCCTTGCCCAGGTAGCGGCCTATCGTGTAATTGGCGGTGTTGCCAAGAATGCCGGCGACGATCAGCGTGGCGGTCAGCGTGTGCACGTCCATCTTGCCCATGGCGGCCAGCGCGCCGGCGACGAACAGCAGCGAATCGCCGGGCAGGAACGGCGTCACCACCAGCCCGGTCTCGCAGAAGATGATCAGGAACAGGATGGCGTAGATCCACGGGCCGTAGTTGGCCACCAGCTGCGCCAGGTGGGTGTCGATGTGCAGGATGAAATCGATCAGGAATGTCAGGACTTCCATGAGGGTTCCAGTGCGTGTTGCGGGGTGGGCGAAACAAAAAACTGGCCGGACGAGCCGGCCAGTGATTCAGCGGGAGCAGCGGATCAGACCACCGCTTCCTCTTTCGGTTTCACCGGTTTGATCATGTGCTCGCGGGTCACGCCCAGCCACAGCGCGATCGGGCTGGCCACCAGCACCGACGAGTAGATGCCGAACATGATGCCTATGGTCAGCGCCATCGCGAAGCCGTGCAGCGCCGGACCGCCGAACACCAGCATCGACACCACCATCATCTCGGTGGAGAAGTGGGTGATGATGGTGCGGCTCATCGTCGAGGTGATGGCGTTGTCTATCACCGACGCCACCGCGTGGCCGCGCATGCCGGGCTTGCGGAAGTTTTCGCGGATCCGGTCGAACACCACCACCGACTCGTTGACCGAGTAGCCGAGCACCGCCAGGATGCCGGCCAGCACCGTCAGCGAGAATTCCCAGCGGAAGAAGGCGAAGCAGCCGAGGATGATCACCACGTCGTGCATGTTGGCGATGATGGCGGCGATGGCGAAGCGCCATTCGAAGCGCAGCGCCAGGTAGAGCATGATGCCCAGGCAGACCAGGATGACCGCGGTCAGGCCGCTGGACACCAGTTCGGCGCCGACGCTGGGGCCGACGAAGTCCACCTTGCGCAGCTGCACGTCGGCGTTGTCGCCCTTCAGCGCGCCCATCACCTTGTCCGACAGCTGGGCCGAGCTGGTGCCCGGCTTGTTCGGCAGGCGGATCATCACGTCGCGGCTGGTGCCCAGGTTCTGCACCGTGGCCTCGCCCAGCTTCAAGCCGTCCACGCGGTCGCGGATCTTGTCCAGGTCGGCCGATTGCTGGTACTGCACTTCCAGCACGGTGCCGCCGGTGAACTCCACGCTGAAGTTCAGGCCGCGGGTGGCCAGGAAGAACACGGCCAGCACGAAGGTCACCAGCGAGATCGCCGTGGTGAGCCGGCCGTAACTCATGAACGGGATGTCCCGTTTGATGCGGAAAAGCTCCATTGCTTTAGCCCTTGTTTTCCGGTTTCCACACCTGGCCGATGGCCAGCGAGGTCAGTTTGCGGCGGCGGCCGTACCACAGGTTCACCAGGCCGCGCGACACCAGCACCGCCGAGAACATCGAGGTCAGGATGCCCAGGCAGTGAACGATGGCGAAGCCGCGCACCGGACCGGTGCCGAAGATCATCAGCGCCAGGCCGGCGATCAGCGTGGTGACGTTGGAGTCCAGGATGGTGGCCCAGGCGTGGCCGTAGCCGGCCTGGATCGCCGAGTGCGGCGGCAAGCCGTTGCGCAGCTCCTCGCGGATGCGCTCGTTGATCAGCACGTTGGCGTCGATGGCCATGCCCAGCGCCAGCGCGATGGCGGCGATGCCGGGCAGGGTCAGCGTGGCCTGCAGCATCGACAGGATGGCCACCAGCAGGAAGACGTTGATCGCCAGCGACAGGCCGGAGAACACGCCGAACAGGCCGTAGTAGAGCACCATGAAGACGACGATGGCGGCGAAACCCCACAGCGTGGCGTGGAAGCCCTTCTCGATGTTCTCCTTGCCCAGGCTCGGGCCGATGGTGCGCTCCTCGATGATGTTCATCGGTGCGGCCAGGGAGCCCGCGCGCAGCAGCAGGGCGGTGTCGTTGGCCTCGGCGGCGTTCATGCTGCCGGAGATTTCGACGCGGCCGCCGCCGATCTCGGTGCGGATCACCGGGGCGGTGACGACTTCCTTGCGGCCCTTCTCCACCAGCACCATCGCCATGCGCTTGCCGACGTTTTCGGCGGTCAGCTGACGGAAGATGGCGGCGCCGGTGCTGTCCAGATTGATGCTGACGGCGGGCGCGCCGAACTGGTCGAAGCTCGGTTGGGCGTCGTTGATATTGTCGCCGGTCAGCTCCACGTCGTTCTTCAGCAGGATCTTGCCGCTGCCGCGCGAGGTGACTTCGTCCAACAGTTCGTAGCCCGCCGGCACGTTGCCGGCCTGGGCCTCGGCCACCTTGCCCTGGTCGTCCTCGACCATGTGCACTTCCAGCGTGGCGGTGCGGCCGATGATGTCCTTGGCGCGGGCGGTGTCCTGGATGCCGGGCAGCTGCACCACGATGCGGTTCGGACCGGCCTGCTGGATGATGGGCTCGGTGGTGCCCAGCTCGTTGACGCGGTTGTGCAGCGTGGTGATGTTCTGCTTGACGGCGTCGTTCTGGATCTTGGTGATCTCTTCAGGCTTCAGCGTCAGCAGCAGCTTGTTCGAGACGTCGTCGGTGCGGACGGCCAGCGTCGGCAGCGAGCGGTAGGCCACGTCCTGCGCCGATTTCAGCGTGTCGGCGTCGCGCAGTTGCACTTGCAGCGTATTGCCGACGCGCTTGATGTCGCCGTAGCGCACCTGCTTGTTCTTCAGCTCGCGGCGCAGGTCGCCGGCGTAGCGCTCCATCGCCTTGTCGATGGCGGCCTTCATGTCCACTTCCAGCAGGAAGTGCACGCCGCCGCGCAGGTCGAGGCCGAGGAACATCGGGTTGGCGTGCAGCGAGGACAGCCAGGCGGGGGAGGCCGGCAGCAGGTTCAGCGCGATGATGTAGTTGTCGCCGAGCGCGTGCTGGATGGCGTCGCGCGCCTTCAGCTGGGTGTCGGTGTCCTTGAAGCGGACCTTCAGGCTGTTGTTCTCGAGGAACACGCCGTCGGGATTCAGGTTCTGCGCCTTCAGGGCATCTTCCACGCGCGCCATCACGGCGGTATCGACCGGGATCGATTGGCGCGAGCTGGAGACCTGCACCGCCGGCGTCTCGCCGTAGAAGTTGGGCAGCGTGTAGATCGCCGACAGAATCAGCGCCACCACGATGACGAGGTATTTCCAGAGAGGGAAGCGGTTCATGTTCTAGTTCTGGATAGGGAAATGAACAGGCCGCCGGCGAAACGAGTCGGGGCGGCCGCAGCTTGCATTACAGGGACTTCAGCGTGCCCTTTTCCAGCTTGGCGCTGACCGCCGAGCGCTGAACGTGGATTTCCACGTTGTCGGCGATTTCCAGCGTCAGGTATTGTTCGCTGGTCTTGGCCACGCGGCCGACGATGCCGCCCTGGGTGACCACTTCGTCGCCCTTCTGCAGCTCGGACAGCATCTTCTGGGTTTCCTTCATGCGCTTCTGCTGCGGACGCACCATCAGGAACCAGAACAGCACGAAGATCACGATCATCGGCAGGAAGCTCATCAGATCGAAACCTGCGGGAGCTGCGCCGCCGGAGGCGAAGGCGGGAGTAATGAAGGACATCAGGGAAACTCCTAAATTTCGTTATGACTTCAAGTTCGAACAGGGCATTGTAGCCATGCTCCATATCTTTTCCAACCATGGAGCGCGGCAAGGGCTTGGGACCGGCGGCGGCGTGCCGCAGTTCCCCGCCCGGCCCGATCAGTTGACGCCGCGCGCGCGCTTGGCCGCGAACTCCAGGCGGAAGTCCTCGAAGCGGTCCTCTTCGATGGCCTTGCGCATCTCGCGCATCAGCTCCTGGTAGTAGAACAGATTGTGTATGGTGTTCAGACGCGCGCCCAGGATTTCGCCGACGCGGTGCAGGTGATGCAGGTAGGCGCGGCTGAAGTTGCGGCAGGCGTAGCACGCGCATTCCTCGTCCAGCGGCTTCTTGTCGTCCTTGTAGCGCGCGTTCTTGATCTTGACGTCGCCCCACTGGGTGAAGATCCAGCCGTTGCGCGCGTTGCGGGTCGGCATCACGCAGTCGAACATGTCCACGCCGTTGGCCACGCCGTGCACCAGGTCCTCCGGCGTGCCGACGCCCATCAGATAGTGCGGCTTGTCGGCCGGCAGCATGTCCTTCAGCTCGGTCAGCATCCGGTACATCTCCGGCTTCGGCTCGCCGACCGACAGGCCGCCGATGGCGATGCCGTCGAAGCCGACCTGCATCAGGCCTTCCAATGATTCGCGACGCAAATCAGTATATAGGTTGCCTTGCACGATGCCGAACAGCGCGTTCGGGTTTTTCAGGTCGTCGAAGGCGCGGCGCGAGCGCTCGGCCCATCTGAGGCTCATCTGCAACGATTTCTGCGCGGTGGCGTGGTCGACCTGGCCCGGCGTGCACTCGTCCAGCTGCATCACGATGTCGGAGTTGAGCACGGTCTGGATCTTCATCGAGATCTCGGGGCTCAGGAACAGCTTGTCGCCATTGATCGGACTCTGGAAGGTGCAACCCTCCTCGGTCAGCTTGCGCATGTCGGACAGGCTGAACACCTGGAAGCCGCCGGAGTCGGTGAGGATGGGCTTGTCCCAGCCTATGAACTCGTGCAGGCCGCCGAACTGCTCGACGACCTCCAGGCCCGGGCGCAGCCACAGGTGGAAAGTGTTGCCCAGGATGATCTCGGCGCCGATGTCGTTCAGCTCGACCGGGCTCATCGCCTTGACCGAGCCATAGGTGCCCACCGGCTGGAAGACCGGGGTCTCCACGGTGCCGTGGTTCAGCTCCAGCGTACCGCGACGGGCGCCGCCGGAGGTCTTGTGTACGGTAAACTTCAACATTATTCGAAGTATCGCTTCAGGGTTTGTTTAGCAAAATCAGTCCGCTAGTATACAGCAAGCACGCGGCCTGCGTCGGGGATGCAAAAAAGTGCTTGCCAAAATAGGGCAGCTCTTTTACTATGCATTCCTCGACGACAGGCACGTAGCTCAGTTGGTTAGAGCACCACCTTGACATGGTGGGGGTCGTTGGTTCGAATCCAATCGTGCCTACCAAATTAAATGCATGGAGTTTCAGATGAAAGTCTTGCGAACTACCACAACCCAAAATACTCACGAAAGCTGAGCCTTGCGGGTTGTACCATGCGAAAAAGAAGTGCGGCTCAGGCCGCACTTTTTTTTTGTCCTTTTGCTTTAGACTCGATCACAGAAAACCTCACGCCCTCGTTGGAGTTGACATGCCAGACATTCGCTTGCCGGACGGCTCGGTCCGTTCTTTCGACAAACCGGTAACGGTTCATGAAGTCGCCGCCTCCATCGGCGCCGGCCTGGCGCGCGCCGCGCTGGCCGGCCGGGTCGACGGCAAGCTGGTCGATACCAGCTACCGCATCGACGGCAATGCCGATCTGGCCATCGTCACCGACAAGGACGCCGACGGCCTGTCCATCATCCGCCACTCCACCGCCCACTTGCTGGCCTACGCCGTCAAGGAGCTGTTCCCGGAGGCGCAGGTGACCATCGGGCCGGAGATCGAGAACGGCTTCTACTACGATTTCGCCTACAAGCGCCCGTTCACGCCGGAAGATCTGGTGGCGATCGAGAAGAAAATGGCCGAGCTGGCGAAGAAGGACATTCCGGTCGAGCGCTACGAGCTGCCGCGCGACGAGGCCATCGCCTACTTCAAGAGCATAGGCGAGGCTTATAAGGCCGAGATCATCGCGTCGATCCCGCAGGGCGAGGTGTTGAGCCTGTACCGCGAAGGCGAGTTCACCGACCTGTGCCGCGGCCCGCACGTGCCGTCCACCGGCAAGCTGAAGGTGTTCAAGCTGATGAAGGTGGCCGGCGCCTACTGGCGCGGCGACAGCAAGAACGAGATGCTGCAGCGCGTCTACGGCACCGCCTGGGCCAAGAAGGAAGACCTGGACGCCTACCTTTATATGCTGGAGGAGGCGGAGAAGCGCGACCACCGCAAGCTGGGCGTGCAACTGGACCTGTTCCACCTGCAGGACGAGGCGCCGGGCATGGTGTTCTGGCACCCGAAAGGCTGGCAGCTGTGGCAAAACGTCGAGCAGTATATGCGCGCCAAGCTGAACCGCGAGGGCTATCAGGAAGTGCGCACGCCGATGATGATGGACGCCAATCTGTGGGAGCGTTCCGGCCACGCCGCCAACTATCGCGAGAACATGTTCATCACCGAGTCCGAGAAGCGCGACTACGCGGTCAAGCCGATGAACTGCCCGGGTCACGTGCAGATCTTCAACAGCGGCCTGCGTTCCTACCGCGATTTGCCGCTGCGCTACGCCGAGTTCGGCTCCTGCCACCGCAACGAGCCGTCCGGCGCGCTGCACGGCATCATGCGGGTGCGCGGCTTCGTGCAGGACGACGGCCACATCTTCTGTACCGAGGATCAGATCAACCAGGAGGCTACGGCTTTCCACCGCCTGGTGATGGAAGTGTACGAGCGCTTCGGCTTCGACAAGGTGTCGATCAAGCTGGCCTTGCGTCCGGAAAAGCGCATCGGCGAAGAGTCCACCTGGGATAAGGCCGAGGAAGGCATGCGCGACGCGTTGCGCGCCTGCGGCGTCGAATGGGAGGAGTTGCCGGGCGAGGGCGCCTTCTACGGCCCGAAGATCGAATATCACATCAAGGACGCGCTGGGCCGTTCCTGGCAGTGCGGCACGCTGCAACTGGATCTGATGCTGCCGGAGCGCCTGGACGCCGAGTACGTGGCCGACGACAACAGCCGCAAACGCCCGGTAATGCTGCATCGCGCGGCCTTGGGCTCGCTGGAGCGCTTCCTCGGCATTCTGATCGAAAACCATGCCGGCGCCTTCCCGCTGTGGCTGGCTCCGGTGCAGATGGTGGTGATGAATATTACCGAAGCACAGGCTGATTATGCGGTTGGCATTGCCAAAGCGCTTGAGAAACAAGGCTTCCGTGTCGAGCTCGACTTGAGAAACGAGAAGATCGGCTATAAAATCCGCGAACACAGTCTGCAAAAGTTGCCGTATCAGATCATCGTCGGCGACAAGGAAAAGGCGGACGAACTGGTTGCCGTGCGCGCCCGGGGCGAAGATCTGGGCCAGCTCACGCTGGATGCCTTCGTGGCCCGCCTCAAGGCTGAGATGCCCGAGGCTTGATCCGGCGGCGGCGAACTAAACATTTATTAGGAGATTTCAGCTATAGCTCAGGAACGCGAAGCACGGATCAACGGCGAGATTACCGCTCGCGAGATCCGTCTGGTTGGTAAGGAAGGTGAGCAGATTGGCATCGTCAGTCTGCGTGAAGCAATGGCTCTTGCCGAAGAGGGCGATGTGGATCTGGTGGAGATTTCCCCGACCGCTCAGCCGCCGGTGTGCAAGCTGATGGACTACGGCAAGTACAAGTACGAGCAGTCCAAGAAGCGTCACGAAGCCAAGCAGAAGCAGAAACAGGTTCAGATCAAGGAAATCAAGTTCCGTCCGGGCACCGACGATGGCGACTACAACGTCAAGTTGCGCAACCTGGTCCGTTTCCTGACTGAAGGCGACAAGGCCAAGGTCACCCTGCGCTTCCGCGGTCGTGAAATGGCGCACCAGGACATCGGCCTCGCGCTGCTCAAGCGCGTCGAAGCCGATCTGGCGGAAGTAGGCACGGTGGAACAGTTCCCGCGCCTCGAAGGCCGTCAGATGGTGATGATGATTGCGCCGAAGAAGAAATAATCGGTATAATCGTCACTTCGACACGGCAGAGTTCGCTCTGCCGTGTCGGTTTTGTAGGTCGGCAACGATCTGCTCAAAAGCGTGACGCAGTGGTTTCAAGAGCAACCAGACTCGTCTGGGGCCACCCTGTGTCTAATCTAAACAAAATTCAGCAGGAGCATTTCCATGCCGAAAATGAAGACCAAGTCGAGCGCGAAGAAGCGTCTCAAAGTACTGGGCAATGGCGGTGTTAAGCGTGGTCACGCCTTCAAGCGTCACATTCTGACCAAGAAGACCACCAAGACCAAGCGCCAACTGCGCGGCACCTCCATGGTGGACGCAACCAACATGGCTTCTGTTCGCGCCATGCTGCCCTACGCTTAAGGAGACCTGAAAGATGCCACGCGTAAAACGCGGTGTAACCGCACGTGCTCGTCACAAGAAAATCCTCGCCCTGGCGAAAGGCTATCGCGGCCGCCGGAAGAACGTCTATCGCATCGCCAAACAGGCGGTGATGAAGGCGGGTCAATACGCCTACCGCGACCGTCGTCAGAAAAAGCGTCAGTTCCGCCAACTGTGGATTGCTCGTATCAACGCAGCTTCCCGTGAAAACGGTCTGCCGTACAGCAAGTTCATGAACGGTCTGAAGAAAGCCGCCATCGAAATCGACCGCAAGGTCCTGGCCGATCTGGCCGTGTTCGACAAGCCGGCTTTTGCGCAGATCGTCGAAAAGGCGAAAGCAAGCCTCGCTGCTTAATCGCCGGGACGGAATCTGAAAGGGAGGCACATGCCTCCCTTTTTTTTCTGCCGGCTCCCTTTCAGAACGCTGATCAGAACGGGTATGCGCAATGCCCGCTGTGATCAGCCTTCTATTCGCATACGGTGTGGAACACGATGAACAACGTTGACGCGATTCTCCAAGCCGGTCTGGCCGCCGTGGCCGCGGTGAGCGATCCGATCGAGCTTGAGCAGGTCAAGGCCCGTTATCTGGGCAAGAGCGGCGAGCTGACCGAACTGTTGAAGCAGCTGGGCAAGCTGGAGCCGGAGCAGCGCAAGGCTGCCGGCGCCACGATCAACCAGGCCAAGCAGGCGTTCGAGGCCGCGCACAACGACAAGCGCGACGCGCTGAACCGGGCCAAGCTGGAAACCCAGCTGGCCGCCGAGGCGCTGGACGTCACGCTGCCGGGCCGCGGCGCGGTCGGCGGCGGCCTGCATCCGGTGGCGCTGACGCTGGAGCGCATCGCCGGCCTGTTCCGCAGCATGGGCTTCGAAGTGGCCGACGGCCCGGAAATCGAAAGCGATTTCTACAACTTCCAGGCGTTGAACATCCCGGAGAACCACCCGGCCCGCGCGATGCAGGACACCTTCTACGTCGAGAACGGCGACGTGTTGCGCACTCATACCAGTCCGATCCAGGCGCGCTTCATGGAAAGCCATCAGCCGCCGATCAAGATCGTCGCGCCCGGCCGCGTATACCGCGTCGACTCGGACGCCACCCATTCGCCGATGTTCCACCAAATGGAAGGTCTGTGGGTCGAGGAGGGCGTGTCCTTTGCCGATCTGAAGGCGGTGGTCACCGACTTCCTGCGCCGCTTCTTCGAGCGCGACGACCTGCAGGTGCGTTTCCGCCCGTCCTTCTTCCCGTTCACCGAGACCTCGGCCGAGATCGACGTGCTGGACGAGCAGGGGCGTTGGCTGGAGGTGGGCGGCTGCGGCATGGTGCACCCGAAAGTGTTGCGCATCGCCAATATCGATCCGGAAAAATACACCGGCTTCGCCTTCGGCATCGGCCTCGACCGTTTCGCCATGCTGCGCTATGGCGTCAACGACCTGCGGCTGTTCTTCGAGAACGATCTCAACTTCCTGAAGCAATTCAACTGATCGCGCACGGAGCCGACTATGCAATTTTCCGAACAATGGCTGAGAAGCTGGGTCAATCCGGCGCTGAACACCGAACAATTGTCCGAGCTGCTGACGATGGCGGGCCTGGAGGTGGAAGAAACCGCCGCCGCCGCGCCGGCCTTCTCCGGCGTGGTGATCGCCGAAGTGAAGGAGTGCGCCAAGCATGAAAACGCCGACCGTCTGCGCGTCACCAAGGTGGACGTCGGCACCGGCGAACTGATCCAGATCGTCTGCGGCGCGCCGAATGTCGCCGTCGGCGTGCGCGTGCCGTGCGCGCTGCCGGGCGCGGTGCTGCCCGGCGAATTCAAAATCAAACCGACCAAGATGCGCGGCGTGGAATCGAACGGCATGTTGTGCTCCGGCAAGGAGCTGGGCGTGCCGGAAGACGTCGACGGCCTGATGCTGCTGCCGGCCGACGCGCCGGTAGGGCAGAGCATACGCGACTACCTGGGCCTGGACGACGCGCTGTTCACGCTGAAGATCACGCCGAACCGCGCCGACAGCCTGTCGATCCGCGGCATCGCCCGCGAAGTGGCGGCGCTGACCGGCGCCGAGTTGAAGCCGGTGGCCATCGCCCCGGTGGCGCCGTCGATCGACGACGTCCGTCCGGTCAAGATCGCCGCCCGCGAAGCCTGCGGCCGCTACCTGGGCCGCGTGCTGAAGGGTGTCAACGCCGCCGCGGCGACGCCGGACTGGATGCGTCAGCGCCTGGAGCGTTCCGGCCTGCGTTCGATCTCGGCCGTCGTCGACATCACCAACTACATCCTGCTCGAGCAGGGCCAGCCTATGCACGCCTTCGATCTGGCCAGGCTGGACGGCGGCATCACCGTGCGCATGGCGCGCGCCGGCGAGAGCCTGCTGTGTCTGAACGAGAAGACTGTCGAACTGCAAGCCGGACACCTGGTGATCGCCGACGACGCCAAGGTGCTGGCCATGGGCGGCATCATGGGCGGCGAACATAGCGGCGTCACCACGGCAAGCCGCGACATCTTCCTGGAATCGGCGTTCTTCGCGCCGGAGGCGATCGCCGGCAAGGCGCGGGAACTGGGCTTCGGTTCCGATTCGTCTTACCGTTACGAGCGCGGCGTCGATTTCGAGCTGCAACGCGACGCGATCGAGCGCGCCACCCGCCTGGTGCTGGACATCTGCGGCGGCGAAGCCGGTCCGGTGGTCGAGGACGTGGCCGAGCTGCCGAAGCGGCATGCCGTCCAGCTGCGCGTGGCGCGGGTGCCCAAGGTGCTGGGCGTGACGCTGTCCAGCGAAGAGATCGGCGGCATCCTGTCCCGTCTGGGCCTCGCGTTCACGCTGGAAAACGAAATCTTCACCGTGCAGGCGCCGTCGTTCCGCTTCGATATCGAGATCGAGGAAGATCTGATCGAGGAAGTGGCCCGTGTCTACGGCTACAACAATATCCCGTCCGACGCGCCGCGCTCCGGCATGCGGATGTTGACGCAGCCGGAGGAAAAACGCCCGGTAGACCAGTTGCGCCACCTGCTGGCCTCCCGCGATTATCAGGAGGTGGTCAGCTACGCCTTCGTCGACGAGCGCTGGGAGCATGATTTCGCCGGCAACGACAAGGCGATCCGTTTGCAGAACCCTATCGCCAGTCAGATGAGCGTGATGCGCTCGACGCTGATCGGCGGCCTGGTCGATGTGTTGGCCGGCAACATCAATCGCAAGCACCCGCGCGTGCGGCTGTTCGAAGTGGCGCGGGTCTTCCTGCGCGGCGACGACGGTTTCGACCAGCCGGAGAAGGTCGCCGGCCTGGCCTGGGGGCCGCGTCTGCCGGAGCAGTGGGGCGCCAAGGCCGAGCGTGTCGACTTCTTCGACGCCAAGGCCGATGTCGAGGCTCTGCTGCACCCGGTCAAGGCCGAGTACCGCAAGGCCGCCCATCCGGCCTTCCACCCCGGCCGTTGCGCCGAGGTGCTGGTGGACGGCAAGCCTGTCGGCGTGATCGGCGAGCTGCATCCGCAGTGGGTGCAGGCGTATGATCTGATCAACGCTCCGGTGCTGTTCGAGCTGGACCTGGGCGGCGTCGTGGCCCGAGGCCGCGTCAAGGCGCAGTCGGTCAGCAAGTTCCAGCCGGTGCGCCGCGACCTGGCCTTGCTGGTGGACGAGCAGGTGACTGTGGCGCAACTGCAGGGCGCTTTTGCCGCAAAACGCGCGCAGATCGTTACCGATATCGCACTGTTTGACGTCTATCGAGGCAAAGGCGTCGCCGAAGGCAAGAAGAGTCTGGCCTTTAGCGTGCTGATGCAGGACAATAGCCGGACCCTGACCGACGAGGACGTGGAGCCGGCGATGCAGGCTCTGCTCGAGGCCGCGTCGGAACTGGGCGCGCAACTGCGCGTTTGATTAGTGGAAGTGGGCGGGCGTGTCCGGATGGGACGCCCGTCGATTGGGTTTAGAAGTTTGAGGGGAATGTCATGACTTTGACGAAGGCTGAACTGGCCGATTTGCTGTTTGACCAGGTAGGTCTGAACAAACGTGAAGCCAAGGACATGGTCGAGTCGTTTTTCGAGGAAATCCGGCTGGCTCTGGAGTCCGGGGATTCGGTGAAGTTGTCCGGTTTCGGCAATTTCCAGCTGCGCGACAAGCCACAGCGTCCTGGCCGCAACCCCAAGACCGGGGAAGAGATCCCCATCACCGCGCGCCGTGTGGTAACGTTCCACGCTAGCCAGAAACTCAAGGGAATGGTTGAGCAATACCATGCTAACAAGCAAGGCTGATCTGCCGTCGATTCCATCGAAGCGCTACTTTACCATTAGCGAAGTCGGCGAACTGGCCGGGGTAAAGCCGCATGTGCTGCGATATTGGGAGCAGGAATTTTCCCAGCTGCGCCAGGTGAAACGGCGCGGCAATCGCCGTTATTATCAGCACCATGAGGTTTTGCTGGTGCGGCGTATTCGCGCTTTGCTTTACGACGATGGCTTCACCATTCAGGGCGCGCGCCAGCGCTTGGGCATGGGCGATGTCGACGATCGTCCGATCACGGCGCAGGAAGTGCGCGCCGAATTGGAATCCATTCTCGAATGGCTGGATTCGGGTATTGGCAAGAAATAATAAATCGGTTAGACTGTGTTTCTCTTGAGTCGGGGTGTAGCGCAGCCTGGTAGCGCACCTGCATGGGGTGCAGGGGGTCGGAAGTTCGAATCTTCTCACCCCGACCATTATAGAAATTAAGTTTTAAAAGAAATTCAGCCCTGTTCCCGCAGGGCTTTTTTATTGCCTTTCCGCGCAGCGGGATTGGTACGTTTCCCTCTGCCGCCGTGCACGGCGTTCTGCCATTTTGTTCTATTCAAGACGGACTTGTTTCGCGCTTGTCGCGCCGAGCCTGTATCCATGCCACGCCCAGAGTTGAGTGGTGTTGGGGCGGCCGTCGCTCGATCCGCCATCACCCTGTCTGGCCCAGTCCCATGCGCCGCAAAATGAACAAGCCTTGCCGGTGGTGCAAGGCAACCGCCGTGACGTGGGACATCACCGTCAGGGCCAATAGCACATTGCTGGCGAAATGGACTCGCGCGAGTCCATGCGTAAGCAGGCCGGGGGGCAGGGGCGGGGCCAGCGTGAACCACCCGAAGACGCTTACCGCACGTTCCATCATCAAGACGCCGCTGAGCAAAGACAGCGATCCGAATGCGTAGAGCGCCAGGTGTCCGTACCGGGCCATTTTCCAGGACCTCGCAGGCATGTTTTCCGGCGGCGGCATGTGAAAGCGGAAGCGATAGAAAATTCGAAGCAGCCAGAACGGGAGCAGCAGTGTGGTCAGAGCGACGTTCACTGGTGGCACTGCTTTGGCCAGCGGCGGCGGCAAGGCATGGGCGGCTAGCGCGAATCCGCTGCACAGCGCCCATAATATGACCGCCGCGCTCAGCCAATGCAATGCCATTGCGAGGGAGGGATATTAATCCGGCAGTCAAATACCGTACAGAAAGCTCATGCCGCGTAGCGGATTTTTTCATGCCGGAAGTACGACCGGATTCTGGCCGGCTGCTTCTGCAATGAGCGTAAATGGGACAGCACTTTCCCTTGAAGTTGACCGTCTGATCGAACCGGCTCACCTGCGCTCATTCTGGCCTTCAGGTCGCCGTTCAAGTATTCATCCGGGTTCAGTTCCGGTGAGTAGCTGGGCAGGAAGAACAACTCAATCGCCTTCTTGTTCTCTTCCTCCTCCAACCATGCTTGCACCAGCTTGCTGTGATGCACGCGCAAGTTGTCGAGGATCAAGAACACCTTCTTGCCGCCAGCATCACGGATCAGCCGCATCAGAAACTTGATCAGCACCCGGGCCGTCAAGGTCTCCCGGTACAGCATGAAGCGCATCTTGCCTTGGTTGGTAATGGCCGAAATCAAGTTGATGCGCGCTCTTTTCGATTGGGATAACACCAGAACTGGGGTTTGGCCTTTTGGGGCGTAGCCACGCGGAAAGTGCTCAACACTCGACACCGCCGATTCGTCGCCCCAGCTGATTTCAGCCATTTCCGCTTTGGCACGCGCGACGATAGCCGGGTATTCCTCCTTGAGCCATTTCTCGACTGCTGCCGGTCGCTGCTCATAAGCGCGTTTGAGCGGGCGCTGCGGCGTAAAGCCCCAGCGGGCCAAGTACAGACGGACAGTACGGATCGGCAGATCGATCAGAAACATCTGCTTGATTACAGCCTTGACCGCCTGAGCACTCCACAGGGCAAACCTCAGCTTCATCTGGTCTGGCGTGCGATCCACGATGTCCTGCTTGATCCGGGCTTCCTGCGCCTCGGTCAGCCGACGGCCGGTGCCTTCGGCGCGACCGCGCTTCTGTTCTTTGAATCCCTGCGCACCTAGTGCTGCCTCACGCACCACCCAGGCGGAAATGGTGGGGCGGCGCAGCCCGAGTTCTTCGGCAATACTGGCTTGAGACCGGCCTCGCTTGTACATCCGGATAGCGGTACGCCTCAGCTGCTCACGGGCGGCCAGTTCAAGCTTGCGCACATCGATTTTTTCCATGCCGGAAGTATACAATCTGTACGGATTATTACTGCCGAATTAATAGTGTTTCATGTGGATTCCAGTCGATGGGATGGTGGACGCGATATGCCGCTTCCCGGTACACCTTAAAGCGATATTGCGGTTTGAAATTAGTTGTATGTGCTGATGTTTTAAGGGGGCACGGTTTAATTCGGAATAGTCTTAGAGCCTGT
This sequence comes from Chromobacterium sp. ATCC 53434, assembly GCF_002848345.1. NCBI lineage: Bacteria > Pseudomonadati > Pseudomonadota > Betaproteobacteria > Neisseriales > Chromobacteriaceae > Chromobacterium > Chromobacterium sp. ATCC 53434. The sequence goes on along the minus strand of NZ_CP025429.1, from coordinate 3,526,543 downwards.
TTCAGGTTTTTTCGTGAGCATCCCGGGCTGTTTTCTGCATGATCAAGCGCCTCTCGCCGTGAATGACACTGCCGCTGTCGCAAAAGCGCTTCAACAGGTATCCGGGATGCGCCGGCAAATCGATTGACACGCATTGCGTAACCATGTCGCTCGAATCGGGGAGGGGGCGCTATTTCACGATCCGGCCGTTGTCCGTTTGTGATGGGTCCCGATCACGGTGCCAGCTGATATACTCGTGCAGGCCGATTCCCGTTGCGCGACAGCCTGGAGTGCGCGACGACAAGTCTTTGTTTCTATTTTCGAATTGAGTGATTGATCCCAATGAGCAGCACCCGCCCCGATTCACCGTGCATCGCCCTGTGTTCCACCGCGCTGGGGGACAATGTCTGCCGCGGCTGCGCGCGCACTTTCGGCGAAATCAGCCAGTGGTGCTTCATGGACGAAGCCGAGCGCGAACGGGTTTGGCAATGCCTGCCGCGGCGGCAGCGGCTGCTGCAGTTGGCGGCGGCCTGCGGCGCGCTGCTGGAGCTGGATGATCTGGACGGAATGGAATGGGGGCGGCTGCCCGGCGGAGGCCGTTATCGGCTGGACGAGACCGGCGGACTCCACTGGCGGGGGGCTGATGACCGCGTCGACTGCCTGAGGGCGCCGGCACTGTCGCTGGAGGATGCGGCGGCCTGGCTGATGCGGCAATAAGAGGCTGCGCCCTCCGCCCTGCATCTGGCCCGTCGGCTGGCCTGCGCGGCTCGCAAAAAGACTTTGAACCGGCTCTTAAGGAGAGGACATGGCCGATAGTTCGCAGGTGGATTTCTGGGAGCAGCGCTATCGCGAAGGGGTGATGCCGTGGGACGGCGCCAGCCTGCCGGAGCCGGCGCGGCGCTTTTTCGCCGCCGGGTCGCCGTGCCGGGTGTTGATGCCGGGCTGCGGCAGCGCGTCGGACCTGCCGCAGTTGCAGGCGCTGGGGCACGAGGTGCTGGCCGTCGATTTCAGCGAGGCCGCGCTGGAGATGGCCAGGCGGCAGTGGCCGGCGCTGGCGGAGCAATTGCTGTTGGCCGATTTTTTTCATCTGGAAATGCCCGTTTTCGACTGTGTGTTCGAGCGGGCTTTTTTGTGCGCCTTGCCGATTAATATGCGAAAGCAATATGCTGTCAGGGTGGCGGGCATGGTGAAACCCGGCGGCGCGCTGGCCGGCGTGTTCTTCCTGGCCGACACCGAGACCGGGCCTCCGTTCGGCATCGCTTGCGAGCAACTGGCCGACTTGCTGGAGCCATGGTTCGAGCTGGAGGAGAGCGAATCGTTGCCGAATGGCCTGCCGGTGTTCCGCGGCCGGGAGGGCTGGATGGTGTGGCGCAGGCGCAAGCTTGATCTGGATCAAGGTTTGACGCCGTGATTGTCTGGCCATTGGCATCGATTTCGGAAAAAATAACCGTCCAATAAAAATAACGACGCAGATTGTTCAGGAGGAGAGCAAATGGAGTGGTTCTGGCGTTTGTACACGTTTTCGGAAAAGACATTCTGGAACAGCTTGACCAAGAAGCTGTGCAGCTTCTTCTTCATCAGCCTGTTCCAGTTGTTGATGGCCGGCTATTGCTACTACGTGCTCGGCGACATCCGCGACACGCTGCGCGCCGCCGGCATCGCGCCGCAGGTGCTGGCGCAGGTGGAGGGGCGCGTCGACAGCGCGCTGTATTGGACGATCGGACTGTGGGCGCTGAGTTTGGTCTTCATCGCCTTCATGGTGTGGTATCTGCGCTATCTGATCGTGCGGCCGCTGCGGATGATCATCCAGATCTTCAACGAGATCGGCGCCGGCGCCGGCGATCTGTCGCGCGACATCCCGGCGATCACCCATGACGAGATCCGCGACCTGTCGCTGTCGTACAACCGCTTCTTGTTGAAGATGCGCGAGATCATCAGCAATGTGCGGCTGATGACGGTGCGCATCGCGATGGATTCGGCGGTGACGCGGCGCAATGTCGGCGAATCGCTGAGCGGCGCCCAGCAGCAGGACGAACTGGCGCGCCAGGTGCGCCAGGCTAGCGAGCAGTCCACGCGCGGCGTCGAGCAGGTGACCGACCAGACCCAGGCGATCTCCGCCACCACCGGCGAAAATCTGGACGTGGCGCGCGAATCGTACGAGGAATTGCGTTCGGTGACCGACAGCATCCACGACATCAGCCGCAAGGTCGGCCATTTCAACCACACGGTGGAGGATTTGAGCCAGCGTTCGGCCAGCATCAAGACCATCGTCGACCTGATCAAGGATGTGTCGGAGCAGACCAATCTGCTGGCCCTGAACGCGGCGATCGAGGCGGCGCGGGCCGGCGAAAGCGGCCGCGGCTTCTCGGTGGTGGCCGACGAGGTGCGCAAGCTGGCGGAGCGGGTGAAGAAGGCCACCGACGAGATTTCGCACAATATCGACGGCATGTTGGGCCTGGTGTCGGAGACGCAGCAGGAAACGATGGAGATCACCGAGGATACCCACCGCGCGCGCGAGGTGATTTCGCGCGCGTCCGAGCATTTCAGCAAGATGATGGGCGATTTCGAATCGACGTCCAGCAGTCTCAGCCAGATCGCGGCGACGATGCAGGAATTCGCCACCGCCAATCATCAGGTGAACCAGCATGTGGCGGAAATCCACCAGCTGGGCGAGCAGGTCAGCAGCCGCTTGGGCCGGACCGAGCATGCCGCCAACGAATTGACGGCGGCGGCGGAGCAGGTGCAGGAGCTGGTTTCCAAGTTCGTGATCGGCGAGGGCGCGTTCGATCAGGCGGTGAGCCAGGCGCGCGAGGTGCGCGACGAGGTGCAGCAGTTGCTGCAGGGCGAGCTGCAGCGCGGCGTCGATCTGTTCGACCAGCGTTACCAGCAGATCGCCGGCACTCAGCCGATCAAGTACCGGACCGCTTACGACGGCAGGCTGGAGAAGCTGCTGCAGCCTATGCTGGACCGCCTGGTGCAGTTGATTCCGGGCGGCAAGTTCTGCGTGGCGGTGGATGGCAACGGCTATGCGCCGACGCATAACAGCTGGTACAGCAGGCCGCAGTCGGGCGATCCGGCGCGGGATCTGGCGGAGAGCCGCGACAAGCGCATCTTCAACGATCCGGCCGGCCTGCGGGCGGCCCGCAATGTGCAGCCCTTCCTGATGCAGACCTATAGCCGCGACACCGGCGAGGTGCTGTCCGAGGTGGTGTTGCCGCTGGAAGTGCGCGGACGCCACTGGGGAGCGCTGCGGGTCGGCTTCGATCCGAACAGCCTGCTGGCCCAGGTCTGATCCGGATCGCGGGAAAGAAAAAGGGAGGCCTCGGCCTCCCTTTTCGCATCGATCTTCAGAACGACAGCGGCGTCATCAGCGTGACGATGCCGAGGGCGACGAACAGCAGCGCGGCAATCGCGTGCATCAGTTTCTGCGGCACTTTCTTCGCCGCCACCTCGCCCAGCAGCACCGCCGGCACGTTGGCGATCATCATGCCCAGCGTGGTGCCGGTCACCACCATGTACAACTGTTCCGGGAAGCGAGCCGACAGCGCCACCGTGGCGATCTGGGTCTTGTCGCCCATCTCGGCCAGGAAGAAGGCGAGCACCGTGGTGCCGAAAACGCCGAAGCGCTCGCTCAGCCGGCTGTCGTCGTCCAGCTTGTCGGGGATCATCATCCAGGCGGCCATGGTGACGAAGGACAGACCGAGGCCCCAGCGCATGATGTCCGGGCCGATCTTGCTCATCAACCATTGACCGACGGCGGCGGCGGCGAAATGGTTGATCAGCGTCGCGGCGAAGATGCCGAGAATGATGGGTACCGGTTTTTTGAAGCGGGAGGCGAGCAACAGCGCCAACAATTGCGTCTTGTCGCCGATCTCGGCCAGCGCCACCACACCGGTGGAAATCAGGAAGGCTTGCATGGAAACTCCAGGGGCCGCGCGCACACCATGACAAACTTGCGCGGCGGCCCCGCTGCGCGCAAGCATGTCATAGGTCTTGCCAAACGGAAGCTCGTCGCAACTGCCATGGCCGAAGGCCAAGCATGTTGACAGTTGCCGGCGCTGTCGCGCGCCGAGGCTACTCCCCCAGAACGAGGCGGATTGTAGGGGAATTGCCCGGCGCGGGCAAGAGGTCTGGCGCGTGTTCTAGTTCAGTTGCGAAGTGCAGCAGGGGCAGCGGGTTGCCTTTTCCGCAATGGTCGACAGGCAATAGCGGCATTCCTGGGTGGCCGGTGCGGCGGCGGCTTCGGCCGCCGGCTGTTCGCGTTTCAGGCGGTTGATCGCCTTGACCAGCATGAAGATGGCGAAGGCGACGATGGTGAAGCTGACCAGCGAGTTGATGAACAGACCCAGATTCAGCGTCACGGCGCCGGCCTGCTTGGCGGCGGCCACCGAAACATAGGGGCCGGCCTGCTTGGCGCCTTCCTTCAGCACGAAGAACAGGTTGGAGAAGTCGACATTGCCGATCAGCAGGCCGACCGGCGGCATGATCACGTCGTCGACCAGCGATTTGACGATGGAGCCGAAAGCGCCGCCTATCACCACGCCGACCGCGAGGTCGATCACATTGCCTTTGACGGCGAACTCCCTGAATTCCTTCAATACCGACATGGTTTTCCCTTTGCTTGAATGGAAAGAATGTTAACTGTTAACACCGGCTGTGCAAAGATTACTGCGTCTGCGGCGCGGCGGCGCGCCTGTCGGGCAGCGTGCCTAGCAGGGCGCCGCCGAGGATCAGCAGGATGGCGACGGCGGCCAGCGGATTGAGCCGGCCCTGGCCGCTGGCGGTCAGCAACAGCGTCGACAGCAGCGGCGTCGCGTAGGACAGCGAGCCTATCTGGCGGGGATCGCCAAGCCTCAGCGCGCGCGCCCACAGGAAGAAGGCGCCGCCCATCGGACCCAGCCCGAGCAGCAGCAGCGCGGCCCACTGGGAGGCGGTGGCTTGCGCCGCCGGTTCGAACAGCGCGTGGCACAGCAGCGACAGCAGGCCGGATGCCAGGCAGAAGCCGCCCATCGCGCTGCCGGAAAAGGCCGGCAGGCGGCCCAGCAACAGGCTGAAGGTGGACCAGACCACGGCGGCAGAGAGGGCGAGCAGATAGCCGGGCAAGTACTGTTGCGACAGCGCCAGCTTGCCGCCGGTGACGATCAGGCCGGCGCCGATGAAGCCCAGGACGCCGCCGATGACGTGCCGGCGCGTCAGCCGGGTGCCGGGGCGCAGCAGCGGCGACAGCATCACCATCAGCAGCGGCCACAGATAGTTGAGCAGATTGGCCTCCAGCGCCGGCGCCAGGCGGAAGGCGAAAAACAACAGGAAATGGTAGCCGAACAGGCCGTAGACGCCGATCAGCATGGTCAGCGGCGGGACTTTCCAGTCGCGGGCGCGATGGATGGACAGCAGGCTGCCGACGCAGAGGCTGACGCCGACGACGAAAAAGGGCGGAAGGCCTCGGGTCAGCGCGCCCAGCGTGGCCAGCGAAGCCCAAAGCAGGATGGCGCCGATGGCGAGCGGTATCGGTTTGTTCAACATCGTTTCTCCGGTGGATGGAAACGATTGTAAGTGGGAAAGGCCAAACGAAAAAGCCGCAGCGTTTCGCTGCGGCTTATCGTATTCTGGCTCCCCGAGCAGGGCTCGAACCTGCGACCTGCGGATTAACAGTCCGTCGCTCTACCAACTGAGCTATCAGGGAACAAAACTTGGAATTCGTATGCCTTTTCAAGGCGGTATGTGGCTCCCCGAGCAGGGCTCGAACCTGCGACCTGCGGATTAACAGTCCGTCGCTCTACCAACTGAGCTATCAGGGAACACATGATACTCAACTCGCCAGGGTTAACTGGCTCCCCGAGCAGGGCTCGAACCTGCGACCTGCGGATTAACAGTCCGTCGCTCTACCAACTGAGCTATCAGGGAATTGAGTGAGGGCGAACTATATACGGAGCCGGGTTGGGCTGTCAATGCTTGGCGGGGCAAAAAGTGCCGCTATCGGCTCGTTGCGGCAGCGCTTGGCAGCTAGGTTGTTGTTGTGACAGGATATTTTGCTATGTGGCGCGCGCGCGGCAGCGGATGGCTGGCGATGCGATGGCGCTTGGCGTTAAGATCGCGCATCGAAATCAATTAGGGAGCCGCAAGGAATGAATGCATTCTGGGACGAATGGCTGCGTCAAAAAGGCGTGGCGAGAGATGGGGAAGGCAAATTGCCGACGGCGCAGCATCTGCAGCAGGTACAGGCCTTGAAAAACGGATCGGCGCTGGCTCCGCTCGATAATTACGCCGTGATCCGGGTGGAAGGCGACGACGCAGAAACTTTCCTGCAAGGGCAATTGTCCAGTGATATTCGGGATGTGAAAGACGGGCGCGCGCAGTACAGCACCTATTCGACAGCCAAAGGCCGGATGCTGGCCAGTTTCCTGATCTGGCAACAGCAGAACGCCTATTATTTGATGGTGTCGATCGATGTCGCCCAGGCGATTGCCAAACGGCTGGCGATGTTTGTCCTGCGTTCAAAAGTCAAGGTTAGCCTGGTGGAAGACTGCTCCCTGCTGGGTCTGTCCGGTCCGCGCGTGGAGCAGATATTGCAGCGGTATTTCCCGGATGTTGAGTCCTGGCTTGAATTGCAGCAGCAGGCAAGCGGCGATGCGAGCCTGGTGAAGTTGCGTCAAGGGGTGTATTTGCTGGCCGGGGCCGGCGCTTTGCCGAAAGATATCGCCGCGGCGGATGAGTGGCAGGCGGTGGCGCCCGAAGTATGGGCGCTGCACGATATCGAGGCCGGCGTGGCGTGGGTGACTTTGGCAACCCAGGAACAGTTCGTGCCGCAAATGGCGAATATGGAATTGATCGGCGCCGTCAATTTCAAGAAAGGCTGCTATCCGGGACAGGAAATCGTGGCCCGTAGCCAGTATCTTGGCAAGATGAAGCGCCGGATGTTCAAGGTTCAGTTTGCTCAGCCGCTGCTTGCCGGTTGCAAGTTATATAGCCCTCAATTGCCGGCGCAGTCTGTCGGTATGCTGGCGGCGGTTTGCCAAGTGGACGAAGAACGTTATCTCGGACTGGCTGTCGTGCAGTCGCAAACCTGGTCTGACGGGGTATTCGCCGATGAGGGCCATACTATTGCCTTGCAGGCGCTGGAATTGCCTTATCCATTGGAGTCCGTGACTGAATAATGGGTAATCTGTTTTCTTTTTAATTCTTGACTTGTCCCAATTGTATTGGCTACATTACATCCTGTAATTGGGAACCAATAATTCAAGGAACATCTCATGGATCTGTCCAAACTGGAATTTACCGCGCTGGTGGCGTTGAAGGGTGAAGTCGAGAACGAAATCAAGCGCCGCGAAGTGGAAGAAAAGTCCAAGGCCAAGAAGCAGATTATCGAGCTGGCCCGCGCTTACGGCCTGAGCGTGGAAGACGTGTTGAGCAAGTCCGTCGTTGTGCGCAAGCCGGTGGAAGCCAAATATCGCCATCCGGACAGCGCCGACCTGACCTGGACCGGCCGCGGCCGCAAGCCGGCCTGGGTGCAGGCCTGGATCGACAGCGGCAAGTCGCTGGACGCGCTGACCATCTGAGTTTGGACCCGCACTGTATGAAAAAAGCGCCTTCCGGGCGCTTTTTTTTGACCTGTAGGCCACGCTGCGATAGTGTTTGGCCGTTGCTATAACGACTTGTAGCAGTGCCGAGATCGCGATGCCGAGGCATTGCCCGGATGTTGAACGAGACTGGACAAAAGCATGCTGGATTTCTTTTCGAGGGGGTCCAAGGGCAAGCCGGATCCCCTGACCAACGCCGTGACGGCCAAGGCCTATGCAGATGCCCTGAAGCTGGAGTTCGGCGCGGCCACCCATGACCGGGTAAGCGATCTGCTTGGCGGCCTCAATTCGCCGTCGCTGGAATTGTCGGCCGATCTGCTGGAAGCGGTGCTGACGCTTAATCAGGAAACCCAATCGCTGCACGACAGCCTGTGCGTGCAGTACCTGATGAACAGCCGCATGCCCAAGGTGCTGGAAAGCCAGTTGCGCGGGCAGATTCTCAATTATGGCAAGCAATTTACCGATTTCTATCAATATGCCTTGCCGGTGGTGGCCGACAGCCCCAATGGCGTGAAGATTCAGGGGTTATTGCCGCTGGTGCTGGCGCGGATGATGTATTACCTGACCGAATACGCGCGTTGGCAATATATCCGTAACTTTCAACCGGACGAGGTTTTCTGGCTGAATGTAAATCAGCTGTACCGGTTGGCCGAACAGCGCGGTTTCGACTCGCAACCGGTTTTCCTGTTTGGCGACAAGACCGCCGCCACCACGGTGCAGGACCTGTATCTGGTATTGCAGATGTTGTCGGTGACGTGCAACGGCAACCTCAGCGTTCGCCAGACCAATTTTTCCTACGAGTTGCTGGCGTTGCTCAGCAACCGGATGACATTGAAGAAATCCTATTTCGCCGAGGCGAGCTTCGGCGTCGCCCTGAGCGATCCGCGACCGGCCTCTCGGGTTCATGAGGCCGGCGGCGAATGGAGCCGCTACTGGAGTACCACCGACCTGGTCGAGATGCTGCATGGCTGGGCGGTGGTGATGGAGGCCGGTCGCATCCCACCGGACCTGAAGCGCCTGGTGGAGCCGGGCATCGATGCGGGCCTGTTGCGGGTGCTGACCCGGGAATGGGCGCCTCGAGCGGTGGTGTTCGAGCGGGCCGAGCGGGTGGCGGTCAGCAACCGCCAGGTCGAGGTGGCGCACCGGTTGACGGTGCTGCACAAATTGATCCGCAAGCCGGACGAGGAGACGATGCAGTCGCCGCGAATGGGCGAGCGGGATACCTACGACGATGCCGCCAATCTCCGGATTTACGGCTTCGTCACTAGCCGCAAGCGCGACAAATCCTTGTCGCCGACGCCGGGCAGCAGCTCCCTGTCGCTGTCCGGAGAAACCGGGGAGTCGGCCGCGCCGAGCGAGTTCCTGAAATGGGAACTGGAGAATATCAGCCAGACCGGGCTAGGCGTGTCGCTGGACGTGATGGGCAATGAGTGGGTGGGGCTGGGCGGCTTGATCGGCTTTCGCGAGTCGGACAACGACAGCTGGAGCCTCGGCATCATCCGGCGAGTCAAACGCACCGGCCGGGAGCGGATCTATCTGGGCATAGAAAGCCTCAGCAGCCGGCCGCTGGCGGCTTCGCTGCGCCCGACCGACGCCAGGCTGATCGATCCGACGCTGCCGCCGGACCAGGTATGGCTGGCCGGCCACATCAGCCTCTTCATGCCGTACCGGCGCGCCGGCAAGCTGATCAACGCGCTGATCCTGCCGTTGTCGCTGTACATGCTGGGCAAGCAGTTCTACATGACCGCCCGCGGCAAGCACTTCCAGATCGCGCTGGGCAAGGTGCTGGAAAAGGGCAGCGACTGGTGCATGGCCGAGGTGGAGCTGGTGAAGACGCTGGATAAATTGCCGGTGGGCTGAGCAGGGCATGAAAAAAGCCGGCGTTTGCCGGCTTTTTTCGTTGCTGACGCGTCTTATCCGCGCACCAGCTCGTTGACCACCGCGTACAGCGGCGACAATACCGCTTCGCCCAGGCGCAGGCTGCGCTGGCCGCTCCAGCCAAAGTCGTCGTCGGGCAGGTTGTTATTGTCCTTGAACGGCATTTCCAGCGTGAAGGCGAGACAGCCGAATTGCTCGCACACCCAGTTGGTGGCGATGCCCATATTGGCCTGACCGGCTTCGTTGCGCGGGTAGCCGTGCTCGGTCTGGAAGTCCGGGCTGGCCAGCAGGAAGTGGTGGCGGAAGCTGTCGGCCAGCTGCTCCAGCTTGGCGTTCCACGACGGCACGCCCTCGGTGCCGGCCAGGAACACGTAAGGGATGTTCTCGTCGCCGTGGATGTCCAGGAACAGATCGACGCCGGTTTCCAGCATTTTCTGTCTGACGGCCAGCACTTCCGGGCTGCGTTCGGCGCTGGGTTCCGCCCATTCGCGGTTCAGATTGGCGCCGGCGGCGTTGGTGCGCAGATTGCCCAGCACCGAACCGTCCGGGTTCATATTGGGCACCACGTAGAACGTGGCCCGGTCCAGCAGCGCGCGGCTGGTCGGATCCTGCGGATCCAGCAGACGGGTCAGCAGGCCCTCGACGAACCATTCGGCCATCGTCTCGCCTGGATGCTGGCGCGCGGTGACCCAGATCTTCAGATCGGACTCGACCTCGTGGCCTATCGTCAGCAGGTTCATGTCGCGGCCCTGCACGGTGGAGCCGAGATCGGACACCTGGCACAGGCCCGAGCCTTGCGCCTGGCCGATCAGGCTCAGGTGCTGCTCATAGGAGTACGGTTCGAAGTAGGCGTAGTAGATGCTGCCCGACAGCGGCACGTGTTCGATCACCATCACGCCGTCTTCGTAGCGGGTGGGGACGCGGAACCAGTTGACGCGGTCGTAGGAGGCCATCGCCTGGTAGTCGACCCAGCCTTGCGGATAGGCGCACTCGGCGGCATTGAGGAAGCGGAAGGTGCAGTGTTGATAGGCAGCCCCTTGCACGCGGAAGTAGAACCACTGGGCGAACTCGGCCGCGTTGTCGCGGCGGATGCGCAGCTGGATGTCTTCAAGGTGGTCGGTGGCGACGATTTCGATACTGCCGGCGTCGAAGTTGCTGCTGATCTTCATGGGTGGACCTGTGGGGCTTGCTCGATACTCTGGAATCGGGATTGTAACCCCGCGAGCGGGCTGCGCGCATCCGTTATAAAGAGAAAACCCCGCGTCGGGGCGGGGTTCGGTGCGCGAGTCCGGTCGGACTCAGACGGTGGCGCCGCGTTTGGCGGACTGTTTCACCGCGTCGACGGTGGCGCTGGTGGCGGCCTTGACGCTGCTGTCGGTGAACTCGGCCACTTGTTGGGCGGCCTTGCTGAAGGTGTTGACGGCGGCGGCGGCGGCGGCGACCGAGGTCTTCACCGCGTTCAGCGTGGCGTCGGAGCCGGCCGGGGCGTTCTTGGCGACCGATTCGATGGAGTTGATCAGCGACTTGTTGAACAGGCCGACGCTCTCTTCGATCAGCTTGCTCAGTTCGCTCTGCGCGCCGGATACCACTTCATACAGATTGCGCGAGTGGCTGACGATCTTGTCCACAGACTGGGTAGCCAGCTTGTTCAGATGGTTGACCGCGTCCTGGGCATCCTTGAACTCGGCCAGTTGGCGGGCGGCCTTGGTATTGTCTTCCAGCGACTGTTTGGATACTTCCAACTGCAGCTTGATCAGCCGCTCGGAGCTGTCCAGGGCGATCTGGGCGAAGCGCAGCGTCGATTCGAGGCCGGTCAGCGAGAGCTTGTTCAACTGTTCATTATTGAAGGACATGGTGTAAAACCTCCATTGCGTGGAAAATGGGGTCCAACGATTTCCGTGTGGGATGATTGTGCGCCGCACAATGACGTGGAAATGTAGCACACCGTATTCCGGGGTGATAGAAGATTTACTCTAGCCTGTTGTATTTATGTTAGATTGCCAGCGTACAACGCCATGACAATAAACCAGGAGCGTTAAATGAGTGTTGAGAAACGGGTCATCAAGAAGTACCCGAACCGTCGTTTGTACGATACGGCCACTAGTTCCTACATCACGCTGGGCGATGTCAAGCAGCTGGTTCTGGACAATGTGGACATCCAGGTGCAGGACGCGAAGACGCAGGAAGACATCACCCGCAGCGTGTTGTTGCAGATCATCCTGGAAGAAGAAAACGGCGGCATGCCGATGTTCAGCTACGAAGTGCTGACCCAGTTCATCCGCTATTACGGCCAGGCCATGCAGGGCATGATGGGGCCGTTCCTGGAGAAGAACCTGCAGTTGTTCTCGCAGTTGCAGCAAAAGATGCAGGAGCAGACCCGCGCGATGTACGGCGAAAACGCCATGCTCAACACCTCGCTGTGGGGCGAATTCATGAAGCTGCAGGGCCCGGCGATCCAGAGCATGATGGCCAATTACATGGAACAGAGCACCGGCATGTTCCTGGAAATGCAGAACCGGATGCAGGAACAGACCAAGCAGCTGTTCGGCGGCTTCTCGTTTCCCGGCTACCCCGGCGCGGAAGACAAGGACAAGCCCTGAGTGGCTTGGGCCGGCGCCGTCGGCGCCGCGGCTCACCCGATATCGGCCGGAGGCAGGGATGCCTCCGGCTTTGTCTTTTTGACGGACGGGAGACGCGATGAGTACGGAAGATCCACGCTTGAGCGACGCCCAGCGCCTGCATCTGGCGGGTGAGCTGGCAGCGGCCGAGTCCAGCTATCGCGCGCTGATCGTCGATGGTCCCGCCGGCGCCGCCGCGCGTCATTGGCTGGGTTTTCTGTTGCTGCAGCAAGACCGGCTGACCGAGGCGCGGCAACTGCTGGCGCAGGCGGTGGCCGACGATGGCGGCCACGCCGAATGGCATTTCAACCTGGGCATGGCCTGCGCCCGGCTGCGGCGGCGGGACGAGGCCATCGCCGCGTTGAGGCAGGCGAGCTCACTTGACCCCGCCGGCTACTTCTACTGGACCAATCTGGCGGCGCTGCTGGACGAAGACGGGCAGCAGGCGCCGGCCGAGGAGGCTTGCCGCCGCGCGATCGCGCTGGATGCCGTCCGTCCGGACGCCTTTCACTTGTTGACCGGGCTGTTGCTGCGCCAGGGTCGTTACGACGAGGCCAGGCGCAGCAATGCCGAAGGCGTGCTGGCCGAGCCGCCGCAGCGGGCGGCGCCTGTCGCGCGGGCGCAGGCCCTGGTCGAGCTGGGACGGCGGGCCGAGGCCCGGGCCTTGGCCGAGGATTGGCTGAACGGCCGGCCGGACCACCCGGCGGCGAGCCACTGGCTGGCGGCTTTCGGCTGGCGCGAGACGCCATCGGCCTGCAGCGCCGCCTACGTCGGCCAGACTTTCGATGCCGCCGCCGCCGATTTCGATACGACGCTGGGCGCCCTGCATTATCGCGGGCCGCGGCTGGTCGCCGACTGGCTGAAAGCGGAGGAGCTTGCGCCGCGTTCGCTGCTGGCGCTGGACCTGGGCTGCGGTACCGGCTTGGTCGGCGCCGAACTCCGGCCGTTTGCGAGCGAGCTGATCGGCGTGGATCTCAGCGCCGGCATGCTGGAGCAGGCGCGCGCCAAAGCGGTGTATGACGCGACGGTGCAATCCGAACTGCACGATTTTCTGGCTGCCGATCAACGGCGCTACCCATTGATCGCCTGCATCGACACATTGATCTATCTGGGCAGCCTGGACAGGCTGTTCGCGCTGCTGGCGACGCGGCTGGCCCCGAACGGCGCGCTGCTGTTGAGCGTCGAGCGGCTGGCCGACGACGATGACGGCGATTACCGGCTGCATCACTGCGGCCGTTACCGGCATGGCCGGCGCTATCTGTCCGAGGCGCTGGGCAGGGCCGGTCTGCGCGCCGCCGCATGGCGCGAGATCATTCTGCGAGAGGAGGCCGGTTGTCCGGTCGAGGGCTGGTTTGTTTGCGCCCAGTATAATGACGATAGGTAATTTTCCAGCATGGTGTAAACGCATGGAAATTTTTAACTTGCAAGCTGTTATTATCAGTTTGGATTTTTAAAGCCTGTTCACGATCTTTTTGCGGCGTCGGCCGTTTTCTGCCGGATGGCGTGATGGCTCCATCCGCTCACAGCGCGCGCCGCGCCGAGAGGATACGCCATGAGTCTGAAATCCGCCGTTCCCGTTTTGCTGCTGTTGTCACTGGCGCCGATGGCGCATGCCGCGGGCAAGACGCCGGGCACCTACACCCATTACCGCTTCCCGACCGGCACCGCCGGCCTTGACGCCGTCGATTTCGAGATCACCGTCGATCGCGATCCCGGTTATTCCGCCAATGTGTACTGGGCCAACCAGTTCGATCTGGTTGGCACATCCGGCGCCTACGCCGGCATGCAGAGCAATGGCGGCAGCCAGCGCACCTTCCTGTTTTCCGCCTGGGACACCACCGACGCCAAGGCCGGCTCCGCCGGCAGCTATTGCCTGACCTTCTCCGGCGAGGGCAGCGGCCGCAGTTGCCGCATCCACGTCGACTGGAACCAGGGACACCGCTATCGCTTCCATGTCGCTTACGAAGGCGGCGGCTGGCTGGGTGTCACCGTCAGCGATCTGACTGCGGGGACTTCGTTCAAGCTCGGCAGCATCAAGACCGCGTCGAACAAGATTTCACCGAACAATATGGTCAACTGGACCGAGTACTTCGAATGGAACAACAACCGTTCGACCTGCCTTGGCCAGCCGTATAGCCAGGCCACCTTCGCCTTGCCGCGCGGTACGGCGGGTGGTCGCGAAGTGGCTGCGGCCATCAGCGGCACCTCGGTTAGCAAGGCCTGCCCGGACTTTTCCAAGGCGAGCGCGAAGGCCGGCGGCAGTGCGCAGCAGAACGCCATCGGCAACAGCGTCCGCGCGCCGATCAGCAACGGCGGCCGCTGCCTGGACGCCAGCGGCGGCCTGGGCGAGGGCGTGGCGGCGATTACCTACGGCTGCACCGGCGGTAGCAACCAGTCCTGGGTATATGCCCGCGATGCCACGCTGCAGTTGCAGAACAATTATTGCCTGGAAGAAAACGCGGCCGGCGTGAAAGTGGCCAGTTGCAGCGGCAACAGCCGCTGGCAGCTGAGCGGCGGCCAGATCCGCAGCAAGCAGAGCGGCCTGTGTCTGAGCGCCAATGCGACCGGCCAGCCGGTGACGTTATTGCAATGCGGCGGAGCTGGGAATCAATTATGGTCCACACCGGCGCGTTGAACTGGTGATGCTGCGGCGTTGTGAGAGGAAACGAAACCGGAAAGACACACAGGCAACGGTATGAGATTCAGAGGTGGGGATGGCTTGCCGGTAATATGGTTTGGAGGCAGCCCTGAGAAGCGGTTGCAAATAATTTAGGTGGTTGGAGCTCTGTCGCGAATCCATTCATTGATGGTGAAGCATGCGCTCATAGAAAGCGTAGAAACCATCTGGTAATGTACTCATATATCAGGGCCTGATTTTCCTTGTCGGAAATGCAATGCCCTTCATTTGGGATGCTTAGTAAGCCGGAGTCCTTTTTTAGTGTTGTAAGTTTTTTAAATGCGGCGAGTGATTCCGTATATGGCACATTGCCATCATTTTCTCCATGTATCAATAAAATAGGGGCGTTAAGAGATGCTAGCTTGTAATAAGGAGATAGTGATTTAAGTAATGCGAAATCCTTTTTCGGGTTGCCATACTCTCGTTTTGATATTTCTGCCATGTACGGTGTCGTGTTTTTGAAGAATGTCAAAAAACTTGACATTCCGCAGGTGCTAACTCCGGCGCCAAAGTATTCTGGAAATTCCATCATGCCCATCATAGTCATATAACCACCGTATGAGCTACCCATGATTCCAATTCTCCCTGCAGTGCTTAGGCCTTTTTTTAGTATCCATTCAACACAGTCCTTGATGTCGTGAACCGCATTTTTCCGCAAAATTCCATTATCCATTTCTGCGAACTTCTTGCCAAATCCGGTGGAGCCTCTGACATTGGGGGCGAAAATGGCAATGCCGGTTTTCAGCAAGAATTGATAAAGTGGGTTGAATGCTGAAGTTTCCTGTGCTTCCGGTCCACCATGAAAAGAAATCACAATGGGTCCGGGGCGGCTCGTGATAGAGCGGGCCTGATATAGCCAGCCAGACATCTCAAGTCCATCGCTCGCCTGCAAGGTAATATATTCCGGTTCTACAAAGTCTCTATTGAGTGATGACAGTATGACTTTATCTGGATTGATATCCAGGTCGAGAGCATGAATGGTGCTCGGCATCGTGGCGCTGGACGATGAAATGGCGATTGTTTTTCCATCGATGGCCGACGATAGTTCTCTGATGTGGGCGAATGCCCGTTTTCTCCTGGTTTGCAATTGACTTCCTATAAGCTTGTAAGTTTCCAGCATAGTGGATCTGGGAGTGGTCCAGCACGCTGCGGCAGCGGTCCTTTTTTTTAGCATTGAAAAAAGTGTCAAATCTGCGTTTTCGTATGCTTGGATTATGGCTGGCAGCATTGGAGAATCTTCAATGGTCGAGATGATGCCTAAGTAGTATCGATCTGAATTTATATTGCTGACGATATAGATGTATTTTTCACATTGAGAAAACTGCGCAAAATGTATTTCAGCCTCCAGACTAAGCGGTATGAGTGGTTTGGCTTCTTGAGTGGAACAATCAACTAGATACAAATGGGATAGGCCACGCTCTGGGCGATTGATGATCAAGGCTTTGCGGCCGTCTCTGGACGAGTCTGCGAGCCAGCTTCTGCCCCGAGCTATGAAGAGTGGTCGCCATGCCAAGGTATCATCAATGATGTAAAGCCCTCGTGGTGTTTTATCAAAGCCAGAGACCCAAACTACAAGGTTGTCTATATTTTTCATCCAGCCGGATGCCTGGCATATGGTATTCGGAATCTGAATTTGCCTTATTGTTTCTCCTGCTGAATTGATAGTGAGTACTTGCGTGTTTATGGAGCCATCCAGAGAGACATCCAAGGAGAGTTTTTCACTTGATGGTGATACCTTTAGTGACGAGACGAACGAATTGTGCTTGTATAACTGAATCTCATCGCCATTGGCGATGTTTCTGGACATGATAGATGAGCCTGCTTTTTCATTCTTTATATAATAAATATATTTCCCATCATATGACATCTGTAGAGAAAAGCAGTCTGCTGGTTTTGTCAGATACTGTAGTAGCTGATTTTGATCGGTAGTGAGTGCCGGTAGGTTTTTTCCAGTACCATTGGCTTCATATCGAGGTTGAGCTGGGGCAATAGAGTTTTGCATATTCAATCCTTGATTTCAGGCAAGTGGTGCTCTGGTGTTTATAATAGTTTTAAGCTTTTTTCGGAGGTTTTAGGAATTAAACCTTCATGATTTTTAGTATTTTGAATTATATGTTTGAAATATTTGATAAATTCTGGATTGGATACTGTATCAGTAAGCGATTTGATTGATTTTTCTTGAAGATTGAGGTCTTGCGTGAAGAAAGAGCAAAATTTTTTAAGTATGTTATTGTTTTTTAATGCCTGATCTAAGAAAAGAAACTGCCCTGCTTGATTAATCTCCAGAAAAAACACTTCTCCCTTTTTGTTGACTGCTAAGTCAATGCAGGAAAATTCAAGATTCATTTCCTTCATTAATTTCAGACAACAAGATGTTACCTGTGATGATAATGTAAATGGTTTTATATTGTGAGTATCTAAGTGCGAATCTGACATTTTTTTACGTTCATCCCGCATTATTTTTGCGGCAATGAGATCTTTTCCAAGAGCGACTATTCTTATTTCATAATCAATATCTATTTTATATTGATATATGTAAGGCATAGCGTGCAGTGTCTGCTCATTACCTAAGTCACTCTCATTCAATTTTTCCACAAAAACAGCCCCAACCGCTCCGCTATCTAGTTCAATGCACTCAGGCAGTAAAGGCTTGGCAATTATTTCGCCATGTGCTTTTTGAAAAAATTCTTTTATTTGAAAAGAATCATTTGATATCAAGGTGGGAGGGATTTTAAAGCCGCATTTTTTTGCTATTTTCAACTGTAATGGCTTGTATTCGGCCTTGCGCCAACTCTCTAGCGGGTTGATCCATCGGCACTGTCGAAGTAAGTGCTGGATGTATTCAAGAAACCAACGACTCTGTCTTGTTGCGCTCTGTATATCTAAAGGGTGAAGGGTTTTGGGGATGGCAGGTATGGGCGCTTTTCGGTTCCAGATGGAGGTATAGTTAGCTTTGAAAATGTCAGTATTTTCAACGTAAAAGGATTCAGTGTTGTTTTCGATGCAATATGATATTTGTTGAAATGCTGGAAACTCTGATGGATGCCATAGGTCGACAAAATAACCAGCCGACTTTAATGAAAATGAAACCATTGCGGCATGTAAGTCGAGTGGGTGGGAGATGATCAGTAGTCTTTTTTCATGGTTTGTGCATTTGGCAGCCTCCATATGAATTATATAGAGGCTGCTAAATCAAGCTAATACATTATGGAAATGTCTCCACCGCCGGCGTATTGAGATGTAGCGGCATCGGGCATCATTGCCCCTCCTATTGCAAGTTCTAATTCAGCTGCCGGAATTTCACGCATCAGGATCGTTGCCAGAGTACGGATGGCCATCGGGTCTTTACTTGATGTAGAGTCGCTTGCCGCATCGGTATTTGCATACTGCAAGTCATTTGTAGAATTCATGGAAAATTCCTCACAAAGTAATTAGGCATCATCGATGATGTAGGGGTAGTCTGAGATTTGAAAATGCCGGTGTCAATCCGCTTTGGATGGGAAATGTCTGAAATTTAACTGGCAATGAAATACTTGCATTGTGCCTATCGCTATTTTTGCGGGCTCGCATTGTGTAGGAACATGTCTGCGCCAGACAGATCATTGATTGGCATGTCAGTCATCGTAAACATGAATACATGTCTACTTTACTGGGTGGGTGCATAAGGTGGCATTCCGCTTTATTGGACGGGCGACGATGGACAAAGGTCGATACCTGCCATGTAGGCGATGGCGTTGATCTTGATGCCAACGCTTGCATGAGCTCGGCGCAGCTAACAGAGTCAGCGTTATGTCAGCGGCGAGACGCGCCGAGGCAGCCAGTACAAGCAGCATGGCAAGCCTCGCCGCGCAGTATCGGGATGATTGTTGAGCGCCCTGGCTTGTGAGCTGCCGGGATTTGAACGGGTAGTTGCAACGGCAGCAGCCGCTGGCCGCTGAGCAGCGGCCAGATTCACAGCGAGCGGGGAGGGTTGGGCCTGAGCGCCGATACGACCGGCCTGTCGGTGACCTCGCTGCAATGTGGCGGAGCCCGCAATCAATCGTGGTCCATGTGGCGCGTTGAACCGATAAGGCTGCGCCGCCGTTTGGCCTGGCATCGGCCGGCTAGCCGATGGCCGCCTTGTACAGCTCGTCGAATATCGCCATGCCGTTCGGGCCGAGCAAGGCCGTCTTGACCGGAGCCCAGGCATGGTTGGCGGGGCCGAAAGCCGTGGCCAGGGCAGTGTGCTCCTGTTGAGTGGGCGTATAGATTCTTACGCCTAGTTTGGCGAATTCCTGGATGCAGTATTTTCTGGCGTCCTGAAAGGCAGCAAAGGCCTTCAATATCGATCGTCTGCTTAAGGTCGCCATTGCCGAACCGGTTCAATTCGGTACAGCCGCGTGGGCGGCGTGCCGGCAGTCGATGCGATGGGGACCGCGCGCCCGCCGGTCGCGGATTGGCGCCGTGGTGGGACGGAGGCGACGCATGTGGATTGATTCATGCCGGCTCCTTTGTCGACGGGGGGCAATAACTCGCTGCGGCTGAACGCAACGCCAGATACGGCGGGTGAGGGGGCGGTTCATCCGTCACCATGGCCGCACCCTTTCCCGATGCGTCGCCCGGCTGAATGTGTCGGCTAGCGCAGATCAGGCTTAGCCAATTTATTACGGATCGGCTGCCGGCTACCTGCCGCGGGTTTCCCGCAAGCGGGCCGGCGGGGATTGGCGCGGCGGCCAAACGCGCAGTCTGCACCGACCGGTGTCGCTGCTTCCCTGCCTGCGATCCCGCCTGCAAGGCATTGATTCGAAATGCCTTGATCGCGCGAGTGCGGCGGTTTCTGATGGCTGCGCCGCGCGGTTTTCCCCGGCGTAGGCGGCGCTATGCTCAGCGGCAGTAAATCGTTGTATACTTTCGCGTTTTTCGTTTCCCGCGATCCCGCTATGAATAAGACCCCCCGCGTCGGTTTCGTCTCGCTGGGCTGCCCCAAGGCCGCCAGCGATTCCGAACAGATCCTTACCCGCCTTCGCGCCGAAGGCTACGATATCGCCGCCTCCTATGACGGAGTGGACCTGGTAGTGGTGAACACCTGCGGCTTCATCGATTCCGCAGTCACCGAGTCGCTGGACGCCATCGGCGAGGCGCTGAATGAAAACGGCAAAGTGATTGTGACCGGCTGTCTGGGGGCCAAGGGCGATGTGGTGAGGGAAGTCCACCCGTCGGTCTTGGCCGTGACCGGTCCGCATGCCGCCGACGAAGTGATGAGCGCGGTGCACACCCACCTGCCGAAGCCGCACGATCCCTTCGTCGACCTGGTGCCGGACATCGGCGTGCGCCTGACGCCGAAGCACTACGCCTATCTGAAGATTTCCGAGGGCTGCAACCACCGCTGCACCTTCTGCATCATTCCGTCGATGCGCGGCGATCTGGAGAGCCGACCCATCCACGACGTGCTGCGCGAGGCCGAGAGCCTGGCCAAGGCCGGCGTCAAGGAAATCCTGGTGATTTCGCAGGACACCTCGGCTTACGGCGTGGATACCAAGTACAAGCTGGGCTTCCACAACGGCCGTCCGGTCAAGACCCGGATGACCGAGCTGTGCGAGGAGCTGGGTAGCCACGGCATCTGGGTGCGCCTGCACTACGTCTACCCGTACCCGCATGTGGACGAGGTGATTCCGCTGATGCGCGACGGCAAGATCCTGCCCTATCTGGACATCCCGTTCCAGCATGCCAGCCAGAAGGTGCTGAAGCTGATGAAGCGGCCGGCCAACAGCGACAATGTGCTGGCGCGCATCAAGAAGTGGCGCGAGATTTGCCCGGAGCTGGTGATTCGCTCCACCTTCATCGTCGGTTTCCCCGGCGAGACCGAGGAGGATTTCGAGGAGCTGCTGACCTTCATCCGCGAAGCTGAACTGGACCGCGTGGGCTGTTTCACCTATTCCCCGGTCGACGGCGCCACCGCCAACGAGCTGCCGAATCCGGTGCCGGAGGACGTGAAGGAGGCGCGCAAGGAGCGCTTCATGGAAGTGCAGGCCGAGATCAGCGCGCGCCGTCTGGAACGTCGCATCGGCCAGACCCTGCAGGTGCTGGTGGACGAGATCGACGACGAGGGCACCGCGGTTTGCCGCAG
This sequence comes from Chromobacterium sp. ATCC 53434, assembly GCF_002848345.1. Lineage (NCBI taxonomy): Bacteria > Pseudomonadati > Pseudomonadota > Betaproteobacteria > Neisseriales > Chromobacteriaceae > Chromobacterium > Chromobacterium sp. ATCC 53434. Next base: position 3,505,708 of record NZ_CP025429.1, on the reverse strand, counting down.
CTACGCCGACGCGCCGGAGATCGACGGCCTGGTGTTCGTCGAGGACGCGGCCGGCATGAAGGCGGGCGAGTTTTACCAGGTGGAAATCGTCGATTGCAGCGAACACGACCTGTGGGGCGTGCGCAAGTAATACGGCGGTTTTCCTCCGATGAGACGGCGCATGGCCCCTGGCCCTGCGCCGTTTTTGCTTTGTGCAAGGATTTTGACCAGTAGGCCCTTGTCACGGCATGGTTAACGGTATAATGGCCGGACGAATTATGACGAAGCCATTGCAAGCCCATGTCCGTTTCCAGCCAAACGCTAGATGAAATCGCCTCCCGAGACCTGCTGTGCTGCCCGCCGTCGCTGCCGATACGCGAAGCGGCCAGCCGGATGATGGCAGCGGCTTGCAGCTCCATCGTGGTGAGAGACGAGGAGAGCGGCGAGATTCTAGGCATCTGGACCGAGACCGACGCGCTGGAGGCTTCGCTTGGCCGGCGCGATCCGGCGTTGCCGGTGGAGCAGGCGGTCAGCGCGCGGCTGGCCAGCCTGCCGCACGACATGTCGCTGCCGGAGGCGGTGGGGGAGTTTCGCCGCCGCCGCCTGCGCCACGCGCTGGTGCTGCGGAACGGCCAGCCGCTGGGCATGGTCACGCTGACCGACATCGTGCGCAACCAGGGACTGGAATCCTTTCTGATCGTCAAGCGCGTGCGCGATCTGTCCGGCCCGCCGGCGCGGGCGCTGCCGGGATCGGCCAAGCCGCGCCAGGCGATGCGGCAGATGCGCGAGCACGCGTTGTCCGCGCTGGCGGTGACGCTGGACGATGGCGGCTACGGCATCGTCACCCAGCGCGACGTGCTGCGCTGGCTGGCGGCCGACACGCTGCCGGCCACGCTGGGCGAAGGCTGCCGCCGGCCGCTGATAGGGGTGGGGGAGTCGGACAGCCTGCTGCAGGCCAGGCGGCTGATCCAGCAACACAATATCCGCCATCTGGGCGTGTTCGATGCCGCCGGCCGGCTGTCGCGGCTCTTGGGCTTCGACGACATCGTCCAGGGCATAGAGCACGAGTATCTACATGAGCTGAACGAGGCGCTGCGGCAGCGCGACGAGGCCCTGCAGCAGTCGCGCCGCAGCCTGCTGCTGGCCGACAAGGTATTCGAGTCGACGATGGAGGGCATCGTCATCACCGACCGCAACGGCGTGATCCAGTCGGTGAATCCGGCTTTTTCGCGCATCACCGGCTACAGCCGCGAGGAGGCGCTGGGCAAGACGCCGGCGCTGTTGAAATCCGGCAAGCAGCCGCCGGAATTCTACCGGCAGCTGTGGAACAATCTATTGCGCGACGGCCGTTGGCAGGGCGAGGTGGTGAACCGCCGCAAGGGCGGCCTGCTGTACACCGAGCACCTGAGCATCACCGCGATACGCGACGGCGCCGGCGAATGCCTGCACTATGTGGCGGTGTTTTCCGACATCACCCAGCGCAAGCAGGCCGAGGAGAGGCTGCATTTCCTGGCCAACCACGACGCGCTGACCAGCCTGCCCAACCGCACCCTGTTCCTGGAGCGGCTGCAGGGCGCGCTGGAGCGGGCCGGCGCCAGCGGCCACGGCGTGGCGCTGCTGTTCATCGACCTGGACCGCTTCAAGCTGGTCAACGACACCTTGGGCCACCACGCCGGCGATCAGCTGCTGATCCGCATCGCGCGCGCATTGCAGTTGCAACTGCGACCCGGCGAGACGGTGGCGAGGCTGGCCGGCGACGAGTTCACCGTGCTGCTGGAGGACATAGGCGGCGAAGCGCAGGCGGCGGGGCGCGCGCAGCAGGTGCTGGACGCCATCACCGCGCTGTCCGGCGCGGCGGGGCAGCAGATGTTCATTTCCGCCAGCATAGGCATCAGCATGTTTCCGGACGACGGCCGCGACGCCGACACGCTGCTGGTGCATGCCGACACCGCGATGTATCTGGCCAAGGAGCGCGGCAAGAACGGTTTCCAGTTCTACACCGCCGACATGAACGCGCGCGCGCTGGAGCGGCTGAAGCTGGAATACAGCCTGCACCGCGCGCTGGCGCAGCAGGAGCTGGAGTTGTGGTATCAGCCCAAGGTGGCGCTGGACAGCGGCCGGATGATCGGCGCCGAGGCGCTGCTGCGATGGCGCCACCCGGAGCTGGGGCTGGTGTCGCCGGAACGCTTCATTCCGATAGCCGAGGAGAGCGCGCTGATCGCGCAGATCGGCGACTGGGTGCTGAGCACCGCCTGCGCCGACATCCGCCGCTGGCGCGACGCCGGCCTGTGGCCGGGGCGGGTGGCGGTCAATGTGTCCGGGCGCCAGCTGAAGCACGGCGACTTCGTCGGCCAGCTGGAGAGGGCGCTGAGCGAATACCGGTTGGACAGCGGGGCGCTGGAGCTGGAGATCACCGAAAGCGTGGCGATGGAGGACGACGGGGGCATGGTGGAGATGCTGCGGCGGCTGCAGCGGCTGGGGCTGTATCTGTCGATAGACGATTTCGGCACCGGTTATTCGTCCTTGTCCTATCTGAAGCGGCTGCCGGTGCGCGGATTGAAGATAGACCGCTCCTTCATCATGGACCTGCACCGGGACGGCGACGACGCCGCCATCACCCGCGCCATCGTCTCCATCGCCCGCAGCCTGGGGCTGGACGTGGTGGCCGAGGGGGTGGAGGAAGAGGCGCAGCGCCGATTCCTGTTGGAGCAGGGCTGCAATTGCGCCCAGGGCTATCTGTTCAGCAAGCCGCTGCCGCGCGAGGCCTTTGCCGCATTGCTGGCGGAGGCGCAGGCGGGCAGCCTGGCCTGAACGGGCGCAAAAAAAACCGGCATCGCGCGATGCCGGTCGTTTCGCCAGGCGGCGATCAGCCGCCTATCTTGTCCTTGCCGCCCATGTAGGGGCGCAGCACGGTCGGGATGGTGACGCTGCCGTCGGCGTGCTGGTAGTTCTCCAGCACCGCCACCAGCGTGCGGCCCACCGCCAGGCCGGAGCCGTTCAGCGTGTGCACCAGTTGGTTCTTGCCGTTTTCGTCCTTGTAGCGCGCCTTCATCCGGCGGGCCTGGAAATCGCCCATATTGGAGCAGGAACTGATTTCGCGGTAGGTGTTCTGCGCCGGCAGCCAGACTTCCAGATCGTAGGTCTTGGCCGAGCCGAAGCCCATGTCGCCGGTGCACAGCGTGATCACGCGGTACGGCAGTTCCAGCGCCTTCAGGATGTTCTCGGCGTGGCCCACCATCTCTTCCAGCGCGGCGTAGGAGTCTTCCGGCTTCTCGACGCGCACCATCTCGACCTTGTCGAACTGGTGCTGGCGGATCATGCCGCGGGTGTCGCGGCCGTAGCTGCCGGCTTCGGAGCGGAAGCACGGCGAGTGCGCGGTCATCTTCTTCGGCAGCTCGTCGGCCTGCAGAATGGTGTCGGCGACGGTATTGGTCAGCGTCACTTCGGACGTGGAGATCAGGTATTGCGGCACGGCGCTCTCGTCGCCGCCGCGGGTCACCTTGAACATGTCGTCGGCGAACTTGGGCAGCTGGCCGGTGCCAAGCAGCGCGCTGTCGTTGACGATGTACGGGGTGTAGTGTTCCTGATAGCCGTGATCGCCGGTATGGGTGTTCAGCATGAACTGGGCCAGCGCGCGGTGCAGGCGGGCGATGTCGCCCTTCAGCACGGTGAAGCGGGCGCCGGACAATTTGGCGCCGGTGTCGAAATCCAGGCCCAGCGGGGTGCCGACGTCTACGTGGTCCTTCGCTTCGAAATCGAACTGGCGCGGCACGCCGACGCGGCGCACTTCCACATTGTCCGCCTCGTCCTTGCCGGCCGGCACCGATTCGTGCGGCAGGTTGGGGATGGACATCAGCCAGGCGTCCAGCTTGCCCTGCACACCGTCGAAGCCTTGTTCGGCGGCCTTCAGCTCGTCGCCCAGCGTGGCCACTTCGGCCATGATGGCGGAGACATCCTCACCCTTGCTCTTGGCGATGCCGATCTGCTTGGAGGTGGCGTTGCGTTTGGCCTGCAGCTCCTGCATCCGGGATTGCAGAGACTTGCGCTCGGCTTCCAGCTGATTGAAGGCTGCGGTGTCCAGGGCGTATCCGCGGGCCGCCAGACGGGCGGCTACGGCTTCGATGTCGTTACGAAGCAGATTGATGTCGAGCATGGTTATTCCTATTTTTCACTATCGGTATTCTGCTGCGCGTCGGCGTCCAGCCGGCGCAAAAAAGCCAGTTTATCCTGAATCTTGCCTTCCAGCCCGCGCGGCACCGGGCGGTACCACTCGATATCGTCCAGGCCCTCCGGCAAATAGGTCTCGCCGGCGGCGTAGCCATGGGGCTCGTCGTGCGCGTAGCGGTAGGCGTGGCCGTAGCCCAGTTCCTTCATCAGCCGGGTGGGCGCATTGCGCAAGTGTACCGGCACCGGCCGCGACTTGTCCTGCCTGACGAAGGCGCGGGCCTCATTATACGCCTGGTAGCCGGCGTTGCTCTTGGCGGCGACCGCCAGATAAATCACCGCCTGTCCCAGCGCCAGTTCGCCCTCCGGACTGCCCAGCCGCTCGTAGGTGGCGGCGGCGTCGTTGGCGATCTGCATCGCGCGCGGATCGGCCAGGCCGATATCCTCCCAGGCCATGCGCACGATGCGGCGCGACAGATAGCGCGGGTCGGCGCCGCCGTCCAGCATCCGGCACAGCCAGTACAGCGCCGCGTCCGGATTGGAGCCGCGCACCGATTTGTGCAGCGCCGAGATCTGGTCGTAGAAGGCGTCGCCTCCCTTGTCGAAGCGGCGGGCGTTCAGCGTCAGCACGTCTTCGAGGAAGGCGGCGTCGATATCGGCGATGCCGCGCGCCTGCGCAGCGGTGCGGGTTTGCTCCAGCAGGTTCAGGAAACGGCGGGCGTCGCCGTCGGCGTAGCCGGTCAGCGTCGAGACCGCCGCGTCGGCGAAATTCAGCCCGTCCAGCGCGCCCTCGGTCCGCGCCCGCTCGAACAATCGCTTCAGCTCGTCCTCGCTCAGGCTGTTCAGCACATAGACCTGGGCGCGCGACAACAGCGCCGAGTTGACCTCGAACGACGGGTTCTCGGTGGTGGCGCCGATGAAGGTGACCAGGCCCGATTCGACGAAGGGCAGGAAGGCGTCCTGCTGGCTCTTGTTGAAGCGGTGCACCTCGTCGACGAACAGGATGGTGCGCCGGCCGGAGCGCTGCAGCACGGCATTGGCGCGTTCCACCGCCTCGCGGATGTCCTTGACGCCGGCGAACACCGCCGAGATCGGAATGAACTCGGCGTCGAAGCTGGCCGCCAGGATGCGCGCCAGCGTGGTCTTGCCTACGCCGGGGGGGCCCCACAATATCATCGAGTGTGGCTTGCCGGACACGACGGCCAGGCTCAGCGGCTTGTCCGGGCCGATCAGATGCTGCTGGCCTATCACCTGATCGAGCGCCTGCGGACGCAAGGCCTCGGCCAGCGGTTTTTGCGGTTCGACGGAGAAAAGATCGGACATGGCGCGGTTCGGACGGGATAGAGCGGGAAAACAGTATACCAGTTGGCGGCAGGCATGAAAAAAGCGGCCGGGCGGCGGTTTGCGTTGGTATGCTGATGGGGTTTTATTGCCCGACGGAGCTTGGCCGGGCTCGCCCCCGCTATTCGCAAGCAATGATGTCCGCCGTTTGCCGTCTGCGGTTTTGGCTGCTGACGAAAGCCGTGATTCTAGCGAGGCGGGCGGTGTGTTGATGGGGGATTTGAGCGGCGTTTTGCGGGTAGAAAAATCGGTAGATTTTTGAGGTGGATTTTTATCTTTAAAAATCAGTGATTTGAATTTGGTGTGTTCCCCACGTGCGTGGGGATAAACCGGCCCCTCGCCTCGCCATCATCGACGAGGCTCAGTGTTCCCCACGTGCGTGGGGATGAACCGAGTCCGTCATGCTCGCCAGCTCACTGGCGATCGTGTTCCCCACGTGCGTGGGGATGGGATTCCGATCGGGCCTTGCCGTGTCCGGAAACAAAAAAGCGCCCCATGGGGCGCTTTTTTCGGCACAACAATCCGGAAGGCTTAGGCGCGCTTCTTGAATTCGTTGGTGCGGGTGTCGATTTCGATCTTTTCGCCGGTGTTGACGAAGGCCGGAACCTGAACTTCGAACGTGGTGCCAACCAGGCGGGCCGGCTTCAGCACTTTGCCCGAGGTATCGCCACGCACGGCCGGCTCGGTGTATTCCACTTCGCGGACGACGGTGGTCGGCAGTTCCACGGAGATGGCCTTGCCATCGTAGAAAGTGACCTGGCAGATGTCTTCCATGCCGTCGACGATGAAGTTCAGCGTGTCGCCCAGGTTGTCGGCTTCCACTTCGTACTGATTGAATTCGGTGTCCATGAACACGTACATCGGGTCGGCGAAGTAGGAGTAGGTGCAATCCTTGCGATCCAGCACCACCACGTCGAACTTGTCGTCCGCGCGGTATACGGCTTCGCTGCCGGCGCCGGTCAGCAGGTTCTTCATCTTCATCTTGACGACGGAGGCGTTACGGCCGGACTTGCTGAATTCAGCCTTCTGAACAACCATCGGGTCGCTGCCGACCATGAATACATTACCAGCGCGCAGTTCTTGTGCGGTTTTCATGCTTGTCTAATCCCAAACTCTTGATTGAAGCCGGGAAAGATTCCCGACAAAACACGGCATTCTAGCCGATTTCGCCGATGAAGTGCAGCAGTCTGGCCGCGAGATCGCCGTCTTTCAGCAGATGCTGTTGCCAGTTTGTCGCATGTGCGCGCCATGCCGGCAGCCAGGGCGCGGCGTCACGCCAGGCGGCGGCGATGTCGCCGTCGCGGTTCCAGGCCAGGTTCAGCGCGCGCAGCGCGGCGGCCATGTCCGCCGGCAGGCCGGCGCAGTATTGAGCCAGGAAAGCTTCCAGCTTGGCGATGTGGGCCTCGTCGTCCTGCGGGTAGATATGCCACAGCATAGGCCGCGCCGCCCATTGCGAGCGCACCAGGCTGTCCTCGCCGCGTACGCAGTTGAAATCGCAGCTCCACAGCAGGCGGTCGTAGTCGTCCTGATCGCTCAGCGGCAGCACGTGGACGTCCAGCTTGCCCAGCCGGACATGGTCGCTGGCTTGCAGCGCATGGCCGAACAGGCCGGCGACGTCGGGCAGCACCTTGCCCTCCGGCACCAGGCAGCGCACCGGCTGCGAGCCGTCGGCCCACGCTTGCAGCAGCGTGGCCGCCGCCGGGTTGTGATAGGCGAACAGGCTGACGCGCAGCTCGCCATCTGCGCGAGGCGGCAGGCCGCGGCGGCGCCAGTAGGCGTCTTGCGCCGCTTCGTCAGCCTGCCAGGCGGTCCGCGCGTCCATCAGCCCGTCCTCGCAGATTAGTCCTCCGCTGGCGGGGTCGAAACCGGGGAAGAAAAAGTGTTTGGTCAGCGGCAGCCTGGGGTGGGGCGACGGCAGTTTGTGGCAGTCGCGGGTCCAGTCCTCGGCCGACAGGTATTCCAGATTGATCCACGCCGGCTTGACCGCCCGCGCCGCCATCGCGACCTCGAAGCCGTCCGGCAGCCGGCAACCGAAGGCCTCGATCACCGTGTCGGCAGGGACGATGTCGGCCGGAAAATCCGTCTGCGGCCAGTGGCGGATGTCGATGCCGGCCAGCGTCTGTCGCGGCAGCGCCGGGTCCAGTCCCGGCGCGATGCGGGCGAAGCTGGCCAGGTCGTCGACCCATAGCCGCACCGCGTGGCCGCAGTCGTGCGCCAGCCGGCGCGCCAGACGCCAGGCGACGCCGATGTCGCCGTAGTTGTCGATGACGGTACAGAAGATATCCCAGCTGCGTGGTGGCATGAGGCGAAACGATGGATGAGCAAACGCCGGCAGCTTAGCACGGAAGCCCCGGCCCTTGCTTCCTGCCTGGCGCGGGGCGGGCGGGACGGCCTTATAATCCAGCCATGCCGCGCCTTTTCGCCCTGTTCCTGATCGCTTTCTGCCTGCCCGCCCGCGCCGACGTCGCCGCGCTGCAGGCATCGCTGCGCGCCGCGCGTCCGCAGGCTGAGGCCCCGGTGGCCGCCTTGCAGCAGCTGGACGCCGCCTTGCTGCGGCCGGGCTCTTTATATCCGACGCTGGACTCGTTCCCGCTCGCCGCCTTGCAGGCGCTGTACCGCCACCGCGGCCAATGCGGCGCGCCGTGGCCGGCGCTGCCGGCGGACCTGCTGCGTTTCGAGCGCGCGCTGTGCGACGGCGAGACGTTGCCGCCGGGCTGGTTCGCCGCGCACACCATCCACCCGCTGGGCGGCAGCTATGCCTGGCACTATCTGCAGCGCCATCCGGATGCCGCGTCCGTCTTGCAACCCTATCTGCACTTGCGCGAACGGCCGGCGGCCTTTGCCGGCATCGGCAAGCTGGGGGACGACAACCTGGCCGCGCTGCTGTCCGGCGAGCGCTGGCTGCTGGACGACGGCGCGCTGTGGTGGCGCGACGGCGCGTCGTGGCGCCGCTATGGCGCCGAGCAATGGCGGCCGCTGGCGGACGAGGCCGGTTTGGCGCTGAGTCCACTGGCCGATGGCGACGCCTGTCCGCAGCCGCTGGGCCGGATCTGCGCGCGGCCCCTGCCGCCATCTCCGCGCTGGTGGCGCGCGCTGGCCGGCTTCTCGCTGCTGGCGGCGGCCGGCGTGCTGGCTTACGGCTGGCTGCAGCGCCGCAGGCTGGAGCGGGAGCGGCGCTTCGTGCTGCAAATGCTCACCCACGAATTGCGCACGCCCATCGCAGGCCTCGGAAATGTGGTGGAGGACTTCCGCTCCGGTTTCGACCACTTGCCGCCGGACGCGCAGCAGGGTTTCGGCCGGCTGGCCGACGGCGTGCTCAGGTTGCGCCAGCTGGCCGACGCCAGCCGCCACTACCTGGCGGCGGACGGCCGGCTGGAGGCGCCGCAGCCGCTGTCGTTATCTGAGTGGCTGGACAGCGTCGCGGAACGCCACGGGGCGACCTACTGTCTGGATCAGGATAGAAAGCTGAATCTGCCCGTCTACTGGCTGGGCCTGTGCCTGGACAATCTGTTGCGCAACGCGCGCCAGCACGGCCGCCCGCCGGTCCGCATCCTGGCCTGCTGGGAAAAGGGTTGGCTGCGGCTGGCGGTGAGCGACGGCGGCGCGTTGCCGCGCTACCGGCTGTCGCTGCTGCGGCGCGAGCTTGGCGCTAATGCCGGCATGGGGCTGGGCCTGGCCATCGTGCGGCGGGTGATCAAAAGGCTGGGCGGGCGGCTGGCGCTGGAAGGGCCGCCGACCACATTCGCGCTGGAGTTGCCGTGTGACGATATTGCTGATTGAAGACGACGCCGAGCTGGGCGCGGGCCTGCGCCAGTTCCTGCAACAGCAGGGCTACGATTGTCTGTGGCTGCGCGATGGCGGCGAGGTGGCCGCCCACTGGCGGCAGGCCGAACTGGCGATTCTGGACCGCCAGTTGCCGGATGGCGACTCGTTGCGCCTGCTGCCGCAATGGCTGGCGTTGAAGGCGCTGCCGGTGATCGTGCTGACCGCCCGGGTGGAGCTGGACGACCGGGTGGCTGGCCTGGAGGCCGGCGCGCGCGACTATCTGAGTAAGCCCTTCGCCCACGTCGAGCTGCTGGCCCGGGTGCGCGCCCAGTTGCGGCCGCTGGGCGAGGGGCAGCTGGCCTGCGGCGATCTCAGCCTGTTTCCAGCCAGACAGGCGGCGGCCTGGCGCGGTGGCGAGGTGGCGCTGACCCGCACCGAGTTCGATTTGCTGGCGATGCTGGCGCGGATGCCGGGCCGGGTGTTCACCCGCGACGAGCTGTTGAACCAGGTATGGGGTTACCAGCATTTCCCGTCCACCCGCACCGTGGATACCCATGTGCTGCAACTGCGGCAGAAGCTGCCCGACATCCGGATAGAAACGGTGCGCGGCGTCGGCTACCGGCTGTGCGAGGGTGGGGCGTGAGGCCGGCGTTTTGGCTCACCCTGGCTTGGGCGGCGCAGGCGGCCGCCGCGCCGCTGCTGCCGGCCACGCCGCTGGAACCAGCCTACCATGCGCTGTTCTCCGGCGATCGCGCCGGCGCCTGGCGCCAGCTGGACGCGCTGGGCGGCTCGATGTCCGGCGCCGCCCAGCATCAGGCCTGGCTGGCATTGCAGCGCGAGCTGGCGTCCGGCCAATGTGGCCGCGACGCGCCGGCTGCGCCGCCCGCGTGGCTGGGAGACCTGGAGCTGGATCTGATCCAGCGCGACATCCCGCTCAGCCGCGTCTACAACGTCAGGCTGAACGGCGTCAGCCCGCGGCGCGACCTGCGCTGGTCGCTGAGGCTGCCCGATGGCCGCGAACTGTTGGCCGGTGCCAAGACGCGTTACGACGGCCGGCAGTTCGAGCTGGAAAGCGAGGACCAGGCCGCTGTCCTGCCGCCCGGCGTCTACCGGCTGACCGTGCAAAGCGGCGGCCAGATCTGGCGGCAGGACTTGTCGCTGTCCGGCATGGCCGCGCGGGACTGGCTGCGGCGCGATGGCCGCAAGCTGGAGCCGCATCCGCCTGCCCAGCCGCCCGCCTGTCCGCGGCCCTGGCTGGAGCAGGCGCTGCTGTCGCAGCCGGATTTCGCATTGCGTTGGTGGCGGCGGCGCGAGCTGGGCCAGGCGCTGCGCTGGCCGGCGGGGCAGGATGGGCGCAAATTGTGGGCCAGCGTGTCGCTGCTGCGCGCCGAGTTCCGCGGCCCCATCGCGGTCCGCCAGATCCACCGCGTCGCCGCGCCGCTGAGCCAGTTCTGACATTATCCTGACAATCGCCTTTCCCGTTTGCGTTGCAATGGCCCCACTTTAGATGAAGCGATTGCGGGAAAAGGAATGAAGCATTTTGCGTGCGTATTGCCGCTGGTCGCGGCGCTGGGCCTGCCGCTGCCGGCCTGGGCCGGGCTGGTGTTGCAGAACCCGGACTGGACGGTGGAACTGGAGCCGGCCACGCTGGCGCTGACCGTGACGGCGGCGGGCGAGCCGGCGCGGCAGTTGTCGACAGGCGTGCCCGGCCGCAAGGTATCCGCGCTGAGGCAGGATGGACAGTCGGCCGATTGGCGGTGGGACGATGGCCGCTACCGTTGGCAGGCCAGGCTGAACGGCAGGGATTTGACGCTGACGCTGAATGCGGACGTGCCGGGCACGGTGGATCTGCTGAACCAGCCGGCGTCGGCGATGGGCAAGGGTCTTCTGCTGCCCTTGGCCGAGGGCAGCTACATCCCGGCCGGCAGCAAGCTGTGGCGCGATTTCCTGCCCGGTTTCGCCGGCGACGGCCTGGACACCTCGGAAAGTCTCAGCCTGCCGCTGTGGGGCATGGACTACGGCCGGCGCAGCCTGCACTGGCTGCTGCTGGAGCCGTTCAACAACCGGCTGGCCGTTCGCGCCGAAGGCCAGGGCCTGGCCTTGAAGCTGAGCCACGAATTCAATCCGCTGAACCAGAAGCGGCCGATGACGCTGCTGCTGCGGCTGGCCGACAACAATCCGCTGGCCGGCGCGCAGCGTTATCGGCAATGGCTGATCGACGAGGGGCATTATCAAACGCTGGCCGACAAGATCAAGGCGCAGCCGGACACCGCCAAGCTGATCGGCGCCAGCCATGTCTATCTGTGGGGCAATAATCTGCTGGATGCGTCCGACGTGCGCGACTGGCCGGCCTTCCTGACGCTGTTGCGTGGGACCGATCCGCTGGCCGTCAAGCTGCGGGGCCGTTTCGACTCAGAGGCGGGCGCCGCGCTGCGCCAGGCGGGAGCCAAGCCGGACCATTACCAGCAGCGGGTAGTGATGGAAGCCGTCAACCAGGCCTTGACCGCCGAGGCCCGCGCCGGCTGGCTGGGCAAGAAGCCGGACTGGAACAGAATGGCCGCGCCCTATCTGCGGCTGCGCGCGCTGGTGGAGGCGCTGTTCGGCCCGGCGCTAAGGCCGGACGCGTCGCGCTGGGGCGGCGGCCTGTCGCGCAAGACCATCGATGCCTTGCAGGCGGCCGGCCTCAAACGGCTGTGGCTGGGCGCGGACAACTGGGAGGGCGGCCTGTGGCAGCCGCGGGCGGTGAAGGCGGGCGTCGACGCCGGTTATCTGGTGACCGCCTACGACTCCTACGAAACCGCGTTGAAGCCGGCTTATCGCGAGGACTGGCTCACCGCTCAGCAGGGCGAGGCCGTCTACCGGCAGTGCGGCGTCACGCTGGCCAGCGGCAAGAAGAAGGCCGGATTTCAGCAGTCCGGCTATTACACCAACCCGGACTGCGTGCGCGATACCTTGAAACAACGCACCCGCGCGCTGCATGCCGCCGCCGGTTTCAATAGCTGGTTTCTGGACGCCTACGCCACCGGCATGGTGTTCGACGATTATGAGCCGGGCCGTCGCACCGGCAAGGCCGAGATGGCCGCCGGCTATGAAAAATCGATGCAATGGGTGGCGGATGCCTATCAGTTGCCGGTGGGGTCGGAAATGGGCAACGCCACCACCAGCCGCGGCATCGCCTTCGCCCACGGCATGCAGGTTCCTGTGATGGGGTGGGGCGACGCCGATCTGCAGAAGAACCAGCAGTCGCCGTACTTCCTGGGCCGCTGGTATCCGTCGGAACAGCCGGAAACCTTCTTCAAGAAAGTGCCGCTGAAGCGGCCGTACCGCGATCTCTACTTCGGCGCCCGCTACCGCTTGCCGCTGTACCAGGCGGTATTCCACGGCTCGGTGATCACCACCAATCACTGGCTGTACGACAACCTGAAACTCAGCAATGCCTACGCCGACAACCTGCTGGCGCAATGGCTGTACAACGTGCCGCCGCTGTTCCACCTGTCCGCCGCCAGCCTCAAGGCCCGTCTGCCGCAGCTGCAATGCGCCGACCGGGCTTTCCGTCCGCTGCACGAGCGACTGGCCACCCAGGCGCTCACCGGTTTCGTCTGGCTCAATCCCGGGCATACGCTGCAGCAGACCCGCTTCGCCGACGGCAGCCGCCTCACCGCCAACTTCGGCACGGAAGCCGCCGTCTACGGCGAGCGGACGCTGCCGCCGCAAAGCCTGCTGGCCGAGCTGGCCGGCCAGCCGCCCAGGCTGCTGCGGGTGGCAGATTGCGCCGGCAAGTGAGTCGCAGCGATAATGCCGATGTCGTTTCGTTGGCCGTGAGGTGATGGTTTTTCACGGTCAGCGGACGGTATTATGTGGCTATTCAGGTGCTTATTTTTTGATCGGAAAATTCGGTAGTTTTTAAGGGTTGTTTTTTTTCTTTAAAAATCAGCAATTTGAAATTGGTGTGTTCCCCACGGACGTGGGGATGAACCGTCCCCCTGCACTGGAGACATTACCCATGCTGGGTGTTCCCCACGGACGTGGGGATGAACCGCTGCCAACGACAACGGGAGGCCGCTGCTGTGACGTGTTCCCCACGTGCGTGGGGATGAACCGGCAACGGCAAAGAGATTAGGCGTTACCGTAACGTGTTCCCCACGTGCGTGGGGATGAACCGTCGCCGATGAGGAACTTGTGGATGACGCCGTCGTGTTCCCCACGTGCGTGGGGATGAGCCGGATTGGAAAGGCGTCCCGCCCAAGCCTCTCCGCTGTTCCCCACATGCGTGGGGATGAGTCGACCTGACGTGCAGTCCGATGGACGTGCTTCCGGTGCTCCCCACATGCATGGGGTCGAAGCATTGGGACTGCAAGCGTACTACCACCCAAGTCCCGCCCGATCTGGCTCAGGCCGGCATGCCGGCGCGCGCGGCCTCCAGCCAGCGCCACAGCTCGGGCGCGGCGAAGTCGTCTATCACGGCGTCGGCGCCGGCGGCCAGCAGGGATTCGGCCGGCAGCGCCGAGCGCAGCGCGAAGGTGGGCAGTCCGGCCGCTCGGGCGGCGCGGATGCCGGATGGCGAGTCCTCGAAGGCGCAGGCGCGGTCGGCGCGGGCGCCGATGCGGGCGAGGCCGGTCAGATAGGGCAGCGGGTCGGGCTTGGCCGCCGCCAGTTCCTCGCCTATGACCAGCGCGGCCACCTGGGACGTCAGGTCCAGCCGTTCCAGCATCAGTTCGGCGTTGGCGCGCGGCGCGTTGGTGACGACGGCGATAGGGAAGCCGCGCCGCTCGGCCCAGGCGAACAGTTCGCGCGTGCCCGGCGTCGGTTCCAGCGTGGTGACGGAGGCGCGGAACAGGGCTTCCTTGCGCTCGGCCATCGCGCGGTGCGTCGCCTGGTCCCGTTCCGGAAACAGCGCGCGCATGATGCCGGCGTTGGAGCCGCCGACGATGTCGCGGTGGTACTGCTCAGGCGTCAGCGTCTTGCCGTTTTCCGCCAGCAGCGTGGAAAAGGCCTGGTAGTGCAGCGGGTCGCTATTGGCCAGCGTGCCGTCCAGATCGAACAGCAAGGCGAATTCTGCGGGCTTCATGATGGCGGGTCCTGGGCGTGTCTTGGCGGAAGCCCGCCATGTTAGGCCGCGCGCGGGCGGGCGGCAAGCCGGGAGAAAAAACGCCACCGCGAGGGTGGCGTCGTGCGCGGGGAGCGGGCTCAGGCCGCGTCGTGGATCCAGCGTATCGCCTGATCCTGCATAGGCTTGCCTTCCACCCTGATCTGCAAGGCCAGGCCGCCGCAGGAGGTTTCGCGGTATTTGGCGTCCATGTCCTTGCCGGTTTCGTACATCGCGGCGATGACCTTGTCCAGCGACACCTTGGGGCTGCTGGCGCGGTGCAGCGCCATCCGCGCGGCGTTGATCGCCTTGACCGCCGCCAGCGCGTTGCGCTCGATGCACGGAATTTGCACCTGGCCGCCGACCGGGTCGCAGGTCAGGCCCAGATTGTGTTCCATCGCGATCTCGGCGGCCATGCACACCTGGGACGGGCTGCCGCCCATCAGCTCGGTCAGGCCGGCGGCGGCCATCGAGCAGGCGACGCCGACCTCGCCCTGACAGCCGACCTCGGCGCCGGAGATCGACGCGTTCAGCTTGAACAGGCAGCCGATGGCGCCGGAGGACAGGAAGAAGCGCAGACAGCTGTCGTCGTCCAGCGGCTGGATGAAGTGGTCGTAGTAGGCCAGCACCGCCGGCACGATGCCGCAGGCGCCGTTGGTCGGCGCGGTCACGACGCGGCCGCCGGCGGCGTTTTCCTCGGACATCGCCATCGCGTACATATTGACCCAGTCCATCACGCTCATCGGGTCTTTGGCCACCGTCAGCGAGCTGGTCAGCATCCGGTGCAGCGCCGGCGCGCGGCGCGGGATGCGCATCGGGCCGGGCAGATTGCCCTCGGTGCGCATGCCGCGTTCTATGCTGCCCCGCATCACTTCCCACACGCGGCGGAAATGGGCCTGGATGTCCTGGGAGTCGTGGAAGGCCTTCTCGTTTTCCAGCACCAGCGCGGCGATGGACAGGCCGGTCTCCTCGCACATGTCCATCAGCTGCTGCGCGGTGACGAAGTGGTAGGGCACCGGGGTGTCGCTGCAATTCGATTGATTGAAGTGTTCTTCGTCGACGATGAAGCCGCCGCCTATCGAGTAATAGGTCTTGGTCAGCACTTTCTCGTCGCCGGCGAAGGCGTGGATCTGCATGCCGTTTTCGTGCAACGGCAGATTGGCGGTATGGAAGTCCATGCCGAAGGCCACGCGCTGGTGGGTGCGGCCCAGCGTCAGCTGGCCGCTTTGCTCGACGTCGGCGATCAGGCCGGCGCTGTTGTCGGGGTCGACGGTGTCCGGCAGGTTGCCCGCCAGGCCGAGGATGATGGCCTGGTCGGTGCAGTGGCCCTTGCCGGTCAGCGCCAGCGAGCCGTAGCAGTCCACGTGGACGCGGTCGATCTGGTTGAATTTGCCGGTTTCCTTCAGGGAGCCGAGGAATTGGTGGCCGGCCTTCATCGGGCCGACGGTGTGGGAGCTGGACGGACCCACGCCGATTTTGTAGATATCGGACATGCTGAACATGATGCTGCCTCTTTGATGCTGGTGCCGAAAGAGGACAGGCCGCGTTGGGCGGCCTGTCCGGTCACGATCAGACGATCAGATCGTAGAAGATGGCGGAGATGGCGATCAGGCCGATCAGCGTCACGAAGATATTGCTGGGTTGGCCGGCGTATTTCTTCATCGCCGGGATCTTCTTGATGGCGTACATCGGCATCAGGAACAGCAGCATCGCGATCACCGGGCCGCCCAGCGTTTCGATCATGCCGAGGATGGACGGGTTGAAGGTGGCCACGGCCCAGCAGGTCACGATCATGAACACGGCGGTGCAGCGGTCAAGCTTGGCGGATTCTATGCTCTTGCCGCTCTGGCGCAGCTGTTTGATCACCAGGCCGTTGAAGCCTTCCTTGGCGCCCAGGTAGTGGCCCAGGAAGGACTTGCTGATGGCGACCATGGCGATGATGGGCGCGACCCATTCGATCACCGGGTTTTGGAAGTGATTGGCCAGGTAGGACAGGATGGAGATGTTCTGGGCCTTGGCGGCGGCCAGGTCGGCCGGGCTCAGGCTGAACACGCAGCTGAACACGAAGAACATCACGGTCAGCACCATCATCATGTGGGCGCGGATCAGCACGCGGCTGGAGGCCGGCTCGGCGTCGTCGCCGTGCAGCTTGCGCTGGTCGACGGAGAAGGAGGAGATGATGGGCGAGTGGTTGAACGAGAACACCATCACCGGGATGGCCAGCCACAGCGTCTTGTAGAAGGCGCCGCTGGACAGCGCGTCGCCGAGGCTGCCGGCCTGGTCGATGGCCGCGGTGCTCCATTGCGGGATCAGGTACAGCGCCAGCAGCATCAGCACGACGACGAACGGGTATACCAGGATGCTCATCGCCTTGACGATGACCTGGCCGCCCAGGCGGACGATGGACATCAGGCCCAGGATCAGAGCCAGCGCGAACACCGCGCGAACGGCCAGGCTGGAGCCGACGTCGATGTGCAGCTGGTGGGTCAGGAAGGACAGCACGGTGTTGGTGATGGCCACGCTGTACATCAACAGGATGGGGTAGATGGCGAAGAAGTACAGCAGCGTGATCAGCTTGCCGGCGGCCGGGCCGAAGTGTTCTTCCACCACCTCGGTGATGTCGGCGCCTTCCTTGCTGCCGGACAGCACGAAGCGGGTCAGGCCGCGGTGGGCGAAGAAGGTCAGCGGCAGGGCCAGGACGGCCATCAGCATCAACGGCCACAGGCCGCCGATGCCGGCGTTGATGGGCAGGAACAGGACGCCGGCGCCGATGGCGGTGCCGTACAGGCCCAGCATCCAGACGGTGTCGTGCTTGGACCAGCCGGACGAACCGGACCGGGGGGCGGTGGAGGCGATAGCTTGAGACATGGTGAAGTGCCTTTTCAAAACGAATGTTCGCAATTACCGGGTTCGTCATCCCTTGCCGGCCTGTTCGGCGTGCGGCGGGGGCTGGCGAGATAAGCGGCTAGCCGACCTTTATGCCTGTTGACAGACGATGGTTTTCGGCTTTGTTGCTTCCCATCGTAAGCGCTTTTGTTTTTAACAAGGAACACATTTAAGAACATCAGTTGATTCTAATCAAGATAAATTTGTCACCAAATGAACAAACGAACATCTGTTGACCTTTTTTATTATGCGATGCTAATAATCCAAAGGCATTCATTTGGATTTATGTTCTTTACAGTTAAATTTATTGAAATTTAATTCCATAAATTTCGATTATTTGTTGTGAAAATGGTTTTGGCGTTTGCTTGGCGTCGGATGGGATGGCTTGCCGGCATGAATGTTGGTTTTGAGCGATTGCTCTGAATGAAAGTTGCGCTCTCTGGCGGCATTTTGATGCTTTGCTGCAAGGCTGTCGCATCGGCGGCGACGATGCGGCCATGGCAGTCTGGGCGGGACGCGTCGATTTCGAGTGGTTTGCAACCATTTGAAAATGAATTAAAAATTGACAGGCGTCGCCGGGGTGGCCCCTGTCAGGATGCGGAGGCCATTCATGGCAGGCTGCGGCTGATCTGGCATTTTCGTTTGTGATTTTTCTTGTTCGAATGCTGTGATGGTTGATGGTTTTTGAGGGTGTTAATGTTCAGTTTAGAAAATAAAAAACTTAAAATGAACATTTATTGTTTCGATTTTGACGTTTTGGCGTGAGCGGTGGAATCGGCCGGCGCCGGCGGGTGCCGGAGCGGTGCCGCCAACGCTGCGGGCCCGCTGTCTACCGATGGCGCGCCGGCGCGGATGCTTGCCGTGCGCGGGTTTGCCCGGTTGACAGGCCTTTGCTCGCGGCGCGGCGAAACCGGCCGTGGGCGCCAGGCCTGCCTGGGGAGGGGCGGGCGGGGAGATCGTCGCGCTGGCGGAGTCGAATGGGCATGCGAATCGCGATCGGTGCTTTATCCCGATTGGGAAGCCTGGCGTCGCTTGATGGTTGTCAAACACATTTGTACGAAAACGAACATAAAATTTTCGACAATATGCAAGCCATGCGAACGACGACACGCCGTCCGCCCACCCGCCAGGAAAGACAACGATATGAGCCATCCCTCCCCACTCGCCTATGTATTGGACGAAGCCGCCGGCAAACAGCGGATGCTGCTGTCCGAGCCGGGCCGCTATCTGCTCAGCGCCGGCATGGCCGGCGCGCTGATCGCCGCGGTGCTGGTCGTCAGCCTGAAGCTGGGCCAGGTGTTCTTCGCCGCCGGCGCGCCCGGCTACTACATCGCCACCGCCGGTTTCTTCGGCGTGGCCCTGGTCAGCATCATCGTCTGCAAGGTGGAGCTGTTCACCAGCAATGTGATGTACTTCACCGTCGGCCGCCTGGGCGGACGCTGCCGCAGCTGCAATCTGCTGCGCAGCTGGGCGCTGGTCTATCTGGGCAATCTGCTCGGCGTGCTGCTGTTCGTCGCGGTGCTGTCCGGCGCCGGCGGCATGGGCGAGCTGCCGCCCCAGCATCTGTTGTTCAATGTGGTGGCGCACAAGGTGCATGCTCCCGCGCTGGAGATCTTCTGGAAGGGTGTGCTGTGCAACTGGGTGATCTGCCTGGCGGTGTGGGTGCCGATGCGCTTGTCCAGCGAGGCGGCGCGGCTGATCGTCATCATGCTGCTGGTGTTCGTGTTCTTCTTCTCCGGCTTCGAGCACAGCATCGCCAATATGGCCTTCTTCGCGCTGGCCAGGATGCAGGGCATGGCCGGACTGGGCTGGGGCGACATCCTGCACAATCTGGCGCCGGCGACGCTGGGCAATATCGTCGGCGGCGCCATCGGCGTCGGCCTGGTGGTGTTCCGGCTGGAACGCCACACGCTGCAGGGGGTCTGATGCGCCGGGGAGACATTCCGGCCGGAGAGCGGCATGTGGATGTTCGATTTCGAATGTCATCGGCGCGGGACATGGCGTAGCGCGCCGATTTTGCTATAAACCATTAATAAAATAAGGGTATTGAACACATTGGGCATGTTGCGCCGCACGATGGAAAGCGTGCCGGCAGCGATGGGCTACTTGACCAAGATCAAGCGAAATTTTCGAATTCGAATGTACGATATGTTCAATATCTAACACTTGCTGGATTCAGCCAAGAAGGAGGCACCAGATGGACGCCATCACTCAAAATGCTACCCAAGCCAACCCGTGGCGCGACTTTGTCGCAGGCGACTGGCAGAGCAAGGTCGATGTCCGCAACTTCATCCAGCTGAATTATCAGCCGTACGAAGGCGACGACAGCTTCCTGGCCGGCGCGACCGATCGCACCAAAAAGCTGTGGGATACCTTGGGCGAGCTGCTGAAGCAGGAACGCGCCAAGGGCGTGCTGGACGTTTCCGCCGACCGCGGCTCCTCGATCACCGCGCACGACGCCGGCTACATCGATCAGGCGAACGAAGTGATCGTCGGCCTGCAGACCGACGCGCCGCTGAAGCGCGCCATCATGCCCAACGGCGGCCTGCGCATGGTCGAGAACGGCCTGGAGGCCTTCGGCTTCAAGCTGGATCCGGTGATCAAGGAAGTTTGGGAAAAGTATCGCAAGAGCCACAACCAGGGCGTGTTCGACGTCTACACCCCGGAAATCATGGCTTGCCGCAAGTCCGGCGTGATCACCGGCCTGCCCGACGCCTACGGCCGCGGCCGCATCATCGGCGACTACCGCCGCGTGGCGCTGTACGGCACCGACTTCCTGCGCGCCGAGCGCCAGCAAGTGTTCCATGAGCTGGACAACGTCGCCTTCACCGACGAGGTGATGCGTCAGCGCGAAGAGCTGTCCGAACAATTCCGCGCGCTGGACGAGTTGAAGCAGATGGCCGCCAAGTACGGCTACGACATCGGCCGTCCGGCCGCCAACGCCCGCGAAGCGGTGCAGTGGGTGTATTTCGCCTACCTGGCCGCGGTGAAGGAACAGAACGGCGCCGCGATGTCCTTCGGCCGCGTGTCCACCTTCCTGGACGTCTACATCGAGCGCGACATCGCCGCCGGCGTGCTGACCGAGTCGCAAGCCCAGGAAATGATTGACGACCTGGTGATCAAGCTGCGCATCGTCCGCTTCCTGCGCACCCCGGAATACGATCAGCTGTTCTCCGGCGATCCGACCTGGGTGACCGAATCGATCGGCGGCATGGGCGAAGACGGCCGCACCCTGGTGAGCAAGAACAGTTTCCGCTTCCTGAATACCCTGTACAACCTGGGTCCGGCGCCGGAGCCGAATCTGACCGTGCTGTGGTCCACCCGCTTCCCGCAGGGCTTCAAGAACTTCTGCGCCAAGGTGTCCATCGACACCAGCGCCATCCAGTACGAAAACGACGATCTGATGCTGCCCTACTGGGGCGACGACTACGGCATCGCCTGCTGCGTGTCGGCGATGAAGATCGGCAAGCAGATGCAGTTCTTCGGCGCCCGCGCCAACCTGGCCAAGGCCATGCTGTACGCGATCAACGGCGGCCGCGACGAGAAGAGCGGCGCGCTGGTGGCCCACGGTTTCGAACCGATCACCAGCGATGTGCTGACCTACGAAGAGCTGATGCCGAAGTTCGAGAAGATGATGGACTGGCTGGCCGCCACCTACGTCAAGGCGCTGAACTGCATCCACTACATGCACGACAAGTACGCCTACGAGCGCATCGAAATGGCGCTGCACGACCGCGACATCATCCGCACCATGGCTTGCGGCATCGCCGGCCTGTCGGTGGCCGCCGACTCGCTGTCCGCCGTCAAGTTCGCCAAGGTCCACATCATCCGCAATGAGGAAGGCCTGGCCGTCGACTACAAGATAGACGGCGACTACCCGGCCTACGGCAACAACGACGACCGCGTCGACGACATCGCCGTGTGGCTGACCCAGTCCTTCATGGACAGGATCAAGGCCCAGCCGTACTTCTACCGCGACTCCAAGCCGACCCAGTCGGTGCTGACCATCACCTCCAACGTGGTGTACGGCAAGAAGACCGGCAACACGCCGGACGGCCGTCGCGCCGGCGAACCGTTCTCGCCGGGCGCCAACCCGATGAACGGCCGCGACGTGAAGGGCTTTGTCGCCGCCGGCGCCTCGGTGGCCAAGCTGCCGTACGACTCCGCGCTGGACGGTATCAGCTGGACCGCTTCGACCACGCCGGACGCGCTGGGCCACACCGCCGAAGAGCGCATCCTGAACTTGGCCAACTGCCTGGACGGCTTCTGCTCCGCCCACCCGACCGAGTTCAGCAGCGCCAACTGCACGCCGTTCGACTGCGAAGGCGGCGAGCGCCATATCGCCGGCGGCGGCTTCCACGTCAACGTCAATGTGTTCAAGCGCGAGACCCTGCTGGACGCGATGGAGCATCCGGAACTGTACCCGCAGCTGACCATCCGCGTGTCGGGCTACGCCGTGAACTTCATCAAGCTGACCCGCGAACAGCAGATGGACGTGATCAACCGCACCTTCCACGGCAAGATGTAAGCTGATACTGGCCTCAAGCAGCAATGGGCGGGGCTTCCTCAACGGGACGCCCCGCCTTGTCACAAGACTCACCGGAGATACGGCAATGACCCCACCCATCGCCGCCGATCACACCGCCCAGGCTGTCGGTACCGACACCATAGGCTATCTGCATTCCACCGAGAGCGGCGCCGGCGTCGACGGCCCCGGCATGCGCTTCGTGTTTTTCACCTCGGGCTGTCAGTTCCGCTGCCTGTACTGCCACAACCCGGATACCTGGAAGCTGCACAACGGCCGCCAGGTCACGGTGGAGCAGGCGCTGTCCGAAGTCGCTTCCTACGCCCGCTTCCTCAAGTTCGCCGGCGGCGTCACCATTTCCGGCGGCGAGCCGCTGATGCAGCACGAGTTCGTCGGCGAGCTGTTCCATGCGATCAAGCAACGCTTCGGCCTGCATACCGCGCTGGATACCCAGGGTTTCCTGCACGAGCGCGTGTCGGACGAGTGGTTCGACGACGTGGATCTGGTGATGCTGGACATCAAGCATTCCGATCCCGACCAGTACCTGGCCCTGACCGGCCAGCCGCTGCAGCCGACGCTGGACTTCGCCCGGCGCCTGCAGCGGCTGGGCAAGAAGATGTGGATACGCTATGTGCTGGTGCCCGGCCTGACCGACGGCGACGCCGACATCGAGCGGCTGGCCGACTTCGTCGCCGGGCTGGGCGATGTGGTGGAACGGGTGGAAGTGCTGCCCTTCCATCAGCTGGGCAAGGACAAATGGGCGCAGCTGGGCATGGCGTACCAGCTGGACGACACGCCTATCCCCACCCCGGAGCAGGTGGCGCAGGCGCGCGCGCTGTTTGCCGGCCGCGGGCTGAAAGTCACCTGACGCCGTCAAGTTGTTCTCCCAGACCGCCGCCGGCGGTCTTTTTTTTGCCGGCGCGGGCACCATGGCGTCGGCGCGCGGTCTGTCCAGTAAGGAGATTGAAATGGGCAAGCTGCTGGAAATCTGCGCCGGCTCGCTGACATCGTGCCTGGCGGCGCAAGACGGCGGCGCGCAACGCGTCGAGCTGTGCGACAACCTGGAGGCGGGCGGCACCACGCCGTCCTGGGGCATGTTGGCGGTGGCGCGGGAGCGTCTGGAGATTGGGCTGCACGCCATCGTCAGGCCGCGCGGCGGCGATTTTCTGTATTCGGCGGCCGAGTTCGAGGTGATGGCGCGGGACATCGACGTCTGCCGCCGGCTCGGCGTCGACGGCGTGGTGATCGGACTGTTGACCGCTGATGGCGATATCGACGTCGCCAGAACCCGACAGCTGGTCGAATTGGCCGCGCCGATGGCGGTGACTTTCCATCGGGCTTTCGACCTGGTGTGCGACCCGAGCCGGGCGCTGGAGGATGTGATCGCCGCCGGCTGCCACCGCTTGCTTAGCTCCGGGCAGGCGGCGACGGCGGCTGAGGGCGCGGCGTTGCTGGCCGGCCTCCGGCAGCAGGCCGGCGCGCGGCTGACGGTGATGCCCGGCGCCGGCATCGCCGCCGACAATATCGCCGGGCTGGCGCGGGCGACCGGCTGTCGCGAGTTCCATGCCTCGGCGCGGACCGAGATGGCGAGCGGCATGCGGTTTCGCCGCGCCGGCGTCAGCCTGGGTCCGCCGGGCGCCGACGAATACGCGCGCCGGGAGACCTCGGTCGATCTGGTGCGGCAATTGCGCGCGGCGCTGGAGCGGCTCTGAGCGGTTTTCGGCGCCGCGAAGCGCGACGCGCCGGCGGGACCGGGCGCCAACGCCGGACTATTCGTACGGCAAAGCAACGCGATACCGGATCATTGGCGGATTTTGCTTGCCATGTCTGGCGCATTTGCCCAACAAATGGCATAAGAACGCTATGTCCTTCTTGTTGAGGAGCTGTGCGATGGGCTTTCCGTTCCGCAAGGCGTTGGCGAGTGGCTTGTTGTTGCTGAGTCTGCCGGCATGGGCCGGCCAGGGCGCGGTGGCGTCGCCCGACCGTTACGGCGCCGAAGTGGCGGCGCGCATCCTGAAAGAGGGCGGCAACGCGGTGGACGCCGCGGTGGCCACTGCCTTCGCGCTGGCCGTCACCTATCCGGAGGCCGGCAATATCGGCGGCGGCGGCTTCATGACGCTGTATCAGGGCGGCAAGCCGTATTTCCTCGACTACCGCGAAACGGCGCCTAAGGCCGCCGGCCGCGACATGTATCTGGACAAGGACGGCAAGGTGGTGCCGGGCATGAGCCTGGTCGGCGCCCGCGCGGCCGGCGTGCCCGGCACGGTGATGGGCCTGTGGCAGGCGCACCAGCGCTTCGGCCGCCTGCAATGGAAGCAGCTGCTGCAGCCGGCGATAGGCTATGCCGAGAACGGCTTCACCGTGGCCGACAAGCAGTTCCAGTACCGCGGCGAGGCGGTGCAGCTGTTCGCCGGCAAGACCAATTTCGCCGACTACTTCGGCAAGATGAAGGGCGGCGAGACTTTCCGCCAGCCCGAGCTGGCGGCGACGCTGAAGCGTATCGCCAGCTACGGCGCCTTCGATTTCTACCACGGCGACACCGCCAAGCTGTTGATCGCGCAAATGAAGCGCGACAAGGGCCTGATCACCGCCGACGATCTGCGGTCCTACCGCGCGCGCTGGCGCGAGCCGATCCGGATAGACTGGCGCGGCAACGCCGTCTATACCGCGCCGCCGCCCAGCTCCGGCGGCATCGCCCTGGCCCAGCTGTTGGAGATCAAGCAGCAGCGGGCGTCTGACTTCACCGGCGTGGCGCTGAATTCGGCGCGCTACATCCACCTGCTGGCCGAGATCGAGAAGCGGGTGTTCGCCGACCGCGCCGACTACCTCGGCGACCCGGATTTCGCCAAGGTGCCGACCGCCGAGCTGACCGATCCGGCCTATCTGAAGCGCCGCGCCGCCGAGATCCGGCCGGACTCGATCTCGCCGACGCCGGACGTCAAGCCGGGGCTGGAGACCCGCCAGACCACGCATTTCTCCATCGTCGACCGCTGGGGCAACGCGGTGTCCAACACCTACACGCTGAATTTCGACTTCGGCAGCGGCGTGGTGGTCAAGGGCGCGGGCTTTCTGCTGAACGACGAGATGGACGATTTCAGCGCCAAACCCGGCGTCGCCAACGCCTTCGGCGTGGTCGGCAAGGACGCCAACGCCATCGCGCCGGGCAAGCGCATGCTGTCGTCGATGGCGCCCACCATCGTCACCCGCGACGGCAAGGTGACGCTGGTGATAGGCACGCCCGGCGGCTCGCGCATCTTCACCTCGATCTTCCAGGTGCTGAGCAATCTGTACGACTTCAAGCTGCCGCTGCAGCAGGCGGTGGCCGCGCAGCGGGTGCATCACCAGCTGCTGCCGAAGGACACCATCTTCTACGACGAATACGCGCCGCTGGGCGGCCTGGCCGCCGAGGAGCTGAAATCGATGGGCTACACGCTGAAGGACCAGGGCTGGCGCATGGGCGACATCCAGGCGGTGAGGGTGGACGGCGACAAGACCGAGACCGCGTCGGACCCGCGCGGTCGCGGCGTCGGCATCGTCGTCGACTGAACGAGTTTTTGACAGCGAGAAAAAGAGCAAGACTTATGCAGTACGGAACCGTGTTGAACGACGTGGCGGACCCGCGGACCAGAGCGGCGATCGCCGCCCCGCTGGTCGCCTATAACGATGCGCGAGTCGGTCCCGGCGATCACCAGCCGCTGGTGATCCAGGTGGAGGACGGCGAGGGGCGAATCGTCGGCGGCCTGTGGGGCTATACCCGCTATGGCTGGCAGTACACCGAGCTGCTGGCGGCGCCAGCCGACGCGCGCGGCCAGGGGCTGGGACGCCGGCTGATGGAAGAGGCGGAGGCCGAGGCGCGGGCCCGCGGCTGCGTCGGCGCCTGGGTGGACACCCACAGTTTTCAGGCGCCGGGCTTCTACGAGGGGCTGGGTTACAGGCGCTTCGGCGAGCTTGAAGACTACCCGCCGGGCCACAGCCGCGTCTTTTTCCGTAAAGATTTGAAGCCGTAGGTCGTTCCGCCGCCGGGAGGCGGCGGAAAATCATGCTTGGTGATTGATCCTAGTCTCAACTAAAACGCTATGTGTATCTACTTAGTCAAGTAGACAGGAGCATAGCGTGACTCAATTCCTTTCCCAATTCAGCATCCGGCTGAAAATATTCGGCCTGATCTTTCTCGGCATCGCCGCCGCGCTGATCATCGGCCTCAACGGCATTTTCGGCGCCTCCAGCATGTTCCAGCTGACTACCGACATGCACGACAACATGTTGCAGCCGGTGCACTGGCTGGGCCAGGCCGCCAAGCAGGCGGCCTACGTCAGTCGTTCCGACTATCGCTTCATCGCGGAGTCCGAGAAGTCGCAGATGGATCAGGTTCAGGCCAATCGCGACAAGTTCGAGGCGAAGATGAAGGGTTTTCTCGACCAGTACCGCAAGACCGAGCTGACGCCGCCTGAGGTCGAGGCGCTCAAGCGCTTCGACGCCGCCTGGGAAGCGATGGAGGCGCCGTGCAAGCAGGTGCGCGACCTCAGCTATACCGACACCGGCAACGGCGAGAACAACAAGAAGGCGCTGGTCATCATGGCCAAGCAGTGCCGGCCGCTGTTCACCGCCGTCGACGACATCCTGACCGAGCTGTCCGACATCAACACCAAGCTGGCCGACAAGGCACTGGTCGACGCGCAGGGGCAGTACCAGCACGTGAGGAACATCGCCATCGTGGTGCTGGCGATCGGTCTGGTGCTGTTGCTGGGCCTGGGCCTAGCGATTCAGGGCGGCATCGTCGGCAGCTTGCGCATCGCCGGCGCGGCGATGGAGAAGATAGGCGGAGGCGATCTGACCGGCGAGATCCGGCCGCAAGGCAGGGACGAGGTGGCCGACATGATGCGCTCGCTGGCCGATACCCAGCAGCGGCTGCGCGGCACGGTCGGCGAGATCGTGCGCTCGGCGGCCAGCGTCGCCGCCACTTCGGAGGAGCTGGCGGCGTCGACCGAAGAGGTCAGCGCCAGCATAGGCCAGCAGGTCAATGCCACCTCCAGCGCGGCGGCGTCGATCGAGGAGCTGACGGTCAGCATAGACTTGTGCGCCAGCAACGCCACTCAGGCAAACGAGCAGGCGGCGGAGGCCGGCCAGCAGGCCAAGGCCGGCAACAAGGATGTGCAGGACTCGACCGTCCGGGTCAAACGGGTCAACGAGAGCGTCGCCAGCTCGGCCGACAGTCTGGAGTCGCTGTCCGATCAGGCGCAGCAGATAGGCAGCATCGCCACCGTGATCAAGGACGTGGCGGACCAGACTAACCTGCTGGCCTTGAACGCGGCCATCGAGGCGGCGCGGGGCCGGCGAACAGGGCCGCGGCTTCGCCGTCGTCGCCGACGAGGTCAGGAAGCTGGCCGAGCGCACCACCAGCTCGGCGCAGGAAATCACCAATATGATAGGCAAGATCCAGGAAGGCGCGCGAGAGGCGGTGGACGGCATGCGCAGCAGCCGCGAGATCGTCGCCGACGTGGTGGTGGCGGCCGAGAACGCGTCGGCCACCATCAGCACGGTGGAAGAGCGCGCCGCCGGCGTGGTATCGGCGATCAACGAAATCGCAATGGCGGTCGGCGAACAGCGCCAGGCCAGCACCGAGCTGGCCGGCAGGGTCGAGGCCATCGCCCAGATGTCCAAGGAGAACGGCATCGCGGTCGACGTGTTCTCGCAGGCCACGCGCGAGTTGGCGATGGTGGCCGAGCAGCTGCAGCAGACCACGCTGGCTTTCAAGCTGGAGTAGCGCGATTGGCGACGGGGATGGAGCCCGGATTCATCGGGGTCCGTTCTTTGCAATTGGTGTCCATGTTTTGCGGAGGAGGCGGGAGGCGGACGCGGCATCGTCCGAGTCTGTGAGAATGATGATTTGTTATTGGTTTGTATTACAGCTAGAAATCTAAATGTATCAATTGCTTACAAATTTTGGAGTGCGGTGTGACGCAATTTCTCTCTCAGTTCAGCATCAGGCTGAAAATCTTCAGCCTGATCATCGTTGGCATCGCCGCCGCGCTGATCATCGGCCTCAACGGCATCTTCGGCGCCTCCAGCATGTTCGAGCTGACTACCGACATGCATAACAATATGCTGCAGCCGGTGCGCTGGCTGGGTCAGGCTGCCAAACAGGCGGCCTATGTCAGTCGTTCCGATTACCGTTACATCGCGGAAAGCGAAAAAGCGGTGATGGACCAGATTTCGGTGAAGCGTGAGACGCAAGAGGCCGAGGTGAGGCGATACCTGGATATGTATCGCAAGACCGAGTTGACGCCTCCCGAAGTGGACGGGCTGAAGCGCTTCGATGCCGCCTGGGCGGCGATGGAGGTGCCGTGCAAGCAGGTGCGCGAGCTCAGTTATACCGACACCGGCAACGGCGAGAACAACAAGAAGGCGCTGGCGCTGATGGCCAAGCAGTGCCGGCCGTTGTTCCAGGCCGCCGACGATGTACTGACCGAGCTGGCCAATATCAACACCAAGCTGGCCGACCAGGCGCAGCAGGAGGCCGAAGCGAAATACCAGCAAGTGCGGATGATGGCGATTTCGGTGCTGGTGCTCGGTCTGTTGCTGCTGCTGGGGCTGGGCCTGTCGATCCAGGCCGGCATCGTCGGCAGCCTGCGCGCCGCCGGCGTCGCGATGGATAAGATAGGCAACGGCGATCTGACCGGGGACATCCGGCCGCAGGGCAGGGACGAGGTGGCCGACATGATGCGTTCGCTGGCCGCTACCCAGCAGCATCTGCGCGGCGCGGTCGGCGAGATCATACGCTCGGCCGCCAGCGTCGCCGCCACTTCGGAGGAGTTGGCGGCGTCGACCGAACAAGTCAGCGCCAGCATAGGCCAGCAGGCCAACGCCACGTCCAGCGCGGCGGCGTCGATAGAGGAGCTGACGGTCAGCATAGACCTGTGCGCCAGCAACGCCGGCCGGGCCAACGAGCAGGCGGCGGAGGCCGGTCAGCAGGCCAAGGCCGGCAACCGCGATGTGCAGGATTCCACCACCCGGGTCAAGCGCGTCAACGAGAGCGTCAGCAGTTCCGCCGACAGTCTGGAGTCGTTGTCGGTGCAGGCGCAACAGATAGGCAGCATCGCCACCGTGATCAAGGACGTGGCGGATCAGACCAATCTGTTGGCGCTGAACGCGGCCATCGAGGCGGCGCGGGCCGGAGAACAGGGCCGCGGCTTCGCGGTGGTGGCCGACGAAGTCAGGAAGCTGGCCGAGCGGACCACCAGTTCGGCGCAGGAAATCACCGACATGATAGGCAAGATCCAGGACGGCGCGCGCGAGGCGGTGGACGGCATGCGCAGCAGCCGGCAGATCGTCGCCGACGTGGTGGTGGCGGCCGAGAACGCGTCGGCCACGATCAGCACGGTGGAAGAGCGCGCCGCCGGCGTGGTGTCGGCGATCGGCGAGATCGCGCTGGCGATGGGCGAGCAGCGTCAGGCCAGCACCGAGCTGGCGGGACGGGTCGAGGCCATCGCCGGGATGTCCAAGGAGAACGGCGTGGCGGTGGACGTGTTCTCGCAGGCGACCCGCGAGCTGGCGATGGTGGCCGAGAAGCTGCAGCAGACCACGCTGGCCTTCAAGCTGGAGTAAGCGTTTTCGGCGGCAAGCGGCCGCGGGCTACATCCGCTGGAACAGGTGGGCGTAGCTGCGGCTGACCTCCAGCGGCTCCGAATAGCCGCGCAGCCTCAGTTGCATGCCGCGCTCGTCGCGGCGCACCTGCTCGATGGCGGACACCCGTACCAACGTCGAGCGGTGCACCTGCCAGAATTCGTCCGGATCCAGCTGCGGCAGCAGTTCCTTGATCGGCATCCGGATCAGCGCCTCGCCGCCGGTGGTCTGCACCCGGGTGTATTTCTCGTCTGACTGGAAGAACAGCACCTCGTCGGTGGCGATCATCCGCATCGCGCTGCCCACCGACGCGCGTATCCAGCGCAGGTAGGCTGGCTTTTCCAGCTGCCGGCTCAGCTGGCGCAGCGCGGATTGCCAGTCGGGCGGGGCGGCTTCCGGCGCCCGTTGCTGCCAGCGCTGGCGCGTGCGCGCCAGCCTGTCGTCTTCGACCGGCTTCAGCAGATAGTCGATGGCGCCTTCCTCGAAGGCCTGGATCGCGTACTGGTCGTAGGCGGTGACGAAGACCACCGGGCACAGTCCGTCCAGCTCCATCGCGGCGGCGATGCCGCTTTGCACCGGCATGGTGATGTCCAGGAAGGCCAGGTCGGGTCGGTGCTCGCGCGCCAGTTCCACCGCCTGGCCGCCGTCGCGCGCTTCGGCGACGATGTCCAGCTCCGGCCAAACCCGTTCCAGCGCCGCGCGCAACTGCTCGCGCATCAGGCGTTCGTCGTCGGCGATCAGGGCGGTCAGCTTGCTCATGGTTTTCTTTCAGCTCAGGGCGAAGGGCAGGGCGATGGTGGCGCGGGTGCCGCCGGTCTCGGGCGCTTCCAGCGCCAGCTCGGCCTGTTGTCCGTACAGCAGGGCCAGCCGTTCGCGGATATTGGCCAGGCCCATGCCCTGGCCGGGCAGCTCGGGGAAGCCGGCGCCGTCGTCGCGCACTTCCAGCCTGAGCTTGCCGTCCAGCACCTTGGCGTGAATCTCGATCGAACCGCCTTCGGCCTTCGGCTCCAGGCCGTGCTTGATGGCGTTTTCCACCAGCGTCTGCAGCATCATCACCGGGAAACGCGCCGGCAGCAATGATTCCGGCACGGCGATCCGCACCTGCAGCCTGTCCTCCATCCGCAGCTGCATGATTTCCAGATAGGCGCGCGACAGCTCCAGTTGCAGGCTCAGGCTGGTTTCGCCGGGCGAGTCGCGCCATTCCGGCAGCGAGGAGCGCAGGTAGCGGATCAGCGCTTTCTGCATCGACAGCGCCCTGGCGGGCGAGTCTTCCATCAGCTGGCATACCGACGACAGGGTGTTGAACAGGAAGTGCGGCTCGATCTGCGCCTGCAGCGCGCCCATCCTGGCTTCGGCCAACTGGCGTCGCAGCGCTTCCAGTTCGGCCTGTTGCTCGGCCTCCTCGCTGCGGGCGATGGCCTGGTCGGCGGCCTGCTCGGCCTGGTGCTTGCCCAGGGCCAGGATCTTGACCAGGATGGCGACCAGGGCCAGCGTCACCACCAGCATGTGGAGGTTGAGGATGCCGCCCAGCATCAGGCCCAGCAGGATGACCAGCGCCAGCCGGCCCCAGCCCAGTCTCGCCACCATGTCGACGAAGCCCCACCAGCCTCTTTCCACGGTTTTCAGAATCATGCCGACGTGGTCCTGACTGGCGGCCGAGTGGTTTTTATTATCCATGTTTCACCTCATTGCGCGGCGACGGGAGCTTGAAGCCAGCCTGGCGGATCAGCCGCTTGGGCATGGAGAAGTCCAGCGACAGCCAGACCAGCACCGCGGGCACGATCACGGCATTGACGGCCAGCATGGTCAGCAGCGCGGACAAGACAAGATGGCCCCAGTCGAGATTGCCTATCCAGCCCGTCAGTTGCATCCAGTATGCCGGCACATGATGGCAGAGCTGGATCAGAGCGTCCAACAGCGCAATGGTGTCGAGGTGGTTCATGATGCTTCTCCTGTGTTGGTTTGTGATGTGACTGTAGGAGAGCGCCGCCGGGGGCGATATCGACATGCGACGGACTGGCGGAAGCGTGGGATGAAACGCGTTTGGGGCCGATGAAACGCAGCCGGTTGGTCGGGAAAAAGCCCCCCCGGAACGCCGCGTGGCTTCCGGGGGAGCGGTTTACAGGCCCAAGGCGCGTTCAAGCGCCCGCATTTCGCTGCGCCATGCCTGCTGCTGTTGCGGTTTCTGGTGCCTGGGCTTGCGGGCCAGATCGGCGTCGAGCAGCGCCTCCAGCTCGCACAAGCGCAGCCATTGCGCGTCCTCGCCGCTTGCCTGTGACGGCAAGGGGGCGCCGGATGCCGGGGCTGGCCGGTCCGTCGCTTCGGCGGGCGCGGTGAACAGCGCGGCGTAGGCGCTGTCGGCGTCCGGCCATTCCCGCAGCCGGCCGTCGCCGAGCACCCAGAAACGGTTGCAGCCGGCCTCGATCAGCTCCCGGTCGTGGGAGACCAGCAGCGCGCCGCCGGGGAAGGCGGCCAGCGCCTCAGCCAGCTCGCGCTTGCCGTCCAGGTCCAGGTGATTGGTCGGTTCGTCCAGCCACAGCAGGTGGTGGCTGGCCAGCGACAGCGCCAGAAACAGCAGACGCGCCCGCTCGCCGCCGCTGAGCGTGTCCACCCGTTGATCGTGGCGCGAGTAGGCGAAGCCGGCGGCGATCAGCGCGTGCCGGCGCGCCGTTTCCGGCAGCGGCGCCAGCGGATGGAGGGCGTCGAGCAGCGTCGCCTCGTCGGCCAGCTGCCGCAGCGACTGGTCGTAATAGGCGATGCTGGCCGCCGGATGCCAGCGCCAGCCGGCTTGCGGTTCGCCGTGCTGGACATCGCGCCAGCACTGGCGCAGCAGCGACGATTTGCCGGCGCCGTTGGCGCCCAGCAGCGCGACCCGGTCGCCGGGGCGCAGCCACAGGCCGGCGGCGCTGAACAGCGGCGGCAGGCCGGACGCCGCCGACACCGGCAGCGATTCGAAGGCCAGCAGGCTGTCGGCCGACAGCGCCTGCCCCTTGAGCGCGAGCCGCCACGGACTGCCGCGGCTGACGAAGGTCTGCTCGTCCTTCAGCCTGTCGACGCGCTTTTCCATCGACTTGGCCTTGCGCACCAGTTTCTCGTTGTCGTGTTCGCGGCCCCAGATAGCCAGCCGCTTGCTGCTGGCGGCGAGGCGGTCTATCTCCTTCTGTTCGCCGGCGCGGCGGGCATGGGCGGCCGCGTCGGCGTCGGCCAGTTCGGCCAGCGCCTGGCCGCAGGGCAGCTCGAAACGGTACAGCCGCCCGTCGCGCATCACCCAGCTGTGGCGGGTGGCGCGGTCCAGCAGTCGGGCGTCGTGCGACACCAGGATGAAGCCGCCTGGCCAGCGGCAGAGGAAATCCTCCAGCCACAGCAGCGACGGCAGGTCCAGGTGGTTGCTGGGCTCGTCCAGCAGCAGCAGATTGGGCTGGCGCAAGACCGCGCGGCCCAGCAGCAGCCGGGTGTGCTGGCCGCCGCTGAGGTCGGCGACCTGCGTGTCGGCCTGGGCGTCCAGCTCCAGCTCGGCCAGCAGGCTGTCGACGCGCCAGTATTGATCGGCCTCGACCGCCTGCCTGAGCGCCTGGCGCGCGCTCAGCGCGTACAGTTGTTCGGGCAGGTGTTGTTCGACATGTTGCAGCCGGCAGGCGGACGCGTACTGCACCTCGCCGCCGCTCGGCTCCAGCTGGCCGGACAGCAGTCTCAGCAGCGTGCTCTTGCCGCAGCCGTTGTGGCCGATCAGGCCGATGCGGTCGCCGAGTTTGACGGTGAAGGACAGATCGTTGAACAGCGGGCCGTGGCCGGCGTCCAGTCGTACGGAAAGGGCGGAAATCAGGGTTGTCATGCGTGTGCTCTCGCTTGCTCGGGACGCGACGGTCCCTGTCAACAGGCGCGCTGGCGACAACGGGGATGAGTCGAGAAAGGACTCTGGATGGGGAGTGTGGCTTTGCTCGAACCCGCTTATCGCAGCGCGATGGATGGCAGGCAAGAGCTTTCAAATGCGCTGAACAAGCGAGCCAGCATGATTGGGCGCGCAGGGAAAACCATATTTACCTCCTTTCTTTTCTGAAAACGGTGGAAGATTGCGCAGTATAAGGCAGCCGGCGCGCCGGCCGCCAGCTGGTCAATGCTGCCGGCTGACCCAGGTGCGCAGCGGCACGCCGCCGGGAATGCCGCGGCATTGCGGCGCCTCCTCGGCCGACATCAGCTGGAAGTCCCCGCCGGTCCAGGCCCAGCTGGCGCCGCCGCCGCAATCGCCTATGCCGCGGCCCTTGGCGTAGCTGGACAGCACGCCGCGCTCGAAGGCGGCGCCGATCAGCGGCGCGTCCTTGCCGTCCTCGTCGCGCGGCATTGCCGCGCGGCTTCGGAACGGCGGCTTGTCGTCGACGATCCAGGCCTTGTAATTGCTCTGGTAGGCGGCGCGGCCGCACTCGCGAAGCACCAGCAACTGGCTGGCGCCGAGCCGATACAGTTCGGCGTCGGGCTGTTCGGCGTCCGGCTGTTCGTTCCAGCATGTCGCGTCGGCCGCCTTCAGCCGTTTCAGCAGCGCCGGCAGCAGCGCCTTGTCGCCGGGGCGCGCCGCCGGCGTTGCGGCCGGCGCCACCAGCGGCGCGGTCGGCGCCGGCGGCACGGCGGACTCGGGCTTGTCGCCCGGCCTCGCCAGCGCGCCGCGGGTGCCGATCCGGCCCTGGATTTCGTCGATTTTCAACAGCGCGGCCTTCAGTCCGGCCAGCGACAGGGTCCAGCGGCGGCGGCCGTCGTCCAGCGTCATCGCGTCGGCGTCGCGCATCGCGGCCAGCAGCAGCGCGGCGCGCGCCGGAGCAAAGGCCTGGTCCGGCGTGATGCCGGTCCATTTCAGCTTGCCGACGCGCAGCGTCAGCGCGCCTATCTTGCCGTCGTCCGGATCGGCCACGCTCAAGCGGCCGGCCATGGCCGAGCCGGGGCCGGCGGTGCGCGTCAGCAGCAGCGCGACCGGATTGTCGCCGTCTTCGGCCTGGCTGCCGCTGGCCTGGCAACGGCGGATATTGTCGCAGGCGACCGCCCAGTCCTTGAAGGTGTATACCCGCGCCCAGGCGGGCAGGGCCAGGGCGAGCAGCAGCGGCGCGATCGCCGCGTGTTTGATTGTCATTGTCATCGTCTCCGGTTTCCGGCAGGGAACGGACGCCGCCGGAAAAAGATCGTGAAGCGGCGCTTAGCCGCCGAACAGCCCCGGCGGCGCGCTGCGTTCCAGCTCGAAGCGCAGCAGCGCCGCTTTCAACGGCAGGCCGCCGGCGTAGCCGGTCAGGCTGCCGTCGGCGCCGAGCACGCGGTGGCAGGGCACGATCAGCGCGATCGGGTTGGTGGCGTTGGCGCGGCCGACGGCGCGCGCGCCGTCCGGCGTGCCCAGCACCCGCGCCAACTCGCCGTAGCTGACGGTGGAGCCGTAGGGGATGCGGCGCAAGGTCGCCCACACCTGCTGCTGGAACGGCGTGCCGCGCGGGGCGAGCGCCAAGTCGAATTCGCGGCGATCGCCGGCCTGGTATTCGGCCAGCTGGCGCGCCACTTCGGACAGCGCCGCGTCGTCGCGCGCGCCGGTCAATTGCACGGGGTCGGGGCGGAACAGCAGCCGCACCAGCGCGCCGTCGGCGTCCAGGCAGGCGGCGACCGGGCCGAAATAGGTGTCGATCAGGCCGTGGCGCAAGGCGTTCATTGCAAGAAGCTCCATTATTGAATGACATATGATGGCATGCCGGCGATGATTTCATGAATCTGGAATTGGCGAAAGACGGCCCGCCGCTCACAAGCGGACGACCGCGGCGTTCCTGGGTTTAGTCGGCGTTTCGATCGACATTGTCTTCTCATCCATTGGAGTCCGATATGCCTAATCCCGTCACGCCCCAGCAAACCGTCGACGCGCTGAATGCCGCGCTGGCGCAGATGAGCCCGCCGGGCGATCCCGTCGACACCCTGGACACCGGCGAGATGTCCGATCCGGCCTGGTCTTGCAACACCTTCGCCCCGCTGCTGCTGGAGAAGGTCTGCGCCGAGATCGGCGTCGATCCCTACTCGCTCGACACGGAGTCGTACGTCGCCGGCGCGGCCTTGCCGCAGGCCTTCCCGAACCAGAGCTTCGTCAATATCTCGATGATGGGCGAGCCGTCCGCGCTCAATCATAATTTCAATATTTTGGTCGACGGCTACACGGTATGGCTGATCGAGGCCTTTGTCGATCAGACGGTGCCCATCGTCAAGCGTTTCGATTCCGCCGTGTTTTTCCAGCTGTGGAACAGTCTGTCGGGAGGCGGCAACGGCGACTGGAGCGACGCCTATATGACGCTTTTCAGCGTGGGGCCCGACCAGGTGGTGTACCCGTTGCCGCAGAACACCTGGCTGCATAATCAGTATGTGACGTCGTAAGCCGGCCGGCATCGCTTCGACGCCGTCGCCGGCTTCAGGGCGCGGCGTCGTCGCAGACCTGCTTGACGGCGTTTCTCAGCCACTGGTGCGCCGGGTCGGCGTCCATCCGCGGATGCCAGAGCATGGAGACGGTGATGTCCGGCACCGCCAGCGGCAGCGGGAAGCTGATCAGGCCGTCCCGCAGATAGCGGGTGTGCCGCCCAGGCACGGTGGCGATCAGCTCGTCGGCGCGGGCCAGCGCCAGCGCGGCGGAGAAGCCGCCGACGGTGACGGCGATGTCGCGCCGCAGTCCCAGGCCGTGCAACGCCAGGTCTATCCGGCTGTCGCCCCGGTCGCGCCGCGCCGCCAGGATGTGGCGGCCGGCGGCGTAGCGTTCGGCCGTGACTTCGCCGGCGGCCAGCGGGTGCGATTGCCGCACCACGCCGACGAAGCGGTCGCGGAACAGCGCGCGCATGCGCAGCTCCGGACCGGCGCCGTCGCCGACGACCCCGATTTCCAGATCGACGTCCCCATTGCGCAGCGGTCCGCTGTCCTTGTCCAGCTTGAGCAGAAAGCGCAGCCGCGCGCCCGGCGCCTCGGCGTGCAGCCGGGCGATCAGCGGCGGGCCGAAGTTCTCGGCGAAGCCGTCGCTGGCGCGCAGCGTGAAGGTGCGTTGCAGCGCGGCCAGGTCCAGGGTTGGAGGCGGCGCCAGCGTCGCCTGCGCTTCGCGCAGCAGCGGGCCGACCCGCTCGCGCAATGCCAGCGCGCGCGGCGTCGGCACCAGGCCGCGGCCGGCGCGCACCAGCAGCGGGTCGCCGGTGGCCAGGCGCAGGCGGGCCAGCGCGCGGCTCATCGCCGACGGACTGAGCCGGAGCCGGCGCGCGGCGCGCGCGACGCTGCCTTCGGTCAGCAGCGCGTCGAGCACGATCAGCAGGTTCAGATCGGGCGTGGTCATGGCGGCACCGTATCACATTCATAGATGGCGTTGCATGCACTTATATAGTGCAAGACGTGCGTCTTCCGCCGCTATTGATCCGGGCTTACGCTGCAGACGGTCAATGAACGGATGGAGAAGGTCATGGAAACAACATCAGGCAAAGCCGGCGCGTCGCCGCGCTGGGGCATGGCCAGCCTGTCGCTGGCGATGCTGCTGGCCTCGCTGGGCACCAGCATCGCCAATGTGGCGCTGCCCGAGTTGTCGCGGCGATTCGGCGCGTCGTTCCAGCAGGTGCAATGGGTGGTGCTGGCCTATCTGCTGACCGTCACCGCGCTGATCGTCGGCGCCGGCAGGCTGGGCGATCTGCTCGGTCGGCGCCGGCTGCTGCTGTCGGGCATGGCGCTGTTCGCCGCCGCCTCGCTGCTGGCGGCATGGTCGCCGTGGTTCGGCGGCCTGGTCGCGGCGCGGGCCGTCCAGGGGGCGGGGGCCGCGGTGATGATGGCGCTGAGCATGGCCTTCGTCGTCGATGTCGCGCCCAGGGACGCCATCGGCCGCGCAATGGGCTGGCTGGGCACGATGTCGGCGGTCGGCACCGCGCTGGGGCCGTCGCTGGGCGGCGCGCTGATCGCCGCCTGCGGCTGGCGCAGCATCTTTCTGTTGCAGGCCGCGCTGGGGGCGGCGGCTTTCGCGCTGGCCCGGCGCTGCCTGCCGGAGGCGGCGCGGCCTGCGCGCGGCCGTCTCGGCGGTTTCGACCTGGCCGGCACCGCGCTGCTGGCGCTGGCCGCGTCGGCGTACGCGCTGGCGATGACGGCGGGACATGGCCGCTTCGGCGCCTTGAACGCCGCCTTGCTGGCGGCGGCGCTGTGCGGCGGCGCGTTGTTCGTCTGGCGGCAGCGGCGCGCCGCCGCCGAACCGTTGCTGAGACTGGAGATGATGCGCGATCCGGCGTTGAGCGGCGGCATGGCGATGAGCGCCCTGGTGGCGGCGGTGATGATGGTGACGATGGTGGCGGGACCGTTCTATCTGGCGCGCACGCTGGGTTTGGGGATGGCGGCGGTCGGATTGGCGCTGTCGGCCGGGCCGCTGGTGTCGGCGTTGTCGGGCCTGCCGGCCGGCGCGGCGGTGGATCGCTTCGGCGCGCAAGGCGTGATGCGGGCCGGGCTCGCCGCGATGCTGGCCGGGGCCGCGGCGCTGAGCCTGAGCCCGCCGGCCTGGGGCGTGCCGGGCTATCTCGCGCCGCTGCTGCTGCTGACCGTTGGCTACGCCCAGTTTCAGGCGGCCAACAATACCCAGGTGATGGCCGGCAGCGACGCGAGCCGGCGCGGCCTGGTGGCCGGTTTGCTGAATCTGGCGCGCAATCTGGGCCTGGTGACCGGCGCGGCGGCGATGGGGGCGGTTTTTGCCGCGGCCACGGGAACGGACCAGCTGGCGACCGCGGCGCCGGAGGCGGTGGCGCGCGGCATGCACGTCGTTTTCGCAGCGGCGGCCGGCCTGATCGCGCTGGCGCTGGCGATTTCGCTGGGCGGGGCAAGACGGCAAGCTCTTGCCGCGGCGGCCGGCGATCGCTAGGATTTTGCCCTGATGGAATATTTCGCGATGCGCGGCATGATGGCCCGACTGCGGCCGGCGCCGCGCATCGATTTCAGGAGAAATCATGAGTCTGATCGCCGATGTCGTCGTCGCGCTGGTGGCGCTGCTGCACGTTTATTTCCTGGCGCTGGAAATGTTTCTGTGGGACAAGCCGCTGGGCATGAAGACTTTCCGGCTGACGCCGGAGCGGGCGCGCGACACCAAAGTCTTGGCCGCCAACCAGGGCCTGTACAACGGTTTTTTGGCCGCCGGCCTGGCCTGGGGCTTGTGGCTGGGCGCGGCCGGCTTGCAGATCAAGTTGTTCTTCCTCGGCGTGCTGGTGGCCGGCGTGTTCGGCGCCGTCACCGTCAATCGCCGAATCCTGTTCGTGCAGGGGCTGCCGGCGGCGCTGGGCATCGCGCTGCTGTGGCTCTGAGATTCAGCCGCTGCGCTCCAGCTCCTGCAAAAAGCGCTCCAGCACCAGGTTGGCGCGCCGCCCCTTTCTGACGGCCAGCGCCAGCGGCGCGTCGTAGCGGCAGGCATCCGGCAGCAGCGGCCGCATCTGGCCCTGCGCGACCCAGCCGGCGGCGAAGTGATCGGGCAGATAGCCGATGTAGCGGCCGCTGAGGATCAGGAAGGCGATGCCCTCGCGGTCCGAGGCGGTGGCCGCCGGCTTCAGCCGCTGCTGCAAGGCCTGGGCCTGCGGCGGCAGCCGGTAGCCGGGCGCGACGGCGTCGGCGGCGGCGAGCTCCGCCTCGCTCAAGGCGTCGTCGGGCCGCGCGAACAGCGGATGCTCGCGGCTGCAGTAAAGTTGGGAGCGTTCGTCGTACAAGGCAGGTAGTCGAGGCCGGACAAGGGCTGGATCATCGGCACCACGCCGGCGTGCAGCTGGCCGTCCAGCAGGCCGGTCTCGATGTCGCTGGGCGTCATCATGCCGATATTGATGCGCACGTCCGGGCCCTGTTCGCCCAGCGCCTGCAGCGCGCGGGTGATGCGCATCTTCGGCAGCGTCACCAGATTGTTGACGATGCCGATGTTCAACTCGCCGCGCAGCCGGCGGTGCAGCAGGTTGACCTCGCTGCGGAAGTCCTCCAGCGCCGCCAGCAGCGTCTGGCTGGCGCGCAGCACCTCGCGTCCCTCGTCGGTCAGCGAGAAGCCGGCGCGGCCGCGCTGGCACAGCCGGATGCCGAGGCGCTGTTCCAGGTCTCCCATCTGCAGGCTGATTGCCGAGCGGCTGATGCCCAGCACGCCCTCGGCGGCGGAGAAGCCGCCGCACTCGGCCACCGCGCGAAACAGCCGCAGCAGCCGGATATCGAAATCGCTGACCTGACCCAGAGCGCGCTTCATAAGTTGAGTGCTATCTAATCTGAACGTAAGAAAGATAGCATTTAACTCACGCAATGTCCGGCGCATGCTGTGGCCATACTCCTGCGATAGGCGACCACGATGAACCCGCTGACCACCCGTTCCGAATTCGACCGTCTCGACCTGCGCGCGCACTGGATGCCGTTCAGCGCCAACCGCGATTTCCAGCGCGATCCGCGGCTGATCGTCGCCGGCGACGGCAACTATCTGACCGACGCCGACGGCCGCCGCGTGTTCGACAGCCTGTCCGGCCTGTGGTGTTGCGGCGCCGGCCACAGCCGCAAGGAGATCGCCGAGGCGGCCTACCGCCAGTTGTCGACGCTGGACTACTCGCCGGGCTTCCAGTTCGGCCACCCGCTGTCGTTTCGGCTGGCCGAGCGGCTGGCGGCGATGGCGCCGGGCGAGCTGAACCACGTGTTCTTCACCAATTCCGGCTCCGAGTGCGCCGACACCGCGGTGAAGATGGCGCGCGCCTACTGGCGGCTGAAGGGCCAGGCGTCCAAGACCAAATTGATAGGCCGCGCGCGCGGCTACCACGGCGTCAACATCGCCGGCACCAGCCTCGGTGGCATCAACGGCAACCGCAAGCTGTTCGGACCCTTGATGGACGTCGATCACCTGCCGCACACCTTGCTGCCGGCCAACGCCTTCAGCCGCGGCCTGCCCGAGCGCGGCGCCGAGCTGGCCGACGATCTGCTGCGGCTGATCGAGCTGCACGACGCGTCCAATATCGCCGCGGTCATCGTCGAGCCGATGGCCGGCTCGGCCGGCGTCATCGTGCCGCCGCGGGGCTA
This sequence comes from Chromobacterium sp. ATCC 53434, assembly GCF_002848345.1. Lineage (NCBI taxonomy): Bacteria > Pseudomonadati > Pseudomonadota > Betaproteobacteria > Neisseriales > Chromobacteriaceae > Chromobacterium > Chromobacterium sp. ATCC 53434. Next base: position 3,465,311 of record NZ_CP025429.1, on the reverse strand, counting down.
TCTGCAGCGCCTGCGCGAGATCTGCGACCAGCACGGCATCCTGCTGATCTTCGACGAGGTGATTACCGGTTTCGGCCGTACCGGGGCGATGTTCGGCGCCGATCACTTCGGCGTGACGCCGGACATCATGAACCTGGCCAAGCAGCTGACCAACGGCGCGTTGCCGATGGGCGCGGTGGTGGCGACCAGCGAAATCTACGAGGCCTTCATGGCGCAGGCGACGCCGGAGTACGCGGTGGAGTTCGCCCATGGCTACACCTACTCGGCCCATCCGGTGGCCTGCGCGGCGGCCTTGGCGGCGCTGAACGTGTTGGAAAACGAAAACCTGGTGGCGAAGGCCGCCGAGCTGGCGCCGCATTTCGAGCGCGGCATCCACGGCCTGAAGGGCCTGCCGCATGTGGTGGACATCCGCAATTGCGGCCTGGCCGGCGCGGTGCAGATCGCGCCGCGCGGGGGCGACGCCATCGTGCGGCCGTACGAGGCGGCGATGGCGCTGTGGCGCAACGGTTTCTATGTCCGCTACGGCGGCGACGCGCTGCAGTTCGGCCCGCCATTCACCACCACGCCGCAGGAGCTGGACAGTCTGTTCGACGCCGTCGGCGAAACGCTGGCCAAGCTGGCCTGATTGATCAATAAAACGAGAAACCTGAAATGACGACTTTGCAGCATCTGATCAACGGCGAGGCTTGCGATGGCGGCGGCCGCCGCGCGGCCGTGTTCAATCCGTCCATCGGCGAGGCGATCGCCGAAGTCCAATTGGCCGACGCCGCCACCGTCGCGCGGGCGGTGGCTGCCGCCCAGGCGGCGTTTCCCGCCTGGCGCGACACGCCGCCGGCCAGGCGGGCCCAGGTCTTGTTCCGCTTCAAGCAGCTGCTGGAACAGCGCGAGGCCGAGATCGTGCCGCTGATCAGCCGCGAGCACGGCAAGACGCTGGAGGACGCCGCCGGCGAATTGAAGCGCGGCATCGAGAACGTCGAATACGCCTGCGCCGCGCCGGAGCTGCTGAAGGGCGAATACAGCCGCAACGCCGGCCCCAATATCGACGCCTGGAGCGATTTCCAGCCGCTGGGCGTGGTGGCCGGCATCACGCCGTTCAACTTCCCGGCCATGGTGCCGTTGTGGATGTACCCGCTGGCCATCGCCTGCGGCAATACCTTCATCCTCAAACCGTCGGAGCGCGATCCCAGCTCGACGCTGCTGATCGCCCGGCTGCTGCACGAGGCCGGCCTGCCCCGCGGCGTGCTCAATGTGGTGCACGGCGACAAGGAGGCGGTGGACGCGCTGCTGGCCGCGCCGGAAGTCAAAGCCGTCAGCTTCGTCGGCTCGACGCCGATCGCCGAATACATCTACGCCGAGGGCAGCCGGCGTGGCAAGCGGGTGCAGGCGCTGGGCGGCGCCAAGAACCACGCGGTGGTGCTGCCGGACGCCGATCTGGACAACACCGTCAACGCCTTGATGGGCGCGGCCTACGGCTCCTGCGGCGAGCGTTGCATGGCCATATCCGTCGCCGTCTGCGTCGGCGATCAAGCCGCCGACGTGCTGATCGGCAAGCTGACGCCGCAGATTCAGGCTTTGAAAGTGGGGCCGGGCACCTCGGCCGGTCTGGACATGGGGCCGCTGGTGACGCGCGCGCATCTGGACAAGGTTGGCGGCTATATCGCCGACGGCGTCGCGGCCGGGGCCGAGCTGGTCGTCGACGGCCGCGGCATCCGCGTGCCGGGACACGACGGCGGCTTCTTCCTCGGCGGCTGCCTGTTCGACCGGGTGACGCCGCAGATGCGCATCTACCAGGAGGAGATCTTCGGCCCGGTGCTGTGCGTGGTGCGCGTGAATAGCCTGGAAGAGGCGATCGCGCTGATCAACGCCCACGAATACGGCAACGGCACCTGCATCTTCACCCGCGACGGCGAGGCGGCGCGGCTGTTCGCTGACACGGTGGAAGTGGGCATGGTCGGCATCAATGTGCCGCTGCCGGTGCCGGTGGCCTATCACAGCTTCGGCGGCTGGAAGCGGTCGCTGTTCGGCGACCTGCACGCCTACGGCCCGGACGGCGTGCGCTTCTATACCCGGCGCAAGGCGGTGACCCAGCGCTGGCCGCAGCGCGCCAGCCACGAGGCCTCGCAGTTCGCCTTCCCCAGCTTGTAAAAACGCGGCCGTCCGCAAGGGCGGCCTGTTTCGCTGGCATAATGGCGATGTCCTGATCCCGTCCGCCCGCGATGAAACGCCATTCCGTCACCGCCTCCGTTGTTACCGCCCGCTGGTCCATCCGCCGTCTGGGCGCGTCCGAGATCGATCAGGATTGGCTGGCCGATTTCCAGCGCCGGCAACAGGTGACGCTGGTGTATCGAGGCAGGCCGGACGACAGACGGATCGTCGCCGAGCCGTTCATCGACGACTGGTCGCAGGACGAGCGGCGCGAGCTGTGCCGGGAGCTGGCCGCGATGGCCGGCGACGGATTGGTGCTGGCGGCGACGGCCGCGGGGCGGTTGGCGGGTTTCGCCGCCGTTTCGCCGCAGAGCTTGGGGCCGGACGGCGAATATCGGCAGCTGAAGGAGCTGCAGGTCGATGAGCGCTGGCGGGGCAGGGGGCTGGGCCGCGAGCTGATGCAGGCGTGCATCGCCGGCGGCCGGGCCATCGGCGCGCGCCGGCTGTACGTCTCCTCGCATTCGGCCATCGAGACGGTATCGTTTTACGAGCGCTGCGGCTGCGTGCCGGCGCGCTGGCTGCACGGCCCGCAGGTGGCGCTCGAGCCTTTCGACTGGCAGATGGAGCGGGATCTGCGATAGCGCAATGCCGGTGTGCTATCGTGCCTTGGAAATCGTTTCCCCGCAGACAAGGAGCCAGCCATGCCGAACACGATACGCCTGCACCGCGTGCTGAGCGCGCCGCCGGAACGCGTCTACCGCGCCTTCATCGATCCGCTGGCCCTGGCCAAGTGGCTGCCGCCGGCCGGCTTCGTCTGCGAAGTGCTGGAGCAGGACGCGACGGTAGGCGGCGGCTACCGTATGGTCTTCACCAATTTCTCGCACGGCCAGTCGCATGCCTTCGGCGGCCGCTACCTAGAGCTGAGGCCGGGCTGCATCCGTTACACCGACCGCTTCGACGACGCCGACCTGCCCGGCGAGATGACGACGACGATCACGCTGGAGACGCTGTCCTGCGGCACCGATCTTTCGATCACGCAGGAAGGGATTCCGGACGCGATTCCGCCGGAGAACTGCTATCTGGGCTGGCAGCAGTCGCTGCAGCAGCTGGCGGCGCTGGTGGAGCCGGAGATTCCGGGCTAGGTCCGGAAGCGTCAAAAAGCCGGGCGTGCGCCCGGCTTTGCTTAGGCGGCGGGCCGCTCAGTTGGACGGCGCCCACGGATCGCCGGCGCCGGGCGTGTTGCCCTGGGTCCACCACTTCGCGCAGTACTTCTTGCTCTGGTACATCACGCAGGCGCCGGCGGAGTAGGCGGTGCTGGCCGACCATTGCTGCAGGCTGCCGCCCTGTTGCAGCCATACCGCCGCCTGGCCCGGCACGTCTCCCTGGGTCCACCATTGCGCCTTCCAGGTGGCGCCGGCGTAGGTGACGGTGTCGCCGGCGTTGTAGACCTGGCCGGCCGACCAGGCTTGGCCGCCTACCGGGCCGCCGTCGCCGCCGCCGTAGTTCGGGTCCTGGGTGACGCCGCTGCCCCAATGGTCCTTGAAGCCCTTGAACGCGTTGGCGAAGGCGTTGGGCGTCTGCACGATGCCCGAGCATTGCGCGTCGACATAGCTGCCGTTGCCGGGGCAGGACTTGTCGCGGCTGATGGACCACATCGACAGCAGGCCGAAGTTGTTGCTGTTGGCCATGCCGTACAGCGCGCCGGCGTTGGCGACGCTGAAGGCCTCCGGCTGGGTGTCGTTCAAGCCTATCATCGGCGTCACGCCGACCTTCTGCCACAGCTGGGCGTCGGTCAGCGTCTGGCCGTGCGCCTTGTAGGCGGCGTCCAGCTGGCCGTACAGCGCCTGGGCGGCCTGTTTGGCGGCCGCGCCCATGTCGGCGGTGCCCTGGCCGTAGTCCATCGCCATGATGTTGACGGTATCCAGCGCGACGCCCTTGTCCAGCGCGGACTTGAGTACCGACAGGCCGGATTGGGTCAGGCCGAAAGGCATCACCGACAGCGTCAGCGACACGTGCAGGGTCTTGCCCTTGGCCTGGAAGCTCTTCTGCAGGGCCGCCACCACTTCGAAATTGCGGCTGTTGGCGGCGGCATCGTCCTGCGCCGTGCCCTCGACGTCGAAATCGACGCGGTTCAGCTGATAGGCGTCCAGCACGGTCTGGTAGGCGGCCTGCAGACTGGCGTTGCTGGTGCAAGCCTGTTGCAGCGGCGTGCCGTTGGCGCCGCCGAAGGACACCATCACCTCGCCGCCCTTGTTGCGGAAATTGGCGATGCCGCTGGAGATGGCGCCGAGCTGCGGATCGGCGCTATTGCCGGGAATGGCCAGCACGCCGCCCCAGGACGGCGCGCAGCCGCCTTTGGCGACGACGAAGGCCAGCGTGAATTGCTGTATGCCCTGGTTGACGCCTATCTTGTCCAGCTGCGGCGTCGGCCACAGCGTCATGTCGACATACGGCGCGAAGGCGCGGGCCTGGACGGCGGGGCTGGCTAGGCCGGCCGCGACGGCGACGGCGACGGCGGCGGCGATGGTTATCGGTTTTATCATCAGCATTCTCCGGCGATGCGCATCCGCCAGTGGGGGCCGATGCGTGGTTTGGGTTCATCAACATGCCGTCGTTGGACAGCAGTTACCCAATATACGCATTTGGAGTAAAAGCTCAATAGAGAACGCGCGCTCGCTTTTGATGTTGATCAAGCTATGCCGCATCGGTGGCGGCGGATGGCAAAAAGCCGGGCTGGCGCCCGGCTTGATCGTTGGCGATGGGCGCTCAGTCGGCGCGCGCCCATGGCGCGCCGCTGGTCGGCATTCCGCCTTGGGTGTCCCGCGCCGAGCAATACTTGAAACCCAGATAGAGGGCGCAAGCGCCGCTCTGATAAGGGACCAGGGCGTTCCATGGCTGCAACGGGCCGCTAAGCTGCCGCCATGACGGCGACTGGCCCGGCACGTCGCCCCGGCTCGAATAGGACGGCGTTTCCCAGATCACGTCGGGGCTGGGGTAGGAGATGACATCGCCGGCCTGATAGGCATGGTCGGCGGACCAGCGCTGAACGGTGGCCGGGCTGCCGCCGTCGTAGTTGGGGTCCTGGCTGACGCCCAGGCCCCAATGCTCGCCGAAGCCATGGAAGGCGTCGGCGAAGGCGTAAGGGGTCTGCTCGATGCCCGAGCACTGCGCGTTGACGTAGTGGCCGTTGTCCGGGCAGGGCTTGTCGCGGTTGATGGACCAGATCGACAGCAGGCCGAAATTGTCGCTGTCGGCCATGCGGTACAAGTCGGCGGCATTGGCGACGCTGAAGGTTTCCGACGGGCTGTTGTTCATCCCTATCATCGGCGTCACGCCTATCTTCTGCCATAGCAGGGCGTCGGGCAAGATCAGGCCGTGCGCCTTGTAGGCGGCGTCCAGCTGGCCGTACAGCGCCTGGGCCGCCTGTTTGGCGGCGGCGCCCATGTCGGCGACGGCTTGGCCGTAATCCATCGTCATCAGATTGACGGCATCCAGCGCCACGCCGTTGTCCAGCGCCGAATTCAGCACGGCCTTGCCGTCGCCGTTCAGGCCGGAGGGCATGGCGGGCAGCGTCAGCGACACATGCAGCATCTTGCCCTTGGCCTTGAAGTCCTTCTGCAGTGCCGCCACCGTCGAGAAATTGCGCGTGTTGGCGGCGGTGTCGGCCTGGGCCGCGCCTTCGATATTGAAGTCGATGCGGTTCAGATGGTAGGCGTCGAGCACGGTCTGGTAGGCGGCCTGCAGGCTGGCGTTGCTGGCGCAGGCCTGTTGCAGCGAGGTGCCGTTGGCGCCGCCGAAGGACACCATCACCTCGCCGCCCTTGTCGCGAAAACGGGTGATGCCGTTGCGGACGACGCTCAACTGCGGATCGGCGCCGTCGCCGGGGATCGGAAGCACGCCGCCCCAGCTGGGTTTGCAACCGTCCTTGGCGACGACGAAGGCCAGGGCGAATTGCTGTATGCCCCTGTTGACGCCCATCTTGTCTATCCTGGGCGTCGGCCACAGCGTCATGTCGACGTAGGGGGCGAAGGCGCGGGCCTGGATGGGGGGACTGCTGATGCCGGCGATGAGGGCCAGCGTGGAGGCGATGGCGAGTGTTTTCATCATGAACTCCTTCGATTTGGTGGTAAGCGTCTGTTCAACGTCTTGCGCGAGCGTCGCAGCGCGGCCAGAAAAGACGCCGGACCGGCGCCAAGCGGGGTCTGACAAGCGGCGTCATCGATAACACGCCATCGTCACCCAGCGATCGCTTGGCGCGTGTTCGAAGTAGAACAGGGGGAGGGAGGAGAGGCGGCGCTCGGCGCCGTTTTTCAGACAAATCGCCGCAATGGCGTCCGGCGGGCGAGGCGGGGAAAGGCCGGCCGCCAGGCTCCAGCGGGCGGCTGGAAAAGGACCCGGAGCCTGGCGCGGCGATCCGGGTCGCGGATATTCAGTCCAGCGGCCAGGGCATGGATTTCGGCAGCGGCGCGTCCGCTTCCTCGGCGGCAGGCGCCGGCGGGGCCGGCACGCTGTCCACCTCGCGCCACCATGGCGCGGCGCGCTCGGCATGGGCCGGCTCCATTGCCTCCCCCAGCCGCGGCATCATCAACTGGACGTTCTGCCGCTCGCTTTGCGCCAGCAGCGTTTCCGCCGGCTCGTCCCAGGCGTGCATCGCCAGATTGAAGGTGCCCCAGTGCACCGGCAGGAAGGCGCCGCCGCCGAGCAGCTCCAGCGCCTTCAGCGCATTGTCCGGGCCTAGGTGGATATCGCCCCAGGCCGGGTGGAAAGCGCCCACCTCCAGCATCACCAGATCGAAACCGCCCAGTCGCTGCCGGATTTCGGCGAACTGGCCGCTCAGGCCGGTATCGCCGCTGAAGAAAACCGAATGGCGCGGCGTGCGTATCGCCAGCGACGACCACAGCGTGGCGTTGCGGTCTTTCAGGCCGCGGCCGGAGAAGTGCTGCGACGGCGTGGCGGTGACGGTCAGGTCGGCGTTCGGGTGATGGTAGCTTTCCCACCAGTCCAGCTCGGTGATGCGCTGCGGCGCCACGCCGAAGGCCTCCAGATGGGCGCCGACGCCGAGCGACGTCACGAAGGGCACGTCGGTCTTGGCCAGTTCGCGTATCGTCGGGTAGTCCAGGTGGTCGTAGTGGTCGTGAGATACCAGCACCAGGTCCAGCGGCGGCATGTTCTTCAGGCGCACCGGCGCCGGCTGGAAGCGCTTGGGGCCGGCCAGCCGGGTCGGCGACGCGCGCGGCCCCCAGACCGGATCGGTCAGCACCCGCAAGCCGTCTATCTCCAGCAACACGGTGGAGTGGCCCAGCCAGGTGGCGCGCAGGCCGGAGCCGGCCGGCCGCCCCCAGGCCTCGCGCGGGTCCAGCGCCGGCAGCGGGCCTTGCGGCACCCGGCGTTCGCCGCCGCAGAGGAAGTCGCCGAGCGAAGGCATGCGCGCCGCCGGATCGCGCAGCTCAGGCGGAATCGGGTAGAGGTTGCGAAAACCGTTGCCGGCCCACAGCGGGGACGCCCGCATGCGTTCCAGCCTGTCGCCGGATGCTTTCTTGCCGAGGGATTTCATGCGGTGCTCGCTTTCAGGGCGCGGCTGGCGGGATGCCGCCGCGCGTCGATGGCGGATGATGCCGCCTTGCTCATGTAGTGATGATAGTGGAGGCGCCGGCGAGCGAATCAAGAGCGGGTCCGGAGCGTTCCGGGCCGGCGGCCATGATATTTTTCCGACAGGTTCCGCCGGCGATCGTCGGCGGGCGCCCGCTTGCTCTTGCCAGGGGGCAAACCTATTAATCCGGCAGTAATAATCCGTACAGATTGTATACTTCCGGCATGGAAAAAATCGATGTGCGCAAGCTTGAACTGGCCGCCCGTGAGCAGCTGAGGCGTACCGCTATCCGGATGTACAAGCGAGGCCGGTCTCAAGCCAGTATTGCCGAAGAACTCGGGCTGCGCCGCCCCACCATTTCCGCCTGGGTGGTGCGTGAGGCAGCACTAGGTGCGCAGGGATTCAAAGAACAGAAGCGCGGTCGCGCCGAAGGCACCGGCCGTCGGCTGACCGAGGCGCAGGAAGCCCGGATCAAGCAGGACATCGTGGATCGCACGCCAGACCAGATGAAGCTGAGGTTTGCCCTGTGGAGTGCTCAGGCGGTCAAGGCTGTAATCAAGCAGATGTTTCTGATCGATCTGCCGATCCGTACTGTCCGTCTGTACTTGGCCCGCTGGGGCTTTACGCCGCAGCGCCCGCTCAAACGCGCTTATGAGCAGCGACCGGCAGCAGTCGAGAAATGGCTCAAGGAGGAATACCCGGCTATCGTCGCGCGTGCCAAAGCGGAAATGGCTGAAATCAGCTGGGGCGACGAATCGGCGGTGTCGAGTGTTGAGCACTTTCCGCGTGGCTACGCCCCAAAAGGCCAAACCCCAGTTCTGGTGTTATCCCAATCGAAAAGAGCGCGCATCAACTTGATTTCGGCCATTACCAACCAAGGCAAGATGCGCTTCATGCTGTACCGGGAGACCTTGACGGCCCGGGTGCTGATCAAGTTTCTGATGCGGCTGATCCGTGATGCTGGCGGCAAGAAGGTGTTCTTGATCCTCGACAACTTGCGCGTGCATCACAGCAAGCTGGTGCAAGCATGGTTGGAGGAGGAAGAGAACAAGAAGGCGATTGAGTTGTTCTTCCTGCCCAGCTACTCACCGGAACTGAACCCGGATGAATACTTGAACGGCGACCTGAAGGCCAGAATGAGCGCAGGTGAGCCGGTTCGATCAGACGGTCAACTTCAAGGGAAAGTGCTGTCCCATTTACGCTCATTGCAGAAGCAGCCGGCCAGAATCCGGTCGTACTTCCGGCATGAAAAAATCCGCTACGCGGCATGAGCTTTCTGTACGGTATTTGACTGCCGGATTAATAGAATGAAACACCGCTTTGACCATTGAACGACAAGCCCTGGCCGGCGGATGTGGGTCCGGCCGCGCGGCTGTGATTCGCCATTGCACGGATTTTTTGCCGCTTCTTCTATATGGAATGGCGAGATTCCCCAAGCAGGCCATATGCCAAACGGAAGGAATCGGCGGTGGACACGCTGGAAGAGATATTGCTGCGCTTATGCCGGCAGGAAGCGTTGCCGGATTCGGCGGTGCTGGACATGGTGGCGGTGCAAAGAACGCTGCATCCGCGAGCCAGCCTGCTGTATTGGGTGGTGGTCGATTATGGCCGCCCGTCGACCGAGGGCCGGTTGTTCGTGTTCGACACGCTGGAGGGCAGCGTCCAGCGCTTTCTGGTCGCGCACGGCGGAAGCGCAGAGGCGGACGCCGATCCGCTGCGGGCCGCTTCCTTCTCGAACGAGCCCGGCTGCGGCGCGTCCAGCCTGGGCGTGTGCCGGGCATCGGAAACCTTCTTCGGCAATCAGGGCCTGTCGCTGTGGCTGGACGGGCTGGAACCGTCCAATTCCAATATGCGCGCGCGCAATCTGGTGATGCACGGCGCGCCCTACGTCACGCAGGCCCATATCCGCGAGCACGGCGCCCTCGGCCTTTCCGATGGCAGTCTGGCGGTGGAGCCGCAGTACAGCGCCGGGCTGATCAATATGCTGCAGGGCGGCTCCTACATCAATTGCATCGACGGAAATCGCTGACAGAACGCCGGGCCGTTCACGGCCCGGCGCTGTCATAGCCAGGGCGGCCGGGAGGCCGCCTTTTCATTGTGGACGCTCAGCACTGCACGTGCAGGTGGAACGGGTGGTCGTTCACCGTGCCGTTGGAATCGGCGGTGCGGACGAAGACGGCGTTGGAGTTGCCGGCGCGCTGGGTCACGCTGATCAGTCCGAAGGCCGGCGAGTCGGTCAGCGCGTCGCCTATGGTGGCGGTATACACGCATTGCGACACATTGCTCGGGAAGATCACTTCGAAATAGCCGTAGTTGCCGCCGAAATTGTCCGAGCTGGCGCCGGCCGGACCGACGGCCAGCGTGCCGTCGACATTGACGATGACGCTATAGGTCTTGGTGACCGGGATGACGGCGGCCGTTGCCGCCCTGTGGGATGGCGGCTGGCCGGCGGCCAGCGACGGAGAGCTCAGCGCGCAGGCGGCGGCGGCGATGGCGAGCGCGATCAGGCGGCGCCCCAGGTGGCTAGTGTTCATGGTATTGCTCCTTGTCGATTGTCGGAAACCAGCTTGGTATCGGGGCGCGGCGCGTGATGCGCCGTGACGGGGCGGGGCGTGGCGTCGGGGGAGCGGCGCAGCCGGCTTGCGGTGCCGAAATGGCGAAGCGGCAGGCGATGGCGGAGCGGGAGGCGATGGCGGAGCGGGAGGCGAAAGATGCCCGTTCGGACAAAACGACAACTCGGTCGCGGCTCGGGGGCGCGCGACCGGATAGATGGTTCTAATGAGAAATATTTTTGCCGGAATACGGGGACTATAGAAGCTGATGGGGCGGTCAAAACTGTCCTAATGAACAGTTTTGACCGGATATTGACGCCGGGGACTCAGTTGCCGACATCCTCGCTGTAATTGGCCGGAATCCAGGCGAAGGCCTTGGCGTCGCGGCCGACGTGGCCGATGCCGGGGAAGGAGATGTGGGCGGCGGCGACCCAGTAGCCGTTGCGGGCGGCGTCGGCGAAGGCCTGGCGGCGGCGCTGGACGGCGGTGGCGGAGTCGACGTCGAAGTCTATCGCCACATTGGGCCGGGCGAACTGCACTTGCTGGGCATGGACGGCGTCGCCCCAGAACTGCATGCGCTGGCCGCGGCTTTGCACCTCGTAGAAGGTGTGGCCCGGCGTGTGGCCCGGGGCGGCGATGGTGCGCACGCCGGGGAACAGCTCGGCGCCGGCGGCGAAGGTCTTCACCCGGCCGGCCGCCAGATACGGCGCCAGCGAGGCCCGGGCCTGGTCGAAGCCCTTGCGCTGGTCGAAGCCGGACGGCTGCTCCGGCGCCACCTTGGCCTTATTGGCCGGATCCAGCCAGAAATCCTCTTCCTTCTGGTTCAGATAGACGTCGGCGTTCGGGAAGACCGCCTTGCCGGCCACGGTCAGGCCGCCGGAATGGTCCAGGTGCACATGGGTCAGCAGCACCGCGTCTATGTCTTCCAGCCGGTAGCCGGCGGCGCGGATATTGGCCGGCAGCTTGCCGGAGCCGGGGCCGAACAGATCGCCGGCGCCGCTGTCGACCAACAGCAGCTTGGAGCCGGTATTGATCAGGAAGGCGTTGATCGAGGTCTCGGCCTTGTTCGGCGCCTGGAAGCCTCGTTCCAGCAATTGGCGGATCTGCTCCGGCGACTCGCCGTGCAGCAGCTTGTCCAGCGGGACCTTGACGGTGCCGTCGGACAGCGCGGTGATTTCGAACTGGCCGACCATCATCCGGTAATAGCCGGGCGCCTGGGCGTGGATTTGTGGCGCGGCGGCCAGGCTGGGGGCGACGGGGAGCAGCGCGGCGGTGCCGATGGCGACGGCGGCGGCAATGGCTTTCAGTTGGCGGATCAGGGGCATGTCGGTTCCTTTAAAGCGGTATGCAAGCGGTTTGCTTGCGTGACCCAGCCATGTTCCAATAACCGTCTGTATCATTCAAATCGATTGGAAAGATAGTGAGTATCAGTGAAAGAGATTTCAGAACCGTCGATCTCAACCTGCTGGTGACTTTCCTGGTCCTGATGCGCGAGCGCAATGTTTCGCGCGCCGCCGAATGCCTGTTTGTCGGCCAGCCCGCCGTCAGCGGCGCGCTGGCGAGGCTGCGGCTGCTGTTCGACGACGACTTGCTGCTGCGCACGCCGCGCGGCATGGAGCCGACCGAGCGCGCGCTGAGGCTGGAGGGCGAGCTGCTGCCGCTGCTGGAGCGGATGCAGTCGGCGTTGTTTCAGCCGGAGGCCTTCGATCCGGCCAGGGCCGAGCGGGTGTTCACGCTGGCGATGCCGGATTGGGTGGAGATCTGGTTGATGCCGCGGCTATGCCGGATGCTGCTGGCGGAAGCGCCGGGTGTGGACATCGTCGTCAAACCCACCGATCCGTTCGCCGCCGTCGGCATGCTGGAGCAGCAGCAGATGGATCTGGGCATCGCCTCCTTGCCGGAGTCGCCGAGCTGGCTGCGCAGCCGCGTGCTGGCCGAAATGGGCTTCCAGTGCGTCCATCATCCGGACTGCCTGCGGCTGGACGGCGCGCTGCGGCTGGACGATTACCTGGCCCACCCGCATCTGCTGGTCAGCTATCGCGGCGCCTTTCACAGCGCCATCGACAGCCTGTTGGCCGAGCAGGGCCGGCAGCGGCGGGTGCGCTATTCGACCCAGTCCTTCGGCGCGCTGCCGTCGCTGCTGGGCAGCCTGCCGGCATTGTCCACGGTGCCGGCGACGCTGGGCGCGCACTGGGCCGAGACCGGGAGGCTGCGCGCCGACCCGCTGCCGCTGGACGCGCCCCAGTTCAGCCTGTCGCTGTTCTGGCACGCGACGCGCGACAACGATCCGGCGCAGCGCTGGCTGCGTGGTCTGGTGGAGCGGGCGGCGGCCTGAGCGCTTGTCAGCCGCAGGCGCCGACGTGGCCGCAGGCGGTGCAGAACTCGCAGCCGTCCTTCTTGATCAAGGCGTGGTTGCCGCACTCCGGGCAGGCCTTGCCGGCCAGCGGCCGCGGCGCGGCCGGGGCGTCCGGCGCGAACAGGTCGCTCTGCTCCGGCGCCAGCACGCCCATTTCCTCGACGGGCACGCCGTCCTCGGTCAAGACGCCCAGCATCGCATAGCGATGGATGATCAATCGGGCGAGGTAGGCGACGGTGGACGGCCAGCTCTGCGATTTCTCCAGGCCCGGAATGCGGGCGAAGAAGTCGCCCTGCGGCTCGGCGTAGCTCAAGAGCTTGCGCAGCTTCAGGCCTATCCAGGCCGGATCTATCACGCGCATATCGAGTGATAGCATTTTGCACAGGCCGTCCAGCTCGCGCGGATAGCTGCCGGCCAGCCACACCGAGTACGGGCGGCGCTGGCCGTTCGGCAGCAGCAGCTCCTTGACGAAGAGCACGAAGTCGTCGCCGGTCTGCGGATTGACCACGTCCACCGACCAGCTCATCGTGCCGTCGCCGCCGGATTTCGGCTCCTTGCGCGCGAACAGCGCGTCCATCACAGGCGTGGCCTCGCCTTCTTCCAGTTGCAGCGCGCCCAGCTGTTCGACGCGGTGGCGCACCACTTGGCCCAGCGCGGCGGCGGCCGAGCTGGCGTGTATCGCCTTGCCGCCTAGGGTGAAGCGATAGTGCTTGTCGCCATTGGTGCGCGACAGCGCGTCCAGCTTGGCGGACAGCCAGGCGCGGTCGCGGCAGCGCATGTCCATCGACAGCGTCTTGGCGATCGCCGACAGGCCTCTTTGTTCGTCGGTCGCGTTGACCCAGCACTCGAACGGCGTCGCGCGACCGTTCTCCATATGGCCGACGACGACGGCGAAGTCGCCGGCGTCGCCCTCCACCATGAAGGTCCACGACGGGTTGCCTTCCTGCAGCCGGGGCCGGTTCGGCCATTTCAGGCTGGACAGCGCCGGGCTGGGGGCGGTGTTCAGCGTGACGCGGCGGTCCGGGTCGCTGGCGGCGCCGGACAGGTCCTGCGGCGCGGCGGCGGCGGCCGGCGTCGGCTCCACCGACAGCACCGAGCCCAGCACATTGTTCGGCCTGTAGGTGGTGATGCCCTTCAGGCCGGCGCGCCAGGCTTCCAGATACAGGCTGTCGAAATCGGCGAACGGGTAGTCGGCCGGCACGTTGACGGTCTTGGAGATCGCGGTGTCGACATAGGGCGCGACGGCGGCCACCATCCGCATGTGGTCCAGCGCGCTCATGTCCAGCGCCGAGACGAAGTAGTCCGGCAGCCGCGCGGTGTCGCCGCCCTGTAGCCGCCACACGCGATAGGCGTGATCTTCCACCAGATATTCCTGCTGCGTGTTGTCGGCCATCCGCTTCTTGCGGGTGTAGAACCAGGAGAACGGCGGCTCGATGCCGTTGGAGGCGTTGTCGGCGAAGGCCAGCGAGATGGTGCCGGTCGGGGCGATGGACAGCAGATGGGAGTTGCGTATGCCGTGCTGGCGTATCCTGGCCTTGATCTTCTCCGGCAGCCGGCTGGCGCAGTGCGGCGCGGCCAGGTATTTTTCGGCGTCGAACAGCGGGAAGGCGCCTTTCTCCATCGCCAGATCCACCGAGGCGTCGTAGGCGGCGTCGCGCATGCTTTCGGCGATGCGGGCGGCGAAACGGCGGCCTTCCTCGCTGTCGTAACGCAGCTGCAGCATGATCAGCGCGTCGCCGAGGCCGGTGAAGCCGAGGCCGATGCGGCGCTTGTTCATCGCCTCGCGCTGTTGTTCCGGCAGCGGCCACACCGTCAGGTCCAGCACATTGTCCAGCATGCGGACCGACATCCGCACCACTTTCTCGAAGGCCTTGAAGTCGAAGCTGGCCTTGGCGCCGAACGGCGCGCGCACATGGCGGGTCAGGTTGATCGAGCCCAGATCGCAGCAGCCGTAATCCGGCAGCGGCTGCTCGCCGCAGGGATTGGTGGACTCGATCACCTCGCAATAGGACAGATTGTTGTCTTCGTTGATCCGGGTCATGAACAGCACGCCCGGCTCGGCGTGATCGTAGGTGCATTCCATGATCTGCCGCCACAGCTCGCGGGCGCGCACGCTGCGGTAGACCCACAGGCCGTCCTGGCGGCGGAAGCTGTCGGCGAAGGCCGGCGAGGCCGGTTCGACGGCGTGGATCAGCTGCCACTCGTCGTCGGCCTCGACCGCGCGCATGAAATCGTCGGAGACGCCGACCGAGATGTTGAAGTTGCGCAGGTCGCCGCGGTCCTTGGCGTGGATGAAGTCCTCGATGTCCGGATGGCTGACGTCGAGCACGCCCATCTGCGCGCCGCGCCGCGCGCCGGCCGATTCCACCGTCTCGCAGCTGCGGTCGAACACCCGCATGTAGGACACCGGGCCGGAGGCCCGGCTGTCGGTGCCCTTGACCCGCGCGCCGCGCGGGCGGATGCGCGAGAAGTTGTAGCCGACGCCGCCGCCGCGGCGCATTGTTTCCGCCGCCTGCAGCAGCGCCTGATAAATGCCCACCTTGCCTTGCTCGGCGTCGGACACCGAATCGCCGACCGGCTGCACGAAGCAGTTGATCAGCGTGGCTTTCAGATCGGTTCCGGCGGCGGAGTTGATGCGGCCGCCGGGGATGAAGCCCTGGTCCAGCGCGGCGAAGAACAGCGGTTCGAAACGGGCCGGGTCCTGCTCCAGCTCGGCCAGCGCGCGCGCGACGCGGTGGCGGACCTCGTCCACATTCCGTTCGCCGTGCTTGGCGTATTTTTCCAGCAATACTTCGCGCGAGATGTCCTGTTCCGCCATGGCGGCGATGTTTTCCTGCTGCATGGAATCTTCATCCTTCCGATACGGTTTTCAACGACAAATGCATGGCCGGGTGGGCGTAAAAAAACGGCGTAGCAACTATATGTTGTACGCCGTTCGGGGGTGTGAACGCAAGACCTTGTGTCGGGTCGGCGGCGCGGCTGTGCCGCCTCAGCCACAGCCTCGCGCTACTTGGCGGTGATTTTCACCGCCAGTTCCACGCCGTCGCGGTTGGCCGAAGTCTTTTGCGGCGCGTCCAGCGTCACCCGTTCGGCCAGGTCCGGCTGGCGGCGCAGCATCACCTTGCGGGCGTTCTCGCCGCGCTGCTTCGCCAGCTTCAGCAGATCGGCCTCGCCGACCTTTTCCGCCGCCAGCATTTCGTCGCGCAGCAGCTTGGCCAGATCGGCGCCGGACGGACCGCCTATCTTCAGCGTGTGGCCTAGCAGCTTCAGCCGGCCGATGCGCTGGCCGTAGACGGTCTTGATCGCCGACTGGGTCTGCGCGTCCTTCAGGTCCAGCGTGGCCAGCGGCTCGTCGTCCATCGGCGGGTGGCCGGCGGCGGCGAGCACCGCCGCGTCGACGCGGGCGCGCGCCAATTGGCGGCTGTCCTGCTCCGGCGCGTAGCCGCCGGAGATCGCCAGTTGCAGCTTGGGCCGCTTTTCCATCATCGCCGCCACCTTGTCCAGCTTCTCGCGCTCGGGCGGGCTGGGTCTCGCCGGCGACGAAGCGGATGTCGTCGAATCCTTCGCCGCCGAGCAGCGCGCCCAGCGCGCGGAACGGCGCGGTGACGACTTTGGTGACGATGTTGACGAAGGCCTTCCATACCACTTGGCCGTAGCTGAACTGCGGATCGTCGAGGCTGCCGGCCACCGGCAGGTCCAGATCGATGCGGCCGTCGCTGTCTTCCAGCAGCGCCACGGCGAGTCGCAGCGGCAGATGCGGCGACTTGTCGCCCTTCAATTCGTCGCCGAGCTGGATGGAGTCGATGACGACGCGGTTCTCGCCCTTCAGCTGCCGGTGTTCCAGCAGATAGCGCAGCTCCAGCGACAGCCGGCCGTCCTTGACCTGCCAGCCGGCGAAGTTCATCGAGTACGGATTCAGGTTGTTCATCGCCAGATTGTGGAAATCCAGATGGATGTCCGTGCTGTCGGTCGGCGCCAGCGGCGACAGCGCGCCGCGCACCTTGACCTCGCCGTACTGGTCCACCGCGCCGTCCAGCGTGATGCGGCCGCGGCCGCCGGCGCGGGTGGACAGGTTCTGTATGCTGCCGCGCAGATGGTGCATGCGGGTGGCGAAGTCCGGCGTCATGCCGTGGTCGGCGAACTCGACCGCGCCGTTCTGCACGTGGATGCTGTGCACGTCGATTTGCGGCAGCGGCGCGCCGTTGCCGGCCGGATGCGCCGGCTTGGCCGTCGGCGCGCCGGCGAAGATCTTCTGCCAGTTCAGCCGGCGCTGCTGGTCGAGGATCAGCCGGGCGCGCAGCTGATCCAGCCGCACGTCGTTGATCGAGACCTTCAGCGGCATGCCCTGGGCCTGCAGGCGGGACAGGGCCAGACTGTTCCAGCCGAGCAGCGGCTGCGCCTCGCCCGGTTCCTGCAGCGCCATCCTGGCCAGGCGCAGCTGGCCGGACAGCGACCACTGGCTGGCCGAGGCGGCGTTCAGTTGCAGATCGGCGCTGACGGCGCCGCCGGACAGCTTCAGCGGGGTGCCGGTCAGCCCGTAAGGCGCTAGCGGCGCGATCGGCAGCGCGTCAAGCTTGATGCCGCCGCGCGCGGCCGGCTTCGCCGGATCGATGTCCAGCTTGGCGGACAGGCCGCCGTTGCCGGCGCGGCCGGACAGTTGGAGCGACAGCGGGCCGCCGTCGCCGGCCTTGGCGCGCGCGTCTATCTTGTCCAGCCGGTATTCCAGCGGCTTGGGCAGGCTCAGATCGCGCCAGGCAACGCGGCTGTTCTCCAGCTTCAGTTCCGGATAGGCCAGCTTCCAGCCCGGCGCGGCGTCGGACTTGGCCTTCGGCGCGGCCGGCCGCGGCCGCTGCGCCAGCAGCTTCTGCAACTGCAGCTTGCCGTCGCGGTCGCGTTGCAGCGCCAGCTGCGCGCCGGACAGCGTGATGTCGCCGGGCTGGACGTCGCGCCGCTTGAAGTCTATCCGCGTCGGCGCCAGCTCGGCGCGGTCCAGGCTGAACCAGGGCATGCCGCCGGCGGCGCCCAGCTTCAGATCGGCCAGGCTGAGGCCGACGTCGTCCAGCCGCATGCCGCGCTCGGGGTCCAGCGTCAGCTTGGCCTGCAACTGCGGCAGCGCCGTTTGCAACCGCATGGTCTGGACGAAGCTCTGGTCGCGCCAGTCGGCCTGCCAGTCGTTGAAACGTATGCTTTCCACCTTGACCAGCCACGGCGACGGCTTGGCCGGTTTGTCCGGCTTAGGCGCGGCCGGCGGCAAGGCGCGCAGCCAGTCCAGATTGCCGGCGGCGTCGCGGCCGGCGCTGAGGCGGCCGCGGTTCAGCTCGACTTTGGCCACGGTCAGCAGCGAGCGCGACAGGTCCAGCGCGCCGCCGTCCAGCTTCACTTCCGGCAGCGACAGCTCGCCGCCGCCGCCCGGCGCGGCCAGCTTCAGCCCGGACAGGCCGGCGCGCAGGGCCGACACCGTCAGGTCCGGCGTCTTGCCGCTCATGTCGAACTGGTAGCGGGCTTGGACCGACAGTTCGCCGTCGGGCTTGGCGGTGGCGAAGTAGGGACGGAGGTAGTCCCAGACCGAGGCCAGCGGCAGCCCCTGCATGCTGGCCTCGCCGCTCGATTGCAGCGGCTGCAGCCGCATGCTGCCTTTCCAGTCGAAGCGGCCGCCGCCTTCCAGCTCGGCGTGCAGCGCGTAGCTGCCGTTTTCGGCCAGCGTGCTCAGATTGCTCAGGCTGATGCCGATGGGCATCAACTGGAAGCGTTCATGCTGGCCGTCGCCGTGATCGCTGAAGCGCAGCTGGCCGTTGCGCAGATTCAGCGCCGCGATGCGCAGCCGCGGCAACTTTTCCGGCGCGGTGCCGTCTTCCAGCTTGGGCGGACCGGACACGTCGGCGGCGAACTTGCTCCAGTTCCACATGCCGGAGGCGTCGCGGTCCAGCCACAGCTGCGGGCTGTCCAGCGTGAATTCGCTGGCCTGCCAGCGGCCCAGCAGCAGCGCGTACAGGTCGGCGTTCAGATAGACGCGGCGGGCCAGGAACAGCGGGCGGCCGTCGCCCTCGCGCAGCGCGACACCGTTCAGCGTCAACTCCATGCTCCACGGCACGATGCGGACTTCGGCGATGGCCAGCTGGCGGCCGTGCTTGCGCGCCCAGTCGGCGGCGGCCTGTTGCAACAGCCGCGGCGCCGCCAGGCCGAGAAAGGCCCAGACCAGCAAGACCAGCGCGACGGCGACGAGCAGCCAGCGTAGCCAGCGGCGGGGTTTGCGGGGAGCGGGGGAGACGGAGGCCGGATCGGCCGGAGCATGGGTATTCATATCGTTTAATTCTAATGCACTTTGCCAGCCCCGTCCTGTTGCGTTGTTTGTCCTATTGTTGACGAATATTGACGATGGGACCGGGGCCGGCCATTGCCGGCGGGCGCGGCGGCTGGCTACGATGGATGAGCGTTCAATATCTTGAACGCGATTTTGCCAAATCTTTATCACGAAAGGACGATGATCTTGCCAAGTCATCACCGGCGACGCCGGTCAATCATTTCCATAGCGGCCCCGCTGCTGGCGGACCGCTGCCTGTTCCTGCTGCAGGCGGGACGGCGCAACACCCTGGTCAATCCGGCCCGGCTGCTGGGCAGCTCGGGCACCCATACATAACAAAACAGAACTAGAGGCTTTATGAATAGCGCCGATACCATCAATCAATGGCTTGACCAACACCATATCACCGAGGTGGAGTGTCTGATCCCGGACATGACCGGCCTCGCCCGCGGCAAGATCGTGCCGCGCCACAAATACAATCCCGCCGAGGGATTGCGCCTGCCCGAAGCGGTGCTGTCCATGACGGTCACCGGCGATTATCCCGACCGCGATTTCACTTCGGTCGCCGACCCCGACATGAAGCTGCTGCCTGACATCAGCACGCTGCGCCCGGTGCCGTGGAACAAGGAGCCGACGGCGCAGATCATCCACGATTGCT
The DNA here is from genome assembly GCF_002848345.1 of Chromobacterium sp. ATCC 53434. Lineage (NCBI taxonomy): Bacteria > Pseudomonadati > Pseudomonadota > Betaproteobacteria > Neisseriales > Chromobacteriaceae > Chromobacterium > Chromobacterium sp. ATCC 53434. The sequence continues at coordinate 3,445,709 of NZ_CP025429.1, read as the reverse complement.
ATTCCTTCGACGGCCAGGCGGTGGACCTGGCGCCGCGCAATGTGCTGAAGCGCATCCTGAAGCTGTACGAGGAGCGGGGCTGGAAGGCCGTGATCGCGCCGGAGATGGAGTTCTACCTGGTCGAAATCCAGCCGGACGAGGACCTGCCGCTGCGGCCGCCGGTGGGCCGCACCCGCCGTACCGAGGCCGGCATGCAGAGTTTTTCGATAGACGCGGTCAATGAATACGACGACATCTTCGACGTGATGTACGACTGGTGCGAGGCGCAGGGCCTGGCGCTGGACACGCTGATCCACGAGATGGGCACCGCGCAGATGGAGATCAACCTCGACCACGGCGACCCCTTGCAGCTGGCCGACCAGGTCTTTCTGTTCAAGCGCACCGTGCGCGAAGTGGCGATACGCAACAATATGTACGCCACCTTCATGGCCAAGCCGATGCAGGGCCAGCCCGGCAGCGCGATGCACATGCACCAGAGCGTGGTCGACATCGCCGGCGGCAACAATATCTTCAGCCTGGCCGACGGCCAGCCGTCGCCGGCCTTCCTGCATTTCATCGGCGGCCTGCAGCGCTATCTGCCGGCGGCGATGCCCTTCTTCGCGCCCTACGTCAACTCCTACCGCCGCCTCAGCCGCTACACCTCGGCGCCGATCAATCTCAGCTGGGGTTACGACAACCGCACCTGCGGCCTCAGGGTGCCGCATTCGGGGCCGGAGGCGCGGCGGGTCGAGAACCGGCTGGCCGGCGTCGACGTCAATCCCTATCTGGCGATGGCGGCCAGCCTGGCCTGTGGCTATCTCGGCATGCGCGAGCAGATCCAGCCGTCGGACCCGCTGAGCGGCAGCGCCTACGAGCAGCCGCACCAGTTGCCGCGCCACCTGGACGACGCCGTCGAGATGCTGCTGCGCTGCAAGCCGCTGGCCGAGCTGTTCGGCGAGCATTTCATCGAGACCTACGCGGCGATTAAGGAGGCCGAGTACCGCGAGTACTTCGACGTGATCAGCCCGTGGGAGCGGCGCTTCCTGCTGCTGCATGTGTGACGGCCTGTTGTCGATGAGGATGCGCCGCCCTGCGGTTTGGAGAGTTTATTTCTGACCTTTGACCCATTGGGGAACGCTTTGAGGAACGCAACCGCGTATCCGATGTACCCCGGGTCCCTTCTAGCCTGCCGACGGGTGGCAGGCCCGAGGTCTTAAGCGGCTGCATGTTTGAGCCCCGCGACGTTAGCGCGGGGCGAGTTCAGCCGCGCCTCGGGCCTGACGGGACCCGACGGGAAGCCGAAGGCCAGGCTTGAGGGTGGCCTTTAGGGGTGGAGGGGATATTTGGCCAAGCAAATATCCCCTCCCTGCCGCCGGGCAGCCCCGGCAATGAAAATTATCATCCGCGCAGCGGATGCAAGGCTGTGAAAAGGATGGGCTATCAGGCTGGCTGCTGCTGCGTCGTGCAGTGTATGCCGCCGCCGCCGGCCGCCACCGCGTCGATGTCCAGCTGGACGATTTCGCGGTCCGGGAACTGCTCGCGCAGGATGGCGCGGCAGTTGGCGTCGGCCGCCGCGTCGCCGAACTGCGGCGCGATCACCGCGCCGTTGCAGACGTAGAAATTGACGTAGCCGGCGGCGAACTCGCGGTTTTCGAATCGCGGCCGCACGCTGGACGGCCCCTCCAGCACCACCACGTCCAGCGGCCGTCCGCGCGCGTCGCGGGCGGCGCGCAGCAGCTCCAGATGGCGCCGCGTCACCGCGTAATCGTATGACGACGGGTCGCCGTCCAGCCCGGCGATCACCACGCCGGGGCGGACGAAGCGGGCGTAGAAGTCGGTGTGGCCGTCGGTGATGTCGCGGCCGGCGACGCCGGGCAGCCAGATCACCTTGTCTATGCCGAGCAGGCGCTTCAGTTCGGCCTCGCAGGCGGCCTTGCCTACGCCGGGGTTGCGGTTGCGATTGAGCACGCAGCTTTCTGTGACGATGGCGGTGCCGTCGCCGTCCACTTCCAGTCCGCCGCCTTCCAGGATCAGCGAGCTCGCCAAGAGCGGCCGGCCCAGCCGCGCGCAGACCGCCGCCGCGACCTTGGCGTCGCGGTCGTGGGCCTGCTTGCCGCCCCAACCGTTGAAGTTGAAGCCGACGCCGGCGGCGCGTCCCCGGCCGTCTCGGACGAAGACCGGGCCGGTATCGCGCATCCACAGATCGTCCAGCGGCTGTGCGATCAGCTGCACGCCGTCGCCGCACAGCCGGCGCGCCAGTTCCATCTCGTTCTCCGGCGCCAGCATGCGGACTGGCTCGAAGGCCGAGATCGCGCCGGCGATGGCGGCCAGGTTCTGCCGGACCGGGCCCAGCAGGCGGCCGCCCCAGATGGCCTCGCGCGCGCCGAAGGCCATCCAGGTCGCCGCGTGCCGCTCGCCCTCGTCCGGCATGCGCCAGCCGGTCGCGGCTTGGCGGTCTTGGCGCGGCGGGGCGGAGGGGGCCGCTTCGGCGGACAGGCAGCCGCCCAGCAGCATGGCGCTGCCGGACAGCAGGGAGGCTTGTTGCAGAAAACGGCGTCGGTTCATTGTCGGCTCCGGTGGGGCGGCGGATCGGCGCCGCCTGTTTATCAAATAGACCGCGTCATTGTCCGTGGTGGCCGCTGATTTGAAAATTGATGATAATTGCCCTGATTAATCAACTTTTCTCATGATTCGTTTATGCGCATTCCTTCGCTGAAACTGCTGCTGGGTTTCGAGGCCGCCGCCCGGCACGGCAATTTTTCCCGCGCGGCGGACGAGCTCTGCCTGTCGCAATCGGCCATCAGCCATCAGGTGCAGCAATTGGAGCAGCAACTGGGGCAGCCGCTGTTCCGCCGGGTGGGCCGCGGCGTCGAGCTGACGGTGGCCGGCGAGGTGCTGCAGCAAAGCGTCAGGCGGGCGCTGGACAATCTGGAGGGCGGCTTGGGCCGGATCGCCGGCTATATGGATCCGGGCCTGGTGGTGCTGGTCTGTCCGGCCGCGGTGGCGCAGGGCTGGCTGCAGCCCAGGCTGGACGCCTTGCGCCGGCGCCTGCCGGCCTTGAGCCTGCTGCTGTCCACCGACGAGAGCGCGCGTTTCGTCGACGAGGTCGACGTGGACATCGTGATCGCCGACCGGCCGCTGCAGCAGCCCGGCGTCGCCGAGCGCCGCTGGCTCGCCGACGAATGGATAGTGGCCGCGGCGCCGCAGTTGGCGCGGACGCTGGAGGCGGCGCCGCCGGCCGAGCATGCCGGTCGGGCCGGCCTGCTGTGCCTGGAGGACGGCTTCACCGACGCGCGGGCCGGCGCCTTGTTGCGCGGCCATCTGGCCGGATTCCGTCGCACGGGCATCTACGACGATGCCCGGCTGTTGCTGGACGCGGCGCTGCGCGGACACGGCGTGGCCTGTCTGCCGGCCCTGCTGGCCGACGAGGCCCTGGCCGACGGAAGGCTGGTCCGCCTGTCCGGCTATCCGTCGGCGCCGGGCGCGCAGTATTGGCTGGCGCGGGCGGACGGCGAAGCGCGCGCCGCCATCGTCGCCTCGGTGGCCGATTGGCTGATCGAGGAGGCCGGACTCAGTCGCCGGCCAGCGTCCGTCTGGGCCAGCATAGCGACGCCGTTGTGCTGTTGCAGCGGGTCGAAATAGCTGAAATTGAGCCGCATCGCGTTCAGGCGCGGCTGGTTGTCGCGGAAGAACAGCGGCGCCGGCGCATAATGTATTCCCTGCTGTATCGCCTGCGGCAGCCGGCCGCGGCAGTCGCTGCCTTCCGGCAGTTCCAGCCACAGGAAATAACCGCCTTGCGGCGTGATCAGGCGGGAGGAGGGCAGATGCTGCTCCAACTGCTGGCTCAGCGCCAGCCAGTTGGCCTGCAGCCGGCTGCGCAGCAGGCTCAGCATGTCTTCGTGCTGGCCGCCGGCCAACAGCCGGGACAGCGCCATCTGGCTGGGCAGCGGCGTCGACAGCGAGCTGCACAGCTTCAGTCCGACGATGCTGTCGCGGTAGCGGCCGGCGGCGATCCAGCCGACGCGGTAGCCCGGCGCCAGCGATTTGCTGAACGACGAGCAGTGCAGCACGCTGCCTTTCTGGTCGAAGGCCTTCAGCGGCAGCGGCGCGCTCTCGCCGAAGTACAGCTCGCGGTAGGTGTCGTCCTCGATCACCGGCAGCCTGTGGCGGTCGGCCAGCTCCAGCAGCGCCTGCTTGTCGGCGTCGCTCATCGTCAGGCCGGTCGGGTGCTGGAAGTTGGCCATCGCCAGGATGGCGGCCGGCTGGTGCTGGATGACCAGCTGTTCCAGCCGAGCCAGGTCCAGCGCTTGGCCGGGCGGCGTCGCCAGCGTGTGGGCGGCGATGCCCAGCTGTTCCAACTGGTCGAACAGCGCCGGGAAGGCCGGCGTCAGCACCAGCATCGCCTGGCTGCCGGACAGCTTGCTGACCGCCCGTATCGCCAGGTTCAGCGCCTCCATGCCGCCGCAGGTGACCAATAGCTCGTCGCCGTCCAGCTCCACGCCCTGCGCCAGATAGCGCAGCGTCAGCTCGCGGCGCAGGCCCTCGTAGCCGGTGTTGGCGTTGCCGGACAGCGCGTAGCGATAGTCGCGCAGCGCGCGGGTCAGCGCGCGGTTCAGCGGCGTGGTGTTGATCAGCGCCGGGTTCATGTAGGGGCAGCCCCAGGGCATAGGCAGCGCGCTGGTCAGATGCTCGATGCGGATGCCGCTGCCGTCGCCGCCCTGCAGCAGGCTGCCCGGCAACGGGTTGTGGCGCGACAGCACGCGAAAGCCCGAGCGCGGCAGCGCCTCGATCAGGCCCAGCTTCTCCAGCTCCGCGTAGGCGCGCTGCGCGGTGGTGATGCTGATCTTGTGATCCTGGCACACCTTGCGCAGCGACGGCATGCGGTCGCCGGCGCGCAGATGGCCCTGTTCTATCGCGTTGCGGAAGCGTTGGCTCAGTTGGCCGGTCTTGTTCATGTGGTTCGTTCCTGCCGCCTCATTCGCCGATGAAGCTGGATTTTTCCCGTATGGTGACGTCATCGCCCAACGAGCGTATCACGAAGTGGATGGTGTGGGCGCCGCGCGTGGCGTGCTCGGGGTCGGCCTGTACCCGTACCGCGACGGTTTCGGTCTGCGCCGGTTTGACGGCGACGATCTGGCCCGGCTGCTCCAGCCGGATGCCGGGCAGGCCGTCCACGTCCAGCCGGTAGCGCTGCGGCTGTTCGGTGGTGTTGATCAGCCGCAGGTTGTAGCGGTTCTGCAGCATGCCATCGTCGGTCTGTTCGACCAGGCTGGCGCGGTCGCGCAGCACGTCCACCTTGAACGGCTTTTTCAGCACCAGGGCGGTGGTGGACAGCATGATGATGCCGGCCAGCAGGCAGGAGTAGACCGCCACGCGGGGCCGGTGCAGCGAACGCGCCGGGGCCGGCTTGCCCTGCAGCGCCTGGGCGCTGGTGTAGCGTATCAGCCCGCGCGGCGACTTCAGCTTGTCCATCACCTGGTCGCAGGCGTCGATACAGGCGGCGCAGCCTATGCACTCGTATTGCAGGCCGTGGCGGATGTCGATGCCGGTCGGGCAGACCTGCACGCAGATGCCGCAGTCTATGCAGCCCTTGACCGGCTCTTCGCTGCGCGCCTGCGCCTTGCCGCGCGGCTCGCCGCGTTTCTCGTCGTAGGAAATGACCAGGGTGTGGTCGTCGAACATCGCGCCCTGGAAGCGGGCGTACGGGCACATGTGCAGGCAGACCTTCTCGCGCAGCACGCCGGCCAGGAGCCAGGTGAAGCCGGCGTAGAACAGCGTCCAGAACAGATCCCACGGCCCCATGTCCAGCACTGCCAGCTCGCGCATCGGCGTGAAATAGCCGACGAAGGTCAGGCCGGTCCACAGCGAGAAACTCAGCATCAGCAGCTGGTTCAGGCCTTTCTTGGCGTACTTGCCGACGCTGGCCGGCGCCGCGTCCAGCCGGCGGCGGGCGATGTGGTCGCCCAGCGTCAGTCGTTCTATCCAGATCATGATCTGGGTGTACACAGTTTGCGGGCAGCTGTAGCCGCACCATAGCCGGCCGGCCAGCGTGGTCCACAGGAACAGACCCAGCGCGCACACCACCAGCAGCGCCGCCAGGTAGATGAAGTCCTGCGGCCACAGGCTGATGCCGAAAATCAGGAAGTGGTGCTCGGCCAGATTGAAGTGAACGGCCTGGCGGCCGTTCCATTGCAGCCACGGCACCCCGAAGAACACCAGTTGGGTGACGACGACCATCGCGACCCGCAGATTGTTGAAGCGGCCGCTGGTGAGGCGGGGGTAGATTTTGATCGGTTTGCTGTCGGGCTTGGACATGGCTGCCACCACGTTATGAGGATGGCTATTTTTACTGCCGACCATCAGTACAAACAATGCACAGACCAAGATGAAAATATGTATACAGATTTGACTGTATACCTACAGCCGGGCGCCCGGCGCCCGGCGGCCCGCCTCAGTTCCCCGGATGCGTTTTGTCCATGGCCATGGACTGGACCGCGGAGAAGTGGTTGACGACGTCGGCCAGCTGCGAGGTGCTGCTGCGTATCTGTTCGATCGAGTGGCTGGCCTCGCTGGCGTGTTCCTCGCCTTTCTGGGCCTTGACCAACATCTCGTGGATGCTCTCGGTGGCGTTGCCGGTGCCGTTCTTGATGTCGTCTATCATCTCCGTCACCTCCTTGGTGGAGGAACTGGTGCGTTCGGCCAGCTTGCGCACTTCGTCGGCCACCACGGCGAAGCCGCGGCCCTGCTCGCCGGCCCGCGCCGCCTCGATCGCCGCGTTCAGCGCCAACAGATTGGTCTGGTCGGCGATCTCGTGGATGGTGTTGACGATGGTGGTGATGCGGCTGGTCTTCTGCTCCAGGTCTTCTATCAGCCGCGCCGATTGTCCGGCGCTGTCGGCGATCACGCTCATCGCCTGTATGGTGTCGCGGATCACCTGCTGGCCGTCGTTGGAGGCGCTGTCCGACGCCGCCGACAGCCGGTGGGCCTCCTGCACCAGGCGCAGATCCTGTTGCCGGGCGGTCTCCTGGTCGGTGATGTCGGCGGCGAACTTGATGACCTTGAACACCACGCCCTCGTCGTCGAAGACCGGATTTGTAGCTGGCCTCCAGCCAGACCGGCCGGCCCGACTTGTGCACGCGCTCGAAGCGGCCGTTGACGAAGACGCCCTGTTTCAGTTGCTTCCACAGGTGCTCGTAGGCGGGGCTGCGCACGAAGTCGGCTGGGCAGAAGATCCGGTGGTGCTTGCCGATGATTTCCTCGGCGGTATAGCCGGTGGCGCCGAGGAAGTTGGCGTTGGCGGTCTGGATGACGCCGTCCGGGGTGAATTCGATGACGGCCATCGAGCGATCGACCGCCTTCATGATGTTTCTCGCCTCATGGGCGATATCGACCTCGCGGGTGACGTCCATCGCGAATTTGAGCACCTTGACCACCTGGCCGTGCTTGTCGTAGATCGGGTTGTAGCTGGCCTCCAGCCAGACGGTGCGGCCGTCCTTGGCGAGGCGCTTGAACTGGTCCTTGATGAAGCCCCCGGTGCGCAGCACCTGCCAGAAGGCCTGGTATTCCTGGCTGGCGGCGAAATGCGGCTGACAGAACATCCTGTGGTGCTTGCCGATGATTTCGTCGGAGGTGTAGCCCATGGTCTGCTCGAAATTGGAATTGGCCGAGATGATGGTGCCGTCCGGGCTGAATTCTATGATGGCCGTCGACTTGCTCAGCGCGTCCATCACGTTTTGCTGGTTCTCCAGTTGGACCAGAGCGTTCTGTAAATTGGATTTCAGTTTATGGTCGAACATCTTGGCATCCTCGCGGGATAGGGATGGTCCGGAAGGCAGATGTGCTTCCGCTTATTCGGTGTATGAAAGATGAGTGATATTAGTCAAGGTGAGTATCGGCGAAAGCCAGGTTTTCCGCCGGGAAATGCATGGATGGCCTGTTGGAAAAACGACGCAGCGGCCCGGGCCGCGTCGTTCAGCGCGTCAGTTGCGGAAACAGCCGGTAGAGGCCGTCGACGATGATTTCCACCGAGACCGCCGCCAGCAGCATGCCCATCACCCGGTTGACGATGTTGATGCCGGTCTGTCCTAGCAGCCGGGTCAGCGGCGTGGCCAGCGTCAGCGCGCCGTAGCAGGTGATGGCCACCAGCAGGCTGCTGACCAGCAGATAGACCACCTGCAGCCAGGAGTGGGCGGTGGTGGCGTAGATGATGACAGTGGAGATGGTGCCGGGGCCGGTCATCAGCGGGATGGCCATCGGCACCACGGCGATATTGGTCTTGCCGCCGGCTTCCTCGCGCTCCTGCTTGGTGGTCTTGGTCGGTCCGGGCTTGGCGTTCATCAGCGCGATGGCGATCAGCATCAACAAGATGCCGCCGCCGACCTGGAACGAGCCTATGCTGATGCCGAGAAAGCGCAGCAGGGTCTGGCCGACGATGGCGAACAGGCACATCACCACCGCCACCGCGATGGCGGTGGTCTGGGCGATTTTCTGCCTTTCCTCCTGGCTGGCGCTGGGCGTCAGGCTGATGAAGATGGGGATGGCGCCCAGCGGGTTGACCAGCACCAGCAGCGCGATGAAGATTTTTGCGATTTCGATTTCCATGACGAGGAAGCTTACCTGTTCGTTCGGTCCGCAACATTCGGCGGGGAGACGCAAACAACCATGGTTGCGCCAAGGGCATCGCAATATAAAAAAACCGGCGTCGCCGCCGGTTTCAGCATAGCGGAGCGCGCTCGCTCACGCCCTGGCCAGCAATCGCTCCAGCGTCAGGCGGTAGATGTCGGCCAGCGGTTCGATGTCGGCCACTTCCACGCACTCGTTCAGCTTGTGTATGGTGGCGTTGACCGGGCCGAACTCCACCAGCTCGCGCGCGATGCGCTTGATGAAGCGGCCGTCGGAGGTGCCGCCGGTCGTTGACAGCTCGGCCCTGGCGTCGGCGACTTCGGCGATAGCCTGGGCCAAGGCCTCGGTCAGCGCGCCCGGCGGCGTGATGAACGGCAGGCCGGACAGCTGCCAGTGCAGCTCGTAGCCCAGGCCGTGCTTGTCCAGTATCCGGCAGACCCTCTCCTTCAGGCTGTCGGCGCTGCTTTCCGGCGAAAAACGGAAATTGAACCACAGGTCGCAGTGGCCGGGGATGACATTGGTCGCGCCGGTGCCGGCCTGGATGTTGGACACCTGCCAGCTGGTCGGCGGGAAGAAGTCGTTGCCGTCGTCCCAGCGGGTGGCGGCCAGCTCCGCCAGCGCCGGCGCCATCAGGTGGATCGGGTTCTGCGCCAGTTGCGGGTAGGCGATGTGGCCCTGGATGCCGTGGACGATCAGCCGGCCGGACAGCGAGCCGCGGCGGCCGTTCTTGATGGTGTCGCCAAGGCGCGTCTCCGATGTCGGCTCGCCGACGATGCAGTAGTCCACCGTCTCGCCGCGCGCCTCCAGCGCGTCGACGACCTTGACGGTGCCGTCCACCGCCACGCCTTCCTCGTCCGAGGTGATCAACAGCGCCAGCGAACCGGCGTGGTCCGGATGTTCGGCGACGAAGCGCTCGCAGGCGGTGACGAAGGCGGCCAGCGAGGCCTTCATATCGGCGGCGCCGCGGCCGTACAGCAGGCCGCCGCGGACGGTGGGCTCGAACGGCGGGCTGTCCCATTTCTCCAAGGGACCGGTCGGCACCACGTCGGTGTGCCCGGCGAAGCAGAACACCGGACCGGCGTCGCCCCTGCGCGCCCAGAAGTTGTCGACGTCGCCGTGGCGCATCTTCTCCACCTTGAAGCCTATCGCCTCCAGGCGGTCTATCATCAGCGCCTGGCAACCTTCGTCGCGCGGCGTGACGGAGTCGCGGCGTATCAGCTCGCGGGCCAGATCCAGCGTCGCGCTCATAGGCCGAAGCGCTCCGCCCAGTCCGCCTCGGAGAAGCCGACGCCGACCTTGCCGTCCCATTCCAGCACCGGGCGCTTGATTACCGAGGTCTGCTCGCGCATCAGCGCGATCGCGCCGTCCTGGGTGTCGGCGGCGGCCTTGCTGTCGTCCGGCAGCGCGCGCCAGGTGGTGCCCTGGCGGTTGACCAGCTTGGCCAGCGGCACCTGCGCGGTCCAGGCCTGCAGCCGCGCGGCGTCTATGCCCTGTTTCTTGAAGTCGTGGAAAACGTAGTCGATGCCGTTGTCGGCCAACCATTGGCGGGCCTTTTTCACGGTGCTGCAGTTGGGGATGCCGTACAAGGTAATCATCGGGTGGGTTTACAAGTCCAGTTTGATGCTGTCGAAGCTGGCCGCGCTGTCGGGGCCAGGTTTGGGTTTCGCCGCCGTGCTGTCGCCGGCCTGGTTGACCAGCCAGTACAGATTAGTCGGCGAGTCGGCGTGCCGCAGCGCCTCGTCCAGGCTGATCCGTCCGGCTTTGTGCAACTGGAACAGCGCCTGTTCGAAGGTCTGCGCGCCATCGCTCATGCTGCTCTCGATGGCCTCCTTGATTTTGTCTATCTCTCCGGTTCGAATCAACTCCGAAATGTGCGGCGTGTTCAGCATCAGCTCCACCGCCGGCACCCGGCCGCCGTCCGATGTCGGCACCAGCCGCTGCGACACCACCGCGCGCAGCGCGGCCGACAGGTCCATCAGCAGCGAGTTTCGGCTCTCCGGCGGAAAGAAATTGATGACCCGGTTCAGCATGTGATAGCTGTTGTTGCCGTGCAGCGTGGAGATGCACAGATGGCCGGACTGGGCGTAGGCCAGCGCCTGGGTCAGCGTCTCGGCGTCGCGGATCTCGCCTATCATCAGCACGTCCGGCGCCTCGCGCATCGCGTTCTTCAGCGCGCGGGCGTAGGACAGGGTGTCGAAACCGACCTCGCGCTGGTTGACGATGGACTTGTCGTGCCGGTACAGGAACTCGATCGGGTCCTCCACCGTCAGGATGTGGCCCTTCATGCTCTGGTTGCGGGTCTGCAGCATCGCCGCCACCGTCGAGCTCTTGCCGGAGCCGGTGGAGCCGACGACGAGGATCAGGCCGCGTTTTTGCCTGGCTAGATCGCCGAGCAGCGGCGGCAGCTGCAATTCGTCCAGCGACGGGATGCTGGGCACGATGTAGCGCACCACCATGCCGACCGAGCCGCGCTGCCAGAAGATATTGACGCGAAAGCTGCCGAGGCCGGGCACCGGATGGCCCAGGTTCATCTCGCGTTCGCTTTCGAAGACCGCCGCCTCCTCCTCGCTCATCAGGCTGTAGGCCAGTTGTTTCACCATGTCGGCGGTGAGCGGCTTGTCGTTGACCGGCGTCAGTTCACCGTCCAGCTTCAGCATCGGCGGCGAGAAGCTGGTCATGAACAGGTCGCTGGCCTTTTTTTCGGCCATCAGCTTGAAAAACGGCAGCATCAGCATCGATCCATCCTTCGGGGCGGGAAAGTCTGCATTCAGTGTAGCCGTCGGGCTCCGCTCGCGCGGCCGATAAAAAAACCGCCGCCCGGCGGGGGGCGGCGGCTTGGGCCGGAGATGGCGTCGCTCAGCCGTGCTTGGCGGCTTCCTCGTCGCGCAGCGCGCGGCGCAGGATCTTGCCGACATTGGTCTTCGGCAGCTCGCTGCGGAACTCGACCAGCTTCGGCACCTTGTAGCCGGTCTCAGGTTTTCGCGGCAGTAGCGGATGACGTCCTTGTCGGTCAGCGCCGGGTTCTTCTTGACGACGAAGACCTTGACCACTTCGCCGGACTTCTCGTCCGGCACGCCGATGCAGGCCACCTCGAGCACATCGGGGTGGCCGGCGACCACGTCCTCGATCTCGTTCGGATAGACGTTGAAGCCGGACACCAGGATCATGTCCTTCTTGCGGTCCACCAGCTTGACGAAGCCTTCCGGCGTCACCATCGCCATGTCGCCGGTGGCGAGGAAGCCGTCGGCGCCCAGCACCTTGGCGGTCTCGTCCGGACGGTTCCAGTAGCCGCGCATCACCTGCGGGCCGCGTATGCACAACTCGCCCTGTTCGCCCTGCGCCACCGGCTTGCCTTCCGCGTCGCGGATTTCGATCTCGGTGGACGACACCGGCAGGCCTATGGTGCCGTTGTACTCCGGCAGATTCATCGGATTGATGCACGCGGCCGGGCTGGTTTCGGTCAGGCCGTAGGCTTCGACCAGCGGCACGCCGGTGACGGCCTGCCATTTGTCGGCCACCGCCTTCTGCACCGCCATGCCGCCGCCCAGCGTCAGCCGCCAGGTGGAGAAGTCCAGCGTGGCGAATTCCGGATTGTTGACCAGGGCGTTGAACAGCGTGTTGACGCCGGTGATGCAGGTGATCGGATACTTGCGCAGCTCCTTGACGAAGCCGGGGATGTCGCGCGGATTGGTGATCAGCACGTTCAGCGCGCCCATCTCGATGAAGACCATCAGGTTCGCGGTCAGCGAGAAGATGTGGTACAGCGGCAGCGCGGTGACGATGACTTCCTGCCCCTCGCGCACCAGCGTGCCGACCCAGGCGCTGGCCTGCAACATGTTGGCGACGATGTTGCGATGCAGCAGTTCAGCGCCCTTGGCGACGCCGGTGGTGCCGCCGGTGTATTGCAGGAAGGCGATGTCCTCGTGGCCCAGCGCGATCTTGTCGTAGGGCCTGGCGGCGCCGGCGGACAGCGCGTCGTTGAAGCGGACGTGGCCGGGCAGGTGCCACGGCGGCACCATCTTCTTCACCTTGCGCACGACGAAGTTGACCAGCGCGCCCTTGGCGAAGCCCAGCAGATCGCCGATGGAGGCGACCACCACGTTCTTGATCCGGGTGCGCGGCAGCACTTGTTCCAGCACGCCGGCGAAATTCTCCAGGATGACGATGGTTTCGGCGCCGGCGTCCTTCAGCTGGTGTTCCAGCTCGCGCGGCGTGTACAGCGGATTGACGTTGACCACCACGCCGCCGGCGCGCAGCGTGCCGAAGATGGTGATCGGGTATTGCAGCAGATTGGGCATCATCACGGCGACGCGGTCGCCTTTCTTCAGGCCCAGCTTGTGCTGCAGGAAGGAGGCGAATTGTCCGCTGAGCGCGTCCAGCTGCGCGTAGCTGAGTTGCTTGCCCATATTGGCGAGGGCGGGGCGGTCGCCGAACTTCGCTATGCTGCGGTCGAACACTTCCGTGACCGACTGGAACTGATTGATGTCGATCTCGTGAGGCACCCCAGCCTGGTAGTTTTTAAGCCACACCTTATCCATAAATCCGGGTTTCTCCGTCGTGCGGGTTTTAGCGAGCATCGCCCCGGCGGAGCCGGTGGCGAATCGGTTTAGCGGTTCGCTGTTTTTTTAGTCGTTGTCTTGGCGGCCCGTGGCCGCTGCGCTCAAACTCGAGGTTTGATTCGCGGTAATGTACCGTAACTGAAATGCTCTCGCAAAATTGTCTGGCATAGGCGCGTGGGGTCCTCGGGACGGGTGGGGCGGCAGGTTTTCTTTTTTGCGGGAATAGGTTACAATCGCAGCGGTTAGGGATGGGCGTTTCGCCCATTTTTTATTTGTGGAAAAAGCAATGGATGTTCGTTTGCTGCTGGAAAACACCCTGCAGGGTCTCGGCTACGAGTTGGTCGACTTTGAAATGACCCCAGGTGGCGGTTTTCGCGTGTTTATCGACAAGCCCGGTGGCATCACCGTGGAAGACTGCGTCTTGGTGAGCAATCACCTGACCCGGCTGTTCATGGTCGAGAACGTGAACTACGAACGGCTGGAGGTCTCTTCGCCGGGCTTGGATCGCCCTTTGAAGAAAGAAGCCGATTTTGTCCGCTTCGCCGGTCAGCTCGCCAAGGTCAAGACGCGGATGCCGATCGAGCAGCAGAAGAAGTTTATCGGTCGTCTTGCCGGGGTCGAGGATGGCTCCGTGAAGCTGGATGTAGATGGCCGCATCGTGGTGATTCCGTTCGCCAACATCGACAAGGCCCGTATCGAGCCTGAGTTTTGATGTCTGGACGGCGATAGCCCACGCAAAAGGACAAAATTCGGAGAGGAATGCATGAGTCGCGAGATTTTGTTGCTGGTGGATGCCCTGGCGAGCGAGAAGAATGTCAGCAAGGACGTGGTTTTTTCCGCCCTTGAGATGGCGCTTGCCTCGGCCACCAAGAAAAAGTTTACCGATGACGAGATGGATGTGCGCGTCGAAATCGACCGCTACACCGGTCAGTACCAGACCTTCCGCCGCTGGATGGTGGTGGAGGACGAGCTGCTGGAGTCCGAAAGCAAGGAAATCGGCCTGATCGACGCTCGCGAACGCGATCCTCGCATCGAGCTGGGCGCTTTCATCGAAGAACAGATGGAAGCGGTCGAGTTCGGCCGCATCGGCGCGCAGACCGCGAAGCAGGTGATCCTGCAGCGCATCCGCGACGCCGAGCGCGAACAGTTGCTGAACGAATTCCTGCAGCGCCGCGAGCATCTGGTGATGGGCACCATCAAGCGCATCGAGCGCGGCAATGCCATCGTCGAATGCGGCAAGCTGGAAGCAGTGCTGCCGCGCGACCAGATGATTCCGAAGGAAAACCTGCGCGTGGGCGACCGCGTCAAGGCCTATCTGCTGCGCATCGACCGCCAGGGCCGCGGCCCGCAACTGATCCTGTCGCGCACCGCGCCGGAATTCCTGGTCAAGCTGTTCGAGCTGGAAGTGCCGGAGATCGACGAGGGCATGCTGGAAATCCGCGCCGCCGTGCGCGACCCGGGCATGCGCGCCAAGATCGCCGTCAAGGCCAACGACGCCCGCATCGACCCACAGGGCACCTGCATCGGCATGCGCGGTTCGCGCGTGCAGGCGGTGACCCAGGAGCTGGCCGGCGAGCGCGTCGACATCGTGTTGTGGGCGCCGGAACCGGCCCAGTTCGTGATCAACGCGCTGTCGCCGGCCGAAGTCAGCCGCATCATGGTCGACGAAGACAATCACAGCATGGATGTGATCGTCGAGGAAGAGCAACTGGCGCTGGCCATCGGCCGCAGCGGCCAGAACGTCAAGCTTGCCGCCGAGTTGACCGGCTGGTACTTGAACATCATGACTGTGTCCGAGGCGGAAGAGAAGCATGAAGCCGAGGACGCCGCGCTGCGTCAGCTGTTTGCCAGCGCGTTGAGCATCGACGAAGACACCGCCGCCAAGCTGGTGAGCGAGGGCTTCGCCGCGCTGGAAGAAGTGGCCTATGTGCCGCTGGAAGAAATGCTGGAAATCGAAGGCTTCAACGAGGAGCTGGTGGGCGAGCTGCGTAGCCGCGCCCGTGATGCGCTCCTGACGCAGGCTATCGCGTCCGAAGAACAGGTCGAGAACGTATCCGACGACTTGAAGGACGTGGAAGGCCTGGATGCCGAGCTGGTTCGCAAGCTGGCCGCAGGCGGCGTGGCCACCCGCGACGATCTGGCCGACCTGGCCGTTGACGATCTGGTGGACATGACCGGCATGGAAGCGGAAGCTGCACGCGCCATCATCATGAAGGCGCGCGAACACTGGTTTAACCAGTAAGGCTTTCTCGGGAAGTATTTACGGAATTTGGGAAGACGCATGGTTTTGACGAATGTAAAACAATTTGCCAGCGAGATGAATCTCACCCCCGAGCGCCTGCTGGAACAGCTGCGCGCCGCCGGTGTGAGCAAGCGCTCGTCGGATGACACCCTATCGGCGCAAGACAAGTCCCAGCTCCTGGACTACCTGAAACGCTCGCACGGCGCTCGCGAGGACAGCGGTATCACGCTGACCCGCAAGTCCACGTCCGAGGTGAAGAAGGCTGACGGCGGCACCGTGACGGTGGAGACGCGCAAGAAGCGTGTCGTGGCGCGCCCTGAGGACGCCCCGCGCGTCGAGGCCGCCAAACCGGCCGAGCCGGCGCCCGTCGCCGCGCCGGTGGTGGAAGCCAAGCCGGAGCCGAAACCGGAGCCGAAGGTCGAGATCAAGCCGGAGCCGAAGCCCGAGCCCAAGGTAGAGGTCAAGCCCGAGCCGAAGCCGGAGCCGAAGGTCGAGGCCAAGCCGGAACCGAAGCCGGCGGTCCGTCCGACCGTCGCTTCCATCCTGACGCCGGAAGAAATCGCCGCCCGCGAAGCGGAAGAAAAGCGTCAGGCGGCGTTCCGCGCCCGTCAAGAAGCGCTGATGCGCGAAAAAATCGAACGCGAAGAGCGCCGTCAGGCCGCCAAGCTGGCCGCATCGCAGCCGGCCCCGGTGGTCGAGGCGCCGCGCGCTCCGGAACCGGCGCGCGAAGAGCGTGGCCCGCGTCCGGCAGGCGACAACCGCGGCCCGCGCCCGGCTGGCGACAACCGTGGCCCGCGTCCGGCAGGCGACAACCGTGGCCCGCGTCCGGCTGGCGACAACCGCGGCCCGCGCCCGGCTGGCGACAACCGTGGTCCGCGTCCGGCTGGCGACAACCGTGGCCCGCGCCCGGCAGGCGACAACCGCGGCCCGCGCCCGGCAGCGCCTGGCGTGCCTGGCGCTCCGGCGATTCCGGCTACCGTTGCCGGTCGTCCCGATGCGAAGAAGGGCGGCGGCGGCAAGAAGGGCGGCGATCGCTGGGACGACAACAAGAAGGGCGGCCGCGGTCTGAAGACCAAGGGCGGCGACGCCGGCAATGACTGGAAGTCCCGCGGCGGCAAGGGCCGGCACAAGCAGGGCAACAACCAGCACGCTTTCCAGACCCCGACCGAGCCTATCATCCATGAGGTTCTGGTGCCGGAAACCATCACCGTGGCCGAACTGGCCCACAAGATGGCGGTGAAGGCGGTTGAAGTGATCAAGGCCCTGATGAAGATGGGCATGATGGTCACCATCAACCAGGTGCTGGACCAGGAAACCGCGATGATCGTCGTGGAAGAGATGGGCCACAAGCCGAAGGCTGCCCAAGCGGATGATCCGGAAGCCTATCTGGACGTGACCGACGGCGCGACCGTCGAAGTCGTCGAGCAGTCGCGTTCCCCGGTGGTGACCGTGATGGGTCACGTCGACCACGGCAAGACCTCGCTGCTGGACTACATCCGCCGCGCCAAGGTCGCCGCGGGCGAAGCCGGCGGCATCACGCAGCACATCGGCGCCTACCACGTGGAAACCCCGCGCGGCATGATCACCTTCCTCGATACCCCGGGTCACGAAGCGTTTACCGCGATGCGTGCCCGTGGCGCCAAGGCCACCGACATCGTCGTGCTGGTGGTGGCGGCCGACGACGGCGTGATGCCGCAGACGATCGAGGCGATCCACCACGCCAAGGCCGCCAAGGTGCCTATCGTGGTTGCGGTCAACAAGATCGACAAGGTCGGCGCCAACATCGAGCGCATCCGCCAGGAACTGGTGGCGCACGAAGTGGTGCCGGAAGACTGGGGCGGCGATACCCAGTTCGTCGAAGTGTCCGCCAAGATGGGCACCAATATCGACGGGCTGCTGGAAGCCATCCTGCTGCAGGCTGAAGTGCTGGAGCTGAAGGCTCCGGTCGATTCGCTGGCCAAGGGCATCATCGTCGAGGCCCGCCTCGACAAGGGCCGCGGTCCGGTCGCCACGCTGCTGGTTCAGTCCGGCACGCTGAAGAAGGGCGACGTGGTGCTGGCTGGCACGGCATTCGGCCGCGTCCGCGCGATGATGGACGAAAACGGCAAGGCCATCGATGCAGCCGGTCCGGCCATCCCGGTGGAAATCCTGGGTCTGTCCGACGTGCCGCAGGCCGGCGAAGACACCATGGTTCTGGCCGACGAGAAGAAGGCGCGTGAAATCGCCCTGTTCCGCGCCGGCAAGTTCCGCGACGTGCGTCTGGCCAAGCAGCAGGCTTCCAAGCTGGAAAACATGTTCGCCCAGATGACCGAAGGCGAAGTGCAGACGCTGTCGCTGATCATCAAGGCCGACGTGCAAGGTTCGTACGAAGCGCTGGCCGGCAGCCTGCAGAAGTTGTCCACCGACGAAGTGCGCGTCAGCATCCTGCACTCCGGCGTGGGCGGCATCTCGGAATCGGACATCAACCTGGCGATCGCGTCCAAGGCCATCGTGATCGGCTTCAACACCCGCTCCGACGCCGCCGCGCGCAAGCTGGCCGAGAACGAAGGCGTCGACATCCGTTACTACAGCATCATCTACGATGCGGTGGACGAGGTGAAGGCCGCGCTGTCCGGCATGCTGGCTCCGGAGAAGAAGGAGCAGGTACTGGGCACCGTCGAGATCCGTCAGGTGATCACGGTTTCCAAGGTTGGCAACATCGCCGGTTGTATGGTGACCGACGGCATGATCAAGCGCTCCGCTTCGGTCCGTCTGATCCGCAACCACGTGGTGGTGCATACCGGCGAACTGGAATCGCTGAAGCGCTTCAAGGACGACGTGAAGGAAGTCAAGCAGGGCTACGAATGCGGCCTGATGCTGAAGAACTTCAACGACATCCAGGAAGGCGACCAGCTGGAAGCGTTCGAGATCGTGGAAGTCGCGCGTTCCCTGTAATCGGGACGCCAGGGGCGGGTGCAACGTCGGCCGGATGGCCGGCGGGCGCTCGCCCTTTTTCGCATACGCGCCGCGAAATGCCTCCCGTTGCGGGAGCGGGCTTCGCGGCTTGCGGCTGAAGAGCCTGTTTACGAGGCTATAAGGGCCGCTAGAACAGAACTGGAAGTGACATGGCCAAAGCCAAAAAAGGTTTTTCCCGCTCGGACCGCATCGCCGAGCAGATCCAGCGCGAGCTGGCCGAACTGACCCGCAAGGGCCTGAAGGACCCGCGCGCCGGCTGGATCACCATCACCGCGGTCGAAGTGACCCGCGACTACTCGCACGCCAAGATCTATTACACGGTGATGGTCGATACCACCCGCGAGGCCACCCAGGAGGCGCTGGAAAGCTCCGCCGGCTATCTGCGCAACGAGCTGGGCCGCGCGATCAAGATCTTCAGCATCCCGCAGCTGCATTTCGTCTACGACGACTCGGTCGAGCGCGGCATGCACCTGACCAGCCTGATCAGCCAGGTGGCGCGCGACGACGCCGAGAAATTCGGCGAGGCGTCGGCCGACGGCGAGAGCGCGGACAAGGGCGCGGCCGAATGAGCAAGCCGCGCAGCAACCGGCGCCGCATCGACGGCGTGCTGCTGATCGACAAGCCCTACGATATCTCCAGCAACAACGCACTGCAGAAGGCGCGCTGGCTGCTGAACGCCGCCAAGGCCGGCCACACAGGCGTGCTCGATCCGCTGGCCACCGGCCTGCTGCCGGTATGCCTGGGCGAGGCGACCAAGTTCTCCTCGTATCTGCTGGACGCCGACAAGGGCTATCGCGCGACGGTGAAGTTCGGCGCGGTGACGACGACCGGCGACATCGAGGGCGAGGTGGTGTCCGAGCGGCCGGTCGCCTTCGACCGCGAGGCGCTGCTGGCCGAGATGGCGCGCTTCACCGGCGAGATCAGCCAGGTGCCGCCGATGTATTCGGCGCTGAAGCATCAGGGCAAACCGTTGTACGAATACGCCCGCGCCGGCATAGAAGTGCCGCGCGAGGCGCGCCAGGTCGCCATCCGCAAGCTGGAGCTGATCAGTTTCGACGGCGATGTCGCGGTGATGGACGTGTTGTGCAGCAAGGGCACCTATATCCGGACCCTGGCTTGCGATATCGGCGAAGCGCTCGGCTGCGGCGCCCACTTGACCGGCCTGCGCCGCACCGCCACCGGCGGTTTCGGACTGGACGAGGCGCATCAGCTGGCCGAGCTGGAAACGCTGGACATGCCGGGCCGAGAGGCGAAGCTGCTGTCGGCCGACGTGCTGGTGGCGCATTTCCCGCCGCTGGAGCTGAGCGACGACGAGATCGGCAAGTTTATGCATGGCCAGCCCGTGCGTTTTGAACAAAAGTGTGAGAAAATACAGCGTTTCCGGGTGTATCAACAGTCCACCCGGAGATTCGTGGGGCTGGGAGAGGCGCGCGGCGATGGCCGCCTGCATCCCATCCGGCTCCTGGCGGAACAGGCGGAAACGCCCTGATTCGCCGCTTACCGAAGTGTGGAATGGGTTGGGTTTTCCGGCTCGCCGCACTTGTCGGGTTTTCAAACCCCTATTGAAACGGAGTAATCCAAATGGCAATGACCGCCGCTCAAAAAGCAGAAATCGTTAAAGGCTACCAACGCGCTGAAGGCGACACCGGTTCGTCCGAAGTGCAGGTTGCCCTGCTGACCGCACGCATCAACGACCTGACCCCGCACTTCAAGGCCAACACCAAGGACCACCACAGCCGTCGTGGTCTGCTGAAGCTGGTTAGCCGTCGTCGCCGTCTGCTGGACTACCTGAAGCGTACCGACGCTGATAGCTACCGCGCGCTGATCACCCGTCTGGGCCTGCGCAAGTAATCGGTATACGGTTCTGAAAAAGTCGCAGTTCGCTGCGACTTTTTCACGCCGGCAGTACCGCGAGTTTTATTGTTGTGACAACGGGGGGAGCCTCTACAAATTCCGATCTACGCCGCAGGTCAGAATTTTTAGGGGTTCCCGTTGTTTTTTCCGGCTCGCGAATTTCAATCATCGAACCAAGATAGGGAAACCCTCGTGTTCAATAAGATCACCAAAACCTTCCAGTACGGCAATCAAACCGTCACCCTGGAAACCGGTGAAGTCGCCCGCCAGGCGTCCGGTTCCGTAGTCGTCACCGTCGACGACACCGTCGTCATGGTTAGCGTGGTTGGCGGCAAGAACGTCAAGCCGGGCCAGGATTTCTTCCCGCTGACCGTCGACTACCTGGAGCGTACCTACGCCGCCGGCAAGATCCCGGGCGGCTTCTTCAAGCGCGAAGGCAAGCAGTCCGAGAAGGAAGTGCTGACCAGCCGCCTGATCGACCGTCCGATCCGCCCGCTGTTCCCGGCCGGCTTCTACCATGACGTGCAAATCGTCGCCACCGTCGTGTCGCTGAATCCGGAAGTGGATTCCGACATCCCGGCGATGATCGGCGCCTCCGCCGCGCTGGCGATCTCCGGCCTGCCGTTCGCCGGCCCGATCGGCGCCGCCCGCGTCGGTTACGCCAATGGCGAATACATCCTGAACCCGACCCGCAGCCAGCTGGCCACGTCCGAAATGGATCTGGTGGTGGCCGGCACCCAGCGCGCGGTGCTGATGGTCGAGTCCGAAGCCAAGGAACTGTCGGAAGCCGTGATGCTGGGCGCCGTGGTCTTCGGTCACGACCAGATGCAGGCCGCGATCAAGGCCATCAACGAACTGGCCGACGAAGTGAACCCGGTGATGTTCGACTGGGCCGCTCCGAGCAAGGACGAGGCGCTGGTCGCCCAGATCCGCGGCATCGCCGGCGAGAAGCTGGCCGAAGCCTTCCGTCTGCGTCAGAAGCAAGCCCGCACCGTGGCGATCAATGAAGCTTGGGACGCCGTCAAGGCCGGCCTGATCAACGAGGAAACCGACACGCTGAAGGCCAACGAGATCAAGGGCATCTTCAAGGACCTGGAAGCGGAGATCGTGCGCGGCCAGATCCTGGCTGGCGACGCCCGCATCGACGG
Source organism: Chromobacterium sp. ATCC 53434 (assembly GCF_002848345.1). NCBI lineage: Bacteria > Pseudomonadati > Pseudomonadota > Betaproteobacteria > Neisseriales > Chromobacteriaceae > Chromobacterium > Chromobacterium sp. ATCC 53434. The sequence goes on along the minus strand of NZ_CP025429.1, from coordinate 3,424,350 downwards.
CCGCGATACCCGCACCGTTCGTCCTATCAGCATCCGCAGCAACGTGCTGCCGCGCACCCACGGTTCGGCGCTGTTCACCCGCGGCGAAACCCAGGCGCTGGTCGTGACCACGTTGGGCACCAAGCAGGATGAGCAGATCATCGACGCGCTGGCCGGCGAATACACCGAGCGCTTCATGCTGCATTACAACTTCCCGCCGTACTCGACCGGCGAAGCCGGCCGCATGGGCCCGCCGAAGCGCCGCGAAATCGGCCACGGCCGCCTGGCCAAGCGCGCGCTGGTCGCGGTGCTGCCGCCGGAAGACGAATTCGGCTACTCGATGCGCGTCGTGTCCGAGATCACCGAATCCAACGGCTCCTCGTCGATGGCTTCCGTGTGCGGCGGCTGCCTGTCGCTGCTGTCCGCCGGCGTGCCGCTGAAGGCGCACGTGGCCGGCATCGCCATGGGCCTGATCCTGGAAGGCAACCGCTTCGCGGTGCTGACCGACATCCTCGGCGACGAAGATCACCTGGGCGACATGGACTTCAAGGTGGCCGGTTCGGCCACCGGCGTGACCGCGCTGCAGATGGACATCAAGATTCAGGGCATCACCAAGGAAATCATGCAGGTCGCGCTGGACCAGGCCAAGGAAGGCCGCATGCACATCCTGGGCCTGATGAAGGAAGCCGTTGACGGTCCGCAAGAACTGTCCGCCCACGCTCCGCGCCTGTACGTGATGAAGATCAACCCGGAGAAAATCCGCGAAGTGATCGGCAAGGGCGGCGAAACCATCCGCTCGATCACCAAGGACACCGGCTGCGAGATCAACATCGAGGAAGACGGCACCATCACCATCGCTTCGGTCAGCAACGAGGGCGCGGAAGCGGCCAAGAAGCGCATCGAAGAGATCACCGTCGAAGTCGAAGTGGGCAAGGTCTACGAAGGCACCGTGGTCAAGATCCTCGACAACAACGTCGGCGCCATCGTTTCCATCCTGCCGGGCAAGGATGGCCTGGTGCACATCTCGCAGATCGCCAACGAGCGCATCAAGAATGTGTCCGACTATCTGAAGGAAGGCCAGGTCGTCAAGGTCAAGGCCATCGAAATGGACGACCGCGGCCGCATCCGCCTGTCGATCAAGGCCCTGCTGGAAGAGGAAGCCAAGACCGCCAAGGATACCGCTGAATCGTTCGGCCTGAAGGCTCAGTAATCCTTTTCGCCCTCGGGCGACGATGGATGGCGAACCCCCGCTTCGGCGGGGGTTTTGTTTTGGGTGCTTCGGCTTCGCGTTCCGCTCCGGCCTGCTTGTTCCGCGGTGGGGGATTCAAAAACTCTTGTTCAGCTGCAGCCAGATCAGTTCTTTTTTCGGATTGCTGACAATCGATATCGGCGGGGGACTGCCGATTTTCTTGGCGAAGATCGCAGACAGGTTCCAACCCTGCCCGCCGCTCCAGTTCAGGCCGACGCCGGCGCCGGACAAGGTGGCGAAATTGTCGCCGGCGGTGAAGGCGTGCCGGTACAGCTCAACCCGGCCGGAATCGATGAAGGCGATGCCCTGCCATACGCCGGGAGCCGACAGCGAGAAGGTGTGACGCAACTCGGCGGTCAGCGCATAGCCTTGCGCGCCGGAGGCCGCGCCGGACTCATACGCGCGTATATTGTTGAATCCGCCCAAGACAAACTGTTCGGACGAATCAAGATTCTTGTTGGCCAACTGTCCGGTCGCCGACAAATAAAGCGAGCTGTTGCTGCTCAGCCGCTGCAGGCGAGCCAGGCTCAGCGTGCCCTTGAAGAAATGGCCGGCTGTCCGGGTGCTTTCCATGTCCAACAAGCCGGCGGCATCGTTATCGAAGCGCAGGTCGCCGCTGACCAGGCTGAGACGCATATTGCTGACGCCGGAGCTGTCGAGCCTGTCCCCCGAAAGCTCCATCGTCATGCTGTTCGATCCTCGACTCTTGATGGACTGATTAGAGACGATATTGTCGTTTAGTTTCTTTTGCGTGGCAGTCAGACGGCCGATCAAGGAGCCGCTTACGCTGCGCTCGAAGACGTGCGATAGCCATAAATCGCCCTCGCTGGCGGTTCCGTTCGCGCCTAGATTGGAAAAATCCTTTTTCAAGTGATAGTCCAGATAAGAGGCCGATCCTCCGATCAGGGTAGCCTGGCCTGCCAGCGGAAACTGATAGTCTATCCGTCCATAATTCAGGCCGGAGCTGGTTAAACCATTCAACCCCAATTGATCGCCCTGGTTCAGCGGGTTGTTGATCTGCAAGGTGCCGCCTAGCCGGGTGCGGCCGGTATAGGTATTGCCGGTATTGTCTAGCAATATGCTGCCATTGTATTTGGCGCCGGCTTGTGTGTTGACTTGCAGATCCGATGTCCCGGGATTCTCTCCCGGCCGCAAGGTGCTCTGGACGGTAATGCCAGGCGTGTCGCTCAACAACAACAGGCTGCGCTGCAGCTGGTCTTCGCGAACCAGGTCGCCGCTTTGCAATGGCGTCAGGTTTGCCGACAGCGCCTGGTCCTTGACCGGGCTCTGGTTGTTTATCGTGATCTTGCCAAAGCGGGTCTCGACGATTTTGATTCTGACCAGCCCGTTGACCGGAGCTTGCGCCGGGATATAAGCCAGCGCAATTGGATAACCGTGTTGTTGATAGTAATGGGTGATCCGCGCGGCCAGCTCTTTCAACTGGTCGAGGTTTAATTCCTTTCCCCTGGCGTCGGCCACCAGCTCAAGCAGCGTTTTACTGTCGAAAACCGTATTGCCTTCCATGACGATATCTTGTACCAGCAAAGTCGGTCCGCCATGCTTGGTCGTATCGACGGGCTGCTCTGTCGTCAGCGGCGTATCCTTGTTGGGCGCGGTTGGCGCGGGGCGTTTCAACTGCTGCAACAGTTGTCCGCTGTCGAAGTTGACGGCAGGGCCTGCGGCGTTTGCCTGCGCTGCCCAGCTCGTCAAGAACGCGTAATGGATCAAGCACAGGGTCAGGTATTTTTTCCGTGCCCCAAGGCGCAAGCCATCCGATTTTGTTCTCTCGGGGCGATGAGATGAAAATTTCCATTTCATGATCAGTTGTCCCCATCGGTCGTCATGCGGTCTATTGACAACTTGACGCCGCCATCGATGACATTCAGATTCAGATCACTTGTGAAGTCCGTCAAGCCGGTATTGTTGTCGCCGTTATATTTTCTGTTCGCGGCGACATTGCCGGTTGAAAAGGGGCTGGTAGCCAAACCGTAGGGTGTCGCCGACGATTGCGCGTTGAAAGTCAGGGCAAGAGCCTGCGCTACCGTATCGTTCTGGGTTTGGGTAATGAATGGCACTTGATTGGGATAAATAGTCAGTGCCGTTGCATTGGATGGATCTTGCACGAAGATGTAGTTTTGCGCGCTCAAGCCCCCGCCAAAGATTGCATACTGGCCGATAGCGCTATTGGCGTTGCCGTTGCTCAGCCAGGTCAGTGTGCCGTATGTCGCATTGCCCAAGTTTTCTCCATTGACGAAATTCCCCCTGATTTCACCGATGAGGTTGTAGGGCGTCTCGCCCTGCTTGATGCCCTGTGGCAGAGCGAAGTAATACAAGGTGATCGGCGTGATCGAGGCTGTCGTCGTCGTGCTGCCATTGATGGCGTAATTGCCGGCATCGGCGCCGCTGGCGAAGATGCCGGCCACGGTGACGGTTTTGCCGTTGCCGACATTCTTGTCGGCGAAGTTGGCGCCGGCGTCGGAGAAGTTGACGGTATCGCCGGCCAGCACGCCGCCGCTGGAGAGCGTCACGGTGTCGCCTGTGGTGCCGTCGTATACCTTGTTCTGTCCGGCGGCGACGACGGTGATGGCGCGCGGCGTGATGCTGGCGCTGGTGACGGCGGTGCCGTTGCTGACGATGTAATTGCCGGCGTCGGCGCCGCTGGCCGAGATGCCGGCCACCGAGACGATCTTGCCGTTGCCGACATTCTTGTTGGCGAAGCTGGCGCCGGCATCGGAGAAGCTGACGCTATCGCCGGCCAGCACGCCGCCGCTGGAGAGCGTCACGGTGTCGACTAGGGTGCCGTCGTAGACCTTGTTCTGTCCGGCGGCGGCGACGGTGATGGCCAGCGGCGTGATGCTGGCGCTGGTGGTCGCCGTGCGGTTGATGGTGTAGTTGCCTGCATCGCCGCCGTTGGCCGTGATGCCGGTCACGGAGACGGTCTTGGCATTGCCGACGTTCTTGTTGGCGAAGCTGGCGCCGGTATCGGTGAAGTGGACGACATCGCCGGCCAGCACATCGCCGCTGGAGAGCGTCACGGCGTCGCCTGTGGTGCCGTCATAGGTCTTGTTCTGTCCGACGGCGCTGACGGTGATGGCCAGCGGGGTGATGTTGGCGCTGGTGGTCGCCGTGCTGTTGACGGTGTAGTTGCCGGCGTCGGTTCCGCTGGCCGAGATACCGGCGACAGTGACGGTTTTGGCATTGCCGACGTTCTTGTCGGCGAAGCTGGCGCCAGTGTCGGAGAAGTGGACGGTATCGCCGGCCAGCACGCCGCTGCTGGCGAGCGTGACGGTGTCGCCGGTGCCGCCGTCGTAGGTCTTGTTCTGTCCGCTGGCGGCGACGGTGATGGCCAGTGGCGTGATGCTGGCGCTGGCGGTGCCGCTGCCGCTGCTGAGGGTGTAATTGCCGGCATCGGCGCCGCTCAGTCCCACCGAGTTGACGGTCACCGCCAGATTGGTGCCGACATTCTTGGTGGAGAAGGTCGCCGAGCTGTGGCTGGTATCGACACCGACGCTGTCGCCGGCGATCAGGCCGTTGAGCACGCCGGTCGACGCGTTGATGGTCGCGGCGGTGGTGCCGTCGTAGACCTTGTTGTTGATGCCCAGGCCGGAGGCCGTCAGCGCCTTTTGCGCGATCGTCCCGCCGGCGGTCAGCGTGGTGACCTGATAGTTGCCGCCGCCATTGCCGTCGTTGATCGCGTAGTTGACGCTCAGCGTGCGGCTGCCGGCGTTCTTGCTGTCGAAGCTCTGGCTCAGCGCGCTGAAGCTGTCGCCGCCGACCAGGCCGCCGCTGCTGACTTGAACGGTGCCGGCCGAGGCGGTGGTGCCGTTGTAGGTCTTGGTGTCGCTTTGCGCGCTCAAGGTCAGCGCCGCCTGGTTGATGGTGCCGCTGGCGGTGTTGGTCGCGTCGACGATGTAGTTGCCGCCGCTATTGCCGTCGTTGATCACATAGCCGGTCTTGACCGACAGCGTGCTGCCGTTGGCGCCCAGCACATTCTTGCTGGCGAACTGCTCGGCCAGGCCGCTGATGTTGTCGGAGCCGACCAGGCCCGAGCCGCCGATGGCGACGCTCTGCGTGGAACCGGTGGTGCCGTCGTAGGTCTTGGCGTCGCTCTGCGCGTTCAGCGTGATGTGGCGCGCATTGATGGTGCCGGTGCCGGTGACGGTGCCGGCGCCGGTGACATAGTAGTCCGCCGCGTCGCTGCCGCTCAGAATCACATCATTGATCGTGTAGGCCTCACTGCCGGCGTTGGCGTTGGCGTTGGCGCTGGCGAAGGCGCCGTTGCCGCTGACATTGACCGCATCGCCGGCAATGACGCCCGCGCCGCCCGCCAGGCTCAAGCCATTCATCGCGGTGGTGCCGTCGTAGGTCTTGATGGCGCCGCTGCTGGCGGACGGCGTCAGCGCTTTCGGCGTGACGGTCTCGACGCCGGTGTAGGCCAGGCTGCTGAAGTTGCCGCCGGAGATGACCGCGTTGCCGCTGGTGAGATTGTAATTGCCGAGGGCCAGGTTGTTGCTGCCGCTGTACACGCCGGCGCTGGGGCTCAGCGTGAAGGTCGCGGTGCCGCCGGCGCCGTCGTTGGCGGTAAAGCTGTTGCCGCCGTTGGCGGTGACGGTCAGCATCTTGATCAGGTTGCTGGTGCCGTCGAGATACTGCGCGGTCGGCGCGGCGAGGCTGAAGGCCGAACCATAGGCCTGGCTGGCATTGGCCGCTTTCACCAGCAGCACATTGGCCGGCACGATGGTGTAGTTGCCGGTCTGGTAGCTGATGGCGTAGTTGGACGAGGAAAGGCCGCTGGCGACCAGGCTGTTGGCGTAGCTGCCGGCCGGGTCGCTGGCGCCGTTGCCGGCGCCCATGCCGCTGCGCGAGATCGACAGCGTGCCGCTCAGCGCGGAGGCGGTTTCGCCGTTGACGAAGCCGGAATAGCTGACGCCGTTATAGCTGCCGGCATTGTCGGCCTGGGTGACGATCTTGGCGTCGTTATTGGCGGTGACCGTCAACAGCGCCTGATTGATCGTCGCCTGGGTGGTGGCGGTCGGCGTGTCGAGCACATAGTTGCTGGCCTTGCCGCTGCCGTTGGCCAGGCTGTAGCCGGAAGCGGTGACGGTGATGGTGCCCGCGCTGCTGCCGGCGCTGCTGAACGAGGCGTTGCCATGGTTCAAGGTCAGGCTCTCGCCGGCGACCAGGCCGTTCAGGCTGCCCCAGTTGGTGATGTCGACGCTGGTGGTGCCGTCATAGGTCTTGTCGGCGGCGGTCAGGCCGCTGACGCTCAGATGGGCCTGGTTGATGTCGGCGGTGGTAGTGGCGGTAGTGCTTTGCAGCGCGTAGTCGCTGGCCAGGCCGGTGCCGTTGCCCAGCGTCAGGCCGCTGGCGGTGACGGTCTTGCCGGTGCCGGCGTCCTGGGTGTTGAAGTTGGCGGCGGCGGCATTGAGGACCAGGGTTTCGCCATTGATGGCGCCGGTGACGCCCTGGCTGCTCAGCGTGGCGCTGGTGGAGCCGTCATAGGTCTTGTTGGCGGCGCCGACGCTGGCGGTGACGGAGACCGGCAGGATGGACGCGCTGAGCCCGGTCGGTTGCGACAGGGTGTAATTGCCGGCGTCGGCGCCGCTGATGGCGTAGTTGGCGGTGACGTTCTGGGCGATGACGTTGCCGCTGCCGTCGCGCGCCACGTGGGCGCTGGCGAAGGTGCCGTTGTTGCTCAAGGTGACGGCGTCGTTGCCCAGGATGGCGATGCTGCCGTACAAGGTGGCGGCATTGCCGCCGTCGTACAGCTTGTTGTAGGCGCCGGCGCCGCTGACGCTGAGCGCCAGCTGGGTGATGTTGGCGCTGGTGGTCGCCGCGCTGTTGTTCAGCGTGTAGTTGCCGGCGTCGGCGCCGCTGGCCGAGATGCCGGAGACCGAGACGGTCTTGCCGGTGCCGACGTTCTTGTTGGCGAAGCTGGCGCTGGCGCTGGTGAAGTTGACGGTGTCGCCGGCCAGCACGCCGGCGCTGGCCAGCGTCACGGTGTCGCCCGTGGTGGCGTCGTAGACCTTGTTCTGTCCGGTGGCGGCGACGGTGATGGCCAGCGGGGTGATGTTGGCGCTGGTGGTCGCCGTGCCGTTGTTCAGCGTGTAGTTGCCGGCGTCGGCGCCGCTGGCCGAGATGCCGGAGACGGTGACGGTCTTGCCGGTGCCGACATTCTTGTTGGCGAAGCTGGCGCCGGTGTCGGAGAAGCTGACGGCGTCGCCGGCCAGCACGCCGCCGCTGGCGAGCGTGACGGTATCGCTGACGGTGCCGTCGTAGACCTTGTTCTGTCCGGTGGCGGCGACGGTGATGGCCAGCGGCGTGATGCTGGCGGAGGAGGTGGCGCTCGGCGAGGCCAGCTGGTAATTGCTGGCGAGGCCGCTGCCATTGCCTAGGGTGTAGCCGCTGATGGAGACGGTCTTGCTGACGACGGTGCTGCCCGGCCCCGCGCTCCAGGCGACGTTCTTGTCGGAGAAGGCGGCGCTGGCGCCGGACAGGGTCAGGGAGTCGGAGCCGACCAGGCCGCTGAAGCCGTAAGCCGACACGGTGGCGGTGGTCGAACCGTCGTAGACCTTGTTCTGGATAGTGAACGAGGCGGAGATGGTCTTGGGCGTGATGTTGGCGGTGATGCCCAATGGCTGGGTCAGCGTGTAGTTGGCGGCGTCGAGTCCGCTGAGGCTGTCGTTGGCGGTGACGGCCTTGTTGGTGCCGGCGTTGGGATCGACAAAGCTGCCGGCCTGGCTGAGCGTCACGCTGTCGCCGGAAACCAGGCCGACCAGGGCGCCGCCGCTGACCGTGGTGGCGGTGGTGCCGTCGTAGGTCTTGCCGGCCGCGGAGGAGCCGGTGACGGTCAGCCCCTTGGCGGTGATGTTGCCGGTCAGATCGGACGGCTGGGTCAGCGTGTAGTTGCCTGCGTCGGTTCCGCCCAGACCTACCGAGCTGACGGCGACCGCCAGATTGCTGCCGACGTTCTTGGTGGAGAAAACGGCCGAGCTGTGGCTGGTATCGACGCTGACGCTGTCGCCGGCGATCACGCCGTTGAGCACGCCGGATGAGTTGATGGTGGCGGCGGTGGTGCCGTCGTAGACCTTGCTGTTGATGCTCATGCCGGAGTCGGTCAGCGCCTTTTGCGCGATCGTCCCGCCGGCGGTCAGCGTGGTGACCTGATAGTTGCCGCCGCCATTGCCGTCGTTGATCGCGTAGTTGACGCTCAACGTGCGGCTGCCGGCGTTCTTGCTGTCGAAGCTCTGGCTCAGCGCGCTGAAGCTGTCGCCGCCGACCAGGCCGCCGCTGCTGACTTGAACGGTGCCGGCCGAGGCGGTGGTGCCGTTGTAGGTCTTGGTGTCGCTTTGCGCGCTCAAGGTCAGCGCCGCCTGGTTGATGGTGCCGCTGGCGGTGTTCGTCGCGTCGACGATGTAGTTGCCGCCGCCATTGCCGTCGTTGATCACATAGCCGGTCTTGACCGACAGCGTGCTGCCGTTGGCGCCCAGCACATTCTTGCTGGCGAACTGCTCGGCCAGGCCGCTGATGTTGTCGGAACCGACCAGGCCCGAGCCGCCGATGGCGACGCTCTGCGTGGAGCCGGTGGTGCCATCGTAGGTCTTGGTGTCGCTCTGCGCGTTCAGCGTGATGTGGCGCGCATTGATGGTGCCGGCGCCGCTAAGGGTGCCGCCGGTGACATAGTAGTCCGCCGCGTCGCTGCCGCTCAGAATCACATCATTGATTGTGTAGGCCTCACTGCCGGCGTTGGCGCTGGCGAAGGCGCCGTTGCCGCTGACATTGACCGCATCGCCGGCGATGACGCCTGTGCCGGCCGTCAGGCTCAAGCCGCTCATCGCGGTGGTGCTGTCGTAGGTCTTGCTGACGCCGCTGGCGGACGGCGTCAGCGCTTTCGGCGTGACGGTCTCGACGCCGGTGTAGACCAGGCTGCTGAAGTTGCCGCCGGTGATGGCCGCGTTGCCGCTGGTGAGGTTGTAGTTGCCGAGGGCCAGGTTGTTGCTGCCGCTGTACACGCCGGCGCTGGGACTCAGCGTGAAGGTCGCGGTGCCGCCGGCGCCGTCGTTGGCGGTAAAGCTGTTGCCGCCGTTGGCGGTGACGGTCAGCATCTTGATCAGGTTGCTGGTGCCGTCGAGATACTGCGCGGTCGGCGCGGCGAGGCTGAAGGCCGAACCATAGGCCTGGCTGGCATTGGCCGCTTTCACCAGCAGCACATTGGCCGGCACGATGGTGTAGTTGCCGGTCTGGTAGCTGATGGCGTAGTTGGACGAGGAAAGGCCGCTGGCGACCAGGCTGTTGGCGTAGCTGCCGGCCGGGTCGCTGGCGCCGTTGCCGGCGCCCATGCCGCTGCGCGAGATCGACAGCGCGCCGCCCAGCACGGAGGCGGTTTCGCCATTGACGAAGCCGGAATAGCTGACGCCGTTGTAGCTGCCGGCATTGTCGGCCTGGGTGACGATCTTGGCGTCGTTGTTGGCGGTGACCGTCAGCAGGGCTTTGTTGATCGCCGCCTGGGTGGTGGCGGTCGGCGTGTCGAGCACGTAGTTGCTGGCCTTGCCGCTGCCATTGGCCAGGCTGTAGCCGGAAGCGGTGACGGTGACGGTGCCCGCGCTGCTGCCGGCGCTGCTGAACGAGGCGGTGCCGTGATCCAGCGTCAGGGTCTCGCCGGCGACCAGGCCGTTCAGATTGCCCCAGTTGGTAATGGTGACGTTGGTGGTGCCGTCATAGGTCTTGCCGGCGGCGATCAGGCCGCTGACGCTCAGATGGGCCTGGTTGATGTTGGCGGTGGTGGCGGCGGTAGTGCTTTGCAGCGCATAGTCGCTGGCCAGGCCGGTGCCGTTGCCCAGCGTCAGGCCGCTGGCGGTGACGGTCTTGCCGGTGCCGGCGTCCTGGGTGTCGAAGTTGGCGGCGGCGGCATTGAGGACCAGGGTTTCGCCATTGATGGCGCCGGTGACGCCCTGGCTGCTCAGCGTGGCGCTGGTGGTGCCGTCGTAGGTCTTGTTGGCGGCGCTGACGCTGGCGGTGACGGAGACCGGCCGGATGGACGCGCTGAGTCCGGTTGGCTGCGACAGCGTGTAATTGCCGGCGTCGGCGCCGCTGATGGAATAGTTGGCGGCGACGTTCTGGGCGATGACGTTGCCGCTGCCGTCGCGCGCCACGTGGGCGCTGGCGAAGGTGCCGTTGCCGCTCAGGGTGACGGCATCCCCGGCGAGCGTGGCGATGCTGCCGAACAGCGAGGCGGCATTGCCGCCGTCGTACAGCTTGTCGCTGGCGCCGGCGCCGTTGACGCTGAGCGCCAGCGGGGTGATGTTGGCGCTGGTGGTCGCCGCGCTGTTGTTCAGCGTGTAGTTGCCGGCGTCGGCGCCGCTGGCCGAGATGCCGGAGACCGAGACGGTCTTGCCGGTGCCGACGTTCTTGTTGGCGAAGCTGGCGCTGGCGCTGGTGAAGTTGACGGTGTCGCCGGCCAGCACGCCGGCGCTGGCCAGCGTCACGGTGTCGCCCGTGGTGGCGTCGTAGACCTTGTTCTGTCCGGTGGCGGCGACGGTGATGGCCAGCGGGGTGATGTTGGCGCTGGTGGTCGCCGTGCCGTTGTTCAGCGTGTAGTTGCCGGCGTCGGCGCCGCTGGCCGAGATGCCGGAGACGGTGACGGTCTTGCCGGTGCCGACATTCTTGTTGGCGAAGCTGGCGCCGGTGTCGGAGAAGCTGACGGCGTCGCCGGCCAGCACGCCGCCGCTGGCGAGCGTGACGGTATCGCTGACGGTGCCGTCGTAGACCTTGTTCTGTCCGGTGGCGGCGACGGTGATGGCCAGCGGCGTGATGTTGGCGCTGGTCGTCGCCGTGCTGTTGTTGATGGTGTAGTTGCCGCCGTCGGCGCCGCCCGCCGAGATGCCGGAGACCGAGACGGTCTTGCCGGTGCCGACATTCTTGTCGGCGAAGCTGGCGCTGGCGCTGGAGAAGTTGACGGCGTCGCCGGCCAGCACGCCGCTGCTGGAGAGCGTGACGGTGTCGTTTACGGTGCCGTCGTAGGTCTTGTTCTGCCCGGCGGCGCCGACGGTGATGGCCAGCGGCGTGATGCTGGCGCTGGTGGTCGCCGTGCTGTTGCTCAGCGTGTAATTGCCGGCGTCGCCGCCGCTGGCCGAGATGCCGGAGACGGTGACGGCCTTGGCGTTGCCGACGTTCTTGTTGGCGAAGCTGGCGCTGGTGTCGGCGAAGTTGACGGTGTCGCCGGCCAGCACGCCGCTGCTGGAGAGCGTGACGGTGTCGGATACGGTGCCGTCGTAGGTTTTGCTCTGCCCGGCGGCGGCGACGGTGATGGCCAGCGGCGTGATGTTGGCGCTGGTGGTCGCCGTGCTGTTGCTGACGGTGTAGTTGCCGGCGTCGGCGCCGCTGGCCGAGATGCCGGAGACCGAGACGGTCTTGCCGTTGCCGACGTTCTTGTTGGCGAAGCTGGCGCTGGTGTCGGAAAAGTTGACGGTGTCGCCGGCCAGCACGCCGCTGCTGGATAGCGTGACGGCGTCGTTTACGGTGCCGTCGTAGGTCCGGTTCTGCCCGGCGGCGGCGACGGTGATGGCCAGCGGGGTGATGTTGGCGCTGGTGGTCGCCGTGCTGTTGTTCAGCGTGTAGTTGCCGGCGTCGGTTCCGCTGGCCGAGATGCCGGAGACCGAGACGGCCTTGCCGTTGCCGACGTTCTTGTTGGCGAAGCTGGCGCTGGTGTCGGAGAAGTTGACGGTGTCGCCGGCCAGCACGCCGCTGCTGGAGAGCGTCACGGTGTCGGCCACGGTGCCGTCGTAGGTCTTGTTCTGCCCGCTGGCGGCGACGGTGATGGCCAGCGGCGTGATATTGGCGCTGAACGCGTTGACGACATACGGCGCCAGTTGATAGTTGCCGGCATTGGCGCCGGCCAGCGTCGGGGTCGAGCTGAGGGTGATCGTCTTGCCGTTGCCGACATTCTTGTTGACGAAGGTACCGCTCAGCGGGGACAGGCTGACACTTTGTCCAGGCAGGATGCCGGCCAGGCTGGCGGTGATCGAGCTGGCGGCCGTGGTGCCGTCATACACCTTGTTGCTGGCGGAGAAGTTGGACAAGGTCAGCGGATAGTAGACCGCGGCGACGACGGGCGTGGTGGCGCCGGGCGTGCTGGTCGGTCCGTCTGGTGTCTGGAATACCGGGTACAGATAAGAGCCGGAGCCCATTTTCCAGACAGTGGAAAAATCCCAGGCCGGGTTGCTGTTGCCATTGGCCGCCGTCGCCGAGGTGAAGTTGGCCTGTGTCTGCATATTGGCCGTATTCATTCCGACCGCGTGGGTGGAAGGGTCGGTGGCTTTGCCGCTGGTCGTGGTATCCCAGAACGAGCTGCCGGTGATGGTGGTCGCCGCGCCGGTCAGGCCGCCGGAGTTGGTGGTGCCGGCGGAAACGCTGACATTGCCCACCGAATAGGTATTGACCAGCGTCGCGCCGGGATAGCCGAGCAAGCCGCCGACATAGCTGGGGGGCGAGCTGTAGCCGGCTTGCGTCGCCGTCACATTGCCGCTGGCGTAGTCATTGGTATAGGTGCCGGCGACGCCTTCGCCGACCAGCCCGCCCGCTCCCCGGATCAGCGCGGTGGCCGTGACATTGCCCGTCGCGTAGGAATGGGTGATATTGCCCGACCCGACATAGCCGACCAGGCCGCCGACATAATAGCTGCCGTAGTAGGTGCCGTTCGCGCCCTGCCCGGTGGAGGTGACGCTGCCGGTCGCGTAGACATTGCTCAGGTTGCCGGAGACGTTGTAGCCGACGAAGCCGCCGACGCTGTCGGTATAGGTGGCGGACCCGTCGCCGCCGGCCGCCGGTCCGCTGCTGACGGTGATGTTGCCGGTGGAGTAGGAATTGCTGATATTGGCGCGGTTTTGTCCGACGAAGCTGCCGCTGTACCACGATTGCGCAAGGTTGACGGTGCCGGTCGAATAACAATTGGTGATCGGCGCATAGTTGACGCCGATAAAGCCCGCGTTATCGTCGTAACCATAATCGCCGGCGCTTACCGAGCCGGTCGCATAGGAAGTCGATACCGTTCCGCCGCCGGCATAGCCGATGAATCCGCCGGTGTAGCCGCCGAATATCGAATTGACGTTTCCGGTGGCCGATGAGTTGCTGATCGTGCTGTTGCTGTAGCCGATGAAGCCGCCGACATAGTAATTATGCGCCGCGGTATTGACCGCCCCGGTCACCGACGCATTGCTGATGGCGCCGCCGGTGCTATAGCCGATCAGTCCGCCGACATAGTCGCTGGCGCCGCTGACGCCGGTGCCGTTGACCGTGGCTGACGAGTTGATGCGATCCAGGGTGCCGGTGTTATAGCCGACCACCCCGCCGATTTCGTCGCTGCTTCCGCTGACGGTGCCGCTGACCGTGATGTTCTTGATCGTGCCGGCGTTGTTGCCGACCAAGGCGCCGACAGCCGCGTGGCCGGTGATCGAGGCATTGCTCAGCGTCACGTTCTGTATGGTCGCCGCGCTGCTCGCCGTGCTGAACAAGCCTGCGTTATTGGCGCTGGCGTTCACGGTAAGATTGCTGATCGCGTAATTCAGGCCATCGAAATTGCCGGTAAACGCGACGGGCGTGAAGTTGCTGATCGAAGACGCGTCGATATTGGTGCCCAATGCGTAATTGCCGGCGGTGTTGACCGACATCGACTGCAGCTTGCTCGCGCTGTTGATCAGCATATAGGCCGTGAACTTGTCGCCGCTGCCCACGGTGACATTGCTGAAGCTGGACGCGGTGCCGAACACCGCCGGGTTGTAATAGAAATTGACCGCGCCGCCGGTGCCGCTGACATTGATGCTGCCGCCATTCATGATCACCGTGCCGGTGCCGCTGGCATTGGCGTCGGCCCTGGCCGACAAGGTGCCGCCGCCGGTATTCGTCACCGTGCCGCCGCTGTTGAAGCTGACATTGCGCACCGCGTTCAGGGTCAGCGAGTTGGCGTTGCTCCAGCTGATCGCGTCGTTGACATTCAGGTCGCCGCTGCCGGCGGTGGCGCCCTGGGTGGACGAGATGATGATGTTGTTGCTGGCCAGCAGGCTGCTGACTTGCGAGCCGGTGATGTCGCCGCCGCTGGCGGCGATCGTGTAGTTCTGCGGGTCTATCGTCCAGGAGCCGGTCGAACCGTTCGGCGCTTTGGTCGTGATGTTCGCGCCGGGCGCGACATCGACATGGGCCGCGGAGGTGTCGATATGGCCGCCGTCGCCTCCGTTGGGGGCCGATGCGTCCAGCGTGCCCGCCACGCTGGTCGTGCCCGCGGTCATGCCGGCTAATAAGGTGATCGTGCCGTTGTGGTTTTCCAGCGTGCGCGCTTCGATGATGCCGCTATTGTTGACGGCGCTGCTCAAGATGCTGTCGTGGGCCCCCGCGGTCATGATGACCTGGCCGCCGTCGGCCTGGATCAACTGCCGGTTTTCCGCCAGATTGTTCAAGGTGCTTTCATTTACCTGGACGCTGACCAGCTGATGGTCGGCGAAATCCACGCTGATTTCGCTGCCGCCGGCCAGCGCGACGGCGCCGGCGCTGGCGTTTATCGTCCCCTGATTGCTGACGGCATTGCCGAGGAAGGCGACATAGCCGCCTTGCGCGGCATTGATTTGTCCCTGGTTGACGATGCTCCCGGTTCCGGAGCCGGTGAATTTTATCGTGCCGTTGTTCGCGTTGTTGTCGGCGGACAGCGTCGAGGCGATCAGGCTGCCGACATTGACCTGGGCATTGCGGCCAAAGATCATCCCATTCGGATTGATCAGCCATAACTGACCATTGGCGTTCAAATGGCCCATTATCTGGCTGGGCGAATTGTCCCGAATGTAGTTTACCGCGAGCGCGGTGCGATTCGGCTGGATGAAATTGACGGTCTCGTTTGACGAGACATTGAAGCTATTCCAGTTTAATGCCAGGTTTTGACTGTTCTGGACAACGGTGGTGGTGGTGCCGGCTTGCCGGATATTGCCGCTACCGCTTGTGACTTGGCCGCCAGCTGGCGCAGCCGTGGCTTCATTGGCCAGGCAACCCAGCAGGCTCAGCATGATCGGGGTGATTTTCTTCCCGGAAGAGGACCGGCGTTTCTTGGCGCAGGTGTGCTCGGACACAACTGTCCATTGCTGTGTCAGGTGATGCCAGATGACATTGTAGATACGATTCATTGCCAACTCCAACAGACTTGTGATGCAGATTTTCCATAGAATCCCCAAATGTTCCGGCTTTAAGCCGATAGAAGTTATGTAAGCTGTTTTTCAATTGAAGCCGCAGAGAGATAGTCGCTTATATCCCTATTTCAGTATTTCAAATCCTCTATTTGATCAAGCTATTGGACAGTTTTCGAGTCAAGCTGGATGTCGTAGTTTGAGCCGGTATATTGACCTATTGCGCTTTTTGGCCTATTGGCGCAGGCCTTTAGCATTTATAAGCAGAGGTCGTTCTTTTTGCAAACCGATGTATTTTCAAAAATTCCCCATCCGAAATCAAATATGATCAAACCTCCTGACGCAATTCGTCTGAGGCCGTTTTACGCGTTCAAAAGGATTTGGCTTGCGATTTCCGTCAAGGGGAAAAACAGAGCGCCTTTTAAATCTATTGGCATAGGCCGCGCGTTCAGATTAAAGCCAGGCGAATGGTGGTCCGCCGATTGCGTTTGGCGGTTTTCGTTTTTGCATCGAAAGGGATTTCAACGCCCTCGGCGCAAAACCGGTTTTGATATCTCTCCCATCAAGTCATTCACCGCGCGGGCATGATCAAGCCGCCTCGCTGACGGAGCAGGGCCGTGACGCCGGCGCGGCGGTGTCTCCCTGCGTTGGTTTTAATGTATTTGTTGAAACAGAATAAAGCAAGAATTTTTAATTCAGCTTTGGCGCGGGTTGTCGCGGGGCGCGGGCGATGGCTTGCCGCGTCGGCAGGCCGCAGCGCCGGTTGACGCAGTTGAATGGGGGAGACTGGCGGCCTGGAGACGGCCGGGGAGGGGGGGGCAAGCCATGCCGGGCGGCATGGCTTGCGGGGGCGGTTCAGTTGCCCAGCAGCGGCCGCAGCCTGTTGCGCGCGTTGCGCAGTATCAGCGAGGTGGTGTCCCAGTCGACGCAGGGATCGGTCACCGAGCAGCCGTAGCGCAACTGCGACAGGTCGGCCGGGATCGGCTGGTTGCCCGGCTCGATGAAGCTTTCCAGCATCACGGCGCGGATGCCGTGGTTGCCGCCGACGATCTGTCCGACGACGTCGGTCAGCACCCTGGGCTGCCACTGGTGGTTCTTCCACGAATTGCCGTGGGCGCAGTCCACCATGATGGCCGGCGGGATGTCGCGTTTCTTCAGCGCCTGCTCGGCCAGCGTGATGCTGACCGAGTCGTAGTTGGGCCGGCCGCCGCCGCCGCGCAGCACCAGGTGGCAGTGCGGGTTGCCGCGGCTGTTCACCACGGCCACGCGGCCGTCGCGGCCCATGCCCAGATAGGCGTGCGGCGCGCTGGCGGAGACGATGGCGTTCAGCGCCGCGTCCAGCGTGCCGTCGGTGCCGTTCTTGAAGCCGACGGCGCAGTCCAGCGCCGAGGCCAGCTCGCGGTGGATTTGAGATTCCGTCGTGCGCGCGCCTATCGCCATCCAGCTGTACAGATCGGCCAGATACAGCGGGGACAGCGGATCCAGCGCCTCGCCGGCCAGCGGCAGGCCCAGCTCGGCGGCGGCCAGCAGGAAGCGGCGGGCGATGTGCATGCCTTCGTCCAGGCAGCAGCTGTCGTCCATGTAAGGGTCGTTGATCAGGCCTTTCCAGCCGACGCTGGTGCGCGGCTTCTCGAAATAGGCGCGCATCACGATCAGCAGCGTGTCGTCGACATCGGCGGCCAGTTCGGCCAGGCGGGCAGCGTAGTCCAGGCCGGCGCGCGGGTCGTGGATGGAGCAGGGCCCCACCACCACCAGCCAGCGCGGGTCTTCGCCGCTGAGCACCCGCTTCACCGCGGCGCGGCCGGCGTGGACCGAGGCGTGGGCGCGCGGGCTGGCCGGCAGGCTGCGCAGCAGTTCGATCGGACTGGCCATCGCGTGGTAGTCGGCCTGGCTGGACGGCGGCGTCGGGTGGGGGGGCTCGGGCGCCAGTAGGCCGTGCGGCGGCTTGGCAAGCGTAGTCATGATGTTCTCCACGGTATGCGCCTCGGGGGGCGGATGCATCCGTTGTTGGCGGCGGGGCCGCGGGTTCAGGCTGCCAGCGTGGCGCCGCCGTCCACCACCACGTCCTGCATGGTGATGTGGCCGGCCAGGTCCGAGGCCAGGAACAGCACCGCGCCGGCGATGTCGGCCGGCGTGGCCAGCTTGCCGAGCGGAATGCCGAGCCGGTAGGCCTCGGGCTTGCCGGCGATGGTTCGGGCGGCGCCGTTGTCGTCCTGCCACATGCCGCGCAGCATCGGCGTGTCGGTGGAGCCGGGCGACACCGCATTGCAGCGCACGCCGTACGGCGCCAGCTCCAGCGCGACGTTGTGGCTGAGGCTGACCATCGCCGCCTTGGACACGCCGTAGCCGGCCATGTCCAGCCGCGGCACGTGGGCGGCGTTGGACGCGACATTGACGATGGCGCCGGCGCGGCGCGCCTTGAAATGCGGCATCAGCGCGCGCAGCAGATAGAAGGGGCCGCTGACGTTGACGGCCAGGCACTGCTGCCAGTCGTCGATGGACAGGGCGTCCAGCTGGCCCAAGCGCAGCACGCCGGCGGCGTTGACCAGCACGTCCGGCAGGGCGTTCTCGTCGGCCAAGCGGCGGCACAGCGCCGCCACGGCGTCGGCGTCGCGGATGTCCAGCGGCAGTTGGCGCAGCGCGCCGCCGCCATCGGCCGCCGGGCCGTCGAACTGCAGATCCAGCGCGATCACGCGCGCGCCGGCTTCGAGCAGGCGGGCCGCCACTTCGCGGCCTATGCCCTGGGCGGCGCCGGTGACCCACGCGCATTGGCCGGTGAAATCCAGTCCGCGCATGCTCAGGCCTCCTGCGGCAGCCGGGACGCTATCGCCGCCCACCAGCCGTCCAGCGTCGGCGTGCGGGCCAGGTCTTCGAAGCCGATGTCCAGGCCCTGTTCGCGCCAGCGGCCCACCAGCTCCATCACGCGTATCGAATCGAGACCGTAGTCCAGCAGATTGTCGTCGCCGGCCAGGCTGTCGTCGCCGTCCTCCAGCACCGCCAGCAGCTGCGCCTTCAGCCAGTCGCGGGTGATCGCCTCGGCGCCGCCGTCGGTCAGATCGGCCGCGGCGATGACGGCGCCGCAGCGGGTGGCCACGTAGCGCAGCGCCATCTTGTGCTCGTCCTCGCTGAAGTCGGCGACGGCGTCGCCGACCATGAAGGCCTGGATGTCGCGCATGAAGGCGTCGCAGGCGGTCATCATGCAGCCGATGTGGGCGTAGACGCCGCAGATCACCAGCTGGTCGCGACCCCAGGCCTTCATCCGCTCCTGCAGATCGCTGCGCTGGAAGGCGCTGTAGCGCCATTTGACCAGCACCGTGTCCCGCTCGCGCGGGGCCAGCGCCGGCGTCACCGCCTGCAGGGCCGGGTCGGCGGTGGTCAGGCCGGGGCCCCACATATCGTTCAGCAGCGCGCGGTCTTCCGCTTTCTGCTCGGTGGGCTGGGCGGTGTAGATCACCGGCACGCCGTGGCGGTCGGCCCAGTCGCGCAGCGCGGCGACGCGGGCGGTCAGCTGTTGCATCAGCGGGCTGTCCTCGCCGTAGAAGGCCAGGAAGTAGCGCTGCATGTCGTGAATCAGCAGCGCGGCGCGCGCCGGTTCGACGCGCCAGGCGGTCTTGTTGGCGGGGAAGTCGGCCGCCTGCGGCAGCGGGTAGGCGTTCAGCTTGGGAATGCTCATTGTGTTCAGGCTCCGGCCGCGGCGGCCAGCAGGCCGCGCAGCGCTTGTTTGTCTATTTTGCCGACATGGGTCAGCGGAAGGGTGTCCACCAGTTCGAAGCGGTCGGGCAGCTTGTAGTCGGCCACGCCCTGCTCGCGCAGGAAGCGGCGCAGCGCCACCGACTTCAGTCCGTCTTCACGCGAAACGACGTAGGCGCAGCTCTTTTCGCCCAGCATCGCGTCGGGCATCGCCACCAGCGCGGCCTGGGCCACCTGCGGGTGCAGCAGCAGCAGGTGCTCGATCTCCTCGGCGGCGATCTTCTCGCCGCCGCGGTTGATCTGGTCCTTGACCCGGCCGACCACGCGCAGATAGCCACGCTCGTCGGCCACGACGACGTCGCCGGAGTAATAGAAGCCTTCGTTGTCGAACACGCGGGCGTTGTGCTCCGGGGCCAGGTAGTAGCCGCGGAAGGTATAGGGACCGCGCGTGGCCAGCATGCCGGGCGTGCCCGCGGGCACCGGATAGCCGGCCTCGTCGACGATCTTGACCTCGTCGCCATCGCTCATCGGCCGGCCCTGGCAGCCGAAGACGATGTCGTCGCCGTCGTCGAGCCGGGTGTAGTTGACCAGGCCCTCGGCCATGCCGAACACCTGTTGCAGCGCGCAGCCCAGCACCGCCGGCACCTGGCGCGCTGTGGCCTCGGCGAAGCTGGCGCCACCGACCTGCAGCAGCTTCAGGCTCTTCAGCTGCGACTCGCGGCCGGGAGCGGCCTGCAGCCACAGCGCGACCGCCGGCGGCACCAGCGCGGCGATATCCACCTGGTGGCGCTCGACCAGCGCGAAGCAGGCCAGCGCCTCCGGATTCGGCGCCAGCACCACGGCGCCGCCGGCGTGGAAGACGCCGAGCGCGCCGGGCGAGCTCAGCGGGAAGTTGTGCGGCGCCGGCAGCGCGCACAGGAAGCGGGTGTGCGGGCCGAGTTCGCAGATCTCGGCGCTGCGGCGCACGCTGTAGAAATAATCGTTGTGGGTGCGCGGGATCAGCTTGGGCGTGCCGGTGCTGCCGCCGGACAGCTGGAAGAAGGCGACTTCGTCGGCGGCGCTGGGGCCGGCGCCGTCCGGCAGGCCGGCATGGTCTTGCTCCAGCACCGCTTCCAGCCCGTCGTTGGCGAACAGGCGCACGCTCAGCGCCGGCGAGATCGCGGCCAGCTGGTCGGCCATCGCGTCGTCGCCGAACAGCGGATGGCGGCGGTCGGCGATCAGCAGCTTGGGCTGGATCTGGCGGGCGTAGGCCGACAGTTCCAGCTTCTGGTGGCTGAACAGCGCGTTGACCGGCGCGACGCCTATCTTGAACAGCGCGAACAGCGTGATGTAGAACTCGGCGGTATTGGGCAGCTGCACCAGCGCGGTGTCGTGGCGGGCCAGGCCGCGCG
Organism: Chromobacterium sp. ATCC 53434; assembly: GCF_002848345.1. NCBI lineage: Bacteria > Pseudomonadati > Pseudomonadota > Betaproteobacteria > Neisseriales > Chromobacteriaceae > Chromobacterium > Chromobacterium sp. ATCC 53434. The sequence continues at coordinate 3,403,879 of NZ_CP025429.1, read as the reverse complement.
ACAGCAGCCAGGCGGCCAGATTGCCCGCGCGGCGGTCCAGTTCGGCGTAGCTGATCTCGCGCTCGCCGCACAGCACCGCCGGCGCGTCGGGGCGCTCCCGGCGCTGGCGTTGCAGCATCTCGGTCATCGGCTGGTCGTTCCACCAGCCGGCGGCGCGGTAGCGGGCGGCCAGATCGTCGGGCCATCGGGTAAAGGCTATGCTCATGCCAGCGCCTCCGTGCCGGCGAGGCCGAAGGCGGCCAGCATCGTGCCGAGCTTGGCCTGGGTTTCCGCCCATTCCGATTCCGGCGTCGACGCGGCGACGATGCCGGCGCCGGCGAACAGCCGCACCCGCTGCCGCTCGACGGTGGCGCAGCGTATCGTCACCGCCCATTCGCCGTTGCCGGCCTCGTCGCACCAGCCGACCATGCCGCTGAACACGCCGCGCTCGAACGGTTCGATCTGGCGGATCAGCTGTCGCGAGGCCTGGGTAGGGAAGCCGCATATCGCCGGCGTCGGGTGCAACTGGCAGGCCAGTTGCAGCACCGACATGGCCGGGTCGGCCAGCGCGCCGTCTATCGGCGTGCCCAGATGCCACATCGCGCGGGTGCCCAGCAGCGACGGCTGGGTGGGAATCATCAGCTCGGCGCAGTGCGGCGTCAGCACGCTGCGGATCTCGTCTATCACCAGGCTGTGCTCGTAATGGTCCTTGGCCGACGCCAGCAGGCCTTGGCCGGCGTCGGCGTCGGCGGCCGCGTCGGCCTGGCGCTTGGCCGAACCGGCCAGCGGGAAGGTGCGGATGCGGCCGCCGTCCTTCTGCAGCAGCAACTCGGGGCTGACGCCTATCAGATGGGCGCCGCCGTCCAGCGGCAGCTGGAACTGGTAGCCGCTGGGATTCTGCGCGCAGGCGGCGTCGAACACTTGTTCCGCCGACACCGGCTGGTCGAAGTCCACTTCCAGCACCCGAGACAGCACCGCCTTGCGGATGTCGCCGTCGGCGAAGCGCGCGATGGCCTGGCTGACCGCGTGCTTGAAGCCCTGCTCGTCAGGAATGCTGCGCGCGCTGAGCGCATGGGCGCCGCCGGCGGGGAGGCGGGCGGCGTTCAGCCGCTCCTCGCGGTCGAAGAAGGCGTGTTGCCGGGGGATGAACAGCTCCGACGGCTTGTCCATGTCGAAGGGGATGGCCCCCATCAGCACCGGTTCGCGGATGCCGTCGGCTCGGGCGCGGGCGAACGCGTCGGCCGCGGCGCGCGCGAAGGCGCCGCCGGCATCGCCGCCGTCGCAGGCCGGCAGGCGCAGGCGGGAGTGGATGCCGGTGGCTTTCACGCTGCGATGGGCGGACATGAAATAGTAGGATTCGCCATCGTCGGCGGTCGTCGCGGATTGCGTGCGCATGGCAGGCTCCAAACGGTAATGATAATGATTATCGTTTAAAGTTATATTCAATCGATGTCATGTGTCAAGCATAAAGTGAATGAACAAGTCATTAATGTGAATGGAATGCTAATGGGTCTTGTGAATTAAGGACTTAGCGTTTCAGTCACAATGGGTGGCGGGCACTAGCCTGATTGCCGGTTGTCGGCAAGTCCGAAAAGCAATGATTTGCATTGCAGCAGTCCTAATTGGCAGTACCGCTTGCCCTGCGCTGGACATACCAATTAAATACCAATGCCGTCGGCATGACGGCGCCAAGCGCCGGGAAGCGCGATGCCGGACCGGCGTCACGATGCAGTGAACAACAAGGGAGTGGACGATGAGCATGAAGCGATTGCTGGGGGCGGCGGTGCTGACCGCCTTGTCGACGTGGGCGTGGGCCGCCTCGGACGCGACGGCGCTGGGACAGAGCCTGTCGCTGAAAATTGCGGTGGACACCAACAAGGGCGCGGCCGCCGGCGCGCCGTGCGCCGAGCTGGGGGCCGACTGGGCGTCCTGCCTGAAGGGGCGGCTGATCCTGGAGAACAGGGGCGGGCAGGCGGTGCCGGCCGGCGCGGGCTGGAATCTGTACCTGCACAGCATACGCCGCATCCTGAAGCTGGACACGCCGCAGTTCGCCCTTCGCCACATCACCGGCGACCTGTATCAAGTGACGCCTACCGCCGCCTTCCAGGGCCTGGCGCCCGGCCAGAAGCTGGAACTGCCGTTGCTGGACGAATACTGGATTCTGCAGGAAAGCGACGTATTGCCGCGGCCCTATGTGACGGTGGACGGCCAGCCGCCGGCTCTGCTGCAGCACGACAGCAGCGACGAGGCCAGCTATCTGCTGCCGCTGACCGGCGACAACTGGAAGAACCCGGCCGGCGAGCTGCGGCCGCTGGCGACGCCGGAACAGCGTTACCGGACCTTTAGCCAGCGCGGCCCGCAACTGGCGGCGGCGCAGGTGGCCAACCGCGTCATCCCGGCCGCGCTGCGCCAGCATCTGGGCGGCGGCGAGCTGCTGGTCCGCGGCTTCAATCTGAATCTGTCCGGCGTCAGCCCGGCACAGCAGGACGCGCTGGCGCGGCGCGCGGCGCAACTGGGCCTGCGCGACGAGGGCGTCGGCGTCAGCGGCGGCGTGGTCGGTTCCCGTCTGCCTGCCGACATCGCCGTTTCCGGCGGCTACCGGCTGCAGATAGGCCAGCATGGCATCAAGGTTGAGGGCTTCGACGCCGCCGGCGTGTTCTATGGCGTGCAGACGCTGCTGGGCCTGCTGCCGCAGGGCGGCGGCCAGCTGCGCTGGATGACGGTGGAGGACGCGCCGCGCTACGCCCACCGCGGTTTCATGGCCGATCTGGCGCGCAACTTCAAGCAGCCGGCGACGGTGCGCCGCCTGATAGACCAGATGGCCGCCTACAAGCTGAACAAGCTGCACCTGCATCTGTCCGACGACGAGGGCTGGCGTCTGCAGATTCCCGGCCTGCCGGAGCTGACCGATGTCGGCGCGCGGCGCTGCCATGATCTGACGGAAACCCGCTGCCTGGTGCCGCAACTGGGCTCCGGCCCGGCCAATCAGTCCGGCGGCGGCTACCTGTCCCGCGCCGACTACATCGACTTGGTCCGCTACGCCCAGGCCCGCTTCATCGAGGTGATTCCGGAATTCGACATGCCGGCGCACGCCCGCGCCGCCGTGGTGTCCATGGAGGCGCGCTACCGCAAGCTGGCTGCCGCCGGCCAGCCGCAGGCGGCGTCCGAATACCGGCTGCTGGACCCGCAGGACCAGTCCAACACGCTGTCGGTGCAATTCTACGACCGCCGCACCTATTTCAACCCCTGCGTGCCGGGCAGCGCGCGCTTCGTCGCCAAGCTGGTGTCCGAAGTGGCGCAGATGCACCGCGAGGCCGGCCAGCCGCTGCAGACCTGGCATTTCGGCGGCGATGAGGCCAAGAACATCCTGCTGGGCTCCGGCTTCCAGGACGCCAGCGGCACCGACCCGTCCAAGGGCAAGGTCAATATGGCGCAGCAGGACAAGCCCTGGGGCCGCTCGCAGGCCTGCCTGGCGCAGATCGCCAAGGGTCAGCTGAGGAGCGTCGACGACCTGCCGCTGCGCTTCGCCCGCGAGGCCAGCCGCATCGTTTCCACCCAGGGCATCCCGACGATGGCGGCGTGGCAGGACGGCGTCGCCGGTTCCAGCGGCGCGTCCGACTTCGCCACCCGCAACACCATGGTCACAGAATGGGACACGCTGTACTGGGGCGCGGCGCAGGCCGTCAACGGCTACGTCGCCAAGGGTTTCCAGACGGTGCTGGCGCTGCCGGATTACCTGTACTTCGACTTCCCGTACGAACTGAACCCGCACGAGCATGGCTATTACTGGGCCTCGCGCGACACCGACAGCTACAAGGTGTTCAGCTTCGCGCCGGACAATCTGCCGCAGAACGCAGAAGTGATGCCGGACCGTCAGGGCCAGCCGTTCGCCGTGACCAGCTCGGCCGCGCCGGCGCGCTATGCCGGCATACAGGGCCAGGCCTGGACCGAGGTGATGCGCACCGACGCCGAGTTTGAAACCATGGTCTACCCGCGCCTGCTGGCGCTGGCCGAGCGCGCCTGGCACAAGGCCGGGTGGGAACGGCCGTACAAGGTCGGCGAGACTTACCAGCTGGGCGTCACCCACCTGGTGGACAAGGCGGCGATGAACGCCGATTGGCAGCAGTTCGCCGCAGTGCTGGGCTGGCGCGAGGCGGCCAAGCTGGAGCGCGCCGGCATAGGCTACCGCGTGTCGATGCCGGCGGTGCTGCCGGGCGCCGGCGGCGCGTCTGCGACCACCGAATGGCCGGGCGCGCGCTTGCAATACTCGTTCGACGGCCACGGCTGGCAGGACTATCGCGCCGGCCAGCAGGTGCAGGCGCGCTACTGGCGCGGCGTCACCCAGGACGGCCGCCGCGCCGGCCGGGCGGAGACTTTGTCCGGGCAGTGAGCGGGCGCGGGCGCTTGCCCGTGGTTTGAAAGCCGGATGCATTCAGTGAATGCTTGGTTTGGCTGGAAAGAGACGGCGGGCCTGTTGGCCCGCCGTTTTCCTTGCAAGCCGCCCCGGCCCATGCGGCGGATTATGCCTTCGTGCTAGCATGATTTCGCCCGCCATCGGCGGCGCGTGCGTCTCCCGCGGACTGGTTGGCAGGCGGCTTGCTCTGTATTCGACAGGCGAGCACATTTTCAGACGAACGACGACAGGATGAATATGCCCGAGCGCGATACCCGGCTGCACGGCAGCTGGCGGCTGGTTTCTTTTGAAATGGAACTGCAGGCGTCCAAGGCGCGCACCCAGCCATGGGGCGCGGACCCCAATGGCCATCTCATTTTCGGCGCCGACGGGCGGATGATGGTGCTGGTGACCGCCAAGGCGCGGGAACCGGGTAGCTCCGACGAGCAGCAGGCGGCGCTGTTCCGTACCGTGATGGCCTATACCGGGCGGTATCGGCTAGACGGGGACAGCTTCATCGTCATGGTGGACGCATGCTGGAACGAAGCCTGGAACGGCACCGAACAGCAACGATTCTACCGGCTGGACGGCGACGCGCTTGAAGTTTTCACCAACTGGATGCCGAATCCCTTGGCGGAAGGAAAGGCAATGGGAAGGGGTGTTCTTGGGTTTGTGCGGGAGTAGTTTCCTGAGCTGAGTGAGTGGGCAATTATTTTCTAAGCCAGAGTTTGCCTGTTTGCTCTACAGTAATAAGCAATAATCAACCCTTCAGTAGCGGGGTTTGTTCATGTTTTATTGTATGCGCATTAAATGGTGTGATGCCAAATGAGAGTGGCATGGATTTCAATGGCATTCATTTACATGGGGCTTGCTGGCTCCGCCATGGCAAGCTCATTCACCATAGGCGTTGAAGAGGTCGACTATTACCCGTTGCATCGTTGTGTCAACGGGAATTTTTCCGGGTATGGCAGAGATTTACTGGATGCATTCGCAAAGCAGTCAGGCCATTCTTTTACTTATGTATCGCTTCCGGTTTCAAGACTGTTCCATACATTTCTGAACGAAAACTCGATTGATTTTAAATATCCTGACAATCCGCATTGGCAAGCCGACATGAAGAAAGGCAAGCCCATCTTCTACAGCGATCCAGTGGTAAATGTCATTGAAGGCTTGCTGGTAAAGCCAGAAAAGTTTGACCAGTTATCGGAAATTTCTGTTAAATCTATCGTGACCATGCGAGGATTCACGCCTTGGCCTTTTGATAAGGCCATGCGGCAAAAGGTCAATAATGGAACCATTCGAGTCTATCAGGAGGATTCGTTCGGCAAATTGATCTCCTTGGGGATGACCGGGCACTACGACGCCGTCTATGCCAGCCCGATAGTCATCAATTACTATCTTGATGAGATTATTCACAAGCCAGGCGCGCTAGTGTTTGACAAAAAGCTTCCGTTTGAAAGTAATGATTTTTCTCTCTCCAGCATCCGGCAAGGTGATGTGATCAAGCAGTTCAATGAATTTCTTACCAAAAACCAGCCTTTGATCCTGGAGCTCAAGAGAAAATACAGGCTGACTGACAAGGCGGCGCAGTGAGTTAAGCAAGGTAGGGCCGTAGCTTAATGAAATGGATTCCTTCTCGGGTGATTTGGCTATGAGCAGCCTAGTGTTCTGAAGCCGACTCAACCGGGAGGGTATCCCATTAATCCATAGTCCCTCGCTAGTCATGAGATAGATTGATCATTAAGACGGGCTGTTATGAGATAAAATAATATGCCTGGCTAATTGCAAGAACTTAAACTACTAGTTTTGAGGTGTAGCATTCTGAGCGTCGCGCTTGTTTTTCAATTACTCCAGAATTTTTGTCAGTCATATTTTCAATAAATACCAAAACCGTTTATTATATGCTTTGGTGTTGGTGGGTCGTAGATTGGGCTTAACTTGAGGGGCAACGTACACTGTGCACTTCACAATAGTGTTCATGGCAACCATTTCAAGTGAGTGTTGGATTTCGTTCTGTTTAACTCACCTTGCTATCCTTGTAATATTTTAACTACTAACGTTTTTCGTATCGCTACAGAGTGATTTTATGAATGCTATTGCCAAAATTATTTCTCTAATTATGGTTTCTCTGTTGGCAGGGTGTGCGATGACTCCTTTGGTGCCACAAAATCCAGAAGCATTGAAATTTACACATGGATTTGTGTTTTCTCCAAAAGTTCAAAGCTCATTGTCAGATGTGAGCGAAGTGCAGCTTCGGTCACAAGAGGATGGAAGTTTATATACATTGCAGCAAAGTGATCAGCTGTGTGGCGGATTTGGATTGTGGTTGCCTGCGGGTAATTATGAGCTAGTGGAGATGTTTGGCGATTCATTAAGAAAACACTCCTACCCTCCAATTAAAGTGAGGGCTGGCTCTTTTACTGATATTGGAGGGTTGATATGGGTTGGTGTTGGTCAAGATAAAAGAGTGTTGCTATCTATTCATCACCCGGAACTTGATCTTCAGGTGAAGGCAGTAGAAGAAAAGCAAGCTTTATATTTGTTAGATCATAGAGTTGAGGTTTGGAAGCCAAGCAGCGTAGCTTCTCCTGTGTTGATTCCGCATGAAATTTCAAACCAAGGTGTGGTTATTGACCTGATGCTTGAACATGGTCGAAAAATAGGTATGTCGGGTTTTAATAAACAGTTGATTGATATGGGAGATTCAGAGGAATTTCTGGCTGCAGCGAAACGTACATTCCCTCCCATCACTCACTCAGGGGTAAATGGATTGCATGGAGAGCAATATTTTGGGGCGGAATTAGGGCAGATTCGGGTAAGAGATATGAATGGTTCATGGTCTTCCTTGGATACGGGTACGCTTGATAGCATCACAGCCATTGCCATTGAGAATCAGACAGTTGTTGCGGCAACTAATCAAGGAAAAATATTTAAGAAAAATAACAAGCAGTGGAAAAATGTTGCTGTTTTGCCCGAAAAGATTCAAATACTAGGCTTGACTCATACGTCAGAAGGCTGGTTAATTCTTGCCGGGAAGGTAATTTCGAGCAGTTATTCGGAATTTTCTGCTTTGAAGGATATGTCAATTTACCAAGCGGATGAGGGCTTTTCTGGTTTGATTCAAATAAAGAAAATACCGATTGATAGCGAATTAGCAATTTTCAGACCGGCGGTGAAATATGTAAATGGTAAGTATTTTGTTAATGGTTTGAATGATTTGCATGTGTTTGATGTTAGACAGGGAAGTTGGAGCTTGGCTGGGCCTGGGCATGAAATAACTTCATTGAATTACGATAAAGGGTCCAATGTTTTTACGGCTTACAAAATGCAAGGAATTTTCTCAAAGCTCAGTATTTCCACTGACAACGGAAAATCGTGGGTACCGACTCAGTCACCTGGAGTGACTGTACAGGATATTATTTTTACGTCACCTTCTCATGCGATTACCGTCGGTATTGATATGGGTTTGCTTAGCACTAGCTATGAGTTGAGTCAATATGAATCCAGTGATAAAAAATCAACATTGATATCCAAATCTAGCCCAGGGGTTTGTAAGAAAATAGTCAGTGACGAAGATATGCATTTGTTTTTCTGCATATCTGATAATGGCTCTATTTTACGATTCGATGAGCAGAAGATGGTTCCTGAATTTACTCTGAATTAGAAAAGAGTATGATTGGATTGAGCTTGTGCCGTTCTGCGCTTATTTTGATATTTACAATGATGATTATGATGAGTGTTCTTGATAAACGTTGGGCTTCATTCTATTCAGGCTACTTTGCAGTCCTGATTTTTTACTCAATTTGACTGGTGGATGCCATTTAACAGGTCTCTACTTCAGCTTACTGAGGCGGTGTATCCAGCCACTGATTCCAATTTATGTTGTTCGATCATATCGAAAATGAAAAAGCCTTCTCATTTCGGGAAGGTTTTTTTTTACGAGCGTTGGCTTTGTTCTCTGTTGAAGATAAGGCTCACTCTCCCTGGCGGAACAAGGCCGGGCTGTGTTGCAGCCGGGTGGCGGCGATGCCGCTGCCGCCGCTCGAAGCGCCGGCCGCGGCGAAACAGGCGACCGAACCTTCCACCTGCAAGGCCACCGCCTCGCCTGGCCGCGGGCAGCGGTGGCCCGGCACGCGGGCCGCCAGCAGGCCGCCGTCGTCCAGCGCCAGCCGCACGCTGGCGTCGTGGCCGTAGAAGCTGACGTCCAGCACCCTGGCCTGCACGCCGGCGTCGCCGGCCGGCAGCAGGCGGATCTGTTCCGGCCGCAGCAGCACGGTCACGTCTCCCTGCGGCATGCCGTCCAGCAGCGGCAGCCAGCCCAGCGCGCATTGCGCCTCGCCGCCGTGGGCGCGGCCGGGCAGCAGCACCGCGTCGCCGACGAAGTCCGCCAGTTCCGGGCTGGCCGGGCGCTGGTACAGCGCCAGCGGCGCGGCCACCTGCAGCAGCCGGCCTTGCCACAGCACCGCCACCCGGCGGCCCATGGTCAGCGCCTCGGCCTGGTCGTGCGTCACCATCAGCGCGGTGGTGCCGCTGGCGGTCAGCGCGTCGGCCACTGCCTGGCGGGTTTCGGCGCGCAAGGCGGCGTCCAGCGCCGAAAACGGCTCGTCCAGCAGAACCAGCGCCGGCTTCGGCGCCAGCGCGCGCGCCAGGGCCACCCGTTGCTGCTGGCCGCCGGACAGCTGCTGCGGCGCGCGGCCGGCGAAGTCGGCCGGCAGGCCCACCATGTCCAGCAGCTCGGCCACCCGCCGCCGTTCGCGACGCTCGGCGCGCGGCAGGCCGAAGACGATGTTGTCGGCCACCGACAGGTGGGGAAACAGCGCGCCTTCCTGCGGCACGTAGCCGATCTGGCGTTTTTCCGGCGGCAGATGGACCTGCGGGCTGCCGACCAGCTGGCCGCCTATCGCGATGCTGCCTTCGTCGCAGCGCTCGAAGCCGCACAACAGCCGCAGCAGCGTGGTCTTGCCGCTGCCGGACGGGCCCAGCAGCGCCAGCAGCGAGCCTTGCTCTACCGTGAGGCTGATGTCGTCCAGTACCCGGTGCGCGCCGAAGCGCTTGCCCAGATTTTCTATTTTCAGTTCCGACATGGCGGATCTTCCTGTTGATTCCATGGTTGCGCCTGGCCGTCCAGCACCGCGCCGCGTCCCAGGCAGGACATCAACAGCCAGGTGGCGGACAGCGACAGCGCGATCAGGATGGCGGCATACGGCGCGGCGGCGGCGAAGGCCAGCGCGGCGGTGTCGGCCCACACCTGGGTGGCCAGCGTCTCGGTGCCTATCGGCGCCAGCAGCAGCGTGGCGGTCAGCTCGGTGATCACCGAGACGAAGACCAGGCTGGCGGCGGCGCCCAGGCCGGGCGCGGCCAGCGGCAGCACCACCCGCCACAGCGATTGCCACCAGTTGAGGCCCAGCGAGCGCGCCAGCTCCTCCAGCCGGCTTTCCGCCTGCAACAGCGCGCTCCTGACGCTGACCAGGGCCAGCGGCAGGAACATGATGGCGTAGGCCAGCGCCAGCATCGCCGCGCTCTGGTACAGCGGCTTCAGCCATTGGATGGCCAGATTGACCAGCGCCAGCGCGATGACGATGCCGGGCACGCCCTGGGCCAGATATACCACCCGTTCCAGCAGATGGGCCAGCCGGCCCGGATGGCGCGCCAGCAGATAGCCCAGCGGCAGCGCCAGCAGCGTGGTCAGCGCGGCGGCGGACAGGCCCAGACCCAGCGAGGAGGCGGTGGCGGACAGCAGCAGCTGCGGCGACACTTCGGCCGGCGTCACCGCGTCGGCGCCCGGCTGCAGCGTCCAGTACAGGATGGTGGCGATCGGCGCCAGCAGCGTGGCCGACGCTTGCAGCAACAGCCAGGCCAGCGCCGGCCAGCGCTTCCAGCCCAGCGCCAGCCGGCCGGCGGCGCGGCGCGCGCCGCGGTCCAGCCGCTGGTAGCGGCTCTGGCCGCGCACGCGCAGCTCGGCCAGCAGGATCAGCACGCCGGCCGCCATCAGCACGCTGGCCAATAGCGAGGCGCCGGCGCTGTCGAAGCTGGCGCGGTATTCGGCGTAGATCTCGGTGGTGAAGGTGTGGAAGTGCAGCAGCATGAAGGCGCCGAACTCGGACAGCGTCGACAGCGCCACCAGCAGCATGCCGCCCAGCAACGCCGGCTTCAGTTGCGGCAGCGTCACCCGCAGGAAACAGGACCACGGCGACAGGCCCAGCGCGCGGGCGGTTTCCTCCAGCGCCGGGTCCATATTGCGCAGCACCGCCGACACCGGCAGGTAGACCAGCGGCGTGTAGGCGGTGGTCAGCACCAGCCAGGCGCCCCAGAAACCCTGCAGATCGGGGCTGATTGACACCCAGGCGAAGCTGGTGATGAACGGCGGGATGGCCAGCGGCGCGACGCACAGCAGCGCCCACAGTTTGTGGCCCGGCAGCCGGGTGCGTTCGACCAGCCAGGCCGAGGCGGTGCCGGCGACGGCGCAGCTGGCGGTGCTGGCCAAGACGATCAGCGCGGTGTTGCCGGCCAGCCGGGCGACGATGGGGCGGAACAGCAACTCGGCGGCGTCGCCGCCGCCGTAGCTGATCGCCTGCCACAGCGTGAAGCCCAGCGGCAGCAGCACCAGCGCCGCCACCAGCGCGGCGCAGGCGGTGAGGCTCAGCGGCCGCCGGCGGGCGCCGGCGGCCAGGCGCAAGACCGCTGCGTTCATTTACAGCAGCCCCGCCTGGCGCAGCAGCTTGGCCGACTGGCTGTCGTCGCCCAGCTTCTGCATGTCCAGCGGCGGCGGGTTCAGCTGGTTGAACGGCTTCAGCTGCGGGGCCGGAGCCACGCTGGGCAGCAGCGGGTATTCGAAGGTGATATTGCTCTTGGCGATCAGCTGCTGGGCGCGCGGGCTGACCAGGTAGGCCAGGAATTTGTGCGCCGCGTCGGCGTTATGCGCGGTTTTCAGGATGCCGGCGCCGGACACGTTGATCAGCGCGCCGACGTCGGCGTTGCCGAAGTGGTAGAGCTGGCTGTGCATGCCCTTGCTGCCCAGTTCCACCTGCAGGCGGGTCCAGTAGTAGTTGTTGATGACGCCGACGGCCACGCCGCCGCGGTTTACCGCCGCCACCACGCCCTCGTTGTCGTCGAAAGTCTGGGCGTTGTCGCGCAGGCCCTTCAGCCAGGCCAGCGTCGCCGGCTCGCCCTTCAGCGCGCGCACCGCGCTGACCAGCGGCAGGAAGTCGCCGTCGGACGGGGCGATGGCCAGCTTGCCCTTCCATTGCGGGCGGGCCAGATCCAGCAGCGAGGCCGGCATCTGGGCGCCGGCGGCCAGCTTGTTGTTGAAGACCAGCACGTTCTCGCGCGCCATCACGCCCACCCATTCGCCCTGCGGCGAGCTGTAGCGCGCCGGGATGGGCGACAAGGTGGCGGCCGGCAGCTTGGCCAGCATCTGCTTGCCTTCCAGCAGCATCAGCTCCGGCGAGTTGGAGGCGAAATAGACGTCGGCCGGCGAGGCCTTGCCCTCGGCCAGCAGCTGGGCGGACAGTTCCGGGCCTTCGCCGGAGCGGATCTTGACGCCGATGCCGCTCATTTTCTCGAAGTCGTCGGTCAACAGCTTGATGGTTTGCGGGTGCTGGGCGTTGTACAGCACCAGGCTGGCAGCGAGCGAGAGCTGGCTGGCCGCCAGCAGGCCGCCGGCGAGCAGCGCGGCAATCAGTTTCTTCGTTTTCATATTGTCTTTCCTTTGCAAGCGGGGGTCACAGGCCGGCGAACAGCGTCTCGCCGATATAGCCGCCGGGACGCGCGCCGGGCGGGCAGGCGAAGACGGCGCTGGCCACATGGGTGATGTACTGGTTCATCATGTCCATCGCCGCCAGCTTCTTGTTGATGCGGATGAAGCCGGTGCGCGGGTCGCGCTGGTAGGCGAGGAAGAACAGGCCGGCATCGTATTCGATGCCCTGGCGCCACGGCGGCCAGCGCTCGGCGGTGAAGTTGGCGCCGTCGTTGTACGAGTAGGCCCGGCGCAGGATGCGCGCGCCGTCGTTTTCCTGCGGCGAGGCCACGCGCGAGTGGGCGGTGTCCGGAATCACCGGATTGCCGTCCTTGTCCACGGCGTCCAGCTTCAGCGGCTCGAATTCGTGCTTCTGGCCCAGCGGCGCGCCGCTTTCCTTGTAGCGGCCCACCACTTCCTGCTGGAAGCCCAGCTCGGTCTTGTCCCAGTGCTCCAGGGCGATGCGGATGCGGCGCGCCACCAAATAGCTGCCGCCCTTCATCCAGCCGCCTTCGTCGCCGACCCAGATGAACTGGTTCATCAGCGACGGGTCCTTGGTCGACGGGTTGTTGGTGCCGTCCTTGAAGCCCATCAGATTGCGCGGGGTGCCGCCGCCGGGGGCGCCGCTGGCGAAGCCGGTCTGCACCCAGCGCACGGCGGCGACGCCGTCGGCCAGCGCGGCCAGCTGCCGCACCGCGTGGAAGGCCACTTGCGGATCGTCGGCGCAGGCCTGGATGGACAGGTCGCCGCCGCTCTTCTCCGGCACCAGCTGATCGCCGTTGAACTTGGGCAGGTCCACCAGCGCTTCCGGCCGACGCGCGGCCAGGCCGTAGCGGTCGACGCCGTTCTTGGAGAACAGGCCGGGGCCGAAGCCGAAGGTGATCGTCAGCCGCGCGGTGGCGAGGCCGACCGCTTCGCCGGAGTCCAGCGGCGCCTTGTCGGCCTGGCCGCTCAGCGCGCGCGCCGGCAGGCCGCGGGCGAGGCGGCCGGCGGCGTCGGTCCAGGCTTTCAACAGCGCGATCACGTCCTCGCGCTTGGCGGTGTCGGCCAGGTCGAAGGCGGCGAAATAGCTGTTCTGCTGCTGCGGCGTGACGATGCCGCCCTGGTGCGGGCCGTAGAATGCCTCCTGGTCCTTGGCCGGCGCGGTCTTGGCGCGGCCGGCGGCCGCCCGGGCCAGGCCCGGCGCGCCGCCCAGCCAGCCGGCCAGCGCCAGCGCGCCGCCGCCGGCGAGGAAGCCCCGCCGGGACGGCTGCTTCGGAGCTTGGCCGTCGCTCATTTCGCCAGCACCAGATTATTGTTGTCGTCGGTGACGTAGTAGAAGCCGTCGCCCTCAGGCGTCACGGCGATGCCGAACAGGTCGCCGTTGCCGGGCGGGGTCTGCGCCTTGTTGGCGTCTATCCAGCGCGCGCCCAGCTGCTCGCCGTTGGCCGGGTCTATCTCCACCACCTTGCCGTTGGAGCCGTTGGTGGCCAGCAGATGGCCTTGCGGCGTCGTCGTCAGCGCCAGCGGGCGCAGCAGCAGGCCGTCGTGGGTCAGCGTGCGGCCGACGCCGGCGCTGGTGGTGCGGGTGGTGGCGTCCCAGATCTCGCTGATGCGGTTGCCCAGCGCGTCGGACACGTAGAGCTTGTCGTCTTTGCCGTAGACCAGGCCGGTGGGGCCGACCAGGAACACGCCCTTGTCGGCCTGTTCGCCGAAGCCGCTGGCGACGACGGTGCGGCCCGCGATCTTCGGCGGCTTGCCGGCCGGGATTTCCAGGTCCAGCCTCAGCACGGTGGCCTGGTTGATCACCGGCGGCGTGCCCTTGGCGCTGCCGACGCCGAAGCCGGCGTTGCTGACGAACAGCGTGGCCTTGTCGCCGTTGTCTATCACCGCCATATTGCCCCAGGGGTCGTTGATGTCCGGGCCGGACCAGACGTCGACCAGCTTGCCCTCGGTGTCCAGCACCATCAGGCAGCCGGCGCCCTTGGTGTCGGTGGTGCCGTCGTTGCTGGGCGTGCTGCCGACGATGACCCAGCCGCTCTTCAGCACCGTCATCGCGGTGGACAGGCCGACGCCGCCCGGACACTGCGCCAGCGTGCGCGGTATTTCCGCGAACAGCGTCAGGTTCTTGCTGTCCGGGTGGTAGTTGACGATGGTGCTGCCCATGCCTTGCAGGTTGGCGGCGTTGTTGAAGTTGTCCACCAGCACGTCGCCGGCCTTGATCTTGCCGGAGGTGATCGGTGAGACGACGATGGCGTACGGGTTCTGGTCGCCGTTGTCCGGCACGGTGTTGGTCAGGACGGTATGGCGCTTGACGCCGGCCAGGAAGGCGTCGCCGGCGTGGGCGCCGCCCGCCAGCGCCAGCAGGGTGGCGGCGGCGGCGAGCAGCTTGCGCTGCGGAAATTCCAGTTTCATTGCTGCATTCTCCAGTGGGGGCAGAGGCCCGCGCTCAGAAGGTGATATTGGTCTTCAGGCCCACCACCCAGTTGTTGGGGATGCGCTGGGTCTGGCTCGGGTCGTTCGGCGATACCGCGCCGGCGCCGACATTGCGCACGTACTGCACATCGGCCTGCCACTGCCACCATGGCGTCAATTGATAAATATAGGTGGCCTCGACCTGGGTTTCGTTGCCGCGCACCGGGTAGAGCGGGTTGCCGTTGGCGACGCCGGTGTCGATGTCGTTGCCGGCGGCGTGGTTGCCCACCTTGACGTAGCCGAAGGCCAGGCCGACGGTGTCGTTGTCGCGGCCGGCGAATGGCGCGGTCAGCGTCACGCCGGCGTTGGCGGAGAAACTGACCAGATTGCGGTCGCCGGGCGCGCCCATCAGGCGGGTGAACACGTTCAGCGTCCGGCTGCTGTCCTCGGCCGGGCGCCACACGGTCTGGTCGGCCACGGCGTAGACGCTGTAGTTGCCGTTGTGCAGCATCGGATCGGCGCCGGTGATCGCCATCGGCTGGCCGTTGGCGTCCCAACGGGTGTCGGCGGTCTTGTGGTTCAGATACCAGAAGCCCAGCTTGTAGGTGCCGGGCAGGCCGCCGATGCCGTTCAGCGGGCGCGGGCTTTCCAGCGCGCCGTTCGACGGCAGGTTGCGGCCGTACTGCAGCTCGCCGATGAACAGCGTGCCGCCGTGGGTGCTGAAGGTGGTGCCGTGCTTGTTCAACTGTTGCGAGTCGGGGTTTTGCGTCGCGTCGCGGGTCGGGTCGCCGGCGAAGACGCCGCCGAGCAGCGTGATGCTGTCGCCTATCTTGCCGCGCAGCCGCACGCCCAGGCCGGACAGCGGGTAGGCCGGTCCGCCGGCCGGCAGGTCGGCCGACGGCACCGCCGGCCAGCCGAACATGGTGCCGATGAAGGCGCCGCCGTACTGCGACGCCATGAATTCCTGGTCCAGGCTCTGCTGGCCTATCTTCAGGTCCAGCCGTTCGCCGTTCAGCTGCTGCTGGAACCAGGCTTCCCACAGCCGGGTGGTGCGGTCGGCCTCGATGCCGCTGGCGCTCTGTATGCTGCCGACGTGGTCGGCGCTGAACGGCTTGCCGTGGATGTCCAGCACGCTGACGTTGAAGCTGCCGCCGTCCCACCAGCCGGCGCGCTGGGTATCCAGCCCCAGCGTCAGCGTGGACAGGCCCTGATAGGCGCCGCCGTATTGGATGCCGCCGCTGACGTTGCGCAGGTATTCGCTGCTCTCGGTCAGGCCCAGCGTGACGCCGTGACGGCCCAGGGCGGAGCGCAGGCCGCCGATGTCGCCCAGCAGCGTGGAGCGGTTCCACCAGCCGGTCCACTGGTTGTCCGGCTTGGCCTTGATGGTCTGGTCGGCCTCGGGCAGATCGGCGGGATTGACGTCGGCGTCGACGCTGTCGGCGGCGCGAGCGAGACCGGTCAGCAGCAGGCCGGCGGCGACGGCGCAGGCCAGCAGCCGGCGCGGATGGGGTGGTGCGTATCGTTTCACAGTGTCACATCTCCCAAGAGGGGTTCCATTGCATCCTGATTAATGCGTATCGTTCTCGTTATTCGACCGACAGCGCCGGCCGCGAAGCCATGACCGCCGCCGCTGTACGGCAGTGGACTGTTTCAGCATAGAAAAACGAAAATCATTCTCAATGGTTGACTGCGTATCGGTATTTTTTTGTTTGACAGACGACGGCGGAGCGTGGGAGGGAAACGGCGGGGAGGAGGGGGTGAAAAAATGGACAATGCTGATTGTCTGACACTAAACCATGATTTGTCGGATGCTTTTTGTACGCCGGTGTCGCAAACAGGATAGTGACTTCTCGTCAGCTTCCTTTAGAATCGATCGAGCATGTAAAAACAGCCGCGCGGAAAAAGCGCTGGCGCAAGACAGAACAAGGAAGGAAAACCATCAATGAGCAATTCGGTAAGCCGCGCTGATTTCGACCAGGTCATGGTGCCCAATTACGGCCCGGCCGGTTTCATCCCGGTACGAGGCGAAGGTTCCCGCGTCTGGGACCAGGACGGTCGCGAATTCGTCGACCTGGCCGGCGGCATCGCCGTCAACGCGCTGGGTCATTGCCATCCGGAACTGGTGGCCGCGCTGACCGAGCAGGCGAACAAGCTGTGGCATGTGTCCAATGTGTTCACCAACGAGCCGGCGCTGAAGCTGGCCAGCCTGCTGGTGGAGAAGACCTTCGCCGATCGCGTGTTCTTCTGCAACTCCGGCGGCGAGGCCAACGAGGCCGCGTTCAAGCTGGCGCGCAAATACGCGTACGACAACTTCGGCCCGGACAAGAACCAGATCCTGTCCTGCGTCAATTCCTTCCACGGCCGCACGCTGTTCACCGTCAGCGTCGGCGGCCAGCCCAAGTACACCGAAGGCTTCGGCCCGGTGCCCGGCGGCATCGCCCACTTCGAGTTCAACGACATCGAGTCGCTGAAGGCGGCGATCTCCGACAAGACCTGTGCGGTGGTCATCGAGCCCATCCAGGGCGAGAGCGGCGTGCTGCCGGCGGATCCGGCATTCCTGAAGGCCGCGCGCGAGCTGTGCGACAAGCACAACGCGCTGTTGGTCTTCGACGAGGTGCAGAGCGGCATGGGCCGCACCGGCGCGCTGTACGCCTATCAGCAGTACGGCGTGATGCCGGACATCCTGTCGTCGGCCAAGGGCATAGGCGGCGGCTTCCCGATCGGCGCGATGCTGACCACCGAAAAAGTGGCCAAGAGCTTCGGCATCGGCAGCCACGGCTCCACCTACGGCGGCAACCCGCTGGCCTGCGCGGTCGCGCACAAGGTGGTGTCCATCATCAGCTCGCCCGAGGTGCTCGCCGGCGTCGAGGCCCGTCATCAGCGTCTGGTGGCCGGCCTGGAGGCGATCAACGCCAAGCACAAGGTGTTCAAGCTGGTGCGCGGCAAGGGCCTGCTGATCGGTTGCGTGCTGACCGACGAATACAACGGCCGCGCCCGCGAATTCCTGAAGGCCGCCGAGAAGCGGCAGTTGATGATTTTGGTGGCCGGCCTCAGCGTGCTGCGCCTGGCGCCGTCGCTGGTGATCAGCGACGCCGACATCGACGAGGGCCTGCAGCGCCTCGACGCCGCCATCGCCGACCTGTTGTCCGGCCAGTAAGGCCGAGCCGCGCGCCTATCTAGCGGGCGCGCGGCTGGTTTCGAGCAATCCCGATTCCATCGCCACGACCCCGCCTCCGGCCGGGTCGCGGCTGCGGCTGCGCCCGATTCGGCGCCGGCGCAGCACAACCAGGGAGGAGTTCCCATGTTTACCGTGCGTCCCGTCCGCACCTCGGACCTGCCCGCGATAGAGCGGCTGGCCAAGGCCAGCGGCATCGGCGTCACCAGCCTGCCGAGCAACCGCGAGAAACTGTTCGAGCGCATCCGGCAATCGGTCGACGCCTTCGAGCATGAAGCCACCGGCGACGCCGGCAGCGAATACTATATGTTCGTGCTGGAGCATGGCGGCGCCGTGGTCGGCACCGCGTCTATCTGCGCGTCGGCCGGTTTCGACCAGCCGTTCTACAGCTACCGCAGCGAGACTGCGGTGCACGCCTCCCGCGCGCTGAAGGTCAACAACCGCATCCATGTGCTGAACATCTGCCACGATCTGACCGGCACCGTGCAGCTGTGCGGCTTCTTTGTCGACGGCGGCCTGGAGCCGATCGCCGCCGAATTGATGTCGCGGGCCCGGCTGCTGTTCATCGCCGGCGAACGCGAGCGCTTCGGCCGCCGCATCATCGCCGAGATGCAGGGCATACACGACGACGCCGGCCAGTCGCCGTTCTGGAACGCGATCGGCCGCCGCTTCTTCAATATGGATTTCCTGCAGGTGGAGCAGGCCTTCGTCAGCCACAGCAAGACCTTCATCGCCGAATTGATGCCCAGCTATCCGATCTACGTCCCGCTGCTGCCGGACGAGGCGCAGCAGGCGATAGGCCAGATCCATCCGCACTTCGAGCGCGTGTGCCGGCTGCTGTGCCACGAGGGCTTCGAGGCCGACAACTATCTGGACATCTTCGACGGCGGCGCGGTGCTGACCGCCGAGCTGGACCGACTGAAGACGGTGGAGCACAGCGGCGTCTACCCGGTGGAAGTGCAGGCCAGCCTGCCGGCCCAGGCCGCGCCGCAGTTGCTCGGCAATCAGCGTCTGGCCGGCTTCGCCGCCACCATTGCCCGCGTCGCGGTGGTGGACGGCGTGGCCTTCATCAACCCGGACGCGGCCAAGGCCTTGGGCGTGACCAGCGGCGACGCGGTGCGCGTCGCCGGCCTGCAGCAAGCGTGAGGAGAGAGGCGATGATGTTTATCCGTCCCGTTGAACACAAGGACCTCGACGGCCTGATGCATTTGGCGAAGAGCGCCGGCATCGGCATGACTTCGCTGCCGGTGAACGAGGAGAGGCTGTCGCGCAAGATCGGCCGCTCGGTGCTGTCCTTCGCCGGCGAGCTTGATCGCGCCGACCACGGCTACGTCTTCGTGCTGGAAGACGGCGAAACCGGCAAGGTGGCCGGCATCTGCGCGATCGAGGCCGCCGTCGGCCTGAAGGAGCCCTGGTACAACTACCGCGTCGGCACCATCGTCCATGCGTCGGAAGAGCTGGGCGTTTATTCCCGTCACGAGACGCTGTTCCTGTCCAACGACCACACCGGCTATTCCGAGCTGTGCAGCCTGTTCGTCCATCCGGACTACCGCGTCAACCGCAACGGCGGCCTGCTGTCCAAGAGCCGCTTCCTGTTCCTGGCGCAGTTCCCGCAGCTGTTCGGCAAGATGGTGGTGGCCGAAATGCGCGGCGTGTCCGACGAGGCCGGCCGCTCGCCGTTCTGGGAGGCGCTGGGCCGCCACTTCTTCTCCATCGATTTCGCCAAGGCCGACTATCTGACCGGCGTCGGCCAGAAGGCCTTCGTCGCCGAGCTGATGCCCAAGCACCCGGTCTATGTCGACTTCCTGCCGCCGGACGCGCAGGCGGTGATAGGCCAGACCCACGAGGGCACCCGCCCGGCGGTGGCCCTGCTGGAGTCCGAGGGCTTCCGCTACGAGGGTTATGTCGACATCTTCGACGCCGGCCCGACGATACAGGCCTATACCAGCGACATCCGCGCGGTGAAGGAAAGCCAGCGGCTGCCGGCGCGCGTCGTCGACCCGCTGCCGGCCGGCGAGCGGGAGTGCTATCTGGTCTGCAACGACTCGCTGCACGGCTTCCGCGCGGTGCTGGCGGAGTCGGTGCGGCCGCAGGGCGAGTTCAGCCTGACGCCGGATCTGGCGCGGGCGCTCAATGTACAGGACGGAGACAGCGTGCGTTGCGTGACCCTGTCGCCGAAGGAGGCAGTGTAATGAGCAGTCTGTTCATCGATGGCAAGTGGCTGGCCGGCGACGGCGAGGCGCTGGCCAAGACCAATCCGGCCGACAACGCGCCGTTGTGGCAGGGCCGCGCCGCGAGCGCCAGCCAGGTGGACGCCGCCGCGCGCGCCGCCCGCGCCGCCTTCCCGGCCTGGGCCCGGATGGGGCTGGACGCGCGCGCAGCCGTCGTGCGCCGTTTCGGCGAGTTGCTGACCGAGCGCAAGGCCGGGCTGGCCCGCGTCATCGCGCAGGAAACCGGCAAGCCGCTGTGGGAGGCGACGACCGAAGTCACCACCATGGTCGGCAAGATCGAGATCTCGCTGAAGGCGCTGGCCGACCGCACCGGCGAGCGCGCCGCGGCGATGGGCGACGCCCAGGCGGTGCTGCGCCACAAGCCGCACGGCGTGGTCGCGGTGTTCGGCCCGTACAACTTCCCCGGCCACCTGCCGAACGGCCACATCGTGCCGGCGCTGCTGGCCGGCAACGCGGTGATCTTCAAGCCGTCGGAGCTGACGCCGTGGACCGCCGAGGAAACGGTGAAACTGTGGGCCGAGGCAGGCCTGCCGGCCGGCGTCATCGGCCTGCTGCAGGGCGCGAAGGATACAGGTGTCGCGCTGGCCGGCCATGACGGCATCGACGGCCTGTTCTTCACCGGCAGCTCCGCCACCGGCGCGCTGCTGCACAAACAGTTCTCAGGCCGCCCGGACAAGATCCTGGCGCTGGAAATGGGCGGCAACAATCCGTTGATCGTAGGCGAGGTGGCCGATGTCGACGGCGCCGTGCACCACGTGATCCAGTCCGCCTTCGTCTCGGCCGGCCAGCGCTGCACCTGCGCGCGCCGCCTGCTGGCGCCGCAAGGCGAGTGGGGCGACGCCTTCGTCGCCCGCCTGGTCGAGGTGGCCGGCAGGCTGCGCGTCGGCAAGTTCGACGCCGAGCCGGCGCCCTTCCTGGGCGCGGTGATCTCCAACGCCGCCGCCGACACGCTGCTGAAGGCGCAGGACGCGCTGCTGGCCGCCGGCGGCAAGACGCTGCTGGCGATGCGCAGGCTGGAGGAGGGCGCGGCGATGCTGACGCCGGGCATCATCGACACCACGGCCGTCGCCCGTCCGGACGAGGAGTTCTTCGGTCCGCTGTTGCAGGTGATCCGCTACGCCGACGTCGACGAGGCCATCGCCGTCGCCAACGACACCCGCTTCGGCCTGGCCGGCGGGGTGCTGTCCGACAGCCGCGAGCTGTACGACCGCTACTGGCTGGAATCGCGCGCCGGCGTGGTCAACTGGAACAAACCGTTGACCGGCGCTGCAAGCAGCCAGCCGTTCGGCGGCATAGGCGCGTCCGGCAACCACCGGCCCAGCGCCTACTACGCGGCCGACTACTGCGCCTATCCAGTGGCGTCCCTGGAGTGCGACAGCCTGACGCTGCCGGCGCAGCTGTCGCCGGGCATGGTGTTTTAAGAGAGCCCCCTCTCCCCCGGCCCCTCTCCCGCAAGGGGAGAGGGGAGAAAATCGGTGCGACGGCAGTCGACCGGCCTCTGTCGAAATTGGACTGGAGGTATCGCGCAAGCCCCTCTCCCCTGGCGGGAGAGGGCTTGGGGAGAGGGGGCGCCAGCCGACAAGGTCTGGCGACAAGGCATGAGCAAGGCGGCAAGACGGGACGGTTCGGCGGATCGCCCCGCCATCAAGACGGATAGAGGCAACAGAGGTTTCTCACATGAATGCCTATGAAGTGAATTTCGACGGCCTGGTCGGCCCGACGCACAACTACAGCGGCTTGTCCTTCGGCAATGTCGCGTCCACCAACAATGTCAGCGCGGCGTCCAACCCGAAGCTGGCGGCCAAGCAGGGCCTGCAGAAGATGAAGGCGCTGCACGACCTGGGCTTCAAGCAGGGCGTGCTGGCGCCGCAGGAGCGGCCCGACGTGGCGTCCTTGCGCCGGCTGGGCTTCGCCGGCAGCGACGCCGAGGTGATCGCGGCGGCGGCCAAGGAGGCGCCAGCGATGCTGGCGGCGGCGACGTCCGCGTCCAGCATGTGGACTGCCAACGCGGCCACGGTCAGTCCGTCGGCCGACACCGCCGACGGCCGCGTGCATTTCACGCCGGCCAATCTGAACAACAAATTCCACCGCTCGATCGAGCATCCGACAACCGGCCGCGTGCTGCGGGCGATGTTCGCCGACGAGGCGCGCTTCGCCGTGCACGAGGCGCTGCCGGCGCAGATGCACTTCGGCGACGAGGGCGCGGCCAATCACACCCGTTTCTGCGCCGGCTACGGTCAGCCGGGCGTCGAGTTCTTCGTGTTCGGCGCGGCGGCCTTCGACAGCCGCTATCCGAAGCCGGCCAAGTTTCCGGCGCGGCAGACGCTGGAGGCCAGCCGGGCGGTGGCCAGGCTGCACGGCCTGGCCGAGCCCGGCGTCGTCTACGCGCAGCAGGACCCGGACACCATAGACGCCGGCGTCTTCCACAACGACGTGATCTCGGTCGGCAACGGCGAAGTGCTGTTCCACCACCAACAGGCCTTCCTGAACCAGGCCGAGGTGCTGGACGAGCTCGCCCGCAAGCTGGCGGCGCGCGGCGGCCGCTTCGCCGCCATCGAGGTGCCGCGCGCCGAGGTGACGGTGGAGGAGGCGGTGAAGAGCTATCTGTTCAACAGCCAGCTGCTCTCCAAGGCGGACGGCAAGATGCTGATCGTGGTGCCGGAAGAGTGCCGCAACAGCGAGCGGGTGTGGAGCTATCTGCAGAAGCTCGTCGCCGGCGGCGGCCCGATCGACGAGGTCAGGGCCTTCGATCTGAAGCAGAGCATGCAGAACGGCGGCGGTCCAGCCTGCCTGCGCTTGCGCGTCGCGCTGAACGAGGCCGAGCTGGCGGCGGTGAATCCCGGGGTATTGATGAGCGACGCGCTGTTCGCGACGCTGAACGACTGGGTGGAACGCCATTACCGCGACCGGCTGGCGCCGGCCGATCTGGCCGATCCGCAGCTATTGAACGAATGCCGCGGCGCGCTGGACGAATTGACCCGCATCCTGGGCCTGGGCAAGGTCTATCCGTTCCAGCTGGCCTGAGCCCGGTCCGCCGTTTCATTCAAGCCCGTTCCGGCCCGCGCCGGGACGGGCTTTTTCATTGTTCCGGCCCATCGCTGTTAACAAACTTGGCGTACCGTCATTCCAGACGGGGGCTATGTTGAAAATTGGCATGGTTGTTGCATATCGGCAGCGTTGTGTGGTGGAAGTCGCCAGCGTCGGTTCGGGCGTGCTGCAGAATTTTTTAATATTCGAAGTCAGCGAATTAATGGATAGCAATTGGTACTGTAGATTGTATGCAAATGAACGATACTCATCGTCGATTGTTCACAATGCATGCCGAGACTATCGGTTGAATGTTCGCATGTGAATAAAAGTGATGGAGAGTATGACCAAAATGTGAAAGCGGTAAGGAAAGGGAAAGACTTTTGCCAATACTGGTCTCTATAAAAATTCGATCTGGAGATTTGTCCTAAAAAGTCTTAAAAATCAATTAGATGATTTGAAAATAAATGCTTTACGGTGCTCGGTTTTTTTGGCGGTATGCGTAATTGACAGTCGATTGGATACATGGTGATAATCGGTTCGCCTGTCGGACAGAAGCCAAGGAAAAGGCTCGCCGCAGGTAGATAAAACAGGCAGCAGTCAACAAGAGGTAACACCTCGCCAAGCTGCCGGTCGACAATCAGAGGAGATCTCCAAACGTGGACATTTTTCTGCAACAAATCCTGAACGGTCTCGTTCTGGGTAGCATCTACGCGCTGATCGCGCTGGGCTACACCATGGTGTACGGGATCATGGGGCTGATCAACTTCGCCCATGGCGAAGTGGTGATGTTCGGCGCCATGGTCACCATCACCGTCGTCAATGCGCTGATGGGCGCCGGCGTCAATCTGCCGGGGCCGGCGCTGGTGCTGATCGGCATGCTGGTGGCGATTCCGGCCTGCATGCTGCTGGGCTTCACCATCGAGCGCATCGCCTACCGCCCGCTGCGCGGCAAGCAGCGGCTGGCGCCGCTGATCACCGCGATCGGCATGTCCATCGTGCTGCAGCAGGTGGCCATCCTGATCTGGGGCCGCAACTACATCCCGTTCCCGTCCATCATCGATCACGACGTCGTGACCGTCTTCGGCGCCAGCATCACCAAGCTGCAGATCCTGATCATCGTGCTGTGCCTGGCCATCATGGCCGGCCTGCTGCTGATGGTGGAGAAGACCAAGCTTGGCCGCGCGATGCGCGCCACCAGCCAGAACCCGGCGGTGGCCGGCCTGATGGGCGTCAACGTCAACACCATCATCTCCGCGACCTTCGTCATCGGCTCCGGCCTCGGCGCCATCGCCGGCGTGATGGTGGCCACCAACTACGAGCAGGCCCACTACTACATGGGCTTCATGATAGGCCTGAAGGCGTTCACCGCCGCGGTGCTCGGCGGCATCGGCAATCTGGGCGGCGCGGTCGCCGGCGGCCTGCTGCTCGGCATCATCGAGAGCCTGGGCGCCGGTTATATCGGCACGCTGACCGGAGGCTTCCTCGGCTCCAACTACCAGGACATCATCGCCTTCATCGTGCTGATCGTGGTGTTGATCTTCCGCCCGTCCGGCCTGCTCGGCGAAAAAATGGCCGATCGCGCCTGATCCGGAGAGAAAGACATGAATCTGAATACTCTGGATACCAACAAGAAGATGGGTCTGTTCGCCCTCAGCGCCATCGCGCTCTTGGTGCTGCCCTTCGTCGTCGGCGGCGCGCTGGGCAATTCCTGGGTGCGCATCGTCGACTTCGCGCTGCTGTACGTGATGCTGGCGCTGGGCCTGAACATCGTCGTCGGTTTCGCCGGCCTGCTGGACCTGGGCTTCATCGCCTTCTACGCGATCGGCGCCTATACCTACGCCTTGCTCAGCTCCCCGCACTTCGACATCCACTGGCTGTTCTTCCTGACCATTCCGCTGGGCGCCGCCTGCGCGTCGCTGGGTGGGGTGCTGCTGGGCACGCCGGTGCTGAAGCTGAAGGGGGACTACCTGGCCATCGTGACCTTGGGCTTCGGCGAGATCGTGCGCATCTTCATGAACAACCTGAACTCGCCGGTCAACATCACCAACGGTCCGCAGGGCATCAACCTGATCGACCCGATCCACATCGGCGGCGCGTCGCTGGGCCAGACCATCGAGCTGTTCGGCCTGAGCTTCCACAGCGTCTATCTGTACTACTACCTGTTCCTGGCGCTGACCGTGCTGGTGGTGATCATGGCCTGGCGCCTGCAGCACTCCCGCATCGGCCGCGCCTGGGTGGCCCTGCGCGAGGACGACATCGCCGCCGCGGCGATGGGCATCAACATCCGCAACATCAAGCTCCTGGCCTTCGGCCTGGGCGCCTTGTCCGGCGGCGTGGCCGGCGGCCTGTTCGCCTCCTTCCAGGGCTTCGTGTCGCCGGAATCATTCAGCCTGCTGGAGTCCATCATGATCCTGGCGATGATCGTGCTGGGCGGCATGGGCCACATTCCGGGCGTGATACTCGGCGCCGTGGTGCTGACCATCGCGCCGGAAATCCTGCGCGACGTGATCGGTCCCTTGCAGATGAAAACCTTCGGCCGGATGATCATCGATCCGGAGAACGCCCGCATGTTGCTGTTCGGCTTGGCCATGGTGGTGATGATGCTGGTCCGCCCGGAAGGGATGTGGCCGTCCAAGCGCCGCAAGGCCGAGTTCCAGCACGCTAAAGAAGCGGCAGCGCAGAAAGGTTAATCATGGCTGAAGTTTTGCTGAAAATAGAAGGCATCCACAAGCGCTTCGGCGGCCTGCACGCGTTGAACGACGTAGGGCTCACCATCAACAAGGGCGAGATCTACGGCCTGATCGGGCCGAACGGCGCCGGCAAGACCACCTTGTTCAATGTGTTGACCGGCCTCTACGTGCCGGACGAGGGGCGTTTCGAGTTCGACGGCCACAATCTGTTCCAGCAGAAGCCGCACGTGGTGGTGGCGGCCGGCATCGCCCGCACCTTCCAGAACATCCGCCTGTTCGCCGAAATGACGGCGCTGGAGAACGTGATGGTGGGGCGTCACATCCGTTCCAAGGCCGGGGCGTTGGGCGCGGTGCTGCGCGACAGGGGCACGATGGCCGAGGAGAGCGCGATCGAGGCCAAGGCCTGGGAGTTGCTGGAATATGTCGGCATCGCCGACGTCGCCCACGAACGGGCCCGCAATCTGTCCTACGGCCACCAGCGCCGCCTGGAGATCGCCCGCGCGCTGGCCACCGAGCCCAAGCTGCTGGCGCTGGACGAGCCGGCTGCCGGCATGAACCCGCGCGAGACCGAAGAGTTGAAGGCGCTGATGAGCAAGATACGCGCCGGCGGCGTCACCGTGCTGTTGATCGAGCACGACGTCAAGCTGATGATGGGTCTGTGCGACCGCATCGCCGTGTTGGACTACGGCAAGAAGATCGCCGAAGGCGTGCCGGACGAGGTGCGCCGTAACCCGAAAGTGATTGAAGCCTACCTGGGAGCGGCCCACGCATGAGCATTCTGGAAGTCAAAGACCTGCAAGTGGCCTATGGCGGCATCAAGGCGGTCAAGGGGATAGATTTTCACATCGACCAGGGCGAGCTGGTGACGCTGATCGGCGCCAACGGCGCCGGCAAGACCACGACGCTGAAGACGCTGGTCGGCATGGTGAAGAAGACCGGCGGCAGCATCGTCTACGACGGCAAGGACGTCGCGTCGATTCCGTCGTACGATTTCGTCCGCCACGGCCTGGCGATGGTGCCCGAGGGCCGCGGCGTGTTCGCCAAGCTGACGGTGGAAGAGAACCTGCAGATGGGCGCCTACTACCGCAACGACAAGGCGGCGATCCAGAGCGAGATCGAGCATGTCTACGAACTGTTCCCGCGGCTGAAGGAGCGCCGCCTGCAGCTGGCCGGCACCTTGTCCGGCGGTGAGCAGCAGATGGTGGCGATGGGCCGCGCGATGCTGTCCAAACCGAAGCTGCTGTTGCTGGACGAGCCGTCGATGGGCCTCGCGCCCATCATCGTCGAGAAGATCTTCGAGATCATCCAGATGGTGTCCAAGCAGGGCGTGACCATGCTGCTGGTCGAGCAGAACGCCAAGCTGGCGCTGGAAGTGTCGCAGCGCGGCTACGTGATGGAGAGTGGCCGCATCACGATGAGCGGCGACGCCAAGGAGCTGCTCAACGACGAGCGGGTCCGCAACGCCTATCTGGGCGAGTAAGACGCTTGGTCCATCCCCCGCCGGCGAGCCGGCGGGGCGCCGCATCGGCCGCCTGTGGGCGGCTTTTTCACGTTCTCATTCTCAAATCTTCGCCTGCTTCAGCATCTTGTCCAGCGTGCCGTCCTGCCGCATCGTCTCCAGCGCGCGGTTGAAGTCGGCTATGCGCTTTTCCGCCTGGGGCTGCCGCCTGGAGATGCCCAGGTGCATCGGGTAGACGACGACGGCCGGCGGCAGCCATTCCAGCTTGCCCGCCAGCGCGGCCTGGCTGCCGCCCAGCAGATAGTTGGCGACGCCGCGGTCTATCAGCGCCAGATCGATGTGATGCGCCGCCAGCTTGGCCAGATTGCTGGCGTCGCTCAGCGTTTCGTCGGTCTTCAAGCCGGCGCGCTCGAAGGCTTCCGAATTGGCGTAGCCGCGCACGGTGCCGACGGTGTAGGACTTCAGGTCAGCCAGCGTCCGGTAGCGTATCGCGTCGCCGCGGCGCTTGAAGAAGCCGATGTGGTTGTCGAGGAAGGCCTGTGAGAACAGGAAGCCGCGCTTGCGCTCCGGCGTCGTCCACAGGCCGACGATGCCGTCCAGGTGGCCGTCGTGGGCCTCGTTGACCGCGCGCGCCCACGGCAGGTAGACGGTTTTGACCGGATAGCCGGCGCGGCGGAAGGCCTCGCGGACGATGGCCACGGCGACGCCGCCGTTGTCCATCCGCGGCGACATGTATGGCGGATATTCGGAGGCGCCCAGCATCAGGGACTCGCCGGCGCAGGCGGCGGCGCAGAAGAAAGCGGACAGTACGAGTGTGCATGCTTGCTGCCAGAGGGCCATGGCTTTCTCCGTAGTCGCCGCCAGGCATGGCGGCCCCTGCTCCGTTGAGTATAACGGCAAACCGATGGCCGGTTCGCATGCGAGCGGTGCACCGGAAGCGGCCGGGTGCGTTAAATGTCATGATCCGGCCGCGAACAGGCTCTTACCCGTTTTAAGGAGAACCGAGTGCCCACCCGGCAAGTTGTTTCCATCGCCGAATCGGTGTTGCTGGCGACGCGCCATCTGGTGCCATTTCAATTGAGGCTGCGGCGGCGGGCGGCGCTCGCGCTGGTCTTGCTGGCCGCCGTGGCCGGCCTGGGGGCCTGGCTGTCCGTCCGCGATGTGATGCAGACGGTCGGGCGCGACGCAGCGCCGTCCATCATTGCCGCGCAGGACATCCGTACCGCGCTGGCCGACGCCCATACCCAGATCGTCAATGTGCTGCTGGCCGGCGAGAGCGACTCCGGACCCAGCGCGCTGGCCTTCCGCCAGTCCATCGCCCAGGCCAACGACCATCTGGTGTCGGCCGCGCAGAACATCACCTACGGCGAGGAGGAGAGGCTGCCGATACTGGCCACGATGGGGCATCTGGCGGAATACCAGCGTCTGATCGGCAGGACGCTGGCGCAACGCGGCGATCCGGCGGCGCTGCTGCAGGCGGACGCGCTGATGCGCGAGCGCATTCTGCCGCAGGCGCGGCAACTGGATCAGACCAATGAGAAGCATCTGAACCAGGCATACGCCGACGAGCGTCGGCTGGCGCGCGGCTGGACCTATCTGTTCGTCGCGACGACGGGGCTGCTGGCCCTGCTGTTGCTGGAGACCCAGTTCTTCCTCGCCCGCCGCTTCCGCCGCAGGCTCAGTCCGGTCTTGCTGGCCGGCCTGCTGGCGATGCTGACGGCCGCCGGCGGCTTTCTGTCCTGTGGCGCCGAGATCGGCCACCAGATGAAGGTGGCGAAGGAGGACGCCTTCGATTCCGTCTATCTGCTGGCGCAGTCCAAGGCCTGGGCCTATCTGGCCAATGCCCAACAGAGCATCTATCTGCTGCTGCCGCCCGGCCGGGACAAGGTGGCGCAGCAGGCGCTGTTCGCCGCCAGCGCCGCCCGATTGTTCCATGGCGAGCCGCCGGCCGACGCGCGGGCCTTCGACGCCAAGCCCGACCGTTTCAGGGACAAGGGCCTGCTCGGGGAGGAGATGGCCAGCATAGACTTCGACGGCGAGGCGTCCAGCGCCGCGGCGGCGCTGCGCGCCTGGGGCGAGTATCTGCGCATCGCGGCCCGCGCCCGCGGACTGGAGGACGCCGGCCGCCATAGCCAGGCGCTGGCCTTGAGCCTGGGCGGCCAGCCGCGACGCGCCGACTGGGCCTTCGACAACTTCATCGAATCGCTGGACCATACCCGCGCGATCAATCAGCAGGCCTTCGACGGCGCCCTGGGCGGCGCGCGGCAGGTGCTGGAGCGGATGTGGAAATGGTTGGCGGCGGCGTTGCTGGCGCCGTTGCTGGCGATGGCGTTCGGGCTGAGGTCCGGAGACGGACCGCCGTCGGCGTGACAAGGCTGGTATCCTGTCGGCATTTCCCGCCTATGGAGGTCAGAGATGGACGGAGCGAGTCTGATGGTGCTGGCGCACCGCTTGCTGGGCGCCTTGCTGTTGCCGCCGATTCTGAATCTGCTGCCCATCGTCGCCGGCGCGATGCTGGTCCGGCGCTGGCAGCATGCCGGCCGGCTGCTGCTGGCCTTCGGCGTGGCGCTGACCTATCTGCTGTCGATTCCGCAGACGGCGATGTGGCTGGCGCAGGGCGTCGAACGCTATCCGGCGCTGCGGCCGGCCGATCTGGCCACGGTCGACGCCATCGTGGTGTTGGGCGGGGGCAAGCGAGAGGCGCCTGAGTTCGACGGCAACGCGCCCGGCGCCGACACGCTGGTCCGGCTGCGCTACGGCGCCTACCTGGCCCGGCACAGCGGCAAGCCGCTGCTGGTAACCGGCGGCGCGCCGATGGGAGGCGAGCCGGAGGCCGAGGTGATGGCGCGGGTGCTTCGCCAAGACTACGGCCTCCATGCGCGCTGGCTGGAGAGCCGCTCCAACACCACGCTGGAAAACGCCAGGCTGTCGGCGGCGATGCTGAAGGCCGACGGCGCGACGCGGATCGCCTTGGTCAGCCAGGGCTGGCATCTGGCGCGCGCGGTGCCGTTTTTCCGGCATCAGGGCCTGCAGGTGTTGCCGGCGCCGACCGCCTTCATACGCTACGACGGCCCTGCGGCCGCCCGCTACATTCCCAGCGGCAGCGCGATGGCCGAATGCCACACGCTGCTGAGGGAGTCGCTGGGCATGCTGTATTACCGCCTGTGGCCGGGCGCCTGAGTGTCGCTTCGGGGCTTTCCCGGCCGATGGACGGCGGCGTGTCCGGACATGTTTATGATCTGTCCGGCAGCGCCGGAGCCGGGCGGCGCGAGCCGGCAAAGAGCTTTACCACGATGGAAACCAGTATCAGCCATGTCGCCAGGCCCGGCAGCATCAGCATGCTGCCCAGGATGACGGCGAGCAGCGACAGCAGCGCCAGCCGTCCCCAGCCGATTTCCGTCAGCCAGGCCACGTACAGCCGCCAGTAGATGGCTATCTTGTGGCGGGCGGCGCCGAGGTCGGCCAAGGCTTCCGAGTGATTTTGCCGGTTCATGCGATTCTCCTGGGTTGGTGTGTACCGTGACTGTAGGTGGCCGCCTGGCGACGCGATATCGGATTGCGACGGAATGCGCGATGCAGGGGATGGAATGGCGATAGGCGCGATGGACGGGAGGCGGGAATGCGGCGAAGGGGCCTGGACGCGTCAGCGTCCAGGCCCCGTTTGCGTTTTAGTCTCGGCGTGTTCCAGCCGTTCCAGACGATAGGCACAACAGCGTGGCGGCGGCGCAGACGCTCAGCACCAGGCCGAGGTTTTGCGCCAGGCCGGCCAGCGCCAGCATCATGCCCAGCAGCAGATAGTAGCTGAGGCCGAACAGCGCGCCGGCCGCGCCTGCCTGCTCGCGGTAATGGCGCAGCGCCTGACTCAGCACATTCGGAATGGCGACGCCGAAGGCGACTACCACGCCGGCGACCGGCAGCAGTATCCACGCCGAATCGCCAAGCAGCCAGGCTGCCAGTCCGGAGGCCAGCGCCAGTCGGCAGGCGGCCCGCAGCAGCCGAGCCGGCTGATATCCGCTTCCCAGCAGCTTGCGGTTCAGTAGGCTGCCCGACAGCGAGGCGGCGGCCAGCGCGGCGCCGGACCAGCCGAACTGGGCGGGACTCCAGCCCAGCCGCTCGAACAGGAAGGGCGCCAGGCTGTAGTAGCTGAACAGCATCGCGTTGAACAGCGCCACCAGCATCGCGTTGCGCCACAGTTCGGCGTCGCGCAGCATCCGGCCGGCGAGCCGCGCCATATCGGGACGGACCGTGCCGAGCGGGCGGGTTTCCGGCAGCCGCAGCGCCGTCAGCGCCAATAGCGCGAAGGCGAGCAGCAGCAGCGCTGTGAACACGCCGCGGTGGCCGAAATGGCCGGCCAGCCAGCCGCCGCTGAGCAGGCCCAGCACCGGGCTCAGCGCCAGCGCCGCGCCTATCAGCGAAAATACGCGCGCCAGCCGGACAGAGTCGTAGCTGTCGCGCAACATGGTCTGCACCACCACCGAGCCGGCCGCCGCGCCCAGCGCGGAAATCGTCCGGGCCAGCAACAGCGTGTCGAAATCGGCGGCGACCAGCGCCAGCGCGGAGCCGGCGCCATAGCAGGCCAGACCCAGCAGCATCGCCGGACGGCGGCCGAGAACGTCGCTGAGCCAGCCCCACAGCGCGACGCCGGCGGCGAAGGCCACGAAGTAGATCGACAGCGTCTGCGAGGCGCGCGCCTGGCTGACGCCGAAGGCGGCGGCGATGTCGGTCAGCGCCGGGCTGTAGATGGTTTCCACCAGTTGCGGGAACAGGATCAGCACCGTCAGCAGCCACAGCGCCGGACGGGTCGTCGTTTTCATTGTTTTTTCCTTTCTTTCTTGACGATGCCCAGTCTAGAGAAAGCGGTTTTGTCTGATTACAATGATAAGGACTTTATCTATTTAAAATCGGACAGATGGCTTTGATTCAGGAAGGGCAGGTCTTCGACGCCGACGGCTTCGCCGCGCCGGTGATAGGCATCGCCGCCGACATGGGCCTGCACGATTCCGGCCGCCACAGCCATCGCCGCCACCAGCTGCTGTTCGCCGCCGCCGGCTGCGTCACCATCGAGCTGGCGGACACGCTGTGCCTGCTGCCGCCGAGCCGCGCCGCCTGGATTCCGGCCGGCACCGTCCATCGCGCGCTGATGCGCGGCGTGGTCGCCTACCGTTCGCTGTATTTTGTTGCCGATCTGCCGTTTACCGCGCCGCCCTTGCAGGTGGTGGAGGTCAATCCGCTGCTGCGCGAGGTGATAGAGCGGATGGCGTTCTGGCCGTGGGATTGGCCCGTCGAAAAGCAGGCCGGCCTGCTGGCGGTGTTCGGCGAGGAGTTGCTGGCGGCGCGGGGGGAGAACTGGCGCTTGCCGTTTCCGGTGGATGTCCGCCTGTCCTCATGGCTGGACGGGGTGCGCGGCGGCGAATTGCCGCCGCGGCTGAATCAGCTGGTGGAAAAAGTGGGGGCGAGCGAGCGCACCATCAGCCGGATCTTCATCCGCGACACCGGCATGAGCTACCAGGCCTGGCGCCAGCAGTGGCGCCTGCTGCGGGCGATGGAGCTGCTGGCCGACGGGACAAGCGCCGGCGAGACGGCGCAGCGGCTGGAGTTCGCCAGCGACAGCGCCTTCATCGCCTTTTTCCGCCAGCATACCGGCGAGACGCCGGCGCGCTACGCCCAGGCCGGGGACGGCGTTCAGTCCAGCGTGTCCAGGTAGTCGCGCGCCGGCCAGCCGGCGCTGCGCCGCCAGGGCGGGACGAAGCCGGCCGGCAGCGGGCGCGGCTCCACGGTGATGGTTTCGCGCTGGCGGCCGTCGGCCGAGCGCAGCGACACCTGCAGCGGCATCTGCCAGCGCTCGCTCCAGCGCAGCGTCTTGCCGGCCTTGTCGTAGACGGCGACGCCGGCGCCGCCGGTTTTCTTGGCGAAGCCGCGCATCTCTGCCAGGTCCACCAGCTGGCTGGCCCGCGCCCAGGAGCCGTCGAAGCCGGCGTCGCGCCATTCGCGCGGCTCGACGACGATTCTTTCCTGCTTGGCGGCGTGGATGAACTCCACTTGCAGCTTGCCCTTGGCGTCGCGCCAGACATGGCGCGGCGCGGCGGCGAAGTCCAGATGCTGGTGGCCGTCGTCATCGTGGCGGTGCGGCGCGCCGGCGTTCTGCCGTTCGCGCCAGGCGTGCCCGTCCTGGCGCACCCAGCGTTCGCTGTAGCGGACGGTTTTCTCGACGCCGTCGGCGCCCAGACTGACGGTTTCGTAGCGGACGACGGCCTGCAGGTCGGGCGGGGCGGCGAGAGCCTGCTGGGCGGTCAGGGCCAGCGCGGCGAAAAACAAGACTTTCATCGATTTCTTCCAAAGCGGAACGCGCGGCCGGGCGGCCGCGCGTCGAGGAGGATTACAGACCTAGCGCCGACTTCACCAGGCCGAATACCTTGGTGTTGTCCATCACGCCCTTGAAGCCCTTGCTGCCGGCGCCGCCGGACATCAGCATCACGTCGCCGCCGCCGTGGGTCTCGCTGGACAGGCGGATGCCGGTCTCCTGCTGGTAGTCGTCGGCGGTGGCGGTGGCCGAATCGACCGACACGCGGGTCGGCTTGCGGTTGGGGCCGTTGCCGAATACCAGCGTGGTGTAGACGGCGCCGTCGGCGTCCTTGGACGGCTGGCCGTCGGTGTAGCCGCGCGAGATGTCGTGGACCGGATTGCCGCGCTTGGAATAGCCGTTGATGGTCATCGTGTGGTCATGGTCGGCGGTGACGACCACCAGGGTGTTGTTCAGGTCCACCTTGGCCAGCGCGGTTTTGATCGCGTCGTCGAAGGCGACGGCGTCCACCAGCGCGCGCTTGGCGTTGGTGCCGTGCAGCGCGTGGTCGATGCGGCCGCCTTCCACCATCAGCACGTAGCCGTTGCCGTTCTTGGACAGCACATCTATCGCCGCCGCGGTCATCTGCGCCAGGCTGGGCTGGTCCACCTTGTTCTTGACGCGGTCCAGTTCGTATTCCAGGTGGTCCTTGCCGAAGATGCCGACGACGCGGCTGGCCGATTTGGCGTCGAAGGCGGCCAGATCGGCGCCGCTCTGCAGCACCGGATAGCCCTTGGCGGCGAATTCCTGCAACAGGTTGCGGCCGTCGGCGCGCTTGCCGCCGCTGGCCTTGGGCAGCAGGAATTTGCCGCCGCCGCCCATCAGCACGTCGAGGCCGCCGCCCAGCTTGGCGTTGTAGCCGGCGCCGCCGGGCACCGCCTGGGCGATGATGTCGGATTCGGCGTCGCGATGGCAGACGTGGGCGTAGGTGGCGGCCGGCGTCGCGTGGGTGACGCGGGTGGTGGTGACCGCGCCTATCGCCTTGCCCCTGGCCTTGGCCAGCTCCAGCAGCGTGGCGGCCGGCGCACCGTTGCCGGCGCCGCAGTTGCCGGTGCCGTCGCTGTTGGGCTCGATGGCGCGGGTGTCGGACGACATCGAGATCACCTCGTTGTTCATCTTCACGCCGGTCATATAAGCCGACATCGACGGCGCGCTGTCGGTGGTCTGCGCGTCGTTGGAGAAGGTCTTGATCCTGGCAGTGCGATCAAGCTTCTCCATAGCGAGCTTGCCGCCCTCGCCGTACTGGTAGATACGGGCAGCGGTGACGGTGGCCGGTCCCATGCCGTCGCCGAGAAAAAAGATCACGTTCTTGGCCTCGCCGGCGGCGTGGGCGGAAACGGCGGGCAGGGCGGCCAGCACGGCGGCGGCCATCAGGGTTTTCATCGCGGTTTTCATCTTATTGTTCTCCATCACAGGCCGGCGGCCTTCTTGACCAGGCCGAACACTTCTATGTTTTCCAGGAAGCCGTGGACGCTGTCGGCGCCCTGGCCGATCGCGGCGATGTAGACGTCGGTGCCGCCGTGGGTCTCGCCGCCGGCCGGCATCCGTATCGCCGCCTCCTGGTGATAGTCGTTGGCCGAGACGGCGTCGTCGGTCAGCGCGGCCGCCGCGTTGCGGTCGCCGGCGACGCGGTTTTCGCCGTTGCCGAAGCCGATGATGGAGTAGGGCATGCCGTCGGCGTCGGTCAGGTTCTTGCCGCTGACGTAGTCCTTGGCCAGGCCCAGCACGCCCGGGTTGCCCGGCGCGGTCTTGCCGGTGCGCTTGGCGTAGCCGTTCAGCACCAGCGTGTGGTCGTGGTCGGCGGTGACGACGATCAGCGTGTTCTTCAGGCCCGGGTCCTTCTGCTGCATCGCGTCTATGGCGGCCTTGATCGCCTGGTCGAAGGCCACGGTGTCCTGCAGCGCTTTCTTGGCGGTGGTTTCGTGCAAGGCGTGGTCGATGCGGCCGCCTTCCACCATCAGGAACATGCCCTGCTTGTCGGGCCGGTTGGCCAGCATGGCGATGGCCTTGGTCGTCATCTCGGCCAGGCTGGGTTCCTTGCCGGCGTCGCGGTCCAGGTCGTAGCTCATGTGGCTGGAGGTGAACAGGCCGACGGCGCGCCGGGTCTTGGCCGGATCGATGGCGCTGAAGGCGGTCTTGTCGGCGGCGTAGCCGTAGCCTTTGGCCTTCAGTTCCGCCACCAGGTCACGGCCGTCGGCGCGCTTGCCGCCCGCCGTTTTGGGCAGGAAGAACTGGCGGCCGCCGCCGAAGACCACGTCGACGCCGTCCTTCAGCGCCGCGTTGTACTGCGCGCCGCCGGGCACCAGCTGGGCGGCGATGTCGGATTCGGCGTCGCGGTGGCAGACGTGGGAATAGGTGGCGGCCGGGGTGGCGTGGGTGACGCGGGTGGTGGTGACGACGCCGGTGGCGCGGTTGCCGGCCTTGGCCAGCTCCAACAGCGTGGATACCGGCTTGCCGTTGCCGGCGCCGCAGCTGGACGTCAGGTCGGCGGTCGGCGATTTGGCCACGGTGTCGGTGGACATCGAGATCACTTCGTTGTTCATCTTGACGCCGGTCATATAGGCCGACATCGACGGCGCGCTGTCGGTGACCTGGGCGTCGTTGGAGAAGGTCTTGACGAAGCCGGACTCCGGCAGCGTGTCCATCGTCAGTTCGCCGTCCTCGCCGGCGGCGTAGATGCGGGCGGCGGTGGTGGTGGCGATGCCCATGCCGTCGCCAAGGAAGAAGATGACGTTCTTGGCGGCGGCGGGGCGGTTTTCGGCATTGTCCTGGGGCCGGCCGGCGGCGTTGCCGCCGCCGCTGCCGCAGGCCGCTAGCGACAGCGTCGCCAGCAGGGTCAGGCTGAGACTGAAGGTGCGCATTGGAATAACCTTTTTTATTTGAAAAATGCGCACAAATGATATTTTCAGCTTGTTTCTGCTAAGATACCGGAATATTAAGATTGGATGACGATGGGGTGATTCCGAGGGGAGCCTAGGATTTCCACAGATGGGCGAGGAAGGACACCCTGACCTTGGCCTCGCTGGCGTGGCAGGGGGCGGTGACCTTGAGGCCGGGCTTGCCGGTGTCGCGCAGCAGCGGCGTGCCGTACGGCGGGCCGTCGGCGCGGCGTATCGCCGCCACCAGCGGTTCGCTGGGCTTGGCGCCGGCCGAGATCACCACGCAGATCTCCTCGCTGGCCAGCCGCACGAAGCTGCCGGGCGGATAGATGCCCAGCTCCTTGATCAGCATCGTCGTGAAGGCCTGGTCGAACTCGGTGTCCTTGCGCTGGAAGATGTGGCCGAGCGCGGTGGCCGGCAACAGCGCGGAGCGATAGCGGCGTGGCAAGAGCTTGGCGCAGGTGATGTCGGCCAGGTGCAGCATGTGGGCCGGCGGCAGGATCTGCTCCCTGGGCAGCGCGAACGGGTAGCCGTTGCCCTGCCAGGACTCGTGGTGGGTCTGCACCAGCGTGTGCCACAGCTGGTCCTCGATGCCGGCTTCGCGCAGGATGGCCGAGCTCATGATCGGGTGGTCGAATATCGCCTGGCGCTGGCCGTCGTCCGGGCGGTCGGCCTGGGCGAACAGCTCGTTCTGCAGCTCGACCTGGGCGATGTTCATCGTCAGCGCCGCGCAGATCAGCGTCTCGCGGTGTTTGGGCGGCAGCGTGATGTGGCGGGTCAGTATCGACAGCAGCGCCGCCGTGTGCAGCGAGTGGGCGACGCTGTATTCGGTGAATGGCACCAGGAAGATGGAGGCGATCAGCGCGTCCCGCTGTTTTTCCGCCAGCTGGATCAGCGCCTGGGCGATCTCCATCACCTTGGCCTCGAAGCCCTGGGCGGTCAGCGCGTGGTACAGCACATTGCGCACGCGCAGTTGGAGGAAGGAGATGTCCTCGAACAGCGAATGCTTCTTGTGGTCGTTGATATTGGGCTTTTCAGCCGTCTTGGCCTCGGGCTTGGATTCGGCGAAGCCCATCTTGATCAGCTTCTGCTTCAACTCCGGCGTCAGCACGTAATGGCCGCGCTTCAGCAGCAGGCAGCCGCTCTCCGAGAAGACGTCCATCTGCAGCTCTTTGCCGATGGACAGCATCGAGGAATAGACTTTGCTTGTTTTTTTGGGTGAGTCCACAGGCATGGTGATGGCCGCTTGCGATGTCAATGTTCACGGGATGATAATCTAATGTCATCGCAAGCTGGTAGTTTTCACGCCTGGCGCGGCAGCTCGCTCCAGACCTTCTGCAACCGCTTGACCGAGACCGGATAAGGGGTTTTCAACTCCTGGGCAAACAGGCTGACCCTCAGTTCCTCCAGCATCCAGCGGAAATCCAGCACCGCCGGCGCCGCCTCTCCCTGCTCCTGCTGTTCCGCCACCCGCTGCTGCCACTGCTGCCACAACTCGCGGATTTCGGCACCGCGCTGGCCGTCGCGCTGCGGGTTGGTCGGCTGCTTGTCCATCCGCAGGCTCATCGCCTTCATGTATCGCGTCAGGTGAGGCAGCTGGCTCCATGGCGTGGCGGCCAGAAAGCCCTTGTAAATCAAGGCTTCCATTTGTTGTTTTAGCTCATGGCCGAGTTTATGCTTCTGAACTTTTTGCGTCAGCGGCACATATTCGCCGGCGATGTGCTGCAGATATTGCGACACCGCCTGGATCACCGCCGGCAGACGGGTGCGGGCGCGGGTCTTCTGATCGTTGAAGGCCTTCTCGTTGCGCGGCAGCGCGTCTTCGCCGATGAAGGCGCGGTCGCAGATGGCGGCGATGGCGTCGGCCAGCAGGTCGTCGGCATTGGCCACCGCGCGCAGCTGCAGCGCGATCTGGGTCATGCCGGGCAGGCCCTTGCCCAGCTGCTTCATCTGCTCTTTCAACTGCAACTGCAGCAGCTTCACCACGCCCTGGCGATGATGCTTTTCCGCCACGTCCCGGGTGTCGAACAGGCGGATGGCGACGCGGTCCTCCTCCAGCGTCAGCGCCGGATAGCCGGTCAGCTGCTGGCGGCCGCGGGCGAACTGTATGCTCTCCGGCAATTCGCCGAAGTCCCAGGCCTTGACGTCGTCGCGCTCGAATTCGGCGCTGGTGTCGCGGAAGGTCAGCTGCGCCGCCTGGCCGAACTGCTTCTGCAGCGCGGCCAGGTCGCGGCCCATGCCGATTTCCTGCTTGCCGTCGTCGATCACGCGGAAGTTGAACAGCATGTGCTCCGGCAATTCCTGCGTGTTGAACGCGTCGATGTCCACCTTCTGGCCACCGGTCTCGCGCAGGATGAAGCGGGCCAGCTGCGGCGCGATGGCCTGCTGCAGGTCCGGGCCGGTCAGCAGGAAGCGGGTGATGAAGTCCGGCACCGGCACGCAGCAGCGGCGGATCTGCTTGGGCAGGCCCTTGATCAGCTGCTGCAGTTTGTCGCGCAGCATGCCGGGCACCAGCCACTCGAACGATGCCGGCGTCAGGCGGTTCAGGATGGCCAGCGGCACGTCTATGGTGACGCCGTCCAACGGATGCTTGGGTTCGAAGCGGTAGCGCAGCCTGAGCTTGCCGTCCTCCAGCTCCAGCCATTCCGGAAACTGGTTTTCGGTCACGTGCTGGGCGGCGTGGCGCATCAGTTCGTCGCGGGTCAGGTGCAAGAGCTTGGGCTCGGCCTTCTCGGCCTCCTTGCGCCAGGCTTCGAAGCTGGCGGCGTCCACCACCTCGGCCGGCACGCGCTCGCTGTAGAAGGCGTACAGCGCCTCCTCGTCGACCAGCACGTCCTGGCGGCGCGCCTTGTGCTCCAGCTGCTCTACTTCGCGGATCAGCTGCTGGTTGCGCTGGAAGAACGGCGCGTTGCTGACATATTCCATATTGACCAGCGCGCCGCGGATGAACAGCTCGCGGGCCTCCTCCGGCGCGATGCGGCCGTAGCTGACCGCGCGGCGCGGGATCAGCGTCAGGCCGTACAGCGTCACGCGCTCGCTGGCCACGACTTCGCCGCGGCTCTTTTCCCAGTGCGGCTCGAAGTAGTGGTATTTGACCAGGTGCGGCGCCAGCTTCTCCACCCATTCCGGCTCTATCTTGGCGACGCAGCGGGCGTAGAGGCGGGTGGTTTCCACCAGCTCGGCCGCCACCAGCCACTTGGGCTTGGCCTTTTTCAGACCGGAGCCGGGGAAGACGTGGAAGGCGACGCCGCGCGCGCCCTGGTAGTCGTCGCCTTCCTGGTTCTTCATGCCGATATTGCCGATCAGGCCGGTCACCAGCGCCTTGTGCAGATTCTCGTAGGCGACGGCGTCCACTTGCTGGCGCTTCTTGGCCGACATCTGCGCGTCCGGCTGCTCGGCGTCGGCATGGGCCTCGTCGCGGGTGATCAGGCCCAGTTCGCCGGCGATCTCGGCCAGTTGCGCGTGCAGCTCGCGCCATTCGCGCATCCGCATATACGACAGGAAGTGGTCGTGGCAGGCGTTGATCAGCTGGCGATTGGTCTTCTTGTTCTTCAGCGCGTCGGCGAAGAAGTCCCACAGGTGCAGGAAGGACAGGAAGTCGGACTTCTCGTCGTTGAAGCGGGCCTGGGCCTTCTCGGCGGCGTCGCGGGCCTCGAACGGCCGCTCGCGCGGATCCTGTATCGACAGCGCGGCGGCGATGATCAACACTTCGCGCGCGCAGTGGTAGTCGCGGCCGGCCAACAGCAGGCGGCCGACTTTCGGATCCACCGGTATCCGCGCCAACTCCTTGCCCACCGGCGTCAGCTCGCCTGTTTCACTCACCGCGCCCAGCTCGGTCAGCACCTGGTAGCCGTCGGCGACCAGGCGGCTGGACGGCGCTTCCAGGAAGGGAAACTCGTCTACCTTGCCCAGGCGCAGCGCGGCCATGCGCAGAATGACCGCCGCCAGGTTGGAGCGGACGATTTCCGGGTCGGTGAAGGCCGGGCGGGCGTTGAAGTCGTCCTCGGCGTACAGCCGCACGCAGATGCCGGCCTCGACGCGGCCGCAACGGCCGGCGCGCTGGCGGGCGGCGGCCTGCGAGACCTTTTCCACCTGCAACTGCTCCACCTTGGCGCGCGGGCTGTAGCGGTTGATGCGCGCGAGTCCGGTGTCGATCACGTATTTGATGCCGGGCACCGTCAGCGAGGTCTCGGCCACATTGGTGGCCAGCACGATGCGGCGGCCGCCTGACGGCTTGAATATCTTCTGCTGGTCCTCGTTGGACAGCCGGGCGAACAGCGGCAGGATCTCGTAGCCGCGGATGCCGGACTTGCGCAGCTTCTCCGCCGTCTCGCGGATTTCGCGCTCGCCGGGCAGGAAGACCAGCATGTCGCCGGCGCCCTGGCGGGACAGTTCATCCGCCGCGTCGACGATGGCGTCCTCCATCTCCATCTCGCGCTCGTCCTCGTCGCGCTGCTTCAGCGGCCGGTAGCGCACTTCGACCGGGTAGGTGCGGCCGGACACTTCGATCACCGGCGCGCCGTCGAAATGGCGGGCGAAGCGGTCGGCGTCGATGGTGGCCGAGGTGATGATGATCTTCAGGTCCGGCCGGCGCGGCAGCAGCTGTTTCAGATAGCCGAGCAGGAAGTCGATGTTCAGGCTGCGTTCGTGCGCCTCGTCGATGATGATGGTGTCGTACGCTTCCAGGTAGCGGTCGGTCTGGGTTTCCGCCAGCATGATGCCGTCGGTCATCAGCTTGATCACCGATTTTTCCGACAGCTTGTCGGTGAAGCGCACCTTGAAGCCGACGTGTTCGCCTAGCTGCGAACCCAGCTCCTGCGCGATCCGCGTCGCCACCGAGCGCGCGGCCAGCCGGCGCGGCTGGGTGTGGCCGATCAGGCCGAACACGCCGCGGCCCAGCTCCAGGCAGATCTTGGGCAACTGGGTGGTTTTGCCGGAGCCGGTCTCGCCGCAGATGATCACCACCTGGTTCCGGTCTATCGCCGTCTTGATGTCGGCCAGCTTCTGGTTGACCGGCAGCGCGTCGTCGAACTGCGGCTTGGGCAGATGCGCGCGGCGCGCGTCGGCGCGGCCGCGCGAGCGCTCCACCTGGCCGGCGACGTCGGCCAGCAGCTTGTCGGCCGGCTGGTTTTTCTTCAGCCGCTCGGCGACGTCGGCGAGCTTGCGGCGCAGGACGTGGCGGTCGCGGATCAGGCAGGAGGACAGGGCGGATTTCAGGTCGGCGAGGCGGGCGGCTGGTGTCATCGGCTAAAGAACGGAGGATTGCGCAAAGCGCCGATTATAGCAGAGCGGGCGGCCTCGCCGGGCATCAGGCTTCGCCGGCGTCCCAGCGCGGGAACGGATCGTCCAGCGCTTCCCAGCCGGCGACGCCGGCCGCCATTTCGGCGTCGTCGAGCAGACAGGCGTCGAAGCCGGCGCTCAAGGCCTGGCGATCCATGCCCATGCCTATCAGCACCAGTTCCTGCTGGCGGTCGCCGAACGGTTCTTCCCAGCGCGAGCGTATCAAGGCCAGGCCGTCGGCATCGTCCGGCCACTCGGCGCGGTCCAGCGCCGCCCACCACAGGCCGGCGCAGGAATGGCGCGCCACCACGCCGGCCTGCGACCACTGGGCGGCGAACTGCGGCCGGCTGGCCAGCCAGAAATAGCCCTTGGAGCGCACCACGCCCGGCCATTCCCGCCGCATCCAGCGCCACAGCCTTTGCGGATGGAAGGGCCGCCGCGCGCGATAGACGAAGCTGTCTATGCCGTAGGCCTCGGTTTCCGGCACATGCTCGCCGCGCAGTTCCGCCAGCCAGCCCGGCGCCTCTGCGGCGGCGTCGAAATCGAAGCGGCCGGTGTCGAGCACCTTGTCCAGCGGCACGCGGCCGAAGCGGCTGTCGACGATGTCGGCGCGCGGGTTCAGCGAGCGCAGCATGCCCCGCAGCTCGGCCAGTTCGTCGGCGTCGACGAGGTCGGTCTTGTTCAGCACGATGAC
The DNA here is from genome assembly GCF_002848345.1 of Chromobacterium sp. ATCC 53434. Lineage (NCBI taxonomy): Bacteria > Pseudomonadati > Pseudomonadota > Betaproteobacteria > Neisseriales > Chromobacteriaceae > Chromobacterium > Chromobacterium sp. ATCC 53434. Next base: position 3,361,600 of record NZ_CP025429.1, on the reverse strand, counting down.
GTCGCAGAATTCCACCTGCTCGATCAGCAGGTCCACCACGGTGCGCTCGTCCTCGTCGCCGAGGCCGGCCTGGCGGTCGATCAGGCTGTCGCGAGAGCGGTAGTCGCGCAGGAAGTTGCGCGCGTCCACCACCGTCACCATGGTGTCCAGCCGCGCCAGATCGGCCAGGCTGCGGCCTTCGTCGTCCCGGAAGGTGAAGGTCTCCGCCACCGGCAGCGGCTCGGACACGCCGGTCGATTCGATCAGCAGATAGTCGAAACGGCCCTCGGCCGCCAGCCGGCGTATCTCCAGCAACAGGTCCTCGCGCAGCGTGCAGCAGATGCAGCCGTTGCTCATCTCCACCAGCTTCTCCTCGGCGCGCGACAGCCGGGCGCCGCCTTCGCGCACCAGCCGGGCGTCGATATTGACCTCGGACATGTCGTTGACGATCACCGCGACCCGCCGGCCTTCGCGGTTGGCCAGGATGTGGTTCAGCAGCGTGGTCTTGCCGGCGCCGAGAAAGCCGGACAGCACCGTTACCGGCAGCTTGTTCATGTTTTGACTCCTTGTTTGCGGGGGAGGGGCTTAGAACCTGTTCACGATCTTTTTTCAAGCAGCGCAGCCCAGCCCGACAACGCGGCAGATGGCCGTCTGGCTGGGCTGCCCTTTGGGGCCGTTTTCTGCTGGCGCATGGCTTTGTCAAACGCCCCTTGCAGTGAACGACACTGCGGCGGGCTGTTTTTCGCGCCCTGCATCCGGCAGGAAATGGCCGCTGTCGCAAAAAGATCGTGAACAGGTTCTTAGCGCACGGCGTCCAGCGCCAGCAGCACACGGGGCTCGCCTGCCCTGGGGACCGGCGAGCGATGAATCACGCCGCTGTCGGCGCCGGGCCATTCGGCGCCCTTCAGCAGCAGAACCGAGAACGGCGGCGCCCGGCCGATGGCGGCGGCGTCGCGTATCAGGCCCGACTGCGCGTCGGACAGGCCCCGCGCGCCGGCGCTCAGCCGGACGCGGTCGGCGGCGGCGTCGGGCAGCCATTCGGTGCCGGGACCCTGGTAGCAGCACAAGAGGCGCAGGCCGATCCGGTCGACGTGGAAGCGCGGGCACATCGCGCCGTTCAGCACTTCCAGCCGCGCGCCGACGCGGTCGCAGCCGGTCAGCGTGGCGTACAGATCGCACAGCCAGGCGATGTCGGCGTAGAGCGCCTCGCGGCCGGGCAGGTCGGCCAGCGGCGCGTCGATGGCCTCGCCGGGCGTCAGCACGCGCCGCCAGCCCAGGCCGGGCAGGCCGTCGCGTCCGGCGCGGCGCAGATAGCCGGCGATGTCGGCGATCGGCGGGCGGCGGTACAGGCAGAGCTCGACGCCGGCGTCGAAGATGGCGGCGAGATCGGCCAGATTGTCGGAAAGGCGGGCGCTTGCGTATCGGTTGGCGGCGGCGGTCATTTCGGTTGGATCATGGCAATTTTGAGATGTTATATCATTACATAAAATATTGAGCAAGTTATAACATAACATTTATCGCGCCAAAGATTCAGAGTAGGCGGCGGGGCATGGTTAGCGGGCGTCCAGCGCCTCCCTGAGCCGCCGCGCCAAGATCGGCGCTTGTTCGGCCGGCACATTGGCGAAACCCAGCAACAGCGCCGGACGGTGGCCGCCTTCCAGGCAGAACGAAGACAGCGGCTGGCCCGCCAGCCCGCGGGCGTTCAGCCGCGCCGCCGCGGCACGGTCGTCGTCGCCGTCGGGCAGCCAGGCGGTCAATTGCAGGCCGACGAGCTGGCCGTCCAGCCGCAGCCGCTCGCCGCATTCGGCCTGCAGCGCGGCGGCCAGCGCGGCGCGGCGCCCGGCGTACAGCGCGCGCATGCGCTTGATGTGGCGGGCGAAGTGGCCCTGGCTGAGAAAGTCCGCCGCCGTCGCCTGGTCCAGTATCGACGGCGCGGGACAGAGCAGATCGCAGGCCTGGGCCAGGCGCGAGGACTCGCTGGGCGGCGCCACCAGATAGCCGAGCCGCAGGCCGGGAAACAGGGTCTTGCTGAAACTGCCGACGTAGAGCACGCGGCCGGCGCGGTCCAGGCTCCTCAGCGCCGGCAGCGGCGGGCCGTCATAGCGGAATTCGCCGTCGTAGTCGTCTTCGACTATCCAGGCCTGGTTCCGCTCGGCCCAGTCCAGCAGCTCCAGCCGGCGCGGCAGCGACAGCGCGACGCCCAGCGGCGCGTGGTGCGACGGCGTGCAGTAGGCCATGCGCGCGTCGGGGGCGCGGCGCATCGCCTCGTCGACACGCAGTCCGTTGTGGTCCACCGGCGCCGGCGTGAGCCGGGCGCCGGCCAGCCTCAGCGCGCCGCTGGCGCGAAAATAGCCCGGGTCTTCCATCCAGACCGGGTCGCCGGGGCGCAGCATCGTCCGGATCGCCAGTGCCAGCGCGCCCTGGAATCCGCTGGTGATGAAGACCTGGTCGGCGGCGCAATGGATGCCGCGAAACAGCGCCAGGTGGCGGACGATGGCTTCGCGCAGCGGCCGATGGCCGGCCGGATCGGGGTAGCCCAGCCCCGACAGCGACAGCGCCCTGGCGCGGTGGCCGGCTAGCCGCGCCCACAGCTTGCGCGGGAAGGCGTCCAGCGCCGGCAGGCCGAGCTGGAATGGCCGCGGCGGGGCCGGTTCGGACGGGGCCGCGCTGGTTGGCCGGATACCGGCGGCCGAGGCGTGGCCGGCCCGCGGGCTGACCAGGCGGGACGCCAGCTCGGGATGGACCACGGTGCCGGCGGCGGCGCGGCTGAGCAGAAAGCCCTCGGCCAGCAATTGGCCGTAAGCCTGGTCGACGGTGCCCCGTGAAATGCCAAGGTCGGCCGCCAGCACCCGCGTGGCCGGCAGGCGGACGCCGGGCGGCAGCTGGCCGGCCAGAATGGCCTCGCGGATGCGCAGATAGAGCTGGCGATGCAGTGGCGGCGCGTGTCCGCGCAGCAAGGGGAACTGGAGGGCGGCGGGAATCATGGCCTATTGGTTTTGACGATTTTTGGCACTCATCATTATACCATTCCACCGCTATCTTGCCGGGAAGCCCACGACAAGGAATGGCCATGAGTCATCAAGACGCCGCATCCCGCGCCCGAACCTTCCGCCGCCTGCATCAGACCGGGCGGCTGCTGCTGCTGCCCAATGCCTGGGACGCGTTGAGCGCCCGCGTGTTCGAGCAGGCTGGCTTTGAAGCGTTGGCCACCAGCAGTGCCGCCGTCGCGTGGTCGCTGGGCTACCGCGATGGCGGCGAGCTGCCGCGCGAGGAGCTGGTGGCCGCCGTCGCCCGCATCGCCAGGGTGCTGCAGGCGCCGCTGAGCGTCGATCTGGAGGACGGCTTCGGCGACAGTCCGGAGGCTGTGGCGGACACCGTCGCCGCGGTGATCCGGGCCGGCGCGGCCGGCATCAATCTGGAAGACGGCCGCCGCGACGCCGCGGGCCGCTTTTGCTTGCGCGGCGCCGACGAGATGCGCGAGCGCCTGCAGGCCGCCCGCGCCGCCGCCGACGCGCTGGACGCGCCCATCTTCATCAATGCCCGCACCGATCTGTTCCTGCACGGCGAAGGCCCGGCCGAGGCCCGTTTCGACGAGACGCTGGCGCGGGCCCGGCTGTATCTGGACGGCGGCGCCGACGGCGTCTTCCCGATAGGGCTGTCCGATCCGGCGCTGCTGGCGCGGCTTTGCGACGCGGTGGCGGCGCCGGTCAATGTCGCCGCGATGGCCGGCCTACCCGGTCTGGCCGAATTGTCCGCGCTCGGCGTCGCGCGCGTCAGCACCGCCATCGGTCCGGCGCTGGTGGCGATGCAGGCGCTGAGCCGGACGGCGGCGGCGCTGCGGGACGACGGCGACTTGTCGGCCTTGAGAACCCCTTTGTCGTATGCCGACGCCCAGGCGCTGTTCGCGCCGCGCGGCTGACGCGAAATTTCCCCAAACCATTTCAGGAGCACCACCGATGTCCCGTTTCATCGACTATACGAAAATCGCGCCGCAAGGCTACCAGGCCCAGGCGGCGCTGGAGCGCCACATCCGCGGCTGCGGCATCGACCACGCCTTGCTGGAGCTGGTGAAGACCCGCGTGTCGCAGCTGAACGGCTGCGCGTTCTGCATAGACATGCACAGCAAGGACGCGCGCGCCGCCGGCGAGTCCGAGCAGCGGCTGTATCTGCTGTCGGCCTGGCGCGAGGCGCCGTGCTACACCGAGCGCGAGCGCGCCGCGCTGGCCTGGGCCGAGGCGTTGACGCTGGTGGCCGCGCGGCATCCGGACGAGGCGCTGCGCGCCGAGCTGGCGCGCTACTTCGACGACAAGGAGATCGTCGATCTAAGCTGGGCCATCGTCGCGATCAACGGCTGGAACCGCGTTTCCATCGGCTGCAACACGCCGGCCGGCGGGTATCAGCCGGGCCAGTACGCGCTGTAAGCCCTGATCCATTCCATGGGAGCTTTGATGCAGAACGCAGACAACGCGGGCCGTTCGGCCCTGACGCTGAGCAACCCGGCCGGACTGTACGATCCGGCGCCTAAGAGCCTGTTTACGGTCTTCTTGTGAGCAGCGCAGCCCAGCCAGCAGGCCAGATGCAAGGCGGAGGGTGCAGGCCTTGGCACTCCAAGGCCTAGCCTGACAACGCCGCAGATGGCCTGCTGGCTGGACTGCCCTTCGGGGCCGTTTTCTGCCGGCGCATGGCTTTGTCAAACGTCCCTTGCAGTGAACGACACTGCGGCGGGTCGTTTTTCGCGCCCTGCATCCGACAGAAAACGGCCGCTGCCGCAAAAAGATCGTAAACAGGCTCTAACGGCTATTCCCATCTGGGCGTGGTCGCGCCCGGCAGCCGGCTGGTCTTCGTCGCCGGACAGGGCGGAGAGACCGAGGACGGCCGCTTGCCGCCGGACTTCTCCGGCCAGGCGCGGCAGGCGCTGGCCAATCTGTGCGTCGCGCTGGCCGCCGCCGGCGCAGAACCGGCGGATGTCGTCAAGTTGACGGTATTGATCGTCGATCACGACGAGACGAGGCTGCGGGTGTTGGGCGAGGCGCTGGACCGGGTGTGGGGCGCGGCGATGAAGCCGACCTGCACGCTGATACCGGTGCCGAGACTGGCGCTGGACGGCATGCTGTTCGAGGTGGAGGCGCTGGCGGCGCTGCCGGCCTGAGCGGCGAGAAGGCCGGTCCGCTTTCGCGGCCGGCCGTGCCGTTTTCACAAGAACGAGCAGGACGGGCCCACGCCGGCGCTCAGCGCCAGGCGGGTTCGCGGCCGGCGCCGGAGGGCGCGGCTTCCTGCCGGCCGACCGCCTGGTGCAGCTTGTCCATCTGCTCGTCCAGCCGGCGCACCGCCTCGGCGATGTTGTGGGTCTCGCCGGACAGGCTGCGGCTGGATTCGCCGACGGCGACGATGTCGCCGGCGAACTGGGAGAAGCCCTGGTTCTGGCTGGCCTCGGCCTGGGACACCTGCTGCAGCAGGCCGGCCAGTTCGCCGGCGCCGTCTATGATGCCGGACAGCTTGAGCTGGGCTTCCTTGGCGTGCCCACGGCCGGCCTGCATCTGCTGATTGCCGTCGCGCATCGCCACCAGCGCCTGGTTGGTGCCGTCGACGATGACGCGGATCTTGCTCTCGATGTCCTTGGTGGCGTTCTGCGTGCGTTCGGCCAGTTTTCTGACTTCGTCCGCCACCACGGCGAAGCCGCGGCCGGTTTCGCCGGCGCGGGCCGCCTCGATCGCGGCGTTCAAGGCCAAGAGATTGGTCTGGTCGGCGATGTCGCGGATCAGCTGCACGATGCCGCTGACCTCGGCGCTGCGCTGGCCCAGCTCCTCCAGCCTATCCGAGGCGTGGCCTATCACCTCGCCGGCGCGGCCCAGCTGGTCCACCGCCTGCTTCATCGCCTTGCCGCCCTCGCGAGCGGCCTCACCGGAATTCTGCGCCAGCTGCGTGGCGCTGGTCGATTGCTCGGCGTTCTGGCTGGTGACGACGGCCATCTGCTGGGCGACGACGACCATGTCCTCGGAGCGCTCGCGCTGCTCGGCCATCGTGCGCGCGATGCTGCCGGTGCTGTCGGCGATCTGGCGGCTGGCGCCGGAGGCGTCGCGTATCGAGTGGCCGATCTGTTCCATCATCCGCGCCAGCGCCTCGCCGGCGCGCTCGGCCTCGGCGCGGGCGGTCTCCAGTTTCTCGAAGCTCTTGCTCTTGGCCTTGTCGAAGGCCAGCGCCAGCACCAGCACCACCAGCGACAGGCCGGCCAGCGACTTGGCCTGCAGCTTGGGCAGCTCCTCGTGGGGCAGCGGGCTCTTGGGCAGGGCGTCGATGCCGGACAGCCACATGATGACGCCGACGGCGGCCAGCGACATCGCCAGCCAGAACATGCCGGAGCGGCGGGTGGCGATGAAGACGGCGGTGAACGGGATGGCGGCGAACCACATCAGGCTGGTCGACAGGATGCCGCCGTTGACGAACACCATCCAGCACACCATCGCGTACATGCAACTGGTGGTGAATTCCGCGGTGAAGCGCACCGCGCCGCTGAGCCTGAGCAGCAGCGGCCCGCACAGCAGGCCGAGGCCGCCCAGCGCGATGCCCTCGGCCATCGGGTAGTGGCCCAGCATCAGGTATTCGACGGCGAACAGCGGCGCCATCAGGCCGGCGAGCAGGCCGACGCCGACGACGGTGCGGGCGCGTATCGCCTGCTCCGGAATCTGCCTGACGGCGTCCGGGATGAACCATTCTGTGATGGCCTGTATCGACATGGATTCCCCTCCAAGGATGTTCCGAATTGAAGCGCCCTGATTTGTAAGGTTTTATTGAGCGGGCGAGCCGGATGGGACTTTAAAACAAATGTTTGATCGTAGGCAATATGTCGTTCGGGTCGAGTGTCGCGCCGCTGCCGTTTTCACGGCCCGGTTTCCGTGCCGTTTGAGCGGGGAGGGCGCTCCGCGGCCGCCTTGGCTGCCGGCCTGACCTTCTCGGACCGGTTTTGCGCGCGTCGGAACGATGGAGAGGAGGACCCTCGGCGACGCCCGCATCCCATTCAGGAGACATCCATGCAAGACAACGTCCCGAATTTTCTGGCCGGCCCGGCCACCTTCATCGTTCCCAATCCGATCACGCTGGCGCAGATCGCCCAGAGCATGCCCGGCGGCGCGTTGCCGGCCGTCAACAATCTGCGCACCCGCTTCACGCTGACGACCGATACCGGCACCGGCGGCCTGCCCTTGCCCGGCGCCTTGCCCAAGCTGAGGATGCAGCCCGTCGGCGGGCCGCCGACGGTGACGCTGCCGCCGCCCGGCGGCGTGGTAACGACGATAGACGCGCAGTACTGCCATGCCAGCGCCGGCGGCACCGCGCTGGCGGCGCTGCCTTTCTGCGACATTCCCGTCGCGCCCGGCCCCGCCGACGCGCGCACGCTGTTCACCACCGGCATGAACGGCTGCTCGCTGATGGTGCTGAGCGCGGTGCCGGTCGGGGCGCCGGCGCTGGCGGCGGGCCATCTGCGCGTGGTCCACGACCACGACCACCGCAGCCTGGCCACCTGGGCCGCCGCCGGCTACACGGTCCGTTTCGCCGCCTACGCCGACGGGGGGACCGGCGCCGGCGCCCCGCCGGGAGGCTGGCCGGTCCCGGCCCTGGTGGCCGATTACAATCCGCACAACTATCCGTGGGGCATGCCGGTGCCGGGGCAGGCGGTGCCGGGCGCGCGGGTGGTCACCAATTTCCTGTACTGGACCGGCGCCAACTGGACGTTCAATAGCCGCCACTACGTCGACTTCGGCGGGACGCCGTACGATATCGACGTGCCGGCGGGGGGAGGCGCGACCAGCACGCAGACGATGAATATCTAGCAATGAAAATCTATGGTCAGCCCGAGTTTTGCAACCCCAGAATACTGAGCGATACTGACAAGGTAGGCTTGCTCTAATCTATCCGGACTCTTGGTGGGCATACTCGCCCGGTCCATGATGTGAGTCGCACCCGACGGACCTTAAAACGCCCACAGTCTCACAGACTGTTTTTCATTCCAGGTTCGTCGTCGGGCCTTAGGCCGTTTGTCGTCATCAGCGTCTGTCGTCGCAAAAGCAGGCTTGCTCCTACCGCCGGGTCACATCCCGGCGGTTTTTACTTCCCCGTCTCCGGATAGGGGCGGTACTCGCCACCGTGCGCCAGGATCGCCCACACCACCCGTGCCAGTTTGTTCGCCACCGCACACGCCACCACATTGCCATGCCGGCGCAACATCAGCTTCGCCGTCCACTCCGCCATCGCACTGTGCCAGCGTCTGGCACTCATCATGATCACATGCGCGCATTGCACCAATAAGCGGCGCAACGCTTTATCGCCTCGTTTGCTGATGCCCAGCAACGTCGATTTGCCGCCAGTCGAATGCTGCCGCGGCACCAAGCCCAACGAAGCCGCGAAGTCGCGGGCGCAATGATAGCCCTTGGCCTGGCCGGCATCGGCAGCCAGCTGGCTGGCCGTGATCGGGCCGATGCCCGGTACCGTCATCAGCCGCCGCGCCACGTCGTCCTGTTTCGCCAGTACCGTGATCTGGCGGTCCCAATCATCGATTTGTTGCTGCAACTGATCATGGTGCGACAGCTGGGCCTCCAGTACCCGCCAGGCAATCGGCGGTAGCGCAACCTCGCGCTCCCGCAGCAGCAGACGCGCCTGTTGCAGACCCTGCGCCCCCTGAGGCAGCGCGATGCCGAACTCCAGCAGTAAGGCATGGATCTGGTTGCCCGTCTGCACGCGTTCACCGATTCGCGCCTCGCGCAGCCGGTGCAGCGCCGCCAGCGCCTGCTGTTCCGGCGACTTGGCGGCGACATAGCGCATGGTGGGGCGGGAAGCGGCTTCACAGATGGCTTGGGCATCGAGGAAATCGTTCTTATTGCCCTGAACGAAGAGACGGACGTACTGCGGAGCAATCAATTGCACGGTATGGCCGAAGCCGGCCAGTTTGCGCGCCAGCCAATGGGCGCCACAGCAAGCTTCCATCACGATGCGGCAGGCGGAGTGACGAGCGAGAAAGTCGATCAGCGCGTGACGGCCGAATTGGCGCTTGAGCAACACATGGCCCTTGGTGTCGTGCGCGACGAGGTGGAAATGGTGTTTGCCGATATCGATGCCGATGAGGGTGACGGTTGCCATGATGGTCTCCTGTATCGAAAGAAAAACAGCCCTGCCAGCTTACGCCTGCAGGGCTGTTGAATCAGGCTGACCATCACATTACGGCCCTTGCGGGCCGTTTGTTCAGCTGGCTTGGCTTCAAGCCTGGTTTTGCTGTTCCGCCTGCAGCGCGGTCAGCGCGATGGTGTAGACGATGTCGTCGACCAGCGCGCCGCGCGACAGATCGTTCACCGGCTTGCGCAGGCCTTGCAGCATCGGTCCCACCGACACCACGTTGGCGGAACGCTGCACCGCCTTGTAGGTGGTGTTGCCGGTGTTCAGGTCCGGGAACACGAACACGGTGGCGCGGCCCGCCACCTGGCTGTCCGGCGCCTTCTGGCGGCCGACCGACTCCACCGAGGCGGCGTCGTACTGCATCGGGCCGTCTATCAGCAGGTCCGGACGCTTTTCCTGGGCGATGCGGGTGGCTTCGCGCACCTTCTCCACGTCGCTGCCGCTGCCGGACGAGCCGGTGGAGTAGGAGATCATCGCCACGCGAGGGGTGATGCCGAAGGCGACGGCCGAATCGGCGGACTGGATCGCGATGTCGGCCAGCTGTTCGGCGCTCGGGTCCGGGTTCACCGCGCAGTCGCCGTAGACATATACCTGTTCCGGCATCAGCATGAAGAACACCGACGACACGATGCTGGAACCCGGCGCGGTCTTGATCAGCTGCAGCGCCGGACGGATGGTGTTGGCGGTGGTGTGCACGGCGCCGGACACCAGGCCGTCCACCTCGTTCAGCGCCAGCATCATGGTGCCCAGCACCACGGTGTCTTCCAGCTGGGCCAGCGCCATCGGCGCGTTCAGGCCCTTGCCCTTGCGCAGGTCCACCATCGGATCGACGTAGCGGCCGCGGATTTCGTTCGGATCGAGAATCTCGACCGATTCCGGCAGCGTCACGCCCTGGGCTTCGGCCACTTGCAGGATTTCGGAGCGGTTGCCCAAGAGCACGCAACGGGCGATGCCTTTTTCCTGGCAGATGGCGGCGGCTTGTATGGTGCGCGGCTCGTTGCCTTCCGGCAGCACGATGCGCTTGTTGGCCTTGCGGGCCTTTTCCATCAGCTGGAAGCGGAAGGCCGGCGGCGGCAGGCGGATCTCGCGCGGCTCGCCGACGCTTTCCTTCAGCGTGGAGACGTCCAGATATTCGGCGACGTGCTCGATCACCTTTTCCATCCGCTCCAGATCGTCGGACGGAACCTGCGGGCTCATCGCGTTCAGCGCGCTGGCGGTTTCCATCGTGTTCATCGCGGTGGCCAGCACCGGCAGGCCGCCGGTGAAGGCCTGGTGGCACAGCTGCTGGATGCGCGGATCCGGCTCGGAGTCGCAGGTCAGCAGCAGGCCGGCCAGCGGCACGCCGTTCATCGCCGCCATCGAGGTGGCCATCACCACGTCCTCGCGCTCGCCCGGCGCGATGATCAGCGCGCCCGGCTTCAGCAGATTGACGATGTTGGGCGCGGTACGGGCGGTCACCACCATGGTGCGCACGCGGCGGCTGGCCTGGCGGCCTGCGTGCAGCACGCGGGCGTCCAGGTGGCGGGCCACGTCCAGCGTCCGCGGCGCCAGCAGCTCGGGCTGGTGCGGAATCACGCCCAACAATGGCAGGCCGGCCTTTTTCAGGCTGCCGCTGTTCTGGATGTCGGCGGCCAGTTGCTGGCGATCGACGTCGGGCGCGACGTGGTTGAGGATGTAGCCGGCGACGCCCTGGGCGCCGAAGGCCTGGATGTTCATTTCCAGCTGTTCGGCGATCTCGGTGGCGCCGTGGCCGGCGGCGGAGCCGACCAGCACCGTCTGTGCCTGCAGATTACGGGCGATCTTGGTGTTCAGGAAGGTGGAGAACACCTGCTTCTGGTCCGGCACCAGGCCTTCGACGATGACGGCGTCGACATTCTGGGCGACCTGCTGGAACAGGCTGACCACTTCTTCCATCAGCTGGTCCACCTGGCCTTGCGACAGCAGGCGCTCGACGCGCTCCATGCTGATGGGCTGCGGCGCGTTCAGCCGGCAGATGGCGTGGGCGAAGTGGGTCGAGCGTTCGCTTTCGCCGTCCTGGGTGCCCTGGGCGATCGGCTTGACGAAGCCGACGCGCAGTCCTGCCTGCTCGAGCGAACGGATGGCGCCGAGCGAAACCGAGGTCAGGCCGGAGTTGAAACCGGTCGGGGCGAGGAAAAACGTTTGCATGGCGTCCTCTCCTCAGCCGGCCAGGCCGGCAAGCTTGGCGGTGTCCATGGCGATCATCAGTTCTTCGTTGGTGTTGATCACCAGCGCCGGCACCGAGCCGGCGGCGGTGATGCGGCCGGCCTTGCCGCGGATGCAGTCCTCGTTGGCGGCCGCGTCTAGCGTCAGGCCCAGGAAGCCCAGCTGATTGATCACTTCGGCGCGCAGGAAGGACGAGTTCTCGCCGATGCCGCCGGTGAACACCACGGCGTCCAGGCGGCCGGCGCCGACGCTCATCGACGCGACGTACTTGGCCAGACGGTAGGCGAACACTTCCAGCGCGCGCTTGGCGCCTTCGTGGCCGTTGGACGCGGCTTCTTCCAGCTCGCGGCAGTCGTTGGACAGCTCGGACAGGCCCAAGAGGCCGGATTCCTTGTTCAGCATATTGGTGATGGACTGAATGTCCATGCCGCGCTCGGTGGCCAGGTAGCCGAACACGCTGGGGTCGATGTCGCCGGAGCGGGTGCCCATCACCAGGCCCTCCAGCGGGGTCAGGCCCATCGAGGTGTCGGCGCATTGGCCGTTGCGGATGGCGGCGATGGACGCGCCGTTGCCCAGGTGGGCGATCACCAGGCTGGTTTCATCGGCCGGCTTGCCCAGCATCTTGGCGGCTTCCTCGGCGACGAAGCGGTAGCTGGTGCCGTGCATGCCGTAGCGACGCAGGCTGTTCTCGCGGTACAGCTTCATCGGCACCGCGTACAGATAGGCCTTTTCCGGCATGGTCTGGTGGAAGGAGGTATCGAACACGGCCACTTGCGGCAGGCTCGGGAATTCCTTGATCGCGGTGCGGATGCCGAGGATGTGGGCCGGATTGTGCAGCGGCGCCAGCTTGATGCAGCGCTCGATCTCGTCGATCGCGACATCGTCGAGCAACGCCGATTGCTTGAAGTGCTCGCCGCCGTGGACCACGCGGTGGCCGATGGCCTTGACGCTGTCCAGCAGCGAAACCTGCTGCAGTTTCTCGATGATGGCGTGCATGGCGGCGGCGTGGTCCGGGGCCGACAGCAGGGCGGTCTCTTTGCCGCCGTCGTGCTTGAAGGTGATGCAGGCGTCGGCCAGGCCCAGCTTCTCTGCCAGGCCGGTCATGATCGCTTCATGGCTGGCGCTGTCGATCAGCGCGAATTTCAGGGAAGAGCTGCCGCAATTGATGACGAGGATGCTGGAATTCATAGCTTTGAACATGTAATTTGAAAAAAAAGGACTAAATCGATGAAAAAATTCACTGCGATGCGCTTGAGGCCAATTTGCTGCCCGGGCGACACCCGGTGATAGGGGGTGGCGCGGCGGGGGCCTTCTTACCGTGTGGTAGCGCATGGCGGCCGGTTTGACCAGCCTGTCGTCGCATCGGACAGCCCGCCGGTTTGCCGCGGCGCTGGTCTAGCCGGATCAAGGGCTTAAGCGAGGCGGCGTCCGGGCGTCGGCGCAGGGGCGCAGCGACGCGGTAAATGCGGACTGTCGGTGAGAAAACGATTTCAGGCGCAGTATACCATCAAGGATTAATGAATTCTAATGTTGCGCTGCACTCAATGTGGCAAGTCTTTGATTTTAATTAAGCGGCATTGAGATTGTTTGCCGTGATGGGGGTGTTTGGGCATAAGTTGCCACAGTCGGGGGGATGAGGCTGATTGTCACCTAGAATTAACGCTTGCCCCGGGGGGAGGGGGAGGGCATAATTCCGCCCTCGTAATGCAAGGTTCGGCCTTGTTTTGATTGATTGTTTTTGATAGTCCCGCAAACTCGTTCCAAGCGAGATTCGGCTGGTCTTATATCTTCTTCCACGGAGGTGTGGGAATAATGTCTGATCTGGCTTCTGCTCAACTGCTTCAAGCATCTGCAGCCCAGCTACCCGTCTATACCTATTTCGATCCAGCCTGCCACGCCCTCGAGCAGCGGCTGCTTTTTGCCGACGTGCCGCAGTACTACGGCCATGAATTGATGGTGCCCGATGCCGGCGACTATCACACGCTGGAGTGGCTGGGCCACGGCAAGATGCTGAAGAATGTCGACGGGGAGGTCAAGCTGATCTCCAATGTCTGCCGCCACCGCCAGGCGGTGATCTACAAGGGCCGCGGCAACGGCAACCATATCGTCTGCAATCTGCACGGCTGGACCTACGACGCCGCCGGCACCCTGGTCGGCGCGCCGCATTTCCCGGAAACGCCTTGCCTGAATCTCGGCCAGACCGAGCTGACGCGCTGGAACGGCCTGTTGTTCGACGCCCGCCGCGACATCGCGCGCGACCTGGCCCAGCTCGGCGTCGCCAAGCACATGACTTTCGACGGCTATGCCTTCCATTCGACGCACAGCGCCGACTACGACTTCAACTGGAAAACCTTCATCGAAGTGTATTCGGAAGACTACCACGTCGATCCCTTCCATCCCGGCCTCGGCAATTTCGTCGACTGCGGCGACCTCAAGTGGGAGTGGGGCGAGAGCTACCACGTGCAGACGGTCGGCGTGAAGAACCGCCTGGCGCGCGCCGGCTCCAAGGTGTACGGCAAGTGGCACGAGGAAGTGCGCCGCCGTTACGAGGAGCAACAGCCTGAGTTCGGCGCCATCTGGCTGACCTACTACCCGAACATCATGGTGGAGTGGTATCCGCACGTGCTGGTGGTCAGCGTGGTGATTCCGCGCGGACCCGAGAAATGCACGGTGCTGACCGAGTTCTACTATCCGCAGGACGTGGTGTGGTTCGAGCCGGAGTTCGTCGAGGCCGAGCAGGCCGCCTACTTCGAGACCGCCAAGGAAGACGATGAAATCTGCCAGCGCATGCACGAGGGCCGCAAGGCCTTGTGGCTGGCCGGCGTCAGCGAGGTGGGGCCGTACCAGTCGCCGACCGAGGAGGGCATGCAGCACTTCCACGAGTACTACCGGCGCATGATGGGTTCGGCATTGGCTGGCTGAGTCGGCCAGTTGAATGCCATAATGCGGGGGCGCGGGATGCCGCGCCTTTTTTTATTCCATTTATCGATACCATCGGCGGGAACGATGTCCGCAATTTTCCGCATCACGGTTCTGGCCGTCCTGTTGCTGGCCAGCCCGTTGGCGCTGGCGGCGAACTATGCCGATCCGGCCAGCCAACTGCGTTTCACCTTGCCGTCTGGCTGGAAAGTCAGGCCGATGGTCGTCGGCGGAACACGGACGCTGCGGGTGATCCCGCCTAAGCCGGATCAGCGCGAGCGCGCCGCGATCGAGGTCCAGATCCGCATTCGCAAGCCGCGGCGCGGCGAGACCTTGAGCAATCTGGCGACGACATTCCGCGAGGAGGACGGCGACCGGGAAGCGGCCAATTTCGTGCGGCTGAACCGCCGCGCCGGCCGGCTGGTCACCGAATACCGCGACGGTCGTTTCGTATCCAACCGTTTGTGGATCGTGCGCCATAATCTCCATGTGATCCAGTTGCTGGACAAGAACCGGCTGCTGGAGGCGCGCTGCACCGCCAACGCGTCGGAATTCAAGACCTATCGCCGGCAGATGGAGGCCATCTGCCTGAGCGTGGCGGTGGCGAAGAAGTAGGCTTAATTCAAGCGGCCCGAGGGCCGCGCAGCAGGGAAGGCAGTGAAAGTGGCGGTACAAGGCGGTAGGGCGGGATTCCGGCTGGGATCCGGCTGGATGGTGGTGGCGGCGGCGTTTTTCGCCCTGATGGGCCTGTTCGTCAAGCTGGGCTCGCAGTATTTCTCGTCGACGGAGCTGGTGTTCTGGCGCACGCTGATCGGCGTGCTGGCGCTGGGCGGCGCGGCGCTGTGGCGACGTGAGCGTTTCGCCACGCCCTTGCTGCGCTACCACCTGCAGCGCGGCCTGATCGGCTACAGCTCGCTGCTTATGTCGTTCTACGCCATCGCTCACCTGCCGTTGGCGACGGCGTCCACGCTGACCTACACCTCGCCGATGTTCCTGGCGCTGTTGTCCGTCGTGCTGCTGCGCGAGCGGCTGCCGGCGCGGGCGATGGGCGGCCTGGGGCTGGGCTTCGTCGGCGTGGTGCTGTTGCTGAGGCCGACCCTGTCCGGCGACGTCTGGTTCGCCGGCCTGCTGGGACTGGTGTCCGGTTTTCTGGCCGGCTGGTCCTATCTGCATGTGCGGGAACTGGGGCGGCAGGGCGAGGCCGAATGGCGGGTGGTGTTCTATTTCGCGCTGATCTCCACCGTCGGCGGCCTGCTGCTGATGGGCTTCGAGCGCTGGCATCCGGTGACCCTGGGCAATGTTTGGCTATTGCTGGGCGTCGGCGGTACCGCCACGCTGGCGCAGTTGGCGATGACCCGCGCTTACAAGGTTGGCAGCAAGCTGGCCACCGCCAATCTGACCTATCTGTCGGTGGTGTTTTCCTGCCTGCTCGGCGCGCTGGTCTGGGGCGATGCGCTGACCGCCGATTCCTTGCTGGCGATGGGCTTGATCGTGGTCAGCGGCATGTTGGCCGGGCGACGCTAGAATAAAGTCACTGCCGTAATAATTCCAAAGATAGGGAGAAGCTGATGATTTCGATCCGTGAGCAGGATTACGGCCTGGATGTGGCCTTGTTCAACGAATTCACGCTGGCCGATTTCCAGTTGCTGGAGCAGGCCTTGCTCAAGCGGCTGGACGAGCGCGACAAGCCGGACATGCTGCTGGACCTGACCGAGCTGAAGGACTTCACGCTGGACATGGCGATGGAAGAGGTGCGCTTCATGCGCGCGCACGAGGAGAAGCTGGGTCGCGTCGCCATCGTCGTCGGCGATGTGTGGATACGCCTGGCCACCCATATCGCCGGCCTGTTGTCCCATACCCACGTCCAGTATTTCGATCTGGTCGAGGAGGCTCAGGCCTGGCTGGCGCGCCCGATCGTCGCTTGATTTTGCGACGGATGGCGGTACAGTAGCGTTTTTTGTTCGACTCGAAAGAATAAAAACCGATGCTGAAGAGCCTTTCCAGCCGCCTGGCGGCTGAGCTTGCCGTCCGCGAATCGCAGGTGGCGGCCACCATCGAGCTGATCGACGGCGGCGCCACCGTTCCCTTCATCGCCCGCTACCGCAAGGAAGTCACCGGCGGTCTGGACGACACCCAGCTGCGCATGCTGGCCGAGCGGTTGGTCTATCTGCGCGAGATGGACGAGCGCCGCGACAGCATACTGAAGAGCATCGCCGAACAGGGCAAGCTCAGCCCCGAACTGGAAGCGGCCATCTACGCCAGCGACAACAAGACCACGCTGGAAGACCTGTATCTCCCCTACAAGCCCAAGCGCCGCACCAAGGCGCAGATCGCCCGCGAGGCCGGCCTGGAGCCGCTGGCCGACAGCCTGTTGGCCGATCCGTCGCAAGAGCCGAACGCGCTGGCCGAAAGCTATATCAACGCGGACGCCGGCGTCGCTGACGCCAAGGCGGCGCTGGACGGCGCGCGCGCCATCCTGATCGAGCGCTTCGCCGAGGATGCCGAATTGCTGGGCCAGCTGCGCGAGAAGCTGTGGACCGAAGGCGAGCTGGCCGCCGCCGTCGTCGCCGGCAAGGAGAGCGAGGGCGCCAAGTTCTCCGATTACTTCGACCACCGCGAGCACATCAAGGCGATGCCGTCGCACCGCGCGCTGGCGCTCTTGCGCGGCCGCAACGAGGGCGTGCTGACCGTCGCGCTGAAATATCAGCCGGACGAGACGCCGATCACCGAACGCTCGGCCTATGAAATGCTGATCGCCGCCCGCTTCGGCGTCAGGGACGCCGGCCGCGCCGCCGACAAGTGGCTGCTGGACGGCGTGCGCCTGTGCTGGCGCGCCAAGATCTTCCTGTCGCTGGAGCTGGAGCTGGTGTCGCTGCTGAAGGACGCCGCCGACGGCGAGGCGATCAAGGTGTTCGCCGCCAATCTGCACGACCTGCTGCTGGCCGCGCCGGCCGGCCGGCGCGCGACGCTGGGCCTGGACCCGGGCCTGCGCACCGGCTGCAAGGTGGCCGTCGTCGACGATACCGGCAAGGTGTTGGACACCACCGCCATCTATCCGCACGAGCCGCGCCGCGAGTGGGACAAGTCCATCGCCATCCTCGGCGCGCTGTGCGTGCGCCACAAGGTGGACCTGATCGCCATCGGCAACGGCACTGCCAGCCGCGAGACCGACAAGCTGGCGCAGGACCTGATCAAGGCCTTCCCGCAACTCTCGATGACCAAGATCGTCGTGTCGGAAGCCGGCGCCTCGGTGTACTCGGCGTCCGAGCTGGCCGCCAGGGAATTCCCGGACATGGACGTCAGTCTGCGCGGCGCGGTGTCCATCGCCCGGCGCTTGCAGGATCCGCTGGCCGAGCTGGTGAAGATAGAGCCGAAGTCCATCGGCGTCGGCCAGTATCAGCACGACGTCAACCAAAGCCAGCTGGCGCGCGCGCTGGACGGCGTGGTCGAGGATTGTGTCAACGCGGTCGGCGTCGACGTCAACACCGCCTCGGTGCCGTTGCTGACCCGCATCTCCGGCCTCAACGCGACGCTGGCGTCCAATATCGTGTCCTACCGAGACCAGAACGGCGCGTTCAAGAACCGCAAGGCATTGCTGAAAGTGCCGCGTCTCGGCGACAAGACCTTCGAGCAGGCGGCCGGTTTTCTGCGCATCTCCGGCGGCGACAACCCGCTGGACGCGTCGTCGGTACACCCGGAGGCGTATCCGGTGGTCGAGAAGATCGTCGCCAGGGCCGGCCGAGACGTCAAATCGCTGATCGGCGACTCGTCCTTCCTGAAATCGGTGCGCGCCACCGACTACACCGACGAGCGCTTCGGCCTGCCGACGGTGATGGACATCCTGCGGGAGCTGGACAAGCCGGGACGCGATCCGCGCCCGGAATTCAAGACCGCCACCTTCCAGGACGGCGTCGAGAACCTGAAGGACCTGCAGCCCGGCATGGTGCTGGAGGGCGTGGTCACCAACGTCGCCAACTTCGGCGCCTTCGTCGACATCGGCGTGCACCAGGATGGCCTGGTCCACATCTCGGCGTTGTCCAACAAGTTCATCGACGATCCACGCAAGGTGGTCAAGGCCGGCGATGTGGTCAAGGTCAAGGTGCTGGAGGTGGACGTGGCGCGCAAGCGCGTCGCGCTGACGATGCGTTTGGACGACGAGGTCGGCTCCGGCAACAGCCGCGGCGGCCGCGGCGACAGCCGTTCCGACAATCGTCCGCGCCAGCCGCGCGGCCAGTCTGCCGCCCCGCAGGGCGATACCGCGATGGCGGCAGCCTTCGCCAAGCTGCGCAAGGGCTGAGTTTGACTATATAGATGTGATGGATGTGCCAGGACAGGCCGGCGGCGACGCCGGCCTGTCTGTTTTTGGCGGTTTCGACCGGGCGGGGCGGACGGATATCGGCTTTTTCGCGGCCGTTTGCGGATACCCTTTCCTCATATCTTCAGGCGGATCATGGGCTTGGCGCGTGGTCGGCGCGGGGAGGGCGAATTTCCCGGTTTTTTCTTGCAGAAAGTGTTGACGGACCTAGGGGCGGGGCGTATAGTTCACCTCCTCAGCTGACGCAGCGAACGAAACAGCGGAAACGAAACGGTTCCGGTGAAGACGACGCAGCGATCGGCACTGCTCTTTAACAGAACGAATAACCGATAGGTGTAAGTGCTTGGCGAAAGCCGACACTTGCACTGCAAGAGACAAGAGATACTTGTTTATTTCTTTGAACTTGCGTGCCAGAAAATTGCTATGAGATTGAACTGAAGAGTTTGATCCTGGCTCAGATTGAACGCTGGCGGCATGCTTTACACATGCAAGTCGAACGGTAACAGGGTGCTTGCACCGCTGACGAGTGGCGAACGGGTGAGTAATGCATCGGAATGTACCGTGTAATGGGGGATAGCTCGGCGAAAGCCGGATTAATACCGCATACGCCCTGAGGGGGAAAGTGGGGGACCGTAAGGCCTCACGTTATACGAGCAGCCGATGTCTGATTAGCTAGTTGGGGAGGTAAGAGCTCACCAAGGCGACGATCAGTAGCGGGTCTGAGAGGATGATCCGCCACACTGGGACTGAGACACGGCCCAGACTCCTACGGGAGGCAGCAGTGGGGAATTTTGGACAATGGGCGCAAGCCTGATCCAGCCATGCCGCGTGTCTGAAGAAGGCCTTCGGGTTGTAAAGGACTTTTGTCAGGGAGGAAATCCCGCTGGTTAATACCTGGCGGGGATGACAGTACCTGAAGAATAAGCACCGGCTAACTACGTGCCAGCAGCCGCGGTAATACGTAGGGTGCAAGCGTTAATCGGAATTACTGGGCGTAAAGCGTGCGCAGGCGGTTGTGTAAGTCTGATGTGAAAGCCCCGGGCTCAACCTGGGAACGGCATTGGAGACTGCACGACTAGAGTGCGTCAGAGGGGGGTAGAATTCCACGTGTAGCAGTGAAATGCGTAGAGATGTGGAGGAATACCGATGGCGAAGGCAGCCCCCTGGGATGACACTGACGCTCATGCACGAAAGCGTGGGGAGCAAACAGGATTAGATACCCTGGTAGTCCACGCCCTAAACGATGTCAATTAGCTGTTGGGGGTTTGAATCCTTGGTAGCGTAGCTAACGCGTGAAATTGACCGCCTGGGGAGTACGGCCGCAAGGTTAAAACTCAAAGGAATTGACGGGGACCCGCACAAGCGGTGGATGATGTGGATTAATTCGATGCAACGCGAAAAACCTTACCTGCTCTTGACATGTACGGAACTTGCCAGAGATGGCTTGGTGCCCGAAAGGGAGCCGTAACACAGGTGCTGCATGGCTGTCGTCAGCTCGTGTCGTGAGATGTTGGGTTAAGTCCCGCAACGAGCGCAACCCTTGTCATTAGTTGCCATCATTAAGTTGGGCACTCTAATGAGACTGCCGGTGACAAACCGGAGGAAGGTGGGGATGACGTCAAGTCCTCATGGCCCTTATGAGCAGGGCTTCACACGTCATACAATGGTCGGTACAGAGGGTTGCCAAGCCGCGAGGTGGAGCTAATCTCAGAAAACCGATCGTAGTCCGGATCGCACTCTGCAACTCGAGTGCGTGAAGTCGGAATCGCTAGTAATCGCAGATCAGCATGCTGCGGTGAATACGTTCCCGGGTCTTGTACACACCGCCCGTCACACCATGGGAGTGAGTTTCACCAGAAGTGGGTAGGCTAACCGTAAGGAGGCCGCTTACCACGGTGGGATTCATGACTGGGGTGAAGTCGTAACAAGGTAGCCGTAGGGGAACCTGCGGCTGGATCACCTCCTTTCTAGAGACTGGCGATTGCCAAGTACTTACAACCTATCGGTTATTCAAGTTAAGGGCATTTTCGATGAAAATCTGCGCAGCTCTGCGTTGAAAGCCTCCTCGTGTACTCGATGTACACGTCGTCAGCTTTCGCCTTGATCTGCTTGATTTTGATCGAAAAGGATGTGGTATCAAACGACTACTGGGTTTGTAGCTCAGCTGGTTAGAGCACTGTGTTGATAACGCAGGGGTCGTAGGTTCGAGTCCTACCAGACCCACCAGTATTTTTTGGGTCAGGCAAGGCGCGAAGAAGCGAAGTGTGCTCATGCACATGAGCGACTGAGCAACGCAGCATCACCCAAAAAGAGGGGGATTAGCTCAGTTGGGAGAGCACCTGCTTTGCAAGCAGGGGGTCGTCGGTTCGATCCCGTCATCCTCCACCACTCACGCCGCAAACAAAATCAAATTGAAAAGTTTGATTCTGTTTGCGTTGTAGAAACGCCCGATCTTTAACAAACTGAAGAAGCCGAATATATAAGACGGCGAAACAAACAATAGGAGTTAACTCTTCTGTTGAATGAATCGTCATCTTGGGTATTTGATTGTATCTAAGGCTGCGTCGCCATATCAAAAGGGGCGGTGCAGTCGTCGCACAAACACTCTCTGTTGTTTTAGTGATTTAGGTTACTGAAATGATAGGGTCAAGCGACTAAGTGCATCTGGTGGATGCCTTGGCGATCACAGGCGATGAAGGACGTGTAAGCCTGCGAAAAGCGCGGGGGAGCTGGCAATAGAGCTTTGATCCCGCGATATCCGAATGGGGAAACCCACCGCTTAGGCGGTATCCCTGACTGAATACATAGGTCAGTGGAAGCGAACCGAGTGAACTGAAACATCTAAGTAACTCGAGGAATAGAAATCAACCGAGATTCCGTAAGTAGTGGCGAGCGAACGCGGAACAGCCTGTACGTGTTATGGATTGTGTTAGTGGAAGGTTCATGGAAAGGACCGCCGTAGTGGGTGATAGCCCCGTACACGAAAACACATTCCAGGGACTAGGCGTACGAGAAGTAGGGCGGGACACGCGAAATCCTGTCTGAAGATGGGGGGACCATCCTCCAAGGCTAAATACTCGTGATCGACCGATAGTGAACCAGTACCGTGAGGGAAAGGCGAAAAGAACCCCGGGAGGGGAGTGAAATAGAACCTGAAACCGGATGCATACAAACAGTGGGAGCGGACTTGTTCCGTGACTGCGTACCTTTTGTATAATGGGTCAGCGACTTACGTTCAGTAGCAAGCTTAACCGAATAGGGGAGGCGTAGGGAAACCGAGTCCGAATAGGGCGATTTAGTTGCTGGGCGTAGACCCGAAACCGAGTGATCTATCCATGGCCAGGATGAAGGTGCGGTAACACGCACTGGAGGTCCGAACCCACTAGTGTTGCAAAACTAGGGGATGAGCTGTGGATAGGGGTGAAAGGCTAAACAAACTCGGAGATAGCTGGTTCTCCCCGAAAACTATTTAGGTAGTGCCTCATGTATCACTTCCGGGGGTAAAGCACTGTTATGGCTAGGGGGTCATTGCGATTTACCAAACCATGGCAAACTCTGAATACCGGAAAGTGCAATCATGGGAGACAGACGGTGGGTGCTAACGTCCATCGTCAAGAGGGAAACAACCCAGACCGCCAGCTAAGGTCCCAAATGATCAGTTAAGTGGTAAACGAAGTGGGAAGGCCCAGACAGCCAGGATGTTGGCTTAGAAGCAGCCATCATTTAAAGAAAGCGTAATAGCTCACTGGTCGAGTCGTCCTGCGCGGAAGATGTAACGGGGCTCAAACTGATAACCGAAGCTGCGGATGCACAGTTTACTGTGCGTGGTAGGGGAGCGTTCTGTAGGTCTGTGAAGGTGTCTCGTAAGGGATGCTGGAGATATCAGAAGTGCGAATGCTGACATGAGTAGCGATAAAGCGGGTGAAAAGCCCGCTCGCCGAAAGCCCAAGGTTTCCTACGCAACGTTCATCGGCGTAGGGTGAGTCGGCCCCTAAGGCGAGGCTGAAAAGCGTAGTCGATGGGAAACGGGTTAAAATTCCCGTACTTTTATGTAGTGCGATGTGGGGACGGAGAAGGTTAGGTCAGCAGACTGTTGGAATAGTCTGTTCAAGCCGGTAGGCTGGGGTGGTAGGCAAATCCGCCGCCCCTTAAGGCCGAGACGTGATAACGAGGGTCTACGGACCTGAAGTGACTGATACCACGCTTCCAGGAAAAGCCACTAAGCTTCAGCTACATAAGAACCGTACCGCAAACCGACACAGGTGGGCAGGATGAGAATTCTAAGGCGCTTGAGAGAACTCAGGAGAAGGAACTCGGCAAATTGATACCGTAACTTCGGGAGAAGGTATGCCTGTTGGGGTGTAGTGATTTACTCACGAAGCTCTGACAGGTCGCAGAGAATCGGTGGCTGCGACTGTTTAACAAAAACACAGCACTGTGCCAACACGAAAGTGGACGTATACGGTGTGACGCCTGCCCGGTGCCGGAAGGTTAAGTGATGGGGTGCAAGCTCTTGATCGAAGCCCCGGTAAACGGCGGCCGTAACTATAACGGTCCTAAGGTAGCGAAATTCCTTGTCGGGTAAGTTCCGACCCGCACGAATGGCGTAACGATGGCCACACTGTCTCCTCCTGAGACTCAGCGAAGTTGAAGTGTTTGTGAAGATGCAATCTCCCCGCTGCTAGACGGAAAGACCCCGTGAACCTTTACTGTAGCTTTGCATTGGACTTTGAACAGACTTGTGTAGGATAGGTGGGAGGCTTTGAAGCCAGGACGCTAGTTCTGGTGGAGCCGACCTTGAAATACCACCCTGGTGTGTTTGAGGTTCTAACCTTGGTCCGTGATCCGGATTGGGGACAGTGCATGGTAGGCAGTTTGACTGGGGCGGTCTCCTCCCAAAGTGTAACGGAGGAGTTCGAAGGTTACCTAGGTACGGTCGGAAATCGTGCTGATAGTGCAATGGCAAAAGGTAGCTTAACTGCGAGACCGACAAGTCGAGCAGGTGCGAAAGCAGGACATAGTGATCCGGTGGTTCTGTATGGAAGGGCCATCGCTCAACGGATAAAAGGTACTCCGGGGATAACAGGCTGATACCGCCCAAGAGTTCACATCGACGGCGGTGTTTGGCACCTCGATGTCGGCTCATCACATCCTGGGGCTGTAGCCGGTCCCAAGGGTATGGCTGTTCGCCATTTAAAGTGGTACGTGAGCTGGGTTCAAAACGTCGTGAGACAGTTTGGTCCCTATCTGCAGTGGGCGTTGGAAGTTTGACGGGGGCTGCTCCTAGTACGAGAGGACCGGAGTGGACGAACCTCTGGTGTACCGGTTGTCACGCCAGTGGCATCGCCGGGTAGCTAAGTTCGGAAGAGATAACCGCTGAAAGCATCTAAGCGGGAAACTTGCCTGAAGATGAGACTTCCCTGGAGGCTTGACCTCCCTGAAGAGTCGTTCGAGACCAGGACGTTGATAGGTCGGGTGTGGAAGCGCTGTGAGGCGTGAAGCTAACCGATACTAATTGCTCGTGAGGCTTGATCCTATCATTTGAGTGACTTAACTGCGTGCGAATCTGTGATTCGCTCAGCGATAAGCTAAGTGACGATGATGGAGTGTTGTGCGACACAATTAAATACCGAATATTCGAGGGTTGGTTTGAAACCGGCCCGGGCTTCTTGAGTTTGTACCAGTTTATGTCTGGTGGCCATAGCGAGGTGGTCCCACGCCTTCCCATCCCGAACAGGATCGTGAAACGCCTTAGCGCCGATGATAGTGTGGCATTCGCCATGTGAAAGTAGGACACCGCCAGACGCCCAATAAGAAAGCACCGAGCCCGTTTGGCTCGGTGTTTCGCTTCCCGAGAAGCGAATCCAGAATTACGCGACCGCGTTCACGTTTTTTCTGGCGACCATAGCGAGATGGTCCCACGCCTTCCCATTCCGAACAGGACCGTGAAACATCTTAGCGCCGATGATAGTGTGGCATTCGCCATGTGAAAGTAGGACATCGCCAGATCCCCAATATGAAGAGCCCCAGCCTGTAGGCTGGGGCTTTTTCGTTTCCGCTTTTTCCCATTCCTTCAGTGTGTCGTTTTGATGAAGCCTGGATGACGGCGATTTGCCGCGCCCGCGGCGTCGTACTATGCTGATTTATCTGTTTCAGACAGTATGCGTTTGCTATCGAAGTGCGCCGCCGGCGCCGCTGGCGTCGCCGATGATGGCGGCAAGTCTTTGGCAGCCTTGGCCAGCTTGCGCCCGCAGATGACCGGTGGGTGGTTTTCGCCATGGTGGAAATGCGTGCGAATGGCTTGTCCCGCCTGAGTTTGATAGCGTTTAAGTGCTAAAGAATATTTTATATTGTCCAACAGTTCTTTCGGCTCTTGTATACAATAGGCCGCTCACCCGGACGCGAGGCCGGGGCTGCAAACAATATCGGAGAAACCCATGCAATTCGAATCCTTTGCTCATCGGCAGTCCGCTCTGCGCGACGCGATCACCGCCGCTTATCGGCGTGACGAACGCGAGTGCGTGCAAGCTTTGCTTGCGCAGGCGGCGATGAGTCCCGAGCAGGTCGCCTCGGTGCAGCAGTTGGCGCGCCGGCTGGTGACCGAGGTGCGCCGCGAGCGCACCCGTGCGAGCGGCGTCGACGCGCTGATGCACGAGTTCTCGCTGGACAGCAGCGAAGGGATCGCCCTGATGTGTCTGGCGGAGGCGCTGCTGCGCATCCCCGACCGCGAAACGGCGGACAAGCTGATCCGCGACAAGATTTCCCGCGGCGACTGGAAAGCCCACCTGGGCAACAGCTCGTCGCTGTTCGTCAATGCCGCCGCCTGGGGCCTGCTGGTGACCGGCAAGCTGGTCGCTTCGCACAGCGCCTCCGGCCTGTCCGCCGCGATGACGCGGCTGATCGCCAAGGGCGGCGAGCCGCTGATCCGCAAGGGCGTGGACATGGCGATGCGGATGCTGGGCAAGCAGTTCGTCACCGGCGAAACCATAGACGAGGCATTGGCCAACGGCCGCGAGCGCGAGGCGCGCGGCTACCGTTTCAGCTACGACATGCTGGGCGAGGCGGCGATGACCGAGGCCGACGCGCAGCGCTATCTGAAGGACTATGTCACCGCCATCCACGCGATAGGCAAGGAATCGAACGGCCGCGGCATCTACGACGGTCCGGGCATCTCGGTGAAGCTGTCGGCTATCCATCCGCGTTACGCCCGCCTGAAGCACGAGCGGATGATGACTGAGCTGCTGCCGCGCTTGAAGGCGCTGTTCCTGCTGGCCAAGCAATACAATATCGGCCTGAACATCGACGCCGAGGAGGCCGACCGCCTGGAGATCTCGATGGATCTGGTCGAGGCGCTGGCCAAGGACCCGGATCTGAACGG
Source organism: Chromobacterium sp. ATCC 53434 (assembly GCF_002848345.1). Classification (NCBI taxonomy): domain Bacteria; kingdom Pseudomonadati; phylum Pseudomonadota; class Betaproteobacteria; order Neisseriales; family Chromobacteriaceae; genus Chromobacterium; species Chromobacterium sp. ATCC 53434. The sequence goes on along the minus strand of NZ_CP025429.1, from coordinate 3,335,663 downwards.
TTTCGAGGGCATAGGCATCGTGGTGCAGGCTTATCAGAAGCGCTGCCCCTTCGTCATCGACTTTCTGATCGATCTGGCGCGCCGCACCGGCCACCGCTTCATGGTGCGTCTGGTCAAGGGCGCCTACTGGGACGCCGAGATCAAGCGCGCCCAGGTCGACGGCTTGCCGGGCTATCCGGTCTATACCCGCAAGGTCTACACCGACGTGTCCTACCTCGCCTGCGCGAAGAAGCTGTTGGCGGCGCAGGACGCGATCTATCCGCAATTCGCCACCCATAACGCCTACAGCCTGTCGGCGATCTACAATCTGGCCACCGGGCTGGACTACGAATTCCAGTGCCTGCACGGCATGGGCGAGACGCTGTACGACCAGGTGGTCGGCAAGGACAAGCTGGGCAAGGCCTGCCGCATCTACGCGCCGGTAGGCTCGCACGAGACGCTGCTGGCCTATCTGGTGCGCCGCCTGCTGGAGAACGGCGCCAACTCGTCCTTCGTCAACCGCATCGTCGACGAGAGCGTGTCGATAGACGATCTGGTGACCGATCCGGTGGCCGAAGCCGCCGGCTTCGCCGGCCGGCCGCACGGCAAGATTGAATTGCCGGTCGACCTGTACGGCAAGGGCCGCCGCAATTCCAAGGGCCTGGACCTGTCCAGCGAGCACGTGCTGGCGACGCTGGAGATCGGCCTTAAGGCTTCCGAGCAGCAGCGCTGGGCGGCTTTCCCGATGCTGGGCGACGGCGACGTCAGCGACGGCGAGCTGCAGGAAGTGCGCAATCCGGCCGATCACGGCGATGTGGTCGGCAAGGTGATAGAAGCCACCGCCGCCGACGTCGAGCGCGCGCTGCAGCAGTCGCAGGGCATCGCCGCCGTCTGGGCGGCGACGCCGGTGGCCGAGCGCGCCGCCTGCCTGAACCGCATGGCCGACCTGATGGAAGAGAACATGCCGGCGCTGATGGGCCTGGCGGTGCGGGAAGCCGGCAAGACGCTGAACAACGCCATCGCCGAGGTGCGCGAGGCGGTGGACTTCTGCCGCTACTACGCGGCGCAGATCGTGTCCGAGTTCGACAACGCCAGCCATCAGCCGCTGGGTCCGGTGGTCTGCATCAGTCCGTGGAACTTCCCGCTGGCCATCTTCATCGGCGAAGTGGTCGCGTCGCTGGCCGCCGGCAACACCGTGCTGGCCAAGCCCGCCGAGCAGACCAGCCTGATCGCCGCCTACGCGGTGCGGCTGCTGCACGAGGCCGGCGTGCCGCGCGCGGCGCTGCAGTTCCTGCCGGGCCGCGGCGAGGTGGTCGGCGCGGCGCTGACCGGCGACGCGCGGATACAGGGCGTGATCTTCACCGGCTCCACCGAAGTGGCGCAGATCATCAACCGCACGCTGGCGGGCCGTCACGACGACCCGGTGCTGGTGGCGGAGACCGGCGGCATGAACGCGATGATAGTCGACAGCTCGGCGCTGCCGGAGCAGGTGGTGACCGATGTGCTGAGCTCGGCCTTCGATTCCGCCGGCCAGCGCTGCTCGGCGCTGCGCGTGCTGTATCTGCAGCACGATATCGCCGACAAGGTGATCGCGATGATCAAGGGCGCGATGGACGAGCTGACCGTCGGCAATCCGGCCAGGCTGACGACCGACGTCGGTCCGGTGATCGACGCCGAGGCGCAGGCCGGCCTGCTGGCCCATATCGACAGGATGAAGCGTTCGGCCCGCGCCGTGCACCAGACCCGCTTGCCGGCGGAGTGCGAGCAGGGCACGTATGTCGCGCCGACGCTGTTCGAGATCGACAATCTGTCCGAGCTGAAGCGCGAGGTGTTCGGCCCGGTGCTGCATGTGCTGCGCTTCGCCGCGTCCGACCTCGGCAAGGTGGTCGCCGAGATCAACGCGACCGGCTACGGCCTGACCCACGGCATCCACAGCCGCATCGACGAAACCATCGCCGACATCTGCGGCCGGATCAAGGCCGGCAACGTCTACGTCAACCGCAACATCGTCGGCGCCGTGGTCGGCGTGCAGCCGTTCGGCGGCGAAGGCAAGTCCGGCACCGGCCCGAAGGCCGGCGGCCCGTACTATCTGTACCGTCTGAGCCGCGCCGCCTGGCAGCCCAAGCTGGCCGCCAGCCCGGAGGCGGCGGACTGGTCGGCGCTGGACGCGCTGGCCGCCGCCGGCAAGGCGCAGGGCCTGGCGCTGGACGGCGTCATCGCCGCCGCGCGCAAGGAAAGCCCGCTGGCGCATAGCGTGGCCTTGCCGGGACCGACCGGCGAGAACAACACGCTGGCCTTCGCCGGCCGCGGCCGCATCGGCTGCGTCGCCGACGACGTCCAGGCGCTGGCCGAGCAGTTGGCGGCGGCCTTCGCCGCCGGCAACCGCGCGGTGGTGGCCGACAACGAGGCCGGCCGCAAGCTGGCGCCGGCGCTGAACGGTTATGCCGAACTGGCCGCCGACGTGCTGGCCGCCGAGGTCGACGCGGTGTTGCTGGCCGGCGCCGGCGCCGACGAGGCCCGCCGCAAGCTGGCCGCCCGCGATGGCGCGCTGGCGCAGCTGATCGTCCGCGGCGAGCACGGCTACAATATCCATCGGCTGGTGGTGGAGCGCGCTTTCAGCGTCAACACCACCGCGGCTGGCGGTAATGCCAGCTTGATGAGCATGAGCGAATAATCAACTTGCCAGGCTCTGGCCGCGTTGGAATAATGCGGCCAGAGTTTTTACTTTAAGAACCTGTTCACGATCTTTTTTCGAGCAGCGCAGCTCAGCCAGACGGCCAGATGCAAGGCGGAGGGGGCAGGCCTTGGTCATTCCAAGGCCCAGCCCGACAACGCGGCAGATGGCCGCCTGGCTGGGCTGCCCTTCGGGGCCATTTTCTGCCGGCGCATGGCTTTGTCAAACGCCCCTTGCAGTGAATGACACTGCGGCGGGCCGTTTTCCGCGCCCTGCATCCGGCAGAGAATGGCCGCTGCCGGAAAAGATCGTGAACAGGTTCTAAGAGCAAGATGGACCCGGCCCGCCGGTTATATTGACGCAAGAAGTTGAAGCCACAAGAAGAGGAACGAGAGATGCAAGTAAACAAGCTGTCCACCCTGACCCTGGCGGTCGCCGCCGCCGTCGCCCTGTCCGCCTGCGGCAAGAAGGAAGACGCCTCCCAGGCCGGCGCGGCCTCCGCTCCGGCCCAGGCCAGCGCAGGCGGCGACGTGATCAAGATCGGCTTCGCCGCTCCGCTGACCGGTCCGCAGTCGCACTACGGCGAGGAATACAAGAACGGCGTGACGCTGGCGATCGAAGACGCCAACGCCGAGAAGCCGACCATCGCCGGCAAGGCGGTGACGTTCGAGCTCGACGCCCAGGACGACCAGGCCGATCCGAAGACCGCGACCCAGCTGGCGCAGAAGTTTGTCGACGACAAGGTCGCCGGCATCGTCGGCCACTTCAACTCCGGCACCTCGATCCCGGCGTCCAAGATCTACTCCGACGCCGGCATTCCGATGATCGCGATGGCGACGTCGCCGGTGTTCACTTCCCAGGGTTTCAAGAACACCTTCCGCTCGATGACTTCCGACACGCAGCAGGGCGGCGTGATGGGCAAGTTCGCGGTGGAGAAGCTGCATGCGAAGAAGATCGTCATCGTCGACGACCGCACCGCCTACGGCCAGGGCCTGGCCGACGAGTTCGAGAAGTCTGCCCGCGCCGCCGGCGGCGAGGTGGTGAAGCGCGAGTTCACCAATGACAAGGCCACCGACTTCACCGCCATCCTGACCTCGATCAAGGGCGCGAATCCGGACGTGGTGTTCTACGGCGGCGCCGACGCGCAGTCCGCTCCGATGGTCAAGCAGATGAAGCGCCTGGGCCTGAAGGCTCCGCTGATCTCCGGCGAAATGACCAAGACCCCGACCTTCCTGCAACTGGCGGGCAAGGAAGCCGACGGCACCATCGCCTCGCTGGCCGGCCTGCCGCTGGAGCAGATGCCGGGCGGCAAGGACTACGAGACCCGCTACAAGGCCCGCTTCAAGGCCGACGTCGCCACTTACTCGCCGTACGGCTACGACGCGACCCGCGCGCTGATCCAGGCGATGAAGGACGCGAACTCGGTCGATCCGAAGTCCTATCTGCCGGTGCTGGCCAAGATCAGCCACAAGGGCGTGACCTCCAGCAACTGGACCTATGACGACAAGGGCGACCTGAAGGATGGCGGCATCACCGTTTACAAGGTCGAGAACGGCCAGTGGAAGGTGATGGAGACCGTAGGCGGCGGCGCGGCCAAGGACGCCTCGGCAGCCAAGTAAGCCGGTTTCGCAGCAAGAGGACGGCGCGGATTTCCGCGCCGTTTTTGTTTGGCGGACAAGATCGGAGAGGAGGATTAATATCGTGGCGATCAATGGAAGCGGAGACGAGTCGTGAAGCGGGCAAGCATGGAAACGCCGCCGCCGTCGCCCTGCATCGGCGTCTGCCGGCTGGACGAGAGCGGCCAGGTCTGCGTCGGCTGCCGCCGGACGCTGGACGAGATCGCCGGCTGGTCCGGCTATGGCAAGGAAGAGAAGGAACAGGTGTGGCGTCGCCTGCTGGCGTTGCCGATGCCGGTGCAGGCCAAGACCTGTCCGCAATGCGGCAAGGGCTTCACCTGCGGCGCCGGCGGCGACGATGGCGGCTGTTGGTGCGCCGATCTGCCGGCCGCGCTGTCGCCGGCCGGGGCCGACAGCGATTGCCTGTGTCCGAGTTGTCTGCAACGGCGGATGGCGGCCCGGCTATGAGCGGGCGGGGCGGCGGCGCACCAAAAAAATGACATTGTTATATTTTTGATTTGAAAATATACTTCGGGAAAAATATCGCCGAGGCAGACCGAGACGGCGGCCGCACCAGGCTCTCAGGCATTCATATATCGCCATTTCCAGGAGAAAACATGAAACTCAGCCATTGCTTCGCCGCCATCGCCATCGCTTGCGGCCTGTCCGCCGCCGCGTCGGCCGCGTCGGCCGCCGAGCCCGCCGCCGCGCAGGTCAAGCAGGAGGCCTTGAGACAGCAGGCGATGCAGGCGCCGCTGGTCATCGGCCGGCTGGCCGCCACCCAGCTCGTATGCGCGGGCCAACTGCCCTATGGTTGGATTGCGATCAACTCTTATTGGAATCCGACCTCTTGCGGCAATCCGACCCAGATCACTTTCAATGTCTGGAGCATCGAGCGCTATACCGATCTGGCGGTGGGCTCGACGTTGCTGGCTTGTACCGGCCCGGTCCCCGCCGGCTGGGCGGTGATCCGAACGAACTGGAATCCGACCGCCTGTGGCCAGCCCAGCCAGATCGTCAACAATCAGATGACGATACAGCGGCTGCGCTGATTCCGGGCCGAACCGCCGTCGCGGCGGAACGGAGAGACTCGCGCGCCGGCGCGGCAGGCGTCTTGCGCTTGCCGGCCGGCGTTTTTGCGTTTTAAATGCAATTGGCGTATCGGCTGCGGCCGCCGCCTGAACCGATGCCCGGAGGCGGAATGGATTACCGCGTGTTCGATGCAGGAGACGCCCGCGTGCTGGAATGGCTGGCGCCGCTGGGCGAGGCGGCGCAGGCCGTCGATCTGGTGGCCGCCTGCGCCGGGGAGGCCTGCGGCCACCTATTGCTCGATGCGGCCGTCCTGCCGGCGGCTTTTTTCCAGTTGCGCACGCGTCTGGCCGGGGAAATGTTGCAGAAACTGCAGGACTACCGCCTGCGAACCGCGGTGGTGATCGCCGCGGATCGGGATTACGGCGAGCGTTTCGGCGAATTCCTGGTCGAGGCCAGGCGGGGGCGTTACTGCCGCTTGTTTCTGGCGCGCGGCGAGGCGCTCAGCTGGCTGGCCGGAGAATAGCCGCCATCTGTGCTAGGCTGGCGGCCGAAAACTGTTGAGGGGATGAAGATGACGACGCGCCTTCAGGCGTCGCCGCGCCGGCGCCATGCGATGGCGGATGGCCGGGGCCGAACGATGGGGCGCCTCCTATTGGCGCTGGTTCTGGCCGCGCCGGCCCTGTGCCGGGCCGGCGGCAGCGGCTGCGCGGACGACGCCGGGTTGTTGCAGGCGCAGACGCTGGCTGCGGCCGGCGTGCGCTTGCCGGTGGTCCGCCATTTCTGTTACCAGGACCGTTCCGGCAGCTATGTGCTGTATCTGGCGGCGAAGAGCGACAGGCAGCAGGGCGGCGAGCGCTTGTCCAGCATGCTGCAGGCGCATCTGCTGAAGCGTGCGCCGGACGGCGCGCTGGCGCCGCAATGGACGGTGCGCGATTTCGCCGCCAGCGGAGACGCCGGCGGCTGGTTTTCGCCGCGGCTGCAGGAGCTGGCCGACCTCGACGGCGATGGCCTGATCGAGCCGCTGCTGGTGTACCGTTTCTCGCCGCGGGAGAACGAGGGGCTTTGTTGCGAGCGCATCAAGCTGGTGATGTTCTACCACGGACGCAAGGTGGCGATACGCGCGGAGAGCGGCGAGATGGACGGCAGCCGCTCCACCGTCGCCAACGCCGCCTTCTTCAGCCTGCCCGGCGCGGTGCGCCGCCATCTGGTCGACAAGATGGAGGCGATGTACCGGGCCGGCGATTTCACTTTCGACAACAGTTATCGTTTCGTGCCGCGCCGCGATCCGGCAGAGTGACGGCGGTCGGCGGAAACGATGGCAAGTAGGTTCGATGACGGGAGGCGGCATGTTCGAGACGGATGTGGTGCGTTGCCGGATAGAGGGGGGCGTCGCCTGGCTGGAGTTGAACCGGCCTGACTGCCTGAACGCGATGAACCGGCCGCTGCTGCGCCAGTTGCTGGCGGCGCTGGAGAGGGCGGCGGTGGACGAGACGGTGCGCGGCGTCATCGTCAGCGGAGGCGGGCGGGTGTTTTCCGCCGGGGCCGACATACGCTGGCTCAGCCAGGCGTCGCCGGACGAGGTACGCGAACTGGCGCGGCTGGCGGTGGCGGTGACCCGCCGCATCGAGACGCTGGGCAAACCGGTGCTGGCGGCGCTGAACGGCGACGCGTTGGGCGGCGGACTGGAGATCGCCGAGGCCTGCACATTGCGGCTGGCGGCCTCGCATGCCCGTTTCGGCCATCCCGAGGTCAAGATAGGCGCGGTCGCCGGCTTTGGCGGTACCACGCGTCTGCCGCGCCTGATAGGCAAGGGGCGGGCGGCGGAGCTGCTGCTGACCGGCAGGCTGATCGACGCCGACGAGGCCTGCCGCCTGGGCCTGGTCAACCGCGTGACGGCGGCGGACCGGCTGTTGGCCGAGGCGCAGGCGTTGCTGGACGAAATCCTGGCGCAGTCGCCGGTGGCGGTGCGGCTCAGCTGGGAGGCGCTGCACCGCGGCCTGTCGCTGTCCGAGGACGAGTCGGCGGCGCTGGGCGCCGATTATTTCGGCCTGGCGGCGCAGAGTGAGGACTTCCGCGTCGGCACCCGCGCGTTTCTGGACAAGCAGGCACCCAAGTTCAAGGGGCGGTGAGGGGCGGGCGTCAAGCCGCGCATCGCCACCGCGCCGGCGTCGTCCCGTACGCCGGCCTGTTCCCGCCCCGCCCTGATTGCTAACCGGCCGGTGTCCGCGCGGCCGCGGTCCCCCGTTTTCAATTTTCCTGCCGCCCGCCCGCGTTCTGCCGCGACGCGCTTCCCATCCGATACCGCCCCCCGCATTGCCACGATGCCAATATTCAGCGCTGAGAAAATCAGCATAAATGCAACAGACGGCAATTTTCATGCTTAATGAATTGACTAATGTCATACAAATACCAATAGAATATCGAGCGATTACTCTAATCGTTCGATGAGGATCAATCCTGGATCGAACGATTGCCTCGTATTTCAACGGAATCGCGCCGACCGGCGCGGCGTGGGATTTGTAGCGACTCCAGGGAGCATGGAATGAAGAACCTTGTGATCAGCGACACCGCGGCGATTCTCGACCGCCGAGTGACCGAGTTGGACGATGAGGAGATTCGGCAATTGAAGCAGGCCGTCTATCAGCACGGGATCGTCGTACTGAAGGCGCAGACGGCCTCCGCCGCCGAGTTCGTCCGCTTCGGCCGCCGCATCGGCGAGATCTGCCCCTACTACGAGGAGATGTACCGCCACCCGGAACACGCGGAAATCTTCGTCTCGTCGAATTGCGAGGCGGACGGCAAGCGGGTCGGCGTGCCGAGGACCGGCAAGTTCTGGCATTCCGACTACGCCTTCATGCGGCAGCCGTTCGCCTTCACCATCACCTACCCGCAGGTGGTGTCGTCGCTGAATCGCGGCACCTACTTCATCGACATGGCTCAGGTCTACCGGCGGCTGCCGGCCGAGCTGAAGGTCAGGCTGGAAGGCGCGACGGCCACCCATTCGGTCCGCCGCTATTTCAAGATCCGCCCCAGCGACGTCTACCGTCCGATAGGCGAGATCCTGGCCGAGGTCGACAGCAAGACCCCGGCGGTCGCGCATCCGGCGGTCATCCGCCATCCAATCACCGGCGAATCCATCTTGTACGCCAGCCGGGGTTTCACCGAGTCGCTGACGCTGGCCGGCGACGACGCTGACGGTGCGGCGACGCTGCGCGAGCTGATGGTCGAGACCGGGCAGACCGACGACAGCTTCAGCCATCCGAACATCCAGCTGTTGAACATCAGCGAAGGCGACATCATCGTCTGGGACAACCGCCGCTTCGTCCACCACGCCAAGCACAGCGACAAGATCGAGCCGACCAAGACCTTCCGCCTGACCGCTTACGACGGTCATCCGTTCAGCGGCGAGCCGGAACCGGCGCGCGAGCAGGAGGGACTGAGCCTTGCTTGAATCCGAACAGCTGCTGACGCGACAGCCGGCGCCGCCCGCCGTTTTCAACGACCCGGCGCTGCGGGCGCGGGTGTTGTCGGTCTATTTCGACAACGCCCGCTATCTGGAGACCGCCGACATCGGCGTCGACAACAGCGAGGGCAAGGAGGAAGTGGTGTCGAACGGCATCCTCTCCGTTCCCGAGTCTTGCTACATCGAGAGCACCGGGCATTTCAATTCGGTGGAATTCAACATCTGTTACAACCAGATCATGTACGACGCGATCGCCCACGCGTCGAAATATGGACTGGCGTCGTACTTCGCCGACTGGGGCGTCGAGGGATTCTTCTCGCGCCAGCTGCCCGACATCCTGATCACCCGTTTCCACAGCCGCTTCAGCAAGCCGCTGGACGCGTCCCGTTTCCACGGCGAGTTCGTGATCCGGTCGGCGCGGCTGCATCGCACCGCCCAGCCTTTCCTGTTCCTGAAGACCAGCTGCCGGTTTTTCGATGATGCCGGCGGCGATGCCGCCGGCGAGGTCGACCTGGCCATTCTCAACCCCTGATAGGGCGGACCCGCGTCGCCGCGGGACCGCGCCAAGGAGGTCTAGCCTTGATTCCGCAGTCCATTACCCGCGTCCAGCTGGAACAGGAGTTGCACGCGATCGCCAGGGCCGTGCTGCACAAGGGCGCGCTGCAGTCGAAGCAGAGCCTGTTCGAACAGGGACTGACCTCGGTCGGCGCGCTGGAAATCCGCGGCCGGCTGGAGAGCCGCTTCCAGATCCGGCTGCAATCCAGCGTCTTGTTCGATTATCCGACGCTGGCCGCGCTCGCGGCCTTCCTGCTGGAGCGCCTGCAATCCGAAAGCGCCAGGCCCGCCGCCGTCCGGCCGCCGGACGGCCCGCTCATGGGCGACGCGCTGGTGCGTGAAATCCTGAAAAAGGAATTTGGAGTCTAAACATGGATCACCCGGATTCTCAGCTGGCGGCGGTGGCCAGACAGCTGCTGGCCGAAAAATACGAGCCCATCGCCATCGTCGGCGTCGGCCTGCGCCTGTCGGAGGGCATTGACGACCTGGAAGGCTTTCACCGCCTGTTGCTGGACGGGCGGGACAATATCGTGCCGATTCCGGCGTCGCGCTGGGACAATGGACCTTATTTCCAGTCCCCGCAGCATCCGGACAATCTGATCTGCACCAACGAGGGCGGCTATCTCGACGATATCGACAAGTTCGACCCGGCCTTTTTCTCCATCTCGCCGAAAGAGGCGCGCTATATGGATCCGCAGCAGCGGATCATGCTGGAGCTGTGCTGGCACGCGCTGGAGAATGCCGGCCTGAATCCGGCCGAGCTGCGCGGCGGCGACGGTTCGGTCTACCTGGGCACCAGCAGCCTCGATTACGCCCGCGAGATGATGGGCCTGTCGGAGGCCCAGCTGGTCAGCCAGCTCGGCACCGGCACCGCCAACAGCGCCATTTCCGGGCGCGTCTCCTATTTCCTGGGCTGGCGCGGACCCTGCCTGACGGTGGACACCGCCTGCTCGTCGTCGCTGGTGGCGATACATCTGGCGGCGACGGCGCTGCGCAACCGGGAAACCTCGATCGCGCTGGCCGGCGGCATCAGCATCGCCCACAATCCTATCAGCCACATCATCTTCACCCGCGCCAACATGCTGGCGCCGGACGGCCGCTGCAAGACCTTCGACGAAAGCGCCGACGGCTACGGCCGCAGCGAGGGCGCCGGCGTGGTGGTGTTGCGCCGGCTGTCGGACGCGCTGGCCGACGGCAATCGCATTCTCGGCGTGGTGCGCGGCTCCGCGGTGCGCCAGGACGGCGAAAGCGGCGGCCTGACGGTGCCCAACGGACGGGCGCAGGAAGCCGTGATGCGCGAGGCGCTGGCCCGCTCGCCGCTGACGCCGGCCGACATCAGCTATGTCGAGGCCCACGGCACCGGCACGCCGCTGGGCGATCCTATCGAGATCCACTCGATAGGATCGCTGTTCGCCGACCGCGAAGACGGCGATGCGCCGGTCCATGTCGCGTCGTCCAAGACCAATCTAGGCCATATGGAGGCCGCCGCCGGCATAGGCGGCGTGCTCAAGTGCCTGGCGCAGCTGCGGCACGGGCTGATCTATCGGCATATCCAGTTCGACGCGCCGTCGTCCAAGATAGACTGGCACGAATTGAAGGTGACGGTGCCGACGGCGCCGCTGGGCTGGGACGCGCCGGTGCGCCGGGCGCTGGTGAACTCCTTCGGTTTCGCCGGAACGATAGCCAGCCTGGTGTTGGAGCAGGCGCCGGCAACGGGCCGCGGCTGGACGCCGCCGGTCGGGCAGGGGCCGCTGATCGCCACGGTGTCGGCCAAGTCGCCGTCGGCGCTGCTCGGCAATCTGCAGGCCCACCTGGCGCATCTGCAGGCGGCCGAGGACGTCGATATCGGCCGCTACGCCTGGACCGCCGGCGCCGGCCGGCAACATCACGGTTATCGCTGGGCGGTGCCGGTTCGCGACCGCGTCGGCCTGATGCAGGCGCTGCGCGACGCGCTGGCCGATCCGGAATCGTTGTTGGCCGAGGCCGAGAAGAAGCAGGCCTTCGCCGACGCCCGCGTGGCCCTGTTGCTGACCGGCCAGGGCGCGCAGTTCGCCGGCATGGGCGCGGCGCTGTATCGCGGCAACCCGGCCTTCCGCCAGGCGCTGGACGAGGCGGCGCGGCACTTCGACCCGCTGATGGACGTCAAGCTGCTGGATCTGATGTTCGATCGTTCGGACGCCGCCGGCGCCCGGCTGGGCCAGACCCGCTACACGCAGCCGGCGCTGTTCGCCTTCAACTACGCGGCGGCCCGGATGTGGATGGCCTACGGCGTCGAGCCGTCGGTGCTGCTGGGGCACAGCGTCGGCGAGATCGCCGCCGCCTGCCTGGCCGGCCTGTTCTCGCTGGAGGACGCGGCGAGGATGACGGTGCGCCGCGCCGAACTGATGCAGGCGGTCGGCGCCGACGGAGCGATGCTGGCGGTCAAGGCCTCGTCCGAGGCGCTGGCGCCTTATCTCGCCGATGCGGACGACGTCGGCTTCGGCGGTTTCAACGGCCCGGCGCAGACGGTGCTGTCCGGCGGCCGCGCGTCGCTGGAGGCGATCGCGCGGCGGCTGGAGGCGGACGGCGTCGCGCATCGCCGGTTGGACGTCTCGCACGCCTTCCACTCCGCGCATATGGCCGACGCGGCCGAGTCCTTCCGCCAGTTCATGACCTCGGTCGCGTTCCAGCCGCTGCAGCGCGAGTTCGTTTCCAATGTGACCGGCGAGATCGCCGTCCAGCAGATGGTGGCCACGCCGGATTACTGGGCCAGGCACATCTGCGAGCCGGTTAACTTCGCCGCCGGCATGGCGACGATAGCGGCGCGCGGCGCCCGCGTCTTCCTGGAGACCGGCCCCAGCCCGCATCTGACGGCGATGGGCCGCGGCTGCGTGACGGCGGCCGAGCATTGCTGGCTGGCCACGATGGACAAAACGCTGTCCGAGACCGACAGCCTGGAGCGGGCCGTCATCGGCCTCTACGCCGCCGGCCAGGAACTGGATTGGCGCGCGCTGCACGCCGAGGTGGCCGGCGAGCCGGTCGAGCTGCCGGCCTATGTCTTCGATCGCGAGTCGTACTGGCTGCCGCAGGCGGCCGGCGGCGCGCAGGCCGGCGCCGGCTTCCATCCGCTGCTGGGGCAGCCGGAGGGCGGGGGCGGCGGGACATGGACCTTCCGCAGCCGGATCGCGCCGGGCGCGCCCGCTTATCTGGGCGACCATGTGGTGATGGGGCGGACCATCTTCCCGGGCACCGGCTATATCGAGACGGCGCTGGCGCTGCAGGACGCGGTGTTCGGCCATACCGGCATGGCGATGGACGCGCTGGAAATCCACGAGCCGCTGCTATTGGCCGACGACGGCGCGACCGAGCTGTCCACCGTCTTGTCGCCGCTGCCGGACGGCGCTTACCGGGTGGAGATACGCTCGCATTCGCAGGGCCAGCCGCGGCTGCATTTCAGCTGCCGGCTGAGCGAGGACGAGGCGGCGGCGCCGGCAGCCGCGGCGCCGGCCGACGCGGACGCCGAACCGTTCGACGGCGGCGGTTTCTACGGCCGGCTGGCCGAAAGGGGCCTGCAATACGGGCCGCAGTTCCGCCGGGTGCGCGCGCTGCGCCGCGACGGCGAGCGGCGGGTGGAGGGCGTGCTCTCCGCCGACGACGTGGCGTCGTGGGAAATTCTGAATCCCGGCCTGCTGGACGGCGTGCTGCACACGCTGGCGCCGGTGCTGGACGAGGATAGAACGCTGGTGCCGGTCGGCTGGTCGCGGGTCCGCTTGTGGCGCAAGCCGCGCGGCGTCGTCCGCTGCGTCGCCGAACTCTGCGCCGGCAGCGATCGCGACGGCGACGAGATCGTCGCCGATCTGGTCGTCTACGCCGACGGCAGGCTGGCCTTGCGGGCCGAGGGCCTGCGCCTGCGAGAGGTGAAGTCGCGCGAGCGGCCTGCCTCCGCCTTGTTCCACCGGCTGCTGTGGCGGGAGGCGGCGCTGGATACGCGCGAATTCCGCCCGGGGCCGGCGCTGGCCGTCGGCTGCCCTGACGACTTGCGCGGCGATCTGGCGCCGCAGCTGGCGCTGATGGACGGGCCGGAGCAGGCGCTGGCCGCGCTGGACGGCGACGAGGCCGCCGCCGGACAACGGACCCGGATCGCGTGGTTCTGGCGCGCGCCGGCGCTGCCGTCCGACGCCGGCGCCGACCAGATGATGGCCGCCTGCCAGGCGGTGTACGAGCCGCTGCTGGCCTTCGTCAAGGCGCTGGAGCAGCGGGCGGCCGGCCGAGAGGTGCTGCTGTGCCTGGTGACGCGCGGCGCGCAGACCACCGGCCTTTACGGCGACGACGGCGAGCGGGCCGGTCCGCCGGCGCTGGACGTCCAGTTACAGGCGACGCTGTCGGGCTTCGGCGCGGTCTTGAACGCCGAGTTCTCGCGCATCCGCGCCAAGGTGGTCGATCTGCCCGCGGCCGGCGAGGCGCCGGAACTGGCGCACGCGCTGCTGAACGAGCTGTATCTGGGCGACGGCCGCGCCGACGGCCAGGTGGCCTATCGCGGCCAGACGCGGCTGGCGCGGCGCCTGGCGGTGGCGCCGGTGGTCGAGGCCGATTCCAATTTCCGCCTGAGCGCTTCCGACGACGGCCTGCTGTCGGGCCTGGGCCTGGCGCCGGCGGAACGGACCACGCCCGGCGACGGCGAGATCGAGGTGCGCGTCGAGGCGGCCGGCCTGAATTTCAAGGATGTGATCAACGCGCTGGGCCTGCTGAAGGAGCAGGCGCGCAGCCTGGGCCTGCCGGAGCGGCCGCTGCCGCTGGGCTTCGAGTGCGCCGGCGTCGTCACCGCCGCCGGCGCGGCGTCCGGCTTCGCCGTCGGCGACCGGGTGATGGTCAGCCAGTTGGGGTGCATGCAGCGCTATCTGACGGTCAGCGGCCGCGCCGCGGTGCGCATTCCGCCCGGCATCGGCATGCAGCAGGCCGCGGCGATCCCGACCGCCTTCATCACCAGCTACTACGCGCTGTACCAGCTGGCGAGGATAGGCGCCGGCGACCGCGTGCTGATACACGCCGCCGCCGGCGGCGTCGGACAGGCGGCGTTGCAGCTGTGCCGCCGGGTCGGCGCCGAGGTCTACGCCACCGCCAGCCGGCGCAAGTGGGAGCGGCTGCGGCAGCAGGGCGTCGAGCATGTGATGGATTCGCGCAGCACCGATTTCGCCGACGAGATCGACCGCCTGACCGGCGGCCGGGGCGTCACCGTGGTGCTGAACAGCCTGAACAAGGACTTCATCCCGGCCGGCCTGCGCGCGACGGCGCGGGACGGGCGCTTCGTCGAGATCGGCAAGCTGGGCGTCTGGAGTCCGCAGCAGGTGGCCGAGGTCCGGCCCGATATCGCGTATTCGCAGTTCGACCTCAGCGAGCTGCCGGAATCGGAGCTGCTGGACCTGAACAAGGCCATCCTCGACGACATCGCCGGCCTGCTGGCCGCCGGCGAGATCGCGCCACCGCCGGTCAGCTGCTATTCGGTGGCGGAGGCGGCCGAAGCCTTCGGCATCCTGGCGCGCGGCGAGAACGTCGGCAAGATCGTGCTCAGCTTCGGCGACGCCGAGGACGAGGACCTGTCGCTGTCGCGCGAGATCGTCGCCGACGGCAGTTATCTGGTCACCGGCGGCTACGGCGCGCTCGGCCAGCGCGCGGCGCAGTGGCTGGTCAGGGCCGGCGCGCGGCATGTGGCGCTGCTGGGGCGCCGCTTGCCGCCGCCGGACGAGCAGGCGCGACTGCGGGAGCGGCTGGCCGGCGCGGAAAGCGTCGAGCTGCTCTGCGGCGACGTCGCCGATGCGGCGGAGGTGGAACGCGTCTTCGCCGAGGCCGAGCGGCGGGGCAGGCCGGTGCGCGGCATCGTGCACCTGGCCGGCGTCATCGCCGACGCGCCTATCGTCGAGCAGAGCTGGGACGCGTTCCGCACCGTCTTCTTGCCCAAGGTGGCCGGCACCTGGAATCTGTGGCGGGCGGCCGAGGCGCACGGCGGCGTCGGGCTCTTCGTCGGCTATTCGTCCATCGCCTCGGTGATCGGTTCGGTCAGCCAGGCCAATTACGCGGCGGCCAACGCCTTCATCGACGGGTTGATGAACCGCAGGCTGGACGGACAGCGGATCGGCCTGGCGCTGAACTGGGGGCCGTGGGCCGGCGCCGGCATGGCGGCGGACCTGAGCGAGCAGCAGAAGAAGGCGATCGCGCGCAAGGGCATCCTGCCCATCCCGCTGGCCGGCGGCGTCGAGGCCTTCGGCCGGCTCGCCAGGCTGGCGCAGGGGCAGGTGGTGGTCGGCGAGGTCGACTGGAGCGCGTACAAGGCCAGCCTGCCGGCCGACGACGCCTTGTACGACGAGGTCGAGGAGGCCGGGGCCGGCCAGCAGGCCGAAGCCTTCGACCTGGAAAGGCTGTTCGGCCTGCCCGTCGAGCAGCGCAAGGAGGCGGTGCTGGACGAGGTGCTCCGGCTGCTCAGGCTGGTGTTGCAGTACGGCGACGGCGACCGCATCTCGCGGCGCGCCACCTTCGCCGATCTCGGCGTCGATTCGCTGGTGGCGGTCGAACTGCGCAATTCGCTGGAAAAGACTTTCGGCGTGGCCTTGCCGTCGTCGCTGGTGTTCGACTATCCGTCGGCGCCGGTGCTGGGCGCGCATCTGCTGGATCAGCTGAACCGGGCACGCGCCGGCGCGCAGCCGCAGGACGGCGGCCGCAGCGTGGCGGACCCCAATGTGGAGGAGTTGGCATGAGCGTGGCCGAGACGGTCGTACCCGGCTTGTATGCGGTGAAGGACGTCGGCGAGATACTGCGCCGGCAGGCGCGGCAGCGCGGGGAGGAGCCGGCGATCTTCAGCGACGGCGAGGCCCTCGGCTACGGCGAATTGTGGCGGCGCAGCCTGAACGTGGCCGGCCACCTGGTTTCGCGGCTGGACGGCGAGGCCGGGCGGGTCGGCTTCATCGGCCGCGAGTGCGCCGCCTATTACGAGGTGCTGTTCGGCTGCGCGCTGGCCGGCGCGGTCTTCGTGCCGATCAACTGGCGGCTGACGCCGCGCGAGGTGGCCCACATCCTGACCGACGCCGGCATAGACCTGTTGTTCTGCGACGCCGAGACGCTGGACATCGTCGGCGAAAGCCTGCGCGCCAGCGGCCACCGCGCCGAGGTGGTGTGCCTGGCGGCCGGACTGACGCCGACCGACTACGACGCCGTGCAGCGCGCAGAGGCCGACGAGTCGGCGCTGCCGCCGCCGGACCCGCAGCGGACCTTCTGCCTGATCTATACCAGCGGCACCACCGGCCTGCCCAAGGGCGTCTGCCTGCCGCATCTGTCCTTCTTCCAGATTCGCGAGGTGCTGTTGTCCAACGGCCTCGACTGGCTGGACTGGCATCCGGAGGACCGCAGCCTGGTGGGGATTCCGGGCTTTCACATCGGCGGGCTGTGGTGGGCGCTGCAAAGCTTCAGCGCCGGCGCCGCCATCGTCGTGCTGCCGCAGTTCGAGCCGCGGCTGTGCCTGCAGGCGATGTCGCGGCACGGCGTGTCCATCGCCTGCATGGTGCCGGCGATGATCAATCTGCTGCTGGACGCGGTGGTGGAGGACGGCGCCGCGTTGCCGCGGCTGCGCAAGGTGGTTTACGGCGGCGCGCCGATTTCCGCCGCGCTGCTGCAGCGCGGGCTGGAGGTGCTGGGTTGCGATTTCGCCCAGATCTACGGCCTCAGCGAAACCGGCAATACCGCGGTCTGCCTTGATCCGGGCAGCCACCGGGCCGATCCCGGCCTGCTGCAGGCGGCCGGCCGGCCTTATCCCGGCGTGGAGCTGAAGGTGATAGACGCCGACGGCAGGGCGCTGGCCCAGGGCGAGGTCGGCGAGGTCTGCATCCGGACGCCGGCGCGGATGAGCGGCTACTGGGGCCTGCCGGAGGCGACGGCCTCGACGCTGCGCGACGGCTGGCTGCACACCGGCGACGCCGGTTATCTGGACCCGGCCGGCTATCTGTTCATCTTCGACCGGATCAAGGACGTGATCATCACCGGCGGGGAGAAGATCTTCCCGGCCGAGGTGGAGAACGTCATCTCGGCCTTTCCGCCGGTGCACGAGTGCGCGGTGATAGGCATTCCCGACGAGGCCTGGGGCGAGCGGGCGATCTGCCTGCTGGTGGCCAGGCAGGGGGCCGACGTCGACGTCGACGAGCTCTACCGTTATCTCGACGGCCGGCTGGCGGCGTACAAGCGGCCGACGCAGATTCATCGCGTCGACAGCCTGCCGCGCAATCCCAGCGGCAAGCTGCTGCGCCGCGCGCTGCGCGACGCTTTCTGGACCGACAGGGCGCGTCGGGTCTGACCGGCCGGACCGCCCCCCACTGCGAGAGGTTGATACCATGTACCATCCGCCATTCACCTTGCCCTGGCTGCCGCATCTGTCGTACTGGCTGGGCTTCGGCCATCTGAGCCGGCACGGCAAGATCGCCAGCGGCATGCAGGAGGAGCACAATTTCCAGCCCTGTTTCGGCCTGGACTTGTTCCGCCGCGGCGAGGAACAGCTGCTCGAGTACTGCCAGAAACATGTTCCCGAGCATGTCGACGATATCCCGATCCACGAGGTGGACGCCAAGGACGCGACGCCGGCCATGATGGAGAAATTCCGCCGCTGGCAGCTGCCGGTGGTGATCAAGGGCGGCGCGCGCCACTGGAAGGCCTTCCAGGAGTTCGACCTGGACTTTTTCGCCCAGCACTACGGCGACATCGACGTGCCGGTCCACTCCGAGCCGAACCAGACCTTCCCCGACGACGGCAAGCCGGTGCCGTTGAAGAATTTCTACCAGATGAGCTATGTGAAGATGCGCGATCTGGTGGAGTCGGTGGTGACGGACGAGCGCTACAGCGCCAAGGCGATCGAGGATGTGATGCACGAGAACGGCGGTTCGCTGATCAAGGATTATTGCGATCTGAACCACATCCACCATCTGTCGGGGCTGATGGAATACCGCAAGAAATGGTATTTCAAGACGGTGCCGGTCGGCTATGTGATCTCGAAGCAGCTGTTCATCCAGTCGCAGCGCTCGCACACCTTGTGGCATACCGAGCCGGGCTACAACTACTTCGTCGCGATCGCCGGCGAAAAGGACTGGCGCGTCACCTCGCCGTATTACTCGTCCGGCCTGTATTCCGTCATCAAGGACAACGCGACCTACCACGTGTCCCGCGTGGACGGCCGCGAGCCCAACGCGGTGATCGCCCGGCGCGGCTTCCCGCTGTACCAGTACATGCCCAAGTACAAGGTCAGGGTTTCGGCCGGCGATATTCTGGTGTTGCCGCCGTGGTGGTGGCATACCGTGTCCAACGCGCCCGGCTCGCACTCGATTTCGCTGACCTTCCGTACGATAGCCGAGCCCAATCTGTACGCGCCCATGCTCAACTATCTGAAGTGGCGGGACCCGCATGCGAAGGAGATCCGCCGCAAGGTGCTGCAGCATGGCCGGCTGTTCGACGAGGACATCGCGTCCTCCTTGTACGCCTTCGCCGATCCGCGCAATGATCTGCGTTCGCGGCAGGCGGCCGATTGAGGCAGCAGGCCCGGCTGGCAGGCATAGCCGCCAGCCGCTTTTCAGATTCGTCGCCGGCGCGCCGGCAGGGGGGATAGATGCGTACAGACCGCAGCCAATGTCAGGGAGGCTTGAATGGCCAATGACAGCGCGGCCCCGCAGTTGAATGCGATGCGGCCGGAAGTCGCGGCCAAATTGATATTCGAGTCGTTCAAAAAGCCCGCCCGCGTCGCGGTCCGCCCGGCGGACATGCCGGTGCTGGCGCGCGCGCGGCGCCTGCCGCTGGAGGTGGACGGCAAGCCGGTGGCGGTTTACCAGTGGGGCGACGGCGAGCGCACCGCGGTCTGCGTCCACGGCTGGAGCGCGCGCGCCACCGATTTCACCGCCTTCGTCGAGCCGCTGGTCGACGCCGGATTCCGGGTGCTGGCCTTCGACAATCCGGGGCATGGCGATTCCGGCGGCGACACCGCCACGCTGCTGGACATCCGGGCCATCCTGCTGGCGCTGCAGGAGCGCGTCGGTCCGGCCGACACGGTGATAGGCCATTCGCTGGGCGCGCTGTACGCGTTCTACGCGCTCAATCACGGCGTCGCCGCCTCGCGTCTGGTCACCTTGTCCGGCGTCTGCGACTTTTCCTATTTGATCACCCGCTATACCGCGGCGATGCAGCTGAACGACGACATTGTGGAGCTGTTGCGGCGCCATCTGGAAGAGATGTTCGGCCGGCCGACGATCTGGGAGGAGTTTTCCTCGCACAACAATCTGTCCGGGCTCAGCGCCGGCGTCAGCCTGATACACGACGCCGACGACGATTTCGTCGAATTGTCGCAATCGGAAAAACTGGCGGCGGCGCTCGGCGAGCGGGCCGGGCTGCATGTGACCCGCGGTCTGGGGCACAGGCGCATTCTGGCGGAGGCGGCGGTCATCTCGCATGTCTTGAATGAAATCGGCGGCCAGCGGCCGCCGGCGTCGCCGGCGCGGGCCGGCATTGTCGAAAAGGGGCGGTAAACTTGAAGCAGGCACCGCTTATCGTTGCCGCCGGCGGCATCAACGCGGCCGGCCGCACCTCCGGCCACCGCGGCTATCAACGGCTGGTTTTCCCCCATCTGTCGGCCGGCGACGTCGACGCGACCATGCAGGATCTGGCCGTCAGAATGGGATTGGGGGCGCTGTGGCGCAGCGACGCGGCCGCGGCGCGGCGTCAGGTGCTCGACGGCACGCTGGTGCGCGACGCCAGCGGCGAGCGGCCCTGGCTGGCGGGGCGTCCGGTGCGCAGCGCCGCGCTGCTGCCGCGCGGCTTCGATCCCGGCGCGCTGTACCCGTCGCGCAACCACCCGGCCGGCATCCGGATGACGGTCTACGCGATGGCGGACGCGCTGGCGTCGCTGGGCCTGTCGTGGGACAGCGTTTGCCGGTTGGTCGGCCCGGACCGGGTCGCGGTCTACGCCGGCAGCTCGATAGGCCAGATCGACGCGTTCTCGATGACGTCGCTGGTGCAGCAGGCGATGGCCGGCAAGCGGGTCAGCACCAAGCTGCTGCCGCTGTCCTTTCCGGAAATGCCGGCCGACTTCATCAACGGCTACATCCTGCACAGCATAGGCCGGACCGGCGCCAGCCTGGGGGCCTGCGCCAGCTTTCTTTACAATCTGCGGCAGGGCGTAGAGGACATCCAGTCGGGCCGGGCCCAGGTGGCCATCATCGGCGGGGCCGAGGCGCCGATCGAGCCGCCGGTGCTGGACGGTTTCGCCGCGATGGGGGCGTTGGCCACGACGGACAAGCTGCCGCTGGGCGACGACGGCCAGCCGGACTACCGCCGCGCCTGTCAGCCGTTCGGCCGCAGCGCCGGTTTCGTGCTCGGCGAGTCGGCCCAGGTGCTGATCCTGATGGCCGACGAGCTGGCGCTGGCGCTGGGCGCCAATGTGATGGGCATGGTGGCCGACGTCTTCGTCCAGGCCGACGGCGCGAAGAAATCGATCACCGAGCCCGGCATAGGCAACCACATCAGCATGCTGAAGGCCGCGGCGCTGGCGCGCTTGCTGCTGGACGGGCGGGGCAGCCTGTACGTGCACGCGCACGGCACCGGCACGCCGCTGAACTGCGCCACCGAGGCGGCGATACTGAAGTCGGTGGCCGAGATGCTGGGCACGGCGCGGCTGGCGGTCACGTCGATCAAGCCCTTCGTCGGCCATTCGCTGGGCACCGCCGCCGGCGATCAGATCGCCGCCGCGCTGGGCGCCTGGCGCCACGGCTGGGTGCCGGGCATCACGACGATAGACCAGGTGGCGGAAAGCGCCGCCGGCACGTCGCTGGACGTGCTGACCGAGGCGCGCGAGATCGGCGCGGCCGAGGCGGTCATCGTCAACGCCAAGGGTTTCGGCGGCAACAACGCCTCCGCCGTGCTGCTGGGGCCGGAGCCGACGCTGGCGCGGCTGGCCGCGCGTTACGGCGAGGCGGCGCTGGCCGCCTACCGGCGCCGGCTGGAAGGGACGCTGCACCGGATCGCCGACGCCGACGACAACGCCTGCCAGGGCAAGGAGATCGTGCGCTACCAGCCGGGCGGCGGCGTCGATCACGACGGCGGCCGGGTTCGCGTCGAGGCCGACGGCCTGCATGTCGACGGTTATCTTCATCCCATCGCGCTGCCGGACGGCGAGGCGCTGCGCGCCTATTTCGGCGGGCGGCGCTAGCGCGGCCGGGGGCGCCGCTCAGTCCCGGCGTCCGCGGGCCAGTTGGACGAAGGCGCCGATGTAGTCGATATCGGCATCCGTCTCGCGGATGCCGAGGAAGATCTGCTTGTCTATGCCCTGCCGTCCCAGCCGGACGGCGGCGACGTCGAGCTTGGCGGCGTATTCCTCCACCAGCCAGCGCGGCAGCGCGGCGACGCCGCGGCCGCTGGCCACCATCTGCAGCATGATGTCGGTGGTTTCTATCGGCTTGTGCCGCTTCGGGCGGATGCCGGCCGGAATCAGGAACTGAGTATAGACATCGAGCCTGTCGACCGGGACCGGGTAGGTGATCAGCGTTTCGTCGGCCAGCTGCTCCGGCCTGGCGTAGGCGGCGCCGCGCAGCGGATGCCCGGGGCCGACCACCAGCACCTGCTCGTAATCGAATACCGGCTCGAAGTGCAGCCCCGGCTTGTACAGCGGGTCCGGCGTGACCAGCATGTCTATCTCGTAGCCGAACAGCGCGCCGATGCCGCCGAACTGGAATTTCTGCTTCACGTCGACGTCCACCGCCGGCCATGCGGCCAGGTAGGGCGAGACGATTTTCAGCAGCCACTGGTAGCAGGGGTGGCACTCCATGCCTATGCGCAGCGCGCCGCTCTCGCCCAGCGCGAACTGCTTCAGGCGCTCCTCGACATGCGTCAATTGCGGCAGCAGCCGGTTGGCGGCGGCCAGCAGGTATTCGCCCGCCTGGGTCGGCTGCAGGCTGCGGCCTTCGCGGCGCCAGATCGCCACGCCCAGCTGGTCCTCCAGCTTGCGCACCGTATGGCTCAGCGCCGACTGGGTCAGGTGCAGCTGCGCGGCGGCGGCGGTCAGCGAGCCGTGCTGGTCGACGGAGCGGACGATCGCCAAGTGTATGCGTTCAATAATGGCCATGCCGTATTTTCCATGAATTTCATTCATCAATTAATGAAACAATACCATTTTCCTTCATGGATAAGCCGCTCTACGATGGTGTTGTTCTGGTTATTAAACAAAGGAGAAATCATGGCATTTACGCATAACCTGGGCTTCCCCCGCATCGGCGCCAAGCGCGAGCTGAAGTTCGCCCTAGAGTCCTACTGGAAAGGCCTGTCGTCGCGCGAGGCGCTGCAGTCCGTCGGCGCCGAGCTGCGCCGCCTCCACTGGCGGGACCAGGCCGCGCTGGATCTGGCGCCGGTCGGCGATTTCTCCTTCTACGACCAGGTGCTGGACATCAGCTTCACGCTGGGCAATCTGCCGGAGCGGGTCAGGGGTTTCCACGGCGACGCGCTGGACAATTACTTCCGCGTGGCCCGCGGCCGCTCGGCGCAATCGGCCGACGAACACGCCGATTGCTGCGGCGGCGTGGCGGCCGGCGAGATGACCAAGTGGTTCGACACCAACTATCACTACATCGTCCCCGAATTCAGCGCGGCCACCGCGTTCCAGCTGGACGCCTCGCGTTTGCTGGAACAGCTGGCCGAGGCCCGGGCGCAGGGCGTCAAGGCCAAGCCGGTGATCGTCGGCCCGGTCAGCTATCTGGCGCTGGGCAAGGCCAAGGACGGCTCCGACAAGTTGGCGCTGCTGCCGCGGCTGCTGCCGGTCTATGCCGAGCTGCTGGCCACGTTGGCGGCCCAGGGCGTCGAATGGGTGCAGGTGGACGAGCCCATCCTGGTGACCGAGCTGGACGCCGCCTGGCGCCAGGCCTTCGCCACCGCCTACCAGGTGCTGGCCGGCGGCCAGGCCAAGCTGTTGCTGGCCAGCTATTTCGGCCAGCTGCGTGACAATCTGCCGCTGTTGGCTTCGCTGCCGGTAGCCGGCGTGCACGTCGACGCCGTCAACGCCCGCCACGAGGCCGAGGCGCTGGCCGCCCAGTTGCCGGCCGACCGCGTGCTGTCCATCGGCGCGATCAAGGCCGCAATATCTGGAAGACCGATCTGAACGCCGCGCTGGACTGGCTGGAGCCGCTGGCGCAAACGCTGGGCGACAGGCTGTGGCTGGCGCCGTCGTGCTCGCTGCTGCACGTGCCGGTGGACCTGGACAGCGAGCAGAAGCTCGACGGCGAGATCCGGTCGTGGCTGGCCTTCGCCAGGCAGAAGCTGGAAGAGTTGCGCGTGCTGGCCGCCGCGCTGAACCAGGGCCGCGCCGCCGTCGCCGCGGAGCTGGCCGCCAACCGCGCGGCCATCGACGCCCGCCGCCTGTCGCCGCGTGTCCACAATCCAGCGGTGAAGGCCGCCGTCGCCAATATTGAGGCACACCTGGGCCGCCGCCAAAGCGGCTACGTCCAACGCGCCGTCAAGCAGGCCGCGCGGCTCCAATTGCCGAAATTCCCGACCACCACCATCGGCTCTTTCCCGCAAACGGCGGCCATCCGCCAGGCCCGCAGCCATTTCAAGGCCGGCGAGATCGACCAGGCGGCCTACGTCGCGGCGATGCGCGCCGCGATCGAGCACAGCGTGCGCGAACAGGAAGCGCTGGGCCTGGATGTGCTGGTGCACGGCGAAGCCGAGCGCAACGACATGGTGGAATACTTCGGCGAACAGCTGGACGGCTACGCCTTCAGCCAGTTCGGCTGGGTGCAGTCCTACGGCTCGCGCTGCGTGAAGCCGCCGATTTTGTTCGGCGACATCAGCCGTCCGAAGGCGATGACGGTGGAATGGATCACCTACGCGCAGTCGCTGACCGCCAAGCCGATGAAGGGCATGCTGACCGGCCCGGTGACGATACTGAACTGGTCCTTCGTCCGCGACGACCAGCCGCGCTCGGTGTCGTGCCAGCAACTGGCGTTGGCCATCCGCGCCGAAGTGCTGGATCTGGAGAAGGCCGGCGTCAAGGTCATCCAGATCGATGAGGCCGCGCTGCGCGAAGGCCTGCCGCTGCGTCGCGCGCAATGGGACGAGTACCTGCAATGGGCGGTCGAGTCGTTCCGCATCACGGCCAACGGCGTCGGCGACGAGACGCAGATCCACACCCATATGTGCTACTCGGAGTTCAACGACATCATCCAGTCCATCGCCGACATGGACGCCGACGTGATCACCATCGAGACCTCGCGCTCGGACATGGAGTTGCTCGACGCCTTCGACGATTTCAACTACCCGAACGAGATCGGCCCCGGCGTCTACGACATCCACTCGCCGAACATCCCGAGCGAGGAGCACATCGTCCAGTTGATGAAGAAGGCCGCCGAGCGCATTCCGGCCGAGCGGCTGTGGGTCAACCCCGACTGCGGCTTGAAGACCCGGCAGTGGAACGAGGTGATCCCGGCGCTGACGCATATGGTCGCGGCAGCGCGGGCCTTGCGCGCCACGCTGGCGTAGCGACGGGCGCCGACCGTCCCGCCGGCGCAAGCCGCGGGGCGGTTTTGCCTAACCGTCCGCCGCCGGATCCGCCGCGGCGGGCCAGCGGTCGTCGCAGACTAGCTCGGCCAGATCCTGCCGCCGCGCCCAGTTCTGCTCCTCCAGCATTGGCCGCGCGTAGAAGGCCTCGACGTGGCCTATGCACAGTATCGCCACCGGACGCGCGCCGGCCGGCATCGCCAGCAGCGCGGCGAGCTTGTCCGGATCGAATATCGATACCCAGCCCAGGCCCAGGCCCTCGGCGCGCGCGGCCAGCCACATGTTCTGGATCGCGCAGGCCACCGAGGCCAGGTCCATCTCCGGCAGCGTGCGGCGGCCGAACACGTGGCGCTCGCGGCCGTCCATCAGCGCCGCCACCAGCACCTCGCCGCACTCGAGCAGGCCTTCCACCTTCAGCTTCATGAATTCGTCCTCGCGCTCGCCGAGCGCGCGGGCGGTCGCGATCCGCTCTTCCTCCACCAGCGCGTGCAGCTGGCCGCGCAGTGGAGCGCTGCGGATGCGGACGAAGCGCCACGGCTGCATGAAGCCGACGCTGGGCGCGCAGTGGGCGGCGGCCAGCAGCCGCTGCATGATTTCGGGATCGACCGGATCGGGCTTGAAGTGGCGCATGTCGCGTCGTTCGCGTATCGCGCGGTAGACGGCGTCGATGTCGGACTGCGGATAACGGTTCATGACAGGAACAAGCTTGCGGCGACGACGGGGTTGGACGGGAAATAGGCGTGGAAATAGCTGGCCAGCAGCCCGCCGCGGCGGTACAGCGCCTCGCCCTGGCCGGCGCCGCTGGCGCGCGTCGCGCGGGCGATCGGCTCCATGGACGTTTCCAGCCGGGTGTAGTGGAAGGTGTGGCCGCGCAGTGCGCCACCCGGGAAGGCCATCTGCTGCAGGCCCAGCCCGCACAGCCGCTGTTGCAATACCGCGTGGCCGGGCAGCAGGCCCAGCATAGACGCGCTGTCGCCGTCGCGCGTGCTCAGCCTGTCCAGCAGGTAGAGCATGCCGCCGCATTCGGCGTACAACGGCTTGCCGGCTTCGACGTGCCCATGCAGATCAGCCTTCAGCGCCGTGTTGGCGGACAGTGTCTCAAGGTGCAGCTCAGGGTAGCCACCGGGCAGGTAGATGGCGTCGCAGTCGGGCAGGGCCGCGTCGGCCAGCGGCGAGAAGAAGGCCAGCTCCGCGCCCAGTTGGACCAGTGTCTCCAGATTGGCCGGGTAGACGAAGGCGAAGGCGGCGTCGCGGGCGATGGCGATGCGCTGGCCGGCCAGCAGCGGTGGGACGACGGGCTGCTCGACGGCGGGGAAGGCCACCGGCGGCGGCGGCGCGGCCAGCTTGGTGGCGGCTATCTGTGCCGCCGCGCGGTCGAGGCGTTCGTCCAGATCGGCGATCTCCCGTGCCTGCACCAGGCCCAGGTGGCGTTCCGGCAACCGCGCCGCCTCGTCGCGGCTGAGCGCGGCCAGCAGCGGCAGATGGGCCGGCAGTTGCTGGGCCAGCATCTCGGCGTGGCGCTCGCTGGCGACGTGGTTGGCGACGAAGCCGTGAAAGGCCAGGCCGGGGCGGAAGCTGGCCAGGCCGTGGGCGACGGCGGCGAAGGTCTGCGCCATGCCGGCGGCGTCTATCACCGCCGCCAGCGGCACGCCCAGCAGCCCGGCCAGGTCGGCGCTGCTGGGCGTGCCGTCGAACAGGCCCATGCTGCCCTCGATCAGGATCAGATCGGCGTCGGCGGCGGCCTGATAGAGCCGCGCGCGGCAGTCGTCCTCGCCGTTCATCCACAGATCCAGGCCGTAGACTTCATTGCCGCTGGCCCGCTCGAGAATATAGGGATCGAGGAAGTCCGGTCCGGTCTTGAACACCCGCACCCGGCGTCCCTGGCTGCGGTGATGGCGGGCCAGCGCCGCCGTCACCGTGGTCTTGCCCTGGTGAGACGCAGGGGCGGTCAGGAACAGCGCCGGACAGCGTCGGACCGTCATCAGAACTCCACCCCGCGCTGGGCCTTGATGCCCTGTTCGCGGTACGGGTGTTTGACCAGCCGCATTTCGGTGACCAGGTCGGCGGCCTCCAGCAAGGCTTCCGGCGCGTGGCGGCCGGTGACGACGACGTGCTGCATTGCCGGTCGGGCGGCGAAGGCGGCCAGCACTTCGGCCAGCGGCAGGTATTCGTACTTCAGCACCACGTTCAATTCGTCCAGGATCACCATGTCGTAATCGTCGCTCTCCAGCATCGCCAGCGCCTGCTCCCAGCCCTTGCGCGCGGTGGCGATGTCGGCCTCGCGGTCCTGGGTGTTCCAGGTATAGCCTTCGCCCATGGTGTAGAAGTCGCAGTTGTCGAAGCCGCCCAACAGATCGCGCTCGGCGGTGTGCAGCGCGCCCTTGATGAATTGCACCACGCCCAGGCGCATGCCGTGGCCGACGGTGCGCAGGCCCATGCCGAAGGCGGCGCTGCTCTTGCCCTTGCCGGTGCCGGTATTGACGATCAGCAGGCCCTTCTCGCCGGTGGCGGCGGCCTTTTTCTTCTCGAAGCCCGCCTTGCGTTTCTCGGTCATGCGCTGGTGGGAGGCCGGATCGGTTTTCATGGTGTCGTCCTTGTGTATGGGGCGCGCGCCGTCAGCGGCGCAGCAGCCAGATGAAGAAGGCGCCGCCGACGGCGGCGGTGCCGACGCCGACCGGGATGTCTTCCGGCGCGATCAGCGTGCGCGCGCCGGCGTCCACCCAGATCAGGAACAGCGCGCCCAACAGCGCGCAGGCCGGCAGCAGCCGGCGGTGGTCGGCGCCGACGCAGCGGCGGGCGATGTGCGGAATCATCAGGCCGACGAAGCCTATCGCGCCGCTGACCGCGACCATGGTGCCAGTCAGCAAGGACGACACGGCGAACACCGTCAGCCGCAGCCGGGTCACGCGTATGCCCAGCGTGACCGCGGTCTGCTCGCCGGCCATCAGCGCGTTCAGCGGCCGCGCCACCGCCAGCAGCGCGACCAGGCCCAGGCACAGCGCCGCCAGCGGCGCCGGCAGCAGCTCCCAGCGCGCCTGGCCCAGGCCGCCCAGCATCCAGAACAGCACCGCCGGGGCCGAGCGGTGGTCGCCCAGATACAGCATCAGATTGGCCAGCGCCATCAACAGGAAGGACACGGCGACGCCGGCCAGCAACAGCCGTTCCGCCTGCAGCCGGCGTTGATGGACGGCGATGCCGGTGACCAGCAAGGTCGCCAGCAAGGCGCCGGCGAAGGCGGCCAGCGGCAGCGTGGCGCCGCCCAGCGCGTTGCCGCTGAACAGCAGCACCGTCACCGCGCCCAGCGTGGCGCCGGAGCTGACGCCCAGCAGGTGCGGATCGGCCAGCTGATTGCGGGTGGTGGCCTGCAAGGCCGCGCCGACCAGCGCCAGCCCGGCGCCGACCATGCCGCCCAGCAGCACCCGCGGCAACCGCAGCTGCCAGATGATCAGGTCCTGGCCCGGCTGCCAGGCCGGCGCCACCGGCAGGCCCAGCTGGTGCAGCAGCACATTGGAACTGACGGCGAATTCTACCGGCGCGGCGCCCAGGCCGGACGCCAGCGGCAGCGACAGCGCGAGCAGAATCAGCAAGCCGGCCAGCAGCGGCCAGGCCGACAGACGCTTGAAGGCGCTCACTTGGCGAAGGCCTCCGGATGCAGGCCGCGCGCCAGCGTCGTTATCGCGTCGGCGTTGGCGATGCCGGGCGTCGCGCTGTCGTAGGGCAGCACGATGAAGCGATTGTCGCGCACCGCCGCCATCTTGTTCAGCGCCGGATGCTTCTTCAGGAAGGCTATCTTCTGCTGGGCGGTGACCTTGCCGTAGTCGACGATGACGATGGCCTGCGGATTGCGCGCCACCACCGTTTCCCAATCGACGCGGGTCCAACTGGCGTTCACGTCGGCCAGGATGTTGCGGCCGCCGGCGGCCTGGATCAGCGCGTCCGGCATCGCCAGCCGGCCGGCGCTGAAGGGCCGGTCCTCGCCGCTGTCGTAGACGAAGACCGATGGCGTGGCCTTGCGTTTGGCGACGCGGGCGGCGACGCCGTCCACCTTGGCGCGCATGTCGGCGATCACTTTCTGCGCGCGCGGCTCCACGTCGAAGATGCGGCCCAGATTGCCGATGTCGCGGTAGACGTCGGCCAGGCTGGCCGCCGGGCGCTTCATCACGTGGGCGCAGGATTCGCTGAGCTCGTAGACCTGGATGCCCAATGGCGCCAGCGAGGCCGGCGTCACCGGGCCGCCGACGCGCATGCCGTAATCCCAGCCGGCGAAGAAGAAGTCGGCGTTGCGGGCCAGCAGCGCTTCCGACGACGGGTAATCGCCGGCCAATTCCGGCAGCTTGCCCAGCGCCTGCTTCAGCGGCGCGTTCAGCTTGTTCCAGGCGCTGATGCCGGTGTAGCCGGCCATGCGCTTCTGCAGGCCCAGCGCCACCATCATCTCGGTCATATTGATGTCGTGGCTGACGGCACGCTGCGGCGCGCGCTGGAAGGTCACTTGGCGGTTGCAGCTCTCTACGGTCAGCGGATAGCCGGCGGCGTGCGCCTGGGAGACGGCGATGGCGGCGAGGCCGGCGGCCAGCAGCAGGGGGAAGTCAAATCTCATGGCAAGGCTCTTCGGTAATCAGGGTGATGCGGGGATGGCCGGCATGCGGGTGGCGGTCCACCAGCGCGCGCACGCCGAAGACTTCGGCCAGGAGCTCTGGCGTCAGCACGTCCGCCGGCGCGCCGCTGGCGACGACGCGGCCGGCCTTCAGCGCGTACAGCCGGTGGCAGAAGGCGGCGGCCAGGTTCAGATCGTGCAGCGTGGCGACGGCGGCGATGCCCAGCCGGCGCACCAGGCGCAGCAGCGACAATTGGTGGTGCAGGTCCAGGTGGTTGGTCGGCTCGTCCAGGATCAGCAGCTCCGGCTTCTGCGCCAGCGCCCGCGCCAGCAGCGCGCGCTGCTTCTCGCCGCCGGACAGCGTGGCGAAAGGCTGGTCTTGCTGCGACGTCAGGCCCACCTGGGCCAGCGCCTCGTCGACGATGGCGTGGTCGGAGGCGCTGCCGCCACGCAGCAGCGACTGGTGCGGAATGCGGCCCATATCGGCCACTTCGCGCACGGTCAGGCCGAAGTCCTCCGGAAATTCCTGCAGCACGACGGCCACGCGGCGGGCGAAGGCGGCGGCGGGCTGGGACCAGATGTCGGCGCCGTCGAGTTTGGCTTCGCCGGCCAGCGGCTTGTTGAAGCGGAAGGCGCAGCGCAGCGTGCTGGTCTTGCCGCTGCCGTTGGGGCCGATGACGCCGACGAACTCGCCGGGCCGGACGGTCAGCGCGATGTCGCGCAGCAGCCTTTCCTCGGGCGCCGTCGCTGCGTCGGGCGACCAGTCGAGGCCATGCAGTTCCAGGGCGCTCATCGCCTAGCTCCAGTACGCGCCGGTGATGTCGCGCAGCAAGGCCACCACGCGCGGGCGGCTGGGGTGGTAGCCGATGAAGACCAGCTGCGCCTGACGCGGCGCGGCCAGCGTCTCGTCTCGGCTCAGTTCGATGCGATTGCGCACGCCCTGGGCCAGCAGCCGGCCGGGGCCGTCGGCGCAGGCGGCGAAGCCCTTGATGCGCAGCAGCGGCTCCTCGCGGGCGATGGCCTCCAGCGCCACGGCCAGCTTGTCGGCATGCTGGGCTTCCTTGCTGCGGATCATGAACGATTGCCAGCCCGGGTCCTGATCGTGGAAATGCTTGTGGGTGGACAGGCCGTGGCTGTGCGCGGCCTGGCCGCCGTGGCTGTGGCCGTCCAGCAAGGCCTGGTTGGCCAGCGGCCGCATCGCCAGCCCCGGCATGCTGGCCACCGGGCCGTAATGGCGGTGCGCGGCCGGCGAGGCCTCGTGCAGATGCAGGCCCAGCGTCAGCCGGGTGTCCAGCTTGGCTTCATAGGCCAGTTCGATGAAGCGTATCGACGGCGCCTGCCGGCGCACAGCTTCCTCCGCCGCCAGCAGATCGTCGGCGGACAGCGCGTCTATCTTGTTCAGCACGACGATGTCGGCGTGGCCCAGCTGCTGGTCGAACAGCTCCGCCACCGCGTCTGCCTCGCCGCCGTCTCCGGCCGGCGCGAAACGGCCGGCCAGCAGCAGCGGGGTGTCGACGACGGCCAGCGTGGCGTCCAGCACGAAATAGGGCGCCAGCGCCTCGCTCTGCAGCTGCGCCATCACCGCGCTGGGCAACGCCAGGCCGGAGGTTTCGATCAGCACGTGGTCTATCTGCTGGCGGCGTTGCCACAGCGCCAGCATGGTGGGCAGGAAGTCGGCGTCGTCGTCATAGGCGACCAGGCCGTTGGCGAGGTCGTGGATTTCCACGCCGCCGGCGTCGGCGTCGCGCAGCAGTCCGCCGTCTATCGACACCTCGCCGAACTCGTTGACCAGGATGGCCAGCCGGCGTTGCTTGTTGTTCGCGAGCAGCTTGGACAGCAGCGTGGTCTTGCCGGCGCCGAGGAAGCCGGTCAACACGGTGACGGGAAGGCGCGGCGCGCTCATGGCTGGCCTCCCTGCGGCAGCGCCGCCAGCACGGCGTCAAAGTCGCTGAATGTTTGCGGGTAGTCCAGTCGCGGGCGGTCGATGACGATGAACGGGATGCCCAGCGCGGCGGCGGCCGCCGCCTTGGCGTCGAAGCCGCCGGCCTCGCCGCCGTCCTTGCTGATCACGCAGTCTATGCCCCAGTCGCGCCACAGCGCCTCGTTGAAGGCCTGCGAGAACGGGCCCTGCATCATGCAGATGCGCGAGCGGGGGAGACCTAAGTCCAGCGCCCGTTGCAGATGCTGCGGGTCCGGCGCCAGACGGACGAACCATTGATGTCGTTGCTCGGCGTCGGCGGCGACGAAGCGGTGCAGCTCCTTGCTGCCGGTGGCGAGGAAGACGCGCTGGCCGCGCGCCATCGCCAACCTGGCGGCCGCGTCGCTGTCGGCGCAATGGATGACAGGGTGTTCGCTGCCGCTGGCTGGGCGCTCATAGCGCAGATAGGGCAGGGCCAGCTCGTCGGCCAGCGCCATCAGCTGCTGCGACATCTCGCTGGCGTAGGGGTGGGTGGCGTCGACGATGGCCGAAGCCCGGCTGCCGGACAGCAGCTCGCGGCGGCGCTCGACGCCGAGACGGCCGCTGACGGTGGCGACGCCGGGCACGGCCTTCTGGGCCTGCTCGTCGCCGTAGTCGCTGGCGCTGCTGATCACCACCGGGCGGCCGGCGTCGGCGATGGCGCGCGACAGCGCGTTGCCGTCGCTGGTGCCGGAGAATACCCAGGCGGCGCCGGCGGGCAGCGCGTCGGCCTTCACCGTGTCGCTGGTGTTGTCCCAGTTGAAGTAGCCGCGCGGGGTGAACATCCAGTCGCGCTTGCGGCGGGTGAAGCGGTTGCCGATGACGATGCTGGTCAGCATGTCGAAGCGGCGGGTCCGCAGCTCGGCCAGCGTGACGATCTCCACCGCCTGGTCCTCGCGGTAGGCGTTGCGGACGATGCCGCACAGCGTTTCCGGCTTCTTGTGCTCCAGCATGATGTCCAGGACGCGGTAGACGCCTTCCTGGCGCTGGCGGCTTTGCACGTTGTAGAACACCACCGCCAGATCGGCCTGGGCGATGTGGCGGGCGCGGGTTTCGATCCATTCCCACGGGCACAACAGGTCCGACAGGCTCAGCGTGGCGAAATCGTGCGACAGCGGCGCGCCGAGCAGCGACGCGCAGGAGTTGGCCGAAGTGATGCCGGGGATCAGCTGCACGTCGAAGCCATCGTCCTCGCGCATGTCCTCGTAAGCCAGCGTGGCCATCGCGTAGACGCCGATGTCACCGCTGGACAGCAGGGCCACGGTCTTGCCGGCGCGGGCTTCCTCCAGCGCCAGCTGGGCGCGCTCGCGCTCCTGGGTCAGCGGCAGCGTGCGGATGTCCTTGCCGGCTATCCACGGTTGCACCCAGGTCAGGTAGAGATCGTAGGAGACGATCACGTCGCTCGCGGCCAGCGCCTGGCGGGCGAGGTCGGGGATCAGCTCGGCGCGGCCGGGGCCGACCGAGACGAGGTAGAGTTTGCCGGTCATGGATGTGTTCTCTTAATTTTGCATTCTGTAATTGTTTTGGCGCTGTTGATGTGGGGTTCCGCCTGGCGGGCGGGTAAGGGGGCTGCGCGGCCAGCCCCCTTACAACCCCAGGCCGCCCCTACGCCGCGCGAATTCCCGGTAAAAATCAGGCTGGCAAGGCGCCGTCGAACTCGTCCCGCGCTAGCGTCGCGGGACTCAAACAGGCGACGGCTTAAAACCTTGCCAGCCTGATTTTTACCGGCGCGCGACAAAGGGGAGTGGGGGCGCGTCGTCGATGTTTTACCTTTTTGTATGGGCTCCATCGTGGCGTCGGTGGCTATCGTCATGTTCATGCGAGCCATGCCACCTTGTCCTCCACCACCGCCACCGTCACCCCATCCAATGCCATCTTGGGCACGATCAAGCTCCCCCGCGGGCTGGCGATCAGCGCGCACGGCTCGCACACGCCGTCGACGCCGACGTTCTGCCGCACCCAGTCCGACGGCGCGCCGGTCCAGCCGCGGGCGGCGACGTCTTCGCGGGCGATGACGCGCAGCGGGAGCGCGTGGCGGGCGCAGAATGCCAACAGGCCGGCTTCGTCGGCCTTCAGGTCTATCGTCGCCGCTTCGCGCACGTCGGACAGTGGCCGGCCGGCCAAGGCTTGCCGCACGGCTTGCTCGATGGCTTCCATGCTTTTGCCGCGGCGGCAGCCGATTCCCAGCGTCAGCGGCTTGATCGCTTCTGTCGCGGTGGTGACGGCCGGGATGGCGCCGGTCAGCCGCGCCGCTTCGTAGGCAAGGTCATTCGCTCCGCCTTCGTGGCCGGACAACAGCGGGATGGCGAAGCGGGCGGCTTCGTCCATCACCACCACCGCCGGATCGCTGTATTTGCTTTGCGGCAGGCCGTCCAGATAGCGGACGGCGATGCCGCTGGCCATCACCAGCACCCAGTGGCTGTGCGCGTGGAAGGCGGCGCGGAATTGCTCGCGGCCGCTGGCGCCGGGCGCCAGCCACGGCTGGTACAGCCGGGCGTCCAGCGCCGATGCCAGCTTTTGTCCCAAGGGCAGCGCCTCGGCGCGCACCAGCCACACGGCGCGGCTCATGCCTGGTTTTCTTTCTGCAGGCTGGCCCGCTTGGTCTTGCGTTCGTCGCCATCGCGGAAGATGTGGGTGAAGCCGGCCGCGTACAGGCTGGATTCGACGCCGCCTTCGCGCGACAGCGCTTCGCCGACCAAGAGCAGCGTGGTCAGCAGCCAGTCCTTCTGTTTCACCTCGGACAGCATCTGGCCCAGCGTGGAGCGGTGGACGGACTGGTCCGGCCAGCTGGCGCGGCGCACCAGCGCCACCGGCGTATCGGGCGGGTAGTGCAGCGACAGGTCGGAGACGGTCTGCTTCAGCCGCTGGCCGGACAGGAAGATGCACATCGTCGCGCGGTGGGCGGCGAAGCTGGCGATGGACTCGGTCTCCGGCACCGCGCTGGCGCGGCCGCTAGTGCGGGTCAGGATGATGGATTGCGACACCTCGGGCCGCGTCAGCTCGCTGCCCAATGCGGCGGCGGCGGCGGTGAAGGATGACACGCCGGGAACGACTTCATAGGCGATGCCCAGCGCTTCCAGCCGGCGCATCTGCTCATTGGTGGCGCCGTAGATCGCCGGGTCGCCGGAGTGCAGCCGGGCGACGTCCTTGTCCTCGGCCTGGGCGCGGCGGTACAGCGCTTCCTGCTGGTCCAGGTTCAGCTCGGCGGTGTCGTGGATCTCCGCGTCCGGACGGCAGTGGCTCAGCATCTCGGCCGGCACCAGCGAGCCGGCGTACAGCACCATGGGCGCCGTGCCAAGCAGGCGGCTGCCGCGCAGCGTGATCAGGTCGGCGGCGCCGGGGCCGGCGCCGATGAAATACACTTTCATTTCGAAACCTCGATGGAGATGCTGCGTTGCCTGTTTCGTTTGTTGCAGGCTGGCTTATGCGCCCCCTCTCCCCAACCCCTCTCCCGCGAGGGGAGAGGGGCTGCCGATGCGTTTAAGTTCCATGAGGGGAGAGGGAGGGCGCGGCGCGGCCTGTTATCTGCTAGGGGGCTGGTGGTGGACGGCGTGGCGCTCATGAATGGCGTCTTTCTCTGGCTGTCTTGCGGATCAGCATGGTGGCGAGGTAGCCGCTGGCCTCGGCCGTCAATTGCGAGGCGTCGGCGCACAGCACTTCGCCGGGCAGGCCGATGCGGCGGGCGAAGGCGCACAGCTGGGCGATGCCCATCTCATTCAGCAGCGCCAGTACGTCGGGCAGCCGCTTGCCTATCTTCATCAGCACCACGATGTCGTGGCTGTCGATATCGGCTTGCAGCTCGGCCATGTCGTCGGGGCAGGGCAGGATCAGGATGCGTTCCTTGCCTTCTCCCAGCGGCCAGGACAGCGCCGACGCGGTGGCGGCGAAGCTGGTGACGCCGGGGAAGGTCTGCGTCTCCAGCGCCGGCAGCATTTCGCGCAGCGCCGCCAGCAGATAGCCGTAGGTGGAGTAGGTCATCGAATCGCCTATGGTCAGGTAGGCGACGTTTCGGCCGGTTTTCAATTCGGTGGC
Source organism: Chromobacterium sp. ATCC 53434 (assembly GCF_002848345.1). Lineage (NCBI taxonomy): Bacteria > Pseudomonadati > Pseudomonadota > Betaproteobacteria > Neisseriales > Chromobacteriaceae > Chromobacterium > Chromobacterium sp. ATCC 53434. Next base: position 3,300,224 of record NZ_CP025429.1, on the reverse strand, counting down.
CAGTCGCTCGGCCAGCGCGCCGTAATGGCGCGACAGCGCGCCGCGGTCCGGATTCATCTCGAATTCGATCTCGCGGAAGCGGCTTTCGTCCAGTTCCAGTCCGGCCAGGCATTGGCGGGCGACGGATACTTCGCTGGACGTCGCGCGCGGCAGGTAGACGATGTCGGCCTCGCGCAGCGCGGCCAGCGCCGCCACCGGCATCAAGCCGGCCGGCCCCGGCCCTACGCCTATGCCTATGAATTTACCCGGCTTCATGCGGCCTCTCCCAGCGGGGTGCCGTCCATGCTGAACAGCCGCACCGCTACCTGCCGCACGCTGGGCACCTTGGTGGCCATCAGCGCCGCGGTGCGGCGTTCTATTTCCATCCAGTAGCCGCGCGCGTCCGGCTGGCTGCTCATGATCTGCACTACGTTCTCCACGGTATTCGCTTGCTTGATTGTTTCCACCAGCTCGGGCGCATGGCCCAGGTCGGCGGCGACGCCGGCGACGGCGTCCATCGCCATGCCGCTCTTGCCGGAGTGGGTGTCCCACACGCCGTCCAGCAGCTTGGCGATCTTGCCGGGGTGGCCCAGCACCCACAGCGTGTCGAGGATGCGGCCCTGTTCGATCAGCACCGATTCGGCGAAGTCCAGCGAGTCGCCGACGAAGTTGGCGATCTGCACCACCTGCTTTTTTTCCAGCCCCAGCGTGTCGGCGGCGTAGCCGCGGCCTATCTTGCCGGGGGTGAAGGCGATGGCAGTCGGCAACTCGCCCAGCGCCACCCGCACATAGACTTCGATCGACGCGATCCACGCCGCCTGCGACATCGGCTCGACGATGCCGCTGGTGCCCAGTATCGAGATGCCGCCGACGATGCCCAGCATAGGGTTGAAGGTGCGCTTGGCGATCTTGTCGCCGTCGACGCAGCCTATCGCCAGGTCGACGCCGGGGTCGGGCCGGCCGGCCAGCACCTCATCGACGGCCATCCGCATCATCTGCCGCGGCACCGGGTTGATCGCCGGCTCGCCGGGCGGGATGCGCAGGCCGGGCTGGGTGACCATGCCGACGCCGGCTGCGGCCAGGAAGCGCAGCGCGCCGGTGTGGTTTAGCTTCACCTCGGCGAAGATCGTCGCGCCGTCGGTGTTGTCGGGGTCGTCGCCGGCGTACTTCAGCACTTCGGCGCGCACGGTGTCTTGGTCCAGCCAGGCCACGCTCTCTACCGGCACCGCCAGGTAGAAATCCGGGTCCGGCAGGCTGATGAAGACCTCGTCGGCGTCCACGCCGTCCAGCAGCAGCATCAGCGCCGCCTTGACGGCGGCGGTGGCGCAGCTGCCGGTGGTGCGGCCGCGGCGCATGCCGTTGGGGGCCGGGGCGGCGAGGTCGTAGGGCTGGCGCACCGGGCTCATTCTTCCCGTTGCTGTTGCTGTTGCTGCTGCTGATGATGAACGTGTTCGATCGCGTCTATCATCAGCGCGTTGACCACGGTGGCCGCCCACGGCGAGCCGCCGCGGGTGCCGCGGTTGGTGATGCGCGGCACTTGCAGCAGCGCGCGCAGTTCCTCCTTGCATTCGCGGGTGCCGACGAAGCCCACCGGCAGGCCGACGACCAGCTGCGGCCGCCAGCCGTGATCGCGCACCAGCCGCACCACTTCGCGGATGGCGGTCGGCGCGTCGCCTATCGCCACCACGCAGTCGTTGCCGAACTTCTGCCACGCCCGGCGGATGCCGGCGGCGGAGCGGGTGATGCCGCTGGCCTCGGCCAAGAGCCGGGTTTCCTCGTCGTGCACGCCGCACCAGGTTTCCACTTCCAGCTGGCGTAGCACCTCGCGTTTGAGGCCGGTTTCCACCATGGTGACGTCAGTGACCACGCGGCGGCAGCGCAGCAGCGCGCGCATGCCGGTTTCGCAGGCGCCGGCCGAGAAGAACAGATCGTCGACGCTCGCGAAGTCGCCGGTGGTGTGCACCAGCCGCATCAGCGCGGTGCGCTGCTCGGCCGGGAAGGCCGACCAGTCTCGGCCTTCGGCTATGATGCGCATGCTTTCCGCTTCTATCGGATGCGGGGTGTAGCGTTTCCAGGCCGGCGGCTGATTGGCGGCAGGCTCGCGTTCCAGCAGGCCGCGCACCTTGCCGTGGTGGCCGCGCTGCGGCTCGCCCACCTGCTGCTCGAAGCCGACGATCTGCACCCGGTACTTGCACAGCGCACAGTTCATCGCCGCGCGGCCTTCCACGCCTTCCTGCGCCCGTTCCAGGAACACCTCGGCCACTTGCGGGTCCGGGCCCAGGTAGCCGGCGCTCAGCACCTCGATTTCCGGATGGCGCGCCGCCAGGTCCGCCGCCGCGCCGTAAATGCGCTTGACCAGCACGCCGTCGAACAGGAAGTAGGGCAGCACCACGATGCGGCGGTAGCCGAGCATGGCGGCGGCGCGCAGGCCGTCGGCCACCAGCGGCTTGGCGGTGCCGGAATAGCAGACGAAGGACGCGGCGAAGCCCAGGCCTTCCTCCAGCATGCGCGCGAGCTTGGAGATTTCGGAATTGGCGTCCGGGTCCGAGGTGCCGCGGCCGACGACGACCAGACAGGCGTCGTTGCGCGAGATGGTGTGCGGCGACGCGGCCTCGGCCTCGACGATGCGCTGGCGGCACAGCGCCAGCAGCCGCGGATGAAGGTCCAGCGCCGCGCCGAAGTGAAAGGCTACGCCCGGATGCGCCTGCTGCAGCGCCAACAGCTCGCTGGGCATGTCGTTCTTGGCGTGGGTAGCGGCCAAGAGCACGCCGGGCACCATCACCACGGAGCGGGCGCCAGCGGCCAGCACCTGGTCCACCGCCTCGTCTATGGTCGGGCGGGCGAACTCCAGAAAGCCGTGGGCGATGCGGCGCTCGCCGGCGCGCGCCTTCAGCGCGTCCACCAGCTGCATGAACTCGTTCACCCCGTCCGGGTCCCGGCTGCCGTGTCCGGCGAGCACGATGGCGTAGTCTTGCTGGCTCATTTGTGGGTCGGCTCGATCTGGCTGTTCATCGGCGCGAGCGTGCGGATCAGCATGATGCTCATGTCGGAGAAGCGCTGCTCTGCGCACTCGGCCAGCGTGCCGCGCCATTCCGCCTCGTTGCGGGTCAGGTTTTCCCATACCTCCACCGGCTGGCCGGCCGGGATGCCGTTTTCCAGCAGATAGGCGGCGATGTGCCAGGGCATGAAGGAGCGCGCCTCGTCCCACGGGCAGGGGATCACGATGGCGTTGCGGCCGTCTTGCAGCACGTGAACCAGGTGGCGCTTGAACGGGGTCAGGTCGCCGCGGCGGTGGAAGGTGATGAAGCTGGTCTCGTCGAAGCACACCTTGCCGCGCGAAGCCAGGATCTGCGCCGACGAGATGCCGGGTATCGTTTCCACAGCGTGGCCGCAGGCGCGCTCCACCCGCTCCAGGTACTGGAAGCCGCTGAAGTGGATGTCGCCCATGAACACCACCACGCACTTTTTGCCGGCGCGGTGGCGCTCGGCGACGATGTCCAGCTGGGCCACCTGGTCGCGGTAGCCCATCTGGATCACTTCGGCGCTGTCGGGGATCAGCGGGCGGACCACGTCCACCACTGCGTTGAAGCCGGCCACCACGTCGGCCTCGCGTATCAGTTGGGCCGAGCGCTGAGGCAGGTAGCCGATGTCGCCGGGGCCGGCGCCTATGCAGATGATCATGCGAGTTCTTTCCTTGTTTCGTTGGCGGCGGACGGGCTACAGGACGCCAGCGCCACCGTGGCGCCGATGACGATCAGCGCCGGGCTATGTATCCCGGCCGCGCGCATGTCTTGTTCCAGCGCGCCCAGCGTGCTCAGCACCTGGCGCTGCTGCGGCAGCGTGCCGTTTTCTATCGCCGCCGCCGGGGTGTCGGGTTTCAGGCCGTGGCGCAGCAGCTCGGCGCGGATCAAGGGCAGCCGCTTGACGCCCATATAGATCACCAGCGTCATGCCGCTTTGCGCCAGCGCCTGCCAGTTGGGCTCGTCGCCGTCCTGGTGCGGGTGGCCGGAGACGAAGGTCACGCCGTGGACGAAATGGCGGTGGGTCAGCGGGATGCCCAGCGTGGCCGGCACCGCCAGACCGGCGCTGAGGCCGTTGACGATCTCCACCTCGATGCCGGCCGTTTGCAGCGTCAGCATTTCCTCGCCGCCGCGGCCGAAGACGAAGGGGTCGCCGCCCTTGAGGCGCGCCACGGTCCTGCCGGCCCGCGCTTCGTCTATCATCCGCTGCTCGATGGCGGCCTGCGGCGTAGACGGGCAGCCGCCGCGCTTGCCGACCGGCACGATTTCGGCGTCCGGCCGCAACATCGTTCGGATGTCCGGATGCACCAGATCGTCGACCAGCGCCACATCGGCCAGCCGCAGGCAGCGCGCGGCCTTCAGCGTCAGCATGTCCAGGTCGCCGGGGCCGGCGCCTATCAGGTAAACCTTGCCCGTCATCTCAGCGGCCCAGTCTTTGTTGAATCGTCAATGTCAGCTGCTCGCCGGTCAGGGCGTCGCAAGCCAGGTATTCCGCGCCCAGCGCCTCGGCCAGCTCGCGGGCGCGGCCCAGGCGGACGAAGTCCTGCTCGGTGTCCAGCACCAGGGCCGGCGCGCCGGCCAGCTGGCCTGCCAGGTCCAGCGCCTGCCGCCACGGGTCGCCGTCGCCGTCCAGCGCCACATTGGCGCGGCCGTCGCTGAGGATGACCAGCAGCGGCGCCGGGCCGCCGAGCTGGCGGGACAGCGTGTCGGCGGCCAGCGCCAGCGCGTGGGCTAGCGGCGTGCGGCCGCCGGTGGGCAGTTCGCGCAGCGCGGCTTCGGCCTGCTCGACGCGGTTGCACGGCGGCAGCAGCAGTTCTGCCTGCTGGCCGCGGAAGGCGATCAGCGCCACCTGGTCGCGGCGGCGGTAGGCGTCTTCCAGCAGGCTCAGCACCGTGCCCTTGACCTGCTCCATCCGCTGGCGGGCGGCCATCGATCCCGAGGCGTCGACGACCAGCAGGATCAGGTTGCCCTGCTTGGCGACGCGCACCTTGTCGTGCAGGTCGGCGCGGGTGACGGCGAAGTGGTCCGGATCGCGCAAGATCGCGTGGCGCAGCGTGGCGTCCACCGCCAGCTGGGCCGGCTGCGGATTGGCCTCGGCGCGCACGTAATGGCCGCGCTGGCGGCTGGCGCCGTCGCTGCGGCGGCCGGCCGCGTCGCCGGACGACGGCGCCTGGACGCGGATGCGGGCGATGTCGCCGGCAGGCGCGGCGGCGAAGATTTGTTCCGAACCATGACCGGCAGGATTCGGCTCCTGCTCGCCGTTGGCGTCCGGCGGCGGCTGGGTGTGATCCTGTTCCTGCGGAGAAGGAGGCGGGGGCGGATTGGACGCCTGCCGCGTCATCTGCTCCAGCTTGTCCTGGTCCAGCCCGCTTTGTTCGAACGGCTTGCGGCGGCGGCGGTGCGGCAGCACCAGCCGGGCGGCGTCGCGGATGTCTTCGGCGCTGGCGTCGGCGCGGCCGTCCAGCGCGGCCAGCGCGCGCGCGGCCTTGTTCAGCACGATGTCGGCGCGCAGGCTGCTGACGTCGAATTCGCAGCACAGCTCGCTGACGAAGTGGAACAGGCTATCGCTGAGCCGGGTTTGCGGCAGCAGCGCGCGGGCGGCGGCGATGTTTTCGCGCAGCGCCTCGCTGTCGGTCTGCCATTGGGCGGCGAAGCCGGCCGGATCGGCCTCGAAGGCCAGGCGGCGGCGCACCACCTCGGCGCGCAGGGCGGGTTCGCGCGGCGCGACCACGTCCACCATCAGGCCGAAGCGGTCCAGCAATTGCGGCCGCAGATCGCCTTCCTCCTGGTTCATGGTGCCGAGCAGCGTCACCCGCGCCGGGTGGCTGACCGCCAGGCCCTCGCGCTCGACGGTGTTGACGCCCATCGCGGCGGCGTCCAGCAGCACGTCCACCAGATGGTCGGCCAGCAGATTCACTTCGTCGATGTAGAGCATGCCGCGGTGGGCGGCGGCCAACAGGCCGGGCTTGAATGCCTGCTTGCCGCCCTGCAGCGCTTTTTCGAAGTCCAGGCTGCCCAGCACGCGGTCCTCGGTGGCGCCCAGCGGCAGATTGATGAAGGGCACCGGGCCGTCATGCAGCGCGCGCGCGTCGCCGGAGCACACCGGGCACAGCGGCAGCGGATGGTCGGGCTCGCAGTTGTAGCCGCAGCCGGTCGCCCGGCGTATGGCCGGCAGCACAGCGGCCAGGCCGCGGGCGGCGGTGCTCTTGGCGCTGCCCTTGTCGCCGCGCACCAGCACGCCGCCGACCGTCGGGTCGACGGCGCAGATCAGCAGCGCCTGCTTCAGTTGTTCCTGGCCGACGATGGCGGCGAACGGGTAAATCGGGCTCATGCTTTGTTTTCTCCGCGCGCTTCCAGCAGCGCTTCGCTATCCAGGTGCAGCTGGCGCAAGGCGGCCAGCGTGTCCGGGTCCGGCTCCGCCCACAGCTGGCGCTGCGCGGCTTCCAGCAGGCGGTCGGTGATGGCGTTCAGCGCCCACGGGTTGCTGTCGGCGAAGAACTGCTGCATCGCTGGGTCCAGCGCGTAGCTTTGCGCCAGTTGTTCATAGACCCAGTCGTCCACCACCTGGGCGGTGGCGTCGTAGCCGAACAGGTAATCGACGGTGGCAGTCAGCTCCAGCGCGCCCTTGTAGCCGTGCTTCTGGATGCCGGCTATCCACTTCGGGTTGGCCACCCGCGAGCGGAACACGCGCAGCACTTCCTCCTTCAGGCCGCGTACCGCCGGCAGCTCCGGATTGTGGCTGTCGCCGAAGAAGGCGCGCGGCTGGCGGCCGCTGAGGCTGCGTATCGTCGCGATCATCCCGCCGTGGTATTGCAGGTAGTCGTCGCTGTCGAAGATGTCGTGCTCGCGGTTGTCCTGGTTGTGCAACGCCACTTCCACGTCAGCCAGCCGGTGGCGCAGCGCGTCGCGGGCGTCGGCGCCGTTGGCCTCGCGGCCGTAGGCGTAGCCGCCCCAGTTGACGTAGGCGGTGGCGAAGTCGGCGTCGTTCTGCCAGTTCTGCTCGTTGATCAGCGGCAGGATGCCGGCGCCGTAGCTGCCCGGTTTGGCGCCGAACACGCGGTACAGCGACTGCGCGTCGGCGTCGGGCAGCGCGCCCAGCAACTCGTTCTTCAGGTCGGCCAGGTAGTGCTTGCGCAGGAAGTTTTGCTCCACCGGCTCGTCCAGCCGCGCCACCGTGTGCACCGCCTCGTCCACCAGTGAAATCAGGTGGGGGAAGGCATCGCGGAAGAAGCCGCTGATGCGCACGGTGACGTCGATGCGCGGCCGGCCCAGTTCGGCCAGGGGAATGATTTCCAGGCCCTGCACCCGGCGGCTTTCCTGCTGCCAGCGCGGCTTGACGCCCAGCAGCGACAGGATTTCGGCGATGTCGTCGCCGTGGGTGCGCATCGCGCTGGTGCCCCACACGCTGATGGCGACCGATTCCGGATACTGGCCGGTTTCCTTCAGGTGGCGCGCCAGCATCTCGCGCGCCAGGCCGTCGCCTATGCGCCAGGCGGCGTTGGACGGCAGGCTGCGCGGGTCCACCGAGTAGAAATTGCGGCCGGTGGGCAGGATGTGGGCCATGCCGCGCGTCGGCGCGCCGCTGGGGCCTGCCGGCACGTAGCCGCCTTCCAGGCCGCGCAGCAGATTGTCTATCTCCTCGGCGGTGCGGGCGAGCTTGGAGCAAAGCTCGACGCAGACGAAGTGCAGCACCCGCTCCAGATCGGCGTTCGGTTCGATGCCGGGCAGGATGGCAGCCGTCGCGGCCGGGATGGCGGCGGCGTTGTAGCCGCGCGCGGCCAGATCGGCGATCAGCGAGCGCGACAGCTTCAGCACCGCGTCGTGCGCGTCGGCGCGGGTGACCAGCGCCTGGCCGGTCAGACGGGCCAATTCAATCGGCGCGTCGCTCAGCCGCTTGCCCTGATCCTGCTGCCACAGCGGCCAGTCGCCGCCGCATGCCGACGCCACGCTGGCGGACAGGCCGGGGATGCCCAGATTGGGCAAGCGGGTCAGCGCCAGCAGCATGTCGATCAGCGCCTCGCCCTGCGGCGCGTTGCCGAGCACGTGCAGGCCGTCGCGGATTTGCGCCGCGCCCAGCTCGCACAGATAGCCGTCTATGTCCTCGATCAGGTGGGCGACGTCGACGCCGTCCATCTTGGCCAGGCTCAAGGGCACGCCGTCTTCGTTCAGCGTGTCGTCCCAGTCGTGGTCATGATCGTGGTGGTCGTGGCTGTGGCCGTGATGGTCGTGATGGTGATCATGGTGATGGTCGTGATCGCCATGGTGGTGGTGTCCATGGTCGTGATGATGATGCCCATGGTCGTGGCCGTGCGCGGCCTTGGCCGGGCGGTATTTCGCCGCCGCGGCGGCTGGTTTGGCAACCATTGCCGGTTTGGCCGCCTGCGGCCGGTACTTGCCGTGGACGGCGGCGGGCGGGTGCTGATGGCCATGATCATGATCGTGGTGATGCTCGTGCTCATGCCCGTGATCGTGGTCATGATCATGGTCATGGTCATGGTCGTGCTTCAGCATCGCCGCCAAGTCGGTGTCGAGCTTGGCCTCCTTGATCAGGTCCCAGATCTGCTGCTGCAGCAGCGGCAGCTTGTTCGGGTCCAACAGCTCCACCTGGTAGTACTCGTCCACCAACTGGGTCAGCTGCGCCAGCGGGCCGTAGCTGTCGGCGGTGGTCATCGTCGGCGTCAGGTGGTCGATGATGACCGCGTGGCCGCGGCGTTTGGCCTGCGAGCCTTCGCCCGGATCGTTGACGATGAAGGGGTAGAACAGCGGCATGTCGCCCAAGAGCGCGTCCGGGAAGCAGTTCTGCGACAGGCCCACGCCCTTGCCCGGCAGCCATTCCAGCGTGCCGTGCTTGCCGACGTGGACGATGGCGTCGGCCCGCCAGTCGTCGCGCAGCCAGCGGTACAGCGCGTAGTAGTGGTGGGTGGGCGGCAGGTCCGGCGTGTGGTAGATGGCGTCCGGGTCCATGCCGTAGCCGCGTGGCGGCTGCAGCGCGACGAAGACATTGCCGTAATCGAGGCCGGAAAACACCAGCTCGTCGCCGTCGACGTAGGCGCCGCCCGGCGGCTGGCCCCAGCGTTGCAGCATCTTGTCGCGCAGAGCGTCAGGCAGCTCGTTGAACCAGGCTTGATAACGCTTGGCCGGCACGCGGGCGGCGGCGTTTCTCATCTGCTCGGCGCTCAGGTAGTCCTGATCGTAGGCGCCGCGGTCTATCAGCTCGTGCATCAGCGCGTCGCTGTCAGGCGGCAGCGTGTCCATCCGGTAGCCGCGGCCTTGCATGCCGCGCAGCATCGAGTATAGAGACGCGGGGGAATCCAGGCCCACCGCATTGCCTATCTGCGAGGCCTTGCTGTTGGAGTTGGTGAAGATGAAGGCGATGCGCTTGTCGGTATTGGGCACATGGCGCAGCCGCGCCAGCCGCGCGGCGATGCCGGCCAGCCGGCGGGCGCGGTCCGGCAGCGGCGCGTATTGCTCGGCCTGGCCAGGCTGGTCGATCATGGCCGGCTGCTTGAAGCTTAGCGGCACGCCGATGATGCGGCCGTCGAACTCCGGCAGCGCCACGTTCATCGCGGTGTCCAGCGGGTTGAAGCCGCGGTCGGAGGCTTCCCACTGCTCGCGGGTCATGCTGCTGGTGATGGCCTGCAGCACCGGCAGGTCCAGCCGGTCCGACGCCTCCACCGCCCAGCCGGGCTGGGTGGGGCCGTCGTTGTTGATGTCGCCCATCGCGAACGAGGTGGTGTTGATCAGCAGGGACACCTGGGCGCGCGGGTCGGCCAGCAGCGCCAATGCCGCCGGCAGGCCGCCCTGGTCTATGGTCCGCAAGGACGAGGTGAACACCGGCAGCGCGTTGACGCCGCGCTCGGCCAGGCAATCCACCAGCAGGTCGATGAAGCGGGTGTTGCCGGACAGCCAGTGGGCGCGGTAGAAGCACAGGCCGACGGTGGGCCAGTCCGGATCGCGGATTTCAAGCCAATCTTCCAGCGAGCACGGCGCGGCCAGCTCCGGGTGGTAGACGCCGTGCTCCGGCAGCGGCAGCGGGCTTTGGTAGCCGAAGCCGGTCAGCAGCAGTCTATCGGCCAGGCAGCGCATCATCTCGCCCAGGTTGGCGCTGCCGCCGGCCTGAAGGTAAGCATGGACATCCTGCTGCAGCGACACCGGCGCGCTGCACAGCGCCTGCAGTTCCGGGTCCGGCTCGCCGGTGCCGCTGACGACGATGACGGCGGCCTGCAAGCGGCGGGCGTGGGCCAGCAGCCGCTCCAGTCCTGGTATCGCGTCGGCGCGGCCCAGCACGCGCAGCACGATGGCGCGGACATCGGCCAACTGGCCGTCCAGCAGCGCCCGCATCGCGGTCTCGTCGGCGATGCCTTGCAGCGAAATGCCGGCGACAACGGGGAAATCTTCGGGCCAGCGCGCGCGCGACAACGCGGCGAGGTCGGTGCCGGCGTGGCTCAATAGTGCGATTTCGGCGCTCATGCCTGGGTCTCCGGTGAGATGTCGCCGATGCCGGTCTTGTGGAATACCAGTTCCTCGACCGGAACGCCGTCCCGCAAGTGCTGGCAGACGATGCGCTCGATGTCGGCCTCGCTGACCTTGCGGTACCAGACGCCGTCCGGGTAGACCACCATCACCGGGCCTTCCTTGCACACGGCGAAGCAGTGGCTGCGGGTGCGCTTGGCGCGCAGGCCTTCGCAGGCGTCTATGGTGCGGCCCAGGTGCAGGAACATCGCCTCCGAGCCCTGGCCGTCCGGCGTGCAGCGCGGACCGGTGCACATCAGCACGTGTTTGTCGTGGGTTCTCATCGCGCCTCCGGCGTCAGTTGGTCGAAACGCTTCCATTTGTAGATGCCGGCGGAGGCGAGCCAGGTGAACAGGAAGACGGCGACGACGAAGTAGCCGAAGTGGGCCAGGTCGTCGTTCAGCGCGGCGATCCAGTCCCAGAAAGCGCCGGTCAGCTGCAGCTTGTCGGCCAGCAGGCCCAGGCCTTCCAGCCCGCCGATGCCGACGGCGACGACGACGGAGACGAAGGTGATGGTCAGGTTGTACCAGAGCTTGCGCACCGGATTGACGAAGGCCCAGCCATAGACTTCCACCATCATCATGCTGTCCAGCGTGTCCACCAGCGCCATGCCGGCGGCGAACAGCACCGGGAACACCATGATGTGCCACAGCGCCACGCCGTGGGCGCTTTGCGAGGTGGCGATGGCGAACAGGCCGATTTCGGTGGCGGTGTCGAAGCCCAGGCCGAACAGGAAACCGATGGGCAGCATATGCCAGCTCTTGCCCACGATCTTGAACAAGGGCTTCAGCAGGCGGGCGATCAGGCCGCGCTTGTTCAACAGCAGGTCCAGCTGCTCGTCGCAGATGGCTTCGCCGGCGCGGGCGCGGCGGAAAGCGCCCCACACCGCGCGCAAGGACGACAGATTGATCAGCGCCAGCGTCAGCAGGAAGAAGGCCGACACGCTGGTGCCGATGACGCTGCCTGTCTCTTTGAAACCGGTGACGCGGCTTTGCAGCGCGCTGGCGGCGAACACGATGACGGCGACAGCGATGACGACCACCGCCGAGTGGCCCAGCGAAAAGAACAGGCCCACCGCGGACGGCCGGCGGCCTTCCTGCATCAGTTTGCGCACGGTGTTGTCGATGGCGGCGATGTGGTCGGCGTCCACCGCGTGGCGCAGGCCGAACAGATAGGCGAGCAGCGCGGTGGCGAGCTGGGCCGGATGATCGGCGAAGGCGGCGAACGCCCAGGCCCAGGCCAAGAGATTGGCCAGGATCAAGCCTGACAGGATGGGCGCGTGGCGCGCCAGACGGCGGCCGGCGCTCGGCGCGGTGGATGGATGCATGGTGCCCTCGGAGACGATACTCGTCGCGCAAGCGAGGGCACAGTCAGCCGGTCTTCCATGGACGGCGCATGTGCGTATCCCCCGGTACACCCCGCCCGGCTTCTGCTTGCGTCGACACGTATGACGGCCGGTCTCCTGGCTCGCGCGTCGTCGTCCGGCGCCGCCTTCCCGGTTATGTTGAAACCAGTGGCGTCGGGCGCGGACTCTGCGCTTACAGTTGCGGGGGCAGCCGCGGTCTTGCACCGCGTTCCCGTTTCACCCGCTTGCGGGCACCGTCATGATCGGGACCGATGATACGTGACAACGCCGATGCTGTGAACCGCGCGCCACAGTTGCAGGGCGCGGATCGGGGGCCGGCGGGGGCATGGGCCGGCGCGCCGTTTCGCGCGAGGAGGGCGGTATGGCGCCGGTCGTCGGAAACGAGGCGCGTATCGGAGTCGGGGGTCTCTGCCTGCCGTCGAATGACGATTTTTGGCAGGGAGTGCCCGCGGCGGCGCGGGCCTTCGAATCAGGCAAGCGGAGAATCTTTTTACGGACTTTACATTCCACTAATATTACAATAGCATATGTAATTATTTTATCATACTAATGTGGAATTATTCGTTCAATTGAGTTGCATGCTTGGCGATCACCGCCGGATTTTTTCCCACCGTTCTCGGATAAGGGGCTGTACATGTCGACAAAAACAAACGAGCCCTTGGGCCCGCCGATTGCCAGCAAACACGAGCTGGTCGAGTGGTTCGCCGCTGGCGAAAAGCCCCGCGAGCGCTGGCTCATCGGCACCGAGCACGAGAAGTTTCCGTTTCGCTGCGATGATCTGAGCAGCGTGCCCTATGAGGGCCCGGCGGGCATTGGCCGCCTGATGGAGCTGCTGGCCCAGCGATTTGACTGGACGCCGATAAACGAGAACGGCAAGGTCATCGCGCTGAGCAGGCCCGGCTCTCTCGCGATGGTGTCGCTGGAGCCTGGCGGGCAGTTCGAGCTGTCGGGCGCGCCGATGCGGACCCTGCACGAGACCCGGACCGAGCTGACGGCGCACCTGGATGAGGTGCGGACCGTGGCTGAGGGCCTGGGCATGCGGTTCTCCGGCCTGGGCTTTGCGCCAAGCTGGCGGCTGGACGAGGTCGCCTCTATGCCCAAGCAGCGTTACGCCATCATGCGCAGGTATATGCAGCAGGTCGGCACGCGCGGGCTGGACATGATGTATCGCACCGCCACCGTCCAGGTCAACCTGGACTTCGCCACCGAGGCCGACATGGTGAAGAAGATGCGCGTGGCCATGGCTCTGCAGCCGGTGGTCTCCGCGCTCTTCGTCAACTCGCCGTTCCGGGAGAAGGCGCCGACCGGGATGCTGTCCAACCGCTGCCATACCTGGCTGGACACCGATTCGGCCCGTTGCGGCGTGCCCGCGTTCGTGTTTGAGTCCGGCATGGGCTACGAACGCTACGCCGACTATGCGCTCGACGTGCCGATGTACTTTGTCTATCGGGACGGCAAGTATATCGATGTCGCCGGCGAGTCGTTCCGCGACTTCCTGCAGGGGCGCCTGCCCCAGTTGCCGGGGGAGTTGCCGCGGCTTTCCGATTGGGCCGATCACCTCAGCACGCTGTTTCCCGAAGTGCGCCTGAAGCGCTATCTCGAGATGCGGGGCGCCGATGCCGGCGGTCCGGATCATCTGTGCGCCTTGCCGGCGTTGTGGGTCGGCCTGCTGTACGACACCGCGGCCCTCGACGCCTGCTGGGATCTGGTCAAGGCGGTGCCGCACGAAGAGATAGAGGAGGCGCGTCGGTGCGTTCCCGCCGAGGGCCTGCGCGCGCCGTTCGGCAAGCGCATGGTGCTCGACGTCGCGCGCGAGATACTTGAGCTGGCGCACGGAGCCTTGCGTCGCCGCAAGTTGCTTGACGAGCATGGGCGGGACGAGACGATGTACCTGCGCAGCGCTGAGCAGGCGGCGACCACTGGCCTGACCCCGGCCGAGGTATTGCTGCGCCGTTGTCAGAAGGAATGGAACGGCGACGCCGGGCGAGCGCTGCAAGACACCGCGCTGTGACGGGTCTTTCCGGGCCCGCTCAGCCGGCGGCGTGCCGCCGCCAGTCCGTCAGCGCCTGCTCCAGCCGCACCCAGTCGGCGTCGGCCCTGGGCAGGCCGAAGCGCAGGCTGGGTATGGCCTCGAAGTAGCGGGTCAGGATGCCGCGGCCGGCCAGGTAGCGGTGCAGCGGCAGACTGGCGTCGCCGGGGGTCCACTGAAACAGCTCGCAGCCGCCGGCCGGGGCCAGTTCGTGCCGCTCCAGGCAGCGTTGCAGTCGCGCGCTGTCGCGTTGCAGCTTGGTTTTCATCGCCTGCTGCCAGACGGTGTCGCGCAGCGCCAGCTTCACCGCCTCGCGCGCCGGGCCGGCCACGGTCCATGGCCCCAACTCCTCGGCCAGCGCCCGCAGCAGCGCCGGCCAGCCGAACACGAAGCCGGCGCGCGCGCCGGCCAGGCCGAAGAACTTGCCGACCGAGCGCAGCACGATCAGGCCCGGCTTGCCGGCGTGCGGCAGCATGCTGTTCTGCGGCGACGCGTCCAGAAAAGCCTCGTCCACCACCAGCCAGCCGCCGCGCGCGGCCAGCCGTTGCCGCCAGCCCTCCAGCAGCGCCGGGTCGAAGCGGTCGCCGGTCGGGTTGTTGGGATTGCACAGCAGCACCACGTCCAGCTGGTCGATGCCGGCCGCCAGCTGATCCGGCGACAGGCGGAACAGCTGGTGGCCGCGTTGTTGCCAGTGGTACGGATGTTCGGCGTAGCACAGGGTCAGCATGCCGACGCGGCACGGCGCGCGCAGCCGCGGCAGCAGCTGTATGGCCGGCTGAGAACCGGCCACGGCCAGCAGCTTGCCGCTGCCGTAATATTCCGCCGCCGCCGCCTCCAGCCCGTCGTCGTTCTGCGGCAGCCGCAGCCAGCTGTCGGCCGACAGCGGCGGCACCGGCCAGCCGTTGGGATTGACGCCGGTGGACAGGTCTAGCCAGTCGCCGGCCGGGATGCCGTATTCCGCCGCGGCCCGCAGCAGGCTGCCTCCGTGTTCAAGCATGAATCGCTCCGATCAAGATGGCCGACGTCAGCGACAGGCCGGCCCACAGCCACATGCCGCGCTTGACCAGCCGCACCGCGCGGCCGATGTCCTCGTGCGTGGGGGTGGGACCGCAACCGAGCGGCGGACGTTCCTTCCACTGGCCGTGATAGCGCGCGCCGCCGCCCAGGCTGACGCCCAGCGCGCCGGCGCCGGCCGCCATCACCGGACCGGCGTTGGGGCTGTACCAGGTTGGCGCCTGAGTCCGCCAGCAGCGCCAGCCGTCGGCGGCATGGCCCAGCAGCAGATAGGTGAAGGCGGTCAAGCGCGCCGGGAGGTAGTTCAAAACGTCGTCGAAACGCGCGGCGGCCCAGCCGAAGTGCAGATAGCGATCGTTCTTGTAGCCCCACATCGCGTCCAGCGTGTTGGCCAGCCGGTACAGCACCGCGCCGGGCGCGCCAAGGACCAGGAACCAGAACAGCGCGGCGAAGACGGCGTCGCTGCCGTTCTCCAGCACCGACTCGATGGCCGCGCGGGCGACGCCGGCCTCGTCGAGCTCGCTGGTGTCGCGGCTGACGATCCAGCCGACGCGTTCGCGGGCCAGGGCCAGATCGCCGTCGGCCAGCGCTTTTCGCACCACCTCGGCGTGCTGGGCCAGGCTCTGCGCGCCGACGGCCAGGTACAGCAGGACGATGGGAACGATGGCGCCCAGCCACGGCGGTTTCGCCAGTGCCCAGGCCAGCAGGGCGAAAGGCAGGATCAGCAGCGAGATGGCGGCCGCGCCGCGCAGCCGAATCCGCCAGACCGGCTCAGCTTCCGGCGCTGACGGGTAGGCCAGCCGCTCCACGGCCTTGACCAGCCGGCCGAAGCCGACCAAGGGGTGCCAGCGCGGGGGTTCGCCCAGCAGGCGGTCCATCAGCAGCGCCAGCGGCAGAAACAGTGCGGAATTCAACGGACAGCCCTATATAATGGCCGGCCGCCGCTGGTGAATATCCAATGCGCAAGCCGATTGCGCGCCGGACGGCCGGAATGAATCAAGCCGCCATTCTAAGCGTTGTCAGCCAGCTATGCGCAGGGAGATCGCCATGACCGCCAAGACCATCATGATCCAGGGCGCCACGTCCGACGCCGGCAAGAGCGCGCTGGCCACCGGCCTGTGCCGGCTTTTGGCCCGGCGCGGCATTCGCGTGGCGCCGTTCAAGCCGCAGAACATGGCGCTGAACAGCGCGGTGACCGCCGACGGCGGCGAGATCGGCCGCTCGCAGGCGGTGCAGGCGCAGGCCTGCGGCGTGGAGCCGCACACCGACATGAACCCGGTGCTGCTGAAGCCCAACAGCCATACCGGCTCGCAGGTCATCATCCAGGGCCGCGCGATCGGAAACATGGAGGCGCGCGGCTACCACGGCTACAAGCCCATCGCGATGCAGGCGGTGCTGGCGTCGCACGCCAGGCTGGCCGAACAGTACCAGTGCATCGTCGCCGAGGGCGCCGGCAGTCCGGCCGAGATCAATCTGCGCGACGGCGATATCGCCAATATGGGTTTCGCCGAGGCGGTGGACTGCCCGGTGATCCTGGTGGCCGACATCGAGCGCGGCGGCGTGTTCGCCCATCTGGCCGGCACGCTGGCGCTGTTGTCCGAATCGGAGCGCGCCCGGGTGGTGGGTCTGGTGATCAACCGCTTCCGCGGCGATCCGTCCCTGCTGAAGGCCGGCGTCGACTGGCTGGAGCAACACACCAGCAAGCCGGTGCTCGGCGTGCTGCCCTATCTGTACGACCTGCACCTGGAGGCCGAGGACAGCATGGGCCTGGACAAGCCGGGCGGCGCTGAGGGCGGCGGCGACAAGCTGCGGGTGGTCGCGCCGGCCGCGCCGCGCGTCAGCAACCACACCGACTTCGACCCGCTGCGCCTGCATCCGCAGGTGGACTTCACGCTGGTGCGAGCCGGCCAGGCCATTCCGCCGGCCGACCTGATCGTGCTGCCCGGCAGCAAGAGCGTGTTGGCCGATCTGGCCTGGCTGCGCGCCCAGGGATGGGAAGAGGCGATACGCCGCCATCTGCGCTACGGCGGCAAGGTGCTGGGCATCTGCGGCGGCCTGCAGATGCTGGGGCGCAGGCTGCACGATCCGGACGGACTGGAAGGCGAGCCGGGCAGCGGCGACGGTCTCTCATGGCTGGACATGGAAACCACGCTGGAGTCGGAAAAGCGGCTGACGCGGATGCGCGGCCGGCTGACGCTTGACGACGCCGAGGCCGCCGGCTACGAAATCCACATGGGCGTCAGCGCCGGGCCCGCCTTGGCCAGGCCCGCGGTGCGCTTCGACGATGGCGCCGTCGACGGCGCGCGTTCGGACGACGACCAGATATTCGCCACCTATCTGCACGGCGTGTTCGACGAGCCGGCCGCCTGCCAGGCCATCCTGCGCTGGGCGGGGCTGGCGGCGCCGGAGGCGCTGGACTACCCGGCGCTGCGCGAGGCCAATATCGACAAGCTGGCCGACATGCTGGAGAAGCATCTGGATCTGGAGCCGATCCGGCGCTGGCTGCCTTAGCGTCTGTCCACGATATTGCGAGTCAGGGCGGCGCCTCAGGCCTCCGCCGCGATCGCCGCCAGTAGCGTCTCGGCCAGCTCCGGTCGGCAGATCAGCAGGTCCGGCATCTTCACATCCGCCTGGTTGAACACGCAGGGCGAGCCATCTATCCGCGACGCGTAGAGGCCGGCCGCCAGCGCGACGCCGGCCGGCGCGCAGATGTCCCACTCGTTCATGCCGCCGGCGTGCAGATAGGCGTGGGCCTCGCCGCGCAGCACCGCCATCGCCTTGGCACCGGCCGATCCCATGCCTATCAGTTCCGCGCCCAGCCGCGCGGCGACGCGTTCGGCCAGCGCCGGCGGCCGGCTGCGGCTGACCAGAATCTTCAGCGGGCCCGGCGGGGGCGGCGCCAGCGTGGCGGACGGGGTGCAGAACAGCTCGCCGCGCGCCGGCAGCGCGACGGCGCAGGCGGCCGGCAGGCCGTCCACCGCCAGCGCCACGTGCACGGCCCAGTCGCTGCGGTCGCGGTCGCGCTCGCTGTATTCGCGTGTGCCGTCCAGCGGGTCGATGATCCAGACCCGGCGCTTGTCCAGCCGGGCCGGGTCGGGCGCAGACTCCTCCGACAGCACGCCGTCGTCCGGCCGCGCCGCGCGCAGCAGGTCGGCGATCAGCGCGTCGGAGCGGGCGTCGGCCAGCGCGCCCAGCGCCTTGTCGCCGGCGGCCTGGCCGAGGCGCAGGCCGTTCAGCAGCTCGCCGGCGGCGGCGGCGAGATCGGCGGCAAGCTGGTGGTCATCTGGCATGGTTGAATCCGGCGCAATGGACATGATGCAGTGATACACCGGATCGGCGCGCGCGGCAATGGCGGGCCGGGCCGGGTTTGACGGTCGGCAAGGCGGGCGCGGCCTAGAAATACTCGACGCCGGCTTGCGGCAGCGTGTCCGGGCGATGAAGCAGGAAGGCTTCCACCTCGGCCGCCGGCAACGGCTTGCACAGCAGATAGCCTTGCACCACGTCGACATGGATGCTGGTCAGGAAGGTTAGCTGCTCGGCGGTTTCCACGCCCTCGGCCACCACTTGCAGGCCCATGCGGTGGGCCAGGTAGGCGATGGTGTCGCACAGCGCCGTGTCTTTCTCGTCGCTGCTGATATTGCGTATGAACGATTGATCTATCTTCAGCGTGTCTACCGGGAAACGGGTCAGATAGGCCAGCGAGGAATGGCCGGTGCCGAAGTCGTCTATCGAGCTGTGTATGCCCATCGCGCGGAACTGCTCCATCATCCGTATCGATTGCTGCGGCGACAGCATCGTGAACGATTCGGTGATTTCCAGCTCCAGGCAGTGCGGCGGCACGCCGGCGTCCTTCAGCACGCCGGCGACGAAGTCCGGCAGCTCGTGGTCGGTGAACTGCGCGACGCTCAGATTGACCGCCATCCTAAGCTCGCCGCCGCAGCCCTTGTCCCGCCAGCGGCGCAGCTGGGCGCAGGCCTCGCGCAGCACCCAGCGGCCCAGCGGCAGGATCAGGCCGGACTGCTCGGCCAGCGGAATGAACTGCATAGGCGAAATCATGCCCTTGTCCGGATGCCGCCAGCGCACCAGCGCCTCGACGCCGACCGCCCGTCCGCTGGCCAGCTCGATCTGCGGCTGGTAGTGCAGCACCAGCTGGCCGCCGTCTATCGCCTGGCGCAGCTCCTTTTCCAGTTCGATGCGCTCGCGCATCTGCTGGCCCAGCGCCGCCTCGTATACCTGGATGCGGCGCGCGCCGCGCTGCTTGGCCTGATAGACCGCCATGTCGGCGTTGCGTAGCAGCTCCTGGCCGTTTTCGCCGTGTTCCGGACCCAGGCTGACGCCTATGCTGGCGGCGATGTTCAGCATCATTTCGTCGACGGCGAACGGCTCGGCGACGGCGTCCAGCACCTTGCCGGCCACTTCATCGGCCTCGTCGCGGCCGCCGACGGCGCTGAGCAGCAGCGCGAACTCTATGCCTAGCCGCGCCACATGGCCGCGCGGGCCGGCCAGCCGCTGCAGCCGCTCGGCCACGCTGCACAGCAGCAGGTCGCCGATGCGGTTGCCGTAGACGTCGTTGATGAATTTGAAATCGCCGAGGTCGATCAACAGCAGCGCGAAGGCCGGTTGCTCCACCTCGCGGTTGATGCCGTACAGCGAATCCAGCTGCTCCAGCAGGCCGCTTTGGTTGTAGAGGCCGGTCAGCGTGTCGAAATAGGCCAGGCGGTTGATCTTCTCCTGCGCGGCGATGCGCGAGGAAATGTCGATATAGCTGACGCGCAGCAGGTGTCCGGCCTCGCTCGGCAGCATGGCCAGCCGGACCTCGCACGGCACGGTGCCGCCGTCGGGGCGCAGTATGATGCGCTCGAACAGCTGGATCTCGCCCTTCATCGCGCGTGAGACGTGCATGCGCACGCTTTCCGCGGTGGGCAGGCCGTCCGGCTGCTCCTTGTCGTACAGCTCTATCGGCGTCATGCCCGTCAGCGCCGACAGCGGCCGGCCGGTCAGCTGCTCGGCCTGGCGATTGGCGTCGACGAAGCGGCCGCTGTCCAGGTCATACACCATGATGGCTTCCGGCGCCTGCTCCATCAGCGCGCGGAAGCGCTGCTCGCTGAACCGCAGCGATTCGGTCTTTTCCTCGACCAGCTTGCTCAGCCGCTTTTTCAGCCGGGCCAGGTCCAGATGGGTATTGACGCGCGCCAACAGCTCGCTGCGCTCGAACGGTTTGGCGATGAAGTCCACCGCGCCGGCGGCGAAGCCCTGGACCTTGGTCTCGGTATCGGCGATCACACTGAGGAAGAGCACCGGGATGTCGCGGGTGCGCGGGTTCAGCTTCAGTTCGCGGCAGACGGCGATGCCGTCCATGTCCGGCAGGCTGAAATCCAGCAGGATCAGATCCGGCGGATGCTTGGCCGCCCTCTCCAGGGTTTCGGAGCCGCTCTGGGCGGAACTGACTTGGTAACCCTGGGTGGATAGCAGAGCCAGCAGCATCATCATCGTGGTCATGGTGTCGTCGACCACCAGAATGTCGCTATGTACCGGCATTCGGCTCCTCCTTGCCCGGGGCATTCCCGTAGCCTCCAGTTTAGTCTTTTTTAATTCTCTTAGTAGTATTGCTGATTGTCTTATGGCGGACATTGGTGCGAGCGGGACCCCGCCTGGGGCCTGGCGTGGAATCGCTGGTCGGGAGCGAATGGGGTGGGCGGCATCCGGGCTTGGGCGCCATGCCGCCGACCGTCGCGCGGAGCTTGTCCGGGAGGCAGCCCGCGAGTGCATCTGGACGAGGCGGGCAAGCGGTTTCGCTTGCCCATGTCTATCGCATGCGGTCTGCCGGCGTTCGGAGCGCTGCCTGTTCAGGACGGCGCGTGCGAGCGTATCAGCCGGAACAGCAGTTGCGGGCAGAAGCGCCGCAGATAGACGGCCACCCTTTCCTTCGGGCCGCTGACCACCGCTTCCGGCTTGCGCGCGGCGACGGCGCGCAGAATCTGGCGCGCGCACTCCGTCGCCGACATCGCGTGCTGCAGCTCGGCGTCGACCTTGCCGTAACGCCCGCCGTTGCCGGTATAGGCCTTGCTGGAGATTTCGGTGGCGATATAGCCGGGACAGATGGTGGTGACGAAGATGCCGTCGCCGAAGACCTCGGCGCGCAGGCTGTCGAAATAGCCGATCAGCGCGTGTTTGGCGGCGCAATAGCTGGAGCGCAGCGGCGTGCCTATCTTGCCGGCCACGCTGCTGACCACCACCAGATGGCCCTGTTTGCGCGCCAGCATCGCCGGCAGCACCGCCCGGGTCAGCTCCACCGCGCCGAAGTAGTTGATCTCCATCAGCGCGCGGTCCACCGCGTCGCTGGTGTCGCGCGCCAAGGACCGCTGGCTGACGCCGGCGCAGTGGACCAGGATGTCGATCGGGCCGTAGTTCTGCAGCGCGGACTGGGCGGCGTGGCGCACCTGTTCCGAATCGGTCAGGTCCAGCGGCAGCACTTCCGCGCTGGCGGCGTCGGCCAGGCATTCGCCCTGCACCTTGCGCAACTCGTCCTCGCGGCGCGCGCTGAGCAACAGGTGGGCGCCCTGCGACGCCAGTTCGCGGGCCAGGCCGGCGCCTATGCCGGACGAGGCGCCGGTGATCCAGACTCTCTTGCCTTGAAAGCTCATTGCTCTGACTCCCCGGTGATGGTCCGGAGCCGGCCGGGCGTATGCCGGCGCGGTCCGGTTTATCCTAAATGCATGTCAGACTTTATAGCACCGCCGGGGAGCGGGGGGAACGGCTGGCCGGGCGCGGCTGGCCTAAGGGTGGGGCAGCCGCGACCCGGCCGGCATGGCTGTTGCCGACCGCCGAGAGCAAGCGCCGTTCCCCGTTTTGGGCGCGGGTCGTTCCTAGCGCTTGCCGGCCGCTTCTTCGCGCCGGCGCTTGGCCTCTTCCAGCAGATAGACCTGGTAGTCGTCCAGATCGCCGTCGAAGTCGCTGACGCCGCCGCGCGACACCACCCAGAACTCGTCGCACACCGCGCGCAGCAGGGCCCGGTCGTGGCTGACCAGCATCACCGAGCCCTCGAACTCGTTCAGCGCCACGCTCAGCGCCTCGCGGGTGGCCAGGTCCAGGTGGTTGGTCGGTTCGTCCAGCAGCAGCAGATTGGGCCGCAGCCAGACGATCATGCACAGCACCAGCCGGGCCTTCTCGCCGCCGCTCATGCTGCCGACCGCCTGCTTGACCATGTCCCCGCTGAAATTGAAGGTGCCGAGGAAGTTGCGCAGGCCCTGTTCGCGGCAGTCGTTGGCCGGCGGACGCAGCTGCGCCGGGGTTTCGCGCACCAGTCTGAGCATGTGCTGCAGCGGATCGTCTTCTGGCCGCAGCACGTCCAGCTCTTGCTGCGAGAAGTAGCCGATATTCAATCCCTTGCCGCGGATGATCTCGCCGCCGGCGGCCGTCAGCGCCTCGGCCACCGTCTTCACCAGCGTGGACTTGCCCTGGCCGTTGGCGCCGAGGATGCCGATGCGCTGGCCGGCCAGCACCGAACGATTCACCCCCTTGACGATCACGGTCGGCGGCGTGTCCGCCGGAGAGCCTTCCGGCGCCGGGTAGCCGAAGGCGGCCTGCGACATCGTCAGCATCGGGTTGGGCAGGCTGCCCGGCTCCTTGAACGCGAACTGGAAGTCGGCGTCGGCCAGCACCGGCGCGATCTTCTCCATCCGTTCCAGCGCCTTGACGCGGCTTTGCGCCTGCTTGGCCTTGCTGGCCTTGGCCTTGAAGCGGTCGATGAACTTTTGCAGGTGGGCCATCTTTTCCTGCTGCTTGGCCTGGATGGCCTGCTGCAGAATCATCTGTTCGGCGCGCATGTCCTCGAACTTGCTGTAGTTGCCGCCGTAGCGCACCAGCTTGCCGTGGTCGATGTGCAGGGTGACATTGGTCACCGCGTCGAGGAATTCGCGGTCGTGGCTGATCACCACCATGGTGCCGGGGTACTGCTTGAGCCAGGCTTCCAGCCAGACCAGCGCGTCCAGGTCCAAGTGGTTGGTCGGCTCGTCCAGCAGCAAGAGGTCGGACGGGCACATCAGCGCGCGCGCCAGTTGCAGGCGCATGCGCCAGCCGCCGGAGAAGCTGTTCACCGGCTTCTGCAGCTCGGCCACGCTGAAGCCCAGGCCCAGAATCAGCGCCTGCGCCCGCGCCGGCGCGTCGTGTTCGCCGGCGTCGTTCAGCGCGGTATAGGCGTGCGCCATCCGCATATAGTCTTCGCCCGCCTCGGCTTCGGCCACTTCGCGCCGCGCCGCCAGCAAGGCGGTGTCGCCCTCCACCACGAAGTCGGTGGCGGTCTGCGAGGTTTCCGGCATGTCCTGCGCCACCTGCGCCATGCGCCATTGCGCCGGAATGGAGAAGTCGCCGCCGTCTTCGTGCAGGCTGCCGTTCAGCACGGCGAACAGCGAGGATTTGCCCGCGCCGTTGCGTCCTACCAGGCCGACCTTCTCGCCGGGATTGATGCTGACCGTCGCGCCGTCCAGCAAGACTTTGGTGCCGCGGCGCAAGGACACGTTTTTCAGAATGATCATGAGGTATAGCCGTGCTGCAAAATGATAGGGAGCGGGAGTCGGGGCTCGTCGACCGCCCGCGTCCCGACCGAATGCGATGAATGAGCCGCGCTTTCGGACATGGCCGGGGCGCGCGGGGGATTATACGCGGATGCGGCCTGCGCCCGTCGCATGAAAACGGGGCCATCGTTTTACGATGGCCCCGCTCGGCCGAGCGCTGGTCCTTGCCGGGCAGGGGCCGCGGCAATGCCGTCCGGCGCTTATTCCGGCACGTTCAACGCGTTGACGCTGTAACCGGCGTCGACGTAGGTGATCTCGCCGGTGATGCCGGACGACAGGTCGGACAGCAGGAAGGCGGCGGCGTTGCCGACTTCCTCGGTGGTCACGTTGCGGCGCAGACAGGCCTGGCTCGACGCCATGTTCAACAGTTTGGAGAAGCCGGAGATGCCGGAGGCGGCCAGCGTCTTGATCGGGCCGGCGGAAATGCCGTTGACGCGCACGCCTTCCTTGCCCAGGCTGGCGGCCATGAAGCGCACCGAGGCTTCCAGGCTGGCCTTGGCCAGACCCATCACGTTGTAGTTCGGGATCGCGCGCACCGCACCCAGGTAGGACAGGGTCAGCAGCGCGGCCTTGCGGCCCTGCATCATCGGGCGCGCGGCCTTGGCCAGCGCCGGGAAGCTGTAGGACGACACGTCGTGGGCGATCTGGAACGCCTCGCGGCTCAGCGCGTCGAGGAAATCGCCTTCCAGCGCCTCGCGCGGCGCGAAGCCGATCGAGTGCACCAGGCCGTCCAGGCCGTCCCATTCCTTGGCGAGGTCCACGAACAGCTGGTCGATCTCGGCGTCGCTCTGCACGTCGCAGCGGAATACCAGTTTGGAGCCGAAGTCGGCCGCCATCTCGCGGACGCGGTCCTCCAGCTTGTCCACCACGTAGGTGAAGGCCAGCTCGGCGCCTTCGCGGTGGCAGGCCTGAGCGATGCCATAGGCGATGGAGCGGTTGGAGATCATGCCGGTGATCAGGATTTTCTTGCCTTGCAGAAAGCCCATGTGGTGTCCTTCTCATGTAAACAGCCGCTCATTATACCGAATGCCGCGATTTTCAGCAGTCGTCGCTGGACGGGACCGCTGCGTCGCGCCGGTTGCCGCTGCGGCTGTCGCTTGCTACCATCGGGAATTAGGCAAGCATCCATATTATTTGACGAGGAAGCCATGAGCGATCTGATCCGCCACGTAACCGACGATTCTTTCGAAAACGACGTCCTGCAGGCCGATGTGCCGGTGCTGGTCGACTACTGGGCCGAATGGTGCGGCCCGTGCAAGATGATCGCCCCGATCCTGGACGAAGTGGCCAAGGAATACCAGGGCCGTCTGCAAGTGGCCAAGCTGAACATCGACCAAAACGAGCAGACTCCGCCGAAATTCGGCATCCGCGGCATCCCGACGCTGATGCTGTTCAAGGACGGCCAAGTCGCCGCCACCAAGGTCGGCGCGCTGTCGAAGAGCCAGCTGACGGCCTTCATTGACAGCCAACTGTAAAGCGTCTATTCTCCACGCACAATCTTCCAAGGCGGGTGGCATAAAATAGCCGCCCGCTTCATTTACGCTTCCACACCCCCGACGGCGTTCCGCCCGAATACTACCGAGTCGACCTCACGACCGCTATGCACTTATCTGACCTCAAACATCTTCATGTTTCCGAACTCGTGGAAATGGCGATTTCCAACGAGATCGAAGGCGCCAGCCGGCTGCGCAAACAGGATCTGATCTTCGCGCTTCTGAAAAACCAGGCCAAGAAGGGCGAGAGCATCTTCGGCGAGGGCACGCTGGAAGTATTGCCGGACGGCTTCGGCTTTCTGCGCAGCCCGGACACCTCGTATCTGGCCGGCCCGGACGACATCTACGTCAGCCCGTCCCAGATTCGCCGCTTCAATCTGCACACCGGCGATTCGATCGAGGGCGAGATCCGCACGCCTAAGGACGGCGAGCGCTACTTCGCGCTGGTGAAGGTGGACAAGGTCAACGGCGAGGCGCCGGAGAATTCCAAGAACAAAATTCTGTTCGAGAATCTGACGCCGCTGTTCCCGACCGAGCAGTTCAAGCTGGAGCGCGAAATCCGCGCCGAGGAAAACATCACCGGCCGCATCATCGACATGGTCGCGCCGATCGGCAAGGGCCAGCGCGCCTTGTTGGTGGCGCCGCCGAAGTCCGGCAAGACGGTGATGCTGCAGCATATCGCGCACGCGATCACCGCCAACCACCCGGAAGCGGTGCTGATCGTGCTGCTGATCGACGAGCGTCCGGAAGAAGTGACGGAAATGCAACGCTCGGTGCGCGGCGAAGTGGTGTCGTCGACCTTCGACGAACCGGCCACCCGCCACGTGCAGGTCGCCGAAATGGTGATCGAGAAGGCCAAGCGCCTGGTCGAGCACAAGAAGGACGTCGTGATCCTGCTGGACTCGATCACCCGTCTGGCGCGCGCCTACAACACCGTGGTGCCGGCTTCCGGCAAGGTGCTGACCGGCGGCGTCGACGCCAACGCGCTGCAACGCCCGAAGCGTTTCTTCGGCGCCGCGCGCAATGTGGAAGAGGGCGGCAGCCTGACCATTGTCGCCACCGCGCTGATCGATACCGGCAGCCGCATGGACGACGTGATCTACGAAGAATTCAAGGGCACCGGCAACTGCGAAATCCACCTGGATCGCCGCATGGCCGAGAAGCGCATCTTCCCGGCGTTGAACATCAACCGCTCCGGCACCCGTCGCGAGGAGCTGCTGGTGCCGCAGGACCAGCTGCAGCGCATCTGGGTGCTGCGCAAGCTGCTGTACCCGATGGACGACCTGGAGGCGATGGAATTCCTGCAGGACAAGATCAAGGCCACCAAGTCGAATCAGGCCTTCTTCGATTCGATGCGCCGCTGAGTTCGCGCCGCGCCAAACGATGCCAGACCATGCCGGTCTGGCATTTTTTTTGGTACATTGATACATGGCTTGCGCGCGCATCCGCTCCGGCCGGGCGGCGGGACAAAATCAAGGATAACGATATGTGGGCTATGGAGGCTGACGAGGCTGCCGAGCGGATCGCCCGGCGGCTGGAGGACTATGATTTCACCGGCAGGATCGCCGATCTGCCGTACCGGCCGGTGGCGCCCGGCCTGAAATCGGCCGCGGTGCTGGTGCCGCTGGTATGGCACCCGGACGGCGCCACCGTGCTGTTCACCCGCCGCACCGACCACCTGTCCAGCCATCCGGGGCAGGTGAGCTTTCCCGGCGGCAAGATGGAGGCCGGCGACGGTTCGGCCGAGGCGGCGGCGCTGCGCGAGGCGCGCGAGGAGACCGGCCTGGCCGAATCCTCGGTGCGGGTGCTGGGCCGCTTGCCCGATTACGTGACGGTGACCGGCTACGTGGTGGCGCCGGTGGTCGGGATGTTGCGGCCGCCGCTGGCGCTGGCGCCGGAGCCGGGCGAGGTGGCCGAGGTGTTCGAGGTGCCGCTGCCGCTGCTGCTGGATCAGGCCGCCTACAGCCGCCACGATTATGTGCGCGATGGCGCGGCCGGCCAGTATCTGGCGCTGGAATGGCGCCGGCACACGATATGGGGCGCGACCGCGGCGATGCTGTGGATGCTGGCCGACGCGCTGGCCTAGCCGTCGACAAAACCGCTGATCCCGCGTTGCGCCTCCTGGCCGTACTATGCGTACTGTCTGCGTCGGCGCGCCTTGGCTCAGCGGTTTTGTCGGCGGCTGTCGATCCGGGATGAGATTCCGTCGATGGCTGTCCGCTGCCGTCCGCCGGGCTCAGCTCAGGGCGTGTCCTGGTCGCACAGTATGATGTTGCGGCCGGCCAGCTTGGCCTCGTACAGCAGGCGGTCGGCGCGCGACACCATCAGCGTCGGCGTGTCGTTGGGCCGCCAGTCGGTGACGCCGCCGCTGAAGGTGATGCGCTGCTCGACGAAGGGGAAGGTGGTGTGGGTCAGCGCCATCTGCATCCGCAGCATCACCTTGTGCGCGTCGCGCAGCCGGGTGTACGGGAAGATCACCATGAACTCCTCGCCGCCGATGCGGGCGTTGATGTCGGTGTTGCGGGTGGTGTCGCGCAGCGCGTTGGCCACCGCCACCAGCACGTCGTCGCCGGCCTGGTGGCCGTGCTGGTCGTTGAATTTCTTGAAGTGGTCGATATCGAAGACGGCGATCGCCATCGTCTGGCCGTAGCGCTCGCAGCGGCTGATCTCGTCCTTCAGCGCCATGTCGGCGTGGCGGCGGTTGTACAGCCGGGTCAGCGGGTCGGTCACCGCCATCTCGGCCAATTGCAGATTGCTCTGGTGCAGCTGCTGCTCCAGCAGCTTGCGGCCGGAGATGTCGTACAGCGCGATCAGCGACGACGGGTGGCTGTCGCTGCTCAGCCGCTGCACCGACACGATGGCCCACAGCCGGCTGCGGTCTTCCAGCTCCAGCTCCACCTCGCGCTGCAGCACGTCCTCGTCCTCCAGCAGCCATTGCTCGACCGGCTGCAGTTTCAGCGGCAGGTTCAATTCGTGGCTGGCGTTTTCGCCGGACGTTCTCGGCGGCAGCCGCAGCAGCTCGCGCGCCGGCGTGTTGGCGTGGCGGATGCGGCGGGTCTGCGGATTGACCAACAGCAGCGCCAGCGGCGCGATGTCCAGGATCAGCCGCGCCTGCTCCTCGCTCTGGCGTATCCGTTCGCTGCCGCGCAGCAGCAACTGGTGCTGGTTCAGATTGGACAGGTGCTTGCGCAGCGCCAGCAAGGTCAGCGCGGCGACGAAGAGCCAGCCGGGTAGCGCCAGCCAGGCCTTGTCCCAGACGTAGCGGGTGAAGTCCTGGCGTGAAATGCCGACCGCCACCTGGAACGGATAATTGCCGGTCTGGCGCACGCTGTACAGCCGTATCGTGCCGTCGAAACTGGAGGCGGCGCTGAACAGCATCTGGCTGGCATCGCGCGACAGCATCACGTGCGGCTGCAGCGGGCGGTAGCTTTGCGGATCGCGCCCGGCCACCTGCGGCCAGCGGGCCACAGTCAGCTGACGCTGGTCCAGCACCAGGATTTCGCCGTGCTCGCCGACGGTCAGCCGGCTGACCTCGTCCTGGAAGAAATTGTGATTGATCAGGCCGGTCGCCATGCCGATCAGGCTGCCATCGTGGTCGTACAGCTTGTTGGCCAGCACGATGCCGCCCTCGGTCGGGCTGTGGGTGACGGTGGTGTAACTGCCTTCCTGCGGCTCCACCCGGTGCAGCCAGCGACAGAACTCGTTGTGGCGCGCGCGAGGCGCGCTCTTGTGGTCGCTGCTGAAAATGGTCTGGCAGGCGGTGTCGACGATTTCGATCTGGCTCAGGTACGGCGCCAGCTGCAACTGCTGCTGCAGCTTCTGCTCCAGGCTCTGCTGCGCCTCCGGCGCCAGCCCGCCGCTGCGCAGCAGCTTTTGCACCTCGGGTATCTGATTGCTGCTTTGCAGGATCAGGCCGGCCTCGTGTATGCCGGCGCTGAGGCGTTCGGCCAGCAGCTGGCTCAGGCCGCTGGCCTGGTGGCCGGCCTCGTTCTCCACCTGGCGGTAGCTGACCGCCAGATCCAGCAGCACCAGCGCGATGGTGACGAGCAGGAACAGCGCGGCCCCCCATTTGGCATGGCGGGCCGAGCGTGTGCCGAGTCTGCGGTGCGTCATTTCCATATCGTGCAAAAGGCTATGCTTGGCTGATGAAAGGCATCACTCCAGTATGACAGCTTAAAGCCCGTTTCAAGTCTTTTTTCAATGTCCGGCCAGGCGCTTACAGCGCGAAGCGCATCGACAGATCCAGCGCGCGCACGTCCTTGGTCAGCTTGCCGACCGAGATGCGGTCGACGCCGGTGGCGGCGATCGCGCGCACGCCGTCCAGATCGATGCCGCCGGACGCCTCCAGTTGGGCGCGGCCGGCGTTCAGCTGCACGGCGGCGCGCATCTGCTCGGTCGTCATATTGTCCAGCAGAATCAGCGCGACGCCGTGGCTCAGCGCCTCGTCCAGCTGGGACAGCGTTTCCACCTCGACCTGCAGCGTGACGCCGGGCGGCAGGTCGCGGCGGGCTTCGGCCAGCGCGGCGGCGATGCCGCCGGCGGCCATGATGTGGTTTTCCTTGATCAGCACGCCGTCGAACAGGCCGATGCGCTGGTTGTCGCCGCCGCCGACGGTGACGGCGTACTTCTGCGCCAGCCTGAGGCCGGGAATGGTCTTGCGGGTGTCCAGAATGCGGGCGCGGTGGCCGGCGACGGCGTCGACGTAGCGGCGGGTCTCGCTGGCGGCGCCGGACAACAGTTGCAGGAAGTTCAGCGCGCTGCGCTCGGTGGTCAGCAGCGCGCGGGCCGGGCCGCTTATCCGGCACAGCTCGCTGCCGGCGGTCGCCCGCTCGCCTTCTGCGACCTGCCATTCGACCCGGCAGCGGGCGTCCACCTGGCGGAAGCATTCGTCGAACCAGGCCTGGCCGCAGATCACGCCGTCCTCGCGCGTGATCACGCGGGCGGCGCCCGGCTTGTCGGCGGGAATCAGCCGCGCGGTCCAGTCGCATTGGCCTATGTCTTCGGCCAGGGCCTGGCCGACTTGCTGGGCGATCAGGTGAAACGGGGGCAGGGCGGGCATATCGGTCTCCATCCAAAAGCGTATTGTAAACGGGGCGCGGCCAAAATGGCGCGTTTCGACGCGCGGCTCTGGTATGCTGGAGGCCGTTCGATAGCAATCTCAATGTCATGGATTTGTCGGCTTCTATGTTCGGCGCCAGCCTGCCCTGGCTCGCCGACGGCGCGATGCTGGCCATGCTGCTCTTCGCCGCCCGCAAGGTGGCCTGGCGCGGACTGGACGCTTCGGCGCTGAACGCCTGGATGGGCGCCTGCGTGCTGGACGCGGCGATGTGGCTACTGCGCGGCGGCCTGCAGCCCGGTCTGTCGTTTCATTTGCTGGGCGCGGCGCTGTTCACCTTGCTGATGGGGCCGTGGCTGGCGCTGCTGGCGCTGGCCGCGGTGCAAGTGGCGCTGGCCGCCGGCGGCCACGCCGACTGGACGGGCCTGGGGCTGAACTGGCTGCTGACGGTGCTGCCGGCGGTGGCGTTGACCGGAGGCGCCCTGGCTCTGGCGCGTCGCTGGCTGCCGCCGCATTTCTTCGTCTACATCTTCGTCAACGGCTTCCTGGCCGGCGGCGCCAGCCTGTTCGCCGCCGCGCTGTGCGGCCTGCTGGCGCTGGGCCTGGCCGGCGCCTATCCGTGGGACGCGCTGCTGGACGAGGCGCTGCCGTATTATTTTCTGCTGTCGTGGTCGGAGGCCTTCACCACCGGTCTGTTGCTGGCGGTGCTGGTGGTCTACCGGCCGCATTGGGTGGCCACGTTCGACGATGGCCGTTATCTCGGCGACAGGCCGGGCAAGGGGTAGGGAGGAAACGATGCCGTTCGTATTGTGGAGTCTGTTGCTGGCGGCGGTGCTGCCGCTGATCTGGGCCGGCGTATCCAAGGCCGGGACGCGTTACGACAACGGCCGGCCGCGGGAGTGGGCCGGCCGGCTGGCCGGCTACCGCCAGCGCGCCAACTGGGCGCAGCAGAACGCCTGGGAGGCGCTGCCCGCGTGGACAGCGGTCGTGGTCGCGGCCTGGCTGATGAAGGTGCCGGAGGCGGCGATGAACGCCGCCGCCGCGGTCTTCGTGCTAGCCCGCGTCGCGCACGGCCTGCTGTATGTGGCGGACAAGGCCTCGCTGCGCTCGCTGGCCTGGCTGGTCGGCATGCTGGCGGGGCTCTATCTGTTCCTGCGCGCCGGCGGCGTCATCGGCCTATAGCCAGCCCTGGGCGTCGAGCGCGGCGCGGACCTGGGCCAGACCGACGGTGTGGAAGGCCTGCCAGCCGCGCTCGCGCGCGGCGCTCACGCACTCGATATTGTCGTCGAAGAAGGCGATTTGTTCGCCGGCCAGGCCCAGCGTTCGCTCGACGTGGGCGTAGATGGCGGCGTCCGGCTTGCGCAGGTGCAGCAGGTGGGAGGCGAAGGCGTCACCGAAATGCCGCAGCAGGCCGAACTCCCGTTCTATCTTGTCCCAGTGCAGCGCGTTGTTGTTGCTGAGCGCGGCCAGCGGGAAATGGCGGGACAGGCTCTCCAGCAGTTCGGCGGCGCCGGGGTAGGCGCCGGCCAGCCAGTCGGACAGCTGCTGCCGCATCTGCTGCGGCGTGATGTCCAGTTGCAGCGCGTCGACCATCGTCGCCGAGAATTCCAGCGGCGTGCATTGGCCCAGGTCCAGCCGCTCCACCGCCGGATTCTCCATCCAGAACCGCCGCGCGGCTTCCCGCTGCAGCGCGCCGCCGGACAGCCGGATCAGCGGGTCTATGCCGTTCCAGTCAACCAGCACGCCGCCCAGATCGAATACCAAAACGCTTGGTTTGCCGCTCATTGCTTCCCCTTGTCGCGAGAGTCGGCGGCAGTGTCGCCGACGATGATGACAACTGCTACAGCACCAGCGGTTCCGGCTCCAGCTCGACGCCGAAGCGTTCCCGCACCGTCCGCTGGACCTTCTGCGCCAGCGCGCGCATCTGGGCGCCGCTGGCCTGGCCGTGGTTGACCAGCACCAGCGCCTGCCTGTCGTGCACGCCGGCGTCGCCGTCGCGGTAACCCTTCAGCCCGCACTGGTCTATCAGCCAGCCGGCGGCCAGCTTGACCCGGCCATCGGCGGCCGGATAGTGCGGCAGCGCCGGGTGGCGTTCCAGCAGCGAGGCGGCCTGGGACGCGTCGACGACGGGATTCTTGAAGAAACTGCCGGCATTGCCCAGCCGGGCCGGGTCCGGCAGCTTGCTCTGGCGGATGGCGATCACCGCGCGGGCGACGTCGAGCGGCGTCGGTTCGGCGATGCCGAAGGCCTGCAACTGGCCGGCGATATCGCCGTAGCCGGTGCGCAGCTCGGCGCGGCGCGACAAGCGGAAGCGGACGGCGGTGACCAGCAGCCGTCCGGCCGCCTCGCGCTTGAACACGCTGTCGCGGTAAGCGAAGCGGCAGTCGGCGTTCGACAGCGTCAGCGCTTCGCCGTCCCGGTCCAGTCGCGCGCAGACGACCTCCAGCAGGTGGTCCTTGATCTCGACGCCGTAGGCGCCGATGTTCTGCACCGGGCCGGCGCCGACGGTGCCGGGGATCAGGCTGAGGTTTTCCAGGCCGAACCAGCCCTGCAGTAGGGCGTACTGCACGAAATCGTGCCAGTTCTCGCCGGCGGCCGCCTCGACGACGACACCGTCGTCGTCCTCGCTCAACAGGCGGATGCCGGACAGCGCCACCTTGATCACCAGGCCGGGATAGTCGCGGGTCAGCAGCAGATTGCTGCCGCCGCCCAGCCACAGTACCGGGCCCTGGCGGTACAGCGGGTGCGCGAGCAGCGCCGGGAGCTGGTCCAGGCTGGAGAGCTCGCAGAAATGGGCGGCGCGCACGGCCATGCCGAAAGTGTTGTGGGGGCGCAGATCGACGTCGGCGCGCAGCGGCAGGCTCATGGCTGGATTCCTTGGCACCGGCTCAGCCGCTTGTGGCTGGCGCGGGCCAGATAATGGGTCAGAAGCAGGGCGGCCACCGTCAGGCTGATCACCAGCGCGGTCCAGAAGCCGTATACGCCCATCCGCGGTACGATGTGGTCGGTCAGGCCCAGCAGTATGCCCAGGCCCAGGCCGACGACCCAGAACGAGGTGATGTGGATCAGCATCGGCACGGCGGTCAGCTTGTAGCCGCGCAGCGCGCCGGAGGCGATGGTCTGGGCGGCGTCGGTCAGCTGGTAGACGGCGGCGAACAGCAATAGCGTGGTGCCGGTGGCGATCACGCGCGGATCGGCGCTGTACATCTGCATGATGGGCCCGCGCAGCAGCAGCACCAGCAGCATCGCGGCGCCGGCCATCGCCAGGCCCATCAGCAGGCCGACGCCGGAGATGAAGCGCGCGGCGCGGTAGTCACCGGCGCCGGCGTGGTGGCCGACCCGCACCGACAGCGCGGTGGCGACGCTCTGCGGCAGCATATAGATGATGCTGGAGAAGTTCAGCACCGACTGGTGGGTGGCGACGACGACAGTGCCCAGCTCGGCGATCAACAGCGCGATGAAGGAAAACAGGCTGACTTCGACGAAGAAGGACAGGCCGATCGGCGCGCCCAGCCGCAGGAAGGCGGCGAAGCGGCGCCAGTCGGGGCGGGCGAGGCCGGACAGGATGCGCGTGTCGGCGAACTTCTTCTGCCAGCTGACATAGGCCAGCAGCGCCAGGCAGTTGAACCAGAACACGATGCCGGTGGCCCAGCCGCAACCGGCCCCGCCCATTTTCGGCAGGCCGAACAGGCCGTGGATCAGCATGTAGTTCAGCGGAATGTTCAGCGCCAGCGCGAGCAGGCTGACCACCATGATGGCCTTCGGATGGCCGAGGCTGGACGCGTAGGCGTGCAGCGCCCGGTGCGCCATCGCCGCCGGCATGCCGACCGCCGCGCCGGTGATGAACAGCATGGTCTTGTCGACGACGGCCGGCGGCAGTTGCAGCCAGTGGCGCAGCGCCGGCTCCAGCGCCAGCATCGCGGCGGCGCCCAGCGAGCCCAGCAGCAGGCCGAACCACAGGCCCTGGGCGGCGTCGCGGCCGAAGGCGCGCCGATCGCCGGAGCCCAGGTGGTGGGACAGTATCGGATTGAGCGCGGCGACGACGCCCATCAGCGTCACATAGACGGTGATGAACACGCTGGCGCCGAGCGAGACCGCGGCCAAGTCATCGGTGCCGACGCGGCCGGCCATGACGGTGTCGACGAAGCCGGTGGCGACCTGGGCGATCTGGGCCACCATCATCGGCAGCGCCAGACGGGCGATCTGGCGCGTTTCGGCCAGGATGTCGGCGCGCGAGGCGCGATTGAGTTCAAACAGCATGCGGCGGTGCGGATTCGGGGCGGAAAGTGCTGATTATAGCCGCCCCGGGCGCCTATTGTCTGCGTGCCGACTGCTTGGATGGCCGGGCGGGGGCGGCGATGGGACGGGGCAGCGCCACCCACTCTTCGGAGGCGGGCGAGTCCGCCAGTTCCACGCTATCGCCGGCGATATACACTTTGGAGACTTTGCCGTCGAACAACGCCGGCTGTCGGAGCACCGAGCGGACTTCGGAGTAGGTGATCGGCTCGTAGCTGTTCTGGAAACGGCGTTGCTGCGCCTGCCAGGGTTTCTGCCGTATCGATTCGATATCCATTTTCCCCGCGCCGGGGGCGTTCCAGGCAATGGCGATTTCCGCGCCTTGAGCGGCGAAGAATGCCAGGCCCAGTTTGCTGGTGTTGCGGAAGAAGTGCTTGATGAACAGTTCCGACAAATCCAGCAGGTCCTGAAAGCCCAGCGTGTGCTTGCCCAACGCGGCGACGACGCTCTCGGCGTCCTTGCAGCCGCAGCTATGGATCAGGTACAGCAAGGTATTGACCGTGGTTTCGGTGCGGCAGCCGCCGCTGGTGTTTTTCAGCACGAAGCGGGTGGCGACGGCGGCGCGCTCTTCTCGCGGCACGTCGGCCAAGAGTTTGCCGAGGCGGACGAACGGGTCCAGCCGCTGGTGGTGCGCGCCCAGATAGTCCGCCCAGGCCTGGATGATGGGCGGAGTCGGTTTCGGCGCGCGTTTTGCCAGTTTCCCGGCGGCGGCGGCGCTGATGTGGCGGCTGAACTCCTGGATCAGTTTGTGGGGCGCGATGCTGTGCGTGGCGTCGCTACGGCTGTAATGGACGATGCCCAGTTGCCGGTTGTAGTTGGCGATGGTGGCGACGTTCTGCATGTCCAGCTCGCCGCGGACGAAACGGGACAGTTGCATCTGGGCGTCGCTCAGGCCATACAGGGCCACCGCTTGGTTCCGTCGCGTCGGCGAAGCGTTGACCGCGCCGTCGCCGACCTGGAACAGCAGCGATTGAAAGCGAGCCTGCGGTGGGACCGGCCGCAGGACGGCTTGCGGGTGGTCCGGCATGGCCACGCAGCGATTGGAGGCGCGGACGAGATGCTGGCCCAAGCCTATTTGCGGCGGAGTCCGGGGGGACGAGGCGGGAGAGGCGGCGGGCGCGGGGGTGGAAAACGAGGCTTTGGCGGCGATGGGCATGGACGAGGACTCGGGTAGCTTGATTGCTGCGATTCTCGTCCAGCCGTCGGGGAGGCGGCTTGCAGAATTCAACCGGCGAGGTTTTCGCGGCCGCCTGGTCGGACCGGGCCTCGGCATCGCCAAGGCCTGCTCCCGCCGCCTCGCATCGGGTCTAGGCGGCGGGTTTCGCTTGTGCC
Organism: Chromobacterium sp. ATCC 53434; assembly: GCF_002848345.1. Lineage (NCBI taxonomy): Bacteria > Pseudomonadati > Pseudomonadota > Betaproteobacteria > Neisseriales > Chromobacteriaceae > Chromobacterium > Chromobacterium sp. ATCC 53434. Next base: position 3,264,554 of record NZ_CP025429.1, on the reverse strand, counting down.
GCTATTGTCCGGCGGCTAGCCGATATCGTGAATAGGCTCTCAGAGCCTGTTTACGATCTTTTTCCGAGCAGCGCAGGCCAGCCAGCAGGCCAGATGCAAGGCGGAGGGCGTAGGCCTTGGTGATTCCAAGGCCTAGCCTGACAACGCGGCAGATGGCCTGCTGGCTGGCCTGCCCTTCGGGACGGTTTTCTGCCGGCGCATGGCTTTGTCAAACGTCCCTTGCAGTGAACGACACTGCCGCGGGCCGTTTTTCGTGCCCTGCATCCGGCAGAATACTGTCGATGCCGCAAAAAGATCGTAAACAGGCTCTCAGAAGCGCACCGGCGGATCGCGGCGCAGATCGCAGCTGATGATCAGGACGTCGCCGAAGCGGGTGTTGATCGCCAGCGCGTCGGCGAGGCTGATGTCGCGCACGGTCAGCTGCTGCGGATGATGGTCGATGTCATAGCCCTGGTCGCGGGCGAAGGCGGCGAGGTCGCGCAGCGAGTTGTCGTCGCTGCTGGACAGGGGGGTGGCGCTCAAGCTGCCACAGAGGGGGCGAGGTCTTCCCACGGCGTCAAAAATCGCAAAAGAAAAGTCGGTATAGCTGTCTTGCAGGCAGTCGTACATTGTCGTTCTCCCGGGTTCGGTCGCGCTGTGCGTGCCGAGCGGGGAACGCCGGCGACGCTTTAGCAGGATTTTTCGGCGCCCTGCAAGTTGTCATTAACTCGGCGCCTGCGACGACTGGACCCTGGCCTGCGGGAGACGATGCCGGCCAGCGATGAAAAAACCCGCTGGCCATCAAGCGCAAGCGGGTTTGTCCGTATACGCTTTAGCTGGCATTTATCAAGCGCCCGCAAGCTGTGTCAAATCGGCGCATGGGTGTTAGATTATGCCGCTGGCAGCGGGCTGTCAACCCTGGGCCTCGGCGTCGCGGGCCGGCTGTTCCGGCGCGTTTTCTATCAGCCGGTAGCCGACGCCGGTCTCGGTGACGATGTGGCGCGGCATCGCCGGATTGTCTTCCAGCTTCTGCCGCAGATGGCCCATATAGACCCGCAGGTACTGGTTGTGCTCGGAGAACGACGGCCCCCACACCGCCAGCAACAGCTCGCGGTGGGTGATCACCTTGCCGGCGTTGCGGATCAGCGTGGCCAGCAGCCGGTATTCGATCGGCGTCAGATGCACCGGCGTTTCGCCCTTGCGCACCAGCCGGTTCACCAGGTCGATGCGGATGTCGCCGAACTGGAAGTTCTGCTGGGCCGCGGCGCTGCCGTGGATGCGGCGGCGCAGCAGCACGCGGATGCGCGCCAGGCATTCGGCGACGCCGAAGGGCTTGGTCAGATAGTCGTCGGCGCCGGCGTCCAGCGCCGCCACCTTCTCGGTCTCCTGCGTGCGGGCCGACAGCACCAGTATCGGGATGTCGCTCCACTCGCGCAGGCTCTTGATCACGTCTATGCCGTTCATGTCGGGCAGGCCGAGGTCCAGTATCACCAGATCCGGTTTGCGGGTGGCCGTCTCGATCTGGCCCTGCTTGCCGGTCTCGGCCTCGTAGACGGTCAGCCTCTCCTCCTCCAGCGCCGCCGACAGGAAGCGGCGTATCGGCTTTTCGTCCTCGATGATCACTACGGAAATGGGGGCGTCGTTCATGTCTTGTCGCTCTTGTGGTTTCAGGCGTCGTCCGGCGGCAGCGCGGGCGGCGCGCCGGCCGGCAGGGTGAAGGAGAAGCGGGCGCCGTGCGGATGGACGTTGCCGGCTTCTATCGTTCCGCCGTGGTTTTCTATGATGGCGCGGCAGATCGCCAGCCCCAGGCCCACGCCCGGCGTCGTCGATTCCGGCGCGCCGCGCGAGAACTTGTCGAAGGCCTTGTGTTCCATATTGGCCGGCAGGCCGGGGCCGTCGTCGCTGACGGCGATGCGGACCTTGTCGCCGTCGTGGCGGGCGGCCAGCTCGATCACCGAGCCCGCCGGCGTGTACTTGCCGGCGTTCTCCAGCAGATTGACCAGCACCCGCTCTATCAGCACCGCGTCGTATTCCAGCACCGGCAGGTCGCGCTCCAGCTTCAACGCCAGCCGGTGCCGGGACAGGCTGCGCTCGCAGGCGCGCACCGCGCTGCCGACCACCTCGTCCAACAACTGCCATTCCTTGTTCAGCTTGACGCCGGATTGCAGCCTGGCCATGTCCAAGAGATTGGTCACCAGCTTGTTCATCCGCAGCGCCTCGTCCTGTATCGACTGCGCCACCTCGGCCTGCTGCTCCTGCGGCAGGCTGGGCGAATTCAGCAGATTGGCCAGGCCCAGCATCGTCGTCAGCGGCGTGCGCAGATCGTGGGAAACCACCGACAGCACGCTGTTGCGCAGCCGCTCGGACTCCATCGCGACGATGGCGTCCTGCGCCACCTCGACGTAGTGCACCCGCTCCAGCGCCAGCGCGATCTGCGCGGCGCAGGTTTCCAGCAGCCGCTGCTGCTCCGGCAGGAAGGCCTGTATCGTTTCTTCCGGCAGCAGCGCGATCACGCCGCGGGTGCGCATCGGCGCCCGCAGCGGCACGTAGAGCGCGGCGTTGGACGGCAGCGTGTTGGTGCCGAGGCCGGCCGGCTGCAGATTGTCGAACACCCATTGCGCGACGCCGGTGTCGGCGTCGCTGCCGGCCTCGGTGGCGGCGCGCAGCTGGTCCTCGCTATTGGGGATGAACAGCATCACCCGGGCGCGGAACAGCGGCTCCAGCCGGCCGACGGCGGTTTCTATGATTTGCGACGCCGTCAGCGCGCCGGCCAGCTCGCGTCCCAGATCGTACAGCGCGCGGGTGCGGCGTTCGCGGTAGGTGGCGATGGTGGCCTCGAAGCGGAAGCGGGCGGTCAGCTGGCTGATGATCAACGCCACCGACAGCATCACGATGAAGGTCAGCAGATACTGGGTATCGGACACCGCGAACGACAGCTGCGGCGGCACGAAGAAGAAGTCGAAGGCCGCCACCGACAGGAAGGACGCCAGCACGCCGGGGCCGCGGCCGTAGCGGGTGGCGATCAGCACCACGGCCAGCAGGTGGACCATGATGACGTTGGACAGCGCGAAGTAGGGCACCAAGAGGTGGTTCAGCGCGGTGGTGGCGAAGCAGGCGGCCGCGGCGGCGACATAGCCGCGGCGGGTGTGGCTGGATTCGTTGTCGCCGAACAAGAGGCTGCTGACCCGCTTGCCGCGCCGCGTCTCGGCCTCTTCCTCCAGCTCGTGGGCGACGACGAAGATGTCGACGTCGCCGGACAGCCGGGTCAGCTCGTTGACCAGCGAGCCCTGCCACAGCCGCGCCAGCGCGCTGCGCGCCGATTTGCCGACCACCAGCTTGGACACGTTGCGGGTGCGGGCGTAGGCCAGCAGCGTGGCGGGCAGCGCGCTGCCGCCGAGCACCGTGGTCTCGGCGCCGAGCTCCTGCGCCAGCTTCAGGCCCTTCAATATCCGCGCGCGCTGCTCCTCGGGCAGCCGTTGCAGCCTCGGCGTCTCGACGTAGACGGCTATCCAGTCGGCGTCCAGGCTGGCGGCCAGCCGCTTGGCGCTGCGGATCAGCTTCTCGGTGCCCGGTCCCGGGCCGACGCAAACCAACAGCCGTTCGCGCGCGTGCCAGACCGGCTTGATCGACTGGTCGGCGCGGTAGGCGCGCATCTGCGCGTCGACGCGGTCGGCGGTGCGTCTGAGCGCCAGTTCGCGCAGCGCCAGCAGATTGCCCTTGCGGAAGAAGTTTTTGACCGCGCGCTCGGCCTGCTGCGGCAGATAGACCTTGCCGGCGGCGAGGCGGGACAGCAGCTCGTCCGGCGGCAGGTCCACCAGCGAGACTTCGTCGGCCATGTCGAACACATGGTCCGGCAGCGTTTCCCTGACGATGATGCCGGTGATCTGGCCGACGACATCGTTGAGGCTCTCCAAATGCTGCACATTGAGCGTCGTATATACGTCGATGCCGGCGGCGAGCAGCTCCTCCACGTCCTGCCAGCGCTTCGGGTGGCGCGAGCCGGGGGCGTTGGAGTGGGCGAACTCGTCGATCAGGATCAACTGCGGCCTGAGTTCGAGCGCCGCGTCGATGTCGAATTCCGACAGCGCGCGGCCCTTGTACTCGATCCGGCTGGGGGAGAGGACGTCCAGCCCCGTCAGCTGGGCCGCGGTTTCCTTGCGGCCGTGGGTTTCCACGACGCCGACCAGCACCCTGATCCCTTCCTGCTGCCTGGCGCGCGCGGCGGCCAGCATCGCGAAGGTCTTGCCGACGCCGGCGCAGGCGCCGAAGAAAATCTTCAGCCGTCCGCGCTGCGCCTCCAGTTCTTCGCGTTTCAGTTCGTCCAGCAGGGCATCCGGGTCGGGGCGCTGATCGCTCATGCGGTTTTAGGCTTTCTTGGCAAGTTGGTCCAGCGCCAGATTCAGCTCCAGCACATTGACGCGCGGCTCGCCGAGGAGGCCGAAGGTCTCTCCGACGATATGCGAATCGACCAGCCTGCGCACCGCGTCTGCCGGCAGTTTACGCGCGGCGGCTACGCGGTCAAGCTGGTAATAGGCCGAGGCCACCGAGATCTCCGGGTCCAGGCCGCTGGCCGACGCCGTCACCAGGTCCACCGGCACGGGGCCGGTCTGGCTCGGGTGCGCCTTGCGCATCGCCTCGACATTGCCCTTGACCGCGGTCAGCTGGGCCGGGTTGGTCGGTCCCAGATTGGAGCCGCCGGAATTGCCGGCATTGTAAGGCATCGGACTGGTGGCCGACGGGCGGCCCCAGAAGTATTGCTCGCCGGTGAAATTCTGGCCTATCAGCCGGGAGCCGACGATCTTGCCGTCCTTCTTGATCAGGCTGCCGTTGGCCTGGGCCGGGAACACCGCCTGGGCGATGCCGGTGGTGGCCAGCGGATAGGCGAGGCCGGTGATCAGCGACAGGCCGCCGAAGACCACCAGCAGGGGACGAATGACTTTCATGATGATTTTCCTTGTCTATGCGGGCCGGTTCACACCAGGCCCAGCGCGCCCAATGCGATGTCTATCAGCTTGATGCCGGCGAACGGCACCAAGAGGCCGCCGAGGCCGTAGACCAGCAGGTTGCCGCGCAGCAGCTCGGCCGCGCTCCTGGCGTGGTACTTGACGCCCCTGAGCGCCAGCGGAATCAGGAACACGATGATGACGGCGTTGAAGATCACCGCCGACATGATGGCCGAGGCCGGGCTGTTCAGGCCCATCACGTTCAGCGCGTTCAGCTGCGGATAGGTGCTGGCGAAGGCCGCCGGGATGATGGCGAAGTACTTGGCCACGTCGTTGGCGATCGAGAAGGTGGTCAGCGAGCCGCGCGTCATCAGCATCTGCTTGCCGATCTCGACGATCTCGATCAGCTTGGTCGGATTGGAGTCCAGATCGACCATATTGCCGGCTTCCTTCGCCGCCTGCGTGCCGGTGTTCATCGCCACCGCCACGTCGGCCTGGGCCAGCGCCGGCGCGTCGTTGGTGCCGTCGCCGGTCATCGCCACCAGCTTGCCCTCGGCCTGGTGGCTGCGGATCAGCTTCAGCTTGGCCTCCGGCGTCGCCTCGGCCAGGAAGTCGTCGACGCCGGCCTCGGCGGCGATCGCGGCCGCGGTCAGCGGGTTGTCGCCGGTGATCATCACCGTTTTGATGCCCATCTGGCGCAGCTCGGCGAAGCGCTCCTTGATGCCGCCCTTGACGATGTCCTTCAGCTCGATCACGCCCAGCGCGCGGCTGCCCTCGGCTACCACGAGCGGCGTCGAGCCGCGGCGCGCCACCTCGTCAGCGCTCTTCGCCAGCGAGTCGGGGAACTGGCCGCCCTGCTCGGCGATGTGGCGGCGGATCGCGTCTATCGCGCCCTTGCGGATGCGGCGGCCGTCGTAGTCTATGCCGCTCATCCGGGTCTGCGCGGTGAACGGGATGAAGGAGGCCTCATGGCTGGCCAGCTGGCGCTCGCGCAGATTGAATTTCTGCTTGGCCAGCACGACGATGGAGCGGCCTTCCGGCGTCTCGTCGGCCAGCGACGCCAGTTGGGCGGCGTCGGCCAGGTCCTTCTCGGACACGCCCGGCGCCGGGATGAAGGCGGACGCCTGGCGATTGCCCAGCGTGATGGTGCCGGTCTTGTCCAACAGCAGCACGTCGACGTCGCCGGCGGCCTCGACGGCGCGGCCGGAGGTGGCGATCACATTGGCGCCCATCATCCGGCTCATGCCGGCCACGCCGATGGCGGACAAGAGGCCGCCTATGGTGGTCGGGATCAGGCAGACCAGCAGCGCGACCAGCGTGGTGATGCTGATCGGCGAGCCGGACTTGGCCGCGTCGACGCTGAACAGCGAAAACGGCAGCAGCGTCACGGTGACGATCAGGAAGACAATGGTCAGAGCCACCAGCAGTATCGTCAGCGCGATCTCGTTCGGCGTCTTCTGGCGCTTGGCGCCCTCCACCATCGCGATCATGCGGTCGAGGAAGGTCTCGCCCGGATTGGCGGTGATCTTGACGACGATCCAGTCGGACAGCACGCGGGTGCCGCCGGTGACCGAGGAAAAGTCGCCGCCCGATTCGCGTATCACCGGCGCCGATTCGCCGGTGATCGCCGATTCGTCGACCGAGGCGACGCCTTCGACCACCTCGCCGTCCACCGGGATCACGTCGCCGGCTTCCACCAGCGCGTAATCGCCCTTCTTCAGGCTGCTGCCGTCGACGATGCTCTTGGCCGCGCCGACGCTCGGGCCGGCCAGCTTCTTGGCCACCACATTCTTCTTCGCCGAGCGGAGGCTGGCCGCCTGGGCCTTGCTGCGGCCCTCGGCCAGCGCCTCGGCGAAATTGGCGAACAGCACGGTGAACCACAGCCACAGCGCCACGCCCAGAATGAAGCCGGACGCCGCCTCGCCGCGGCCCAGCAGCGACTGGACCCACAGCGCGGTGGTCAGGATGCTGCCGATGTAGACGACGAACATCACCGGATTGTGCCACTGGGTGCGCGGCGACAGCTTCTTGAAGGAGTCGACGATGGCCGGTTTCACCAGCGCCGGGTCGAACATCGATGTATTCGCGTTCTTGTGGCCGGACGCGGCGACTTCGTCGGCGGCCAGCAGTTTCGAATGGTTTTTGTCGTTCATTTCACGTTTCCTTGACTGACGGGCTTAGCGGGCGGCCAGCATCTGCAGGTGCTCGACCACCGGGCCCAGCGCCAGGGCTGGAACATAATTGAGGGCGCCTACCAGCAGCACGGTGCCGATCAACAGCGCGACGAACAGCGGGCCGTGGGTGGGCAGCGTGCCGCCGGTGACGGCCAGGCGCTTCTTCGCCGCCAGCGAACCGGCGATGGCCAGAATCGGCACGATCATGAAGAAGCGGCCGAAGAACATCGCGACGCCGGTCATGATGTTGTAGAACGGCGTATTGGCGGACAGGCCGGCGAAGGCGCTGCCGTTGTTGTTGGCGGCCGAGGTGAAGGCGTACAGGATCTCGCTGAAACCGTGCGCGCCCGGATTGGCGATGCCGGCCTTGCCGGCCGCCACGCTGACGGCGATGGCGGTCAGCGCCAGCACCAGCGTCGGCGTCACCAGAATGGTGATCGCCGTCATCTTCATCTCGTAAGTTTCTATCTTCTTGCCCAGGTATTCCGGCGTGCGGCCGACCATCAGGCCGGCGATGAACACCGCCAGGATCGCGAAGATCAGCATGCCGTACAGGCCGGAGCCGACGCCGCCGAACACCACCTCGCCCAGCTGCATCAGGAACATCGGCACCAGGCCGCCGACCGGGGTCAGCGAATCGTGCATCGCGTTGACGGCGCCGCAGGAGGCCGAGGTGGTCACGGCGACGAACAGCGAGGTGTCGATGATGCCGAAGCGCGCCTCCTTGCCTTCCATATTGCCGCCGGACTGCAGGGGGCTGGCGCGCTGGTCTATGTTCAGCGCCCGGTACTGCGGCGTGCCGGCCTGCTCGGCGCCGGTTTCGACGACGACGGCGGTGGCGAACATGATGGTCATCGCGGCGAGTATGGCCCAGCCCTGGCGGCGGTCGCCGACCATGCGGCCGAACAGGAAGCACAGCGCGGCCGGGATCAGGAAGATCGCGATGTCTTGCAGGAAGTTGGCCAGCGGCGTCGGGTTCTCGTACGGGTGGGCGGAGTTGGCGTTGAAGAAGCCGCCGCCGTTGGTGCCCAGCATCTTGATCGCTTCCTGCGAGGCCACCGGGCCCATCGGCAGCGTCTGCGTGCCGGAGACCTTGTCCTCCATCGCGGGCTTGCCGTCCTTGCCCAGCACCGGATTGCCGTGGGCGTCCTGCTTCGGCTGCTGGTATTTGGTGATTTCCAGCGTGTGCGCGTCCTGGTAGCCGGACAGGTTCTGGATCACGCCCTGCTGGGTGAAGACCAGCGCGAAGACCAGCGCCAGCGGCAGCAGCACGTACAGCGTCAGCCGGGTCACGTCGACCCAGAAATTGCCTATCCTGGCGCTGCTGTGGCGGGCGAAGCCGCGGATCAGCGCGATCACCACGGCGGCGCCGGTGGCGGCGGACACGAAGTTCTGCACGGTCAGGCCCAGCATCTGGGTCAGATAGCTCATCGTGGTCTCGCCGCCGTAGCCCTGCCAATTGGTGTTGGTGACGAAGGAGATGGCGGTGTTGAACGAAGAATCCGGCGAGACCGCGCCCATCGCCTGCGGATTGAAGGGCAGCATGCCCTGCAACCGCTGCAGCGCGTAGACGGCGACGATGCCCAGCAGATTGAACAGGATCAGCGCCGCCGCGTAGCCGCGCCAGCCCATTTCCTCATCCTGCCGGATGCCGGCCAGACGGTAGAAGGCGCGCTCCAGCGGCGCGAAAAAGCGTACCGGCCCGACGTTTTCCCCCTGGACGACGCGCGTCATGTACGCGCCCAGCGGCCAGGCCAGCGCGAGCAGCACGAGCAGGAACAGCCCCAGTTGGAGCATGGCGGGTGTTGTCATGATTAGAAATTCTCCGGTTTGACCAATGCGTAGATCAGATAGACAAACAGTCCGAGCGCCAACAGGGCGCTGATCAGATACCAGGCCGTCATTGCTTGTCTCCCAGTTGGTCGCAGGCCGCGATCAACAAGCAGGTCAGCGCGCCGAACAGCGCGGTGAGGCTCAGATAAAGCCAGTCCATAGTGAAAATCTCCATGCGTAATGTGCGATCTGGAAGGTACGCAAACCGGCGTCAAAAACCTGATAAAAGCGCGTGGTCCCGCATAAAGAAAATATAAAAATTATTTCCCATGGCAGTTTTTTGGCTAAATATTTCCAATCAAGACGGAATGTGCCGTTTTCTTTAGGCGGGGCGCGATATCGATGCCAGTGTCAGCGCGACGCGGCATGGCCGGCAACGGGCCGTTCGGGCGGGAAGGGGGATGTAAAGAAAAAAAGGAAGCCCGGCCTTGAGGATGGCGGAAGGCGGATGCGGGGGGCGGGGCGCCCCCGGCGTCAGGATGTCAGAACACGTCGTCGCAACGATCAGCCAGGAAACGGGCGTCGTCGCGGTCGTGCGCGCGCTGTCGCACTTTCTGCTGGCGCGATCGCTCTTCGTCGCTCAGCTGCGGCTTGGCTACTGCGTAGAGAAAGCTTTCATGTTGGTCACGAGCTTGTTTTCTGCGAACGCTCAGGGGGATACGAGAAATCATCCTGCACCTTTCGATCTCGAAACGTGGGCTTCTCAGGGGACCTGGCGGCTGGCGTGCTGTTTGGTGTCGCAAGCGGTCAGGCTGCGCCCTGACGGTATCAAGTTGACGCGGTTTGTCAGGTTTGTAAAGCACTTGGGTGTAAATCGGGGAAGGGTGTGGCGTTCCTTGTCGCTTTGTTTCAACTGAAACATAGTCGCCGCGTGTTACGACGGCGTGATGGCGCGATGAATCTTGCGCAGCCGATTCGACATATGGTTTGTGGGCATAATGTTGTAGCGAAATGGTCTAAATTGTTATAAGCAAAGCGCGTAGCATCGGACGCATCATGCAGGATGACTGGGGGTTCCGATGGACTGGGGATATACGGCAGCGGGTTTGGCGGTGGGCTTCATCGTCGGCCTGACCGGCGTGGGTGGCGGTTCGCTGATGACGCCCATCCTGCTGTGGTTCGGCGTTTCGCCATCGACCGCCGTCGGCACCGATCTGCTGTACGCCGCGCTGACCAAGGCCGGCGGCGTCGCGGTGCACCACCGCCAGCGCCACATAGACTGGCGCATCACCTGGCAGCTGTCGCTGGGCAGCGTGCCGGCCGCGCTGCTGACGCTGGGCCTGCTGTCCTGGCTGCATGTGCCGGGGCAGGTGATGGACGCCTTGTTCCGTTTCGTGCTGGGTCTGGCGCTGCTGTTGACCGCGGCGGCCATCCTGTTCAAACCGTGGCTGCTCAAAATGGGCGGCCTCCATTTTTCCAGCCTGGCCGCAGACGGCCGCTGGTGGCCGACCGCGCTGGTCGGCGTGATGCTGGGCGTGCTGGTGACGCTGAGCTCGATCGGCGCCGGCGCGCTGGGCACGCTGGCGCTGTTCCTGCTGTATCCGGCGCTGCCGACGTCTAGGCTGGTCGGCACCGAGATCGCGCACGCGGTGCCGCTGACGCTGGTCGCGGGCCTGGGCCACGCCAGCATGGGCCATCTGGACTGGTTGCTGTTGCTGAAGCTGCTCAGCGGCTCCTTGCCGGGCATCTGGCTGGGCAGCCGCCTGTCCGGCCGGCTGGCCGACCATTGGCTGCGTCCGGCGCTGGCGGTGATGTTGGCGCTGGCCGGCGGCAAGCTGGTGCTTTAAGTTTTCGGTTTTTGGCGCCGCTGACAAAAGCCCCGATCCCGCGTTGCGCCTCCTTGCCGTACGATGTGTACTGTCTGCGTCGGCGCGCCTTGGCTCGGGGCTTTTGTCAGCGGCTTGATGTTTGAGTCGGGCCATCAACCTGCGTTGCGCCTCCTTGCCGTACGGTGTGTACTGTCTGCGTCGGCGCGCCTTGGCTCGGGGCTTTTGTCAGCGGCTTGGTGTTTGAGTCGGGCTTCTCCCTTATCCCACCGCCTCCGATAGGCCCTTCCCGTCACGGATGGTTGTAGCGCTTCAACAGCGCGGCGTAGCGGCCGTCCTGCTTGATCTTGTCCAGCGCCGCCTGCAGGCGGGCGACGTAGTCCGGATTGCTGTCCTTCTGCATCGCGAAGTAGAAGCGGGTGCTGTCGTCCAGCACCTGCACCGAGTCCAGCCGTTCCGGGTTCTGGCCTTGCTGGCGCGCGGCGTAGCGCTGGAACAGGCCGACGCCGACGCTGAACTGCACCCGATGCGCGTACAGCAGCCTGGCCGATTGCGCCTCGTCATTGGTCAGCATCAGGTTCTGGTTGTCGACGAAGCCCTGGCGTTCCATCATCTTCTGTCCCGGCGTGTCGCGGGCCACCGCCACCACCGCGCGGCGGGCATCGTCCAGCGAGGTGTAGGGCAGGGCGCGCGGGCCGCCCAGGCGGAACAGCTCGATAGCCAGCGGCAGCGCCGGGCCCACCCATTTGAACATCTCCTCCCGCTCCGGCGTGCGCACCGCCAGGTAGAGCATGGTGTTGGGCACCTGCTGCGCCTCGCGCAGCGCCCGGCTCCACGGTTTGACCTGTATCGCGGCGCGCAGGCCGCTGTCGTGCAGCATCATTTGCAGCAATTCGTTGGAAAAGCCTTTGTGCGCGCCGTTCTCGTCGTAGCTGAGCGGCGGCAGCGCTTCGGTCAGCGCGTGGATTTCCGGTTCCGTCTGGGCGATGGCGGGCAGAGCGCGAAGACAGCAGCCTAGCAGGACGATCATCAGACGCGGACGCATGGCATTCTCCGGCGATGGGTGCTGCTTTCACTATACGCATTGGGCATTAGAGCCTGCTTACGATCTTTTTGCGGCAACGGCTGCTTGCAAGCGCATGCCTCGAGTCAGGCGTCCTCGGACGGCGTCTGTCCGGCCAGCCAGTCATCGAGAGCCCGGGCGTAGTCGAGCAGCCAGCTCTCGCCATCGCCGGGCGAGGGCAGGCAGTCTTGCCGCAGCAGCTGCTCCAGCCACTCGGTCCGCCGCGCCAATTCGTCGGCGCCTATGGTCAGGGCGGCCCCCTTCAAACGGTGCAGGTGATGCCGCGCCCGGATCGGGTCCGATTGCAGCAGGGCTTGCCGCAGGCTGGCCAGATCGTCGTGGCTGGACTGATGGAACAGCTGTCGCCATTGTCGGACGGACAACGGCGCCGGGGCCGGCTCCGGGGCGGCCTGTCCGTCGTCTCCGCCTACCCACATTTCCAGCACGTCGGCCAGCTCGTGTATGCGCAATGGCTTGCTCAGCATGCCGTCCATGCCGCTCTCCAGGCACAGGTTCTGATGGGCTGGATCGGTGGCGGCGGAGATGGCGATGATGGGGGTATGGCCGGATGTCGCGCCGGTCTCGCATTCTCGTATCCGTCGCGCGGTTTCGTAGCCGTCCATGCCCGGCATGTAGCAGTCCAGCAATATCATGTCGAAGCGTTCCCCTTGCTCGAGCAGCGTCAGGGCGTCCCGGCCGCTGTCGGTGACGGTCGCCTGGTAGCCCAGCTCGCGCAGCTGCTGGCCTATCACTGCCTGGTTCATCGGCTGGTCTTCGACCAGTAGCACCCGCCCCTTGCCGCCGGGCAGGGCGGGATCCGTCGATGGCTCAGACTTGGCGAGCGGCGCCGCCGTCCCGGCCAGTTGCACCGGCAGCGTGACGCTGATGGTGGTGCCGGCGCCCAGTTCGCTGTCCAGCAGGATGCTGCCGCCCATCAGCTCGACCAACTGCCGGCAGATGCTCAGGCCCAGTCCGCTGCCGCCGTAACGGCGGGTGGTGGAACTGTCCACCTGGGTAAAGGCGGTGAACAAGCGGGACTGCTGCTGCTTGTCTATGCCTATGCCGGTATCCCTGACCGTGATCAGCAGCTTGCCGCGGTCGCCTTCGATCTGGTCCAGGTGCAGCAGCAGGGCCACTTCGCCCTGTTCGGTGAACTTGACGGCGTTCGACAGCAGATTGGATAGAATCTGCCGCATCCGCAGCGGGTCCAGCATCAGCGCCGCATCGTCCAGCCCGAGCAGGGTCAGCGACCAGCCCAGGCCCTTGCTTTGGGCCCGCGGACGGTTGCTGTCGGCCACGCCTTGCGCCAGCAGGGCCAGGTCCACCGGCACCAGTTCGAGCTGCAGGCCGCGCGCGTCCATCTTGGAGACATCCAGCACGTCGTCGAGCAGTTCCAGCAGATTGGTGGCCGCCGAATTGGCCAGACTGGCCAGCTCCTGCTGGCGCGGGGTTTGCGGCGTGCGCTGCAGCAGTTCTATCGCGGCCAGCACGGCGTTCATCGGCGTGCGGATCTCATGGCTCATCACGGCCAGAAACATCGATTTGCCGGCCTCGCTGGCTTCGGCCGCCCGCTGCGAGCGCTGCGCCCTGAGCACCCAATAGCCCAGCAATAGCAGCAGCGTGACCAGCCCGACCAGCGCCTTCGAGTAATAACGGACAATCGCCTGCCAGGATGGCGCGCCCAGCCGCAGGCCTTCGACCCAGTAGTCGTACATGCGGCTGGCGTCGTCGGCGGTCAGCTGGGCCAGGGACTTGTTGATGATGGAGCACAGTTCCGGATGGCGTTTGGACACGCCCATGCTGACCACGGCATACATGTCGGGAATGGCGCCGGCCAGGTTCAAGGTTCCCATGTATTTGCGCTGGATGATGGGTTCCAGCACCACATCGCTGCCCACCGCCGCATAGGCCTTGCCGCTGGCCACCGCGTCCAGCGCCATTTCCGGATCGGCTATCAGCATCAGGCGGATGCCGGGGAAGTGGCGGCGCAAATACCGTTCATAGCTGCCGCCGCCCTTGACGGTGACGGTTTTGCCGTTCAGCTGCTTGGGATTGAACAGCATGGGTTTGTCCGAGGTGGTGACCATGATCGTGGTGCTGGCCAGATAAGGCACGGTCAGCAGCATCGATTGCTGGCTGTCGTCGCCTATCAGCTGCGCGGACACCATGGTGGCCAGGAAAATCTTGTCGTCCCGCATGTCTTGCAGCGCGTCGCGCCAGTTGCGGGCGTCCACCATCTTGAATCGCAGGCCGCTGATCCGCGCGATGGCCTCCAGATAATCGCGCGTCAGCCCCTTGTGCTGTCCGTTCTCCACGTACTCCAGCGGCCAGTAGGGATCGACGGTATAGGGCACCATCGGGTGCTCGCGTATCCATCGCTGCTCTGCCGGGCTGAAGATGACTCCGTTTGGCGCGGCCGATGCCGGCGCCGCCGACATCGCCAGCACCATCAATACTGTTCGCCACATCTCAATTGCCCACCGTGCCAGTCTCCACTGTTTTATGCCATCGCCGCCGGAAAAGACAGTGCCCGAGCGCGGCGAATTCCGAGCATGCCAGAAACGGCTCACCGTCGCTAACGCGCTGTTTCTTTTGAGAATGGTCTCATGGAGGCCGACGACGCCATCTCCAATAATGCCAATCTTTGCAATGAGCCTTGTCCGGGCGGCTTTGCCGCGGAAGCGCTCACCCGCATGGAGAGTTGCGATGAAACCCATCTTGTCGGCCTGTCTGCTGCTGGGCCTGGCCGCACAGGCCCCGGCGGCGCCGGCCATCAATATCGGCGCCATGTATGAGTACCTGGACGCGGATGCCGGCACCCTGCTGAAGCGGGTGCGCAATAGCGGCGACAGCACCGCCTTCGTCAAGGTGGCGGTGGCGGAGATCGTCTACGGCCAGGATGGCCAGGCCAATGAGTTGCCGGTGGATACCGGGCAATTGGCGCTTGGCCAGCTCAAGGGCTTGGTCGCGAGTCCGTCGCGGCTGATGGTGCCGGCGGGAGGCATGCAGGCCAGTCGCTTGCTGTACCTGGGGCCGCGCGACCGGGAGCGCTATTTCCGGGTGCGCTTCTCTCCGGTGCTGCCGGAAAAACAGGACGCGTTCGATATCGGCGACGACGAGGCCCGGCGCTATCAGGACTCGCTCAGCGCCGGCGTCAACGTGCTGACCGGCTATGGGGCCATCGTCATCGTCAGGCCCGGGCAGCCGCATTACGACACCCGGCTGCAGGACGGTGGCGACAGCTACACCGTGCGCAACGACGGCAACAGCACCGTCATCGTCGACGCCTTCCTTCAGTGCGACGCCGATGGCCGGCATTGCGAGACCCCGACCAAGCACCATGTGCTGCCTGGCGGCAGCAAGCGCTTCGTCAAGGCCGACGGCCATCGTTACACGTTCGAGCTGATCGAGGGCCGCCGCCGCCGGACCGTCGCCTTCGGCCGATGAGCCGGCCCGATTTTTTTCACGCTTCCCAAAAAGGAAACCCACGATGTTCACCCGAAAATTTCTGCTGGGCGCGGCCGTGTCGGCCGCCATGCTGTCCGGCGCCGCGATGGCCGAGCAACAGCCGCTGCAGATCAATGTCACGGCCAATATCCCGACCGACAGCTTTTACGTGCAACCGCTGGCCGACTGGCATCTGAGGGACCAGGCGCTGTCCTGGGACGCCCGCCGCGAAATCCTGCAGCCGGTCAGCAATATGCTGGACATGAAAAGCACGATAGGCGCGATCCAGGGCTATCTGGAAGCGCCGGCCGAACTGTATGGCAACGGCAACGGCGAGAAGATTCCCATGGTCGTCAAAATCAACGAGCAGGCCATGGAGGTCGGCGCAGGCAAGAAGGCGCAGATACTGACGGCCACCCAGGCCCGGGACATCAGCCGCGTCAATCTGAGCATCGCCGCGCCGACGCCGGCCAGCGGCTTCAAGCCAGGTCGCTATTCCGGCAGCGTCAATCTGATGTTCGAAAGCGTCGCGCCCGCCGGCAATTGATAGCGTCCGTTCCACCACAGACAGGGGCGTCGATGCGCCCCTTCTTTCTTTCCGTTTGCTCCCATGTCTACTGTCGCCCGCCTTATCGCGGCCCTGGCCGCCTCATTTTTCTGCGCCTATTGCCTGGCCGGCGCGCCGGCCATCAGCGCCCGGTTGCCGTTGCTGGCGCAGGCGTCCGGCTTGCCGGCCGAGTTCCGCGACCATTTCTTCGAGGTGCCGCTGGCCGCCCGGGTCGAAAAGGACGGGCAGGTCCTGGGCGACGCGATGGTGCTGCTGACCCGGGACGGCACCGTGCAGCTGCTGGGCTTCACCGACGCCGGCGACAGCCGGCAGCCTGACGCGGAGAGGCAAAAGTGGGCGGAGGCGCTTGGCCGTCCGATCGGGCTGGGCGATTGCAAGGAGCGTTGTCCGTCCGGACTGCTGGCCATTCATTACAGCCTGGAAAACTCCCAGCTGTCGCTGCTGACCGATGCCGCCGGCCGGCGGCAGGCCGGCGCGCATTATCACGCCCAGCCTTCGGGCGGCAGCCGGGGCCTGATTCTCGGCAACCGTCTGAATCTCTCCGGCGGCGGCGGGCAGAGCCTGTCCGGCCGCTACGCGATGGATCTGCAAGGCAGCCTGGCCGACTGGAGCGCTCTGGGGGGCCTGCAGCTGGAGCGCAGCGCCGACGGCCGCTTGCGCCAGAATCTGTCGCAGCTGTACGCGCAGCGCGAACTGGACGGCCATTTCGTCCGCGCCGGCCTGTTCAGTCCCGACGAGCAAAGCCTGCTGCGGCAGCCGCGGACCCAGGGCCAGCGCGCGGATGCGGTGCTCGGCCTGATGGCGGGCAGCTCCGACGCGCTGCTGGCCGACAGCGGCCAAGCCAGCCTGTATCCGGTCTACGTCACCGCCAATCGCGAGGCGACGGTGGAAATCTACCGCAACGGCGTGTTGATCCATAGCCAGCTGGTGCAGCCGGGTCTGCAACTGGTCGACACGCTGAGCCTGCCCGGCGGCATTTATCCGGTGGAAGTGCGCTTGCTGGAAGACGGCGTGCAGGTGTCGCGCAGCGAGGAGCTGATCTACAAGCCCAGCATGTGGCGCAATCCGGAACAGCGCTGGCGCTACAGCGTGTTTGCCGGCCGGCAGCGCAAGCCGTTCGGCGTCGGCGCGCAGTCGGGCGGCCTGGCGCTGGGCGGCGGCATCAATTATCTGCTGCACCCGCGCGTGGTGTTGGGCCTGGCCTCGCAACAGTTCGGCGCGCAGCGCCAGTTCGGCGCCTCGGTGGACTGGGATCTGGCCGACAGCGCCAGGCTGTACGCCAATCTGTTCCACACGGCCGGCTATGGCAGCGGTTTCGATGTCCAGGCGGTCTGGAGCTACAGCCGGGGCAATGTGGTGCTCAGCCACAGCCGCAGCAGCCTGGACGGCGATGGCGATCCCGA
This sequence comes from Chromobacterium sp. ATCC 53434, assembly GCF_002848345.1. Lineage (NCBI taxonomy): Bacteria > Pseudomonadati > Pseudomonadota > Betaproteobacteria > Neisseriales > Chromobacteriaceae > Chromobacterium > Chromobacterium sp. ATCC 53434. Next base: position 3,247,378 of record NZ_CP025429.1, on the reverse strand, counting down.
ATGGCGGCAGGCCCGCCGCAGCGCGCTGTCGCTCAGCCACCGCTTGAGCGACCGCAGCAATCTGAATGCCCGGCTAACGCACGGCGGCGGGCTCAGCGTGGATCTGGGCCTGGACCACAGGCACAAGCTCTTGGGCAACGACGCCACCTGGCGGCTGGCGGCCTTCGACCGCGCCGCCGGCCCTGGCTCCGGTCCGCGCAACCGCGGCGTGGAGCTGTCCTTGAACCTGAGCCTGGGCGGGGAAGGCCGCAGCTACAACGCCAGCATCGGCAGCCGCAGCGGCAGCCTGGGCAGCCGCGACCACTATGCCAGCGTGTCGGTGCAACAAAACCTGGACAACGGCTGGCTGAGCGCCGTCGGCGCCACGGGCAGCGCCGATAGCCATGGCCTGGGCCTCAGCGGCAGCGCCCAGTTCCAGCACGCCTTGCTGCGCGGCGACGCCTATCTGCAGCGCTCGTCGCTGAACGGGCGGCTCAGCGGCGGCCTCAATCTGGAAAACACCATGGCCATCGGCGGCGGCGGCATCGCGGCCAGCGGCGACGCCGCGGCCTTCGGCGCCAATACCGGACTGATCGTCGATGTGGAGTCCGACCTGCCCGCGGTGGCGCTGCGGGCCGATGACAGCCAGGGCGGCAGCGCGTGGCTGCATGCGGGACGCAACTTCATCCCGGTGACCGCCTACCAAGCCGGCAGCGTGCAGTTCGACTTCGCCGGAGCCGGCGCGCCGGCGGTGGCGATACAGCCGGCCAGCCACAGCTACCACCTGAACAAGGGCGGCGTGGCCTACCGGCAGGTCAGGGTGTTGAAGACGGTCACCGTGCTGGGCCGCCTGCTGGATGCGTCGGGCCGGCCGCTGCGCGGCGCCCGGCTGATCAATCACGCCGGCCGGGCGGTCAGCGAGGCCGACGGCTTCTTCAGCCTGGAAATGAGCGAAAGCGCGCCGACGCTGGAGGTCCGCCACCAGACGACAGCCGATTGCCGCTTCCGGCTGGACCCGGCGCGGCGGCAGCGCGCCGGCGATGTCTTGCTGGCCGGCGATCTGCGCTGCCCCGGCTAGCGTTGGCGCAGGCCGGCCAGTTTGAGACTGGTCTGATGGAGGGCGGGCAATGGGCGCCGCCACAATACGCCTTTTGGCCGACGCGGCCGGACGGCGCTTGGAAAGGATGAACCGAGATGATGAAGCTGAAACCCGGCTTGGGCCGCGCCGCGGCATATTGGCTGTTGCTCTGTCTGCTGCCCAGCCCGCCGGCGGCCGCGGCCGAGGCGACGGTACGCGCCGAACTGAAACCGTCCTCGTTCCGACCCGGCCAGAATCAATTCGTCAACCAGGGCCCGGCCGATTATCTGATAGGAGGGCTGGGCAAGATCAGCAAGCGCGCGTCGCAGAACTCCTCCGATCCGAAAGATCATATCTACCAGGCCATCGATGCCGAATACAAGCAGCTGACGCTTTACTCCGGCGGGGACGCCATCACGGTGAAATTCAGGATCGCCTCGTTCGCCCAGCGATACTACAAGCCGAAATACATAAGCGATTTCAATGTCGAAAGACTGGAAGGCGGCTGCCAGGACAAGGTCGACGAAGGCGATGTGCATATGTACATTTTCGAATGGAGCCACGCGGCGAAAAGGAACAGCGTTTGTTATAGAAAGCTCAGGACCACGGCCACCGGCCTGGATGTCAGCCTGCTGGGCTTCAAATACGAGTTGCTGGCCGTGAATCCGACGTCGATGCGCAACGGGACCTACACCGGCACGCTGTCCTACACGCTCGGCGAGGGCCAGCAACTGGATTTTGGACGCGCCGCCTACAGCGACAACCGGCTGACCATCAGGATAGAGGCGACGGTCAAGAACGAGTTTCTGGTCAGTTTTCCGGCGGGGACCGACCGCGCCGTGCTGGAGCCCGCCGGCGGCTGGCAGGCCTGGTCGCAGCAGGGCAGGGCGCCGGTCGCGCTGCGTCGGGATCTGGGATTCAGCCTGTCCAGCGCGGCCGGCTTCAGCCTGTCTCTGCGCTGCCAGTATTCCAGCGGCGGCGCCTGCGCCTTGCGCCGGGACAATGGCGGCGGCGAGGTGCCGATACAGGTGGCGGTCAGCATGCCCGGCGTGTACTCGAGCCAGGGCGGCGCGCCGGCAAGCCGGTATCCGCTTGGCATCGCGCGCAAGGGATTCCAGCCTTCGGGCCAGGTCTCGAACAGCGCGGCGCAGCTGCATTTCGAAATGCAGCGCGAGGACATGGCCGCCATTATCCGGCAGCCGGGCGCGCGCTATCGCGGCGACGTCACCGTCGTCTTCGACGCCAATCTGTAGGAGGGGCGGGATGACGATGACGCGAACGATGCTGGCTGTCTGCGCGCTATGGATCGCGCTGGCGGCCGGCGCCCGGGCCGAGCCGGTCGAGCACAGGGTCAGTGTCGAAGTGCAAGTGCCAAACGATGTGTTCTACGTTAGCGCCGTCGGCGGCTGGGCGGGCGCGACCCAGCTGTTGCAGTGGGACATGGCCGGTCAGCGCCTGCGGCCATTGCGGCAATGGCTGGAAATGAGAAGCACGATGGGGCCGATCACCGTCAGGGCCGACGGCGACACGGTCCTGGCCGGCGACGGGCGGAAGATCCCGCTGCGCATCCGGCTGGATAGCGGCCAGCGGCGCTGCGAGGTGTTCCGCGACGGTGGCGCCTCGGCGGACTGTCTGGTGTTGAGCGCCGCCGAGGCGGCCGAGGACCGGCGGGTCAGCCTGGACATCGTGCCCGGCGTGCCGGTCGGCGGCTACCAGCCCGGCGTCTATCACGGGGTGGTCAATCTGCTGTTTGAAAGCGCGCTGTAGGCCGGCAGCGGGAACCGTATTGCCGCGGCTCGGCGACAGACATATAAATAAGCAGTTCTTCCATGCTGTGTCGTGATACCCGATGACCCTTTCGAAACCCCCGCTGCGCCTGATGTTGTTGGACGATCACGCAGTCGTATTGCAAGGCCTGAGTTACAGACTGTCGCAAGAGCCGGATTTTTCCATCGTAGGCACCCATACCGGCAGCAAATCGCTGTTGGCAGCGCTGCACAAGCAGCCGGTCGATGTGGCGGTGCTGGACTATGCCTTGCAGCCGGAAGACACGGACGGGCTGAATCTGATCCGCGTGCTGGCCAGGCGTTTTCCCCAAACCGCCGTGCTGATCATGTCGGCGCACTACAATACCGCCACCGTGGCGCTGGCCTTGCGCGGCGGCGCGCGCGGCTTTGTCGGCAAGCAGCAGGATCTCGACGAGCTGGTGACGGCGATCCGGACGCTGGCCCAGGGCCAGGTCTATCTGAGTCCGGCGATGGCGGAGGAGCTGGCCAGCGTGATGCCGGTCGACGGCGTGCCGCCATCCGGCAGCCGGCATGCGCCGGCCGCGGTGGGGAGCCTGGTGCGCCTCGCCGAGCTGTCGCCCAGGGAGCAGGAGGTGATACGGTGTTTCATGGACGGCATGACCGTCAGCCAGATCGCGGAGAAGTTCGCGCGCAGCATCAAGACCATCAGCGGGCAAAAGCAGGCGGCGATGCGAAAACTGGGGCTGAAGGCCGATCACGAGCTTTACATCCTTCGCGACGAGTTGAAGCTTGATCCGCCGTCGAAAGGCTGAGCGGATGCGCCGGCCCGCGGCGGGACAAAAAAAATGCCCCGGCGGACCGGGGCGTCAAAGCAAACAACAAAGGAGAAGCCATAAGAAGCATCTGTATATTAGCGATTTATGATTTCTGACGACTTGATGTGGAACAAGTTTGCCGTTGAACGGGCGCTCACCGTCCGCTCAGCGTTTTGCCCAGCGTGACCAGCTCATCGTCTATGCCTACGGGATATGGTCTGCGTTCGTGCTCGAGATAGCCGCGATGCTGGTAGAAGCGCAGATTGTCCGGCAGGCGCCGCCGGGTGGCCAGCCTGATCGCCCGCACGCCCTGGCGGCGCAACTGGCCCTCGACGTGGGTGAGCAGGGCCGAGCCCAGGCCGCGGCCTTGCCAGGTCGGGTGGGTGCAGAGGCGCTTGACCTCGACGCAGCCCACGGTCGCCGGTTGCACCAGCAGGCAGGCCAGCAGGCGGGGTCCCTGGGCGATGAGGAAGATCTGGCAGCCGTTGGAAAGGTGGCCGTTGAGGCTGGCGACGGTTTCGTCGAGGGCGGTTGGGCGGGTGGGCAGCCGTTGTTGCAGCGGGCCGAACGCTTGCTGGATCAGCAGGTAGACGGCGGGCAGATCATCGTTGCGGGCCAGGCGGAATTCGGTCTCGCTCATGACATCCTCCGAAATACTTGATAGAGAACATTACAAATAAGAACCATACTCACAATAATAACTTAGAATAAAAACGGCCACATGACAATCATGTGGCCGTTTTGCGTCAGCGGACGAGGTTTACAGCTTGGCCGCCACCCAGGCTTGGACGCCTTTCAGCGCGGCGTCCAGGTTTTCCGGCTGGGTGCCGCCGGCCTGGGCCATGTCCGGACGGCCGCCGCCCTTGCCGCCCACCTGCTGGGCGACGAAGTTGACCAGTTCGCCGGCCTTGATCTTGCCGGTCAGGTCGGCGGTGACGCCGGCGACCAGCGCCACCTTGCCGTCGCCGCTGGCGGCCAGCACGATGGCGGCGGAGCCCAGCTTGTCCTTCAGCTTGTCCAGCGTTTCGCGCAGCGCGGTGTTGTCGGCGCCCGGCAGCTCGGCCGCCAGCACCTTGACGCCATTGACCACGGTGGCGGCGTCGGCCAGGCTGTCGCCGGCGGAGGCGGCCAGCTGGCCCTTCAGCTTGGCCAGTTCCTTCTCCAGCGCCTTGGCGCCGTCCTGCAGCGCGGCGATCTTGGCGATCACCTCGTCGCTGCTCTGCGCCTTCAGCGCGGCGGCGGCTTCCTTGATCAGCGCGTCCTGGGCCTGGATGTGGGCCAGCGCGCCCTGGCCGGTCACCGCTTCGATCCGGCGCACGCCGGCGGCGACGCCGCTCTCGGCGACGATCTTGAACAGGCCGATGTCGCCGGTGCGCTTGACGTGGGTGCCGCCGCACAGCTCGGCGGAGAAATCGCCCATGGTCAGCACGCGGACCTCGTCGCCGTACTTCTCGCCGAACAGCATCATCGCGCCGGACTTCTGCGCGGCCTCCATGCCCATCAACTCGGCCTTGACCTCGTAGTTGGCGGCGATCACGTGGTTGACCACGCGTTCCAGCTCGGCGATCTGCGCGGCGCTGACGGCCTCGCCGTGGGCGAAGTCGAAGCGGGTGCGCTCGGGGTTGACCAGCGAGCCCTTCTGCACCACGTGGCCGCCCAGCACATGGCGCAGCGCCGCGTGCAGCAAGTGGGTGGCCGAGTGGTTGCGGGCGCTGGCCAGCCGCTGGTGCAGGTCGATGGTGGCGGTGACGGCGTCGCCGACCTTCAGCGCGCCGCGGGCGAGCCGGCCCTTGTGGCCGAAGGCCGCGCCCTGGATTTTCTGGGTGTCGGCGACGTCGAACAGCGCGGCGATGCCGCCGGCGGCCGAGATTTCGCCTACGTCGCCGACCTGGCCGCCGCCTTCGGCGTAGAAGGCGGTGTGGTCGAGCACCACGATGCCTTCGTCGCCGGCGGACAGGCTGTCGACCGGCTCGGTGCCCTTGTACAGCGCCAGGACCTTGGCGTCGACGCTGCTGTTGTCGTAGCCGTGGAAGCGGGTGTCGTCGCCGTCGTAGGCGATCTTGCCGCTCATCTTGAAGTTGGAGCCGGCGCGGCCGCGCTCGCGCTGGGCCTCCATCGCGCGCTCGAAGCCTTCCAGATCGGCGTGGATGCCGCGTTCGCGGCAGATGTCGGCGGTCAGGTCCACCGGGAAGCCGAAGGTGTCGTACAGCTTGAAGATGGTGTCGCCGTCAAGCTCAGTCTTGCCTCCGTCCAGCGCGGAGTCCACCAGGCCCATGCCGATTTCCAGCGTCTCGGCGAACTTGATCTCCTCGGCGCGCAGCGCGTCTTCGATATGCGCCTGCTTGTCGCGCAAGTCCGGATAGGCTTCGCCCATCTCGGCGACCAGGTCGGCGACGATCTTGTGGAAGAACAGGCCCTTCTGGCCCAGCTTGTAGCCGTGGCGGATCGCGCGGCGGGCGATGCGGCGCAGCACGTAGCCGCGGCCCTCGTTGGACGGCAGGATGCCGTCGGCGACCATGAAGGAGCAGGCGCGGATGTGGTCGGCGATCACTTTCAGCGACGGCACGTCCTGGCTGTATTCGACGCCGGTTTCGCGGGCGGCTGCGCGCACCAGACAGGCCAGCGCGTCGGTCTCGTAGTTGGACTTGACGTGCTGCAGCACGGTGGACAGGCGCTCCAGGCCCATGCCGGTGTCGACCGACGGCTTCGGCAGCGGATGCAGCGTGCCGGCGTCGTCGCGGTTGAACTGCATGAAGACGTTGTTCCAGATCTCCATGAAGCGGTCGCCGTCCTCGTCCGGGCTGCCCGGAGGGCCGCCGGCGACCGATGGACCGTGGTCGAAGAAGATCTCGGTGCACGGGCCGCAGGGGCCGGTGTCGCCCATGGTCCAGAAGTTGTCGGACGCGTACGGCGCGCCCTTGTTGTCGCCGATGCGGACGATCTTGTCTGCCGGCACGCCGACGGTCTTGTGCCAGATGTCGTAGGCTTCGTCGTCGGTGGCGTACACCGTCACCATCAGCTTGTCCTTCGGCAGCGCCAGCCATTGCTCGCCGGTCAGGAATTCCCAGGCGAAGGTGATGGCGTCGCGCTTGAAGTAGTCGCCGAAGCTGAAGTTGCCCAGCATTTCGAAGAAGGTGTGGTGGCGCGCGGTGTAGCCGACGTTTTCCAGGTCGTTGTGCTTGCCGCCGGCGCGCAGGCATTTCTGGCTGGTGGTGGCGCGGCTGTAGTCGCGTTTCTCGAAGCCGAGGAATACATCCTTGAACTGCACCATGCCGGCGACGGTGAACATCAGCGTCGGGTCGTTGCCGGGGATCAGGCTGCTGGAGGGAACTACCTGGTGGCCTTTGGAGGCGAAGAAATCCAGGAATTTCTTGCGAATTTCAGAGGTTTTCATGATTTTCGGTCAATTTTCAAAATCTGGTCCGGGCGCCGTGCCGGGACGAATCCATTGATTGTGTCAAGCCGGGGCCTGGCTGGCAAGCGCTTCGCAGCGCCGCTTCAGCGCCTGGTTCATTTGCAGCAAGCCTAGGCGAGCGCGTTCCAGCGGCCCGTCGCCTATCAGCGGCAGCAGGAGGCCGGAGAAATCCTCGCGGTGATGCAGCCGGGTGCCGCCGTCGTCCAGCGCTTCCAGCCGGAAGCGGCGCTCGCCGTCGAGCAGGCCGGGCACCAGCCATTTTCGGCGCCAGGCCAGCAGGCTGCCGGCGGCGAACTCGATCAGCCGCGGCCGGAAGGTCTGGTGGCGGCCGCCCGGCGGATGGACGGTGGCCACCAGGCTGGCGCCGGTCTCGTGACGGCCGTGCAGGCCGACGATGAACGGATTCCACTCCGGGTAGCGCCGCCAGTCGATCAGCACCTGCCACACCCGCTCCGGGCTGACGGCGATGTCGATCTCGGTGGCGATGCTGCGCGTTGCCATGGCTCAGTCCTCGTAGAAGTCGTCGTCCGCGCCGCCGGCGAGCACCCGGCGGATCACGTCGGCCGGAAAGCCGCGCTGCGCCAGGAAACGGTATTGCTTGGCCTTCTCCGCCGCGTCTGCCGGCAGGCGGCCGAACTTCTTGCGCCATTGCTCTCTCGCGCTGGCCAGGTCGTCCTGGCCGGACAGCGCCTCGCGTATCGAGTCGTCGGCGACGCCGCGCTGGCGCATTTCCTGCGCCAGGCGCCGGCTGCCGAACTTGGCGCCCTTGCTGGCCGCGAACTGGTGGGCGAAGCGTTCGTCGGACTGCCAGTCGGCGGCGGCCAGCTCGTCCAGCGCCGCGTTCAGCTCGTCCTCGCTGTCGGCAAAAGGCGCGAGCCGCCGAACCAGTTCCCGCCGGGTGTATTCCCGGCGGGACAACAGTTCGGCGGCCCGCGCCTTCAGGCTTTTGCCTGTCGCCGCCATCAGGCGTCGAGGGCGTCGTCGGCGAACTCTTCGTCGCCCTGGCTTTCGTTGATCTCGATCTTGACGCCGACCGCTTCGCGGATCTTGCGCTCGATCTCGGCGGCGATCGCCGGATTGGCCTTCAGCCACTCGCGGGTGTTGTCCTTGCCCTGGCCGATCTTCTGGCCGTTGTACGCGTACCAGGCGCCGGACTTGTCGATGAAGCCGTGCTTGACGCCCAGCTCGATGATTTCGCCCTGGCGGGAGATGCCCTCGCCGTACAGGATTTCGAAATCGGCCTGGCGGAACGGCGGGGAAACCTTGTTCTTCACCACTTTGACGCGGGTGTCGTTGCCGATCACTTCCTCGCCCTTCTTGATGCCGCCGGTGCGGCGGATGTCCAGGCGCACCGAGGCGTAGAACTTCAGCGCGTTGCCGCCGGTGGTGGTTTCCGGGTTGCCGAACATCACGCCGATCTTCATGCGGATCTGGTTGATGAAGATCACCAGGGTGTTGGTGCGCTTGATGTTGCCGGTCAGCTTGCGCAGCGCCTGGCTCATCAGGCGGGCTTGCAGGCCGACGTGGCTGTCGCCCATCTCGCCTTCGATTTCAGCCTTCGGCACCAGCGCGGCGACCGAGTCGATCACGATCAGATCGACGCCGCTGGAGCGCACCAGCATGTCGCAGATTTCCAGCGCCTGCTCGCCGGTGTCCGGCTGGGAGATCAGCAGGTCGTCGACTTTGACGCCCAGCTTTTGCGCATATTGCGGGTCCAGCGCGTTTTCGGCGTCGATGTAGGCGCAGGTGCCGCCCAATTTTTGCATCTCGGCCACTGCTTGCAGACACAGGGTGGTCTTGCCGGACGACTCCGGGCCGTAGATTTCGACCACGCGGCCGCGCGGCAGGCCGCCGACGCCCAGCGCCAGGTCCAGGCTCAGCGAGCCGGTGGAGACCACCTGCAGGTTTTCGTTGATCTGGTTGTCGCTCATGCGCATGATGGAGCCCTTGCCAAATTGCTTTTCAATCTGGGAGAGGGCGGCGGCCAGCGCCTTGCTCTTGTCTTCGGAAGCCATGCTGTCTCCAATGGGGTGTTCGGACCAATGATGGGGGCGATTATCGCAGAAAACCAGAGAGCGAACAGCAGCTTGCGGCCGCGGTTTTCGTGCCATGGTCCTAAAGCCCCGCCACGTCCCCTTTTGGAGCGGTGAAGGATGTGTACAATGGGGTCATGATGAACGAACGCGCCCAACATCTGCTGAAGACGCTGATCGAACGCTACATCGCCGACGGTCAGCCGGTCGCTTCCAAGACCCTGTCGCTGCTGCCCGGCATCGAGCTGTCGCCGGCATCGGTCCGCAATGTGCTGGCCGATCTGGAGGGCATGGGCCTGATCGCCTCGCCGCACACCTCGGCCGGCCGGGTGCCGACCGCGCGCGGCTATCGGCTGTTCGTCGACAGGCTGCTGACGATACGGCCGCTGGACGAGCTGTCGCGCCACGAGCTGGAGGCCAATCTGCAACCGGGCAGCCCGCAGCGCATCGCGCAGGCGGCGTCGTCGCTGCTGTCCGAACTGACCAGTTTCGCCGGCGTGGTGCTGACGCCGCAGCGCAGCGACGTCGCCTTCCGCCAGATCGAATTCCTGCGCCTGTCCGAACGGCGGGTGTTGATGATCTTGGTGACCTTGGACGGCGACGTGCAGAACCACCTGCTGCTGACCGAGCGCGATTACACGCCGTCCGAGCTGGTCGAGGCCGGCAACTTCATCAACCAGCACTACGCCGGGCAAGGGCTGAGCGCCGTCGCGCTGCGGGTGGAGAGCGAGCTGAGGCAGTTGCAGGGCGACATCGCCGAGCTGATGGCGGCGGCGGTGAAACTGGGCCAGCAGACGCTGGAGCAGGGCAGCGAGGACGTGGTGGTCAGCGGCGGCTCGCGCCTGTTCCAGGTGCACGACCTGTCCGACGACCTGTCCCGGCTCAGGGAGCTGTTCGGCGTGTTCGAGCGCAAGACCGAGCTGTTGAAGCTGTTGGCGCAGGGGCGCGGGGCGCAGGGGGTGAACATTTTCATCGGCGAGGAGTCTGGAGTAGTGACGCTGGACGAATGCTCGGTGGTGACCGCCCCTTATTGCATCAACGGCCAGGTGGTCGGCACGCTGGGCGTGGTCGGCCCGACCCGCATGGCCTACGAGCGGGTGATTCCCATCGTCGACATCACCGCGAGGCTGGTCGGCAACGCGCTGTCCTTCCGCGACTGAGTCCGCGCCCGCGCCATCCCGACATTCCGACAAGAGAACGAGCAAAATGATGAACCCTATTCCGAAACTGGCCGGCGCGGCCATCCTGGCGGCCCTGGCGTTCGCCGCCCAGCCGGCGCTGGCCGACGCGGCCTTTCTCGGCCGCCCCGACGTGCAGCGCTATATCGATGAGCAAGTGGCCGGCGGCCAGTTCAGCCGCCCCGAGCTGGAGGCGGTGTTCGCCAATGTCGAACTGAAGCCCAACATCATCCGGATACTGGACAAGCCGTCGACCTCGCGGCCGTGGTACCAGTTCCGCGCGTCCACAGTCAACGACAAGCTGATCGCCGACGGCGCGGCCTTCTGGCAAACCAACGCCGACGCGCTCGCCCGCGCCGAGCGTCAATACGGCGTGGCGCCGGAGGTGATCGTCGCCATCCTCGGCGTCGAGACCCATTACGGCCGCAACACCGGCAGCTTCCGGCTGGTGGATTCGCTGTCGACGATAGGCTTCGACTACCCGCGCCGCGCCGACTACTTCCGCGGCGAGCTGACCCAGTTCCTGCTGCTGGCCAAGGAGGAGGGCAAGGACCCGTTGACGCTGAGAGGCTCGTACGCCGGCGCGATGGGCCTGCCGCAGTTCATGCCGTCCAGCTACCGCAAGTGGGCGGTGGACTTCGACGGCAGCGGCCACCGCGACATCTGGAACAATCCGCACGACGCGATAGGCAGCGTCGCCAACTACTTCCAGCTGCACGGCTGGCGGCACGGCGACGACATCGTCGCGCCGGCCAGCGTGGCGCCGGGCGCCCAGGTGGACAAGCTGCTGGCCGACAAATTCAAGCTGCACTACACGGTGGGCGAGTTGCGCAAGATGGGCGTGGCGCCGCAGGCGCCGCTGGCCGACGACGTGCCGGCGGTGCTGTTTTCGCTGGAAACCTCGCCCGGCGTCACCGAGTACTGGCTGGGCCTGAACAACTTCTACGCGATCACCCGCTACAACCGCAGCACGCTGTACGCCAAGGCGGTGCAGGAGATCGCCGGCCAGGTGCGCCAGCGCTACTACGCGGCGCTGGCGCAGCGGCCGGAGCCGGCCTCGGCCGGGCTGTAGGCGGCAGCGGCCGTCCCCGACACCGGCGCCGCCCCGCGGCCGCGCCGGTGAAACCTGTCGCCTTGCGCGGCAATTGCCATTAAAATCCGCCCCCATGAGCTATCAAGTCCTTGCCCGCAAGTGGCGCCCCAAGCGTTTCGCCGACCTGGTCGGCCAGGAGCACGTGGTCCGCGCCCTCAGCAACGCCCTCAAGGAGGCGCGGCTGCATCACGCCTATCTGCTGACCGGCACCCGGGGCGTCGGCAAGACCACCATTGCCCGCATCCTGGCCAAGAGCCTGAACTGCGAGACCGGCACCACGGCCGAGCCCTGCGGCGAATGCCAGGCCTGCCGCCAGATCGATACCGGCCGCTTCGTCGACCTGCTGGAGATCGACGCCGCGTCCAACACCGGCATCGACAATATCCGCGAGGTGCTGGAGAACGCCCAGTACGCGCCGACGATGGGCCGCTTCAAGGTCTACATCATCGACGAAGTGCACATGCTGTCGAAAAGCGCGTTCAACGCGATGTTGAAGACGCTGGAGGAGCCGCCGGCCCACGTCAAATTCATTCTGGCCACCACCGACCCGCAGAAGGTGCCGGTGACGGTGCTGTCGCGTTGCCTGCAGTTCTCCTTGCGCAATATGACGCCGCAGCAGGTGTCGACCCATCTGGCCCACATGCTGGACGTCGAGGGCATACAGTACGAGGCCCCGGCGCTGGCGCTGCTGGGCCGCGCCGCGTCCGGCTCGATGCGCGACGCGCAGTCGCTGCTGGACCAGGCCATCGCCTACGGTCTCGGCGAGGTCAGGGAAGACGGCGTGCGCGCGATGCTGGGCGCGGTGGACCGCCGCTATCTGTTCACGCTGCTGCAGGCGCTGTCCGCCGCCGACGGCGCGGCGCTGATGGCCGAGGCCGACAGCCTGGCCGAGCGCGGCGTCAGCTTCGATTCCGCGCTGTCCGAGCTGGCGGTGCTGCTGCAGCAACTGGCGCTGGCGCAGACGGTGCCGACGGCGCTGGCCGACGACGAGCCGGAGCGCGAGACGATTTTCGCGCTGGCCGACGCCATCGCGCCGCAAGATGTGCAGTTGTACTACCAGATCGCCATCCACGGCCGCAAGGACCTGGCGTTGGCGCCGGACGAGCATGCCGGCTTCAATATGACGCTGTTGCGGATGCTGGCCTTCCATCCGGCCAGGGCGCCGGCGGAAAGCGCCGCGCCGACGCGTCCGGCCGCGCCGGCCCAGTCGCGCCCGGCATCGGCTTCCGCATCCGCCGCGTCGGTCGCCAGCGCCTCGGTGCCGGCGCAGCGCGGCATGTCGCCGGCGGCGCGCGCGTTGCAGGCCGCCGGTCTGAACGGCAAGCCGCGCGCGGCGGCCGAGCCTGTCCCGGCCGTCGAGCCGGAACCCGAGCCCGCGCCCAGGCCGAAGCCGGCCGCCGTCGAGCCGGCTCCGGCGGCGCAGCCCGAGATTCGGTCCGAGCCGCAGCCGGCGCCGGTCCAGGTCCGGCCCGCGCCGGCGGCTCAGGACGAGGAGAGCGAGCGCGACGATGACGACGAGGTTGTCGACGCGCCGTGGTCCGACGACGACGCGATGCCGGCCTATATGCAGCCGCCGCCGCTGGAGGACGAGCCGTCCGCGCTTATCGCCTACGACTTCGACGGCGACTGGCAGCGGCTGGTGGCCGACCTGGGCGTCAAGCTCGGCGCGGCGCGGATGCTGGCGCACAACGCGGTGCTGAAGCGCTGGAGCCAGCAGCGGCTGGAGTTGGCGGTGCCGGAGAGCTTCCGCCACATGAGCGGACGCGATTACCAGGAAAAATTGAAAGCCGCGTTGGCCGAACGTTTCGGCCATCCGGTGGAGTTGACGGTGACGGTGGAGGAGCTGGGGATGGAAACCCCGGCGATGACCGACGCCAGGCTGCGTCAGGAGCAGCTGGCCGTCGCCCGAGAATGCATGCAAAACGATCCGGTGGTGCAGCAGATGGTGCGCGAGTTGGGCGCCACGCTGCTCATCGAGACCATTCAACCCGTACAGGAGTGACCGCGATGTTCGGTAAAGCAGGAATCGCCGGCCTGATGAAGCAGGCCCAGCAAATGCAGGAAAACATGAAGAAGGCCCAGGACGAGCTGGCCCAGGTGGAAGTGGAGGGCCAGTCCGGCGCCGGCATGGTCAAGGTCACGATGAGCTGCTCGCACGACGTCAAGCGCGTCGCCATCGACGACAGCGTGATGGACGACAAGGAAATGCTGGAAGACCTGATCGCCGCCGCGTTCAACGACGCGGTGCGCAAGGTCGAGGCCACCACCCAGGAGCGGATGTCCGGTTTCACCAACGGCCTGAATCTGCCGGCCGGGATGAAGCTCCCGTTCTGATCCCAGGCCCGGCGACGGGCCTTTTTTGTCGGAACCGCCGTGTTCGGTCACTTCACCATTCGCAGCCGTCTGCCGTGCCCGCCGGAAACGGTCTGGGCCGACGCGCTTAGCCGGCGCGGCATCAATGACGAGTTTTTCCCGTGGCTGCGGATGCGGCTGCCGGCGGGCGAGCTGCCGGCGCGGCTGGACGGACCGACGCGCCTGGGCCGCTGCTGGATGCTGTTGTTCGGCTGCCTGCCCGTCGAGTGCGACGACCTGACGCTGCTGCGTCTGGAGCCGGGCGTCTTCGACGAGCGCTCCCGCATGCTGGGGCAGCGCGTCTGGTGGCACCGCCGCCGCGTGACGGCCGTTGCCGGCGGCTGCGAAGTGGTGGACCGGGTGGCCTTCCTGCCGCGTTGGCGGGCGATGCTGCCCTTGTGCCGCCCGCTGTTCCGGCTGGTGTTCGCCTGGCGCCATCGCCGGCTGCGCCGGCGCTACCGTTGAAACGATGTCCTGTGTAGGTTGATCCCGTGTCGATGAAGAACCCTCCCGCGCTTGAACAATTGATCGCCTCGCTGAAGGTGCTGCCCGGCGTGGGGCCGAAAACCGCCCAGCGCATGGCCTTCCACCTGCTGCAACGCGACAAGAAGGGCGCGGACAAGCTGGCGCGCGCGCTGGACAAGGCCTTGACCCAGCTGATCCACTGCCAGCGCTGCAACACCTTCAGCGAGGCCGAGCTGTGTCCGATCTGCGCCGACGAGGCGCGTCGCCAGGACCTGCTGTGCATCGTCGAGATGCCGGCCGACTTGATGATGCTGGAGCAGGCCAAGTGTTTCGACGGCCTGTATTTCGTGCTGATGGGGCGGATTTCGCCGCTGGACAATATCGGCCCGAAGGACCTGCATCTGGACAAGCTGCTGACGCGGGCGCTGGACGGGCGGGTGGGCGAAGTGGTGATCGCCACCAACTTCACCGCCGAGGGCGAGGTCACCGCCCACATGCTCGGCGAGCTGTTCAAGGACCGCGGCCTGGCGGTGACCCGCATCGCGCGCGGCATGCCGGTCGGCGGCGAGCTGGAGTACGTCGATCTGGGCACGCTGGCGCAGGCGGTGCACGAGCGCCGCGGCGTGTGAGGATTGCCGCGTCATCGCCGCTTCGCTAGAATCGGCGCCACCATACCGTTTTATTCCCAGGAGTCCTGTCGAAATGAACAAGTGATGCCCGGATGCTCTTCGCATCCCCGATTCGTTCCGCCGTCCGGCGCGTGCGAGCGTGCGCATTGCCTGTTTTCGACAATTTGTTCTGATGCCTGCCGTTTTCAGCCGGCGTCGGGGGCTTCCGCGCAGCGCGCGCCGGCATTGATTTCCATTCCTCGACGGGAGGACAAGATGCCCGATGCCGTTCAAGACGATATTTTCCATTACAACCAGGCCGCCTGGGACCGCCAGGCCGCAGCCGACTGCGAGTGGTCGCGTCCGGTCGACGCCGACGCCGTCGCCGAGGCCCGGCTGGGCCGCGTGCTGGCCAGGCTGACGCCCGGCCCGCTGCCGGCCGGCTGGCTCGACGACGCGCGCGGCCTGGATATCCTGTGCCTGGCCGGCGGCGGCGGCCAGCAGGCGCCGCTGCTCGCCGCCGCCGGCGCGCGGGTGACGGTGCTGGACGCGTCAAGCGAACAGCTGGCGCGCGACCGCGAGGTGGCCGAGCGCGAAAACCTGACGCTGCGGCTGGAGCGCGGCGATATGCGCGATCTGTCGCGCTTCGCCGACGCGAGCTTCGATTGCGTGTTTCACCCGATCTCCAATCTGTACGTGCCCGACGTCGCGCCGGTGTGGCGCGAGTGCTGCCGCGCGCTGCGGCCGGGCGGCCGCCTGCTGGCCAGTTTCTACAATCCGGCGCTGTTCGTCGCCGATCGCGATCCGGCGCTGCTGGAGCAAGGGCTGATCCGGCCGCGCTTCCCGATTCCGTATTCCGATCTCGAGCATCTGCCGGCGGAGGCCCTGGCGGCCAAGCGGGAGCGGGGTGAGGCGCTGGTCTTCGGCCACAGCCTGGCCGCGCTGGTCGGCGGGCAGGCTGCGGCCGGCTTGCTGATCGCCGGCTTCCACGAGGACTGGCAGCCCAGGCCGCGCTTCCTGATCGAACGCCATCTGCCGGCCTTCATCGCGACGCTGGCCGTCAAGCCGGCGTGAGCCGTAAAAAAAGCCCGCCGGGAAACCGGCGGGCTTTTCTCGCATCGGACCGACTCAGTCGCCGCTGACGATGTCGACGCCCTTCGGCGGCGTGAAGGCGAAGCGCGACGCCGGCAGGCTGACATTCTGCTGCGGCTTGCCGAAGCGGATGCGGGTGTCGTTGCCGAAGCTGTCGGTCAGCTCCATCTCGACCAGCGCGTTGTCCTTGAAGCCCATGCGGATCGCGCTGAAGGTGTTGTCCTGCTTCTTCGGGCTGGCGGCCAGCCACTCGATGTCGCCCTGCTTGCCGGCCTCGTTCAGCTTGTAGCTGCGTTCGATCTCGTTGCTGCCGGCCAACAGCGCCGCCGGGCTGGAGCCCAGCGCCGCGCCCTGCGCCTTGCGCGTCGCCTGGGCCAGATCCTGGTCATAGATCCACAGCGTCTTGCCGTCGCCGACGATCAGCTGCGCGTACGGCTTGGTGTATTCCCAGCGGAACTTGCCCGGACGGGAGATTTCCAGGCGGCCGCTGGCCTCCTCGCGCTTGTTCTTGCTGGAGACGGTCTGGCTGAAGTCGGCGCTCAGCGTCTTGCTGCCGGCGACGAAGGCTTTCAGCTGGGCGATGGCGGAGGCCTGGGCCGGCGCGGCCAGGCCGCAGGCGAGGGCGGCGGCGCAGAGCGCCAGGTGAATCGGTTTCATGCGGGGTGTCCTTGCGGGCGCGCGGCCCGCAGTCGAAAACGGTATGACAGCGCATCGGTCCGGCCGGTTCAGGCCGGACGCCATCATTGCTGCGCGCGCGCCTTGCGCTTTTTCTTCTTGGCCGCCGGCTTCTGGGCCGGTTGCGGGGCCGCCTGCGCGGCCGGGGCCGGTTCGGCGGCGGCGGCGGCGTCGTCGGCGACGGCGGCAGGCGCCTTGTCGCCGCCACTCAGCCAGTCGGGCAGTTCGACCTTATCGTAGTCGACGATGTCGCTTTCGGCCGGGTTATAGACGAATTGCGGCTTGCCCAGATGGCTGTAGCGCAGGTTCAGATAGGCGTCGGCGCTGAACTCCTTGGTGTTCATCCGGATGTTCTGGCGGACGGCCAGCAGATCGCCGCCGCGGCTGACGTAGAGGTCGCTGACGGTCTGGTTGGCGGCGGAGGCGGCCGGGGACAGCTTCATCAGTTCCTGAACCAGGCGGATCATCGACTCGGTGCCGGATTTCTCGTCGGGCGATTTCAGCTGCTCGTGGGCGACCTTGGCCAGGCCTTCCAGAATCTGCACCGTCAGCTTCTGCTCCTGCGGCTTGTCCAGCGTCATGCGCAGCTTGTAGCGGGCGCCGACTTCATCGGCGTAGGCGTCCAGCGGTTCGAAGCTGAAGGCTTTCTTGTCCAGCTGGGCGTAGGCCTGGTCGATGATCTGCGGCATCGCCTGGTACATTTCCTTCAGCGGAATCTTGTCGGCGATGTCGGCCGGCAGCTTGGCGCGGACGAACAGGCCCGGGTGCTTGCGCAGCGACGGCAGGGCCAGGTCGACGGCGGACGGATCCACCAGCAGCGACATGTCCTGGGCGCGGAATTGCAGCGGCACCTTGATGCTGGCCAGCAGGTTGCGGCGCTCGAAGCGCAGTTCCGGGATCAGCTCGACCTTGCCGCTCGGGGCGTCGACGGCGCCGCTGAGATTCAGGTGTATCGAGCGGGCGACCTGGTCGATGGTGTCGGCGGTCTGGCCCAGCTTCAGCCCGGAGGCGCTGTCGTTGAAGCTGAGCTGGTTGAAGCCGAACTGGCCGTCGATATTGTAGCTGGCGTTCTGCCAGTTCTGGATCATCACCTTGCGGGTGGCTTCGTCGGCCGGTTTGCCAGCCAGCGGCGTGGCACAGCCGGACAGCAGGGCGGCGGAGCAGAGCGCGGCGGCGGCCGTCAGTTTCAAGCGAGTCATTGTTTTTCCTGTGTGGGTCTGATGGCGGACCGGCGGCGAGGCCGGTCTTGTTATCCCATTATTTTATCTCAGCCGGAATGGTCATTCCATTGACTTTCCGGCTGGGCGCCGGGCTCAGCTGAAGCGATTGGTGATCGGGTAGCGCCAGTCCTTGCCGAAGCCGCGCTGGGTGACGCGCGGGCCGACCGGCGCCTGGCGGCGCTTGTATTCGTTGATCTTCAACAGCCGCACCACCCGATTGACGTCGGCCTCGGCGTAGCCGGCGGCGACGATGTCGGCGGCCGATTGATTGTCCTCGACATAGCGCGTCATGATGGCGTCCAGCACCTCGTACGGCGGCAGGCTGTCCTGATCCTGCTGATCCGGCCGCAGCTCGGCCGACGGCGGGCGGGTGATGATGCGCTCCGGGATCACGTCGGACACGGTGTTGCGCCAGCGGCACAGTTCGAACACCAGCGTCTTGGCCACGTCCTTCAGCACGGCGAAGCCGCCGGCCATGTCGCCGTACAGCGTGCAGTAGCCGGTGGTCATCTCGGACTTGTTGCCGGTGGTCAGCACCAGCTTGCCGCCCTTGTTCGACAGCGCCATCAACAGCGTGCCGCGGATGCGGGCCTGCAGGTTCTCCTCGGTGGTGTCCGCTTCCAGGCCCTGGAACGACGGCGCTAGCGCGGCCATGAAGCTCTCGTACATGCTCCAGATCTCGATCTCGTCGTACTGGACGCCGAGGCGGTCTATCATGTCGCGGCTGTCGGTCACCGAGATGTCGGCGGTGTAGCGCGACGGCATCATCACCGCGTGCACCTTGTCGGCGCCCAGCGCGTCCACCGCCACCGCCAGCGTCAGCGCCGAGTCTATGCCGCCGGACAGGCCCAGCAGCGCGCCGGGGAAACCGTTCTTGCCGATGTAGTCGCGGACGCCGACGACCAGCGTGCGGTAGACGCTTTCCAGCGCGCCGGGCAGCGTGGCCCGGCTGCCGGGCCGGAAGTCGCCGTCGGCGAAATCGACCAGCAGCAGCTCGTCGTCGTAGGCGGCGGCCTGGGCCGCCACGGCGCCGTTCCTGTCCAGCGCGAAGGAGCCGCCGTCGAAGACCAGCTCGTCCTGGCCGCCGGTGAGGTTGGCGTAGGCCAGCGGCAGGCCGGTCTCCTCGACGCGGTAGCGCATCGTCTGGTGGCGGGTCTCGATCTTGTCGCGGTGGAACGGCGAGGCGTTCAGGCTCAGCAGCAGCTCGGCGCCGGCGTCGGCGGCCTCGGCCGCCGGCTCCAGCTGCCAGGCATCCTCGCAGATCAGCACGCCGACCTTGACGCCGTTCTGTTCGAACACCAGCGGCGCGGCGCCCGGCGTGAAGTAGCGGCACTCGTCGAACACTTCATAATTGGGCAGCAGCATCTTGTGATACTGGCCCAGCCGGTTGCCGTCGCGCAGCACGGTGGCGGCGTTGAAGCGCTCGTTGCCTATCCTGGCCGGGTGGCCGACGATGACGGTGATGCCGTCCAGTTGCTCGATCAGGTCCAGGCCGCGCGCCACTTCGCGGTAGAAGCTTTCGCGCAGCAGCAGGTCTTCCGGGCTGTAGCCGGTCAGCGCCAGTTCCGGCGTCAGCAGGATGTCGGCGCCCAGGGCCATGGCCTCGTTGGCGAGCGCGACGATTTTCTGGGCATTGCCGGCGATATCGCCGACGACGGGGTTGAACTGCGCGAGAGCGATACGCATCTTGAGGAGACACCGATGATTCTTGATCGTCCGATTTTACCTGAAGATCGTGGCGAGTCAGAAAGGAAAAGCATTGCGTCTGCAACTGTATGACGGGGTGGCCGCCGTGCCGCCGTCGGCCTGGCCGGCCGGCGACGGCGGCGTGTTCGTCGGCCGCGAGTGGCTGGCGGCGCTGGAGGAGGCCGGCTGCGTCGGCGGCGCCACCGGCTGGCAGCCGCTGCCGCTGGCGCTGGAACGCGACGGCCGGGTCGAGGCGCTGGCGCCGGCCTAT
The DNA here is from genome assembly GCF_002848345.1 of Chromobacterium sp. ATCC 53434. NCBI lineage: Bacteria > Pseudomonadati > Pseudomonadota > Betaproteobacteria > Neisseriales > Chromobacteriaceae > Chromobacterium > Chromobacterium sp. ATCC 53434. The sequence continues at coordinate 3,227,670 of NZ_CP025429.1, read as the reverse complement.
TTGAAACAGCACAACCGCGGCGAGTATGTGTTCGACTGGGCCTGGTCCGAGGCCTATGCCCGCGCCGGGCTGCAGTATTACCCCAAGCTAGTGGTGGCCTCGCCGTTCACGCCGGTGACCGGCCACCGGCTGCTGGGCGCGGCGGACGGCCAGACGCCGCTGATCGCCGGCCTGAGGCAGCTGGTGGACGACAACGGCCTGTCGTCGGCCCATGTGCTGTTTCCGACCGCGGACGAGGCGCGTCGCCTGGCCGACGCCGGCTGGCTGCTGCGCGACGGGACGCAGTTTCATTGGCGCAACCGGGCTTATGCCGGTTTCGACGATTTCCTGGCCACGTTGAGCCGCGACAAGCGCAAGAAGATACGGCAGGAGCGCCGCCGGGTGGCGGAGGCCGGCGTGACGGTGCGGACGCTGGCCGGCGCCGAAATCGGCGACGACGATTGGCGGCTGTTCGACCGCTGCTATCGGCAGACCTATCTGGAACACCGTTCCGCGCCGTATCTGAATCTGGATTTCTTCCGGCTGATCGGCGACAGGCTGGCCGGGCATTGCGTGATGTTCGTCGCCAGCGCGGGCGGGCGCGACATCGCCGCCAGCCTGTGCGTGACGGACGGCGACACGCTGTACGGCCGCTACTGGGGCGCGCTGGAAGAGGTGTCCTGCCTGCATTTCGAGCTGTGCTACTACCAGGGGCTGGAATACGCGATCGCGCATCGCCTGCGCAGCTTCGAGGGCGGGGCCCAGGGCGAGCACAAGCTGGCGCGCGGTTTCGAGCCGGAGCGCACGGTTTCCGCCCACTATATCGCCGACGCCCGCTTCCGCGACGCCATCGCCGGCTGGCTTCAGCGGGAGAGGGCCGGCGTCAGCGATTATGTGGATCAGCTGTTTTCGCATTCCGCTTACAAAACACTTGCGCAGGATGAGTAGGACTTATATACTGCGCAGCCTCTGTGGCTGAAACCAGTCGCGGAGTCTGGAGAGGTGGATGAGTGGTTTAAGTCGCACGCCTGGAAAGCGTGTTTAGGTTAATAGCCTAACGGGGGTTCGAATCCCCCCCTCTCCGCCAGAATTTATTACGGAATCGCCTGGCGGTTCCGACAATTTAGCAAGACACCTCCGGAGAGGTGGATGAGTGGTTTAAGTCGCACGCCTGGAAAGCGTGTTTAGGTTAATAGCCTAACGGGGGTTCGAATCCCCCCCTCTCCGCCAAATCGCAAAAGCCCCCTGATTATTCAGGGGGCTTTTGTTTTTGATAAGGCTAACCTGGCGAGTCGTTTATGGCACAGGCCCAGTATCTACAACAAGATGCCTGCTGGGTTGTTGTTCAAATTCCGATGATGAATGGAGACCGATTTGATACGGTTGTATTTAATTCTATGTATTGCAGCCATGGCCAGTTTGACCGGTTGTGGTAGCCTCCAAGGCATTCCAGTTGCCCGTTTGCCGGCTCCAATCGCTTCGCAGGAGGTGGCATTCAGCGTCGAGCGGCCGCAGAAGCAGGACGTGAATCCTCGTTTGTATGAGGTGCCCGGTCATTCCATTTTCCTGCAACAAACGTCCGGTGGCAGTCTGGCTGTAGGATTGTTGCTGGGGCCACTGGGTGTTTTGGCCAATTCGATGAATATTGATCGCCTGACTCGAGAAATGGGTGAGTCCGGAAAAATGTCATCCTTGTATCAATTGGATGCGCGGCAGGAGGCGATCGAAGCCATCGGGCCTCAGGTGAAGCAGCTGAATGTTGGAGCGGGTTCGCACCAGGTTGCGCTGAAGCCGTACATGGTGTACTGGATTGGCGACGAGAAGGCTGGTATCCGGGTGTTGCTGCATCTGAGAGCCCAGTCCAGCTTTGTTTCCGAGGGGCAGTCCAAGCCCTGGACTGGGGAGTATGTACTTGCATTGAAGGATGCATTGCCGATGGATGTCTTGCATCGCGACGATGCGGTCTTGATGCAGACTCTGCGCGACAATGTGCGGGAAGGCTATCGTGAGTTGTTTGTCGAGCTGGGGAGGGATTTCAGCTCTGGTCCGCAGGCCAAGCGGGATGTTGCATGGGTGCAGTCGCCCATCCTCGGTATCGGTATGGCAGGTGATGTGGAAAGCAATGCGCAAGGCCATATGGTGCTGAGATCGCTATGGGGTGGTATCTACAATCTGGTGGTTTTCCAGCAAAAGGACAGCTATGCCTTCGGGAATGGGCCGGAGCCTCGACTGCAAAACTAAGATCGGATAGGCAGGCAAGTTCCATCTTAATTGGTTCAGCAGCCCCGTGAGCTTAAACTCGCGGGGCTGTTTTATTGGATGGTTGGTAGCGCCTGACTTGCCGCCATAGCGGCATGCTGTCCCTAGGCGGGAGGCTACTTTGCGCGTAGTTCGTGCGTAGCCCTCAGCGTTCCCAGCCGCCTCCGAGCGCCAGGAACAGATTGACCCTGTCCTGCGCCAGCTGGGCGTCCGACGCCGCCAGCGCCGCCTCGCTGCCGGCCTGGACCCGGTCGGCGTCCAGGCTGGACAGATACGGCGCGCGGCCGGCCGCGTACAGCCGGCGGTTGTCGCCGGCGGCCGAGCGGGCCTTGTCGCGCGCCGCGCGCAGGTCGGCGTTGCGTTGCAGATCGTTGGCGTAGAGGCTCAGCGCGGTCTCGGTCTCGCGCAGCGCGTTCAACACCACGCCGTCGAAACGCGCCAGCTCGGCGTCGGCGTCGGCGCGCGTGGCCTTGACCCGGGCGCGAGCGCCGCTGTCCGGTATGCTCCAGCTGATCAGCGGTCCCAGGCCCCAGTGCTCGGCGCGGGCTTCGCCTACGTGCTCCAGCAGGCCGGTGTAGCCGGCCGACGCGCCCAGCGTGACGCTGGGGTAGAGCTCGGCGGTGGCGACGCCGATGCGCGCGGTGGCGGCGGCCAGCCGGCGCTCGGCCTCGCGCACGTCGGGGCGCCGCTTCAGCAGCGCCGCGCCGTCGCCGACCGGCAGCGGCTGCGCCAGCGTCGGCTCGGTCGCGCAGGCGACCGCGGTCGCCGGCAGTTCCGCCGGCGCCTTGCCCAGCAGCGCCGCCAGCCGGAAGCGGGCGGCGTCCTGCTCGGCCAGGAAGCGCGGCAGATTGGCGCGCAGCGCGTCGGCCTGGGCCTGGGCGCGCGTCAGGTCGGTGGAACGGCCGCGTCCGGCGGCCAGCAGCCGGCGCGCGACGTCGACGCCGCGGTTCTGCAATTCCAGTTCGTGCCGCGCCACCGCCAGCTGATGGCCGGCGGAGCAGCCCTGCACATAGGCGCGCACCGTTTCGGCCGCCACCGTCACCCGCGCCAGGTCGGCCGCCGCCGCGCTGGCTTCGGCGCCGGCGCGCGCCGCCTCCTCGGCGCGCTGCAATTTGCCGAACAGGTCGATCTGATAGCCGATGCGGAGGCCGACGTCGCCGGCATTGACCACCGGCAGCTTCTGTTCCAGCAGGAAGGCCTCGCCCGACTCCTGCGAGCGCTGCGCGGCGGCGGACACCGCCGCGTGCGGGCCGCGCTCGGCGTCGACGCCGGTTTCGACGGCCAGCGCCTTGCGCAGATTGGCGGCGGCGACGCGTATGCCGGCATTGGCGGCCAGCGCCTGCTCGACCAGGCCGTTCAGCCTGTCGTCGCGGTACAGCCGCCACCAGCCGGCCGGCAGCGCTTCGGCCGATACCGCGGCGCCGGCGGCGGACTGGAACGGCGCGGCGGCGGCGGGACGGTTCAGCGCCGATTGTCCGGGCAGGTTGTAGTCCGGTCCGACCGCCGCGCAGCCGGCCAGCGCGCCGGCCAGCGCCAGCGCCGTCAGCGGGAGGCGGCTCACGAGTGCTTCCCCGGCCGTACCGACACCGTCGCGGTGCGGCCGGCGATCAGCCGGAAATCGGCCGGGACCTCGTCCAGCGAGATGCGCACCGGGATGCGCTGCGCCAGCCGCACCCAGTTGAAAGTGGGATTGACGTTGGGCAGCAGCGAGGCGCCGTTGCTGCGGTCGCGGTTCTCGATGCCGGCGGCGATGCTCTGCACGTGGCCGCGCAGCGTGCGCGAATCGCCCATGATCTGGATGTCCACCGGCTCGTTCGGCGCCAGGCTGCCGAGCTTGGTTTCCTCGAAATAGCCGTCGACATGGAAGGAGCGCGCGTCCACCACCGACAGCACCGGCCGCCCGGCGGCGGCATAGTCGCCGGCGCGCGGTGTGCGGTCGTTCAGATAGCCGTCCACCGGGCTGGTGACCGCGGTGCGCTCCAGATTGAGCCGGGCGATGCCGACGGCGGCCTCGGCCGCGGCCAGCGAGGCCTCGGCCAGCCTGACCTTGGCGTCGCCTTCCTCCTGCGCCTCGCGTGCCACCAGGTCGGTCAGCGCGTGGTTGCGGGCGGCCTCGCGCCGGGCCTGTTCCAGCGTGGCGCGCTGCGCGGCGGCGGCGGCTTCGGCCTGGCGCAGGGCCAGCGTGAAATGGGCGCGGTCGACGACGAACAGCAGCTGGCCCTTCTTCACCAGCTGGTTGTCGCCGACCTTGACCTCGGTGATCAGGCCGGACACGTCCGGCGCCACCTGGACGACGTCGGCGCCGATATGGCCGTCGCGGGTCCACGGCGCGTTGGTGTAATAGTCCCAGATGTGGCGCGCCACCAGCGCGGCGACGACTACCAGGGTCAGGGTCAGCGCGACCGGCCCGGCTTTGCGAATAAGCGTGTTCATGGTCTTACCTGTGAGTCAGCGCGATCGTGCATCCGAGCACGATCACGTAAAGCGCGAAATTGAACAGCGAGCGGTGCCAGACCACCCGATAAAGGCCCAGCCGGGCCAGCGCGTGGCGCAATGCGCCGAAGACGGCGAAGGCGATCAGCATCAGCAGCAGCAGGCTGGGGATGTAGACGCCGTAGAAATCGATCTCGCCTATCATGATTGCGCTCCTTCGTTTGTCGCCGCCGGCGCGCGGCCGTCGGCGTCGGGAAACAAGGCCACCCGCAACTCGACCAGCGCGTGGCGGGCCTCCTGCGCCGCCTGGCCGGCGGCGCGGGCGGTGCCGGCTATGGCGGCGTCCAGCGCGTCCAGCAACGGGGCGGAGGCGGCCTGGCTGGCGCCGGCGGCGGCGCAGGCCCGGTAGTGGCCGCTGACCGCCTGCAGCGCCGCGTCGACCGTCTGCCGAGCCTCGCCCTGCAGGCGGTGTTCGTCGCGCTGCAGATCGAGCGCGCTGAAACCGACCCGTAATTCGCGGAACGGGTCGCCGGGTTGTCCGGCGGCGGCCAGCCGCGGCGCCAGCAGCGCCAGCCGATCCAGCATCCGCGCGGTCAGCCGCGCGTAGTCGCCGAGCTGGCGGCCGGCGGCGTTGCGCGCCAGATCGTTCCAGTTGGCGCGCGTCAGCCGGCGCAGCGCCAGCTCCTTGCCGAACGGCCGGGTGGTCAGCGTCCACAGCAGCGCCAGCAGGATGCCGGCGGCGCCGGCCAGATTGCTGTTCAGGAAGGATTCGAAGTCGGCGCTATAGGTTTGCTGCAGGCCGATCAGATTGGACGTGAACACCACCAGCAGCATGGCGGCCATGCCGAAGCGCGACTGGCCGAACAGCAGGCCGCCGAGCAGGAAGGGCGCGGCCAGGCACAGCGCCAGCATCTCGAACTCGTGCACCGCCGGCAGCACCGCGAACAGCAGGACGCCGGCCAGCAGCGTGCAGACCAGGTTGACGACGAACAGCGTGCGCATCTGCGGCGCCGGCTCGTCCAGCGAGGCGAACAGGCAGCAGGCGATGGTGCCCAGGATCACAGCGTTGCCGCCATCGGTCCAGCCGGAGCCTATCCAGCCCAGGCAGCCGAGAAACACGCCTAGCGCGACGCTGCCGGCGGTGAACAGCGTCAGGCCGAAGTCGTGGTGGCGGGAGCGGCCGGCGACCTCCCAGCGGGTGTAGGCCGGCTTCCAGCCGCGCAGCGGCTGCTTGCGCATCACCAGCTGGCGTAGCGACAGGCAGTCCTGCCACAGCCTGACCAGCGAGCGCAGCCGGGCCCGCAGCGTGCCTTCCAGCAGGCTGGCCCAGTCGCCGGCCGGCTGGGCCTGCTCCAGCCGCAGCAGCAGCTGACGGCCGCGTTCGGGGAACCAGGGGGCGTCCAGCGGCGTCGCCTGCCATTCGGCGATGTCGGCCATCAGCACTTCCAGTCCCGGCGGCAGGCCGGCCGGCTGGCGGCGCAGCGCGGCCCTCAGGTCGGCCAGCGACGACAGCAACGGCGGCAGCATGCTCATCCGCGCCCGCAACTCGCGCGCCGCGGCGTCGGCGTCGTGGCGGGCGGCGTCGTAGGACAGGTGGGTGATCAGCTGGTCGAAGGCGCGCAGGTCGGAGGCCAGCTTGTGACGGTTGGACGCGGTCTGGGCGGCGGCTGCGGGCGCCAGCGATTCGGCGGCCCAGGCGGCGGCGTCGCGCAGCCAGTCGTCCATCCGGGGTCCCAGCGCCGCGGCCACCCGCGTCGGCCAGGCCAGCGCGGCGACCAGGCTGGCGCAGACGATGCCGAGAATGATCTCCTCGCTGCGCGCCAGCGCGATGTCGAACACGCCCTGCGGCGCGAACACCGCCGGCAGCGCGATCAGCGGCATCGTGTAGGCCGGCAACAGGAACAGATAGTGGCGCGGCGTCGGGTCCAGCATCGATAAATACAGCAGCGCGCCGGTCCACAGCGCCACCGCCAGGCTCAGCAGCGCCGGCGCGTGCGCCAGCGGCGGCACGGCGGCGACCGCGGCCGCGGCGCCGAGCAGGGTGCCGAACACGCGGTAGACGGCCTTGGAGCGGGTGGCGCCTATCAACGGGTGGGAGACGATGTAGACCGTGCCCATCGCCCAGCTGGGGCGGGGCAGATCCAGCGCCAGCGCGATGTACAGCGCCAGCATCGCGGCGGCGAAGGTGCGGATGGAGAACAGCCAGTCTTGTCGGGTGGGTGTCGACAACATGGCGTCAGTCCTGCAGCGGGGCCGGCTGGGCCTGCGCCGCGGCTTCCAGCGTCTGGAACACCCGCAGCGCGGCTTCCAGGTCCGAGCGGCTCAGCGGCGCCAGCACCCGCGCGCGCAGCGTCACCAACTCGGTTTCCAGCAGGGCGGTCTGCGTCCGGCCGGCGTCGGTGAGCCACAAGGTCTTGACGCGGCGGTCCTGCTCGCTCTGTTCGCGCCGTACCAGCCCGTCCTGGCTCAGCTTGTCGACGATGCGCACCAGCGAGGCCGCTTCCATGCCGAGCTCCTCGGCCAGCCGGCGGTGGCTGGCGCCTTCGCCGAGGCGGTGGATGAACAGCAGGGCCGCGCCGCCGGATACCGAGACGCCGTGTTGCTGCAATACTTCCTGCGCGATATGCCGCCACAGCACGCCCAGCGGGCGCAGGCTGCTGGTCAGCCTCAGGCGCAATTGATCGATGTCTTCCATGCTTGCTTGGCCGGCGACGCCGGCTGGAGAGTGGGAATGGACGGATTGTAGACCTGATTTAATTGCTTAGCAAACTAACTAATTTAATGGCAAGCGCCGCGGCCGCTCCGAATGGCGGAGGGCGCGATGGCGGGAGGGAGCTGGCCGCCGGCGGGATCGGGCGGCGGCGCTGTTTTTCCGGGTTTTGAGCCTGCGGATGGGCGGCCTTCTGCCGGCGGGTGGCTTTGTCAAACGTCCCTGAGCGCGAACGACATGGCGGCGGGTCGTTTTGGCCGCCCGGCATTCGGCAGAAAACGGCCGCTGCCGCAAAAAGACTTGGAACAGGCGCTTATGCCCGGCGCGGCGATGACTTGAATCGAGCGAGGGATGGTCATTTCGGCGCCGTTATTATCTGAGGCCCGGGCCGAAAAACAAAAAACCGGCAAGTGCCGGTTTTTTCACTGCCTTTGGGTGTTACTGGGGCAAAATATTGGAGGCCTGTTTGCCCTTGGGGCCAGTGACCACGTCAAAGCTTACCCGCTGGCCGTCCTTCAGCGATTTGAAACCGCTGGAGTTGATTGCGGAGAAGTGCGCGAACAAATCCTCACCGCCTTCATCCGGAGTGATAAAGCCAAAACCTTTTGCATCGTTGAACCACTTCACGGTACCGGTTGCCATTGCGTTTCTATCCTATCTAGTTGCGGGCGGGTGCCCTGGCTGAATAATATTCAGTGTTGACGCGGAGCACAAACCTTACCGGGTCGATATTGGCTGACCGATAGGACAGTGATTACGGTTTAGCAGGGCGATATTAGCAGCCGGAGTGCCATTGGCATGTTTTTTCGGCATTTTGCTGCAAACGGGCCGCCGTTGCGTTTTTGCTCAGCCGGCCCGGCCGGCGGCATGCGCCGGCGCGCCGCTGGCCTGCAGCCGCCACTTGCCCTGGTGGCGCGACAGCGTCGTCAGCGTCAGCTGCGCGATGTCGAGCTGCCAGCAGGCGGCGACCGGCGCCCGCAGCACGTGCAGGATCGCCGCCTTGATCGCGCTGGGCGGCGCGATGGCCAGCGTCAGCCGGGCATCGGAGCGATACTGTTCCAGCCAGTCGCCGACGCGCCCCGCCGCCGCGCTCAGCGATTCGCCGCCGTGGCCGTTCCATTCCGGATCGGACAGCCACGCGGCGAGCGCGGACGGCTCGTCGTCGGCGATCCGTTTCAGCGCCTGTCCGCTCCAGCGGCCGTAGTCGACTTCCCGCAGCGCGGCGTCGTCGTCGGCCGGCCATCGCAGCCACTCGGCGGTGCGCCGGGCACAGCGCGCCGGGCCGCACAACACCCGCTCGGGCTGTTCCAGGACGGCGGCCAGTTCGGCGATGACGGGCTGCTGTTCCGGGTCCGGCGCTTCGTCGGCCGGAAAGCGGCCGGCGCGCAGCGCGGCGGTGGCGGGCTGGCACAGCAGAATCAGGCGTGTACTCATGTCGGTACCTTGGTTTGCGATCGTTTCGTCGATTTGTTTGACATGGCCGCGCGCCGCTCTAGAATGCACAGAACCTCGATGCGGGGAAGCTGGTGGGAATCCAGCGCGGTCGCGCCACTGTGTGTCCGCCCGATGATGATGCGGGCGACGAGTCAGACCTTCGCAGCGAAAGTCCTTGGCGGCCGCCCGCGATCCTCAACTCCACCTGAAAGATCGCGCGCGGGCCGTTATTCCTATTCGGACGCGTCATCCTCAAGGAGATCGATCATGCACGCAAGCCCCACCATCGCGCCGGCGCTGGAGCCGGCATCCATTCCCATCCGCGAACTGCTGCCGTGGGCGGTTTTCGGCAGCCTGCTGATGCTGCTGGCGATTTATTTCGTCGGCGTAGAGGAGGGGGCCATGGCCGTCTTCAACAGCATGTATGTGCACGAATTCGTCCACGACGGCCGGCATCTGCTCGGCTTCCCCTGCCACTGACGGGGGGATGGTCATGGTGAGAAGTTTGCTGATCCGCGGCATGATCGCGGGTTTTCTGGCCAGCCTGCTGGCATTCGGTTTCGCCAAGGTGGTCGGCGAGCCCCAGGTCGACCGCGCGATCGCCTTCGAGGAGCAGATGGAGAAGGCCAGCGGACATCACGACGAGACGCCGGAGCTGGTCAGCCGCGAGGTGCAGTCCGGCATCGGGCTGTTCGTCGGCGTCGGCGCCTTCGGCACGGCGGTCGGCGGCTTGTTCGCGCTGGTGTTCGCCTTCGCCTACGGCCGCGTCGGCGCGCTGCGCGCCCGCGCGGTCTCGGCGTTGATGGCCTTGTTCGGCTTCGTCGCCTTCGCCCTGGTGCCCTTCCTGAAATATCCGCCCAATCCGCCGTCGGTCGGCGATCCGGGCACCATAGGCTGGCGCACCGCGATGTTCTTCGCGATGCTGGGGCTGTCGCTGGCCGCCCTGGTGCTGGCGCTGCTGCTGGCCCGCAAGCTGGCCGCGCGGCTGGGCGCCTGGAACGCCGCCCTCGCCGCCGGCGTGGCGTTTCTGATTCTGGTGTTGCTGGCGCAATGGCTGCTGCCGGAAATCAACGAGGTGCCGGAACGGCTGCCGGCGGTGCTGCTGTGGCGTTTCCGCGTGGCTTCGTTCGGCATTCAGGCGGTGCTGTGGACCGGGCTGGGCGTGCTGTTCGGCGGCTTGGTGGAGCGCCTGCTGGAGGATGGCCGCGGCGCGTTCCGCGTCGCTTGAGGCGAGCGCCTCGCTGATAGACGACCCCGCCGCGGCGGGGTTGTTTTTTTCCGGCCGGCCGCGCGGCGGCTGTGATGTTACTGCGCCGGACTGGCGCGCCGCGGACGCTTGCGGTATAAATAGTAAATCAGTTTACTATTTCGGACATCATGAAACTGAAACTCACCGAACGCTTCGGCTTCCTGGTCAGCGACGCCGGCCGCCTGTACGGCCGCGTTTTCGATCAACGCGCAAGGCAACAGCTGGGCCTGTCGCTGGCGCAATGCCGGCTGCTGGGCGCGCTGGCGGCGCATGACGGCGACAGCAGCCTGTCGCAGGTCGAACTGGCCGATCGGCTGGATCTGACGCCGATGGGCGTGGCCACCCTATGCGACCGGATGCAGGCCGCCGGCTGGCTGCGGCGGGTGGCTTGTCCCAACGACCGCCGCGTCAACAAGATAGAGCTGCTGCCGCCGGCCTACGACGCGCTGAAGTCGGCGATGGCGCTGGGCGACGAATTGCAGCGCCAGGCGCAGCAAGGCCTGGACGACGCCGAAGCCGAGCAGTTGCAGGTCCTGCTGCGCAAGGTGCACGCGAATCTGGGCGGCCTGCTGTCGAAATGAACGCCGTCGTCGCCGAGCAGCCACATCGCGGCATGATAACCGTTTCCATCATGTTGGCAACCATCATGCAGGCCTTGGACACCACCATCGCCAATGTGGCCCTGCCGCATATGCAGGGCAGCCTGCAAAGTTCGCAGGATCAGATCAGCTGGGTGCTGACCTCCTACATCGTCGCCGCCGCCATCGCCACGCTGCTGACCGGCTGGCTGTGCGGGCAGTGGGGGCGGCGCAAGGTCTTCCTGGTGTCGGTGGTCGGTTTCACCGTGGCCTCGGCGCTGTGCGGCCTGGCGGACTCGCTGTGGCAGATTGTCGCGGCCCGGCTGTTGCAGGGGGTGTTCGGCGCCGCGCTGGTGCCGCTGTCGCAGGCGGTGCTGCTGGACATCAACACCAAGGAAAAAGTCGGCCAGGCGATGGCGATCTGGGGCGCCGGCATCATGGTCGGGCCGATACTGGGGCCGCTGTTGGGCGGCTGGCTGACCGACAACGCCAGCTGGCGCTGGGTGTTCTACATCAATCTGCCGGTCGGCGTATTGGCTTTCTACGGCATCGCCCGCTACCTGCCGGAGAGCAAGGCCGACAACGGCCGGCTGGACCTGTTCGGCCTGGGCACGCTGTGCGTGGCGATCGGCGCCCTGCAGCTGTTTCTGGACCGCGGCGAGCAGCTTGACTGGTTCAGCTCGGCCGAGATCTGCGCCGAGGCGGTGGTCTGCGTGATGGCCTTCGTCTATTTCGTCATCCACACCTGGTCGGCGCCGGAAGGACGCTCCTTTCTGAAGCGCGGCCTGCTGACGGACCGGAATTTCGTCACCGGCACCTTGTTCATCTTCGTGGTCGGGATGATTCTGTACGCGACGATGGCCTTGCTGCCGACGCTGCTGCAAAGCCTGCTGGGCTATCCGGTGGTGTACACCGGCGCGGTGATGGCGCCGCGCGGCGTCGGCACCATGCTGGCGATGATGCTGGTGGGCCGGCTGGTGCACAAGATCGATCCGCGGCTGATCATGGCCGGCGGCTTCCTGCTGACGGCGCTGTCCTTGTACCAGATGGCCGGCATCATGCCGGACATGGACAGTTCCACCATCGTGGTGTCCGGCTTCATCCAGGGCGCCGGCCTCGGCTTCACCTTCGTGCCGCTGAGCATGGTGACCTTCGCCACGCTGGCGCCGGGGCTGCGCAACGAGGGCACGCCTATCTACAGCCTGATGCGCAATATCGGCAGCAGCGTCGGCATCTCGCTGGTGCAGATGATGCTGACCGAGGGCACGATACGCGCGCACGCGGCGCTGGGCGAGCACGTGGCGCTGGGCAACCCGCTGTTGCAGAGCCTGCCGGCGGCGATGAACCCGTTCAGCGACCAGGGCAGGGCGCTGCTGAATCTGGAGCTGACGCGGCAGGCGGCGCTGCTGGCCTATATCGACGATTTCAAGATCATGATGTGGCTGTCGCTGGCGGTGCTGCCCTTGCTGCTATTGATCCGGCGGCCGGCCACCGGCGCCCCCGTGACCGCGGCGGCCGACAGCGCCCACTGAGCCTGGCTGGGCTGCGCTGCTCGGAAAAAGACCGTGGACAGGCTCTAAGTAATTACCATTAGTCCGTTGATCTCTTTACCCGTTTCGAATCATGCTTCCTTGTCGCCGTCCCGGCGGAGGGCTATCCCTTAAACAATAGCCATCGGTAAACACCAGACCGCCGGCGCGAACGCGCGGGGGTCCGGTCACGGCCAAGGAAGCCTGATGTTGAATGATTCGCCACAGGAGCAGGCTCGCATCCTCATCGTCGACGACATGGCCAGCAATATCCATGTGATACGCGAGGCGGTGCAGGATCTGGGAGAGGTGCGCTTCGCCACCAGCGGCCAGGCGGCGCTGGAGATGGCGCTGCGCGCCGTGCCGGACGTGATTCTGCTCGATATCGAAATGCCGGGCATGAACGGCTATGAAGTGTGCCGGGCGATCAAGACCACGCCGCAGCTCCAGGACATTCCGGTGATCTTCGTCACCTCGCACGATCAGGAGGTGCACGAGCTGCAGGCGCTGAGCATGGGCGGCGTCGACTTCCTGCACAAGCCGCTGAACGTGCCGGTGGCGCGCGTGCGCATCCAAACCCATCTGGCGTTGCAGCGCAAGACCCGGCAGCTGGCGCGCGCGCAGCGGGATCTGGCCGAGGTGCTGCGGCATCTGCCGGCCTTCGTCGCCTGCTGGGACGCCGAGCTGTGCAACGAATTCTGCAACGACGACGCCGGCGACTGGTTCGGCGTGGACGCGGCCGCCATGCGCGGCATGCCGCTGCACAAGGCGCTGGGCGAGGCCAATTTCCAGGCGATGGCGGCCCATCTGCAGCGCGCGCTGGATGGCGAGCATCCGTCGTTCGACTTGCAGCTGCAGCGGCGCGGCGGCCCCTTGCTGCACGGCCAGGTGGAATTGGTGCATCGGGCGCAGGACGACGGCCGGCCCGGCTGCCTGATGCTGATCACCGACGTCACCGATCGCAAGCGCGCCGAGATGGCGCTGTACGACGAGAAGGAGCGCATACGGATCACGCTCAACTCGATAGGCGACGCGGTGATCGCCACCAATGCGCACGGCCGCGTGACCTTCGTCAATCCCATCGCCGAGCAGATGACCGGCTGGCTGGCCGAAGAGGCGTTGGGCCAGCCCATCGAACATGTGATGCCGCTGAGGGCGAGCGAGTCCGGCCAGCCTGTCGGCAATCCGGTGCGTCTGGTCTTGAGCGAGCAGCGCACGGTGGGCATGTCGCTGGACTGCGCGCTGCAGCGGCGCGACGGCGGCCTGGTGGAGATCGAGGATTCGGCGGCGCCCATCGTCGACCACGCCGGCAGGCTGACCGGCGCCATCATCGTGTTCCACGACGTCAGCGAGGCCCGCGCGCTGGCGCTGAAGATGATGCATCTGGCCCAGCACGACGCGCTGACCAATCTGCCCAACCGCATGCTGCTGCAGGACCGCAGCGGGCAGGCCTTGCAGCAGGCCGAAGAGAACGGCGAGCGGCTGGGCCTGTTCATTCTCGACATCGATCATTTCAAGGTGATCAACGACTCCTTGGGCCATTCCGTCGGCGACCAGCTGTTGCAGCAGGTGGCCCGCCGCCTGCAGGGCATGGCGCGTCGCGGCGACACCATCAGCCGCCAGGGCGGCGACGAATTCATCATCCTGGTGCCGGACCCGGTCAGCATCGAGCAGCTGGGCTCCTTCGCCAGCCGGATGCTGAAGGCGGTGTCGGAGCCGTACCGGATCGGCGAGCAGCGCTTCGATCTGTCGGTCAGCATAGGCGTCAGCCTGTACCCGGACGACAGCGCCGATCAAGAGGAGTTGTACCGCCACGCCGACGCGGCGATGTACCGCGCGAAGGCCGAGGGGCGCAACCGCTACCGTTTCTTCTCGGCCGAGATCGAGGAGGCGCTGTTGACGCGGCAGGCGCTGGAGCGCCACATCCGCATGGGCGCCGAGCAGGGGGGCTTTCTGGTCTACTACCAGCCCAAGGTGGACGCGCTGGACGGCACCGTCGTCGGCGTGGAGGCGCTTATGCGCTGGCGCAACGAGGGCGAGCAGATCGTGTCGCCGGTCGATTTCATCCCGCTGGCGGAGGAGACCGGGCTGATCCTGCCGCTGGGACGCTTCGTCCTGCGCCAGGCCTGCCTCGACGCCAAGTCCTGGCACGACGCCGGCCGGCCGCTGCGCATCGCCGTCAATGTGTCGGCGGTGCAGATCACCGAAGACGACTTCAGCGACGCCGTTCGGAGCATCCTCGCCGAAACCGGGCTGGACCCGCAATGGCTGGAACTGGAGATCACCGAGGGCGTGCTGGCGCAGAACATCGAGCAGACGATGCGGGTGCTGTCCGAGCTGAAAGCCCTGGGCGTGCTGATCTCGATAGACGATTTCGGCACCGGCTATTCCAGCCTGGCCTATCTGAAGCAGTTTCCGATCGACGTGTTGAAGATAGACCAGAGCTTCGTCCACGACATGCTGGACAACCGCAGCAATTTCGCCATCGTCGCCGCCATCATCAATATGGCCGAGGGGCTGGGGCTGCGGCTGGTGGCCGAAGGCGTGGAAACGCCGGAGCAGGAGGCGGCGCTGGTGAACATGGGGTGCAGCATCATGCAGGGCTATCTGTACAGCCGGCCCCTGCCGCTGGCGCAGATAGAACCTGTGCTGCGCGAGCGGCGGATAGACCGTCCCTGGGGCTGACCGCCTGTTCAAGACCTGTGCGACGGGGCCAGGCATCCCGAGGGCGCCGGGCTCCGGGGCTCACGATCTTTTGAGCAGCACCGGCACCGATTTGAAGGTCGGCGTGTTGGAGACGTCGGCGACGCTGTCCAGCGGGATCAGCGGATTGGTTTCCGGGAAATAGGCGCCCAGGCAGCCGCGCGGGATGTCGTATTCCACCAGCAGGAAGCCGTCGGCGCGGCGCTCGACGCCGTCGTGCCAGACGGTGAAGATGTCTACCCGCTCGCCGGCGGCGAAGCCCAGCAGCGCCAGGTCGTCGCGATGGATGAACAGCACCCGGCGCTGGCCGTAGACGCCGCGGTAGCGGTCGTCCAGCGCGTAGATCGTGGTGTTGTACTGATCGTGCGAGCGCGCCGTCATCAACACCATCAGCCTGTCGCCGTGCAGCGCGCGGGCGCGGGCGATCGGCGTGTCCTTCTCCAGCGCGTTGACGACGAACTGCGCCTTGCCGCTGGCGGTCAGCCAGCGCCGCTCGCGCGAGGCCGGGGTCAGGTGGAAGCCGCCGGGTTTGGCGACGCGGGCGTTGAAGTCGTGGAAGGCGTCCAGCACCTTGGCGATGTCGTCGCGTATCCTCGAATAGTCGTCGACATAGGACAGCCAGTCGACCTTGTCGCTGCCGAGCGCGGCGTGCGCCATCCGCGCGACGATGTCGGTTTCGGCGCGCAATTGGCCGGCCGCCGGCGGATTGATGCCGTAGGACAGGTGCACCATGCACATCGAGTCCTCGACCGTCACGCCTTGCGGGCCGGTCTTCTGCAGGTCGATCTCGGTGCGGCCCAGCGTCGGCAGGATCAGCGCGTCGCGGCCGTGTACCAGGTGGCTGCGGTTCAGCTTGGTCGATATCTGCACCGTCAGCGCGCAGTTTCGCAGCGCCTCGAAGGTGTGCGGCGTGTCCGGCGTCGCCATCGCGAAGTTGCCGCCCAGGCCGACGAAGACCTGGACCCGGCCGTCCCGCATCGCCTTGATGGTGTCCACCGCGTCCAGGCCGTGCTCGCGCGGCGGCTCGAAGCCGTAGACGTCGCGCAGCCGGTCCAGGAAGGCCTGGGCCGGCTTGTCTTCTATGCCCATCGTGCGGTCGCCCTGCACATTGGAGTGGCCGCGCACCGGACACAGACCGGCGCCGCGACGGCCGATATTGCCGCGCATCATCATCAGATTGGACAGCATCTGTATCGCCGCCACCGAATCGCGGTGCTGGGTCAGGCCCATGCCCCAGGTGGCGATCACAGCCTTGCCGTTCACATAGACCCGGCTCAGCGCCTCGATGTCCTCGAACGGCACGCCGGAGGCGGCGACCAGATCCGGCCAGCTCTCGGCCCTGAGATCGGCGGCGAAGGCGTCGAAGCCGCTGCAGTGCTCGGCCAGGAAGGCCGCGTCCAGCACCCGCTCGCCGCCGGCGGCGACGGCCGCGTCGTCCAGCTCCAGCACCCGCTTGGCCACGCCCTTGATCAGCGCGAAGTCGCCGCCCAGCGTCGGCCGGATGAACAAGGAGCTGATGGCGACGCCGCCGCCGACCAGGTCCATCGGGTGCTGCGGGCTGGAAAAGCGTTCCAGCCCGCGCTCCTTCAGCGGGTTGATCGAGACGATGGCGGCGCCGCGCCTGGCGCACTCGCGCAGCTCGTTCAGCATCCGCGGATGGTTGGTGGCCGGATTCTGGCCGAAGACCATGATGGTGTCGGCGTGTTCGAAATCGTCGAGGATGACGGTGGCCTTGCCGACGCCCACCGTCTGCGGCAGCGCGCGGCTGGACGATTCGTGGCACAGATTCGAACAGTCCGGGAAGTTGTTGGTGCCGTACATGCGGACGAACAGCTGGAACAGGAAGGCGGTTTCGTTGCTGGTGCGGCCGGAAACGTAGAAGGCGGCCCGGTCCGGGTCGGACAGCGCCCGCAGATGTTCGGCGATCCGCGCGAAGGCCTGGTCCCAGCCTATCGGCAGATAGTGGTCGCTGGCGGCGTCGTAGGCCATAGGCTCGGTCAGCCGGCCGTGCTGCTCCAGCTCGTGGTCCGACTGCGCCATCAGCTCGGTCACGGTATGGCGGGCGAAGAAGTCGGCGCCGACGCGCTTGGCGGTGGCCTCGGCGGCGACGGCCTTGACGCCGTTCTCGCAGAATTCGAAGGTGGACGTGTGCTCGCGGTCGGGCCAGGCGCAGCCGGGGCAGTCGAAGCCGTCTGGCTGGTTCTGGTGGAACAGCGTCTTGTAGCGGCTGCCCGGCACTTTTTCCCGGACCAGCGTCAGCGTGGTGCTTTTCAGCGATCCCAGGCCGCCGGCGGGCGGCGTATAGGGTTCGATGCGAGGCTTGGTCTTTGAGTGGTCCATGGGGAGCGGCTCCGGGCGGCGGGTTGGGGAGGTCGCGGCGGCGTGGGGGAAGGCCGGGGCCGGTGGAGGCCGGCGGCTCACGGCGCCGAACCTGAAATGGTAAATCAAGCCGCCGTTTTCGTGGCAAGTTTATCGCGCCGGCTGGCGCGGCGGCCGGGCCGGGGGCGATAATGTCAGCTTTCGGGCGCGAACAGGCCGCGGCACAAGGCCAGGCCTTCGGCGCTGAGCCAGGCGCGGCCGCGGCCGCTCTCGTCCAATTCCATATCGGCCAGCTCCAGCTCGGCCAGCAGCGTCAGGCAGCGCCGCAGCGTGCTCATCCGCAGGCCGGACTGCTTGCACAGCCGGGGCAGCGACCACGGCCGGCCGTCCTGGGCCGCGCGCCACAATTGCGCGAGCAGCGCGGCGATGGCGGGGTCGAGCTGGTCGGCTTCGGGAGCGGAGGATTCTGGCATCGTCGATTCAGGGGCGGCGTCGGTGCGCCAGTTTAAGCGGATTGCGTCGCGGCGGGAACGTCGCGGTTTCGCGGGGCCGTTTTTTTGCGGAGAGAAATGATGCGGGACGGCGACGGCGGCGAACGCCCGGGCTTTGTCGAACTGGATGTGGTGCGCCATCGCGCCGGCGCGAGCGGCGCCGGCCGTGACCGGGTGGCCGAGGAGACGCCGGTGGCGCTGGTGTTCAACGGCATTTCGCATGCGGTGATGATGGCGACGCCGCGCGATCTGGAGCCGTTGGCGGTCGGCTTTGCTCTGACCGAGGGCATCGTCGCGCGGCGCGCCGAGATTTTCGACGTCGAGGCCGAGTTCGTCTGCGGCGGCGCCGAGGTCAGGCTGCGGATCGCCGAGCCGGCCTTTCTGGCGCTGAAGGACCGCCGGCGCAGCCTGGCCGGACGCAGCGGCTGCGGCGTCTGCGGCCTGGAAAGCCTGGACTTGCTCGATTTGCGGCCGGAGCGGATGGCGTCGCCGGCCCGGCCCGTCGACGCGGCGGCGATCGCGCGCGCGGCCGGCGAGCTGCCGCGGCATCAGGCGCTGACGCAGGCCACCGGCGGCGCGCACGCGGCGGCCTGGTGCGCGCCGGACGGCGCGGTGCTGGCGGTGTTCGAGGATGTCGGCCGCCATAACGCGCTGGACAAGCTGATAGGCCGGCTGGCGCTGGACGGCGCCGATTTCGCCGGCGGCTTCGTCTTCCTGTCCAGCCGCGCCAGCTACGAGCTGGCGCGCAAGGCGGCTCGGATGGGCATTCCGCTGCTGGCCACCATTTCGGCGCCGACGGCGCTGGCGGTGGACATCGCGCGGCAGGCCGGCCTGACGCTGGCCAGCTTCTGCCGCCAGGACGGCTTCGTCGAGTACACGGCGGATAGATAGAGATTGGAGGGGATATGTTGAGTTTCGACGATGCGCAGCGGCTGCTGGCCGCCTATGCCGAGCCGGTGGCGGAGCGGGAGACGGTGTCGTTGGCCGCCGCGCTGGGCCGGGTATTGGCCGAGGACGTGACGGCGGCGCTGGACCTGCCGCCGTCCGACAATAGCGCGATGGACGGCTACGCCTTGCGGCAGGCCGACTGGCGCGCCGGCGCAGGCCTGGTCCTGGCCGGCCGCTGTTTCGCCGGCGAGGCGCCGCCGCCGCTGCCGCCGGGCGCGGCGATCCGGCTGTTCACCGGCAGCCAGCTGCCGGACGGCGCCGACGCGGTGGCGATGCAGGAGGATGCCGAAGAGCGCGACGGGCGGGTCCATATCGGCCGCGAGCCTCGGCCGGGCCAGCATGTCCGCCGCCGCGGCGAGGATGTCGCCGCCGGGCGGCCGCTGCTGTCGGCCGGTGCCTTGCTGGGGCCGGCGCACATCGCGATGCTGGCCGCCCAGGGCATGGCCGGCGTGCCGGTGTCGCGCCGGTTGCGCGCCGGCATCCTGACCAACGGCGATGAGCTGGCGCCGGTCGGCGCGCCGCTGGGGCCCAGGCAGATCTACAACAGCAATGCGGCGATGCTGGCGGCCTTATTGGCCGGCATCGGCGTCGAGGTGGCCGATTGCCGCCACGCGCCGGACGACGAGGCGGCGCTGCGGCGCGATTTCGCCGAACTGGGCGCGGGCTGCGACCTGGTGTTCAGCGTCGGCGGCGCCTCGGTCGGCGAGCGCGACCTGGTCAAGCCGGCGCTGGCGGCGCTGGGCGCCGAGCTGGACATGTGGCGGGTCAGGATGAAGCCGGGCAAGCCGGTGGCGCTGGCCAGGCTGGCCCGGACGCCGGTGCTGTGCCTGCCCGGCAACCCGGTGTCGGCCTTCGTGGTGTTCGCCTTGCTGGCGACGCCGCTGATCCGCCGGATGCAGGGCCGGGCGGAGACGATGCCGCCGGTGGCGCGGGTGGCGCTGCAATCGGGCGCGGCGCGGCGCGACATCGGCCGCGAGGACTTTCTGCGCGTGCGGCTGGAGCGGGACGGCGCCGGCGCCGCGCTGGTTCCGTTCGCCAGCCAGGGCGCGGCGATGATCTCCTCGCTGCCCTGGGCCTCCGGCCTGGCCCGCCTGCCGGCCGGCAGCGAGGTCTGCGACGGCGACGCCGTCGACTATTACGACTTCGCCCGCTGGCTGGCGTAGCGTTCCGCCGCCGCCAGCTCCTCCGGTCCGTTGATGTTGCGGAAGGCGTCGGGGACATCGTCGAACGCCACTTGCAGCGCGCCGCCGGCCCGCTGCCATTCGCGCACGCGGCGGCCGCCGGCGCGCAGATAGTCGCGCAGCGACGGCAATAGCGCGACCGACAGCGCCATGCACACCGGCTGCGTCTGTCCGGCGCAGCAGGCCACCGCCAGCGCGGCGTCGCCGGCCCGCAGCGGCCGCAGCAGGCGCTCGGCCAGGTCCGTCGGCAGGAAGGGCAGGTCGCAGGGCACGCTCAGCAGCCACCGCGTCCGGCAGGCGGCCAGGCCGGCTTCCAGCCCGGCCAGCGGTCCGCAGCCGGCGAATTCCGCCGCGTCTTCCACCACCTGTCCCAGCGCCGCGTAGCGTTCCCGGTTGCGGTTGGCGCTGATCAGCAGCGCGTCGGCTTGCGGCCGCAGCCGCGCCGCCACCCGCTCGGCCAGCGGCGCGCCGGCCAGCGCGACCCAGCCCTTGTCGACGCCGCCCATGCGCGCGCCCTGGCCGCCGGCCAGCAGCAGGGCGGTGACGGCGTCGGGGAGGGGAGATGGGGACATGGCGCTTTCCTTGCGGGCGGTAAATGAAAACAGGCGGCCGGGGCCGCCTGTTCCGATGATAGCGCAGCGCGCCGCCTCAGTGCAGCTGCGGCGCCTGCTCGGTCGCTCCGGCTTCCTTCGCCTCGCGGCGCGAGGCGATGAACATATACATCGCCGGCACCACGAACAGCGTGAACAGCGTGCCGATCGACAGGCCGGTGAAGATCACCAGGCCCATCGCGTAGCGGCCGCCGGCGCCGGCGCCGGTGGCGATCACCAGCGGGATCACGCCGAACACCATCGCCGCCGTCGTCATCAGGATGGGGCGCAAGCGGATGGACGCGGCCTGCTCGATCGCCTCGCGCTTGGACAGGCCGGTCTTGCGCAGCTCGTTGGCGACTTCGACGATCAGGATGCCGTGCTTGCTGATCAGACCCATCAGCGTCACCAGCCCCACCTCGGTGTAGATGTTCAGCGAGGAGAAGCCGAGGAAGATGAAGATCATCGCGCCGAACAGCGCCAGCGGCACCGACACCAGGATCACCACCGGGTCGCGGAAGCTCTCGAACAGCGCCGACAGCGCCAGGAACACGATGATCACCGCGAACAGCATCGTCACCAGGAAGCCGCCGGACTCCTGCATGAACTGGCGGGACTGGCCGGAGTAGTCGACCGAATAACCGGTCGGCGCCACCTGCTGCACGGTGTCGCGCAGGAACTGCAGCACTTCGCCCTGCGACACCCCGGCGACGCCGGAGATCGTCGCCGAATTCAACTGCTGGAAGCGGTTGATCGATTCCGGCTGCACGTCATAGCTCAGCTTGGCCACGGTCCCGACCGGGATCACGCCGTCCTTCGGCGTCTTGATGTAGTAGTCCAGCAGCTGCGACGGGTTCAGCCGGTCGGTCTGCAGCACCTGCGGGATCACCTTGTACGAGCGGCCGTCGATCGAGAAGTAGTTGACGTAGCCGCCGCCCAGCGCCGCCGTCAGCGCATTGCTGACGTCCTGCTGGGTCAGGCCCAGCGCGGTGATCTTGTCGCGGTCCACCTTCAAGGTCGCCTGCGGCTTGTCTATCTTCAGGTCGGCGTCGACGAAGTAGAACTTGCCGGAGGTGCGCGCCTTGTCCATCACCTGCTGCGTGACCTGGTTCAGGTTCTCGAACGGCTCGGTGGTGTTGATGACGAACTGCACCGGCAGGCCGGACGCGCCGGGCAGCGGCGGGAACTGGAAGGCCGCGACGCGGGCGCCGGCGATCTTGTTCCAGCGCGCCTGCAGGTCCATCTGGATCTCGTGGGCGCTGCGGGTGCGCTGGTCCCAGGGCTTGAACAGCACGCCGCCTATGCCGGCGTTGATCGTCGGCACGCCGGTGATCTGGAACATCTGCTGGTACTCGGGCATGCTCTTGCCGACCTTGAACGCCTGGTCGGCGTAGGTCTGCATCTGGTCGGAGGTGGCGGTCGGCGGGCCGACCACCTGCGACAGCACGATGCCCTGGTCCTCTTCCGGCGCCAGCTCGGACTTGGACATCTTGAACATCAGGCCCAAGAGCACGATCAGGATCACGCCCATCACGATCAGCACCGGCCAGGTTTCCAGCAGGCTGTGCAGGATGCGCAGGTAGCGGTGGCGCACCCGTTCGAAGGTCTCGTCGATGGCCTGCACGAAGCGGCCGCTGTCCTGGTCCGGACGGAAGAAGCGCGAACACATCATCGGCGACAGCGTCAGCGCGACGACGCCGGACACCGTCACCGCGGCCGCCAGCGTGAAGGCGAACTCGGTGAACAGCGCGCCGGTCAGGCCGCCCTGGAAGCCGATAGGCACGTAAACCGCCACCAGCACCACCGTCATCGCCAGGATGGGGCCGCCGAGCTCGCGCGCGGCGACGATGGAGGCCTCGAACGGCGACATGCCGTCGCGCATGTGGCGGTCCACGTTCTCCACCACGATGATGGCGTCGTCGACCACCAGGCCTATCGCCAGCACCAGCGCCAGCAGCGTCAGCAGATTGATCGAGTAGCCCAGCATCAGCATGATGAAGAAGGTGCCGATCAGCGACAGCGGCATCGCGATCACCGGCACCAGCACCGCGCGGAAGCTGCCGAGGAAGAGGAAGATCACCACCGTCACGATCAGCAGCGCCTCCACCAGCGTCTTCACCACCTCGTGAATCGAGGTGTTGATGAAGTCGGTGGAGTCATAGACGATCTGCCCGGTCAGGCCGGTCGGCAATTGCTGCCGTATCGACGGGAACACCGTGCGCACGCGGTCGGCCACGTCGAGGATATTGGCCTCCGGCGCCACCTTGATGCCGATGAACACCGAGCGCACGCCGCTGAAGGCCACGTTGAAGTCGTAGTTCTCCGAACCCAGCGTCACTGTCGCCACGTCCTCCAGCCGAACGATGGCGTCGCCGTTGCGCTTGACCGCCAGCTGCTTGAACTCGTCGACCGAGTGCAGGTCGGTGGCGGCGGTCAGCGGTATCGTCACCATCTGCCCCTTGCTCGCGCCCAGCGCGGCCAGCGTGTTGTTGCTGGCCAGCGCGGAGCTGACGTCGGCGGCGGTGACGCCGTGCGCCGCCATCTTGGCCGAGTCCAGCCAGGCGCGCAGCGCGAACTGGCGCGCGCCCAGGATTTCGGCGGTCTGCACGCCGGGCACCGAGTCCAGCTTGGGCTTGACCACGCGCACCAGGTAGTCGGTGACGTTGTTGGTCGGCAGCGTGTTGCTGTAGAAGCCCATGTACATCGCGTCGGTGGTCTGGCCGGTCTGCACCGTCAGCACCGGCTGCTGCGCCTGCGCCGGCAGCTGGTTCTTCACCGAGTTGACCTGGGTGTTGATCTCGGTCAGCGCGCGGTTGGCGTCGTAGTTCAAGCGCAGCGTGGCGGTGATGGTGGACACGCCGCTGGAGCTGTTGGACGACAGATAATCGATGCCCTGCGCCTGCGCGATCGCCGATTCCAGCGGCTGGGTGATGAAGCCGGCCACGGTCTTGGCGTCGGCGCCGTAGTAGGAGGTGGAGATGGTCACCACCGCGTTCTGCGTGCGCGGGTACTGGTTGATCGGCAAGCCGAACAGCGAGCGCAGGCCTAGCACCACGATCAGCAGGCTGACCGTGGTGGCCAGCACCGGCCGCTTGATGAAGATGTCGGTAAAGTTCATGGCGCTGCCTCAGTGTTCTTGCGGCGTCGGGTTCGGGCTGTTGGCCGGCTGCACCGAATTGTTGACGGTCACCGGGGTGCCGGTCTTCAGCTTCAGCTGGCCGCTGGTCACCACTTCCTGGCCTTCCTTGATGCCGCTGAGTATGGCCACCTGGTCGCCGCGGGTTTCGCCGGTGGTGACGAAGGCCTGCTGCGCCTCGGGGCCGTTCTTGCCCTTGGCGACGATGAACACCGTCGAACCGTACGGATTGTAGGTGATGGAAGTCTGCGGCAGCGTCAGGTGGCGCTGCTTGCTGCCGACGTCGATGGTGGTGTTGGCGAACATGCCGGGCAGCAGCTTGCGCTTCGGATTGGCGACAGTGGCCTCGACCTGCACATTGCGGGTGGCCGGGTCTATCTTCGGGCTGATCGCGTTGATGCGGCCGCGGAACACCTCGGCGCCGAAGGCGTCGCTCTTCAGCGACACCGTCTGGCCGGCCCGCACCTGGCCGATCTGGCGCTGCGGCAGCGTGAAGTCGACATAGATCGGGTCTATGGTCTGCAGCGTGACGATCTTGTCGCCGGGATTCAGATACTGGCCCGGATTGACGGTGGTGATGCCTAGCCGGCCGGAGAACGGCGCGCGTATGGTTTTCTTCGCCACCAGCGCCGCCTGCTGCGCCACTTGGGCGGTCTTGCTCTTCAGGTCGGCGGCGTCGGCGTCCACCTGGGCCTGGCTGACGCCTTGCGCCGCCAGCTGGGCGCGGTCGCGCTTCAGCGTGGTGGCGGCCAGCTCGGCGGCGGCCTGCAGCGCGCGCAACTGGGCGAGGTCGGAATCGGCGTTCAGCTGCACCAGCACCTCGCCGGCCTTGACGTCCTGGCCGGACTTGAAGGCGACGTTGCGCACCTGACCGGCCACCTCGCTGCTGATGTCGACGCCGTGCACCGCGCTGAGCGTGCCCACCGAGTTCAGCTGCGGCTGCCATTCCTGTTGCTTGGCGACGGCGGTGGACACCGTCTGCGGCCCCGGCTTCGGCGCGCTGGCGATCAGTTTCTGTATGTGCAGGAAAAAGCCCACGCCCAGCACCAAAATCAGCGCCAGCACGCCGCCCAGCATGATCAACATTCGCTTGGTCATGATTTGTTTTCTTCTTTCAATGGCGATTCGGATTCCGTATTCCCGCGCCGCGGCGGCGCGGGCCTAAGTACTGCTGTCAGTTGTCGGCCGCGGCCGCGGGGTGGTTCCACCAGCCTCCGCCCAGCGCCACGAACAGCGCGGCGGTGTCGCTGTAGCGCGTCGCCTGCGCCTGGATCAGGCCGATGCGCGCCTGCTGGTAGCTGCGCTGCGCGTCCAGCAGCGCCAGATAGCTGATGCCGCCCAGCTTGTATTGCCGGGTGTTGACGTCCAGCGACTCGCGCGCCTGGCGTTCCGCGTCCGCCTGCGCCTTCAGCGCCAGCGCGTCGGCGTCGATCGCGCGCAGGCTGTCGGCGACGTTCTGGAAGGCCTTCAGCACGGTGGCGCGGTATTGCGCCTCGGCCTGCTGATAGGCGGCTTCCGCGCCCCGGCGCTTGGCGCTGAGGGCGCCGCCATTGAACAGCGGCTGGGTCAGCCCGGCGGTGATGCCCCACAGCGTGTTGCCGACGTCCATGCCCGGCAGCACCGTGTGCTGGGTGCCGTAGTTGCCGCTGATGGTGATCTGCGGGTACTGGTTGGCGGTGGCGACGCCGACATTGGCGCTGGCCTGGTGCAGCAGCGCCTCGCTGGCGCGGATGTCGGGACGCTGGCGCGCCAGCGCCGACGGCAGCGATACCGGCAGCTCGGCCGGCAGTTGCAAGGAGTCGAGATGGAATTCCGGCAGGCCGCCTTCGCCGGGGAAACGGCCGGCCAGCGCCGCCAACTGGTGGCGGGTCTGGGCCAGCGCCTTTTCCAGCGGCGGCAGCTGGGCGCGCGTCTGCGCCAGCAGCGTGCCCTGGCTCAGCGCGGCCGAGCGCGGCAGCGCGCCGAGCGCGACCTGCTTGTCGACGATGGCCAGCTGGGCCTCCTGCGCGGTCAGCAGCTCGCGCGTCGCCTGCAATTGGCCGCGCAGCGAGGCCTCCTGCACCGCGGTGGTGACGACGTTGCCGACCAGCGTCTGATAGGCCGCCTCGGTCTGGAAGCGCTGATAGTCCGCCGCCGCCATCAGGCCTTCCAGCTGGCGGCGCTCGCCGCCGAACAGGTCCAGCGTGTACGAGACGCCGACGGTGGCGCTGTAGACGTTGAATTCGTTGGGGGTTTCGCCGGTGAGGATGGCGCGCTGTCGACCGCCGCCCAGCTGGAGATTGACGCTGGGGAAATAGGTGGTGCCGGCGGCGGCGTTGTAGTTTTCCCGCGCCTGGCGCAGCGCCGCCTGGGCGGCGTCCAGCGACGGATTGTGATCGAGCGAGGCCCGGATCAGCTGATCCAGCGGTTCGGAATGGAACAGCTTCCACCATTCGGCGGGCAGGTCGCGGCCGTCTTCCAGCGTCTGGCCGACGCCGGCGGCGCCGACATGCTCGCCTTGCGCCGAGGCGGTCCGGCCGGGCACCGGCGTTTCGGTATAGGGACCGTCGGCCGCCTTGGGCAGCGCCGGGGTCTTGAAATCGGGTCCGACTGCGCAGCCGGCCAAGGCCAGCGCGACGGCCAGCCCGGCGGCGGCCTGTCGCAACGGCGGACGGATGCGGCGTGGATGCGGTTTGGAATGCACGGCATGCTCCTGGATGTGGGAAAAGCCAACAGGCCCGGGTGGGTCCGGCGTCGGCTTTTCTGAATATCTTCTCCTGGACGGGGCGCGGGGCGGGCCAGGGGATGAAGTCGCTATGCTCTATGGATTTTTGCCGTATGTCTACTGGGTTGATGTTACGGTCATGGAAATGTCGTTTTGTTGAATATTGCGGTCGCGGCTTCAAACCGGCAGTTTGCCGGCGGCCTCGCGCGGGTCCAGGCCCTGGCGCGCGATCAGATGGTCGAGGAAGGTCAGCGCGCGATTGCCCAGGCGCAAGGCGCGCAACTCGGCCTCGGCGGCCGCCGGCAGCCTGGCCAGCGCGTCCCTGCGGATAAGCAGCGTCGCCTCGTCGCGGCCGCGCAGCAGGCCGTCGGGGTCGGCCAGCTCGCGGATGCGGTGGCGCCAGTGCAGATACTGCGGCTGCCACAGCGGCACCACCGCCCAGTCGCGGCGCGCGACGGCCTGCTCGAAGGCGGCGACGCAGTCTTCCAGGCCGCCATTCGCGAAACGGTAGCCTGCTTGGTCCAGCCGGTAGCGTTCGACGATCTCGCGCGAGAAGCGGCTGATGCCGGCGCCCGGATTGATGCCCTGTATGGTCTTGACCATCCGCGCCGCGATTTCCGGCCTGGCGAGATCGGCCAGCGAGGCGACTGCCGACTCGGGCACGTAGTCGGGCACGCCCCACAGCGCGTACGGCGTGTACAGCACGGCCAGCTTTTCGACTTGGTCGGCGATAGGCGCGAGATAGCCGCCGTGGCTGCCGGGCAGCCAGGCGCTGCACAGCAGGTCGCCATCGCCGGCGGCCAGCAGTTCGAAGGCGCGCTCGTGCGGCGCGCGCCATTCGTCGACGACGACGCCGTGCTTCTCCAGCGCGGCGGCCACGACGGCGGCGCTGGCGGCGTGAAAGGACAGGTCTATCGTGATCAGCGTCAGGCGGGGCGGGGCCATGGCGTCTCCTGCTGGTGGAGCGGCCGCCCGGAGGCGGCCGCTTTGCTGCGGATCAGAAACCGGACAGCACGATCTTGCCGCGCGCGGTATTGCTTTCCAGCAGCGCGTGGGCGCGTTTCAGATTGGCGGCGTTGATCGCGCCGAAGCGTTCGGCGACGGTGCTTCTGACGATGCCGGCGTCGACCAGCCGGGCCAGCTCGCTCAGCAGCTTGTGCTGCTCGATCTGGTCGTCGGTGTCGAACATCGAGCGGGTGTACATGAATTCCCAATGCAGCGACAGGCTCTTGCGCTTCAGCAGGGAAACGTCCAGCGCCGCCGGGTCGTCGATCAGCGCCAGCTTGCCCTGCGGCGCCAGCGCCGCGACGATCTCGGCGAAATGGGCGTCGGTCTGGTTCAGGCTGGCGACATAATCGACCTGTCCCAGGCCGATGCGCTCGAGCTCGCGGCTCAGCGGCCGGCTGTGATCCACCACGTGGTGGGCGCCCAGCTCGGTCACCCAGGCCCGGGTCTCCGGCCGCGAGGCGGTGGCGATCACCGTCAGGCCGGTCAGTCGGCGGGCCAGCTGGATCATGATGGAGCCGACGCCGCCGGCGGCGCCGACGATCAGCAGCTTCTTGCCGGCCGGCCGGCCGTTGGCGAGCACCTGCAGCCGGTCGAACAACAGCTCCCAGGCGGTGATCGCGGTCAAGGGCAGCGCGGCGGCGGCCTCGAAGTCCAGGCTGTCCGGCATCTTGCCGACCAGGCGCTCGTCGACGGCGTGCAATTCGCTGTTGGCGCCGGGCCGTTGCAGCGCGCCGGCGTACCAGACGCGGTCGCCGGGCCGGAACAGGCCGGCCTGGCCGCCGACGGCGCGCACGACGCCGGCGGCGTCCCAGCCCAGCACGCGGGCCTGGCCGGCTTCCGGCGCCATATTGGCGCGCACTTTGACGTCGACCGGGTTGACGGAGACGGCTTTCACCTCGACCAGCAGGTCGCGCGGGCCGAGCTCGGGTTCCGGCAGCGTGACGTCCCGCAGCGCTTCCGGGTGGTCTATCGGCAGGTTCTGGTAGTAGGCGACGGCTTTCATCGGTTTTCCTTTCAGGTGTCGCGGCGAGGCGCGGTTGTCGATGGCTGTATCGTATTGCTATTTCTTTCTGTTGAAATCCGGCTAGAATTGGAATCAGTTTCAATATTCCTTTGATAAAAATGGTCAGGCTGGACGATTTGCAGGTTTTCATCGGCGCGGCCGAACTGGGCGGCCTGTCGGCGGCGGCGCGGCAGCTGGATCTGAGTCCGGCGGTGGCCAGCGCGTCGCTGAAGCGGCTGGAGCAGGCGCTGGGCACGCAATTGCTGGCCCGCTCGACCCGCAGCCTGAGGCTGACGCTGGCCGGCGAACGCTATCTGGACCATGCGCGCGCGGCGCTGGACGCGGTGCGGGCCGGCAGCCTGGCGCTGGAGGCGGAGAGGCTGGCCTTGCTGGGCGGCCTGTCGCTGTCGATGCCGTCAGATCTGGGGCGCAATCTGCTGCGACCCTGGCTGGACGCGTTCATGGAAGAGCATTCCAGGCTCAATCTGCAGTTGCGGATCAGCGACAGGGTCGCCGACCTCTACCGTCAGCCGGTAGACGTGGCCTTGCGCTACGGCGTGCCGGAGGATTCCAGCCTGGTGGCGCTGCCGCTGGCGCCGGACAACCGCCGCGTGCTGTGCGCGTCGCCGGACTATCTGGCCCGCCACGGCGCGCCGGCGTCGCCGCAGGCCCTGCGCGGCCACCAATGTCTGCGGCTGGTGCTGGGAACGGCGCTGCACGAGCGCTGGAGTTTCGAGCGCGGCGGCGAACGCCAGACGGTGGCGGTCGGCGGGCGCTGGCAGGGCGACGACGGCGAGATCGTGCGGCGCTGGGCGCTGGACGGAATGGGCATCGCCTACAAGTCCAGGCTGGACGTGCTGGCCGACCTGCGCGCCGGCCGGCTGCTCGAATTGCTGCCGGACTACCGCACCGAGGCGACGCCGCTGTGTCTGGTGACGCCGCACCGGCTGATGCTGTCGCCGGCGGTGACGGCGCTGCGCCAGCATCTGCTGGACAAGCTGGACGGCTACCTGGCCGAAGCGTAAATCGATAGCGGCGCCTTGCCGACAGAGGAGGGAAGCGATGTGTATTTTCCGCAAAGATTCGGGCTATAATCGCGGCCTCGAATCCCTAATCTTGCGAATCCAGCATTCCAAGTCACAATCTTCCACATGATCCGCAAGCTAATCCGTAAAGTCCTGGAACTGCCGATGGGCAAGCGCCGTGGCAAACCGCGCGTCTATCCGCTGCCGCAACACGGCATACGCCGCGACCAACTGAGCCAGGCCGCATTGCGCGTCACCTCCCGCCTGCAGGAAGCGGGCTACGCCGCCTACGTGGTCGGCGGCGCGGTGCGCGACCTGATGCTGGGCGTGTCGCCCAAGGATTTCGACGTGGCCACCAACGCCACGCCGGAGCAGGTCCACCACCTGTTCCGCCGCTCCCGCATCATCGGCCGCCGCTTCCGCATCGTCCACGTGATGATGGGCCCGGAAACGATAGAGGTGACCACCTTCCGCGGCGGCAGCGTCGACGACACCAATGAAACCGGCCGCATCATGGCCGACAACAGCTTCGGCAGCCAGGAGGAGGACGCGCACCGCCGCGACTTCACCGTCAACGCGCTGTTCTACGATGCGTCCGACGAGACCGTCATCGACTACCACAACGGTGTCAAGGACCTGCACGCGAAGAAGCTGGTGATGATAGGCCAGCCGGCGCGCCGTTATCAGGAAGACCCGGTGCGCATGCTGCGCGCGGTGCGGCTGGCGGCCAAGCTCGGCTTCGAGATCGACGCCGACACCAAGAAGCCGATCCGCGCCCACGCCCACCTGCTGAAGAAGGAGCCGCCGGCCCGGCTGTTCGACGAGCTGCTGAAACTGCTGCTGTCCGGCCACGCCTACGCCTGCCTGAAGAAGCTGCGGGAGGAGGGGCTGGCCCGCGGCGTGTTCCCGCTGCTGGACGCGGTGATGGACGACAAGGGCGGCGACGACGCCTTCCTGCGGCTGGGCCTGGACAGCACCGACGCCCGTCTGCGCGCCGACAAGCCGATTTCGGTCGGCTTCCTGCTGGCCACGCTGCTGTGGCGCCAGGTCAACCAGGGCTGGCAGCGCCGGCTCGCCGATGGCGAGAAGAGCTTGCCGGCGTTGCTGGCGGCCATTTCCGACGTCGAGTCCGAGCAGGACAACGATTTCGCCATTCCGCGCCGCTTCAGCGTGACCATGCGCGAAATCTGGACCTTGCAGGCCCGTTTCGACAGCCGCAGCGGCGCCCGTCCCTACCGTTTCCTGGAACAGCCGCGCTTCCGCGCCGCCTACGATTTCCTGGCATTGCGCAGCGAGGCCGGCGAAGTGCCGGGCGCGCTGGTCGAGTGGTGGGAGCGCTTCCAGCGCGCCGACGCCGACGAGTGCGAGCGACTGATCGCCGAGGCCAAGGACGCGGGCGGCGGCGACGAACCGGCGAAGAAGCGCCGCCGTCGGCGCAGCGGCGGCCGCCGCAAGGACGGGGGCGCAGAGGAGAGCGTCGAGTGACGCTGGCCTATGTCGCTCTGGGTAGCAACCTGGAGCAGCCGGACCGGCAGGTGAGGGCCGCGCTCGCGGCCCTTGGCCATTTGGCCGGCACCACGCTGCTGCGCCATTCCTCGCTGTATCGCACCACGCCGGTCGGCTATGCCGACCAGCCCGATTTCATCAACGCGGTGGCGCTGCTCGACACCGCGCTCCCGCCCGATGGATTGCTGGACGAGTTGCTGGCGCTGGAGCAGCGTTTCGGCCGCGAGCGCAGCTTCCGCAACGCGCCCAGGGTGCTGGACCTTGATTTATTGTATTACGACGGCATCTTTCTGGAAGATGCTCGGCTGACCCTGCCTCATCCGCGCATGCATCAGCGCGCCTTCGTGATGGCGCCGCTGGCCGAGATTGCCGCCGGGACGGTGCTGCCCGGCGTCGGCGACGTGTCGGCGCTGGCCGCCGCGCTCGGCGCCGACGGCATAGAGCGGCTGGACGTGGCCGACTGAAATCGACATGAGCCGGTTCAAGGTCTTGTCGCGGCCCGACGGGACGGCTGAAGCCGCAGGCTCTCGCGGCTTGTCGGGCTTCGTCCCTCCGCTTGGCATCCGGGCCGACGGCCGGGCCGCGCTGCTGGAAAAAAGACTTTGAACAGGCGCTAAGAACAGGAATCGTATGAGTCAATTGCGTTACGTGGTGGTCGAGGGGCCGATAGGCGCCGGCAAGTCGTCGCTGGCCCGCCGCTTGTCCGAGTACTGGGGCGTGCAGCTGAAGGTCGAGGACCCGGCCGCCAATCCGTTCCTGCCGCGCTTCTACCGCAATATGCCGGCGCACGCGCTGTCCACCCAGCTGAGCTTCCTGCTGCAGCGCGCCGACATCGCGCGCGAGATGCTGGCGGGAGATTTGCAGGCGGCGCCGCTGGTGTCGGACTTCCTGTTCGACAAGGACCAGCTGTTCGCCCGGCTCAATCTGGACGAGCATGAGCTGGCGCTGTACCAGCGGCTGGCGCCGCAGGCGCTGCCGGAATACCCGGTGCCGGATCTGGTGATCTATCTGCAGGCGTCGGAGGACATCCTGCTGCAGCGGGTGGCCGCGCGCGCGATCGACTACGAGGTGAACTTCCCCGAGGGCTATCTGAAGCGCGTGCATGCCGGCTACAGCGAATTCTTCCATCAGTACGAGTCGGCGCCGTTGCTGATCGTCAACACCGACCACCTGAATCTGGTGGACGGCGACGAGGACTTCGAGTTATTGATCCGCTGCATCGCCGAAATGCGCGGCCAGCGCAGCTATTTCAACAAGAGCGTCTGACCGGGGCATCCCGCGCGGCGCCGCAGATGGAACACGAGGAAGTCGAGAAATGAAAATAACCGTCAACACCTTGCACAAGCTGGCCGAGGAAGGCCGGAAGATCACGATGCTGACCTGCTACGACGCCAGTTTCGCCAGCCTGCTGGACGAGGCAGGCGTCGAAATCCTGCTGGTCGGCGATTCGCTGGGGCCGGTGATGCAGGGCGTGGACTCCACGCTGCCGGTCAGCGAGGAGGACATGCTCTACCACGTCCGCTGCGTGGCCCGCGGCGCGAAGAACGCGCTGATCCTCGGCGACATGACGTTCGGCGCCTATCAGCAAAGTCCGCAGCAGGCCTTCGCCCACGCCGCGCGCCTGCTGCAGGCCGGCGCCCACATGGTCAAGCTGGAGGGCGGCGCCTATATGGCCGAGACCACCCGCTTCCTGGTCGAGCGCGGCATCCCGGTGTGCTCGCACATCGGCCTGACCCCGCAGTTCGTCAACGCCTTCGGCGGCTACCGCGTGCAGGGCCGCGGCGACGACGCGCAGCGCATCGTCGCCGACGCCAAGGCGCTGGCCGAGGCCGGCGCCAGCCTGGTGTTGATGGAGTGCGTGCCGGCGGCGCTGGCCAGGGAGATCACAGAAACCGTCAAGGTGCCGACGATAGGCATAGGCGCCGGCGTCGACGTGTCCGGCCAGGTGCTGGTGCTGCACGACATGCTGGGCGTGTATCCGGGCAAGAAGGCCAAGTTCGTCAAGAACTTCATGGACGAGGCCGGCAGCATCCAGGGCGCGGTCGAAGCCTATATCAAGGCGGTGAAGGACCAGACCTTCCCGTCCGCAGAACACACTTACTAAGCCCGGAAGAGAACGAGAGATGGAAATCATCCGTAGCGTGGCCGAGATCCGCGCCTGGCGGAAGGCGGCCGGCAAGGTCGCCTTCGTGCCGACGATGGGCAATCTGCACGAGGGGCATCTGAAGCTGGTGGCCGCCGCGCGCGAGCAGGCGGACAAGGTCGTCGTCAGCATCTTCGTCAACCGGCTGCAGTTCGGCCAGGGCGAGGACTTCGACGCCTATCCGCGCACCTTCGAGGCCGATTGCGACAAGCTTCGCGCCGCCGGCGTCGACGCGCTGTTCTTCCCGACCGAGCGCGAGCTGTATCCGCGGGTCAGGCAGGACTTCAATATCGAGCCGCCGCACATCCAGAACGAGCTGTGCGGCGCCTTCCGGCCCGGCCACTTCCGCGGCGTCGCCACCGTGGTGACCAAGCTGTTCAACATCGTGCAGCCGGACCTGGCCTGCTTCGGCAAGAAGGATTACCAGCAGCTGCATGTGATTCAGGCGATGATAGACGATCTGAACTCGCCCATCGTCATCGTGCCGGTCGACACCGGCCGCGCCGACGACGGCCTGGCGCTGTCGTCGCGCAACGGCTATCTGTCGGCCGCCGAGCGGGCCGAGGCGCCGCGGCTGTACCGCAATCTTGCGGCGATGCGCGACGGCCTGCTGGCCGGCAGCCAGGACTACGCCGCGCTGGAGGCCGCCGCGCGCGACGACCTGGCGGCCGCCGGCTGGACCGTCGACTACGTCGAGGTGCGCCAGGCCGACACGCTGGAAATCGCCCACGCCGGCGAGAAGCGGCTGGTGGTGCTGGCCGCCGCGCGGCTGGGCAAGACCCGTCTGATCGACAATATCGAAGTGTTCCGCTGAGGCGGAGCGACAAGGAAGGCCATCATGCAACGCAATATGCTGAAATCCAAGCTCCACCGCGTGACCACCACGCATGCCGAGCTGCATTACATCGGATCCTGCGCGATAGACGAGAACCTGCTGGAAGCGGCGGACATTCTCGAATACGAGGAAGTGCAGATCTGGAACGTCACCAACGGCGAGCGCTTCGCCACCTACGCGATCAAGGCCGAGCGCGGTTCCGGCGTGATCTCGGTCAACGGTTCGGCCGCGCGCCGCGCCGCGCCGGGCGATCTGTTGATCATTGCCTCGTTCGCGCAGTACGAGGACGCCGAGCTGAAGGGCCATTCGCCGAAGCTGGTCTTCGTCGACGGCGACAACCGCCTGACCGAGGTGAAGGGCGCGACGCCGACCCAGCCGGCCTGATCGTCCGCGTTTTCGCCATCGCCGCGAGGCAGCCTGGAGGCTGTCCGCGGCGATTTGCTTTTGGACGCGGCCTAGCGCTTCACGTATTTGGCCAGCAGCCGGGCCAGCTGCCCTGAGCGGCGCATCGCGTCCAGCTCCTCGTCCACCAGCCGCCTCAGCTGCTCGCCGCGAGGATTGCTGCGGCTGAATATCATGTGGAAGGGATTGGCGTTGGCGCCGGGCAGCGGCAGATGGCCGATGTCCGCGTCCCAGGCGGCGTCCAGCACGCCTATGCTGGCCAGGCCGATGATGACTTCGTAATCCTCGGCGAACACGTCCAGCCGGCCGGCCTTCATCATCTTGATCAGTTCGGGGTAGCTGGCGGCCAGTATCATCCTGCCCTTGTCCACCGCCTCCAGCTTGGCGTAGGCGTAGCCTTTGACGCCGCCGAGCCGATAGCGGTTGAGATCGGACTGGGCATCCAGCTTCAGTCCCCGGGGGAAGCGGTTTTTCGCGTAGAACGCGTAATAGTGGGTCTGATAGTAGGGCGCGGAAAACAGGAACCGCTTCTCCCGTTCCGGGCTTTTGCTGGCGCTGAGCGCCATCACGTAGTTCTCTCCGGCCTCTATCGAGGCCAGGCAGCGTTTCCACGGCGGCAGCGTGATGGTGAACGGAATGCCGTGCTTGGCCAGGATGGCGCCTATCACCTCGACGGAGAAACCGGTGATCTCCGTTGTCGGCTTGCCGTCGACGCGGCGGTAGTAGGTGAACGGCGGCCACTCCTCGCCGTCGTCGCAGATCGCTACCGGGGAGCGGTCCGCTTCTGCGGCCCGGGCGGTCGCGTGCGGCAGCGCCAGACAGAGCAGCAGGGAGGCGAGAGTTGGGCGCATGATGGTTTTCCGGTGGCGGGCCTATTTCATTGTATGTGATGTCGGCCACATGTCCCGGCGGCGGACAAGGTCGGCCGCGATGGTTTTTTTGCACTTGCAGCATGGCTGAGGCATAGTGAAAGAAACGGGGTCGGGCGCCGACGGCGGCCCGACGGTGGCGCATCGTTGCAACGGAGGCGGGCATGCTGATGGGGCTGACTGGCGGTTGCTTGTGCGGTGCGGTGCGCTACCGTTTGCGCGGCACGCCGTTTCATATCACCCACTGCCATTGCCGCAGCTGCCGGCGCGCCAGCGGCGCGGCCTTCGTCACCTGGTTCACGATGCGGGTGCACGAACTGGAGTGGCGCGGCGAGAAGCCGACGCAATACCATTCCTCTGCCGCGGTGTCGCGCGGCTTCTGTCCGCACTGCGGCTCCACGCTGACCTATTTCCACGAATCCGATCCGGAAGAGATCGACATCACCGCCGCCTCGCTGGACACGCCGGAGATTCTGGTGCCGGAGCATCACACCTGGTGGGAGCAGCGGCTGGAGTGGGGCACCGCCAACGCCCAGGGCGTGCTGCCGGTGCATCCTCGCAGCGGCGGCTACTGATCGTCTCGGCAGGCTTATCAGATCAGCTCGCGGGCGCTGACGATGACGCCGTCCTCGTCGGCGTACAGCCAGTGGCCCGGCAGGATGTCGCAGCCGGCGACGCGCAGCGGCAGCTCCCGCTGGCCGGCGTCCAGCTTCACCGACTTGCGCGGGTGCGTCGCCAGCGCCTTGACGCCCAGCGGCAGCTTGCCCAGCGCCGCGCTGTCGCGCACGCAGCCGTCCAGCACCAGCCCGGCCCAGCCGTTCTTCACCGCCAGCTCGCCCAGTTGATCGCCCAGCAGCGCGCAGCGGCGCGAGCCGCCGCCGTCTACCACCAGCACCCGGCCGCGTCCGGCCTCGCCCAGCATCGCGCGCACCAGGCTGTTGTCCTCGAACAGCTTCAGCGTGGCGATGGGGCCGTGAAAGCGGATGTTGCCGCCGAACGATAGAAAGATCGGCTCCAGCACCTGGATTTCGGCGTCGAAGGCGTCGCACAGATCGGTGGTGGCCAGGCTCATGTCGTTCTCCGTTCAAATGTGAAAATGCCGCCCGGCCGTGAGGCGGGGCGGCACCGCCCGCGGGGTACGCGGGCCTTCGGTTCGCCGCTTATGGCGGCTTAATGGAACTGCTCTTCCTCGGTGGAGCCGGTCAGCGCGGTGACGCTGGAGGCGCCGCCCTGGATCACGGTGGTGACGTCGTCGAAGTAGCCGGTGCCGACTTCCTGCTGGTGCGACACGAAGCTGTAGCCGCGGTCGCGGGCGGCGAACTCCGGCTCCTGCACTTTTTCGACATAGGCGGACATGCCGCGCGCCACGTAGTCCTGCGCCAGGTCGTACATGTTGAACCACATGCTGTGGATGCCGGCCAGCGTGATGAACTGGTACTTGTAGCCCATCGCGCCCAGCTCGCGCTGGAAGCGAGCGATGGTGGCGTCGTCCAGATTCTTTCTCCAGTTGAACGACGGCGAGCAGTTGTAGGCCAAGAGCTTGCCCGGATGCTTGGCGTGGACGGCTTCGGCGAACTTGCGGGCGAACTCCAGGTCCGGCGTGCCGGTCTCGCACCACACCAGGTCGGCGTAGTCGGCGTAGGCCACGGCGCGGCTGATCGCCTGCTCCAGGCCCTTCTTGGTCTTGTAGAAGCCTTCGGCGGTGCGCTCGCCGGTCAGGAACGGCTCGTCGTTCGGGTCGACGTCGCCGGTCAAGAGGTCGGCCGCCTCGGCGTCGGTGCGGGCGATCACCAGCGTCGGCACGCCGTAGACGTCGGCCGCCAGACGCGCGGCGATCAGCTTCTGGATCGCCTCCTGCGTCGGCACCAGCACTTTGCCGCCCATGTGGCCGCATTTCTTCACCGAGGCCAGCTGGTCCTCGAAGTGCACGCCGGCGGCGCCGGCGCGTATCATCGACTTCATCAGCTCGTAGGCGTTCAAGACGCCGCCGAAGCCGGCTTCGGCGTCGGCGACGATGGGGGCGAAGTAGTCGACGTAGGCGCTATCGCCCGGTTCGAGGCCCTTGGCATGCTGGATTTCGTCGGCGCGGGTGAAGGTGTTGTTGATGCGCTCCACCACCTTGGGCACCGAGTCCACCGGGTACAGCGACTGGTCCGGATACATCGCCGAGTATTCGTTGTTGTCGGCGGCGACCTGCCAGCCGGACAGATAGATCGCCTTGACGCCGGCTTTCACCTGTTGCATCGCCTGGCCGCCGGTCAGCGCGCCCAGACAGTTGATGTACGGCTCGTGGTTGACCAGCTGCCACAGTTTTTCGGCGCCGCGGCGGGCCAGCGTGTGTTCGATCTGCAGCGAGCCGCGCAGGCGCTCGACGTCGGCGGCGCTGTAGCCGCGCTTGATGCCTTTCCAGCGCGGATTCTCGTCCCAGTCCTTCTGAATGGCTGCAATGCGTTGTTCGCGAGTCGTCATGTTTGGAACCCTTCTCGAAACGTTTCTGTGCTCGCCGGCCGGGGCCGGCGTCCTCATAGCGGTAAAGCGCATCCGGTGTTCCGGATTTTTGTCGAAACCGGGCTTGATCGGCCCGATTTTTCTCGGCCGCCGGCAGCGCGCCGTTGCGGCGCCGCGGCGGTTTGCTGCGTGGCGTGGGCCCATTATAAGCACAAAAAAAACGCGTTGTGTGCAGTGCAGCACAGAAAAAACACTGTGTTTTCATAAGCTAACAAAACACGGTTTTAAACGAATCGACGGGCGCGCGGAAATGTTTTCAATGCGAAAAAATGACAGTTGAAATACGCGCATCGCGCGGCGTCATCTTTCGCCGGAGATAAGCGCGCAGGGCTTGAAATCGCCGCAAGAGTCCCTACCTTGGGTCTGGACATCAAATTTAGCCGGTGCAATTCCAAGGAAACGTCATGCAAGAAAATCTGAATCCGGCGGCCGAAGCCGTAGCCGATGAAGCGACCGATGCCGCCAGCGCGGCGCATACCGAGCTGGAGCAGACCCCCGAGCAGCATATTGCCGGGCTGGAAGCCGAAATCGCCGAACTGAACGACACGCTGCTGCGGGCCCGCGCCGAGATGGAAAACCAGCGCCGCCGCGCCCAGGACGAAGTGGCCGCCGCGCACAAATACGCGATCGGCAAGTTCGCCGCCGAGCTGGTGACGGTCAAGGACTATCTGGAAATGGCGCTGCTGGACCAGAGCGGCCAGATCGACACGCTGAAGATGGGCGTGGACATGACGCTGAAGCAACTGGTCTCCGCCTTCGAGAAGGCCCAGATCAAGGATATCGCGCCGAAGGCCGGCGACAAGCTGGACCCGCACCAGCACCAGGCGATGAGCGCCGAGGCGTCCGACGCCGAGCCGAACACCGTGGTGCGCGTGATGCAGAAGGGCTATCTGCTGGCCGACCGCGTGCTGCGTCCGGCGATGGTGGTGGTGGCCAAGGCCAAGGAATGAAAAAAGGCGCATGCCCGCCTCTTGAAAAGACGGGCATAGCCAATATTTATTGAGACAACAGGTTCCGGCTATCGACAAGAACAGCGCCGGACGGAAACGAATCGGAAGAAAGGAATTGAATCATGGGTAAAATCATCGGTATCGATCTGGGCACCACCAACTCCTGCGTGGCGGTCATCGAAGGCGGCAATCCGAAAGTAATCGAGAACGCCGAGGGCAACCGCACCACGCCGTCCATCATCGCCTACGTCGAAGACGGCGAGATCCTGGTCGGCGCGCCGGCCAAGCGCCAGGCGGTGACCAATCCGCGAAACACCATCTACGCCGCGAAGCGCCTGATCGGCCGCCGCTTCGAGGACAAGGAAGTGCAGAAGGACATCGACCTGATGCCCTTCGAAATCCTGAAGGCCAAGAACGGCGACGCCTGGGTCAAGGCGCGCGACCAGGAACTGGCTCCGCCGCAGATCTCCGCTGAAGTGCTGCGCAAGATGAAGAAGGCCGCCGAGGACTACCTGGGCGAGGAAGTGACCGAGGCGGTGATCACCGTGCCGGCCTACTTCAACGACAGCCAGCGCCAGGCCACCAAGGACGCCGGCCGCATCGCGGGTCTGGAAGTGAAGCGCATCATCAACGAGCCGACCGCGGCCGCGCTGGCCTTCGGCCTGGCCAAGCAGGAAGGCGACCGCAAGATCGCGGTGTACGACCTGGGCGGCGGCACCTTCGACGTGTCCATCATCGAAATCGCCGATGTGGACGGCGAGCACCAGTTCGAAGTGCTGTCGACCAACGGCGACACCTTCCTGGGCGGCGAAGACTTCGACCAGCGCGTGATCGACTACATCGTCACCGAATTCAAGAAG
The DNA here is from genome assembly GCF_002848345.1 of Chromobacterium sp. ATCC 53434. Classification (NCBI taxonomy): domain Bacteria; kingdom Pseudomonadati; phylum Pseudomonadota; class Betaproteobacteria; order Neisseriales; family Chromobacteriaceae; genus Chromobacterium; species Chromobacterium sp. ATCC 53434. Next base: position 3,188,318 of record NZ_CP025429.1, on the reverse strand, counting down.
GAGCAGGGCGTCGATCTGAAGCAGGACGTGATGGCGCTGCAACGTCTGAAGGAAGCCGCCGAGAAAGCCAAGATCGAGCTGTCCAGCGCGACCCAGACCGAAGTGAACCTGCCGTACATCACGATGGACGCCACCGGTCCCAAGCACCTGGCGATGAAGATCACCCGCGCCAAGTTCGAAAGCCTGGTCGACGACCTGATCGTCCGCTCGATCGAGCCGTGCCGCGTGGCCTTGAAGGACGCCGGCGTGTCGCTGTCCGACATCACCGACGTGATCCTGGTCGGCGGCCAGACCCGCATGCCGAAGGTGCAGGACGCGGTCAAGGAGTTCTTCGGCAAGGAGCCGCGCAAGGACGTGAACCCGGACGAAGCGGTGGCCGTCGGCGCCGCGATCCAGGGCTCGGTGCTGTCCGGCGACCGCAAGGACGTGCTGCTCTTGGACGTGACCCCGCTGTCGCTGGGCATTGAAACGCTGGGCGGCGTGATGACCAAGCTGATCCAGAAGAACACGACGATCCCGACCAAGGCGTCGCAAACCTTCTCCACCGCCGACGACAACCAGACCGCGGTGACCATCCACGTGCTGCAGGGCGAGCGCGAGAAGGCCGCGGCCAACAAGTCGCTGGGCCAGTTCAATCTGGGCGACATCCCGCCGGCGCCGCGCGGCATCCCGCAGATCGAGGTCGAGTTCAACATCGACGCCAACGGCATCCTGCACGTGTCGGCCAAGGACAAGGCTTCCGGCAAGCAGGCCAACATCACCATCCAGGCATCGTCCGGTCTGTCCGAGGCCGAGATCGAGCGCATGGTGAAGGACGCCGAGGCCAATGCCGAGGAAGACAAGAAGCTGCATGAGCTGGTGACCGCGCGCAACCACGCCGAAGGTCTGATCCACAGCATCAAGAAATCGCTGTCCGAGCACGGCGACAAGATCGGCGCCGACGAGAAGGCCAAGATCGAATCGGCGCTGAAGGAAGCCGAGGACGTGGTGAAGGGCGACGACAAGGAAGCGATCGAAGCCAAGGCCGAGGAACTGGCCAAGGCTAGCCAGAAGCTGGGCGAGATCATGTACGCCCAGGCGCAGACCGAAGCGGGCGCCGAGGGCGGCGCGCAGCCGGAAGCCGACAAGAAGGACGACGGCAACGTGGTGGACGCCGAGTTCGAAGAAGTGAAAGACAAGAAGTAAGCGTCTGGTCTCACTGATCGAGGCACAGGGAATGGGGGAGGCGTCTCCACCGGCCTCTGTGCCTTTGCCGTATCGAGCGACACGGTTGCGCCGGGCAGGACCGGGCCGACCAGAGAGTGAAAGACAATGTCGAAAAAAGATTATTACGATGTGCTGGGCGTCAATCGCGATGCGTCGGAAGACGACATCAAGAAGGCCTATCGCAAGCTGGCGATGAAATACCATCCGGACCGCAATCCGGACAGCAAGGAAGCCGAAGACAAGTTCAAGGAGGTGAAGGAAGCCTACGAGATCCTGTCCGACGGCCAGAAGCGCGGCGCCTATGACCAGTTCGGCCATGCCGGCGTCGATCCGCAGGCCGGCGGCGGCGGACAGGGCTTCGGCGGCTTCGGCGATTTCGCCGACATCTTCAGCGACATCTTCGGCGGAGGCCGCGGGGCCGGCGCGGGCGCGGGCGGCGGACGTTCCAACGTCTACCGCGGCGCCGATCTGCGCTACAACATGGAAATCTCGCTGGAAGAGGCGGCGCGCGGCTGCGAGAAGCAGATCCGCATTCCGTCGCACGAGGCGTGCTCCACCTGCAACGGCAGCGGCGCCAAGCCGGGCACCCAGCCCAAGACCTGCTCGACCTGCGGCGGCCACGGCCAGGTGCGGATGAGCCAGGGCTTCTTCTCGATCCAGCAGACCTGCCCGACCTGCCACGGCAGCGGCAAGCAGATCTCCGATCCGTGCACCAGCTGCCACGGCGCCGGCCAGAAGAAGACCACCAAGACGCTGAACGTGAAGATTCCGGCCGGCGTCGACGAGGGCGACCGCATCCGTCTCGGCGGCGAGGGCGAGCCGGGTCAGAACGGCGGTCCGGCCGGCGATCTGTACGTGGTCACCCATATCAAGGCGCATGCGGTGTTCCAGCGCGACGGCATGGACCTGCATTGCGAGATGCCGATCTCGTTTTCGACGGCGGCGCTGGGCGGCGAGGTGGAGATTCCGACGCTGGACGGCATGGCCAAGGTCAAGATCGCCGGGGAAACCCAGAGCGGCCGCGTCTATCGTCTGCGCGGCAAGGGCGTCAAGGCGGTGCGCGGCAGCGAGTTCGGCGATCTGCACTGCCATGTGATCGTCGAGACCCCGGTCAAGCTGACCGAACGCCAGAAGGAGCTGCTGCGCGAGTTCGAGGCGATCAGCCAGGGCGACGTGGCCACCCACAATCCGCGCTCGAAGTCGTTCATGGACAAGCTGCGCGACTTCTTCGAATAAGCGGCGTCGATGCCGCGGCGAGAGCCGGCCCGAACGGGCCGGCTTTTTTTATCGGCGCCGAAAGCGAGACAGCCGCCCCGAGGGGCGGCTGTCCGCACATTCCATGACTTGCCGGGGGCGCTTAGAAGTTGTGCTTCATCATCGCCCAGATGGTGGACGAGGTGTCCTTGGCGTGGCCGTTGGCGAACTGCGCGTCGCGGTTTTCCTTCACCTGGCCGTAGCCGGCCTGCAGCAGCGTGCGCTTGCTGACCGTGTAGTCGAGCGCGGCGGCCCACTGGGTGGCGCCCAGGCTGTAGCGCACGCCGTCCACCTTGGCGTCGCCGCGCTTGGAGTAGACGATGGACGGCTTGAAGTTGCCGAAGGCATAGGCCAGGTTGACCGCCCAGGTCTGGTTTTCCAGCTTGTTGCCGCCGGTGGCGATGGTCGGAGTCAGGCTGGCGATGCCCGGCAGCGCCTGGGCGTTGCCGTACAGCGTCACCCATTGATAGGTGGCGGCCAGGTACAGGTTGTTGGCGTTGTAGCCGCCTTCGATACGGTTGGTCGAGCTGTTGCTGCCGCCCTTGGTGTTCATCGCGCCGGCGTAGGCCCAGGAACCGAAGAAGCCGCTGTTCTGGTAGGCGAGGCGCAGGCCGACCTTGTCGCCCTGTTTCATCTGGCCGGCGGTCTGGCTTTCGCCGGCGCCGTAGTGGGCGGTGAGGTTGAAGCCGTACAGGTCCGGGCTGTCGTAGCGGATGCCGTTCTTGAAGCGGGAGTCGCCGTAGGCGCCGAACACGTCGGTGGCTTCGTACAGCGGGAAGCCGGTGCCCATATTGTCGCGGAACGGGCCGTACAGGTTGTCGGTGGATTCGCTGTCGCCGAGCACGTCGGTCAGGTAGCCGACGCGCAGCTTGCCGAAGCCGCCTTCTACGCCGACAAAGCTCTCGCGGCTGGCCAGCTTGCCGGAGTCGGTGCTGGCGAAGCCGGAGGTGCCGTCCATCGACAGGCCGGTTTCCACCTGCCAGATGGTTTTCAGGCCGTTGCCCAGGTCTTCGTTGCCCTTGAAGCCGATGCGGCTGCCGAAGTCGTCGACGCCGAAGGTCGAGGTGTAGTTGTTGGTGCTGTTCTTGGTGCTGGAAATACCGGCGCGCAGCGAGCCGTAAAGGGTCACGTCGGCGTGGGCAAGCGCGGGCACGGCTGCCGCGACGGCGGCGGCGATGATGATCTTTTTCATCTCTATCTCTCCTCTATCCTTTGTTTTTTGAATCTGCCTCTAGGGCATCTGGCGCAAGCGGTTTTGCGTCCTTGTCACCAGGTCCGGCAGTGTGTCTTGGCGGTAAGTTTGTAGTCAAGAAACATTTCTTAACAGTTTGAAAAGCAGCATATTAATGACGTTAGTATTTTTTCTATGAAAACTATATTTTTAAAGCAAAATTTTTCAAATCAATGACTTGATAGGCCTTTTTCAGAGGGGTCCGACAAGCCTGGATGGATTTGCGTATTGAGCAAGTTGTAAACAACGATTTAATGACGATGGGGTGTTGTGTTTTTGCAAATGTCAATGACGGAACAGTCTGCGAAAAGCGCAATCTCGGCTGCCGCCCCGGCATGGCAGCCATGAGTAAACCTCAGGCGAGCCGGCCCGGCGCGGCTGCCATGGTGCCGATAATGGGCGTACAATTGACCTTGTCTTTATTCAGAGGCCAGCCGTCATGATTTTTGCCAATCGCTATTTCCCGGTCACCCGCATGCGCCGGATGCGCAGAGACGAGTTCAGCCGCCGGCTGATGCGCGAAAACGTCGTCACCGCCAACGACCTGATCTATCCGGTCTTCGTCATGGAAGGCAGCGGCCAGGTGGTGGACGTGCCGTCGATGCCGGGGGCGCCGAGGCTGACGCTGGACAAGCTGCTGCCGGTGGCCGAGGAGGCGTTGGAGCTGGGCATTCCGATGTTGTCGTTGTTCCCGGTGATCACCGAGGGCAAGGACAACGAGGCGCGCGAGGCCTATAACCCGGACGGCCTGGTGCCGCGCGTGGTGCGCGAACTGAAGAAGCGCTTCCCGGAACTGGGCGTGATGACCGACGGCGCGCTAGACCCGTACACCATACATGGCCAGGACGGCGTGGTGGACGCCAACGGCTATGTGCTGAACGACGAGACCACCGAGATCCTGATCAAGCAGGGCCTGTGCCACGCCGAGGCCGGCGTCGACGTGTTCGGCCCGTCCGACATGATGGACGGCCGCATCGGCGCGATCCGAGAGGCTTTCGAGGAAGAAGGCTTCATCCATACCAAGATCCTGGCCTACTCCGCCAAGTATTCGTCCGGCTTCTACGGCCCGTTCCGCGACGCGCTGGGCTCGTCGGCCAATCTGGGCAAGGCCGACAAGAACAACTATCAGATGGACCCGGCCAATATCGACGAGGCGATCCAGGAAGTGGCGCAGGACCTGGAGGAGGGCGCCGACATGGTGATGATCAAGCCGGGCATGCCTTATCTGGACGTGATCCGCCGCGTCAAGGACACCTTCCACGTGCCGACCTTCGCCTATCAGGTGTCCGGCGAATACGCGATGCTGAAGGCGGCCTTCCAGAACGGCTGGCTGAACGAGGAGAAGTGCATGATGGAAAGCCTGCTGGCGTTCAAGCGCGCCGGCGCCGACGGCATCCTGACCTATTTCGCGATGGACGCCGCACGCCTGCTGCGCCGCCGTTGACCGATAATAGGAATCGATGAGCCGCGCCCTCTGCCCGCATGCGGCAGGGGGCTTTGTCTTTTTGGGAGCGATGCCATGGATGTATTGCATTCCACCTGGTTCTGGGTGGCGGTGATCGTCGCGCCGATCGCCACCGTGGCCGGCATCCTGGCCAGGCTGGCCAAGCGCGAGCCGCCGCCCGACTTGCCGCCCGGCGTGAAGCCGCTGGCCTGGGACGACGCGGACGAGGACGTTGCCGCAACATTGCATGACGGTGACAAAGCGCCGCCAAAACGCTGACAACTGTCACTGCTGGTCGGGGGGCGGCTGGGCTAGAATGGCTACAGTTTTCCGGTGCGCGCCGCCTGGGGCGGGGCGCGACGCAGTCCGGACGCGCGACGCGTCCGGCCAATCCAAGGAATGGTCATGAACCACACTTATCTTGCCCATCTGCAGGCCACGCTGGCGCAGATCCGGGCCGACGGCTTCGAGAAGCCGGAACGCGTGATCGCCACGCCGCAGAGTGCCGGCATCGCGCTGGCCGGCGGCGAGCAGGTGCTGAACTTCTGCGCCAACAACTATCTGGGCCTGGCCGACGACAAGCGGCTGGTGCTGGCGGCCAAGGCCGGCATGGACGAATACGGCTACGGTTGCGCGTCGGTGCGCTTCATCTGCGGCACCCAGTCGGTCCACAAGCAATTGGAAAAAGCCGTTTCCGATTTCCTCGGCACCGACGACACCATCCTGTATTCCAGCTGCTTCGACGCCAACGGCGGCGTGTTCGAAACGCTGCTGGGCGAAGAGGACGCGGTGATCTCGGACGAGTTGAACCACGCGTCCATCATCGACGGCGTGCGCCTGTCCAAGGCCAAGCGCTTCCGCTACAAGAACAACGACATGGCCGATCTGGAGGCGCAGCTGCAGGCGGCCGAGCAGGCCGGCGCGCGCTTCAAGCTGATCGTCACCGACGGCGTGTTCTCGATGGACGGCATCATCGCCAACCTGAAGGGTCTGTGCGAAGTGGCCGACCGTCACGGCGCCATCGTCATGGTCGACGATTCGCACGCGGTGGGCTTTATCGGCGAAACCGGCGCCGGCACGCCTGAGCTGTGCGGCGTCGCCGACCGCGTCGACATCTATACCGGCACGCTGGGCAAGGCCCTGGGCGGCGCTTCCGGCGGCTACGTCGCCGCGCGCCAGCCCATTGTCGACCTGCTGCGCCAGCGTTCGCGCCCGTATCTGTTCTCCAACACGCTGGCCCCGGCCATCGCCGCCGCCAGCATCGAGGTGTTGAACATCCTGAAGAGTGGCGAAGGCGCCGAGCGGCGCGCCAAGGTGCGCCGCAACGCCGACTTGTTCCGCGAGGAAATGAGCGCAGCCGGCTTCACGCTGGTGCCGGGCGAACATCCGATCGTGCCGGTGATGCTGGGCGACGCCCGTCTGGCCGGCGAGATGGCCGCCAGGCTGCTGGCCGAGGGCGTCTATGTGATCGGCTTCTCCTACCCGGTGGTGCCGAAGGGCAAGGCGCGCATCCGCACGCAGATGTCCGCCGCGCACAGCGAGGAGCAGGTGAGGAAGACGGTGGCCGCCTTCATCAAGGTCGGTCGCGAGCTGGGCGTGATTTGAATCATGTAGGGTGGGTTGGGGCGCAGCCCGTAACCCACCAAGCTAACCATGTAAAGTGGATTGGGGCGTGGCCCGTAAGTCGCCGAAGTCGTACGGCGGCTTGCGTCGCTACGCGGCCGAGTCACCTCGCATGGCGATAGATTGGATTGGAAAATGAAGGCGCTAGCCAAGCTGAAGGCCGCTCCCGGCCTGGAAATGACCGACGTTCCGCTGCCGGAAGTCGGCCACAACGATCTGTTGATCAAGATCGTCAAAACCGCGATCTGCGGCACCGACATCCATATCTGGAACTGGGACGAGTGGTCGCAGAAGACCATTCCGGTGCCGATGCATGTCGGTCACGAGTACGTCGGCGTCGTCGCCGGCATCGGTTCGGAAGTGCAGGGCTTCCATATCGGCCAGCGCGTGTCCGGCGAGGGCCACATCACTTGCGGCTACTGCCGCAACTGTCGCGCCGGCCGCCGCCACCTGTGCCGCAACACCACCGGCGTCGGCGTCAACCGCGAGGGCGCGTTCGCCGAGTATCTGGTGATCCCGGCCTTCAACGCCTTCCCGATTCCGGACGACATCTCCGATGATCTGGCGTCCATCTTCGACCCGTTCGGTAACGCCGTGCACACCGCGCTGTCGTTCAACCTGGTCGGCGAGGACGTGCTGATCACCGGCGCCGGTCCGATAGGCATCATGGCGGTGGCGATCGCCCGGCATGTCGGCGCGCGCCACGTGGTGATCACCGACGTCAACGACTACCGGCTGGAGCTGGCGAGGAAGATGGGCGCCACCCGCGCCGTCAACGTCGCCCGCGAGGACCTGAAGACGGTGATGCAGGAACTGCAGATGACCGAGGGATTCGATGTCGGCCTGGAGATGTCCGGCAATCCGCAGGCTTTCCGCCAGATGCTGGAGACGATGAACCACGGCGGCAAGGTGGCCTTGCTCGGCATCCCGCCGTCGAACACCGCGATCGACTGGAACCAGGTGATCTTCAAGGGTCTGGAGATCAAGGGCATCTACGGCCGCGAGATGTTCGAGACCTGGTACAAGATGGTCGCGCTGATCCAGTCCGGCCTCGATATCAGCCCCATCATCACCCACCACTTCAAGGTCGACGAGTTCGAGCAGGGCTTCGCCGCCATGCTGTCCGGCCAGAGCGGCAAGGTGATCCTGGACTGGCGCTGAGCCGGACGTTCCGCGCATCAGAAGCGGCCCCACGGGGCCGCTTTTTTCATGCCGGCAGCCGCTCGGGCGCGGTGCGGAAGTAGGCGAGCATCCGTCGCAGCCGCAGCGCCTGCGCGTTCAGCTGCTCGGCGGTGGCCGACAGCTGTTCCGACGTGGACGCATCCAGCTGGGTCGCGTGCGACAGCTGGCTGACGGCGATATTGATCTGTTGCAGGCCTTCGCTCTGCTCTCGCGAGGCATGGGCGATTTCCTGCACCAGCCCGGCGGTCTTGCGGATGGACGGCAACAGCTGCGACAGCGCGGCGCCGGCCTGCTCGGCCATCGCCACGCCGTCGCCGGCCAGCTGGCCGATCTCGCGCGCCGCGGTCTGGCTGTGTTCGGCCAGCTTGCGCACCTGGGCCGCCACCACGGTGAAGCCCTTGCCGTGGCTGCCGGCGTGGGCGGCCTCGATGGCGGCGTTCAGCGCCAGTAGATTGGTCTGGTAGGCGATGTCGTCTATCGCGTCTATGCGGCCGGCGATGTCGCGTATCGCCCGCACCGCGCGCCCCACCGCCTGGCTGCCGTCGCCGGCGCTGGCCGCGGCGTGGCCGGCCATGTCGTCGGTGACGTGGGCGTTTTCCGAATTCTGGGCGACGGTGGCGGAAATCTGCTCGACCGAGGCGCTGGTCTCCTCCAGGCTGGCCGCCTGCTGCGAGGCGCTCTGGCTCAGCGCCTGGGCCGTCGCCGACACCTGGTCGGAGCTGACGCCCAGCTGTTCGGCGTTCAGCCGCAATTCCTCCATCACGCCGGTCAGCTGCTCCACCATGCGCCGCATCGCCGCCAGCACGCTGCTGTCGTCGCCGGGGCGCAGCCTGACGTCCAGCGACAGATCGCCATCGGCCACCCGCTTGGCGATGTCGGCGACGATGGCCGGCTCGCCGCCGACCTGGCGGAACAGGCCGACGCCGATGTAGGCGATCGCGCCGGCCAGCGCCAGCAGGCTGACGACGGCGATGGCGCCGAACCATGCCAGCGCCCGGCGGTAGCTGGCGCCGGTGTCGACGATTTGCTGCCGCATCAGCTGCTCGAAGCCGTCCTGCACCGTCGCGGCCTCGCGCAACAGCCGCGTCGTCATGCCGCGGTCCATGCCGCGCACCTGGCGGTCCAGCCGCTGGCCGGACAGCCTGTCGTCGCCGCGGAAGTCGGCCAGCGCCGCGCGGTAGCGGGCGTTCAGCTGGCCGTGTTCGGCGCGGATGGCGTCGACGGCCACGCTGGACTGGTCGCTGTCGCGCAGCGCCGCCGCCGTCTGGTCCAGCCGCAGGTCGACCTCGCGGCTCTCGCGTTCGAAGGCGGCGAGGTAGGCGGCGTAGTCGGCGGCGTCGTTGCCGCGCAGCAGCACGTCTTTCCAGTCCTGCACCTGGATCTTGAAGTGCAGATTGGCCAGTTGCAGGTCGCGGTTGATCCGGCTTTGCCGCAGCGCGACGTCCAGCCGCCGCTCGACGTCGCGGTCCATGTCGGCCAGCTGCGCGGCGCCGGCGCCGGTCAGCACCAAGAGCGCCACCAGATTGATCAGCGCCAGGAGAATGAGCCTGGTCTTCATGCGTATGGTCGAAGGCATAGGGAGCTTCCCGCCGGCAATCGTGTTATTCGGTATAGTCGGTGGCGTCGCGGGCCGGTCCGGCTTTGCGTCGGGGGCGTCAGGCGGTAGAATCGACGTTTATTTGTCCACTTATCGCCTCGTTTATGCTTACCTTCCAGGAAATCATCCTCACGCTGCAGCACTACTGGAACCGCCAGGGCTGCGCGCTCTTGCAGCCTTACGACACCGAAGTGGGCGCCGGCACCTCGCATACCGCCACTTTTCTGCGCGCCCTGGGGCCGGAACCGTGGAACGCCGCCTATGTGCAGCCCAGCCGTCGTCCGAAGGACGGCCGCTACGGCGAGAACCCCAACCGCCTGTTCCAGCACCACCAGTTCCAGGTGGTACTGAAGCCGGCTCCGTCCAATATCCAGGAACTGTACCTGGGTTCCTTGAAGGAACTGGGTCTCGATCCGACGGTGCAGGACATCCGCTTCGTCGAGGACGACTGGGAGAATCCGACGCTGGGCGCCTGGGGTCTCGGTTGGGAAGTCTGGTTGAACGGCATGGAAGTGACCCAGTTCACCTATTTCCAACAAGTGGGCGGCCTGGACTGCAAGCCGGTGCTGGGCGAGATCACCTACGGCCTGGAGCGGCTGGCGATGTATCTGCAGGGCGTGGAGAACGTCTACGACCTGATCTGGACCCATCTGCCGGACGGCCAGCCGGTGACTTACGGCAATGTGTTCTATCAGAACGAGGTCGAGCAGTCCCGCTACGCCTTCGAGCACAGCAATGTCGAGCTGCTGTTCCGCCAGTTCAACGACTACGAGGCCGAAGCCAAGACGCTGCTGGAAGCCAGCCTGCCGCTGCCGGCCTACGAGATGATTCTGAAGGCCGGCCACACCTTCAACCTGCTGGACGCGCGCGGCTCGATCTCGGTGACCGAGCGCGCCGCCTATATCGGCCGCATCCGCAATCTGTCGCGCGGCGTGGCGCAGGCCTATTACGACGCGCGGGAGGCCCTGGGCTTCCCGATGTGCCGCAAGGGCTGATGGCGTTTGCCTATGCTGTTAGAGCCGGCCTGTGCCGGCTCGACCGATGGGAGCGACGATGAGAGTCTGTTTGGCGATGTTGTTGCTGGCCGGACTGCCGGCCTGGGCGGCGCCGGCGGCCGATTGGGTGGTGTATCAGGACGGCGGTCAGCTGCAGTTGGCGATAGACGGCAACTCGCTTTGGCTGGGCAAGGACGGGCTGGTCCACTTCATCAATCAGGAACGCTTCGTCAAGCAGCGTTACGAGCAGTCCTACAAGCTGCATTTCTACATTCGCCGCACCACCGGCTACGCCGATTGCAAGCAGTACCAGTACGTGTTTGTCGGGTCCGAGTATTTCGACCAGAACAACAAACACCTGTTTTCCACCATGTTTCCGGTGCCGCGCTTCGCCTGGAAGTGGCAGCCGGTGAACGAGGATTCGGTCGCCCACGCCATGATGAAGGTGATTTGCGAGGCCGCCGGAGCCGCATCCCGATAATCGAAACCGAAATAGAATGAACGCAACCCTGCTGATCGAACTCCTGACCGAGGAGCTGCCGCCTAAGGCGCTGCCGCGTCTGGCCGCCAGTTTCGCCCAGACCATCACCGAAGAACTGAAGCGGATGCAGTTTGCCGCCGCCGACGCCGATGCCGTGGTGTACGCGTCGCCGCGCCGCCTGGCGGTGCAACTGCCCGGCGTGCTCGCCGTGCAGCCGGAGCAGCGCGTCACCCGTCAGGGCCCGGCGGCCGCCGCCGGCCTGAAGGACGGCCAGCCGACGCCGGCGCTGGCCGGCTTCGCCCGCTCCTGCGGCGTCGACGTGTCCGAGCTGTCCATCGTCAACAACGGCAAGCAGGACGTCTACGCCTATTCCAGCACCAAGGCCGGCGAGGCGCTGTCCGCGGTGCTGGCCGAGGTGGTGGCGCTGGCGCTGAAGAAGCTGCCGGCGCCGAAGCTGATGCGCTGGGGCGATTCCGACATGCAGTTCGTCCGCCCGGTGCACGGCCTGATCATGCTGCACGGCGACCAGGTCGTCGCCGGCGAGGTGCTGGGCCTGTCTAGCGGCAACGTCACCCGCGGCCACCGCTTCCTGTCGCAGGGCGAGGTCGGCATCGCCGACGCCGACGGCTACGCCCGCGCGATGCACGAGGAGGGCAAGGTGATCGCCAGCTTCGACGCGCGCCGCGAGCTGATCCGCCACAAGCTGGCCGAGGTCGCCGCCCGGCTCGGCGCCACCATCGCCGCGCCGGACGCGCTGTTCGACGAGGTGACCGGTCTGGTCGAGTGGCCGGTGGTGCTCGAGGCCGGCTTCGAGGCCGAATTCCTGCAAGTGCCGCAGGAATGCCTGATCCTGACGATGCAGCAGAACCAGAAATACTTCCCGCTGCTGGACGGCAACGGCAAGCTGATGAACCGCTTCCTGCTGGTGTCCAACATCGATCCGCAGGACCCGTCCTTCGTCGTCGGCGGCAACGAGCGCGTGCTGCGCGCCCGCCTGTCCGACGCCAAGTTCTTCTTCGAGCAGGACCAGAAGCACCGGCTGGACAGCCGCTTGTCGCGTCTGGCCAATGTGGTCTACCACAACAAGATAGGTTCGCAGCTGGAGCGCGTGGAACGGCTGCAGAGCATCGCCGGCGCCATCGGCGCCGAGCTCGGCGCCGACGCGGCGCTGGCCGCCCGCGCCGCCTATCTGGCCAAGGCCGACCTGGTCAGCGACATGGTCGGCGAATTCCCGGAGCTGCAGGGCGTCATGGGCATGTACTACGCCCAGCACGACGGCGAGCACGCCGAGGTGGCCGCCGCCATCGAGGGCCATTACCACCCGCGCTTCGCCGGCGACACCTTGCCGGAAGGCAAGATCGCCACCGCGGCGGCGCTGGCCGACAAGCTGGAGACCATCGTCGGCATCTGGGGCATCGGCCTGATCCCGACCGGAGACAAGGATCCATTCGCGCTGCGCCGCGCCGCGCTCGGCGTCGTGCGGATGGCGCTGGAAGCCGATCTGGACCTGAAGCAGCTGTTGGCCATCGTCGCCGCCGCCTTCCCGGCCGGCAAGCTGTCGGCCAATGTCGTCGACGAGGTGTTCGGCTTCATGATGGACAGGCTGAAGAATTTCCTGGCCGCCGATTACAAGGGCGACGAGATCGACGCGGTGCTGGCGCTGGCGCCGAGCCGCATCAGCGAGGTGCGCGCGGTGCTGGCCGCCGTGGCCGGCTTCAAGTCGCTGCCGGAAGCCGCCGCGCTGGCCGCCGCCAACAAGCGCGTCAACAACATCCTGAAGAAGGCCGAAGGCGAAGTCGGCGCCGTCGACGCCGCGCTGTTGCAGGAGGCCGCCGAACAGGCGCTGTTCGCCGCGGTGCGGGAGCTGGCGCCGGCCGTCGAGGCCAAGTTCGCCGCCCATGACTTCGCCGGCGCGCTGGCGCAACTGGCCAGCCTGAAGGCGCCGGTGGACGCCTTCTTCGACGGCGTGATGGTGATGGCCGACGACGCCGGGATCCGCGCCAACCGCATCGCGCTGCTGGCCGGCCTGGCCGCGCTGTTCAACCGCGTCGCCGACATCTCGCTGCTGGCCGACTGAGGCCGCGCGGACGCCCCGGTGACGGGGCGTTCGCAGGAGTCGCCGGACCTTGGGGTCCGGCTTGGCAAGACGAAAGGCGGAACGCCCGCGACGCGGGCCTCCGCCCCATGGGGAAAGCCTTGAAACTAGTCATTCTGGATCGCGACGGCGTGATCAACGAGGATCGCGACGACTTCGTCAAGAACAGCGTCGAATGGGTGCCGATCGAGCACAGCCTGGAGGCGATCGCCAATCTGACCCAGTCCGGCTGGCGCGTGGTGGTGGCCACCAACCAGTCCGGCATCGCCCGCGGCCTGTTCGACGTGCACGCGCTGAACGCGATGCACGAGAAGATGCACAGGCTGGTCGGCCAGGCCGGCGGCCGCATCGACGCGGTGGTGTTCTGTCCGCACGGCCCGGACCACGGCTGCGAATGCCGCAAGCCGTTGCCGGGCATGGTGCTGGAGATCGCCGAGCGCTTCAATGTCAAGCTGGAGGGCCTGCCGCTGATAGGCGACAGCCTGCGCGACCTGGAGGCCGTCGCCGCCGTCGGCGGCCAGCCGATGCTGGTGAAGACCGGCAAGGGCGGCAAGACGCTGGCCAAGGGCGGCCTGCCGGAAAACACGCTGGTGTTCGACGACCTGTACGATGCCGCCGAGCATCTGATCAACCAACATTGAGGCAGAAGCTGCAAGCATGATCAGTCTGTGGATACGCAATTTCTTGTACTGGCTGGCGCTGATCGTCGTCACGCCGCTGTTCTTCACCCTGTTGCTGCTGGCGGCACCGCTGCCGCGTCGCCACCGCCACGTGTTCGGCGTCGGCTGGGCGCTGACGCTGTTCTGGATGCTTGAGCATGTGATCGGCCTGAAATACCGGGTGATCGGCGGCGAGAACATCCCGACGGTGCCGTCGGTGATCGCGTCCAAGCACCAGTCGGGCTGGGAGACGCTGGCGCTGCAGAAGATCTTCCCGTTCCAGGTCTATGTCGCCAAGCGCGAGCTGGCCTGGATCCCGTTCTTCGGCTGGGGCCTGGTGCTGATGAATCCCATCATGATCAACCGCTCGGACCGCGCCGGCGCCAATCAGCGGCTGCTGGCGCAGGGCCTGGAGCGCAAGCGCCACGGCTTCTGGATCACGGTGTTTCCGGAAGGCACCCGCACCCGGCCGGGCCGGATCGGCAAATACAAGCTGGGCGCCGCGCGCATGGCCAGGCAGTTCGACATGCCGCTGGTGCCGGTGGCGCACAATGCCGGCGAGTTCTGGCCGCGCAACGCCTTTCTGAAGCATCCGGGCGAGATCACCGTCGTGGTCGGTCCGGCCATCCACCCGAGCGAAGACGCCGGTCCCGAGGCCATGATGGCCGAGGCCGAGGCCTGGATCGAGGCGCGTCAGCGCGAGATCGGCGGCGTCGGTCCATTTGCCGATCCCGATGAAAAACGCCAGCGTCTGGCATCGCCTGCCTCTGCCTGACGGCGAGGTGCCCGTGCTGCTGACGCGCCGCGCGCGTCGCAGCATAGGCATCAAGGTGCAGGGGGGCGTGGTGGAACTGATCGCCGCGCCCGGAGTCAGTCAACAACGGCTGCATCAAGTGCTCAGGCAGCGCTACGACTGGATCGTCGGCCATGTGCTGCGCCAGCGCGGCCATCTGGAGGCCGGCGAGGATCTGAGCCGGTTGACGCTGCTGGGCGAGCCGATGGCGCTGCGGCTGACCGGCGGCGCGCGCAAAACGGCGCGGCGCGAAGGCGGCGAATTGCTGTTGTCCGGCGTCGCCGACGGCGACCGCGACGCGCTGAAGGCCGTGCTGGTCAAATTCCTGAAACGCGAGGCGGAGACGCTGTTTCCCGGCCGCCTGGCGCTGCTGGCGGCCCATTGCCGCCGCAAGCCGGCCGCATTGCAGCTGTCGTCGGCGCGCACGCGCTGGGGCAGTTGCAGCGCCGACGGCCGCATCCGGCTGAACTGGCGGCTGATGCAGGCGCCGCTGGCGGTGGTCGACTACGTCATCGCCCACGAACTGGCCCACCTCGAACACATGAACCACTCGCCGGCGTTCTGGGCCGAGACCGAGCGTCTCTGTCCCGGCTGGCGGGATGCCCGCCGCTGGCTGCGCCAGCACGGCGGCGGCCTGTTTGTCTTAGACTGATCTTTAAAAGGAAAACGCCATGAGAATGCTCCATACGATGCTGCGCGTCGGCCAGCTCGATCGCTCGATCGCCTTCTACCAGGACGTGCTGGGCATGAAGCTGCTGCGCCGCAACGACTTTCCGGAGGGCCGCTTCACGCTGGCCTTCGTCGGCTACGGCGACGAGGCCGAGAACACCGTGCTGGAGCTGACCCACAACTGGGATACCGAATCCTACGATCTGGGCGGCGGCTACGGCCACATCGCCATCGAGGTCGACGATGCCTACGCCGCCTGTGACATGGCGCGCGCCAAGGGCGGCAAGGTGACGCGCGAGGCCGGTCCGATGAAGCACGGCACCACGGTGATCGCCTTTGTCGAGGACCCGGACGGCTACAAGATCGAGTTCATCCAGAAGGGCAGCCGCTAAGCGCCGCATTCGCCGGCCGCCCCGCGCGGCCGGTCTCGGGCGGGAGGGGCCGCCCGGACGGACCGGCACCCGGAAGCCGGTTCGTCTACAACAACAACCGGGAACGTTCCGGCAGCCTCGGCTGCGTTTGGGTCTCATGGGCATCTGCCCGCTCGGGAAGGACTGATGAATAAAAAACTGATCGCACTGGCGGGCGGCTTGCTGCTGCCCGCACTCGCTCGCGCCGCCGACCTGGACGGCGCCACGCTCAGCCTGGGCTGGGCCGCGCCGTTCGCCGGCATCCTGTTGTCCATCGCGCTGTTTCCGATGCTGGCGCCGGGCATC
This sequence comes from Chromobacterium sp. ATCC 53434, assembly GCF_002848345.1. Classification (NCBI taxonomy): domain Bacteria; kingdom Pseudomonadati; phylum Pseudomonadota; class Betaproteobacteria; order Neisseriales; family Chromobacteriaceae; genus Chromobacterium; species Chromobacterium sp. ATCC 53434. The sequence goes on along the minus strand of NZ_CP025429.1, from coordinate 3,172,373 downwards.
TGGCACCACCATTTCGGCAAGATCACCGCGGTGTGGACCGCCTTGTTCCTGCTGCCTTTCGCCGTCGCCTTCGGACCGGGCCAGACCGGCGCGCTGCTGCTGCACGCGCTGTTCACCGAGTACATCCCCTTCATCGCCCTGCTGTTCGCGCTGTACACGGTGTCCGGCGGCATCCTGGTGTGGGGTTCGCTGCACGGCTCGCCGCGGCTGAACACCACGCTGCTGGCGATAGGCACCGCGCTGGCTTCGGTGATGGGCACCACCGGCGCGGCGATGCTGCTGATCCGCCCGCTGTTGCGCGCCAACGAGGGCCGCAAGCGCAATGTGCACGTGGTGGTGTTCTTCATCTTCCTGGTGGCCAATGTCGGCGGCGGCCTGACGCCGCTGGGCGATCCGCCGCTATTCCTCGGCTTCCTGAAGGGCGTGACCTTCGGCTGGACCTTCCTGCACATGCTGGCGCCGGTGCTGACGCTGTCGGCGCTGCTGCTGCTGATCTTCTATTTCCTGGATCGCCACCTATTCGCCAAAGAGGCGGCGGAGGGCACGCTGAAGCCGGTCGACGTCAGCCGCGACAAGCCGCTGAAGCTGCACGGCAAGCGCAATTTCTGGCTGCTGGCCGGCGTGGTGGCCGCGGTGCTGATGTCGGGGCTGTGGAAGCCCGGCGTCGCCATCGAGCTGCCCGGCGTCCATCTGGAGCTGCAGAACCTGCTGCGCGACGCCGTGCTGCTGCTGCTGGCGCTGGTATCGTTGTGGATCACGCCGAAGCAGGTGCGGGCCGGCAACGAGTTCAACTGGCTGCCGATACTGGAGGTGGGCAAGCTGTTCGCCGGCATCTTCATCACCATCGCGCCGGTGATCGCCATCCTGCGCGCCGGCGATCACGGCGCGCTGGCCGGCCTGGTGCGGACGGTGGCGGGGCCGGACGGCCAGCCGCTGGACATCATGTATTTCTGGATGACCGGCATCCTGTCCAGCTTCCTCGACAATGCGCCGACCTATCTGGTGTTCTTCAACCTGGCCTCCGGCGACGCGGCGACGATGATGGGGCCGATGGCCGGCACGCTGCTGGCGATTTCGATGGGCTCGGTCTTCATGGGCGCGATGACCTATATCGGCAATGCGCCCAACTTCATGGTCAAGGCCATCGCCGAGCACCGCCACGTCAAGATGCCGGGTTTCTTCGGCTATATGCTGTGGTCCGGCGCCGTGCTGCTGCCTTGTTTCCTGCTGCTGACGCTGGTGTTCTTCTAAGACCCGCTAACAGAAAGCCTGATCCTGCGTCGCGTCTTGACTCAGGCTTTCTGCGAGGCTCTCAGTCTCCCGCGTCGTTCCGTCAAGCACGCCCCGCGCCGTTCCGGCGCGGGGCGTGCTGCTTTCGGGCAACGGGGGCGCGATGACGAGGGGGCGGGCCGGCGATGCGACAGGATCAGGAGGTCGTTCTGCCGGACAGGGAGTCCTGCAGCAGCGAGAAGAAGCGGTCGTACATCTTGGGGTCGGTCACGGTCGAGGTCTTGGAGTCGCCGTTGGTGTCCCAGATGGTGACTCTGAAGCGGGCGCGCACCAGTGTTTCGCCGTTCTGGGCCGGGCGCACCGTCACCAGCGCGTTGACGCTTTCGTGATCGGGCTTGGCCTGCAGCGGGATGCCCTTGGCCTTGAAGATGGCGCGGATGGCTTCGCGCCAGCGCACGCCGACGACGCGGTTGAGCTCGCCTTCGACCAGCATGGTGTCCTTGTCGGCCGTCACCGGCTTGAAGCCCATCGCCTGCAGCGCGCTGCTGCTGGCGTTGACGGCGGACGGACCCCGCACGCGCGAGTAGGTCTTGTCCTGGATCTGGGACAGCGTCTGCTCCTCGGCGGGGGTGAGGTCGACGGTGACTTGTTTGGAGCTGAGCTTGAGCAGGCGGCTGCCGCCGTCGCCGGTCACCCTTTCGTTGGGCTTGGGGGTGGAGCAGGCGGCCAGGCCGGCGATGATCAATAGCGCCGGCAGGGCAAGACGACTGCCGCGCGGCGCGCGAATGGCGGGGATGGGGCTGGGGTTCGCCATGGAAATCTCCGGATGAAAACGGCTCCATCGCCTGCGGGCAGGCGATGGGGTGGGGTTGACGGGGGGCGCTTGCGCGTCACGGTAGCAATATGTTGATTGTCCGAACGCGCCAGGGTGCCGCCCCCTGTTATTTCGAACAGGTTCCGCCGTTTTGCCGCGCTAGTTGTGCTGAGCGATCAGGCTCTGCAGCGCCGGGCTGATTTCCGGCAGGAAGGCGGTCCAGTGCGCGTCGTCGGCCGGGGTCTCGATGTCGGGGTGGAAGCGGCGCACTTCCTCGGCGAAACGGCGTCCCATCTCGGCCATCTCGCGCAGGTGGCCGGCCACCGACTGGCGGGTCTGGCGCGAGATGTCCAGGCGGTTGGCTTCGGCGTGGCGCAGCGAGACCACCAGCTTGTCCGCCAGGTCCGGCGCGTCCACCTTCAGCAGGCGGCGGCCGATCTCGTCCTTGCCCAAGAGATTGGCGATGCGTTCGTCCATGCTGACGCCGACCGCCGGCACGCCGGCTTCCATGCTGGTGACGATGGCGTGGAAACGCGAGCTGAGCAGCAGGTCGGCGGCGCGCAACAGGCCGACGATGGCGCGCGGCGGCATGTCGCCGCTGGCGACGATGGGCGGCGCCTGTTCGAAGCGCGAGGCCAGGTCGTTGCAGGCGGCGCGGTCCACCTTGTCCATGCCGATGATCAGCACGCCGCCGCCGGTGTCGCGCTGCCATTGGCGCGCGGCGTGGGCCAGCGCGTCCAGGTAGGCGTTGTAGCGGCTGCGGATCGATTCGTTGTCGGGGTGGAACAGGATGCTGCCGAAGAACAGCTCGCTGTGCGCGCCGGTTTCGGCCATTTCCTGGGCCTTCACCAGGTCCGGCTTGACCGGCCACCAGAACGGGTTCATCGGACATACCGCCAGCAGCGGGAAGTCGGCCAGGCCCAGCCGCACCAGCCGTTCGCGGATCGCGTCGGCCGGCTCGGCCCGATAGGTCCAGGCGGTGTCGGCGCCGCCGGTGGCGCGCAGGCCCAGCGGCTGCAGCACCGCCTTGGACTCCTCGTTGCGGCACAGGATCAGCGGGCCCTTGCCCAGGCTGGAGATGAAGGCCGACAGCTCCGGCTCCATCTTGCCGGCCTCGGCGCCGTAGCCCACCGCCAGCCGGCCGCTGGCGACGGCCATGCCCAGCGCGCCGCCCAGCATCGCCGACAGCATGCAGCACAGATTGGATTTGAACATGGAACCGTCGCAGGCGATCACGCCGTCGTACTCGCGGATGGTGCGGATCAGGAATTCCGGGAAATAGTCCTGCACCAGTTCCAGCTTGACGTCGTCCTGCAGGTCTTCCGGCAGTTCCACGCCGGTGCCGACCAGGCCGATCTCGACCCGGTCGCGGCCGAGGATGGCGCGCACCTGGCGGATCATTTCGGCCACCCGCACATCGGAACCGGTGTTGCCGCCGCCGGCATAGCCGGCGAACAGCAGCCGCAGCGGGCTGCCGGGCTCGCGCGCCGGCGGCGGCAGGTGGGCGGCTTCGCCGATCAGTTCGGTCAATTGGCTGTACAGGACCGGATAGGAGGCGTTGGACGCCAGAAACGCTTCAAGCAGCTTGGACATGAGTCGAGTCCTCTCAGGTGGGGAAGGATAGGGTGAATTCTTGGGTGCGCCATTGGCGCAGCGGCAGTGGCGGGCCGTCGTGGGCCAGCGCGGCGGCGTGGCCGTCTTCCGTTTCCAGCGCCTGCAGCCGCCATTGGTCGCGGTGGGCCGACAGCAGCCGGGGCCGGTCGGCCTGGTCCAGCGCGATTTCCACGTCGGCCAGTTCGGACAGGCCGCTGCCCATCGCCTTGAGCACGGCCTCCTTGGCGGTCCACATCCGCAGGAAGCGCCGCGTGGCGTCGCCGCCGTCCAGCGTCAGCCGCTCGCGCGCGCTGAAGTACGATTCGGCGATGCCTCGCCACTCCAGCTCGCGGCCGTCGCGCCGGCGCTGTTCCAGGTCCACGCCGAGCCGCAGCCCGCGCGCCAGCGCCACCAGGGCGGCGTCGCCGGAATGGCTCAGATTGAAGCCCAACTCCGGATGGGCCGGCAGCCAGGGCTTGCCGCCGCTTTCTGCGGCGAACGCCAGCCTGGCCGGGTCGGCGTCCAGCGCGGCGGCCAGCAGGTGGCGCAGCGCGTTGCGGGCGGCGGCGTAGCGGGCGCCGTCGCGCGGGCGGAAGAAGCGCTCGGCATGCAGCCGTTCCGCCGGCGACAGCGCGTCCGGGCAGCGCGGTCCGTCCAATGGGACGGCGATCACGTCTATCGCCGGGCCGGAGGCGGCCAGCGCTTGCCGCAAGGCGCTCACAACGGGCAGGCCACGCTGGCCGACAGCGTGGAAGTCACGTGCTGGATCACGGCGGTCTCCATGTCGCGGACGAAGAAATGCCCGCCGCTGAACAGCTGGCGGCTGAAGCTGGAGTGGGTGAGGCGCCGCCAGTCTTCCAGCGCCGCTACCGGCACGTGGTCGTCGTTGTCGCCGCCCAAGGCGGTGATGGGCACGTTCAACAGCGGCGACGAGGCCTGGAAGTGGTCGTTCATTTCCAGGTCGGCGCGCAGCAGCGAGAACACCGCGTGCTTCAGTTCTTCCTCTTGGAACACGATTTCCGGCGTGCCGCCCAACTGGCGCAGGTAGGCGGTGAGCTCGGCGTCGCCCATCCGGTGCAGCTGGGTGCGGTATTCCGGCAGCGGCGGGCGGCGGCCGGAGGCGAACAGGTGCAGCACCTGCGTCTGGCTGCGCTCCAGCGCCTGGGCGGTGGCGAAGGCCAGCGCGGCGCCCATGCTGTGGCCGAACAGCGCCACCGGGCGGTCCAGCAACGGGCGTATCGCCCGCAGCAGCGACGGAACCAGGCGCTCCACGCGGGTGTGGGCGTCCTCGCCGTAGCGCGTGCCGCGCCCCGGCAGTTGCACCGGGCAGACGTCGATGAAGTCCGGCATGCGATCGGTCCAGCTGCGATAGGCCAATGCCGCGCCGCCGGCGTGGTGGAAGCAGAGCAGCCGCAGTTCGGCCTTGGGGCGCGGCTTGCGGAAGATCAGCCAGTTGCCGGTGTCGTGCGGGACTGGCGCGAGCGATGACGCGGTTTGATGGGACGAGATCATGATGCGGATTCCTGGTTCGGTCTGAATCTGTGTTCAAGCCGCCCCGGCACGGCATGAAATCCGGCCGGGGCGGCCGCCTTACTGTGCTGCTTGCATGTCAATTTTCTTTACTAATGCCATTTTGCATAATTGGGTCGCCAGTGTCTCTATGGTCGGGTAGTTCCAGATCAGCGTCGGCGACAGTTTCAGGGCCAGCCGCTTTTCCAGCCGGGTGAGGATCAGCAGCGCGCGGGTGGAGTCCAGCGTGTAGCTTTCGAAGGTGCGGCGCGGGTCGATGTCGTCCGGCGAAAGATCCAGCTGGGACGCGATCTGTTCCATCAGCCACTCCTGGATGTCCTCGGCCGAGAACGAGGCCGGCGGCGCGGCCGCCGGGGCCGGTTCCGGCCGCAAAGCCTGCGGCGGCGCGGTTTGCGCGGCTGGCGCGACGGGCGCGACGGGCGCCGGCTGGGACAGCGGCTGCGTCGCCGCCTGCATCAGCGCGTCGGCCACCGCGGCCGCCCGGCGCGCGGCCGGATCGGCGAACGGCGTGCCGGCCGCCCAGGCGTTGAAGGCGCCCATCGCCGGCCCGCACCAGACCTGATAGTCCAGCGTCCGCTCCGGCGCGCCCTGTATCGCCCAGCGCGAGGACTGGCCTAAATACCAGCGGAACACCAGGCCCATCAGCACCTTGGGCTCGCGGCGGGCCTGATCGGCCAGCGCCGGATTGCGCTGCTGCCAGAACGCCAGCGTCTCGGCTTCCACCGCGGAGAGCGGCTGGCGGAACAGCTGCTGTTCCAGCCGCGCCAGCTCGGCCGGCGGGATGGCCTGCAAGGACGGGTGGGCGCGGTACAGCTCGGTCAGCTGCGCGCCTCGCACGGCGAACAGCGTGCCGCGCTTCAGCACCTGCACCTGCACGCCCAGTTCGAACATGTCGGCGGCCGGCGCCATGGTCACGTCGGCCAGGTCGGCGTCGGCCAGCAGCTTGCGCACCGCCGGCGAGGTGGCCGATTCGACGCAAGCCTGGTTGACCGAGCCGGTGACGACGTAGTCGGCGCCCATCGCGAAGGCGGCGGCGATGGCCGCCGGGGTGCTGATGCCGCCGGCCGCGCCCAGGCCGACCCGCGCCGCGGCGGGAAACACCTCGGCGACGCGGCGGCGCAGCAGCGCCAGCGCCGGCAGCGCGCAGACCAGCGACTGGCGGTCGGTATGGCCGCCGGAGTCGGCCTCGACGGTGACGTCGTCGGCCACCGGCAGCAGCCGGGCCGCCGCCGCTTCCTGCGCGGTCAGCTCGCCGGCCGCCTGCAGCGCGTCCAGGATGGCGTCCGGCGCCGGGCGGAAGAAGGGCTCGGCCACCTCGCGGCGCGACACCTTGGCGATCACGCGCTGGCGCGCCACCGCATTGCCTGCGTCGTCGAGGCGGGCGCCCTTGGCGCGGTACAGCACGATGGCCGGGCTCAGCGCCATGAAGGCCGAGGCCTCGATGGTTTCCACGCCGTGGCGCAGGTAAAGGTCGACCAGCGCGCGCTCCAGCGCCGGATCGTCCGGGGTGTGGATCAGGTTGAAGCACAGCGGCTTGCCGGGCAGCTCGGCGCGCAGCCGGACGATGGCTTCGCCGACCCGTTCCAGGCTGAGGCCGGCGGCGCCGAAGCTGGCCAGGCAGCCGGCGCGGCTCAGCGCGATCACCAGTTCTTCGCCGGCGATGCCGTTGGCCATGGCGCCGGCCATATAGGCCAGGCGCAAGCCATGGCGCTGGCGGAAGGCGGCGCTGCCCAGTTGCTCGGCGCCGCGAGCCATGGAGGAGGAGGCGGGGTTCATTGCGCCGCTCCCTGGATGTGCGCCGCGGCGGCCGCGGCCTGCGGCAGCGCCGGCTGGCCGGTCAGGCGGATGCCCAGGCCTTCGACCCGGCCCATCACGCGGCCGTTGTCTATCAGGTCGATGTCGGCGATCAGGTAAGGCTCCGGCGTCAGGCCGATTTCGACGATGTCGGCGCGGTAGGTGAAGGTCTGGTTCTGCGGCAGCACCTGGGCGCGGAAGCGCACCAGCGACGGACGGTGCGGCAGCGGCTGGAAGCGCGCGCCGGTGACGGCGGTCTGCAGGCCCAGCGACAGCGCGTAGGTCTGCAGCAGCTGGAAGGCGCCTTCCATCATGCACGGGCCGGGGAAGATCGGATCGTCCTTGAAGTGGGCGCGGATCGCCCAGTGTTGCGGGTTCACCTGGAATTCGGCCTCGCAGCCGCCCAGGCCGTGGGCGCCGCCGGCCGGCTCGATGCTGGTGACGCGGTCGATGAACTGGATGGCGGCCGGCGGCAGGCGCAGCGACGGGTTGCGGCCGCCGCTGGCGTGGGCCGGCGACAGCACCTGGGCGATCTCGCCGCGCGAGATGGCCAGCAGGTCGGCGCCGTCCAGCGAGCGGCGCGGCGGCGTCAGCGGCGGCGTGAAGGCGGTTTGCGTCACGGTGCGCGGGGTGCGGTGCTGGTCGGTGATGCCGGCGCCCTTGCTCAGTTCCTCGTAGGTGAAGAAGCCGGCGGTGCAATGGTCGATCTTCAGCGCCGGGTGGCCGTCCACGCTGGCGAGGAAGTCGGTTTTGAACAGGGTGGCCTCGCCGTTGCGGAAGGACTGGGTGATGTGGATGTCGTATTCCACGCACTGGCCGGCCTGCGGCATCACGTCCAGATAGGTCAGCTGCGCGTCCAGCCAGCGGTAGGCGCGGTTGCCGCGGTTTTCAAAGTCTATGCCCAGCCAACCCACCAGGAACAGCACGCCCTGGGCGTCCAGCGACAGGTAGGAAACCTGGCCGTCCACCGCGTTCCAGGCCGGCTTGGGAATGTCGAACTCGGTGCGGATGCGGCTGTCTTCCAGCTTGCCGTAGGTGCCGGACAGCGCGGTGACGCGGCTGACGGCCATGAACGGCGCGCCGGGCACCCGCACGCGGCGCGGCAGTCGGTCGATTTCGGCGAATTTCGGCCCCAGCACGTTGGCGACGCGGCCTTCGGCGAACTCCATGATGTCGGCTTCGTTGAACAGCGGAGGGTGTTTCGGCGCGGCCGCCGGGTCGGCGGCGGGCTTGCCGGCCAGCAGGCTGACCAGCGAGGCGTGGCTGGCGGCCAGTTCGGCGCGGTGTCGTTCGGCTGGTTCGGTCGCTTGCTGCGGCGCGGCGTCGGCCGGCTGAACGGTCTGGGTGGGGATGGTGGTCATGGCGTCTTGCGTTGCGGGTTTGAGGGACGGTGTTTTCGACGGACGGGCCAGTGCCTGGTCCAGGCCCTGCTTGCGCAGCGCTTCCGCCAGCGTGGCGGCGATGGGCGGGCGGCAGAACATCAGGTCCTTGAGCAGGGCCGGCTTTTTCTCTTCGGGCTTGACGCGCAGCGCGGCGGCCAGGTCCAGCGGCACGCGGTGGGCCACCAGCAGCGCCAGCAGCTTGGCCAGCATCACGGCGTCGTCCTGGTCGCGGCGGGCCAGCGCGAAGGCGGCGTGCGGGCGGTCGCGCAGCGTCTTGTCTATCCAGCGGCTGCAGTTGCCGCCGGGGCCCAGCTCGAGGAAGAGCCGCACGCCTTGCGCGTAGGCCTGATCGACCAGCGCCGGGAAGTCCAGCGGCGAAACCAGATCGTCGGCGACGCGTTCGGCCACCGCTTCCGGGCTCCAGGCGGCGGGCGCGCCGCCGGCGAACAGCAGGCCTTCCGGCCGCTTGGCCAGCTGGGCGGTGAAACGCCCGGCGATCGTGGCGCGCTCGCGCTCGGCGGGCGCGCAATGCATGGCCAGGCTGTCCGGCGCCGGCACCGCTTCGGCGCCCAGGCGCTGCAGGATGCGGTCGCAGGCGGCGCGTTCGCCGACCAGGGTCACTTCGTCAGGCGAGTTGATCAGGCTGACATAGGCGCGGGTTTCCTGCCGGGCGGCTTCCACCACGCTGACCGCCGGCGCCAGCACCAGGTAGTTGACCCAGTCCACCGGCTGGCCATCGGGCAGCTGCCAGGCCTCGCGCACCGCCTGCTTGTCGCCGGACAGGCGGGTCAGCGAGCCGTCCAGCTCCTGCAGCCGCTCCAGCCAGACATCGCCCGGCGCCCAGGCGCCGCTGGCGAACATCATCGTGGCCTGCCCCAGGCTGTGGCCGAAACTCAGCGCCGGCTTCAGGCCGACGCGTTCGGTCAGCAAGGTGGTGTACAGCCAGCCGGACAGGATGCCGGCGTTGATCAGCGCCGGGTTGTCCTGCAGCAGCGCCTCTTCGGCCAGCATGCGGCCCTCGGCGTCCAGCGGCGCCAGCCGGCGCGGGTAGAGCTGTTCGCTGCGCATGGTGGCGGCGGCGTCGCGGTGGGCGGCGGACAGGCGCTCGCCCGCCTGCGGCTCCAGTTGGCAGACGCGGGCGGCGAGGCCGGTGAAGGCGGTGTTCAGCGCCGAGTAGACGAAGGCCACCTTGCCGTCCCGGCCCAGCGGAGCGGGGCAGAAGCGGCTGCCGCGCGGCGATTGCCAGTCGGCCTGCGCCTTCGGCAGTTGCGCCAGCGCGGCGCGGGCCTCCTCCAGCAGGCCGGCGCCGTTGTCGGCCACCAGCGCCAGCGCCAGCGGCGCCTGAGGATTGTGGGCCAGCACCGCGGCGCGGCACAGCGCGGCGGCGTCGGCGTCCGGTTTTTCCAGTTCGGCGACCCGGGCGGCCAGCTGCGCCAGCAGCGCGTCGCGGTCGGCGGCGGCCAGCGGCAGCAGCAGCGGCAGGGCCGGCTCCACCGCCTTGTTGGCGATGCCCGCCGGGGTTTCCGCCAGCAGCGCCTGAGCCGAGTGGCCGTCGTCGTCGCGCGCCAGGACGGCGGCGAGGCGGCGGCCGTCGGCCGGGCGGAACCAGGGGCGGGCGTCGGTCGGCACATAGGCGTGCGACTCTTCCAGGCCGGCCGGGATCCGGGCGCCGTTCCAGCCGGCCCAGGCCGGCAGGTTGCGCCCGCTCAGGCTCAGAACGGCATGCAGCACGCCGAGCAGCGGGGCGGTCATCCGGGTGTGGCCGAACACGGCGGCGGCGCTGGACAGCGCCGGGCGGCCGCCGAGCAGGTCGGCGGACGGCAGTTGTCCGGCGCTTTCCACCAGACCGGCGCTGGCGGCGTCCTGGCCGATGCCGGCGCGGATGGCCGCGGCGGCGGCCTGCGCCGAATCGCCGAAGCCGGCGCCGCGCCATTCGGCGTAGGCGGCGCGGCCTTGCTCGCGCACCACGTCGGCCGGCTCCAGCACCAGCGCGCACGCGCCCTCGCCGACCGGGACGGAGATGTCGGCGCCGCAGGCCTGGCGCACCATCAGGTTTTCAATCGCGCCGGCCAGGTCGATGGCGCCGATCAGCACCGCGTCGGCCTCGCCTTCGGCCAGCAGGCGCCGGCCCAGCTCCATCGCGCGCAAGGCGCCGGTTTCGTCGCCGGTCAGCATGAAGGCCGGGCCGGAGAAGTCCCAGGTGGCGGCGATGCGGCTGGCCAGCAGGCTGCCGACGTAGCTGAGCATCACCACCGCGTCGACCGGCTTGTGCAGCGATTCGCGCACCGCCTGGGTCAGGCCGAGGCGTTCTTCGTCGCTGAGCTGGAAGCCGGCGGCGTCCAGGCTGTCCTCCAGCCGCCAGCGGGATTCCCAGCGCGCCATCAGCCTGTGGCCGCTGTGGTCCATCGCGCTGGCGACGATGACGGCGGTGCGGCTGCCCGGCGCGATGCCGGCGTCGCGCAGCGCGGCGTCGCCCACCGACAGCATCAGCAACTGCTGCGGGTACATGCGCGAGATGTCGTTCGGCGGCACCCGCAGTTTCAGCGCGTCGATGGCGACGCGGTCGAGGTAGGCGCCTTGCGGCGCCGGGAACGGCATGCCGGCGTGGCGGCCCTCCGGCAGCGGCCGCAGGCGCGGCTGGCCGGCGGCCAGCGCGCGCGCCACCGCGTTGAGGTCGGGGCAGTCGCCTATCGCCGCGCCCAGGCCGGTCAGCAGCGCGGCGTCGTCGCGGCGGCGCGACGGCGCGGTTTCCGGCGCGGCCTGGCCGGGGCCGTCGACGATCAGGTGGGCGTTGACGCCGCCGAAGCCGAAGGCGTTGATCGCGGCGCGCTTGTGGGCGCCCGGCCACGGGGTGGCCTGGGTCACGATGTCCGGCGTGCCGGCGATGTCGCGCGACAACGGCTTCTCGATGCCGATGGTGGCCGGGATCACGCCGTGGCGCATCGCCAGCAGCGTCTTGACCAGGCCGGCGATGCCGGCGGCGGTCAGCAGGTGGCCGACGTTGGACTTGACCGAACCGACCGGCTGATTGTCGCCGAACACCCGGGACACGGTTTCCAGCTCCACCCGGTCGCCCAGCTTGGTGCCGGTGGCATGGCATTCGACGTAGGCGATGGTGTCCGGCGAGATGCCGGTCTGTTGGTAGGCGCGGTCGCAGGCCAGTTTCTGGCCTTTGGGGTTGGGCGCGGTCAGGGTCTGGCCGCGGCCGTCGCTGGACAGGCCCATGCCGCGTATCGTGCCGTACACCGTCGAGCGGTGGGTGTCCGGGCGGCGCAGCACCAGCGCCATCGCGCCGTCGGCCGGCGCCACGCCGTCGGAGTCGGCGTCGAACGGGCGGTTGGAGGTGCCGTCGGGCAGCGCCTGGGTGGCGGCGAAGCCGAAGTTGGCGAACAGGGTGTCGAAGCCGTTGGCGGCGACCACCAGCATCGCGTCGGCCTCGCCGGAGGCGATGTGCATCGCCGCCAGGTGGATCGCGTACAGCGAGGTGGCGCAGGCGGCGTCAATCGCGTAGCGCGGGCCGCCCAGGCCCAGTCCGCGGGCGGTCAGCGTGGTGATGCCGCCCGACACCCGCGCCGATTCCGGGTGGGTGCCGGTGGAGACGCGGCCGGCGGTCAGGCGCAGCGGATGATCGGGCGCGGCCTCGGCGAAGGCCTCGGCCAGCGCCGCGTCGTACAGCGGGCGGGTGATGGCGTCGCTGGCCGAGCTGGCGGCCCAGGCATAGCTGCCCAGCACCATGCCGACGCGTCCCAGGTCCGTGCCCCACAGGCCGGCGTCGCGCAGCGCGTTGCGGCCTACCTGCAGCGGCCATTGGATGCAGCGGTCCTGCGCCGCCAGCAGATCGGCCGGCAGCAGGAAGCCGGTGGCGTCGAAGTCGTAGCCGCGCGGCTTGGCCAGTTCGATGCTGGAGCTCTGGTCGGCGACGCCGCGGCCCGGGCCCAGGAAGCGGGTGGGGTCGACGCCCCAGTCCTCTTCGTCCGCGTCGCGGATCGAACGTTTGCCGGCCAGCAGGTTTTGCCAGAATCCGTCAACGGTGTCGGCGTCCGGCACCAGGCAGGCGATGCCCGTGATATCCAGTGGAAACATCATGTTCATATTCTCCTTTCGCGTCCGCTCAAGCCGGGTAGGCCGGGGCGCGGCGGCCGTCGTCGGCCTGTTGGTCTGTCGTCGAGCTGTCGGCCGGCATCACATCGCCCACCACGAATTGGAAACCGCCGGCATGCTTGCCGGTCAGCGCCGCGCTGAACACCGCGGCGCCGTCGGCGACGGGCAGCAGGCCGACGCCGCGTTCGGCGAACATCTGGCGTAGCGCCGGCGTGACCATGCCGCCTTCCCACGGGCCCCAGGCCAGCGACACCACGCGGCCGCCGGTCTGGCGCGGCAGATGGAAGGCCAGCTTGCTGAGCGCCTCGTTGGCCATCGCGTAGTCGGACTGGCCGAAGTTGCCGGAGTAGCCGGCGGTGGACGAGAACAGCGCGATGCGGGCCGGCGGCGCGTCGCGCAGCGCCTCCAGCAGCGTCAGGAAGCCGTCCAGCTTCGGCCGGAACACGGTCTCGATGTCGGCGGCGGTCTTGTCGGCGATGCGGCGGTCGGCCAGGGCACCGGCGCCGTGCACCAGCGCGGCCACGCGGCCCAGGCGGGCGGTCAGCTCGCCGATGGCGGCGCGGGTGGCTGCGACGTCGCCCAGGTCCAGCGGCAGATAGGTCGCTTGCGCGCCGGAGGCGGCCAGCGAGCGCAGCGTGGCGCGGACTTCGCGGGCGGCCAGCACCGCGCGGCAGCTGTCTTCCAGCTGGCGCGGCGTCGGGTTCTGCCCGGCGGCGCGCAGGTGCTGCAGCGCCTGGCTCTTCAGCGCGGCGTTGTCATCGACGCCCGCGGCCCAGGCCGGGTCGCTTTCCAGCAGCGCGCTGCGGCCGATCAGCACGAAATGGGCCGGCACCTGGCGCGCCAGCGCCTGCACGCAGTGCGCGGTGACGCCGCGGGCGCCGCCGGTGACCAGCACCAGCTCGCCGGCGCGCAGCGGCGGCAATTCGGCGCCGGCGTAGGCGGCTTCGGCGCCGGGGGCCGCGCAGTCCAGCGTCCAGCGGCCTTGTTCGTCCCAGCCGGTTTCCGCCGTTTCCGGCGCGGCGTCGGCCAGTTCCTGCAGCAGGCGCTCTGCGGCCAGCGCCGTCGGCAGCCGCGGCGCCAGGTCGACGAAGCGGGCGGCGACGCCCGGCACCTCATGGCGCAGCGTCTTGATCAGGCCGGCGAGGCCGCCGGACACCGGATCGCCATCGGCGGCGCCCGCCGTGCCCAGGCGGCCGTCCAGGCGGGCCACCGCCAGCAGCGCGCTGCGGCGGTTCAGCCAGGGCAGCAGCTGGCGGGCGGCGAGCAGCGCCTGGCCCAGACGCTGGCGGCTGGCCTGGCGCTGGTCCTGCGGCTGCAGCAGCACGATGGCGGCCGGCGCGCCGTTGGCGGTTTCGATCGCTTCGAGCGCGTCGGCCAGTTGTTGCGGGCCGGCTTCCACCACCGGCGCCTGGCTGGCGGGGCGGACCGGGGCGCCGGCGCGCATCCAGCCGTTCCAGTGCAGGGCGACCGGGCGGTAGCCGGCGCGCGCCAGCTGATCCACCGTCTCGGCAGCCAGTTCGCCGCCGTCGCCTATCACCAGCACGACCTTGCCGGCATGGCTGTCGCCGCGCGGCTGCGGCGGCGCCAGCGGCACCGCGACCACCGGCAGCGCCTGCCATGGCGAGGCCTGAGCCTGCGTCGCGGCGGCCGGAGCCGGCGCCGGCGCGGCGACGGCGTCGCTGGCGTGGCTGCCCAAGAGCGCGGCGATTTCCGCCAGGGTGGCGGCGCTGCGCAATTCGTCGCTGGCGGAGGCGGAGGCCACGCCCAGGGCGTCGCGGACGCTGGACAGGATTTCGACGCGTTTGATCGAGTCGACGCCGAGGTCGGCTTCCAGCCTCATGTCCAGCGACAGCATGTCGACCGGATAGCCGGTCTTGTCGGCGACGGTGGCCAGCAGCAACTGGCTGATGTCGATGGCCGGCGCGCGGGTCGCTACCGGGGCCGGCGACTGGGCCGGCTGGGCCTGAACCGTTTGAGCCGGGGCGATGGCCGGCGCCTGAGCCGGCGCGGCGTAGCCGCCCAGCAGCGCGGCGATTTCCGCCAGGGTGGCGGCGCTGCGCAATTCGTCGCTGGCGGAGGCGGAGGCCACGCCCAGGGCGTCGCGGACGCTGGACAGGATTTCGACGCGTTTGATCGAGTCGACGCCGAGGTCGGCTTCCAGCCTCATGTCCAGCGACAGCATGTCGACCGGGTAGCCGGTCTTGTCGGCGACGGTGGCCAGCAGCAGCTGGCTGACGTCGGCGGCCGGCGTGGCCGCGGCAGACGGAGCAGGCTGGGCCTGAGCCGGGACAATGACCGGAGCCGGCGCGGCGGCCTGGCCGGCGTAGCCGCCGAGCAGCGCGGCGATTTCGGCCAGGGTGGCGGCGCTGCGCAACTCGTCGCTGGCCGAGGCGGAGGCCACGCCCAGGGCGTCGCGGACGCTGGAGAGGATTTCCACGCGCTTGATCGAGTCGACGCCGAGGTCGGCTTCCAGCCTCATGTCCAGCGACAGCATGTCGACCGGATAGCCGGTCTTGTCGGCGACGGTGGCCAGCAGCAGCTGGCTGACGTCGGCGGCCGGCGCGGCAGACGGAGCCGGAGCAGGCTGGGCCTGAACCGCTTGGGTTTGAACCGGGGCAATGACCGGAGCCGGCGCGGCGGCCTGGCCGGCGTAGCCGCCCAAGAGCGCGGCGATTTCCGCCAGGGTGGCGGCGCTGCGCAATTCGTCGCTGGCGGAGGCGGAGGCCACGCCGAGCGCGTCGCGGACGCTGGACAGGATTTCCACGCGCTTGATCGAGTCGACGCCGAGGTCGGCTTCCAATCTCATGTCCAGCGACAGCATGTCGACCGGGTAGCCGGTCTTGTCGGCGACGGTGGCCAGCAGCAGTTGGCTGATGTCGGCGGACGGCGTGGCGGCGGCGGTCGGGGCCGGCGCCTGGACCGGCTGGACCTGAGCCGGTTGAGTCTGAGCCGGTTGAGCCTGGACTGGTTGAGCCGGGGCGCTGGCCGGCGCCGGAACCGGCGCGGCGGCCTGGCCGGCGTAGCCGCCGAGCAGCGCGGCGATTTCGGCCAGGGTGGCGGCGCTGCGCAATTCGTCGCTGGCCGAGGCCGAGGCCACGCCCAGGGCGTCGCGGACGCTGGACAGGATTTCCACCCGCTTGATCGAGTCGACGCCGAGATCGGCTTCCAGCCTCATGTCCAGCGACAGCATGTCGACCGGATAGCCGGTCTTGTCGGCGACGGTGGCCAGCAGCAGCTGGCTGATCGCGGCCGACGGCGCGCCGACCGCCGCCGGGGCGGGCGTCGGAGCAGGCGCGGGCGCCGGCTGGACGAGGGCTTGTTGCTCAACGGGCGTCGCCGCGGCGGCCGCCGGGCGCTGGCTGTCGAGGAAGGCCTGGTGCAGCGCGTGCACCTTGTCCTGGGCGCGGCGGATTTCGGCCAGCACCTCCGGCGCGGGCTGGCGTTCGGCCAGGATGCGCGCCAGCTCGGCTTGCTGTTCCAGGAAGTTCTGGTGCACCTGGGCCAGCAACTGGGCGCTGTCGGACGCGGGTTCGGAAACCGCGGCCGGCTGCGGGGCGGCCGGGGCGGCGGTTTTGTCGACTACCGGCCAGGCCGGTTGATTGGCGGTGCGGATGATATGGGCTCCTACTTGTATCGACAGCGGGCTGGCCGCCGGTTTGCGCGGGACCGGCGAGGCCAGGCGCATCGCCTGTCCCAGCACGGCGAGCCGCAGGATCGCTTCCTGGATTTGCCGGCCGTCGTCGCCGGCCGGGTCGTGCGCCACCGGCAGGGCGATGTGAGCCCTGTCGCCGAGGATGTCGTCGACCATGCGGGTGAGGATGGCGCGCGGGCCGATTTCGACGAAGATCCGTCCGCCGGCCTGGTAGGCGGCTTCGATCTGCTGCTGGAAGCGCACCGCGTTGAACGGCTGCTGCGCCAGCAGGGCGCGGATGCCTTCGCTGTCCGCCGGGTAGGGCTGGGCGTTCAGGTTGGCCAGCACCGGCATCGCCGGCGCCCGCAGCGGAATGTCGCGCAGCGCCGCCTGCCACGGCGCGGCGGCATAGCCGACGTGGCCGGTGTGGAAGGCGGCGGCCACCGCGATGCGGGTGGCCTGGATGCCGTGACGGGCCAGTTCGGCGATGGCGCGCTCCAGCGCGGCGGCGTCGCCGCCGGCGACGGTTTGCTTCGGGCTGTTGTGGTTGGCCAGGTGGAGGCCGGGCAGCTGCGCGGCCAGCGCCTGCAGCTGTTCGGCCGATGCCTGGATGGCGATCATGCCGCCGGCGTCGGCGCCCGCCGGCGGGGTCAGCGCGTCGCCGCGCGAGAGCACCGCGGCGCGGTAGCCGGCGTCGTCGAACACGCCGGCCGCCCACAGCGCGCTCAATTCGCCGAAGCTGTGGCCCAGGGCCATCCGCGGCTGCAGGCCGGCGTCGCGCAGCACCGAGTAGGCGGCCATGCTGTAGGCGCCGATGGCGGTTTGCGCGTACAGGGTGTGGGTCAGCGCGGTGCGCTGGTCGCCGGCGCGTTCGGCGCTGAAGGTGTCGGGCGCGAAGATCAGCCGCGACACCGGGGTGAAACCGCGCGCGCGGCCGGCGTCGTCGAAGGCTTCGAAATACTGGCGGGCCTGCGGCTGGTCTATCAGCAGGCGGGCGCCCATGCCCACCGTCTGCGAGCCCTGGCCGCTGAACACCGCGACCACCTCGCCGGCCAGCGCCTGGCGACGGTAGTGGACGCCGGCGGGCAGCGACCAGGCGTCCTGCTCGGGCCGCTTGTCCAGCATGTCGGCGGCGCTGTCCAGCAGCTCGGGCGCGGCGTCCAGCGAGCGGGCCAACAGGCCGACGCGGGCGGCGGCGGCCGGCGGCGGCGCGTCCGGCCACAGCGTCGCGCTGTGGTCGCCGGCCCGCAGGCGGCCGGCCAGCTCGCGGCAGCGTTGCGCCAGCTCGGCCGGCGTGTCGGCGTGGAGCAGGATGGGCGCGGCCGCGTGGTGGCTGGGGGCGGGGTGGCCGCCCTGGTATTCCTCGACCGCCACGTGCAGGTTGGCGCCGCCGAAACCGAAGACGCTGACGCCGGCGCGGCGCGGGCCGTCGGCGGGCGCCAGCCACGGCTTGGCGCGGCGCGGCAGGTAGAACGGGCCGCCATCCGGTTTCAGGCGCGCGTTGGGCGCCTGCACGTTCAGCGTGGCCGGAATCACCTTGTGATACAGCGCCAGCATGATCTTGATCAGGCTGGCCGCGCCGGCCGCCGCCTTGGTATGGCCGATCTGGGCCTTGACGCTGCCCAGCGCGATCGGCGCCGGGGCTTCGCCCAGCACCGCTTCCAGCGATTCGATCTCGACCGCGTCGCCGACCACGGTGCCGGTGGCGTGGGCTTCGATCAGGCCCACCGTGCGCGGGTCGAAGCCGGCGTCGGCGTAGGCGGCGTGCAGCGCGCGCACCTGGCCTTCGCTGCGCGGCGCGTAGATGGCGCCGCCGGCGGCGTCGGTGGACGCGCCCAGGCCGCGGATCACGCCGTAGATGCGGTCGCCGTCCGCTTCGGCGTCTTCCAGCCGCTTCAGCACCAGCATGCCGACGCCTTCGGAAATCATCGTGCCGTCGGCGCCGGCGTCGAAGGAACGCACCTTGCCGGTCTTGGACAAGGCCGGGGTCTTGCTGAAGCTGAGGAAGGCGACGTTGGAATTGTCGGTGTCCACCCCGCCGGTGACCATGATGTCGGCGGCGCCGCTGCGCAGCTCCTGGCAGGCCAGCCTGACCGCGGCCAGCGAGCTGGCGCAGGCGGCGTCGACGGTGTGGCTGGCGGCGCCCAGGCCGAAGCGGTTGGCGACGCGGCCGGCGACGACGTTGGCGAGGAAGCCGGGGAAGGTGTCCTCGGTCCAGCTGGGGTAGTGGCTGCGCATCGCGCGCGCCACGCTGTCTATCAGGCCGTCGTCGACGCCGGCCTGGCGCAGCGTGTCTATCCATTTGGGGATTTCGCTGCGCTTGGCCATTTCCAGCGTCAGTTTCATCGTGGTGCCGGACACGCCGAGCACGATGCCGGAGCGGCTGTTGGGCAGTTTGCGGCCGGGGCCGGTCGGGTCTGGATTGTAACCGGCGTCAAGCAAGGCCTGCCGGCCCACCGCCAGCGCGTACAGTTGGGAGGCGTCGGTGGAGCTGAGGGTCTTGGGCGGCAGACCGAACAGCAGCGGGTCGAACGCCAGATCGGGCACGAAGCCGCCGCGGTCCGAGTAGGTGCGGTCCGGCGCGGCGGGGTCGGCGTCGAAGTATTCAGCCAGCGGCCAGCGGCTCGACGGAACCCGTTCCAGGCAGTCGGTTTCGTTGAGGATGTTGGTCCAGTAGTCGCTCAGACTGTTGGACTTGGGCATCAGTGCGGCCAGGCCTATTACCGCTATCGGGGCGGCGGCGTGGTTGCGGAGCGGAGGATTGCTTGACATGTCCATCTTTCTTGTGCAATTGGGAAGTTAGTTTTTGGTCTGGGTGCTGCCTGGATCGGGCGCTCACGCTGTCGCCGCCGCCTCCTTGTCTCGCGCCTGTCCCGCCGTCAGCGCGCTGTCTACACACAGGATGATCCGCTTGGCCAGTTCCGCCGCATGGGCGGCGGCCACCATCGAGATGTGATCGCCCGGCGCCGCCGCCGTCATCCCGATCTCGCGGCATAGCCCGCCCCAGCCCAGCGTCGGGTCGTCGATGCCATGGTCCTGCGCGCTGCGGATCACGCTGAGCGCGCCGTCCCAATAGGTCGGACGGTAGGCGGAAAACGCCGCGATGCTGTTCTGGTAAGTCGCCAGCAAGTCGTCTATCACCTGCCGCGACGCGCCGGCCGGCAAGGCGCCGGCCGCCTTGAAACGCTCCAGCATCAGCTCGCGGCGGGCATCGGACGGCAGCGGCGACAGCGCTTCCGGCGCCAGGTCTATCGGCTGGCCGAAATAGCTGCCGGCGGCGTCGGCGATGGAGACGATCCAGTCGATTTCGTCGAAGCCGGCGAACTCGGCGCCGCCGTCCGGCACCGGGGTGTCGATCAGCACCAGCGCGCCGACGGTCCGTCCCTGGCGGGCCAGCAGGCGCGCGGTTTCGAAGGCGACGGCGGAGCCGAAGGAGTGGCCGGCCAGCAGCACCGGGCCTTGCGGCTGGTGGCGCGCGATCGCCTGCGCCAGGTCGGTGGCCACGGCTTCTATCGTCAGCTCCTCGCCGCGGTCCGCCATGTCCGGCTGGGCGCCCACCAGCGCGTAGCGTCCCTCCAGCGCCTGCGCCAGTTCCAGATAGGCCAGCGGATTGCCGCTGGCGCCCGGCATCAGGAACAGCGGCCGGCCCTGGGCGGCCAGCGGCAGCAGGCTGACGCCGCCCTGCAGCTCGTCGCCGGCCAGCAGCCGGGCCAGGCCGGCCACGGTCGGCTCGGACAGGAAGGCGGTGAACGGCACGCGGCGGCCGAAGCGGGCGCGCAGCCGCGCCATCAGGTCCAGCGCCAGCAGCGAGTGGCCGCCCAGCAGGAAGAAGTTGTCGTCCACGCCTATCGGGCTGAGCGCGAACAGGTCTTCCCACAGCCTGGCGATCTCCAGCTCCAGCGCGGTGCGCGGCGGCTGGACCACGCGTTCCGGCTGGCGGCACAGCCGCGGCGGCTGCTGCGGCAGGGCGGCGCGGACGCCGTCCAGCGCGGCGTCCTCGTCGGCCAGGACGTCCAGCAGGCGGATGAAGGCGTCCAGCAGGCGCGCCGCCTCCTCGGCCGGGATGTATTGCTGGTCGCAGACGAATTCGCAGCGCCAGCCGTCGCCCGGCATGATCAGCAGGGTGACCGGGAAGTGGGTGCGGGCGCCGCGGCCCGCCACCGACACCAGGCGCGCGGCGTCACCGGAAACCGGCTGCTGCGGGGTGTTGGGGTAGTTCTCGAAAATGATCAGGGTGTCGCTCAGGCTGCGGCCCAGCGGCAGGCCGGACCAGGCGTGGATGTCGCCGCCGGCGCACCATTCGTATTGCGAGCGCTCGGCGCCGTTTTCGCCCAGTTGCTCCAGCCAGCGCCAGGCGTCGCCGGCCGCCGGCACCGCCAGCCGCAGCGGCAGGCTGTTGATGAACAGGCCCACCCAGGCCTCGCTGCCCTCTATTTCGGTGGGGCGGCCGGACACGGTGGAGGCGAACACCACATCGTCCTGGCCGGAGGCCCAGGCCAGCGTCAGCGCCCAGGCGCCCTGGGCCAGCATGGCCGGCGTGATGCGATGGCGGCGCGCCAGGGTTTCCAGCTTTTCGGCGCGGGCCGCGTCCAGGGTCTGGCGCAGGTCGGCATAGCCTTGGCCGGGCGTCAGTTCCGGGTCGCGGCGGCCCGGCAGGCTGGGTGTGGCGGCGTCGGCCAGGTAGCGGCGCCAGAAGGCCGCCGCGGCTTCGCGGTCGCGGCCGGCCAGCCAGCGGGCGTGGTCGCGCGCGCTGGCTGGGGCGGCCTTGCCGCTCGCCGGTTCCAGCACCTCGGCCAGCAGGCGCGCCACGCTCCAGCCGTCCAGCAGCGCATGGTGATAGGTCCAGACGAACAGCCAGCGTTCGTCATCCAGACGCATGGTGGCGAAACGCAGCGGCGCGGCGCTGCCGGCGAAACCGGCGGCGGCGTCGACCGCCAGCCAGTCGCCGATCCGGCCTTCATCGCCGGCGTCGTCGTCGGCGCGCCAGTCCAGATGCCGCCAGTCGGCGGCGGCCTGGCGGTGCACCACGCACAGCGGCTCGCCGTCGTGGCGCCAGATGAAGCCGCTGCGCAGCGTTTCGTGGCGGGAGATCAGGCCGCTCCAGGCCGCCTCCAGCGCCGCCGGCTCCAGCGGACCGGCGAAGGTGGCGACGAATTGTTCCACGTGCATGCCGCGGCCCGGGTGGGCCAGGCTTTCCAGCAGCATGCCGCGCTGCTGGGCGCTGACCGGCAGCAGATCGTCCAGCGCCTGCGCCGCCAGCGCGTGTTCCGCCAGCAAATCGTCCAGCTCGCGCTGGCTGTCTATGCCGGACAGCGGGAAGTCGCAGGGCGCGCGGCCGCCGGCGGCGTCGGCGCCGGCCAGCGCGGCCATCGCCAGCAGATTGGCGCGGGTGGCGTCCATCCAGGCGGCGGCGGTGGCGGACTCAAGCTGTTCCGCGCTGTGGCGGAAGTCCACGCGCAGGCCGTCGGCGTCCACGCTGGCGACGATTTCCACCGCGTAGGGGCGCGTGCCGGCGGGGTCGGTGCAGACGCCGCTGTCGGCGTCCAGCGCGCGGAACGGGCCGCCCGGCGGCAGGGTGTTGTCGAAGCGTCCCAGATAGTTGAACGCCACCGCCGGCGAGCGGCCGTCGCCGTTGCGCATCCGGCGCGGCGCGGTGCGCACGCTCTGCTTGATCGCCAGCAGGGCCTGGCCCGGCGTCTGCGCCGCCGAGAGGTCCAGCCGCACCGCGGCGATGGCGGTGAACCAGCCGACGGTGCCGGACAGGTCGATGCCGTCCGCTTCGCGGCCGTGCCGCTCCAGCGCCACCGTCAGCGCTTCGCGGCCGAAGGCGTCGCGCAGTCCCAGCATGATGGCGGCCAGCAGCAGCTCGGTCGGCTCGGTGCGGTACGGCGTATTGGCCGGTCCCAGCAGCAGGGCGGCGACGTCGGGCGGCAGCAGCAGGCTGGAAACGGCGGTTTGCGATTCCAGATTGCCGCCTTGCGGATGGTCCAGCGGCGGCAGGGCCGGCGCGGCTTCGACGGCGGCCGGCTCGGCCGCCGGCTGTTCCGCCAGATGGGCGGCCCAGTCGCACAGGCCCAGCGCCGGCGGCGTCAGCTCGCGGCCTTGCAGCGCCAGCGCCAGGTCTTCCAGCAGAATGCGCCAGGAGACGCCGTCCACCACCAGGTGATGGGCGATCAGCACCAGTTGCGGCCAGTCGCCCAGCCCTTCCAGCAGCAGCGCGGTCCACACCGGGCCGTGCTCGATGTCCAGGCTGCGCTGGGCGTCGGCGATCAGCCGGCCGGCCTGTTCCTCGTCGGCCACCCGCTCGCGGCGCAGCCGCGGGCCGGCCTCGGCGGCGGGCAACTGGCGCCAGACGCCGCCGTCCTGGCTGAAGCGCAGGCGCAGCGCGTCGTGAGTCTGTTCCAGCGCGGTCAGCGCCGCCTCCAGCCGTTCGGCCGCGGCGGGCTCCAGCGCCAGCCGCAGCGCCTGGTTCCAGTGGTCGCGCTTGGCCAGCGGCAGTTGGAAGAACCAGTCCTGGATCGGCGTCAGCGGCAGCGGCTGCGAGAATTCGCGCCGGGCCAGGGCCTTGGCCTTGCGGCGAAGCAGGCGGCTTTGCGCGCGCAAGGTCGGGTGGCGCAGCATGTCCTGCGGCCGCAGCTCCCAGTCCTGGCGGGTCAGCCGCATCGCCACCTGCATCGCCATGATGGAGTCGCCGCCCAGTTCGTAGAAGTTGTCGTCGAGGCCGACCCGTTCCGCTTGCAGCACGTCGCGCCAGATCGCGGCCAGCAGGCGCTCCTCGGCGCTGGCTGGCTGCTGGTCCCGGCCGCCCGAGCTTTCGGCGGCGGGCGCGGGCAGCGCGCGGCGGTCCAGCTTGCCGTTGCGGGTCAGCGGCAGCGCGTCCAGCGTCACCAGCGCGCCGGGGATCATGTGCTCCGGCAGGCGCGCGGCCAGGAAGTCGCGGACGTCGTCCAGGCTCAGCGGCGCGGTCGCCACCACATAGGCCACCAGGCGCTGGATGCCGCCTTGTTTCTGCGGCTCCACCGCGGCCTGCGAGACGGCCGGATGCTCCTGCAGATGCGTTTCGATTTCGGCCGGCTCGATGCGGAAGCCGCGGATCTTCACCTGGCGGTCGGCTCGGCCGACGAATTCCAGCAGGCCGTCGGCGCGCAGGCGGGTCAGGTCGCCGCTGCGGTACATGCGGGCGTCGGGCGCGTCGTTGAACGGATCGGGCAGGAAGCGCTCGGCGCTCAGGTCCGGGCGCTTGATGTAGCCGGCGGAGACGCCGGCTCCGCCGATGTACAGCTCGCCGACGGCGCCGGCCGGCACCGGCTCGCCCCGGCTGTCCAGGATGTAGAGCCGGGCATCGCCGTGGGCGCTGCCCAGCGGCACTGAGCGGGCGTCGGGACCGACATCGGCCGGCAGGATGCGGTGCAGGGTGGCGAAGACCGTGGTTTCGGTCGGGCCGTAGGCGTTGTACACCCGCACCGGGCCGCCTTGCGCCAGCACCGCGCGCGCCGCGGACACCGACAGCCGGTCGCCGCCGCTGAGCAGATGGTCCAGCCGCGACAGCATCGCCGGGTGCGCTTCGCACATCTGGTGGAACAGGCCGGCGGTCAGCCAGCCGACGTTGACGCGCCGGCTTTCCATCAGATCGGCCAGCGCGTCCAGGCTGGGCAGGCCGGGCGGGGCGATCACCAGCCGGGCGCCGGTCAGCAGCGCGCTCCAGATCTCGATCACCGAGGCGTCGAAACCGGACGGCGCGAACTGCATGAAGACCTCGCGGCCGCTGCCTGGGGAGGTCGGCATATTGGCGACGAAGTGCAGCGCGTTGCCGTGGGTGACCACCACGCCCTTCGGCCGGCCGGTGGAGCCGGAGGTGAACATCACGTAGGCGGGCGAGGCGGCGTCGATAGCCGGCAGCTCGGCCGCGTCGTCGCCGGGCGCGGCGGCGCGGGCGTCGAAGGCTTCGGCGAAATGGCCGGCCAGCGCCGCGCCGGCGTCGTCGCTGAACACCAGGCGGGCGGCGCCGGAGTCTTCCAGCATTTCCGCCACGCGGGACGGCGGCAGGTCGGGCGCCAGCGGCATATAGCCGCCGCCGGCGGCCAGGATGGCCAGCATGCCGACGATGAAGCCGCCGGAACGGTCCCCGGCCAGCGCGACGATCTCGCCGGAGCGGAGGCCGGAGCGGAGCAGGCGGCAGGCCAGCGCATGGGCCCGGTCGCGCAGCTCGCCGTAGCTCAGCTCGGCGTCGGGTCCGGCATGCTGCCATTGCGCGGGCAAGATCAGCGCGGGGCGCTCGGGATGGGCGTCGGCCGCCTGCAGGAAGCGCCGCCAGAGATCGCCGGCGCCGTCCCAGGTTTTCGGACTGTGCCGGGGGGCCAGCAGCGCCCGGCGCTCGTCGGCGTCCAGCATCGTCAGTTCGGACAGCGGCCGCTCAGGCGACGCCACCGCGGCGGCGGTCAGGCGCAGCAGATGGTCGAGCAGCCGCCGCATGGCCGGCTCGTCGAAGCGGGCGGTGCTGTATTCCAGCGCCAGCGCCAGGCGGTCGTCCGCCTCGTCCACCGCCAGGAACAGCTCGAACTTGGCGGTATGGCCGGCGATAGGCAGCGGCTGGACTTCCAGGCCGGCGAAGTCCAGCCGGTTTTGCACGGCGTTCTGCAGCGCGATCATCACCTGGAACAGCGCCGGACGGGCGTCGGGCGCCACGGCCTCGGCCAGGATGCGCTCGGCCGGCACCTCGGCGTGGGAGAAGGCCTCGGCCGCGGTGTCGGCCACGCGGCGCAACAGCTGCGCGAACGAGGGATTGCCGTCCAGGTCCAGCCGCAGCGGCAGGCGGCCGGCGAACAGGCCGATCACGTCCTGCAGCTCGGCGCGGCCGCGGCCGGCGATGGCGGTGCCCAGCGTCAGATCGGTCTCGCCGGTGTAGCGGTGCAGCAGCGCGGCGAAGGCGGCGGTCAGCGCGCTGAACAGCGTGGTGCCGGCCTGCCTGGCCAGCCGGCGCAGGCCGCCGGCGGTGGCGGCGTCCAGCTCGGCGTGCAGTTCGGCGCCGGCGAAATCGATGTCCGGCGCCGGCGCGCGGTCGCTGGGCAGCTCGAGCGGCGCCGGCAGATTAGCCAGCGCGCGGCGCCAGTAGTCCAGATCGGCGCGGTCGCCGCCCTGGCTGCGGCGCGTGTCCTGCCACAGAGCGAAGTCGGGATAGCCGAGCGGGGCGGGGCCCAGCGCCTCGGGCGCGGCGTCCGCGCCCGGACGATACAGCCGGCTCAACTCGCGCACCATGATGTCTATGCTCCAGCCGTCGGACATGATGTGGTGCGGCGTCAGGATCAGCACATGGCGCTCGGGCGCCAGGCGCAGCAGCCTGGCGCGCAGCAGCGGCGGGGCGGACAGATCGAAGGCCTGCTCGGCTTCGGCGGCCAGCTGCGCGGCGACGCTGGCTTCGCGCTCGGCCTCGTCCTGCGCCGACAGATCGGTCAGCGGCAGCTCGAAGCTCACCGCCGGCAGCGCCAGCTGCATCGGGACGTCGTTTACCAGCCGGATGGCGCAACGCAGCGCCTCGTGGCGGTTCACCAGCGCCTGCAGCGCGGCGCGCAGCGCGCCGGCGTCCAGCGGACCGTTCAGGCTGAGGGCGCCGGGGATCAGGAAGGCGTGTCCGCCGCCGTTCTGCTCGGCCATCCAGATCGCGTGCTGTTGCGGCGACAGCGGCACCGGCTGGCCGGCGGGCATGTCGCGCCGGACGATGGCGGATTCCGCCGCCGCGTCCTTGTCCAGCAGCGCCAGCAAGGTTTCGCGGCGCGCCGCCAGTTCGGCCTTCAGCGGCTCGGTCAGCCGTCCCTTCGGGGCGCGAAAGCGCAATTGGCCTTGTTCCGCCCAGACGCTGATGCCCAGGCTGTTCAGTTCGGCCAGCAGGCGTATGGCTTCGGCGCTCATAATGCTCCCTCCTCGTATTCTTCCGCGTCGTCGGCGATGGCCGCGGCGGAGCCTTGCAGCGCGGCGATGGCGGCGGCCAGCAGCCGCACGGTCGGCGCCTGCAGCACCAGGCCCACCGATAGCGGCAGTCCGGTGGCGCCGCGCAGCTTGGCGATGACGCGTGTGGCGACCAGGCTGTCGCCGCCCAGTTCAAAGAAATTGTCGTCGGGACCGATGCCGGGCAGGGCCAGGGTTTCGGCCAGGGCCTGCGCGACGATGGCTTCGGTCGGGTTGGCGTAGCCGGCGACGTCGACCGGCGCGGTCGGCGCGGCTTCCGCTTCGCCGTCGCGCGCGGTCCAGCGCGCCAGTCTGTCCTGCAGCTGGCCGGCGCTGGCCAGCACCCGTCCGCTCAGGCCGGCGGCGATCGCCTGTTCGGCCAGCGCCACGCCCTGTTCCTCGCTCAGCGCCGGATCGTTGCCGGCCGGCTCGTCGAAGCGCCAGCCGTCGAAGGCCAGCGCCAGCCAGCGGGTGTCGCCGCCGCGGCTTTGCCGTTCGGCGAACACTTCCAGCCAGCGGTTGCCGGCGGCGTAGGCGGCGAAGCCCAGGCCGCCCAGCACGGTGGACAGCGACGAGCACAGCAGCACATGGTCCAGCGGCAGGCCTTGCAGCGCCGCGGCCAGATGGAGGCTGCCGTCGCGTTTGGCGGCCCAGATGGCGGCGCTTTCGGCGGCCTCGGTCTCCAGGATCGGGCGGTGGGCGGCGTCGCCGGCGATGCCGGCGGCGTGGATGACCGCGTCCAGCCTGCCGAAGCGCGCCAGCGCGGCCTCGACCGCCTGGCCGGCGACGCCGGCTTCGGCGATGTCGCCGGCCAGCGGCAGCACCTCGGCGCCGAGCGCGCGCAATGCCTGCAGGCGCGGATCGTCGTCGGCCGGGACGCGGCGTCCCAGCAGCGCCAGCTTGGCGGCGCCGGCGGCGGCCAGACGGCGGGCGAAGGCCATGCCGACATTGCCGAAGCCGCCGGTGATCAGCGTCACGGCGCCCGCCTGCGCGGCCGGGGCGGCCGGGACATCCAGCGGGCAGAGGCTGGGCGCGCGGCGGCGGCCGTCGCTGAGCACCAGCACCGCCGGTCCGGCCGCCATGCATTCGTCGGCCAGCGCGGCCAGCTGGCGCGGCCGCCGGACCGGATCGCCGCCGGCGAGGTCGACCTGGCGCAGCGCCAATTCCGGCAGCTCCTGGCCGATGGCCAGCGCGGCGGCGGCGGTCATCGCGGCGTCGGCGTCGGCGTTCTCGTCGTCCAGCTGCGCGTTGCGGGTGACCACCAGCAGCCGGGCCGGCTGGCTCGCCAGTTGGCCGGCCAGCCGCGCCAGCGCGTCGAAGTCGGGCGTCAGCGCCACCAGGAGCTCGATGTCGCGCTGCGGCGGCAGCTCGCGCCAGCAATGGGTTTCCACGCCGCGGGCGCGCAGCTTGCCGGCCAGCGCCTCGGCCAGCGCCGCGTCGCCGCCGACGATGGCGGCGCGTTGCAGCGGCCGCATTTCCGGCGCCTCGGCATAGCGCCAGTCCAGCAGCGCCAGATGGGCGCCGGACCGGTCCTGGACCGGCGCGGCGGCGCTTTGCGCCAGCCAGTGGCGCTTGCGGTTGAACGGATAGCTCGGCAGCGGCACGCGGCGCGGCGGCTCGGCGTGTTGCAGCGCGCGCCAGTCCGGCGCGCAGCCGGCCTGCCACAGCTGGCCGACGGCGGCCAACAGCGCGCGGCGGCCGTTTTCGGCGCCGGCGCGCGGCAGCGCGGCCACGGCGGCGACGCCGGCCTGGCGGGCGAAGGCGGCCAGCGTGCGGCCGGGGCCGACCTCCAGCACCAGCGCGCCGCGCTGCCGCGCCTGTTCCAGCGCCTGGGCGAACAGCACCGGCTGGCGGATTTGCCGCGCCCAGCGGCCGGCGTCCAGCGCATCTTCCGCGCTCAGCCAGTCGCCGCTCAGATTGGTGAGGATGGGCAGGCTGGGGGCGGCGGTCCGCAGGCCGTCCAGCTGGCGGGCGAACGCGGCCGCGGCCTCGTCCATCAGCGGCGAGTGGAAGGCGTAGCCGGTGTCCAGCCGTTGATGGTCGACGCCTTGCTCGCTCAAGACGGCGGCGAAGCGGTCGATCGCCTCCGCCGCGCCGGCGACCACGGTCAACTCCGGCGCGTTGCAGGCGGCGATGGCCAGCTCGGCCGGCAGCATCGCCCGCAGCGCGTCGGCCGACAGCGCCGCCTGCAGCATGCCGCCGGCCGGGCTGTCATGCATCAGCCGGCCGCGCAGCGCGACCAGCCGCAGCGCGTCGCCCAGTTGCAGCGCGCCGGCCAGCGCGGCGGCGGTGATTTCGCCGAGGCTGTGGCCGACCAGGGCGCTGGGGCGCAGGCCCCAGGCCTGCAGCAGCGTCGCCAGCGCGTACTCCATGATGAACAGCGCCGGCTGGGCGATGTCGGTGCGGGCCAGCAGCGCGTCGGCGTCGGCCGGCGGCTGCGGCGAGAAGACCGCGGCGCGCAGCGTGGCGGCCAGCTCCTTGTCCAGCAGCGAGAGGCAGGTTTCCACCGTCTGGCGGAACAGCGGCTCCTCGGCGAACAGGCCGGCGCCCATCGCGGCGCGCTGGCTGCCCTGGCCCGGGAAGGCGAACAGCAGTTCCGGCGCGGCCGCGGCGTCGCGCGGCGGCGTCGCGCCGGCCAGCGCCTCGGCGGCGGAGGCGGCGTCGTCGGCGGCCACGGCCAGGCGCCACGGCAGTTCGCGGCGGCCGGTCTGCAGCGTCCAGGCGATGGCGGCCAGATCGGCGCCGGGCGCCGACAGCGCGGCTTGCAGCCGTTCGCTCAGCCGCGCCAGGCTGTCGCCGTCGTTGGCGGACAGCGCGATCAGCTGGGCGCCGGCCGGGCCGGTCGCCGTTTCGAGGCGCGGCGGCTGTTCGACGATGCAGTGGGCGTTGGTGCCGCCGATGCCGAAGGAGCTGACGCCGGCGCGGCGCGGGCGCTGGGCCGGGGCCCAGGCCTGGGCGGCGGTGGCCACTTGGAAGCGGCTGGCGGTTTCGGTCAGCAGCGCGTTCGGTTCTTCTACGTGCAGGCTGGCCGGGATGACGCCGCGTTCCACCGTCAGCGCGGCCTTGATCAGGCCGGCGACGCCGGCGGCGGCGTCGAGGTGGCCGATGCCGGACTTCAACGAGCCTATCAGGCAGGCGCCGCCGTCCTTGCCCAGCGCGGCGCCGAGCGCGCTTAGCTCCACCTGGTCGCCCAGGCGGGTGCCGGTGCCGTGGGTCTCGACGTAGCCGATGTCTTCGCCGCGCAGGCCCGCGTTCCGCAGCGCGGCGCGCAGCACGTCTTCCTGGCCGGCGACCGACGGCGCGGAGAAGCCCACCTTGTCGTCGCCGTCGTTGTTGATGGCGACGCCGCGGATCACCGCGCGGATCGGGTCGCCGTCGGCCAGCGCGCGCGACAGGCGCTTCAGCACCACCAGGCCGGCGCCGTTGCCGGGCACGGTGCCGGCGGCGGCGTTGTCGAAGGCGCGGCAGCGGCCGTCAGGCGACAGGATGGAGCCTTCCTCGTACAGATAGCCGACACGTTGCGGCACGGCCACCGAGATGCCGCCGGCCAGCGCGGCGTCGCACTCGCCGGACAGCACCGAGCGGATCGCCAGCGACACCGCCACCAGCGAGGTGGAGCAGGCGGTCTGCACGCCGATGGCCGGACCGGTCAGGCCCAGCTTGTAGGCGGTGCGGCTGGCCAGGTAGTCCTTGTCGTTGGAGAACAGCGCGCGCAAGAGCTCGCTGTCGGCCAGCGCGTAGTTTTTCAGCACGCCCAGCGCGTAGGTGCTGACCGAGCCGCCGGCGAACATGCCGATGCGGCCGCCGGCGCGCGCCGGATCGAGGCCGGCGCTTTCCAGCGCCTCCCAGGCGGTTTCCAGCAGCAGCCGGCCTTGCGGGTCGATCAGCGCGGCGTCGGCCGGGCTGTAGCCGAACAGCTTTTCGTCGAACTGGTCTATGTCTTCCAGCACGCCGGCGAACGGCACGTAGTCGGGGTGGTCGAGCAGCGCCGGGTCGGCGCCGTCGGCCAGCGCCTCTTCGCGGCTGATTTCGCGCACGCCGCTGCGTCCGGCCAACAGGTTGTCCCACAAGGCTTCGACGCTGTCGGCGCCGGGGAAGCGGCCGGCCATGCCGATGATGGCGATGGCGTCGTCGCCGTCGGCGCGGCTTGCCGCGGCGGCCTGGGGCGCGGACCGCTGCTGGCCGTCGGGCGTCAGATGGGCGGCGAGCGCGGCGATGGTCGGGTGGCGCAGCAGGTCCACCAGCGTCGGCGCCGGGTCGAACAGCGCCTTCAGCCGCGAGTGCACCTTGATCATCAGCAGCGAGTTGCCGCCGGCTTCGAAGAAGTTGGCGCGGGTGTCGATGGACGCGAGGCCCAGCACTTCGCACCAGATCGCCGACAGCTGGCGCTCCACCTCGCCGGCGGGGCCGTGGCGGCGGCCGGCGGCGGCGGTCGGCCGCGCCAGCAGGGCCAGCAGCGCGCGGCGGTCGGTCTTGCCGCTGCTGGTCAGCGGGAAGGCCGGCAGCGGCATGATGACAGCCGGAATCATGATTTCCGGCAGGCGGGCGGAGATGTCGCGGCGCAGCGCTGCCACCTCGATGCCGCCGTTCGGCGCCAGCAGGAAGGCGACCAGGCGCTGCGACTCGGCGTCATGGCCTGCCACCTGCACGATGGCGTCGCCGACGCCAGGATACTGGCGCAGCACCGATTCGATTTCGCCGAGCTCGATGCGGAAACCGCGCAGCTTGATCTGGTTGTCGCGGCGGCCGACGTATTCGACCGAGCCGTCGTCGCGCCAGCGGCCGATGTCGCCGCTGCGGTAGAGCAGGCCGCCCGGACGGTGGTCCAGCGTGTCGGGCAGGAAGCGCTCGGCGCTCAACTCCGGCCGGTTCAGGTAGCCGTGCGCCACCTGGACGCCGGCGATGCAGATCTCGCCGGGCACGCCCACCGGCATCTCCATGCCGCTTTCGTCGAGGATGTGGATGCGGGTGTTGGCGATCGGGCGGCCGATCGGCTGCGGCTGGCCGCGCTCGCTCGGCGCGCACGGCCACATCGTCACCTCGATGCTGGTTTCGGTCGGGCCGTACAGATTGAATAGCCGGGCGTGGTCTATCCAGTCGTGGAAGCGGTCGCGCAGCTGCGGCGGCAGCGCTTCGCCGCTGGTGAACACCTGGCGCAGCGAGGCGCAGCGCGCGGCGTCGACCTCGGCCAGGAAGACGGCCAGCATCGACGGCACGAAGTGCATGTGGGTGATGCCGCTGGCCTCGATCAGATCGCTCAGGTATTCGTGGTCGCGCTGGCCGCCCGGACGGGCCATCACCAGCGTGGCGCCGTTGGCCAGCGGCCAGAAGAATTCCCATACCGACACGTCGAAGCTGGCGCTGGTCTTCTGCAGCACCTTGTCGCCGGTCGCCAGGCCGAAGGCCGACTGGCCCCAGAGCAGGCGGTTGACCACGCCGACATGCGGCACCAGCACGCCCTTGGGCTTGCCGGTGGAGCCGGAGGTGTAGATCACGTAGGCGAGATCGTCGACGCCGCGCGCGATTTGAGGCAGCGGCTCGGCTTCGCCGTCGTCGACCGGCGCGACTTCCGGCAGCGGGGCGCTCAGCCAGCCGGTGCTGCCCGGATAGGCGACGATGGCGACCGGCGCGGCGTCCTCGACGATGTAGGAGAGGCGCTCGTGCGGCAGGTCGGGATCCAGCGGCAGATAGCCGGCGCCGCTGCGCAGGATGGCGACCAGCGCCATCGGCAGATCGCGGCCGCGCGGCAGGTGCACCGCCACCAGCTTGCCGGGGCCGGCGCCCAGCCGGCGCAGGCGGACGGCCAGCGCGTCGGCGCGGGCCATCAGCGAGGCGTAGTCGAGCGAGCCGTCTTCGGCTTCGACCGCGCAGGCGAGCGGCGTGCGCCGCGCCTGCTCGGCGACCAGGGTGTCGATGTGGACGGCCGGGCCGAAGTCGACGTCGGTGTGGTTCCAGGCCGCCACCAGTTCGCGGTCGCTGTCGCTGACGATGGGCGCCAGCCACAGCGAGCGGGCCGGCTCTGCGCCGGCTTCCAGCAGCATCTGCAGCGCGGCGCCCATGCGGGCGATGTGCCGCGGCGCGAACAGGTCGGTGCGGTAGACCAGGCTGGCGGCGATTTCGGCGCCGTCGTCCTCCACGTACAGGCCCAGCTCGAACTGGGCGGCGCCGGCGTCCACCGCCAGCGCTTCCATTTGCAGGCCGTCGACGGCGTGGCGGTGATGGTCGGTGTGCTGGTAGTTGAACAGCACCTGGAACAGCGGCGTGCGGTCGACGTCGTGCGCCGGGCGCAATTCGTCGACCAGGCGCTTGAACGACAGGCCCTGGTGGGAGAACGCTTGCAGGCTGCTGGCCTTGGTGCGCGCCAGCAGCGACAGGAAGTCGCAGTCGCCGGACAGGTCGGCGCGCAGCGCCAGCGTGTTGACGAAGCAGCCCACCGTGTCGTGCACGTCCAGGCCGTCGCGGCCGGACACCGGCACGCCGACGGCGAAGTCGCGCTGGCCGCTCCAGCGCGCCAGCAGCATCTGGAACGCCGCCAGCATCACCATGAAGCGGCTGACGCCGGCCTGCTGCGCCAGCTTGTCCATTTGGGCGCACAGCGCCGCCGGCAAGATGAAGCGGTGTTCGGCGGCGGCGTTGTCGGTTTGCGGCGGACGGGCGTGGTCCAGCGGCAACTCCAGCGCCGGCACGTCGGCCAGCGCCTGGCGCCAGTAGGCCAGGTCGGCCTGGTTTTGCTCGTCGTGCAGGCGGGCGGCCTCGGCGCGGGCGTAGTCGGCGTAGCGCGGGGCGGCGGGCAGATCGGCTTCCCGGCCGGCGGCCAGCGCGGCGTAGATCTGCGCCAGTTCGCGCCACAGGATGCCGATGGACCAGCCGTCGGCGACGATGTGGTGCAGCGACAGGCTGAGCGCGTGGCTTTGCGGCGCCAGCGCGAACAAGCGGGCGCGCAGCAGCGGCGCGCGGGTCAGGTCGAACGGCGTGCGGGCCTCGGTCTCCAGCCGGTCGCGCAGCGTCCGCTGCCGGGCGGCTTCGTCCAGCTGGCCCAGGTCTTCGACCGGCAGCGCCAGCGGCGCGGCGGCCTCGGCGAACTGGCGGGGCTCGCCGTCGATCTGGTCGAAGCGGCTGCGCAGGATCTCATGGCGCTGCAGCAGCAGGTCCAGCGTCTGTTGCAACAGCTCGGGCCGCAGCGGGCCGTCGATCCGGATCGCGCCGGACAGCACGTAGGCGGTGCTGGCGGGCGCCAGTTGATGGATGAACCACATGCCGGTCTGCGAGGCGGACAGCGGCGCGCCGTCGGCGGAGTCGAGCGGCGCGGCGGCGGCCGGCGTTGCGGCCAGGCCGCGCGTCAGCGCCAGCGCCGCGGCGATGCGGGCGGCCAGCGCGCGCAGCGCCGGCGAGTCGAACAGCGTGGTCATCGGCAGGCGGATGCCGAAGCGCTTGCCCAGCCGAGAGGCGACGCGGGTGGCCAGCAGCGAGTGGCCGCCCAGCGCGAAGAAGTCGTCGTGGCGGCCGACCTGGTCGATGTCGAACAGCTCCTGCCACAGCTCGGCGATGGCGGTCTCGATCTCGCCCTGCGGCGCCTCGTAGGCCTGCAGCGCCAGATCCTGCTGGCCGACGGCCGGCAGCGCGCGGCGGTCGACCTTGCCGTTGGGCGTCATCGGCAGCGCGTCCAGCGTCACGAAGGCGCTGGGCAGCATCACTTCGGCCAAGGTGCGCGCCAGCTCTTCCCGCAGCTGCGCGGCGCTGGGGGCGGCGCCGGCGGTGGGCACCAGGTAGGCCACCAGCCGCTTGTCGCCCGGTGCGTCCTCGAGGACGATCACCACCGCGTCGCGCACGCCGTCGCAGCGGCACAGCTGGGCCTCGATCTCGCCGAGCTCCAGCCGCTGGCCGCGGATCTTCACCTGCAGGTCGTTGCGGCCCAGGTATTGCAGCGAGCCGTCCGGTAGCCAGCGGCCCAGGTCGCCGCTGCGGTACATGCGCTCGCCGGGGCGGAACGGGTCGGCCAGGAAGCGCTCGGCGTTCAATTCGGGCCGGTTCAGATAGCCGCGTGTCACGCAATCGCCGGCGATGTAGAGCTCGCCGACCTCGCCCGGGGCCAGCAGGCGGCCGGCCTCGTCCAGCAGGTAGACCCGGGTGTTGGCCATCGGGCGGCCGATGTGCGGCATCTCGCCGGCTTCGTGCAATTCGCAGTAGGTGGAGTCCACCGTGCACTCGGTCGGGCCGTAGGTGTTGTAGACCAGACAGTCGTCGATGGCGCGCAGCCGCTTCCAGGTATGTTCGGAAATGGCTTCGCCGCCTATCAGCACGCAGCGCGGCACATGGCCGCCGTCGCCGAAGCCGGCGGCCAGCAGCGGCTCCATGATCGCCGGCGTGCAGTCCAGCGCGTCCAGCTTGTGTTCGTTGAGGAAGGCCAGCAGGGCCGGCGCGTCGGCGCGCAGCTCGTTGGGGATGATGTACAGGCAATGGCCGCCCAGCAGTTGCAGCAGCGGTTCCAGCGAGGCGTCGAACGATATCGGGGCGTTGAGGCTGTGGCGGCTGCCCGGCTGCAGCGCGGCCAGCAGCGGCTGCAGCGCGGCCTGCAGATTGAGCAGCGAGCGGTGTTCCACCATCACGCCCTTAGGCTGGCCGGTGGAACCCGAGGTGTAAAGCACGTAGGCGAGGTGGTCGGCGCCGAGACCGACGTCGGCGTCGTCCGGATCGCTGTCCGGCAGGCTGGCCAGCGCGTTGGCGAGTTCCGCCGAATCCAGCGCCAGAATGCGCGCGGCGGCGCCGGCCAGGCGCGGCGCCAGTTCGCTGTCGGTCAGCAGGATCTGCGCGCCGCAGTCGGCGAGCATGAATTCCAGTCGTTCCTGCGGGTAGAGCGGGTCGAGCGGCACGTAGGCGCCGCCGGCCTTCAGCACCGCCCACAGCGCGATCAGCTGGTCGAAGCCGCGCTCGAAATGCAGGGCCACGCGGCTGTCGGGCGCCACGCCCAGCGCGCGCAGATGGTGCGCCAGCCGATTGGCCTGGCGGTTGAGTTCGGCGAAGCTCATCTGCCGGCCGTCATGCCACAGCGCCGGCGCATCGGGCGTGAGCGCCGCCTGGCGCGCCAGTTGGCGATGGATCAGCGGGGTGTCGGGCAGGACGAGCGCGGTGTCGTTGAAGCGGTCCAGCTGTTCGCGCTCGGCGGCGTTGGCCAGGCGCTGGGCCGGCGCGGCGGCGAGCAGGGCGCGCAGCGGCTGGGCGCGGGCGGTCGGCAGCTGGGCCAGCAACGCGGCGTAGCGCTCGGCCAGCCAGGCGATGGTTTCGGCGCGGAACAGCGCGCTGTCGTAGTCCAGCGTCAGCGCGTAGCCGTCGCCGGTCTCGTCCACTTCCAGCGACAGGTCGGCCTTGGCGTCGCCATCGGGCAGCGACAGCGTCTCGGTTCGCAGGCCGGCCATGTCTAGCGGCAGCGCCGGCGGGTTCAGCGAGAACATGGTCTGGATCAGCGGTGTGCGGCTGCGGTCCTGCGGCCGGCGCAGACGCTGCACCAGGCGGTCGAACGGCGCGCCGGCGAAGGCCAGCGAATCGCGCCAGACGTCGCGCATCGCGAGCAGCGCCTGCTCGACGCTGGGATCGCCGTCCAGCTTGAAGCGCAGCGCCGAGGTTTCGGCGAACATGCCCACCACCTCGGCCAGCGCCGGATCATTGCGCGCGCTGACCGGGCTGCCGATGGCGAAGTCGTCCTGGCCGGTCCAGCCGGCCAGCGTCATGCCCCAGGCGGCGAGCAGCACGGCGAACGGCGTGGTGCCCAGTTCGCGGGCCAGCGCGGCGGACGCGGCGCGGACATCGGCGGGCAGGTCTAGCTCGTGGCGCGCGCCCTTGGCCTCGCGCAGCGCGGGGCGGGGGAAGTCGGTCGGCGGCTGCAGGTCGGGCACCCCGGCCAGCCGCGCCTCCCAGGCCGCCAGCAGCGCCTCGCTTTTCGGGCTGCTCAGCTGCTCCTGCTGCCATTCGGCGAAGTCGGCGAATTGCAGCGGCAGCTCGGCCAGCGCCGCTTGGGCCGGGTCCAGGCGGTGGGCGTAGGCGCGGGCCAGGTCCTGCATCAACAGGCCCAGCGACGGGCCGTCGCAGACGATGTGATGGATGGCCAGCGCCAGCAGCCAGTCGTCGTCGGCCAGGCGGAACAGCGCGGCGCGCAGCAGCGGCGGGCGATCCAGCGCGAACGGCTGGCGCGCCAGCTCGGCCGCGCCGTCCAGCGCCTGGCTCAGGGCCTCGCCTGCCGGCAGCGCGCCCAGGTCGACGCGCGCCAGCGGCAGGGCGGCGGCCGGCTCTATCGCCTGCATCGGCACGCCGTCGACGTCGACGAAACCGGTGCGCAGGGTCTCGTGCCGCGCCAGACAGTCGTCCAGAGCCTGCTGCAGCGCCTCGGGCCGCATCGGGCCGGACAGGCGCAGCGCGCCGGCGATGGTGTAGTTGCTGCGTTCGCCTTCCAGGCCGCAAACCAGCCACAAGCGTTGTTGTGCCGCCGATGCGTCGCACAGGAAAACTTCGTTTTCCATGCTGTTGTCTTGCATATCCGTTGCCTTGCCTGTCGTGTCTTGATGAGCGCTCATTTGTCGGCGCCGCCCAGGGTTTCGTTTTCGATCTGATCGCGTCGCACGCGGCGGCGCTCGCGGCTGCGCAGGCCGCCCTCGTCGTCAGCCGCGGCCGGCTCGGCCTGGCCGATCAGCAGCGCCAGCTGCGCCAGCGTCGGCTTCAGCAGGAAGTCCTTCAGCGCCAGGCGCGCCGAGAAGCGCTGCTGCGCCCAGGTGACCAGTTGCGCGGCCGCCAGCGACTGTCCGCCGGCGACGAAGAAGTTGTCTTCCACGCCGGCCATCTCGAGCGCGAGGGTCTGCCGCGCGTAGTCGAGCAGCTCGGCTTCCACCGGCGTGCGCGGCGCCTGGACGGCGCCGGCGTCGGGGCGCGGCTCGATCAGCGCGCCGCGGTCGATCTTGCCGTGGCGGCTCAGCGGCAGCGCGGCCAGCGCGGCGAACTGCGCCGGGATCATGTAGATCGGCAGCCTTTGCGCCAGGTATTCGCGCAGCGCCTGTTGCCAGTCGCCGGCCTGCAGCACTTCCGCCTGCTGGCGCGGCACGATCCAGGCCAGCAGCCGCTGCGTGGCCGCGCTGTCGCCGCGCAGGTCCACCACCGCTTCCTGGATCGCCGGATGGGCGCGCAGCGCGTGCTCGATTTCGCCGATCTCGATGCGCAGGCCGCGCAGCTTGATCTGGTTGTCGACGCGGCCCAGGTATTCGACGGCGCCGTCGTCCAGCCAGCGGGCGCGGTCGCCGGAGCGGTACAGCCGCTGCGGCGCGCCGTCGCCGGCGACGGTTTCGATGAAGGCGGCGGCGTTCTGCTCCGGACGGTTCAGATAGCCGCGCGCCAGCTGGGCGCCGCCGATCAGCAAATCGCCCTCGACGCCGACGCCGACCGGGCGGCCGCGGCTGTCGACGATGCGGATGGCGGTGTTGGCCACCGGATAGCCGATGGGCACCGGGCCGAGCTCGTCGGCGCGCAGCTGGCAATGGGTGACCAGAATGGTGGTTTCAGTGGGGCCGTACAGGTTGTGCAGTTCCAGCGCCGGCAGGCCCAGTTCGCGCACCGCGGCGCATTGCGACGGCAGCAGCGCCTCGCCGCCGGCGAACAGATGCCGCAGCGAACGGCATTCGCGGGCCGCCGGCGTGGCGGCGAAGGCTTCCAGCATCGCCGGCACGAATTGCGCGGCGGTCACCTGTTCGGCGGCGATCAGCCGGGCCAGGTAGTCCGGATCGCGGTGGGTTTCCGGCGGCGCCACCACCAGGCGGGCGCCGGCCAGCAGCGGCCAGCACAGCTCCCACAGCGAGATGTCGAAGGTGTACGGCGCTTTTTGCAGCACCGCGTCCGAGGCGTCCAGCGGGAAGCGCTCGGTGGTCCACTGCATCAGGTTGGCCAGGCCGCCATGGGTGCACAGCACGCCCTTGGGCTTGTTGGTCGAGCCCGAGGTGTAGATCACGTAGGCCAGGTCGCCGGCTTCGACCGGCGCCGGATTGACCCAGGCGTCGGCGGTGCTGGGCCAGCCGGCGGCCAGCTCTTCCGGCGATTCGACGATGATGGCGGGGCAGCCCACCGCCAGGCGCGAGGCGATGGCGGCGTCGGTCACCAGCGCGATCGGCTGGGTCTCGGCGAAGATTTCCTCGCGGCGCAGCGTCGGCTCGTCCGGATCGATCGGCATGTAGGCGGCGCCGGTGTAGAAGATGCCCAGCAGCGTGGCCACCAGTTCGGCCGAGCGCGGCAGCATCACCGCGACGATTTTCTCCGGACCGGCGCCGTGGTTGACCAGCTCGCTGGCGATGGTGCGCGCCGCCAGGTCCAGCGTGCGGTAGTCGATGTGGCGGCCGTCGGCGGTGACGGCGATGGCGTCGGGGGTCAGCGCGGCCTGGCGGGCGATCCGCTGCGGCACCGGCAGCGCGGCCTTGTCGTTGGCGGTGGCGTTGAAGCCGTGCAGCACCTGCCGCAGCTCGGCGGCCGGCAGCGGGTTGGCGCGTTCCAGTTCGACGGCCGGATCGGCGGCGACGCGCGCGGCCCAGTCCAGCCAGCGCCCGGCCAGCCGCTCGATATCCTCGCGGCGGTAGCGGCGGCTCTGGTAGTCCATGTCCAGCAGCCAGCCCTTCGGCGTCTGCATCAGATTGATCGCCAGGTCGAACTTGACGCCGGACACCGGCGCGTCGAGCAGGGTCACCGGCAGGCCGGCGAATTCGCTCTGGCGCACGCGGTCCAGGTTGAAGGTGACGGTCAACGCGCCGGGACGCTCGCCGCCGGCCAGTACCGGCTCAAGCAGGCGCGCCAGCGGGTAGGCCTGGTGCTCGGACATCGCTTCCAGCTCGGTGTCCACCGCTTCCAGCAATTGCTCGAAGCGCGCGCCGGGCGCGAGGCGCGAACGCAGCGGCATGATCTGGGCCGCCTGGCCCACCATGCGCTCCAGTCCGTCCAGGCGGCCGTGTGTCGGCACGCCCAGCAGGATGTCGTCGCGGTCGAACAGCGCGTGGAACAGCGCCAGCGTCAGGCTGAGCGTGGTGGTGAACAGCGTGGCCTTCTGCCGCACCGCCAGCTGGGTCAGCGCATTGGCGATGTCGTCCGGCACCGGCAGCCGCAGCCGCTCGCCCTGCCAGCGGGCTTGCTGGCCGTCGTCGGCGGCGGACGCGCGCGGCAGCGGCAGCGCTTCGGGCGCGTCGGCCAGTCTTTGGCCCCAGAAGGCCTCGGCCTGATCGTCGCGCGCCGACAGCAGCCACTCCAGCTGGCGGCGGAACGGTTGCGCCGCCTCCAGCGCCGAGCGGCCCGCCGGATCCAGCAACGCGCCCAGCTCTTCCAGCACCAAGGCCAGCGACCAGCCGTCGATCAGGATGTGGTGGGCGCGCAGCGCCAGCACCGGCTTGCCGTCGGCTTGCTGGAACAGGCCGGCCTGCAGCGGGCCGCCGCTTTCCAGCGGGAACGGCGCGGCGGCGAAGGCGCGCAGCCAGCCGTCGCCGTCGTCGCCCTGGTCCAGCGTCAGCGGGATGGCCAGCTCGGCATGGACGCGTTGGATGCCCTTGTCGCCATGCACGGTGGTGCGCAGCGCCTCGTGCCGGGCGGACAGCTCGGCCAGCGCGCGTTCGAGCTGGGCCGGCGCGATGGCGCCGCCCAATTCCAGCGCGACGGTTTCGCAGTAGGCGGCGGCGCCGGAGTCGTCCAGCTGTGAGGCCAGCCAGATCTGGCGCTGGGTGTCGGACAGCGGCGCTTCGCCGGCGGCGAGGCCGGCGCCGGCCGGACGCGCCGGCAGGTAGCCGCCGGCGCGCAGCGCTTCGATGGAGTCGATCACCTTGTCGACGATGAAATCGATCTCCTGCTGGCCGTGGGCGTCGCACAGGAAGCAGTTGCGGCCCTCCCAGACGAAGAGGCCACGGTGCAGCAGATGGTAGTAGAACAGGTCCAGGTTGCCGGCGTGCTTGAAGCGGAACACCGAGCCGAAGTGGATCATCGACAGCGGCAGCTTCTCGTCCTGGAAGTACTGGTTCAGGCGCTCGGTCAGCTGGCGGGTGCGATCGGTCAGCGATTGCTGGAAGGCCGGGCCGCGCTGCTTCAGTTCCTTCAGCACCGCGTGCGCCATCGCCAGGCCCAGCGGGTGGTTGTTGAAGGTGCCGGCGAAAAAGGTGGTGGTCGCGTCGGGGGCGGAATCGTCGCCGAAGCGCCAGATGCCGCCGTCTATGCCGTCCAGCAGCGAGCCGCGCGCGGCCAGCGCCGCCATCGGCACGCCGCCGCCTATGGTCTTGCCATAGGTGACCAGGTCGGCTTCCACGCCGAACACTTCCTGCGCGCCGCCGGGGGCGCAGCGGAAGCCGGTGATCATTTCGTCGAAAATCAGCAGGATGCCGTGGCGGCGGGTCACTTCGCGCAGCTTGTGCAGGAATTCGCGCGGCTGGGCGTCCAGCACGCGGCTTTGCATCGGCTCCACCAGCACGGCGGCCAGCTGGTCGGCGTTGGCCTCTATCGCCTGCAGCGCGGAGTCGTCGCAATAGTCCAGCATCAGCAGGTCGGAGACGAAGTTCGGCAGGATGCCCGGCGCCACCGGCTCGGTGGCGTCGCCGACGGCTGAGCGGTCGCCCAACAGGCCGTCGAAGTGGCCGTGGTAGGACTTGCGGAACACCGCCACGCGCGAACGGTCGCGCAGCAGGCGCGCCAGGCGCAGCGCGGTCATCAGCGATTCGCTGCCCGACTGGCAGAACAGCACGCGGTCCATGCCGGTCATCTCGCACAGCATCGTCGACACTTCGCCGGCCAGCGTGGAGCGGGTGCCGAGCGCCAGGCTGTTGTCGGCCTGCTCGTGCAAGGCCGCCTTCAGGAACGGCGCGCCGTGGCCGAAGATGTTGACGCCGAAATCCATCGAGATGTCGATGTATTCGTTGCCGTCCACGTCCCATACCCGGGCGCCGTCGGCGCGGTTGCCGGTCAGCGGGTAGACGATTTCCTTCAGCGTCGGACGGAAGCCGGCGGAGGCGCGCACGTCGGCCAGTCTTTCGCGGCGCTCGTCGGCCAGCCGC
This sequence comes from Chromobacterium sp. ATCC 53434, assembly GCF_002848345.1. Classification (NCBI taxonomy): domain Bacteria; kingdom Pseudomonadati; phylum Pseudomonadota; class Betaproteobacteria; order Neisseriales; family Chromobacteriaceae; genus Chromobacterium; species Chromobacterium sp. ATCC 53434. The sequence continues at coordinate 3,131,312 of NZ_CP025429.1, read as the reverse complement.
TTGGAGGTGGCGGTGCGGGCGATATAGGCCTGGGAGAAGGCGGCGAAATGCGCGGCTTGCTGCTGAGAGGAGCCGGCGGCGCGGGCCGGCGCGGCCTTGGCGGACGGCGCATGGCCGGCGGCGGCGGGCAGGGCGGCGATGGCCGCGGCCACCGGCCGGACCGGCGCCGGGACGGCCTGGGGTACGCCGCCGAGCGCGGCGAGCTGGCCGCTGATCACTTGTTGCACCAGATTCAGCTGCTGCTGGAACAGCGCGTTGACGTCGCCGCTCATCGCGTGGGCGGTCGGGACGATGGCCGGCGCCGGCGCGGCGGCGAGCGGAGCCTGCGCCGGCTGCGGCGCGGTCTGTTCCGCCAGGTGCACGCTGAGGCGGTCGATGGTGTTCAGTTCGTTCAGCAGTTGGCGCGCGCTGATCTTGACGCCGTAGCTGGCCTGGATGCCGCGCATCGCCTCGGCCAGCATCACCGAGTCGGCGCCCATCTCGATGAACAGGCGGTCGGTTTGCAGGTCGGCTTCCGATTCCCCCAGCGCCTTGGCGATTTGCCGCACCAGGTCGGCTCGGACTTGCCGCACGCGTTCGTCCGAGGCTGCCTGAGCGGTGGAGGGGAGGTCCAGGGGGCTGTTGACGTGTGGCATGGCTGGCTCCAGCGAAGATGGAATGGGGAATGAGGTGGCGGACGCGGACAGGGCGCGTCGGCGGTAAGGCTGGTCGAAGCGGGTCCAATCGAGATCGACGCCGGCGTTGTGCAGGGCGCCCGCGCTGTCGAGCATGGCCTGCCAGTCGTTGCCGGCGCCGTCGAGCGAGCTGAGCCAGCTGACGTCCAGCTCGCCGCCGGCGCCGCGTCCGAGCGCGCTCAGCGTCGGCCGCGGGCCCAGCTCTAGGAACAGCTTGTGGCCTTGCGCCAGCAGGGTTTGCACCCCCTGGCGGAACTGGACGGTGCCGCGGGCGTGGGCCGCCCAGTAGGCGCCCTCGGGCGCCGCGATGTGCGGCAGTCCGCTGAGGTTGGAAATCACCGGCACCGATCCGGTCTGCCAGTCTATCGGGGCGGCCAGCGCGGCCATGCGCGCGAGCACCGGGTCCAGCAGCGGCGAGTGGAAGGCGGTGGAGACGTCCAGCATCCGCCAGCGCATGCCCTGGGCGTCCAGCGTCTGCTTCGCCTGGGCCAGCGCGTCGGACGCGCCCGACAGCACGCAGCTGGCGGGGCCGTTGTCGGCCGCCAGCGCCAGGCTGCCGGCGTGGGTGGCGACCAGTTCGCGCAGCTGTTCCGCCGAGGCCTTCACCGCCATCATGCCGGCCGCGCCGGCGGTCACCTGCATCAGCGCGCCGCGCGCCGCCACCAGCGGCAGGATCTGCTCGATGGTCGCCATGCCGGACAGCGCGGCGGCGGTGTATTCGCCGAGGCTGTGTCCCAACAGCGCCGCCGGGCGCACGCCCCAGTCGGCCCACAGCTGGGCCAGCGACCAGCTCAGCGCCACCCAGGCCGGTTGGGCGTAGCGGGTGTTCTGCAGCAGCGCGTCGCCGCGGGAGCGGTCGAACAGCAGCCGCGACAGGGAAACGTCCAGCACCGGCCTGAGCAGCGCGGAGCAGTGCTCGATGGCGTCGCGGAACGTGGGCTGGCTGGCGTAGAGTTCGGCGCCGGCGCCGGCCAGCGCGCTGCCCTGGCCGGTCAGCAGGAACACCACGCCGGGCGCGGCGGCCGGGGCGGGGGCCGCTTGGGGTTTGGCGGCCAGTTGTTGCAGGCCGCGGCGCAACTCGTCCGGATCGGCGGCGCCGACGCTGGCGCGCCAGGGCTGCCCGGCCAGTTTGGCGTTGGCGGCGTGACAGAAGTCGGCCAGCGCGTCGGGCGGCAGTTGGGCGCCGTCGCGCAGCGCCTGTTCGGCTTGGGCTGTCAGCGTTTCGGCGCTGGCGGCGGCCAGCGCGAGCAGATGGCGCGGCCGGTCGGTGATCCGCGCGGCCAGGCCTTGGTCGCCATACCAGCACCGGCGACGCTGCCACGGATAGGCGGGCAGCTCGGTCAGGGCGCCGGTCGGCTGGATGCGCTGCCAGTCCAACTCGTGGCCGTAGGTGTAGAGCAGGCCGAGCGCGGCGACGGCCTCGGCGGGAGCGGCCAGCAGACGCAGCCTTTCGGGCAGCGCGGCCGCGTCGTCGAGACCGGTGGTCAGGATGTCCCAGCGGCCCTGCAGCTGCTGCTGCCATGCGTCGGACGGGCCGTCCAGTTCGGTGTCGGCCGCGACGCCGGCGTCGGCGAGCGCGGCGCGCAGCGCCGGCGAGCCGCCATGGAGGGCCAGCTTGCGGGCGCCGGCGGCGGGCCGGCGGCCGAGAGACAGTCCGGGATGCGTTCGGCCGGTGGCCGCGGCGCGCAGGGCGGCGGCCATGGCGGCGCGGTCGCCGCAGGCCGCCAGCCGGTGGTCCATGTGATCGCGACGGAGCGAGGCGGTGTGGACGATGTCGGCCAGCGACGCGCCGTCGTCCCGCTCCAGCAGGGCGGCGTATTGGGCGGCTTGCGCGCGCAGCGCTTCGGCGGAGGCGGCGCTGAGCGGGAGCAGCCAGCCGGCGCCGTGTTCGGCCTCGGCGGCGCGCGGCGCTTGCGCCGGCGCGGCTTCCAGTATCAGGTGGGCGTTGGTGCCGCCGAAGCCGAAGCTGCTGACGCCGATGCGGGCGGGGCGGCGCGCCGACGGCAGGGGCACCGGCGCGCCGGCGACGGCCAGTTTCAGCCGGTCCAGATCGATGTCCGGATTCGCCTGGTGGAAGTTCAGCGATCTGGGCAGCGTTTCCTCGCGCAGCGCGATCACGCCTTTGAGCAGGCCGGCGATGCCGGCGGCGGCTTCCAGATGGCCGATATTGGTCTTGATCGAGCCGACCGCCAGCGCCTGCTCGCGGTCGGCGGCGAAGACCTCGCCCAGCGCCTGGGCTTCGATCGGGTCGCCCAGCGGGGTGCCGGTGCCGTGCAGTTCCACCGCGTCGATATCGGCGGGGCGCAGGCCGGCGTCGGCCAGGGCGTCGCGGATCACGCCTACCTGGGCCGGGCCGCTGGGCGCGGTCAGGCCGTTGGTGCGGCCATCCTGGTTGACCGCGCTGCCGGCGATCAGCGCAAGCGCGCGTTCCCGCTCCGGTTGCAGCTGGCTGGCGCGCTTGAGGACGACGATGCCGGCGCCTTCGCCGCGCACATAGCCGTCGGCGGCGGCGTCGAAGGTCTTGCAGCGGCCATCGGGGGACAGCATCTTGGCGCCGGCGAAAACCTTCATCAGGTCGGGGGCCAGCAGCAGGTTGACCCCGCCGGCGATGGCGAGGTCGATCTCGCCGGCGCGCAGCGCGCGAATGGCGAGGTGGGTGGCGGTCAGCGACGAGGAGCAGGCGGTATCGACCGCCAGACTCGGGCCGGACAGGTTGAGGAAGTAGGACAGCCGGTTGGCGACGATGCTGAAAGCGTTGCCGGTTCCGGCGTACAGGTCGAGATCCTGGCCCTCGTTCATCTGCAGCCGGCTGTAGTCGAAGGTGGAAATGCCGATGTAGACGCCGGTGCGGCTCCCGGCGAGGCTGGCGCGCGGAATGCCGGCGGATTCCAGCGCCTCCACCGCCAGCTCCATCACCAGGCGCTGCTGCGGGTCCATCTGGTTGGCCTCGCGCTGGGCGATGCCGAAGAATGGCGGGTCGAAACCATCCGGCGGGTCGATCAGACCGGCCCGGCTCACGCCGTCCGCAGCGATGGCGCCGCGGTCTATGGCGATCTGGTCCACGGCTTCGCGTTCTTCCAGCAGCAGGGCTTTGAGCGACTGGAGATTGTTGGCGCCGGGAAAGCGGCAGGCGGCACCGATGATGGCGACGCGTTCTGGTTGGCGCGACGGGGCGGAACAATTTTCAGAAGCGTTGGTCGATTGAGACGGTTGCGGATGATTCATAGGAGTTGCGCCATTATTTGGGCCGAATTTCTAGCGGCATAGTCAGAGGTATGGTTTGTTTGTTTTTTGTAATATTTTTTTCATTCAAATAGTTTGAAGGTGAACTTTATTGCTGGTTTTTATTATTTCAGTTATCGCTAATACAGCCCGTAATAAAAATGTCTTTGTTCTATTCTCTTGTTTTGGCATGAATGTCTCAGCGATAACGTAGAAACAATACAGCATGCTAAAACAAGCTTGTATGACATCTATGTTTTGGTATTTTTATGATGTTTGCGTTGCAAGGCGAGGCGTGAATGTCCTGAAGTGGACATACATATCATTGATAAAAAAGGAGATATGCAGATTTTCCTGGCGTCTTGCAATCGGCGTTTATTGAATGAAAATGGGGGGTGGATGACTGAAAAACAAAATTTTCAAGTCGAATTGACCATGCTTTTGGACAGTGTGTGTGTGGTAGAAATGCTCTAAACGGGGACGGGCGGAGAGGGGGCGGGAGGCCGCCGTTATTGGCTAATTCGATGTTTCGCCGATGGACTGCGGGCAAAGGTGGATTTTTCTGATTAGTATATTTTTACAACGAACAAAATAAACAGGCGGTATGTGAATTCAACATGGCAGTGCCACGACGGAATCAGTTCCCGGCGGTTTTAACTTTTGGCCTGGCCGGATAATGCCGGGCAGTGGATTTAATTTATGATAAATGTAAACTTATTGACATTGTCATGTCCAGGCTTGTTTTTGCCTTTATGACTTCCGGTTGGCCGCGTCGGACATTGGCCGCCGGGTTTCGTGAGACGGATCGGTTTCAGGTATCCTTGTGGTTTGCCGTTTTCTCGATGCTGAACTGACCTATGCACATCCACATCCTGGGTATCTGCGGTACCTTCATGGGCGGCATCGCCGCCATCGCCAAACAGGCCGGCCACCAGGTGACCGGCTGCGACGCCAACGTCTATCCGCCGATGAGCACCCAGCTGGAGGCGATGGGCATCGCGCTGACGCAGGGCTTCGGCGCGGAACAGGTGGAGCTGAATCCGGACGTGTACGTGATCGGCAATGTCGTGACGCGCGGCAAGCCGCTGATGGAGGAAATCCTCAACCGCGGCCTGCCCTATATCTCCGGTCCGCAATGGCTGGCGGAGAACGTGCTGCGGGACAAATGGGTGCTGGCGGTGGCCGGCACGCACGGCAAGACCACCACCAGCTCGATGCTGGCCTGGATACTGGAGGACGCCGGTCTGGCGCCGGGCTTCCTGATCGGCGGCATTCCGGAAAACTTCGGGGTGTCGGCGCGTCTGCCGGGCCGGCCGGCGCTGGACCCGGCGAGCGAGAGTCCCTTCTTCGTGATCGAGGCCGACGAGTACGACACCGCCTTCTTCGACAAGCGCTCCAAATTCGTCCATTACCGCCCGCGCACCGCGGTGCTGAACAATCTGGAATTCGACCACGCCGACATCTTCGCCGACCTGGCGGCGATCGAGACCCAGTTCCACCATCTGGTGCGCACCATTCCCGGCCATGGCCGCATCGTCAGCAATGGCCGGGAGTCCAATCTGGATCGCGTGCTGGAGCGCGGCTGCTGGACGCCGGTGGAGCGCTTCGGCGCCGACGCCGGCTGGCAGCTGGGCGCGCTGCACGACGACGGCGGCTTCGACGTGCTGCTGGACGGCGCCATGCAGGGCACGGTGCGCTGGACGCTGCTGGGCGAGCACAACCGGCTGAACGCGCTGGCCGCGATAGCCGCCGCCCGCCACGCCGGCGTGGCGGTCGGGGACGCGATAGCCGCCTTGTCCCGTTTCGCCAACGTCAAGCGGCGGATGGAGCTGAAGGGCGTGGCGAACGGCGTGACCGTCTACGACGATTTCGCCCATCATCCGACGGCGATCGCCACCACGCTGGAAGGCTTGCGCCGCAAGGTCGGGGCGCAGCGCATCCTGGCGGTGCTGGAGCCGCGCTCCAACACGATGAAGCTGGGCACGATGAAGGCGGCGCTGCCGACTTCGCTGGCCCTGGCCGACAAGGTGTTCTGCTCGGCGGCCGGCCTGGGCTGGAATCCGGCCGAGGCGCTGGAGCCTATCGGCGACAAGGCGCGGACCTTCTCCGATTTCGACGCGCTGGTGAGCGCCGTCGCCGCCGAGGCCAGGCCCGGCGACCACGTGCTGGTGATGAGCAACGGCGGCTTCGGCGGCATCCACCAGAAGCTGTTGGACAAGCTGGCCTGAGAGCCTGTTTACGATCTTTTGACGAGCATCGCAGCCCAGCCAGCAGGTCAGATGCAAGGCGGGGGGCGTAGGCCTTGGTGATTCCAAGGCCTAGCCCGACAACGCCGCAGATGGCCTGCTGGCTGGCCTGCCCTTCGGGACGGTTTTCTGCCGGCGCATGGCTTTGTCAAACGTCCCTTGCAGTGAACGACACTGCCGCGGGCCGTTTTTCGTGCCCTGCATCCGGCAGAATACCGTCGATGCCGCAAAAAGATCGTAAACAGGCTCTGAGCGCCGGCCCCGCTCAGGGCAGTTTGATGATGTAGTTGGCGCCGCCTTCGCGCGCCTTGCGCAGCGCGATGTCCAGTCGTTCCAGCATCGGGGTCGGACTGGTCTCGTCGCTGCGCAGCGAGCTGGCGCCGACGCAGGCCAGCGCCTGATGCTCCTCGCCGCGATGCAGGAAGGTCAGCTGGCGCAGCGCCTTGATCAGCCGGCGGCCGGTCTCGCTGGCGCCGGGCAATTGCGTGCTCGGCAGCAGAATGATGAAGATGTTGTCGCCGCGGCGCGCCACCAGATCGCTGTCGCGGGTGCTTTGCAGGCACAGGCTGCTGGCCAGCCGGATCAGCTGGCCGCTGGCCGAGCCGTCGTCGCCCTTGGGCACCATCTCGGGCAGATTGACCAATTCCAGCGCCAGCACCGACAACGGTCCGCCGTAGCGGCGCGAGCGATTGGTCTCGGCATGGGCCGCCGCCATCAGCCGGTGCATGCCGGCGACGCCGGTCAGCTTGTCCTCGTCCTCGCCCTGGCAGCCTTCCTCTTTCAGCGTCTTGACGATGTTCAGCGAGCGCTCGACCAACTGGCGCTCGAAATCCAGCAGCTGGCCCATCACCTTGGCTTCGGTGCGGTCGGCGAAGCTGAACGCCAGCATCGGGCCGGCGCCGATGTCGACATGGCGCGCCGACAGCTGGACATCGAAGCTGCGGGCGTCGGCGGTGGACAGCTGCATGCCGCGGTTGTAGATCATATTGCCGCGCGTCAGCTGCTCGTCGATGTCGACGGCCTGGGCCCGATCCGGCACGAAATCGTAGATCGAGCGGCCCAGCAGTTCGTCGTGCGGGCAGACCAGCAGGATGCTGGCCAGCTGATTGGCGCCGCGGATGCGGCCGTCGACGGGATCGGACAGGATCAGGCAGCCCTGCACGGTGTCGATCAACGGTTGAAGCGTTTGCATTGTGGCCATGGCTGTCCTCCCGAGACAAGCAATACAACATGTCGCTGCCGGCTGCTCCTGGGATGGACGACGCGCGCACTACGTTGTTTTACTTAGTTTATTCCTAAGTTTGGCAAATTTCACGGTGCAATCGCTCGGGACGGCTGTGCGGTGGTTTTCGGCCGATGAATGGCGGCGCGGCATTTTTAGTTAGCTAGCGCCCGCAATCATGTTAAATTGGAAAGCGCAGCAGCAATATCCGATCAGGACCGGCCGGCGTCCCCATCCCCGACGCCCCGGTAGCCGCCGTCCCACCGGACGGACGCCTGTCCCGATGCCTCCGCCGATCAGAGCCTGTTTAGGATTCTGGGCGGGGCTGCCAACGCCGGCGCCACCAATGCGGCCCGCCGACGTCCGCGCCGCCTATCGGCGCGCGCCGCGTTTCACGACATCCAAAAATACGACAAAGACGATAGAACATGGCTAGATCTCAATGGGGCTCGCGCCTCGGTTTCATTCTCGCGGCAGCCGGCTCGGCCATCGGGCTGGGCGCCATCTGGAAGTTTCCCTACGTCGCCGCCACCAATGGCGGCGGAGCGTTCCTGTTTGTTTACCTCGGCATCTGCCTGACGCTGGGCCTGGTGCTGATGGTGTCGGAGATGGCGCTGGGACGCGCCGCCAATGCCGGCGCCGTCGGCGCCTTCCGCCGGCTTGCCGGCGGTTTCTGGCCGGTGATCGGCTATATGGGCGTGCTGGTGTGTTTCCTGATCCTGTCGTTCTACAGCGTGGTCGGCGGCTGGACCGTCGCCTATATCGTCAAGTCGCTGCAGGGCAGCATCATGACGTCCGATCCGAAGGCGCTGGGCGCCATCTTCAGCGGCTTCATCAGCGATCCGGTGCAGCCGGTGCTGTATCACGGCGGCTTCGCGCTGCTGACGCTGGCCGTGGTGGTCGGCGGCGTGCAGAAGGGCATAGAGACGCTGTCCAAGTTCCTGATGCCGGCGCTGTTCGCGCTGATGCTGGTGCTGATCGCGCGCGGCCTGACGCTGCCGGGCGCGATCGAGGGGGTAGGCTACTTCGTCGCGCCGGACTTCTCCAAGGTCAGCGCGGCCATGCTGGTCGACGCGCTGGGCCTGGCCTTCTTCTCCCTGTCGCTGGGCCTGGGCATCATGATCACCTATGGCTCCTACGTCGGTCGCGAATCCAAGCTGGTGAGCTCGGCGCTGTGGGTGATCGCGCTGACGGTGGCCACCTGCTTCCTGGCCGGCCTGATGGTGCTGCCGGCGGTGTTCGCCTTCGGCTTCGACCCGTCGGCCGGCCCCGGCCTGACCTTCATCACGATGCCGGCGGTGTTCGCCCACCTGCCGCTGGGCCAGCTGTTCGCGGTGATGTTCTTCTGCCTGCTGCTGCTGGCGGCGCTGACGTCTTCGGTGTCGCTGCTGGAGGTGGTGACCAGCTTCGCCATCGACGAGTTGCGTCTGTCGCGCCGCGCCGCCGCCGTCCTGATGGCCGCCGGCACCTTCCTGCTGGGCGTGCCGGCCTCGCTGTCGCTGGGCGTCTGGAGCGATTATCAGCTGTTCGGGATGAATTTCTTCGACTTGCTGGACTTCGTCACCTCCAAGCTGCTGATGCCGGCCGGCGAGCTGCTGCTGGCGTTGTTCGTCGGCTGGAAGGCCTGGCCGGTGGTCAGGAACGAGCTGTCGTCGGGCCGCTCGCCGCGGACCATGCGGTGCATGCGCGGCTTCTGCATGGCGCTGGCGCCGTTGCTGATAGGCTGGATCATGGTGGCCGGCATCGGCGGATGACGGCATGAGGAGACGGGGAGCGATGGCTCCCCGTTTTGCTATGGTTCAGACAGTGCGAATGGTCTGGAGTGGCGATGGCTGGGTGGCGAATGGCGGCGGTCCTGTCGGGCGCCTTGCTGGCGGCGGATGCGCGGGCCGAGACCCTGCGCATGCTGTTGACGCAGATTCCCGGCGTCATCGAATTGGCGCCCGATGGCGCGAGCATGCGGGGCACCGGCATCGATCTGATGAAGGAGGTCGGACGACGGGCCGGCGTGGAGCTGCATTTCGAGGTCTATCCGCAGGCGCGCGCCCGCCTGATGGTGGAGCAGCAGCCCGACGCCTGCTTTCCGGCGGGCCGTCTGCCCGAGCTGCAGGCGAAGTACAAGTGGAGCGCGCCGCTGCTGCAGATGCGCCTGGTCTTGCTGGCCAGGGGCGACGATGGCCGACAGCTGCATGGCCTGGAGCGGGCGCAGTCGCTGCGGGTGGGCGCGATGCGCGGCACCATGGTGGCGGCGCGGCTGAAGGAGCGGGGCGTGGCGGTGGAGGAGAGCGCCGACTACCTGAGCGGGCTGGAGAAATTGAAGCTGGGCAGGCTGGATCTGTGGGGAATGCTGGACGTCGGCGTCGCCTCGCTGGCGAAGCGCCTGGGCATGCCGCCGCCCCGGGTGGCCTGGGTGGTGGACACGCTGGACGTGTCCTTCGCCTGTAACCGGCAGGCGGACGACGCGCTGATCGCGCGCCTGGACCGCGCCATCGCCGCGATGCGCGCCGACGGCAGCATGGCCCGTTTCGACCTGCGTTGAAGCGGCGCATGCCAAGCGCCGCCGCTCTGGGCTACACTCTGGTCTTTGCCCGTTTGCGAGACATCGTGAAAGTCCGTCTGACCCTGCTGGCAGCCAGCCTGCTCGTCGCTGCCTGCGCCACGCCGCCGAACCCCGCCCCCATCGTCGCGCCCGAGGCGCCGGCCTCCGCTCCCGCCGTCGACGTGCCGCCGCCGGAGCAGCCTGCCTCGGCGCCGGTGACCGCGCCGGTCGCGCCGCCGCGCCCGGTGACGCGGCCGGTTCAGCCGCCCGCGGCGATCTCGGAAAGCCAGGGGCGCGCCTTGCTGGACCGCCTGCTGCCGCCGGGCATCCCGGACCGCAGGGGCTGGAGCAACGACGTGATGGGCGCCTTCAGCCATCTGAAGATTCCGTACACGCCGCAGTTCTTCTGCGCGGCGCTGGCGGTGGCGGAGCAGGAGTCCGGCTTCAGCCCGGACCCGGTGGTGCCCGGTCTGTCTAAAATTGTCTGGGGCGAGATCGAGCAGCGCCGGCAGAAATATCTGATTCCGCAATTCGTCGTCGACGCGGCGATGAGCAAGGCGTCGCCGGACGGCCGCAGCTTCAAGCAGCGGGTGGACGCCTTGCGCACCAAGCGGGAGATGAACGCGCTGTACGAGGACATGGTGCGCGAGCTGCCGTTCGGCCAGACCATCTTCGAGCACAAGAACCCGATACGCGACGGCGGGCCGATGCAGGTCAGCGTGGCCTTCGCCGAGACCCATGTCCGCGCCTGGCCGTATCCGTACAACTATTCCAGCCTGCGCGACGAAGTCTTCACCCGCCGCGGCAGCGTCTACTTCGGCACCGCCATCCTGCTGCAGTACCCGGCGCCGTACCACGAGATGGTCTACCGCTTCGCCGACTACAACGCCGGCCGTTACGCCAGCCGCAACGCCGCCTTCCAGCAGGCGGTGTCCCGCCTGTCCGGCCGCAAGCTGGCGCTGGACGGCGACATCATGCTGTACAGCGACAAGATGAACCGCGTGCTGTCCGGCCAGACCAGCGACACCCAGCGCGCGCTGCAAGCCATCGCCGGCCGCCTGGGCATCAGCGACGCCGACATGATGCGCGACCTGCGGCTGGAGAAGCTGTCCGGCTTCGGCCAGAGTCTGCTATATCAAAAGGTATTCGCGCTGGCCGGGCCGAAGGCGCCGCGCGAGATCATTCCGCAGATCGTGTTGGTCAGTCCCAAGTTCACCCACAAACTGACCACCGAGTGGTTCGCGCGCCGCGTCGACGGCCGCTACCAGCGCTGCCTGGCGCGCGGCGGCGCCAACTAGCGACGGTCGCCGCGAAAGCGCGTAGGCGACCGGCTTCCGCCTTGTCGCGCCGGCGGCTTTTTCTTATACTATTTGTTGAAATTGTTGTCACTGTCATCGTGACGCCGCGGGCAGCCGCGCGCGGCGCCGGTTCGCATCCGGGCGGCGGCCAGTCCTGGTCCGTCGCCTTGCGTTTTTCGGAACGGGAGGCAAGGCATGAAGGTTTCCATCAACGGCAAGGAGGTGGAGCTTTCGTCCACCCCTGACACCCCTTTGCTGTGGGCGCTGCGGGACGAGCTGGGCCTGACCGGCACCAAGTTCGGTTGCGGCGCGGCCTTGTGCGGCGCCTGTACGGTGCTGAAGAACGGTCTGCCCATCCGCTCCTGTGTGACGCCGATCTCGGCGCTGGCGGCGGACGACAGCATCACCACGGTGGAAGGCAACGCCGACAAGGTCGGCCAGGCGGTCAAGCAGGCCTGGCGCCAGCTGGACGTCGTGCAGTGCGGCTTTTGCCAGAGCGGTCAGGTGCTGGCCGCGACCGCCTTGCTCAGCGCCAACCCGCACCCGTCAGACAGCGATATCGACGAGGCGATGAGCGGCAATCTGTGCCGCTGCGGGACCTATATCCGCATACGCGCGGCCGTCCACGCCGCCGCCAAGCTGTTGTAGGAGGCCGCGATGACGACCACCAGCAGCGTTTCCCGCCGCGGTTTCCTGAAAATGAGCGGCGCGCTAGGCGGCGCGCTGTGCCTGGGCTTCGTCCTCGGCGAGGGCGGACGCAGGGCCGAGGCGGCGGAAGCCAAGAGCGCCATTTCCTCCCCGAACGCCTTCGTCCGAATCGAGAAGGACGGCGGCGTCACCATCGTCAGCAACAAATCCGAGATGGGGCAGGGCATCTACACCTCGCTGGCGATGCTGATCGCCGAGGAATTGGAGTGCGACTGGAACCGGATCCAGGTGGTGTCGGCGCCGGCGGCCCCGGTCTACGTCCATACCGCCTTCCATATCCAGATCACCGGCGGCAGCACCAGCACGCTGTCCAGCTATGACCAGTACCGCAAGATAGGCGCCGCCGCGCGCGACATGCTGATCGCCGCCGCCGCGCAGCGCTGGGGCGTGCCGGCCACGCAATGCCGCGCCGAAAACAGCCGGGTGTTCAACAACGCCAACGGCGCCAGCCTGGGCTACGGCGAGCTGACCGAGGCCGCCGGCAAGCTGCCGGTGCCGGACACGGTGGAATTGAAGCCGCGCCACCGCTGGAAGCTGTTGGGCACCCGCGTGCACCGGCTGGACGGCGACGAGAAGCTGGACGGCCGCGCGCAGTTCGCGATGGACGTCCGCCTGCCCGGCATGCTGACCGCGCTGGTCAAGCGCTGTCCCAGCTACGGCGGCAAGCCCGGCAGCTTCAAGGCGGACGCGGCGCTGGCGGTGCCCGGCGTCAGGGACGTGTTCGCGATCAGCAACGGCGTCGCCGTGCTGGCCGACGGCTTCTGGCCGGCGAAGAAGGCGCGGGACTTGCTGGAAGTGGAGTGGGAGCGCGGCGCCAACGCCGCGCTGGATTCGACCCGGCTGGGCGAGCATTACCGGGCGCTGGCGGCCAGGCCCGGCCAGCATTACCACGGCGTCGGCGACGCCGAGGCGGCGCTGGCCGGCGCGGCGAAGCGGCTGGAGGCCCGCTACGAGCTGCCGTATCTGTCGCACTCGCCGATGGAGCCGTTGAACTGCGTGGTCTGGCTGAAACCGGGCAGTTGCGAGATCTGGAGCGGCACCCAGTCGCAGACGATAGACGCCGGCATGGCCGCGAAGATGACCGGGCTGAAGCCGGAGCAGGTCACGTTGCACACCACCTTCCTCGGCGGCGGCTTCGGCCGGCGCGCGGTGCCGGTCGGCTCCGACTGGCTGAAGGAGGCGCTGGAGGTGGCCAAGCATCACGGCCAGGGCGCGCCTGTCCGGCTGATGTGGACGCGCGACGACGATCTGGCCGGCGCCTACTACCGGCCGATGTGGACCGACCGCCTGCGCGGCGGCATCGGCGCCGATGGCAAGCCGGTGGCCTGGCTGCAGACCGGCGTCGGCCAGTCCATCCTCGCCGGCACGCCGTTCGCGCCGATGATGGTCAAGAACGGCATAGACGAGGTGTCGGTCGAGGGGACCGAGGACATGCCGTATGCGTTGCCGGCGGTTTCCCTGGACCTGCATACCGTGCCGACGCCGCTGCCGGTGCTGTGGTGGCGTTCGGTCGGCCACTCGCACAGCGCCTTCTCCAAGGAATGCTTTGTCGACGAGCTGGCGGAGTTGGCGCGGCAGGACCCGGTGGCCTACCGGCTGGCGCTGCTGGACAAGGCGCCGCGCCAGCAGGGCGTGCTGCGCGAGGCGGCGCGGATGGCCGGCTGGGGCCGCAAGCTGCCGAAGGGACACGGCCTGGGCGTCGCCGTGCACACCTCTTTCGGCTCCCATGTCGCCCAGGTGGTCGAGGTGTCGGTCAAGGACCAGGAGTTGAAGGTCGAGCATGTGTGGTGCGCGGTCGATTGCGGCGTCGTCGTCAATCCGGACCAGGTGGCGGCCCAGATGGAGGGCGCCGTGATGTTCGGCCTGTCGGCGGCGATGTTCGGCGAGATCACCTTCAAGGACGGCGAGGTCGAGCAGAAGAACTTCGACCGTTACCAGATCGTCAGGATGTTCCAGGCGCCGAAGGTCGATGTCTCCATCGTCGCCAGCGAGGAGGCGCCGGGCGGCACCGGCGAGCCGGCCGTGCCGCCGGTCGCGCCGGCGCTGGCCAACGCCATCCGCTCGGCTTCCGGCCAGCGGCTGCGCGAGTTGCCGCTGAGCCGGCACGGCTACCAGATGGTGTGACGGAGGCGAGATGAAAATCCTGACAGTCTTGTGCTGGGCGCTGGCCGCCTGGCTGCCGGCCGCGCGGGCGGCGGACGACCCGGCCGCGTCGCGGCAGGCTTTCGGCGACGTGGCGCGGGTGATGCAATCGCCGCGCTGTCTGAACTGCCATACCGCCACCGACTTCCCGCGCCAGGGCGACGATCGCCACCGGCACCTGCAATTGATCAAGCGCGGCCCGGCCGATATGGGCAGCCCGTCGCTGATGTGCTTCGCCTGCCACCAGACGGCCAATTCGGCCGACGGCCTGGTGCCGGGCGGGCCCGGCTGGCGGCTGGCGCCGCTGAGCATGGCCTGGGAGGGGCTGAGCGCCGGCCAGATGTGCCGCCGCTTGCTGGACAAGCAGCGCAACGGCAATCGCGACGTCGCGGCGCTGGTCGCGCACATGGCCAATGAGCCGTTGGTGCAGTGGGCCTGGCATCCGGGCGGCGGCCGGACGCCGCCGCCGCTGTCGCAGCCGGATTTCCTCGTCTCGGTACGGCGCTGGGCCGATACCGGCGCCTATTGCCCGAAATGAGCGCGGCGATGCGCGGCAACGACGAAACCGTGCTGGCGCAGACGCTGGACTGGCTGCGGCAGGGCCGGCGCGTCGCGCTGCTGACGGTGCTGGGCACCTACGGCGCCAGTCCGAGGCCGCCCGGCGCGCTGGCGGCGATACGCGACGACGGCATGATCTGCGGCTCGGTGTCCGGCGGCTGCGTCGAGGACGATCTGCGGCGGGAGATCGCCGGCGGCGGCGTGTTCGGCGCCGGCCCGGCGGCCTGGGTGCGCAGCTTCGGCGTCAGCGTCGAGGAGAGGCAGCGTTACCGGCTGCCGTGCGGCAACAGTCTCAGGGTGGCGGTGGAGACCGCGCCGGATCCGGCGCAGCTGGCGCAATTGCTGGAGGCGGTGCGCTCGCAGCGCTGCCTGTGGCGCCGCGTCGCCTTCCCGGACGGCGCGGCGCGGCTGACGGCCGACGGTCCGCCCGGGGTCTTCGCCGAGGACGCCGGCGGTTTCAGCGTGCTGCACGGCCCGCACTGGCGACTGCTGATCATAGGCGCGGCGGAGCTGGGGCGTTATCTGGCGCAGATCGCGCTGACGCTGGACTATGCGGTGACGGTGTGCGATCCGCGCGAGGAGTACCGGCTGGACTGGAGCCTGGCCGGCGCGCCGCTGTCGGCCGAGATGCCGGACGATCTGGTGCTGGCCTTCGGCTGCGACGAGCGCACCGCGGTGGTGGCGGTGACGCACGATCCCAAGCTGGACGACCTGGCGCTGATGGAGGCGCTCAAGCTGCCCTGCCATTACGTCGGCGCGCTCGGTTCGGCGACGACGACGCTGAAGCGCAAGGCGCGGTTGGCCGAGCACTTCGGCCTGACGCCGGCGGAGCTGGACAGGCTGCACGGACCGGTGGGACTGGCGATAGGCTCGCGCACGCCGGCCGAGATCGCGGTGTCGATCGCCGCCGACCTGATCGCCAGCCGCCGCGCCGGCCTGGCCGGCGCCGAAGCGATGCGCCAGGCCTGCGCATGATAGCCGGCGTGGTGTTGGCGGCGGGCCAGGGCCGGCGTTTCGGCGCCGACAAGCGCCAGGCGCGGCTGGCCGATGGCCGCAGCCTGCTGGAAGCCAGTCTGGCGGTCTTTGCCGGCCGGTTTCCGGAACTGGCGGCGGTGCTCGGCGACGGCGATGATTTCGGCCTGGCGGTGTGCGCCCGGCTGGGCGTGCGGCCGCTGTCCTGCCGGCTCAACCGCGCCGGCATCGGCCATTCGCTGGCCTGCGGCGCGGCCTGGGCGCTGGCGCTGCCGGACTGCGAGGGGCTGGTGCTGGGTCTGGCCGACATGCCGCTGGTGCGGCCGCACACCGTCAGCCAGCTGGCGTCGGCGCTGCGGCACGGCCGGCCGGTGCTGCCGTGCCATCAGGGCCGCCCCGGCCATCCGCGCGGCCTGCCGGCGTCCTGCCTGTCCAGCCTGCTCGATCTCGACGGCGACGTCGGCGCGCGCGACGTCGTCGACTGGGACCAGGCGCTGAGGCTGGAGCTGGACGATCCCGGCGTGCTGCTCGACGTCGACACGCCGGAGGACCTGCTGCGGCTGGGCTGAGTCGGCGCAAAAAGACTTTGAACTATAGTGAATTGTTCTCTGGCAAGAGGGGAAGGCGATGCGAATGCGCCTCACGGTCGCTCACAAGCTGGTGTTGTTGATCGCTCCGTTGGTGCTGGCGTTGTTTTTCGTCGCCATCGGCTACGCCTGGAACCAGCGGCAGCTGCTGCAGGAATTGAACCGCGATCAAGTGCTGACCGAGAATATCGGCCTGGTCGGCGAGCTGATCCAGCAACTGCAGGCCGAGCGCGGCCGCAGCTACGGCTATCTGGCGATGCACCGTTCGCGGCCGCCGGAGCTGGCGCAGGTCCGCTCCGCCGTCGACGAGGTGCTGGCCCGGCTGCGCGGCCAGTCCCACAGCGGCATGGCGGCCGGCCTGCAGGGCTATCTCGACGACAGCGTGCCGCGCCGGGAGGCGTTAGACCAGCTCCGGCGCGAGGTCGACGCCCGCCACATCTCCCCCGATCCGGCGTTTCGGCGCTATTCCGATCAGATCGAGCGTCTGTCGCGCATCGTCGCGCTGTTCCACGCGCATAGCCAGCCGGTGCAGGAGCTGGTGCTGCAGTGGTCGGCGGTCAATTGCCAGAAGGAATACACCGGCCGCACCCGCGGCCTGATCACCGGCGTGCTGACCGAGGGCAGCTTCACCATCACCAATTTCCGCCAGGTCAGCGGCGTGGTGTCGCAGGAGGAGCTGTGCCGCGCCCAGTACCGCCAGTACGGCGGCGACGAGGCCGCGCTGCAGGCGGCGATGGACCGGACCAGCCAGTTCGAGCGCATGCGCGACGCGGTGCTGGCGCGCGGCGCCGGCGCGCTGCAGAGCGAGCGGCCGGAGACCTGGTTCCAGGTGAGCAGCGGCCGCATCGAGGCCTTGTACCAGGTGCAGCAGGCGCTGTTGGCGCAGATACGGCAACAGGTGGACGGCCAGGCCGCCGGGGCCAGACTATACGGTTATCTGGTGCTGGCCGGCCTGCTGTTGCTGCTGCTGCCCATCGTCTTCGCGGTGCTGGTCGGGCGCAATATCGTCCACACGCTGGGCGCCGAGCCGGACGAGGTGGCGCAGGGCATGCGCGAGTTGTCGGCCGGCCGGCTGGACTTCTTCCTGCCGCTCAGAAGCGGCGACAGCCACAGCCTGGCCGCCCACATCCGCCAGATGGGCGAGCGGCTGTCCGGCGTGATCCTGCAGGTCAAGGAGGACGCCGACGCGGTGGCCAACGCGTCCACCCAGCTGAATTCGGCGTCGCAGGGGCTGTCGCAGGGCGCGGCCCGCACTTCGGTCGATGTCGAGGAGAGCAGCAGCGCCATCGACGACATCGCGCGCTGCATGTTCGAGATGGCCGGCGACGCCAATCATGCCGGCGAAATGGCCGACACCGCCAGCGGCCAGGCGGCCGACGGCAAGCAGGTGGTGCAGCGGACGATAGCGGCGATGCACGAGATCGCCCGCCGCACCGACATCATCGACGACATCGCCTACCAGACCAATCTATTGGCCTTGAACGCGGCGATAGAGGCGGCGCGCGCCGGCGAGCACGGCCGCGGCTTCGCGGTGGTGGCGGACGAGGTGCGCAAGCTGGCGATGCGCAGCCAGTCGGCGGCCAAGGAGATCGGCCAGGTGGCGATAGGTAGCGTGGAGCTGGCCGAGAGCGCCGGCCAGCAGCTGAGCGACATCGTCGATTCCAGCCGCCAGACGCTGGAATTGGTCATGGGCATCTCCAGCGCGGCGACGACCCAGGCGCAGCGGGTGGGAGACATCAATCAGGCGATGCGGCGCGTCAATCAGCTGTCGCAGGACAACGCCGCCGCCAGCGAAGAGCTGTCCGCGGCGGCGCAGGAGGTGGCGATGCGCGCCGACAGCCTGCGCCGGCAGATGCATTACTTCCAGCAGGGGAGCCAGCGGCTGCCGCCGCTGGCCTGACTCAGCGCACCTCGCGCAGATCGGCGCGGTCCACGCGCAGCCGCACCGGCGTGCCGCCCGGCAGCAGGTCGGCGGCGCTGCGGTTCAGCCGGTCCACCTGCAGCGTGGCGCCGTTCGCCTCCACCTGGTAGCGAATGATGTTGCCCAAGAGTTGGTGCTGGCGCACCACCGCCGGCAGCGCGCCGTCGCCGGCCTCGCCCTGCTCCAGCAGCTGGATGGACTCCGGGCGTATCGCCAGGTGTCCGCTGATTTCCAGCCCCAGCAGCGTCTGGCTCTGTTCGGCGGTCAGCAGATTGTAATTGCCCATGAAGCGGGCGACGAACTCGGTGGCCGGCTGGGTGTAGATGGTTTCGGCCGCGCCTTCCTGTTCCACCTTGCCCTGGTTCATCACGAAGATGCGGTCCGACATCGTCAGCGCCTCCTCCTGGTCGTGGGTGACGAAGATGGTGGTCAGTCCCAGCCGGCGCTGGATGTCGCGGATCTGCTCGCGCAGATTCTTGCGGATGCGGGCGTCCAGCGCCGACAGCGGCTCGTCCAAAAGCAGCATGCGCGGCTCCACCACCAGCGCGCGCGCCAGCGCCACGCGCTGGCGCTGGCCTCCCGACAGCTGGTGAGGGAAGTGGCGCTCGCGGCCGTTCAGCTCCACCAGCGCGATCACCTCGCCGACCTTGCGGCGGATTTCGTCGGCGGAGCGCTTCTGCATCTTCAGGCCGAAGGCGATGTTGTCGGCCACGTTCATATTGGGGAACAGCGCGTAGCTCTGGAACACCATGCCGATGCCGCGCTTCTGCGGCGACTGGTGGGTGATGTCGTCGCCGGACAGGCGGATGCTGCCGCCGCTGGGCGTCTCGAAACCGGCGATCATCCTGAGCACCGTGGTCTTGCCGCAGCCGGACGGGCCGAGGAAGGTGACGAACTCGCCGGCCTCCACCTTCATGTTGAAGTCGTGCACCACCGCCTGTTGGCCGAAGCGCTTGTTCAGATGGTCGATTTGCAGAAATGCCATGATTGCTTCCGTTTCAGTGTTCGTCGGCGCCGAGCGCGGCGCGGTTGCGGCTGACCACCTGCATCAGCCCCATCGCCGCCCAGGTGACCAGGAAGGCGATGATGGCGAGCGCGGCCGGTTCGTAGGCGCGGTTGGCGCCTATCAGCTGCAGATAAGGGCCGAAGGCCGGGCGGGCCAACAGGCTGGCCAGCGTGAACTCGCCGATGACGATGGCGAAGGTCAGGAAGGCGCCGGACAGGATGGCGGTTTTCAGATTGGGGAAGATCACCAGCCTGAGGATGTCGAACCAGCCGCTGCCCAGGCTCTGCGCCGCCTCGGTCAGCGAGCGCACGTCTATCGCCGACAGGCCGGTGTCGACCGCGCGGTACAGATAGGGCAGGGCCAGCGTCACATAGCCGAACACCAGCAAGAGGTCGGTGCCGCGCTCGTTGCCGGTCAACGGCAGCCAGCCGCCGCTGCCGTACAGCCGCAGGTAGCCGAACACCAGCACGATGGCCGGAATCACCAGCGGCAGCAGCGTGATGAACTCGATCAGCGGCCGTAGCCTGGGCAGTTTCAGCTGCACCCAGAATGCGGTGGGCACCACCAGCACGATGCCGACCAGGATGGTCAGCAAGGCCAGCAGCGCCGAGTAGGCGAAGCTCGCCTGGAAGCCGGGGTCGGTCAACACCGTCTTGTAGGCTTCGAAGCTGTAGCCGTCGCGTTTCATCTTCAGGCTGAATTCGAAGGTGGCGATCAGGGGCAGCAGGAAATAGCCGCTGCCGAGCACGATGGCGATCCAGGCGCCCAGGCGCGAGGTGGCGGTGGGTTTCATGCGGCCTCCCTTTGGCTGCGCTTGCGCAGCCAGATATAGCCGGCGTTGGCGCTGCCGGTGATCAGAACCATGCCCAGCGCCAGCGCGTAGCCCAGGTTCTGGTCGTGGAGCACGTCGCCGTGGATCTGCGCGTACAACAGGATGGTGACGATGTTCAGCGAGCTGCCGGTCAGCGCGTAGGCGGTGGCCACCGCGCCGAAGGCGTTGGCGAACAGCAAGAGCGCGGCGCCGACCATGCTGGGCCACAGCACCGGCAGCGCGATGTGGCGCCAGTAGGCGAGGGCGGAGCCGCCCAGGCTCTCGCAGGCCTCGCGCCATTCGTCCTTCAGCCCTTCGACCGCCGGCGCGATGATCAGCACCATCAGCGGAATCTGGAAGTACAGATAGGTCAGCGTCAGGCCGGCGAAGCTGAGGATGGAGAAGCCGCTGGCGTACAGGTCGACATCCAGATACTTGCGCAGCAGCATCGTCACCAGGCCCATCCGTCCCAGCGTGGACAGGAAGGCGAAGGCCAGCGGGATGCCGGCGAAGTTCGAGGCGACGCCGGAAAAGGTGGTCAGCGTCGGACGTATCCAGGCGGGCAGGCCGCCGCGTATCGCCGCCAGCGCCAGCAACAGGCCGAGCAGGGTGCCGAGAATGGCCGAGGCGGCGCTGATCTCGAGGCTGATCTTGTAGGCGCTGACGATATTGTCGTCGAACAGGCGGACGATGTTGTTCAGCGTGAAGTGGCCCTGGGCGTCCTGGAAGGCGCCGGCCATCAACAGCACGGTCGGCAGGATCAGGAACAGCAGCGCGAAGGCGAGAAAGGGCGCGACGCCCAGCCACGACAGCAGCGAGGCGCGGGCGGCGCTTGGGGGACTGGCTGTGCGGGAGGTGGGCGTCGGCATAGATTCTGAGGATGCGGACATCGATGTTTCTCTAGGTGAACGGGCCGCCAGAGGCGGCCCGAAGGGAAGGCTAGGCGCGGCGTGTTACTTCACGTTGCTGCCGACCACGCTGTCCCACTGCTTGGTGATGCCGGCCTTGTAGGCTTCCTGCTGCTCTATGGTCGGGAACACCGCTTTCTTGTAGGCGGCGGCGTCCGGCAGCTTGCTGATCAGCTCGGACGGAATCTTCTTCTTGGCGGTCAGGTCGTTGAAGCGGATCGGGTGGCAATAGCCCTTCAGCCAGGCCACCTGGCCCTCGTCGGAGAACAGGTATTCCATCCACAGCTTGGCGGCGTTCGGGTGCGGCGCGTAGGCGCTGATGCCCTGGGCGTAGACGCCGGCGACCACGCCGCTCTTCGGCACGATCACATCCACTTTCGGGTTGCCCTTCAGCGTGTCGCGGTCGGCCAGCGCGTTGTAGTCCCAGCGGACGATGATGGGGGTGGTGCCCTGGGCCAGCGAGGCGGCCTTGCCGATCACCGGCACGAAGTTGCCGTTCTTGTTCAGCTGCGAGAAGAATTTCAGACCGGCGTCGGCGGCCTTGCCCACGTCGCCCTTGGCCTGCGACAGGCCGGCGGCGAACACGCCCTGGATGGCCTGGTTGGCGGCGCGCGGGTCGCCGGCCAGCGCCACGGCGTTCTTGTATTCCGGCTTCAACAGGTCGGACCAGTCGGTCGGGGCCTTGCCGACCAGATCGCGGTTGACCTGGAAGGTCAGCACGCCGTAGTAGTCGCCGTACCAGTAGCCGTCCTTGTCCTTGGCGTTGTCGGGAATGGTCTTCCAGGTGGACACCTTGTACGGCTGCAGCAGGCCCTGGGCCTTGGCTTGCGGACCGAAGGACAGACCGACGTCGATGACGTCCGGCGCCTGCGGACCCTTGTTGTTCTTGTTGGCCTTGATGGCCTCCAGCTCGTCGGCGGAGCCGGCGTCCGGATTCAGTTCATTGACCTTGAGGCCGTACTTGGCCTTGAAGCCGGCGATCACATTGCCGTAGCCGCACCAGTCGTGCGGCAGCGCGATCACGGTCAGCTCGCCTTCCTTCTTGGCGGCCTGGACCAGCGCGGCCAGATTGTCGGCCAGCGCGGCGTTGGCGATCATCCCCAGGGCGCCGGCGACGGCGATGTAACCCAGTTTGTGCTTCATCATTGCTCCCCTTCCTGGCCTGTGGCCTTATCTATCGAAAAACTGATGCGATGGTATGAGGGATTGATGACAAAACGACGTCAGTAATATGACAAAAAGGTTGCAAGCCTGGACCATAGGCCGGGGGACGAAAAAAAACCGCCAGACCATCAGGTCGTGGCGGCTATGAGAGGAAGCGGTCTCAGGCGTGCAGCGCGAAATCCATCTGCTCCGCGGTGCGGTTGGGGAAGCGGCCGGCCAGGAACGGCGCGATGTCCAGCGGCAGCGGCTCGCCGCGCACCAATCCGTTCAGCAGCACGCCGGTGATGGCCGAGGTCAGGATGCCGGTGCGGAAGTGGCCGCAGGCGTTCAGATAGCCGTCGACGCCGTCTTCCGGCCCCAGGATGGGCAGTTCGTCCGGCGTGCCGGGACGCAGGCCGGCCCAGCAGCGCTTGATGTTGACGTTGGCGAGCTCCGGCACGCAGCGTATCGCGCCCTGCACCAGGCCGTTGATTTCCGGATAGGTGATGGTGGTGTCGTAGCCCTTGTCCTCGGTGGTGCTGCCGATCAGGATCTCGCCGTTGTCCTTCTGCGCGATATAGCAGTCGCTGGTGGTGATGCAGCCGCGCAAGAGCTTGGGCATCTTCTCCGACAACACGATCTGGCCCTTGACCGGCTTGACCGGAATGGTGCGGTCGGTGGCCCAGCGCGACAGCTCGGCGGCCCAGGAGCCGCCGGCGTTGATCAGCGTGTGGCAGCTGAAGTCGCCGGCCTCGGCGGTGCGCACGCCGGTGACGCGGCTGCCTTCGCGGGTGACGCCGGTGACGTTGACGTTGAAGAACACGTCGACGCCGTTTTGCCGCGCCGCCTCGGTGTAGGCGTCGGTCAGGCGGAAGGGGCTGACCTGGTGGTCGCAGAGGAACTCCAGCGCGCCCTGGGCCTTGTCGCTGACAAAGGGCTCGTTCTCGCGCAGCTGGGCGCGGTCCAACCAGTGCACTTCACTGGCCAGGTGCGGAATTTGCGCGGCGATGTGCTCGGCGTACAGCTGGTCTTCCTCATCGTAAATGATGTATTTGAGCCCGGTGCGCTCGAACTTGAAGTCCATGCCGTGGTTTTCCATCAACTCCTGGTGCAGGGTCGGGTACAGCGCGTTGGACGCCAGCGCGAAGTCGAAGAAGCTCTGCGGCAGGATGTGCGGCGTGCTGGCGTCGACCGCCACCGCGGCGCCGGCGGCCTCGCGCTTGCGTTTGGCCGAGGTCATGCGGAAGAAGATCACGCCGCAGCCCAGGCCCACCGACTCGCCTATCGCCCACAGGCCGCCGGCCGACGCGCGCGACGCGTTGCCGGGGCGCTTGCTGTCTATCAGCGCGATTTTCAGGTCGCGGCGCTTGGACAGCTGGTAGGCGCAGGAGGCGCCGATCACGCCGCCGCCGGCGATCACGATGTCGTATTGCTTGCTCATGTCAAATCTCTTCAGTCTGTTGGGTGCTGGCGAAAGCCGAGAACGGCAGCGGGTCGAGCGGGAAGCGCGGGCGTATCCAGCCGACGTCGCGCTTGCCGGTGTGTTCGCGCAGCCGGTCGCTGCAATAGCCGACGCACATCTTGCCCTGGCAGTCGCCCATGCTGACGCGGGTGCGCATCTTCAGGCTGATCAGGTCGTTGACGCCCTGTTCCAGCGCGGTGTCGATATCGCGGCGGGTCGCGTGCTCGCAGCGGCAGATCACGGTGTCGCTGTCCGGCAGCGCCAGCTGGCCATGGCCGCGGCGGGTGAAGCTGTCTATGCCCTTGCGGAAGCGCAGGACGGAGGCCAGCTCGTCCAGGCTGGCCTGGCGCAGGCGCAGCGCCTGGGTCTCGTCCAGCTTGCCCAGTTGCCGCAGCATGGACAGCGCGGCGATGCGGCCGGTGATCATCGCGGCGTCGCCGCCGCGCAGGCCGCCGACGTCGCCGGCCAGGTGGACGTTGTCGCGGCTGCTGCGTTGCCAGTCGTCGTTGACCGGCTTCAGATAGCCGTCGTCGGCGTAGCGGTGCTCCAGGCCCATCTGCTGGGTCAGCTGGGTGCGCGGAATGAAGCCGTAGCCGACGGCCAGCGTCTGGGCCGGCAGGCGGCGGCTGCGCGTCAGGTCGGCGCGCCATTCGGCGTCGTACGGCGCGACGGTCACTTCGCCGAGCTCGGCGTCGCCGTGGGCCTGGACCACGCCCCAGCCGTAGTGCAGCGGGACGCCGTGACGCTTCAGGTAGGCGACCATGCTCAGGCCGTCCAGGAACAACTGCGGCTGATTGAGCAGCGCGATCGCCTCCTTGGCCAGCCTGCCGAAGGCGCAGGCCTCGTAGACGCCGGCCACCTCGACGCCGGCGCGGTGCAATTGGCAGGCCACCAGCGGCAGCAGCGGGCCGGTGCCCACCAGCACGGTGCGGCCCAGCGGCTTGACCACGCCGCTCTTGATCTGCAATTGCAGGCCGCCCAGCATGATCACGCCGGGCAGCGTCCAGCCGGGGAAGGGCACGCTGCGCTCGTGGCAGCCGGCCGCCAGCAGCAGATGGGAATAGGGCACGGCCTCGACCTGCTCGTCCGCGGTCAGCGCGAACAGCTCGCTGTCGCTGCCGCCGACGACGCGGGTGTTCAGCCGGATGGCTATGCGCTCGCGATATTGTTCGAATTCGCGGTGCAGCGCCTGCATGCTTTCGCGATAGCGCTCGCCGAGATAGTCCAGCACCACGCCTTCGCGCAGCGGGCCGCGGTAGACCACGCCGCCGACGCGGGAGGCCTCGTCCAGCAGCGTGCAAGCGACGCCGTGGCGGGCCAGTTCCATGGCGGCCGACATGCCGGCCGGGCCGCCGCCGACGATCACCGGTTTCGCGCTCATCTCAGGCCCTCCGTGTTCAGGCGGTTGCCGGCGGTTTCCACCCGCATGTCGGGGCTGACCACGGTCTGGCAGGCGCGGCGCTTGTGCCGGCCGTCTATCTTGACCAGGCAGCAGTGGCATACGCCCATGCCGCAATAGGAACCGGCGATCTGCTGGTTGTCGTTGCGGCTGAGCTGGCGCAGGCCGACGGCGCTGAGCACGCTGAGCACGGTTTCGCCGCTGGCGGCGACGACCGGCTGGTCATTGATGTGGATGGTCATCGTCTGGCCTTGCAGGGCCTGAATATCATGGTTGCGGTGTAAAGACATAACGCACCTTTTTGTTTGTTGATGAAGTGGCTGACGACCGCGCCCCATCGGGGGCGGAGCGTCGCCGTTTCCGCCCCGCAAGTCTCGGCTCGGCAGGGCGGCACAATGATGACAAAGTACTTTTTTGTTCGTGTTTGACCAATTTTTATCATTTCCTGGCGCTCGTCTGCTTAACAAAAGTCAATTTCAGAATGTTGGAGTGGAAAAAGAGAACAGCCAGTCAAACTGTCTGTCACTTTTTTGCCGACTGTGTACATGTTTCATTGGCGGCCTTGCTTAATAGAAATTCACAAAAACACCTTATTAAGAAAATCTTAATTAAAACGAATATGGCCTGATGCCGCGGCCGCTACAAACGCTTACACGCGGAAACCTAATCGCTGCTGAACATCCGGTAGCGGGGTGCGATTATTCGAAGCAGGCCGGACATGCGGTTCGGCGCAAATAACAGACTGTTGGCATGTGTCCGGCGCCCAGATGCGGAGCGGGCCGGACCGATCGCCGAGGAGAGCAATGTGGAAATGATGAAGAAGCAGGCCGTTCTGTGGCTGCTGCCGCTGGCCGCTGCGGCCGGGCTAAGCGGCTGCGTGGTGGCGCCGCCGCGCGCCCAGCCGGTCTACGCGACGACGGTGCGGCTGGAGATGCCGCGCGAGTGGCGTCCCGCGGAGCATCCCTACTATCTGCACGCGATGAGCGATCTGCGCCAGGCGCGCGCCTATCTGGCGCGGCCCGACTATCCGCAGATCGCCGACGACGAGCGCCGCGCGGTGGCCGAGATCGACGCCGCGCTGGGCGAGATGCAGCGGGCCGCGATCGAGGACGGCAAGCAGCCGTGGCGCTACGAGCAGCCCGACGCGCGGCTGAGTCCGAGCGACCGCTTCCACCGCGCGCTGGATCTGCTCGACGCCGCCCGCCGCGACGCCAGCCATCAGGAAGACGATCCGTGGGTGCGCGATCTGCAGCACCGCATCCTGCATCACGTCGACGCCGCGCACCGCGCGGTGCAACAGGCAATCAACGACGCCCTGCGCTGAGCGCGGGCCGTTCCGAATCGATACCGTCGAGGAGACAGACATGAAACTGACCGGCATTCTGATGATGTTGACGATAGCCGCCGCCGGCAACGCGGCACTGAGCAGCCAGGCCTTGGCCGACGACTGGCGCGACGGCCAGCCCTGGACCTGGCAGCAGCACCAGTGGCATCCGGAGGCGCATCCGTACTATCTGCACGCGATGACCGATCTGCGCGCCGCGCGCGATCTGCTGGCCCGGCCGGACTATCCGCAGGTGATGGACGACGAGCGCCACGCGGTCGACGAAATCAACAAGGCGCTGCGCAAGATGAGAGACGCCGCCATCGACGACGGCAAGGACATCTACGAGCGGACGCGGCCCGATGCGCGCTGGCGCCCGGAAGACCGCTTCCACCAGGCGCGGGAGCTGCTGGACAAGGCCCGCCGCGACGCGACCCACCGCGAGGATGATCCCTATCTGCGTTCGCTGCAGCGCGACATCGTCCATCACATCGACGATGCGCGCCGCGCCATCGATGTGGCGATGTCCGACGCGCTGCGCTGATCCCGCCTGTACCGCCGGCGTGTGACGCCGGATGAGGCTTGCGCTACCATCGTCGCAGATCAAGTGCGATGGAGTATGCAATGAGCCGAATCCTGGTGCTCTACACCGGTGGTACCATAGGCATGGACCACACCCCCGAAGGCCTGGCGCCGGTGCCGGGCCTGCTGCCGCGGCTGCTGCAGCGTCTCGCCCGTCCGGGCCTGGAATTCGACGTCGTCGAGTTCGAACAGCTGATCGACTCCTCGGCGATCACGCCCCGGCAGTGGAACCAGATCATAGACGCGCTGGATTCCCGCTATCACGACTACGACGGCTTCGTCGTCATCCACGGCACCGATACCATGGCCTATAGCGCCGGCGTGCTGGCCTTCGCCTTGCGCGGCCTGGCCAAGCCGGTGGTGCTGACCGGCGCCCAGCTGCCGCTGGTGCATCCGCGCTCGGACGGCTGGAGCAATCTGGCCGACGCTTTCGAGGCGGCCTGCCAGCCTGACTTGAACGAGGTCGTCGTCGCCTTCGACCGTCTGTTGCTGCGGGGCAGCCGCGTCCGCAAGCTGGATGTCGAACGCTTCGCCGGTTTCGGCAGTCCGAACGCCGAGCCGCTGGCCGAATTCGCCATCCACGCCGACTGGCGGCGCGCGGGCTGGCTGCCGGCCGATGGCCAGCCGTGGCGGCCGCAGCGCATAAACGAGGACCTAAAGTTCGCCGTCCTGATGCTGACGCCGGGCCACGGCAGCGCGCTGGCCGGACAGATATTGCGCGACGGCGGCCTGGACGGCGCGGTGCTGCTTGCCTACGGCAGCGGCAATGCGCCGGCCGATCCGGCGCTGCTGGGCGGCATCGCGGCGATGACGGCGCGCGGCGGCCCGGTGCTGACGCTGACCCAGGCGGTGAAGGGCGCGGTTGAGGTCGGCGCTTATGCCGCCAGCCAGCCGCTGGCCAAGGCGGGGGCGTTGCCGGGCGCCGATCTGACGCCGGAGGCGGCGCTGGCCAAAATGCAGGTGCTGCTGTCGGCCGGCGTCGGCGGCGAGGCGTTGCGCGAACAGCTGACCCGCCCGTTGCGCGGCGAGATGACGGCATAGCCGGCCGCTGTCGGGTACCGGGGCTGCCCATTTTTTGGGCAGCCCTTTTTCATGCCGCGCATTCAAGCACTTGCCTCGCTTGTCCACAACGCTTCCACATGGCTTTGCACCGCGGATGTGGGCAAGCGCGGCCGGTGCCGGTTTGTCGGCGGCGCCGCTTTTTGCCTAAAAAATAGGCAGACGAGGCGGCGGTTTGGAAAATCAGCCACTTGCGCCGCTTGTCCACATGCAACGCACAGGATTGTGTACCGGCGCCGGGGAGAATTGCCATCGCGCCGCCGCCGTTTTTGCCTAAAAAATGAGCAATGCGGTTTTCTTCTTCCTTATCATGGCTTTGCGTGGCTTATCCACAATGCGCCCACATGGCTCTGCACCGGCGGTGGGGAAAAAGTTCCTGCCTGCCTAAAAAATAATCGCCAGGCGGAAATGGAAACGCCATCAAGGACTTGCCCGGTTTTTCCACAGCCAGCTCACAGGCCTGTCCCCGACTTGTGTTGGGTAATCCGGAAGCGGCGCCGAAGCGGGGAGCCGTTCGCCGGTTTCCGCCATGGCCGCAAAAGATTCAGATCGGGAAGCGGCCGCCCAGTGCCAGATGCAGGGCGATGCGATTGTCCAGCCGCTGGCTTTGCAGGCGCAGCCGGCCGGCTTCGGCGGCATCGAGGCTGAGTTCTTGTTGCAGCAGCTGGTACTGGCTGATCTTGCCGACCCGCCTTTGCTGGCCGGCATGGGCGACGGCCTTCGCCAGCGCCGAGGTCTGCGCTTGCAGCGCGCGTTCGCGCTGGCCGAGCAGGCGCTCGCCGGCCAGGCCGTTCTCCACCTCCGCCAGCGCGTTCAGCGCGGCGCGGTTGTAGCCGGCCACCGCTTCGCGCTGCCTGGCGTTCTGCGCCTCGACCTGCGCCTGCAACTGTCCGCCGGTGAAGATCGGCGCCAGCATCTGGCCGGTCGCCGCCCAGACCGGGTTGTCTATCCCGGACTTGAGCAGGACGGCGGAGTCGGCGATATACGCGACGCCGCCGCTGAGTTTCAGCGAGGGCAGGCGGGCGCGCTTGGCGGCTTCGACGCCGTAGAACGCCGCCTCGAAGCGCTGCCGCGACGCCAGCAGGTCGGGGCGGCGGCTCAGCAGTTCCGATGGAATGCCGGCCGGCAGCGTGTCGGACACCGCCGGCAGCGCGCCGGCCGCCGACAGTTCGGCCGCCGGATAGCGGCCCAGCAGCAGTTCCAGCGCGCGCCGCGCCTGTTCCTGCGCCTGCTGGCTGGCCAACAGCTGCTGGCGTTGCGCCTCCGCGTTGGCGCGATGCAGATCGACGTCGAGCTCGGTGTCGCGCCCCACTTTGCGGGCCTGTTCGATCAGCGCCAGCTGCCGCTGCGACAGGCTCAGCATCCGTTGCGCGATCGCCAGCTGCTGCGTGCTTTCGGCCACGGCGATCCAGCCGCGGACGACGCCGGCGGCGATGGACTGCCGGGCATAGGCCAGATCGAGTTCCGACGCTTGCAGGCGGGCGTGGGCGGCGTCCTTCTCGGCGGCCAGGCGGCCCCACAGATCGACCTCCCAGGCCGCGATCAGCGCCGTGCCGGAGGTGCTCATGCTGGAGGTGGGCAGGCTGGAGTTGCCGGCCTGGCCGCCGATGGCGACCGACGGCAGCATGGCACCGCCGGCCGCCTTCAGCGCGGCCTGCGCCTGTTCCATCCTGGCCGCGGCCATCCGCAGATCGGCGTTGTGGCGCACCGCTTCGGCGATCAGGCCCCGCAGCCGGGCGTCTATCGGAAAGCCGAGCATGTCGGCGTCGAAGCGGCCGGCGGCCGCGGCGGCGCGCCAGCCGTCCGGCAGCGAGGCGTGTTCCAGCGCCAGGGCCCGGCTGTCCGGCGAGGGAACGGCGCAGCCGGCCAGCCATAGACTGGCGGCCAGCGGCAGCAGCATCTGCGCTTTGATCATCGCGGCCCCCTCAGTGCAGTTTCAGCACAAGGTAGTTGAGCAGCGACTGGGCGCGGATCATCACCATGCGCAGCAGGTGCAGCGGCGCCAGCTTCTCGGTGTAGATGGCGCCGTCGCCGCGCGCCCCCATCGGGATGAAGAGCGCCGCGTCGCCGTCGTCGCGCACCGGCAGCAGCTTGACCGCGTATTTCTGCGCCAGCGGCGGCGGGGCCAGCTCCACCGGCGTGTTCGGCACCTGGCCGGACTGGGCCAGCTGGCCCTGGCCATTGGCCCAGACGATGGAATCGACCCGGGCGCGAACCAGCCGGCCGGGCAGCGTCTTGAACGCGACCTCGGCCTTGTCGCCGGGCTGGACGTAGCGCAGCTCGTTCTGGTCGAAGAAGGCCAGGATGCGTTGCTCCTGTTCGACGAAGCTCAGCGCCGGCCGGAACGGCATCGGCACCAGGTAATTGCCCGGGCGCACGGCGACGTTGATGGCGTAGCCGTCGGCGGGAGCGCGGATGACGGTGGAGTCCAGATCGTATTGCGCGGCCTCCAGCTGCGCCTTGATCTGGGCCACGCTGGCCAGGTCCGGACCGACCTTGCCGTCCAGTCTGGTCCGCGCCTTGGCCTGGCCGCTCTGCGCCGACGCCAGCGCCGACTCGGCCTTCTTCACCTCGGCGCGGAAGCTCTCCACATCGTACTGGTTGCCGGCCCCGGTCCTGGCCAGTGTCCTGGCTTCGTTCAGCCGCTGCCGCATCAACTCCAGCTGCGCCCGCGCGGCGGCGGCGTCGCTGTCGGCGCTGTCCAGGTCCTGCCGCAGCGTCTTCGACGAGGCGGTGGTGTCGGCCAGCTTGGCCTTCAGCTCCTTGACGCGCAGCCGGTACGGCGTGTTGTCGATTTCCAGCAGCACGTCGCCCTTTTTGACCAGGGTATTGCCGTCGACCGCCACCCGGGTAACGGTGCCCGCCACGCGCGGCACGATTTCCGACACGTAGTTGATGACGCGGACGTCGCCGGAGGACGGGGTGACAACATTGATGGTGAAGATGATGGTGGCGAGCAGCGCCAGCGCGCCGGTCGCCGAGCCGACCTGGGTCTGGATGTTCCAGGGCAGCCATTTGAACTTGATGAAGATCAGCCAGATCAGGAAGGCGTAGCCGCCGAGGATGATTTCAAGCATCGCCAGCCTCCTTGTCGCCGCCGGCCTGCTTGCCGACGATCAGCGCGCGTTTCTGCGACAGGCCCGCCAGCCTCTCTTTCAGCAGCATGATCTCATCGTCGACGATGGCCAGATCCAGCGGCTTGTCGGCGTGGGCGCCATCGGGTTTCAGGAAGAAGTCGTCGTGCTTGTCGGTGCCGTAGGCGGCCTTGTAGGACGTGGGTTTGGTGAAGGCCCACAACCAGGCGATCGGCCACAGCAGGCCGCCGAAGGCCAGCGACAGCAGGCACAGCACCTGGATGGCGTGCTTTTGCGGATGCTGGTGCTTCTCGGCGAAGACTTCCGGCAGCACATGCACTTTCCAGAACAGATAGATGGCGGCCACCGGCACCAGCACGACGACGACCCACACCATCACGTCGGCGACTTTCTCTTCCATGCCCGGGGGCATGGCCCAGGCCGGCTGCGACAATAGCGCGGCGGAGCCGATGACAAACAGGGCGGAAGTGCGGCCAGTTACTCGCATGAAATCTCCAGGGTCAAGACATCTCGAGGCGGAAAAATCCGATCGATGCGGCGTGCGGCGATATTGATGGCGCGTTATGGTCAAAGCATAGTCGGTTTCGATGTGCCGGCAACTTTCGCGCCCGGCTCGCCGATTTTGTCGGCGAAATCATGGAAAAGCGGGGAAGGCGCGGCTTGTCGCGGTATAATAATCCGCTCGGCCCGAAATGACGGCCGATAGCGTGGAAGACTGAACAATGGTGCAGCAGCAGGCCGGCAGGCCGATCCGGGTGGCGATAGTCGGCCCGGAGTCCAGCGGCAAGAGCACGCTGGCCGAACAATGGGCGCGGCGGCTTCGCGCCGGCGGCCGCCGAGCGGCGTGGGTGCCCGAGTATGCGCGCGCCTATTACGCCGACCGGCCTTATATTTCCACCATGGCCGACATCGAGGCGATCGCCGCCGGCCAGCTGGCCGCCGAGCGGCGGGCGGAAGAGGCTGCCGACATCCTGCTGTGCGACACCACGGTGCTGACCTGCAAGATCTGGGCCGAGGTGGCGCACCAGCGGGCGTCGGACGCGTTGCTGGCGCTGTACCGGCCGGGCGACTACGCGTTGACGGTGCTGGCCCGTCCGGACATCCCGTGGGAGCCGGACCCGCTGCGCAGCCATCCCGAACAGCGCGACTGGCTGCTGGAATTGTACCGGCGGGAGTTGGCGCGCAGCGGAATCGACGCGGTGGAGGTGGCCGGAGCGCGCGAGGCGCGGTTGGCGCGCGCCCAGCAGGCACTTTTGCCGCTATTGGCTGACTAAAAAATAATCAGACCGAAAATGGCCAGCGAAAACATGGCCTTGCCGCGCTTGTCCACAGTGGCTCCACAATATTGTTCGCTGCCGGCGTGGATAGCCGGGCGAAGCTGCCTAAAAAATGGGCGGCGGCAAAAACATCAGACAGATTAAGGGCTTGGCGGCTTTGTCCACAGACCGCTCACAAGCCTGTCCAGAACGAGTGTGCAAAACATGAAACAGACTTTCCGCCTGTCCGGCGAATACATCGCCTTGTGCGATCTGCTCAAGGCCTGCAACGTCTGCCAGTCCGGCGGCGGCGCCAAGTATTTCATCGCCGAAGGCAATGTGGCGGTGGACGGCCAGCAGGAATTGCGCAAGACCTGCAAGATCCGCGCCGGCCAGCAGGTCAGCGGGGACGGTTTCCTGATCGCGGTAGAGGCCGAGTGAGATGGATGATTCCGCCGACATCATGCCCGAGCCGCCGTTCGAGGTGAGCGACGACATGTGCTGCGGCAGCGGCTGCGAACCGTGCATACTGGACCTCTACCAGCAGGAGCTGCGCGCCTATCGCGAGCGGCTGGCCGCCTGGGAGCGGCGCCGGGTCGCACGGCCGGCCGCGGGAGGCGACGATGGCCGGCATTGATCTGCATTTCCATTCCCGCACTTCGGACGGCGCGCTGACGCCGACCGAAGTCATCGACCGCGCCGCGGCGCGCTCGCCGACGCTGCTGGCGCTGACCGACCACGACTGCACCGGCGGCCTGGCCGAGGCGGCGGCCGCCGCCGCGCGCCATGGCATCGGCTTTCTCAACGGCGTCGAGGTGTCGGTCAGCTGGGGGCGGCACACGGTGCACATCGTCGGTCTCGGCGTAGACCCGGACGAACCGCGGTTGGCCGCCGGCCTGAAGGGCATACGCGACGGCCGCGTCGAGCGCGCGCGACGGATGGGGGCGGCGCTGGCCAATGCCGGCATACCGGGCGTCTTCGAAGGGGCGATGGCCCGGTGCGACAACCCCGAGATGGTGGGCCGCACCCATTTCGCCCGCCATCTGGTGGCCAGCGGCGCGGTCAAGGACTTGCGCACGGTGTTCCGCAAATACCTGACGCCGGGCAAGCCGGGCTATGTCGAGCACGACTGGGCCGGCCTGGAGGAGGCGGTGGGCTGGATAGTCGGCGCCGGCGGCATGGCGGCGATCGCCCATCCGGGGCGCTACGACATGGGCAAGACGCTGATCGAGCGGCTGATCCTGGACTTCAAGGCGGCCGGCGGCCAGGGCATAGAAGTGGCCTGCGGCAGCCACAGCCTCGACGACATGCACAAGTTCGCGCTGCACGCCGAGCGCCACCAGCTGTTCGCCAGCTGCGGCAGCGATTTTCACGCGCCGGGCGAGGGCGGCCGCGACGTCGGCCATACCGAGGATCTGCCGCCTATCTGCCGGCCGATCTGGCGCGAGCTGGACGCGCGCATCCTGCGCTGAGCGCACAAGGACAAGAATATGGCGCAATATTTCATGATCCACCCCGACAATCCGCAGATCCGCCTGATACGCGAGGCGGTGAGGATATTGCGCGAAGGCGGGGTGATCGCCTATCCGACCGACTCCTGTTACGCGCTGGGCTGCATGCTCGGCGACAAGGACGCGCTGGAACGCCTGCTGGCCATCCGCGGGCTGGGCCTGAAGCAGCGGATGATGACGCTGGTCTGCCACGATCTGTCCGAGCTGGCCAACTACGCCCGCGTCGACAACCGCCAGTTCCGGCTGCTGAAGAGCGCGACGCCGGGCAGCTACACCTTCATCCTGCAGGCCAGCCGCGAGGTGCCGCGCCGCACCTTGCACCCGAAGCGCGCCACCATCGGCCTGCGCGTGCCGGAGCACAAGGTGGCGCAGGCCTTGCTGGAAGAGCTGGGCGAACCCATATTGTCCTGTACGCTGATGCTGCCGGGCGACGCCGAGCCGCTGTCGGACCCGCAGGAGATCCGCGAACGGCTGGAGCACGCGGTGGAGGCGGTGCTGGACGGCGGCTGGTGCGGCGTCGAGCCGACCACCGTCATAGACATGACCGACGGCGTCGAGCTGGTGCGGGCGGGCAAGGGCCCGCTGGCGCCGTTCGGCCTGTGATTCAATTCGACATCTTATCTAGGAAATCATGCAGCAACTCTCCCTGATCCAGCAGTTGGCGGTATCGATACTGCCGATACTGTTCGCCATCACCATTCCCGCCGGGGCGCAGGCCTTCATGGCCGACCGGCTCGGCGACCGCACCGCCTACATGACCGGCCGCCGCACTTTCAGCCCGCTGGCCCACATCGATCCGATAGGCTCCATCGTGCTGCCGTTGATAGGCGTGGCGATGGGCGGCTTCATCATAGGCTGGCCGAAGTCGCTGCAGCTGAATCCCGGCGCGATGCGCAATCCGCGCACCGCGCTGGCCAAGGTGGCGGTGGTGACGCCGCTGGCCAATCTGGCGATGGCCCTGCTGTGGGCCGGCGTGGTGGCGGCGTCCGGCCATCTGTCGGACTACTTCGGCGAGCCGCTGCAACTGATGGCGCTGATCGGCATCAAGGTCAACGTCGCGCTGATGATCTTCACGCTGATCCCGCTGCCGCCGCTGCCGGGCGGCGTCATCGTGCAGGCCTTGCTGCCGGCGCGGGCCGCCTGGCAGTTTTCCAAGGTGGAGCGCTACAGTTTCTGGATTCTGCTGCTGCTGATGTTCAGCGGCGTACTCGGCAAGCTGTTGCTGCCGCTGGTGCAGGCCATCGTGGTGTTGATCGTCGGCGCGGTGCTGGCCTAGCGGCCGGCCCCGAAGGGCAGCGCAAAAAGGAGATGGCGGTGGATTTCGATGCTCTGGTGCGACAAGTCACCATCTACGCCGTGCCGGTGCTGTTGGCGATCACGCTGCACGAGGCGGCCCACGCCTACGCCGCGCGCCGCTTCGGCGACGACACCGCTTATCTGCTGGGGCGGATGACGCTGAATCCGCTGAAGCATATCGATCCTGTCGGCACCGTGCTGCTGCCGCTGATGACCTTGTGGGCCGGCGGTTTCATCTTCGGCTGGGCCAAGCCGGTGCCGGTCGACTTTGGCGCGCTGCGCAAGCCGCGCGAGCACGGTCGCTGGGTGGCGGCGGCCGGGCCGGCCGCCAATTTCGCGATGCTGCTGGGCTGGACCCTGCTGTTGAAGCTGGCGCTGTCCGGCGTCGGCGGCTATGGCGAGCCGCTGCGGCTGATGAGCCAGGCCGGCATCGCCATCAATTTGTCGCTGATGCTGTTGAACCTGCTGCCGATACTGCCGTTGGACGGCGGCCGCATCGTGCATAGCCTGCTGCCGTCGAACCTGGCCTGGCGCTATGGCCAGACCGAGCGCTACGGCATGTGGATTCTGCTGCTGTTGATCGCCACCGGGCTGCTGGGCAAGATCCTGCAGCCGTTTTATGTATTGATGTATCATCTGCTGCGACTGTTTTTCTAGAAACCTGAGCGGGCGTGGCCGCCGGATTGCTGCCGGCGGCTTTTCCTTTCCCGCGTCCCTATCGAGAGCACAACAATATGTCCGCCAACCGCATCCTTTCCGGCATGCGCCCCACCGGCAGCCTGCACCTGGGCCACTACCACGGTGTGATCAAGAACTGGGTGGAGCTGCAGCACAGCCACGAATGCTTCTTCATGGTGGCCGACTGGCATGCGCTGACCACCAACTTCGACGACGTGTCCATCATCGGCAAGTCGATCAACGAGATGGTGATCGACTGGCTGGCTTCCGGCGTCGATCCGGAAAAATCCACCGTCTTCGTGCAGTCCAAGGTGCCGCAGCACGCCGAGCTGCATCTGGCGCTGTCGATGGTGACGCCCTTGGGTTGGCTGGAGCGGGTGCCGACCTACAAGGACCAGATGGAGAAGCTCAGCCACAAGGATTTGACCACCTACGGCTTCCTCGGCTACCCCTTGCTGCAGGCGGCCGACATCCTGGTGTACAAAGCCGGACTGGTGCCGGTCGGCGAGGACCAGGTGCCGCACATCGAGCTGACCCGCGAAGTGGCGCGCCGCTTCAACCACATGTTCGGCCGCGAGCCGAACTTCGAGGAGCTGGCGAAGGCGGCGGTGAAGAAGATAGGCAAGGCCGGCAAGGATTTCGACCGGCTGCGCACCGCCTATCTGCAGGACGGCGACGCCGAGTCGCTGCTGAAGGCGCGTGAAATCCTGGCCGCCAGCCAGAACCTGGGCGCGGCCGATCGCGAGCGGCTGTACGGCTGGCTGGAGAACAAGGGCAAGATCATCCTGCCGGAGTGCGAGGCCAAGCTGACCGCGGCGTCGAAGATGCCGGGCCTGGACGGCCAGAAGATGTCCAAGTCCTATGGCAACACCATCACGATGCGCGAGGCGCCGGAGACGGTCAGCAAGAAGATCCGCGGCATGCCGACCGATCCGGCCCGCGTGCGCCGCACCGATCCGGGCACGCCGAGCCTTTGCCCGGTGTGGCAGCTGCACGAGGTCTACAGCGACGGCGAGACCAAGGAATGGGTCAAGGCCGGCTGTACTACCGCCGGCATCGGCTGTCTGGACTGCAAGCAGCCGGTGATAGACGCCGTCGTGCGCGAGCAGCAGCCGATGTTCGAGCGCGCCGAGAAATACCTGAGCAATCCGAAGCTGGTCGCCGAAATCCTCGCCGACGGCAATGCCCGCGCCGAGAAGGTGGCGCGCGAGACGATGGGCGATGTGCGCGCCGCGCTGGGGCTGGGCTATTGATCTAGTCCGTTGCCGGTGTGGACGAAGGCTGCTCGCGGAAATCGCCGGCAGCCTTTTTCTATCGGGCGGGCCGTCACGCGTCTGCTCCGCTTATTTGCAGCATTGTCTAAGGTCGATCCAGGATTCGACGTTCTGATTGAAGAATCCAGATTCCACCCAGGCTCTGTGAATCGTGCCCGATTTCACCATCTCTTTCAGGCCGGCGCTGAAGACGAGGAAAACCATTTTTCCGTGCGGAGACTGCTTTGACACGACAAATGATCTTTCTCCATCAAGCGATATTTTTACGCCAGGTACGGGGAATAAGGTTTTCCCCCTGAATGATTGCTGCATTCCTGGGAGGGTTGTGAATTCAAGAATGGTGAAGTCGGCTCGGCCGCTGGTCACCATGTCGAATATTCCGTCCTCGGTTGAAACATTCTCGACCGTCAAATCCATTCCCTTCAAGGTTTTCCAGTCGACGACCCACAGGGAAGACATGGCGGCCGTGTATTTTTTCAAATCGCTCAAATGCTTGACGGTAATGTTTTTCCCTGTGGCCGTGTATAGCCCTTTTTCAAAATCGCCCTGTTTTATCACCGGGGGCGTGACGTAGAACTCATTCGGCTGGATGTCGATGCTCCACAGGGACTCCGACGGCATGTCGACATGGCCTTGCTCGGCCTCTCTCACCTCCCGGCTGTAATTCGGCATGGCAACCAGTTCGATCGGGCCATGATATCCGCCTGTGCGCAACGCCTGGCAGAGCAAGATCATTTCAACCGCTGCCCTGGTGGCGTAAATGGACTTGTAAGTCTCTATTTTTGTACAGTCACCGCCCGCTGTGTCTATCCATTTCTTGTAGTTTTCCAGAATGCCGACTTCAATTGAAACCCGAACTCTGGACAGCGTGGCGGCCTGGCTGGATGTGGTGATGATCATGAAAATCAATACCAATATCTTTAATATTTTCATGTCGAGCCCTGCTTTCTCAAAAATACTATCCCAATATAAGATCAAGTCGTCGGAATTTTCAATTTCAGGGCGAGCATGGTCTTGTTCATAATGGAAGTGGCTAAATAATTCTTATGGTATTCCCCGCGTGACGAGTTCGGATGCGGAGCGGGAGCCGTGACGCTCTTTTTGGCCAATGGCTTGACATATTTCTATTCGAATATTGATAGGCGGGGCGTTGTTAGGCGCCGGGCGCATTTCATCTGGCGGGAAGCCGTGCAAACGGCTTGCGGCCAACAAAAAAAGCGGGCTGCAATCATGCAGCCCGCTTTTCTGATGCAAACCCGATGCCTCAGCTTTGTTGCAGCAACTCCGACACCTCGCGCACCACCTGGACGACGTCGCGGGCGCCGCTGCGGATTTCCTGTATCGCGCCGCGGGCCTGGTCGGCCAGCTGCAGGCTGTTGCCTGCCAGCTGCTGCATCTGCCGCATCGCGTCTATCGCCGAGCGCGAGTCGCTCTGTATGCTCTTGACGATGCCGGAAATCTCGCCGGTGGACTGGCTGGTGCGTTCGGCCAGCTTGCGCACCTCGTCGGCGACGACGGCGAAGCCGCGGCCCATCTCGCCGGCGCGCGCCGCCTCGATCGCCGCGTTCAGCGCCAGCAGATTGGTCTGGTCGGCGATGTCGCTGATGGTGCTGACGATGCTGCCGATCTGGGTGGAGCTGTCGCCGAGCTTGGACAGGATGCCGGACGAGGTCTCGACGCTGCCGGCGACGCGGTTGATCTCGGTGGTCGCCTGCTCCAGCACGCTGCTGCCCTGTATCGACAGCTGCTCGGTGTTTTCCGATGCGTGCACCGCCGATTGCGCGTTGTCCGCCTGCTGCCGCAGCCGCAGCATCTGCTCGCTGATGTCGCTGGCGAACTTCACCACCCGCACCGGCCGGCCACTGGGATCCAGCACCGGATTGTAGGTGGCCTGCAGCCAGATCACCTCGCCGTCATGGTTGACGCGGCGGAACTGCCCTTCCAGGAAGCGGCCCTGCTTCAGTTGCTGCCACAGCTGGCCGTATTCCGGACCCTGGGCGTAGCTGGCCTCGCACAGCATCCGGTGGTGCTTGCCTATGACGGCGCCACGCTGGTAGCCGAACACTTTCAGGAAGTTGTCATTGGCGTCGAGGATGTTGCCGTCCAGATCGAACTCGATCCGCGCCATCGAATGGTCTATCGCCTGGCGCAGCGCCTTGCTGTCTTGTTCGGCCTGCACCTGGGACGTGATGTCGGTGGCCACCTTGATCACGCCGGTCACCTTGCCCGTGACGTCCACGATCGGCGAGTAGTTGGCTTCCAGCCAGATTTCGCTGCCGTCCTTGCGCAGGCGCTGGAAGTGGCCGGACTGGAACTCGCCGCGACCGAGCTTCTGCCAGAATTCCCGATAGGAGGCGCTGTTGGCGTAGCTGGGCTGGCAAAAAGTGCTGTGATGACGACCGACGATTTCGTCGGCGCGATACCCCATTGCGTTCAAAAAGTTTTCATTGGCCTGGATGACCTCGCCATTGGCGGAAAATTCGATAACGGCCATCGAACGTTCGATGGCGGCCAGCCGATTGTTGGCCCGCTCCAGATCAAGCTGGGCGGTTTCGAGCTGGCGGATAAGGGAACGATTGAAAAAGGCCATGCCTGCAATTCCTTCAAATCAAAACTAGGGCGAGTCGCGTGTCAAAGCCGTCCTTGGCGGGCGGTCTTATGTCTACTGTCTACTGCAGATTAATACAGAATAGGTAGATTTACTGATCTTTGATACTTGATGGCAAAAAAAACGGCGCCCATCGAAATGGGCGCCGTTCATGCGCGAGGGAAGTCGGGACGCTCAGTCTAGCTTGTACTGCACGCCCAGCGAGAAGGCGCGGCCGCCCGGATCGTACTGGCTGGCGTCGTAGTAGATGCCGGCGTGCGAATCCCACGGCGGACGGCGGTTGCTCAGGTTCTGCACCGCCGCGGTCAGCGTGACGCGCTTGATGCCGCGGTAGCTGGCGCTGAGGTTGACGGTGTCGGAGCCGTCGACGCGGCTCTGGTCGCCGGCGCCGCTGCTGAAGGCCTGGGTATAGCCGTCGGTGTGGAACCAGGTGGCGGTGGCCGACCAGTCGCGGGCGTCCCAGGTGGCCGAGGTCTGGCCCTTCCAGCGCGGCAGCGCGCCCAGCAGATTGCTGCCGGCGCCTTCCGCCAGCGGTCCGTTCTTCTGCTGCGGCTGGCGGAAGGACAGCAGCCGGCTCCATTGCGCGGCCAGCGTCAGCCGGCCGGCGGCCAGCCTCCAGCTGTGGCGCAGGTCCAGATCGAAGCCCGAGGTCTCGCGGCGGCCCAGATTGATGAACTGCTGGGTGATGGTCAGCAGCCGGCCCTGGGCGTCTCGGACCACGGCGCCCGGATAGGCGGCCGGGTTGCGCACGATGCTGTCGACGTCCTCCAGTCCGATCACGTCGTCCTGGCGGATGCGGTAGTAGTCGATGGAGACGCTGCTGTCGGCGCTGGGCGCGAACACCAGGCCCAGATTGGCATTGGTCGAGTGCTCGGGCTTGATCGCCGGATTGGCCACCACCAGGTGGGTGAAGCCCAGCGACTGGCCCGGCGTCACCGGATCGTACGGGTCCTGCACCGAGCCGTAGCTGACCGCGGTGCTGCTGGTGATCTCGGGCAGAGACGGCGCGCGGAAGCCGCGCGACAGCGTGCCGCGCAGCGTCAGGCTCTGCAGCGGCTGGTAGCGCAGGCCCAGTTTCGGCGAGAAGGCGCTGCCGAAATCGCTGTAGTGGTCGGCGCGCGCGGCGGCATTCAGGCTCAGCGCCGACGTCAGCGGCGCGTTCAATTCGGCGTAGGCGGCCTGCACGTTGCGGGCGCCGTTTATCAGGTCCAGCGCCGGCCGCAGCTCGGTGCCGCTGGCCACTTCGGGCGAGGTGCCGGCGTTCATCATCTCGCGCCGCAACTGGTAGCCGGCGGCGAAGCCCAGCGGGCCGGCCGGCAGCTGCGCCAGCTCGGTGCTGGCGGTGGCGTCCAGGCTGGCGGTGCGGTACCAGGCCGGCCGCAGCGTGTCGATGCGCAGCGCGGCCAGCGCGGCGGCGCTGTTCTGCGACGGATCGACGACATTGTAGCCGCCGCTGGCCAGCAGGTTCTGGTAGGCGTAGCGGTTGACGAAGTTGTACGCGTACTCGCGCAGCCGGGTGTCGGAGTACAGGCCGGACACATCCCAGTCCCACTTGTCGCCGCTGCCCTTGACGCCGGCCAGCAGGCGGCGGAACGAGGAGCTGTCGGTCTTGTCGCGCTCGCCGACGTCGAACAGCGTCGCGGTGACCGGCGTCGGCGTCGGGTACGGATTGCCCGGATTGCCGGCCGGCAGCACATTGCTGATCGGCGTCAGCGACTGGTTGGCGGCGTTCCAGGCGCGCAGCGAGCTGGACACCGACAGCGGCGGGCCGAAGATCTGGCTGCTGTGGCTGGCGCCGTACAGGAACTCGGCGTAGGCCTCGGCGCCGGCGTTCAGCCGGTAGCTGCCGTGCAGCGCCGCGTGGTAGCGCTCAATGCCCGGCATCAGTGTCGTGTAGCGCGCCGGATTGTAGGCCCAGACGCGGCCGCTCTTGTCCGGGTTCAGCGTCGAGTAGTCGGTGTCGACCAGCGGCCCCGCGGCGTTCGGGGCGCGGTCGGTCGGCTTGCCGTTGTAGTAGTTGGTCGGCGTGCGCACCAGCGCGCCGCCGGGCTGGCCGCGGAAGTCGTTGTCGCGCAGCCAGTCCACGTCGCTCTGGATCAGGCGGTCGCGCTTTTGCGCGTCGAAGGAGAACCAGACGTTGTAGCCGTCCTGGTCCAGGTCGCCCTTGCCGGCCAGCAGGTTGACGCGGCGCTCGTCCTGGCCGGTGCTGGTGTCGCGGCCGACGTCGGCGCCGAGCTCCAGGCCCTGGTAGGACGGGTAGAGGATGATGTTGACGACGCCGGCGATGGCGTCGGAACCGTAGATGGCCGAGGCGCCGTCCTTCAGGATTTCGATGCGCTTGACCGCCTTCAGCGGCAGCGAATTCAGGTCGACGAAGGTCTCCTGCAATTCCTGGGCGGTGGCGTAGTTGGCGACGCGTTTGCCGTTGACCAGCACCAGGGTGTTGCGCTGGCCCAGGCCGCGCAGCGAGACGCCGGCGGTGCCGGCCGAGAAGCTGCCGGTGTATTGCTCGTTGAAGCTGTTGCCGCTGTTGACGGCCAGCGAGCGCAGCACGTCCGGCAGGCTGGTCTTGCCGCTGCGCTCGATGTCGGCGGCGCTGATCACCTGAACCGGATTGGTCTTGGCCTTGGAGCTGGCGCGCAGATTGGAGCCGGTGACGGTGACGCGCTCAAGCGTGGAGTCGGGAGCGGAGGTGTCGGCGGCGAGGGCGGAAAAAGGCAAAGCGGCGCCCAGCCCGGCCAGCAGCAGGGTGTGTTTCATCATGGAAAACTTTCTTGTTTATCGGTTTGCGGAATGCGGGTGGGCCCGTCGGACGGACCGCGCGGTCAGCCGGACGGGCGGCGACAGCGGAAGAGGAGGGAGGCGGTGGGCATTGTTTCTGGATACAAAATACATAATTCGGTGTGAAGAATGTATCGATGCGAAACGGATATGTGAAATGAAAGTTTCCGCTTAGCTAATTCCATCGGCGGGATATTGCGTGGCGGCGGGAGGTTCTGCGATCAAGCGGGTTGTCGCCCGCGGCCCGGCTTGGGCCGGGGCGCGGGCGATGGAGGGAGGCCGCCGGCTAGTGCTCCGGCCGCAGCGCCTCCATCTGCTGGCGCTGGGCCTCGCGGCAGCTCTTCAGCGCCTGCGGGTTTTGCGCCGCCTGCACGCAGCCCTGGGCGGTCTGCAGGATCTGGATGTGCTGCGACAGCAGTTGCAGTTGTCTGGCCTTCACTTCGTTGAAGCGGGCCGGGTCATGGCCGTGCGGCGCCGAGGCGGCGGGCGCGGCCTGGACCAGCGCCGGCAGCAGCGCCAGCGCGGCGATCAGC
Source organism: Chromobacterium sp. ATCC 53434 (assembly GCF_002848345.1). Classification (NCBI taxonomy): domain Bacteria; kingdom Pseudomonadati; phylum Pseudomonadota; class Betaproteobacteria; order Neisseriales; family Chromobacteriaceae; genus Chromobacterium; species Chromobacterium sp. ATCC 53434. Next base: position 3,088,497 of record NZ_CP025429.1, on the reverse strand, counting down.
GTCTTTCTCATCGCGTTCTCCATCGGCGGGATGCCTGCTGGAGGTATACACCATCGGCCGGAAAGGGCCGCGAGCGGTCCGTCGCGGCCTGTTCCAAAGGACGTGGCCGTCCGCTCAGTCCAGCGGGTCGATCACGCCGTCGGCGCCGACCCGGCCGCGTATCGTCTTGCCGCTGGCCAGGTTGCGCACCCGTATCGTTTCGCCCTGGCGGCCGTCGGCCAGCGCCTCGCCGGCGGCGCTGACCTCGATGCCGTCCTGGCGGGCGACGATGCGCACCTCGGCGCCGCGTTTGACCAGCAGCGGCGCCTGCAGCTGGCGGCGGCGCAGCGGCTGGCCGGCGGCGACCGTCGTGCGAGGCGCCAGGCCCAGCGGCGGCGAGGCCTGGCCGAACAGATCGGCAGGCTCGGCCACCGGCCGCGCCTCCCAGGCTATGTCCTCCTGCCCCAGCACTTCGCCGGCGCGCAGATTGCGCGCGGCCACCGCCGCCTGGGCGGTCACGGCGGCGCGGACGATGAAGCTGCCGCGCCAGCCGTCGGCGGGGCAGGAAACGTCGAAGCGCATGCGGCTGAAGGCCCGACTGTCGGCGGCGTCGGTCCGCCACGGCGCGGCGCAGGCCGGCAGGCTGCGCGGCGGCAGCAGTTGCAGCTTGATGTCGGCCTGGGCCAGCCCGGCTTCGTTCAGCCGCTGCCGTATCAGCTGCTCGGCGGCGCGGCTCACCGCGGCGTCGGCGCTCTGGGCGGGGGCGGCGTGGGCGGCGTGGGCGGCCGGGGCCGGCAGGGCGGCCAGCGCCGCGGTCAGCGAGAAAATCGTGAATTTTGCCATCGGGGATCGCGTGGTAATTGTTGCCTATACGGTGTCGGGTACGCTTATTAGTATCGCTTTTCAATAAATGGGCTATTCCCAACAAATAGCCCGTGCATGGTAGTGAACTGATAGGGTCAAGGCAATGGGCATGCATCTGGACAAGGCCCTGAGCATCCATCCCGAGGCATTGAAGCTGCGGGCGGAGCGAACCCGGGTGCTGGCGTCCAATATCGCCAACGAGAACACCCCGGGTTATCAGGCGCGAGATATCGATTTCAAGGCGGCGCTGTCATCGGCGGCCGCCGACTCGCCGTTGGCGTTCGACGACGGCGGCGGCGATCTGCAATACCGGCTGCCCAACCACCCTTCGCGAGACGGCAACACCGTCGAGCTGGGCGTCGAGCAGGCCGAGTTTTCCCAGAATGTTTCCGAATTCCAGACCAGCCTCACCTTCATCAATATGAAGCTGCACGGGCTGGCCAAAGTCATTGCGGGGCAATAAGCGATGTCATTCCGCGATATTTCTCGCATCGCCGGATCGGCGATGAACGCGCAGACGGTGCGCCTGAACACCGTGGCCAGCAATCTGGCCAACGCCGACACCGCCGCCGGCGCCGAGCAGTCCGCCTACCGCGGCCGCAAGCCGGTGTTCCGCGCCCAGCTGCAGGGCGAGGGCATGGGCGTGCAGGTGCTGGACGTGGTGCAGAACCAGGAGCCGGTGCGCAAGGCGCACGAGCCGGGCAATCCGCTGGCCGACGCCGACGGCAACGTCTTCTACAGCAACGTCAACGCGGTGGAGGAGATGACCGACATGCTGTCCGCCAGCCGCGCCTTTCAGACCAACGTCGAAGTGATGGCGCGGGTCAAGACCATGCAGCAGGACCTGCTGAAACTCGGAGACAACGCATGAGCGTGGACCAGGCGCAGTCGCGCCAGCTTTCCTCTGGCGGCCAGCCGTCCGGTTCGTCGGCCGTGGCGCCGGCGGCCGGCGGCAGCGGCAACGATATGTTCATGACGCTGCTGCTGGCGCAGATACGCAACCAGAGCCCGCTGGACCCGGCCGACCCGTCGCAGTTCGTCAGCCAGCTGGCGCAGATGAGCCAGGTGCAGAGCAGCCAGGACATGGTCAAGCAGCTGCAGAGCCAGGGCGCGATGATGCGCGAGCTGCAGGGCGTGGCGCTGGGCGCCCAGGTGGGCAAGCCGGTGCTGGTGCAGACCGACCGCATCCGCAGCGACGGCCAGGCCGCGCTGACCGGCCGCGTGACGCTGTCCGGCGCCGAGGATGCCTCGACGCTGATCCTGACCGACGCCGCCGGCAAGCGCACCCGCATCGATCTGGGCAAGCGCGCCGCCGGCGCCAGCGATTTCAAGATCAATCTGGCGGACTACGGCCTGAACGCCGGCGACTACCAGCTCGAACTCGCCACCGCGTCGGGCAAGAGCGGCCTGTTGGAGATGAAGGCCGAGGTCAACGGCGTACGCCTGCCGGTCAACGGCGGCGAGCCGGTGCTGACGCTGGCCGGTCTCGGCGATTTTCCCGCTTCTTCCGTGTCCGCGCTGTTGGCCAAGTCCGCCGCCACCGCATAAGCCCCCGTATCGGAGATTCCCATGAGTTTCGAAATTGCGCTGTCCGGCATCAACGCCGTCAACAATCAGTTGGGCAGCATCAGCGACAACATCGCCAACTCCGCCACCTACGGCTTCAAGTCCGGCCGGGTGACTTTCGCCTCCGCTTACGCCGGCAGCCAGGTGATGGGCGTCAACGCCAACGGCAATAGCCAGAACATCGGCCGCAACGGCGGCCTGGTCAACACCGGCCGGGCGCTGGACGCCGCCATCGACGGCCGCGGCTTCTTCGTGTCCAAGAGCGTCGCCGGCGCGATGACCTATAGCCGCGTCGGCATCTTCAACACCGACAAGGACGGCTATCTGGTCGACGGCTACAGCGGCCGTATCCAGGGCTACGCCAAGTCCGACACCGGCGGGCAGGGCGCGCTGGGCGACATCCAGATTCCGACCGGCAACATCCCGGCCAAGCCCAGCGACTCGCTGCAGTACACCGGCAATATGTCGGCCGGCTGGGCGGTGCAGACCATTCCGTTCGACAAGGGCACCAGCCAGAGCTTCAACCACTCCAATATGTCGCCGGTGTTCGATTCGCTGGGCAACAAGCACAACCTGATGCAGTACTTCTGCAAGAGCGCCGACAGCACCGTCACCGTGCACTACGTGCTGGACGGTCAGACGCTGGCCACCACCACCGATCTGAAGTTCGACACCAACGGCAAGCTGACCTCGCCGACGACGACGGTGGCGCTGGATCTGGGCACGCCGGCCGGCGCCTCGCCGCTGAAGCTGGCGCTGGACTACAGTGGCACCACTCAGTTCGCCGGCGAGCCGAGCACCAGCCGCAACGCCAGCAACGGCTACCCGCCGGGCGCGCGCACCGGCGTCAGCCTGGGCGAGAACGGCGAAGTCATCGTCAGCTACAGCAACGACCAGAAGCAGGTGGTCGCTCAGCTGGCCATCGCCAACTTCGCCAACGAGGGCGCGCTGAGCGCCGCCTCGCAGACCAGCTGGCAGGAGTCGACCGGCTCCGGCGCGGCGCTGCTGTCGGTGGCCGGCAGCAATATGGCCGGCAAGCTGGCCACCAGCTCGCTGGAACAGTCCAATGTCGACGTCACCTCCGAGCTGGTGACGTTGATGACCGCGCAACGCAACTACCAGGCCAACACCAAGGTGATCTCGACCGAGAACCAGGTGATGCAGGCGCTGATGCAGGCGGTGTAAGGCGATGGACGCGCTGATCTACACCGCGATGAGCGGCGCCGACCGGATGCTGAAGGCGCAGCAGATCCACGCCAACAACCTGGCCAACGCCGAGACCGGCGGCTTCCGCGCCGACATCGACACGGCGATCAGCCAGGCGGTGCCCGGTTACGGCTACGACGCGCGGCTGCTGAGCAAGAACGCCGACACCGCGCTGGACGTCCGCGGCGGCACCGTGGTGGAGACCGGCCGCGATCTCGACGTCGCGCTGCAGGGCGACGGCTTCATCGCCATCGCCGCGCCGGACGGCGGCGAGGCCTACACCCGCGCCGGCGCGATGACGACGGGCGCCGACGGCACGCTGAGCATCAACGGCCACCCGGTCTTGGGCGACGGCGGCGCCATCCGGCTGCCGGAAGGCTATCTGAAGGCGGCGGTCGCCGCCGACGGCACCGTGTCGGTGCTCAATCCGGGCAATACCGAGATGCAGCCGGTGGACAAGCTGAAGCTGGTCAAGCCGGACCCGCGCGAGATCGGCAAGAGCGCCGATGGCCTGATCGTGCCGCGCCAGGGCGGGCCGCTGCCGGCCGACGACAGCGTCAAAGTGCAGAGCGGCCACCTGGAGCGCAGCAATGTGTCGGCGGTGGAGGAGATGGTCGCCACCATGACGCTCAACCGCAATTTCGAAATGCAGATGAAGCTGTTCAACGCCGCCAGCGACATGAACGAGGCGGGCAACCGCCTGGTGCGCGGCTGAACGCGATTAGGAGAATTCGATGAATCCGGCATTGTGGATCAGCAAGACCGGCATACAGGCGCAGGACGCGCGCCTGACCGCCATCGCCAACAACCTGGCCAACGTCAACACCACCGGCTTCAAGCGCGACCGCATGGTGTTCGAAGACCTGTTCTACCAGGTGGACAAGCAGCCCGGCAGCAAGGTCGACGACAACAATGTGTCGCCGTCCGGCGTGCAGCTGGGCAACGGCACCCGCCTGGTCGGCAGCCAGAAGGTGTTCACCGAGGGCAATATCTCCACGACCAACCAGTCGCTGGACCTGGCCATCGTCGGCCAGGGCTTTCTGCAGGTGAAGATGAGCAACGGCGACACCGGCTACACCCGCGCCGGTCAGCTGCAGCTGAACGCAGACGGCCTGCTGGTCAACGCCCAGGGCCTGCCGCTGGAGCCGGAGGTGAAGATTCCGGCCACCGCCACCAAGGTGTCGATCAGCGAGACCGGCGTGGTGTCGGTGACCGAGGGCGGCTCCGGCGCGCCGACCGACGTCGGCCAGATCACGCTGGCCAACTTCGTCAACCCGACCGGCCTGCTGGCGCTCGGCGACAACCTGTTCCAGGAGACCGCCGCCAGCGGCAACCCGGCCACCGGCAATCCCGGCAGCGACGCGCTGGGCAAGCTGAAGCAGGGCAGCCTGGAAGGCTCCAATGTCCAGGTGGTCGAGGAAATGGTGGACATGATCGCCGCCCAGCGCACCTACGAGATGAACACCAAGGTGTTGTCGGCCGCCGACAATATGCTGCAGCAGCTGGGCCAGTCGGTACGATGAGCATAGGCCGACTGCTGCTGCCGGCGCTGCTGCTGTCCGGCTGCGCCCAGTTCCAACCGGCGCCGCCGGCGCCGGATCCGCTGCCCGAACTGATGCGGCAGCAGGTCGAGGCGCCGCGCGGCGGCGGCGTGTTCACCGCCGGTGGCACGCTGTCGCTGACCTCGGACAACCGCGCCTTCCGTCCCGGCGACGTGCTGACCGTGGTGCTGGAAGAGACCACGCAGGCCAGCAAGCAGGCCGGCACCAGCTTCGGCAAGAAGTCCGGCGCCAAGATAGGCCCGTCGCTGATCGGCAATACCACCTTCAACGCCCAGGTCGGCATAGACGCCAACCGCGACTTCAACGGCTCGTCCACCTCCACGCAGCAGAACGCGTTGGCCGGCTCGCTGACGGTGGTGGTGCACAAGGTGCTGGCCAACGGCCTGTTGCAGGTGCAGGGCGAGAAGCAACTGGCGTTGAACCAGGGCGAGGAGACGCTGAAGCTGGCCGGCTATGTGAGGATAGAGGACATCGACACCGACAACCGCGTGTCGTCGCTGCGCATCGCCAACGCCCGCATCGGCTATTCCGGCAGCGGCGCGCTGGCCGACGCCAACAATCCCGGCTGGCTGATGAAGTTCTTCGCCAGCCCGCTGATGCCGTTTTAGGGCCCCCATGAGATTGAGATTTCTGCAAGTCCTGACCGCCGGCTGCCTGGCGGTCTTTTCGCTGGCGGCGGCCGCCCAGCCGCTGCGGCAGCTGGTCAACGTCGAAGGCATACGAGACAACCAGCTGATAGGCTACGGCATCGTCGTCGGCCTGGACGGCACCGGCGACAACTCGCAGGTGAAGTTCTCCGGCCAGTCCGTCGCCAATATGCTGAAGCAGTTCGGCCTGAAGATGCCGGAGAAGACCGACACCCGCGTCAAGAACGTCGCGGCGGTGATGGTCAGCGCCAGCCTGCCGCCCGGCTACAGCCGCGGCCAGACCATAGACGTGACCGTGTCCTCGCTCGGCGACGCCAAGAGCCTGCGCGGCGGCACGCTGCTGCTGACCCAGCTGAAGGCGGCCAACGGCGAGATCTACGCGCTGGCCCAGGGCAGCGTGGTGATAGGCGGCTTGTCGGCCCAGGGCAAGAGCGGCTCCAGCGTCACCGTCAACACGCCGACGGCCGGCCGCATCCCGAACGGCGCCAGCATAGAGCGCGAGATTCCCAGCGACTTCGAGCAGGGCGATTCGGTGCGGCTCAGCCTGCGCCGGCCCAATTTCGAGACCGCCACCAACATCGTCCGCGCGATCAACCAGAGCTACGGCAAGATCGCCACCACCCGCAACGCCACCGCCATCGAGGTCAGGGCGCCGTCGGACCCGACCGAGCGCGTGGCCTTCGTCGCGCGGCTGGAGCGCTTGAACGTCAATGTCGGCGCCGAGATTCCGCGCGTGGTGTTCAATTCGCGCACCGGCACCGTGGTGATCAGCGAGGGCGTCACCGTGCGTCCTGCGGCGGTGTCGCACGGCAGCCTGCGCGTGGTGATTTCCGAATCGTCCCAGGTCAGCCAGCCCGGTCCGTTCAGCAACGGCGAGACCAAGGTGGTGCCCGATTCCAACGTCCAGGTCGAGCAGGGCCGCGGGCGGATGTTCAAGTGGCCGGCCGGCGCCAGCCTGCGCGCCATCATAGACACGGTCAACCGCACCGGCGCGACGCCGGACGACGTGATGGCGATATTGCAGGCGCTGGATCAGGCCGGCGCGATAGACGGCGAACTGGTGGTGATCTGATGCTGAACAACGATTTGCAGAACCCGGCGCCGGACGCCGGCGGCGACGGCGCGGTGGCGCCGGCCAATCCGGAATACCGCAAGCAGGCGCAGAAGGCGGCCGAGCTGTTCGAGGCCCAGTTCGCGCGCGAGATGTTCAAGCAGATGCGCAAGACCACGCGCGAGGTGGCCGGCGAGGACAGCATCTTCGCCCACTCCATCAACACCGACATGCTGGAGATCGCCGACGGCGCGCTGGCCGACCAGCTGGCCGGGCGGCATGTGTTCGGCATCGCCGACGCGATACTGACCCAGCTGCTGCCGGCCGACGGGAATATTACCGTTAAGGACGCGGCCGGCGCGGTCGCCAGTCTGGAGAAGAGCCGCCGCGACGGCCAGGGGCTGGCGGCCTTCGCCACGCCGATGTTCCCTCTTTCCAAGCGATGACAGCTAAATGCGCATGATAGACAACGCGCTGACCGGGGCCCAGGCCGCGCAGGTCGCGCTCAATACCGCCAGCCAGAACATCGCCAACCAGAAGACGGTCGGCTACTCGCGCCAGGGCGTGGTGCTGGCGACGCAGGCGCCGGGCGCCGGCGATCCGCTGAGCGCCGGCTATGGCGTCAGCGTCGCCAGCGTGCGCCGCTTCAGCGACGACTATCGCAATCTGCTGCAGTGGCAGGCCGGTTCCAATGTCGGCGCGCTGACGGCGGCCCAGCCGTATTTCAGCCAGCTGGAGCAGGTGATGGGCAACGACGGCAGCAGCCTGTCGTCCGGCTTCGACAAATTCTTCGCCGCCTTGAACGCCGCCAGCCTGGATTCCAACACCATGCGCGACCAGGTGGTGCGCGAGGCCGGCTCGCTGGCGCAGCGCTTCAACAATCTGGACGGGGTATTGAGCTCGCAGCTGGTGGCCATCGCCGAACAGCGCGGCGCCACGCTGACCCAGATCAACAGCGCCACCGCCAACCTGGCGGCGCTGAACGACAAGCTGATCTCGGCCAAGGCCCAGGGCGTCAACACCTCGGGCCTCGAGGACGAGCGCGACCGCCAGATCGACAAGCTGTCGTCGCTGGTCGAGGTGCGGGTGATGGCGCAGCCGGACGGCAGCAAGTCTGTATCGCTGAAGAACGGCCTGCCGCTGGTGATCGGCGACGGCGCGGCCACCTTGTCCAGCGAGACCCAGCCCGACGGCAGCCAGCAGCTGAAGCTGGCCTTCGGCACCGAAAAATACGTGATGCCGGCAGGCGATCTCGGCGGCCAGCTGGGCGGCCTGAACCGGTTCGAAACCGATAATCTGCGGCCGGTGCAGTCCCAGGTGCGTGCGCTGGCCGGCGAGCTGGCCAACCGCGTCAACGCGCAGCTGGCCCTGGGCTACGACCTGAACGGCCTGCCGGGCAAGCCGCTGTTCCAGTACGATCCCGGCGCCGCCCACGGCCTGTTGCAGACCACCGGCATCGCCGCCGCCGACCTCGGCTTCTCGGCCGATCCGGCCAAGCCCGGCAACAACGACAATCTGCGGCAGATCCTGGCGATCAAGCAGCAAAGCTTCCCCCTGGCCGGCGTCGGCCAGGTGACGCTGGGCGACGCCTACTCGCAGATGATCGGCCACCTGGCCATCTCCAGCCAGCAGAACAAGGCAGGCCTGTCCACCGCCAACGTGATCCGGGCCGAGGCCGACAAGAACTGGCAGTCCGCCTCCGGCGTCAACCGCGACGAAGAGGCGGTCAACCTGATCGAATACCAGAAGATGTACCAGGCCAATATGAAGGTGATCTCGGTGGCAAACCAGCTGTTCGAGAGCACCCTGGCCATTCTGTAAGGACGAGCGAGCATGCGTATCTCCAGCAACCAGTACCAGTCCGTCGTGATGCTGGCCATGCAGAACAGCAGTTCCGACATGGCCGATCTGCTGCAGAAGATGTCCAGCGGCAAGAGCATGCTGGCGGCCTCGGAAAACCCGATCGCCAGCGTGCGGCTGCTGCGTCTGCAGCGCGAAGAAGCCTCGCTGTCGCAGTACCGCGACAATATCGGCGCGCTGAAGTCGCAGCTGTCGAAGAACGAGGCCTTGCTCGACGGCATCAGCGCCAATCTGCGCGACGCGCGCGACATCCTGGTGGCGGCCGCCAACCAGCCGCCGGCCGAGGACCTGAAGGCGATGGCGTCGCCGCTGGCCAGCCTGCGCGACAGCATATTGTTCGCCGCCAACACCAAGGACAGCGAGGGGCGCTACATGTTTTCCGGCAGCGCCAACAATAACGCCACCATCGTCGCCGACCCCAGCCAGCCGCCGGGCAGCCGCTACCGCTTCAACGGCAACACCGACCGCCAGCTGGTGACGGTAGGCGAGGGCGTCACCCAGCCGTCCAACGTCACGCTGCAACCGATGGCCGACCTGCTGAACCAGCTGGACAAGATCGTCTCGACGCTGCAAAGCCCGACGCTGGACAGCCGGGATCCGGCGCTCGGCGCCGCCGTGCGCGGCGTGATGGACGGCGTCGACAGCGCGCTCTCCAGCGTCAGCGGCACCATTTCCGAGCTGGGCGGCGCCCAGAGCGTGTTGCAGACGCTGGACGCCAATCACGACAGCCTGAGCCTGGCCAACCAGAAGAGCATTCTGGAACTGGGCAGCCTGGACTACGGCACCGCCTATATCGAGATGAATAATCTGACGATGGCGCTGAAGACCAGTCAGCAGGCCTATGGCAAGGTCAGCCAGCTGACCCTGTTCGATGTGATCTGAGGGGCCGATGCCGACCACCTTCAGCTCCATCAATCCGGCCGGCGGCGAGTCGCGCTGGCGCAAGGATGGCGCCGCCGTCGCGCCGGCGGCCGCCTTCGCCCAGACGGGTGGCCGCGCCGCGCTGGCCGGCGCGCAGCCGTCGCAGGCCGGCCCGTCCGGCTGGCGCTACAGCACGCAGCTGAACGAGCAGCTCAGCGCCGCCCAGTGCGCGCAGGGCTTCGTCGACGACATGCTGCGCCAGTTGCAGGACTTCAAGGATAATCTGAGCCGGCAGCTGACCCAGCGCCGGCTCGACGGCGCTTCCCTGTCCGCGCAGCGCGACGCGCTGGGACAGGCCTGGCAGAGCCGCCGCGCCGACAGCGCCGGCAGTCTGGACAGCCAGCTGCGGCTGACGCTGGGCGCGCCGGCGAGGCAGAATTTCACCGCGCGCGGCCTGGACCTGGACAGCCTGACGTCCGGTCCGGCGGAGACGCTGAGCTTCACCGCCGGCGGCGTCGCCACCGCGCTGCGGGTCGGCGACGGCGTGACGCGCGAGCAGATACTGCGCGGCTTGAACCAGGCGCTGGGACCGGTCGGCGCGCGCTGCGAGCTGGACGATCACGGCAGGCTAGGCTTCAGCAGCGGCGAGAAGGACTGGGCGCAGCTGCAGGGCGGCCTGACGGTGCGGGGCGGCGGCGTGCGCTTCCCCGGCGGCGTGCCGCAACCGCTGGCGCTGGAGGCGGAGGCGCCGGCGCTGGACGCCGCGCGCTGGCAGGTCGACGACCACGCCCAGGTCAGGCTGGCGCTGCAGGACGTGCTGCGCTCGATCGCGCGGCTGCAGCAGACGCGCGCCTCGATAGACAGCGCCATCGCCGAGGCCAGGCGGTCCATCTCCCAGCTGTCGCGCAGCGACGAGCAGAGCTGGGCCAGCGCCTTCGTCGGCGATTTCAACGCCAGGCTGAACCAGAGCGCCGATTTCGGCCATCTGCAGCAACTGGTGCCGGCGCTGCTGGGCATCAGCCGCTACCGGGTCGTGGCCCTGCTGTCGCTGCGCTGAAGGTGGTCTAGAACCTGTTCAGGCTTCCCATGGTTTTGCATCCGCTTCGCGGATGATGATTTTCATTGCCGGGGCTGCCCGGCGGGCAGGGAAGGGATATTTGCTTGGCCAAATATCCCCTCCACCCCTAAAGGCCACCCTCAAGCCTGGCCTTCGGCTTCCCGCCGGGCCCCGTCAGGCCCGAGGCGCGGCTGAACTCGCCCCGCGCTAACGTCGCGGGGCTCAAACATGCAGCCGCTTAAGACCTCGGGCCTGCCACCCGTCGGCAGGCTAGAAGGGACCCGGGCGCGCCGGATACGCGGTTTCTTGCCAGCCAAGCCTAAAAAACGTGCATCAAGGCCATGGATGGATTTTGTCCTTGTCCGGGCCGCCCATCGGGCGGCCTTTTTCATGCCGGCTACATACTTGCTTAACATGAACCTGTCATCATCGCGCCTTTTGCAAAGGATGCCGCCATGTCGAAACGCTGGTGGCCGCTGGCCCTGACGATGACCGCCTCGCTGGCCCGCGCCGATTTCGCCATTCCCGGCTTCGAGCTGGTGCACACCGCGCCCGAGCGCGCCGGCCTCGACACGCCGGACCTGCGCGATCCGGCCGCCGTCTGGAGCCAGTTGTTCGACTCCGCCAAGCGCCAGATCGTGCTGGAGCAGTTCTACGCCGCCGACGAGCCGGGCAGCCGGCTGGAACCGGTCATCGCCAGGCTGGAGGCGGCCGGGCGGCGCGGCGTCAAGATACGCTTCCTGATGGAGAAGAAGGGCATGTTCGCCAGCCGGCAGCAGACGATAGACCGGCTGAAGGGCATCCCCAATCTGGAATACCGCCAGCTGGACTACAGCAAGCTGACCGGCAACGGCATCATCCACGCCAAATTCATCGTCGTCGACGGCCGCGCCGGCTATGTCGGCAGCCAGAACTTCGACTGGCGCTCGCTGCAGCACATCCACGAAACCGGGCTGAAGATAGACGACGCGGCGATGGCCGGCCGGATGCAGGCCATCTTCGAGCAGGACTGGGCCGAGCAGGCCCGGGTGGCCGCCGGCCTGCCGCCGGCGCCGTTGCGCGATGCCGTCCAGCCGGCAGACCTGAGCCGGCCGGCGGTGCTGCTGGCCAGTCCCAACGCCTACAATCCGGACGGCGTCGGCGATTCCGAGACCGCGCTGCCCAGGCTGATGGCCGAGGCGCGCGACGAGGTGCGCATCCAGCTGCTGGATTACGCGCCCTTGAGCTTCGGCAAGCCGCGCAGCTACTACCCGCTGTTCGACAACGCGATACGCGCGGCGCTGGTTCGCGGCGTCAAGGTCAAGCTGATGGTGTCCGACTGGAATCTGGAAGCGCCCGGCGTCGATTACCTGAAAAGCCTGGCGGTCTTGCCGGGGATGGCGGTCAGGGTGGTGACCATTCCGCGCGACGGCGCCTGCATCCCGTTCGCGAGGGTGATACACAGCAAGACCATGGCGATAGACGGCAAGATCGCCTGGGTCGGCACCAGCAACTGGAGCGGCGGCTACCTGGACAAGTCGCGCAATCTGGAAGTGGTGCTGCGCAACGAGTCGATGGCCCGGCGCATCGCCGAGCTGCACCGGCAGACCTGGGACTCGCCGCTGGCCCGGACCATCGCGCCGGACGGCCATTACCAGGCGCCGGACAAGAGCTGCGCCCACGCCGGCTGATCGTCCCGCGGCGGTCCCGCCGCGGGAATACGTCAACATCCCGTTCTTATTACCAGTTGTTGCGGCGCGATGCGCCGACTAACAAGGACTATGCGTTCTGTATATTGTCGCGCGCGCCGATAATGCCGGCAGACGCGGGCGGCGCGACGGCTGCCGGCGGACGAATCCAACAGAGGAGAGCCGACGATGTGTGGAATCGCAGGATGGGTGAGTTTCGAGCGCGACCTGACCCGCTACCGTGAAGTGGCGGAGCGGATGACGCGCACGATGGAGAAGCGCGGACCGGACGCCGAAGGCCTGTGGCTGGATCGCCGCGCGGCGATGGGCCACCGCCGCCTGTCCATCATCGATCTGGAGGGCGGCCGGCAGCCGATGCTGGCCGACGAGGACGGCCGCACGCTGGCCTGCCTGGTCTACACCGGCGAGGTGTACAACTTCCAGGAACTGCGCCGCGAGCTGGAGGGGCTGGGCCACGCCTTCCGCACCCGCAGCGACACCGAGGTGGTGCTGCGCGCCTATCTGCAATGGGGCGAGGCGCTGACGGCCCGGCTCAACGGCATGTACGCCTTCGCCGTCTGGGACGCGCGCGCCGAGCGGCTGCTGCTGGTGCGCGACCGCATGGGCGTCAAGCCGCTGTACTACTACCAGACCGCCGACGGCGTGCTGTTCGGCTCCGAACCGAAGGCGATACTGGCGCATCCGGAGGCGCAGCGCCGGGTATCCGCCGACGGCCTGCGCGAGATGCTGGACCTGGTGAAGACGCCGGAGGCGGCGGTCTTCGCCGGCATGCGCGAGGTGCGTCCGGGCCAGACCATCACCGTCGACCGCGCCGGCCTGCGCAAGCACCGCTACTGGCAGCTGGAGGCGCGCGAGCACGCCGACGACCTGCCGAAGACGATACGCACCGTGCGAGACTTGCTGGACGACATCGTCGAGCGCCAGATCATCGCCGACGTGCCGCTGTGCACGCTGCTGTCCGGCGGCCTGGATTCGTCGGTGATCACCGCGCTGGCGGCGAAGAGCATGCGGCGGCAGGGCAAGGGGACGGTGCGCTCGTTCTCGGTGGACTTCGTCAAGCACGGCATGGAGTTCGAGGCCGACTACCTGCGCGGCTCGCCTGACGCGCCATTCGTCCACGACCTGGCGGCCTTCGCCGGCACCGACCACCGCGAGATCGTGCTGGAAAGCCGCGAGCTGGCCGATCCGGCGCTGCGCGCCGCCGTGCTGGGCGCGCAGGATCTGCCGCCGGCCTACTGGGGCGACATGCTGCCGTCGCTGTACAAGCTGTTCGAGGCGATACGCGCGCAATCGACGGTGGCGCTGTCCGGCGAATCGGCCGACGAGGTGTTCGGCGGCTACCGCTGGTTCCACGACGCCGCCGCGGTGGCGGCCGACACCTTCCCGTGGCTGGCCGGCCAGAGCGGCGCCTTCTTCGACGGCCAGTCGCTGATCGCGCCGGAGCTGCTGGGCGAGCTGGACATGGCGGGCTTCCGCCGCGACAGCTACGAGCAGGCGCTGGCCGATGTGCCGAGGCTGGCGTCGGACAGCCCGACCGAGCGGCGGATGCGCGAGATCAGCCACATGCACCTGACCCGCTTCGTCCAGGCCCTGCTGGACCGCAAGGACAGGATGAGCATGGCGGTGGGGCTGGAGGTCCGGGTGCCGTTCTGCGACCACCGGCTGGTCGAATACGTGTTCAACGCGCCGTGGAGCATGAAGACCTTCGACGGCCGCGAGAAGAGCCTGCTGCGCGCCGCCGGCCGCGACGTGCTGCCGGACTCCATCGTCCAGCGCGTCAAGAGCCCGTATCCGGCCACCCAGGATCCGGCCTACGAGCAGGCGCTGCGCGCCGGCCTCGGCCGTGTGCTGGACGACGCCTCGTCGCCGGCGCTGCCGCTGCTGGACAAGGCCGCGGCCTGGAAGCTGCTGGACAAGCCCTTCGGCAAGACCAGCACCTCGCCGGAGCGCGCCGGCCTGGAGATGGCGCTGGGCGTCAACGAATGGCTGCTGCACCACCAGGTGACGCTGGATCTGTAAACCGGCTCAGCGGGGCGGCCGAACCGGCCGCCCCTGGATCGGCGTCGACAGGATGATGGACGTGCGCGTCTCGCCCAGATCGTTCAGCTGCGCCACCAGCAGTTCCAGGTGCGAGACGTCGCGCGCCAGCAGCCGGAACATATAGGAGTCGACGCCGGTGACGTGGTGGCATTCCATCACCTCCGGCATCGCCTCCAGCCGCGCGAGCAGCGTCTTCTTGTCCGGCTGCGGCACGGTGATGCCGACCAGCGCCGACAGCGCGTAGCCGGCGCGCAGCGGCGCCACGCGCGCGTGGTAGCCGTGGATCACGCCGGCCTCCTCCAGCCGCCGCACCCGTTCCGACACCGCCGGCACCGACAGCCCGACGGACTGTGCCAGCTCCGTCAGCGACTGCCGGGCATTGGCCTGCAGCGCGGCCAGAATCGCCCAGGACTTGGCGTCCACTTCCATTCGTAAACTCCTTTCGCCATTCGGTTTTGGTTTTGAAGGTCAGCATAGCGTCTGGCCGAAGAAAACGCATGGGCATCGGCCCGGTGCGGCGGCACACTATGGCCATCGTCGACGGAGGAGAAACCATGTTCTGGCAAGCGGCCTTGATAGGCTTGGCGATCGCGGCGCCGGTGGGACCGATAGGCTTGCTGTGCATCAGCCGCACGCTGCGCGGCGGGCCGCGGCTGGGCCTGGCCACCGGACTGGGCGCGGCCAGCGCCGACGGCTTGTTCGCCCTGGCGGGCGTGGCCGGCGGCAATGCGGTCCTGCATCTGGCCGGTCAGCTGGCGCGGCCGCTGGGCTGGGCCGGCTGCCTGCTGCTGGCGTGGATGGGCGTCGCCACGCTGCGTCGTCCGGCCGCGGCGCCGGCGCGCCCGGACGACGGCGGAAGCGGCTTGTGGCAGGCCTATGCCGGCACGCTGTTGCTGACCCTGAGCAATCCGATGACCATCCTGTCCTTCGCCGCGGTGGCGGCCGGCCTGTCCGGCGGCCTGCTGGCCAGCGGCGCGCAGCAGCTGGCCATTGTCGCCGGGGTGTTCTGCGGTTCCGCGTCGTGGTGGCTGGCGCTGGCCCACGGCGGCGGCGCCTTGCTGTCCCGGCTGGGCGGGCGGGGCCGTCGCTGGCTGGATGCCGGCTGCGGCGTCCTGCTGCTGGGTTTCGCCGCCGCGCTGGCCCTGCGCGCGGCGGGCGGCTGACGGCGGAGCGTCAATAGAAAAGGCCCGGCGGGGCCGGGCCTGGAGGAGAGGACGCCGAAGACGCCTACAGCTTGAAGTGGCCGACCAGCCGCTCCAGCTCGCCGGCCAGTTCGCGCAGCCGGCCCACCGATTCGCTGACCTCGCGCACCGTCTGGTCGTTGCCCTGCGCCATGCCGCTGATGCGCTCGACGTTCTGCGCGATCTCCTGGCTGGCGCTGGACTGCTCGCGGGTGGCGGCGGCGATGTCGACGATGCTGGTCGCCAGCTGGCGGTTGTAGTCCTGCACCTCGCGCATCGCCTGGTTGGCCTCGGCGGCGATGCCGACGCTCAGATCGACCTGGGCGCTGCTGTCGCGGACGTCGCGGACCGCCATGTCGGTTTCGCTGCCTATCGCCTCTACGATGCGGGTGATCTGCACCGTCGCCTCGGCGGTGCGGCCGGCCAGATTGCGCACCTCGTCGGCCACCACGGCGAAGCCGCGGCCCAGCTCGCCGGCGCGCGCCGCCTCTATCGCCGCGTTCAGCGCCAACAGATTGGTCTGGTCGGCGATGTCCTTGATCACCCCGACGATGGTGGTCACCTCGGCGGAGCGCTCGCCCAGTCCGTTCATCCGCTCGGCCAGCGCGTGCATGCTGTCGGTCATCCGCTGGATTTCGGCGGTGACGCGGTCCACCTTGGCCACGCTCTGCTCGGTCATCGAGCCGGTATCGCGGGCGATGGCGCCGGCCTGCTGGGCGGTGTCGGCGATGTGCTGCGCGCCGACGGTAACCTGCTGCACGCTGGCGGCGCTGGCGGTGGCGGCGTCGGACTGCTGGGCCGAGGCGTCGCGGACCCGGTCGGCCGAGTGGCTGAGCCGGGCCGCCGCTTCCGATACCTGACGGCTCTGGTCGCGGACATTGACGAACATGTCGCGCAGGCTGTCCAGCAAGCGGTTGAAGGCGTGGGCGGTGCGGCCTATCTCGTCGCGGTTGGCGATGGCGATGCGCACCGTCAGGTCGCCGCCGCCGCCGGCCAACTGCTCCATCGTGTCGGCCAGCCGGTTCAGCGGCCGGGTCAGCGCCCGGGTCACCGCCGCCAGCAGCAGCAGGATCAGCGCCAGCGCCACGACGCCGATGGCGATGGCGCTGAACATCTCATGGCGGGCGTCGGCGGTCAGCGCGTCGGTGGGCACGCTGACGCCCAGCGCCCAGAACTGCCCGGTCTCGCCGATGCGGATGGGGTGGAAGAAGTGGGTGAAGCCGCCGTCCTCATAGACGAAGTCCTCGCCTTTCTTGACGTCGGCCAGGTGGGCGGACAGCGCGTCCTCCTTGGCCACCGGCTTGCCCAGCTGTTCTGCCTTGGGACTGACCACGTAGAGCCCGCCCTCGGAGACGATGCGGATGAAGCCCGAACCGCCCGGCTGGATCTGGCCGAAGCGCTTCTGCAACTGGTCCAGCGCGACGTCGGTGGCGGACACGCCCAGCATCTTGCCGGCGCCGTCCTTCATCACCACCGCCAGCGAGCTCTCCAGCACCTTCTGTCCCTGCACCTCGTACGGATACGGTTCGGTGATGGTGTCGCGGCCGCGCTGCTTGGGCACGTAGTAGAAATCGCCCCAGCCCGGCTTTTCGTAGTCGGGCTGGTAGCTTTGCAAATGGTCCTTGTACTTCGGAAATTCCTTGATGCGGTCGGCCGACATCATCACGTCCATCTGCGCCTTGCCCTGCGCGTTGCGGGTGATGTAGGGCTGATAGCGGCCGGTGGGGTCGTGGCGCGGCCAGTCCAGGCGGAAGGCGTTGTCGTCGCCGTCGAAGGCGTCGGGCTCCCACAGCATCCACAGTCCTATCGACTGCGGAGAATGGTCCAGCAACTGCTGGATGATGTTGTCGGTCTGCTTGCGGTCGGGCCGACCGCCGCGGCGCGCGCCCTCGACCACGTCGGCCAGGTGGCGCGGCAGCAAAAAGCCCTGCGACAGCGTGCTCTCGGCGTCCTTGGCGTAGCTGTTCGCCTGTTCCGACGCCAGCTGGTAGCCGGTGTCCCGCGCCGAGTTGTAGTTGAGGCGGGCGATCAGGGCGATCATGACGGCGAAGGCGACGGTGATGGCGATGGCGGCCACCACGATGATGCGGGTACTCAGGCGTCCCCATTTCGGTTGCGAGTGATTCATGACAATCCCTGCGGGCTGCGGTTGTTCGGGTATGGCGCCAATTGGACTAGGTAAAACCACTTATCCGATTAGAATATACCGTTATCTTGATTTTGCCCGCAATGCCCGTGTCGGGCCGATGGGCTTGCGCCGCCGCAAAAAGGCTTGAAGCCGGCGCTCAGGCCGCGCGGTGGCGTCGGCCGGCCACAGGCAGGCTGCGCTCCAGCAGCCGTTGCAGCTGGTCGAAGCTGAACGGTTTTTCCAGCTTGCCGGCCAGCAGGGTCTGGCGCGGATCGTTGAACTCGTGCTTGAACGCCGTCATGCCTATCACCGGCGTCTTGCGGTTGGCGTCGGCGCGGCTGGCCGCCTCGGCCACCTCGTAACCGCTGGCGTTGCCGAGCTGCAGGTCCAGCAGCAGCAGATCGTAGTTCTCGGCGTGCACCTTCGCGATCGCCGCCGGCACCGTCGCCAGCGTTTCCACCCGGTAGCCCTTGGCTTCCAGCAAGGCGCGGTACGATTCGCGGATGTGCTCGTCGTCGTCCAGCAGCAGGATGCGGCCGGGCGCTTGTCCGGCCTCGTCCCGCTCGTGGGCGGAGGCCTGCTGCGCCGGCAGCCGCAGGCTGAAGCGGCTGCCGACGCCTTCCTCGCTTTCCACCTGGATATAGCCGCCGAACAGCGTCACCAGTTCGTGGACGATGGCCAGGCCCAGGCCGCTGCTGCCGGGGCGCCGGGTCTTGCCGCGCGCGAACGGGCGGAACAGCTGGGCCTTGATCTCGTCGGAGAGGCCGACGCCGGTGTCGCTGACCTCGATGGCCAGCAGCCGGTCGCGGTAGCCCAGCGTCAGCGTGATGCCGCCGGCGTCGGTATAGCGTATCGCGTTGGACAGCAGGTTCCAGACGATCTGCCGCAGGCGGTGGCCGTCCAGCCACAGCACCGGCAGCTCCGGGCAGTCCATCGTCAGCGTCAGGCCCTTGGCCTCGGCGTTGCCGCGGTGGGCCAGCTCTATCGTCTGGATCAGCGCGTTGACGTCGGTGGCGCCGGGGTCCAGCGCCAGCTGGTGGTTCTTCAGCGCCGAAATGTCCATGATGTCGCGCACCTGTTCCAGCAGATGCTCGGTGCTGAGCTTCAGCCGCGCCAGATAGTCGGAGCCGGGGGAGTCCGCCGGCACGCTGTACTCCAGCAGCTCGACGCAGGTCTGTATGCTTTGCAGCGGCGAACGGATTTCGTGGCTGATGGTGGCGAGGAAGGTGTCGCGCGCCAGCTCGCTCTGCACCAGCGCGGCGCGGGCGGCCTGCTCGCGCTCCAGTATCTGCCGCTGTTGCGTGGCCTGGCGCCTGACCTCGCCGAAGCGGTGCAGCACGAACCAGAAGATGCACAGGAAGGCCAGCCAGCACATCAGGCCCAGCAGATACATGGTCTGATGCTTTTCCACCATCCGCATCTGCTGCACCACATCGCTGTTTTCGCGCTGGCGCGCCTTGACGCCGAAGTCGGCCAGCAGCGGGCGCAGCGCGGCGATGTCGCGCGAGGCCTGCTGCGCGTCCTGCTGGCTCCAGGCGCGCGGCGGCGCCTCGAAGAAGCCGGTCAGCGCGGTCCGCAGCGCGGCGAAGCCGTCGATTTGCGCCAGCGTCGCGTTGGCGTACGACGGCCGCGAATACATCCGGTAACGGCTGACCGCTATCGCGTAGCTCTTGTCCACCTCCCGGCGCGGAATCTGGCCGGCGCGGTAGCGCCAGGCGTCCAGCTCCACCCGGTTCAGCGCCAACTGGGTCTGCGCGACCATCCAATAGAGATCGGACGCCTTGTCCGGAATCGGGCGTTTGATCACCGCCGCGTACAGGGTCCAGGAAATCAGCAGCGTGGCCACCAGCGACAGCGCCAGGAAGGCGCGCTCGGGCGCGCCCAGATTGCGCGGGGCCAGGCGGCCGGACCAGCTCATCTGACCTCCATCCTGGTGACCTGCCAGATCAGCTTGGACGGGAAGGTGCCGCCGGTTTCGGCGGCCGACATCCGCGGCAGCGGATACATCACCCAGAACGGACCGTAGTCTTCCAGCCGCAGCGAGCGGCCGTTCCAGCCGCTGGCCAGTATGGCGTCGTAGCGGGAAAAGTCGGACAGCGGAATCGTGATGTTGTAGTCGTCCTCGCCGTAGAACTTCACCTGGCTGCCGTGGGCGCCGACCAGCGTCAGCAGGTCGCGCAGCAAGGGGCCGCGGAAGGTGCCCAGCGGCGTCCAGTCGGTCGCGGTGACGATGTCGCGCTGAGGCAGGCGGTCCAGCGAGGCCCGGTCCAGCACGTAGACCTTGCGCGCCGCGTCGGTGAAGCGGGAGATGCGGCCGCTGATTGTCAGCGTCGCCGGCTGGTCGGCGGCTTGCGGCAGCGCCTGCGCGGCCGACAGCGGTAACAGCAGCAAGGGCAGCCAGCGCCAGCAGCGGCGATCGGCGGCGGCGGAGAGGCGGCGAAGAGAGTCCATGGAGCGGGTCGGGACGGTTGGGTGTGGGTGGACGTCCGGCGCCTGGTGGCCCGGACGGGTTGGCTGCCATATTATGTCAGCGATGTTTTGGCCGGCAAGCCGGCGGCGCCGGCTGAGGGCCGGCTCTGTTCAAAAGGTCAGGGGGCTTGGCCCGGCGCGGCTCAGGACGAGGCCTGCCGCCGCAGCAGCTCGAAGATCCTGGGCGGATCCGATTCGCCATCCATATACGGGGCCTCGCGCAGATAGCCGACCTGGTGCAGGCTGCGCACCATCACCTTGCCGCTGTCCGGGTAGCGGCACACTTCATTGGGATTGTTCGGACCCGCGGCGAGATAGACCAGTTCTTCGTCGAAGGGATTGGCCAGCTGATGGGCGATGCCGGTGCCGGCCGGACAGGACAGGCAGTCGCCGGGGCCGACTTCGCAGATGTCGTCGCCGTAGCGGAACACGCCGCGGCCGGACAGGATGTAGAAAATCTCGTCCTCCAGCGCGTGGCTGTGGAAGGGACAGCCGGAGTGCCCCGGCGGCAGGCGGCTCAGATTCATGCCCAGCCGGCCTTTCTGCTGTTCCATCACCGGGGTCAGCGGCTTGTAGCTGCCGCCCCAGTGCTCTCCGTCGCGGTAGACGGTTTCCTTCACCGCGTCGGCGTTGACCACATTCGGCGGTCTGTCGTTCATTGCGCTCTCCGGATGATCGGCGGACGCGGCCGTCCGCGCCGCCATGTCGACAGCATACTCCGGTCGCGCGCGGTCGTGGTCCGTCGTTTCAATATCCCTGGGCGCGCTCGACGCGGCCCTCGGCCTCGCCGCCTTCGGCCAGTCGGCGCAGGCCGGCGGCGATCTGTTCCACCGCCTGCTGCCGCAGCGTGATGGCGGCGATGTGCGGCGTGACGGCCACCGCCGGGTGGCGCCATAGCGGATGGCTGGCCGGCAGCGGCTCCTCGGCGAACACGTCCAGTTGCGCGCAGCGGATGTGGCCGTTGCCCAGCAGCGCCAGCAGCGCGTCCTGGTCGAGAAGATCGCCGCGGCCGGCGTTGATCAGCATGGCGCCCGGCCGCATCAGCGACAGCTTCTCGCCGTTCAAGAGGCCACGGGTCTGCGGCGTCGACGGCAGCACGCAGGCCACCACGTCGCTGGTTTCCAGCAGTTTGTCCAGGCCGGATTCGCCATGCAGGCTGTGCACGTGGTGCAGGTGCTTGGGGCTGCGGCTCCAGCCGCTGACGCGGTAGCCGTCGTGGACCAGCGCCCTGGCAGCGGCCGCGCCTATCTCGCCCAGGCCCAGTATGCCGACGCTGACGTCGGCCGGCAGCCGCGGCGCCAGCATCCGCCACTGGCCGGCCGCCTGCTGGCGGCGGTAGATGTCCATATTGCGCTGATAGCCGAGCACGCCGTAGCGGATGTATTCGGTCATCTGGGCGGCCATGCCGCCGTCCAGCAGCCGATAGACCGGCAGGCCCGGCGGCAGGTCGGGACGGGACAGCAGCTTGTCGACGCCGGCGCCGAGCGCGAACAACGATTCCAGCCGCGGCAGGCGGGCCAACAGGCCGTCCGGCAGACCCCAGGCGACCAGATGGCGGACATCGGCCAGCTCGGCTTGCTCCAGACTGGTGAAGTGCCGCTCCGGCAGCGCGGCGCGGAATAGTTCGAGATAGGCCGAGACTTCCTTGGGATTCGGGGTGTGTACGAGGATCATGGCGGCGGTCGCTGTTTGGACTTATGCCTTCAGTATACATCGGGGGGCGCGCGCTTAGACGCCCGCAGAAAGACTTTAACGTCGGCGCTAAGGACAAACCGCATCCCGTTGTCAGCGGTGGCGAACGTCTCTATACCCTAAGCCACTTCGCGATTTCTGGTTTCGCGCGGCCGGGCGTCTTCGTGCGCGGCGCCCGGCGGCGACGCGGGCGTTCGCCATCAAGGATCGCGCGCGGCTTTTGGCCATCGCGGCCGAAGAGAGGTGGAATCATGCGAGACGATATGGCGGGGCTGCCGACCGGCGGCAACTTGCGCGAGCGCTTGAGCCGGGCCGGCATCCGGCCCGGAGGCTGGTTGCTGGCCAGCGATGTCGAGGGGCCGCTGTTCCTCGGGGACTTCATCGCCGAGGCGCTGTCGACCTGCCTGAAACCGGCGACCGGCGCGACGGACGCCGTGCCGTCCTACGGCCAGATACTGTACGGCGAAGGCTACGCCGCCTTCCGCGCCGATACCCGGCCGCTGATGCGGCCCGACGGCGGAGCGGCGTCGCCGCCGCCGGCGGGGGGCTATACGCTGGCGCAGGAGGGCAGCGATACCATCTTCGCCCTGCCTTTGCTGCTGGCGGCCGGCGCCGACTACCGCTATCTGGAGCAGTTGGCCTTGCGCTCGGCGGAGACGCCCGGCGCGGCTGCCATGGCGGAGCAGCTGGCCGCGATGGGCTGGCAGCTGGCCGGCATCACCACCGCGCCGCAGCAGCCGTACCGGGCCCGGGTTCTGGCCTGCGGCTGGCTGGAGGCGGGCAGGGTGCTGGGCTCTCCGTTTCCGCTGGCCGAGGCCGAGGCGATGCTGCGCCGGCACGGGCGATGGGAGGCCGAAACCGATCTGGTGCGGACCTATCTGGACGATGCCTGCCTGCTGATAGACCGGCACTCGGAGCTGTGGCTGGATGGCGGGATGCGGCGGCGGCACTTTTCCGATGCCGGCAGAAAGCTGTTGCGGCGGCGTTTTCAGCGCTTCTACCGGGAGGAGCTGGGCATTTCCTATTCCCGCGGCGAGCGGGCGGGCCGTGTCGCCGCCACCATGCTGGGCCGCATCGTCGAGGCCTGCGCCATGGTGGGGGACCGGGCCAAGGCCGCGCTGGCGCTGGGTCTGGCGCGCCGCGCCGGCGGCCTGGACAGGCTGGTGACGATGGGCGACGGCGCCAACGACGCGGCGATGCTGCGCCGCGCGCCTTGGTCGATAGGCGTCAACGGGCCCGATGCGGCGCGCGCGGCGGCCATCGGCCTGGTCAGCGACGACATGCGCCATGTGCCGGTGTTGCTGCGGCTGATCGAGCGGAACGGCCGCGACATCGACGCGGTGATCGGCCGGGCGCAGGCGGAGCTGCGCGGCGCGGCCCTGGTTCATCGCGGCGGAGACGGCATGTCGGAGGAGTGGGCCGAGGCGCACCGGCGGATGAAGCGGAAGCTGCGCGGTGAGTTCGTCACCTATTGACGCCGACGGCCGGCGGCGCGGCGCCGGCGGGACGCTTGCCGGGGCCGGGCTGGCGCTGTCGTCGATGTGCTGCGTCCAGTTCGGCGCGTCGCTGTCGATGCCGGTCGCGCAGAGCATCGGCGTGTTTCGGGCCACCGCCTTGCGACTGGCCTTCGCCGCGCTGATCCTGCTGCTGTGGCGGCGGCCTTCGCTGCTGCCGGCCTTGAGGCGGGAGCCGGCGCTGGTGCTGCTGGGCCTCGCGATGGCCGGCATGTTGCTGGGATTCTTCGCGGCCCTGCGCACGTTGCCGCAGGGTTTGACGGTGGCCGTCAATCTGCTCGGGCCGCTGCTGCTGGCCTGGCGGGAGGATGGGCGGCGCTGGCGGTGGCCGCTGCTGGCGCTGATCGGCATCCTGGCGCTGTCCCGCCACGGGGAGCGCTGGGTCGCCGATGCGGCCGGCCTGGCCTGGGCGGCGCTGTCGGCCGCGTGCTGGGCCGCGTACATCGTCTTGCTCAGGCGGGCGGGGCGGACAGGCGGGGGAGGCGACGGCGTGGCCCTGGCCTTGCCGGTGGCCGCGCTGGCGGCGGCCCCCTGGGTCTGGCTGGATGGAGGCGCGTGGCCGCAACCGACGGCGCTGCTGCGCTTGGCCGGGCTGTCGCTGCTGATGCCGGCCCTGCCTTATCTGCTGGAGCTCGAGGCCTTGAGGAGGATGCCGGCTTTTTCCTTCAGCGTCCTGATGAGCCTGGAGCCGGCCATCGCGGTGCTGGCCGGCGCCTGGCTGCTGGGCCAGACGCCGACCCCGCTGCAGTTGGCCGGGATGTCGCTGGCGACGGCGGCCTGCCTGGGGGCGCTGCGCGACGGCTAGCCGGCGGCAAAGCGCCGGCCCAGCCGGTCCAGCGCCGCGATCAGCGTCTGTTCGGTGCCGTCGTCGCGTTCTATGCGCTCGGTCGCGTGCGGCAGCAACTGCGGGTGGCCGCCGATCAGCACCGAGTGGCCGGCGGCGGCGAACATCGACAAGTCATTGCTGTCGTTGCCGAAGCAGACCAGCTCCGCGGCGGCGATGCCGTGGCGGGACAGCGCGCTCATCTTGTCGACGCCGGCGGCGGTGATGTCGACGATCTGCTGGTCGGAATGGTGATGGATGTTGATGTCGGCGCGGCGGTCCAGGTCCTGCTGCAGCGCCTCGCCGTCGGCGCACTCGGTGACCAGCATCTTGACCGGCTGGCGGATCTCGTCGCGGCCGACGTGGCGGGCGCGGCGCTGCGGGTCCACCAGCTGCATGAACGGATGCGCCGGGTCGCCGCTGTAATGGTAGTGCCAGTCCAAATCCACCAGGCAGGAGGCGCGGTGGCGTTCGGCCAGCTCGAACAGCTGCGCCAGCGTGTCGTCCGGCAGCGGAACGATGTCGGCCAGCGCGCCCCGGTGCCAGATCATCGCGCCGTTGGAGCCGACGAACAGGCGGTCGTGGAAGCGCTCGTCCAGCAGGTGCAGTATGTCGCGGTAGGGGCGGGCGGAGGCGAAGCCTATCTGATGGCCGTGGTCTTCCAGCTGGGACAGCGCGTCCTGTATGGCCGGGCTGATGCTGTGGCCGTTGAAGCAGATCGTGCCGTCGATATCGAAGATGAAGTGCATGTGCGTAGTATGGACGAAAGCGTGATGGGCGGAAGGGAGAGGCGCAAGATTGCCTGATGCGGCGGCTTTGCCGGATTGTTAATCACATTTTTGGAATATTTTGACTAAATATTTCATGACATGAGCCGATATCGAGCAGGTGGATAGTATACAGGGAGCACAGTATGGCCGTGAACGACGGATTCTCCATCGCCTACCGGCCGCAAGCGGCATGGCAGCCGGCGGCCGCGACGGTCCGGGTGGCGGCGCCCGCGCCGGCCGGTCCCAGCGGCGCGGCGCCGTTGCTGGACAACAAGGGGAGGGAGGTGGGCTCTCCCGAGTCGCGTTACGGCATGAGCATGCAAACGCTGCAGCTGCTGAAGCAGTACGATGTGCGCAATATGTCGGGCAAGGATCTGGCCGTGCTCAGCGACCTGATGCAGGCGCGGGGCGAAATGGACGGCGATGTCTCCGCCGGGATACGCGGCGACATCGAGGCCAAGGGCTGGAAAACCGCCGGCGACAGCAATGCGCTGGAAATCTTCGCCAAGCGCCGCGACCAGGCGATGGCCGAGATCAAGGCTGGCGAGGTCACGATGAAGTCCTATGATTTCATCCTGCAAGGCAATGCGCGGGTGCAGGAGATGCTGAACCGCCTGGCCGGCCTGCACGACGCGCTGCAGGAGGACGACAGCGTGCAGGCGGCCGCCGATGGCGGCATGAGCCAGGCGGCCGACGTCAAGCGCTTCAACGACTGGTCGCGGCAGCAAGGCCAGCGGCAGCCGGACGGGCCGGCGCCGTCGTTCGATCAGGACACGGTGGACGCGGTGATGAATACGCTGCAGCGGCTGGGCGTCGGCCTGCCGCCGGAATCGGACCAGGCCGGCGGCGCGGACCGCATGGCGCAGGCCTGGAAAAGCTATCAGGCCTGGCAGGCGCAGCATCCCGGCGAGCAGGCGAAGATAGACTTGCAGGCGCCGCGGGAAAAGCCGGCGACGCCGCCGGGCGATCCGCAGGCGAGCGCCGCGCCGGCCGCGCGGACGGAGGCGCCGGCGAGCCCGCGACGGCAGGCCGACGCGCTGAACCAGCGTTTCCAGCTGGAGGCGCAGTACGGCATGAGCCTGCCGATGCTGCAAGTGCTGAAGGGCGTCGATGTCGCCAATGCCTCGATGGACCAGCTGAAGCAATTGGGCAAGCTGCTGCAGGCCAATGGCGCGCTGTCGCAGGACGATGCCGATTCCTTGCTGCCCTTGACCGAGCGCGGCATGGTGGACCCGATGAACTACTACCGCCGCGATCTGGAGTCGCTGGCCGACGCGCAGCGGCACGGCCTGAAGCCGCAGTACCGGACGCCGCTGGGCATGGCCGATCTGGCGAATGTCGCCGGGCGTACCCGCAACGACAAGCAGGCCCAGGCGGTGCTGGACCGGCTGGCCGGCCTGCACCAGGCCTTGCAGGACGACGACGGCGTCAGCGCGGTGGCCGGAAACGGCTTGCAGCAGGCCGGCGACCTGGCGGCCTTCAACGCCTGGGCCCAGGTCGAGCAGAAGGGCGCGCGCAACAGCGACGACGCGCAACCGGGCTTCCGCGGCCGGCAGGACGTGGACGGGATTTTCCGCACCTTGCAGCGCATGGGGGTGGAGTTGACGCCGGTGGACGGGGACGCCAGGGTCAGCCAGCGGCTGGACCAGGCCTGGAAGGACTACCAGGCCTGGCGCGGCAGCCATCCGGGCGCGCAGCCGGCGCTGCAACTGGCGCCCGCGCGCATCAACGACTTCGCCTGAAGCCGGGCGGGCGTCATTCCGCGGCGCTCTCGACATCCAGCACATGTTCCAGCGCCGCGAAACAGGCCGGGTCTATCGCCCATCCCAGGCTGCGGCGCATCAGTTCCAGCGTCTGCGAGACCGGGGTCGGCGGATGATAGGGGCGTTCGGCGTGGATGGCGTCGAAAATGTCGGCGGTGGTGATGATGCGGGTTTCCATCGTGATGGACTCGGCCGACAGGCCGCGCGGATAGCCCTGGCCGTCCAGCCGCTCGTGGTGGGCGCCGGCGACGCAGGCCAGCTCGGCGAATGACGAGATCCGGCCCAGGATCGCCTCGGTGTAGCTGGCGTGCAGCTTCACCGCCTCCCACTCGCGGGCGTTCAGCGGGCCGGGTTTGTCCAGTATGGTGTTGCTGACGCCCAGCTTGCCGACGTCGTGCAACAGCGCGGCGCGGCGCAGCCAGCGGCGGCGCGCCGGATCGACGCCCATCCGCATGGCGATGCGGTCGGTGTAGTAGCCGACGCGCTGGCTGTGGCCGGCGGTGAACGGGCTCTTGGAGTCGACGACCAGGCCGAAGCCCTCGGCGATCTGATCCATGTAATCCTCGTCCAGCGGCACCGCGCACTGGGCCGGCTCCAGCGCCAGCACCGCCTGCTCGACGTCGTCGGCCTCCAGCTGCCGCCAGAAAGCCTCGTCGTCGGCCGCGTCCAGAAAGGCCTGCGTCAGCGCCGGATCGAACCAGCAGCCGGCGCGCAGGCGCGCCTGCTCGCGCGCGGCGTGCCGGTCGTGGGTGGCGTGAAACACGTCCGCCACCTGGGCCAGGAGCGCGATGCGGGCGTTCAGCGGAATGGCGTCGCCGCTGAGGCCCAGCGGCCGGCCCGAACCGTCCCAGTGCTCGTCCAGGCTCTGGATGCCGCAGGCGACGTTTTCATTGAAGCGCAGTTGGCGGGCGATGTCGGCGCCGCGGTGGCAACGGGTGTGGATCAACTCGTCTGCGATTTCCTTGCCGTTGCGCAGCACGTTCAGGATGGACTCGGCGCGCCGTCGCCAGCCCCCGGCATGGGTGCCGGTGCTGGAAAACACGAAACCCAGCACCTGCGGCAGGCCCGGGCCCACCAGCTTGAAATCCTGCTTGAAGCGGCGGTCGTCGGCCAGATACAGCTCGCTGATGCGGGCGGCGTTGCTGCTGCAGCCGAGATCCTTCAGCAGGATGGTGTAGTAAAGATCCCACAGCGCCTGCGCTTCCAGCCCGATGGCGCGGCCGATGCGCATGCCTATCCAGCAGCTGCGCACGCAATGTCCCTCCGGCTGGCCCTCGGTGATGTCCAGCGCGTAGCTGAGCGCGCTGATCAGCTGCGACAGTTGCAGGGTGGCGGCCATTAGCGCTCCGAGACGGCTAGGACGATGGTCGTGACTTGGGTGGAATATCTTGTCTTTATGCGCCGACGGCGGTGCTTTTGCAATCTCCGTCCGGCCAGCTGGACGTCGCGGCCCGGGGTTTCCACAATAAATGGACTGCCTTTGCCTGCGGGCCGATAGGGGAGAGCGACGTGAGCGCAACGATACGTTTCGACAGCCTGGGCCCGGACGACTTCGCCGCCGTGGCCGAACTGGCCGGCGCGATCTGGCACCGGCACTTCATCGACATGATCTCGCGCGAGCAGATCGCCTACATGCTGGCCGGCCGCTACACGTCGGAAAAGCTGGGCCGCTATCTGGGCGCGCCGGATCGCTGGTTCCGGCTGCTGCGGGTGGACGGCGGGCTGTGCGGCTATTGCAGCTATGCGCTGAGCCCGCAGCCCGGCGAGATGAAGCTGGAGCAGCTGTATCTATTGGAGGCGCGGCGGGGCCAGGGCCTGGGCGGCCGGATGATGGCCGAAGTGGAGGCCGCCGCCCGCGCCGGCGGCTGCGACACGCTGATGCTGACCGTCAACCGCTACAACGCCGGCGCCATCGCCGTGTATGAGAAGCGCGGCTTCTCCGTGCGGGAGGAAGTGGTGGCCGACATCGGCAACGGCTTCGTGATGGATGACTATGTGATGGAAAAGCGGCTGGACCCGGCTTGAGGGCGGTGGAACTCAGTTGGCTGCCTGATGCCGCATAAAGATCCTCTCCGGCGTTTCATCGACGACCAGGAAGCCGTGCCCGGCGTAGAAGGCCTGGGCCGGCCCGTTCGCCCGCAGCACGCGCAAATGGACGGGCTTGCCGGCGGCCTGGCCCTGCGCGATGACGGCGAGCAGCAGCCGCGAACCCAGGCCCTGCCCGCAGAATGCCGGCAATAGATAGAGCTTGAGCAATTGCAGGTGGCCGGGGTGTTCCTCTACGCTGATCACGCCGGCGGCCTGGCCGTCGACCAGCACGATGCTGTGCAGGTCCGGCCTGAAGTCGGCTCGGTGGCCCTGGCGTTGACGGACTTCATCCCAGCCCCAGGTCCGTTCGACGTATTCGCGCATCGCGGTCGAAAAAATCCGAAAGGCCAGCGGCTCGTCGTCCTTATCGGCTCGGCGTAGCGTGAACGACGGCATGCTTGTTCCCCGAATGCTGGTGTCCGGCGGCCGCAAGCGCCGCGGCCGGGATGGAAAGGGCGGGGCGCTTCAGTCGCCGGAATAGAGCTCGGACGGCCCCTGCTTGGCGCGTCCCCAGATTTCCTCGTCGCTGAGCGCGGTCTCGATGAATTCTATCGGCACGCCGCCTTCCTCTATGATGGCGACGCGGTAGTCCGGCAGCGGTTCATACGGTCCCAGCAGCACCGTCCTGCCTTCGATGGCGCGGGCCAGGTCGGGCACCTTGAACGCCGGATGCGGCAGCGTCTGGATCAGCGGATGCAGCGGACAGCCGGGCTCGAAGCGGTGCCACTGGATGCGGAAATCCCCGCTGTCGGCGTCGGCGGTGTACATCCGGTACTTGGCGCTGTAGCGCTCGTTGGGCTTGGGCTCCGTGGTGGGGATGCCCATGTGATGGAACTGGTAGTCTGAATTCATATGCGTCCTTCCTGCGCGGCGACGGTTCAGGTCCCGCAAAACGTCCTGTATCCCTCGGCCACTTCCGGCGCCGCCGGCTGCGCGTAGCGCGCCAGATCGTCGCGCTCGTCGAACGGCCGGCGCAGCGCGTCCAGCAGCGCCAGCGTCGGCGCCATGTCGCCGCGTTCGGCGGCGGCCTGCAGCGCCTCTTCCACCAGGTGGTTGCGCGGGATGTAGAGCGGGCTGGCGCGGCGCATCGCCGCGGCGATGTCGGCCGGGCGACGGGTGCGGGGCGCCAGCCTGGCCAGCCATGGCTTCAGCCACGCCTCCAGCTCCTGCGGCGCCGGGAACAGCGCGGCCAGCGGCTCGCGCCGGCCTTCGGCGGCGTCGGCCAGATGGCGCCAGGCCAGCGTGTGGTCCACCCCCTGGGCCGCCAGCAGCGTCAGCCAGTCCTTGGCCAGCGCCTCGTCCCCGTTCTGGGCGTCGTTCAGGCCCAGCTTGACGCGGGCCTGGGCCAGCCAGTGCTCGTGGTAGTGTTCGGCGAAGCCCTCGATGACGGCGGTGGCGGCCGGCACAGCCGAGGCCGGCTCGTCCGGCGCGATCAGCGGCAGCAGCGTTTCGGCGAGGCGGGCCAGATTCCACTGGGCGATGGCCGGTTGGTTGCCGTAGGCGTAGCGGCCCTGGTGGTCGATGGAGCTGAACACGGTGTCCGGATGGTGGGCGTCCATGAAGGCGCAGGGGCCGTAGTCTATCGTTTCGCCGGACAGCGCCATATTGTCGGTGTTCATCACGCCGTGGATGAAGCCGGCGTGCATCCAGCGGGCGATCAGCGCCGCCTGGCGTTCCGACACGGCCTCCAGCAGCGCCAGATGGCGGTCGTCGCGGCCGGCCAGTTCCGGGTAGTGGCGGGCGATGGTGTAGTCGGCCAGCTTTTGCAGCATCTCGGCCTCGCCGCGGATGGCGAAGTACTGGAAGGTGCCGACGCGCAGATGGCTGGCGGCGACGCGGGTCAGCACCGCGCCGCGCTGCGGCCGCTCGCGGTAGACCGGCTCGCCGGTGGCCACCACCGCCAGCGCGCGGGTGGTCGGGATGCCCAGCGCCTGCATCGCCTCGCCTATGATCAGCTCGCGCAGCATCGGGCCGACGGCCGCCTTGCCGTCGCCGCGGCGCGAGAACGGCGTCGGGCCGCTGCCCTTGAAGGCGATGTCGCGGCGGGCGCCGTCGCGGTCCGTCACCTCGCCCAGCAGCAGCGCGCGGCCGTCGCCCAGCGACGGCGACAGGCCGCCGAACTGGTGGCCGGCATAGGCCTGGGCGATGGGCTGCGCGCCGGCGGGCAGCTCGGCGCCGGAGAACAGCCGCGCCAGTTCGGCCTCGCCGGTCTGGCTGGCGTCCAGGCCCAGCTTGTCGGCCAGTTCGGCGTTCCAGTACAGCAGTTCCGGCGCCGGCGGCGTGTCGGCCTGGGTGGCTTCCCAGGCGCCGGGCAGTTCGCGGGCGTAGCTATGGTCGAAGGCGATGCGCATGATGACGGGTCTCGTTCTTGGCGGTTGCGGTTGTCGCTGGCTGTATTGTGTGCCTTGGCCGGCGCCAGGGCTAGCCTGATGGCATGATTTGATGCCGACGAAAAAAACGCCGCCTCGGGAGGCGGCGTCTTGGCTGACTCAGCGGCTGCGGCCGCTCTTGTTGCCCGGCTTGGCCGGGCCGCGTCCGGCCGGGGCCTTGCCGCCCTGGCCGCCCTGGCCGCGCGCGCCGACGGCCGCCGGCTTGCCGCGCTGGCCCTGCGGCGCCTGGCGGGTGCCGGTGGCCTTGCCGCGGTTCATCGGCGCGCCCATCTTGTGGCGCACCGCGGCGGCCTTGTCGCCCGGCGGCGTCGGCGGAATCAGGCAGTGCTTGCTGTGGCCGATCAGGTCGCTGCGGCCCATCTGGATCAGCGCGTCGTGGATGATCTGCCAGTTGTCCGGATGGTGGTAGCGCAGGAAGGCCTTGTGCAGCTTGCGGCGGTAGCCGTCGCGCACCACGTCCACCTTTTCCGAGCTGCGCGACAGGCGCTTCAGCGGATTGCGGCGCGTGTGCCACATCGTCGTGGCCATCGCCATCGGCGTCGGCGTGAAGGTCTGCACCTGGTCCAGGCGGAAGTTGTTCTTCTTCAGCCACAGCGCCAGATTCATCATGTCCTCGTCGCTGGTGCCCGGGTGGGCGGCGATGAAGTAGGGGATCAGGTACTGTTCCTTGCCGGCCTGGCGGCTGAAGCGCTCGAACAGCTCCTTGAACTTGTCGTAGGCGCCCATGCCCGGCTTCATCATCTTGGACAGCGGGCCGTCCTCGGTGTGCTCCGGGGCGATCTTCAGATAGCCGCCGACATGGTGCTGCACCAATTCCTTGATGTACTCGGGCGAGCGCACGGCCAGGTCGTAGCGCAGGCCGGACTGGATGTTGATCTTCTTGACGCCCGGCAGCGCGCGCGCCTTGCGGTACAGCTGGATCAGATGGCTGTGGTCGGTGTTCAGGTTCTCGCAGATGTCCGGGAACACGCAGGACAGCTTTCTACAGGACGACTCGATCTTCGGGTCTTTGCAGCTGAGGCGATACATGTTCGCCGTCGGGCCGCCCAGGTCGGAGATGTGGCCGGTGAAGCCCGGCGTCTTGTCGCGGATCTCCTCGATCTCGTGCAGGATGGACTCTTCCGAACGGCTCTGGATGATGCGGCCCTCGTGCTCGGTGATCGAGCAGAAGGTGCAGCCGCCGAAGCAGCCGCGCATGATGTTGACCGAGTACTTGATCATCTCCCAGGCCGGGATGTGGGCGTCGCCGTAGGCCGGGTGCGGGTTGCGCGCGTACGGCAGGCCGTAGACGAGATCCATTTCCTCGGTGGTGAGCGGGATCGGCGGCGGGGTCAGCCACACGTCGCGCTCGCCGTGCGTCTGCACCAGCGCGCGGGCGTTGCCGGGGTTGGATTCCAGGTGCAGCGTGCGGCTGGCGTGGGCGTACAGCACCGGATCGTGGGCGACGGCCTCGTAGGCCGGGATGCGGATCACGGTCTTGGCGCGCTCGGCGCGGCGCTTGGCCAGGCGTTCCTCGCGCGATTCGATGCGGATCACCTGCGGCTTGGACGGGTCGATGTCCTTGGTGGCCTCGGCCGCCTGCTCCGGGATTTCCTGGTAGGGGTTCAGGTGCGGATCGACGCGGCCCGGGATGTCCACCACGCTGGAGTCCATCTCCTGCCATTCGTCGTCCGGCCGCCAGCCGTGCGGCACGATGAAGGCGGTGCCGCGGATGTCGCGCATCTCGGACAGCTTCTCGCCGCGCGAGGCGCGGTGGGCGATTTCCACCAGCGCGCGCTCGGCGTTGCCGTACAGCAGGATGTCGGCCTTGGAGTTGACCAGCACCGACGGGCGCACCTTGTCGCTCCAGTAGTCGAAGTGGGCGATGCGGCGCAAGCTGGCCTCGATCGAGCCTATCATCACGCCGATGCCGGGATAGGCTTCGCGGCAGCGCTGGGCGTAGACGGTGACGGCGCGGTCCGGACGCTTGTTTGGCTCGGCGTTCGGCGTGTAGGCGTCATCGGAGCGCGCGCGGCGGTCGGCGGTGTAGCGGTTGATCATCGAATCCATATTGCCGGCGGTGACGCCGAAGAACAGATTCGGTTTGCCCAGTTCGCGGAAGGCGTCCGCGCTGTGCCAGTCTGGCTGGGCGATGATGCCGACGCGGAAGCCCTGGGCTTCCAGCAAGCGGCCGACCAGGGCCATGCCGAAGCTCGGATGGTCGATATAGCAATCCCCGGTGACCAGGATGATGTCGCAGGTGTCCCAGCCCAGCTGGTCCATTTCGGCGCGGGTCATCGGCAGGAACGGGGCGGTGCCGAAACGGCTGGCCCAGTACTTGCGGTAGGAATCGATTGGCTTGGCGGCGGCTTGCGGAGTAGTCATGCGTTCACGTCGAATTCAGGCAGCCGGCTATTATGCCGGATCGCCAGAAAAAAGTCAGCATAAACAATTGTTTATTGGCCTCAATCTCCCTTGTCTCCGCAGGGGCTTGCCTGGCGGCGGCGCGAGCGGGTTTTCTGATGCAAATCAAGGCGCTGCTGCATCGCGCCGGCGGGGCGGATGCCCGGCGCGCGGCTTTGGTGTACCCTTGCGGCCTGGGCGGCGGGATGCGCGCAAGCGATCGCGCCGCGATATTTTCGGGCATGGGCAGATTCAGAAAAGGCTAAAAATCATGGGTGAGCGTATCGTCGGCGTCAAAGGCGGAGAGCAGGGACTGGTGAAGGAATTGGAGGCGGGCGCCGTGCTGCACGTGCCCGATTTCGGCTTTGTCCTCGACGCCGCCGAGCAGGCGCTGCTGACCCCGGCCATCGCCGATCCCAAGCGCAAGAACATCAGCCTGGAGCCGGACAACGGCGCGCTGCACGGCGTGCTGGGCGGCGACGACACCCAGCAGGCGGTGCGCGCGCTGATCTCGCGCTACCAGCGCTCGGCGGCCGATCTGCTGGCCCGCGTGCTGCCGGAATACCAGGGCCGGACCCGCGCCGCGCCGACCAGCCTGCGCCTGGTCAGGGTGGAGGATCGCAAGACCTCGTGGCGCAAGGACGACAGCCGGCTGCACGTCGACGCCTTCCCGTCGCGCCCAACCTACGGCGAGCGCATCCTGCGCGTGTTCTGCAACATCAATCCGGCCGGCGAGCCGCGCGTGTGGCGCGTCGGCGAGCCGTTCGAGGACATGGCCAGGAAAATGCTGCCGCGGGTGCCGGCGCAGTGGCCCGGTTCGGCCGCGCTGCTGGCGGCGCTGAAGATCACCAAGCGCAAGCGCAGCGGCTACGACCACATCATGCTGCACCTGCACGACGCGATGAAGGCCGACCTGGAATACCAGAAAGGCTGCCCGCAGCAGACGGTGCCGTTCGCGCCGGGCGGCGCCTGGATCTGCTTCTCCGACCACGCCTCGCACGCGGTGATGTCCGGCCAGTTCATGCTGGAGCAGACGCTGTGGCTGCCGCTGGAGAAGATGGACGATCCGGCCAAGTCGCCGCTGCGGCAGTTGGAGCGGCTGACCGGGCGGGCGCTGGTCTGAGGCGAGGCTTGATCCTGGACATGAAGATGCCGATCCCGCCTCTCGTCCCGGTGCCGCAGTGGCTGCCGGCCCGTGTGCCGGCGGCTGAGCCGATTGCCGGCCGCGCCGCCGTCCTGCTGTCGCTCGATCCCGAGCGGCACGGTCCCGATCTGTACCGGCTGTTCGACGACGGCCAGTGGGAGCACCTGCCCTATGGCCCGTTTGCTGATGCCCGCGCCTTCTGCTCATGGCTGGCGGAAACGACGCGGGCCGGCGATACGCTCTTGTACGTGCTGTGCGCCGCCGGTTCGGAGCGGCCTCTGGGCTTTTTCGGCTACCGGCAGATCCAGCGGGACCATGGCCTGATCGAGATCGGCCACGTCAATTTCTCCGCCGCGCTGCGGCGCAGCCGGCTGGCCAGCGAGGGACTGTATTTGCTGTTGAATGCCGCCTTCGATCATGGTTTTCGCCGCTGCGAATGGCGCTGCGACTCGCGTAACCTGCCGTCGGCCGCCGCGGCGCGTCGGCTGGGCTTCCAGTTCGAAGGCACGTTGCGCCAGGCCATGGTGGTCAAGGGGCGCAATCGCGACACCATGGTGTTCTCGATGCTGGACGGCGAGTGGGGCCGCTTGCAGCCCGCTTATCGGGCGTATCTGGACGACGCCAATTTCCGGCCGGACGGCGGGCAGCTGCGGGCGCTGGCCGACTTTTTGCGTGAGGCGGGCGGCGCTTAGGCGCGCCGCGCCGAAGTCGGCGATTTCGGTTACAATGGCCGATTCGCTATCCTCACCAACAGCCAGAACATGAGCACGGAAAACAGCGCGCCGGTCGTCAACAACTTCATTCGCAGCATCATCGACGAGGATCTGGCCACGGGCCGCCGCAGCTCGGTGGTGACCCGCTTCCCGCCGGAGCCCAACGGCTTCGCCCACATCGGCCACGCCAAGGCCATCTGCATCAACTTCGGCCTGGCCGAGGACTACCAGGGCCAGTGCAATCTGCGCATGGACGACACCAATCCGGAGAAGGAATCGGACGAGTTCGTCGAGGCGTTCAAGCAGGACATCTCCTGGCTGGGCTTCAAGTGGAACGGCGAGGTGCGCTACGCATCCGACTATTTCGAGCGCCTGTACGGCTACGCCGTCGAGCTGATCCAGGCCGGCAAGGCCTATGTGGACGACCTGTCCGCCGAGGAAATGCGCCAGTACCGCGGCAACCTGATCGAGCCGGGCAAGAACAGCCCCTACCGCGACCGCAGCCCGGAAGAGAACCTGGACCTGTTCACCCGGATGCGCGCCGGCGAGTTCGCCGATGGCAGCAAGACGCTGCGCCTGAAGATAGACATGGCCTCCGGCAACATCAATCTGCGCGATCCGGCCATCTACCGCATCCGCCGCGTCCATCACCATCGTACCGGCGACAAGTGGTGCATCTACCCGATGTACGACTACACCCACTGCATCTCCGACGCCATCGAGGGCATCACCCACTCGCTGTGCTCGCTGGAGTTCGAGGACCACCGTCCGCTGTACGACTGGGTGCTGGACAACATCAGCATCGGCCACCATCCGCAGCAGATCGAATTCTCGCGGCTGGAACTGCTGTACGCGCTGACCTCCAAGCGCAAGCTGCAGGCGCTGGTCAACGACGGCGCCGTCACCGGCTGGGACGACCCGCGCATGCCCACCATCGCCGGCATGCGCCGCCGCGGCTACAGCCCGGCTGGCATCAAGCTGTTCGCCCAGCGCATCGGCGTGTCGAAGAGCGAAAACATCATCGACATGACCATCCTGGAAGGCGCCGTGCGCGAGACGCTGGAAAACGACTCGCCGCGCGTGATGGCCGTCGTCAATCCGGTGAAAGTGACGCTGACCAACTACGACGCCGCCGTCACCGCCAGTCGCAGCGCGCCGTTCCACCCGCACCACCCGGAATTCGGTGAGCGCGAAGTGCCGATCGCCCGCGAGATCTGGATCGAGCGCGACGATTTCGCTGAAACGCCGCCGCCGAAATGGCAGCGCCTGACCGCCGGCGGCGAAGTGCGCCTGCGCTACTCCTACGTGATCAAGTGCGACGAAGTGGTGAAGGACGCCGCCGGCGAGATCGTCGAGCTGAAGTGCTCCATCGACCATGACACGCTGGGCAAGAACCCGGAAGGCCGCAAGGTCAAGGGCGTGATTCACTGGGTGTCGGCCGAACACGCGATTGAGGCCGACGTGCGCTGGTACGAGCGCCTGTTCACCGAACAGCGCCCGGACGCGGTGCGCGGCGACGACGGCGAATACGTCGACTTCCGCCAGTTCCTCAGCCCGGAATCGCTGAAGCTGGTGCCGGCCTTTGTCGAGGCCTCGGTGCTGCAGGCGGAGCCGGAATCGCGCTTCCAGTTCGAGCGCCTGGGCTACTTCGTCACCGACCGCAACGAGCACCGCAAGGGCGACAAGGCGGTGTTCAACCGCACCGTCGGCCTGAAGGACAGCTGGAAGTAAGCGGCTGATCCGTCGATGAATGGCGAGCCCGCGCGCTCGCCATTTTTGCATCCGCCACCGTTTGATTTGACGCGGCCGGGCCAGCGCCAGGCCGCCCGCAAGGAGAAAACCATGCGCGTTTCGCTACGCCACGCCGTGCTGGCGCTGGCCGCCGCCGGCCTGCTGTCCGCCTGCGCCTCGCAGCCGGGCAAGGGCAACTACGACAGCGGCAAGACCTACAAGATCACCATCCTGCACACCAACGACCATCACGGCCGCTTCTGGCCGAACGGCGACGGCGAATACGGCCTGGCCGCGCAGAAGACGGTGGTGGACAAGGTGCGCGCCGAAGTGAAGGCCGACGGCGGCTACACGCTGCTGCTGTCCGGCGGCGACATCAACACCGGCGTGCCGGAGTCCGACCTGCAGAACGCCGAGCCGGACTTCCGCGGCATGGACCGCATCGGCTACGACGCGATGGCGGTGGGCAACCACGAGTTCGACAAGCCGCTGCCGGTGCTGATGCAGCAGCGCCAGTGGATACATTTCCCCATGCTGTCCGCCAACATCTACCAGGACGGCAAGCGTCTGTTCGATCCGTACGCGATGTTCAACCTGGGCGGCGTCAAGGTGGCGGTGCTGGGCCTGACCACCGACGACACCGCCAAGCTGGTCAATCCGGAGCAGATCAAGGGCATAGAATTCAAGAGTCCGATCGCCGAAGCCGCCACGCTGGTGCCGGAGTTGCGCCGGAAGGCCGACATCGTCATCGCCGCCACCCACATGGGGCATTACACCGACGGCAATCATGGCGTCAACGCGCCCGGCGACGTCGAGATGGCGCGCGCGGTCAAGGGCCTGGACCTGATCGTCGGCGGCCACAGCCAGAACCCGGTGTGCATGAAGGCCGAGAACGTCCGCGACGACGCCTACGTGCCGGGGGCGCCGTGCGCGCCGGATCGGCAGAACGGCGCCTGGATCGTGCAGGCGCATGAGTGGGGCAAATACGTCGGCCGCGCCGATTTCGAGTTCCGCAACGGCACGCTGAAGCTGGTCAAATACCAGCTGATCCCGGTCAATCTGAAAAAGACGGTGGAAACCACCGACGGCAAGCTCGTCAAGCTGCCGTACACCGAGGCCATCGCCGACGACGACAAGCTGCGCCGCTTCCTGCAAACCTACCAGGACAAGGGCCAGGCGGCGCTGTCGGTCAAGGTGGCGGACGTGGACGGTGCGCTGGAAGGCGGCCGCGACGCGGCGCGCAGCCGGCCGACGGCGCTGGGCGCGCTGGTGGCGACCGCGATGATGGACAAGGCCCACGCCGATTTCGCCGTGATCAACTCCGGCGGCATCCGCGATTCGCTGCCGGCCGGCGTCATCCGCTACCGCGACGTGCTGAAGGTGTTTCCGTTTGGCAGCCGGCTGGCCTATGTCCAGCTGTCCGGCCGCGAGGCGCTGGACTATCTGCGGGCCGCGGCGCGGATGACGCCGGGCGCCGGCGCCTTCGCCCAGTTTGCCGGCGTGCGGCTGCGCATCGTAGGCGGCGAGTTGCAGGATGCCGCCATCGGCGGCAAGCCCGTCGATCCGGACAAGACCTACCGGATGGCGGTCAACAGCTTTGTCGCCGCCGGCGGCGACGGCTATCCGAGGCTGATCGGCCAGCCCGGCTATGTCGACACCGGCCTGATCGACGCCGACGTGCTGAAACAGTACCTGGCGGCCCACTCGCCGCTGAAGGCCCAGCGCTACGCGCCGGCCGGCGAGGTGACGCGCGAGTAGGGTGCGCGCAAGCCGCCGGCGACGGGCCGCTTCCACTTGCTTGGGAGCGGCCCGTCGCGTTTGCGGCCGCGGCCTCAGCGGACGATTTCAAAGAACGGGTCGCAGCAGCTGCCGGCCGGCGTGCAGCCGTAGAGAGGGGTCTGGTCCGGCGCGAAGTCGTTCCTCTTCCACTGCTTGTAATGCGCCGGCGTGTAGTAGACGCGATTGTTGACGTAGTCGTAGACGACGCGGCCGTCGGCGGCGGCGTAGGCGTACTGGTTGTCGGCCGGGTATTCGGGCTGGGTGAATTCAACATAGCCGGTCAGCGGCACCGCCTCGCCGCCCACCGTGCTGAAGCGGTTGGCGTAGCAATGCCAGCGCAGGCTGTTGCTGATGTTGGCCTCGTCGTTCAACGCGTTCATCGCCGCCTGCCGTCCCAGGCCGGCCAGATCGGGGCATTGGTTCAGATCCAGGCCGGCGGTGTTGACCGCCGGCAGGTGGTTCAGCGCGTTGCCGTGCGGCGAGCGGGCGTATTCGGCCCAGTAGGCGGCGTTCATCGGAAAGGGGCCATCCACCTCCTGTGGATAGAACTGGCCGGCCGCGACCGTGGCAGGATGGTATTGCAGCAATGAGGCGGCCATCTGCCTGAGGCCATTGGTCAGCACCGCCCGGTCCTTTTGGACCTGCGGCACCACCAGGCCGGAGCCGGTATTGCGGACCACGGCCTGGACGTTGGCCGGCAGCGCGGCGTAATTGCCGCACTGCTGCGGCGTCCAGCGCGCGCCCAGCGGCATCCGGGCCGACCAGAGCTGGCCGATGGCGTCCCGGGGACTGGGCCATTTGTCTTCGGCGGCGGCGGCCGCGCCGGCGAGGGCGGCGGCCAGCAGGGCGAGCAGTGCGGCGGTGTGGTGTTTGGACATGGTTGTCTCCTGTGCGAAGGGGCGGGCATCTCGGCGCGCAAGGCGCGCGCAGCTTGATGTTCGCGATGCCGCTTGTGAATACCTACTGGCCCTTGTGTCGGCGGCCCGCGGCCGTGCCGGCCTTGTCTCCGGTCAACAAAGCGGCGCGCGTCGCGGCAGTCGGCCTTGAGGCGGTTTTCCGGCAAGTGGTATGGTGGTGGTTCGCTGGAGTTTGCCGTTGCCAGGCTCCGTTACGCCTCTTGCCCAGACTGCGACCATGACCAAACCTCGAGCCGTATATCTGCAATCCGGCGGTCCCACCGCCGTACTGAATGCCTCCGCCCAGGGCGCGATAGAAACCGCGCGCCGCCTGGGCCTGTCCCTGTATGCCGCCCTGGATGGGCTGGCCGGCCTGCTGGACGGCCGCCTGTGCGACACCGACGGCGTGCCCGACAGCGCCATCGCCCAGCTGGCCTTCCTGCCCGGCGGCAGCTTCGGCGTCAGCCGGCGGATGGTAGGCACCTTCGACGAGGCGCCGGACGACTGGCTGCGGCTGCGCGAAGTGTTGGCACGGCACGACATCCACTACCTGCTGGTCAACGGCGGCAACGGCTCGCTGGGCTGCGCCGAGCGGCTGGTGGACTTCGAAAAGCACACCGGCCACCCGCTGGGCGTGATCGGCATACCGAAGACCATAGACAACGACCTGATGGGCACCGACAACAGCCCCGGCTACGGCTCCTCGGCCAAATTCCTGGCCAGCGCGATGCGCGAGGTGGGGCTGGACATGACCAGCATGGGCTGGGGCAGGGTGTTCATCATGGAAACCATGGGCCGCCACACCGGCTGGCTGGCCGCCGCCTGCGCCGCCGCCGCGCGCGCACCCGGCGAGGCGCCGCACCTGCTGCTGCTGCCCGAGGTGCCGTTTGACCCGGCCCGCTTCCTGGCGGCGCTGGACGCCAGCCTGGCCCGCTACGGCCAGTGCGCCATCGCCGTGGCCGAGGGCATCACCGGCGAGGACGGCCGCTTCGTCGCCGAGGCCAAGAAATCGGAAACCTACGGCCACGAACAGCTGGGCGGCGCCGGCCACTGGCTGGCGCAGCTGATCCTGCGCGAGCGCGGCATCTCCGCCCACGTGGCCCAGGTGGACTACCTGCAGCGCGCTGGCGGCCACCTGGGTTCCGCCACCGACGCGCGCCAGGCCTATGTGATGGGCGAGCGCGCCGTCGAATGGCTGCTGGCCGGCAAGACCGGGCTGATGACCGGCATCCGTCGCATCAACGACCATCCGTACTGCTGGGACGTGGCCGAAGTGCCGCTGTCCGCCGTGGGCGACAAGGAGAAGCGGCTGCCGCCGGAATTCATCGGCGCGGACGGCCTCAGCGTCACGCCGGCCTTCCTCGACTACGTCCGGCCGCTGATGGAGGGCGAGCGCATCCCGCCGTTCCGCGACGGCCTGCCGGACTACCGGCCCATCGCCTGGCCGCGGGTGTAAGCAGGGCCGCCGGCCGATTCCGACAGCCGATATGCCCAAACCGCCGCCCGCCGGCGGTTTTTTCATGCAAACGGTTGTTACAGGACCTATCCGTGCTCTGCTACAATCGTCCTCTTTTGACTGTCACATAGGTTTTTTTGATCATGCTGAGCTTGTACAACACACTGACCCGCCAGAAGGAAGCGTTCAAACCCATCGAACCCGGCAAAGTGAGCATGTACGTCTGTGGCATGACCGTCTACGACCTCTGTCACATCGGTCACGCGCGCATGCTGGCGGCCTGGGACATCATCTACCGCTGGCTCGACGCCTCCGGCTACGCCGTCACCTATGTCCGCAACATCACCGACATCGAAGACAAGATCATCAAGCGCGCGCTGGAGCGCGGCATCACGCCGGAACAGCTGGTGGAGCAGACCATCGCCGACATGCACGCAGACCTGGCGCAGCTGTACCTGGTGCCGCCCTCGCTGGAACCGCGCGCCACCCACCACGTGGGCGGCATGGTGGCGATGATCGAGACGCTGATCGCCAACGGCAAGGCCTATCCGGCCGCCAACGGCGACGTCTACTACGCGGTGCGCGAATTCGAAGGCTACGGCAAGCTGTCCGGCCGCACGCTGGACAAGCTGCGCGCCGGCGAGCGCGTGGAAGTGGACCCGCACAAGCGCGACCCGCTGGACTTCGTGCTGTGGAAGGCCGCCAAGCCGGGCGAGCCGTCGTGGGAAAGCCCGTGGGGCCCCGGTCGTCCAGGCTGGCACATCGAGTGCTCCGTGATGAGCTGCCACCATCTGGGCGAGCATTTCGACATCCACGGCGGCGGCGAGGACCTGCAGTTCCCGCACCACGAGAACGAAATCGCCCAGAGCGAGGGCGCCCACGGCCACACCTACGTCAACTACTGGATGCACAACGGCTTCCTGCAGTTTGGCGGCGAAAAGATGTCCAAGAGCCTGGGCAACTTCTTCACCATACGCGACGTGCTGAAGCACTTCGACGGCGAGGCGGTGCGCATGCTGATGGTGCGCGCCCACTACCGCAGCCCGATCAACTACTCCGAAGAGCTGCTGCAGGACGCCAAGCACGCGCTGACCCGCCTGTACACCGCGCTGCGCGGCCTGGAACTGCCGGCCTCCACCGGCATAGACTGGACGCTGCCGCACGCCGCCCGCTTCAAGGCGGCGATGGACGACGACTTCGGCACGCCCGAAGCGATGGCCGTGCTGTTTGAGCTGGCCGGCGAAGTCAACAAGAGCCGCGACCCGCAGCAAGGCCGCCTGCTGAAGGACCTGGCCGGCGTGCTGGGCTTCCTGACTCGCGATCCGGAAGCCTTCCTGCAAGGCGGCGCCGGCGAGGGCGAATTGTCGGCCGAGCAGGTGGAAGCGCTGATCCAGGCGCGCAAGGACGCGCGCGCCGCGAAGAACTGGGCCGAGTCCGACCGCATCCGCGACGAGCTGACCGCCAAGGGCATCGTGCTGGAAGACGGCGCCGGCGGCACCATCTGGCGCCGCGCCTGAGCGCTGCCATTCGCATGCTTGTCAAGTGGCGATAATCGGCGGATAATACCGTGTTTCGCAAGCAGTGCAGGCAAAACCCCTGCACCCGTTATGAAAGGTAGAGAGATGAAAACCGATATTCACCCGACTTACAAAGACCTGTCCGTGACCTGCTCCTGCGGCAGCCAGTTCGTGACCAAGTCCACCATGTCCAAGGACAGCTTCGGCATCGAAGTGTGCTCCAACTGCCACCCGTTCTACACCGGCAAGCAGAAGATCGTGGACACCGCTGGTCGCGTGGACAAGTTCAACCAGAAATTCGGCAGCTTCTTCAAGCGCTAAGCGCCTTGCCGCATTCTGGTATCCGAAAAGGGCAGCCGCTGGCTGCCTTTTTTCATTCCATCGCGGCATCGGATCATATGTTGAACCAGTAGAACCTGTTCACGATCTTTTTCACCTGTGCGCTCGCAAGAGATCGTGAACCGGTTCTTACCAAACGACAAGGTGGCAGGATGCTGACTTATTCCTCCCAGGCCAGCCAGCTGGCCAAGCCTACCGAGAAACCCTGGGTGCTGCTGCTGCTGTGCTTCATCTGGCTGTGGCCCGGCATACTCGGACACGACCCGTGGAAGCCGGACGAACCGTTCGTGCTGGCGGTGGCGCAAAGCATGCTGCACAGCGGCAACTGGCTGCTGCCCACGCTGCAGGGTGCC
Organism: Chromobacterium sp. ATCC 53434; assembly: GCF_002848345.1. NCBI lineage: Bacteria > Pseudomonadati > Pseudomonadota > Betaproteobacteria > Neisseriales > Chromobacteriaceae > Chromobacterium > Chromobacterium sp. ATCC 53434. Next base: position 3,044,988 of record NZ_CP025429.1, on the reverse strand, counting down.
CCCTACCTCGACAATCCCCCGCTGTACTACTGGCTGGCCGCCGGCTGCATCAAGCTGTTCTCGCCGTGGCTGCTGCCGGCGCACGACGCCGCGCGCATGGCCACGCCGATGCTGATGGCGCTGTCGCTGCTGCTGGCCGGCATGGCCGGCCGCGAGCTGATAGGCCGCCGCCACGGCCGCAGCGTGGTGATGATACTGATAGGCTGCATAGGCCTGGTCGAGGCCGGCCATCAACTGACGCCGACGGTGGCCAGCTTCGCCGGCTTCGCCGCCGCCTTCTACGCGCTGGCGCTGACGCTGCGCTCGCCGGGCCTGGCCGGCGCCTTGCTGGGCGCCGCCAGCGTCGCCACCTTCCTCGGCGGCAGCCTGATGGACCTGTTGCTGATCTGGCTGGCCGCGCTGATGCTGCCGGCCTTCAGCGGCTGGCGCAGCAAGAACTACGCGCTGACGCTGCTGCTGGCGCTGCTGGTGGCCGTGCCGTCGATACTGGTGTGGCCGATGCTGCTGGCCCGTGACTATCCGGCGGTCTACGCCGACTGGTGGGCCAACTACGCGCTGGACCAGACCAGCGGCTTCCACCGGGTGCGGCTGTTCCACGACTTCGGCTACTACAGCCTGAACGCGCTGTGGTTCGCCTTCCCGGCCTGGCCGCTGGCGGTGTGGACGCTGTACCGCAACCGCGAACTGCACACGCCCAAGCTGCAGCTGCCGCTGGTGTTCTCGGTGATGATCGCGCTGTTCCTGACGCTGTCCAACCGCGCCAGCATCACCGACGCGATGCCGCTGCTGCTGCCGCTGTCCATGCTGGCGGCGGTGGAGCTGGACAATCTGCGCCGCGGCGCCGCCGCCTTCCTCAACTGGTTCGCGCTGATGACCTTCGGCCTGTTCGGCCTGTTGGTGTGGCTGGGCTGGGCGGCGATGAACTACGGCTGGCCGCAGGGCCTGGCCGGCCGCGCCCAGTATTTCAGCCCGTTCTACCAGCCGCATGTGTCGTGGTGGCAGGCGTCCGGCGCGCTGGTGGCCACGCTGGTGTGGCTGTGGGCGCTGAGCCGGCGCAATCTGCGCGGCCGCCAGGCGGTCACCAACTGGGCCGCCGGCCTGACGCTGCTGTGGGGCCTGGGCCTGACGCTGTGGCTGCCGTGGTTCGACGCCGCCAAGAGCTACCGCCCGGTGGTGGAGAACATGCAGCGTAAGCTGCCGGCCGGGGCCAGCTGCATCGCCACCGAAAGCCGCAACAAGCTGGCGCTGATCAGCTGGCGCTACTACGCCGGCATCGAACTGTTGCCGTTCCCCGCCGGCGAAACCGCGCCGTGCGACTACTGGCTGGTGGTGCGCAACAGCGAGGAAGGCGTGGCCGAGCCGGGCTGGCAGGTGCTGTGGACCGGCCACCGCCCGCGCGAACAGAACATGACCTTCGCGCTGCTGCAGCGGCTGCCGCCGGCGAAGCTGGCGGAGTAGGGCGCAGGAGCGTAGTCGTCAAAGCCACCCCGGTTTTCCGGGGTGGCTTTTTTGTGAAGTGTTGGATCGGATGGATAGCGGTGGCAACTCATCGGCCCAAGCGGTCTTCCACCCTATCTGCCCTGAGCGTCTGCTCAGGGCCACATACCCGCCATTTCTTTACCACGGGCACCGAACGTCTGCTACCTGCAATGGGGAACGCGAGCTCCCGGCCCAAAGCAGCAGTTGAGTAACACGAGTCCAAGGCTGCCTTGCGTCAATGACCTCGTGCGCAAAGTGATTAGTACCATCGACCGTTCTGAAGCGACAGAGCGGCTAGCTGTCCAGTTTGATATCGAAGATCCTTAAGATCTCAGCCAGGGCCCTTTCGCATTCTGTCACGACGTGCGTGAAATGCTCCCGTAGATTGCCGTAGTCTGTCCGCGCTTCAGAAATTGCTTTTTTCTTTTTCTCTGTAGACGCATGGCCGCGCACTTCCGTGCGCAGGGCATGTAGTTTCTGCATTGGTTGAACCAATAACTTGGCGTGGTCTTCCGTTGCGCCCTTGGCCACAAGCGCTTCCTGAAGCACGCGCAGCGACGCCCATTTGGGTTCAATGCTGCGGCCTCCGGATTTGGCCACGTCGCTCAGCGGCTTTTGCAAAAAACCTTCAACAAGATACTGATCGAGCGCTAGCACTTCATCGCCCCATTCCTTGACCGAATCTGTCGCGGGATATCGAACAGCGTCGCTCAGCGCCGTGCCTCGCGACTTCCACCAAGCCGGGGGATCTTTTTCCATAGCCGAAATCGTGTGCTTTAGCGCGCCCAAAGGCTCATAGGACAGATCCCAGTCCCCTGCAATGTCAGTCTGAAACGCGCGTGCTGAAATCGTTCCCTTGGGCCATTCGTTGAAGGATTGCCAATAGAGCTGTTCTTCATAGGGCAGACGGGCCAGATCGCCAATGTATGCATGAACCTGTCCGGCCTCATTGATGTCATAAGATTTCAAGTACCAGGCATTCCGGCAAGTAATGCTTCTGTCTTCTAGGGCGTATTTTTCCGGATCGGCCTTGAAGCGGTGCAAAACTTCCGGTCTAAAAAAAGCCGGTGAAATTTCCCAGGGCAGATCGGATTTCTGAAAGTAGTTGGATAGAGAGCCCGGGCCGCACGATGTTTCGACGTTGCAGTTGTTCTTGCGGTCAAAGATTTTGAAAGTGGCGTATTTGCGCTTGGATGGATTTTCTTCATCCTTCCATGCTTTGACCAGACCGCGCACAGTCACCTGTGGGCGCACGATCATTGCACCGTTGCAATAGCTGGCTTCGCCATCAACGCCACCGTGATAAAACAGATCCACTTCATCTTTGTTGTATCTGTTGGTATGCCCCCAGCCTGCAAAGCTGCCCCATCTGACGCGAGTGAAGTCAAATTTCAAAACAAGGCACGTTTTGGATAGTGCCATATACGCATCCAGATCCTTTCTTAGGATCGTGACGACATCCAGATGCTCGAAAGGTGGTGACGCCTTGCGTTGGATGATCTTGATCACATCCTCAATGTCGCCCCGGGCGTCAAGGCGGCAATAAGCATTTCGTTCCCGCAAATAGTGCAGATCAAGGCTGTGCACAAGTTTCTGACTCAACTCAATGGACGAGCGGCTTTCCGCAACGCCATTGAAGACGCGGCGGAAAATTAGAGCCTCGCCGCCTTTAAATGACTTGCTGCCATCCAGTGGTGGCTCCAGGTACATGCGATGCCCTTGGCCACCGCCCCATGATTTCTGAATCTTCCAGCAGTCATCCATCATCATGTGCATGTTCTGCAGCGCATCTCCGTCTGGCGGTGTAACGTTTTTTGCCAGTGCCAACGCTCCGTGGATCAGGACGCTGTTCCCGCTTGCGTAGATGATGATCTCATCATTTTGAGTATTCGCTTTCAGGTAGCCAATGGCATCTGCAGCCCCTGCGAGCCAGGCGGCATCATCCTTTTCAGGCTTTTCCGAAAGAGCTTGAAGATCTGACAGTTTGAACGGGCGCATGGGTAAAACCTGATTTCCTTTTGCCTAGAGTGGCACTTTTCAAGTGTGGGGCCAAGAGCTTTTAGGTCGTGCCGGCATTAATGCACTTACCCCAGTCGGCCATAAGTTTGCGGCATTTTCCAGCAAGATTCTGTGCTGATAGGCCGCCTCTACCTTGTCAGGTAGATAGTGGGTCAGCGCATGCTCGGCAACTTCACACGGATGGGCCGTGCATTCGGCTGTACATTGCCCGAAGACACCGGACCAGTCGAATTGGGACACAATGAAGGACCGGTCTTGGCCGATTGTACGCGTACGGCATGACATCAGGAAGCAGCCGTTCATAAAAGTATGCACGACCGCTAACGTTGGTTCAGATCTCAGTTTGCTCGGAAATCTCCAACGCATCATCTACCTCAATGCCGAGGTACCGCACCGTACTTTCCAGTTTGGTGTGGCCCAACAGCAACTGGACCACTCGAAGGTTTTTGGTCCGTTTATAGATCAGCGTGGCTTTGGTCCGCCGCATCGAATGGGTTCCGTAGATTGAGGAGTCCAGCCCAGCTGCCGCAGCCCAATGATGCACGATACGTGCATATTGGCGTGTGGAGATATGAGGCGAACATTTGACTCTGCTCGGGAAGAGGTATTGATCCCCGCCCCGCAGATGTGCTTTTTCTATCCAGGCCGCAACCGCCGATCTTGTTGGCTCCGTTAGTTCAAATTGCACCGGGCGCTGCGTTTTCCGCTGGATTACCATGGCACGAGAAAGGATCTGCGCTCCATGGCAGATGTCTCGTACCCGTAAGCTGACCAGATCACAGCCTCGCAGCTTGCTGTCGATTGCCAAGTTGAACATAGCCAGATCACGCACGGCATGGACATTCTGAAGATGAATACGGATTGCCCAAATATCTTTGGGCTTCAGTGGTGGTTTCTGCCCGACGAGCTTGCCCTTGTTCCAAGCTTCATGCTTCTGGATCGTTTCCATAACAGACTCCTAGTTTGTGCTCGAAGCCTGATTATTCAATGTTTTCGGGATTTTTATCCAAGTAGTAACATGCCAAATGGGTTATATCAGCCAGTTGCAGCCGCTCAACATGGCTGCCGCAAAGCTGTCATCCATCAAAATGGCATAATGTCCGAATAAAATGAATCGCTGAATGGTGAACGAATGGACACAGGCCTCACTCCATCAGAAGCTTTGGTCAACCGGCTGAGCACAAGCAGCTTCCTTCGGTTATGGACTCATCCCAATCCCGTTGGCAAGGGCGGTAAGGAGCTGTGCGATTGCCTTGTCGTATGCGGGCCTCACATCATCATCTTGTCCGTCAAGGAGATCGAGTATCGAGATACCGGCGACAAGATTGGTTGGGAACGATGGCAGAAGGCAGCTATTGACAAATCGGTCAAGCAAATCTGGGGAGCCGAGCGTTGGCTTAGAGTGTCTGACCGGGTCGTTAGAGGCGACGGACGAGAGGTCATGTTGCCCCCCAAGGAAGATCGCCAATTTCATCGCGTCACCATCTCTCTCGGAGGTCGAGGTGAAGTACCTCTGAAGTGGGGCGATTTCGGTCATGGTTTCGTCCATCTCTTGGATGAGCTGAGTCTGGAGGCGGCATTTAGCGAATTGACGACTATTACCGACTTCGTGCGCTACCTGAGTGCCGTAGAGAACATCTTTGACCGTGGTGTTCGACCAGTATTTTCTGGTGGCGGAGCGGAGGACCTGTTGGCTCTCTATGTCCAGAACGGATCTGACTTTGGGCTGATCGATCCCGCTACAAACCATCCGGTTCTCGCCATCATTACCGAAGGGATCTGGGCCGCGACGATCAAGCACACAGACTATTTGGCTCGCAATCGTGACCTTGAGTCGTCGTATGCGTGGGATCGACTGATCGAGAGCTACGTCGACGACCTCCTCACCGGCGGAATGTTCGACATGTTCCGAAATGAGGTAACGCAGAACGAGCTGGCACTCGTCGCGATGGCGCTGCAGCCGCGTGGGCACCGCGCGAATCTTGCTGACTCGCTCCTTGAGTTCTTGCGTCCTGACCATGCGCGCGTTGCGGCCAGAGTCGTAGTCGCGGACAACGATACCGCGTTTGTCTTCACGACTGGCGACACCTCCGACCGCGAGCATCGTAGCCGCGAGCTATTCCTTCGTTGCTTCGTTGTTCGCGGAAGATGCAAGAGCGTCAAAACGATCGTAGGCATTGCTATTGATCGACCGCAGGCCGGCAAGCACGGACACTCGTCTGACATTCTCTACCTGCACATGCCTATCTGGGATCCATCTGATGACGAGAAGGTTAAAGGCATTCAGTCCGATCTTGGCTACTTCAAAGACACAAAGTGGCCAGCCTAGCGGTTCACTACCCTCATGCAGATCATTTTAAGCCATTGATTTTAAATAAATATCAAGGGGGTGTTTTCGGGTCATCTGCGGCATCGGCCCGATTGCCTCGCTAGCCAGCCGTTCCAATGGACGCCTAACGTCCGCTTCTTCTAGCCGGCGGGCAATTTCCGCTTAGGGTCGGAACCGGACATCCACCCAACAACAAGGGTGGATGTCCGATTTATATCCTGAAGCGGACCTTTACTCAGCCCTCAATGACCGACCGCTTCGGCCGATAAGCAGCCAAAGCGCACGCGGGTTGGTCAGCATGCTTGTGTTGTTGACCGAATCTTTGTTGCCAGAGCTATCTTTGTTGTTGATGGCCTTGGGAGGGCTGCCAAATCTCGCCGAATCTCCATCGGAAGCCGCAACTGACTGTCACTTCTAGGCCGGTTTTGGATCCAGGACGACATATTCTTTCCACTTGGCAGTTGCATCGTTTTGCGCTCTGACGACTATCGCCAGCCCGTGTTATCGCAGCATGTCTCTCCTTCCCTTTATTGACAATTAGTCAATTGACATTTCATGTCTAGGGAAATACTTTGGAGCTTCTCTCAAAGCATAAGCTGCACCCGCCCAGTAATGGCGGTATTATTACGCCTTCTTGCCAGGCATGCGTTTGCAGGCCTTCAGAGATCAAGGGGGGTGTCTGGTCTGTCCCACTCCCCATGGACAGAGGGTTAAGCGCTAAGCTCTGAGCGGCGGCGTTCGAACTCAACCGGGGTCAGATACCCCAGGGTCGAATGACGTCGTTGGTGATTGTAAAAACGGATGTAATCAAACACATCTGTACGCGCCTCCTCGTAGCTCCGGTAGTGGGTCAGATAAACACGTTCCGATTTCAGTGAACGGAAGAAGCTCTCCATCGCTGCATTATCCCAGCAGTTCCCGGCGCGGGAGTGGCTCGGTACTATCCCATGCCGCTTCAGCAACGCCTGGTAGTCAAAGGCACAGTACTGACTCCCGCGGTCCGAATGCAGAATTACCTCTCCTGAAGGCTGGCGACGCGCCACTGCCATCGTCAGGGCAGCATGCACCAGTTCTTGCTGCATTCGATGATGCATGGCCCAGCCCACTATCGCCCGGGAGTACAGGTCGAGTACCACCGCCAAGTACAGCCACCCTTCACCGGTTCGGATATAGGTCATGTCCGACACCCAGCGCTGATTGATGTCGCCGCCAGCAGCAAAGTGTCGCTGCAGCAAATTGGGCGCCACGGGTAGAAGGTGTTGACCACCGCTCGCGGGTCTCCAACGTTTACGCGCTCTAACCCTGATACCGTTTCGCCGCATCAAGTCCGCGATGCGATGTCGCCCGCAGACGAAGCCCTGTGCAAGAAGTTCGGCATGGATACGCCGATGGCCATAAATACCGTTGACCTCGGCATGCACCAGCCGGATTTCGCGCAGTAGTTGTCGGTTCGCCATCTCTCGCGCCGAAGGTGGGCGGTGTAGCCACGCATAGTAGCCACTGCGGGACACACGAAACAGTTGGCACATCGGGGCTACCGGGTAGCGGCCCGACAGAGCGTGAATCGCGCGGAATTTCACTTCGTGGGTTGCGAGAAGATGGCAAGCGCCTTTTTTAGGACATCGCGCTCCATGGTAACGCGGGCCAGCTCATCCCGCAGTCGCTTGAGCTCGGCGGCTTCACCGGTCTGTTTGCCTCGGCCAGGGAAGGCATCTGGTCCGGCGTCTTGGAGCTGACGCTTCCACTTGCCCAGCAGCGACTCGGTAATGTCGAAGGCTTGGGCAACATGCCGTAACGGGGTGCCGGCAAGTACCTGCTCAACCGCTTCGCGCTTGAGGGCCTCCGGGAAAGTACGTCTGGTCTTGGTCATGAACACTGCTCCTTGGTGGGGATTATCCACCTTAAGTTAGTGTCCACGGGGAATGGGACAGACCACTACGGGGTGGCCTTTCTCAGTTGGACGTTTGGTGCCGATCTGTTTGCAATGTCGAGAAGGGGGCGTAGCGATGAAAAGACTTGCCTGGATTGTGCTTTGCCTGCCCTCTGCGGCGCAGGCCGACAAGCTTTTCGATGGATACGAGGCCTACTACAGCACGCTGCCTGGCCAGCTGTTTCGCGGTGGCAGCCATGGACTGGCGCCGTTCGGCAGCGAAGGCTCCGAGGCTGTCATTTATGGCTGGACTGGACGCGATGCCGGCCGGCCGCATGCCGTGGAGCTGCACGATGGTTGGATCAAGATCGATGGGAAGGCCCTGCGGATGCGTTCGGTAAAAGCCTTTCCCGGCGAGGTGATCAACGCTGAAGACCTTGGCCGAGGCGCGGAGGCTTATTTTGCCGATGGCTGGGCCTGCATTGAGGGGACGCCGCCCTCGGCCTCCGGCACCGCCGTACGCCACAAATCGGTCTATCTCATCCAACTGAGCAAACAGCGCCAAGCGTGGAAGTTGCCAACCCTGTTTGCCTCCTGCCTGGGCGTTCGCATGAAGGCGGGTTTGCCCGCTTTCGACAAAGTCCAATACCGTTACCAGGACGGCAATGATGAGCCTGCGGGCGTGTCTTTTACCGAGTATGCAATCAAGGGCGGTATGTATGTCGAGGCTGGGAATGTGTGCAGCGCGGCCTTTGTCGAAGCCGGCAATGTCTACAAATTCACGCTTGGGTCGTGAGGCATGAGCGATGCGCCCTGGGGGGCGAAAGGCCCGCGACGGCGGACCTTTTTCTTGGCGGAGACGGTCAGGCGGTTGCCACGGTAGGCCGACAATATGTCCTCACCTATCGCACAATCTTCAGGATATTCTTTCGAGTGGCGGGCTGCTTTCAAATCTTGCCCATTTATTCTCCATGAACGCCTGAAAATCCTCAAACTCCATATTGAGCAACCCATCATTTGCTGGGTGAATGGAATGGCCAAAGTCGATTAGGTTGAACTCACGACGGCCCTCGTCGAATAGTATATTGTTTAAATGTAAATCACCGTGGTAAATTTTAAGAGCATGTGCTTTTTTTACCGCGCCTAGTAAGTTCTCGCGGTCTATGGGCGTGAATTTCCATTGCCCGTTTTGTACAGGAGTGCCTGCCACTCTTTTGGTGATGATGGTTGTTGGGCTTGGCATTTTTGCGGATTCTTCGCCATGATATAGTTTATGTATCCGATATTCGTTTTCTATTCTCCAATCGGGCGATGAGAAAACTTTTTTGAATTTCTCACCTAAGTCGTAGATCGCCACATTGCTTTTTTGAGAAACAAGCTTGCCATGCTCTGCCACTGTTCTCCCGGCAGCCGTTCCTGCCGAGTCGCCCGCAGCATCCCCGCTCATCATTAGCCCGCCAAACGGGCGGTTGCTGACGCCTTTCAGCAGGCTAGCCAACGATTTGGCTTCTGGCGTGAGCCTGGCAAGCGCTGCGGAGCTCAATCCGCTCAAGATGCCTGCCCCCAGTGCCGCCCATCCCAATGCGGCGCCTAGCTTGGGATTGGACGCTTCTACAAACTGTTGCGCGATTGCCAGGCCGGTAGCGGCCACCGCGCTTGCAATCGATACGATGGACAGGGTCGCGGCCAGTGAGGAGCCCGCGGATACCGGTGTCAGTAAAACCCCCAGGCTGACTCCCACGCCTATGCCCAGCCAGCCCCAGAAACTATGGTGTCCCGTTGGATCCGCATGGTTGATGGGGTCCCCGGCGCAATAGGCGTAGGGGTTGACCCCGCCGGCGCCGAACGGACTCAGATCGTCCGGGCAGTGAAAGCGCATCAGCGCCGGACTGTAGGCCCGGTGGCCATTGCCCAGATGAGCGGTGTGATGGACGGGGTCTAGACGCTCCCCGTTAAACCCCAGAACGCTGTGGTTCATGGTTTTTCTTCCTGACATAACAGGCGGGATTTCAGCATGCGGCCTCTACGCCTTGTTCTGGGCAAGGCTTGATATCAGAAAACTCTTGCAGATCGCCTCTGCTTGTTTGTCGGCTCCTGTGGCGGAGCGGTGAGCGCAGTTGTTGCAAGGAGGGGGGAGGAAGGGCAATGCTTTCGAAACGATTAGACCGGAAGATCGAGCAATCCCGTCTGGGAGGGCGTGAATATCCGGGATGTCCGTTCCGGATGCAGTCTGAAAAACTCCTTGTCTCCGCCAAACCAGGGTTTGAGGCGCATGAAGCGCGCATTGACGGCGCCGGCATCAAGGGCGGCGGCGCTGAAAAAGTTGCTAGCGCCCGTCGACGCCGCAATCGTGCCCAAAACATCGCGCGCGATCTTGACCTGGCCGGAATAGGCTTTGACTGTCAAACCGGTAAAGTCCGCAAAATGCTGGGCGAAGACACTGCCACCAATCGGATCCGCCGAGCGGCAAATGATTAGCCGCGCGTATCGGTAGTTCTCATAGGCGATCCCGGTTCTTTCCTTGATTTGGCACGCAAAAGCTTCAGGGCCGTAAACCTCAGACAGGCCCGTTGCGTGATCGAGCAGAGGAACCGACAAGCGGCTCACGTCATTGCGGCCGTGCGCAATGATGTTCAGCCGAGCAGCGCCCTTGTAGTCGTCATCGAATAGATAGGCGAAGTGGGTGGTGTCATCCTCCATCGCAATACCATGTGAGCCTATGGTTTTCAGATTCCGGATATCCTGTCCCAGTGCGACATATCCGTCATCCAGCGTATATCGCCCGGCCCGCCAGAGGTTTGCCGAGCCCCCCGGCAATGTTTTCGCCATGCCGGCGGATCGGTGGATAGCGGCCGCTCTGCCAAGACCGGTCCCAATCGACGCGGCTCCTGTCGCCAATGACACCCACCCCAGAATTGCCGATGCCTGGGGATTGCTCTCTTCCGTCGCGCCACAGGCTATCGCCGTCACGTCTGAAACCACAGCCAGCGTGCTCATCGCTATCGATGCGGCCGAAGCGCTTTGTAGCGCGGAAATGAGCCCGCCGGAAACGATAATCGACGCCCCCTTGGTCACGGCCGCCAGCGCCAGGCCCGCCACCCCCAGGCCTATCGCGGTCCAGGCCATCCAACTTAGATGTCCACTCGGGTCCGCCCGGTTCACCGGGTCCCCGGCGCAATAGGCGTAGGGGTTGACCCCGCCGGCGCCGAACGGACTCAGATCGTCCGGACAGTGAAAGCGCATCAGCGCCGGACTGTAGGCCCGGTAGCCATTGCCCAGATGAGCGGCGTGATGGACGGGATCTGGACGCTCCCCGTTAAACCCCAGAACGCTGTGGTTCATGGCTTTTCTTCCTGACATAACAGGCGGGATTCCAGCATGCGGTCTCCACGCCTTGTTCCGGGCAAGGCTTGATATCGGAAAACGCCTGCGTCGCATCCGCTTGTTCGTCGGCATGTCTACGGCGATGCCGTGGCCGGCAAGGCGCTGCAGGGGCGGCGTGGTTGACCGGACCGAGAGAAGGCGCAATCGCAAACGTTGGGCTTCATTCCACTCCGCCTAAGCACACGCCTGGGCGCCAACGGGGTCGGTCCGCCAGACTATCCAGGCGGATTTTAATCTTCCAGCCGGCCGGCAGTGCGCACGCCGGTGATGTCCGCTCTGCCTGTCGGGACGCCGTCGCGGTACCAGATGAAATAGGTCCCCTGCTGATCGTCTATGTCCATATTGAACGGATAATTGGATGGCAGCGATTTAAGAAAATATTCCCGCGTTCGTAGAAATCTGCTCCGTAATTCACCTTCGGTGTTTCTAAAAACCGTCAGCGCGCCGGAAATGACTTTAGACGCCTCCGGATTGAAGCCCAGGCGTGGACCGCCGCTAAATCCTCCGACTATCCTGCCAGGCAGCAATGCGGATAAGTCTCTTGCCATTTGGGAAGAGTTGCAGAGGTCCAGCCGTATGACGGGATAGCGGTAGTAACCCAGGACAAAGCGCGCCAGCTGCGTGTGCAGCTCGCTGGTGCGGATGGGGTTGAACAGCAGGTAGCCGTAGCGTTCATCCGGCATCATGATGCTATGCCCGTAGACGCTTAACACCGGCGTGTCCTCCAGCATTTCGCCATAGGCGAACGCCGCCATGTCCCCGGAAATGCCCATGAAATAGCGTTCGTTATTCGGCGCGAAATGTCCGGCGCCTCGGCCGGACAAGGGGATGCCGAATCCGCCTCGCTCGCCCCGCTCGATCTTGCGAAGGAAGCGGGCGCCGTCCTTCGCCAGGCTGGCGAGGCGGCCCAGTTTCGGAATCAGCCCCGCCCCCAGCGCGAGCATCCCCGTCGCCAGCGATACCCAGCCCAGCGCCGCCGATGTCCTCGGATCGCTCTGTTCCATCGCGCCACTCGCTATCGCCGTCGCATCCGCCACCGCGGTGATCCCGCCTATCGCCAGCGATACGGCCGAAGCGCTTTCCAGCGCGGCGATGATTCCGCCGGAGGCGATAATCGACGTCCCATAGGTAATCGCCGCCAGCCCCAGGCCGGCGATGCCCAGGCTTATCCCGCTCCAGGCCTGCCAGCTCAGGTGGCCGGACGGATCGGCCCGGTTCACCGGATCCGCGGCGCAGTAGGCGTATGGATTGGCGCCGCCGGCGCCGAACGGGCTCAGATCGTCCGGGCAGTGAAAGCGCATCAGCGCCGGATTGTAGGCCCGGTAGCCGTTGCCCAGATGCGTGGCGCCACTCACTGGATCGAGACGCTCCCCATTCAGCCCCAGAATACTGTCGTTCATTGTTTTTCTTTCGCGCATGGCAGACCCGATTCCAGCATGTGGCCTCTGCGCCTTGCCCTGGGCCGGACCCGATATAGGAAAACTCCTGCGGGTCGCAGTCGCGGGCTGATCGCAGCGGTGGCGAGGAGATGTTGGGCTTCATTCTTCGGCCCAAGCTGCGGTTCCGGCCGAGCGGATGGGCCGGATCGCCGCTTGATCGGCGGGGCAGGGGTCTTGAATGCCGGCGCGGGAACACAGCCGTCGCGGCTGTCCCGGTATGCTCGGGGCGGTTTTTCTTGTGCGGGCTGGGGGCGATCCGTTTGCGACAGGGTCGATTCAGTTGACACTCACCGGCTGAACTGCGACCCTTCCGGCTTCAATTTATCAGCCATTGCCCGCCATGAAAATCACCGCCAACACCGCCGTCACCCTGCGCATGAAAGTCACCGACAGCCAGGGTCTGGTTTACGACGACGGCAAGAACCCGGTCTCCTACCTGCACGGCGATTACGACAATCTGTTCGCCAAGCTGGAAGCGGCGCTGGAAGGCCAGGAAGCCGGCTTTCAAACCACGCTGGAACTGGCCACCGAAGACACCTTCGGCGCGCGCGACGAGGCGCTGGTCACCACGATGCCCAAGGCCGATTTCCCGCCCGGCGTGAAGGTGGGCGGACAGCTCCGCCGCACCGGTCCGGATGGCCAGCCGCGCTACTACTTCGTCACCAAGATCAAGGGCCCGGTCGTCTTGCTGGACGGCAACCACCCGTTGTGCGGCAAGACCCTGCGCTTCGCCGTCAAGGTTGTCGATGTCCGCGAGGCGACCGCCGAGGAAATCGCCCACCAGCATGTGCACGGCGAGCACGGGCATCAGCACTGATCCCCCGTCTTGCATAAACAAAGCCCTCCCCATCCGGGAGGGCTTTGTTTTGTCTGGATGCCGCCGCGCCGCGCGATTTTCAGGGCTGCGCGGCCTTTTTCCGTTGGGCCGCCGCGCCGTCCGGCATCGCGGCCAGTTTGACGTACAGCGTGCTGCGCGAGATGCCCAGCGTGCGGGCGGCCAGCGACAGATTGCCGTCGGCCCGCGCGATCGCGGCCCGTATCGCCTGTTTTTCCATTTCGTCCAGCCGTCCGGGGCCGCCGGGTTCGGGCGCGGCGTCGGCGGGGCCGGCAATCTCGCCGGGTAGCAGCGCGGCGTCGATGCGGTCGCCGTCGCAGAGGGCGAACATCGTCTCGTAGACGTTTTGCAGCTCGCGCACATTGCCGGGCCAGCGGTAGCCTTCCAGCGCCCGGCATGCCGCGTCGTCCAGCGTTTTGGCCGGCGTGCCGTATTTCAGCGCCAGCCGGGCGTTCAGGTGGGCGACGATGGCCGGGATGTCGTCGCGCCGTTCGCGCAGCGACGGCAGGCAGAGGGTGGTGACGCAAAGCCTGTGGTACAGGTCTTCGCGGAAGCGGCCGCTTTTCACTTCGGCCTGCAAGTCGTGGTGGGTGGCGGCGATCAGCCGGACGGAGACCCGGCGCTCGCGGCTGTCGCCCAGGCGGACCACGATGCCGTCCTGCAGCACGCGCAGCAGGTGCGGCTGCATGTCCAGCGGCATCTCGCCGATTTCGTCGAGAAACAGCGTGCCCCGGTCGGCCAGCTCGAATTTGCCGGGCGCGCCGCCGCGGCGGGCGCCGGTGAACGCGCCTTCCACATGGCCAAACAGCTCGCCGGCCAGCAGTTCGCGGGCGAGGGCGCCGCAGTTGATCGCGACGAAGGGCGCGGCGGAGCGGACGGAGGCCTGGTGGATGGCGCGGGCGAACAGTTCCTTGCCGACGCCGGTCTCGCCCAGCAGCACCACCGGCAGATCCAGCGGGGCGAGGCGGCGCGCGCGCGTCTTGGCGGCTTCCAGCGCGGCGCTGCCGCCGATGATGGCGGCGAACGCGTCCCGGCCGGCCGCTTGGATGGCCGGTAGCGGGGCGGGGCTCTCCGGCGGCAGGCCGGGGCGGGAAGGCAGCGGGATCAGCAGGAGGCTCCCCAGTTCCACGCCGCCGGCGCGCACCGCCTGGACCCATTCCCGCCGCATTCCGGCCGGCGCCTGCGACTGGCGCTGTTCCGGGGGAAGGGCGAGGTCGAAGGTGGCCAGCCTGGCGCCGGTCTCCAGCGGCAGCGCGATGCCGTGCCGCTCCCGCGCGGCGGCTATTTTGCCATTGTGCCGCAGCAGGCGGCCGGCGCTGTCGAACAGCGCGACGCAGTCGTCGCGGTAGCGGGTGAAGGCGTCCATCGACCGCGCGAACAGGCGTCCCTGCCGTTCCGTCACCGCCAGCGCCAGCGCCGATTCGATCTGCCTGGCGGCGGCGATGACCAGGCCCAGCGAATGGCCGTGGAAAGTCTTCTTGGTGCCGGAGACGTCGATGACGCCCAGCAGCGCGCGGCTGAGCGGGTCCAGTATCGGCGCCGCGGCGCAGGTCCACGATTTGACGTCCAGGCAGTAGTGCTCGCTGGCATAGAGCTGCACCGGCTGCCGCGCGGCGATGGCCGTGCCTATCGCGTTGGTGCCGATGGCCGATTCCGCCCAGCAGCCGCCCGGCGCCAGATTGATGCGCTCGCCGGCGTGGCGGGCCCGGTTTTCGCCGCTCAGGTCCAGGATGGCGCCGTCGGCGTCGGTCAGCATGATCAGCGAGCCGGATTCGCACAGCACGTCCCGCAGCGTCTTCAGCACCGGCTGCGCCGCGTCGCACAGCGCGTTGGCGCCGTGGCGCAGCTGCGCCAGCTGGTCCTGGTCCGCCACGCCGGGCGCGCTGCCGCGAGACGGGTCCACCGCCTCGGCGTGGCAGCGCAGCCACGATGCCTGGACCACGTCGCGGACCGGCAGCGCGGGCGGCGTCGCGTGGCGGACGAAGCGCTCCCAGGACGCGGCAACCAGATGCTCGTCCCCGACGCGCGGAATCATAGGGCTCATGGCAGCCATCCAATCGGCGACACGACAACGGTGAAAACCGTAAACCTTGCCATCGGCACCGTCAATGAATCTTTAAAAATCAATATCTTGTGCTATGCAGCATGTCCGGGCCGCCCTGTCCGGTTTTCGGACGCTGTCCGGCATCCGGACGCTTTGCGGCGGGCGGCCGGCCTCGCCCGTCTTGTCGATATCGGCGCGCAAGCATATGAAATCAAATGCTTTTTAGACTTTAAATTTAATGCTTTCTTTTCTGGCACGGCAATTGCGCCAATGGCATTTCCGCGTCCCCGGCATGACGCGCCGGTCAGGCGGCCGCCGGTGCGCGGTGTGGTAAGTCGACACCGGCCGGCGGCCGCCGGAACGCGCCGCACCGAGATCAGGAGGCCATATGCAACAGCAATCCACCGTGCAGGTGATGGGCATCGACGCCGGCGGCACGATGACCGACACCTTTTTCGTGCGCGCCGACGGCCGTTTCGTCGTCGGCAAGGCGCAAAGCCATCCGGATGACGAATCGCTCGCCATCTACCACTCCTCGCAGGATGCGCTGGCCCACTGGGGGCGGCATGTGGACGACGTCTACCCGGAGCTGGCCACCTGCGTCTATTCCGGCACCGCGATGCTGAACCGCGTGCTGATGCGCAAGGGCCTGGCCGTCGGCCTGATCTGCAACCGCGGCTTCGAGCAGATCCACGCGATGGGCCGCGCGCTGCAAAGCTATCTGGGCTACGCGCTGGAGGACCGCATCCACCTGAACACCCACCGTTACGACGAGCCGCTGGTGCCGGTGTCCCGCACCCGCGGCGTGACCGAGCGCACCGACGTGCAGGGCAGGGTGGTGATCCCGCTGCGCGAGGACGAGGTGCGACAGGCCGCGCGCGAGCTGGTGGCCGCCGGCGCCCAGGCCATCGTGATCTGCCTGTTGCAGTCGCACAAGAACGGCGACAGCGAGCGGCGCGCGCGCGACATCGTCCATGAGGAGCTGGCCGCGCTGCGGACGGCGATTCCGGTCTTCGCCTCGGTGGACTACTACCCGTCGCGCAAGGAAAGCCACCGGATGAACACCACCATCCTGGAGGCCTACGGCGCGGAGCCGTCGCGGCAGACGCTGAACAAGGTCAGCGACCGCCTCAAGGCGCACGGCGCCCGGTTCGACCTGAGGGTGATGGCCACGCATGGCGGCACCATCAGCTGGAAGGCCAGGGAGCTGGCGCGCACCATCGTGTCCGGGCCGATAGGCGGGGTGATCGGCTCCAGGATGCTGGGCGAGGCGCTGGGCGACGACAATATCGCCTGTTCCGACATAGGCGGCACCAGCTTCGACGTGGCGCTGATCACCAAGGGCAATTTCGCCATCCGTTCCGATCCGGACATGGCCCGGCTGGTGTTGTCGCTGCCGCTGGTGGCGATGGATTCCGTCGGCGCCGGCGCCGGCAGCTTTGCGCGGCTGGACCCGTTCAGCAAGTCCATCCGGCTGGGGCCGGACAGCGCCGGCTACCGCGTCGGCACCTGTTGGGCCGACAGCGGGCTGGACACCGTCACCGTGTCCGATTGCCACGTGGTGCTGGGCTATCTGAACCCGGACAACTTCCTCGGCGGTGCGATCAAGCTGGACGCCGCGCGCGCGCGCCGCCACATCCAGGCCCAGCTGGCCGATCCGCTGGGCCTGTCGGTGGAGGACGCCGCCGCCGGCGTCATCGAGCTGCTGGACCTGACGCTGTCCGAGTATTTGCGCGCCAATATCAGCGCCAAGGGCTACAACCCGGCCGATTTCACCTGTTTCTCCTACGGTGGCGCCGGACCGGTCCACGCCTACGGCTACACCGGCGGCGTCGGTTTCAAGGATGTGGTGGTGCCGGCCTGGGCCGCCGGTTTTTCGGCCTTTGGCTGCGCCTGCGCCGATTTCGAGTACCGCTACGACAAGTCGGTGGACCTCGGCGTGGCCCTGCACGCCGCCGACGCCGACAAGGAGGCCGCCTGCCGCACGCTGCAGCAGGCCTGGTCGGAGCTGGCGGTCAAGGTGATGGACGAGTTCGCGCTCAACGGCTACCAGGCCGAGGACGTGATGCTGATCCCCGGCTACAAGATGCAGTACATGGGTCAGCTGAACGATCTGGAGATCGTCTCGCCGGTGTCCCGCGCCGCGGGCGCCGCCGACTGGGACCGGATCGTCGAGGCTTTCGAAAACACTTACGGCCGGGTGTACGCCAGTTCGGCCCGCTCGCCGGAGCTGGGCTTCTCCATCACCGGCGCCATCCTGCGCGGCATGGTGGCCACGCAGAAGCCGGTGTTGCCGGAAGACCCGGACGCCGGCCCCATCCCGCCGGCGGAGGCCTATCTGGGCGCCCGCCCGCTGTATCGCCGCAAGCAATGGCTGGACGCCTCGCTGTGGCGGATGGAGGGCCTGAAGGCGGGCAACCGCATCGTCGGCCCCGCCATCATCGAGTCCGACGCCACCACCTTTGTGGTGCCGGACGGTTTCGAAACCACGGTGGACAAGCACCGCCTGTTCCATCTGAGGGAAGTCAAACCGGGAGACGCGCGATGATCGCGATGAAAACGACAGAGGCCGGCTGCGCCGACCTGCTGAAAAACGGCCAGACCCTGAAGGCCTTCCGCGACGGCATCGTCGCCCGCACCCGGTCCACCGGCCACTACAACGGCCTGAGCGAACTGCCTTTTCGCGACGGCGACCCGATAGGCTACGAGAAGCTGTTCTCCAAGCTGCGCGGCGGTCTGGTCCACGCCCGCGAAACCGCGAAGAAGATCGCCGCCAGCCCCATCGTCGAGCAGGAGGGCGAGCTGTGCTTCACGCTGTACAACGCCGTCGGCGACTGCGTGCTGACGTCCACCGGCATCATCATCCATGTCGGCACGATGGGCGCGGCGATCAAGTACATGATAGAGAACAACTGGGAGGCCAATCCCGGCATCCGCCCCGGCGACATGTTCACCAACAACGACTGCGCCATCGGCAATGTCCATCCCTGCGACATCGCCACCATCGTGCCCATCTTCTGGGACGGCCGGCTGATAGGCTGGGTGGGCGGCGTCACCCACGTGATAGACACCGGCGCGGTGACGCCGGGGTCCATGTCCACCGGCCAGACCCAGCGTTTCGGCGACGGCTACATGATCACCTGCCGCAAGACCGGCATCAACGACGAGCCGCTGCGCGACTGGCTGCACGAGTCGCAGCGCTCGGTGCGCACGCCCAAGTACTGGATTCTCGACGAGAAGACCCGCATCGCCGGCTGCCACATGATACGCGCGCTGGTGGAGGAGGTGATCCGCGCCGACGGCGTCGAGGCCTATGAGCAGTTCGCCTACGAGGTGATAGAGGAGGGCCGCCGCGGCTTGCAAAGCCGGATCAAGGCGATGACGCTGCCCGGCGTCTACCGCAAGGTGTCCTTTGTCGACGTGCCGTACCGGCACGACGATGTGCAGGTGTCCAACGCCTTCGCCAAGCTGGATTCCATCATGCACTCGCCGGTGGAGATGACGATACGGCCGGACGGCACCTGGCGGCTGGATTTCGACGGGGCCAGCCGCTGGGGCTGGCACACCTTCAACGCGCACCAGGTGGCCTTCACCTCCGGCATCTGGGTGATGATGTGCCAGACCCTGGTGCCGACGCAGCGCATCAACGACGGCGCCTACTTCGCCACCGAATTCCGCCTGCCCAAGGGCAGCTGGTGCAATCCGGACGACCGCCGCACCGGCCATGCCTATGCCTGGCATTTCCTGGTGTCCGGCTGGGCCGGCCTGTGGCGCGGCCTGAGCCAGGCCTATTTCAGCCGCGGCTATCTGGAGGAGGTCAACGCCGGCAACGCCAACACCTCAAACTGGCTGCAGGGCGGCGGCATCAACCAGGACGGCGAGATCCACGCGGTCAACAGCTTCGAGGCCTCGTCCTGCGGCACCGGCGCCTGCGCGATCAAGGACGGCCTCAACCACGCCGCCGCCATCTGGAATCCGGAAGGCGATATGGGCGACATCGAAATCTGGGAGATGGCGGAGCCGCTGCTGTATCTGGGCCGCAATGTGAAGGCCAATTCCGGCGGCTACGGCAAATACCGCGGCGGCTGCGGCTTCGAGACGCTGCGCATGGTGTGGAACGCCCAGGACTGGACGATGTTCTTCATGGGCAACGGCTTCATGAACAGCGACTGGGGCATGATGGGCGGCTACCCGGCGGCCACCGGCTACCGTTTCGAGGCGCACGGCACCGGCCTGGAGCGGCGCATCGCCGCCGGCGAATCTCTGCCGCTGGGCGGCGACGTCGATCCGGGCGCGCCGGACTACGAGCGCCACCTCGACGCCGACGCCCGCATCAAGCGCGACAAGCAGTGCATCACCACCGAGGACTGCTACGCCAACCACGACCTCTATCTGAACTACCTGCGCGGCGGCCCCGGCTTCGGCGACCCGCTGGACCGCGATCCCAAGGCGGTGGAGGCGGACCTGAACCAGCGCTATCTGCTGCCGGAGTATGCCGGCAGGGTCTATGGCGTGGTCTTCACCGTGGACGACGACGGCGTCTTCACCATCGATCCCGGCGAGACCCGCATCCGCCGCGTCGAGATCCGCATGGAGCGGCTGATACGCGCGCGGCCGACGCGCGAATGGATGCGGCAGGAGCGCCAGCGCATCGTCGACAAGCAGGCCTCGGTCCAGGTGCGGCACATGTTCGCCACCAGCTTCGCGCTGTCGGAAAAGTTCGCGCGCGCGTTCAAGGCGTTTTGGGAGTTGCCGGACGACTGGCGGCTGCCGGAGGAGGAGCTGGGCGTGCCGTGCTACGGCGCCCGCCACCGGATGGACCTGTCGCAGCTGCCCGACGTCGCCACCGTGGTCCAGGTCGAAGAATGATGTCGAGCGATAGTCATCGAGGAGCAGGAATATGTCAGCTTATACAGACGAACAGATCGCCCACCTGGTCGACGGCACGCTGGACTGGGACACCGTCTTCCGCATGCTGGCCATGCCCAAGGACGGCGGCCGTTTCGAGCAGTACCTGGCGGCGCTGCAGGCCCGGGTCAGCTTCAAGGACCGCATCGTGCTGCCGCTGGGTCCGCACCTGTACATCGTGCAGTCGGCCGAAACCAAGCGCTGGCTGACCCAGTGCGGCTGCGGCAATGTTTTTTGCGGCTACCGCGAGAACTGGAAGCTGCACGCCGTCGTCTATGTCAGGGACTCCGAGGAGGCGATGGCCGAGGTCTATCCCAAGCTGATGGCGCCGGACACCAAGTGGCAAGTTTACCGGGAGTATTACTGTCCGCGCTGCGGTACGATGCACGATGTCGAGGCCCCGACGCCGTGGTATCCGGTGATTCATGACTTTGAGCCTGATATCGAGGCCTTCTACAATGAGTGGGTGAAACTGCCGCTGCCGGAACGGGCCGATTGACCCGGGGCCGCGTCTTTGGTCGCGGCATCCCGCGGCGGTTTCGGTTTGGAACGGCGCCAGGCTTGGTCGCCGGCGGTTTGCGACAAGGCACTAGGCTAGGCGCTGCAGTTCCTCTACAGTGCCCAGTCATCATGGCATCAGGATGGAAACAGGCATGGACGCGGTTCTCTCTCAGCTCTCCCTCTCTCTCAGCGCCGCCAGGACGGTCGATCAGTTGATCCGGCCGCTGCTGGAAATGCTGGGCAATATCACCGGCATGGAGTCCACTTATCTGACCAGCATCGAGCTGGACTTGTGTCTGCAGCATGTGCGCTACGCGCGCAATATCGGCGACATGCAGATTCCCGAAGGCCTGAGCGTGCCCTGGGAGGACACGCTGTGCAAGCGCTCGCTGGACATGGGGCTGACGGCGACCAACGAGGTGGAGACGCTGTGGGGCGATTCCGAGGCGGCGCGCCAGCTGGGCATCAAAACCTATCTGAGCGCCCCGGTGCGAGACACCGAGGGCGGCCTGCTGGGCACGCTGTGCGCGGCCAGTTCCCGCAAGCTGCCGATGCAGCCGGAAACCGAGACCCTGCTGCAGCTGTTCGCCAATATCGTCGCCAACTTCATCGAGCGGGAGACGCTGGTGCAGAACCTGCAGTCGGCCAATGCCCAGTTGGCCGCCTTCGCGCTGACCGACACGCTGACCGGCCTGCCCAACCGCCGCGCGCTGTTCGACGAGCTGGAACGGATGCTGGCGCAGGCCGAGCGCTGCAGCGGCAGCATCCTGGTGGGCGGCATAGACCTGGACGGCTTCAAGCAGGTCAACGACGGTTTCGGCCATCAGGCCGGCGACGACTTCCTGAAGGCGGTGTCCGGCCGGCTGCAGACCGCGCTGCGCGGCGGCGACATGCTGGGCCGCGTCGGCGGCGACGAATTCGTCGTCATCGGCCTGGGGCCGGCATGGTCCCATGCCGGCATGCCGGGGGAGCTGATCACCGACGGCGAGCCGGCCGTCGCCGCGCGCGAGCTGCAGCAGCGGCTGGCGCAGGCCAGCATAGGCGATTACATGCTGGACGGGCAGATCCTGTCCTATGGCGGCGCCAGCGTCGGCGTGGTGGCCCTGGCGCCGTTCGGCATGCAAAGCGCGGCGGCGATCAAGCTGGCGGATCGGGAGATGTACGCGGTGAAGCTGGCGCGGAAGCGGCGCGGCTAGGCCACTGGTTTCTTAGAGCCTGTTCACGATCTTTTTTACGAGCGTCCCGGTGCCGCTTTCTGTCGGTACATGGCTTTGTCAAACGTCTCTTGCAGTGAGCGCACTGCGGCGAGCCGCTTTCCGCGCCCTACATCCGGCAGAAAACGGCCGATGCCGCAAAAAGATCGTGAACAGGCTCTTAAGACCCGCTAACAAAACCCCTGATCCTGCGTTGCGCCTCCTTGTCGTACGACTGGTATTGCCTGCGTCGGCGCGCCTTGGCTCAGGGACTCTGCGAGGTTTTGTTAGCGGCTCTAAGAGCGGCTAACAAAAATCAGTTTCACACCTGCCTGAGGCAAGGCAGCATCAGGAATTTTTTTAGCTGCTCTTAGTACCGGGATCAATATCCGGCTTCACCGCTGCAATACTAATAAATTAAATTTTGATGTAACACATGATGCCCGACCATAAAAATAATCGATACCGGCCAGCTTTTCACAATAGATCGCCCAAGCACTCCGACTTTAAAGACTTGCTTTTAAAAAGTCAGATAGATTTAAACAAGCAAGACACTGAAAAAAAGAGAGCTGAAAAAGAAAAAACTGACAATGAAAGTAAAAAGATACTAGAAGAAACATCCAAGGCCATTGCCGATAAAATATTCTCGTACTCAAAGCTTGTTATTGGCTTTGCGAGTGCATACGGATTTATTTTGCTTTTGATTTACTGCTACACTCAGGCAAAGTTCTTACCATCCGGCCTATCTATAGGTGATAGTGTACTATTGCTCTTCTTCTCAATTGCCTTTAGCTTTATTATCTTTGTCATTGCATGCTTGGGCACCTATACTGCCCACCCTCTTGTCGATTATGGAAAACAGAAATACCTTGCCAAAAAATTAGCAGAGCGCAAAAAAGCAAACCGCTTCAGAAAAGCAACCAATCATACCAAGCCAAAATATTTTCCAAAGAAAATCACAAAAACAAAACGCAAGAAGATAAATTGGGAAGAAGTAATAGCCACTATTTCATACTTAATTCTTTTCACCATCCCATTCTTATTAACCAATATCACAGTTCAGGTACTCCCAATTTATGGGAGTTGGGTCTTTGATGCTCCCTATCTAAAAGATCATGTATTTATTGCATCATTAATTTTGTCCGCCCCATTTATACTGGCTAAAGCTCTGTGGACATGCATAGCACTCCCTTGGTATTTTAAAAAAAACAAACTTAACTCGCAGCCTCTAATTTGGCTCGTTCTATACACGTTATGGTTTTTTGTAGAGTTATTAATCCGGCAGTAATAATCCGTACAGATTGTATACTTCCGGCATGGAAAAAATCGATGTGCGCAAGCTTGAACTGGCCGCCCGTGAGCAGCTGAGGCGTACCGCTATCCGGATGTACAAGCGAGGCCGGTCTCAAGCCAGTATTGCCGAAGAACTCGGGCTGCGCCGCCCCACCATTTCCGCCTGGGTGGTGCGTGAGGCAGCACTAGGTGCGCAGGGATTCAAAGAACAGAAGCGCGGTCGCGCCGAAGGCACCGGCCGTCGGCTGACCGAGGCGCAGGAAGCCCGGATCAAGCAGGACATCGTGGATCGCACGCCAGACCAGATGAAGCTGAGGTTTGCCCTGTGGAGTGCTCAGGCGGTCAAGGCTGTAATCAAGCAGATGTTTCTGATCGATCTGCCGATCCGTACTGTCCGTCTGTACTTGGCCCGCTGGGGCTTTACGCCGCAGCGCCCGCTCAAACGCGCTTATGAGCAGCGACCGGCAGCAGTCGAGAAATGGCTCAAGGAGGAATACCCGGCTATCGTCGCGCGTGCCAAAGCGGAAATGGCTGAAATCAGCTGGGGCGACGAATCGGCGGTGTCGAGTGTTGAGCACTTTCCGCGTGGCTACGCCCCAAAAGGCCAAACCCCAGTTCTGGTGTTATCCCAATCGAAAAGAGCGCGCATCAACTTGATTTCGGCCATTACCAACCAAGGCAAGATGCGCTTCATGCTGTACCGGGAGACCTTGACGGCCCGGGTGCTGATCAAGTTTCTGATGCGGCTGATCCGTGATGCTGGCGGCAAGAAGGTGTTCTTGATCCTCGACAACTTGCGCGTGCATCACAGCAAGCTGGTGCAAGCATGGTTGGAGGAGGAAGAGAACAAGAAGGCGATTGAGTTGTTCTTCCTGCCCAGCTACTCACCGGAACTGAACCCGGATGAATACTTGAACGGCGACCTGAAGGCCAGAATGAGCGCAGGTGAGCCGGTTCGATCAGACGGTCAACTTCAAGGGAAAGTGCTGTCCCATTTACGCTCATTGCAGAAGCAGCCGGCCAGAATCCGGTCGTACTTCCGGCATGAAAAAATCCGCTACGCGGCATGAGCTTTCTGTACGGTATTTGACTGCCGGATTAATAGTATGCGCCACAAGCGACCAAGCATGCTTTCTCGCACTCTACATTCAAGCTAGCGGCTTAATTCTAGCTCTCCTTCAGTCAATAATAACTAGCGAGTTCTCAAAGAAGAAAAATGAAGTAAAGTACCCTGGCGGCCGAACTGCCATAGCAGTATTCGTTGCAATACTACTCGCACTACCTCTAATGCAGTGGTCTGAATTAGGCTCCTCCATATTTAACAACTCCGTTGTAAAGCCTATTGGAATATACCAAGACAGAGCATCCTTATGGGTTTCAAAAAAAAATCTTCAACGTCTAGAAAATGCGGCCAAGCTACAGGACATTCCTCTTAGTGTTTGCAAAAACTCAGATGGCTCTGCCGTTGTAACTGATCTTAAAATCTGGTGGCATGGCATTGGCGCCCGAAGCTATGTTCAGCTGCTAGGGTTTAATGATGAAGGAAATACAAACAAAACGAATTCAAGCGCGCCCAATGGAAGCATTAAAAAAGATAAAGCCACCTATGACGAATACCCTAGAGTAGAGCTAGATAGCAATGAAACAAGTTTAATTGCCTCTCAAAATGTGCGCTGCACAGAAATCAGCGACGCGCTTGTATTTCCATCAAATAAAACGATACCGGAAGATGAGCCATCTGCTAAAGATCAACTCGCAAAGCAAATAAGACCGTTCATCGAAACTAACACTGATGGGATTGGGGAAAAATTCCTCAACAAAATTACCGTCATTGGACATGCCGATCCAATGCCGATAGAAAATGCTAGCAATGAAGACCTAGGCCGCGAGCGCGCAACCCATGCATTATCCATACTGTGCAACAAGAACCTATACAAAGGCATTCAAAACGCCAATATAGAAATAAAAACCATGGGGGCACGCTCACCACTCAAAGATTGCTCTGCAATCAAAGATAAAGACTTGGCCAAAGAATGTAATGCAGTGAACCGGCGTGTAGATCTACAATTTAGTTATTCATTAAAGTCTACTAAAAAGGACTACACACTAGAATGTTTTTGCAACAAAACATCTCAAAAAACATGCGATAAATCGGCCATAAAAAATAATAATTCTCGCTAATTGTAGCGACGCATTCCGGGGCAGCCGCTATGATGCGGCAGGTTGCCCCGGATGCGGCAGCTGATCAACCGTTTGCTGCATTTTTCTAAACGTGAGTCCGTCACCGGCGGTTCCCATGTGTCGAACATCTCCTCTCCTTCATAGCCGATCGGATATTGCAGGCATTGTTTTCCCCATAAAAAAGGCCGCCCGTAGGCGACCTCGAAAAACGATTACTTATTTAAGCGTTTCTTTTGGCTCTGATGGAGGATTTTTCTTTCTGATATAAACAACCTCGACCGGGCCATTAAAAATCCCGCCCATGAAAGAGCCGGCTTTTATCTTAATTTCAAAGTCTTCATCCTTAGGCGTATAAACCTGCATCACCACGCGAACAGGCCAAAGCAACATGGAAGCCTTCATCGATGCTACAACACAGCCGGGATGATTTTCCTGCAACCACTCGACTGCCATTTCTTGCGCAATCCTGGCCCGCCGCTGCAATTCCAAATACCCCAGATATAAAAAAGGCGTCAACATCAGTCCCGATGTTATTTTTTGCATTAATGTCATTGGCTCGGTCATTTTCACCACCTCCCAAAATGCTTAGGCGACCACTGCTTCTGCATCCAACTCATGTCTATCATTGTTTGACGTGCCGCCATTCGATATTTGAGATGATTGGCCCGCATCACTGCTATAGGAACTCCCCACGCCGATGCCATGCGGGTCTATATACTCCGACCGTGTGCATTCATTCGGATTGGAAACTGGCGATGTATGAAAATCATACGGTGTCGCCGGCTGGCTACTTGTCCCCAACGTCGAACCATATGTAATGCTCCAGCCTGGCACGCCCGACACAGTCGATATCGTACCAGGATTACCCGGAGCATACCCTACCCCGGTTGCAGTTGGGCCAATAAACGTGCCAGAAAATCCATTTAGATGATCTGCCGCTGTCCCGTTAACAACCGTACCAAACGCCCCAGATGGGCCAGGAGAGCCGATACCGGCATAAAAAACTTTATTGCCATTTTCGTCATTGCAAATACCAGCCACGAGTCCCGCAAATCCCCCACCGGCACAGCCAAAGGCAGATGATGTTGCCACTGTTGGGACTGCTGACGGAACATGCGTACCCGATTTAGCCGCTGCTGCCGCATTGGCCACGGCCGCAGAATTGGCAGCAACGGCCGCCACTACAGATGCGGTAATTCCAGGTGCCGCAACCGACTTCGCTGGCGGCGAATAGGTTTGATCGACATGGCCCGCCGTTTCGACAATGGGCTTGATCCCGCTGAGCGCCGCCGCAATAGCTGCCGGACTCAGTGTAACTGTAGTCGAGGGCGTGGGCGCAGGCGTGGCACTGGCCTGAGTGGGCGCGGGCGCTGACTGACTGGTTTGCGGGATTTGAGCTTGGCGAACTGGCAAGTTATCGTTATACGCCGGGTTATTTTTATACGTGCCATTATTCAGCACGCTATCACCGGTAGACGCTGATATCAAATCCGATATTCTCAAAACATTTCTCCATCACGATTAACAAGCTAATCATTTTTATTCTTAATTCAATTGTCATGTTACCGTAATGGCATTGCACTGCACAACAATAGTGGCTGATTACGCAATATTGCGCCCCGCCCCTGGCATTCCCCATCAATAAACCCCACAGAATGCCCGGCGCCGCACAAGATCAGCTATAGCGCTGCATGTCAGGGCAACTGCCGTAGTTCGCCATATTGCCGCGCGCCCGGCAGCTGGCCAACTGCTTGCCGCACTTAGGGCCGCTAACAAAATTTCTCGATAAAGCATAAGCAAATCAGGGAGCAAGCCAGCTTCAACAACGCGTAATACGTATCGAGCCGACGTTCAAAGTGAATACGCAACTTGCCAAACCCCGCCAGCCACGCGTGCGTTCGCTCAACCACCCAGCGATGCCGGCCAAGCTTCTCGCTACTTTCAACGCCTCGACGGGTAATTTGGGCCTGGATGCCTCGTCGTCGAAGGTGGTCGCGACAACGGCGGTAGTTGTAGCTCTTATCGGCGTGTAGCCGGTCCGGCCGTTTCCGCGGCTGGCCCGGTAAGTCGGGGATGTCCGGGATGGCATCGATCAATGACTGAAACACCATTGAGTCATGCCGGTTGGCTCCAGTAATATACTGCGCCAATGGCAGGCCACGGCGATCTACGACGATGTGCCGTTTGCTACCGAGCTTGCCCCGGTCGGTGGGGTTAGGCCCAGTTTGCTGGCCTCCTGGGGCTGGCAACACTCGCCCCGTCGATGCTGGCACGACTCCAATCAATCTGGTCGCATTGTCGAAGCTGAGTGAGCAATGCCAGATGACGCTGGTCCCAGAGACCTTGGAGCTGCCAATCTCGTAGTCGCCGCCAGCAGGTCATGCCGCTGCTGAAGCCCAGCTCCTGGGGCAGGTCCTCCTATGGGATACCCATCTGGCAAGGCTTGGCGCCAACTTGTTCTGTCGATTTTTGTTAGCGGCTCTTATTCGTCTTCTTGAGGCAGCGCCGCCAGCAGGCAGGCCTTCTGCTCGTCGGACAGCGGCAGCGCCGAGACCAGTTTTTCCTTGGGCACGCCCGGAATGTACTGGGCGATATGGCCGATGTCGGAAGGCAGGGCCGGATTGTCCGGGTTTTGCGTCAGGTGGCGGGCGCAGTCTATGGCGGTCTGGGCGATATGGGTGCGCGGCCGGTCCACGCCGCGTATCAGCTGGCTGATCATCTGCGGCAATTGCCAGACGTCGGACAGGACCAGCGTCAATTGGCGGAAGGTGAATCCGGCGGTGTTCAACTGGGCCAGGCCGGTGCGGTTGGCGCGGCCGGCTTCGAATTCGGCGATGGCCTCGGTCGGCAATTCCGGCGCGAAATGCCAGAGCAGCAATTCCCCGGTTTCGGAAAGCAGCGTGGCCAGCGAGATTTCTTCCGGCGAGGTGTCGGAACGGAAATTCGACCAGGCGCGCGCAATGCCGGACGCCATCACGGCGGTGGAAACCGCCGCCCGCCAGCCAGGATGGTCGACATCGACGACCGGGCTTCTGGCGATCAGCGAATACAATGGGTCGCTGCCTATCTGCAATATCGTCGCCAGCTGGGTGGTGGTCTCGTTGCCCAGGCGGCGGGAGCGGTGCCGTTCGGCCTCTATCAGCAGTTTGACGGCCAGATAGGGATCGTCGTGAACCATTTCCACCAATTCTCTCGGCGAAAACTCCGGGGCGTCCTGGCCTTGCGATTTCAGCGACTGGAAAATATCCCGCGTCGCCGCCAGAACGGGTATCTCGCGGTCTTTCAGATAGGCCGCCCACTGTTCCACGCCCCAACTGCGCTGCTGCCGATTCAACATGTCTGTCCGCTCCGAAAATCGTCGCGCCCCGCGTTGTTGTTCTCCTGAAGATTATGCCCGCATTTGCGACCCAGAATCATCCTGCCCCATTAATTCATGATAATTCAGCTTGCCGCGTTCGGCGCTTGCAAAATATCCGGGGAATAGGGTTTTGGGCCGGAAAATGTCGCCAACAGGCGCCAAAAGAAAAACGAGGACCGGGGTCCTCGTTTTTGATCGGGTGGATGGCGGTTTATTCGCCGAGCTCGCTGAGGT
This sequence comes from Chromobacterium sp. ATCC 53434, assembly GCF_002848345.1. NCBI lineage: Bacteria > Pseudomonadati > Pseudomonadota > Betaproteobacteria > Neisseriales > Chromobacteriaceae > Chromobacterium > Chromobacterium sp. ATCC 53434. Next base: position 3,015,921 of record NZ_CP025429.1, on the reverse strand, counting down.
TTTCAAACAGTTTCAGCGCTTCTGGATTGGCCAGCGCGCTGACATTGTTGACCGGACGGCCGTGGATGACGTTCTTCACCGCCAACTCGACGATCTTGCCGCTGACGGTTTTCGGAATGTCGGCGACGGCGACGATGCGGGCCGGCACGTGGCGCGGGCTGGCGCCGCTCTTGATCTGGGCCTTGATCTTGCCGGCCAGCTCTTCGTCAAGCTGAACGCCGTCGCGCAGCTTGACGAACAGCACCACCCGCTCGTCGTCCTGCCAGGTCTGGCCGACGGCCAGGCTTTCCAGGATTTCCGGGAAGACTTCCACCTGGCGGTAGATCTCGGCGGTGCCGATGCGCACGCCGCCGGGGTTCAGCACCGCGTCGGAGCGGCCGTAGATGATCACGCCGTCGTGGGCGGTCAGTTCGGCGTAGTCGCCGTGGCACCAGATATTGGCGAAGCGGCCGAAATAGGCCTGGCGGTATTTCTCGCCGTTCTTGTCGTTCCAGAAGCCTATCGGCATCGACGGGAACGGCTTGACGCAGACCAGCTCGCCCTTTTCCTGGACGACGGCGCGGCCCTGCTCGTCGTAGATGTCCACCGCCATGCCCAGGCCGCGGCATTGCAGCTCGCCGCGGTAGACCGGCAGCGTGGACGCGCCCAGCGCGAAGCAGGAGACGATGTCGGTGCCGCCGGAGATCGAGGCCAGGTTCAGGTCGGACTTGATGTTGTCGTACACCCAGTCATAGCTTTCCGCCACCAGCGGCGAGCCGGTGGAGAACAGGCTGCGCAGCCGCGACAGCTGCCAGTCGCGCGCCGGCACGATCTCGGTCTTCCTGAGGCTGTCTATGTATTTGGCCGAGGTGCCGAAATGGGTGAAGCCGTGCTCGGCGGCGTAGTCCCACAGCACGCGGCCGTCGTCGGCGAACGGCGAGCCGTCGTACAGCATCAGCGCCGCGCCGGAGGCGAGGCCGGAGACCAGCCAGTTCCACATCATCCAGCCGCAGGTGGTGAAGTAGAACAGGTGGTCGCCCTGGTGGACGTCGGCGTGCAGCTGGTGTTCCTTCAGATGCTGCAGCAGCGTGCCGCCGGCGCCGTGGACGATGCACTTGGGCTTGCCGGTGGTGCCGCTGGAATACAGGATGTACAGCGGGTGGTTGAACGGCAGGCGGACGAATTCCAGCGGCTGGGCGTCGAAACCGGCGAGGAAGTGGTCCAGCGACTGCGCGCGCGGCACAGCGGCGGCGAAGTCGGCGGCGTCGATGCTGAGATAGGGCACGACGACGATGCGGGCCACGCTGGGCAGATTTTCCGCCAGATGCGCCATCTTGGCGCGGATGTCCACCGCCTTGCCGTTGTACCAGTAGCCGTCCGGGCAGAACAGCAGCTTGGGCTCGGTCTGGCCGAAGCGGTCCAGTGCGCCGTCGGTGCCGAAGTCGGGCGAGCCGCTGGTCCACACCGCGCCCAGGCTGGCGGCGGCCAGCATCGCCGTCAGCGTGGCCGGCATATTGGGCATGAAGCCGGCGACGCGGTCGCCGGCGGCGACGCCGCTGGCGCGCATCGCCTGCTGCAGCCGCGAGACCAGCTGGTTCAATTCGCGCCAGGACAGCTTCTGCTCGATGCGGTCCTCGCCGCGGAACACCACGGCCAGCGTGTCGTCGTCGCGGCGCAGCAGGTTTTCCGCGTAGTTGAGCCGGGCCTCCGGGAAGAAGCGGGCGGCCAGCATGTCGTCGCCGTTTTCCAGCGCGACCGCGCCCTTGTCGCCGATGACGCCGCAGTAGTCCCAGACCAGCGACCAGAAGCGGCCGGGGTCGTCGACGCTGGCCTGCCACAGGCTGCGGTAGTCCGGCAGCGACTGGTCGCAGGCGGTTTCGGCCAGCCGGGCGAAGGCGGTCAGATGGCTGCCGGCCACGCGGCCGGCCGATGGCGTCCAGATCGGGGTATTGCTTGCTTGCATGGTTTCTCCTGTGGCGGCCCGCATTGTTTTTGCTTGGAGGGGCGGACCTGCCGGTATGGTTTAGCCCTGGCGGCCGAGCGCGTGCGCCAGCTTGGAGGCGGGGGCTTTGCCCAGCGCGTCGGCGATGTACCAGGCGGCATCCACCAGTGTAGTGAGATCGATGCCGGTGTGATAGCCCTCGCCGGCCAGCAGATAGGCCACGTCCTCGGTGGCGACGTTGCCGGAGGCACCGCGCGCGTACGGGCAGCCGCCCAGCCCGGCCACCGAGGCGTCGAACACCCGCAGCCCCACGTCCAGCGCGGCGCGGATATTGGCGATGGCCATGCCGTAGGTGTCGTGGAAGTGACCGGCCAGCCGTTCGGCCGGCAGCGCGTCCAGCACCGCGTCCAGCATCTCGCGCACGGCGGCCGGGGTGCCGACGCCTATGGTGTCGCCCAGCGAGATCTCGTAGCAGCCCAGATCGGCCAGCGCCCGGGCCACTTCGGCCACCTTCCGCGGTGCGATCCGGCCCTCGTACGGGCAGCCGACGACGCAGGACACGTAGCCGCGCACCCTGATGCCGGCGTCCAGCGCGCGCCGGCACACGCTGTCGAAGCGCTGCAGGCTCTCGGCGATGCTGGCGTTGATGTTCTTCTGGCTGAAGCTTTCGCTGGCGGCGCCGAACACGGCGATTTCGCGCACGCCGGCGGCCAGCGCCGCGTCCAGGCCCTGGTCGTTGGGCACCAGCACCGGGTAGGACAGCGGGCCGGCCAGGTCCAGCCCGGTCAGCACCGCCGCGCTGTTCGCCATCTGCGGCACCCATTTGGGCGAGACGAAGGCGCCGGCCTCTATCGTGCTCAGGCCGCTGGCGGCCAGGCGGCGGATCAGTTCCAGCTTGACGGCGGCGTCCAGCGACTGCTTTTCGTTCTGCAGCCCGTCGCGCGGGCCCACTTCCACTATCTTGACGCTTTGCATGGCTTTCCTTCAGCGCTTGGGCTGGACGGGGATGTAGATGTCCATCTGCAGCGTGGCTTGGCCGGGGACGCAGCGTTCGTCGTAGCGCTCGAAGGTCTCGCCGGCGGCGTGCTCCCAGCGGACGGACGCGGGCAGCCAGTGCTGGTAGATGTGCTGCCAGGTTTCGGCGATGGCCTGGCGGAAGCGGGCCGGATCGGCCGCCGGCGGCGTGCTGAACACCGCGTATTTGGCCGGCGCGACGTCGCGGCGCTCGCTGTCCGGCGGCGGCGAGCCGTCGGCCGGGCATTCCATCGCGATCAGATAGCGGAAGGCGCCGGTCTCCGGATCGAAGTCGCAGACCACGCCGTACTCCGGCGCGTCCGGCTTGCCCAGCGCGTCCAGCAGCGGCTGGCGCAGCCGCTCGGCGTAGTCGCGCCAGAAGGCCGGAATCCGGCGCAGATTGTCGCCGCCCTCCTTGCTGGTGGCGATGCCGTAGCCGGCCAGGGACAGGCCGGGGTGATTGATGATGACGGGGTCCATATCGGTCTCGTTACCAGGTGCGGTCCAGGTCTTCCGCGTAAAAATGGATGGCGCGGCGGTAGGCGCGGATGCCGTGGTCGGCGCTGCCGTCGGCCAATAGCGCCAGCAGGCCCTGCGTCGCTTCCTTGTGCCGGCCCTGGTTGTACTGCGCCATCGCCAGGAAGGCGCGCAGCGCGTGGTGTTCCGGGAACAGTTGCAGGCCTTCCAGCAGCGCGGCTTCCGCCTCGTCGAAACGGCCCAGCGCCCGGTGGCTGCTGCCCAGGCCCAGCCAGGCCTCGGCGGCGGTCTCGCCGCTCAGCCCCAATTCCAGCGCCTGCTGGTAGTGGGGGATGGCTTCCGCCTCCAGGCCCAGGCTGTCGTGGATGCAGGCGGCCAGGTAATGCAGATCGGCGTGTTGCGGCTGGTGTCGCAACAGCTCCAGCGCCTGGAGGCGGGCGGTCTCGTGTTCGCCGCGCTGGCGCAGCTGCTGGATGTTTTCCAGAGCGATATGCATGATTAGTCCCTTGTTGCCGTTATGAATGACTTCGTCATTCTGCGGCAAAGTCGACCAGCTCGTCACCATCGTTGACCTGCTCGCCGGCGGCGAAGTAGAAATCCTGCACCACGCCGTCGCCGGGCGCGGTGATGGTGTGCTCCATCTTCATCGCTTCCAGGATCAGCAGCGGCGAGCCCTTGGCCACTTTCTTGCCGATCTCCGCCAGCAGCGCCACCACCCGGCCCGGCATCGGCGCCTTCAGATGGGTTTCGCCGTGCGCGCCGACTTCGGTGTAGGCATAGGGGTCGATGAAGTCGACGGCCAGGCGCTCGCCGCCGTCGAACAGCGCGCGCTGCGCGCCGTGACGGACGACGACGGCCTTGATCTTGACGCCGTCGAGCGTGGCATCCAGCTGGTTTCCGGCCAGGCTGGCGTCGGCGGCGAAGCAGGCCGAACCGACGCTGACCAGATAGCCGTCGTCCTGATGGCACAGCTCGACGCCGTGACTGGCCTCGTCGCGCTGGAAGGAAAAGCGCCGCGTCAGCTGCCCGTTCAGCCGCCAGCCGGCCGGGGCCGGGTAGGGCGCCTGCCCGGCCAGCGCCTCGGCCAGCGCCAGCAGCGCCAGCTGTCTGGCCGTCGGCGCGGCGGGCGGGGGCAGCAGTTCGTCGTGGTGGCGGGCGATCAGGCCGGTGTCGACGTGGCCGCCGGCGAAGCTGCGATGGCCGATGATGCGGCGCAGGAAGGCGACATTGCTGGACAGGCCGACAATCCGGTACTGCGCCAGCGCGGCGTCCATCTGCCTGAGCGCCGCCTCGCGGGTCTCGCCCCAGACGATCAGCTTGGCGATCATCGGGTCGTAGAACGGCGAGATCGCGTCGCCCTGCTCGACGCCGGTGTCGATGCGCACATGGGCCGATTCCGCCGGCGTCGCCAGATGGACCAGCGTGCCGGTGGACGGCAAAAAGCCCTTGTCCGGGTCTTCGGCGTAGATGCGCGCCTCGATCGCGTGGCCGCGGATGGCCAGCTGTTCCTGCGCCAGCGGCAGCGCGCCGCCGGCGGCGACGGCCAGCTGCCAGGCCACCAGGTCCTGGCCGGTGATCATCTCGGTCACCGGGTGTTCGACCTGCAGCCGGGTGTTCATCTCCATGAAGTAAAACTTGTCGGAGTCCACGTCCATGATGAATTCGACCGTGCCGGCGCCGACATAGCCGACGGCGCGCGCGGCGGCCACGGCCGCCTGGCCCATCGCCTCGCGGGTGGCTTGCGGCAGGTGCGGCGCCGGCGCCTCCTCCAGCACTTTCTGGTGGCGGCGCTGCACCGAGCAGTCGCGCTCGAACAGGTAGACGCAGCCGCCCAGCTTGTCGGCGAAGACTTGAATTTCCACATGGCGGGGGCGGGTCAGGTATTTCTCGACCAGCACCTTGTCGTCGCCGAAGCTGGCGCGCGCCTCGCGCTGGCAGGAGGCGAGGGCGGCGGCGAAGTCGCCGGCCGCTTCGACGATGCGCATGCCCTTGCCGCCGCCGCCGGCGCTGGCCTTGATCAGCACCGGGTAGCCGATGGCGTCGGCTTGCTGTTGCAATAGCGCCGGGTCCTGCTCGTCGCCGTGGTAGCCGGGCACCAGCGGCACGCCGGCCTTCTCCATCAGCGCCTTGGCGGCGGACTTGCTGCCCATCGCGGCGATGGCCGAGGCCGGCGGGCCGATGAAGGCGACGCCGGCGGCCTCGCAGGCGGCGGCGAAGTCCTCGTTCTCGGACAGGAAGCCGTAGCCGGGGTGCACCGCCTCTGCGCCGCTCTGCTTGGCGATGGCCAGGATCAGGTCGGCGCGCAGATAGGATTCGGCGGCCGGCGCCGGGCCGAGGCGGTAGGCCTCGTCGGCCAGCTTGACGAAACGGGCGTCGGCGTCGGCGTCGGAATAGACGGCGACGGTGGCGATGCCGAGGGCGCGGGCGGTCTTGATGACGCGGCAGGCGATTTCGCCGCGGTTGGCGATCAGTATCTTATTGAACATGGTGGTCTCCCGCGGCGAAACCGCCCCGGCGCTTGCGCGCCGGCAGGCGATTTTGCTTCGCAGCTGCGCAGCCTTGCGGCTGCTGGTCACCGCGGTTGGCGATCAGTATCTTATTGAACATGGTGGTCTCCCGCGGCGAAACCGCCCCGGCGCTTGCGCGCCAGCAGGCGATTTTGCTTCGCAGCTGCGCAGCCTTGCGGCTGCTGGTCGCCGCGGTTGGCGATCAGGATTTTATTGAACATGGCAATCTTTCATGGTCTGCCAATGGGCGTTGTCTTGTTGCGGATGGGGGGCGGCGTCGGCCCCCTCTCCCCAACCCCTCTCCCACGAGGGGAGAGGGGCTTTGGGTGGCGGCATTGTTGGGCTTGCCTTGATTCCAAATCATGTTCGGTAGGCCGTGTTCGGTTGCCAAAACATTGCCGAAGCCAGACCGCTCTCCACCCTGTTCGGTTGCCAAAACATTGTCAAAGCCAGACGACTCCCCTCTCCCCTCGCGGGGCAAGGGCGGGAATTCGCAATGCATGCGTTGTGCCGCCCGAGCCGGTTTGGGCGGCAGCCCAAACCGTGGGGCGCGGAGCGGGGGCCGGGGGAGAGGGGGCCGCCTGTCCATCTCATTCCTGCCACTTCGGCGCGCGCTTTTCAAAGAACGATGCCAGGCCCTCGCGGGCCTCGTCGCCGGCGCGTATCGTCGCGATGCGGCCGGCGGTGCGTTCCAGCAACTGGTCGTCCCACGGCGAGCCCTCGCGCAGCTCTGCCAGCAGCAGCTTGGCCTCGCGCAAGGCGCCGGGCGCGCCCTTGGCCAGTTCCTCGGCGACTTCGGCCACCCGCGCGTCCAGCAGCGCCTCGTCGACCAGCTCGTGGATCAGGCCCAGCTTCAGCGCGGTGCCGGCGGTGATGCGCTCGGCCGACAGGAAGTAGCGTCTGGCCTGGCGCCAGCCTATCGCGTCGGCGACATAGGGGCCGATGGTGGCCGGGATCAGGCCCAGCCTGACCTCGGTCAGCGCGAACTTGGCGGCTTCGGTGGCGATGGCGATGTCGCAGACGGCCGCCAGGCCGGTGCCGCCGGCCATCGCCGCGCCGTGGATGCGGGCGATCACCGGCTTGGCGCTGCGGTAGACGCCCTTCAGCATCGCCGCCAGCTTCTGCGCATCGGCCAGGTTTTCCTGCTCGCTGTAACCTGCGGCGCGGCGCATCCAGTCCAGGTCGGCGCCGGCGCAGAAGCTCTTGCCGCGGCCGGCCAGCACGATGACGCGCACGTCCGGCTTGCGGTTCAGCTGGCGCATCGCCTCGGTCAGTTCGGCGATCAGCACCTCGTTCAGCGCATTGTGCAGCTCCGGCCGGTTCAGCCAGACGGTGGCCACCTTGCCCTGTTGTTCGATCTGCAGCGTGGTGTAGCTCATCATCCGCTCCTTACATCCGGAACACGCCGAAGCGGGTCGCCTCGACCGGCGCCGACAGCGCGGCCTCCAGCGCCAGCGCCAGCACGTCGCGGGTCTGGGCCGGGTCGATCACGCCGTCGTCCCACAAGCGGGCGCTGGCGTAGTACGGGTGGCCCTGTTCTTCGTACTGCTGGCGCACCGGGGCTTTCAGCGCCTCTTCCTGCTCAGGCGTGAAGGCGTCGCCCAGCTGTTCCTTCTTCACCTGGGCCAGCACGCCGGCGGCCTGCTCGCCGCCCATCACCGAGATGCGGCTGTTCGGCCACATCCACAGGAAGCGCGGCGAATAGGCGCGGCCGCACATGCCGTAGTTGCCGGCGCCGAAGCTGCCGCCTATCAGCACGGTGAACTTGGGCACCTTGGCGCAGGCCACCGCCGTCACCAGCTTGGCGCCGTCCTTGGCGATGCCGCCGTTTTCATACTTCTTGCCCACCATGAAGCCGGTGATATTTTGGAGAAAGACCAGCGGAATGCCGCGCTGGCAGCACAGCTCGACGAAGTGGGCGCCCTTCAGCGCCGATTCGCTGAACAGGATGCCGTTGTTGGCCAGGATGCCGACGCGGTAGCCGTTCAGGCGGGCGAAGCCGGTGATCAGCGTGGTCCCGTAGTTCTGCTTGAACTCGTCGAAGTCGGAATCGTCGACCAGTCGGGCGATGATCTCGCGCACGTCGAACGGCTTTTTCGGATCGGCGGGGATCACGCCGTAGATTTCCTCCGCGGCGTAGCGCGGCGGTCTGGGCTCGGCGCGGTCCAGCTCGCCCTGTTTCTTCCAGTTCAGGTCCGACACGATGCGGCGGGCGATGGACAGCGCGTGCGCGTCCGTCTGCGCCAGGTGGTCGGCGACGCCGGAGATTTTTGTGTGTACATCGCCGCCGCCCAATTCCTCGGCGCTGACCACCTCGCCGGTGGCCGCGCGCACCAGAGGCGGGCCGCCGAGGAAAATGGTGCCCTGTTCCTTGACGATGACGGTTTCGTCGCTCATCGCCGGCACGTAGGCGCCGCCGGCGGTGCAGCTGCCCATCACCACGGCGATCTGCGGAATGCCGGCGGCCGACAGATTGGCCTGGTTGTAGAAGATGCGGCCGAAGTGTTCCTTGTCCGGGAACACCTCGTCCTGCAGCGGCAGGAAGGCGCCGCCGGAATCCACCAGGTAGACGCAGGGCAAGCGATTGTCGCGGGCGATTTCCTGCGCGCGCAGATGCTTCTTCACCGTCATCGGGTAGTAGGTGCCGCCCTTGACGGTGGCGTCGTTGGCGATGATCAGGCAGTCGACGCCGCTGATGCGGCCGATGCCGGCTATCATGCCGGCGCCGGGCGCGTCGCCGCCATACATGCCATAGGCGGCCAGCTGGGACAGCTCCAGGAAGGGGCTACCTGCGTCCAGCAGCAGGTCGATGCGATCGCGCGGCAGCAGCTTGCCGCGCGCGGTGTGCTTGTCGCGCGCCTTGTCGCCGCCGCCCAGCGCCGCCTTGGCGACTTTCTGTTTCAGATCGTCGACCAGCGCGCGCATCTTGTCGGCGTTGGCGACGAAGTCCGCGGCGCGCGGCGACAGTTTGGATTCGAGAATGGGCATGTTGTTTTACCTTGTCATTCGGCGTCGACGAACCAGACGGCGGCGATCAATCCATCGGCGTTGACGTCGTAGATGGCGACCGCGCGCAGGCGGTTTTCGCCGTCCAGCGTCACGTCCTCGTGGTCGATGACGCGGCTGCCCTGGACGATGCGGTGCAGCAGCGCGGCGTGCAGCCTGGGTAGGTTGAAGCGCTTGCTGGCGTAGTGGTCGGCCAGCGCGGCGCGGCCATTCAGGCTCAGCGTCATGGCCGGCAGGCGGTAGACCTTGACGTCCTCGGCGTAGCAGGCGGCGAAGGCTTCGAGATTGCGGGCGTTGTAGGCGTCTAGCTGAGCCTGGACGATGCGTTCGGCGGCGGTCATGTTCTGGTTTCTTCTAACTTTGCTGAGATAAGCCGGAGAGTGGTGGAGAAAGGGGCTGAGGCAAGGCGCGCCGCCGCAGACAGTACAAATCGTACGGCCAGGCGGCGCAACGCGGCATCGGCCCCTTTATCCGCCGCGCTCAACGGGTTTCGGCCATTAGTTCGCGGCCTATGAGCCAGCGGCGGATCTCGCTGGTGCCGGCGCCGATTTCGTACAGCTTGGCGTCGCGCAGCAGGCGGCCGGTCGCGTATTCATTGATGTAGCCGTTGCCGCCCAGGCACTGGATCGCGTCCAGCGCCAGCTGGGTGGCGTTCTCGGCGGCGTACAGGATGGCGCCGGCGGCGTCCTTGCGGGTCTGGCGGCCGGTCTCGCCGCGGTCCAGCGCCTGGCCGACGGCGTAGACGTAGGCGCGGCTGGCCGACAGCTTGACGTACATGTCGGCCAGCTTGCCCTGCATCAGCTGGAAGTCGCCGATGGGCTGGCCGAACTGGGTGCGGTCGTTCAGATAGGGCACGACGATGTCCAGGCTGGCCTGCATGATGCCCAGCGGGCCGGCGGCCAGCACCGAGCGTTCGTAGTCGAGGCCGCTCATCAGCACCTTGACGCCGTTGCCTTCGCCGCCCAGCACGTTTTCGTCGGGCACGAAACAGTTGTCGAAGAAGATCGGGTAGGTGTTGGAGCCGCGCATGCCCAGCTTGTCCAGCTTACTGCCGTGGGAGAAGCCGGCAAAGCCCTTCTCGACGATGAAGGCGGTGATGCCCTTGGGGCCGGCGTTGACGTCGGTCTTGGCGTAGACCACCAGCGTGCTGGCGTCGCCGCCGTTGGTGATCCACATCTTGCTGCCGTTGAGCAGATAGCCGCCGTCGGTCTTGTCGGCCCTGAGCTTCATGCTGACCACGTCGGAGCCGGCGTTGGGCTCGGACATTGCCAAGGCGCCTACGTGCTCGCCGGAGATCAGCTTGGGCAGATACTTGGCGCGCTGGGCGTCGTTGCCGTTCTTGTAGATCTGGTTGACGCAGAGATTGGAGTGCGCGCCGTAGGACAGGCCCACCGAGGCGCTGGCGCGGCTGATCTCTTCCATCGCGATCATGTGGGCGAGGTAGCCCATGTCCACGCCGCCGTACTGCTCGCTAACGGTGATGCCCAACAGGCCCAGCTCGCCGAACTTGCGCCACAGATCGGCCGGAAACAGATTGTCCTGGTCGATGGCGGCGGCGCGCGGGGCGATTTCGCGTTCGGCGAAGTCGCGCACCGATTCGCGCAGGAGGTCGTAAGTCTCGCCGAAGGCGAAGCGCAGGCTGCTGTACATGATGTTCTCCTCGTTGGGCGTGCGGCGCGGCTGGCGGCGCCTGATGATCGTATCATCACTTACGTTTACGTAAACGTCAATATGAAGTCATGGCGGAAACCGGCGAGGCGGCCCGCTGGCGGCAGTGAACGACCGGCGCCTGTCGATACGGCCGCCGGCATTGGCGGGTATCATGGCGGCCTGTAGATAGCGAAAGAAGACGAGATGACGATCTGGGTAGACGCCGACGCCTGTCCCAAGGTGATACGGGAGGTGCTGTGCCGGGCCGCGCAACGCACCGGCGCGGAGCTGGTGTTCGTCGCCAACCAGCTGCTGACGGTGCCGAAGGCGCCCAATATCCGGGCCATGCAGGTGCCGAAGGGCTTCGATGTGGCCGACAACGAGATCGCCCGCCGCATCGCGCCGGACGATCTGCTGATCACCGGCGACATCCCGCTGGCGGCCGAGGTGCTGGCCAAGGGCGCGCAGGCGCTGAACTGGCGCGGCGACGCCTTCTCCAAGGAAACCATCGCCGCCCAGCTGACGATGCGCGACTTCATGGACAATCTGCGCGCCAGCGGCGTGCAGACCGAGGGCCCGCCGCCGCTGAGCCAGGCGGACAGGCAGGCCTTCGCCCGCCAGTTGGACATCTGGCTGGCCAAGCGGCGCTGACAAAAATCCCGATCCTGCGTTGTGCCGGCGCGGCGCCAAGCCCTGGCATGCGAAAAGCCCCCGAATCCGGGGGCTTTGTCTTATTTGGAGGAGCAGCAGCTCAGGCCTTGCCCAGGTGCGGCTCGGCGTCGAAGTCTTCCTTCTTGGCTTCGGCCGCGCCCGGCCGGCGTATCGTCAGCGAGAACAGCAGCGCGACGATCAGCAGCGCCAGGATCAGGTGGAAGGTGGCGAGGAAGCCGCCGAACAGCGAGGCGACGATGGAGCCGACGATGCTGCCTATGCCGAAGCCCAGGTAGATCACGCCGTAGTTCTTGGTCAGGTTGTTCAGGCCGAAGAAATCGCTGACCAGCGACGGGTAGACGGTGATGGTGCCGCCGAAGCTGAAGGCGATGCAGGCGATGGCGGCGAAGAACAGGCCGGCGTTCAGCGGGGCGAACAACAGCGTCAGCATGCCGGCCAGCGCGGCGAGCTGGGCGATGGTGATGACGCGGATGCGCGGCATTCTGTCGGACAGCACGCCCAGCGTCAGGCGGCCGGACAGATTGGCGACGGCGATCACCGCGACGGCGTTGGCGGCGGTGGCGGCCGACAGGTGGACGAAGCTCTCGCCGATGTCCTTGGCCACGCCTATCACGTACAGGCCGCTCATGCAGACGGTCAGGAACATCAGCGCCAGCATCCAGTATTGCGGCTGGCGCATCGCCTCGGCCAGCGTGTAGTCGCGGCCGCCGCCGGCCTGCGCCGCGGCCGGCTGCCGCGGGGCGTCGGTCATCAGCAAGGCGCCGGCCACCACCATGGCCATCGCGATCAGGCCCCACAGCTGGAAAGTGGCTTCCAGGCTGAAGCGCGACAGCAGCGCCAGATTGATGAATTTGAAACCCAGGCTGCCCAGGCCGTAGGCGCCTATCGCGCAGGCGGAGATCAGGCCCTTGCGCTCCGGAAACCACTTGACGCAGTTGGACAGCGACATCAGATAGCCCGCGCCGTCGGCGAAACCGACCAACAGGCCGGCGCACAGGTAAAGCATGATCAGATTATCGGCGTGCGAGGTCAGGTAGAAGCCCAGGCCCAGCATCAGGCCGGAAGCGACGGCCACCTTGCGCACGCCGAAGCGCTCCTGCAGCTTGCCGGCCATCGACGACGCCACCGCCAGCGCGAGGCTGAGCAGGCCGAAGGCGAAGGCCACCTGGCTGACCGGCTCGGAGAGCTTGTGCGACAGCTGGGCGTTGAACAGACTCCAGGTGTAGACGGAACCCAGCGCGAACTGGGTGATGACGGTACCGGCCAGGGTACGGTAGCGGATGGCGTTGCTTGGGGCCTTCATGGCGCTGCTCGCTTAAGAATCATGACTATTGGCATGACTATAAGCCCGCGCTTATAAAGGCGGCGCGGTCCGGGAATGAAATGCAGGCCGCGCGGAATGAACTGCAATCAGAGGTGCATCAGCTGCCTGAACGCCTTGATATTGCTGCGGCTGACCGGGATTTCCGCCTTCAGCTCGTACAGCTTGATGATGTAGGTGCTGTTCTGCCACGGCGCGATTTCGCGGATCTTGTGGATGTTGACGCAGAACGAGCGGTGGCAGCGGAAGAAGCTGTCGGCCGGCAGCCGCGACACGAACTCGCTGATGCTCATCGCCATCACGTAGCGGTCGTGCGCGGTGTAGACCAGGGTGACCTTTTCGTCGGCCTCGACGTAGTAGATGTCGTCGCAGGGCGTGACGATGATGCTGTCGCCCTTGGCCAGGTTGACGGTGCGGGGCGCGTTGTCGGCGGCGGCGGGCGCGGCCGGGGCCGTCGGCGGCTCCAGCGCCTCCAGCTTGCGCAGCAGGCCGATGATGCGGGCCTCGTTGTACGGCTTGAGGATGTAGTCGAAGGCCTCCACCTCGAAGGCGTCCACCGCGAACTCCTTGTAGGCGGTGACGAAGACGATGCGCGGCGGCCGCGCGGTCTTGTGCAGGTTCTTGGCCAAGAGCAGGCCGTCTATCGACGGGATGTTGATGTCGAGGAAGACCACGTCGACATCGCGCTCCTGCAGGAATTTGAACGCTTCCAGCCCGTCCTCGACGCTGGCGGCGATCTCGATCGAGCTGTGCTCGCGGATCAGATAGGCCAGCTCCTCGCGCGCCAGGTATTCGTCCTCGACGATCAGCGCCTTCAGCATGCGGCATCCTCCAGCGGCAACTCGAAACTGACTTCGGTGCCGGGCTCCAGCCGGGCCAGCGTCAGGCCGGCGCCGTACAACAGCTTGATCCGCTCGTTGACGTTGGACAGGCCTATGCTGCGGCTTTCCACCTTGCCGTCGGCGATGCCGTTTATCACGTCCTGGCTAATGCCGTAGCCGGTGTCGCGCACCGACACGCGGATGCGGTCGGCCAGTTTCTTCACCGCGATGCGCACCTCGCCCGGCTCCTTGCGCGGCTGGATGCCGTGCAGGATGGCGTTCTCCACCAACGGTTGCAGCAGCAGGCTGGGCACGCGGACGCTGACCTCGTCGACGTCGAAGACGACGGACAGCTTGTCGCCGAAGCGCGCCTGTTCGATCGCCACGTAGTCGCGCACCTGTTTCAGCTCCTCGCGGATGTCTATCAAGGTGTCTCCCAGCGCCAGGTTGTAGCGCAGGTAGTCGGCCAGCTGGGCGATCAGCTGGCGCGCGTCGGCAGGGCGGATGCGGATCAGCGACGAGATGGCGTTCAGCGCGTTGAACAGGAAGTGCGGATTGATCTTGCTCTGCAGCGCGGCGAACTCGGCCCTGCGCGTCATCTCCTGCAACTGCTTGATCCGCGACGCTTCCATCTGGGTGGAGATCAGCTGCGACAGGCCGACGGCCAGCTCGCGCAAGGAGCCGGTGATGCCGCCGCTCTGGCGGAAGAAGATTTTCAGCGTGCCGGTGACGCGGCCGTTTTCGCGCAGCGGGATGATGATGACCGAGTGGAAGTCGGCCACCCGGTACTGGCGCAGGTCGTTCTCGATGATGATCGCGTCCTCGAGCACCGCGCGACGGGTGATTTCGCCGATGGCGGAGTGGTCGGCCGGCTCGTAGTAGTCCTTGCCCAGGCCGACGTAGGCCTGCACGTCGCGGGTGTCGGTGATGGCCACCGCGTCGGCGCCGATATGGTTGCGTATCACCGTGCACACCTCGATCAGCGCGTCGCGGTCCACGTTCTGGAAATAGGGCAGGGTGCGGTTGGCGATGGTCAGGGCCAGCTTGGCCTGGCGCGCCGCCAGCAATTCCTTTTCGTCGTCAAGGTCCTGCACCAGCTTGATGATCAGGCCGATGCAGACGGTGCCGGTGATCATCGGGTAGGCGATGTGGCCGACGATGGCCTGGCCGACGGCCGGCTCGGTGAGGCACAGGATCAGCGCCATCGTCAGGCTCTCGCAGGCGATGCCGGCGGCGACGCCGTACAGCCACAGCCGGCGGCGGCCGGCGCGGAAATGGATCACGGCCGACAACAGGCCGGCGCAGATGCTGGAGATCAGGCAGGGCAGCGAGGTGTAGCCGTGGATGTCTATCAGGTAGCGGTGCAGGCCGGAGACGACGCCGGCCGGAATGCCGACCCAGGGGCCGAACAGGATGCCGCCGGCCAGGATGGCGATGGTGCGGACGTTGACCAGCGAGCCGTCCACCGGAATGCCGGTATAGGTGCTGAACACGGCAAACAGGCAGAACAGCAGCGACACGGCGGCCAGCTCGGCCGGGCGGTGGGCCTGCTGGCGCAGCAGCGACTGGAACGGCCGCAGCCGGGTCAGGAAGAACAGCGCCATCAGCATCAGCGCGGCGCGCTCGAACACCGCGAGCAGCAGCATATTGGGGTTTTCGGTCATAGGAAGGCGGGCGCGCCGTCGGGGGGCGGCCAGCAAGCGTCAATGTTGACGCTATTTTAAGCCATGGCGGCGGTGGGGCCAGCCCGCGGCGGCAGAAAAGACCGGCGGCATGGCCGCGCTAGTCCTGTATCTGCAGCGGCGGGCTTCCCTCGGCCGGATAGGCGCAGCACAGCAGGATCTCGCCGTCCCGGACCGGGTACTCGGGCGGCTGCAGATAGGTGGTCCGGCCGGACAGCAGGACGGCGCGGCAGCTGCCGCAAGTGCCGGCCCGGCAGCTGAAGTCCGGGTTCAGGCCGCAGGACTCGGCCAACTCCAGCAGGCTCTGGCCGGGCTGCCATTCGGCGTCGACGGCCGAGGTCGAGAAGCGGACCGGCACCGCGTGTTCGGCCGGCGGCGGCAGCGTTTGCCCGTCATGGCCGGCGCGTCTCAGGCCGGCCGGGCCGAAGGCTTCGGCGTGGATGTTTTCGTCGTCGACGCCGGCGGCGGTCAGCTGCTCGTACAGCGCCTGCATGAAGCCGGCCGGACCGCACAGGTAGAAGTCGCCGGCGAGGTCGGCGCCGGATCGGCGCAATAGTTCGATGTCGACGCGACCCGCGTGCTGGTAGTCGACGCCGGGGCGGCGGCCGGTTTCCGGCCGGCTGGCGGCGGTCACGATGCGCAGGCGGCCGCCGGAGCCGGCCCGCAGCGTCTCCAGCTCCGCGTCGAAGGCGCGTTCGGCGACGGTGGCGGTGGCGTAGACCAGCAGCGTGGCCGGCATCGCCGCCGGGTTCTCGCTTAATTGGTGCAGCATCGCCAGCAGCGGCGTGATGCCTATGCCGCCGGCCAACAGCGTCAGCGGGCGGTCGGCGCGGGCCAGCGTGAAGTCGCCGCGCGGCGGCAGCGCCTCGACGACGTCGCCGGGCGCCAGCTGGTGCAGCCGGTCGGACGCCTTGCCCTGGCGCTTGACGCTGATGCGATAGCCGCCGGTCTGCGACAGCGTGTAGTTGCGCAAGCGCGCGCCGTCGACGCCGACCACCTTCAGGCTCAGGTGCTGGCCGGCCGCGAACGGCGGCGGCGCCGAGCCGTCGGCCGGCGCCAGGTAGATGGACCTGACCGAAGCGCTTTCGTCCTCGACGCGGCCAACGCGCAGCGGCAGCCATTGCCGCGCCGGCGCCTGTCCGGGCCAGGCGCCGGTGGCCAGCGAGGATGGCGAGTATTCGCGCAGCGTCCAGCGCAGCGCCAGCGCGTTGCGGCGGCGCACCGCGCGGGTCACCCTGAAGGTCCACAAGCGTTCGGCGCCGGCGAAGGCCGGGGCCGCGTCGCTGTCCGACAGCCGGGCGCGGCCGGCCAGCTGCAGCGTGTCGCCGCTGGCGAAGTCGACGAAGAGCAGGCCGGCGAGCGGGTGGGCCAGCAGATTGCCCAGCGTGTTGAAATAGCCGTTGCCGGCGAAGTCCGGGAAGGTCAGCGTGTCGCCGTCCACTTTGACGAAGCCGGGCTTGCCGCCGCGGTGCGAGGCGTCGACCTGCCAGCCGGGCCGCTCGGCGTCGCCGGGCCAGGCGCTGGCGACGAAGCAGGTGTCGGCGGCGGCGATGGCGGCGCGGGCGTCGTCGTCCAGTTCGCTCATCCATTCGACCGAACCGAGGATGCGCGGCCCCGGTTCGCGGGAGAACTCGGCCTCGCGCAGCTGGATGTATTTGGGACAGTTGCCGAAGGACTGGGCGACGGCGACGGAGAAGCCGCCGTCGTCGAGCATGGTCAGCTCGCCGTTCATCCGGTTGCGGCGGCGGCTGTGCAGCTCGATGCCGAGCAGGCCCACCGCCGCGCCGGGCCGCAGGCAGTCGCGCAGCGGGTCGGCCGGGCTGGGCAGGGCGGCGACGCGAAGGCCGCGCGGATCGGGGGAGTCGACAAAGCCGGGCCGGCCTTCGACGATGCCCGCCCACGGCCTGCCGGCCTCGTCCACCGCCGCCATCACGATGAAGGGCAGCTGGCGGAAGAAGTCGCGGTGTTGTTCCGGCATGTGGTCGCGGATGGCGCGCGGACCGGCGACAGCCATCTTTTCCTGGCTGCCGGCGCGGCGCTGCATCTCCATTTCGCCGGGATGCCAGGGCGAGGCGGCGGGGCGGGTGTCGGACATTGTCAGGGCTTGGCGGCCGGCATCGCCAGGAAGCCGGGCAGCGCCTCGACGCGGGCCAGCCAGGCGCGGACATGCGGATACGGCTCCAGCGGGATCTCGCCTTCCGGCGCGTGGGCGGTGTAGGTGTACAGCGCGACGTCGGCGATGGTGGCGGCGTCGCCGGCCAGGAAGGGGCGCTCGGCCAGTTCCTGCTCCATCACCTGGAACAGCGCCTTGGCGCGGCCGACGGCCAATTCGTAGTCCAGCGGCACGCCGCGCCATTTGTGCAACCGGGCCTGGGCGGGGCCGAAAGCCAGCGGGCCGGCGGCGACGGACAGCCAGCGTTGGACCCTGGCCTCGCGGACCGGGTCGGACGGCAGCCAGTCGCCGTGGCCGTAGCGGCGCGCCAGGTAGACCAGGATGGCGTTGGAGTCGGCGATCACCTCGTCGCCGTCGACCAGCACCGGAATCTGGCCGAAGCGGTTGAGCGCGAGGAAGTCCGGCTGCTTGTGCTCGCCGGCGGCCAGGTTGACCGGGATGGCCTCGTATTCCAGGCCCAGCAGCGCCAGCATCAGGCGCGCGCGGTGGCTGTGGCCGGACAGAACGAAGTCGTACAGCTTGAGGACGGGACGGTTCATGCGTTTCTCCTTGGAGTCATGGCGGCGTCGATACTTTGCCTGGAAATGCCAAAAACATAAATAGCGCCGCGCGAGACGCGATCAGCGCGCTGGCGGGGCTTCCAGCGCGGCCAGCAATTCCGCCAGCCGCCTCTCCAGCGCGTCCACGCTGCGGGCCGGCAGCGCCGACAGGATAGCGTGTTCGTTGGCGACGTGGCCTTCCAGCGCGCGCTCCACCAGAGCCAGGCCGTCGGCGCTGAGCCGCACCAGCGTGCTGCGGGCATCCTGGCTGCAGGCCTCGCGGACGATCCAGCCCTTGCCCTCCAGCACCTTCAGCCTGTGGGTCATCGTACCCGAGGTGACCATCAGCGACGAGAACAAGTCGGTCGGCGCCAGCTGGTAGGGCTTGCCGGCGCGGCGCAGCGTGGCCAGCACGTCGAATTCCCAGCCGCTGAGGCCGTATTCGGCGAACACGCCGTCCAGCCGCTGCGATAACAGCGCGGCGCAGCGGCTGAGCCGGCCGATCACGCCCATCGGACTGACGTCCAGGTCCGGGCGCTCGCGCGCCCATTGCTCGAGTATGCGGTCCACCGCGTCGCCGGGCATCGCATCGCTCATGCCGTCTCCTTATCTTGATTTCAAGATTTTTTTTGCCTTGAATTCGAGATAAATATTATCTTGAATTCAAGCTAGTTGAGTCTGATTATAAGCTGAAGCGGAAGGATTGCCCATGTCTGAAAAAATCGAAACCGCCCGCTGGCGCGATGTGTTGCTGACCGCGCTGACGCCGGTGATCTGGGGTTCCACCTATATCGTCACCACTCAGTTGCTGCCGCCGGACAGACCGTTCACCGCCGCCTTGCTGCGGGTGCTGCCGGCGGGCCTGCTATTGGTGTGGATGGGTCGATGGCGCCCGCGCGCGTCCGAGTGGAGCCGGCTGCTGATTCTGTCGGCGCTGAATATCGGCGCCTTCCAGGCGCTGTTGTTCGTCGCCGCCTACCGGCTGCCGGGCGGCCTGGCCGCGGTGGTGGGCGCCTGCCAGCCGCTGTTGGTGATGGCGCTGGCCTGGCGGCTGGACAGCCGCCGTCCGGCGGCGATGGCCTTGTGGGCCAGCCTGCTCGGCGTGGCCGGCATGGGGGCGCTGCTGCTGTCGCCGGGCTCGCGCTGGGACGGCCTGGGCATGCTGGCGGCTTTCGGCGGCGCGGTTTCGATGGCCTGCGGCACGTATCTGATCCGGCGCTGGCGCTTGTCCGCCCCGCTGACGGCGCTGACCGGCTGGCAGCTGGCGCTGGGGGGACTGATGTTGCTGCCGCTGGCGCTGGTGATCGACCCGCCGCTGCCGCGGCTGGGCTGGACGCAGCTGGCCGGCTACGGCTATCTGGCGCTGTTCGGCGCGCTGCTGGCCTATCTGCTGTGGTTTCGCGGCATCGCGCGCCTGTCGCCGGTGGCGGTGTCGTCGCTGGGCCTGCTCAGCCCGCTGACGGCGGTGATCCTGGGCTGGGCGCTGCTGGGCCAGACCTTGTCGGCGCAATCGCTGCTTGGGATGGCGGTGGTGCTGGCCAGCGTGCTGGCCGTGCAGTGGAGCGGCGCGGCGCCGGCGCGAGGCGGGCGCGCCTGAGCGCTCAGCTGGGGGCGCGCAGCCTGGCCATCAGCAGCAGATCGTGGAAGCCGTCCATCCGGACGGCGTCGCGCTGGCGGCCCTCGGTCTGGAAGCCGTGGCGCTGGTACAGCCGTATCGCGTGCTCGTTGTCGGCCCGCACCGTCAGCTCGACGCGGTGGTAGCCGCGGCGTTCGGCCTGCGCCAGCGTGTTCTCCAGCAGCCAGCCGCCCAGGCCCATGCCGCGATGGCTGGGCAGCAGGCCCATGCCCAGCGTGCCGCGGTGGCTATGCGCCGGACGCGGGTGCGGCGCGACGTCGCACCAGCCGACCACCTGTCCGCCGTCCAGCAGCAGCAGGTGCGGCGCCTCCTGTTCAAGCTGGCTGCGGACGTAGGCGGCCGACAGCTCGGCCGGAATCTCGTGCCAGCACAGATAGCGGCGCTCGCGCGCGACGCTGTCGCTGACGCGCCAGAAGTCTTCGCCGCGCTCGGCCGTCAGCGGCTGCAGGGTGAACGGAGTGGTGTAGGGGCTGGGCATGGTGGCGGCTCCGCGGGTCGGAGGGCCATTTTGCCAAGCCGGCAATGACAATGCAATAATGTCGCCGTCAGGCGGCGGCGATCACGCTGCGGCAATGCGCCTCCAGCGTGCCGATTTCGTCCAGCACGGCGTCGATGTCCTGGCGCTGCGCCTCCAACTGGCGGCGACGGGCCTGCAGCAGGTCCAGCAGCATCTGCGACTGGCTGGCCTCGTCGTGGGCCCGCTGGTACAGATCGATGATTTCGCGGATTTCGGCCAGCGACAGGCCGATGCGCTTGCCGCGCAGGATCAGCCTCAGCCGCGCGCGGTCGCGCCGCGTGAACAGGCGCTGGCGGCCGTCGCGGGCAGGCTCGATCAGGCCCTGTTCCTCGTAGAAGCGTATTGTGCGCAAGGTGACGTCGAATTCGCGCGCCAGGTCGGAGATGGTGAAAAATTCGGCAGCATTCATGATGTTTTCCTTAGAGTCTGTTCAAAGTCTTTTTGTGAACAGCTGCTTCCGGGGCCGTTTTCTGTCGGCGCAGGGCTTTGGCAAACCACCCTTGCCGTGAGTGACGCTGCGGCGGGCCGCTTTGGACGCCCTGCATCCGGCAGAAAACGGCCGCTGCCGCAAAAAGACTTTGAACAGGCTCTTGCAGGCGGCGATTGTAGCGTTTTTCCCACGCCAACTGATGAAAGCTTGATTTACGTTTACGTAATCGTCAACCTGGATATCGTCGCAAATAATTAGGGAGCCGTCCGATGTCCGAACCCAGCTATGCCAGCGGCGCCGGCAGCCAGCCGCTGATCGGTCTGACCATAGGACGTTTTTTCGATCAGGCCTGTGAGCGCCACGCCGCGCGGCAGGCGCTGCGGGTGCGCCACCAGGACGTCAGCTGGAGCTATGCCGAACTGAGGCGCCGGGTGGACCGCGTCGCCTGCGGCCTGCTGCGCCTGGGCTTGAATCCCGGCGATCGGGTCGGCATCTGGTCGCAGAACCGCGTCGAATGGGTGTTGATGCAGTTCGCCGCGGCCAAGGCCGGCCTGGTGCTGGTCAACATCAATCCGGCCTACCGCCGCGCCGAACTGGAATACGCGCTGAACAAGGTCGATTGCCGCGCGCTGGTGCTGGCGCCGGGCTTCAAGAGCAGCGACTACGTCGGCATGATCCGCGAGCTGGCGCCGGAGCTGGACGCCTGCCGCCCGGGCGAGCTGATGGCGGAGAGGCTGCCCGGCCTGCGTTGGGTGGTGGCGATGGGCGAGGCGGCGGCGCCGGGCATGCTGCCGTTCTCGGCGCTGGAGGCGGACGTGGAGCCGGGCGAACTGGCCGCGCTGCAGGCGCTGGGCGAGACGCTGCAGTTCGATCTGCCGGTCAATATCCAGTTCACCTCCGGCACCACCGGCCATCCGAAGGGCGCGACGCTGTCGCACCACAACATCCTGAACAATGCTTTCTTCGTCGGCGACGCGATGCGGCTGGGCCCCGACGACAGGCTGTGCATCCCGGTGCCGCTGTACCATTGCTTCGGCATGGTGATGGGCTCGCTGTGCTGCCTGTGCCACGGCGCGGCGATGGTGTTCCCGGCCGAGGGCTTCGACGCGCTGGCGGTGCTGGAGGCGGTGGCGGAGGAGCGCTGCACCGCCTTGCACGGCGTGCCGACGATGTTCATCGCCATGCTGGACCACCCGGACTTCGCCGGCTTCGACCTGTCCAGCCTGCGCACCGGCATCATGGCCGGCAGCCCGTGCCCGATGGAGGTGATGCGCAAGGTGGTGGCGCGGATGCACATGGCCGAGCTGACCATCTGCTACGGCATGACCGAGACCAGCCCGGTCAGCCTGCAAAGCGCCGTCGACACGCCACTGGAGCTCAGGGTCGGCAGCGTCGGCTTCGTCCATCCGCACGTGGAGGTGAAGATAATCGACGCCGACGGCCGCATCGCGCCGCGGGGCCAAAGCGGCGAGCTGTGCGTGCGCGGCTATTCGGTGATGCTGGGCTACTGGGGCGATCGGGAGATGAGCGCCGCCGCCATCGACGAGGCCGGCTGGATGCACAGCGGCGACCTGGCGACGATGCGCGACAACGGCGCCGTCAACATCGTCGGCCGGGTCAAGGACATGGTGATCCGCGGCGGCGAAAACATCTACCCGCGCGAGATCGAGGAATTCCTCTACCGCCATCCGAAGATACTGGAGGTGCAGGTGATAGGCGTGCCGGACGCGCGCTACGGCGAGGAGTTGTGCGCCTGGATCCGGCTGCGCGACGGCGAGGCCGCCAGCGGCGACGAGATCCGCGACTTCTGCCGGGGCAATATCGCGCATTACAAGATTCCGCGTTACATCGAGTTCGTCGACGGTTTTCCGATGACGGTCACCGGCAAGATCCAGAAGTACATGATGCGGCAGAAGATGCTGCAAAAACTGGGGCTGGCCGGCGAAGAGACCGTCTGAGCGCGGACAAATCCGCGCGTGAAATGCCCGCTCGGTGCGGCGCTTTTGGCTTACAATGCCGCCAGACTGATTGATCCAGAGGAATGACACCATGACCGTGACCGCTTTCAACGATGCAGACCTGACCCGTCTCGAAACGCTGCTGACGCCGTTGTCGGCCAGCGGCAGCACCATGCGTCCGGACGAAGTGCAGGGCTTCTTCGCCGCGCTGTCCAGCGGCCCGGACCAGGTGGATGCCGATTTCTGGCTGCCGGAAGTGCTGGGCGACGCGCCGGCCTTCGAGAATGCCGAGGACGAGGCCGAGCTGGCGGCGCTGCTGCAGAAGCTGTTCGACAGCATCCGCGCCGCGCTGGCCGCCGGCGACGAGCTGGACCTGATCCTGTACGCCGAGGAAGACAGCGAAGAGGAAGAGGGCGCGCCGGACTACTGGCCGTGGGCCAACGCCTACCTGTACGCGCTCGACCTGGTCGATACCGACTGGTTCGAGGTCGCCGAGGAGGACGAGGGCTTCGAAAGCCTGATGATGCCGATGCTGGTGCTGGGCGGCGCCTTCGAGGACGAGGAAGGCGGCGAAGACCTGCTGACCTTCACCGACGAAGAGGTCGACGGCTACAAGGAAGAGCTCGGCGACGCGCTGGCCGCGGTGTACGGCTACTGGCGCGCCAAGGGGCAGGCGCCGGTGACGGTGCGCCGCGACGGCGACAAGGTGGGCCGCAACGACCAGTGCCCGTGCGGCAGCGGCAAGAAGTACAAGGCCTGCTGCGGCGCCAACTGAGCGACGGCCTCCCTCTCGATGCGAAAGCGGACTCCGGTCCGCTTTTTTCTTGTCCCGGCGTTAGAGCCTGTTTACGATCTTTCTCCGAGCAGCGCAGCCCAGCCCGCAGGCCAGATGCAAGGCGGAGGGCGTAGGCCTTGGTGATTCCAAGGCCTAGCCTGACAACGCGGCAGATGGCCTGCGGGCTGGGCTGCCCTTCGGGGCGGTGTTCTGCCGGCGCATGGCTTTGTCAAACGTCCCTGGCAGTGAACGACACTGCGGCGGGCCGTTTTCCGCGCCCTGCATCCGGCAGAAAACCGCCGATGCCGCAAAAAGATCGTAAACAGGCTCTTAGAATGTTTTTGGCATGGCGGGCGTTCCGCCATTTACAGGAAAAACTATGTTTCCCGTCCTGAGTTTCGATTACCAGCCGGCCACCCGCATCCGCTTCGGCGCCGGCGCGCTTGGTGGTCTGGCCGATCTGCTGCCCGCCGGCGCCCGCATCCTGCTGCTGTACGGCGGCGGTTCGATCAAGCGCAACGGCGTGTACGAGCAACTGGTCGGCGCGCTGGCCGGACACGACTGGAACGAGTTCGGCGGCGTGGAGCCCAATCCGTCGGTCGAAGTGCTGTCCCGGGCGCTGGCGCAATTGCGCGGCACCGGGCGCGACTTCATCCTGGCGGTCGGCGGCGGCTCGGTGATAGACGGCGCCAAATACCTGGCGGCGGCGGCCTTGCACGGCGGCGACGGCTGGGAGTTGGTCTGCGGCCGGCAGCCGGTCGTGGCCGCCCTGCCTGTCGGCGCCGTGCTGACGCTGGCCGCCACCGGCTCTGAGGGCAACGGCACCTCGGTGATCTCCCGCTTGTCCAGCGAGGACAAGCTGAGCTTCCGTTCGCCGCTGCTGCAGCCGCGCTTTGCCGTCCTCGATCCCGACACCCTGTCGACGCTGCCGGACCGGCAACTGGCCAACGGCGTGGTGGACGCCTTCGTCCACGCCTGCGAACAATATCTGACCTATCCGGTGGGCGCCCTGGTGCAGGACGGCAGCGCCGAGGCTGTGCTGCGCGCGCTGTATCGGCTGGCCTTGCGTTTCGACGAGCGGCGCAGCCTGGACTGGCGGCAGAACATGATGTGGGCGGCCAACCAGGCCCTGTCCGGCACGCTGGGGCTGGGCGTGCCGCACGACTGGGCGACCCACCGCATCGGCCGGGGGCTGACCGCGCTGTACAACATAGACCACGGCCGCACGCTGTCCATCGTCCAGCCGGCGCTGCTGCGCGAGACGGCGGAGCGCAAGGCCGCCAAGCTAGGGCAGATGGGGGAGCGGGTGTTCGATGCGCCCGGCCTGGCGCCCGGACAGGTGGTGGAACGAATCACCGCGCTGTACCGCGGCCTGGGCATGCCGGTCCGGTTGGCCGACGAGGGCGTGGTCGGCGCCGGCGCGTCGGACAGGCTGATGTCGCAGCTGCGCCGCGACGGCCCGCTGCGGCTGGGAGAGGGCGGCATGCTGGACGACGCGGCGGTGGAGCGTATCGTGCGGGCCTGTTGCGACGACTGATGGCCAGGCGGCGCCATTGTGAATTTGTCGGAGGCTCTAAGTCGACAGCCGTTCGCGCAGCAGCCGTGCGCTCAGCATGAACAGGCCCAGCAATTGGGCGGCGGTGGTCGGCGAGTAAGCCTTCAGCTGGCGCAGCACCTGGCAGGTTTCGCGATAGCCGTGCTCCAGGCCAGCCTGCGCCAGCGGCGCGAAGGCCCGCTGCGCGTCGGACTGCGCCTCTTGCGGATGGGCTGAGCAATAGCGTTCGAACAGCGCGGAGACGCCCAGCAGCAGGTGCTGGCTGTGGCTGATCATCGGCAGCGCGCCTTCCTGCAGCAGCGCCGCGTCCAGTTCCAGGCCGGCCAGCCGGGCCACCTGGTCCATCGTCGCGCTGTAAAGCAGCTCGGCGGCCTGGTGGCCGTGGCTCAGCTGGATGTCGGCGTTGTCGTCCGGCAACGGCAGCTGGCCCGCGCGGTCGGCGGCATGGCCGAGGTCGCGCAGGCCGCCGTCGCCCCCCTGACGAGGCTGCGTCGCGCCGATGGCGTGGATGATGATGTCGTCTATGGCGGCCATGTCGAGTGCTCCGCCGTTTCAGTTGCTAGCTGCCGCTGTCCTGGGCGGCGCCGGAAGCGGCTTGCTGGGTGCTGCTGCCCTGGTATTGCTGCAGGAAGGCGTCCAGGCCTTTCTCGACCAGGTCGTGCGTCTGCTGCACGCCGTCGGAGACGTCGCCGTTGAACACGTTCAGCTTCTTCAGCACGTCGGTCGCTTCCTGATAACCCTGCTCGAAGCCCTGGCGGATCAGCTTGATGAAGTTCTGCGCCTGGTCGGAGGTGCTTTGCTCGGGATGCTGTTGCTGATACAGGCCGAACATGCCCAGCGCGCCTTGCAGGATGCGTTGCGAGGTCGCCTGCGGCGAGGTGTCGTCGTCGCTGCCGCTCTGGCTGTCCTGCTGTTGCACCGTGATGCTCAGCTGGGTGCTGCTGATCTGGACGGAGGTGCCGCTCTGGCCCTGTTGCGAGCCGTCCTGGTTCGAGAAGTCGGCGTTCAGGATCTGATTGATGTGGGTGATCGAGGCCTGGAACAGCAGCGATTGCGACTGCTTGCCGCTGCTGATCGACACGCTCAGCGATTCCACCAGCGTGGCGTTCAGCTGGTTGCGGGCGGTCTGGGCGTTGTAGGCGCCGGTTTGAGTCTGGGACGAAGCGCCGGTCTGTCCCGTCTGGCCGGCTTGGTTGCTGTTCAGGGAGGAAATCGACATCACGGACTCCTGTCGGTGCGTCGCTGCCATCTGGCGCACTGTATCGGGTTGAGGGAACTACTGTCAGTATGACTTGATTTCGGCAGCGGAACGGAAAACTTGCGGCCGGATCGCAAACGCTAGGTAGTTTTGCTGGGTAAAACGCAACAGGCCGCATTCCATGCAGGAATGCGGCCCGAGTTCAACCGTACTTTAGCAGGATCAGAAGGCGAAATGCTCGTCGTCCAGCGCCATCAGCGGCTTGGCGCCGGCCTTGATGCTGGCCTTCAGCGCCTCGGCCTCCGGCAGCAGCTTGGCGTAGTAGAAGCGCGCGGTGGCGATCTTGGCCTGATAGAACGCGTCCTCGCCCCGGCCCAGGCTGTCATGGGCCACCGCCGCCATCCGCGCCCACAGCCAGGCGTAGGTCAGGTGGCCCAGCAGGCGTAGGTAGTCGCTGGCGGCGGCGCCGGCTTCGTCCTTGTCCTGCAGGCTGGCCATGCCGACGCCCATGGTGATTTCGCCGACTTCCTTCAGCAGCTTGGACAGCGGGGCGACGAATTCGCCCAGCAGGGCATGGCCCTCGTGCTGCTGGCAGAAGGCGTGGATCAGCTTGGTGAACTTGCGCAGCTTGGCGCCCTGGTCCAGCAGCACCTTGCGGCCCAGCAAGTCTATCGCCTGGATGCCGTTGGTGCCTTCGTAGATCTGCGAGATGCGGGCGTCGCGCACCAGCTGCTCCATGCCCCATTCGCGGATATAGCCGTGGCCGCCGAAGACCTGCATGCCCAGATTGGCGGCGGTATAGCCGTTGTCAGTCAGGAAGGCCTTGGCGACCGGGGTCAGCAGCGCCACCAGATCGGCGGCGTCGGCGCGGACGGCGGCGTCCTCGTGCTTGTCCTCGATGTCCAGCTGCAGCGCCAGCAGCGCCGCCAGCGCGCGGCCGGCTTCGGTATAGGCCTTCTGCGTCAGCAGCATGCGGCGCACGTCCGGATGGACGATGATGGGGTCGGCCGGCTGTTCCGGATGTTTGGCGCCGTTCAGCGAGCGCATCTGCAGCCGCTCGCGGGCATAGCCCAGCGCGCCCTGGAACGAGGCCTCGCCCAGGCCCAGGCCCTGCATGCCGCAGCCCAGCCGGGCGGCGTTCATCATCGTGAACATGCAGGCCAGGCCCTTGTTCGGCTCGCCTATCAGCCAGCCCTGGGCGCTGTCCAGATTGATGACGGCGGTGGCGTTGGCCTTGATGCCCATCTTGTGTTCCAGGCTGCCGCAGGACACGGTGTTGCGCGCGCCGCCGTCGAGGAACTTGGGCACGATGAACAGCGAGATGCCCTTGACGTCCTTCGGCGCGCCCGGCAGGCGGGCCAGCACCAGATGGACGATATTGGCCGACAGATCGTGCTCGCCGGCCGAGATGAAGATCTTGGTGCCGGTGATGCGGTAGCTGCCGTCGGTGTTCGGCTCGGCGCGGGCTTTCAGCAGGCCGAGATCGGTGCCGCAGTGCGGCTCGGTCAGGCACATGGTGCCGGTCCAGCTGCCGTCGACCAGCCGGGGCAGGTAGGCGGCCTTCTGCTCGTCGGTGCCGTGGGCGTGGATGGCGGCGTAGGCGCCGTGCGACAATCCCGGGTACATCGACCAGGCGACATTGGCGGCGCACTGCATTTCCATGATGGGGAAGGCCAGGCTCTTCGGCAGGCCCTGGCCGCCGTAGGCCGGGTCGCAGTCCAGCGCCGGAAAGCCCAGCTCGCAGTATTGCCGGTACGCTTCCTTGAAGCCGGTCGGGGTGGTCACCGCCTTGGTGGCGCTGTCGTACTGACAGCCTTCCTCGTCGCCCTGGCGGTTCAGCGGCGCCAGTTCCGATTCGCAGAATTGCGCCGCCTGTTCCAGGTAGGCGCGGAAAATGTCCGGGGTGGCTTCTTCATAACCCGGCAACATCGGGATGATGTCCTGTATCTTGATCAATTCGTTGAGAACGAAATCAAAGTCGCGCAGCGGGGCTTGATAGGCAGGCATTCGGTTTCTCCGTTCGGTTTGGTGCCGCCTGGTGCGTGCCAGGTCGATACGTTTTATGATGACCCCTGTTCGGGTGGGGCGTTAATTCAAACGCTTGTTTAAATTATTCCCGAAGTTTTGACAACTAAAATCGCGTCGCCGGGATGGTTCCGGTGTGGCTTAACGGCAACGCGATGGCATATAAACATCGAATGAGCTGGTTCAAGAGGAAAATGCGGCGTTTCGCCGAGCAGCGACAGCACTGGTTCGCCCAGCCGGGCATGCGCTGGCTGGCGCCGTGGCTGGACAGGCCGGCCTGCTGGTCGTTCAACCGCCGCAAAGTGGCGATGGGCGTCGCCGTCGGCCTGTATTCGGGCGTGATGCCCGGCTTCACCCAGAAGGCCACCGCGCTGGTGCTGGCCCTGCTGCTGCGCGTCAATCTGCCGGCGGCGATGGTGGTGTCGCTGTACAGCAATCCGCTGACGGTGCTGCCGCTGTACTACCTGGCTTATCGTTACGGGCAGTGGCTGCTCGGCGGCGGCGCCTCGGTCGCGATGGCGGCGCCGCCCAGCCTGTTCGGCATGGGGCTGTCGGCCTGGCTGGCGCAGACGCTGCAGTGGTTGATCGGACTGGGCTGGCCCTTGCTGGTCGGCATGCCGGCGCTGGGCGCGACGCTGGGCCTGGCCGGCTATCTGGCCACGCGGCTATTGTGGCGCTGGGCCGTGGTCAGCGCCTGGAACAACAGAAAGGCAAAGTGTGGATCTGCTTGAAAAACAGCTGTCGTCGGACCTGGTCTACCAGGGCGGTTTTCTGCAAGTGCGCAAGGACAGGGTGGCGCTGCCGGACGGCGGCGAGGCCCAGCGCGAGTACATCCTGCATCCCGGCGCGGTCGCGATCCTGGCGCTGACCGCGGACGGCGGCCTGGTGCTGGAGCGCCAGTACCGTTATCCGGCCGGGCGCGAATTCGTCGAAATCCCCGCCGGCAAGATCGATTCGGGCGAGGCGCCGGAAGCGACGGCGCGGCGCGAGTTGTTCGAGGAAACCGGCTACCGTTCCGACAACTGGACCTATCTCGGCACCGCCCATCCCTGCATCGGCTACTCCAACGAAAAAATCAGCTACTATCTGGCACAGGATCTTATCCTGAATGAGAGAAAGCTGGACGACGGGGAATTCCTGGAAGTGCTGACCGTGCCGCTGGAGCGGGCGATGACAATGGCGCTGACCGGGGAGATCTGCGACAGTAAATCGATAGTCGGCCTGCATTGGCTGGCGGCTCACCTGGGCGGGAGGATGCGAGGTGTCCCGATTTGACGCGTATTACGACCGCCGGCGTGGCCGGCGCGTCAGCATGGGGTGCAAGGCCCGGATCAAGTCCCTGTTGAGTGGACAGACCTTCTATGGCGAATGCGTCGACCTGTCGGTAGACGGCATGGCGCTGCGTTCGGCCTTCGTGCCGCAGTACGGCGAAAAGCTCAATGTCATCGTGCTGGTGCCCGGCGTCGGCAACGCCCAGGGCAAGCCGTTCGAGGCCGAAGTGGAGGTCAAGCGCTGCAACGAAGTGCAGCGTGGACTCATTTATGAAATCGGCGTTCGCATTGTGCTGCGGAAAAGCTGATAAGGCTTTGTATTTACAGAATTCATTTCCAATCATTTTTGTCGGAATTACAAGAATTTACTAAGCTTCATCAATTGTTACAAAAATCTGTATTTAAAAATCCCTGTTGATTCAACAACTTTTCCGATTCATCGCTTGTCGTGCTGGCAGATTCCGGTTGGGCCGGGTTTTATCCGGCCATTTCACGCTGCTATGCTATACCCAGAAAAAGAACCGGAGACAAAGTCAGTACTCTAATTCAGCGAGGGGCGCGGCAAATGCGCCGTGCGTTGCGTCGAAGCCCCTGCTACCAGCCAGGAGAGAGTCATGCACCCGGATATCTTCAGTCACTACGCAGTGCGATACGACAAGACCCGCGAGGAAGAGTACACGATCCAGGAGTATCTGGAGCTGTGCAAGAAGGATGCCGGCGCCTACGCCACCGCGGCCGAACGGATGCTGGCGGCCATCGGCGAGCCGGAACTGGTGGATACCCGCCATGACTCGCGCCTGTCGCGCATCTTCTCCAACAAGGTCATCAAGGTCTATCCGGCTTTCCGCGACTTCTACGGCACCGAGGAGGTGATCGAGCAGGTGGTCGCCTATTTCCGCCACGCCGCCCAGGGCCTGGAGGAGAAGAAGCAGATCCTCTATCTGCTGGGGCCGGTCGGCGGCGGCAAGTCGTCGATCGCCGAGAAGCTGAAGGAGCTGATGGAACTGGTGCCGTTCTACTGCCTGAAGGGCAGCCCGGTCAACGAGTCCCCGCTGTCTCTGTTCAACTACGACGAAGACGGCGCGATACTGGAAGAGCAGTACGGGATACCGCGCCGCTACCTGAAAGGCATCCCCAGCCCGTGGGCGGTGAAGCGGCTGCATGAGTTCAACGGCGACATCGGCCAGTTCCGCGTCGTCAAGCGCCATCCGTCGGTGCTGCGCCAGGTGGCGGTGGCCAAGACCGAGCCGGGCGACGAGAACAACCAGGACATCAGCTCGCTGGTCGGCAAGGTCGACATCCGCAAACTGGAGAAGTACGCGCAGGACGATCCGGACGCCTACAGCTACTCCGGCGGCCTGTGCCTGGCCAACCAGGGCCTGCTCGAATTCGTCGAAATGTTCAAGGCGCCGATCAAGGTGCTGCACCCGCTGCTGACGGCCACCCAGGAAGGCAACTTCAAGGGCACCGAGGGCTTCGGCGCGATCCCGTTCGAAGGCATCATCCTGGCCCACTCCAACGAGAGCGAGTGGAAGCAGTTCCGCAACAACAAGAACAACGAGGCCTTCCTCGACCGGATCTACATCGTCAAGGTGCCGTATTGCCTGCGCGTCAACGAGGAAATCAAGATCTACGACAAGTTGATCCGCAACTCCTCGCTGGGCAAGGCGCCGTGCGCGCCGGGCACGCTGAAGATGATGGGGCAGTTCGCGGTGCTGTCGCGACTGAAGGAGCCGGAAAATTCCAGCCTGTACAGCAAGATGCAGGTCTATGACGGCGAGAACCTGAAGGACACCGACCCGAAGGCCAAGTCGCTGCAGGAGTACCGCGACTACGCCGGCGTCGACGAGGGCATGAGCGGGCTGTCGACGCGCTTCGCCTACAAGATCCTGTCCAAGGTGTTCAACTTCGACCACAGCGAGGTGGCGGCGAATCCGGTTCATTTGTTGTACGTGATCGAGCAGCAGGTCGAACGCGAACAATTCCCGGCCGAAACGGAACAGAAATACCTGACTTTCCTGAAGGAATATCTGGCGCCGAAATACGTTGAATTCATCGGCAAGGAAATTCAGACCGCTTATCTGGAAAGTTATTCCGAATATGGTCAGAACATTTTCGACCGTTATGTCACTTTCGCCGATTACTGGATACAGGATCAGGAATACCGCGATCAGGATACCGGCGAAATCTTCGACCGCACCTCGCTTAACGCCGAATTGGAAAAGATAGAGAAACCGGCCGGGATTTCCAATCCCAAGGATTTCCGCAACGAGATCGTCAATTTCGTGCTGCGGGCCCGCGCCAACAACGGCGGCAAGAATCCTACCTGGACCAGCTACGAGAAGTTGCGCACGGTGATAGAGAAGAAGATGTTCTCCAACACCGAGGAGCTGCTGCCGGTGATTTCCTTCAACGCCAAGGCCAGCGCCGAGGATGCCAAGAAGCACGAGGACTTCGTCAACCGCATGGTGGAGAAGGGCTATACCGCCAAGCAGGTCCGCCTGCTGTGCGAATGGTATCTGCGGGTGCGCAAGTCCTCATAATAACCGGCCGCGCCGGTCCGGCGTCGCCGGACCGGCAGGAGGCGCCGGGCCGCCGCGGCCGGGCGACAGGAGACACAACCGCGCGCAGGATCCGGCGTCGCCCTCGCGGGGCGGGCGGGACGGCGCGTCAGAGAGGTGGCTATGTCCCACATCATAGACAGACGCCTCAACGGCAAGAACAAGTCGGCGGTCAATCGCGAGCGCTTTCTTCGCCGTTTCAAGGCGCAAATCAAGGAAGCCGTCTCCAAGGCGATCAAGGGACGGAGCATTACCGATATCGAAAGCGGGGAAAAGGTATCGATACCGGTCAAGGACATTTCCGAGCCCGCCTTCCATCACGGCAAGGGCGGGGTGTGGGAGAACATCCATCCGGGCAACGAGGAGTTCGTCAAAGGTGACCGGATGCCGCGGCCGCAGGGCGGCGGCGGAGGCGGCGGCAGCAAGGCCAGCCAGGACGGCGAGGGCGAGGACGATTTCGTGTTCCAGCTGTCGCGCGAGGAATTCATGAATGTGTTCTTCGACGACCTGGCGCTGCCCAATCTGATCAAGACCCAGCTGATGGGCATCGAGGAATTGAAGACGGTCCGGGCCGGCTACACCAACGACGGCACGCCGGCCAACATCAATATCGTGCGCTCGCTGCGCGGCGCGCTGGCGCGCCGGGTGGCGATGGCGGCGCCGACGATGGCGACGCTGGACGACGCCGAGGAGGAACTCGACTCGCTGATGGAGGAGGACGAGGACAATGCGCTGGAAATCCGCGAGAAGCGGCAGCGCATACACGGGCTGCGCGAGCGCATCGCCAGCATTCCGTGGATAGACCCGTTCGACCTGCGCTACAACAATCGCGTCAAGCAGCCGAAGCCGACCAGCCAGGCGGTGATGTTCTGCATCATGGACGTGTCCGGCTCGATGGACGAGCAGAAGAAGGACATGGCCAAGCGCTTCTTCATCCTGCTGTACATGTTCCTGCAGCGCAATTACGAGAAGATCGAGGTGGTGTTCATCCGCCACCATACCAGCGCGGTGGAGGTCAACGAGCAGGACTTCTTCCATTCCCGCGAAAGCGGCGGCACCGTGGTGTCGTCGGCGCTGAACCTGATGAGCGACGTCATCAAGAAGCGCTACGCCAGCAGCGAATGGAACATCTACGCCGCCCAGGCGTCCGACGGCGACAACTGGGACAGCGACTCGGCCAACTGCGGCCGCATCCTCGAGGACAATCTGCTGCCGTACTGCCAGTATTTCGCCTACATCGAGATCACCGAGGGCGAGCCGCAGAACCTGTGGTACGAGTACCTGAAGGTCAAGGCCCAGTGTTCGCAGTTCGCGATGCAGAAGATACGCTCGGCTTCCGACATCTACCCGGTATTCCGCGAACTGTTCAAGCGCCAGCCGGCGAATGGGAGGGTGACGGCATGAAACGGACACGCAAGGAGGAGGCCGCGGCGCCGATTTCCACCGGGTCCGAATGGACCTTCGATCTGGTCGGCGAATACGACAGGGCGATCCGCGCCATCGCGGTCGACGAGTTCAAGCTCGACGTCTACCCCAATCAGCTGGAGATCATCACCGCCGAGCAGATGATGGACGCCTACGCCTCGGTGGGCATGCCGGTCAACTATCACCACTGGAGCTACGGCAAGCACTTCGTCTCCACCGAGAAGAGCTACAAGCGCGGCCAGATGGGGCTGGCCTACGAGATCGTCATCAATTCCAATCCCTGCATCGCCTATCTGATGGAAGAGAACTCGATGATGATGCAGGCGTTGGTGATCGCCCACGCCGCCTACGGCCACAACAGCTTCTTCAAAGGCAATTACCTGTTCCGCTCGTGGACCGACGCCTCGGCCATCATCGACTACCTGGTGTTCGCCAAGAGCTACATCATGAAGTGCGAGGAGCGCTACGGCATAGACGAGGTCGAGGAACTGCTGGACTCCTGCCACGCGCTGATGAATTACGGCGTCGACCGTTACAAGCGGCCGCAGAAGCTGTCGCTGGCCAAGGAGCAGGCCCGGCAGGAGGAGCGCGAACAATACCTGCAGATGCAGGTCAACGACCTGTGGCGGACGATTCCGAAGCGGGACAAGGACGATTCCGGCAAGGCCGCGCCGCGTTTTCCGGCCGAACCGCAGGAAAACCTGCTGTACTTCATCGAGAAGTCGGCGCCGCTGCTGGAGCCGTGGCAGCGCGAGATCGTCCGCATCGTGCGCAAGGTGGCGCAGTATTTCTATCCGCAGCGGCAGACCCAGGTGATGAACGAGGGCTGGGCGACGTTCTGGCACTACACCATCATGAACCGCCTGTACGACAAGGGCCTGATCACCGACGGCTACATGCTGGAGTTCCTGCAGAGCCACACCAACGTGGTGTCGCAGCCGCCGGTGACGGCGCGCTGGTACAGCGGCATCAATCCGTACGCGCTGGGTTTCGCGATGTATCAGGACATCAAGCGCATCTGCCAGGAGCCGACCGACGAGGATCGCGCCTGGTTCCCGGATCTGGCCGGCGGCGACTGGCGCGAGTCGTTGGAGTTCGCGATGCGCAACTTCAAGGACGAGAGCTTCATTTCCCAATATCTGTCGCCGAAGCTGATCCGCGATTTCCGCTTTTTCTCCATTCGCGACGACGACCACGACGACAAGCTGGAAGTGTCCAGCATCCATGACGAGGAAGGCTACCGCGACATCCGCGCCAAGTTGGCCGAACAATACAATCTCGGCTCGAAGGAGCCGAACATCCAGGTCTGGTCGGTCAATATGCGCGGCGATCGCAGCCTGACGCTGCGCCACACGATGCACAACCGCCGGCCGCTGGAGGATCAGAGCGCGCAGGAGGTGCTGAAGCATGTGTGCCGGCTGTGGGGCTTCGATGTCCGGCTGGAGAGCGTCGACGGCGACGGCGAGGTCAAGCAGCTGTACGAGACGCAGGCGGCGCGCGACGCGGAAACGGCCTAGCGCGGTACGGGCGAAGAAAAACAGGCGGAAACGCCTGTTTTTTTATGCCCCGGCGCCGCCGGTTCAGGCGGTGCCGGCCACCGGCGCCAGCGTGCAGCGGGAGCGTTCCTCGAAGGCGCTGTCGGGCATGCCCCAGCCCTGCGAGTACAGCAGCTGGCCGTTGGCTTCCAGCCGTATCGTGATTTCCTGGCGGAACTGCTCGCTCAGGCTGCGAGGGGCGCTGGCGAACACGACTTCCAGCACGCCATGGCCGCCCTCGGCCTGGCGCACCGCCGGATGCGCCAGCACGAAGGGCAGTTCGTCCATCACCGGCCACAGGCACAGCGTGCCGTCCGGCAGATAGCCCAGCAGCGTCGCCTCGCGGTGCAGGATCTCGCCGTCGGTGCCGCTGGCGGTGTAATGCAGCATCAGCGCGCGCTGGCCGGGCAGGGCCTGCCAGTGCAGGCAGCCGGTGAAGGTCTGATCCTCGTGGTTGATGCCTTCGCCACAGAATTGGCTGGGGAGGGATTGCAGGGCGGCAAGCAGCGGCATGTTCGAGCTTCCGGTCGCAGGGACGAGGAGGTCAGAATGGCAGGTTTGCCGGTCGAATGCAATATGGATCAGGGGCTTGGCGGCGCGTCGTTCGGCAGCGGGATGAAGGCGCGCCACGGCTGCTCGGGATGGACGAGCTCGGCCAGCCGCACGCCGTACACCGCCTCCAGCCGTTCGCGCCGCATCATTTCCGCATTGCTGCCGCAGCCGGCCGAACGGCCGTCGTTCATCAGCAGGACCCGGTCGGCGTGGCGCAGCGCCAGATTGAGGTCGTGCACCACCGCCAGCACGCCGATGCCCAGTTCGCGGGCCAGCGTCCGCGCCCCGGCCATCAACGCGTCGGCCATCGCGAAGTCCAGCGCGGCCGTCGGCTCGTCCAGCAGCAGATAACGTTCCGGCCGCTCCGACAGCAGCAGCTGGCACAGCGCGCGCGCCAGTTGCAGCCGCTGCCGTTCGCCGCCGGACAGCTCGGTCAGCCGGCGGCGGGCGAGCCCGGCGGCGCCGACCTGTTCCAGCGCGCGGCGGACGGCCGAGCGTATCCGTTCCGGGCCGGCCGAGGCGTGCAGATAGGCGCCGGCGGCAACCAGTTCCTCGCCGGTCCAGCCAGCCGGAGTGACCGGTTGCTGCTCCACCACTGCGCGCCAGGCGGCCAGCTCCCGGCTGTCCATCCGCGCCAGCGGCGCGCCGGCCAGCAGGATTTCGCCGCTGTCCGGCCGCCACAGGCCGGACAGCAGCTGCAACAGGCTGCTCTTGCCGGCGCCGTTGGGGCCGAGCACGGCCAGTAGTTCGCCGGTCCGCAGTTCCAGGTCGATGCCGTCCAGCAGGCGGCGGCCGCCGCGGCTGAGGCCGAGTCCGCGGGCCTCAAGCACGGCCTGGCTCCTGGCGGCGCAGCAGCCACAGGAAGAATGGCGCGCCGAGCAGGCTGGTGATCACGCCGACCGGCAGCTCCGCCGGCGCCAGCAGGCCGCCGGCCAGCCAGTCGGCGACCACGGTCAGCCAGGCGCCCAGCAGCGGCGCGACGGCCAGCAGCCGGCGCGAGTCGCTGCCCACTAGCTGGCGCGCCAGATGCGGCGCCATCAGGCCGACGAAACCTATCATGCCGCAGCCGGATACCACCAGGCCGGCCGCCAGCGCCGCCAGCAGCACGATCAGCCATTCGCGGCGGCGCACGTCGAAACCGAGGTGGAAGGCGGTGCTTTCGCCGAGCTGCAGCGCGTTGAGGAAGCGCCATTGGCGGAACAGCGCCAGCCAGATCAGCGGGCAGGCCAGCAGCAGGATCAGCGCCTGCGGCCATTCGACGCTGGCGAAGCTGCCCATCAACCAGAAGGTCACCACGCGCAAGGAGCCGTCGGGCAGCGTGGTGATCAATAGCGTCAGCAGGCTGCCGAGCAGGGTGCTGACCGCGAGGCCGCTGAGAATCAGCCGGTTGCCGTCGGCGTCGTTGCCGAGCAGCCTCACCAGCAGCAAGGCGGCCAGGCCGCCGCAGAAGCCGGCGGCGGCGACGCCGTACAGGCCGGCGCCCAGACTCAGCGCCAGCGCGGCGGCCAGCGCCGCGCCGCTGTTGATGCCTATCAGGCCCGGTTCGGCCAGCGCGTTGCGAAAGCGCGCCTGCACCGCGGCGCCGGCGCTGGACAGCAGGGCGCCGGCGCTGGCGGCGGCCAGCAGCCTGGGCAGGCGCAGTTGCAGCAGCAGCCGCCACTCCAGCGGCGGCTGAGGATCCAGGCGCAGCAGGCTGACGGCCTGCAGGCCGCTATGATGCGACAGCGAGGCGACGGCGGTGGCGCCGAGCAGCAACAGCAGGACGGGAATCAGCGTGAGCGCGCGCATGGCGGCGGCGGCGGAGCCGGGCGGGCTCCTCCGGCGGGATCAGTGCAGACCGAGCACATCCTGCATGTCGAACAGGCCGTGCGGTTGGTCGGACAGCCAGCGCGCGGCGCGCACCGCGCCGTTGGCGAAGGTGGCGCGGCTGGAGGCCTTGTGGCTGATTTCCACCCGTTCGCCGAGCGTGGCGAACAGCGCGGTGTGGTCGCCGACGACGTCGCCGCCGCGCACGGTGGCGAAGCCTATGGTCTTGGGGTCGCGTTCGCCGGTTACGCCTTCGCGGCCGTAGACGGCGCATTGCTTCAGGTCGCGGCCGAGCGCGTCGGCGATCACCTCGCCCATGCGCAGCGCGGTGCCGGACGGCGCGTCGACCTTGAAGCGGTGGTGGGCCTCGACGATCTCGATGTCGTAGTCCTCGTTCAGCACGCGGGCGGCGATGTCCAGCAGCTTGAAGGTCAGGTTGACGCCTACGCTGAAGTTGGAGGCGAACACGATGCCGATCTGTCCGGCGGCGGCGGCGATGGCCGCCTTGCCGGCGTCGTCGAAACCGGTGGTGCCGATCACCATCTTCACCTTGCGCTCGACGCAGGCCAGCATGTGTTCCAGCGTGCCTTCGGGGCGGGTGAAGTCGATGACGACGTCGGCGCCGTCCAGCGCCGAGATGAAGTCGGTGGCGATGGCGACGCCGCTGCTGCGGCCGCAGAACAGGCCGGCGTCCTGGCCGATGAAGCCGGAGTCGGCGTGGTCGATCGCGGCATGCAGGCGGACGCCCGGCGCATTCAGCACCGATTCGATCAGCACGCGGCCCATGCGGCCGGAGGCGCCCACGATGACGATATTCTGCGGCTTCATGGCTTCTTGGTTTCCTGGGCCGGCGCGGAGGCGTCTAGCTGCTTCGGCGCGGGCGCCGGCTGGGCGTTGCCTTCGACGCGGTCCAGCGTGTCGCCGCTGAAGTAGACGGTCAGCAGCTTGTTGCTGGCAGGATCGGACTTTCCTTGCTTGATATCGCTATACTTGTAGTCCCAGCGGTCGGCATGGAAGGCGTCGGTCAACAGCGGGGTGCCCAGCAGGAAGCGTACCTGGGCGCGGGTCATGCCCGGTTTCAGCTTGGCGACGGTGTCCTGGGTGACGTAATTACCCTGTTGGACTTCCACCTTGTGGCTCCAGTCCAGCGGGTTGTAGGAACTGCAGCCGGAGACGGCGATGACGGCGGCGAAAATCAGGGCGCGCATGATACTCCGATTGACTCAGTGTTTATGAGGCTGTAATTAGGCAAAGCCGTCAAAAGGCTTTATCATGATTCGAAAATCGACACACTTTATATCACGATGAGCAAAGCCAGTCACCTCAAAGATATCGGCCTGAAAGCCACCGGTCCCCGCCTGAAAATCCTCGATCTTTTCGAGGAGGCCGACTCCGGCCACATGTCGGCGGAGGACGTTTACCGCAAGCTGCTTGCCGAGAACATCGATATCGGGCTCGCCACCATCTATCGCGTGCTGACCCAGTTCGAACAGGCCGGCATTCTGGTGCGCCACCATTTCGAGACCGGCAAGGCGGTGTACGAGCTGAACCAGGGCGGCCACCACGACCACATGGTGTGCGTCAGCTGCGGCAAGGTGGTGGAGTTCTTCGACGCCGAGATCGAGGCGTTGCAGGACCGCATCGCCGAGCAGCACGGCTTCCGCATCACCGAACACGCCTTGTACATGTACGGCGAGTGTTCGGACTGCCTGGGCAAGAGCGGCCGACGCGGATGATTCCCTGGCTCGGTTCCGAGCCTGTCTTCCCCCCGGTGGCGCAGGCGTTGAGTCATCCCAACGGCCTGCTGGCCGCCGGCGGCGATTTGTCGCCGCGGCGCATCCTGGCCGCCTATTCGGAAGGCATCTTCCCCTGGTTTTCCGCCGGCGAGCCGATATTGTGGTGGTCGCCGGCACCGCGGATGGTGCTGTACCCCGCGGAGCTGAAGGTCAGCCGCTCGCTGACCAAGACGCTGCGCAATTTCGACTATCAGATCCGCGTCGACAGCGCCTTCGCCGAGGTGATGCGCGCCTGCTCCGAGCCGCGGCCGGACCAGGAGGGCACCTGGATCGTGCCGGAGATGGTGGCCGCTTATTGCCGGCTGCACGCGCAGGGCCACGCGCACAGTTTCGAGACCTGGGTCGACGGCGAGCTGGTCGGCGGCTTGTACGGCGTGGCCATTGGCCGGATGTTCTACGGCGAATCGATGTTTTCGCTGCGCCGCGACGCCTCCAAGCTGGCCTTCGTCCACATGGTGCGCCATCTGGCGGAGCAGGGCGTCGAGATGATCGATTGCCAGATGCACACCTCGCATCTGGCCAGTCTTGGCGCCAGGCTGGTGCCGCGCGAGCTTTTTCTTGCTACTCTGAAGAAAAATATCCGGCAACCTCAGCCCAGCCAGATGTGGGATTATCATTACCGCCATGAGTCACCGTGAAGCCGGCCAGACGGCCGCCATCCATTTCTACGCCACGGCGCCGTATCCGTGCAGTTATCTGACGGGGCGGCAGGCGCGCTCCCAGGTGGCCATCCCTGCCGAGGCGATAGACAGCGGCGTATACAGCCAGCTGGTGAGGCTGGGTTTCCGCCGCAGCGGCCTTTATACCTATCGTCCGTATTGCGACGCCTGTCAGGCCTGCATTCCGGTGCGCCTGCCGGTGGAGCAGTTCCAGCCCAGCCGCACGCAGCGCAAGGTGTGGCGGCGCGGCGCGGCGCTGGAGGCGCGCTGGCTGCCGCTGGCCTTCGATGCCGAGCATTACGCGCTGTACCGCTTGTACCAGCAGACGCGGCACGCCGGCGGCGGCATGTCCGACGACGACGCGCAGCAGTATTCCGAGTTCATCCTGAAAAGCGGCGTGGACAGCCATCTGGCCGAATTCCGCCTCGACGGCGAATTGAAGATGGTCAGTCTGGTGGACAGGCTGGCCGACGGCCTGTCGGCGGTCTACACCTTCTACGATCCGGCGGACGCGCAGATGAGCCTGGGGGTCTACAACGTGCTGTGGCAGGTGGAGCAGGCGCGGCGCATGGGCCTGGGCTACGTCTATCTGGGCTACTGGATAGCGGACTGCCGCAAGATGGCCTACAAGTCCGGCTACCGGCCGCTGCAGATGCTGCACGGCGGCCGATGGCAGACCCTGCCCGACGGTCCGGCGCCGCAGTCGGACTGACCGCGTTCCGTCCCGCGTCCAGCGGGCGTTTCATTCCCTGATCTTGTCGGCGGCGCGGATGATCGCGTCCAGCGCCGTGTCGGCGGCGCGCAGCTCCTCGGCGCCGACATCGCGCAGCAGCTGGTCGCGTATGTCGCGCACCACCTGGTCGACCCGGGTCGCCATCGTCTTGCCGGCCTCGGTCAGCATCAGCATCTTGGCGCGCCGGTCGCTCGGGTCGTCGCGGCGGACCACCAGCCCGGACTGCTCCAGGTGATCTATCAGCCTGACCAGCGACTGGCCCTCGATGCCGAGGTGTTCCGCCAGCGCGCACTGGCGCAATCCTTCTCCCAGGCGGCCGATCAGCCACAACGGCGTGGTAGTGGCTTCGGACAGGCCGTATTTCTTCAATTCCTCGTCGGCCACCTGGCGCCATAGGCGGGCGGCGCGCTGCAATCGCAGGCAGAAACTGTCGGTGGAGACGGAAAGCGGGTGGCTTGACAAGGCTTTCTCCCGTTCGGCGGTGGCGGCGCCGCGACAAGGCGGCGCGCCCGGAAGGGATTCAGGGCCGATTCACGATCTTTCGGAAGTCGACAATGGTCGGCGAAAGATCATCGGCGCTTTCTTTTAGTACGGTACGACGCGGTCGTTGCCGCCGCCGCTCAGCACCTTGACGCGCTGGTTGACGACGAAGGGAATGTCGGCTTCCTGCACGATGGAGACCGTGCGGCCGCCATCGAGCTTGACGGTGATTTCCAGCGCGTTCTTGCTCATCGCGCGTTGCGCGGCCTGGGTGCCGAAGCCGCCGGCCAGCGCGCCGACGATGCCACCGGCGATCTGGCCCTTGCCGCCGCCGATATTGCTGCCGGCCAGTCCGCCCAGCGCGGCGCCGCCCAGCGTCAGCAGTTCATTGTTCTGGCCTTCCATCTTGACGTTCTGCACCGACAGCACGGTGCCGAGCTTGACGGTCTGCGCCTGGCGCATCTGTCCCTTGGAGTAGACGGCGGCGGAATCCGAGGTCGAGCAACCGGCGAGCACGCCGACGCTCAGCAGGCCGATTGCGGCGATGCGGATGGTGGAAGAAATCATTTTTCCTGCTCCATTCTTGACTTAGTTGCGAGCTTTTAAGTGTTGTGCCACAGCCCGGGCGCATTCGCCGACCAGCTCCGGCCCGCGATAGATCAGGCCGCTGTACAGCTGCACCAGGCTGGCACCGGCATTCAGTTTTTCGATGGCGTCGTGACCGGAAAGGATGCCGCCAACCCCTATGACAGGCAGCGCCCCGTCAAGTTCCTTGGCCAGCTTGCCTATCAGCGCGGTGGAGCGGCTGCGGACCGGGGCGCCGGACAGGCCGCCGGCCTCGTCGGCCAGCGGGTGGCCGGCGATTTCGTGGCGCGACAGCGTGGTGTTGGTGGCGATGACGCCGTCGATGGCGTGTTCGGTCAGCAGCCTGGCGATTTCGGCGATCTGCTCGTCGTCCAGGTCGGGCGCGATCTTCACCGTCAGCGGCACATAGCGGCCGTGCAGGTCGGCCAGCGCCTGCTGGCGCTGTTTCAGCGCGGCCAGCAGCCGGCCCAGCTCGTCGCCCTGCTGAAGCTGGCGCAGATTCTTGGTGTTGGGCGAGGAGATGTTGACGGCGACGTAGCTGGCGGCGGCGTAGACCTGGTTCAGGCAGGCCAGGTAGTCGTCGACGGCCCGGTCAAGCGGGGTGATCGCGTTCTTGCCGATATTGATGCCCAGCACGCCGTCGAAGCGGCTGCGGGCCACGTTTTCCAGCAGCGTCTTCACGCCTCGGTTGTTGAAGCCCATCCGGTTGATGATGGCCTCGTGCTCGGGCAGGCGGAACAGCCGCGGCTTCGGATTGCCGTCCTGCGGCAGCGGCGTGACGGTGCCGATCTCGATGAAGCCGAAGCCCAGCGCCGCCAGCGCGTCGATGTGGGCGCCGTTCTTGTCCAGGCCGGCGGCCAGGCCGACCGGATTGGGGAAGCTCAGGCCCATCACCTGCAGCGGGTGGCGGACGGCGGGGCCGGCGGCCAGCGGAGTCAGATGCAGCCGGTGCGCGCGATCCAGCATTTTCAATGTGTGTTCGTGGGCGGTTTCCGCGTTGAACTTGAACAGCAGTGGGCGCAACAAGGGGTAGAACATGGGCAAACTCCATACGACAGACCGTCCGCGATTATAGCCGGGGGATCGTCGCCTGTGTCGGCGCGGCTTCGATGCCGGGCGGCGCTTTTGCCCGCATCGTGGGGGCGAGTTCATCCGAATTGCGCGATTCTGGTGCCATCTGCATTAAATATGCAAACGGTCTTGCTTTGTTGCATGAAAAAGCTATGCCGATGTACTAGCATAGCCTGTCCTTGATAGTCCGAACTCATAGAAACCTAGTGATGAGCCACTCCACATTAAAGTCAAAAATATTCAACTTAGGGCTGGATGTCCAAGAGCTCGGGGAAAAGGGTTACCAGTTTCTGCCGGGAAGCGACTGGCCGGTGCCGGCGTCGATCGCCCGGTGCTGGGGAGCGTTCGCGCGCAGCTGGAGCGATCTGCCCCACGATCCGTATCTGAAGGATGGCGCGACCTTCCGCCAGCGGCGCATCGGCCGCTTCATCTATCGGGACATCAACGGCCATATCGATCCGACGAGCAGCACGCAGTTCTTTCAAAGCAAGAGCATCAACGGCTATGCGGGCGGTTTTGAGCGCAATTTCGCGCCGCTGCACGACCTGACCTATCACAACAAGCTGCTGCACTACATCATCGCCAATTCGCTCGAGCATTTCTGCGCCGCTTTCGGCGTGCGCAACGATTGCTGGGACATCACCCTGCATCAGTTCCGCATCAGCGCCAGTGGCGACGCCGTGGGCCTGCCGACACCGGAGGGCATACATCGGGACGGCCACCAATTCATCAGCATGCACCTCGTCGGCCGGGAAAACATCGGCGGCGGCGTGTCCAGCGTCTACGCCGACGACGGCGAGAAGCTGGCGGAACTGACGCTGGAGCAGCCGCTGGACAGCCTGTTCGTCGCCGACTACCTGCTGAAGCACGGCGTGACGCCGATCCACGCCATCGATCCGGGCAAGCCCGCTTATCGGGACCTGCTGGTGATCGATTACAACTTCCTCAACGATTGATTCGCGAATCGCTCGAATGAATGGCCTGTGCTGCAAGGAAGCGGGATGAATAAGATTCACATGTTGGACGGCACGGCGATAAGCGTGGCCAATATTTTCTGCATAGGGCGAAACTACGCCGCCCATGTCAAGGAGCTTGGCAACCGGGAGGAGCTCGAGCCCGTCGTGTTTCTGAAGCCCGGTTCCGCGCTGAGTCTGGAAGGCCGGCCGATCCATCTGCCGGAATGGACGGACGATGTGCATTACGAGACCGAGCTGGTGGTGTTGATCGGCCGGGGCGGGAAGCGCATTGCCAGGGAGGACGCGCTGAGCCATGTGACGGGCTACGGTCTGGGACTAGATCTGACCGCCAGGGACCGCCAGAGCGAGGCCAAGGCGCGCGGACTGCCCTGGACGCTGAGCAAGGGTTTCGATCAGGCGGCCTGCCTGTCCCGCTTCATCGCCGCGGAGGCGTTGCCCGAGCCGAATCGTTGCCGCTTCAGCCTGAGCGTCAATGGGCAGCTGCGCCAGTCGGGCCGGACCGAATTGATGCTGTTCGATCTGGCCGAGTTGATCGTCTATCTGAGCGAGAGGTTTACCTTGAGTCCCGGCGATCTGATTTTCACCGGCACGCCGGAAGGCGTGGGCAAGCTGTATCCGGGCGACCGCCTGTCGCTTCGGCTGGAGGACAGGCTGCAGGCAGAGTTCGAGGTGGGCGGCGAAGCGGGGAGCGGCGCTTGATGGCGCGGCCTCAAAGCGACGCCGCGCTGCTCGAGGGCGTGCGGGCCATTTGCCACTGCCTGGACCAGGCCGACGACAGGCAGGGCTATGAGCTTGACTGGCGAGGCCGCCGTTTCGGCCGGGCCCTGGGCGTGGCGCTGCCGGCGACGGTGGAGGAAGTCAGCCGCCTGGTCGGATATTGCGGCCGGCATCGCATCGCCATCGTCGCCCAGGGCGGCAACACCGGTTTGTGCGGGGGCGCGGTGCCGACAGGCGATGGCCGCGACAGGCAGCTGATTCTTTCATTGCGCCGCATGAACCGGATTCGCCGGATAGACCCGTTGACGGACTCGCTGATCGTCGAGGCCGGCGTTTTGCTTCAGGAAGTCCAGCAGGCGGCCGATGGCGCGGACAGACTGTTTCCGCTCAGCCTGGGGGCGGAGGGGTCGTGCACCATAGGCGGGAACATCGCGACGAATGCCGGCGGAAACGCGGTGCTGCGCTACGGCAATATGCGCGATCTGGTGCTCGGCCTGGAGGTCGTGCTGCCGTCCGGAGAGATCTGGCATGGCCTGCGCTCGCTGCGCAAGGACAACGCCGGCTATGACCTGAAGCAGCTGTTCATCGGCTCCGAGGGCACGCTGGGCATCATCACCGCCGCGGCGCTGAAGCTGTTTCCGCCGTTGCGCCAGGTGGATACGGCATTGCTGGCCCTGCCTTCCTGCGAGGCGGCTTTGAGCCTGCTGAAGGCCTTGCAGACGCGGGAGGATGTGCCGCTGACGGCGTTCGAGCTGATCAGCGCGGAGAGCGTCCGGCTGGTTGGCGAGCAATTTCCCGACAAGTCCTTTCCGCTGGAGCCCGGCCATCCGGCCTATGTGCTTGTTGAGGCCGGCTGGACCGGGCCTTGT
Organism: Chromobacterium sp. ATCC 53434; assembly: GCF_002848345.1. Lineage (NCBI taxonomy): Bacteria > Pseudomonadati > Pseudomonadota > Betaproteobacteria > Neisseriales > Chromobacteriaceae > Chromobacterium > Chromobacterium sp. ATCC 53434. The sequence goes on along the minus strand of NZ_CP025429.1, from coordinate 2,971,007 downwards.
CGCGCGGACGCGTTCGAGCAATGCCTGGAACGGGTCTGGGGGGCGTGCGGGGTGGTGGACGCGGTGGTCGCCAAGTCGGATGCGCAGGCCGCCGCGCTGTGGTTCTGGCGCGAGTCCATCACCGAGGCGCAGCTGAGGGCGGGACCGCATCTCAAGCATGATATTTCGCTGCCGATTGCCGATATCCCTGAATTCGTCGAACAGATGGATGCGACGCTGCGCTCGCGATTCCCCGGGCTGCGAATCGTGAATTTCGGTCATATGGGCGATGGGAACCTGCATTACAACTTGAATGCGGCCCCGGGCGTCGCTGCCGACACATTGCAAGCCTGGCAGCCGGAAATCGAGCGGCTGATATATGACCATGTGGCCGAGAGACAAGGCAGTTTCAGCGCGGAGCATGGCATTGGGCAGACCAAGGTGGACGACTTGGCGCGTTATCGTTCCGCCGTTGAGCTGAATCTGATGTCCGTCATCAAAAGCAGCCTGGATCCGGAAGGCTTGTTCAATCCGGGGAAAATTGTCGGGCAACGGCCATTTGATACCGATGGTGACGAGGCGTTCTGATCGATGAACCTTGATCGATGATTTTGGGAGCCACACATTATGCGAGTAAATTTATGATTGTAACGGGTCCCGTCGAGAAAATCAGGAAAGAGATTTGGGTGCTGTTATTTGGCGCTGCCGCAATCAAGGCCGCCAATTTCATGACCATTCCTTTCATCGCCGTATTTCTGATAAAGAACAGTCAGCTGAACTCATTGCAGGTCGGCATGATAGTCGCCTTGTCCCCATTGGCCTCCTTATTGGGCGGTTTTTTTGGGGGGCAGCTATCGGACATCATCGGCCGGAAGGTGATGTTGTTCTCTTCCCTTTTCATGCTGTCATTGATCTTTTTTGGATTCTATCTGGCGGCAGGGCAGACGGACATCGGTATGAAGCTGATGCTTTTTTCTTTGCTGAATGCATGCTGTGGCTTGTTTTCCAGCTTGTTTCATCCGGTCAGCGCGGCATTGATGGGGGATTTGAGTCCTGCAAGGCTGAAAGGGAAGATATATCAATTGAGATATTTCTCCATCAATGTGGGCGCCGCGCTGGGGCCGGTGATCGGGGGGTGGCTGGGCGCCAATGCCTCCCGGACGAATTTTCTGCATACCAGCTATTTTTATCTTTGCTATGCATTGATCTTGACTGCCATTTTCATCCGTAAGAGCCGGATGGAGCCGGCGACCGCAGTGAAAAGAAGCAGCTTTAAGGCGTCTTGTCGTGTCCTGGCCGGGGATAGGCGTTTGCAATACCTGATACTGAGCGGCCTCCTGTTCAATCTTTGCTATAGCCAGCTGGAAAGCACGATCTCGCAAGTGCTGGTCAGCCAGTTTGCCGATGGCGTCAAGTACTTTTCCTATATGTTGACCGCGAATGGGCTGACCGTCATCGTGTTCCATGCGCCGGTTTACGCGATCGGGCGCAGAGTCGGGCTCAATATGAGCTTGCTTGCCGGCAGCGTGATTTTTGCCTTGGGCATGATGCTGATGACTTTGCAGACATGGTCTGTTTTTTTCCTCTTTGCGGCCATATTCCTGATAAGCATAGGCGAGGCATTCGTATTTCCGGTTGCCACGGAGTTGATTGAGCGTTTGGCGCCGGATTCATTGCGCGGCTCGTACTTCGGCGCCTCCACATTTCGTAATCTCGGCTTGGCAATCGGACCTGTTGTCGGTGGATATGTTCTGACGCATTACGGTCCGATTCCTCTCTTTGTTTTCATTTCGATGACTGCTATTGCTTCGGCGATCGTGGCTCTATATGGCGAGCAGCTTGCTGCTTCCACCACCATTCAACAAAGTATCTAATACCATGGCAAGAGTATATATAACGGATAGAATCACCAATCCTGACATCGAACGCAGCATTCTTGGCGATGATGTGAGTTTGGAATTCGACAGGAATGCTGAAGTATTGATGGTGTGGCGTCAGTTGGTGGATCAGGACTTTATTGATCAATTTCCAAATCTGAAAGCCGTTCAGCGCTATGGTGTCGGCTATGATCGTCTGGATCTGGCATATGCGAAAGCAAAGGGAATCGATGTGTCGAATAATCCTGCATATTGCACGGAGGAAGTGGCACAGACGGCTATCGCTTTCATTCTGAACTGCTCCAGGCGCATCACGTACTTGGATTTCTTTGCCAAGAGCAATATCGAAAAATGGCAGCAAGCGGTTACACCGCCGGCAAAGCGCGTTTCGTGCACGACGGTCGGCATCATCGGCGCTGGCCGCATCGGTTCCCGAGTATGCGGATACGCGAGCGCGCTAGGCTACCGGGTCGAGTATTACGATCCGTTCCTGAGCGCCGAGCAAGTGGCCAGGCTGGAGCAGATCGGAGCCCGCCGGCGCGATAGCCTGGACGAGCTGGTTCGCGGCGCGGACATCATCAGCCTGCATGTTCCCGCGACGCCCGAGACGATGGAGCTGGTCGACGCGAACTTCTTGAAGAAGATGAAGCCGGGCGCCTCGCTCGTCAACACCTCGCGTGGGTCGACGATGGTGCATCCCGACGTTTTTCTGGAATTCCTCCAAAGCAATCACTTGAATCATTTGATGCTCGATGTCCTGCCCGAGGAGCCTCCGCGCCCATGCGACTTCATCGACATCTGGCGCATGCCGCCGGATTGGCTGAAAGGGCGGATTTTGATAAACCCCCATAAGTCCTATTTCTCCAGCGAATCCGCTGTGGAAATGAGGCAGGCGGCGGCGCTGAATGCCAAGCGCGTGCTGGATGGCTTGCGGCCGGACTTTATTGTCAATCGCTGAATTCCCGTTATCAAGCTGTTTGCATTCAAAGAGGTCAATGTTGTGAAGAAGCAGATCCTGGTTATTGATTTTGTCACGCCGAAAAGAAAGAACACGCTGCTGACGGCAAAGGAAATGGGCCTGTCCATCGCCCTGGCCGCCAAATCGCTGTCGGATGAGATCGCCGATTATGTCGACCGTTTCATCGAAGTGGATCCCGAGGATACCGATGCCTTGCTGGCGGTGCTGGAGCGGGAGCATCGGCGGCAGAAGTTCGATGGCGTCATCACGCTGTGGGACCGGTATGTGGAGCCTTGCGCCTTGATCGCGGAGCGCCTCGATCTGCCGGGAAATACGCCTGCCACCGCGGCCAAGACTCGCAGCAAGTTCTTGACGCGCCTGGCGCTGGATGAAAAGCAGGTGCCGCAGCCGCGCTTTCGGATGGTCAAAACCCTGGCCGACCTGATCCAGGCGGCAGAGCATGTCGGCTATCCGTTCATATTCAAGCCGGTGGGCGCGTGCTCCAGCAGGGGCATCTTCAAGGTCGAGCGCAAGCAGGATCTGCCCTCGGTCTATCAGCAGATGGTGGCGGTCAGTAGCGATCCCAATGACAAGATGTTCCAGTTCTATGCCGGAGAATTCTTGGCCGAGGAGTATATGCAGGGCCATGAGTTCAGCGTGGAGGGCGTGGCCAGCTTTGGCCAGCTGCATATCGCGGGCATTACCGAGAAGTGGACGACGACGGACAACTTTACCGAGACGCAGCATTTGTTCCCCGCTCGCCTGAGCGATGCGTCGCGCGCGGCGATGCTGGATGTGTCCACTCGGGCCCTGGAGGCCATCGGATTCAGGCAGGGCGCTTTTCATGTCGAGCTGATGAATACCGCGGAGGGACCGAAGATCGTCGAGATCAACGGCCGTCTGGGCGGCGACTTCATCACCACCCATCTGGTGCCGCTGGGGCTGGGCATCGATATCAGCGCTTTCGCTTTCCGGGCCGCTATCGGCGAGCAGGTCGACCTGAGCAAGCGGTTCGACAAGCATGCTTCCGTCAAATTCCTGATCGCCGAAACCGAGGGCGTGCTGGAGACGTGGTCCGGCCGCGAGGAAGCCTTGGCGGCGCCCGGGGTTCGGGAGCTGTTCATCGAGCGAGGCGAGGGCGCGTCCGTCACCCTGCCGCCGAAGAAATACGGCGAGTTCCGCCTGGCCGCGGTGATCGCGCAGGGCGAGCGGGCTGATGAAACCCTGGCCCGGGTCGAGCATGCGGTCGGTTTGCTCAAGCCTTCTATTGTGTGATTGACGGGACCGGCCATCGTGGTGAATGGCGGCGGCGGCTTGCCGTGCCGCTTTTCAAGCGGCGGACTTTCTCTTTCTATTGGTTTCAACGGTGGGATGTATGCATCAAGATAAAATATGCCTGGTGTTGGGCGGGGCGCGCGGCGGCGAGTTTGAAACGCTTTTTTCGCAGGGTGTGACGATAGGCCTGATTGCCGATTCGAACTCGGCGGGAGCGCTTCCGGAACATTACCCGTTCGCGCTGGTGGAAGCGTTCGACTTCCATCAATCGCCGTCCGATTTGCTTGCCTTGATTGAGAAGATCGCCGGCAGCTGGAGCATCGAGGCGGTATTGAACACGCGAGAGGCCTATGTCGCTCATCACCAGGCCGTGACAAAAATGCTCGGCCTGCCAAGCATCGGCGATGAGGCCTTGCAGTTCGTCACCAATAAAACGGCAATGCACAAAGCCTTCGTCGATTGCATAGGCGAACATTCGACGGCGATGTTCGCCCGCGCCAAATCGCTGCAGGAAGTGCCGGCGATTGTCGAGAAGATCGGCTTCCCCTTGATACTGAAGCCGACCAATCTGGCCGCCAGTCTGTTTGTCCAGAAGTGCGACGATTGGGATCAGCTGAATGCCGGCTTTCCCGCGATGCTGGATTCATTGAGGAAGCATTACGGGAAGCTGGGTAAGGATGACGCCGCGGCTCCGGAAATTCAGCTGGAAGAGTTCCTGAGCGGCTCGCTGCACTCCCAGGACCTGATCGTCGACGAAGAGGGTGGGATTTACTCGACGCCGATTGTCGATGTGATAACGGGTAAGGACCTGGGGTTAAACGACTTCCATCATTTCTACCGCGGCTGTCCTTCCCGGCTGGGCAAGGAGGAGAGCGAGCAGGCGAATGCGCTGGCCAAGGCCGGCGTGACGGCGCTAAGGCTGACATCTTGCGTGGCCCACGTCGAGTTCATCTATACGGAGAAGGGGCCGAAGCTGCTGGAAATCGCAGCCAGGCCCGGCGCGCATCGCAACCATTTGCTTGAAATCACGCATGGGATCTCTCTGAACGTCCAGTACTACAATCTGCAGAAACGACAGGCTATCGACTGCGCGATGCGGGCGGATCGGCATTTCGCCATTCTGACGCCATTCCCCAGGACGAAGAAGACATTTTCAGGCCTGAAAAACCTTCAGGCGTTGAAGAGCTTGTCCAGTTACAAGACGCATCAGTTCCGGGTGAGGGGTGGCGAGGCCATCGGGCCGGCCAGAGAGGGCTTTTACTCCTGCTTCGTTCTCGAGCTGCAGGCGGAGTCGCGCGATCAGCTGTGGCGCGACATTGAAACCGTCAGGGAGATGGGCGACTGCTTCGAGTGAGCTTGCGCGTGCCGGGGGCGGTCGGCTCCGGCCATGCCGCGGCCCCGGCGAGCGGGAGGGGCTGCATGATGCCGATGCCGGCCGGCTCCGTCGTTTGGCGAGGGTTCAAGCGGCAGACCTGGCGTCCGGCCGCGCTGTGGGATTCGGCGCTGCGGGCCGGGTCCGCTTTGCTTAATTGTCTTGCGCGGTTTGCGGGATGGGCAGGGCGGTGGTGTGCTTGAAAGTGTCCAGCACCACCATGGTCTTGAATTCCTTCAGATTGGCATCGGATAGCAGATATTGTTTGGTAAAGGCATTGAATGCGCTCATGCTTCCGACGGAAACTATCATCAGAAAATCGCTGTCGCCGGTGATGTTGTAGCACTCCAGAACTTCGTCCGCTTCGCAGATTCGGTTGCGAAATGCGTCCTTCAAATGTTGTTGTTCCTTCTCCAGCGTCACGTGAATGATCATTTTCAGGCTCTGGCCAAATGCCGCTGGATTGACCAGGGCGACTTCAGCCTGGATCGCGCCGATTTCCCGCAATCGTTGGACTCTTCTGTAGCAGGACGACGGCGAGAGCGCTACGGTTTTGGCCAGGTCATATTGGGTTTGTCGTGCGTCGCGCTGTAAAATAGCCAGCAATTTAATATCGTGTTTGTCGAGCGCGAAAGAGAAATCATTCATAAGGTAGGGGTAATCTGCTCTACTTTTAAGGCAGGCGTGATTATAGATGAGAATACGTTTGCATGACGATAGTATTCCATCGAACAAAATGGATTTTTATGGCTAGTTTCTGCGCTTACTGGGCATGGAATTGCGCCGCGCCCGGTATTCGGACTGGCTGTGTATTGGCGAGGAGCGTGCGGGTTTGACGGATGCGTCGGGGACGGTCTTGCCGGGGCGCGCGAAACCGGATCCGGTTCGCGCGCTTTTTCCCGGCGTTTGGCTTACAGGATGCTGCAGGCCTCGGCGAAATCGAAGCGCGGCGAGCGCGGGAACAGTTTATCCGCCTCGCCGTAGCCCAGATTGATCAGGAAGTTGGACTTGAAGCGGCCGTCCGGGAAGAAGGCGGCGTCGACGGCGGCGTTGTCGAAGCCGGACATCGGGCCGCAATCCAGGCCCAACGAGCGGGCGGCCAGGATCAGGTAGGCGCCCTGCAGCGTGCCGTTGCGGAAGGCGGAGATGTCGATCAGCGGCTGATTGCCCTCGAACCAGCTCTTGGCGTCTGCGTGCGGGAACAGCTGGGGCAGGTGTTCGTAGAAGCGGGTGTCGTGGGCGACGATCACGCACACCGGCGCCGCCACGGTCTTGTCGACGTTGCCGGCGGCCAGGCAGGGCTTCAGCTTGGCCTTGGCCTCGTCGCTCTTGACGAAGACGAAACGGGCCGGCGAGCAGTTGGCGCTGGTCGGCGCCTGCTTCAGCAGCTCGTACAGCTGGTGCAGCACCTCGTCGCCGACCGGACGCGGCTGCCAGTGGCTGTGGGTTCGGGCATTGAGGAACAGCTGTTCCAGCGTGGCATGAGAAACGGGGGTGCTCATGGTTTTACCTCGATTGGGGTGGGGGGTGTTGCCGGCGCGGCGACGGCGTCGTCGGCCTGCACCGAAATGGTGACGCGGCGGTTGCGGGCCCGGCCTTCGCTGGTGGCGTTGTCGGCGACCGGCAGGTTGGCGCCGTGGCCGACCGCCATCATCCGCTGCGCCGCGATGCCGTTTTCCTGGAACAGTCTGACCACGCCGCCGGCGCGGGCCGCCGACAGTTCCCAGTTGGACGGGAAGGCCGGCGTGCGTATCGGCGCGTCGTCGGTGAAGCCTTCCACCTTGATCGGGTTGTCGACGCCGGCCAGCAGCTTGGCCATATTGGACATCAGCGGCATCGATTGCTGATTCGGCTCGGCCTGGCCGATCGGAAACAGCGCGCTGTCGCGGATGTCGATATTGATGCCCTGGTCGCTCTGGGTGATGGTGACTTCGCCGCTCTGCACCAGCGGGCTCAGCACCTTGGCGAGGTTCTGCGTCAACTCGCCGAGCTTGGCCGTTTCCTCGATGTGGTGGTCGGACTTGACCGCCTTGGAGATCGGCTTGGTCTGCGGGATCTCTATCATGGTGTTGGCGCCGCCGGTCGGCGGCGTGGTCTGCACGGTGACCAGCGAGCCGCTGCGGAAGGCGTCCATGATGGCCGAAGACATCACCCGGTACTTGCCCTCGTTCAGCGACGAGATCGCGTACATCACCACGAAGAAGGCGAACAGCAGCGTGATGAAGTCGGCGTAGGAAACCAGCCAGCGCTCGTGGTTCTCGTGCTCTTCCTCGTGCCGTTTGCGTCGCGACGCCATGTCAGCCTCCGTCGTCGGGTCAGAACAATTCGGTGTTGAACAGCGATTTGACGCCGCCGGCGAATTCGACGCCGATGCGGCGCGCGACGCGGCTGGAGAAGTCGTCCTGGCGGGTGAAGTCCACGGTCTTGTCGGCCTTGACCACGTCGCGGGCCACCGAGGCGACGGTGCCGTAGCCGTCGGCCAGCCCCAGCGGGATGGCCTTCTCGCCGAGCCAAACCATGCCGCTGAACATCTGCGGATCATCCTTCAGCCGCTTGCCGCGGCCGGCGCGCACCGCCGCTATGAATTGCTGGTGGATGTCGTCCAGCAACTGCTGGCGTATCGCCTCGTGCTTAGGGTTCTGCGGCGAGAACGGATCGCCCATCGCCTTGTTTTCGCCGGCGGTTTTCAGCCGGCGTTCGATGCCGAGCTTCTCCATCGCGCCGGTGAAGCCGAATCCGTCGGACAGCACGCCTATCGAGCCGACGATGCTGGCCTTGTCGACGAAGATCTTGTCGGCGGCGGAGGCGATGTAATAGCAGCCGGACGCGCAGACCTCGCTGACCACCACGTAGACCGGAATGTCGGCGTGGCGCTGCTTCTGGCGCCGGATTTCATCGTAGACCATGCCGGACAGCACCGGGCTGCCGCCGGGGCTGTTGGCGTCTATGATCACGCCCTTGGTGCCCTTGTCGCGGAAGGCCGACTCCAGCGCCTCCACCATCTTCTTGCCGCTGTCGTTCTCGCTGCTGATCGCGCCGTCCAGCTCGATCACCGCGCTGTGGCCGCCGCCGGTCAGGCTGGCGCCGGTCTTGTCCTCGCCGCGCATGAACAGGCTGACGGCGATGAAGCCGATGACGGCCAGCCAGGCGAGGCGGAAGAAGATTTTCCATTGCCGGCTGCGGCGCTGTTCTATCAGTGCGGCGCTGGCCAGTCTTTCCAGCAGCTGCCGTTCCCAGTTCGGGTCGTTGTTCATGGCGGGTTCGCTCCAGGATGGTGCTCAGAGTCTAACAAAATTCATCGGGCATGACATTCAGCCAGACCTTGTCGTCTTTTTCGCCGACGTCCAGCGCCGTCAGCGACTGTCCGCGGCACGGGCCCCAGGTGCAGTAGCCGGTGTCCGGCCGATAGCGCGCGCCGTGCATGCTGCAGATCAGATAGTGGCCGGTGAGGTCGAACAGCTTGCCGTCCTGCAGGTCGAGCTCGACCGGTATGTGGCAGCAGCGGTTCAGGTAGCCGTGTATCCGGCCCTGGTAGCGGACGACGAAGGCGGCCTGGCGGCGGCCGTCGGCGCGCTCGATCTCGAAGCGGCGGGCGTCGCCGCCGTTCTCCAGTTCGGCCGAGGCGCAGATCAGCGCAGGCGCGGCAGCAACCATGTCGACAGTTCGGGCAGCGAATGGACGATGACGCGCGGCTCGCAGCGTTCCAGCTCGGCGTCGTCGTGGGCGCCGTGGCTGATGCCGACGCCGTGGCCGCCGGCGTTATTCGCCATCAGCAGGTCATGGCTGGTGTCGCCGATCATGACGGTGCGGTCGAGCGTCACGCCGAAATGGCCGGCCAGCTGCAGCAGCATGTCCGGATGCGGTTTCGAGTGGCATTCGTCGACGGTGCGGGTGGCGTCGAACAGCGCGGCGATATCGGAGGCGGCCAGCGCCCGATCGAGGCCGGCGCGGCTGCTGCCGGTGGCGATGGCGACGAAGGCGTCGGTGTCGCGTATCGCCTGCAGCGTTTCGCGGGCGGCGTCGAACAGCGTGACCCGATCGAGATTGGTCTGGTAGTGGCGACGGAAGGCGTCGACCAGTTCCGGCATCTGCGCCGCCCGGTCCGGCGGGCAGAACTGCTGCATCGCCTCGGCCAGCCGGAGGCCGATCACGTGGCTGGCGGCCTCGCGCGACGGAACCGGCAGCGCCAGCTCGCGGCAGGCCTGTTGTATCGCGTGGACGATGTGGCCGGTGGAGTCCATCAGCGTGCCGTCCCAGTCGAACACTACCAGATCGAATTCTCGCATCAGCGCGGCTCCAGTGTTTTCAGGAATTTCTGCAGCTCCGGCGGCAGCGGCGCCTCCAGCTTCAGCGGCGCGCCGGTCAGCGGATGCGGCAGGGACAAGCTCCTGGCGTGCAGGAACATCCGTTTCAGGCCGCGCCGGGCCAGTTCCTTGTTCAGCGCGAAGTCGCCGTATTTCTCGTCGCCGGCGATCGCGCAGCCATTGGCCTGCATGTGGACGCGGATCTGGTGGGTGCGGCCTGTGCGCAGGTGGGCTTCCACCAGCGTGAATTCAGTGTAGCGCTGCTGGACGGCGAAGTTGGTGTGGGCGTACTGGCCGTCGTCGCCGTCGGCCACCTTGACGCGGCGTTCGCCGTCCGGCGTGTGGAACTTGTACAGCGGCAGCTTCACCTGGCGGACGTTCTCCGGCCACTGGCCGCCGCCCAGCGCCAGATAGCGCTTGTCCGGCACGTTGTCGCGCATCATGTCGTGCAGCTTGACCAGCGCGGAGCGTTTCTTGGCCAGCATCAACAGGCCGGAGGTCTCGCGGTCCAGCCGGTGCACCAGCTCCAGGTAGCGCCAGTCGGGGTGGGCGCGGCGCAATTGCTCGATGACGCCGAAGGACACGCCGCTGCCGCCGTGCACCGCGACGCCGGCGGGTTTGTCTATCACCAGCAGCGCGTCGTCTTCGTACACCACCGGGAAGGTGGCGGCCGGCACCGTTTTTTCGGCGCGCTCGGCGATGCGGATGGGCGGGATGCGCAGCACGTCGCCGGCGGCGACGCGGTAGCTGGCGTCGCTGCGGCCCTTGTTCACCCGGACCTCGCCGGAGCGCAGGATGCGGTAGACGTGGCTCTTGGGCACCCCCTTCAGCAGGCGCTGCAGGTAGTTGTCCAGTCGTTGTCCGGCATCTTCTGCGGTCACTTCAAGGAAGGTTACGGAATCTTTGCGAATGTCTGTCATATTGCTTATACTTATGGCGCTGTCTGCTGGTGCCAAGCGCCTGCGCGGGCAGCTCTGAACGGAAAGCCAAGGTCACGGCTCGTATCGCGTGACGCTGCTGCGGAAATCCGAGGTGGCCGGCAGGGTGAGACCCTGACCCGACGCCGTCTGACATAGCCGCAGCCAAGGTTAACTCGCTCACCGAAAAGTAGCGATGGTAATGCATTTATACGCATAACGCACTCACGAGTATTCCATTTCCTGATGCAAAGCCAGTCAGGAGATTTTGCAGCGAAGTTTGACCCGGCATGCCGTCGTTCCGTCAATGTTTGTCCTGCCCTGAGGGCAGGATCGGCGATACCGCCGATGCGCCGCTTGCGCACAGAATTGCGGGACCGCATGTGACCCAAATCAGGAAGTCGGCTTGTTATCAAACCTGTTTTTCTCGATCTTTACATCGACACTTCTTTCGGAAAGCGCCCATCGATAGTCACTGGGCCGTCAAATACTGGCTGCATCCTTGCGTGAGTGCTGCGCAAGGAATGTAAATGAAACGTATGTTGTTCAATGCGACGCAAGCCGAAGAGCTTCGCGTCGCGATTGTCGACGGGCAGAAGCTCGTCGATCTCGATATCGAGACCGTAGGCAAGGAACAGCGCAAAGGCAATATCTACAAGGGTATCATCACCCGGATCGAGCCTTCGCTGGAAGCCTGCTTCGTCGATTACGGCACCGAGCGTCACGGCTTCCTGCCGTTCAAGGAAGTGTCCCGCTCCTATTTCCAGGGCTATGAGGGCGGTCGTCCGCGTATTCAGGACGTGCTGCGCGAAGGCATGGAAGTCGTGGTGCAGGTGGAGAAGGACGAGCGCGGCAACAAGGGCGCGGCCTTGACCACCTACATCAGCCTGGCCGGCCGTTATCTGGTGCTGATGCCGAACAATCCGCGCGGCGGCGGCGTGTCTCGCCGCATCGAGGGCGAAGAGCGACAGGAGCTGAAGGATCTGCTGTCGCAGCTGGAAGTGTCGCATGGCATGAGCCTGATCGCGCGCACCGCCGGCATCGGCCGCAATCTGGAAGAGCTGCAGTGGGACCTTGGCTATCTGATGCAGCTGTGGCGCGCCATCGAGGGCGCCGCCGGTGCCCAGTCCGCGCCGTTCCTGATTCTGCAGGAAGGCAGCCTGGTGATCCGCGCGATCCGTGACTATTTCCATCCGGACATCGGCGAAGTGCTGATCGATACCGATGAAATTCACGATCAGGCCCGCCAGTTCATGAGCCATGTGATGCCGAACATGCTGTCGCGTGTGAAGGTGTACAAGGATCATGTGCCGCTGTTCTCCCGCTTCCAGATCGAACACCAGATCGAAACCGCCTTCTCGCGCAGCGTGCAGCTGCCGTCCGGCGGCGCCATCGTGATCGACCATACCGAAGCGCTGGTCTCCATCGACGTGAACTCGGCTCGCGCCACCAAGGGCGCCGACATCGAGGAAACCGCGGTCAAGACCAACCTGGAAGCGGCGGAAGAGATCGCCCGCCAGCTGCGCCTGCGCGACCTGGGCGGCCTGGTGGTGATCGACTTCATCGACATGGAAAACCCGAAGAACCAGCGCGACGTGGAAAACCGCCTGCGCGACGTTCTGAAGCATGACCGCGCCCGCGTGCAAATGGGCAAGCTGTCCCGCTTCGGCCTGCTGGAGCTGTCCCGTCAGCGTCTGCAGCCGTCCTTGGGCGAGACCAGCCACGAGCCATGTCCGCGTTGCCACGGCATCGGCTTCATCCGCGGCACCGAATCGTCGGCGCTGCACATCCTGCGCATCATCCAGGAAGAGGCGATGAAGGAAAACACCGGCGCGGTGCACGCGCAGGTGCCGGTGGACGTGGCCACCTTCCTGTTGAACGAGAAGCGCGCCGAGATCCATTCGATCGAGGAACGCCTCGACGTCGACGTGGTGCTGATCCCGAACATCCATCTGGAAACCCCGCATTACAAGATCGTGCGCGTGCGTCACGACGACCTGGCCGAATTGGGCGAGGCGCCGAGCTACAGCCGCGTGGAAGTGCAGGAAGAAGATGTGATCACCAACTTCGGCCAGGAAAAGCCGAAGGTCGAGCGCCAGGAAGCCGCCGTCAAGGGCATCACGCCGCAGCAGCCGGCGCCGACCGTCGCGCCGGCCGCAGCCGCCGCCAAGCCGGTTGAGTCCGTTGGCCTGCTGGCAGGCATCACGGCCTGGTTCAAGGGCTTGTTCGCCGAGCCCGAGAAGGCGCCGGAGCCGGAAGCCCGCAAGAAGCCGGCGGCCGCCCGCAACAACGAGCAGCGCGGTAACCGCGGGCGTCAGCAGGAGCGTCGCACCGGCGGCCAGGCCCGCCGCGAGCACGAACAGCGCCGCCAGGGCCAGGACGACGGCAAGCCGCCGCGCCGCCAGGCTGAAGACCGCGCCGAGCGCAAGGACGGCGAACGCGCCGAACGAAGCGAGCGAACCGAACGCAAAGAGGCGCCGAGCCGCGAGCGCGAAGAGCGCAACGAGCAGCCGCGCGAGCCGCGCGGCAACCGTCGCCGCGAACGCGAGAGCCGCGAGCCGCGCGAAGCCAAGGAAGTCCGCGAGCAGGCGCCGCGCGAGGAGCGCGTGAGCGAGAAGGCCGAGAAGCAGGACAAGCCGCAGCAGGAGCCGCGTCGCCGTCAGGCGCCGGCCGCCGCCCCGGCGGAGGCCGTCGAGAAGCCGGTGCAGGAAGAGCTGCACCTGGATGCCGAAGGCGAGCAGACCGAGCAGGAGCGCAGCGAACGTCGTCGTCGTCGTCGCCGCGACCGTCGCCGCGACACGCCGGAAGCCCAGCTTGACGGCGCCGCCGCCGAGACTGGCGACGCCTCCTTGGCCGAAACCGCAGGCATCGCCATCGCCGTGACGGCCGTGGCCGCCGAAGCGGTGGCCGACGCCGCCGAAGCCAAACCGGCCGAAACGCCGGTCGCCGAGCAGGCGCAAGCCGCGCCGGCCCCGGTGGTGGCGACTGCCGAAGCGGTTGTCGAAGCCGAGCTTGCCGCGCCGGTGGAAGCCGTCGTCGAAGCCCCGGTGGCCGTTGCCCCGGTAGTCGTGCTGGAGTCCGAACCCGAGGTGGTGGTGGTGACCCCGGTGGCGGTCGAGGTGGCCGATGAGCAGGCGTTGAAGTCCGAGGCTCCGCAGCAAGAGGCAGCGGTCGAAGCCGAGCCGACGATCCAGGTGGCGGAAGTCGCTCCGGTCGTCGTCGAGCAGGCCGAGCCGGTAGCCGAGACCCAAGTCGAAGCCGAAGCGCTGCCGGTGGCGGAAGCCGTCGTGGCGCCGAAGGCGGCGCAGCCGGTCGCGGCCCCGCAGGTCGAGGCCAAGCCGATGGATCTGGGCGGTCTGGTGATGGTGTCGACCAAGCCGGCGCAAGCCGAGGCCTTGGCCGAGCCGGATCTGCCGCAAGGTCCGCGCCGCCGCGACGTGGCCGGCGCGACCGACGCCGACGCGCAGCAGTCGGCGCCGCTGGTCCAGGTGGAGACCCGCAACAACTGATCGCGCTCGGAACGGGGAAGGCCGGCGGCCTTCTCCGTTGCCGGAGGTGTTGACAGAAGGTTGTAGCTAGCTTAAAATCGCTTTCTCTATACGTTCCCTGATAGCTCAGTTGGTAGAGCGACGGACTGTTAATCCGCAGGTCGCAGGTTCGAGCCCTGCTCGGGGAGCCAGCATTCGAAAAGCCCGCACAGAAATGTGCGGGCTTTTTTCATTTAGCCGATCACCGGGCCACGGTGGCCGTGACGCTGTCGTGCCGCATGGACAGCGGATTGGCTTGCAGGTGGGCCAGAATGACGTCGCGCACCGCGGTGGCCGGCACGCTGTCGCCGATCAGGCTGTCCGGCTCCGAACTGATCAGCAGCGGCCCGGCGTCCGCGTCGTCGGTGGGCCGGCCGTGCGAGCCTTTCACCAGCGAGGCGTCCAGCGGTATCACATCCAGCAGGCTGCGTTGGCCGAGCTTGCGCTTAAGCAGCGTCCAGGCGATCTTGAGCCTGGGCAGCGGCAGCCGCGGATCGAGAAAGAGCTCGACCGGGTCGTAGCCCGGCTTGCGGTGGATGTCGACGGTGCGGGCGAAGTCCGGCGCTTGCGCGTCGTCCAGCCAGTAGTAGTAGCTGAACCAGCGGTCCGGCCGGCTGATCGCCACCAGCTCGCCGGCGCGCGGATGGTCGAGGCTGTACAGCCGCTTGCCGTCCCGGTCCAGCACCAGCTCGACGCCGTCCAGCCGCTCCAGCAGCGCCTTCACCTCGGCCACCCGCTCCGGCCGCCTGACGTAGACGTGGGCCACTTGGTGGTCGGCCAGCGCGAAGGCGTCCGAGGCGCCGCAGTCCAGCTTGTCCTCCCCCTGCTCCTGCCGCACCCGCAACAACCCGGCGCGCCGCAGCGCCCGGTTGATCGCCACGTCGCCGCTGACGGCGGTGACGCCGTATTCGGACAGCGCCAGCACGCGGCCGCCGTCGGCGCGGACCTCGGCGATCAATTCCTCGCACAGGGCGTCGACCGCCGCGACTTCGGCGGCGATGGACGGATGGTCGGGCCCGAACTTTTGCAGGCAGTAATCGAGGTGGGGCAGATAGACCAGGCTTAGCATAGGCTGGCGGCTGCGGTACAGGTGCAGCGCGCAATCGGCTATCCAGCGGCTGGAGGCGATGCCGCTGGCCGGGCCCCAGAACTGGAACAGCGGAAAATCACCGAGCTTTTGCCGCAGTTCGGCGTGCAGCTCGGCCGGCGCGCTGTAGAAGTCCGGTATCTTGCGGCCGTCGGCCTTGTAGATCGGGCGCGGCGTCACGCTCCATTCGACGTCGGCGTACATGTTGTACCACCAGAACAGCTGGGCGCAGCTGAAGTCGGCGTGTCGGCGCCGCGCCTCGTGCCACAGCTTCTCGCCGTCGATCAGGCCGTTGTTCTGTTTCCAGAACAATGGCTCGGCCAGCTCGCGCGAATACCAGCCGTTGCCGACGCAGCCGTGGCGCGACGGCGGCTGGCCGGTCAGATAGGTGGCCTGGGCCGGGCAGGTCAGGGCCGGGGTCACCGCGGCCAGCGGCCGCGCGCAGCCTTGTTCGGCCAGTCGCCGCAGCGCCGGCGCGTGCCTTAGCAGCCTGGGCGTCAGGCCGACGACGTTCAGAACCAGCAGGCGCGGCATGCTCAGCCGTCCAGCGCGTCGACTTGCGGCTGCTGGCCCCGCAGCACCGAGTTGCCCTGCCATTGCCGGCGCTGGTCGACGCCGACCGCGGTTTCGGCCTCGGCGATGTCCAGCTTGCCGCTCTGGGCGAAGAAGCGTATCGGGTTGATCCAGACTATGGTCTCGATCTGCTGCTCGTCGATGCCGGCTTCGCGGAAGGCCCGGGCGGTCTTGGGCACTTTCAACGGATCGCTGATGCCCCAGTCGGCGGCGCTGTTGACGATGATGCGCTCGCTGCCGTACTGCTGCACCAGCGCCACCATCCTCGGTTCGCTCATCTTGGTGTCCGGATAGATGGAATGGCCGGCCCAGCAGCCGCTGTCCAGCACCAGCGGCAGCGTCTCCTCGGTGTTGTGGTCTATCAGCACCATGCATTCGTCTATGCCGCTGTCGCGGACCAGGGCCAGGCTGCGTATCGTGCCGGCCTTCTTGTCGCGGTGCGGGGTGTGCACCAGCACCGGCAGCTCGTGCTTGATCGCCAGCTCCAGTTGCAGCTGGAAATAGCGCTCCTCGGCGGCGGTCTCGTCGTCGAAGCCTATTTCGCCGACGGCCACCACGCCGTCCTTGTCCAGGTAGCGGTCCAGCAGCGCGATCACGCCGTCGGCGACGACCGGATTGTTGGTTTCCTTGGGGTTAAGGCCCAGCGTGCAGAAATGGCGGATGCCGAACTGGCCGGCGCGAAAGCGCTCCCAGCCCAGCAGCGACAGGAAGTAGTCCTCGAAGGTGCCGACGTGGGTGCGCGGCTGGCCCATCCAGAAGGCCGGCTCGACGATGGCTCGAATCCCTTCGCGGTGCATCGCCTGGTAGTCGTCGGTGGTGCGCGAGCTCATGTGGATATGGGGGTCAAACATTTTCATAGCGGCTTCCTTTCAGGACGAGTTGGATGTCGGCGGGAACGGCGCGGTCGGCGGCGCGCCGTTCGCTGGCCATATCGGCGACCATGCGAAGCAATTCGGGCGTCAGCCGCCGCCGCAGGCCGTCGACGCGCAGCAGCGAGGCGCCGGTGAACAGCGCCTTCAGCACCAGCTGGTTGAAGTTGGCCTCCGGAAAGAAGCGCGCCGGGTAGCTGTTTTCGCAGGCGATAGCCTCGAAATTGCCCTGGATGTGGCTGCGGCAGGCGTCGACGGCCAATTCCAGCCAGGCCTCCGGCCGCGGCAACAGCGGCAAGGCGCGCAGCAGGCTTTGCTGCTCGCCGGCGTCGCCGCCGCGGAACAGCCGCCACGGCAGGGTTTCCGTCTGGGGGCCGCCTTCGGGCGGCCGCGCCAGCAGCAGGAGCAGCAGGCGGCCGATGTCGCCGGGCGACCAGTCGGCCGGCGCGACGGCGCCGGCTTCGCGAAGGGCGTCCCGCAGCGCCGGCGTCGGCGGCGGCAGCGGTCTCAGCTTGCGGGCGGCGGCGGCGTAGAGCCGCTGCAGCGCTTCGGCGTCGGGCCGGGCGACGGCGGCCGGCAGCTGTCGCAGCCAGGCCTGGGCGTCGGGGTGGGTTTGGGCGGCCTGGTCGAGCTCGGCCTGCAACAGGGTGGCCAGCATGTTCAGGTCCCCGCGACGCGTTGCTGGAAGCGGTGGGTCAGCACGAAGGCCAGCGCGCCGCCCAGCGCCCACAGCGGGAGGCCGTGCATCGCCATCAGGAAGGCGTCGTTCAGCGAGATGCCGGCGATCAGCCCGCCGACGGCGGCGCGGATGTCCGGCTGGCGGCGGAAGGCCAGCCAGACGCAGCGGACCACCCATAGCGCGAACAGCGCCAGGCACAGCAGGGCGATCCAGCCCGGCGGCTGGGTGAACAGGTAGAGCAGCGGCGCGGCCAGCCCGCACAACGGCAGCAGCTTGCCTATGCGGCCCTGGTTCTCGTGCTTGGCGGCGTAGCTGAGGCCGACCAGATAGGCCAGCAGCAGCATCGCGCCCAGCCAGACCGGCGGCGGCAGCCGGCCGCCGGTGACCGCCAGCGCCGAGGTGACGTAGACCAGGGCGCGGCACAGGCCCATGATCAGCGGACTGAAGCGGTTCTGCTTGTGGTGCAGGTCGTAGCCGACAACGCAGCCGGCTAGCAGCAGGCCGGCCAGCAGCGCGGGGACGCCGAGGCCGGCCAGCAG
Source organism: Chromobacterium sp. ATCC 53434 (assembly GCF_002848345.1). Lineage (NCBI taxonomy): Bacteria > Pseudomonadati > Pseudomonadota > Betaproteobacteria > Neisseriales > Chromobacteriaceae > Chromobacterium > Chromobacterium sp. ATCC 53434. The sequence continues at coordinate 2,953,051 of NZ_CP025429.1, read as the reverse complement.
CAGCACGCCGCCGGCCAGCATCGCGTAGCCGCAGACGAAGACCTCGGCGACGCCGGCGCGGCCGGACGGGATGGGGCGCTCCGGCCGTTCGATGGCGTCGACGCGGCGGTCGTGGGCGTCGTTGAGGAACATGCCGGCGATATAGATCAGCGACAGCGCCAGCAGCAGCCGGGCCAGCACCGGCAGGCCGGGCGGCAGGCCGGACAGCGCGGCGCCGGCGGCCACATTGCTCCATACCGTCGGCAGATTGGACACCCGTCCCAGTTGTAGCGCGGCGCGCCAGTTCATCATCGTAGTCGCTCCTTGACCCAGTCCAGTTCGCGGGCGATGGCGTCGGCGAGCTCGGCCTCGCGGTAGGCCGCCGGCAGCACGCTCCAGCTATAGGTTTCCACCTCCAGGTGATCGCTGATCGGCCGGCTGCGATGCCGCGCCAGCACGGCGGCGACGAAATCGCCGGTGCCGGCCATCGCGCCCAGTTGCCCGGCCCACAGCGGCACATGGAAATGGATGCGCCATTCGGCGCCGGCCGCCTCGTCCAGGCAGTCGAGCGCCGCCGGCAGATCGTCGAAACGGCGCAGGCCGCCGGCGCCGCGCTGCACCACCTGGTGCAGATAGCTGTCCTCGGCGAAGTCCCGCAGCAGCGCGCGGTGCTCCGGGCCGACGGCCGGCAGCCTGAGGCCGGCGCTCAGTTGCAGTTTGACGATGTCTATGCCGGCGGCCTCCAGCCGGTTCAGGCTGTCGTCGGGGTCTTCGAATTCCACCGCGGCGTGGCAACAGTCCAGGCACAGGCCCAGATGGCGGCGCAGCAGCGTCTCGGCGTGGCGCGGCGGGCAACGGCACAGCCGTCCCAGCTGCTCCATCGCCACCGGCGACAGCAACCGGTCTTCGAAGAAGGCGACGGCGTCGGCGCTGGTTTCCAGCAGGCAGGCCGGTTCCGGCTCCAGCGCCAGGCGGATGCAGCGCCCGCTTTCCAGGTGCAGCCGCTGTAGAAAGGCGACGTGGTGCAGCAGATTGTCGAGTATCGCCCGGGCCGAGTCGGCGTCGGCGCGGGCGTCGGCGGCGAAGGCGCCGGGCACGGTGCTGACGCTGCCCCAGGACAGCTCGGGCGGCATCAGCCCGGCCAGCAGGACGGCTAGCCGGTTGCTGTATTCCAGCCGCTCGGTCCGGCGCCAGTCCGGCTGATAGACCTGCTGCTTGACGCCGGCGCCGTGGAAGCGGCCGTAGGGAAAACCGTTGATGGTGAAGACATACAGGCCATGGCGGGTCAGGAACTGGCGGAACTCGGCCAGCAGATCGGCCTGCCGCTCCAGCTGCTGGGCGGCCAGCGCCGACAGCCGCAGGCCGACGCCGAACGGCGCGTCCGGCGACACCCTGGCCTTGACCGCCGGCAGATAGCGCCCGAGCGCCGACCGGGTCTGGTCCCAGCTTTCGCCCGGATGGATGTTGCTGCAATAGCATAGATGGCCGAGGGCGGCATCGCCGCCGTCCAGCCTCACGAGCAGGCCTCGGGGATGCCGTGGCGCAGCCAGCCTATGCTGTCCTCCAGCATGGCCCGGTCCATTTTGTGGACTTCGACGCCTTGCCCCAGCGCCTGCAGCAGCGTGACGGTCAGCTCGCCGCCCAGGTGTTCGCGGAATTCGTCCAGGCCGGCCAGCACCTGATGCCGGCCGCTGCCGTCGCGCCATTCCAGCAGCGGGGTCCACAGCGTGAAGCCCAGTTTTTCCAGCAGCCGGCACAGCCGGCTGGCGGCGTCGACGTGCAAGAGGCCGCTGAGCACCGCGTAGCAGGTGTCCAGCGCCATGCCTATCGCCACCGCCTCGCCGTGGCTGAGCTGGTAGCCGCTCATCGCCTCCAGCTTGTGCGCCGCCCAGTGGCCGAAGTCCAGCGGGCGGGCGCTGCCGAACTCGAACGGGTCGCCGGCGGTGCCGATGTGGCGCAGATGCAGTTCGGCGCAGCGCCGGATCAGGTAGCGGCAGGCCTCGTCGTCGCCGCGGCCCAGCCGCGAGGCGTGTTCTTCCAGCCAGCAGAAGAAATCGAGGTCGCGTATCGCGGCCACCTTGACCGCTTCGGCCATGCCGGCGATGCGGGCGCGGGTCGGCAGCGTGGCGATGAAGTCGTAGTCGTTGACCACCGCGTACGGCGGGGCGAAGCTGCCGAGCAAGTTCTTGCTGCCGAAGGCGTTGACGGCGGTTTTGACGCCGACGCCGGAGTCGTTTTGCGCCAGCACCGTCGTCGGCACGCGGACGACGCGGACGCCGCGATGGACGGTGGCGGCGGCGAAGCCGGCCATGTCCAGCAGCGCGCCGCCGCCGATGACGACGACGGCGCTATGCCGGTCTATGTGCTGTTCGTGCAGCCATTGCTGCAGCGCCTCCAGCATCGCCGGATCGTTCTTCACCGCCTCGCCGCCCGGCAGCAGCCGCGGCGCGGCGGCCAGCAGCAGGGCGTTGGCGTGGTGTTCGGCGTAGCGTTCCAGCTGGGCGGCCAGGCCCGGCCTGTGCTGGGCCACGCCCTGGTCTATCACGGCGACGAAGCGGTGGCGGACGCCGGCGTCGTCGCGGGCGATGGCGTGGCGCAGCGTCGCGTTGTCCGCCTGCAGCAGCGCCCGGGTGAACAGCACCGGATACGCGAAAGACACGCTGAAGCGCTGCATGACGGTTTCGAAAGGCGGCATCGGATCGGATTCGGACATCGCTGTCTCCATGGGGGCGCGTCAGTCGTAGCTCATGCCGTTCTGCACATCGCGGTAGACGAAGCTCAGGCCTATCGGCCGCCTGGCCGGACTCTCCTTGTAGCCGAGCAGCATGGCCGGGTCCATCAGGCTGGCGGCCAGCACCTTCAGGTCGAACATCAGGCCGATGGCGGTGTCCATCTGGGCCGGCTCGCCGTTGAAGGCGCGGTGCAGCGCGTTCAGCAGGCTGCTGTAGCTGTAGGCGAAGCGCTCGATCAGCGTCCGCTCCTGGGTGTTTTGCGGATAGTCCTCGGGTTTGGGCGTCGGCGGCATCGGCCAGACCCCCTGGGGGTCGAACGGTATCGGACGGCCATCGAAACAAAAGCCGTCGCCGTCCGGACAGGGGGTGATCTCGCGCTGGTGGTAGATGGAGTCGAATTTGTAGTAGTGGGCGAGGTCCTGCAGCTTTTCCGGCGCGTCGGGATCCTGGTATGGCGAACCGCGAACGCCCTCGCCCTGGGTGATGATGACGTCGATGGCGGCGAGGGCGCTGTCCAGGTCGACGATGGGAAATAGCACCGCCTCGGGGAAATAGTGCAGCACCTGCTTGTCGCGGTGGCCGAAGCGGATCTGGCCGGACAGCTCGGTCAGCTTAAGCTTGATGCTGTCGTAGAACTCGCCGATGGTGTGGAAGGTCGGCGCCGGCTGATTGGCGGCGTACAGCTGCTTGAGCTGGTGTATCGGCACCGGATCGGCCGGCTCCTCTATCTCCATGAAGACGTCGCGCGTCAACTCCAGGCTGAACGCTTCTATGCCGACGATCAGATCGCCGCCTATGCCCATCGGCAGCGGCCCGGGATAGCGCGGAATGAAGTCCGGGGTGTTGATGCGCGGATGGCCGCCGATGGCGATCAGGATGTTGGCGGCGATGGTCATGTGCAGCATCTCCTCCATCACGATGCCGTGTATCAGCGCGCCGATTTCGCGGTTCTGGCCCGGCTTCAGCGACAGTTGTGCCGTCAGATACGGCGGGATGGTGCTGTGCTCCAGTTCCACCGCCTTCTGCAGGAAGAAATGCAGCTGTTCCGGCGTGGTGGCCGCGAGCAGCTCGCGGACGAATTTCGGATCGATCTTGAGCATGGCGGCTCCTTACTTGATCGTTTGCTGGCGCGACGGTTTGGCGACGCGGGCGGGCTTCTTGCGCAGCGCCTCGTCCGGGCTGAGTTCGATCTCGATGATTTCCGGTTCCGCCGGCTGGGCCTGCGGCTGATTGTCCGGCGGCAGCGCGTCCAGCCACTCCAGCAGCATTTCGCGCTTGGCGTCGGACAGGTCGCGCGATACCGGCATGTAGTTCGGATCGCTGGGCGGCAAGGAAAAGGCCAGTCGCAGCGCGCGGCGGTGCGCGCTGACCGAGGCGTAGTCGCCCAGATCGACCAGGTGGCGGCTCATGATCGGATACAGATTGCCGTACTGCTTCAGGATCGGCTGGATGTCGCGTTCCCAGGTCGGTTGCAGCGGAACGGCGACCCGGTTGAAGGCCAGCAGGCTGACGAAGTTCCAGTATTCGCAGTAGGGGCCGCCGGGCGCGGTGGCCATTCGGCCGGCGCGGGTGTCCGGTGGCGGCTGGAAGCCATAGCTCAGCGCGTACAGCTGGCCGTCGATATAGCCGCGCGGCGCGTCGCCCAGCGGCGGATGGGCGGCGACGGCCAGCGTTCCCTTGCCGTCGGCGTTGGTGTCCAGACAGGGCGGCAGGCCCAGGCTGGTTTCTGGGAAGCCGACCTCGGGCGTCGGCACCGGCGGCGTCAGCGCATTGTCGCCCATGCCGGTGCCGCCCATCGGATTGCTGTTGGGATTGCCGGGCGGCAGCTGCCAGGCGTAGAGCCGGGTCGACAGCGGCAGGCCGAAGTGGCTGGCGTAGAAGTCCACCGGCTGCGGCTTGTCCGGGTTCAGCCGGAACACATGGCCGTCGGCGCGGACGTAGCGGCCGTCGGCGGCCTCGTAGCTCAGCACCGGGTAGCTGCCGTCTATCTTCTGCGGTCCCAGCAGCAGCAGCGGCCGCTGTTCCAGATGGGTGGCGACGAAGTCCTTGTGCTCGCGCGTCTTCAGCTTGCGTTGCAGTTGTTCCGGGCTGTCGCCGGCGGCCGGCAGCTCGGCGTCGCCGACGGCGTAGTTAAAGCCCTGGATGCCGGCCGTGCTGGCGTACCAGCCGCGCTGCTGATAGTCGACGGTACCCAGTGCGGCGAACTGCTCGACATCGACGCTGGTCGGTATCAGATCGGTGCTGTCCTTCAGTAGGGCCAGCGTCAGCGTGCCGATATTGTGCAGTTCGCCGGTGGAGTCGACGATGGGCAGCGCCAGGCCGAAGTCGGCGTACAGCGTCTGCTGCTTCGGCCGGTTCAGGCACTGGAAGCCGTAGACGCCGCCGAGCGGCTGGGTGGGGAAGGGCGCGCCGTTGGGGCCTGTCGGCTGCAGCGGCGTCGTCAGGTGGCGGCCCATGACGAAGTGCTTGGGCTCGCGGACGTGGTAGGGAGCTATGCTGCCGCTGACCAGGCCCATCGTGAAGCGGTTGCTCTGGTTGTTGCGGGTGTAGCCGTACAGATTGAAATTGACGGCCAGCAGGCCCTCGGCGGTAGCCTGGCGCAAGGCGTCGAGCAGCGGCGAGTCTATGCCGCCGTGCCAGTCGACGTTGTGCAGTATCGACTGATAGTTGGCGGCCATCGGCTGCTCCGCAGTCTGCGCATTGATTTGTCGCTGCCACAGATTCATCAGCGCCACCGGCAGCAAGTCGCCGCAGAACAGCGCGCTATGGCCAGGGGCGGCCAGCCGCAGCTGCACGCCCCACAGCTGCGACACGTACTGCATCTGCGGATCGAGGTCGACGATCTTGCCCGGCGGGCGCCGGTCGGCGTTTTCCAGCCTCAGGCCTATGACCGGGTCTTGTTTCGGCGAGTCCAGTATCTGGTCGCCGAGTTGGCCGCCGGTGATCTTGCATTCGATGAAGCGGAAGATGCCGGTGCCTTCCGGATTCCAGTAGCCTTCGGCGCCCTCGGGGCCGTTGCCGGGGTAGCGCTGGCGTTGGTATTCGGGGCGGAAGGCGGCGTTGTCGTAATAGCGGACGTCGTTGTTGACGGTGGAGGGGTCGGCCTGGAAGACGCCGGTGAAGTTGATGCGGGGCGTGTCGAGATAGCTCATGCCTGTCTCTCCGGAGGGCGTGTGGCATTCATTGCGGGAGGGGCCTTAGCCAGCATAGGAAGGGCGATTAATGACAGGCAAATCTCTATGGCTGTCCTTTATATCAGGTGTAATAAGGGCCTGGCGCTTGTAAGCGCCGCCGCCCGGCCGGGCATGCCTACGGTATTTTTTTGCGAAAGGGCAGCCAGCGGAGGGCAAATCGTCCTAAGATTGCCAGTTTCGACTTCCGGATTTTGCCGGCCGCGGCCGGCGCCAGACGCCACGACGATGCACGCACTCGAATCCCTGAATCAAACGCTGTTCCTGCTGATCAATGCCACGCCCGAAACCTCCCCGTTCTCCATCAAGCTGGCCACCTTCATCGCCAAGGATGTGCTGATGCTGTTGCCGCTGCTGCTGGCCTCGCTATGGCTGTGGGGCCGGCCGGCCCTGCGCGATACCGTGCTGAAGTCGGCGCTGCTGACCGGCGTCGCCTTGCTGGGCAACTGGCTGATCGGTCTCGCCTGGCCGCATCCGCGCCCGTTCGCGATGCCGCTGGGCCATACCTTCCTGCTGCACGACGCGACGCCGTCCTTCCCCAGCAACCATGGCACCATCTTCGCGGTGATGGCGCTGTGCTGGTGTTTCAGCCCGGCGCGCGGCTGGGGCTGGCTGCTGGCGATCGCCGGCCTGGCCGTCGCCTGGTCCCGGGTGTTTCTCGGCGTGCATTTCCCGCTGGACATGCTGGGCGCCTTGCTGGTGTCCGTCTTCTGGTACGCTAGCCTGTCGCCGTTGTGGGCGCGGCAGGGGACGGCGTTGACCGCCGGCCTGGAATCGCTGTACCGCCGCCTGCTGGCCAAACCCATCGCCGCCGGGCTGATCAGGCACTGAGCTTTCGGGCTCCCGGCCGGCGTCTCGCCTTGCCGGGAGTCCTGATGCCGCCACCGTCCGCACCGCCGTCCTCTTCCCCCGGCCGCCCGGCGATGCCGCGCGGCGTCTGGGCGCTCGGCGTCGTCAGCCTGCTGATGGACGTCTCGTCCGAACTGGCCCACAGCCTGTTGCCGCTGTTTCTCGCCGGCACGCTGGGCGCGCCGGCGCTGGTGATCGGCCTGATCGAAGGCGTTGCCGAGGCCACCGCGCTGATCTGCAAGGTGTTTTCCGGCCCGCTCAGCGACTGGCTGGGCCGGCGCAAGCCGCTGCTGTTGCTGGGCTATGGCCTGGCCGCCGCGTCCAAGCCGCTGTTTCCGCTCGCGCATTCCGTCTCCACCGTCTTGCTGGCGCGCTTTGTCGATCGCGTCGGCAAGGGCGTGCGCGGCGCGCCGCGCGACGCCCTGATCGCCGACATTACGCCGGCCGAGATCCGCGGCGCCGCCTTCGGCCTGCGCCAGAGCATGGACACGGTCGGCGCGGTGCTCGGGCCGCTGCTGGCCATGGGACTGATGCTGGTCTACCGCGACGACATCCGCGGCGCGTTGTGGTGGTCGGTGCCGCCGGCGCTGCTGGCGGTGGCGGCGATCTGGCTGTGGGTGCGGGAGCCGGCCGCGCCGGCGCGGGAGGCGCCGCGCCCGTCCTTGTTCAACCGGGCCATTCTTTGCCGATTCTCCGCCGGCTTCTGGGCTGTGGCCGCGCTGGGCGGGCTGTTCACGCTGGCGCGCTTCAGCGAGGCCTTCCTGGTGCTGCGCGGCGCGCAGCTCGGGCCGTCGCCGGCCTGGGCGCCGCTGACGATGGCGGCGATGTCGGCCAGCTACGCGCTGAGCGCCTATCCGCTCGGCCGCCTGTCCGACCGCGTCAGCCGAGCGAGCCTGCTGCAGTGCTCGCTGCTCTTGTTGATCGCGGCCGATCTGGCGCTGGGCTGGGCGCGCGGCGCGCCGCTGTTGCTGGTCGGGGCGCTGTTGTGGGGCCTGCATCTGGGATGCAGCCAGGGCTTGCTTTCGGCCTGGGTGGCCGAGCGCGCGCCGCCGGGACTGAGCGGTTCGGCCTTCGGCCTGTTCAATTTGATCTGCGGCGCGGCCGCCTTGCTGGCCAGCGTGGCCGCCGGCGCCTTGTGGCAGCGCTGGGGGGCGGCCGCCACCTTCCATGGCGGCGCGCTGTTCGCGGCGGCGGCGCTGCTGTTGAGCGCGCGCCTGCGGTGGAAGAGTCGTTTGTGATCGATACTGTCCTTATCGCGACTCGGTTGCCTGTTTTTTAAGCGCGCGGCGGTCGGATGGTGGTAAAGTGTATAAAAGTTATTTGCTTATATTCATTTGTTATGTGTGGGCGGAGTGAGCATGTCTGAACGTGAAGTTAGCTTGTGGCCGGAGTTCGTCAAGGCTCTGAAACAGGAAGTGGTGCCGGCGCTGGGCTGTACCGAGCCGATCTCGCTGGCGTTGGCGGCGGCGCTGGCGACGCGCGAGCTGGGCAAGACGCCGGAGCGCATCGACGCGCTGGTGTCGGCCAACCTGATGAAGAACGGCATGGGCGTGACCGTGCCGGGCACCGGCACCGTCGGCCTGCCGATCGCGGCCGCCGTCGGCGCGCTGGGCGGCGACCCGGACGCCCGGCTGGAAGTGCTGAAGAATCTGACCGTCGAGCAGGTCGCCGCCGGCAAGCAGATGCTGGCCGACGGCAAGGTCAAGCTGGGCGTGGCCGCCGTGCCCAACATCCTGTACGCCGAGGCCTGTGTCTGGCATGGCGACGAGTGCGCGCGCGTCGCCATCGCCGATGCCCACACCAATGTGATCAGGATAGAGCGCAACGGCGAGGTGAAGCTGAAGCGCGAGGCCGCCGACGCCAAGCCGCTGGAAAGCTATGAGCTGGGCGACGCCACCGCGCGCGACGTCTACGAGTTCGCGATGCGCGCGCCGCTGGACAGCATCGCCTTCATCCACGAGGCGGCGGTGCTGAACAGCGCGCTGGCCGACGAGGGCATGAGCGGCAAGTACGGCCTGCACATCGGCGCGACGCTGCAGCGGCAGATCGAGGCCGGCCTGCTGTCCGAAGGCCTGCTGTCCAATATCCTGACCCGCACCACCGCGGCGTCCGACGCGCGGATGGGCGGCGCCACGCTGCCGGCGATGAGCAATTCCGGCTCCGGCAACCAGGGCATCGCCGCGACGATGCCGGTGGTGGCGGTGGCCGAGCACGTCAAGGCGGACCGGGAAACGCTGATCCGCGCGCTGGCGCTGTCGCACCTGATCGCCGTATACATCCATACCCGTTTGCCGAAGCTGTCGGCGCTGTGCGCCGTCACCACCGCGTCGATGGGCGCGGCGGCCGGCATGGCGCAGCTGTTGAACGGCGGCTACCCGGCGGTCAGCATGGCGATCTCCAGCATGATAGGCGACCTGGCCGGCATGATCTGCGACGGCGCGTCCAACAGCTGCGCGATGAAGGTGTCGACATCGGCCGGCTCCGGCTACAAGGCGGTGCTGATGGCGCTGGACGGCACCCGCGTCACCGGCAACGAGGGCATCGTCGCCCATGATGTCGACGTGTCCATCGCCAATCTGGGCAAGCTGGCCACCCAGGGCATGGCGCAGACCGACACCCAGATCCTGCAGATCATGATGGACAAGCGCTGAGCGCGGTCCGTCGACGATACGGAAAGCCCGGCCATGCCGGGCTTTTTTCTTGCCGGGCCGCGCGTTTCAGCGGGAAGCCAGATATTGCGCCGGCGGCGCGCCCAGCGCGCGCCGGAACATGGCGATGAAGTTGCTGGGCGACGCGTAGCCCAGCGCGTCGGACACCTGGGCGACGGCCAGGCCGGAGGCCAGCCGCTCCATCGCCCAGACCAGCTGCGCCTGCTGCCGCCAACGCGAGAAGCTCATGCCGGTGTCCGCCTGGATCAGCCGGCGCAGATTGCGGCCGGACAGCGCGCCCAGCGCGGCCCATTCGTCGGCCGAGCGGTCCGCCGCCGGGTCGGCCAGCATCGCGTCGGCGATGCGTCGCAGCCGCGGATCGGCCGGCATCGGCAGGTGCAGCGCCTCGCGCGGCGCCAGCCGGATTTCGTCGATGATGACGGCGACGACGCGCCGCTGCTCCGGCTGATGCGGCGCGTCGGGCCGCCATGAGGCCGCCCGTCGCACCAGCGCCTGCAGCAGCGGCGTGATGGCCAGCACGCAGGGCCGGGCAGGCAGCAGGCCGCAGCGGGTCGGCAGCAGAAAGACGCTCCAGCCGTCGAGCGCGCCGCTGACGCGCACCCGGTGCGGCGTCTCCGGCGGCAGGTAGCCGGCGCGATGCGGCGGCAACAGCCAGGCGCCGTGCGGCGTTTGGACGTGGATCAGCCCGTTGTTCACGCAGAACAGCTGGGCGCGCGCATGCCGGTGCCAGTCGTATTCGCGGGTGCCCAACCGGTACTCGCGGCCGGCCTCGTCGCCGCCGCCGAGCGCGATCAGATCCGGGCCTGCCAGCCATTCGCTGAAGTCGGTGGGTGCGGGTGTCGATTCCATGATGGCCATTATTCACTATTTTCCGTCCAAACAGCGTTATAGCGACGAGGCCGTGTCGCCCGACAATGGTTTGCGCGCGGTCAGCGGTGGCCGGCCGCGGCCTTCATTTGAAACGGAGAGTCATCATGAGTCGAGTGATCATCGTCGGCGCCGGCATCGGCGGCCTGTGTCTGGCGCAGGGGCTGGCGCGGGCCGGCATCGAATTCGAGGTGCTGGAGGCGGACGCCGGTCCGCTGATCCGAAACCAGGGCTATCGCCTGCGGATAGACGCGATGGGACAGCGGGCGCTGAGCCAGTGCCTGCCGCCGGCGCTGTTCGAGCGCTTCCGCGCCAGTTGCGCGCTCAGCGGACCGGCGCGCTTTGTCGATCCGGGGCTGAATCCGCTGCCGGAGCGGCGACCGGAAAACTGGCGGGAGAACGCCGGCGCGGGCCGGGCCGACGGCGATCTGAGCGCCGACCGGCAGGTATTGCGGGACATCCTGAGCCACGGCCTGGGGCCGCGCATCCGCTGGGGGCGGCGGGCGCAGCGCTTCGAGCGCGACGGCGATGGCATCGTCGTCCATTGCGCCGATGGCGCTGAACATCGGGCGGATCTGCTCGTGGCTGCCGACGGCCTGCATTCGCCGTTGCGCCGGCAATGGCTGCCGCGGGCGGAGCCGGAAGCGATAGGCGCGCTGAATCTTTACGGCAAGGCGGCGCTGGCGGGCGTCGATCCGGCCCTATTGAACGGACCGACCGTGGTGTTCGCCGACGGCTTCACGCTGGTGGTCGAGCCTATGCGCTTTGCCGCGGCGACGACAGTGCAGGGGGGCGGACCCGCCCCGGGCGGCCGCCTGAGCCCGGTCGACGATTATGTCTACTGGGCCTTGTTCGGCCGGGAGGCCTGCCTGGGCGGCCCGCTGTCCGGCGACGAGCCGGCCGATGGCTTGCGCCGGAGAGTGGCCGACGCGTCGCGCGGCCTGCATGCCAGCCTGGCGGCCTTGCTGGCGGGAACCGACGTGGACGCGATCAAGGGACGTTCGGTCAGGATGGCCGGCGGCGTGCCGGCGTGGCCGTCCGGGCGGCTGACGCTGCTGGGGGACGCGATTCACGCGATGAGTCCGGCCGGCGGCGTCGGCGCCAACACCGCGCTGGCCGACGCGGCGATGCTGGCGGTCTGCCTGGCCGACGGCGACATCGACCGGGCGGTGGCCCGCTACGAGGCCGATATGCGCGTCCGGGCCGAGCGGGCGCTGGCGCAGACGCGGGCCGGCGCCGAACGCCTGCTGCGGCGGCAGCCGGACGCTATTCCTGCGTCGCCGGGCTCAGCGCCTGGCGCACGCGGGTCTCGTCCAGCGCCGGCGCGCACAACTCGATGAAGCGGTAGGCGTAGCTGCGCAGGTAGTGGCCGCGGCGTATCGCGATGCGGCTGGTCTGCTGGCCGAACAGCGGCGGTCCGGCCACCACCTTGAGGCCGGCGTCGCGCTGCGGGTCCACCGCCATCGAGGCGACGATGCCGACGCCCAGCTCCAGCTCGACATAGGTCTTGATCACGTCGGCGTCCAGCGCCGCCATCACGATGTCGGGCGCCAGGCCGGCCTCGGCGAAGGTGTTGTCTATCCTGGCCCGGCCGGTGAAGCCGCGGTGGTAGGTGACGATGGGATGCTCGGCCAGCGTCTCCAGCGACAGCGGCTGATCGTGCAGCGGGTGTTCGGGCGGCGCGATCACGCAGTGGTGCCAGCTGTAGTAAGGGAAGGACACCAGTTCCGGCACCTCGGCCACCGCCTCGGTGGCGATGCCGATGTCGGCCTCGCCGGCCAGCAGCAGCCGCGCCAGCTCGTCGGGGCTGGCCTGGTGCAGCACCAGGTGCACGCGCGGAAAGGCGCGCTTGAACGCCGTCACCACCGGCGGCAGCGCGTAGCGCGCCTGGGTGTGGGTGGTGGCGATGGTCAGCTGGCCCTCGTCGCGCAGGCTGAACTGCTCGGCCAGCCGTTTGATGTTGCCGGCGTCCAGCAGCATCCGTTCGACGATGGTCAGCAACTCCTTGCCCGGATCGGTCAGGCCGAGGAAGCGCTTGCCCTTGCGGACGAAGAGCTCGACGCCCAGCTCGTCCTCCAGGTCCTTGATATGCTTGCTGACGCCCGATTGCGAGGTGAACAGCGCATTGGCCACCTCGGTCAGGTTGAAGCCCTGGCGGACGGTTTCGCGGATGATGCGCAGTTGCTGGAAGTTCATGCGCCGCCTCCCTGGGCATCCGCCGCGAACACGCGCGCGGCGCGCGCTTGCAGCCGCACCGGCTGACCGGCCGCCAGCCCCGCCAGCAGCGGGTCGCCGGCCGGCAACTCGGCGTCGAACAGCTGGCCGGCCAGCTCGTCCATGCCCTCCAGCTCGATGCGGGACAGGCCGCCCAGCGTCAGCACCCGTTGCACCCGCGCCGGCAGGCCGTCGCCGTGGGCGGGCACGATGGCCAGCTCGTGCGGGCGGACGAAGGCCTCGACCGGCTGGCCGGCAGGCAGCGGGTGATCGGCCGCCAGCGTCTGGCCGCCGACGGCGACGGCGCCGGCCGCGCTGAGGCCGCGGATGCGGTTGGCGCTGCCGAGGAAGCCGTAGACGAAGGCGCTGGCCGGCGAGCGGTAGACCTCGTCCGGCGCGCCGATCTGTTCGACGCGGCCGTGGTTCATCAGCACCACCCGGTCGGCCACTTCCAGCGCTTCCTCCTGGTCGTGGGTGACGAAGATGGAGGTGATGTGCAGTTCGTCGTGCAGCTTGCGCAGCCAGCGGCGCAATTCCTTGCGCACCTTGGCGTCCAGCGCGCCGAACGGCTCGTCCAGCAGCAGCACGCGCGGCTCCACCGCCAGCGCGCGGGCCAGCGCGATGCGCTGGCGCTGGCCACCGGACAGCTGGGCCGGGAAGCGGTCGGCCAGCCAGTCCAACTGCACCAGGTCCAGCAATTCGTGAACCTTGCGGGCGATCTCGGCCTCCGACGGCCGCTGGCGGCGCGGCTTCATTCTGAGGCCGAAGGCGACGTTGTCGAACACGCTCATGTGGCGGAACAGGGCGTAGTGCTGGAAGACGAAGCCCACCTGACGCTCGCGCACATCGGTGGCGGAGGCGTCGGCGCCGTCCAGCAGCACGCGGCCGGCGTCGGCCTGCTCCAGGCCGGCGATGATGCGCAGCAGCGTGGTCTTGCCGCAGCCGGACGGGCCCAGCAGCGCCACCAGCTCGCCGCCGGGGAAGTTGAGGCTGACGTCGTCCAGCGCGACGAAGCCGCCGAAGGCCTTGCGGATGTTTGCTACTTGTATGCTCATGATCGGTTTTCCTTGATGCCGCGCCATTCCACCCAGCTCTTCAGCGCCAGCGTCAGCAGCGCCAGCATCGCCAGCAGCGAGGCCACGGCGAAGGCCGCCGCGAAATTGTACTCGTTGTAGAGGATTTCCACGTGCAAAGGCAGGGTATTGGTCTCGCCGCGGATGTGGCCGGACACCACCGACACCGCGCCGAATTCGCCCATCGCCCGCGCGTTGCTGAGGATCACGCCGTAGAGCAGCGCCCAGCGCACATTGGGCAGCGTCACATGCCACAGCACCTGCCAGCCGCGCGCGCCCAGCACCACCGCCGCTTCCTCCTCCTCGCGCCCCTGCGCCTCCAGCAGCGGAATCAGCTCGCGGGCGACGAAGGGCACGGTGACGAACAAAGTGGCCAGCACGATGCCGGGCACCGAGAAGATCACTCTCAGGCCGTGTTCGGCCAGCCAGGGGCCGAACCAGCCGTGGCTGCCGAAGACCAGCACGAAGATCAGGCCGGCGACGACCGGCGATACCGAGAACGGCAGGTCTATCAGCGTGACCAGCAGGCCCTTGCCGCGGAAATCGAAACGGGTGACTGCCCAGGCGGCGGCGACGCCGAAGGCCAGATTCAGCGGCACCGACACCGCGGCGGCCAGCAGCGTCAGCTTCACCGCCGCCAGCGCGTCCGGTTCGGCCAGCGCCGTCAGATAGGTGTCCCAGCCCTTGGCCAAGGCCTCGACGAACACGACGGTTAGCGGCAGCAGCAGGAAGACGGCGAAGAAACCCAGCGCCAGCGCCAGTATCGTCCATTTGACGGCGCGCGATTCGCGGGTGGCGGCGCGGACCTCCAGCAACGCGGCCTTGTCGCCGGAGACGGGCAGGCGGACGGCGGCGGCGCTCATCGGGCGCTCCCGGCGCGGCCGTGGCGGCGCGCGCTCCAGAATTGCAGGCCGTTGATCGCCAACAGCAGTAGGAAGGACGCGCCCAGCATCACCGAGGCGATGGCGGTGGCGCCGGCGTAGTCGAACTGTTCCAGCTTGCTGATGATCATCAGCGGCGTGATTTCCGACACCATCGGCACATTGCCGGCGATGAAGATCACCGAGCCGTATTCGCCGACGGCGCGGGCGAAGGCCAGCGCGAAGCCGGTCAGCAGCGCCGGCTGCAGCGCCGGCAGGATCACGTGGCGGAAGGTCTGCCAGCGACGGGCGCCGAGACTGGCGGCGGCTTCCTCCAGCTCGGTCTCCAGGTCCTGCAGCACCGGCTGCACGGTGCGCACGACGAAGGGCAGGCCGATGAAGATCAGCGCCACCAGCACGCCCAGCGGGCCGAAGGCCACCTTGAGGCCCAAGGGCTCCAGGTACTGTCCCAGCCAGCCGTTGCCGGCGTACAGCGCCGTCAGCGCGATGCCGGCCACCGCCGTCGGCAGCGCGAACGGCAGGTCCACCAGCGCGTCGACCAGCCGCTTGCCGGGGAAGCGGTAGCGCGCCAGCGACCAGGCCAGCAGCAGGCCGAAGACGGTGTTGACGGCGGCGGCGGCCAGCGCCATGCCGAAGCTGAGCCGGTAGGACGCCAGCACCCGCGGCGAGGCGGCGGCCTGCCAGAAGCTTTCCAGCGGCTGGCCGGCGGCGCGCAGCGCCACCGAGGCCAGCGGAATCAGCACCAACAGCGACAGATAGCTGATGGTGAAGCCCAGCGACAGGCCGAAGCCGGGCAGGACGCGGGGAGGGCGGGGTGGCGGGGCGAGTGTCGCTGACATCGTGGATTCCAATTCATATAACCGAATAAACGATATCTGTGCGATTGTTATTCTGAAAATAAGTATTTCTTCAATGCTTATTCGATATTATGCAAAGCGGGCGGTGGGCGAAATAAACCCGCCCGGCAGAGGGGGCGGGCGGTTGGAGAGTGTTAGACGTCCAGATGTTTGTTCACGATCTGGCTGGTTTTGAATCCGCTGCGCGGATGATGATTTTGATTGCCGGGGCTGCCCGGCGGGCAGGGAGGGGATATTTGCTTGGCCAAATATCCCCTCCACCCCTAAAGGCCACCCTCAAGCCTGGCCTTCGGCTTCCCGCCGGGCCCCGTCAGGCCCGAGGCGCGGCTGAACTCGCCCCGCGCTAACGTCGCGGGGCTCGAACAAGCAGCCGCTTAAAACCTCGGGCCTGCCACCCGTCGGCAGGCTGGAAGGGCCTCGGGCGCATCGAATACGTGGCTGCTTATCGTAAGCCCAGAAGTTACCGTCATATCTCAGCGCGCCACGATCTGGTCGAACACGCCGCCGTCGGCGAAATGAGTCTTCTGCGCCTTCTGCCAGCCGCCGAAGGTCTGGTCGATGGTGAACAGCTTCACCTTGCTGAACTGGCCGGCGTACTTGGCCGCCACTTGCGGATCGCGCGGCCGGTAGTAGTGCTTGGCGGCCAGCGCCTGGCCCTCGGGACTGTACAGGTACTTCAGGTAGGCCTCGGCGACCTTGCGGGTGCCGCGCTTGTCGGCGACTTTGTCGACGACGCTGACCGGCGGCTCGGCCAGGATGGAGATCGATGGCGTGACGATGTCGAACTTGTCCGGTCCCAGCTCCTTGGTGGCGAGGAAGGCCTCGTTTTCCCACGACAGCAGCACGTCGCCTATGCCGCGCTGGGTGAAGGTGATCAAGGAACCGCGCGCGCCGGAGTCCAGCACCTTGACGTTGCCGTACAGCTTCTTGACGAAATCCTTGGCCTTGGCGTCGTTGCCGCCGGGCTGCTTCAAGGCGTAGCCCCAGGCTGCCAGATAGTTCCAGCGCGCGCCGCCGCCGGTCTTGGGATTCGGCGTCACCACCTCGACGCCGGACTTGACCAGATCGTTCCAGTCCTTGATGTGCTTGGGATTGCCCTTGCGCACCAGGAAGACGATGGTGGACGAGTACGGTGAGGCGTTGTTCGGCAGCCGTTGCTGCCAGTTCGGCGCGATCGATTTGGCCTGGCTGGAGATTTCGTCGATATCGTAGGCCAGCGCCAGCGTCACCACGTCGGCGTCCAGGCCGTCTATCACCGAGCGCGCCTGCTTGCCGGAGCCGCCGTGCGACTGCCGGACGGTGACGGCCTCGCCGGTCTTGGCCTTCCAGTACTTGGCGAAGGCGGCGTTGTAGTCCTGGTAGAGTTCGCGCGTCGGGTCGTAGGACACGTTCAGCAGCGTGACGTCGGCGAAGGCCGAGGCGCTGCCGGCGAACAGCAGGGCGATGGCGAGGCGGTGCAGCGGGCGCATGGTGCTTCCTGTCTTTTCGGATGATTTCAGCACTGTAGGCGGCCCGGCCTCGGCGCCGGAAGCAAGAAAATCTGCAATAGAAATGCAAAATCGTGCAAAAGACGGCATTGCCGAAAAACAGCTAGCCTTATCGGGAAATAATATATTCCAGTGTCACGTCCGGGACTATATTGGCGCCAATTCCACTTTTCCGGTCCCGGTCATGAAACGATTCAAGCCCGCCAAGGCGCTGCCCGCCGGTTTCACCCCCGCGATGCTGGCCGCCTGCCAGCAGTTTCTGCAGCGGGAGGGCGTGGCCGCGCGGCTGCAATGGAACGAGCAGGAGGTGTTCGCCAGCTTCGACGGCTGGTGGCTGAGCAGCGGCTTCATCGCCCAGGCCCGCGTGCGCGACGGCCAGTGCCAGCTATTGCAATACGCGGCGCGGCTGCGCATTTTCGGCCAGTTCGGCCAGACGCTGCCGGCCAACTGGCTGTTCGCGATGAATTACGGCGAGGCCAAGGCGGTGGCGCTGCTGAAGCTGATCCGCGTGCTGCACGTGCTGAACCATCTGGGCCGCAACGGCCGCCACCTGCCGTTGCGGATAGACGTCGATCCGCGCATCTGCCACGCCTACAGCGACCGCATCGTCGATTTCACCGCCCGCCTGCTGGACGTGCTGGAATTTCCGGCCGCCCAGGCGCCGATGCTGCTGTTGCTGGATTCGCGCACCGGCGAGCTCGGCCTGTCGCTGCTGCGACGCTATCGTCAGAACGGGCATGGCGTGGGGCTGGGCGATTTCGGCGCCGGCCATCAGGATCTGCTGCGGCTGTGGCGGCTGGAGCCGGACGGGCTGGCGCTGGCGCCCAGCTTCATGGGCCGCGCCATCATGTACCCGACGGTGCGCGAGCAACTGCTGGCGCTGGTGCCGCAATTGGTGGAGCAGGGCTTCGCGCTGGCGGTCGAGGACATCGTCTGCGACAACATGCTGGAGCTGGCGCTGCGAATGGGGGCCGAGCACTGTTCCGGGCCGCTGTTGTCGGAGCGACTGAAGCGGCAGCGGGCGGCGCGCGAGCTGGATTTGTCCAAAATCGCCTGTTAGGATATTTGCATTTTTGACCATGCGGTCGAATGCATGTCCGGAAGAGGCGAAATGAAACAGCTGGCATTGGCAATGGTGTGCGCGTGGGGCTTGTCCGCCTGCGTGATCGGCAATACCGACGGTTACCGCGACGCGGCGCAATTGCAGAGAATGACCGAGCAGGCGGTGAAGACCTGCGGCCAGGGCAAGGTCAAGTCGGTCAGCTACGGCAGCTTTACCTGCGCGACCGCCGACGCGACGGCGGCGAAGTAGCATGACGACTTTCGACGCGAACGGCGAATGGACCATCCGCCTGCTGGACGCCGCCGACGCCGACGCCTACCAGGCGATCCGCGTGGCGGCCGCCATCCACGATCCGGCGTCCATCCACGCCGACGCCGCCGAAATCGCCGCGCTGGACAGCGAGGCCATCCAGCGGCAGATCTCACCCGGCGACGCGCAACGGGTATTGGGCGCCTTCATCGCCGGTGAACTGGTCGGCGTCGCCGCGCTGCGACGCAACGTCCTGGCCAGAACCCGCCATCGCGCGACGGTGCAGGGCGTGTTCACCCGGCCGGAATGCCGCGGCAGGGGCGTGGCGCGCGGCCTGATGCAGGCGGTGCTGGACGAGGCTGCCAAGCTGCCGGGGCTGGCGTCGCTGGAGCTGGCCGTCCATGCCGAAAACGCGCCGGCCAAGGCGCTTTACCAGGCTTTCGGTTTTCGTCGCGTCGGCCTGATTCCCGGCGCGGTGATGTTGGACGGCCGCTGTCTGGACGAGGTGCAGATGCAGCGTCCGCTGGTCTTCTCATCAGCCGCCGCCGCGCCGGCCGGCGTGCCGGGCGACGACGATTACGCCTTGGTCGAGGCGACGCCGGATGTCGACACCTATCGCCGCCTGCGCGCCGAATCCGGCCTCAGCCCGAAGACCGAGGAGGCCGCCCGCCGCGGCCTGGCCGGCACGCTGTTCGCGGTGCTGCTGCGCCACGGCGGCGAAACCGTCGGCATGGGGCGGCTGATAGGCGACGGCGGCGGCTTCTACCAGGTGGTCGACATCGCGGTGTTGCCGGCGCACCAGGGACGCGGGCTGGGCAAGCGCATCATGGCGGCGATACGCGGCCATATCGACCGCGAATTGCCGGTCAGCGCCTACATCAGCCTGATCGCCGACGGCGACGCCAGGCATCTGTACGCCCAGTTCGGCTTCGAGCCGACCGCGCCGCGCTCGGTGGGCATGGCGCTGTTCAAGCGCTGATCCAGCCGCCTGCGGGCGGCATTGTTTTTGCAAAGGCAGCTTCGATGACTCAATTGCATCTGGTGTTCGGCCCGCAAGGGGCCGGCAAATCCACCCACGCGCGCAAGCTGGCCGAAGCGGAGCGGGCGGTGCACCTGGCGATAGACGACTGGATGGGGCAGCTGTACGGTCCGGATCTGCCGCAGCCGCTGGATTTCGGCTGGGTGATGGAAAGGGCGGCGCGTTGCGAGCGGCGAATCTGGCTGACGGCGCTGGCCATCGTCCGCGGCGGCGGCCGCGCGGTGCTGGACCTCGGCTTCATGAAGGCGGCCAGCCGCAGCCGTTTTCTTGCGCTGGCGGATGAGCACGGTTTGAGCGCCAAGCTGCATTACGTGACGGCGGCGCCCGATGTGCGCCGTCAGCGCGTGCAGCAGCGGAACGCCGCGCGCGGCGATACCTTCTCCTTCGAAGTGACGCCGGCGATGTTCGACGCGATGGAGACGCAGTTCGAGCCGGCCACGGACGAGGAGCTGGCCCGCTCGGCGGTGATCGCCACCGGCTAGCCTGGCCGCATTCCCTCGTAACACAGGCGCGCGGCGGCCCGCACCCGTTCGCGCAGCGCCGCGTCGACGCCGGGCGCGGCCAGGCCCAGCGCCATCCGCCGCAGCGGTTCGGCGATGGCCATCGCCAGCAGCAGCTCGGCGCAGCTCGCCGGGTCGTCCATTCTCAGCAGACCGCGGCGCCGGCGTTCGGCCAGCCAGTCCGCCAGCAGCGACGCGCTGTGGCGGATGCCGTGCCCGGTATACGCCGCCAGCGCCTGCTCGCGGCCGGGAAAATCGTTGATCAGCAGCTTGAACATTCCCACGGCTTCCGCCGACAGCACCCGTTCGGCGAGCGACAGCAGCAGCGCCTCCAGCGCCTGCGCCACATCGCTCTCCTGATCCAGCGGCGCTTCGACCGCGCGGGCGAGTCCGGCGGTCCAGTCGTCGACGATGGCCGCCAGCAGCTGTTCCCGGTTGTCGGCGAAACGATACACCGTCTTCTTGGCCACGCCGGCGCGCTTGGCCACCGCTTCTATGCTCAAGGCCCGGTAGCCATCGCCAAGCAGCAGCTCGGTCGCGGCCCGCAGCACCTGGCTGCGCAGCGCCTCCTCCGGCGAGGCCGGGCGGCCTCGCGGCCGGGGAGCGGGGGACGATGAAATATCCATTGCGCTTGACATGGTTTCTCGACTTGTTTGAATATGGAAACGTAAACCGTTTCTTAAATGTTGGCGCATCGGGCAGGCCCGGACGGCCAAACGACAAGGAGTGTACTGTGAATGCTCAGAATCGGATATCGAACCATGACGAACTGCTGTCGCCGCGTCCCTTGACGCTGGAAACCGGCATCCGCCGGCTGGACGACGGCCGCTTGCTGGTGGCGGTCAGGACCGAGTTGCCGGGCTGCGCCGGCCGGATGCTGGAGTGGTGGTTCAAGTTTTTCGAGACCACTCAGCACATCCGCTGGTGGCACCCGCACGACCATCACCGGATGCACGGCTGGGACCGGAACTGGCGGCGGGGCGAGCGCTATGTCGGCGCCTGCGTGCGCGCCGAGGAGTCGCTGGGCGATTTCCCGCCGGTGGCGGCGGTGCTGAAGTTTCACGAGCCGGCGGATTTCTTCTCGGCCGACGCGCTGGCGCAGGCGAGGCGGGAGCTGGCGGTGTCCGGGCTGGTGTGCGCGCGCATCGCCTTCGGCGACGAACCCAGGCTGGCGGCCGACGGCGATCCGCTGGACGGCGAGATGATTCACCTGGCGCGCGACAAGCCGCAAGGCGCGGTGCTGCGCAGCCGTTTCGTGCTGGGCGGCGAGTCGCCGGTGCCGGACGAATTGGGCCTGGGCCTGATGCAGCACTGCTACGACGAGTTCAGCAGTCTGGCGCGCTTCCTGCCTTCGCTGTATTACGGCGAGCACGCCAACGGCGAGAAGGGGCCGCTGGCGTGGTGACGCGCTCAGCCGCCGGTCTGGCCGGCCAGGTGGGCGGCCAACAGCGGCCACACCCAGTCGGCCGCGTCAGGGCTCCAGCCGCCGTCCTTGGCCGCTTCGTCCAGCCGTCTGAGCGCCAGGATGTCGGCCAGCTCCGGCAGGCTGGCGAAGGCCTCGGCCTCGCCGGCGCCCATCGGTCCGCCCTGGTAGGCCAGCGTGGCGGCGCTGGCCGGCGACAGCGCCGCCAGGTAGGCCGGATCGACGGCGCACAGATAACGCTTGGCCTCGACATGCATGCCGACCAGCCGCGCGAGCCGGGAGGAGAAGCCCAGCTGCAGCAGATAGTCGCGGGCCAGCTTGTCGTGGGCCATCACGCCGTAGTCGCCCATCGTTTCCGCGCCGTCGTGCTCCAGCAGGTGGCCGACGTCGTGCAGGAAGGCCGCCAGCGTCAGCTCGTCGTCGCAGCCGGCGTCGCGCGCCAGCGTGGCGGCCTGGATCGCGTGGTCGAACTGGCTGACCGCCTCGCCGTAATGGCGCGCGCCGTGTTCGCGGTACAGCTGCCGCAGCGCGGCGATGGCGTCGAACATCAGAATACCCTCCTGCCCTGGTTCCATACGTTTCGCACCAGCGGCACGTCGCCGCGCGCCGTCATCGCCACCAGGTCGGCGCGCTGGCCGACGGCGATGTCGCCGCGGTCGGCCAGACCCACCGCGCGCGCCGGATTCAGGCTGACGGCGGCGACGGCGCGCGGCAATGCCCAGCCCCCTTGCGTGTGCAGCAGCCAGGCGCCGTGCAGCAGGCTGGCCGGCACGTAGTCGGACGACAGGATGTCCAGCAGATCGTGCCGCGCCAGCTCCAGCGCCGCCACATTGCCGGAGTGGGAGCCGCCGCGCACCACATTGGGCGCGCCCATCACGGTGGCGAGGCCGTGCCGCCTGGCCGCCGCCGCCGCCTCCCGCGTCGTCGGGAATTCCGAGATCGCCACGCCGTCGCGCAGCGCTTCCGCTATGTGCGCCTCGTCGGTGTCGTCGTGGCTGGCCAGCGCGATGCCGCGCGCCCGGGCCATTTCCACCGCCGCCTGCTTGTGGCGGCCGGCGAACTCCGCCTGCCTGGCCTTGCGTTCTTCGACGGCGGCGAGGAAGGTGTCCTCGTTCCAGCCCACCTTCTTCTTGCCGTAGTACTTCTTGTACTGCTCCAGATCGCGGTACTGGCGCTGGCCCGGCGTATGATCCATCACCGACAGCAGCCTGACAGCCGGGTGGGAGATCAGCGGCGCCAATTCGTCCAGCAGGCCCGGATAGGCCAGCTCGCAGCGCAGGTGGAAGAAGTGGTCGGCGCGCAGCGCGTCCTCGCGCATGCCCTGGTTGATCGCGTCGAAGGCGCTGTGCAGCGTGTCCAGCCGCACGCTGTCGCCCTCCAGGTCGCCGACCGCCAGCGCGTCCAGCACCGTGGTGATGCCGGCGGCCACGCATTGGGCGTCGTGGGTGATCACCGCCGGCAGCGCGGGCCACAGCACGCCGTTGCGCGGCATCAGGTGTTTTTCCAGATTGTCGGTATGGATCTCTACCAGGCCGGGCAGCAAGAGCGCGCCGGCCAGGTCCTCGCCCTCGGGCAGCGGCTGCTGGTGTATCGCGGCGATCAGGCCATCGTTGATTTCCAGCGCGCCGTTTTCGATCACGCGGTCGGCCAGCACGATGCGGGCGTGGTTCAGAATCTGTTTCATGCTGCGATTTCCGTTTGTTGCGCCAGCGGGACCTGGAAGACGCGGGTGGCGATGGCGTCGCGGGTGGGCGCGTCGTGGAAGATGCCGATCAGCGCCGCGCCGCGGGCCAGCGCCTCGCGCATCAGCTGGACCACCACGTCGCGGTTGGCCGCGTCCAGCGACGCGGTCGGCTCGTCCAGCAGCAGTATCGGCCGCGGCGCGATCATGCCGCGCGCGATGTTGACGCGTTGCTGCTCGCCGCCGGAGAAGGTGGCCGGCGGCAGGCTCCACAGCCGCTCGGCGATGTTCAGCCGCGCCAGCCACTCGCCGGCGGCCAGCCGCGCCTCGGCGTCGGTCGAGCCCCATTCGCGCAGCGGCTCGGCGACGATGTCCAGCGCCGACACCCGCGGGATCACCCGCAGGAACTGGCTGACATAGCCCAGCGTGTGGCGGCGCACGGCGGCGATCTCGTGCGGCAGCGCGCGGGCCATGTCCAGCCATGCGCCCTGGTGGAACACGCCGATGCGGCCGCTTTCCACCAGATAGTTGGCGTACAGCGCCTTCAGCAGCGTGCTCTTGCCGGCGCCGGACGGGCCGGCCAGCGCCACGCATTCGCCGGCGGCCGCTTGCAGCGAGACGTCGGTCAGCACCGGCAGCCGCAGCCCGCCCTGCTGGTGCAGGGTGAAGGTCTTGCTCAGGTTTTCCGCGTTGATCAGTAGATTCATGATTTCAGGCCTGCAGGATGGAGGACACCAGCAACTGGCTGTACGGGTGTTGCGGGTCGTCGAGTATCTGGTCGGTCAGGCCGGCTTCGACCACGCGGCCCTTCTGCATCACCAGCGTGCGCTGCGCCAGCAGCCGCGCGACGCCCAGATCGTGCGTCACCATGATGACGGCGATGCCGGCGTCGCGCACCAGACGGCGGGTCAGGTCGAGGAAGCGCGCCTGCACCGACACGTCCAGGCCGCCGGTGGGCTCGTCCATGAAGACCAGCCGCGGCTGCGTCACCAGATTGCGGGCGATCTGCAGCCGCTGCTGCATGCCGCCGGAGAAGGCGGTCGGCCTGTCGTCCAGCCGCTCGCGGTCTATCTCGACCTTTTCCAGCCAGTCGCCGGCGGTCTGCCGCAGCCGGCCGTAGTGGTGTTGGCCCAGCGCCATCAGCCGCTCGCTGACGTTGGCGCCGGCGGACACGCCCATGCGCAGGCCGTCGCGGGCGTGCTGGGTGACGAAGCCCCATTCGCTGCGCGCCAGCCGGCGCCGCTCGGCCTCCGGCAGGCAGGTCAGCTCGTGCGTCGCGCCGTCGCGGTCGGCGAAGCGCACGCTGCCGGCGTCGGCGGCCAGGCGGCCGGCCAAGGTGGACAGCAGCGTCGATTTGCCGGAGCCGGATTCGCCGACGATGCACAGCACTTCGCCCGGATACAGCTCGAAATTGACGTCGAAGCAGCCCTGGCCGTTGCCGTAGTCCTTGCAAAGCCCGTTCACGGTAAGGATGGGCGCCATCATGCTTGTTTCTCCCGCTGGCAATAATCGGTGTCCGAGCAGACGAAGAGCCGGCTGCCGGCGTCGTCGGTGACGATCTCGTCCAGATAGCTGTCATGCGAGCCGCAGATGGCGCAGCCTTGCTGCCAGCTCTGGGCCTCGAACGGATGATCGTCGAAGGCCAGGCTTTCCACCCTGGTGTACGGCGGGATCGCGTACAGCCGCTTTTCGCGGCCGGCGCCGAACAATAGCAGCGCTGGGTTCATGTCCAGCTTGGGATTGTCGAATTTTGGAATCGGCGACGGCGAGGTCAGATACCTGTCGTTCACCATCACCGGGTAGTCGTAGCTGGTGGCGATGTGGCCGAAGCGGGCGATGTCCTCGTATAGCTTGACGTGCATCAGGCCGTACTCCTGGTGGGCGTGCAGCTTGCGGGTCTCCACCTCGCTGGCCTCCAGCGTCCGCAGCGGTTCCGGTTCCGGCACCTGGAAGATCATGATCTGTCCGGGTTTCAGCGGTGTTTCAGGAATGCGGTGGCGGGTCTGGATCAGCGTGGCGTCGCCGGTGGCCGTCGTGGTGGCGACGCCGGTCACGCGGCCGAAGAAGCGGCGGATGTTGACCGCGTTGGTGGTGTCGTCGGCGCCCTGGTCGATGACCTTCAACACATCGTCGCGGCCGATGACGCTGGCCGTTACCTGGATGCCGCCGGTGCCCCAGCCGTAGGGCAGCGGCATTTCGCGGCTGCCGAACGGCACCTGGTAGCCGGGAATCGCCACCGCCTTCAGCAGGCCGCGGCGCAGCATGCGTTTGGTGTTTTCGTCGAGGAAGCCGAAGTTGTAGCGGTCGTTGCGGGGATCAGTCATCGGCCTTCTCCTGGTCGGCGGCGCGCAGCTGGCGTATCAGCGCCAACTCGGCCTGGAAGTCCACGTAATGCGGCAGCTTCAGGTGCTGGACGAAGCCGGAGGCCTCGACGTTGTCGCTGTGGTAGAGCACGAATTCCGCCTGCTGCGCCGGCGCGTGGGCGGTTTCGCCCAATTCCTCGGCGCGCAGGCTGCGGTCCACCAGCGCCATCGCCATCGCCTTGCGCTCGGCCTCGCCGAAGCTCAGGCCGTAGCCGCGGGTGAATTGCGGCGGCGCGGTCTTGCTGCCGGCGAACTGGTTGATCATCTGGCATTCGGTCAGCGTGATCTCGCCGATGTCGATCTCGAAGCCCAGTTCCTCCGGGCAGACCATCACGCCGACTTCGCCCATGCGGATCTCACCGGCGAACGGGTGGCTCTCGGCATAGCCGCGCTGGGTGGAATAGGCGAGGCCCAACAGCCAGCCCTCGTCGCCGCGGGCCAGGTTTTGCAGCCGCGCCGGGCGGGAGGCCGGGAACATCAGCGGCTCGCGCGTCAGGTCCGTCGGTTCCGGGTCGCCCGCCGGCGGCAGATCGGCCTCGATCAGGCCCTCGCGGTCCAGCAGCTGCAATACGCCGGGCAGCGCGTCCGGCAGCGGCGCGGCGGCCTGTTCGAGCTCGACTCTTTCCGCGGCGCCCATCAGGCCGAAGTCCAGCAGGCGCTGGGTATAGTCGGCGGTCGGGCCGAGTATCTGGCCGCCCGGCACGTCCTTGAAGGTGCCGGACACGCGGCGGCGCACCCGCATCGCGGCGGTGTCCAGCGGCAGCGTCTGGCCAAAGCGCGGCAAGGTGGTGCGGAAGGCGCGCAGCAGGAACACCGCCTCCATGCTGTCGCCGCCGGCCTGCTTCAGCGCCAGCGCGGCCAGCTCCTCGTCGTACAGCGAGCCTTCCTGCATCACGCGGGCCACGGCCAGGCGCAACTGCTGGCGGATTTGATCAAGCGTCAGCTCCGGCACCGCCTCGTCGCCGCGGCGCGCGGCGGCCAGCAGGTCCCAGGAGCGGGCGATGGCGGTTTCCCCGCCTTTGACGGCTACATACATCTCAACCCTCCCGGATGCGGACGCTGCGCGGCAGGCCGGCGATGTGGGTGTCGGAAATCAGCAGGGCATCGACGCCCAGCGGGAAGCGGGCGTGGTTGACTTGCCATTCGCGCCAGAAAGCTTGCGGCAGGCCGGCGGCGCCGAAGCGGCGCGGCGCGGCGAAGCCGGGACCGCGGCCTTCCACCTGGTCCGCGCCGAAGCCGTCCGCCTCGATCAGCAGCGTGGCCGAGCGATCCGGATATTCGGCGCTGCCGGCTTTCAGGCTGATCAGGTTCGGCAGCGGCATGCCTGCGACGATGACGATGAAGTCGGCGTGCTCGGGCAGATCGGCCAGCCGCATGCCGGTGTGGAAGCGCAGGCTGGCGACGGTGTCGTCGGGCAGGGGCGGCAGCCAGACGCGCACGTCCTGGTCGGCCAAGGTGTACAGCAGCGCGGCGGTGGCGGCCTTCAGGCCGGGCAGGGCAGGCGGCAGAGTCGGCAGCGCGCGCGGCAGCAGCGGTTCCGCCATCGCGGCCAAGACCGCGCGGAACGTTTGCTGGGCGTCATCGACCGGTTGGGAGAGACCTGTCAGCATATTCATTCCCCCCGGACCATGGTGAAAAACTCGACCTTGCTGGCGGCGGCTTCCCGCGAACGGGCCGCGCGGCGCTCGGCCAATTCGGTTTCCAGCGGAGAGATCCATTCGCGGATCAGCACGTCGCGGCGCGCAGGGTCCTGCAGCAACGCGTCGGCCTGGGCGATCAGCTCGGCATGGCGGCCGTCGCCGCCGCGAACCCAACCGTGGCCGATGTGATCGCCGATCTGGCAGCTGGCCCGGCTGACGCTGATCTCTCCCAGGTTGAAGCGGGCGCCGGTTCCGCCGCTGCGGCCCTGCAGCATCATCAGGCCGGTTTCGGCGCGGCGCAGCCAGCGCGGGGCCGGGGGCAGGGCCGGCGGCAGCAGTTCCAGCAGCCGTTCAATCGGGCTGTTGGCCAGCACCGATAAGCAGCGCTGTCGGGTGGAGGTGTCCATCGTGTGCCTCATGGTTCAAGAAAAATTCATATAAACGTATAGACGTATCCATGATAATGGCGACCAGGCACCGACAAACAGCATGCGGCGATGAAGTTTTTGTGACGTTTTCAAGGCGGGCACAGACCTTGGGGGAAATGGGATGATAGAGAGAGGTTCCGGCGTCGCCGTGTGGCGGCAGATAGAGGACAGCTTGGCGGCCGACATCGCCGGCGGCGTGCTGCGGGCGGGACAGCAACTGCCGACCGAACTGCAGCTGGCGGCGCGATTCTCCGTCAACCGCCACACGATACGGCGCGCGGTGGCGACGCTGGTGGAGCGAGGCCTGTTGCGGGTGGAGCAGGGGCGCGGCACCTTCGTCCAGGACAATGCGATCGACTACGCGATCAGCAAGCGCACCCGTTTCTCGCAAAATATGGCGCGGCAGAATCTCAGCGCCGACGTCGACATCCTGAACAGCGACACGGTGCCGGCCAACGCCGAGCTGGCCGAGCTGCTGCGGGTGGCGGTCGGCGACGCGCTGTTCCGCATCCAGGTGCTGAGCAAGGCCGAAGGCCGGGTGGTCGACTACGCGACGATGTTCTTTCCGGCGGCCAGACTGCCCGGCCTGCCGGACGCCTACCGCCGCCACCGCTCGGTGACGCGCGCACTGCAGGAGTGCGGCGTGCCGGACTACACCCGCCGCTTCACCCGCGTCACCGCGCGGCTGCCGGACGCCGAGACGGTGGACTATCTGGGCATTCCGAAGAACCGGCCGGTGCTGCGGGTGAAGTCGCTGAACGTCGACGCGGCCGGCCTGCCGGTCCAGTACGGCGTCACCAGCTTCAACGGCGACCTGGTGCAATTGGTGATGGAGCAGGAATGATGCGCTACGCGCTGTATTACGCGCCGCGGCCCGATTCGGCCTTGTGGTCCGCCGGTTGTCGCTGGCTGGGACGGGACGCGGCAAGCGGCGGCTTGCCGCCTAGGCCTGAGGTGGACGGCGTCGGCGCCGTCGAGTTCGCCGCGCTGACCGGCGCGGCCGCCCGCTACGGCTGGCACGCGACGCTGAAGGCGCCGTTCGCGCCGGGGCCGGACGTCGGCGAGGACGCGCTGCTGCGGCGGACGGCGGAACTGGCCGCCGGTTTCGAGCGGTTCGCGCTGCCGCTGCGGGTGGACTGGCTGGACCGCTTCCTGGCGTTGCGGCCGGCGGCGCCGCCGCCGGAGCTGGCCGAGCTGGCCGCCGCCTGTACGGTGGCGTTGGCGCCGCTGGCCGACCGCGGCGAGCCGATCAAGGCGCGCGACGGGCTGGACGCGCGACAGCGGGCCTTGTACCGGCGCTGGGGCTATCCCTATGTGTTCGAGCAGTTCCGCTTCCATCTGACGCTGTCCGCCGATGTGGAGCGGGATTCCGCGACGGCGCGGGCGCTGGAGCTGGGCGCGCGCCGCCATTTCGACGGCCTGCTCGACGATGTCGTCGTCGACGGCATCGCGCTGTTCGTCGAGCCGGAGGCGGGGGGGCCGTTCCGCTGTCTGGCTTATTGCGGCTTCGACGGCGAGGTGCGGCGTCATGGCGACTAGGCCCGGCGTGCTCTGGTATGTGATCGGCCCGTCCGGCGCCGGCAAGGACAGCCTGCTGGCCTACGCGCGGCAACGGCTGCCCGGCGGCGTGATGTTCGCCCACCGCTACATCACGCGGGCGGCCGACGCCGGCGGGGAGAACCATGTGGCGCTGAGCCAGGCCGAGTTCGACGCGCGCGAGGCCGGCGGCTGTTTCGCGTTGAGCTGGCGCCGGCATGGCCTGGCCTACGGGCTGGGCGTGGAGGTGGACCTGTGGCTGGAGCAGGGAATGGACGTGGTGGCCAACGGCTCGCGTTCCAGCTTGCCGCTGGCGGCCGAGCGTTTCCCCGGCCTGCGTCCGTTGTGGATCACCGCCAGCCCCGAGGTGCTGGCGGCGCGGCTGGCCGGCCGCGGCCGCGAGCCGGCGGCCGAGATCGCGCGGCGCCTGCGCGAGGCGGGCAGCTTCGCGCCGCCGGACGGTTGCAAGGTGCTGTGGAACGACGGGGCGCTGGCCGACGCCGGCGAGCGGCTGCTGAGCCTGCTTACAGACTGATGATCTCGCTGCCGCTGTGACCGGTTTTCTTGACCCGGTACATCGCCTGGTCGGCGGCCTGCAGCAGGCTGTCCGAGGTGCTCAGGCCGTCGCCGAGCGCGATGCCGATCGAGATGCCCAGCTTACAGGCGCTACCGGCGACCAGGAACGGCGTGTCGAAGGCTTCCAGGCATTTTTCGGCGACGGTCTGCGCGATTTCGGCGGCGTTGTCGTCCAGATCGCTGAGCAGCAGCACGAACTCGTCGCCGCCGATGCGCGCCAGCGTGTCGGTTTGGCGGACGATGCCGGCCAGCCGCTGGGCCACCTGCCACAGCACCTTGTCGCCGGCCCGGTGGCCCAGGTTGTCGTTGATGGTCTTGAAGCCGTCCAGGTCCATGAACAGCAGCGCCAGCCGGGCATGCTTGCGCTGCGCCTGCGCCAGCGCCATGTGCAGGCGGTCGGACAGCAGCGAGCGGTTGGGTAGGCCGGTCAACGAGTCGTGATGGGCCATGCGCGCCAACTCTTCCTGCTGGTCGTTCAACTTGTGCAGCAGGCGGTTGAAGGCGGCGATCAGATGGCCGACCTCGTCGTTGCGGCGTATCGGTATCGGCTCCAGCGGCAATTCGCCGCGCGTCATCTTGTCGGCGTGACAGGCGGCCTGGAACAGCGGCCGCAGCACGATGTAGAGCCCCAGGCTGGAGAACAGCGTGAACACGGCCAGCGCGGTCAGCGTATTGCGCACGGTGAATCGCTTGACGCGCTCGACGGTGGCGAAGGCTTCGCTGCTGGGCAGGCGCGCCACGACGAACCAGCCGGCGCGCGGCACCGAGGCGATGGCGCTGACCTCTTCCACGCCCTTGGCGTTGACGGTGATGCCGGCGCCGCGGAAACCGGCCATCGCCCTGTCGTGCAGCGGATTGACGCCCGGCGGCGGCAGCGGCTGCAGAATCATGTCCGGCTGCGACGAGGAGACGAACTGCCGGTCGCGCGGCGAGATCAGCAGGAAGCTGTCGCGATAGTCGCCGATACGGGTGTGCTGCATCAGGTCGAGGAAGTTCGGCGCCGCCAGCGCGGTGACGCCGACCAGCACGGCGGCGATCTTGCCGTCGGCGCCGCGCACCGGCGCGCTGATCGGCAGCACCGGGGCCCGGGTGACGCGGCCGATCGCGGCGCGGCCGATATAGGCATGGCCTTGAAAGGCCATGCGGACGTAGTCGCGGTCGCCGTACCGCACCAGCTGTCGCGGGGCTCTGGGCGGATAGTCGGCGATGGCGCGGCCGTCCGGTCCGACGACGAACAGACCGACGGAAAACAGCGGCTGGTACTGATAGTGTTCCTGCAGCCAATCCTGCAGCCGCGACGGCTGCCGCAGCAGGCTGGGAGGCAGCACGGCGGCCAGATGGATCAGCAAATCCTCGCGTTGCGCCACCTTGTCGTTGATGTCGCGCGCGACATAGTTGGCCAGCGCCAGTTGCTGGGCCTCGACCACCTTGCTCAGGTCTTCATGGAGGAAATTGGTCAGCGCGTAGTAGCGGGACACGGAACCGGCAGCGACGATCAACAGCGCCAACACCAGCAGGCGGGTGACTATGCTGTCAAAGACGCGGCGCAAGATCATGTTTTCTTCAATTGGTGTCCACACTGTCATCGTAGTTGATGCGCCTGTTTTGTGCGCATCGGCGGCTTGCCGGGCGGGGACGTCTAGCGCCGCAAGACAAACTTCATCGGGCTTTCACCGGCCAGTCATCGCGTCCCTTTATCGTGGCGGCTGAAATTTTTCAGCAGCGCGGCGTGCAGGCAAATTTGTCTATACGTCTAAACAGAGGAGCATCGTCGATGAAGAAGCAGATGGCAGTCACAGTCGGTCTGGCCGTGTCCGGACTCTTGTCCCCGCTGGCTTACGCCAAAACCACGTTGACGGTGTACACCGCGCTGGAGGCCGACCAGGTCAAGGACTACCAGCGCGCGTTCGAGCAGGCCAATCCGGATATCGAAATCCGCTGGGTGCGCGATTCCACCGGTATCATCACGGCCAAGCTGCTGTCGGAGAAGAACCACCCGCAGGCCGACGTGGTATGGGGCCTGGCCGCCACCAGCCTGATGATCCTGGACCAGCAGGGCATGTTGCAGCCGTACGCGCCCAAGGGCGTGGAGAAGCTGAGCCCGCAGTTCGTCGACAAGGCCAGGCCGCCGCAATGGACCGGCATGAATGTGTGGGCCGCCACCATCTGTTTCAACACCGTCGAGGCCGCGAAGAAACATCTGCCGAAGCCGGAGAGCTGGGCCGATCTGACCAAGCCCGTGTACAAGGGCCAGATCGTGATGCCGCACCCGGCCTCGTCGGGCACCGGCTATCTCGACGTCTCGGCCTGGCTGCAGATGATGGGCGAGCAGAAGGGCTGGGCCTATATGGACAAGCTGCACGCCAATATGGCGCAGTACGTCCACTCCGGCTCCAAGCCTTGCAAGATGGCCGCCGCCGGCGAGTATCCGATCGGCATCTCCTTCGAGTACCGCGGCGCCGAACTGAAGCGCAAGGGCGCGCCGATCGATCTGGTCTATCCGAAGGAGGGCCTGGGCTGGGAGCTGGAGGCCACCGCCATCATCAAGGGCAGCAAGAATCTCGAAGCCGCGAAGCGGTTGTCCGACTTCTCGGTCAGCCTGCCGGCGATGAAGCTGTACGACCAGAACTACGCGGTGCTGGCGATGCCGGGCGTGGCCACGCGCAACCCGTTCATTCCGGTCGACTACACGCAGCGGCTGTCCCGCAACAACTTCGACTGGGCCGCGAAGAACCGCGAAGCCATCCTGAAGGAATGGTCGCGCCGCTATGAAAGCAAGGCCGCGCCGAAGGAGTGAGCGACCGCCGCGCCGGCCGCCCCCGTCCGGGGGCGGCTTGTTTCCATCACCAGGCACGGGAGTATCCGATGAAACCGGTCGATAGCCTGTCCGGCTTGTCCGAACATTTGTCCGCGCACGCGCTGACCCGCCGCTTCGGCGCCTTCACCGCGCTGGACGCGGTGTCCCTTTCCATCCGCAAGGGCGAGTTCGTCTGCCTGCTCGGACCGTCCGGCTGCGGCAAGACCACGCTGCTGCGCCTGATCGCCGGACTGGATCTGCCGGACGCCGGCGCCATCCATCTGTCCGGGCGCGACATCACCCGCGCGGCGCCGGCCAGCCGCGACTACGGCATCGTGTTCCAGAGCTACGCGCTGTTTCCCAATCTGACGGTGGCCGACAACATCAGCTACGGCCTGCGGCCGCGGCGGGACCGGGAAGGCCACGCCAGGCGCGTGCGCGAGCTGCTGGACATCGTCGGCCTGGCCGGCGCCGACGGCAGATACCCGTCGCAGCTGTCCGGCGGCCAGCAGCAGCGGGTGGCGCTGGCGCGCGCGCTGGCCACCTCGCCGGGCCTGCTGTTGCTGGACGAGCCGCTGTCGGCGCTGGACGCGCGGGTGCGCGACAAGCTGCGCGAGGAGTTGAAAGGCCTGCAGCGGCGTCTCGGCGTGACGACGCTGATGGTGACGCACGATCAGGAAGAGGCGCTGGCCATCGCCGACCGGGTGGTGGTGATGAACGCCGGCCGGATCGAGCAGGTGGGCACGCCGTCCGAGATCTACCGCCGTCCGGCCAGCCGCTTCGTCGCCGAATTCGTCGGCGACGCCAACTGGCTGCCGGCGACCCGGCTCGGCGCGCGCGAGGCGGGGATAGGCGGCTGCGTGCTGGGGCTGGAACAGGATTTGCCGGATTGTGGCGCGCTGACCTTGTTTCTGCGGCCGGAGGACATCATCGTCAAACCGCGCTGGGAGCCGGCGCCGAACACCTTGCTGGCGCGGGTCGAGGACGTGGCTTTCGGCGGCGCGATGACCGATGTCCGGTTGCGGCCGGAGGGCATGCCCGGCGTGACGCTGCGCGCCGAAGTGTGTCCGTCGATGCTGAACCGGCAGCCGTTGCTGCCGGGAGAGATCGTGCCGGTGGAACTGCCTGCAGCCTTGCTGCGCGCCTATCCGCGGGAGGCCGCATGCTGAGCCTGGCATGGAAAATGGCGCGATCCGCCAATCGGGAGTCATCGGCGGCGACGGCGCTGGTGTGGACGCTGGTGGCCGCGTTGGCGCTGGCGTTGGGCCTGCCCTTGCTGTCCATCCTGGGCAAGTCGGTGTTGACGACGGACGGCGACTTCGCCGGCCTCGCCAACTTCGCCTCGGTGCTGGATTCCCCCGGTCTGATGCGCGCGGCAGGCAACAGCCTGCTGCTGGCGACGACGGTGTCGGCGCTGGTGGTGCCGCTGGCCTTCGCCTTCGCCTGGGCGCTGCGCCGCAGCCGGGCCTGGGGGCGCGGCCTGTTTCGCCAGATCGCGCTGGCGCCGCTGCTGGCGCCGTCGCTGATGCCGGCGATCTCGCTGGTCTATCTGTTCGGCAATCAGGGCCTGCTGAAGGACTGGCTGCACGGCGGCAGCGTCTACGGCTTCTGGGGCGTGGCGCTGGGCGAGGCCTTCTACACCTTCCCGTACGCGCTGATGATACTGTCGGTGGCGCTGTCGGCCGCCGACGCCCGCCTGTACGAGGCGGCCAGGACGCTGGGCGCCGGTCCCTTGCGCCAGTTCCTGACCGTCACGCTGCCGGGGGCGCGTTACGGCCTGGTGTCGTCGGCGCTGGTGGTGTTCACCGTGGTGATCACCGATTTCGGCGTGCCCAAGGTGGTCGGCGGCGATTGCAATGTGCTGGCGGTGGAGGCGTACAAGCAGGTGGTGGGGCAGCAGAACTTCCCGCGCGGCGGGGTGGTAGGGCTGATGCTGTTGCTGCCAGCGGTGCTGTCCTTCTTCATCGAGCGCGCGATGGCCCGGCGCCAGCAGGCGGCGCTGACCGCCAGGGCGGTGTGGTATGTGCCGGCGCCGGACTGGCGGCGCGACGCGGCGGCCACCGCGCTGCTGGCGCTGATCTCGCTGCCGCTGTTGGCGCTGCTGGGCATGGGCGTGGCCGCCTCCTTCATCCAGTACTGGCCGTACGATCTGTCGTTCACGCTGGCGCACTACCGCTTCGACGATGTCGACGGCGGCGGCTGGGGTTCTTATTTCAACAGCCTGGGCATGGCGGCTGCGACCGCGGTGATCGGCAGCGCGCTGGTCTTTCTCGGCGCCTATGCCTGCGACAAGCTGAAGGCGGCGCCGCTGGGCCGCGCGTTGCTGCGTTTCCTGGCGATGCTGCCGATGGCGGTGCCGGGCCTGGTGCTGGGCCTGGGCTATGTGTTTTTCTTCAATCATCCGGCCAATCCGCTGAACGCGCTGTATGGCGGCATGGCGCTGATGGTGGCCTGCACCATCGCCCACTTCTACACCACGGCGCACCTGACCGTCGCCGCGTCGCTGGGCCAGCTGGACGGCGAGTTCGAGGCGGTGGCGGCCTCGCTGAAGGTGCCGTTCTGGACCACGCTGCGTCGGGTGACGCTGCCGGTCTGCCTGCCGGCCCTGCTGGACGTCGCGCGCTTCCTCTTCGTGTCGGCGATGACCACGCTGTCGGCGCTGATCTTCATCATCAGCCCGGGCAAGGGCCTGGCGGCGGTGGCCATCGTGACGATGGACGATGCCGGCGACACCGCGGCGGCGGCGGCGATGGCGACGCTGATCGCGCTGACCTCCGGCGCGGCCTGGCTGCTGGCGCTGGGACTGGAACGGGCGTTGGCGCGGCGCCACCAGCGCTGGCGGCGCGGCGGCGAAGCGAAACGCTGACGCGGCGCTCCCCGGCCGCGTCCGCCGCCGATTCACGGATCCGGATCGGCGGCGTCCCATTCCAGGAGCCTGTTCACGCCATTGAGCGGGCGCTTGGCGCCGCGGCGCGACGCCGCGGTTTGCAATTCTGTTGAATTGTCATGACGGCGGCCTATATCTGTAAAGCATGAGGAAGCGATTTCGAGCGCAGGCGCAGCCGGGGAGGCCGTATGCATCGCCAGTCACCTATTTATGTCCGCATCGCGCTGCTGGCCGCCTGCCTGCTGCCGGCCGGCTGCGGCAGCGTCGACGCCGGCAAGTTTTCGGCGTGGAGCGAAGCGGCGCGCCAGGTGGAGTCCGGCGCCGATGCCAGCTTCGACGCGCTGGAGCGGGACGCCCGCGACAGCGCGGTGCTGACGGCGCCGGACCGCAAGATAGGCCGCGAAGGCTTCCCGCTGCTCAACGCCCAGGGCGAGTCGTACGATCTGGCGACGCCGCTGGGCCGGCTGCGCGCCTCGCTCGACATGTTGTGCCGCTACGCCGATGCGCTGGCCAAGCTGGCCGGCGCCGGCAACGCCGCCGACGTCGACCATTCGGCGCAGGATCTGGCCGCCAGCCTGCGGTCGTTGCAGGGCAGCGGGATCAGCGCCGCCACCGCCAACGGTCTGTCCACCGCCGTCGACGCCTATGGCCAGGCGCTGCTGGCCAGCGCGCGCAAGGACGGCCTGCGCCGGACCATGGATAGGGCCCAGCCGGGACTGGACAGGCTGGCCGAGGAGATGCGGCAGGCGCTGCCGGAATTGAGGCTGTATCTGCAGAACATCAAGCTGCGCTATCTGGGCTTTGTCGACGCCGACGGCGTGCGGCCGCGATACGGCAGCTGGGCGCGCTACCAGTTCGACCAGGGGGCGGCCGGGCAGCTGGCGCAATACGACAGGCTGGACCAGGCGCTGGGCTCCGCCGACCGAGCCTTGCAGGCGTTTCCCGACACGCACCGCCAATTGCGCCGCAGCCTGGACGATCCGGGCGAGCGGCTGGAGCGGCTGCGCGACTTCATCGCCGAGGCCCGGCGTCTGCGGGGCTTCTACCGCGCGCTGCCCGGCCAATAGGAGGACGGAATGGACAATCACGACCTGGCTGAAAGCCTGACTGGTCTGGCCTCGCGGATGAACGATCTGATGGTGGCGACCACCGGCGACGACAGCCGCCGTTTCCAAGACTTGCAGAGCGAGCTGAGCGGGCAGGCGATGGCCGCCATCGCCCGCAGCCTGGACCAGACCACCAGCCAGTATGCCGATGCGGTGGCGACGCTGCAGTCCGCCTGCTCGGCCGCCGACGACGCCGAGCGGCGGCTGGCCCAGACCGCGAACTCGATAGAATTCGTCGCCAAGGCGCTGAAACTGGCCGCGCAGGCCTCCGGCCAGGCCGCCGCCTTGCTTGCTTGACGGCGGTGGGACTGGTGAAAACACCGAACATTCTTTAACAAGCTTTTCCCACCTTTCTAAAGCGTGCCGGCTGTCCGATATTGAGGAGAGCCTCAGGCGATCCTGACGGCCTGGCAGTGCGATCCGGTGCAGCAAGCGGTTTTCTCCAGTTCATGCAGCAGGGGGGCGCCCCTCCGGGGCCGACAGATCATGATAGATACTCCGGAAGCCAAACTCGGATTGGGCAAAGGCAAGCCGTCCTCGTCCGCCACATGGTGGGCGCTGGCCGGCTTGTTCCTCGCGCTGTGCGGGCTGGCCGTATCGCTATTCCTCAACGAAGTCCACACTTCGCGCTTCCAAGCATTGTTCTTCAGCCATGCCAGCCGCCACGCGACGTTCAAGGTGGAGCCGGGCAAGAGCCGGGACATGCGCTTTCCCGTTGCCGGCGGCCCCTACGATCAGCGGCTGGGTTACTCCAGCCTGCCAGGCTACCTGGCGCGGCTGCAGCAGCGCGGCTTCGCGGTGTCGGAGCAGGCGCGGCAGTCGCCGGAGCTGATCAAGCTGGCCGACAGCGGCGTCACCGGTCCGCTGCTGCCGCTGGGTCTGTTCCTGCCCTACAAGGAGAAGGACCAGGGCGGTCTGCGGCTTTACGACGGCTATGGCCGCGCGATCTACCAGACGCCGTATCCACAGCGCATCTATCCCGATTTCGACTCGCTGCCGCGCCTGCTGGTGTCCGGCCTGTTGTACATCGAAAACCACACCCTGCTCGACGACAGCAATCCGCAGCTGAATCCGGCGGTGGAATGGTCGCGTTTCGGCAAGGCGCTGGTCGACGAAGGCCTGCACCTGTTCCGGCCGGGCTACCATTCCGCCGGCGCCAGCACGCTGGCGACGCAGATCGAGAAATTCCGCCATTCGCCGGGCGGCCGCACCGGCTCGCCGAAGGAGAAGCTGCGCCAGATGCTGTCGGCCTCGGTGCGCGCCTACCAGAACGGCGAGGACACCACCGGTTCGCGGCGGCAACTGGTGGTCGCCTACCTGAACACCGTGCCGCTGGCGGCGCGCGCCGGCTTCGGCGAGATTTCCGGCATCGGCGACGGCATGTGGGCGTGGTACGGCCGCTCGTTCAAGGAGGTCAACGACACGCTGGCCAGCACGCGTCCGCAGTCGGTGCAGGAACAGGCCACGGTGTTCAAGGAGGCGTTCAGCCTGATGATTTCGCAGCGCAGTCCGTCGTTCTATCTGAACGGCGACATGAAGGTGCTGGAGGAACTGACCGACTCCTATCTGCGCCTGATGGCGCGCGACAAGGTGATCACGCCGGAACTGCGCGACGCCGCGCTGCAGGTTTCGCTGCGTCAGCAGCGGGAGCGCGCCAGCCTGACGCCCAAGTCGCTGGTCGAGCGCAAGGGCGCCAACGCGGTGCGGGTCAAGCTCGCGGGCATGCTCGGCGTGTCCCGGATGTATGATCTGGACCACCTCGACCTGACCGTCAACAGCACGCTGGACTCCGGGCTGCAGCAGAGCGTCACCGACCAGCTGCTGAAGCTGCGCGACCCGGACTACGCCAAGTCGGTCGGGCTGGGCGACAAATTCCTGTTGCAGCAGGGCTCGCCCGGCGGCGTCACCTACAGCTTCACGCTGATCGAGCGCACGCCGAACGGCAACAAGGTCAGAGTGCAGGCCGACAACTTCGACCAGCCCTTCGACATCAACGAGGGCACCAAGCTGGATTTGGGCTCTACCGCCAAGCTGCGCACGCTGGTGACCTATCTGGAAGTGATCGCCGACCTGCACCGGCAATATGCCGCCGTCGGTCGCGACGAGCTGGCCAAGATCCGGCCGACCGAGCACGAGCCGGTGCTGCGGCGCTGGGCGATAGACTATCTGCGCCAGAGCGACGACCGCAGCCTGTCGACGATGCTGGCGGCGGCGATGGAGCGAAAATACAGCGCCAGCCCCGGCGAAAGCTTCTTCACCGGCGGCGGACGCCATACCTTCGAGAACTTCGAGAAGAGCGACAACGGCCGCATCATGACGCTGCGCGACGCCACCCAGCATTCGGTCAACCTGGTGTACATCCGGCTGATGCGCGACATCTCCCGCTACTACATGTATCCGGTGGGCTATGACCGCGAGGTGATGGGCGACAAGGACGATCCGCGCCGGCGCGCCTATCTGCAGCGCTTCGCCGACCGCGAGGGGCGCACCTTCATGGCCGGCTTCTACCGCAAGTACCACGGCAAGAGCTCGAGCGAGATCGACGCCATCCTGGTAGAGAAGGCGCGCCGCAGCGCCAAGCGGCTGGCGGTGATCTTCCGCAGCGTCCATCCGCAAGCCGGCCAGACCGAGATGGCGGCCTTCATCGCCAAATACCTGACGACGCCGACCAAGCTCGATTCGGCCGCGATCGGCAAGCTGTACGACGAACTGGGGCCGGACCGCTTCAACCTGGCCGACCGCGGCTATCTGGCCGGCATCCACCCGCTGGAATTGTGGATGGTGGCCTATCTGCACGCGCATCCGCAGGCCGGCTGGAGCGAAATGGTGAACGCCAGCGCCGCCCAGCGCCAGGAAGTCTACCAGTGGCTGTTCAACAGCAAGCACAAAGGCGGCCAGGACAACCGCATCCGCCAGATCCAGGAGATAGACGCCTTCCGCCAGATCCACGCGGCGTGGAAGCGCATGGGCTACCCGTTCGACTCGCTGGTGCCGTCCTACGCCACCGCGCTGGGGGCCTCCGCCGACCGGCCGGCGGCGCTGGCCGAGCTGATGGGCATTCTGTCCAATGACGGCGTGCGTCTGCCGACGGTGTACATCGACAAGCTGCATTTCGCCTCCGACACGCCTTACGACTCCACGTTGACCGAAGCGCCGACGCGCGGCGTGCGCGTGCTGCCGCCGGAAATTCCGCAACTGGTGCGCCAGGTGCTGTCCGAAGTGGTCGACAAGGGCACCGCCCACCGCGTTTCGGGCGCCTTCGACCGCAAGAAGGGCGAGCACACGCTGATCGGCGGCAAGACCGGCACCGGCGACAACCGCTTCAAGACCTTCTCGCGCGGCGGCGGCCTGACCTCGGCCCGCGTGGTCAGCCGCTCCGGCGCCTTCGTGTTCTACATCGGCGACCATTATTTCGGCACTATCGTCGCCTATGTGGCTGGGCCGAAGGCGGCCGACTACAAATTCACCAGCGCCTTGCCGGTGCAGGTGCTGAAAGTGTTGGCGCCTACGCTGATGCCGCGGCTGGACCTGAGCGCCCGCGAGACCAGCCACGGCGCCGACAGCGTGGCCGAAGGCACGCCCGACGTGGGCGTGCAGCGCGGCACGCCGTTATGCCTGGTGCCCAGCCTGGACGGCATGTGCCAGCTGTTGAAGCCGCCGGCGATGGAGGCGCTGCCGCGCCGCGAGAAGGACGCGCTGATCACCGGCCGGCGCGACGAAGGCTAGGCCGGCGCTTGCCGGCCGGGCGGCTTGCTGCTATCTTGCCCCGCCATGCGCTGCGGGCAGCCGCCCGTAACCGTAAGGGCCTGTTCGCGGGCTCTAAGCGCTTACGTCAATCCACGCGCTTTTGTCCACCGCCGGGTGGCTGGGTGCGTGGCATCCGCGTCGAGACGCCTGCCGCCCCCGCCCGCGGTGCGGAGATTGTTTCATGTCCGAAGTCGTCGCTTTTCCCGTCGCCTATCGTCGCCTGCTGGCGAAGACCGCCGCCTTGTTCCTGTCCTATCTCGCCGTGGCGATGTCGCTGCCGGCGACCTCCATCCATGTGATCGACACGCTGCATTTCGGCAATGCCGCCGGCGGCCTGGCGGTCGGCATCGCCTTCTTGTCCACCATCCTGACCCGGGGTTACGCCGGTCGCCTGTCCGATCTGCGCGGCGGCAAGGCCTGCATGCAGCGCGGTTTGTGCTGGTACGCGCTGGCCGGCCTGGTCTGTCTGGTGTCGGCGCGGTTCGCGGCGCAGCCGGGTCTTGGCCTGGGCATCCTGCTGGCTGGCCGCCTGCTGCTGGGCCTGGGCGAGAGTCTGGCCATCGTCGGCATGGCGGCGTGGAGCATAGGCCTGATGGGGCCGGCCCATTCCGGCCGGGTGATGTCGCTGGTCGGCATCGGCATGTACGGCGCCTTCGCCGCCGGCGGCCCGCTCGGCCTGCTGCTGTACCGTCATGCCGGTTTCGAAGTCCTGATGCTGGTTTGCATTTTGTTGCCGTTGGCCGGGCTGGCGCTGGTGCATCGTTTCGCGCCGGTCGCGCCGCCGGTCGGCAAGCGAGAGCCGTTCCTGCGCATTGTCGGCCGCATCGGTCTGCCCGGCGCGGCGGTATTCCTGCAAGGGGTCGGTTTCGCCGGCCTGGGCGCGTTTTTCGCGCTGTATTTTTCCAGCCGGGGCTGGGCCTGGGGCGGTTTGGGACTGACCGGTTTCGGCGCCGGCTTCGTGCTGGTGCGATTGGGTTTCGGCCATCTGCCCGATCGCATCGGCGGCGCGCGGGTGGCGATGCTGTCGCTGGCGATAGAGGCTTGCGGCCAGGCGCTGATCTGGCTGTCGCCAAACCCGGCCGGCGCGCTGGCCGGCGCCTTGCTGACTGGCATCGGCTGCTCGATGGTGTTTCCTGCCATGGGCGTCGAAGTGGTGCGTCGGGTGCCCGCGCATCTGCGCGGCTCGGCCCTGGGCGGTTTCGCCGCCTGCCAGGACCTGGCCTATGGCCTGACCGGTCCGATCGCGGGCCTGTTCGCGGACCGCTTCGGTTACGGCGCGGTATTCCTGGCCGGCATGGCGTGCGCCTTGCTGGGCATGGCGGCGGCGGCGTCGCTGCGGGTCGGGCAAGCGCCGGAGACCGACGGCGCCGCTGTGTAGCGGCCGCTTGCTTGCGAGAGCCTCCGGCAGAAAACGGCCGCTGCCGCAAAAGACGTTGAACAGGCTCGACGGCGTTTGGCGCCGGGCGGGAGAGGCGCAGGCCGGCCCGCCGGTGCCATTGTTTTTTCTCATATGTGCCAATTTTGGCGATTAACGCTTGCCAAA
The DNA here is from genome assembly GCF_002848345.1 of Chromobacterium sp. ATCC 53434. Lineage (NCBI taxonomy): Bacteria > Pseudomonadati > Pseudomonadota > Betaproteobacteria > Neisseriales > Chromobacteriaceae > Chromobacterium > Chromobacterium sp. ATCC 53434. The sequence continues at coordinate 2,911,674 of NZ_CP025429.1, read as the reverse complement.
TGAATTTTGCCGAGTGGCTTATCTGTGTTAAATTGGTCTGCGATTGAACAATATTGCTTGCGTTCAATCGATCTACCCCTTTGCAGCCGCGCCATGCGGCTTTTTTTCTGCCTGTCGCCAAAACCTGGCCGAACTTCCCTCCGTCCCCAAGACGCCGTCGATGGCCACCACCGCCGGGTGCGAGCCCGCGTCAGCGCTGCCGGTCCGATGCCGGCCATGCCGGCTTGAATGCCCGCCGCGCCGCCATTTTTAAGACAAATCCGAAATACTGCGCGGCGCATCAGTCTGATGGATAAATGTTCTAGATTGAAACGCATGGCGCCATGCCGGCGCGGCAACACACGGGGGCGGTGGGTGCAGTCTTATATTGCAAGCTTCGATATCGGCACTTCAGAGGTGAAGGCCGCACTGCTCGGCCGGCATGGCGGATCGAGTCTGGAGCATTCGATCGCGCTGACGACTTTCTGCGATGGCGACGGCGCGGTCGAACAGGAGGCGCGCGACTGGTTCGACGCGGTACGGCGCATCGCCGCCGATTGGTGGCGTTCCGGCATCGCGCCGAGCCAGATAGCGATGATAGCCATCAGCGGACAAATGCAGAATTTCCTGCCTTTGGACCGCGATCAGGCGCCATTGCATCGGGCCGTGCTTTATGCCGATCAGCGTCCTTTGCCGGAGGCGCGGGAAGTCAATGCGCGTTATGGCGCCGACATCTTGTCGCGCGAGCTCGACAATCCGCTGACGGCGGCGTCCATTCTTCCCAAGCTGCTGCGCTGGCGCAGCGAATTTTCCCGGGATTGCCAACGGCTGAGGCGCATCGTGCTGGGCGCCAAGGATTATGTCGTGCTGTGCCTGACGGGAAGCCACATCACCGATCGCACCAATGCCTCGACTACCGGGCTGTATTTGCCCAAGGCCGATGCCTGGCATGCCGGCTTGCTCGCCGATTATGGTTTTCCGCTGGAACTGATGCCCGAGCTGCGCCGTCCGGGGGAGCTGGCCGGCGTCGTTTCCGCGTTAGCCGCCAGCCAGACAGGCTTTGCCGCCGGCACCCCGGTGCTGTGCGGAATGGGCGATGCCGGGGCCGCGACGCTGGGCGCTGGGGTATGCCGGGCGGGCGAGGCGTATCTATACCTGGGCACGACGGCTTGGCTTGCGCATCTGGCGCCTCCCGATACGGCGGCGGCCATGCCTTGCCGCTCGGTGTTCAGGCTAGCCGGGATTGCCGACGGCCTGTCGCTGCGGGTGGCACCGACGCTGAACGCCGGCAATATTCTGCGCTGGGCGCTCACCCTGATTGGCCATCAGCACGGGGATGGCGCCGCCGACTTCTTCCGGCAGTTTGCCGCCGAGGTACGGGACGTCGAGGTGCCCGCTTCCTTATTGTTCGTTCCTTACCTGCACGCGGAACGGTGTCCGATTGTCTTGCCTGCGCCGAGCGGAGCGCTGTTGGGCATTACGGCCGCGACCACCCGCGGCCAGATTCTTCAAGCGGTGTTGCAGGGCACCGCCTTGTCGTTGCGCTGGTGCGCCGAGTTGTTGGGCATGCAAGCCACCGCCCCGTTGACGGTGGTCGGCGGAGGTGTCAGATGCGAAGCCTGGCTGCAGGCCATTGCCGATACCCTGGAGTTCGAGTTGTTGGCCAAGCCCGATGCTCAGATGCTTCCATTGCGCGGGCTGGCGGCCCTGGCCGCGGTGGAGCTGGGCTGGAGCCGCAGCGCAGAGGCGTTTCTCGAATGCATCGATGGAACGATGTCCACGCCGACGCTATGGCGGCCGCGCAACGGCGACAGGCATCGCATTGGCGCCAAGTTTGACACGTTCAAACGCTATGCCGCGGCCTTGCCGGCGATGGCCGATTGATGGCGACGCAGCTGCAGCGGGCGGAGGGGAGCCTGCCGCATCGCTGATGCCGTGCACGCGTGGCTCGCAAGCCAAGCGGCTCAGACGTGGTAGGGGTGGCCGCGCATCAGGCAATGCCGGGCACCGCGAGGGCATTCGACCGTATCGGGGCAGACTGCATGTCGTATCGCGAATCGTCGCTGTCGATGCGGTCCTGGCACTGTTTTTAGGTGTGGCGTCATGAAATTTCTCTTTCCAGGGCCATGATCAAATTAAGCAGTGCTTGTCTGATTGCTTTGGGATTGTTTTCCCGGCAGGCAATCATCGATTTTCTACTTTCCTGCATGATCGTAGCTAAACCGGTATTCTGTGCCAAGAAGTCTATTTCTTGCAGTGCGTTCATTATTTCATTATTGATGATTTCATCAATTTCTTTTTCTGGTTTTCGACAAGGAGTTAAACGAGCTCTTTCAGAAAAGCATGCCGCTCGACATATGTCTTGCTTTCGTAGCTGAATCTCGACTTCCAATAAAAAGCTTCTGATGCGGTCGATGTGGATGGCTATTAGAATTCGGTTGGCGACATGGCTTGCTGTTATTTCAAGTTTTTTTTCCATCTAGATAGTTCCTTGTATTATTTTCTTGTTGGATGGTAGTTTGTATTCTAACTCGATGGGAGATTTGGAATAAATTTTAAGAGTTGTCCTAAAATAATATAAAAGAACTGTGTTTATTGTGATTGAGGTGTACTAGTCACATCCTTGGTGATGCTTGCCTATGGAGGAGTAAGGTGATGACTGAGTATGATGGTGGTAAGAATATTGTAAGTCGTTCCGTTTTGTGCATGGCGAGAGAAAGAATTCAGGCGGATTTTTTGCGGCTGATTTTACTTTTCGAATCGGGAAGTTATGACGAAATGGTCGGTGTTTCTCACTCGCTGGCAGGTTTGTCTCTTTACTTGGATTTGAATGACCTGGCTGCATGTTGCTCTGAGATTGAATCAGTTTCTTTGCAGAAGGATATTGAAAAGATGAAGATCGAGATGGAAAATTTGAGAGATGTAGTGAGAGGATCTATCAGTAAAATGGATAATAGGATTACCAATACCGAATCAAGGGGTTAATAAGACCCTCGCCCTCGAGCGCGATGCTCAGGGCGAGGTAAAAGCCAGTTTTAAGAAAAGCTATTGAGCGGAAATGCAAAAATTCCATTCATGTAATTCTCAAGAGCCAGGCAGTAAGGGTGATTGTCCGAGCCATATAAGATGGAGTAATGTTGTAAAACCCTTCTCGGTATTCTTAACCGTCTAAGGGAATGATTTTTTTTGATTGGATCAAGATGGCTGGGCAGCATGGTCCAAAGGATTTTTGATTCTAGAAGCTCTCTGCGCAGGCTGGCTTGCAAGATCATCGCCAGTTCTGATTTTGCTTGATGATTGCTGATGCGATTGGGTGGATACCAGTGATCAATGCTTGCCAGTGTCAAATTTGCGCAAGTGATGACTGCCCTGCAATGATGTATTACTTCTCCATCCTTTAATCTCAATTGTTCTTTGGTAAAGGTTGGCGCCGGGCGAAATGCCGTCTTGTCATGTTTTAAGATGACTCTTGGTTGTGGAACGATACGAAAGTTTCTGCACCATGCTTGTAAGGCATCCGTCAGGCAAGGAGTCGATAACAAAATAGAGTTGAATCCTTGCAACAATAAAAATGCTTTTAAACGAATTAATGCAGTATCTTCCCAACCTGGGTAAAGCCAGACATCTTCCGATATATTTTTACTTGGCCGGAGTAGAGGCCACTTCCCACGCATAGTCAATTCCTTGGATAAAGCTGCCAGAGCAAGATGGCTGACGATTACGAATAGTCGTGCTGCATTTGTTCAATAATGGAGCTAGTCTGACTGGTGATTTCGCATAGGCCGGCATAGCTTGAGAATGGCGGTGGCGGCGGCATGCCTTCATCTAGTAAGCTCTGATTGCTGAAAGTCAGGCCAGACAAAGAAAACAGGGCGTACGTTCTGATGGCTCGCATGACCAACTTCGTGTCACAAGCCCCCAGTAGTTCGGGAAATTGGCTCTGTAGCTTTGAGATCTCGGTGGTTGATTTATATTGGTAGTTTTGTACTGGAGAATTGGCTACGGCTTGGGTGATGCTGGCATTGATTTCGGCAAAGGTGCATGAATCTATCAAGCCGGAAGAAATGTGATATATCCGGTCTGCAAGCTTGCGTTTATTGCTTAAAAAAAGCAAAGCTTGAGCGCAATAATCAACTGGCACGATATCCATGGCCTGTTGTGGTTTGAAAGGAAAGCATCCCAAGGCGCGAGCAATGCGGAATGGCCAATACATGCTGCCGGATGTTGTACAGCCATGCTGGGAATGGCCAATAATGGTGGAGGGGCGAACAGCGATCAATGGGAGGGTGGGGAATTTTTTCCTTAACTGAGACTCTGCGGCATATTTACTCGCAGTATATTTTAAAAAATGCTGCGTATGCTCTCTGGCATCGTAGCTTTCTAGCACTGGAGAAATCGCTTGTTGACCGCAAGATGTGGCGATGCCAACCTGAATAAAGCGCCGTACTGCGCACAAGCCTTGCAATAGTCCGGCCATATTGACCACAGCAGTAACATTGCTAGTCCATAAAGACGGCTGATGGCTTAAAGATGTCACTGCTGCTAAATTAATGATATCCAATTGATCCGCCAGCTTATGTAGGTCTTTTCCCCATTCAAAAGCGGTGTTCAAATCACCGCAAATAATCTGATCGAGACGTAGTCTGGGAATTAATTTGAACTCGACGCCATGCTTCAGTAGCGTGTCAGCCAAGCGAAGCCTCCCATGAGCAGGGCTGCAGGCTCTAACTAAAAATAATGCTTCATCCCATTGTGGACTTTTGATCAGTTGGGCAGCCAATTCGCCGCCAAGGAAGCCTGTCGCTCCTGTTATAAACATGCGAGATCTCATTGTGCTTATCCTGGGTGCGGCTTATTGTGAGATGGTGTTTTTAGTTTTTAATATTTTCTGCATATATATCTTCCAATCGGATTCTGCGGTGTAACTGCAGGTGTCATGATCGTTTCCATTGATAATTAGTTTGTTTTTGGGTTCGGCAGAATAGTCATAAAGCTTTTCACCAAGTGATAAGGGAATTACAGGATCCTTATCGCAATGGATGAATAATTTTGGTATTGCCATCTCTCTTATTTTTTTGAAGGATTCGAATTTTTGGGTCAGTAAGAAAGATGGCAGCCATTGATATTTTCCAGTTTCTTTCAGGATGTCTGCGATCGATGTGAAGCTACCTTCTAATATCAAGTAATCTATTTCTGGGTGTTGTTGGCCAATGTTTATTGCTATCGCACTGCCTAGTGAATGGCCATAGATGGCGCGAATACCTTCTTTAGTAGCTGAAATCCATTTTAAATATTGCCAAGCTGCGAGAGCGTCTTCCGTAACACTATTCTCGCTTGGCAGTATTTTGGTGCTTTGGCCGAATCCGCGATAATCAACAGCCAGAACCGAATATCCAGCGTTCCATAGCTGCAGAATTTTATCGATATCTGTGGAGATAGAGCTGTCGCTTCCATGTAAATACAATATGCTGGCTTCCTGGTTGGGTAGCCACCATGCATGCAAGATCCCTTTGTCCTCATTCTGTTGATTTCTGACAGTAATCCATACATTTTGGAATGGAATACCTCTTTCTTCCGGTGTGGGGAGCAATTGGTGAGATGGGCTGAATATTTTCAACCTTTGCCAATGGTCAAAAAAAAGGGCGCCGATCAATGTGAGAGCGATAAAAAGCAGTAGTGATATTTTTGTCATGATGGATACCATTAGTGGCTATTTCCCACTCTCCAAATGAGCATTTACATAGCCTTCAGATAAAGGCATTCCAAATGAGCCGGCATAGAACGCGATCAATACTGCCGGCTTGTCGTAAGTGACACCTCGGTGCCAAGTTTTAACCGTTTCAAGCAAAGCTTGCCCAGGGTATATTGTGATGGTTTCCCGGTTTTGTTTTTCTACGGTCAATTTCCCAGATAATAGATAAGCAGCACTGGGCGCCGGATGAAAGTGCCACGGTAGTTTTGTTTTGGGGGGGATATATATTTTCATAACCGCAAGTTCGGGAATTCCGATTGGATAAGCTCGGTATGATTTGCCATCCCATGATTTACTACTTTGTGCTAGCACTTCAGTGGAAGCGGTTGGTGTATTTTCAGAACGCGCGCTGTTGGTTTGTACCAGGCAGGCGATGGCGATAATGGCCATCGAGATAAGCCTTGAAATCATGTTTGCCTCGACTTTGAACAAAGATAATATTTTTTGTTTGATAACGATGTTCAAATTAATGGCTGTTATTTGTAATTAATTTGAGATGAGAATATTTTAAGAATTGTCTGAATCCATTGATATAACCTTCCCTTGGATCAATTGCCAACTGTTTGAGCCAATTTCAGATTAATCTGAAAAATATTACGAATGGCTACAAACCGTTCGCGATGCGTTAACTTAGGATGGACAATGAGGGGTTAATGCCATAAAGAATAGGCGATATAGGTTTTTAATTTAACTGATGTATGCCAAATGCTTTTTTTGCTTGGCATAAATGACTTGCCATCTAATTGATTGTGATATTTTATTTCAAATTTAACGACTTATTTAAAATTTGCCTGCTGATTTTAGGAATTGTCCCGCTATCCGTGAATTTATATTGCTCGTCGATAGAACTCGGGCAAGCTGAGGTTTGCCATACAGCGTGGGCCAGGAGCCTCGTGCGCCAGGCCGTATCGCCACAATTCTTGGCAAGCATATGGGAAGAGAGCGGAATTCAGGATTCAAAGCACTTTGAATGACGATTCAGGACATTTCAGCAAAGTGGTTAAGCTATTGAGGCTGATATTTCCCCATGCGATGCCGCTATCCGGCGTATATCGGTAGCGGGTGGAAGGACTCGCTCCCAGGGCATGGCCGTATGTCGTGGCACGCTGTTTAATTGCGCGAGGCAAGCTCGCTCAGCAAGGAGGATGAGCGCTGTGGGAAAGAGCGAACAGAGGAGGCGGCATCGGAGAGCCGCATCGTCGCAATCGCATTTCAATGAAGTTTGCTGCTTGTTCGATTGCCTGGTAATGGCGGCCAATGCTTCAGTGAGCATGATGATGGCATATCAAGACAGGTGGTATAAGCGGTGCAGCGGGGGTGAAGCATCAGTTGGCTGCACTTTAAAAGTGGCGGCATACCCATAGGGTTGATGGTTGGGACCAGTATGAGAACAAGTAAATCGCTAATCTTCAAGAATGGTCGTCGTATCCGAGTTGGGCTGGTCGATGATCATCCTATTATTTTGCTGGGATTGGAGCAGTTTTTATCTCAGCAAATGGATGTCGAGCTGGTTTTTACTGCAACGACGATCCAAGAATATTTGCTTAACGTAAAGGAAGCGGCGCCATGTGATGTGCTGGTAATCGATTTTTCTATGCCAGATGAGGCAAAAGATGGTTTTGCCTGGTTGAGGGTGGCACAAGAAACAGCAAGGGATGCCAAAATCATTCTGTTTACTAGTCAGTTATATTTGACAAAAATTTGTCATGGAAAAAATGTCGGTGTCAGTGAGATTGTTTACAAAGGTGATTCTCAGCAAGTGTTGTTGGAAGCAATTAGAAATGCCGCTGATATTGAAGCATGTTCTATGGCTGATATGGCCAGCTGGGATAGGGATTCAAAAAAGCTGACTAAGAAAGAATGGGAAGTATTACTGTGGCTGGCAGAAGGAATGAGTGTTAGTGAAATCGCAGGAAAAAAGCAGCGCAGTATAAAGACAATTAGTACGCAGAAGCGATCAGTAATGAGGAAGTTGGGTATAAAAAATGATTTTGGTTTGATGAGTTATTTGGAGTTGGAGGGAGTCACCAAAATAAAGAAAGAGTCCCGGTGACTTGAATCATTGATCAGTTTTGGTAGTTTAATGTGGGTATGGTGTATGCAGAGTATTAAAAAAATCATGCTATTTTTTTGCATGACGGCATCAATGGCATCGGCTTTTATGGCGCATGCTGAAGTGGCACCTTGTCATCAAGCCGTGGTAGGTATTCTGAAAAGCTGTAACCGTCCATTTTGTACGATAGGCAGTAATGGTATTCCAGTGGGGCTGGATATGGATGTATTGAATGAGGCATTGCTTGGTAGTGATGTTTCGATTCAGTTTAAAATCTATCCAACCTTACAAGAACTAAGAGCGGCGTTTGCATCTGGTGAGATAAATGTCATCACGCATGTTGCTTCTCACATGACCTCATCCAAAGCCTGGCTTTCATCACCATATGCCTACCAACGGATTGATCTGGTATCCAAGGAGAAATATAAGGGCTTGATCGATTTTGTCAACAGTGGCAATGAAATTGGTGTGTCGGGCTCTCCATTCTTGATGGATTATTTTACGAAGTTCTTTCCTAAGGCAAGATTGAAATATTTTGAAAGCGTATTACAAGGCGAGCAGGCAGTCGCCTCAGGAAAGTTGGTAGCACTGATTACATTTGAGAGCATGGCACAAAGCGCTCGAGATGATTTATTGTCCAGACATGGCGAGCTTTATATTCATTCTTTATTGGTGCCGGATTTGCTCGGTGAGCGTTACTCAATACCAATTCGTTTTGCGGTAGAACCTAGGTGTACACGGTTACAAAATACGGTCCAGCATGGTTTGGACATGATCTCCGCTGCCAGGCTGACAGAAATACAATCGCGATGGCTGACGGAGGATAGAAAGAGTGGAGGGCTGTCCAGTATTGACAGGCAGTGGCTTCAGCAACATGGCCCGATCCGAGTTGGACTGAAAAGTGAACCCTTGCCATATGACAGAATCGATGCTCAAGGGAAATGGGTAGGGGTTGGCGCCTCTCTGCTTAAGCCGTTTTTTGACAGCTTGAAAATTCCTTATGAAATCATTCTGCTGCCGCCCAATATCGATTCTGTTCATGCCATGTATGCTTCGGATTTAGATGTTGTAGTGGCGACACCTTATCAACCTCAGCTGTTTGGTGGCGGTATTATAAATATTCCTTATGATACCATTTCTTGGGGTTTGGTAAGATCTACTAGAAATGCAAGCAGTAATGTGGTCGCGGCGCAATTAAATCATTTTAAATCTGTCCGTTATCATGACTTTCCGGCAGCCAAGAAAATTTTGGCGATGGACTCGATAGAGCAAAGTCTGCAAGCCGTCGTGTCAGGAAAGGCAGATGCGGCAGCCGTCAGTGTCGAGGCAGTATCGAACGATCTGCTTTCGACATATGCTGGTAAATTGTATTTGGATAGGCATGTAAAAGGGGAGGAGAAGCTAGTGCTGATTATCTCCCCAAGTGCCAAGGCTCTGGCTGGCGCATTGAATCACTATATTTCATCTCAGCCTGCGGACTTTATGGATAGGCTACATAAATATCAGCACTTGATATATGTAAAGCAAGGTTATGAGTTGGGTGATATTTTATTGTACTTGTCCGGGCCGGTTTTTCTGACGGCCATTGTTGTTTTATTTTTACTATGGATAAATTATCGTGTGGCTGGTTTTCGAGATAAAGCCAAGCGGGATGCCGTTCAGGCAATGCGGCAATATACACTTGCCGAGTTGGAGAGCCGAAATAAAACAGATTTTCTGGCGACAATTGGACATGAGGTGAGAACACCGATGACTGGGGTCTTGGGTGCATTGAACTTACTCAAGCATTCTGTATTGACATCGGAGCAAGATCGACAACTGGATATCGCGACACGTTCTACTGAATTGTTGCAAGATAAGTTAAATGAGTTGCTCGATTTTTCAAAGCTGGAATCCGGAACGATGGTGTTAAATGTAGGATTGATCAATTTGGCGCGGGTGGTTGACAGAGCTGTTGTCTTGTTTTGTGCCGAAGGCAAGAAAAAACAGCTTAGTTTGTTTTCGCTTAGTGAACCAGCGAAGAATTATTTTTGTTATGGCGATGAGGCCTGCATTATGCAAATGGTCTCGAATTTGGTCAGCAATGCGATAAAATTTACCGCTGAAGGTGAGGTGGTTGTTATAACTTCAATGCTTGCTGCTGGGCGGTTCAAGATAGTTGTAACCGATACTGGCAGGGGCATGACTGAAGCTTTTCAGACCAGGCTATTTACTTTCTATAGCCAGGAAAATCCAGAATCTGGGAGCGGCTTAGGATTGGGGTTGGCCATCACTAAAAAGTTGGTAAGTAAAATGGGGGGAAGTATAGAGGTTAGTAGCCAACCGGGTATGGGGACGCGATTCAGTGTTGAATTGCAGTTGCCATCAGCGACTTCGAATGAGGATTGTATTGAAAAACCATTCCTGTCCATGTCTGGAAAGCGGGTGTGGCTGGATATCCAGCATGAAGTCTTGCGTGATTACGTACAGCGATGGCTTCGCCATTTTCAAGCGGAAATCATGATGTCGCCACCGGCAGATGTCGCAGTGAGCGATGTGTCCGATATTGTGATCATGGGCAAGAGGGCTACGCTGATTCCAAAATCCGAGTTCAACTGCACCAGGCTGGTTGAGGCGATCGCATGTAGCATCGGCATGCTTGATAAAAAGCCAGTATCTAGCGGGTCTGAGGCATTTAAGCAGGCTGGAACGGGTAGAACGTTGCTTTTGATTGACGATGACGATATTTGCCGTGAAATCATCCGGGAACAGTTGAATTTAATAGGATTTACCGTTGTCGCAGTCGCTAATGGTAAAGCCGCAATTTCTGCCTGGCGAACGGAGTGTTTTGATTTGACCTTGATGGACTTGAGGCTGACTGATATGAGTGGCTATCAATTGGCGCAACAAATCCGAGAGGTCGATACCTGGTTGCGCCACCCCAGTCCATTCTGGATATTGTCGGCCTGTTCGGAAATAAATGAGCGTGAGCGTTATGTGGCGGAAGGATTTGCCGGATTTGTGCAAAAGCCTTGCACTGCGGAAAAACTGGCTGATCTATTGGGTATCGAAGTTGACAAGAGGAGATGATGATTATCACTTGTTTCGCTTGCAGCTTGTTTGGGTTCGATGACACCGCAGCCTGATTTGTGCCGAGGGATTTGCTTGATAAAAGAGCGCTCTCTAAGCGTCTGTCATGCGGATTGGTTTTACAACCATTTTCAGTATTTGGGTAGAGTACAAACGAATGTGTCCCACTTCGCTTTCGATTTATGCGCTGTCGGCGAATTGGGACACTATGTGTAGACTTGATCGGTTGGGTGCGATCAGTTCGGTTTAAAGTTTAGAAAAATCATATCACATTTCTCTCCTTGAGCATTCAGGCGTATGCTGCCTTCTCCCACTGTCAGGTTGGTAGCACGTAGAGAGGTTTCACTCTCGAGAAAGCCCAATAACGCCTGACGGTTACCCACGGTATTCAATACATGGCAATGCTGCTGCCCGGCGAGTTTCCAATGTGCGACTTCCAGTGAGATGGATTTAGGGTTGGCTGTCTTTGTTGCCGCTCCTGGGGCCGCGTTATACGCTAAAGGATAGCGCTTTTCCTCGGTGGATCCTGCCGCAAGCGGTTCTGTTGTGCAATGCGACTCTACTATCTTTCCGCCGCCATAAGTGTAATAGCACTGGTCTAGAAAGTGATCGGGCTTGTCCTCATTTTGCGCGGAAACATATTGACTGCATGCCATCGAGAAAATGGCAATGTAGAGAAGTTTGTTTTTTCCCATGTCTCTTTCCTTTGGGTTGATTTTCAGCTTCTATTTATGGCTGAAGAGATAGGCATATCTCATGCTCAGCGTGAGGCAATTTCCCACGAGGTGGAACTGCGATACGAAATATTAAGATTGATCTGATGATGATTGTCCGCTATTGAATTAATGGATAATGACGTGCCAGAATCGATAAGCTAAGTCGTATGCTTTTAATTCATGACGATGAAGCCAGCAGTGAAGGCCTAAGACTGCTCTTATTTTAAATTGCTAAAACTATCGCCATGCAGATAAAAAGGTGTGATTCCCCAGGTCTCGAAGCCAAGTCGCGATAATCGCCACTGTTCCGAACAGGGGAGTGGTTGCGCTGGATTGCATGACGGGACTTCAGTGTCGAGTTGGCAGCTTCGGGTCTGCTCTCGTCGCTATTGGAAATAGCAGAAAACTGGAGAGTGTGATGGCGGAACGTAATCTGCTGGCGAATGCCAGCCTGAACGGTTTTGAGCATGGTTATGCCTTTGCGCAAGGCAATGATTATCAGGTACAGGTCTCGCCTGGCGTGAGAGTGGACGGCTGGATGGTCGGGACGACTGGGGTTGGGGTTTTTGTTTTTTCCTCCGCCAATTCTGGAGTGAAGGATTTCAAAATATTTCAGGACCAAAGCAGTGTGATAGGTGGTGTACGGCTGTGCGTTGATTCGACAGGAGGCCAGATTTATCATACGCTGGGGACGCTGAGCGTAGGTCAGAAATGCACCATCAAATGGTCAGATATACTGGATCATTTCCATAATAATTCCACACCGGATTCTTATACGATTCGTATCGATGTCAATGCGCGCGGCACCTTGTCGGATGTGGGGCGGGAGGAGTCATACCTGACACAGTCCGTCTGGCGGGATCATACGATAGAGTTTACGTCGTCCAGGACGGCGGAGTATTTCGTTTCCTTTCTTGGGAAAAATTCTCCGCTGAAACGCGGCGCGATGATTTCGAATGTGTCGGCCATGGTGGCCAGTGCGCTGTCGGCGACCGATATCCGGCAGGTGACGAAACCGCTGCAACTGGTTTACGACAGCGGGACCGGGCTGGCGCAATCGACCGTCGCCTGGGTATTTCGCGTGCTGAACAGCGGTGGCGAGTCCTTGGAGGGGCAAACCGCGATTTTTCGGTTGAACGGCGACAATATCCATTTCGCCGGCATGAAGCCGGGGGAGTCCTGGCAGGCGCCTATCCGCGGAGAGCAGGTAGAGCTGGAGACGGGGGCGGTGTTGCTGCGCGGCAATGGCGGCGCGCATTCGCTGAGCGTGCAGGTCGGAACCTTTTCCACACCACTGCCATTTCCGATCACGATCACCGGCGGAGTGGCGAATGCCGATTGGAAACTTGGATTGGCGCAAGGCGATGCCGACTCGGTTGCGGAAGTGGGCGGCTCGCTGCCCTTCGTATTGGCGCTGAGCTATAAGGGCCAGGCCTCGGACAAGCAGACGCTGCAGGTGGTGGAGAAAACTGCCGATAATCAGTCGCTGTTCGTCGCGGTGCCGACCGAGATCACCACGCAGAGTGATGGCCAGGCGTCCTTGTCGCTGGTGGCGGCGAGGCCGGGTATGGCGACGATCACGATCACGCATGTCAACTCCAATGCGCAAGTGGTGCTGAAGCTGGAGGTCCTCGAGGCCGGCGCGCGCAAGTATCTGTTGGAACTGACCAAGCCCGTCAACAGAAAGCTGGCGATCAATCGGCAGGATCTGGTGCAGATCCGGGTGCTGGACGCCTTGCACAGGACGCCGGTCGCCACGGCGGTCAAAGTCACGGCCAAGGTCGATGTCGGGCACGACAGCGCCAAGATGACGTTCCACGCCAAGGACGCGGTGACCCAGGACGGCATCGCGTCATTTCTGGCCACGGCGACGGCGTTGGGCACTTCCAATGTGGTGTTTCAGACCGATCCGACGTCGCAGGCCGCGTCGTTGCCGGTGGCATTCACCTCGCAGGCCGGCGTCAGCGAAACGCAGCTTCGGGTTTCGCCGGAGCAGTTGGAGCTGCTGCCCGACAGCTTCGACGACAAGCAGCAGGTCCATGTATTTTTCGAGCCGGTGCCTCCGGAGATACCGCCGTTCATCGATTTCGCGGTGGTGGACACTAGCAGCTCGCTGCGAGTGCGGCAGGGTAATCTGCAGAAACTGGCAGGCCAGCTGAAAGTCGGTGACGGCGGCGGGACCGTGTTGACCGGTTTTCAGGTGGGGGCGGAGTCTCCGGGCAAGACCCTGAGTATCAAGTTCAGCGTCGACAACGATGCCGCGGGCGTGCGGCCTTGTACCCTGAACGTGAAAATCGGCGGGGGGGCGGCATCGGTCAAATTGCTGCCGAGCGGCGTGGCCACCAAGATGGCGCCGCTGATCGTCGATTGGAATGCGTTGATTACGCTGAGCGGCTGCTATGTGCTGGTCGACAGCCAGCAGGCGGGTGTCCCGGTAGAGTTTCACCTGATCGAGGACAAGGCGGGGCTGGCCGAATTCGCCCATGCCCGCGATGTCTCGGAAAAGAGCCGGCGCATCGTCAAGACCAAGTCCGGCGGTCGGTCGGCGCTGCCGGACATCCAGACCGGCAATCAGCCGGGCGGCTTCCAGGTCGATGTCTATCTGGACGGCAATGCCCATATTCTGGGCAGCTTTCATTTCAGCATCGAGCAGCCGCTGAAGGCGCAGTTGGTGACGTTCAGCGACGATTTGTTCAGCCATCTGCTGCCGGGCAAGCCCTTCAAGGCCGACTATGTGACGGTGTATGCCGATTTGAAGGGGCGCCAGCCGCTGCATGGCGGCACGGTGCAGTTCGATCTGGACGATACCGGCAAGACCGGCAGCCATTTCATTCTGGACGGCGAGAAACTGGTCTTGCAGGCGACGGCGCCCATCGATCTGCACGGTCAGGCCTTGCTGCCGGAGATCCGCCTGGGCGAGACCGCCGGCAGTTTCTCGGTGAAGGCGACGGTGTCGATGAACGGCAACCCGCTGATCACCCAGCTCAAGCCTTATACCATCGCCACCTCCTAGCGGGTATGCGCGCGTCGGCGGCGCTTGCCGCCGTCATCTCGCGGTTTTGACCGGCGCCGTCGGCATTTCAATGCCGATGGCGCCATTGACTGCGGCCGGTATTTCCCTTTTTCCTTCCGCATTATCGCTAGCCCATCCATTCGATATTCGTCTTTGAAATTATCCAGCGTCAGCCGGGCTAGGATTGTTCTTATTTTAAATCACGCCGGCTGCCATATCGCAATGAAAGTGTAAAGCTTCGACCGTCTGCAAATTTAAAGCAGTAGGGGGCGGGATGGGCGAGCGGAATTTATTGGCGAATGCCAGCTTGAATAGCGTTCATGATCATTACTTGCTGAGCGAGAAGAATGAATACCGATTCAATGTCAAGCCTGGCGAGAAGGTGGATGGCTGGGTAGTGGGGGAGATGGGGCGTGGTGTATGGGTTTTCAATATATTTAATCATGCCGTTCCAAGCGATGCCAACTTCCCTGATGGAATCGAAGTGGCTGGTGGTGTTCGCTTATGCGTCGATTCGGCACCCGGTCAGATTTACCATGCATTGGGAACATTGAATGCCGGCCAGCAATGCGTGCTCCGATGGTGCGATATCGCGGATCATCACGATGGTAGTACGGAGCCGGATTCCTACGCGGTTCGTATCGATATTGGATTTCGGGGTGAATTGTCGAATTCCGGGCTTGAAAAAATTTATATCGCCGAATCCGCTTGGAGAGGGAATGCGCTGATTTTCAAGCCAAAGACGACGGCGGAATATTATGTTTCCTTCACCGAGAAAAAACCTGAAACCAAGCACGGGTCGGTTGTTTCGAATGTCTCGCTGCTGGCGTCGGCGCCGTCTTCCGAAAACGATATCCAACAGCTGAACCAGTCCTTGCAGCTTGTTTACGATGGCCAGACCGGGCTGGCGCGGTCCGTGGACGCCTGGATGTTCCGGGTCAGCGGCGATGGCGAGTCTCCGGATGGCCGCGCCGCGAATTTTCGCTTGAATGGCGACAACATCCATTTCGCCGGCAAGGCGCCGGGCGAATCCTGGCAGGCCGTCATCAAGCTGGGCCAGGTGGAGTTGGCGCCGGGAACGGTGTTGTCGCGCGGCAATGGCGGCGCGCTTTCGCTGAGCGTGAACGTCGGCGCCGCGTCCAGAACGTTTCCGATCACGGTCGCCGGCGGAACGGCCAAGGCCGGTTGGAAACTGGCGTTGACGGCGGGCGAGCCCGAGACGGCGCTGGATGTCGGCGGATCATTCCTATTCGTGTTCACGTTGACATACCACGGCGATCCGCAGAGCCATCAGACCTTGCTGGTGGCGGAGAAGACTGTCGATGCCCGCTCGCCGTTCGAAACGGTGCCGGTCGAGATCGCCACGCTGGCGAATGGTCAGGCGCAGTTGCCGCTGGTCGCGGCGAGGTCGGGCTCGTCGACGATCACGATCACGCATGCCGCCTCCAATGCGCAAGTGGCGCTGAAGCTGGAGGTGGTCGCGGCGAATGCTCGCAAATACCAGCTGGAACTGGCTCGGCCGGGCGGCGGGAAGTTGGCGGTCAACCGGCAGGAGCTGGTTCAGATCCGGGTGCTGGACGCCGTGCGCAAGACGCCGACCGCCGCCGAGGTCAAAGTCACGGCCAGGATCGATGCCCAGCATGACGGCGCCAAGATGATGTTCCACGCCAAAGAGGCGCTGGCCAGCAGCGGCATGGCCGAGTTTCTGGCGACGGCGACCGTGCTTGGCACGTCCAATGTGGTGTTCCAGACCGACCCCGCGGCGCAGGCCGCGCCGTTGCCGGTGGCGCTGACCGCGCAGACCAGCGTCAGCGTGCCGCAGCTGAGGGTTGCGCCTGAAGAGGTGGAGTTGCTGCCGGACAGCCTGGACGACAAGCAAGCGGTCCACGTGTTCTTCGATCCGGTCCCGGAGACGGTGCCGGAGGCCATCGATTTCGAGGTTCAGGAGCGCGAGAGTTCGCTGCGGGTGAGGCAGGGGAATCTGCAGCAACTGGCCGGCAGTTTGAAAATTGGCGGCAACGGCGAGGCGGTGCTGTCGGCCTTGCAATTGGGCGCGGAATCTGGCGGCAAGGTATTGCATATCCGTTTCAGCGCCGGCGCCGCGGGCGCGCGGCCTTGCATTCTGAATGTGAAGGTCAAGGAGCGGGCGGTGTCGGCCAAGCTATTGCCGGATGGCGTGGCGACCCAGGCGGTGCCGCTGGTCGTCGACTGGAGCGCCGCCATCACCCTGAGCGGCTGCTACGTGTTGGTCGACGGCCAACAGGCGGGCGTCCCGGTGAGCTTCCACCTGATCGGAGACAGGGAGGCGCTGGCCGAGTTCGCCGATGCCGGCACGGCGGCGGAAAGGAGCAGCCGCACGGTCAAGACCGGGGCCGCCGGTCGGGCGGCGCTGCCCGACATCCAGACCGGCGCCATGCCCGGCAAGTTTCGTGTCGATGTCTATCTGGCCGGCAATCCCCACATCCTGGGCACTTTCCATTTCAGCGTCGAACAGCCGCTGGCCGCGCAGTTGCTGGTCTTCGGCGACGACCAGTACGGCCATTTGTCGCCGGGCCAGGCCTTCAAGGCCGACTACGTGACGGTGTACGCCGACCTGCCGCGCAGCCAGACGCTGCATGGCGGCACGGTGCAATTCGTGCTGGACGACTCGGGCAAGACCGGTAGCCGTTTCGTGCAGGCCGGCGGCAAGCCGGCCTTGCAGGCGACGGCGTCTATCAGCCCGTATGGGCGGGCGCTGCTGCCGGACATCCGGCTGGGCGGGAGTCCCGGCGGCTTCTCGGTGACGGCGACGGTGTCGACGCAGGGCATCGTGCTGCTCGTCCAATCCAAAAACTACACCATCGCCAGCTTTTAGCCGGGAGAGGAGTTGGGCATGGCAAACAGTCTTTCGGTCGTCGGGGTCGGCGATGTCTACGAGTTCGACGCCGGCGGACCTTCGCGGCTGCAGATCAAGGTGACCGACCTGACAAACGGCAAGGGCGTGCCGCGCCATCGGGTGGGGTTCTACATTCCCGGCTACCAGCAGGGGGTGTCGCCGGGGCTGCTGCGCGCCAGTACCGATGGGGGAGCCGGCGACGGGACGCTGGGGATGGATACCGACGACGACGGCTACGCGGCGGTCTGGATCGTGGCAGGCAGCAGCCGGGACAAGGCCAGGCTGAACATCGTCATCGATGGCGGCCATAACGGCAACGAGCGGATCTCGCTGCCGGTGCAGCCGAAGGATGGCGTTGAGACGCATGGCGCGGTCAGGCTGATCAAGGCGGGAGGCGACCAGCAGTTGGTCGTGATCGGCGGCGCTTTCGCCGCCCTGCGGGTGAAGGCGCTGGACGGCAACACGCAGCCGGTGCCCGGTGCGCGAGTGAGGTTCTCGGTGTCTCCCGGCACCGGCTCTGTGCTGGCCGGCGATCCGGCGCCGGCCGGAGCCGACGGCGTGGCCTCGGCGCAGCTGTTGGCGGGCAGGACGCCGGGACCGATCGCGGTGACGGCCCAGTGCGGCGGGGCCGCGCCCGTCATCTTCAACCTGACGCTGGCGCCCAAGACGGCCAGCCTGGAACTGGTGGCGTGGCCGCGGGAGGCCAGCATCGTCCGCGGCGGTTCAGTGTTCTGCTATGCCCAGTTGCGCACCCGGGACAGCGATCCGCCGCAGGGCTGGGCGTATGCGCGCGGCCAGGTGCGGGCGCAGGACGCCTGTCTGTCGCTGTCGCCGCCGGGGGCGGAGCGGCTGAGCGATGCCGACGGGATGCTGCTGCCGCCGACACAGGCGGTGACCAGCCGTGATACCAGTTTCGGCAGCTGCCGCGTCGAGTTTCGAGTGGAGCTGGACGGCAAGGTTCTGACCGACGTCGTCAATCTGACCGTTGTCGCCAACTAGCGGAGGGGGCTGCTGGAGACCTTGACGTTTTCCCCCTTGATTCATTTGCAAAGGATTCATCATGGCTATCGTACCTATTGCCGCCAAGCAGACCGATTGGAAGTTGCCTGCCAACACGGCCGCGCTGATCTCGCTATGTTCTATGCCGGACGGCTCGGTCTGGGTCGGTCGGGAGGGGCAGGCGCAAGGCTTGCCTGGCGAGGTGTATCAGGTGGAGGCCGCCGGCACCAAGAATACGGTGCTGCTGCCTTATCCGTCCTATATCAAGACGCCGGACAAGAACAATCCCGCGCCGTGGCCGAAGGCCATCTGCGCCGACGCCTCCGGCAAGCTCTGGGTCGCCGAGAGCTTCTACGGCATCGTCTATCGCATCGATCCGAGCAAGCTGTCCGGCAGCAAGGGACAGGCGGAAATTTTTTATCAGGGCGTGAACGGCCATGTCGAGGGCGGCTCGCCTTTCCAGTTCGGCGGCCTGGCGTTTCAGCCCAAGTCGGCCGCCACCGGCGGGAAGGATCTGATCTGGGTCAGCGAGCATAACCGGGGCATGGTGTACGCCTTCGATGCCGCGGCGGAGCTGGGCGCCGCGCCGCTGGTCCAGCTGTCGCTGGGACAGGGCAAGGTGAAAGCGCTGATGGCGCCGGTGCTGCAGCAGGGCGCCAATCCGACGCTGTGGTTGTTGTTGGTCGACTATCAGACGGTGATCGGCGGGAAGACCGGCGGGGCGACTATGCTGATCAGCGTGCCGGCGAAAGCCGGCGTCAAGCCGGAGGAGTGCAAATCGTCGGCGTTGCCGTATGCGCAGTCGCTGGCGATCCGGAACAACACTTTGTATGCCGGGGACATGCTCGGCACGATCCGGACCATAGACGCCGGCTCGGCCACCCGCGCGCCGCAAGCGTTCGCCACGCTGGAGACGCCGGCGTCGATTCTGCACCTGGCCGTCGACGGCGGCGGTTATCTATGGGCCGCCGACAGCCAGGCCAAGGGTCTGTTGTACGCGTTGACGCCGAAGGGCGAGGTCGCGGCCGCCTTCAGTCTGAGCAAGGGCAGCACCGAGGTGCGCCCGGGCGCGCTGGTCTGGTATGCCAAGGACGACTCGATTCTGGTGGTCGATGGCGACGACAACGGCCGGGTGATGCAGGTGGCGATGGACGGCGGGCCGCTCGGGCCTATCGGTCCGGACGGCAAGGCCAATTACACCGTTTCCGCCACGCCGGACACCGGCACCGCCGCGCCGGGCGGCGTGTTCGTCGCGCCGGGCGGCATCAAGCTGCAGGCCAAGTCGACGCAGACGGGCAATGCGCCGGTCGCGGCGGGCGTTCATCTGCGGGTGGAACCGGACGATTCCGGCGGCCACATGGGCGGCGACGGCCTGCACCGCAACGCCGCCATTCCGGTCGCCGGCTATATGTTGACCGACCTGACGGCCGGCGACAAGCCCAATGAGCTGAAGCTGATCGCCGGCGGTCGCGGTCTGGACGACAAGGCGGTGTTCATCGGCACCACCCATGTCGCCACCACCAGCATCAAGTTTGATCCGCCGGGACCGCTGCGGGTGCTGCAGGGCGACTCCATTTCCTCGTCGGAGCGAGTCAGGCTGTCCACTGATCTGAACGATGGTCGGATGGTCGACGTCGCCATCGGCGACGGCGCCTTCTTCGGTACCGAAACGCACCCGGAAGCGAAGCGCTCGGTGAAGGACGGCGCGCTGTTGCCCGACATCACCGCCGGCAAGATCGCAGGCAAGGTGATGGTCACAGCGACCAGCGACAAGGCCGTCGGCAAGCTGGAGGTCGAGGTGGTGCCGGTGCCCCGGTCCATCGGCTGCAATTTCACCGGCACCCTCCACAACACCCATCTGGCGTCGCAGCTGGGCAAGATCACTTTCGGGGTTCGCGGCTACAAGGAACTCGACAAGCCCGACTCCGAACACGTGTTGATCACCAACTGGCGGATCCGAGTCTTGATCGGCGACGAGTCGTTCAAACAAGGCGTCCGGTTTCCGGACAACACGCTAACGAATGGCACGAAGGAGCGGCTCATCATGTCTGATGACAGTGGAATTGCCAGCTTGCCGCCGGAGGAAATGGTGATTCCCGGCTCGGTCGGCACGCTGGTGCTGGAGTTCCAGGCGGCGGTGGATCTGAGGGGGGATTTCACCACCGAGGTCAGGGCGAGCCAGCCGATCATAGTCATCGCCTCCTAGCGAGGCGGCCGGCGGCCGCCGCCGCCGGCCTTGGAGCGCCGTCAGGCGGGGAGCCATTCATGAATTCATTTGCCAAGCTGTGCCGCGGCGTCTGGATCGCCATTATCGCCCTGGGGGCGCTGCCTGCCGCCGCCGCGCCGCTGTTGAGCGAGAGCGGGCCGAGGGCCGCCGCGGCGCTGAGTCAGCGTTACAACCAGGTGGTCGATAGCTGCAACGGCGGCGAATATGCCGCGCCGGCCTGCGCCGGCGTGCTGTTGAGGCCGGCCGGCGCGGCCGGCCTGCCAAGCTGGTTGCCGGGCGCGGAGGAGTCGCGGATGCGCGGCGTCGGCGTGCTGTATCTGCGGCGCGACCTGCATCTGTCCGAGCTTTCCTACGGCGTGGCCTTGCCCAGTCTGGCCGATATCGGCCAGGCGTCGGGGCTGACCAGCGCCTGCGTCTGGCCCTATGCGGTCAGCGTGAGCAAGGCGCGCAACGATTACGGTTGCGGCACGCTGGCCGCCGAGCCGACCCAAACCGCCGCCAGCGACTCCAGTTCCTGCAACGGGATCGGCGTGCGCGACGGCAAGCAGTGGCTGAGGTGCTACAAGGGCGAGGATTCGCAGCAGCAGCCTTGTTCGCTGAGCGCGCTGGTGGCCGGCCGTTTTGCCGACGCGCTCCACATCAACAGCCATGGCGCCGGTCAACGGGCGCCGCAGCTGTGGTTTCGCGGCTGGCCGGCGGCGGCCAAGTTGCCGGTCGCGGCCTTTGTCTATTTCAGCGCGTCGGGCAAGGTGGCGGCCATCGACGACCGCGACGAGTTCGCGGCGGAAACCGGGCACTTGCTGCCGGTGCTGGCCTTCGACAAGGGCGCATCGCAGGCTTTCGTCTTCAATAGGCAGGACAATCCGGAGGGCGAGCGCAGCGGCTCGCGCGGCGATCGGGTCGCCGCCCGCTTGCAGCGCCGCTTCGACGATGTTTCCGCCCACTGCCCCGGCGGCGGGCCGGCCTGGCAGTGTTCCGGCCTGATCATGCGAGCGACCGCCGGCCATCCGTTCACGGTGCCGCCGAATAATCCGGTTGCCTCGTTTTCCTATTTGCGCAAGGACGCCGGCAGCCAGAATCTGTTTAAAAGCCAGGGCATCGTATTGAAGCCGGTGCTCGGGCTGGGCGCAACGATGGCCTGCCTGTATCCGATGGATGCCGATAGCGTCAATGCGCATGGCCGCGTCCCCGAGCATTACTACTGCAATATCCCCAGCCTGACCCCCTACCAAGCCTCTGATGGCGACTACAGCTCATGCCACGCCGCCGGTGTCGCCAATTCG
This sequence comes from Chromobacterium sp. ATCC 53434, assembly GCF_002848345.1. Classification (NCBI taxonomy): domain Bacteria; kingdom Pseudomonadati; phylum Pseudomonadota; class Betaproteobacteria; order Neisseriales; family Chromobacteriaceae; genus Chromobacterium; species Chromobacterium sp. ATCC 53434. Next base: position 2,889,708 of record NZ_CP025429.1, on the reverse strand, counting down.
AGCTTGTCCGGCAATGAAATGGCCGATCGCTTTCACGCCAAATACGACCGCGACGTGGCGGCGCAGTGTTCATTCAGCACGCGGGACGCGGCGCAGTTTTATGCCGGGATTCTGGCGACGGCATACAACCACAAGATGTTTGATCGGATGGACTGGAACGAGTTGCTGCTGAAGCCGTGGGGGGGAGAGGCGGCGGTGCCGGAAATCGAGGCCTTCTTTTATTTCCAGGGCGATGCCGGGGCGAAAAACCTGGCGAGGGGGTATGTCGATCAATACAAGAAGCTGACGGGCAAGGACGCGCCCGCCGTGGCTGTCGATTTCGCGCACGACCGCATTGCTTATGAGCCGTGAGGCGGAGCGTCGGTTTCAGGCCTTCCCGAGATCGGGATCGGGTTGTGCGCCGCATGGGACAGGGCTGCGGCAATCGGGCCGCCATCCGCGTCTGTAATAGTGGAGGATGTATTCTAATGTCTATTTTTACCATGGTTGAGTCGTTCCAGCCCAAGCTGAGCAGCGTTCTGGTTTCGGCCTTGTGGGGCGGCGTCGCGGTTGGGCTGTGCAGCGCCGGCGCCGCCGGCGCCGTGCTGTATATGCCGGAGGGGCAGCATCAGGTGGTCAACGGCGACCGTTCGGGGGACAGCGTGGAGATCGGCGGCGGAACGGCGACGATCGTGCCCGGCACGGTGCTGGGGAAGGACGCGCTGGGCATTTCGCTACGGCAGAACAACGGTTTCTCCACGGTGGGCAGCGGCGCGCGGCTGTTGGGCGGGATTGAAATGACGGACGGGGCCGTCGGCCGCTTCGGCGAAGGTCCCGGGCCGCAGGCGCAGAGCTACCGGCTGGCGATGGGACAGAACGCGGTGGCGCGGCTGGACAATATCCAGGTGCGCAGTTCGGCGCAGGAAGGCAGCGAGGCGCTGCATCTGCAGGACAATGCCGCGGTGACGATGACCGCCAACACGAGCGTCAAGTCCATTGAGCCGTGGGGAGACGGTATGGATTTGCTCCACCGGTCTTCCGCGGTGGTGGACGGCTCCCATATCGAGGGCTATCGGTCGGGCGTGCAAACGGCCGGCTCGTCGCAGCTGCTGCTGAACGGGGCCGATGTGGCCGGCGGCGTGCATGGCCTGACCGCGTCGCAAAACAGCCTGGTGATGGTGTCCGGCGGGCAGATCACTTCGCTGGGGACGCATGCGGACGCACACGGCGACGTCGACAACAGCGGTCTTTTCGCGCTGGCCGACGTAAGCGGCGAGGCGTCGCTGCTGGTCGATATATCCAATCATGCGCTGATCCAGGCGCGGGGCGCGCGCAGCGCCGGTCTGCTGGTCGAAGCCGCCAGGGCGCCGCTCGACGTGTCGGTGCGCGACTCCGTCATCCGGGGGGACCGGGACGGCATCGTCGTCAATCGGTATTCGGTCTATTCCGATCCGTCTCAGTTGGCCACGTTGAAGTTGGCTGGCACGCAAGTCGTCGGCGGCAGCGGCGCCGCGATCCGCGTCGACCGCGACGTCCAGGCCGACATTGTCTTGAGCCGGGGCACCACGCTCCATGCCGGCAACGGCGTGGCGCTGCAGACGGAAAGGGGCAGCCGCACCGCGCTGACGGTGGAGAACACCGTGATCAACGGCCGCGCGCAGAACAATGGCGGTTCGACCGATATCACGCTGGGCGAGCATGGCGCTTGGAACGGAGACATGCACGGCGTCAGCGCCGTCACCGTCAACGACGGCGCAAGATGGACGATGGACGACTCCTCCGAGATCGGACGGCTGGCCCTGAACGGCGGCACCGTCGGTTTGAACGGCGGCAGCCGCACGCATACGCTGACCGCGCAGACGCTTTCCGGCCATGGCAACTTCGCGTTGAACACCGATCTGGCCGGTCAGGCCGGGGACAAGGTGGTGGTGAGCGGGCAGGCGACCGGCGACCATAGGCTGATGGTCGCCGATACCGGCCGGGCGATCGCCGACCCGCGGCGTCTGCAAGTGGTGAAAACCGGCGGCGGCGGCGCCGACTTCACGCTGGTCAACGGCACGGTGGACTTGGGCGCCTACCGATACGGTCTGAAGCGGGACGGCGCCAACTGGAATCTGGAACCGCTGACGACACAGCCTTACAGCGCGTCGGCCACATCGGTGCTGAACCTGGTTTCCACGACCCCGACCATCTGGTACGGGCAGGTCCGCACCTTGCAGTCCCGGCTGGGCGAGCTGCGCTTCGAGCGGGATCAGGGCGGCGCCTGGGCCAGGCCCTACGCCAGCGATTACCGGATCAAGAGCGTGACCGGCGGCACGGTCGAGCAAAGGCAGAACGGCATCGCGCTCGGGGCGGACAAGGGCTTCGCCTTCGGCGGCGGCAAGGCCTACCTCGGCGGCGTGTTCAATTACAGCAGCGCGTCGCTGAACAACGGCGTCGGCGCCAGCGGCAGCGTCGATGCCTATTCCGTGGGCATGTACGGCGTATGGCTGGCCCCAAGCGGCTTCTATCTGCATGGTCTGGCCAACCTGAACCAGTTCCGCGATCAAGGCCAGGCGGTGATGAGCAACGGCGTGCGCGCGTCGGGAAGCTACCATCAGAACGGCGTCGGCGTCTCGCTGGAGGCGGGCCGCCGGGTCGCCTTGCCGCGCGACTGGTTCGTCCAGCCGTATGCGCAACTGGCCGGTGTCAGGATGAACGGCGCCAGCGTCGCGCTGGACAATGGCCTGCGCGCCGAGGCCAACCACGTGGCCTCGATCCAGGGCAGCTTGGGCGCCAGTCTGGGCAAGACGCTGCACACAGCGGGCGGCGGCGCGCTGGAACCCTATCTGAGGCTGGCCGTCAGTCACGAGTTTATCCGCAACAATAATGTGATGGTCAACGGGCAGGCCTTCGACGCCGACTTGGACGGCTCGCGGCTGGAGGTCGGCGTCGGCGTGTCCGGCGAGTTGGGAAAGCGGCTGAGCGCGCATCTCGACTACGCCTATGCGACCGGACCCCGGCTGGAAAAGCCGTTCATGATAGACGCGGGCCTGCGTTATCAGTGGTAAGTCGCTCTTCTGGTGGAGCTCCCTTGGTCCGGTAGCGTGCTGCCGGATTTTTTTATCGGCCGGGCATGACGGCTGGGCTGCGATGCTCGTAAAAAGATCGTAAACAGGCTCTAAGAGCCCTCTTAAATGCGGCGGCGCCGGCTGGGATGGAACGGCGATGCCCACTACGATTTCGGACCCGGTTGGCGAGCGCGAAATGGCGGAGCCGCGCCTGGGGCGGATCGATGGTCCGCGCCCGGCCGGGACCACTGAGGAGAGCCTAGTCATGACTTGTTTGACCCGTTCCCGTTTGTTTTTGGCCGACAACGGCGAAGACGCAATGGCATTGCCGCCGGATGGGCGGGTTTGCGCCATCGATGTCGAGGTATTGCATGCCGCCTTGCATGCCGGAGACGCCGGCACGCCGGCGCTGGTCTTCAATCTGTGCCAGGGCGTGGCGCCGATGCTGCGCGCCGATTATGTCGAAACTTTCGGCGCGGACGGCGCGACCTGGAACGGAAGCTGCGCCGAGTTGGCCGATGTGCGCGCTTATCTGGGGGTGACCGGGCTGGGCGACGAGGCGGGCGTGGCCCTGTCCGGCCTGTTGTCGATCAACGGCCAGCAATACAGTCTGCAGCCGGCCGGCAGGAACCGGGTTAGGGTTCAGGCGGTAGGCCTCCTGGCGGCCGGCTGCGGTAACCCCGAAGCCGACGCGCCGGCCAGCGCGGATGTGGACGCCTGGTACGACGAGGAGGCGCCCGCCGGCGAAATGGTCGGCATCGATGTGCTGGTGTTGTATCCGACGGCTACCGTCAAGCGGGGTTTCAGCGGCGACGTCGCGGCGGTCCGCGCCTTCATCGCCCGTGAGCGGGCGGCCACCAACGACATCTTCCGCAACAGCGGCATCGCCGCGCGCGTCGATATCGTCGATGTGAGAGAGTGTCCGGCCCTGACCCGGGAGGACGTCACCGGCCTGCTGTACGAGGTGGTGCAGTCCAGCCTGGACCCGGCGACGCATCAATGGAGCTTCGCGCGCGGCCCGGCCTGGGAGGCGGTGCGGGCGGCCCGCGACGAGGCCGGGGCCGATGTGGTGGTGCTGCTGGCGGCCATGGGGACGCAGGTTCCCGACAATCCCTTCGCCAGGGTGGCCGGCCAGGCCAGCTGCATTCCCGAGCCGGCGCGCTACGACTCGTCGGCGCTGGACGTCGCGGTGTTCAGCATGTTCGCCACCGATGGCTTTGTGTTTGCCCATGAGCTGGGACATCTGCTGGGCGGCAAGCATGACAGGAGGACCAGCCCGACGAGAGGGGGGCTGAGTCCGGCATACGATTATGCCCATGGCTATGTTTCCGAGACGCCGCCGTTCGTGACGGTGATGGGTTACGAGCAGGGAGACCACCGGCGCGTGCCGGCGTTCTCCAGCGCCGACAAAACCTGGAACGGGCAGCCGCTAGGCATTCCGTTGGGGCAGCCGGGCGCCTCCGACGTCGCCCGCCTGTTCCGGCTCAGCACCCGCGTGGTCGCCGCTTATCGCGGCGGCAATACCCCGCGCTGGCCGCCGGTGGCGTTGGCGACCGAATGCCGTCCCGAAACCGGCGGCAGCATCGTCGTCAACGGGCTGGGCCCCTATCCGCAGGGGGCTGTCGTTTCCGTCGTCGGCCAGGCGCGAGCCGGGTTCTCCTTCGCCCACTGGGTCGTGGACGGCAAGACCGAAACGACGGCGCGCGCCCTGTCGGTGACGATGGACCGGCCCCGCAGCCTGACGGCGGTCTTCGCGCCGGTGCCGGGGCCGCAGCCGTCGCTGAACGGCCTTGGCAAGGCGCGACCCGACGGCGTCATCCTGTCCAGTCCGGCCGGCCCGCAGTTCGCCTCCGGCTCCGAAGTCGTCGTCTCCTGGCATCCCGGCCCGGCCGTGGCGCCGCGAACCATCCATACCTGGGTGGTGGACGGCCATTTGCTGGGCCCGGCCCTGACGCCGCTCAATTTCATCATCGAACAGGACCACACGGTCGGCGTGATTCCCGGCGCGGCGCGAATCGCCATCGAGCAGGAATCGGCCGTCGCGATCGAGGTGGACAGGCTGGCCGGCGTGCTGGAGACCGGCGTCGATGGCCAGCTGAATCTGACCGTGTCGGATCGGTATGGCGGCCTGCCCCGTTTCGGATTGAATTTCGCGCTGATCAGCGCGCCGGACGGCACCCGGCTGGCCTCGGCGCGGGCGACGACCGATTTTGCCGGCCGCGCCCGCCTGCCCATCCACGCCGGCAATCTGGCCGGCGAAGTGGTGGTGAAGGTCTCGTCTACCGAGCAGCCGGGCGTGGGGGCGGTCGTCTACGGCCTGCTCCAGTCCGAGTGCCTGAGAGTGAAGACCCATCCCAATGACGGTCTGGTCGAGGGCAAGACGCCGGGGGCGGTGGCGTTCCAGTTGCGGCAGTCGGGCGTGCCGGTCCGCGGCATCGATATCGAACTGACGCTGGAGGACAACGACAAGACCGGACTGGCGCTGCGGCATGCGCGCTTGACCACCGATTCCGATGGCGTCGCCGTCGCGGACTTCATCGGTCAGGCGCGCGGCGCCGGGCTGGCGCGGTTGCGGGCCAGGGCGACCTTGCCGGGCGGGCCGCGGGTGTCGGCGTCGGCCAGACTGGCGGTGCTGCCGCGCAGCCTGCAGATACGTTGTGAGGACAAGCGCGCGGTCACGGTGGGGGAGCGTATCGCGCCCTTGCCATTCCTGCTCGAGCCCCTGGGAGCCGAACTAGCCGGCGTGCGGGCGACGCTGGAACTGGATGGCGGAACGACCGGCATCGGCTTGCTGGAGGCGGAGACCGGCCTGTTCGGCGCCGGCATCGGTTTCGCCATGCTGAGTCCGGCGCGCGCGCCGGGGACCGCGCGGCTCACCATCCGCGCCGCCGATGCCCCGCCGCTATCCATTCTGATCAAGGCGGAGCCGGCCGGCGGGGAGTCATAAGCGGGGGCAGGGAAACGGCGCCGGCGATTGATGATCGCCGGCGCCGCCAGGATGAACATGCCGATGAATCCGTGCCGCGTCATTCTCCGAGCCGGTCTATCCTGATCTTGATGTTGAGCAGGGCGGCGATGGCGGCCTTGTCGGCATTGCAGCGTTTCAGCGCCAGATGCAATTGTTCGACATAGATCGGGTAGTCGCCCCAGTGCACCACATTGAATGGCGGCGCGGCCGACGGCTGCAGCAATGCAGCCGGCACGGCCTCAATCGGCGGCGCCCTTTCGAATCGCATCTCGCTGCAGGCTGATAATGGCAGCAGGCACAGGCTGACGAGCGCAGTGGTCCATTGTCTGGAGCGAGCGCAGTTTTTTCTCGATGGCATGGCTTTCTCCTTCTGCAATGCGTTTGGCGGCCTCGTTGCGGCTGAGCGTTTGCGACAGCTTGGCGAATTGCGCCTGTTGTTTCTCCAATTGATCCCGGTATTGCCGGACCTGTTGGCCCAGCGCCGTGTTTTCCTTCTGCAGGGCGTCCTGCGTGGCCTGCATGTGCTGAAGCCACCAGACCGCCAGCATGGCCAGGCCGATTCCGCTTGGCCATGACAGCTTTTTCAACATCAGCAGCCAGCTCATGGGTAGGATTCGCGCGGCAGTTCAAAATGGGGGCCGTCCTTCAGATTTTTCCAGTCGCCGCCCCAGGTGATCGGAATGCCCAGCTCGCGCGCCGCCAGCTTCATCGTTTGCGCCAGCGCGGCGAAGGCCGGCCAGTCCTGCCATGGAATCTGCTGATCGATCCATGGCGCCAGATCGATCGCATGGCCGGTCAGGTGCCGGCTGTTCAAGGTGCGGCTGGCGCCGTTCTGAAACAGCTGTTGTTGCCGCTCGGGACTGCGCACGCCTTCGAGAACGACAAAATCGCTTGGCGTGTTCTCCATGGCCCTGCGCACCACCTTGACCAAGTCCGGATGCACGCCGTCCATCAAGCGCAGGCTGCGTTCGCTGAAAGAAAATGCCGACATCACTTTTCCTCCCTTGTGTAAAAGAAGCGGTTCCACAGGTAGGCGAGGGCGGCGCTGCCCATGGTGCCGAACAGGCCGGCGATGGCGAGGGTGAAGTAGTGGCTGCCGCCGTTCTCGAAACTGAGCAGTCCTCCCAGCAGTCCGGTGAAACCGGATACGACGATCTGGCTGAGCAGACCGACGATGTCCCAGGCCTTGTTTTTTCCCTGCACCTCGATGATGTAGCGAACCAGGCCGCCCCAGGCTGAAAATCCGCCTATGACCACCCAGGTGGCGACTTGTACATTGTTGGGCGTGATGAAAGCCATGATGTGTCCTTAACGGTGTTTGCCGAAGTGAAATGCCAGCAGCGTGGCGCTTTGGATCAGCGCCGGCCGGTATTCGGCCGGGCGCGGGTGCAACTGGGGTGCAGCATTGAATCGTCTCCTGTCATCGGCGAACGGGCGCCACGCTTCCGCTCCGGAAGCCGCCGCCGCTTGGGCGTGCGGGCGTCGTCGTCGGGGCGGAACCGGCGGGCGATGATTCGCCTGGCCGGCGCCGGGCGCCGCATTTTCACGGCGGCTATCGGGCGTCGGATGGCAATGCGGCGCGGCGTTTCGTGGAGGCCGCCACGCTTGGCGGCCCGAGCCGGGCGAAACGATCGGCGACGCGTTTCATCTGGAATATCGCTTGCTGGTCTGAATTGGGCGCCATGCTAGTCGCGGCGGCGCGCCGGCGGCGGGGCCGCGCGGCGCAAATCAGAGTTGTCCGACCGATGGGGGGAGATGGGGGGCGGGGAGGGGCGAATGAGGGGTGGGGGGCATGGCCGTGCCGTCAGTCATTGTCCGGCGGCGTCGCGGCGGGGACGTGTCGAGGCAGGAAGATTTCCGCCACCATGCAGCGGGCGCCGCCGCCGCCGAGGCGCTCGATGGTGTCTATCGGCGCCAGCGCGATTCGCGCGTATGAGGACAGCAGCTCGCGCTGTTTCGCGGTCAGCGCCGACCAGGCTTGTCTGGACAGCGCGAATACCGGTTCGCCGTCGCGCGAGCGCAGTTCGAGCGCATTGCCGGCGAAGCGTTCCAGCTGGTCGTAGTCGATGTCGATGATGCGTTTTCCGCCGGCTTCCAGCGTATCCACCAGCGCCGCGCGCTCGCCGGCGTCCCACACCGACTCCAGACAGACCACGGCCAGGGTTTGGCCGATGCACATCATCACATTGGTGTGGAAGATCGGCCGGCCGCGGCGATCGGCCGCGCCGAACCAGAAAGGCCGATAACCGGTTTCCCGCTCTACCGCCTCCATCACCGCCGGGCTGGTGCGCGAGGAGCGGCAGACATAGGCCACTCGATGCGTGTGGTCGAACACCATGACGCCGGTGCCTTCATGGAAATGACCGTCGTTCTCGAAGGCGGAGAGGTCGACGACTTGCCTCAGGCGAAAGCGGCTGCCTATGGCGTCCAGGATGTCGGCGCGACGTTCCAGCCGGCGGTTCGGCGCCGCCATCGGGTAGAGCACGGCCTTGCCGTCGGCGTGCAGGCTGAGCCAGTTGTTGGGAAAGATGGAGTCGGGGGTGTGCGGTTCCACGGTGTCGTCGACGACCATGACATCGACGCCGCAGCCGCGCAGCGCGTCGACATAGGCGTCGAATTCCTCGAGCGCGGCGCGCTGGGCGGCGCCGCCATCCGTTTCCCGGTGCTGGAAGGCGTTGCTGGCGGCGGTCTCGGGATTGGACAGAAAGCGGACGGGCCGGATCATCAGTACATGGCTGGTGGTTTGCATGCGTTTCGTTTTCGATTAATCCGGCACCTTTCCGCGGCGCTGTCCGCGGCGACATCTGGACCGGTATTGATGTGTGTCAATGGTGAGCGCTATTTTGCACGCCCGGCGACTTATCAAAAAGCTGGCAAACATTACAATTTTTTTATACTGTTTTACAAAATGTTAGATCAACTTGGCGTTTTGACATGAACGATACCGACAGGCAGCTGTTGGCGCTGCTGCGCGACGACGCGCGCATGTCCGTCACCGCCTTGGCGCGGAAGCTGCGCGTGTCGCGGGCCACGGTTCAGAACCGCATCGCGCGACTGGAGGGGGGCGGCATCATCGTCGGCTACACGGTGCGCCTGAAGCCGGAAGCCGAGGCGCACCGCATCCGGGCCTGGATGGGCATCGCCGTCGACGGCAACAAGGCCGCGGCCGTGATGCAGGCGCTGCGCGGCGATCCCAATGTCCATACCTTGCACTCGACCAACGGCCGCTGGGACATCCTGGCTGAACTGCGCGCCGACTCGCTGGAACAATTCGACCGGGTGCTGGGGCGCGTTCGCCTGATTCCAGGCATTGCCGCCAGCGAAACCAGCATTCTGCTGTCCACGCACAAGACATAGCGCCGCCGGCCGCCTAGCCGTCGCTCGCCGCACATCCTCTCCTCCCATGCTTTCCGCCGCCTCGGCCTGGCCGCCGGTCGGCTGCTCCGCCGCGATCCGATTGCGGCAATCCGGACCGGACTGTCTATTCCGCCGCGCTGGCCGTATTCCCCTTCGATCCGGCATCGGGATTTTGTCAGCGTTTCTTAGTGCGTGAAATCGATCAATGATAATTGGTTCTTGTTAGGATTTTACTTTGTGGTATTAATTGGTCGGAGAAGTCTTAATTGCAGCTTGATTAAGGCGGATGTATTCGCTAGGGATTTTAATTCTTCACATGGTTGATTGATTCTTTAACTGTAAACCTAGTGGAGGTTGAAATGGCTATAACGGCGAATTTTCTGGAAATCAAGTTCAAAGACGATTCCAGCACCAGTAAGAAAGGGCTCTTTGCCAACGATGCGCATCAGGTCGGCATCACAGTCCGACTGCGCGGCGTGGACGGCAGCGGGAAGGTGATCAAGGACTTTCGTCCAGACACGATTGGCGGCTTGACCTTCGCCTATCTGGGCTCTGGTTTGCGCATACCGTTTTTCGGATATGACAAGGATCCGGGAACTGACTATAGCGGCCCGCTGGTGCAGCATAAAAGCAAGACGCAGTATTATCGGGATCTGCCGGTCAGTGCTTTCTATCAGGAAGAAGTCCTCGTCGCTGACGATACATCCGTAGTGCAGAGCATGGAAGAGGCGATGCCTGTCGCTAATTATGCCAGCCAGCCGGATACTTATTATGCTGACGAACTCGAGTGGGGTAACGATCCCGCGTCAGGGATTTTTTGGATGAATATCTATTTTCAAGCCAAAAAAGGGGCGGCTCTGGGCAGCCGGGAAATCTATGCGGTGTGGCAGCCTGATCCTGCGCATAATGGCGTTATTTTTGATACTTCCGGAAAAACGAATGCGGCATTGAAAAGTATTTTGGCTGTCGATGTGGTTCCGCCGATAGATTACAGCGTGCTTTCTAACTGGCAATTTCCAACCAGCTCATCCGAAACTCACTGGAATATAAAGAGCACGGTCGAGATCAAATCGAAGCAAAAGGGCTGGGTCGGCCCGCTGCATGATCATTCCTATGAAGCCAAATCCCGGTATGCCAAGTTTATCGTCAAAAGCATTCCGTACCAGAAGAACTCCCGATTTGCACTGGAGAGTGTGTACGATCTCTCGAATCATTTCAACACCATCCCGGTTGACTCTGACGTTGAATATACTGCCGGGGATATAACGTTGGCGACCGATGCCGTGGCCGTGTATTTCAAGGGTGGTGGAAGATCAAATGTCTATGCTGTTTTTGTTTCTCCATATGGCAGTCATGTCGGATTTTTGTCTGGTGTAACGCAAGTCGTTCCGTTGCAAGCTTTCAATCATCGCTATCGTATCCAGCTTCATGATCAAAACATTCCTGTCGATGGCAATCCGCCGGATGGTTTTGCCATCTATGTGTGGAATCTGGATTTCGATATGGATAATACCGAGCAGGAAGGGTGGCGTGATCGTCAGGTCGAGGTGAAGCTGAATATAAAAGATGTCTATGGGAATAGCGGCATGTTGCAAATCCCATCGGTTATCAGCGAGGCAGTTTTGGGCTGATTTTCAAGCATGAGCTGAGGGGATGAGGCCTGTTCGCGGATTGTTCCTGTGATAGCCAGATTTATGGGGAGAGTATTGAAAATGGTTGGTAAGACTGAAATTTATTCCCAAGCATTTAATTTCGAGAGCGCTGTCAATGGCGGCGTGGATCCGCGAACAGGTCTTTTTTCCTTTGGTTTCGACTTGGGTATCCTGTCAGGTAATCATGGCCTGACTCCGGCGTTGCCCTTGCGCTTGAACTACTTTCCATTGGGCGCCGGGGAGGCGACGGATGGCCTGGGCAAGGGCTTTTCCTTGAACGGGTTTGTCAAGTACGACCGGCTGCGGCGTCTGTTGATTCTGGCATCGGGAGAACGCTACCGCTTGATTGATGAAGACACGATGCCGGTGACCATCTGCCAATTGAAGCTGGATACCGTCCGAGTGCATCGCACGATAGCCGATGGCGTCCGGAAATACAGCGTCGCGTTGAAGAGCGGCGAGATTCATCATCTGGTCGCGCCATGGGGGCCGGATGTCTACGTGCCAGAAAAAATCGAATCTCCGCTGGGACATGCGCTTCACCTTCGCTGGGAATCTCCCGGCGCCGGGCATTTGCGCTTGAAGGAGGTGTTCGACGAAGAAAAGCGCGCGCTGTTGCGGATCGATTATCCGCCGGTCGACGGCGAGAGCGTCGCGATAACGCAATGGCCGGATTCTGCCGATGAGAAAGTCGAGTTGGCGCTCCATTTCGAAAATGGCTATCTGCGACGGATCATCAATGAAAGCCTGGGCGGCGACGGCATCGTCTGGACTTTGGGATATGACGCGGATGAGAAGATCACGGCGGCGGTGGGCGGCCTGTTGCTGAACGAGCTGAGCGCGCCGACCGGGCTGATCCAGCGCGTCAAGTACGAGCCGTTGCGGATGAAGTTGCAAGACGGGGGAGACGGCATCGGCTTGCCGGCGGTGGTCATGCATACCTTGCTCCCCGGCGTGGAACAGCCGGCGATTCAGACCTACTATGAGTACTCCGCCGCCAATTATCTGGGTCATGGCGCCCGCTTCAACGGTTCGCAAGGCGGCGCGGACGAATTGTTCGATATCCAGGTGCAGTACCACTATCAGTCTGTCGAGAAGTTGCTCGACAAATCGTTGAATCCGGTCAGCGCCATCCGGAGCACGACCCGAAAGTACAATAACTTCCACTTGCTGATCTCGGAGGAGGTTCGCGAGGGCAATTGCGTTTTCCGGCAGGAGACCGCTTATCCGGCGCTGGAGGGGCAGTCGTACCAGGCGCAGCCGGCGACGTTCCAGCTGCCGATCCGGCAGACGACAAGCTGGGAGACGGCCGGCCGGGCCAGAACCGAGTCGGTTTCGTTCGAGTACGACGATGCCGGGCAACTGGTCAAGCAAACCGCCGCGGACGGTTCGATCACCGTTATCGAGTACTACCCGCGCGGCGGCGAGCCGGGGCGGTGTCCGGCGGAACCGGAAGGATTCAGCCGCTATATCAAGAGCAAGACGGTCTTTCCTCCGATAAGCGCCGAGTTCGGCGACGAAACGGCCAGCCGCACCGAATACGTTTTCCAGGCGGCCAGGACGCGCGCCGGCAGCCTGCACCCGGAAGCGGCGTTGCAAAAGACGGCGACCTATTACGTCGGGGCGCCGGGTCCGGAGGCGCGCGACGCGATGCAGCGAGGAAAGCCGGCGTGGACGGCGTACCGTCCGCAGCGGATGGCGCAGGAACGCTATGATTATTTCGATGCCCCCGAGCAGATCGAGCATGGGCGAATCAAGACCCGGACCGTCACCACCTACGGCCCCGATCAAACGCCTTACGAGGCGACGCAGCATTTCACTTTCGAGCCGACGCACAGCGGCAACCACGATATCGCGCTGAAGCAGACCGTCAGCCTGACGGTCAAGAAAGATCCGCTGGACAAGCAGGCCGGCGGGTCGCAGACGGTGTCGTCCATCCAGGTCCAGTCGGCATTGACCGGGCGTCTGTTGTCCGAAACCAGCGCCCTGGGCAATACGGTGTCGTACCATTACGACCGGCTGGGCCGGCTGCAGACCCAGACGGTCCATCCGGATCTGGCGGAATATCGCAGCGCCGAGCGCTGGGATTATCGATGGCCCGCGGCCGACGCGCCGGCGCAACTGATCCATACCGACGCGCTGGGCAACCAGAGCCGCAGCAGCCATGACGGACTGGGCCGGGTGGTCCGGGAGGAGGTGTGCGACAGGGACAACGGCCTGGGCTGGCAGACGGTGGCGGTTCATCAATACGACGAGGCCGGCCGAGCGGCGCGCGTCACGATGACCGACGTCGTGCATGACCGGGCCAACAAGCCGGTGACGCTGCGCAAGACGGTAGAGCGAGGCTGGGACCAGTGGGGGCAGCTCAGCGTCGAGCGGGTGTTGGAAACCGGCCTGGAATCGCACCACGAGGTCGACCCGATCGGCCTGACCGTCACATCGTGGCTGGTCGGAACGGACCGCTGCAGCGCGAAGGGCAAGCAGTTCTACAGCAAGGCCAGTCATGATCCGACGCGCCGCATCGTCTTGGCCTACCACCGGGAAAGCCGTTCATGGGACGTCGAGGACAAGCCGTACAGCGCCACCGTATCGGTCTGGGACGGCGCGCACAGGCTGCGCCGCGGCACCGACGAGATGGGGAACCACACGCAATACCGTTATGACGTCTGGGGGCGGATGGTGGAAACCGTGCTGCCGGACGGCTCCGCGCTGCGCAAGCAATACGCCCCGTTCAGCCAGACGGCGCTGCCGACGCGGATCGGCGTCGTCGAGCACGACGTGGAGACCGTGGCCGGCACGCAGCGTTTCGATGGTTTGGGGCGCTTGAAAGAGACCGTCAGCGGCGGACGACCGACCCGGTTCGAATATGCGAACGACGCCGCGTCGCTGCCACATACGGTGACGGGCGCGGATGGCCGCGCCCGGGTCCACGCGGTCGACGACAAGCTGAACGAGGCGCTGAAGTCGGTCACCGCGACCTGCCCGGATCAGCAGCCCGCGGTGCCGGCCATCACGCAGTCCTATTCCTATCGACTGCCGCAGGGACAGCTGCAGACGGCGGAAGAGGCCGGCGGCGCCCAGTCGACATGGAATAGATGGCCGTCGGGGCGGCTGCGCGAAGAGGGGCAGGACATCCGCTCCGGCGGACGGAAGAAGGCCAGTTACCGTTATTCGCTGACCGGCAGTTTGCAGAGCGGCGTCGGCATCGACGGCGCAGCGCAGGCCCGCACTTACCAGACCGCGGCGGCGTATATCGGCAAGCTGATAGAGATCGCCGACGAGGCCGTCACCGTGACGCTGGAGTACAACGGCTTGCAGCAGCTTTCCGCCTGGACGGCGAAAGACAAGCAGGGGCACGCGCTGACCACGACCGTGGAGCGGGACAGCCTGGGGCGCGAAATCAAGCGAACGCTGGCCGCCAAATCCGGAGAGATCGATACCTTGCTGCAGTTCTGGTATCCGAATGGCCAGCTGCATCAGCGGCAGCGCTTTGGCGGAAGCAAGTTGTTGTGCGACGAGACCTTTGCCTACGATGCCCGCAATCGGCTGAAAACCTATACGGCGTCGGGTTCGCTGCTGCCGCGCGACGCTTATGGCAAGGCGATGCTCGGGCAGCGCTTCGAGTTCGACGCGTTCAGCAATATCCGCAAATGCACGACCTTATTGGATGGGGGCGGCGAGGACGTGGCGGAATATCTGTTCGAGAACAAGGCAGACCCGTGTCAGCTGAGCAAGGTGACGCATACCGCCAGCGACTATCCGGCCGCTATCGATTTGAAATACGACAAGGCTGGCCGCTTGGTGCGCGATGAGGCCGGCCGGACATTGCATTACGACGCGCTGGGGAGGTTGTCGCGGGTGGATGGTCCCGCCGGCAACGCCGGCTACAGCTATGACGCGCACGACCGCCTGGTTTGCCAGTCGGTGGAAAAATCCGGGATGGAGCACCGTCTCTATTACCAGGCCGACAGGCTGGTCAACGAGTGGATGACCCGGTCCGGACAGAAGCCGGCGGACGGCGACAGCCGCGTGCGGCTGGTGTACGGGGCCGGCGGCTGCGCGGCCCAGGTTAACGACGACGGCAAAACTTCGACGACATCGCTGACCGGCGCGGACGGCAAGGGCAGCATTGTTTCGCAGCAGGAGGACGGCCAGACGAAAACTTATTGCTATACCCCCTACGGTTATCGGTCGTCGCGCTGATGCGCGCGGTGCCGGCTGGCGCCGGCTTTTCTGGGCTGCGCGCCAGCCCGGCTTCGCGGATGAGCGGGTATTCCCGGCTTTGATGGACCGATGATTCCCCGGTCAAGCTCCCGCGCCATGCCGGTCTTGTCCGCAGCGGTCCGGATGAAGTCGGATCTTTCTTAAATTCCGCCCCGCCGGTCCTGCCGCGATGCCGGTCGGCTAGGCTGGGCCTCTCCTCTTTTCCCTGGCGGACCGCGGCCGGACGCTGTGCGATTCCTCTGCCGAATACGACGGTATGGCCGCGCATTGCCGGATGCGGTCGCGCCGGTCCGCCCTGGCAAGCCAGGATTGCCTTGGGCATCCCCGGGGATTGGGGCGGTGTCGGCCGAACGGTCGAGGAGGGGGAGGAAAACGGGCCGGCTGTCGTCGGCGCGTCGTGTTGGGAGCCTGTTATGTAAGCCGTGATTTTAAATTTCAATGGGACGCTAAAGATGAAATATACACGCATGCTTATTGAGGCAGAGTCCCCGGAAGAGCTTGGCTACGGGAAAATCAAATTCAATCTTTCCGAGAGCTCCGTCTCTGATCGGAAATTTAAAGACTTTGATATGGATTTGGATGATCTGACCCTGCTGTATGGCGAGCATCGTGGAGAGGCTCGCCTCCGCCGTTTGATCGCCAAGCAGAGTGATAGCCAAACTGTCGTCGAAGACGATGTCTTGATTTGCAATGGAGCGGCCGGGGCGCTGTTTATCATTGCCACTTCCTTGCTCGACAAGGATTCGCACTTGGTCGTGATCAGGCCTAATTATGCGACCAATATCGAGACTCCGAGGGCAATCGGGTGCGAGATAACATATATTGATTTGAAGTTCGATGACGGGTTCAGGATTGACCTGGGCGAGGTGGAAAAGGCCATTCGGCCGAATACTGTCTATATCAGCGTCACATGCCCACACAATCCTACCGGCACGGTCATGTCCTGGGCAGACCTCGCGCGGCTGGGCGCGATTGCGGAGAAGCATGACTGCCTGGTATTGGTCGATGAGACCTATCGTGATCTGGCCTATTCATCGCCTTACCCCACCGCGGCGGCCATCAGCGATCGATTCATCTCGGTTTCATCTCTGTCTAAGGCATATGGCACGCCTGGCATTCGTCTTGGGTGGTTGATCACGCGCCGCGCCGAGCTTTATAAGCTTTTCTTGGCGGCCAAGGAGCAAATCGGAATCTGCGGCTCTGTCGTTGATGAGGCGATAGGCTATGCGGTATTGCGTGAGCGGAGCGACTGGCTTGCCATCAGTAATAAGACGAATCTCAGCCGGCTCGCCATTGTCCGGGAATGGGTCCGATCCGAGGCTTATATCGAATGGGTTGAGCCTTCGGCCGGCGTGGTCTGCTTTCCGCGGCTGAAGGTTCCGGCTGGATTCAATCTGGATAAATTCTATGATTCCTTGCTGAAAAATCACCATGCATATGTTGGGGCGGGGGACTGGTTTGAAATGCCCAGGAATTATATGAGAATCGGCTTCGGCTGGCCTGAGGAGGGCGAGCTTCGGAATGGTCTGGCAAGCATTTCCGCCGCCATTCGCGAGCAACTCTAAGACCCGCTAACAAAACCCCTGATCCTGCGTTGCGCCTCCTTGTCGTACTCTCTGTACTGCCTGCGTCGGGCGCGCCTTGGCTCAGGTATTCTGCGAGGTTTTGTTAACGGCTCTAAGAGCCTGGGACTTGCGGCGGAGCGCGGACGGCGTTCCGCCGGCGCGGGGCCGGCTCGCCCGACGCTTATTGATCTATCGTGTAGCGTACCGTGTTCTGGCGGTTGTCGGGCGGGATGGCTCCCTGGGTCTGGGTGAACACCGCGGTGCCGGAGTTGTCGTTCAGGCAGGTCAGCACCAGGGTATAGCGGGTGGCCCGCCCGTCGTACAGCTCGTTGGCCTCCATCAGGCCGACCGTGTCGTGCAACTTGCGATACCGGTACTGTCCGCGCACGAGCAGGCCCTTGCTCAGTATCTTGTTTTCGTAGCCGTCTTTGCCGAACCGCAGCTTCATGATGGTCCCCGCATTCGGATTGCCGGGCGAGTATGCCGGATCGGCGACATTGATCAGGGTCTTGCCGTCCAGTTGTTCGGGGACGGCGCATGCGATGGCGGAAAGGCTGGTGCTTGCCAGCGCGATGGCGATCAGGGTTTTCATTGTTCGACTCCATGAGGTGACAGAGGGCGCGCCGGATGCCGAAGCCGGAACCGCGCGCCGCGCATTGTCGCCGGGCGAGACCGGCGACGGCGATGCCGAGGGTACTGTCGGATATTTCCTATCGGCGTCGCCGGTGGTGGGTAGAGGGTGGACCGTTTTCCGTCGTGCCGGTTCTGCAATACCGAATTGCGCCTCGTCCGGTTTCTGCCGCAAGCGCGAACTGCGATAGTCATGCCATCCGGATGCCGGTACTGTCATGGAGCTTGAGATGAGTGTGCGAACGATGAAGATCGAATGCGATGGCGCGGTGAAACGCGGTTTCTTGCGCAAAGCGACGATGGGGCTGGCATGGTTCGGCATCGCGTCGACGCTGTCGGTTTCCGCATGCGGGCAAACGCTCCCGGCGCCGGGCGGTTTGCCGCTGTCGCTGGCGATGGACGCCGTCGGCGAGACGGTGCGGGTGTGCGAGGCCAAGGGGCTCAAAGTCGCCGTCACGATCGTCGATCCGGATGGCGTGATCAAGCTGCAGGCGCGCGGCGACGGCAGCCCTATCCACTCCCAGGAGTTTTCCTATCGCAAGGCTTACACCGTGATGAGCATGGGGCCGATGCAGGGGGTGGACAGCAATAGCGCGCTGATCGGCAAGGTCTCGCCCGCCGCGAGCAATGGCGCGTCCATTCTGTTGATGCTGCCGGGCGCCGTCTTGCTGAAGCAGAACGGACAGGCGATTGCCGCGATCGGCGTCAGCGGCGCGCCGAAAAGCCTGGACGACGAGGCCTGCGCGCAGGCCGGCATCGACAAGATCAAGGGCCGTCTCTAGTGCTTGTCAGGCAGGCTCTCTGAACGCGCTGAAGCATTCCGCCAGAAAATCCAGGCAGGCCGATATCTTGGGCACCCGGTTGCGCGGCGCGAGGGTCACGGCCGAGATTTCGAACTCGGTCGGGTCCTCGTAGCCGGCCAGGACTTGTGTCAGGCTCCCGCGCGCAGCCAGTTCCTGGCCGATCACCTTGTTGATGCGGCCGATGCCCAGGCCCGCCTGCGCCAACGAGACGATGGCGGCGGTATTGTCGGCCTGTATCCGCCCGGCCACCGGCAGGACGGACAAGGCGTCGTCTTCGTCGAACGGCCATTGATTGTGAGCGCTGACCGCGGCATTGGCGATCAGATCGTGCCGCGCCAGGTCCCGCGGCGTTTCTGGCATGCCGCGCGCCGCCAGATAGGCGGGCGAGGCGTACAAGGCCCTGCGGTGCGATCCGAGCTTGCGCGCCACATGGGTGTCGCGCGGCGAGATGCCCGCTCTGACGGCGATGTCTATGCCTTCGGTCGACATATCGACCTGCCGGTCGGAGATGTGCAGGCTGATGTTGAGGTCGGCGTGACGGTGGGCCAGTTGGCGCAAACGCGGAATCAGCACGTATTCGGCGAGGATGCATGGCGCGCTGATTCTGACCAGGCCGAAGACCCGATTGCTGCGCGCCGCCAGGTCGTCGGCCAGGGCGTCCGCATCGCGAGTGATGGTCTTGGCGTGTTCGAGAAAAATGCAGCCGTCGTCGGTCAGCGACAAGCCGTGGGTGCTGCGGTGAAACAAGCGCAGTCCGCATTCCGCCTCCATATGGGACAGCATGCGCGATATCCGACTCGGATGCTCGCCTCGCTCCCGCGCCACCGCGGCGACAGACAGAGATTCGGCAAGCCGGACAAAGAGCTGGAAATCCTGCAGGGTGAATTTTGTCATGAGTCCTGGTTGCCGAAAATTCCACATGATGGCCGGCCGGCCTCATTCCGGCCGGAGCCGCTTGCAGAGAGGAGGCGCGCGGGGGAAGGGCGCGCCGATTCGGGGCAGAAGCATGTTAAAGACAGGCGCATGTCATCGGCAATGCCAATGGTGTTTTTAAATGTGAATAAAGAAAAAGCCGAATCAAATCAATGATTCGGCTTGTTTTGTTTACATTGTCAGGTCAGGTGACCATCAGAACGGGATGTCGTCGTCCATGTCGTCCATGCGCGGAGCCGGCTTCGGCTCCTGGCGGCGCGGCGCGGCCGGCGCTTCCTGGCGCTGGGCCGGCGCGTTGTAGCCGTAGCCATCGTCCATGCCGCCGCCCATGCCGCCGGAGGAGGCGCCGCCGCCCATCTCGTTGCGGCCGCCCTGCAGGCTCAGTTCGTTGACGCGCACGTCCGGCGACACGCGCTTGTTGCCGTCCTTGTCCTGCCATTCGCGCAGCGTCAGCTGGCCGTAGACCGTCACCTGCTGGCCCTTGGCCAGGTAGTTCTTCAGCGATTCACCGCGCTTGCCCCATACCTGGCAGCTGAACCAGTTGGTGCTCTTGCGCTCGCCGAAGCCGATGTCGCTGGCCACGCGGAACGACAGGACGGGCTCGCCGCTCGGGGTGTAACGCAGTTCGGCGTCGGCGGCCAGACGGCCGTCAAAGGTGATGCTGTTCATTCGATTCTCCGGATAAGTTCATACTGCTTGGCCTGCGCCGGGACGGCGGCCCGGTCGGGCGCCGGCTGCCGGCGCCGTCGGATTTGCCCGTGGTATCCAAGTCGGCGCGCCGCGTCGGGCCGCCACCTGCCGAAAAGGCCGGGGCGGCGGAACCCGAGCGGCCGGGCGCGGGCCGAACGATTGGGCGACATTATACACGGCAATCGCGGGCGGCTCGCGTGAAAACCGGAGGGTGCGGGGGCGGATGTTTCGGCGTAGGCTGTAGCATTCCGTCGTTGGCGCGGCTGGCGCCGGTTTGCGCGCCGCCAGTCATGGCGGGAACCGGCCAGGTCGGGCGCGGTCTTTCCTGAATCTTTGTGAGGAGAATGCAAGCATGATGATGAAAAACGCGGTGGTGTCGATGCTGGTGGCGAGCGTGGTGGGCCTTGGAGGCTGCGCCAATATGAGCGACACGCAGAAGGGCGTCGGAGGCGGCGCGGCGATCGGCGCCGGCGTGGGCGCGGCGATCGGCGCCTTGACCGCGGGCGGCCACGGCGGACGCAGCGCGGCCACCGGCGCGGCGATCGGCGGCCTGTTGGGCGCAGGCGGCGGCTATCTGTGGTCGCAGCACATGCAGAAGCAGAAAGAGGCGATGGAGCAGGCGACCAAGGGAACCGGCATAGGCGTCAGCCAAACCGCCGACAACCGGCTGAAGATCAATATCCCCAGCGACGCCTCCTTCGATACCGGCAGCTACGCGCTGAAGCCCAGCCTGAAACCGGTGCTGGACAAGCTGGCCACGACGCTGCAGCAGAACCCGGTGACCTCGGTCAACATCATCGGCCATACCGACAACACCGGCACCGACGCGATCAACAACCCGTTGTCGGTCAACCGCGCCAAGGCGACGCAGGGTTATCTGGCGTCGCGCGGCGTGGACGTCAACCGCATCGGCATCGATGGCCGCGGCTCGCGCGAGCCGGTGGCCGACAACGGCACCGTGTCCGGCCGCGCGATGAACCGTCGCGTCGAGATCTACGTGGCCGAGCCGGCGCAGCCGCAAAAATAAGTTGTTGGAGGCATAGGCGGCGGAGGCTGCGTTTCGCGATGGCGGGGCGCGGCCTCCGCCGCATTCAAATGTCAAACTCGGTGAAGAGGCTCGGGCCTGCTTGCGGTTCGGCCGGCGGCGTGTTTGCCTGGCCGACGACTACTGGCCATCGAGCCGGCGCGGCGAGTCAAAGCGTTTGCTTCGCGTTGAGTCCGGCGGTTTGCCGCTCGGCATCAGGCGTGCCCGACGTTGGCGATGACTGCGCATCGATGGCCCGATAGACGATGATTCCGGGCCATTTTTTCACGTAGTTGAGAAAGGGCGAGTCCACAACCTTCATATTGCTGGACAGCGCTGAGGCGTTTCTAAACATAGGGCCGTCGGGCTGGCGGACGAAAATGCCGGTATGCGTGACATCCAGTCCCGCGGCCTCAGCGTAAATCCCGATGTAGTCCCCGTCCTTTAATCTCTTCAGCGCGTCGTCGTCTATTTTTTCGCCAGGTATGTAGCTGATGTTTCGGCGCTTCGTTTTCAGCCCGGCAATGTAAGGGCTGCCGTCTGCCCTTTGATTGATTTGTTTGACTACGGTTATGGCGAGGCTGCTGATGGACTGCGTCACATCTTTCACATAGCGCGGCTCGGTGCTGACCCAGTCGGAGAAGAAGTGCTTTCTGGAGAGATAACTGACTTTCCCTTCGACGTAGCGGGTGAACATCACATTTTCGACAAAATTATGGATGCTGGAGGAGCGCCGCAACGACTCGACATAATCCAGATAAGTGAAGCAGTCCAACCTGCCGAAGTCCACCACCAGTTTTTCATCGGCATGATTCGAGCCTATCAATCTGCTGGGGAAGTAGGCGTTTCCCAGGAAAAGGCTTGAAAAGATTTTTATCTTCCAGCCGGGCGGAGATTTTTCGTTTTGCTGGAATATCTCAATCAGTTTTTGCTCTTTTATATTGTGAAAATCAATGTTGTTGTCTGCATATGCCGCGCCAGGAAAGAGGAGCCATGCCGCCAATAGCGTTTTTCTCATGATCGGGCTCTCGTTCAGTTGTTGCCGCGCGGCGGATGGCTGATGCCTTTGCCGGATGTCCGCATCGATATCGGGGCGGGCTTGCCGATTTCGCATCGGGATGCCGTCTTCAATGCGTAAACACCGCTGGAGGTGAGGGAGAGAGTCGTCCGAATCGCAGACTTCATGGAGTCTCCTTGCCAAGTTCAGGCGGATTGCGCGCCCGCAGGGGCGTCGAGTGGGATGGGGAAGCGCGAGGTCGAATGGCGCGGGAGGCGCCCCTCGGCGTACAGGCGGGAAACGGCATGGCTGAGTCTGGTGGCCCGCGGCGTGGCGCGGCGCTAGGCCTCAGGCATGGCGTCTCATGTTTTCCTTGTTGCTGATTTGATGAAAATCATTGTATTGCATGCCATTCGGCGAACATGGCGGATTTCGTGACGGAATTGAAAGCCGATGTGAATCCGGACGACCGAGTTGTTAACTACTGTTGCGATGTCTGAAATGTCTAAGGGCGGCCTTATGCTCAAGACCGCCCTTGATGGCGTCCGGGGGCTTAGAACGTGGCGTCTATCAGCCGGCGGACCTCGGTCTCGTCCCACTGCTGTTGCGACACCTTCAGATAGGCGACGCGGTCGGCCAGCACCACCACCGCCTCGTCGACGCCGGCCACCGAGGCCAGCTCGCGCGACAAGGCCTCGGCATCGCCCTGCCAGGCGTCGCCGATGTGGAGCATCACCGAGCGCACCGCCTTCGGCGCCTGCATGCCCAGCGACCAGATCAGCCAGGACAGCATCAGCAGCGTGGTGAAGCCGAACACGCCGGCCGGGCCGTAATGGCTGTACAGCCAGCCGCCGGCGGCCGCGCCGAGGAAGAGGCCGAATGATTGCGAGGTGTTGTAGACGCCTATGGCCGTGCCCTTGGCGTCGGCCGGGGCGATCTTGGAGATCAGCGACGGCAGCGTCGCCTCCAGAATGTTGAAGGCGATGAAGTACAGCGACAGCCAGCTGGCGATCTGCCAGAAGCTGTCCAGCGCCAGCGCCATGCCCAGCTGGGCGGCGGTCATCAGCGCGATGGCGCCGATGAAGACCGGCTTCAGCCTGGCCTTCTTCTCGCCGTAGATGATGGCGGGCACCATCAGGATGAAACCTATCACCGTCACCGGCAGGTAGACCTGCCAGTGCTGGGATTTGTCCAGGTGGGCGGTCTTGATCAGCGCGAAGGGCACGGTGACGAACATCGCCATCTGCGCCGCGTGCAGCGCGAAGATGCCGTAGTTCAGCCGCAGCAGCTGGCCGTTTCTGAGCACCGCCGGCAGCCGTTTGGCGTTGGCCTCGGTGTCGGAGTGGAAGCGCGACTGCGCCGGATCCGGAATGATCAGCCATACGCCAATCAGCGCCGCCAGCGACAGGAAGCCGGTCAGCGCGAAGATGCCGTTGACGCCGATATACTTCGCCAGCAGCGGGCCCAGCACCAGGCTGGCGGCGAAGGTGGTGCCGATCGACATGCCTATCATCGCCATCGCCTTGGTGCGGTTTTCCTCGCGGGTCAGGTCGGCCAATAGCGCGGTGATGGCGGCGGAGATGGCGCCGGCGCCCTGGATCACGCGGCCGATGGTCAGCGTGGCAATGTCGTGCGCGCCGGCGGCGACGAAGCTGCCCAGCGCGAACAGCAGCAGGCCGCCGTAGATCACCTTCTTGCGGCCGATGCGGTCGGACAGCATGCCCAGCGGCAGTTGCAGGATGGCCTGGGTCAGGCCGTAACTGCCCAGCGCGATGCCGATCAGCGTGTGGTTGTCGGCGCCCTGCAGGGTTTTGGCGTAGATGGCGAAGACGGGCAGGATCAGGAACATGCCCAGCATGCGCAGGGCGTAGATACCGGCCAGCCCCAGGCTGGCCCGCAGTTCAGTGGCATTCATGCGGTGTGTTTCGTTCTTGGGTATCTTGGTTTTAACGACCGCGCCGGGCAAATGGATGACGGCGAAACGGCAGATTCGGTGTCGCCGCTGCACGGACGAGTGGAGTCGGCCCGGCCAAGTCGGGTATATTAACAGGTTCCCTGACGACGGTGAGTAACAGCTTCTTATGGACAGCATCCGCATCCGTGGCGCCCGCACCCACAATTTGAAGAACGTCAACCTGGATCTGCCACGCAACCAGTTGATCGTGATTACCGGCCTGTCCGGCTCCGGCAAGTCCTCGCTCGCTTTCGACACGCTGTACGCCGAAGGCCAGCGCCGCTACGTGGAGAGCCTGTCGGCCTATGCGCGCCAGTTCCTGCAATTGATGGAAAAGCCGGACGTCGACCTGATCGAGGGCCTGTCGCCGGCGATCTCGATCGAACAGAAGGCCACCAGCCACAACCCGCGCTCCACCGTCGGCACCGTCACCGAAATCCACGACTACCTGCGCCTCTTGTTCGCCCGCGTCGGCGATCCGCACTGCCCGGACCACGATGTGCCGCTGTCCAGCCAGACCGTCAGCCAGATGGTGGACCACGTGTTGGCCTTGCCGGAGGAAATGCGGGTGATGATCCTGGCGCCGGTCATCGTCGGCCGCAAGGGCGAGAATCTGGATCTGTTCGACGACCTGCGCGCGCAGGGCTTCGTCCGCGTGCGGGTGGACGGCGAGGTATACGAGCTGGACGCGGTGCCCAAGCTCGACAAGAACAAGAAGCACACCGTCGAGGTGGTGATAGACCGCCTGAAGGTGCGCGCCGACATGCAGCAGCGGCTGGCCGAGAGCTTCGAGACCGCGCTGCGTCACGCCGAGGGCCGCGCGATCGCCGTCGAAATGGATAGCGGCAAGGAGCACTGGTTTTCCGCCAAGTTCGCCTGCCCGGTGTGCAGCTACAGCCTGCCGGAGCTGGAGCCGCGGCTGTTCTCGTTCAACAATCCGATGGGCGCCTGCCCCAAGTGCGACGGCCTGGGCGAGATCACCTTCTTCGATCCCAAGCGCGTGGTCGCGCATCCGGAGCTTTCCCTCGCCTCCGGCGCGATCAAGGGCTGGGACAAGCGCAACCAGTTCTACTTCCAGATGCTGTTGGCGCTGGGCGAGCACTATGGTTTCTCGGTCGCCGAACTGGCTTTCGACGACCTGCCGGAGAAGGTCAAGCACGTGGTGTTGCACGGTTCCGGCCGCGACAGCATCGAGTTCAGCTATATGTCGGAGAAGGGCACCAAGTTCACCCGCGCCCACCCGTTCGAGGGCATCATCCCGAATCTGGAGCGCCGCTACCGCGAGACCGATTCGATGGCGGTGCGCGAGGAGCTGGCCAAGTACCAGAACAACCAGGCCTGCCCGCATTGCAGCGGCTCCCGGCTGCGGCTGGAGGCCCGCCACGTCTTCATCGGCACGCGCACGCTGCATGAGATCAACCAGCTGCCGCTGAAGGAGACGGCGGACTTCTTCGATTCGCTGGAATTCACCGGCCAGAAGCAGGCGGTGGCGGAGAAGATCGTCAAGGAGATCCGTGAGCGGGTTTCCTTCCTGAACAACGTCGGCCTCGACTACCTGAACCTGTCCCGCTCCGCCGACACCCTGTCCGGCGGCGAGGCGCAGCGCATCCGGCTGGCCAGCCAGATCGGCTCCGGCCTGACCGGCGTGATGTATGTGCTGGACGAGCCGTCCATCGGCCTGCACCAGCGCGACAACGACCGCCTGTTGGGCACGCTGAAGCGGCTGCGCGACCTCGGCAACAGCGTGATCGTCGTCGAGCACGACGAGGACGCGATCCGCGAGGCCGACTACCTGGTGGACATGGGGCCCGGCGCCGGCGAGCATGGCGGCGAAGTGCTGGTGGCCGGCACGCCGGCCGACGTGGCGGCCAGCGAAAACTCGGTCACCGGCGCCTTCCTGTCCGGCCGCCGCAAGATCGCGCTGCCGGGTGGCCGCCGCGAGCTCTCCGAGGAGCGGATGCTGCAGCTGATCGGCGCCACCGGCAACAATCTGAAGGATGTGACGCTGAATCTGCCGCTGGGCGGCCTGGTGTGCATCACCGGCGTGTCCGGCTCCGGCAAGTCCACGCTGATCAACGACACGCTGTACAAGATCGCCGCGCGCGATCTGAACGGCGCCGGCGAGGAGCCGTCGCCGTACCGCGAGATCAAGGGCCTGGATCAGCTGGACAAGGTGATCAATGTCGACCAGAGCCCGATCGGCCGCACGCCGCGTTCCAATCCGGCCACTTACACCGGCCTGTTCACGCCGATACGCGAGCTGTTTTCCGGCGTGCCGCTGGCGCGCGAGCGCGGCTACGGCCCGGGCCGTTTCTCGTTCAACGTCAAGGGCGGCCGCTGCGAGGCCTGCCAGGGCGACGGCGTGATCAAGGTGGAGATGCACTTCCTGCCGGACATCTACGTGCCCTGCGACGTCTGCCACGGCAAGCGCTACAACCGCGAGACGCTGGAAGTGCACTACAAGGGCAAGAGCATCCAGGAAGTGCTCGAGATGACGGTGGAGCAGGCGCTGGAATTCTTCGCCGTGGTGCCGCCGGTGGCGCGCAAGCTGAAAACGCTGATGGACGTCGGCCTGGGCTACATCCGTCTGGGCCAGAGCGCGACCACGCTGTCCGGCGGCGAGGCGCAGCGGGTCAAGCTGGGCCTGGAACTCTCGAAGCGCGACACCGGCCGAACGCTGTACATCCTGGACGAACCGACCACCGGCCTGCACTTCCACGACATCGACCTGTTGCTGCAGGTGCTGCACCGTCTGCGCGAAAGCGGCAACACCGTGGTGGTGATCGAGCATAATCTGGACGTGGTCAAAACCGCAGACTGGCTGATAGACCTGGGGCCGGAAGGCGGCGCCGGCGGCGGCCAGATCATCGCCTGCGGCACGCCGGAACAAGTGGCGGCCAATCCGGTCAGCCATACCGGACGCTATCTGGCGCCGTTGCTGGCGCGGGACAAGGGCTGATACGTCAAAACGATGCGCCGGCCACGGCCGGCGCCAGACACACCGAATACAAGAGGCAGGCATGCTGAGCTTAGGCAAAATCGATCACATCCACATCCGCGTCAAGGACGCTGCGGCGGCGCTGAAATGGTACCAGCGCGTGCTGGGCCTGGTGGCCGACACGCGTTACAAGACCGACGGCGAGCACAATACCGCGATGCTGGCCAATGCCAGCGGCAATGTGCGGCTGGCGATCAGCGAAGATCCCGACGCGGCGCCATCCGGCGCTCAGGGCGCGGTCGCCTTCGTGGTCAGCGGCCAGGAGTTCGTCGAATGGATAGACCAGCTGGCCGGCGAGCGCGTCACCAATCGAGAAGGCCAGAGCATCGCCCGCGATTCGGTGCGCGACCACCGCTTCTTCTGCGCGCTGTCCTTCGTCGACCCGTTCGGCAATCCGTACGAGATCGTCAGCTACGACCACACCTGGCTGGTCGGCAAGCTGAAGCTGGGCGGCCAGTTGGCCGTTTGATCCCCGTTGTTCGAGACACCCGCCGCGAGCGGGTGTTTTTCCATTGGAGCGGGCGCATGACGCATTATCTGATCGACAATCCCTCGCCGGAGGACGTGGCGGCGCTGCCGGGCCTGACGCTGTTGGAGTTCGGCGTCGACTGGTGTCCGCATTGCCAGGGCGCGCAGCCGCTGCTGGCGCAGTTCTTGTCCGCGCACCCGTCTCTGCGCCATCTGGCGGTGGAGGACGGCAAGGGCCGACGGCTGGGGCGGCTGTACGGCGTCAAGCTGTGGCCCAGCTTCGTCCTGCTGCGCGACGGCGTCGAGATCGGTCGCGCGGTGAGGCCGCAGAGTCTGGGCGATCTGGAGGCGCTGCCGGCCGGCGTCTAGCCGGGAGGCAGGCCGGGGCGGCGCGGTCTCAGACCGGCGTTTTGACGCCCAGCCGCCACAGGCTGGTGATTTCGGCCTGACGCGCCGCGCTCAGGCCGTCGGTCTGTTCCACCGCCTTCTTGTGGCTGGGCTTGACGTCCAGCCGGCCCAGCACGACGAGGCCGGCCTGGTCCATCCATTGCAGCAGTTGCTCGCGCGGGCGCAGGCCCAGGTGCTCGGCCAGGTCGGACAGGATCAGCCAGCCTTCGCCGCCGGGCAGCAGGTGTTCGGCCAGGCCGTCCAGATAGCCGCGCAGCATGGCGCTGTCCGGGTCGTAGACCGCGTATTCTATCGCCGAGCTGGGCTTGGCCGGCAGCCAGGGCGGATTGCATATCGCCAGTTGCGTCCGTCCCTCGGGGAACAGATTGGCGCGTTGCAATTCCACCTGGCCATCCAGCTTCAGTCGTTGCAGATTGTCGGCGGCGCAGGCCAGCGCGCGCGCGTCCTGATCGGTGGCGACGACGCGGGCCACGCCGCGCTTGGCCAGTAGCGCCGCCAGCACGCCGCTGCCGGTGCCGATGTCGAAGGCCAGCGCGGTGCCGGGCAGCGGCGCGTCGGCGACTAGATCGACGTATTCGCCGCGTATCGGCGCGAATACGCCGTAATGCGGGTGGATGCGCGCGGCCAGCGCTTTCACTTCCACGCCCTTCTTGCGCCATTCGTGGGCGCCTATCAGGCCCAAGAGCTCGCGCAGCGGCACCAGCGACGCTTCGCCGCCCTCGCCGTAGGCTTCCAGGCAGGCCTGGCTCAGATCGGGCGCGCGCCGCAGCGGGATGATGTAGTCGGCGTCTAGCGGCAGCACCAGCCGCGACAGGATCTGCGCGCGGCGTCCCTGCGCCTGGCGGTGCAGGTGGAACGATTCCAGCGGCGTGGCGCCGGCCTTGGCGCCCTTGCGGTCCACGCGCCGCGCCAGTGCCTGCAGCAGCTGGCGGGCGTTCTGGTAGTCGCCGCGCCACAGCAGGGTGCCGCCTTCGCAGGCCAGCTTGTAGGCGGCGTCGGCCGACAGGCTGTCGTCGGCGATCACGATGCGTTTGGGCGGCGGCAGGCCGGCTTCGGAGCGCCAGCGGGCGCTGCGTTCGGCGCCGGCTTCCTGCCAGTGTGCGGTGGGGTGCGCGTCGGCGCCGGGCTGCGTTGTCTGGGTCATGTCTTGCGGTCGAAAAGGTTGGCCAAAGGCGGGTTCGCGTCAGCGCATGGCCATAGGGGCGACTCGCCGCGAGGCGGCGGCGGGCTTTGGGGTGCGGGACGGCGGGGAAGGGCTGAATGGTAAACGCAATGGGGGCGGCCGTCACCTGGAAAACGCGCCGGACGGACTGGAAGGGCGGGCCGTCCGGCGCGGATTGCGGGCTTATTTCAGCTTGATCCCCCAGTTGTCTTCGACGCAGTGCTGGTAGTTGCCCGCCTGCAGCGCGCTGTACGGCGTCTGGTAGCTGACCAGCTGGCACTGGTAGTCATCGCCCCATTTCCAGTCCTTTTCCCAGTAGATGTTGTAGGCGGCGGAACTGGCCGAGGTGAAGCGCTGCATATTGGCGCAGGACAGCTGTTCGTTGCCGTAGTCCCAGCCCAAATCGTGGGCGAACTGCTTGTAGTAGTCGATGCGGTTCTGCGCCGCCTGCCGCTCGGTGCCGCCGCCGCATTCGCCGTTGATGATCTGGATGGTGGTGGCGAAGTTGTTGCCGGCGCCGGCGGCGATGTCGGCGGCGTTCGGCACCCAGGTGCCGTCGATCACGTGCAGCATCGACGGTTTCGGCGGTTGCGGGTAGACGAAGAAGAAGGTGGCCGAGGCCAGGTTGAGCCAGGTGCTGGCCACCAGGTCCGGATTCTGCAGCAGCACCGACTGGTCGCCGTTGTTCATCGCCTGCGAGAACGGGCCGTAGTTGTAGTTGTACGACAGCTGCTTGGCGCCGCGGCCGTAGTATTTCTTCCAGCTGCCGTCGGCGTTCTTGCCGCAGGTCCACACCTTGTTGAATACCGGATCGTTGCATTCGGTGTTGTAGCCGCAGGCGCTGCCGCTGTCGGTGCATCCCATCTCGCGCAGATAGGCCAGGCCCTGGCGCCATTGCGGCACGGTGTCGCTGGCGTCGTGGTTGCCGGTTTCCTGGGCGAAGTGGGCAAACATCGTCGCCAGGCTGTGGCGACAGATGGCGTCGGCGTCGCGGCCGTCGCTGTAGTCGTCGCAGACGCCGGGGAATTTGGCCACGGCCTGCAGGAAGCGGGTATAGGTGTAGCTGGGGTCGCGGCGCGAGAAATAGTATTCCCACTTGGCCGACGGCAGCAGCCGCTCGACGCGGCGGACATTGACCGGATTGGCGGCGCGGCCGGGCGCGACTTGCTCCACCTGGTCGCTGGGCAGCGTGCGGATCGAAGCCTTGACCTTGCGGAAGAAGTCGTTGTTGGTCAGGTCGGCTTCGTGCTGCAGGGCTTGCTGCAGCGTCGGAATCGGCGGCGCGGCGTCATCCAGCCGGCGCGCGCCGGCGCCGACGTGGGCGATCCACGAACCGCGGGGGTTGGCGCCGGGCGTTTCGCCGCGGGTGGGCCACTTGGCCTGCCAGTCGCGGCCCTGCCATTGCACGACCTGGCCCTTTTGGTAGCCGGCGCCGAGACTCCATGGCGCGGCCAACGCCGGGCCGGCCAGCAGCAATAGGGCGAATGAGGCGAACAGTTTCATATTGGATCCTCGAAGTGGGGCATGCCGAACGGCACGTAATACCACTATGGAACCAATACGAAATATGTCAAATGCAAATGTATTCGATTGGCCTGCTCCGGGCGCATGGCCCGGCAGCGGCTTAGCGTCTGCGGAACGGGCGCGGGGCGCCGCCGCCCGGATTGGCGGTCGGGTGGCGGAAGTTGATGCGGCCCTTGGTCAGGTCGTACGGCGACATTTCCACGGTGACACGGTCGCCGACCAGTACGCGGATGCGGTGCATCTTCATCTTGCCCGAACCGTAGGCAAGGATTTCGATATTGTTGTCCAGCTTCACGCGAAAGCGCGACTCCGGCAACATTTCGACGACAACGCCTTCCAGTTCGATCATGTCTTCCTTGGACATGGATTTCCTTTCTCAATACGGACAATGCAATGCGGCCGGGCGGTCGCGGGCGACAGCCGGGCGGTGCGATGGAGCTTCAATTCGGGACCAAGCAGGCTGGAACGCGGGGCATTCCAAAGGGCAAGGCGAGACGCCAGGCCGGCGGCCGGGCGTCGGAACTCATAGAGGCAACCGTCATTGTAGCGCCAACCGCCGGCGCGGTCAGCTGATTTGTTTGCAAGGCGGCAACGGTGTTCACGCGGCCGGGCTTTCTTGTTGCGCGCAGGCCAGCTGGCCGACCCGCACCAGCGCCGCCAGATAGCGTTCGTCCAGCGGATAGCAGCAGGACAAGCGCAGCGCGTTGCGGTAGCGGCCGCCGGGCGAACTGAGCGGGCCGGGAATCAGGCTGATCTTCTCGGCCATCGCGGCGTGGAACAGCGCCACGCTGTCGCAGTCCTCCGGCAGCTCCAGCCAGATAAGGAAGCCGCCTTGCGGCAGCGTGGCGCGGGTGCCGGCCGGGAAGTGGCGGGCGATCAGGCCGCGCACTTTCTCGACGTGGGCGGCGTAGCGGCGCTTCAGCGTGCGCAGATGGTGGTCGTAGCCGCCGGATTCCAGGAAGACGCCCAGCGTTTCGGCCAGCACGGCCGGCTGCGCCACCGACGAGGCGAATTTCAGCTTGCGCAGCGAGGCGGTGAAGCGGCCGCCTTCCATCCAGCCTATGCGGAAATCCGGCGCCAGCGTCTTGGTGTAGCTGGCGCAGACGATGATCCAGCCGTCGCTGTCGAAAGCCTTCACCGCCGGCGCCAGCGTGTCGGCGAATTGCAGCTCGGCGTAAAGCGCGTCCTCTATCAGCGGCACCTGATGCTGCTTGACCAGCCGGGCCAGCCGTTTCTTGGCTTCCAGCGGCATGCAGCAACCCAGCGGATTGTGCACATTGGGCATCGCCACCAGCGCCTGGATGCGCCGTTCGGCCAGCAGCACCTCCACTGCGTCTATCGACAAGCCGGTCTGCGGATCGGTGGGGATTTCCACCGCCTTCAGCCCCAGGCTGGCCAATAGCGGCAGCAGATTGAAATAGGTCGGCGATTCCAGCCCCACCGCGTCGCCGTGACGGGTGACGGCGCGCAGCGCCAACTGCAGCGCCTCCATGCAGCCGTGGGTCAGGATGATGTTGTCCGGCTGCAGCGTCATGCCCAGGTCCATGCCGCGGCGGGCGATCTGGGTGCGCAGCCGCTCCGAGCCGGGCGGCAGCGCATAGGTGCTGACCATGCCGGGCTGGCGGCGCAGGATCTGTCCCATCAGCCGCGCCAGCTTGTTACCGGGATAGAAGTCGCCGCCGCGCGGGCAGGCCAGCGCCAGATCGATGAAGCCCTCGCTCTGCTGCGCCTGCAGCACGGTGCCTATCAGATCCAGCACCGCGTGCTGGGTCGGCGTGGCCGGTCCGCTCTCGGTGCCGGCCGGCCGCGCCGGCGACGGCAGCCGCGAGCGCACGTAATAGCCCGATTGCGGCCGGGCCTCGATCAGGCCGCGATCCTCCAGCACGCGGTAGGCGCTGACCACGGTGTTCAGGCTGAGCTGGCGGCTGTGCGCGGCGCGGCGCACCGACGGCAGCCGCGAACCCGGCGGCAGCGTGCCGCGGCTGATCGCCAGCGACAGGTCGTCGGCCAGTTGCTGGTAGAGGGTGGGGGCGCTGTTCTGCATGTCTGCCTTGCGGACCGGAGGGGCACAGCTGTGATCATAGCGGATGGTGACAGTTGAAGGAAAGACAAATCTGTAACCAGATCAATAGTGTATTTTTGGTTCTGTATCCATCGGCGTGGCGCGAATAAGATTTTCCGGTGGGCAAGGGCCTGTCGCCGCTTGCCGTTTTCGCAGGAGATCCGCGATGCCAGAATTCGCTTTGCTGTCCTATATCGCCCTGATGTCGATCACGCCGGGGCCCAACAACCTGATGCTGGCTTCGTCCGGCGTCAATTTCGGTTTTCGCCGCACCGTGCCGCACATGCTGGGCATCAGCCTAGGTTGCGCGCTGCAGGTGTTCATCGTGGGGATGCTGCTGGCGCAGATGCTGGGCTGGCTCAGTTCCTGGCGGCCGCCGCTGGCGGTGGCCGGCTGCGTCTACCTGTTGTGGCTGTCGTGGCAGATCGCCCGCGCCGGCCGGCCCGAGGCGCGCGAGCAGGCGCGGCCGCTGAGCTTTGTCGGCGCGGCGCTGTTCCAGTGGCTGAATCCCAAGGCCTGGGTGATGGTGTTGAACGCGTCCATCCTGTTCATGCCGGCCGGCGGCGGCCAGCTGGTCGCCGCCTTGCTGCTGGCGCTGGCCTTCGCCGTGGTCAATCTGCCCTGCATCAGCGTCTGGGCCTGGGGCGGCGAGAAGCTGCGGCGCTGGCTGGCCGCGCCGCGCGCCTTGCTGGCTTACAACCTGACGATGGGCGCGCTGATGGCCGTCACCGCTTTGTGGCTGCTGTGCGACGAGCTGTTGCCGGTACTCGCGGCATGATGTCCGTTTTTGGCAGGGGCTTGTCCATTGATGGCCTTAAATACTGGAGTTGAGAAGCCTAATATCAAGTCCATATTCAACGCCCCAATCAAGGAGAAGCACCATGAAGAAGTCCGCGCTGCTGGTCATCGACGTACAGGAATCGTTCCGCAACCGTCCGTTCTGGACCGAACAGGATCTGCCGGCCTACCAGGCGGCGCAGCAGGCGCTGATCGCCGGCGCCCAGGCGCGCCGCGTGCCGGTGATCAACATCCTGCACGAGCAGGGCGCGGACGGCCCGTTCTCCGCGGCCTCCGGCCTGGTGCGCCCGCTGGACTGGCTGAAGCACACGCCGGACGCCACCTTCGTCAAGCATGTCCATAACGCGCTGACCGATTCCGGCCTGCAAAGCTGGCTGATCAAGCACGGCATCCAGAAGCTGCTGATCTCCGGCATCCGCACCGAACAGTGCTGCGAGACCACCACCCGCGTGGCGTCGGACCTGGGCTACGAGGTGGACTTCGTCACCGAGGCGACGCTGACTTTCCCGATGACGCACGCCGGCAGCGGCGTGACCTACAGCGCCGCCGACATCCGCGCCCGCACCGAGCTGGTGCTGGCCGGCCGCTTCGCCACCATCGTCACCGTGGAGGAGGCGCTGCGGCGGCTGGAGGACTGATCCCGGGCCTATTCCGGCGGCGGGCGCCTTCCGCGCTTGCCGCTGGACGCCCGCATGTCATAAGGTGTCGCCATTCGATTTGTCCAGATGAGGAGCAGTCATGCCGCAACATCGATCAAGCGCCCCGCCCGACGGCATGCCGGCCTACCGGCTGCTGACAGGACCGGATGATTCGGCCTTCTGCAAGCGGGTCAGCGAGGCGCTGGCGCTCGGCTACCGCTTGTACGGTTCGCCGGCGGCCGCCTTCAACGGCGAGCGCGTGATCGTCGCGCAGGCGGTGCTGTGGCCGGGAGCGAACGATGCCGCTGACTGACGTGGCGCAGGCGCTGGCCATCGTGCTGGTCTGGGGCGTGAATTTCGTGGTGATCAAATGGGGCGTGGCCGGCGTGCCGCCGCTGTTGCTGGGCGCCTTGCGCTTCGCGCTGGTGGCGCTGCCGGCGGTGTTCATCGTCAGGCGGCCGGCGCTGCCGTGGCGCTACCTGGCCTGGTACGGGCTGACGGTCGGGGTCGGGCAGTTCGGCTGCTTGTTCTCGGCGATCAAGCTGGGCATGCCTGCCGGCCTCGCCTCGGTGGTGCTGCAGTCCCAGGCCTTCTTCACCTTGCTGCTGGCGCGGCTGGTGCTGGGCGAGCCCTGGCGGCGCAGCCAGCTGGCGGGACTGGTGTTGGCGCTGGGCGGGCTGGCGCTGATCGGCATCGGCAACGGCGGCGACATGACGGCGCTGGGCTTTGGCCTGACCATCGCCGCGGCCACCAGCTGGGCGGCGTCCAATATCGTCGTGCGCGCGATAGGCAAGGCCGGCTTCAAGGTGGAGCCGCTGGGACTGGTGGTGTGGTCCAGCCTGATTCCGCCGCTGCCTTTCCTGCTGCTGTCGTGGTGGCTGGAGGGCGGCGAGCGGATCGTCGGCGCCCTGCGCGGCTTCGACTCGCAGTCGCTGTTCGCCGTCGCCTATCTGGCCTTCGCGGCCACGATGCTCGGCTACGGTCTGTGGAGCAGGCTGCTGGCGCGCCACGCCGCGGCCAAGGTGGCGCCGTTTTCGCTGCTGGTGCCGGTGGTGGGACTGCTGGCTTCGCACTGGCTGCTGAACGAGAGTCTGACGCCGGCGCAGCTGGCCGGCAGCGGCCTGCTGATGGCCGGCCTGGTGGTCACGGTGTTCGGCGGCCGGCTGCTGGCGGCGGTCGCGGATGGCGGGGCCCGCCGTGCGTGACATCTATTTCGTCCTGCCGCCCGGCTTGCTGTTGCTGGACCTGGCCGGTCCGGCCGACGCTTTTCGTCTGGCCGGGGAGCAGGGCGCCGGCTTCCGGTTGCATTACGTCGGCGCGTCGGCCGAGGTGGACACCTCGCTGGGCTTGCCGCTGGGCCGTGTGGGACCGTTGCCGGACGCGTTGCCGGACGGCTCGCTGGTGGTGGTGCCCGGC
This sequence comes from Chromobacterium sp. ATCC 53434, assembly GCF_002848345.1. Classification (NCBI taxonomy): domain Bacteria; kingdom Pseudomonadati; phylum Pseudomonadota; class Betaproteobacteria; order Neisseriales; family Chromobacteriaceae; genus Chromobacterium; species Chromobacterium sp. ATCC 53434. Next base: position 2,854,408 of record NZ_CP025429.1, on the reverse strand, counting down.
TCGACGCCGTCGGCCGAGGCCCATGCCCGGCCGGAGGCGCGGCGCATCGTCGCCTGGCTGGCGGCGCGCCGCTCGCAGCCCGGCGTGAGCTGGGTCGGCATTTGCTCGGGCAGCCTGCTGCTGGCCGAGGCCGGCTTGTTCGACGGCCGGAATTGCACCAGCCACCACAGCCTGCTGGAGCGCCTGCGCGCGCTGGCGCCGGCGGCCAGGGTGCTGGAAAACCGCGTCTTCGTCGACGACGGGCCGTGCAGCAGCAGCGCCGGGATCACCGCCGGCGTCGACCTGGCGCTGCACCTGATCGGCGCGCTGGCCGATCCCGGCGTCGCCCGCGCGGTGGCGCGCGAGATGGTGGTGTATTTCCGCCGCTCGTCGCAGGACCCGGAGCTGTCGCCGTGGCTGGCCTGGCGCAACCATCTGCATCCGGCGCTGCACCGCGCCCAGGACCTGATTTGCGCCGATCCGGTGCGCGACTGGCCGCTGGAGGAGCTGGCCGGCAAGGTGCATGTCAGCGCGCGCCATCTGTCGCGGCTGTTCCGCGATCACGCCGGCGTCTCGGCGCACGACTACCATCGCGCGCTGCGGCTGGCGCTGGCCCGTCAATGGCGCGCCGGCGGCCTGGGCAAGGAGAAGGCGGCGCTGGCGGCCGGGTTTTCCTCGGCGCGCCAGATGGACCGCGCCGCCGTCTTGCATGACTGACGGGCAGTTCGATGCCGGGCTTTTCTCAAGTTTCATCGCGACAGGCCGATGTTCGGGTTGACGAGCCCGCTGAATGGTTCATACCATTCGATCAATATCTATCGGTAATCGCCATGAAAACAGCCCGCTGCCTGCCCCGTCTTCTCCCCCTGGTCCTGATGGCCGCCCTGTCGGCCTGCACCACCGCGGCGCCGCCGAGGCCGGCGATGACTCCGATGGCGCCGATGCCGGCGAAGGACGCGGGCATGACGCCGTCCGGCGTCGGCTATGTCGGCTCCGGCGAGGACGGCAGCGTCGGCGAGGGCCAGGAGGTCAGGGTGGTGGTCAAGGAAGTCAGTCCGTTCCAGCCCATCATCGTCCGCGTCACCGGGACCGGCGCCGCGCCGTACACCAACAGCCTGACGCCGTCGCAGCGCAAGCTGCTGGCGATGCGGGCGGCGCGGCTTGACGCCTTTCGCGCGATCGCCGAACAGGTGCAGGGCATGAAGCTGGTCGGCAACAGCTCGGTGTCGAACATGATCGCCAACAACGATAGTTTCCGCACCTATGTGGACGCCTATCTGCGCGGCGTCACCATCGTCTCCACCAGCATGAAGCCGGACGGCACCAGCGAGGCGGTGGCGGAGATCACGCTGGATCAGGAGTTCTACCGCCAGTTCCGCAACACGCTGGACAAGACCGGCAGCGTGATGCAGGCCTCCAAGGATGTGGGCACCTCCGGCGCGCTGTGTCCGGAGGGCAATTGCGGCGCCACCCGCGTGGTGCCGTCGACCGCGCCGGTCATGACGCCGGCGGCCGCGCCGTCGTCGCGCTACAGCAGCAATTTCTACGTGAACCAGTAAATGGGGCGTTTCTCCGCGATTGCCGCCGCGCTTGCGGCGGCATTGGTTTTCAGCGGCCCGGCCGGCGCCGAAGTCCTGAACGCCGAGGGCGTGGCGCCGCTGGACAACGGCGTGGTGGCGGCGCGGGACATGGCGATACGCGATGCCTTGAAGTTGCTGGCGATCCGCAAGGGCGCCCGGATCGAGTCGGCGCAGGTGCTGGAAAACGGCGGTGCCGGCGAATCCGGCACGCTGACCGCCTCCGGTCCGGTGCAAGGCACGGTCAAGGTGCTGAAGGAGTACCGGCAGGGCAGTCTCTACCATGTGCAGATCTCGGTCGATACCGGCAATCCGGCCGCCGAGCCGGCCCGCAGCCGCGATCCGGCCTGCGCGATGCCGCCGGGGCGCTCGCTGAGGCGCAGGCTGGTCACCACCTATTTCAACGTCGATCGCCCGGCCGAGGCGTCCGATCTGAGCAGTCTGGCGACCGGCTTGCCGACCGAGCTGTCGCGCCGGCTGTCGCGCAATCCGATGCTGCTGGTGCGGGACGCCGACACCATCTCGGTGCTGGCCGACAGCCGCGTCTCCGAGCCGTCGGCCGGCCGCGACGTCGCCAGCCAGCTGGGCTTGCGCGAGGGCGTGCAATTCGTTGTGGCCGGACGGGTGCTGTCCACCTCGGTCACCGACAAGAACACTCGCCCGTCGATCTACGAGTCCAACAACACCAGTTTGCAGAGCGCGATCTACAATGGGCCGTTCTCCGGCATGTTCGGCGGCGGCGTCAAGTACGCGCCTACCCGGCGCCAGTTCGACATGGAATTGTGGATCTACGACGGCCTGACCGGCTCGTTGCTGGCCAACGAGCGCGTCAGCGGCGAGGCCAACGGCGAGGTGGTGCCCAAGTTGCCCAAGCCCTTCGCCTCGACCGCCTTCTGGGAAACCGATTATGGCAAGCTGGTGAACCGCCTGATGGATCAGGCCGCGCAGCGCGTCGACGACGTCATTTCCTGCATTCCGTTCTCGGCCCGCGTGGTGCGGCTGGAGGGCAAGCGCGTCTACATCAACGCCGGCCTGCTGGACGGCATGGCGGTCGGCGACAAGCTGCTGCTGTACAAGCGCTCGTCGGGCCAGCCGGTGCGGGACCTGATCACCAGCCTGGACCTGGGGGTGCCGGAAAGCCTGAACGGCGACATCTCGCTGGTCCAGGTGCAGCCGAACTTCTCGATAGCCGTCGTGCAGAGCAATCGGCAGCCGGTGCGCGAGGGCGACTACGTCCGCTTCGTGCCCAACAGCCGTTGAGGCGCCGGGCGTCTCAGCCGAAGGCCTGGCAGACGTCCACCCATTCGCCGGCGGTGACCTCCCCCAGCTGCGCCGGGCTGATGCGCACCGCGCTGTGCACCGCGCCGGCGGCCGGCAGCACTTCGTCGAAAGTCCGGATGGACTGGTCCAGATAGACCGGCAGTTCGCGCGCCAGACCGAAGGGGCAGACGCCGCCGACCGGATGGCCGGTGATCGCCTCGACCTCCTCGGGCGGCAGCATCTTGCCCTTGCCGAAAGCATCCTTGAACTTGCGGTTGTCGATGCGGGCGTCGCCGCGCGCCACCAGGATCACGTCGCGGCCGTCGGCTAGACGAAAGGCCAGCGTCTTGGCGATGCGCCCCGGTTCGACGCCGTGGGCGGCCGCGGCCTCCGCGACGGTGGCGGTGCTGACGTCCAGTTCGATGATGGCGATCTCCAGCCGGCGGCTGGCGAAGAACTGGCGGACCGATTCCAGGCTCATGGTCGTCTTTCGCGAGTGGGGAGCCTCCATTATTCCCGATGCGAACCAAGGGCGCCAGATCGAAGGCCGGGTCCTGAGCGGGGCTAGGATTGCTCCGAAGAGTCGAAAGGGCCGGCAGGCCGGAGGCGCGGCTCGGTGACGATAAGCGTCCCGTAGAGCGCGTGCCGGTCCATTTCACGCCGGCGCCGGGACCATAGGCGAGGAGCGTGGTCGATTCGCACAAATCGTCACGCCCGGTCGAGGAAAGCATTGTCAGCCGCGAATCCGCCGCCCGCGCCATCGCGCGAAGAGCGGCTTCGACGCCGTGGCCCCGCAGCCGCTCTGCCATACTCTTCTAGGGGCGAGGTCATGGTTTCATTAGCAAGCAAGCCGGTCTTCCTGCATGCCGGCGATTCGCATTCCGATCACGATGTCCGGGTGGCCGGGCTGGATATCGAGGCTTTGCGCGCGGCGCTTTTTCCGTCCGGGGACGGTGAGGCGCTGACGCTGAACCTGTTCGACGACCAGGTGCTGCGCCTGAGGACGACGTTGATCGAGCCGGTGGGGGACGATGGCGTGGTGTGGCGCGGCGCGCTGCCGGGCATGCCCGGCGTGCGCGGCTATTTGTCGGCCATCGGCCTGGGACGGTCGGGCGACGCCGCGCCGATGGTCGCCGGCTGGGTGATGTCGAACGGACGCCATTACGCGATCGGCCCGGCGGCCGACGGCAAGGTGCGCATCGCGCGCGTCCGCAAGCCGCTGGCCCGCTGCGGCGACCCGTTGTATCGGGACGAGGGGCCCGGCGCGGCGGCGCCGCATCCGGATATCGAGTTGGCCGACCAGGCGCCCGAGACCGCGGTGATCCGCATCCTGGCCTTGTACCCGACAGGCATCGAAGTCGGGGAAGCGCGGGGCGCGGCGGCCGTCGAGGCGGTGATGGCGGTGGCCAGGGCGCAGACCAACGAGGCCTTCCACCACAGCGGGATCGATGCGCGCGTCGAAATCGTCGTGCGGGAATTGCCGGCATTGCCGCGGGTGGAGCCGGAGGCGCTGCTGACGGCGGTCAGCGGCACGCCGAACAGCGCGCTGTGGAAGGCGGTATCCGAGGCGCGGGACCAGGCCAGGGCATCGGTGGTCGCGCTGTTGACCGATCAGATCAAGCTGGACAGAAATCTGGGCTATGTGGCGGGCAAGGCGGCCAATATTCCCGAGCCGCCGCGGCTCGATGCATCGGATTTGAGGCATGCGAGCTTCGCGATGGTCGTCGGGGAGAGCGACAGCGCCTACACCTTCGCCCATGAGTTCGGGCATTTGCTGGGCGGCAAGCATGACAGGCTGACCCAGCCGGTGCGCGGGCCGCTGGATCCTCAATACGATTATGTGCGGGGCTATGTGCCGGCCGATAAATCGTTTGTCACCATCATGGGCTACGAGCAGGGGCTGTTTTCCTATGTGCCGGCCTATTCCGCGGCGGACCGCAGCTGGAACGGCAAGGCATTGGGCGTTCCGATCGGCCAGCCCGACGCGGCCGACGCGGCGCGTTTCTTCCGGCTCAGCACGCGGGTCGTCGCGCGCTACCGGGGAGAGGCCGCGCCGGCCGATGAACTGCTCGCGCTGGTTTTGTCCATCCATCCGCGAATAGCCGGTGTGATCATGCCCGGGACGCTCGGCCCGTATCAGAAAGGCAGCGTGGTCAGGCTGGCCGCCGCGCCGCGCGTCGGTTACCGCTTTTCCCGCTGGTTACTGGACGGCGAGAACGCCGGCGCCGCCCCGGAGATCATGATCACGATGGACAAGGCGCATGCGCTGCAGGCGGAGTTCGTCGATGGCGACCAGTGGTGCGAGCTGGAGACGGCGCTGTTGCCGGCGGAGGCGGGGGGGCGGATCCGGCTGACGCCGCCCGGACCGGCGTATCCGCCCGGAAGCGACGTCCGGGCGACGCTGAGTCCGCTGGCGCCCGGCCTGGCGCTGGACCGCTGGGAGTTGGATGGACAGGCGGTCGGCGACGCGTCCTCCGTCTACTTGTGCATGGAGCGGCGCCATCGCCTCGAAGCCCGGCTGAAGGATACCCGGACCCTGGAGAAGGACACGGCGATCGACATGCTGGAGGCCAATGGCAGCCAGACGCTGGCGGTGCGCGTGTTCGACAAGGAAAGCCTGAAGCTGTTGCCTGACCAATGGATCACGTTCACCTTGCTCGAGGCCCCGGGGGGAACCACGCTGGAAGGCGGTTCCCAGGTCAGGAGCAATGCCGACGGGTATGCGCAAATCACGCTGCGGACCGGCCCCGAGGCGGGCGCGGTCAAGGTCGGCGCGAGCTTGCCGGCATCGACCGTCGCCGTTCGCTTCGACATGACGATAGCCAGGCGTTTCATCGCCATCGTCGGCGGAAATGATCAGCATCTGTTCAACGGGGAGGCGCCGCTTCCCCTGACGGTCCAGGTGCGCGATCTGGGCAAGCCGGCGGGCGAGGGGGTAAAGGTCGATTTCGCGATTGAAGACGGCAAGACCGGCTTGGGGCTGCCCGCCGGGCAATCGCTGAGCAACGTCGGCGGAGAGGCCAGCCTCCGTTTGACCGGCGAGGCCCGCAACGCCGGGGTGGCCACCGTCTCGGCGAGCGCCGCCGGGGCGTCCAAGGCTGCCCGGTTCACGATCCGGGTGGTGGGGGAGAGGGTTCTGCAATTGTCTGACAATCAGTTGATTCTGAAGGTCGGAGAGCCTGTCCAGCTGCGGGCGGCTGTCATCGACGACAATCGCCCGGCCGAGAAGGTGACGGTCCATTTCGCGCTGGAGCCGGGTGGCACCGGCCTGCGGCTGCAAGCCGAGAGCGGCGTCAGCGACGCGCATGGCAGGGTCCCGGTCCCGATGAGCCCGGCGACGGCGAGCGGGGAGGCCAGGCTCGCCATACGCGCGGCGCATGCGAAGATCGAGCCGATACTGCAAACCTGCGTCCTGCAGGTCAAGTCGCAGCGGCTGGAGGCGGTAAGCGGCGATCGGCAGCATCTGTTCGGCGGCGACGCGCCGGCGCCGTTGCGGGTCCGGGTGCATGAGTTCGGCAAGCCGGCGGCGGGCGTCAAGGTCGATTTTGCGATAAGGGCGGCTCAGACCGGCTTGGGATTGTCCGTCTCGCAAAGCGTCAGCGACGAAAAGGGGGAGGCCGGCGTCCAGTTGAACGGCGCGATCCGGCATCCGGGCGAGGCCGTCGTCACCGCCAGCACGGCGGCGGCGTTCGAGCCGGTTCGCTTCGCGATCCGGGCGGTGGCGGAGAGAAATCTGCAACTGACGCAGGATCATCTGACGTTGAAGATCGGAGACGCTGTCCGGGTGAGGGCGCATGTCATCGACGATGGCGCGCTGACCGGGAACGTCCCGGTGCATTTCACGCTGGAAGCGGGCGGCACCGGCATCAAGCTGCAAGCCGAGAGCCGCTCGGGCGATATCGGCGGCGTCCTGGTTCCGCTGACGCCGGCGACGGCGGTCGGGGAGGCTTGGCTGACGGTGCATGCGGCGCATGCGAAGATCGAGCCGATACTGCAGACCTGCCGGATCACTGTCGAGCCGTAGCGTCTTCATTGGCCGGGCAAACGGCGAAGCCCCGCGGCGCGGGGCTTTTTCGCGATGGCGTGGATCATCTCGCCGATTTGCTGGGTGGCCTTGGTGGTGCGTTCCGCCAGTTTGCGCACCTCGTAGGCCACCACGGCGAAGCCGCGGCCGGCCTCGCCGGCCCGCGCCGCCTCTATCGCCGCGTTCAGCGCCAATAGATTGGTCTGGTCGGCGATGTCCTTGATCACGCCGATGATCTGGCCAAACATTTGCATCCTCGCTTGGGTGTGCTCGCGGCTTTGCCGCTGCCGCGGGTGTTGGCCTGACCGGGCGATGCCGAGGTGTTGCTTAGCTTTTCATTAATTGTGAATAAAGTAATGGCTTTTTTTGTAAAGACAAGCTGCGCCAGTACGACTTTGATGAAATTTTTGTTATGTCGCCGGGCGATTTCCGATGGCTCGCCTCGCTCAGTCCGATAGCGGCAGCTGCAAGGTCTCCTTGACCTCCTCCATCACCACATAGCTTTTCGACTCCTTGGCCGACGGCAGTTGCAGCAGGATGTCGCCCAGCAGCTTGCGGTACATCGACATGTCGGCGATGCGCGCCTTGATCAGATAGTCGAAGTCGCCGGACACCAGATGGCATTCCAGGATTTCCGGGATGCTCATGATTTCGCGGCGGAAGGCGTCGAAGATATTGCCGGACTTGGCTTCCAGCTTGATCTCGACGAAGACCAGCAGCGCGCCGCCCAGCGCCTGCGGATTCAGCCGGGCGTAATAGCCTTCGATGATGCCGTCGCGCTCCATCCGGCGTACCCGCTCGGTGCACGGGGTGGTGGACAGGCCGACTTTTTCGGCCAGTTCGGTCATCGCGATGCGGGCGTTTTTCTGCAGGATGCGCAGGATCTTGCGATCCATCTTGTCCAGCGCTTTTCCGGTGGTGGTGATTGTCTTCATGTTTTCACTGTCTTGGTAATAAATTTATTGGATCAATCTTTTGATTCTCGTCAATTTCAGTGAAAAAAACCATAGATCAATGAATATACTGGCGGAATTCACTAGCTGTAGCGACAAGGCTACCAACGGAGACGGAATCATGAAGGTAATCGTGCTGGGTGGCGGCGTTCTGGGCGTGTCCACCGCGTGGTATCTGGCCAAGGCGGGCTGCCAGGTGACGGTGCTGGAACGTCAGGACGGCGTGGCGCTGGAAACCAGTTTCGGCAACGCCGGCCAGATCTCGCCGGGCTACTCGGCGCCGTGGGCCGCGCCCGGCATTCCGTTGAAAGGGCTGAAGTGGATGTTCCAGCGCCACGCGCCGCTGGCCATCACGCCGGACGGCAGCCTGTACCAGCTGCAGTGGATCGCCAAAATGCTGGCCAACTGCAACGAGAAGGCCTATGCCGTCAATAAGGGCCGCATGATGCGACTGGCCGAATACAGCCGCGACAAGATCAAGGAGTTGCGCGCCGAGACCGGCCTTGAATATGAGGGCCGCCAGGGCGGCACGCTGCAGTTGCTGCGCAGCCAGGCCCAGGTGGAGGGCATGGCCAAGGACATCGCCGTGCTGCGCGAGTGCGGCGTCGATTTCAATGTGCTGGACCCGGACGGCTGCGCCCGCGTCGAGCCGGCGCTGGCCGCGGTCAAGCACAAGCTGGCCGGCGGCCTGCAGCTGCCCAATGATGAAACCGGCGACTGCAATCTGTTCACCAGCCGCCTGGCCGAGCTGGCGCGCGCGAAGGGCGTCGAATTCCGCTTCGGCGTCAGCGTCGACGCGATAGAAAGCGACGGCAAGCGCGTCACCGGCGTCCGCGTCGGCGACGAAACGCTGCGCGCCGACCACTATGTGGTGGCGATGGGCAGCTACTCGCGCGATCTGCTGAAGACGCTGGGCGTGGACATCCCGGTCTACCCGGTCAAGGGCTACTCGCTGACGGTGCCGATCACCAACCCGGCCGGCGCGCCGACCTCGACGATTCTGGACGAGACCTACAAGGTGGCGATCACCCGTTTCGACGACCGCATCCGCGTAGGCGGCATGGCCGAGCTGTCCGGCTACAATCTGGGCTTGAACCCGCGCCGTCGCGAAACGCTGGAAATGGTGGTCGGCGATCTGTACCCGAACGGCGGCGACATTCCGGCGGCCTCGTTCTGGACCGGCCTGCGCCCGATGACGCCGGACGGCACCCCCATCGTCGGCGGCACCCGCTTCGCCAATCTGTCGCTGAACACCGGCCACGGCACACTGGGCTGGACCATGTGCGCCGGCTCCGGCAAGGTGCTGGCCGACCTGATCACCGGCGTCAAGCCGGAAATCAGCGTCGACGGCTTGTCGATGCAGCGCTACGCCAAACAAGGCGAAACCCTGGTGGTGCCGGTGATCCGCCCGGCGGTGCAAGGGGCCTGAAGCATGCGTCCGTTGATCGCGACGATACGGCTGGATCATCTGCGCCACAACTATCAGCTGGCGCGCGCCGCCCACGGCGACAAGACGCTGGCGGTGCTGAAGGCCAACGGCTACGGCCACGGCGCGGCGCGCTGCGGGCTGGCGTTGGCCGACATCGCCGACGGTTTCGCCGTCGCCTGCCTGGAGGAGGCGCTGGAGCTGCGCGCCGCCGGCATCGCCAAGCCCATCCTGTTGCTGGAGGGCGTGTTCGAGGCCGAGGAGCTGGAGGCGGTGGACCAGCACGGCCTGTGGATGGCCGTGGCCAGCGAGGAACAGCTGCGCATGGTGGAGCGGGCGAATCCGTCCCGCCCGTTCAATGTCTGGCTGATGCTGGATTCCGGCATGCACCGCGAGGGCTTTCTGCCGGAAAACTACCATGCGGCCTGGCACAGGCTGGAGGCCAGCGGCAAGGTGGGCAGCATCACCAAGATGACCCATTTCGCCCGCGCCGACGAGCCTGAGGTCCCGATGACCTTCGCCCAGCTGGAGACTTTCGACGCCGCGGTGAAGGGCCTGCCGGCCGGCGACGAGTCGGTCGCCAACTCGGCCGGCATCCTGTGCCATCCGCGCGCGCAGCGCAACTGGGGCCGCGTCGGCATCGCGCTGTACGGCGTGACGCCGCTGCCGGCCGGTTGCGGGCAGGGCGAGGCGCTGCGTCCGGTGATGCGTTTTTCCAGCAAGGTGTTCGGCGTGCGCGAGCTGGCCGCCGGCGAGCCGATAGGCTACGGCGACAACTTCGTCACCGAGCGCCCGACCCGGGTCGGCCTGGTGGCCTGCGGCTATGCCGACGGCTATCCGCGCCGCGCGTCCACCGGCAGTCCGGTGCTGATCGATGGCCATCGCTCGCGCTTGATCGGCCGGGTGTCGATGGACATGCTGACGGTGGACCTGACCGACCTGCCCCAGGCCGGCGTCGGCAGCGAGGTGGAGCTGTGGGGCGAGGCGGTATCGGTCAACGAGGTGGCGGCGCATGCCGGCACCATAGGCTACGAACTGCTGTGCAACGTCAAGCGCGCGCATTTCCACTACCGCTGAGCGCGGGTTCGCGCGGCTAAGTACAGGCCCGGCATCGCCGGGCTTTTGTTTTGCCCGCGGCGACGGGACTTGGGCCGGCATATTCAAATGTGCTTTAATCTGCCGCGCTTATTGACTCAATCCGCCGATGGTCGGCAGACGCGCTGCGCGATAGAACAACGATGAAATATTTTCCCATAGCGGCAATGGCGGCGCTGTCGCTGGCGCAGCATAGCCTGGCCGAGCCGCCGTCGCCGGACCTGTTGGGCGGTGACGCCCGCCGCCAGTTGCAGGACAGCGACCGGCGTTTCGACGAGTTGATCCGCCAGCAGAAGCTGCGCCAGATCGAGAGCGGTCCCAGCGCCGCGCCCGTCGAGGCGCCGCCGCCGCTGTCCGGCGAGGCCTGCCTGCCGGTCGCCGGCCTGCGATTGGCCGGCATCACGCTGCTGAGCCGCGGCGAGGTGGCGGCGCTGGGCCTGCCCCGCGGCGATTGTCTGGACGTGGCCGAGCTGAACCGCTTCAGCCGCGCCTTGACCGCGCTATATCTGAGCCGCGGCTATATCGCGGCGCGGGTGCTGGCCCGCGGGCCGGACGCGCGCGGCGTGCTGACGCTGCAGGTGGAGGAGGGCAGGGTGGCGGCGATCGGCGCCGACGCCGCCGCGCCGCGGCCCGGCAACCTGTTTCCCGGCATGACGGGCGCGCCGCTGAATGTCCGCGACCTGGACCAGGGCCTGGACCAGGCCAATCGGCTGCGCTCCAACCACGTCACGGTGGACGTGCTGCCCGGCGAAGCGACCGGCGAGTCCGTCCTGCAACTGCACAATCAACCGGATTCGCGCTTTTCCGGCGCCTTGTCGCTGGACAATGCCGGACGCGCCGGCACCGGTCGGACCCAGGCCGGCGCCAGCCTGAACTGGGACAATGCCGCCGGCTGGTCCGATTTTCTCAGCCTGTCGGCGCAGACCACCACCGACAAGCCGTCGCTGCGCCACAGCCGCAGCGAGTCGCTGTTCTACTCGCTGCCTTACGGCTACTGGACTTTCAGCGCTTTCGCCAGCCGGGCCGACTACCTGAATCCGCAGCGGCTGCCGTTCGGCACGATCGAATTGTCCGGCGATACCGCCCAGGGCGGCGTGAGGCTGGACAGGGTGCTGGCGCGCGACCAGGGCCATATCCTCAGCGCCGAGCTGCAGCTGACGCAAAAGCGGGTGCGAAACTATTTCCAGGATGCCCAACTGGCGATCAGCAGCCCCAGCCTGACGGTGCTGGAGGGCGGGCTGTCGCAGATGTTGATCCTGCCTGGGGGGCTGTTGCAGCTGGACGGCAGCCTGCAGCGCGGCACCCGCTGGCTGGGCGCCGACGCGCAGGACGGCCGTTTCCCCGGCCTGCCCAATCCGCAGTTCCTCAAGCTCAAGCTAGGCGTCAGCTGGTACGGCGCGCTGCGCTTGCCCGGAGGGCCGTACCAGTTGCAAAGTTCGCTGGCCGGCCAGGCCAGCCGCGATCCGCTGCCGGGCGTCGAGCAGCTGGATATCGCCGACGGCAGCGCGGTGCGCGGCTTCCGCAATAATTCGCTGGCGGCGGAAACCGGCTGGTACTGGCGCAACACGCTGTCGAAGCGTCTGCAATACGGCGGTTTCAGCGTGACGCCGCGGCTGGGGCTGGACGGCGGCCGCGCGCTGATGCGCGGCGGCGGCGAAACCTGGCAGGACATCGCCGGCGCCGATGTCGGCGTCGCGCTGGCGCGCGGGGGCCTGACGCTGGACCTGGATTACAGCCGGCCGCTGCGCCAGCCGTCGGGCTGGGTCCCGGAGGGCCACATCCTGTTCGCCCGGTTGAACTGGCAGTGGTGAGTGCTGTGTTGTAAATGAAACGAAAATAAAATTCACATCATTGTAAAAAAGCATTTCAATTGAATTGATTTAAAAAAAGCCTTAGATTCCAAATCAAACAATTGTTTGAATAGGCCGCGACCGATAAACGCGGCGCACGATGTTGGATTCGAGGGCAATGATGATGAGAAAAACAAGGTTCGGCCTGTCGACGACGGGCAGGGTGGCCGCGGCGCTGACGCTGGCTTTCGTGGTGGCTGAGGCGGTTTCGGCGGGCGGCATCTCGGCCGCCGGCGGCAGCGGCGCGCAGCCGCAGATTTCCACCGCCGGCAACGGCGCCCAGGTGATCAACATCGTCGCGCCGACGGCGGCCGGCGTGTCGGTCAACCAGTACCAGGATTTCAACGTCGGCAAGCCCGGCGCGGTGTTCAACAACGCGCTGCAGGCCGGCCAGTCGCAACTGGCGGGCCAGCTCGGCGCCAACGCCCAGCTCGGCGGCAACCAGGCCAGCGTGATCCTGAACGAGGTGGTCAGCCGCAATCCCTCGCTGCTCTTGGGCAAGCAGGAAGTGTTCGGCAAGGCCGCCGACTACGTGCTGGCCAACCCGAACGGCATCGCCTGCGACGGGTGCGGCTTCATCAATACCCCCCGCGCCTCGCTGCTGGTGGGCACGGCCAATCTGCAGGACGGCGCCATCGCCTCGCTGCAGGCCGCCAATAACGGCAACGCGCTGAGCATTTCCGGCGGCGGCGCTTCCGGCGTCAATGTGCTGGACCTGATCGCGCCGCGGCTGGACGTGCGCGCCAATGTCTCCGCCGCCGACGCCATCCGCGTCCGCGCCGGCTTCAATACCGTCGACTACGCCGGCGGCCAGGTGACGGCCACCGCCAGGACGCCGGATGGCGTCGGCAAGCTGGACAGCTATTTCCTCGGCGCGATGCAGGCGGGCCGGATCAATATCGTCAGCACCGCGGCCGGCGCCGGCGTCAATGTCGGCGGCAATCTGGCCGGCGGCGACGAACTGACCGTCGGCTCGGCCGGCGCCTTGTCGGTGCAGGCCGCCCAGCTGAAGGGCAAGCAGCTGGCGCTGAGCGGCGCCAGCGTGGACATTTCCGGCCGGGTGGACAGCGAGACCGGCAAGGACAGCAAGCACGACGAAAGCTGGTTCATCTGGAAGACCGGCGAGAGCAACAGCACGTCCAGCAAGACCGAGGCCAGCGTCAAGCGCGCGTCGCTGCAGGGCGACAACGTGACGGTCAGCGCCAGCGGCAACGCCCATGTCGGCGCCGCCGACATTCAGGGCCAGGACGTGCAGCTGTCCGGCGCCAGCGTCAATCTGGACGGCCAGCTGGCGCAAAGCGGCAGCAGCAGCAGCGACCACGCCTGGAAGAATTCCTGGGCGTACAACCAGGAACAGAGCAGCACGACCCAGCAGCAGTCGGTGGCGCGGATCAAGGCCGGCCACGACGCGACCGTCGTCGCGACCGGCGGCGACATCGCCGTCGCCGGCGCCAGCGTGCAGGCCGGCAACAATCTGAAGCTGGGCGCCACCGGCGGCGTCCAGCTGTCGGCGCTGAGCGAAACCGATACCAGCAGCGACGTCGGCAATCGCAAGAACGATGGCGCGGCGCTGGAAACCGGCAGCTGGAACAACAGCAGCAGCCAGCAGCGCCTGGTGCAGGCTCAACTGCGCGCCGGCAACGCGCTGGGCGTGACCGCCAGCGGCGACATCAACGCCCAGGCCGCCGTGCTGCAAGCCGGCGGCGACGCCATCCTGTCGTCGCAGGGCAAGACCATGCTGGCCGCGCAGACCAGCGCCAACGGCAGCAGCACGCAGAACGGCAAGACCTATTGGGGCGGCATCGGCGGCGGCGGCAACCAGAACAACAGCAGCAGCGCCACCGTCAACACCGGCAGCGCGGTCAACGCCGGCGGCAAGCTGTTCATCAACGGCGACGCCGGCATCGCGATCAACGGCAGCCAGGCCAAGGGTACGCAAGGCGCCTACGCCAAGACCCAGTCCGGCGGCGTCGTCATCGACAGCGCGCTGGATCTGAGCCAGACCCGCATCGATCAGCGCAGCGGCACCGCCTTCAACATCACCAGCAGTTCCAGCAAGGGCAGCAGCAGCCAACAGACCGCGGTCGGCTCGGCGCTGAAGTCCGACGCCGACCTGCAACTGATCTCCGCCGGCGACGTGGCGGTGACCGGCAGCCTGCTCAAGGCGGCGCAGGCGCTGAACATCCAGGCGGTCGGCGACATCAAGGTGGCCAGCCAGGCGGCGGAAACGCACAGCCAGTCCAGCGACACCCAGTTGGCGCTGCGCGGCGTCGGCGCCGAGACCGGCGACAAGCAATACCGCGGCGGCGTGCGGCTGGAGCACAGCAGCACCGAGCAGCAGCTGGACCAGACGAGCCAGACCGGCTCGCAACTGGCCGGCGGCAGCGTCAAGCTGGCGGCCGGCAACGATCTGACGCTGAGCGGTTCCAAGCTGGAAAGCGGCGGCGACGCCAGCCTGTCCGGCCAGAACGTCAGCCTGAACGCGGCGCAGGCCACCAGCCACAGCGACAAGGCCGGCACCGTCAGCGGCGGCGGCCTGTATCTGACCGGCGGCCTGGACAAGACCGGCGCCGGCGTCGAGTTCGGCCAGACCGGCAACCGCATCGTCGTCGACGGCAGCGTCGCCCAGGCCAGCGCGGTCAAGGCCGGCGGCAAGCTGGACATCACCGCCGGCAACGGCATGGGCAGCGTGCAGAACCAGGGCAGCCAGATCCAGGCGAGCGGCGCGGTCAGCATCGCCGCCGGCGATATCAGCAACCAGGCGGCGATCAGCCAGCAGTCCACTCAGCAGACCAGCAGCCACTGGGGCGTGGACGTCGGCGCCAATGTCGACTACAGCGGCCTGACCCGCCCGGTCGTCAACGCCGGGACCAGCGTGGCCAGCGGCAATGTGTCCGGCGCGGCCGCTCAGGCGGCGAACCTGGGCGCGGCCAATCTGGGCGTGGACATCGCCGCGACCGGTGGCAGCGCCAAATCGCAGAGCCAGAGCAGCACGGCGCAGGTCACCAGCATCGCGGGCGCCTCGGTCAATGTGGCCGCCGGCGGCGCGTTGAAGGACCAGGCGACCCAGTACCAGGCCACCCAGGGCGCGGTCAGCATCAGCGCCGACAGCCAGCAAATGACGGCGGCGGCCAATACCCAGAGCCAGAGCAGCCAGGCCAGCGAAGGCAGCGCCACCGTGCGCGTCTATACGACCACCGGCCAGGACGTCAACGTCAAGGGCAGCGGCCAGGGCAGCTATGTCAGCGGCCAGAGCGCGTCCAGCACCGCGGGGACCGGTTCCATCCTGTCGACCGGCGGCGTCAGCGTGCAGATCAACAACGACGCGTCCTACCAGGGCGTGAACATCAACGGCGGCGGCGGCCAGGCCAATGTGCAGGCCGGCGGCAAGCTGAGCCTGAGCCAGGCCGACAACACCGCCAGCAGCCAGCAGCGCAATGTCGGCGTGTCGGTTGGCGTCGGCGTCAGCACCAGCCCGATCGACGGCGGCAGCAAGCTCGGCGGCAGCGGCAATCTGGCGGTGAACAGCCAGCAGGGCCAGACCGCCTCCAGCCAGGCGGCGACCGGTTCGGTGCAGGCGGCCGGCGGCATCGCGCTGACGTCCGGCAACGGCCTGACCGTGCAGGGCGGCAGCCTCTCCAGCGGCGGCGACGTCAAGCTGCAGTCCGACGGCAAGGTCAGCCTGCAGGCCGCCACCGGCAGCGACAGCAAGACCGGCAACGGCTGGGGCTTCAACGTCAATGCCGGCGGCAGCAACAGCAAGGGCAAGGACGCGTCCGGCCAGGGCTTCAACGTGGGCGGCGGCGTCCAGCTGTCCAGCCAGAACGAGTCCAGTGTCACGCAGGCCGGCACCCAGGCGACGGCGGGCGGCGCGCTGAGCGTTAGCGCCGGCGCCACCGGCGACAAGGCCGTGTCGCTGCAAGGCAGCCAGCTGTCCGGCAAGACGGTGGAGCTGACGGCCGACAACGGCGGCGTCAATCTGCAGTCGGCGCAGAACGGCAGCCAGCGCAATGACTGGAGCGCCAGCGCCAATCTGGGCGGCGGCGCCAACAGCAGCGTGGCCAAGGACGCGAGCGGCCAGGCCAAGGCCGACGGCGCCAGCAAGACCTACCAGGCGGGTGGCGGCTTCGACGTCAAGGTGGACCAGCAGGACAAGCTCGCCAATGCCAACGCCGTGGTCAAGGCCGGCCAGGTCAATGTCAAGGCCGACGGCCAGCTGACGCTGGCCGGCGCCGACATCAACGGCGGCAAGGTGGACGGCAGCGTCGGCGGCAATATCGTCGTGCAAAGCCAGCAGGACCGCAACAACGGCAGCCATGTGGAGGTGGGCCTGAACGTCAGCCGTTCCGACGCCAAGAACCCCAGCGTCGTCGATCAGGCCGCCGGCCTGGCCGGCCCGCTGGCGGGTGCGGCGAAGGACAAGGCGACTGAGGCGATCAACGCCGCGGCCGACAAGCTGCAGGGCGCCCAGCCGGCCGGCGACGCCAAGCCGGGCCTGATCGACGGCGCACGCCAGCAGGCCGGCGCCACGCTGAAGGACAAGTTGTTGAATCCGCAGGACAAGGGCACCCAGGTGTCCGGTGTCATCGACGTGGCCGTCAACAAGGACAACAGTGTGGGCAGCGTCAGCGCCATCAACGGCGACGGCGGCATCAATCTGGCGGTGGGCGGCAAGGTGCAGCTGGTCGGCGGCCAGATCGCCTCCAGCGGCGGCAAGGTGAACCTGGGCGACGCCAAGGTGGAGGCCAGCGACATCCAGACCCATACCCAGTCCGACAGCGGCGGCGTCAAGCTGGACGGTTCGCCGGCGGCCATCGTGCAGCAGGCAGTCAAGGATGTGACTTCCGGCCAGATGCCGCTGATCCATGTCGAGCGCAACGGCCAGGACCAGACCGTCGCGGGCGCGGTGAAGTCGGGAGGCTGAGCGCGGAAAAGGACGACAGGCTTGGCCTGTCGTCCGCTTGGGCTATGCTGAAAGACGGCGGCGGCGGCGGGAGTGCGCCGCCGCCGTTTTCATATCGGGGGAGGCATGGCGTCGGACGAGACAGCCAGCATATTGCTGGTGGAAGACAATCCCCTGAACCGGGCGCTGCTGGAACAGATGCTGGAGTGGCTGGAATTGGCCGCCGACCAGGCGGAAGACGGGTTGCAGGCGGTGGAGATGGCGCGCGTCGGCGCTTACCGGCTGATCCTGATGGATGTGCAGCTGCCGGTGATGAGCGGATTGGAGGCGACGCGGCTGATCCGCGCCAGCGATCTGGCCCGCCAGCCGCGCATCGTCGCGATGACGGCCAGCGCCTTCACCGAGGATAGACAGCGTTGCCGCGACGCCGGCATGGACGGCATGCTGATCAAGCCCTTTCGTCTGGAAGAGCTCAGGCAGACGATAAACGCCTGCCTGGGCGGCGATCAGAACCTGCCTTCGCTGTAGTCCGCCATCGCCTCTTCTATCTGCTCCCGGCTGTTCATCACGAACGGCCCCCATTGCACGATGGGCTCGTTCAGCGGTTTCGCCGCCAGCAACAGCAGCCGGCTTTCCGCGTCGCCGTTGATCAGCGCCACCCCGTCGCCGTCATTGCCCAGCACCGCCATCTGCCGCGCCGCCACCGGGCTGCCGGCGGCATCCAGCCGGCCCTGGTACAGATAGATGAAAGCCTGATGGCCGGCCGGCAGCGGCAGCCAGACGGCATTGCCGGCCGGCAGCGCCAGGTCCAGGTACAGCGGTTCGGTGTGCGGCCGCTCCACCGGCCCAGTCCTGCCGCCGAAGCGGCCGGCCAGCAGCTTGATCGCGTTGCCGGCCTCGTCGCGCCACTGCGGAATGTCGTCCGCCGGGATGTCGCGATAGCCCGGCGCCGTCATCTTGTCGCCGGCGGGCAGGTTGATCCACAGTTGGAAGCCGTGCATCAACCCGTCCTGCTGCTCGGGAATCTCCGAGTGGACGATGCCGCGGCCGGCGGTCATCCATTGCAGGCCGCCCGGGCCGAGCAGGCCCTCGTTGCCGGCGTTGTCGCGGTGGCGCATCCGGCCGTCCAGCATATAGGTCACGGTTTCGAAGCCGCGGTGCGGATGGCTGGGGAAGCCGGCGATATAGTCGTCCGGATTGTCGGAACGGAATTCGTCCAGCATCAGGAAGGGGTCGAGCCGGCGCTGCTGCGGCTGGTTCAGCACCCGCAGCAGGCGCACGCCGGCGCCGTCCGATACCTCGCGTCCATTGACGATCTGTTCCACTGTGCGGCTGGCATTGCTCATTTCGCTTCTCCTTGCATGTCTATGCCCACATTTTTGCAGTGAAAAATCAGATAAAAAAGCGCAAAATTCAGCTGTTATTGATCAAAAAATCAGATATTGAAATGCCGAGGACGACGCTGGAGCAATGGCAGGTATTGCAGGCCATCGTGGAGGAGGGCGGTTTTGCCCGCGCGGCGGAGCGGCTGCATCGCAGCCAGTCCGCGGTCAGCTACGCGGTGGCGAGGCTGCGCGAGCAACTGGGTGTGGAGCTGTTGCGGCCGGACGGCCGGCGGATGCGGCTGACCGACGAGGGCGAGGTTCTGCTGCGCGAGGCCGGCGAGCTGCTGCGCCACGCCGAGCAGCTGGAGCGCCGGGCCGGCAGCCTGGGGCGCGGCTGGGAGCCGGAGCTGACGGTGGCCTTGGACAGCCTGCTGCCGGCCGAGGTGATGCTGGCGGCCTGCGGCGATTTCGCCGGCCACTGTCGAGAGACGCGGCTGCAGCTGCACGAGGTGGTGATGTCGGGCGCCGACGACGCCTTATACCGCGGCGACGCCGAACTGGCGGTGGCCGGGCGGGTGCCGCAGGGTTTTCTCGGCGACTGGCTGCTCGATGCCGAGTTCATCGCCTGCGCGGCGCCGCATCATCGCTTGCACGGCCTGGGCGAGTCTTTGGACGGCGAGCAGCTGCGCGGAGAAGTGCAGGTGGTGCTGCGCGATTCCGGCAGTAGGCAGCCGCGCGACGAGGGCTGGCTGGGCGCGCATCAGCGCTGGACGGTATCGCAGCCGGAAACCGGCATCGCGATGGTGGAGGCCGGTCTGGCCTTCGGCTGGCTGGCGCGGCACCGGATTGGCCGCCAGCTGGCCGACGGCAGCCTGAAGCCGCTGCCGCTGAAGAGCGGAGCGGTGCGCAGGGCGTCGCTGCACCTGGTATTGGCGGAGCCGTCGTCGGCCGGTCCGGCCTGCCTGTATCTGGCCGAGGCCTTGCGGCGCGCGGCGGCCGCCTGGCGGCAGCGCGGCGGCGCTCAGTGATTGGCCTGCTGGCCCTTCAGATAGCTTTCCAGCGCATGGCCGGCTGACAGGATGTGGAAGCGCAGGAATTCGGCCGCTTCCTCGGCGCGGCCCTGGCGGCAAAGCTCCAGCAGCCGGGTGTGCTCTTCGTGGGCGCGTTCCATGGTCCGGGTGAACAGGATCTGCATCCGGGTATAGCGGTCGGTCTTGTTGTGCAGCTGC
Source organism: Chromobacterium sp. ATCC 53434 (assembly GCF_002848345.1). Lineage (NCBI taxonomy): Bacteria > Pseudomonadati > Pseudomonadota > Betaproteobacteria > Neisseriales > Chromobacteriaceae > Chromobacterium > Chromobacterium sp. ATCC 53434. The sequence continues at coordinate 2,834,787 of NZ_CP025429.1, read as the reverse complement.
TCGATCAGGGCCAGCGTGTTCGGCCGGCGCGCGGCGCGGTACAGCGCCAGGTGGAAGCGGGAGTTGATCTCGCCCCAGTGGCGCACGTCGTTGTTGTTCAGCGCGGTCTCGAATTCGCGCAAGGTCTGTGCGGCGGCTTCGTGATCGGCCGCGCTCTGACAGGGGATGGCGGCCTTCAGCAGCGAGCCTTCCAGCAGCGCGCGCACTTCCAGCAATTCCAGGATGTCCTCCAGCGACAGCTTGGAGACCAGCGCGCCCTTGTGATCGATGATCTGGATCAGTCCCTCCGCCTCCAGCTGGCGCAGCGCCTCGCGCACCGGCACCCGGCTGACGCCGTATTCGTTGGACAGCGCCTCCTGGCGCAATTGTTGGCCGTCGGCGAATTCGCCGGACAGAATGCGCCGGCGCAATGATTCGGTGACGGCACTGGTAAGCGTCTGGCGCTTGATCGGCTGCAGGGTGGTCATGGTGGGTATCGTTATCTGTCAGTCAATCGGATACATGCAAATGTATTCGATTATACGGAGCTTCACTATTCAGGCAAGCACGGAATATGAACATTTTGGTCGCGAATCTGTAAGTCGCCGGCCAAATGCGAAAAAGCCCGACGCGAGGTCGGGCTTTCGGGATACTGGGGTGGATAATGGGACTCGAACCCACGACAACCGGAATCACAATCCGGGACTCTACCAACTGAGCTATATCCACCGCCGTAAGCGGGTTGCCGTCACGGCCAGGCCATGACTGCTGCAAATTGTTGGGGTGGATAATGGGACTCGAACCCACGACAACCGGAATCACAATCCGGGACTCTACCAACTGAGCTATATCCACCGCCGTAAGCGGGTCGCTGTCACGGCCAGGCCATGACTGCTGCAAATTTTGGGGTGGATAATGGGACTCGAACCCACGACAACCGGAATCACAATCCGGGACTCTACCAACTGAGCTATATCCACCACTGTTTGTTGCCATTGCCAGAAACTTTGGCGCGCCCGACAGGAATCGAACCTGTAACCCCCGGCTTAGAAGGCCGGTGCTCTATCCGGTTGAGCTACGGGCGCTCTATCGGGCATGTTGTCTGGTCGGGGCGGCGGGATTCGAACTCGCGACCCCCTGATCCCAAATCAGGTGCGCTACCAGGCTGCGCTACGCCCCGAACAGAGAGCGCAACTATACGGACGCCGCCTTGCCCTGTCAACGTTTGCGAGCAAATATTTCAGCCAGTTCGGGCAAACATTTCCAGTGCGTAATGTCGCTGTTTTTAGTTTTCCTTTATTTCTCTTGATCTTAAGAAAAATATTCTTTTCCGCTCGGCTTACCGCCATGTGGAAAAAATGAGAAAATGACGGCCATTATTTATTGCATCAAGGTGGGACTGAGGCATGGCGGCACAATTGATCGATGGCAAGGCGGTGGCGGAGAAGCTGGTGACCAAGGTCAGCGAAGGCGTGGGCGAGCGTCTGCTGCAGGGCAAGCGCGCGCCGGCGCTGGCGGTGGTGCTGGTCGGCGACAATCCGGCCTCCGCGGTTTATGTGGGCAGCAAGAAGAAGGCCTGCGAGAAGGCCGGCATCCGCTCGGTGGCCTATGACCTGCCGGCCTCCGCCAGCCAGCAGCAGTTGCTGGAGATCATCGACGACCTGAACGCCGACGACGGCATAGACGGCATCCTGGTGCAGCTGCCGCTGCCGCCGCAGATCGATCCGCAAGAAGTGATCGAACGCATAAATCCGAAAAAGGACGTCGACGGCTTCCATCCCTACAATGTCGGCCGGCTGGCGATCAAGATGCCGCTGATGCGGCCGTGCACGCCGCGCGGCGTGATGACGCTACTGGAAGAATACGGCATCGATCCCAAGGGCAAGAAGGCGGTCATCGTCGGCGCCTCCAACATCGTCGGCCGCCCGCAGGCGCTGGAAATGCTGCTGGCGCGCGCCACCGTCACCGTCTGCCACAGCGCGACGCGGAATCTGGCCGACGAGGTGGCCGCCGCCGACATCGTCGTGGTCGGCGTGGGCATCCCCAACTTCGTCAAGGGCGAGTGGATCAAGCCGGGCGCGGTGGTCATCGATGTCGGCATCAACCGGCTGGACAGCGGCAAGCTGTGCGGCGACGTGGAGTTCGACATCGCGCGCGAGCGCGCCGGCTTCATCACGCCGGTGCCGGGCGGCGTCGGGCCGATGACGGTGGCGACGTTGCTGCAGAACACGCTGGACTCCGCCAATCTGAACGCCTGAGCCGGGCGCCGCGTCAGCGGCGGCCGCAAGCATGTTCGCCACAGCGGCCGCCGCGCCGGGCTGTGGCGATTTTATTTTCGGCGGCCGGGCCTTGCCTCCGTCATGCTCAAGGCTTTGAGCGGGCGCCAAGGCAGACAGCGGCGCGCGGCTGCTGTTAGTATCACGTAAAACTAAATACGGATTTGCTAAATGACTCACGAGAAGCATTCGGCCACGCTGCTGATCAGCGCGCCGGACAAAAAGGGCCTGGTGGCGGCCATCGCCAACTTCCTGATGACCTACAACGCCAACATCATGCATGCGGACCAGCATCAGGACACCAGCGAGAACCTGTTCCTGATGCGGGTGCAATGGGACCTGAACGGCTTCACGCTGCCGATGGACAGCTTCGCCGCCGCCTTCCAGCCGATTGCGGACGAGCACGGCATGAACTGGAAGGTGTCGCTGTCGGCCCGCAAGCCGCGGATGGCGATCTTCGTGTCGCAGTACGAACACTGCCTGGCCGACCTATTGCACCGTTGGCGCATCGGCGAGCTGGAATGCGATATCCCGCTGGTGATCTCCAATCATGAAACCTGCCGCCGACTGGCGGAGTTCAACGACATCCCCTTCCATGTGATCAAGGTAGGCAAGGACAACAAGGCCGAGGCCGAGGCCGAGGCCGAGCAGTTCCGCCTGCTGGAGGAGGCCGGCGTCGATTTCATCGTGCTGGCGCGCTATATGCAGATCCTGTCCGGCGAGTTCGTCGAGCGCTATCCGGACCGGGTGATCAATATCCACCACAGCTTCCTGCCGGCCTTCGACGGCGCCAAGCCCTATCACCGCGCCTTCGCCCGCGGCGTCAAACTGATCGGCGCCACCAGCCACTACGTGACCGAAGACCTGGACGAGGGCCCGATCATCGAGCAGGAAGTCACCCGGATTTCGCACCGCGACGCGGTAGAGGACCTGATACAGAAGGGCCGCGACCTGGAGAAAGTGGTGCTGTCGCGCGCGGTGCGCTGGCATCTGGACAACCGCGTGCTGTCGTACAGCAACAAAACCGTGGTTTTTGATTGAGTCCGCCATGCGCTTGTTGATCGACGACGTACTCGATTTGTTGCGGTTGCGGGTCAAGCCGCTGGCCGCCTACCAGTATCCGCTGTGGCAGCCGGCGCTGCTGCTGACCGCGCTGGGCCTGATCGCCAGCGGCGACACCGCCGAGCTGGGCGGCAACATCGCCGGCCGCATTGGCTTCATGGTGTTGTTCACCTGGCTGGAAACGCTGCTGTTCACCCGCTTCATGACCTTCTGGCTGAAACTGGGCAAGGGGGAGCTGAGCGGTTCGCTGTTCGGCCTGGTGGTGGTGGCCAGCGGCTTGCAGTTCCTCGAGCCGCTGACCAGCTGGCTGCCGGGCGACGCCGCCCAGGTCATCGACGTGCTGCTGTCGATACTTGGCCTGGTGGTGCTGGTGAACGCGCTGGTCAAGGTGTCCGGCGTGTCGGTGCTGAGGGTGCTGGCCGGCGTGGTGTTGTTCGCGCCGCTGGCCTTGCTGCTGCTGGCGATGACCTTGTCGGCGGCCCAGCAGGCCGGTTGGGTCGATCTGCCGGCCGACATGGTGGCGATGATGCAGCAGCAGGGCGCCGCGGCCAAGAAATAGCGGCGCGGGGCGCAATGGGAAAAAGGACATGCCGCGGCATGTCCTTTTTTTATCGGCGAAAGCTCAATTCACCTTGGCGATGTAGCGCGCCAGGCCCAGGAGCGCGCGCAGCGCCTCGCCCTTGGCGGTTTCCTCGCCGCGCAGGCGGGCGTAGCGGCGCAGGATGGCGCGGCCTTCGACGAACAGGTCCATGTCGGTATCGGGCGACGATACCAGGGCGATCCGCTCGATCTCGTTCTGCGGCTTAGGCTGGCCCTGGGCGATGCACAGGTAGACCTTGTGGGCGTTGAACGGGGTGATGTGATCGAACAGATAGAGCATCGAGTTGATGCGCAACCCGGTCTCCTCGCGCACTTCGCGGATCAGCGCCTGAGAGCGCAGCTCGCCGCGGTTGGCCTTGCCGCCCGGGAGGTTGTAACGGCCGCCGCGGCTGGCTGTCACCAGCACGCCGTCCGGCAATTCGATGATGGCGGTGGCGCGCCTGGCCAGGTCGTTGGGCAGGCGCTCAGTCTTGCGGTCTTCCAAAACGATCATTCTTCCAAAAAAGTTTTTATGATTGGGGTCTGACGCCCCTGCGACAGCAATTCCGAGACCGGCTGCGCCATCCTGCCAATGCGCTTGCGGCTTTTAGAACCTGTTCACGATCTTTTCCGGCAGCGGCCACCTCTGCCGGGTGCAGGGCGCGAAAAGCGGCCCGCCGCAGTGTCATTCACTGCAAGGGGCGTTTGACAAAGCCATGCGCCGGCAGAAAACGGCCCCGAGACGCTCGAAAAAAGATCGTGAACAGGTTCTTAGTAAAGCACGACCGGTATTTCAATAAGTAAAATTACTATTATGAATGCAATTTTATAATACTGTCCGGACAAGTCCAGTCTATTTACACGAATTTGGCCAGCAAGCCGATGATGCCGACTAGCAGGCAGTAGCAGCCGAACGGGCGCAGCGATTCGATTTCGGTCTTTTTGAAGTAGCGCATCAGGAACCAGGTGCTGGCGTAGGCGCACAGGCCGGCCACCGCGCCGCAGGCCAGCAGTAGTCCCCACTGCGCCGAGCCGTGGCCGTGATGAGCCAGCTTGGGGATTTCCAGCACGCCGGCGGCGGCGATGATGGGCGTGGCCAGCAGGAAGGAGAAGCGGGCCGACGAGGCGTAGTCCAGGCCGTGGGCCAGGCCGGCTACCAGCGTGGCGCCGGAGCGGGAGAAGCCCGGCAGCAAGGCCAGCGCCTGGCCGGCGCCTATCTTGATCGCGCCGGCGAAGCTCAGCTCGGACAGTGGGTGCGAGGCGGTTCTCTTCTTCAGGCGGTCGCCCAGCAGCAGCAGCAGGCCGTTCAGCGCCAGGAAGACCAGCACCGCGGTGGTGCTGGTGAATAGCTGGCGCAGCTGTTTCTCCAGCAACAGGCCCAGCAGGCCGGCCGGTATCGTGCCGGCGATCACCAGCCACATCAGGCGCGCCTCGGGATTGCTGGCGCGGCCGCCGGCCTTCAGCCAGCCGCCTATCAGCGCCATCCAGTCGCGGCGGAAATAGATCAGCAGCGCGACGGCGGTGCCCAGGTGCAGCATCACCATGAACGGCAGGAAGTCGGGGCTGTTGCGGTTGATCGACCAGTGCAGCCAGTCGGGAATCAGCACGCCGTGGCCCAGGCTGCTGACCGGGAACAATTCGCTGATGCCCTGGATCACGGCAAACAGCAAGGCTTCGATTGCGTTCATGGCTTACCCCTGTCTTGAAAGATAACGAGCCGCGCTGTTCTTCGCGCGTGCCTGTTTAACGCCGCGGGCCGCCGCCGGTTTACCGGCGCCCAGCGTCCGGGTCCGATCCCGGCCGGAAACCGATCGCGGCCCGACGCCTAGTGCGCGCGGCGGTCGGGGTTCTTTTCCAGCTCCCGCTCTTCCTGTTCCAGTTGGCGGCGGATGGCGGCGAAGAAATCGTGTATGCCGTGCACCGACGGCGAAATGGCGGCCAGCAATTCGGCGCGCTGCTCGGCGGAGATGGCTTCGACGAAGGGGCGCATCTCGGCGTCGGGATGGCGCTCGAAGCCCAGCGCCATGACCGGTTCCAGCAGCGGGGAATTTTCCGGCGACTCGAACAAGAGGCCCCAGTCGTCGTTCAGCAGCTCCATACCGGCGACGAAGCCCTCGCACCAGTCGTTGCCGTGGACCACGCCGGCGGCGTCCGCCTCCAGCCACGGCTGGAATTCCCCGCCTTTCAGCGCGTCGGCGATGTCCTGCCAGTGGCCGCGCAGCAGCGAGACGAACTGCTCCAGCGACTTCTCGCTGGGAAAGGCGGCCTCGTCGTCGAAAGCGCCGCCGAGGATGATGGGCAGGCACTCGGACGGCGGGATGGCGTCGGGGCCGGCCAGGAGCGCGGCGAAGAAGCCGTCCAGCTGCTCCAGATTCATGCAGTCCTGGCCGGCGAAGCCGGCGAGGGTGGCGGACAGGCGTTGGTAGTCTTGCTCGCTGAGCGGCTGGTGCGGCATGAGAGGCATTCCATTGGGGATCAGGCGGCCATTATGCGGCAGGGGCGGACAAAACAAAACCGCCCGCGAAGGCGGGCGGTTCGGGTGCGGCGGTGGAGCCGTCTCAGGAGGCCAGGACCAGGCCGGCGATCAGCGCCGACAGGATGCTGACCAGCGAGGAGCCGTAGACCAGCTTCAGACCGAAGCGGGACACCATGTTGCCGCGCTCCTCGTCCAGGCCCTTCACCGCGCCGGCGATGATGCCGATCGAGCTGAAGTTGGCGAAGGACACCAGGAAGATGGACAGCACGCCGCGGGTGTAGGCCGACAGGTGGGCGGCCTGGTTCTTCAACTCCAGCATCGCGACGAACTCGTTGGTCACCAGTTTGGTGGCCATGATGCTGCTGGCGGTCAGCGCCTCGTGAGTCGGCACGCCCATCAGCCAGGCGAACGGCCAGAACACATAGCCCAGGATGGTCTGGAAGTTGATGCCGAAGATGGCGGTGAAGATGAAGTTGACGCAGGCGATCAGCGCGATGAAGCCGACCAGCATCGCGGCGACGATCACGGCGATCTTGAAGCCGGTCAGGATGTATTCGCCCAGCATCTCGAAGAAGGACACGCGGTGGCCTTCGTTGCTGATCAGCTCGTCCTCGCCCAGCGCGCTGTCGTAGGGGTTGATCAGCGACAGCACGACGAAGGTGCTGAACAGGTTCAGCACCAGCGCGGTGACGACGAAGCGGGGCTCTATCATCTGCATGTAGGAGCCGACGATGGACATCGACACGGTGGACATCGCGGTGGCGGCCAACGTGTACATGCGCTTCTCGTCGAAGGTGTGGATGATGTTCTTGTAGGCGATGAAGTTCTCGGACTGGCCGACCATCATCGAGCTGATCGCGTTGAACGACTCGATCTTGCCCATGCCGCTGACCTTGGACAGCACGAAGCCGACCGCGCGGATCACCACCGGCAGCACGCGGATGTGCTGCAGGATGCCGATCAGCACCGAGATGAACACGATGGGCATCAGCACGTTCAGGAAGAAGCTGAACTCATCCTTGTTCTGGATGCCGCCGAAGGCGAACTTGGTGCCTTCGCCGGCGAAATCCATCAGCTTGGTGAAGACGCCGGAGATGCTGCCGACGATGGCCAGGCCATAAGTGGTGTTCAGCAGGAAGAAAGCCAGCGCGATCTCGACGACCAGCAACTGGATGACCGAGCGGATCTTGATGTTCTTCCGGTCGCGGGAGACCAGCTGGGTGAGGGCCAGTACCACGACTAGGCCGATCAGGAATTGGACGATATGCATGATTTGAATGTCGCTTTAGGGTTTCTTCCCGCCGAAGCAGGTATCGAGCAAGGCTGCGGTCCCGCCTGATGCGGCGGGCCGTGTGCCGGTTCTTATAACATCATGCCGGGCGACGATGCGCGGGAAAGCGGATGCCGTCGGCGTCAGCACAATGCGCTGAAGCGAAGAATAATACTTGTCTTTAGATCAAACAATCTGTCTTGATATAAAGAAAACGGCTCATGCCGGCGAAATGCCGGCGCGAGCCGTCTCGCTCACTGTTGGCCGTCCGCCGTTTCTTCGGTCTCGCGGCGGGCCTTCTCTGCGAAGTAGTGCGCGCGGCGAGCCTCCTTGGCGGCGGCCTTCTCGGCCAGCAGCTGGGCTTTTTTCGCCTCTTCCGCGGCTTCCTCCGCCTTGCGCGCCGCCTTGGCGGCCTCGCGTTCGGCGGCCTCGATCGCCTCGATTTCCTCGACCTCCTTGGGCGTCTTGCACGGGCCGGTCTTCTCGAACCAGGCCACCGACTCGACGTGCGCGGTGTGCGGGAACATATTGATGATGCCGGCCGTCTTCAGCGTGTAGCCCTTGGTGTTGACCAGGATGCCGGCGTCGCGCGCCAGCGTGGCCGGATTACAGGACACGTAGACGATGCGCTTGGGCGCGGTCTCCTCGGTGATGGCCTTCAACAGCTGCACCGCGCCGTCGCGCGGCGGATCCACCAGCATCTTGTCGAACTGGCCCAGCGCCGCGAACGATGCCTCGGTGACGTCGAACAGATTGGCCATCTCGTAGCTGACGCGGTCCTGCAGGCCGTTGTGGGTGGCGTTTTCCACCGCGCGCTTGACCAGCGCCTGGCTGCCTTCCATGCCGTGCACCACGGCGCCCGAGCGGGCGATGGGCAGCGTGAAGTTGCCGATGCCGCAGAACATGTCGGCGATGCGCTCGCCCGGCTGCGGATCGAGGAATTTCAGCGCGCGCGCCACCATCACCGCGTTGATCTGCGGGTTCACCTGGGTGAACTCGGTCGGGTAGTAGGGCATTTCCACCGCATATTCCGGCATGCTGTAGGTCAGCTTGGGCGCGTCCAGCGGGTAGATCGGGTAACAGGTCTCCGGGCCCTTGGGCTGCAGCCAGACCTGTAGCGGACGCTCGGCGCTGCCGTGGGTGTCGGAGAAGCCCTTCAGGATGGCGAAGTCGGCGTCGGTGATCGCGTCCATATTGCGGAACACCAGGATGTCGAGCTTGTCGCCGACGGCCACTTCCACCTGCGGCATCCGCTGGCTGATCGACAGCGTCGCTATCATCGCGCGCAGCGGCATGATCAGGTCGGAGATGTGTTTGGGCAGAATGTGGCACTCGCGCATTTCGGCGATGTAGCTGGAGTTTTTCTCGTGGAAGCCGACCAGCACGCCGCCCTTCTTGGCCACCATGCGGGCGGACATGCGGGCGCGATGACGGTAGTGCCAGGCCGGTCCGGCGATGGGGGTGAGGATGCGCTCGGCCTTGACTCTGCCGATGCGCTTCAGATTGTCTTCCAGCACGCGCTGCTTGACCGCCACCTGGGCGGTGAATTCCACGTGTTGCATCGAACAGCCGCCGCAAACGCCGAAGTGCGGGCAGCGCGGATCGGCGCGCATGAAGCTTTCCTTCAGCACCTTGGAGGTGTTGGCGTTCTCGTAGCTGGGCTTCTTGCGGTAGCTGCTGTAGACAACCTTCTCGTACGGCAGCGCGCCATCGATGAAGATGGTCTTGCCGTCAACGTGGGCGACCCCCCGGCCTTCGTGATCCAGCGATTCGACCAGGGCAATAGTCTGTGGGTGCGTCATCGTCTTGCTTGCAAAATCAAACGGTAAACGCGGATTTTCTCAAAAACCGGCGATTCCTGCTGGTTTTTTTATGAAGCGGAGCCGAGGGACAATCAGCGCAAGGCGGCCGGATCCAGCCGCCCGACGCTGGCGGCTAGCTGAAGGCGGGCGGTTAGCCAGTCGGTCAAGGCTTGTACACGCTGTTGGCGCGCCCTGGCGAGTTCCGCCTGCACGCTCAGCAACTCCAGGATATTGCCGGCGCCTTTTTCGTATCTGGCCTTGCCGGCGATGAAGGCGGCCTGGGCGCTGTCCAGCAACTCGCGTGTGATCCGAGTATTGGCGGTGGCGGTTTCCAGCGCCTGGTAATGGGTCCAGACGCCTTGTGCCACCTGCATCTGGGCGTCTTCCAGCTGGCTCTGCCTGCTTTCCGCCTCGGCAGCCGCCTGCAAGGCCTGATAGTGCCGGCCGAAACCTTCGAATAGCGGGATATCGACTTGTATGCCGATGTATCGATCCTGCGTATGCGCGCCCACTAGCGGCAGACCGGTGCCCAGGCTCTCTGGCTGGGTACTGTGGTTGGCGCGGGCGACGAAGTTGACCGAGGGTCTTCCCTGAGCCCGCACCTGATCTTCCTTGGCCTGGGCCGCGGCCAGCTGCGCGCGGGCGGCCTGCAGGCTGGGATGCTCTCGTTGAGCTGCGGCCAGCAGTTCGTCGACCGGCCTCAGGCCGGCATTGGACGAGGCGTCGAGCTGGCTGGCTGGCGGCAGACGCAATAAGGTCGATGGCGACAAGCCCATGTCCAGCGCGAGGGCCCCGGTCGCATTTCGCCAGGCGCCTTCGGCTTTGGCCAGCGCGTATCGGGCTTGGGCGGCCGCCGTTTGCGCCTGCAACTGGTCGCTGATGGCGGCAACGCCGGCGCGGACGCGCCGGCTGGAGGCCTCGAGGCTTTGCTCCGCGGCCGTTTCGGTTTCCTGTTCCGCTTGCCAGGCGGCCTGGGCGGCTATGGCGGCGTAATAGTCCTGGGCGGTGCCGGCCAGGACTTTTTGCATGGTGCCATCGATATTGGCCTGGGCCGCTTCCAGCAGGGCATGCGCGTTCTTCAGCGCGGCGTCGCGGGCGCCGAAATCGTACAGCAGCCAGTTCAGCGTCAGCGTGTCGCTGCGGTAGCGGCTGTGCGTGTCGGTATTCAACACCGGAATAGATGGCACTTGCGTGATGGCATGGTCGCGCGCGTTTTGCAGCGAGGCGTTCAGCGTTGGCAGATAGGCGGCGCGGGCACTGCCAACCTGGGCTTCCCCGGCATGTAGCTGGGCCCAGGCCTCATGCGTCTGCGGATGGCGGCAAAGCGCCTGGGTGGCCGCGGTGTACAGGGAAAGCGGGGCGGAGGAATCGTGTGCGGGGCATCCTTCGGCTTGCCATGAGGGAGCGTCGCCTCGGCTTAGCAGAGGGTCGCTCAGCCAGGACGCGGCATGGCCCGAGGTCGCGAATGAGAGGAGGATGCAGGGTAGCGCTCGCCGGAAAAGAACTGTGAAATGCATTGCTGGAATTTAAATGCCATCAAGGAATTGTTAACAGGTGTTTACTTTCAAACAATCTTGCAAAAACCGGATTATGCACCATATTTCTGGTTTTTTGCAGCCGAACTTTGACAGTAAATTTCATTGAAATCAATAATATAGGACATTTTTTACCAATTCTGTAGATTTAAATGTCTGGCATGCCTTCTGAGTCCGAATATGGCGATGTTGTTGATTCGGGCCTTCTTTCCCTGGTGCTGATCGCCCGTTATCACGGCATCGCTGCGGACCCTTCGCAGCTACGTCATCAATCCGGCCTGTCGTCGGCCCTGCAAGAGCCTGAGCTGTTGCTGGCGGCCCGCGGCATGGGCTTGAAAGCCCGTGTGGTGACGTTGAAGTTCGACCGGCTCGGGCAGGCTGCCCTGCCTTGCCTCGCGCTGACCGAATCCGGCCGCCATTTCGTGCTGGCGCGGGCGGACGACAGCCACGCGCTGGTGCAATTCCCTGACGAGCCGGGGCCGCGCAAGATGGAGCTGTCCGCCTTGCAGGCGATGTGGCAGGGGCGGGCCATGCTGTTCGCCTCGCGCGCGTCGCTGGCTGGCGAATTGGCTCGTTTCGATTTCTCCTGGTTCATTCCCGCCATCGTCAAATACCGCCGGTTGCTGCTGGAGGTGCTGGGCGTGTCCTTGGTGCTGCAGCTGTTCGCGCTGGTTTCGCCGCTGTTTTTCCAGGTGGTGATGGACAAGGTGCTGGTGCATCGCGGCTTTACCACGCTGGATGTGATCTGCATCGCGCTCCTGGTTTGCTCGGTGTTCGAGGTGTTGCTGACCGGCCTGCGCAGCTATGTGTTTTCGCACACCACCAACCGTATCGACGTGGAGCTGGGCGCACGCTTGTTCCGTCACCTGCTGGCGCTGCCTTTGCCGTATTTCGGCGCGCGCCGCGTCGGCGATACGGTGGCGCGGGTGCGGGAATTGGAAAGCATCCGCAACTTCCTGACCGGTCAGGCGCTCACCGCGGTGATCGATGTGCTGTTCTCGGTGGTGTTTCTGGCGGTGATGGCCGTGTACAGCGTCAAGTTGACGGTGATCGTCGCGCTGTCTTTGCCGTGTTATGCCGTGGTGTCCGCGCTGCTGGTGCCGCCGCTGCGCAGCCGTCTGGACGAGAAATTCGCCCGCGGGGCGGACAACCAGGCCATGCTGGTGGAAACCGTGTCCAATATCGAAACCGTCAAGGCGATGGCGGTGGAGCCGCAGTTCACCCGGCATTGGGACCAGCAACTGGCCAGCTATGTCAGCGCCGGCTTCCGTGTCGGCAATCTGGCCAATATCGGCCAGCAGGGCATCCAGTTGATCGGCAAGCTGGTGACGGTGGCGACCCTGTGGCTGGGCGCCAAGCTGGTGATAGACGGCTATCTCAGCGTGGGCCAGCTGGTGGCGTTCAATATGCTGGCCGGCCGCGTTTCCGCGCCGGTGCTGCGCCTGGCCCAGCTGTGGCAGGACTTCCAGCAGGTGGGCATCTCGATGCAAAGGCTGGGCGATATCCTCAACACCCGCAGCGAACTGCCGCAAAGCCGCCAGGCCTTGCCGGCGTTGCGCGGCGACATCGAATTCGAAGACATCCGTTTCCGCTACACCCCGGACGGTCCGCAAGTGTTGAAGGGCGTCAGCCTGCAGATCCGCCCGGGCGAGGTGATCGGCATCGTCGGCCGTTCCGGCTCAGGCAAGAGCACGTTGACCAAATTGCTGCAGCGGCTGTATCTGCCGGAGGGCGGCCGTGTCCGCATCGACGGCATCGACCTGGCGCTGGCCGATCCGGCCTGGCTGAGGCGCCAGGTGGGCGTGGTATTGCAGGAAAACATGCTGTTCAATCGTTCCATACGCGACAACATCGCGCTGGCCGATCCAGCCTTGCCGCTGGAGGCGGTGATGCAGGCGGCGCGGCTGGCCGGCGCGCACGACTTCATCAGCGAGCTGCCGGAAGGCTACGACACCCGGGTAGGCGAGCACGGCAACGGGCTGTCCGGCGGGCAGAGGCAGCGCATCGCCATCGCGCGGGCGCTGGTTATTAATCCGGCAGTAATAATCCGTACAGATTGTATACTTCCGGCATGGAAAAAATCGATGTGCGCAAGCTTGAACTGGCCGCCCGTGAGCAGCTGAGGCGTACCGCTATCCGGATGTACAAGCGAGGCCGGTCTCAAGCCAGTATTGCCGAAGAACGAACTCGGGCTGCGCCGCCCCACCATTTCCGCCTGGGTGGTGCGTGAGGCAGCACTAGGTGCGCAGGGATTCAAAGAACAGAAGCGCGGTCGCGCCGAAGGCACCGGCCGTCGGCTGACCGAGGCGCAGGAAGCCCGGATCAAGCAGGACATCGTGGATCGCACGCCAGACCAGATGAAGCTGAGGTTTGCCCTGTGGAGTGCTCAGGCGGTCAAGGCTGTAATCAAGCAGATGTTTCTGATCGATCTGCCGATCCGTACTGTCCGTCTGTACTTGGCCCGCTGGGGCTTTACGCCGCAGCGCCCGCTCAAACGCGCTTATGAGCAGCGACCGGCAGCAGTCGAGAAATGGCTCAAGGAGGAATACCCGGCTATCGTCGCGCGTGCCAAAGCGGAAATGGCTGAAATCAGCTGGGGCGACGAATCGGCGGTGTCGAGTGTTGAGCACTTTCCGCGTGGCTACGCCCCAAAAGGCCAAACCCCAGTTCTGGTGTTATCCCAATCGAAAAGAGCGCGCATCAACTTGATTTCGGCCATTACCAACCAAGGCAAGATGCGCTTCATGCTGTACCGGGAGACCTTGACGGCCCGGGTGCTGATCAAGTTTCTGATGCGGCTGATCCGTGATGCTGGCGGCAAGAAGGTGTTCTTGATCCTCGACAACTTGCGCGTGCATCACAGCAAGCTGGTGCAAGCATGGTTGGAGGAGGAAGAGAACAAGAAGGCGATTGAGTTGTTCTTCCTGCCCAGCTACTCACCGGAACTGAACCCGGATGAATACTTGAACGGCGACCTGAAGGCCAGAATGAGCGCAGGTGAGCCGGTTCGATCAGACGGTCAACTTCAAGGGAAAGTGCTGTCCCATTTACGCTCATTGCAGAAGCAGCCGGCCAGAATCCGGTCGTACTTCCGGCATGAAAAAATCCGCTACGCGGCATGAGCTTTCTGTACGGTATTTGACTGCCGGATTAATATGTGTATGTGTTCGATGGGGTCAATATGTTCGACCATGCCGATCCCAAGAGTCCGCCGCAGCTGTCGCAGCGCGAGCTGTGGTCCGACGATTACAAGAAGATGGCCGCGATGGTGGGCATGCTGGAAGTGTTCAACGGCCAGGCGCTGTACGACCCGCAGCAGACCGGACTGTTGTGGGGGCATGCCGGCATACATATGCAGACCAACAACGGCGCCGCCGTGGGCGGATCGGGCTCGGCCCTGGAAACCGGCACATACGGCATTGCCGTCAGCGCAGACCAGGTTGCCAATCTGCAGCAGAGCTATCTCGCCTTTGAGCAGAGTGTCTATCAGGGTCTGCTGATGCAGACCCGTCTGAAGCCGTATCTGGACACTATCACTGTACATAGCGATGCCCAAGCAGGTACTCGCTTTGATTGCGGCGGGCTGGACAAGCTGCTGGACTCCCATTACGCGGCGGATCCGGTCAACGCGGCATTGGACATGGTGGAGCTGGCGGGGTACGGCAACGATGTGCTGTCGGCTATCCAATACGATTTTGCCGCGAAGCTGAGCCAGTGGGCGCTGCAGATGACGAAGACCGGCCAGTGGCAGAGCGTGGCTGGCCAGTTGCAGGATGGCATGGATTCGCTGTTCACCGGCAGCGGGCTGGCACTGGGCAAGCCCGGCGCCCGCGGTTCCATCATGCTTGCTCCCGACGGGATGCTCACCGCGACCGACAATGCCGGTAAGACGATAGTCGTGGCTGGCAGCGGCAATGACATCATGTTCGGCTATGACGGCAACACCACCTTTTACGCTGGCGCCGGCAAGGACACGATGGACAACCAGGGTGGCAGCGCCACCTATATCGGCGGCAGCGGCTTCGATGTGATGGGCAATGCCCGCTGGGACAGCTTGGCGACGCAGGGCTATACCACTGACGCCAACGGCAAGCGGGTCGGCAGCACCTATATCGCCGGCACCGGCGGCGCGGCGATGTACGGCACGCTGGGCAACAACACCTATCAGCTGGCGCTGGGCAGCGGTTCCGATACCATCTACGGCGCCGGCTACGACCGTCCGGGGCAGTGGCTGAACGGCATGGACGCCGCCAGCAACAGCGTGATCCAGTTCGGCCAGGGGATCAGCTTGAAGGATGTGCAGGTCGAGACCAATGGCGTCGACCTGATCCTGCATTATTCGGGCAAGGACGCGGTAACGTTGAGCGGCTGGTTCAATGCGGCACTGTACCCAGTGCAGACGCTGCAGTTCGCCGATGGCAGCAGCTATAAGCTGCCGGACCTGCTGAACACGCTGCCGAACGTCGCCAACCACGCCGTTAATGGCGTGGCGTATGGTGTGGGCCTGAACCAGCACCTGATGTCCGACGGCGGCAACGACACGCTGCATGGCGGCGCCGGCGAGGTTACGTTGACCGGCGGCGCCGGCAACGATGTGATGTATGGCGGCACCGGCAAGAATACCTTTCAGGGCGGGGCGGGCAATGCGACGATGCTCGGCGGCGTTGGCGCGCAGAGCAACACCTTTATCGGCGGCAGCGGACGCGACACGATGGACAGCCAGGGTGGCAGCGCCACCTATATCGGCGGCAGCGGCTTCGACGTGATGGGCAATGCCAGCTGGGCTGGCGCGGCCACGAAGGGCTACACCGTCGATGCCGGCGGTAACCGCGTCGGCAGCACCTATATCGCCGGCACCGGCGGCGCGGCGATGTACGGCACGCTGGGCAACAATACCTACCAGCTGGCGCTGGGCAGCGGCTCCGACACCATTTACGGCGCCGGCTACGACCGTCCGGGGTTGTGGCTGGACGGCATGAGCGCCGCCAGCAACAGCGTGATCAAATTCGGACAGGGAGTCAGTCTGAAGGATGTGCAGGTCGAGACCAATGGCGTCGATTTGATCCTGCACTATTCGGGCAAGGACGCGGTGACGCTGAGCGGCTGGTTCAATGCGGCGCTGTACCCGGTGCAGACGCTGCAATTCGCCGACGGCAGCAGCTACAAGCTGCCGGATCTGTTGGGCACGCTGCCGAACATCGGCAACCACATGGTCAATGGCACGGTGTACGGCATCGGCCTGCATCAGCAATTGCAAGCCGATGACGGCAACGACACGCTGCGCAGCGGCGCCGGCGACGCGACGCTGACCGGCGGCGCCGGCACCGACCTGATGTACGGCGGTCCGGGCAACAACCAGTTCATCGCCGGCAGCGGCCCGGTTTCGATGTACGGCGGCGTCGGCAACAACACCTTCCAGGGTGGCGCCGGCACGGCCTATATGCTGGGCGCGGCAGCCGGTCACAATACCTTCATCGGCGGCAGCGGCAAGGTCACGATGGAGGCACTGGGCGGCAGCGCCACCTATATCGGCGGCAGCGGCTTTGACATTATGGGCAATGCCAGCTGGGATAGCGGCGCGACTCACGGCTATACCGTCGACGCCAGCGGCAACCGCGTCGGCAGCACCTATATCGCCGGCACCGGCGGCGGCATCATGTATGGCACGCTGGGCAACAACACCTACCAGCTGGCGCTGGGCAGCGGCTCGGACACCATCTACGGCGCTGGTTACGACCATCCGGGATTGTGGCTGGACGGCATGACCGGCAGTAGCAATAGCGTGATCAAGTTTGGGCCGGGAATCAGCTTCAACGATTTGAAGGCCGAGACCAACGGCTCCAACCTGATCCTGCATTACTCGGCCAAGGACTCTGTGACGTTGGGCGGTTGGGTCAATGCGGCCTTGTATCCGGTGCAGACGCTGCAATTCGCCGATGGCAGCAGCTACAAATTGCCGGATCTGGCCGACAAGCTGCCGAAGTACGTCAATAATCAGCCACAGACAGCCGGCAGCGGCGACGAGACGCTGACCGGCGGCGCCGGCACCGACCTGATGTACGGCGGTCCGGGCAACAACCAGTTCATCGCCGGCAGCGGCCCGGTTTCGATGTACGGCGGCGTCGGCAACAACACCTTCCAGGGTGGCGCCGGCACGGCCTATATGCTGGGCGCGGCAGCCGGTCACAATACCTTCATCGGCGGCAGCGGCAAGGTCACGATGGAGGCACTGGGCGGCAGCGCCACCTATATCGGCGGCAGCGGCTTTGACATTATGGGCAATGCCAGCTGGGATAGCGGCGCGACTCACGGCTATACCGTCGACGCCAGCGGCAACCGCGTCGGCAGCACCTATATCGCCGGCACCGGTGGCGGCATCATGTACGGCACGCTGGGCAACAACACCTACCAGCTGGCGCTGGGCAGCGGCTCGGACACCATCTACGGCGCCGGTTACGACCATCCGGGATTGTGGCTGGACGGCATGACCGGCAGCAGCAATAGCGTGATCAAGTTTGGGCCGGGAATCAGCTTCAGCGATTTGAAGGCCGAGACCAACGGCTCCAACCTGATCCTGCATTACTCGGCCAAGGACTCGGTGACGTTGGGTGGTTGGGTCAATGCGGCCTTGTACCCGGTGCAGACGCTGCAATTCGCCGACGGCAGCAGTTACAAGCTGCCAGATATGGCCGACAAGCTGCCGAAGTACGTCAATAATCTGCAGCTGACCGCAGGCAACGGCGACGAGACCTTGACCGGCGGTTCCGGCGACAACACGTTGCGCGGCGGGGCCGGCAATGACGTGATGTTGGGCGGCATCGGCGCGCACAGCAATACCTTCATTGGCGGCAGCGGACGCGACACGATGGACAGCCGTGGCGGCAGCGCCACCTATATCGGCGGCAGCGGCTTCGACGTGATGGGCAACGCCAGCTGGTCCGGCGGAGCGACGCAGGGTTACACCACCGACGCCAGCGGCAACCGTGTCGGCAGCACTTATATCGCCGGCACCGGCGGCGCGGTGATGTACGGCACGCTGGGCAACGATACCTACCAGCTGGCGCTGGGCAGCGGTTCCGACACCATCTACGGCGCCGGCCACGATGCGCCCGGCCAGTGGTTGAACGGCATGAATGCCAGCGCCAACAGCGTCTTGAAGTTTGGCGCCGGCATCGCCATCGGCGATCTGAAACTGGAGACAAATGGCGCGGACCTGATTCTGCACTATTCGGACAAGGATGCCGTGACGCTGGGCGGCTGGTTCACCTCGACGCTGTATCCTGCCCAGACGGTGCAGTTCGCTGATGGCAGCAGTTACAAGTTGCCGGATTTGTTGACGACGTTGCCGAACGTCGGCAACCACGTGGCCAATGGCGTAGCCTATGGCATCGGCCTGCATCAGCAACTGAAGGCCGATGACGGCAATGACACGCTACGCAGCGGCGTCGGCGACGCGACGCTGACCGGCGGCGCCGGCACCGACCTGATGTACGGCGGCCCGGGCAACAACCAGTTCGTCGCCGGCAGCGGTCCGGTTTCGATGTATGGCGGCGTCGGCAACAATACCTTCCAGGGCGGGGCTGGCACGGCCTATATGCTGGGCGCGGCGGCCGGTCACAATACCTTCATCGGCGGCAGCGGCAATGCCACGATGGAGGTGCTGGGTGGTAGCGCCACCTATATCGGCGGCGGCGGCTTCGACGTGATGGGCAATGCCAGCTGGTCTAGCGGCGCGACGCAGGGCTATACCGTCGACGCCAGCGGCAACCGCGTCGGCAGCACCTATATCGCCGGCACCGGTGGCGGCATCATGTACGGCACGCTGGGCAACAACACCTACCAATTGGCGCTGGGCAGCGGTTCCGACACCATCTATGGTGCCGGCCACGACGCGCCCGGCCAGTGGCTGAGCGGCATGAATGCCAGCGCCAACAGTGTTCTGAAGTTTGGCGCCGGCATTGCGCAGACGGATCTGAGGGCCGAAGCCAGCGGCACCGACTTGATCCTGCATTACTCGGCCAAGGACTCGGTGACGCTAGGCGGCTGGTTCAATGCGGCTTTGTACCCGGTGCAGACCGTGCAGTTCGCCGATGGCAGCAGCGTCAAGCTGCCGGATTGGCTGAACAGCACGACCATCCAGATCGATCCGGTCAATGGCGTGTTCAGCGGCAAGGGCGCCAACGAGCTGATGAAATCGGATGGCCAGAACGACACGATGACGGGTGGCGCCGGCAACAACACGTATGAAATCTCGGCGAACGCCGCGCATGTGTTGATCGACAATGCCGCCAGCGGAACCGGGCATTCGGCCGTCGTGCAGTTTGACGGCGCCACCAGCGGCCAGCTGTGGTTCCAGCGCTCCGGCAACGATTTGCTGGTGAGCCAGGTCGGTTCGTCGGCGCAGGTCGATGTCGCCGGTTGGTACGCGAACGGCGCCGCGCATGTGCAGAGTTTCCACGCGGCTGACGGCAAGCAGTTGTCGGATACGCAGGTGGAGGCGCTGGTGAGCGCGATGTCTGCTTTCGCTCCGCCGGCCGCCGGTGCCGCTGCGCTGTCGCAGGATGTGCAGAACAAGCTGCAGCCGGTGTTGTCCGCCAACTGGCATTAAGGTTGTTGTCATCGCCCGGCCGGCTTTGGCCGGCCGGGCTTGGGCGGGGGATCTGCGGATTCCCCGCCCTTTCTGTCGGGTTTGGAATGAGTAAGTTGAAGCTGTTGTTCATACACCAGAATTTCCCAGGCCAGTTTTGCCATCTGCTGGCTCCGTTGTGGCAGTCAGGGCGTTGCGACGTGATGGGCCTCGGCGAGCGCCGCTGGGTGGCGGCCAATCTTGGCCGCTTGCCTGCCGGAATGCCGGTGGTGGGCTACGATATGCCGTCCTCCATCCCGGGGGAGGCGGATGGCATGCTGCGGACCAGCGCGCAGGCGATCGCGCGGGGACAGCAGGTTGCCGCAGCCTTGCTGCGCCTGCGCAAGCAGGGTTATTGTCCGGACGTGGTGTATGCCCATCCGGGCTGGGGCGAGTCCCTGTTCGTCAAGGACGTCTTTCCCGCAGCCCGGCTGGTTCATTACTGCGAGTTTTTCTACCGGGTCGATGGTCAGGATGTCGGCTTCGATCCCGAATTCCCGGATCCCTTCGAGGAGCGGTTGCGGCTGAGGTCGCGCACCAGCCATCACTTGCTGAGCCTGGACGCGATGGACCTTGGCATCAGCGCCACCGAGTGGCAGCGGCAATGCTTTCCATCCGCCTATCGCGACCGCATCGAGGTTGTGCATGATGGGGTCGATACCTCTCTGGTCCGGCCGGATCCGGCAGCCCGCCTGACATTGCCGGATGGCCGGGTTCTGTCCGCGGCGGACGAGGTGGTGACATTCGTCAATCGCAATCTGGAGCCTTACCGCGGTTTTCACTCCTTTATGCGAGCCTTGCCGCGTCTGCAGCGGCTACGTCCCGACGCCCAGATCCTGATTGTCGGCGGAGACGAGGTTTCGTATGGGAAGCAGGCGCCGCCCGGCTATTACCGGCAGCGGATGCTGGACGAGGTTGGCGACGGTTTGAAGCCGGAGAATATCCATTTCCTCGGCAAAGTGCCGTATGACTATTACCTGCGGCTGTTGCAGGTATCGACCGCGCATGTGTATCTGACCTATCCCTTCGTGTTGTCGTGGTCGATGCTGGAGGCTATGGCGTGCGGCGGCGTCGTGATCGGCTCACGGACCGCGCCGGTGGAGGAGGTGATCGACGATGGCTGCAACGGCTTGTTGGTGGACTTCTTCTCGCCCGATGAAATCGCCGATGTGGTGGCCGACGTCTGCCGGCAGCGACATGGCCTGACACCCCTGCGCCAAGCGGCGCGGCAGTCGGTGGTGGAGAGCTACGACTTGCACGACGTCTGTCTGCCACGGCAGTTGCGATTGCTGGGTCTGGCGAACTGACGCTTGATCCGTGATCGCAGAGTGGAGGCGGCGTCTGTCTGACCTGTGGGAACAATGTAAATTCGCACAATCTCGGCCTATCAGCGCTTTCTGTTACAATTCAGACCATGATTCATGTGATTCAAGGTACGGTATGTTGAAGTGCTTCTCGGTGCTGGCGCTGGCGTGCTCGCTGGCGGTTCCGGCCATGGCGGCGGTGACGCCGGCTCCGGACATCCAGGTCAATCCCGCTGGCCGGCATCTGGTGTTGAACCTGCCGCAGGCGCGGCTGTTCCTGTATCAGGACGGCAAGCTGGCGCGGATTTTCCCGGTGGCCGTCGGCAAGATGCTGACGCAGACGCCGGTGGGCAGCTTCGACATCACCGGCATCTACCGCGCGCCCAGCTGGCACGTGCCGAAGTCCATCCAGGAGGAAATGCGCCGCAGCGGCAAGGAAGTGCAGACGGTGGTGCCGCCGGGACCGAACAATCCGCTGGGCCCGGTCTTCGTCCGTTTCGGCGAGAGCAGTCTGGGCCTGGGTTTCCACGGCACCAACGCGCCGGCCTCGGTGCCGGGCTTCCGCAGCCACGGCTGTGTCCGGATGCGCAACGACGACGCGCTGGAGCTGGCCAAGACGGTCAGCCGCGGCGACGCCGTCACCGTCGCCTACCAGACCATCGTGCTGAGCGAGGACGAGGCCGGACAGCTGTGGATGACCGCCTACCGCAACCGCTACAAGCAGGAGGATCCGTCGCTGCCCTACCTGGCGCAGACGCTGCTGGACTGGCAGCGCCAGCATCAGCAGGCGCTGTTCGGCCAGCGGGTCGACGACGCGCTGAAACGGCGGGACGGCACGCCGGTGTGCCTGAGCTGCAAGAGCGGCAAGGCCGCGATCAGCGGCGGCCTGAACGCGATGACGTGGTTGTCCAGGCTGACGCCGGCGACGCCTGCCGCCGAGCCAGCCGCGCCGGCGGCCAGCCAGCCGCAGCAACAGCAGCGCGAGCCGGGACCGCCTTCCGGCCAGCGCGCGCGGGCCGGCTCCGCCAGAAAAGCCGGTTGATTGTTTCCCAGGGGCCGCCGACGCGGCCCCTGTCCATTTCGGACTCAGCTGGCGGCGGCGGTCAGCGCCTGGCCGATGTCGGCCAGGATGTCGTCTATGTGCTCTATGCCGATAGACAGCCGCACCAGTTCCGGCCGCACGCCGGCCTGCAACTGCTCCTCCGGCGACAGCTGGCGATGGGTGGTGGTGGCCGGGTGGCAGGCCAGCGACTTGGCGTCGCCGATATTGACCAGCCGCGTCACCAGTTGCAGCGCGTCGATGAAGCGGCCGCCGGCCGCGGCGCCGCCCTTGATGCCGAAGGACAGGATGCCGGAGGCGCGGCCGCCGAGGTAGCGGTCGGCCAGCGGCTTGCTCGGATGCTCGTCCAGGCCGGCGTATTCCACCCATTCCACCGCCGGGCTGCGCTTCAGGAAGCGCGCCGCCTTCAGCGCGTTGTCGCAGATGCGGTCCATGCGCAAGGCCAGCGTCTCTATGCCCTGCAGGATCAGGAAGGCGTTGAACGGCGACAGCGCGGCGCCCATGTTTCGCAGCGGCACCACGCGGGCGCGGGCGATGTAGGCGGCCTCGCCCAGCGCCTCGACGTAGTTGACGCCGTGATAGCTGACGTCCGGTTCGTTCAGCCGCTTGAAGCGCGCCTTGTGCGTCCCCCACGGAAATTTGCCGGAATCGACGATGGCGCCGCCTATGCTGTTGCCGTGGCCGCCCAGGTATTTGGTCAGGCTGTGGACGACGATGTCGGCGCCGTGCTCGAACGGCCGGCACAGATACGGCGACGGCACGGTGTTGTCGACGATCAGCGGCAGGCCGTGGTGGTGGGCCTCGTCGGCGAAGGCGGCGAAGTCGACGACATTGCCCAGCGGATTGCCTATCGATTCGCAGAACACCGCCTTGGTCCTGTCGTCGACCAGGCTGGCGATCGCCGCCGGATCCTGGTAGTCGACGAAGCGGACTTCGATGCCGAGCTGAGGGAAGGTGTGGGCGAACAGATTGTAGGTGCCGCCGTACAGCGTGCGGGTGGCGATGATATTGTCGCCGGTCTCGGCTATGGTCTGGATCGCGTAGGCGATGGCAGCCATGCCGGACGCCGTCGCCAGCGCGCCTATGCCGCCCTCCAGCGCCGCCAGCCGCTTCTCCAGCACGTCGGTGGTCGGGTTCATGATGCGGGTGTAGATATTGCCCTGCACCTTGAGGTCGAACAGGTCGGCGCCGTGCTGGGTGCTGTCGAAGGCGTAGCTGGTGGTCTGGTACAGCGGCACCGCGACCGCCTTGGTGGTCGGGTCCGGGCTGTAGCCGGCGTGGACGGCCAGGGTTTCCAGTTTCATCGGGGCGGCTCCTGATCAGGCGTTTGTCATGATTCCCTACCTTAACGCCGCCCGCGATCGATCACAAGAACATAAAAATCATACTGGATAGAATCATCTGTTCTATGTCAGCCGCCGCCGACCAGCTCGCCCGCCAGCTCGCCGACGCGGACCAGCGCCCGCTGGTAGGCCTCGTTCCACGGATAGCAGCACGACAGCCGCAGGCAGTTGCGGTAGCGGCCCTTGGCCGAGTACATCGCGCCCGGCACCACGGTGATGCGTTCGGCCAGCGCGGCGCGGAACAGCTGCATGGTGTCGGCGTGGCTGGGCAGCTCCACCCACAGCAGGCAGCCGCCGGATGGCAGCGTGGCGCGGGTGCCGGCCGGGAAGTGCTGGGCCACCGCGCCGCGCAGCTTTTCCATCTGGCTGATGAAGTGGCGGCGGATCAGCCGCAGGTGGTGGTCGTAGCCGCCGCTTTCCAGGTATTCGGCCAGCGTCTCCTCCAATAGCGCCGGCTGGCCCAGGCTGCTGGAGAATTTCAGCCGCCTGACCTCGCTGAGGAAGCGGCCGGGGGCGATCCAGCCTATGCGGAAGCCCGGCGCCAGCGTCTTGCTGTAGCTGGAGCACAAGAGCACCCAGCCGTCGCGGTCATAGGCCTTGACCGCGTCCGGCGTCGCCGCGCCGTAAAACAACTCCGCGTGCGGAACGTCCTCGATCAGCGGCACCTGATAATCGTTGACCAGCTGGGCCAGCCGCTGCTTGGCCTCCGGCGGCATGGTGCTGCCCAGCGGATTGTGCACGGTGGGCATCGCGACGACGGCGTTCAGCCGTTTTTCCGACAACAGCAGCTCCAGCGCGTCCAGCGCCAGGCCGCTGGTCGGGTGGGTGGGGATCTCGATCACCGACAACCCCAGCTCCTTCAGCATCGGCAGCAGCGCGAAATAGGTAGGCGATTCGACGCCGACGGTGTCGCCGGGCTTGCAGACGGCCCTCAGCGCCAGTTGCAGCGCCTCGGTGCAGCCGTTGCTGATCACCAGCTCGTCGGCCGCCAGCACGCAGCCCCAGCTGACCGCGCGCTGGGCGATCTGGCGCCGCAGGCGCTCGGAGCCGGGCGGGAACGGATAGTCGGTGGTCAGTTCCGGCTGCTGGCGCAGCAGCCGGCCCATGATGTGCTTGAAGCGCTTGGTCGGATAGAAGTCGCTGCCGCGCGGGCTGGCCAGCGACAGGTCGATGAAGTCGGCCTGGTTCTGCACGCCCATCACCGCCTCGATCTGGTCCACCACCTCGCCGGTATGGTGGGCGGCGCTCTGCCGGCGCATCCGCGGCAAGGGCAGGTTGGCGGCCGATTTGACGTAGAAGCCGGACTGCGGCCGCGCCTCTATCAGGCCGCGGTCCTCCAGCGTGCGGTAGGTCTGCAGGATGGTGGACGGGCTGACCTTGTGCATCGCGCAGGCCTTGCGCACCGACGGCAGCCGCTCGCCGGGGAGCACGGTGCCGTTCTGGATCAGCGTCGTCCATTCATTGACCAGTTGCTGGTACAGCGTTTCGCCGCTCATGCGGGCTCCTCGGCTAATCGTGGGTACAGGATGTGTCGTCGGCGGTACAGTTTGGCAGAAAACCGACCATAACAGTTTGTGCAATTCAAAACTGTTATGGTCTCAATTCTATTTTTCTGAATCTGTAATTGTCCAGTGGGACGGACTAATATGACGGCCTTGGATCGGGGATCTGCCCCGCATGGACCGGCGTTTGGCCGGTCGCGGTCTTGGGAGTCGTCATGAATCTGCTTGCGCTGGTCACTTATCTGCTGGTGATGTCCATCACCCCCGGCCCCAACAATCTGGTGCTGGCCTCGTCCGGCGTCAATTTCGGTTTTTCCCGCACGCTGCCGTCTCTGCTCGGCATGACGCTGGGACTGTCGCTGCAGATAGGCCTGTTGACGGTGGGCCTCGGCTCGCTGATGTCGCTGATGGAGTCCTTGCAGCTCTACCTGGCCGTCGCCGGTTGCGGCTATCTGTTGTGGTTGGCCTGGAGCATGGCGCGCGCCGGCAAGGCGAAGGGCGGGGAGGCGGGCGCCCGGCCGATGGGCTTCTGGGGCGGCATCCTGTTCAACTGGCTGAATCCCAAGGTGTGGCTGATGGGCTTCAATCTGGTGATGGTCTTCCTGCCGGCGCACATGAATCCGTGGCATGCCGCGGCGCTGTTCGTGCTGATCACCTTCTTCACCAGCCTGCCGTGCATCGCGGTATGGGCCGGCTCTGGCGTGGCGATCCGCCGCTTCCTCGATTCGCCGCCGCGGCTGCGCGCCTTCAACTGGACGATGGCGGCGATGCTGGCGCTGACCGCCGTGTGGTTGTTGGCGCAGATGATGCCGGCCGATTCGCTGTCGGCGCTGACCGCCTGAGCGAACAATCTTTGCAGCCCGCGTTTGCGGGCTTTTTTGTTGGCAGCGTACAATAGCGCCTTTGTGTTTTTCTCAGAGTCCAAGCGATCATGATTCGTACCCGTTTCGCCCCCAGCCCCACCGGTTACCTGCACATCGGCGGCGTGCGCACCGCGCTGTTCTCCTGGGCCTATGCCCGCAAGAACGACGGCGTGTTCGTGCTGCGCATCGAAGACACCGACCTGGAGCGCTCGACGCCGGAATCGGTGAAGGCGATCCTGGACGGCATGCACTGGGTGGGCCTGGACTACGACGAGGGTCCGTTCTATCAGACTCATCGTTTCGACCGCTACAAGGAAGTGATCGGACAGTTGCTGGCCTCGGGCCACGCCTACCACTGCTATTGCAGCAAGGAAGAGCTGGAGGCGATGCGCGCCGAGCAGGAAGCCCGAGGCGACAAGCCGCGCTACGACCGCCGCTGGCGCCCGGAAGCCGGCAAGACCCTGCCGGCCGTTCCGGAAGGCGCGCAGCCGGTGGTGCGTTTCAAGACCCCGCTGGCCGGCGTCGTGGCCTGGGACGACGCGGTCAAGGGCCGCATCGAGATTTCCAACGAGGAACTGGACGATCTGATCATCGCCCGTCCGGACGGCAGCCCGACCTACAACTTCTGCGTGGTGGTGGACGACTGGGACATGCAGATCACCCACGTGATCCGCGGCGACGACCACGTCAACAACACCCCGCGCCAGATCAACATCCTGCAGGCGCTGAACGCGCCGCTGCCGGTGTACGGCCACCTGCCGATGATCCTCAATGAAGACGGCCAGAAGATGTCCAAGCGCCGCGACGCGGTCAGCGTGGTGGACTACGCCGACAAGGGCATTCTGCCGGAAGCGCTGCTGAACTACCTGGCGCGCCTGGGCTGGGGCCACGGCGACGACGAGTTCTTCAGCATGGAGCAGTTCGTCGAGTGGTTCAGCTTGGAGGCGGTCAGCCCGTCGGCCAGCCGTTTCAACCACGAGAAATTTATGTGGCTGAACGCGCAGCACATCAAGGCCGCCGACAACGGCCGTCTGGCCGAGCTGATTGCGCCGCGCCTGGACAAGGCCGATGTCGACACCGCCGGCGGCCCGGCCATCACCGACGTGCTGGCGCTGGTGAAGGAGCGGGTGCAGGACCTGAACGCGCTGGCGCTGGAGGTCGATTACTTCTACAAGAAGCGCGAGCCGGCCGCCGCCGACGTCGAGAAGCACCTGGCCGGCGACGCCGTCGAGCGCATGGGCCGTTTCGCCGACCGTCTGGCCGCGCTGGACGCCTGGACCGCCGAAGGCATCCACGAGCTGTTCAAGCCGTTCTGCGCCGACGAGGGCATCAAGATGGGCCAGCTGGGCATGCCGCTGCGCGTGCTGGTGTGCGGCACCACGCAGACGCCGTCGGTGGACGCGGTGCTGGCGCTGATCGGCAAGGACGAGGTGCTGCGCCGCATCCGCGGCTGAGCCTGTCCGGCAGAAGCAAAACGCCCCGCGACGCGGGGCGTTTTCGTTTGCGTGGGCCGCTTATGGCAAGGCCGCCATGATCTCGCGCGCGGTGGCGACATAGGCCTGGTACTGGCCGGCGCCCTGCGGCGTGGCGTCGTTGGCGCGGATGAAGGCGGCGAAGGCCTGCTGGTGCGCGGCCACCGGCAGCAGCGCGTCGGCGCCGTCGACGAAGCGCAGCAGCGGGTCGAACACCGCGCCGGCCTCGCGTGCCAGGTCCAGCGCGCAACGCTCCTGCGGGCCGTCGTATTCGCCTATCACCGCCAGCACCTGGCGGTCGCTGGGTTCGGGGCCGGGCTGCAGATTGGGCGCGGCGCGGTCCAGCAGCATCAGGCGGGCGTAATGCACGGTGCCGATGACGGCGAGCGCCTGGCGCAACCGGGGCTGGTTGTCCCGTATGGCCGCGGCCAGCGACGAGGGGTCGGCGTCGGCGCGGACGGGCAGCAGCAGGGTGAGGGGATTGGCCATGACAAGCTCCGGATGAATGCCGAATGCAGAGCTTGAACATAGGATTAGGACTATCCGCTTTCAAATGTGGGAAATACTTAGACCCGCTGACAAAACCCCTGATCCTGCGTTGCGCCTTCTTGTCGTACGACTGGTACTGCCTGTGTCGGCGCGCCTTGGCTCAGTAGAGGCTCTTAGAACCTGTTCAGCGTCTGCTATCCCCCGGTCTCGGCCCTGGCCGTCGGACGCCAGTGCAGGGCGCGCCGCTCGGCCCGGCTCACCAGCGCGTCCAGTCCCAGCGCGCAAGCGGTCAGCACGACGATGCCGGCGATGACGGCATTGATGTCGAACATGCCCTCCGCCTGCAGGATCAGATAACCCATGCCACGCGCCGAGCCGAGATACTCGCCGACCACGGCGCCGACGAAGGCCATGCCGACCGCGTTGTGCATGCTGGAGAACAGCCAGCCGGCGGCCGACGGCAGATAGACGTGCCGCATCAGCTGGCCTCGGCCGGCGCCCAGCATCCGGGCGTTCGCCAGCAGCCGGGGATCGACTTCCCGCACGCCCTGGTAGACGTTGAAGAACACCACGAAAAACACCAGGGTGATGCCCAGCGCCACCTTCGACGCGACGCCGAGGCCGAACCAGACCGCGAAGATAGGCGCCAGCACCACGCGCGGCATCGCGTTGGCCGCCTTGATATAGGGGTCCAGTAGCGCCGCGGCCAATGGCGAAAGCGCCAGCCACAGGCCGACGCCGGCGCCGGCGAGCGAGCCGATCAGCAGGGCCAGCAAAGTCTCCAGCAATGTCACGCCCAGATGGGCGAACACGGATCCGTCGGCGAACCAGTCGTACAGCTGCCGGCCCACCTTGACCGGCTCGCCGAAGAAGAACGGCGGCAGGATTTCGCTGGCGGTCAGCCCCCACCAGGCGCCGAACACAACGAGCAGCAGTCCCAGCCGCAAGGCCGTCAGGGCGATAGGCCGCGCCGTCAGCATGCCGTCTCCTTCTCGGCCCGCCGGACCTGTTGTCTCAGCACGCTCCACAAGGCGGCGTGGTAGTCCATGAAGCGGGGCTGCTGCAGCATGTCCTCGACGACGCGTGGGCGCGGCAGTTGGATGGCGAGGCTCTCCACCACCTGGCAGCGCGGCCCGGCCGACAGGACCACCACCCTGTCGGCCAGCGCGATGGCTTCCTGCAGGTCATGGGTGATCAGCAGCGCAGACCGGCGGCCTGTCCGCATCAGGCGCAGCAGCTCGGTGCCCATTTGCTGTCTCAGTTGCGCGTCCAGCGCCGAAAACGGTTCGTCCAGCAGCAGTATCGGCGAGTCGGTGATCAGCATCTGCGCCAGCGCCACCCGCTTTTTCATGCCGCCGGACAGTTGCGCCGGATAGCGGTCGACATCGGCGGCCAGGCCGACGGTCCGCAACCATTGACGTGCCAGCCGCCGCGCCTCCGCCTTGTCCATGCCGCGCAATATCGGACCCAGCGCCACATTGTCCAGCGCGGATTTCCACGGCAGCAGCGTGTCGGCTTGCTGCATATAGCCGGCATGGCGGTTCGGGCCGGCCAGCGGCTGGCCATCGACGGTCACCCGTCCCGCGTCCGGCGCCTGCAGGCCGGCGGCCAGGTTCAGCAATGTCGATTTGCCGCAGCCGGACGGGCCGACCAGCGCCAGAAACTCGCCGGGCATCAGCTGCAGGTCGAACTGCTCGACCACCGGCCGGCCGGGCGCATAGCCGGCCGTCACGCTTTCGAAGGCGAGCGCCGGCGACGTCACGGCTTCGCCGCCTGCTTGCCGGCTTGCAGCACGAAACGGTTGTCATAGCAGGATTCCAGGCTGATCCGCTTCAGCGCCGGATGGTTCGGCAGCAGCGACTGGTAGACATTGCGCGCCGCCTCGGCCGTCATCACGCCGCCGGCGGTGTAGGAGGGCAGGTTCTTGGCCAGCGCCTGCTGATAGACGGCCTGGTTCTTGCCGTAGAAGGCCGGCGGGACGGTCGCGACGATCTGCTGCGGCGTCGCCTGTTTCAGCCACGCCAGCGAGCGGGTCATCGCATCGGCCACCGCCTGCGCGGTTTTCGGATTATCGCGGATGAAGGCGGTCTTGGCGTAGATGGCGCCGGCGGCATAGCTGCCGCCGTAGACCGCCTTGCTGTCGCCCGGCTTGCGGGTGTCGACGACGGCGACGGCGACGGCGCTGCCGTGCCGTTCCAGCACGCTGACGCTGGGGTCGACGCCGACCAGCGCGTCGATCTGGCCGCTTTCCAGCGCGGCGATCGCCGTGGCGCCGGTGCCGACGCCTATCACCGACACGGCGTCAGGCTTCAGGTCCGCCTTGGCCAGCAGCGCGTTCAGGAACAGCTGGGTGCTGGAGCCCGGCGCGCTGATCCCGACTTTCAGCCCCTTCAGATTGGCCGGGGAGCGCCAGGACGCCGCCTTGTCCTTGCGCAGCATCAGCGCCAGTCCCGGCATCTCGCCCTGGGTGACGATGGACTGGATGGCCTGGCCCTTGGCCTGCATCTGCAGCACGTGCTCGAACGAGCCCGAAACCATGTCGGCGCTGCCGCCGATCAGCGCCTGCAAGGCCTTGGCCCCGCCCGGGAAATCGACGACTTCGACGTTCAGCCCGGCGTCGTGGAAATACCCCCGCTGCTTGGCGATCACGAACGGCAGGTAATACATCACGCCGATGCCGCCCACCGCTATCGTGATCTCGCGCTTTTCCGGTCTTGGCGCCTCGGCGGCCTGCGACAACGATGAGGCCAGCAGGGCGGCCAGGCCCAGCGATAAAACGGCGCGACGCGAGTGACGATTCATTTCCCGATTCCCTTAACGCAAATGGACAAAAACGCGGAAGTCGCCGAAGTCGCTTCCGCGGTGGACATGTTCTATGACGTACCAAGTCATGGTGAGTGACCTGTCGTCGTTTGCGAAAGTTTCATCGGCGCGCAGGCGCCGTTTGCCGGGAAAGGGGGCTCAGCGGCGCAGCAACTGCCAGCTGACGATGCCGGCGATGGTCATCAGCAGCGAGCCGCTGACGTGGATGGCGATGGAGGTCAGCGCCGGCAGCAGCTGGCCCTGGCGCAGCAGGTCGACGACTTCGGCCGAAAAGGTGGAGAAGGTGGTCAGGCCGCCGCAGAAGCCGGTGATGATCAGCAGCCGCCACAGCGGCGACAGATTGGGCAGGTCGGCGAAGCAGGCGACCGCCACGCCTATGATGTAGCCGCCTATCAGATTGGCGGCCAGCGTGCCGGGCGGCAGCGCCGGGAACAGGCTGTTGAGCCGCAGGCCCAGCAGCCATCGCAGCAGGGCGCCCAGCGCGGCGCCGCCGGAGACGGCGAGTATCGATTTCCACATGGTCTGGCGATATCGGGGGCGGGAATGCCATTGTGCATCGCGCGGGGGCTTTCGCCTAGCGGGCGAAGGGATAAAAAAAAGAGCCCCAGGGGGGCTCTGAATTGCACCTTCGCTCAGGTGATCGGACTGCGGTAAGCAATCCGATCGCGTCCGGCTCGCGGGCTCCGAAGAATCCCGTGAACTGACGAGATGATTATCCGGCCGGCGCCGCGCCGGCAGTAGCGTGATTGTTGATGGCTTATGTGACGGGGTGTATTGAAATTCCGGCCGGGTTAACACTTTCGCAAAACAATGGACCTGGCATGGCGTTAAGCGCCTGTTCACGATCTTTTCCGGCAGCGGGCGTTTTCTGCCGGATGTAAAAATCATGAACAGGCTCTTGCACTATCGGTCAGGTGTTTTGCCGTATGATTGCCGGCCGGACTACAGCGAAAGGAATCGTCTTGACTACGCAGTTTCCCGTTATCGACCGCCGCGCGATCGCCATGCGCTGGGGCGATATGGATGCGGTGGGGCATCTGAACAATACTTATTATTTCCGCTATCTGGAGCAGATCCGCATCGAGTGGCTGGAAAGCATCGGTTTCGGCATCGAGCCCAGCGGAGTGGGACCGGTGCTGGCCGACACCCGCTGCAGCTACCGCAAGCCGCTGGTCTACCCGGCGACGGTGGAAATCACCATCGAACTGGAGAAGCTGGGCGGCAGCAGCCTGAAGCTGCGCCACCGCTTCTATCGGCAGGGCGATCCGGACACGGTGTACGCCAGCGCCGAGGTGACGCTGGTCTGGGTCGATTACCAGGCGGAGAAGTCGGTGCCGATTCCCGACGCCATCCGCGCGGCGATAACGGCCGCCTTGCCCGCCGCCTGATCAGGGCGCGTCCGGGCTCAGTTTGCGGCGCACCAGGTCGCGCAGCAGGAAGCGGCTCGGGTGCACCGCCTGCATCAGCTCCGCCGGCAGCGGCGCCGGCTCGCCTTCCAGCAGCGCCGCCAGGATCTCGCCTGACAAGGGCGCGGTGATCAGGCCGCGGGAGCCGTGCGCGGTATTGACGTACAGGCCCTCCAGCCAGGGGCAGGCCTGCTCCGGTTTCAGCGTGGCGTCCCGCGCCAGGTCGCGATAGCTGTCGACGAAATCGCGCGCCGTCGCCAGCGGGCCGATCAGCGGCAGGTAGTCCGGACTGGTGCAGCGGTAGGAGGCGCGGCCCTCCAACTGCTCCGGCGCGTCGTCGATCAGGCTGGCGCGCAAGGCCGGAGACAGCTCGGTCAGCATCGACAAGTTCTCGCGGTGCTCGTCGTCGCGCAGCGCCAGATCGTCGTCGTCGAACTTGAAGGTGGCGCCCAGGCAGTGGCGTCCCTGCCGCGCCGGCGAAACATAGCCTTCGCCGCACAGCACGGTGCGCAGCCGGGCGCTTTGCTCGGTGGCGGCGATGCTGGTGATCTGGCCGCGTATCTTTTTCAGCGGCAGGTGGCTGGCCGGGTCGAACTGGGCGGTTTCCGCCGCGCCGGCCAGCACCACCACCGAAGCCACCGCCAGCGCGCCGCTTTCGTCGCTGGCCGTCCAGCTGCGCTGGGCCGGATCGTAGCTCAGCTCCAGCGCGGTGCGGCCGGCGCGCAGCGCGATATTGGGATGGTCGGCCAGCCGGCGGACCAGCGCCGGCGGGTGGGCCCAGCCGCCTTGCGGGAAGAACAAGCCGCCCTGAGGCAAGGCCACGCCGGCCATTTCGCTGGCTTCGTCCCGGTCAAGCGGCCGGACGACCGCCGGCGACAGGCCCAGTTGCGCCAGTCCCCGCTGTCTGGCGGCCTCCTGCTCGTCGTGGGCCAGCTGCAGCACGCCGCAGGCCTGCCAGTCCGCGCCTTGCGGCAGCAGGCGGCGCAGCGTTCTCAGGCTGTAGCCGTAGCCGGACAGCACCAGCCGCGACAGCGGCGTCAGATGCGGCGACAGCTTGGCGTACAGCACGCCCTGCGGATTGCCGGAGGCGGCGCCGGCCAGGTGCGGCAGCCGTTCGATCAGCGTCACCTGCCAGCCGCGGCCGGCCAGGCTGCGGGCGGTGGACGCGCCGGAAATGCCGCCGCCGACCACGATGGCGCTGCGCTCGCGCCAGCGCTGCGGCGGCCGCGCATACCAGGGCGGCTGCCAGCCGGGCTGCGGTGGACTGGCGATCCAGCCGTGGCAGATGTGGCGCTTGCGGCCGTGCCCCGCCGCCTTGTGCACGTCGAATCCGGCGGCGGCCAGTCCGCGCCGGACTTCGCCGGCGCTGGTGAAGGTGGCGAAGCTGGCGCCGGGGGCGGACAGCCGCGCCATCTGGTCGAACAGCGGCTGCTGCCACATGTCGGGGTTTTTGGACGGCGCGAAGCCGTCGAGGAACCAGGCGTCGACGCGGGCGTCCAGCCGCGGCAGCACGTCCAGCACATCGCCGACCATCAGCGTCAGCATCACCCGGCCCTCGGCCAGCACGAAGCGGTGCCAGCCGGGCGTCAGCGCGTCGTACTGTTCCAGCAACTGCGTCGACAGCGCGGCCAGCTGCGGCCACAAGGCCAGCGCGCGCCCGAGGTCGGCCGGCGTCAGTGGGTACTTTTCCGCGCTGACGAAATGCAGCCGCGCGTCGGCCGGCGCCTGCGCCGCGAAACATTGCCAGGCGCAGAGGAAATTCAGGCCGGTGCCGAAGCCGGTCTCGGCGATGACGAACTGCGAGGCGGGCCGCAGCGCGGCGAAGCGCTCTTCCAGCTGGTTGTGGCGCAGGAAGACGTGGCGGGTCTCCTCCAGGCCGGAGTCGCGGGAAAAGTACACATCGCCGAAGGCGACGGATTGCGGCTGGCCGTCCTGCCAGGCGAGTTCGGCATGCGGAGCGATGCCGTAAGCGTTCGAGCTAGTCATGGTATGCGCAAAGGTCCGCGGCCGCTGCGGCGCGGACCGGCTGTTTTGGTCAGAGACGATTGTCGCACGGGCCATGCAACGATTCCACAGTGGCAAAGCGAATGTCGCCACTCTTGAAATGGTTAAGGCCCTCCCCAAAATGACAGTCATCGACAGTCCATCCAGGGAGCCGCAACGATGCGATTCGACAAACTGACCACCAAATTCCAGCAGGCGCTGGGCGACGCCCAGAGCCTGGCCGTGGCGAACGACAACGCCTATATCGAGCCGCAGCACTTGCTGCTGGCGATGCTGGACGAGGCCGACGGCGGCATCGGGGGCCTGCTGGCCCGCGCCGGCGTCAATGTGCCGGCGCTGAAGGGCGGCCTGAAGCAGGCCGCCGAACGGCTGCCGCGGGTGCAGGGCGCCGGCGGCGAGATCACCGTGTCGCGCGACCTGGCCAATCTCTTGAACGTCGCCGACAAGATCGCGATGAAGCTCGGCGACGATTTCATCGCCAGCGAGCTGTTCCTGTCGGCGTTGTCCCAGGACAAGGGCGAGACCGGTCGCCTGCTCAAGGAGCACGGCGGCAACCACGCGTCCATCCAGGCCGCGATCGACGCGGTGCGCGGCGGCGACAGCGTCGCCAGCGCCGACGCCGAGGGCCAGCGCGAGGCGCTGAAGAAGTTCACGCTGGACCTGACCGAGCGCGCCCGCCAGGGCAAGCTGGACCCGGTCATCGGCCGCGACGACGAGATCCGCCGCGCGATCCAGGTGCTGCAGCGCCGCACCAAGAACAATCCGGTGCTGATAGGCGAGCCCGGCGTCGGCAAGACCGCCATCGTCGAAGGCCTGGCGCAGCGCATCGTCAACGGCGAGGTGCCGGAGAGCCTGAAGGGCAAGCGCCTGCTGGTGCTGGATCTGGCGGCCTTGATCGCCGGCGCCAAGTATCGCGGCGAGTTCGAGGAGCGGCTGAAGGCGGTGCTGAGCGATCTGGCCAAGGACGACGGCCGGACGCTGATCTTCATCGACGAAATCCACACGCTGGTCGGCGCCGGCAAGGCCGACGGCGCGATGGACGCCGGCAATATGCTGAAGCCGGCGCTGGCGCGCGGCGAGCTGCACTGCATAGGCGCGACCACGCTGGACGAGTACCGCAAGTACATCGAGAAGGACGCCGCGCTGGAGCGCCGCTTCCAGAAGGTGCTGGTCGGCGAGCCCTCGGTCGAGGACACCATCGCCATCCTGCGCGGCCTGCAGGAAAAGTACGAGATCCACCACGGCGTCGACATCACCGACCCGGCCATCGTCGCGGCGGCGGAATTGTCGCAGCGCTACATCACCGACCGCTTCCTGCCGGACAAGGCGATAGACCTGATAGACGAGGCCGCCAGCCGCATCAAGATGGAGCTGGACTCCAAGCCCGAATCGATGGACAGGCTGGACCGCCGGCTGATCCAGCTGAAGATAGAACGCGAGGCGGTGAACAAGGAAAGCGACGAGGCCAGCCAGAAGCGGCTGAAGCTGATAGAGGACGAGATCGCCGCGCTGTCGCGCGAGTACGCCGATCTGGAAGAGATCTGGAAGGCAGAGAAGGCCGCCCAGCAGGGCACGCAGACCATACGCGAGGAAATCGACCGCCTGAAGGTGGACATGGACGAGCTGAAGCGCCGGGGCGACTGGCAGAAGCTGGCCGAGCTGCAGTACGGCAAGCTGCCGCAGCTGGAGGCGCGCTTGAAGGAGGCCGAGGCCGCCGGCGACCAGGGCGAAGCCCGGCCCAACCGCCTGCTGCGCACCCAGGTCGGCGCCGAGGAGATCGCCGAGGTGGTCAGCCGCGCCACCGGCATCCCGGTGTCCAAGATGCTGACCGGCGAGCGCGAGAAGCTGCTGAAGATGGAGGATGTGCTGCACCGGCGCGTCGTCGGCCAGGACGAGGCCGTGACGGCGGTGGCCGACGCGATCCGTCGTTCGCGCGCCGGCCTCGCCGATCCGAACAAGCCGTATGGATCCTTCTTGTTCCTCGGGCCGACCGGGGTCGGCAAGACCGAGCTGTGCAAGACGCTGGCCGGCTTCCTGTTCGACAGCGAGGACCATCTGATCCGCATCGACATGTCGGAATACATGGAGAAGCATTCGGTGGCCCGGCTGATCGGCGCGCCGCCCGGCTATGTCGGCTACGAGGAGGGCGGCTACCTGACCGAGCAGGTGCGCCGCAAGCCGTACAGCGTCATCCTGCTGGACGAGGTGGAGAAGGCGCATCCGGACGTGTTCAATGTGCTATTGCAGGTGCTGGACGACGGCAGGCTGACCGACGGCCAGGGCCGCACCGTCGATTTCAAGAACACGGTGATCGTGATGACGTCGAACATCGGCAGCCAGCAGATCCAGGCGATGGCCACCGACGACTACCAGGTGATCAAGCTCGCCGTGATGGCCGAGGTGAAGACGCAGTTCCGTCCGGAGTTCATCAACCGCATCGACGACGTGGTGGTGTTCCACGGCCTGGACGAGAAGCACATCCAGGCCATCGCCCGCATCCAGCTGAAGGGCCTGGAGGCGCGGCTGGCCAAGCTGGAGCTGAATCTGCAGATCAGCGACGAGGCGCTGGCGCTGCTGTCCGAGGTCGGTTTCGATCCGGTCTACGGCGCGAGGCCGCTGAAGCGGGCGATCCAGTCCGAGCTGGAAAACCCGCTGGCCAAGGCGATACTGGCCGGCCGCTACCTGCCGAAGGCGACGGTGATGGTGGAGGCGCGCGACGGCCGGTTGGCCTTCGACTGAGTTCCCCGCCTTGTAGACGGAAGAAACGGCCGCTCGCGCGGCCGTTTTTCATCGTCCGGCCGGTTCCGGGTGCAGGAAGCAGCCGGGCAGGTGGTCGTTGACGACGCCGCAGGCCTGCAGATAGGCGTAAACCACCGTGCTGCCGACGAAGTTCATGCCGGCCTTCTTCAGCGCCTTGCTGACGTGGTCGGACAACTCGGTGCTGGCCGGCACCCGTTCGTCGTCGCGGCGCCGCAGTATCGGCTTGCCGTCGACGTGCGCCCACAACCAGTCGGCGAAGCTGCCGTGCTGCCGTTGCATCTGCAGGAAAACCTTGGCGTTGCGGATGGCGCTGTTGATCTTCAAGCGGTTGCGGACGATGCCGGCGTCCAGCATCAGCCGCTCGACATCGTCCTCGGTCATCGCCGCCACCTTTTCCGGCTGGAAGCCGTGGAAGGCGGCGCGGTAGCCTTCGCGCTTTCTCAGGATGGTGATCCAGGACAGCCCGGCCTGCGCGCCTTCCAGTATCAGCATTTCAAACAGCTTGCGGTCGTCGCGCTCGGGACGGCCCCATTCCTCGTCGTGATAGGCGACGTACAACGGATCGTCGCCGCACCAGGGACAGCGTGGCGTTTCGTTCATGGCGTGTGCAGCAGGACGTCGATCAGCAGACCAGTTTTCTGGATGCCGCGCCGCGAGGCCAGGCTGATCACCAGCGGATTGCACAGATTGGCCTGCAGCGCGCCGAGCGCCGGATGGGACTCGCGCTGCGCATCCAGCGGGCGGTACAGCATCAGCAGCACGGCGGCGTCCTGCGGGCTGGACAGTCCCAGCTCGGCCACTTCCTCGTCCGACAGCTCGATCTGGAGGCGCACGCCCAACCTGTCCGGAAGGGCCAGGCTGAAGGTGACGCCGGGGTCGTCCAGCGATTGCAGCCAATAGACTTGCGGCAGCGGGTGGGTGATGTCGTGGAACAGCTTGAAGCGGGTGCAGTTTTCCAGCGCGGGAATGCCCTGCGGGAAAGTGATGACGGTGGTTTCATCCACCTCGACGCTGCCCAACTGGTTGGAATCGAAGCGCACGGGATTCTCCTCAGGCGTGGACGGTTGCGGCGGGCATGACGCCGTGCCCGCTTGTGCTGATAAAGTTGTCAGCCTATACATGGTATTGCGTTACGTGATGTTACGCGAATGTCTTAGCGCCGGAATGGGGAAACGACCCCGGCGCCCCGCGGTTTTTCACACAGCGCTCACTCAATCATAATCGGCAAGTCAAGGCGGCGCGTCTGCGCCCGGCGCTTGGAGCCGGGTCCGGTTCCGTCTGGAAAGGGGCGGTCTGGCATGGAGTTGAAACCGAAGCGGTTCCTGATCCTCGACGATCAGCTGGTACTGCGCAAGCTGATTTCGCGGCAGGCGAGCTTCTTCAACCGTTTCGCCGTCGACATCGACGAGTTCAGCGACCCGGCGGAGGCGATGCGCAGCATCGCCGAGGGCGGCTACCACCTGGTGATCACCGACATCGGCATGCCGGGCATGAACGGCATCGATTTCATCAAGAATGTCGCCCGGCTCGGCTATCAGGGCGCGCTGCTGATCATTTCCGGCTATGACGACAAAACCTTGCAGACGATAGCCGACATGTCGGCCAATCTCGGCATCGCCTGCACCCGCTTCTTGTCCAAGCCGTATTCGGCCGAGGCCTTCGTCGCCACGCTGAACAATATCTTCAACGCGCTGGAGCGGGGCGGGCCGCAGGCGGGCGTCGACATCGAGGCGCTGCTCGACGATATCTGCAACGACAACTACCGGCTGGAGTTCGCCCCGGTGTTTTCATTGGCCGACCGGCGGCTGCGGGGATTTTCGCTGAACGCGCTGAACGTGGCCGGCGCCCGCTACGATTTCGAACACCTGCTGCCTCTGCTGGCGGGGCGGCGGATGGCCTCGGCGGTGGCGCTGGAGACGGTGGTCGAACGGATGGCGAAGCTGCTGCTGCAGATCGGCGAGCGCACCGCGCTGGACGAGTGTCCGATGAATATCCGCATCGACGAAGCCTGCCTCGGCGCCGACAATGTCTTCGACCACTGCTTCGCGCTGCTGCAGCAGTACGGCGTCGCGGCGGACCGGATCGGCTTCGAGCTGGCCGACGGCTTGAGCCGGCGCTCGGGCGCCTTGTGCTTCGAGAACGTCGCCAAGATCAAATACCTGGGTTTCCGGCTGGTGGCCGACGGTTTCGGCGCCGGTTCGCTGACGGTCAGCAATCTGCTGAAGTTTCCGTTCGACCAGGTCAATGTGCCGGCGGAAACGCTGCGCTGGCTGCGGACGCTGCTGGGAGAGGACGCCGGCGCGTTCCGGCTGCTGCGTTATTTCGGCCTGCCGCAGGCCGCGGTCTGCGCGACGGGGCTGAACGACGAGGAAAGCGTGGCGCTGGCGCAGGCGCTGGGCTGCCCGCACGGAGTCGGCGAGCATCTGGCGCCGGCGGTGCCGGAGCAGGAACTGGTCGAGATGACCGCCGACAGCCTGGGCGGCAAGTCCGGCGCCGGGGCGGCCGTCGAGTGAGGGAGGACGCGATGGCTCCGACCGATTTCACCCGCTTGCGCATGCTGATCGTCGACGACCAGACCCTGGTCCGCACGCTGATCTCGCAGGCGCTGCATCATATGGGCGTCAAGCAGGAATCCATTTTCCAGGCGGCGGACGGCACCATCGCGATGCGGATGCTGGACATCCGCATGGTCGATATCGTGCTGTGCGACGTGCAGATGCTGCCGATGAACGGCATGGACCTGTTGAAGGAACTGCGCTGCGGCCATACCGCCAATGCTTCCAATCTGCCCTTCGTCTTCCTGTCCGGCCACGCCGACCGCGCCAATGTGGTGCTGGCCAGCCAGCTGCACGCCGACGGTTTCGTCGTCAAGCCGCCGAAGCCGGCCGACGTCGAGAAGGCGATCCAGGCGGCGCTGCAACGGCCGCGACCGGAAATCGACCCGTTCGCCTACTACCATGTGGCCACCGGCACCGAGTACGACAGAAAGGTGTTCGGCCGCCTGTTCGAGGTTCGCGGCCTGGTCTACCAGGAGGAGCCGGAGGAACATTGCATGCCGCTGGACGATGTCAAGCCGGGGGCGATGCTGACG
This sequence comes from Chromobacterium sp. ATCC 53434, assembly GCF_002848345.1. Classification (NCBI taxonomy): domain Bacteria; kingdom Pseudomonadati; phylum Pseudomonadota; class Betaproteobacteria; order Neisseriales; family Chromobacteriaceae; genus Chromobacterium; species Chromobacterium sp. ATCC 53434. The sequence continues at coordinate 2,795,065 of NZ_CP025429.1, read as the reverse complement.
CGCGATTTGCGCAATAAGGCCGGCCACCTGCTGCTGCCGCGCGGGGCGACCATTTCCGCCAATCAGCTGGCGGTGCTGAAGAGTTATCGCGACCGCTACGGCGTGGCGCAGCTTTATGTGGTGGAAGTCAACGAAGCGGCGGCCAATCCGACAGTGAGGCATTAGGACATGACCGAGGCCAGGCCGCGGCACAGACAGGCGATGGCGATCGGGCGCAGCGTGCTGGCCATCGTGCTGTTGCTGGGCCTGCTGCAGGCCAGCGTGATGCTGCAATTGCAATGGCAGGCCTGGGACGAATACGAACAGGCCGGCCAGCTGGTGGAGCAGAACCAGGACTCGGCGCTGATGTTCGAGTTCGCCGGCCTGCAGCACCAGGAGAGCGGCCAGATCCGCATGCTGCTGCTGCGGCGGGAACCGCCCACCGCCGCCGAGCTGGCCCAGCTCGATCGGCAGGCGCGCCAGGTGGACGAGCGTTTCCTGACGCTGATCACCTCGCTGCACGGCCGCGACGAGGCGCGCGTCGCCCAGCGCCTGACCCAGTTGCGGCAATCGTTCCGCCAGTTTCAGCAGATGCGCTCCCAGGCGCGCGCGGCATGGCGCGCCGCCGTCGACGAGCGGGAGAACTTGACCACCGCGATGTTCGAGCAGTCGCGCGAAGTGCAGGAACGGATCCAGCACCTGCTGGACGAGGATGTGGTGCAGATGGCGGCCAGCGGCGACGCGCGCATCAACAATCTGGCGTGGCTGACCCAGGACGTGTGCACGCTGGACTTCTGGCTGCGCTCCAACGCGCAATCGCTGGTCCTGCGCGCGGAGCTGGAACACCGGCTGGACCGCCGGGTGGAGGAGGACCTGGCGCGGCGGCTGAGCGCGGCGATGCTGACGCTGTCCAAGCTGCAGCTGCGCATCGGCAGCCTGAACGATCCGCAGCTGTCCCAGCAGTTCGCCCAGCTGTCGCAGATGGCGAACAAGCAGCAGCTGTTGGTGCAACTGCAACTGGAGCAGCTGGACGGCAAGCTGAAGTTCGGCCAGGCCAACGACTACGCGCTGAATCTGCGCCAGCTGACCGATGTGTTGCAGCGCTCGCAGCACATCGTCTCGACCCGGGCGGACGAGGTGGCCAAGGAGAATCGCAGCTATTACCGACGCATCCTGCTGCGCGAGGGCCTGTTCGGCGTGGTGGTGCTCGCGCTGCTGGCCTTCCTGCTCTACGTGATGGTGCGCAAGGTGTTGAAGCCGCTGGATTTCCTGCAGCGCATGCTGGACGTGTCCGGCGATTCGATGCTGGTGGTCAATCAGGATGGCGTGATCGACATGGCCAACGAGGGCGCCGGCCGGATGTTCGGCTATGTCATGGACACCTTGATCGGCATGCCGGTGCGGCAGCTGTTCGTGATGGACGACGAGCTGCACGCGGTGATGGCGGGTCTGGAAGTGCAAGTCGGGCGCACGCTGCCGGTCGAGGGCATGGGCAGCGGCGGCGAGCGCTTTCACGCGATGCTGACCGTCAGCCGCTTCCTCGAGGACACCGACCCGCCGCTGAATATCCTGATCGTCCGCGACGAGCACAAGCGCCGGCTGGCGGAGACCTCGCTGGAGCGCAGCGTGGCCTTGCTGTCGGTGATCTCCGAGATCGAATCGATGCTGCTGTCGCGCGCCGAGCGCGGCGAGGTCTTCCGGCGCCTGCACGACACCTTCGTCGATTTCACCAGTTCGGAACACTGCCTGTTGGTAGCGTGGTCCACGCGGGACGGCGACGACGAGGCGCTGCATCTGCAGGCCGGCGACTGGCCGGACTTTCTGCCGACGATACAGCAGCTGTCGCAGGCGGCGGCGCCGCTGGCGGGCCTGTTCCGCAGCCTGTCGGCGCAACCGTCCTGGGTGTCGCTGCCGGTGATGCTGGGCGGCGAGGCCGCCGCCGGCGTCTGCCTATTGCGTCCGACGCTGTCGCTGCTGGGCATCAGCATCCTGCCCTTGATGGGCGCCTACGCCAACATCCTGGGCTTCTATGCCGAGGAGGACCGCCGCAAGCTGTCGGAAGCGCAGTTGCGCGCGGTGTTGCAGGAAGAGGAGGCGGTTTATTCGGCGTCGCCGGTGGGCTTGCTGCGGCTGAACGAGCATTTTCAGATCACCCGGGCCAATCTGACCGCCGAGGGCATTTTCGACGTCGGCGACGAATACGGCTTGTCCGGCATGCATCTGATGGAGCTGCTGGCGTCCGAGCACGGCTGGTACGAACTGGCCGAACAGATGTCCAAGATGCAGCAGGACAACGCCCGCATCCATTGCGAGCTGGAATGCCTGACCGGCACCGGCAGGCCGATCTGGGTGTTGTTCGAGGGCCAGCTGCTGTTTCCCGACGCCGCCGAGTCGGTGATCATCCTGGCCTGCCTGGACATCACCGAGCGCAAGATGGCGGAGTTCGAACTGCGGATGGCGCGCGACCAGGCCAATGCCGCCAACCGCGCCAAGAGCGCCTTCCTCGCGACGATGAGCCACGAGATACGCACGCCGATGAACGGCGTGCTGGGCATGCTGGAGTTGCTGGCGATGACCCGGCTTGACGGCGAGCAGCGCGACACCGTGTCGACGATACAGGACTCCGCCAACACGCTGCTGCGGCTGATAGACGACATTCTGGACTTCTCCAAGATCGAGGCCGACCGGCTGGAGATCGTGCCGGCCCGCACGGCGGTGCGGCCCTTCATGGACAGCGTGCGCAGCCTGTACCAGGAGAACGCCAACAAGAAGGGCCTGGAATTGACGCTGACGCTGGACGAGAAACTGGCGCCGACGCTGGTGATGGACCCGCTCAGGGTGCGGCAGATCCTGCAGAACTTCATCAGCAACGCCATCAAATTCACCTCCAGCGGCCGCGTCGACATCCTGGTCAAGGTGATGGACACCATCGCCAACTACCAGGTGCTGAGCTTCGAGGTCGCCGATACCGGCATCGGCATGTCGCTCGAACAATTGAACAAGCTGTTCCAGCCGTTCACCCAGGCCGATTCGGAAACCACCCGCCGCTTCGGCGGCACCGGCCTCGGCCTGGCGATCTGCCGGCGGCTGGCCGGGCTGATGGGCGGCCATGTCGAAATGGAGAGCGAGCAGGGCAAGGGCAGTTGCGCGCGGCTGCTGCTGGAACTGGAGTGGCTGGCCGAACAGGTCGAGCCGGTGGTGCTGCCGGAACAGCCGGTGCCGATGGAGCCGGCTGCCGGGCTGGACGCCGGCGGCGCCGGAGCGAGCCTGTACCCGATACTGTTCGCCGAGGACAATCCGACCAACCGCAAGCTGACGCTGAAGCAGCTGGAAAAACTGGGCTATCCGGCCGACTGGGCCGAGGACGGCGATCGCGCCTTCAGCAAGTGGCTGTCCGGCCGTTATTCGCTGATCCTGACCGACTGCCACATGCCGGGCATAGACGGCTACCAGTTGGCGAGGCTGGTGCGCGCGCATGAGGAGTCCCACCCGGAGCGCGGCCGCATTCCCATCGTCGCCTGCACCGCCAATGCCGCCAAGGAAGAGATGGACAAGACCCGCGAGGCCGGCATGGACGACTTCCTGACCAAGCCGCTGTCCATCTATTCGCTGGAGGCGGTGCTGAGCAAATGGATGGGGCAGGGCGGCGGCGCGGACGGGGTAGAGACGCTGGCGGCACCCGTCGCGCCAGTCGCCGCGGACGCGCCGGCCGAGTCGGCGCCGGCCCCCGCGGAGGCGCCGCCGGTCGACCGCAGCGTGCTCGAGGTGTACAGCAACGGCGAACTGAGCGTGGAGCTGGAAATCCTGCGCGAATTCCAGACCGGCAACAACGAGGACGTCGCCGAGCTGCGCGCGGCGCTGGCGGCCGACGACGCCGAGCGGGTCGGCTTCTCCGCGCACCGGATCAAGGGCGCCAGCCGCATGGTGGGCGCCAATGCGATGGGCGATGCCGCCGAGACGGTGGAAAAGGCCGGCAAGGGACGCAACCTGGAACTGGCGCATCAGGCGATGGAGACCTTCGAGGCCCGGCTGGCGGTGTTCGAGGACTGGCTGACGAGGCAGGCGGAGACCATAGGCTGACTCCGGCTTTGCCTGTCGCGGCGCGGCGTTTTAGAATCGCTCCGATGAACCGAGAGCAATCGTTGTATTCCTGGCTGGAAACGGCGCTGTTGTGTCCGGTGGTGGAGGACAAGCTGGCGCTGGCAGAGCGGATCCGGCGCGACTGGGATGCCGGGCGGCTGGCGCGGCGGGACGAGGCGCCGCCGTATTCGTTGCCGCAGGCGGGCCGGCCCGAGCGGCCCGAACTGGTGCATCCGGCTCGGGTGCCGCGCCGCGGCCTGTCGACGCCGCAGGGCCATGGCGCCTTGCTGCACGCGATCGCCCACATCGAATTCAACGCCGTCAATCTGGCGCTGGACGCCGCCTGGCGCTTTCGCGACATGCCGGACGCCTTCGTCGACGACTGGCTGCGGGTCGCGGCCGAGGAGGCCGGCCATTTCCGCCTGCTGCAGGGCAGGCTGACGGCGCTGGGCTTTGCTTACGGCGATTTCCCGGCCCATGACGGGCTGTGGGCGATGTGCCGCAAGACCGATCACGACGCGCTGGCGCGGATGGCGCTGGTGCCGCGGGTGCTGGAGGCCCGCGGGCTGGACGTCACGCCGGGCATACAGCGCAAGCTGGCCGGCATAGGCGACGACGACAGCGTCGCGGTGCTGGACGTCATCCTGCGCGACGAGGTCGGCCATGTCGGGATAGGCAACCGCTGGTTCGGCGAACTGTGCCGACAGCGCGGCCTGGCGCCCCAAGCCACTTTTCTGCGGCTGCTCGACGAGCACGGCATGCGGCTTCATCCCGGCGAGTATAATCTGCCCGCGCGCGCGGCCGCGGGCTTCTTCGCCGACGAGCTGGCCGAACTGGCCCGACTGGGCGAGACGGCCGCGGCGACCGATTTCCAATCTGAAAAAACAGGCGATACCCGATGATGAACCTGATCAAGCGCATGCAGCGCAGCCGCAAGCTGGCGCTGGCGATGCTGGCGCTGTCCACCCTGTTGTTCGCGGCCTTGTCCGGCCTGTGGCAGGGCGGGCAGGCGGACAGCGCCTGGCTGCGCCTGCTGTGTCCGGTGCTGATGCTGCCGGCCCTGGGCATGCAACTGGCCTCGCTGTGCGTGTTATTACAAAAACCACGAAAATGAAACGGCTTTTAAAAACAGCGGCTTAAAGTTGCGGCATCGCGTCACGCGGGCTTGACGCTGCCACCAGGGCCGCGCATAATCGCGCCGGATATTTAGTCAACAGGCTCCCCTGCTGGGCGAGCCTGTCGTTTTTTGCACTTGCGGAGTGTCTGCACCATGGAGCATCAGGTATTCCTGCGTCAGCTGGAAACCCATTCGCTGCCTGCATCGGATTTTAACCACACAGCCCACTTGTACGCGGCCTGGGGCTATCGTCGGGAGTACCCGGCGCCGGAGGCGGCGGCACGCTGCGCGCACGCGCTGTCGCGTTATGCGATGGCCAACGGCGCGGCGACCAAGTACAACCACACGCTGACGATGGCGCTGCTGGCGATCGCCTACAGCCGCGTCGAATCCTGTCCGGCGTTGACGGAAGACTGGCAGGCCTTCCTGGACAGCTGCGCCGACCTGGCGCAGGATGCCCGCGCCGTGCTGGAACAGTATTACTCGGCAGAGCGCCTAGCCGCCGACTCCGCGCGCAAGGCCTTCGTCAAGCCCGACAAGCAGCCGCTGCCGGTGTCCTGCCTGCTCAACTAACCGTTACCGACTTCCCGCCATGATCAAAGCCCCCGAACTGCTGCTGCCGGCAGGCACGCTGGACAAGATGCGCGCCGCCTACGATTTCGGCGCCGACGCAGTCTACGCCGGCCAGCCGCGCTACAGCCTGCGCGCCCGCAACAACGATTTCAAGCTGGAAGAGCTGAAGCAGGGCATAGACGAGGCTCACGCCCGCGGCAAGCTGTTCTTCGTCGCCAGCAACATCCTGCCGCACAACAGCAAGATCAAGACCTATATGGCCGATATGGAGCCGGTGATCGCGATGAAGCCCGACGCGCTGATCATGGCCGATCCCGGCCTGATCATGATGGTGCGCGAAAAGTGGCCGGAAGTGCCGATCCACCTGTCGGTGCAGGCGAATACCGTCAACTACATGGGCGTCAAGTTCTGGCAGAAGCTGGGCGTGTCGCGCATCATCCTGTCGCGCGAGCTCAGCCTGGACGAGATCGCCGAGATCCGCCAGGAATGCCCTGACATGGAGCTGGAAGTGTTCGTGCACGGCGCCTTGTGCATCGCCTATTCCGGCCGCTGCCTGCTGTCCGGCTACTTCAACCACCGCGATCCGAACCAGGGCACCTGTACCAACGCCTGTCGTTGGGACTACAAGGTGCACGACACCGAGGGCGACGACTCCGGCGACGTGCAGGTGATCCAGTTCGACTTCAACAAGGCGATGGAAGAAGCGAACCAGAGCTTCTCGTCCTGCGGCAGCCAGCAGCGCCATCCGCTGGCCGACAAGACCTATCTGATCGAGGAAGGCAGCCGTCCGGGCGAATTGATGCCCATCATCGAGGACGAGCACGGCACCTACATCATGAACTCCAAGGACCTGCGCGCCGTCGAGCAGGTGGAGAAGCTGGTCAAGATAGGCGTCGATTCGCTGAAGATCGAAGGCCGCACCAAGAGCCTGTACTACGTGGCGCGCGCCGCCCAGGTCTACCGCAAGGCGATAGACGACGCCGTCGCCGGCCGCCCGTTCGATCTCGGCCTGCTGGCCGATCTGGACGGCCTGGCCAATCGCGGCTACACGCCGGGCTTCCTCGAGCGCCATCAGAGCCAGGATTACCAGAACTACCTGACCGGCCACTCCAAGGCCAAGCAGAGCCAGTACGTCGGCGACGTGATCGAAGTCGACGCCGACGGCTGGGCGCTGATCGAGGTGAAGAACCGCTTCGCCGTCGGCGACAAGCTGGAGGTGATACACCCGTCCGGTAACCGCGTGATCGAACTGGCCGAGATGACCCGCAACGGCGAGGCCGTGCAGGTCGCGCCGGGCAACGGCATGCAGGTGCGCATTCCTGGCATGGCCGGCTACGACGGCAGGGCGCTGATCACCCGCTTGTTCTAAGCGCGGTTGTCGCCGTCGTTGGAAAAGGCCGCCTTGGGCGGCTTTTTGTTTGCGCGGCTGGTGCCTGCGGTGTTGCGGGATTTCCACTTGATGGGCGGTACCGGCGGCGGAGCGTGGCGACGGGCGAGGCATTGTGATGACATTGTCTTGGATGGCCGGCTGGCCAGGCTGGCGCCAAGGTCGGCAGCGGCGCGCGACTGTTGACTATCCTAAACGGCGCCGACGTCGCCGCCGCGTCGGAGGCGGTTTTTTCATCCCGGACAAGCGGGGCGCTATTGCCAGCGTAAGTAATTGTGATTAAAAAGTAGTGACATAAAGCAAGCGGCGTGGAATTTATTAAACACCAACGCCGCGCATGGAGAGTGAGAGAGGAAACCATGATGCAAATCGCCTGCTTCCGACCCGACTGTCGCGCATCCGCCTGTTCGTCGTCCGCATCCGTCGCCTCTCCCCCGTCCGAGCACCCCAGCCCTCCCGTCTCCCGCTGATCCACCCCGCTGATTCCATACGGAATTCCGTTGTACATGCCGTAACGCATGGACATATTGCGCGCGCCTGCCCACGGTGTATGTTGGCAGTGTGGCGGCGGCAGCGGTCCTGCGATTGAAGAATGCGTTCCCCGGCTCTCCCGGCCTGGATCGGGAGCCTTTATGGTCGTGCTACTTAGGAAGCCTGTCATGAACAAGAAACTGGTTCGCAAAGTTCTGTATTCGCTGTTGCTGTTGTTGCCGGCCTCGGGCGCGCTGGCAGAGGACAAGGTGCTCAACGTCTACAACTGGTCCGACTACATCGCCAAGTCCACGATACCCGGCTTCGAAAAGCAGACCGGCATCAAGGTCAAATACGACGTCTACGACAGCGACGACACGCTGCAGGCCAAGATGCTGACCGGCCGCGCCGGCTACGACATCGTCGTGCCGACGTCCAACTTCATGGCCAAGCAGATCGAGGCCGGCATCTACCAGAAGCTCGACAAGTCCAAGATTCCCAACCTGTCGCACCTGGACAAGGCGCTGATGGCCAAGATCGTCGACGCCGATCCGGGCAACGCCCACGGCGTGCCCTGGGCCTACGGCACCGACGGCCTCGGTTACAACTACACCAAGGTCAAGGCCTTGCTGGGCAACGGCGCGCCGCTGGACAGCTGGGACATCCTGTTCGATCCGAAATACGTGTCCAAGCTGAAGGGCTGCGGCGTGTCGGTGCTGGATCAGGCCAACGACGTGTTCGCCGTCACGCTGCATCATCTGGGCAAGGACCCGAACAGCAAGAACCCGGCCGACTACCAGGCCGCCTTCGAGGCCTTGAAGAAGATCCGGCCCTACATCACCCAGTTCAATTCGTCCGGCTATATCAACGACCTGGCCAACGGCGACATCTGTCTGGCGCTGGGCTGGTCCGGCGACGTCAACATCGCCAAGCACCGCGCGGCCGAGGCGAAGCGCGCCTACCAGCTGGGCTACGTGATTCCGAAGTCCGGCGCGCCGATCTGGTTCGACGTGATGGTGATTCCGAAGGACGCGCCGCATCCGGAAGAGGCTCTGAAGTGGATCAACTACATCGAGACGCCGGAAGTCAACGCGGCGATCACCGACGAGGTGTTCTACCCGACCGTCAACGCGGCGGCGCGCAAATTCGTCAAGCCGGAAATCGCCAACGATCCGACCATCTACCCGCCCGAGCCGGTGATGAAGACGCTGTTCCTGCTGAAGCCGCTGCCGCCGGACATCATGCGTCTGCAGAACCGCTTGTGGACGCAGTTGAAGACCGGCCGCTGAGTCGTCGCGGCCGTAGCGCATAACAATCAGTCCGCCGCCCGGCCTGGCCGGGACGGCCGGACAACCGTGGAACATCGCCCGCCGCGCGCGGCGGGACGGATGGTGTCGGCGGGCTGGATCCGCCGGCGGGACGCAATGTCGAGACGCCTGGCGCGTCGTGGTGCCACCATGAAACAAACCGTTCTGAAACGCTTCTTGCCGTCGGGCAGGGGCGCCGTGATCGGCGTGCCCTTCCTGTTCCTGTTCGTGTTCTTCCTGCTGCCCTTCCTGCTGGTGGTGGGCATCAGCTTTTCGCAGCAGCAGCTGGGCATCCCGCCTTACACGCCGTTGACCAAGTTGGAGAGCGACGTCTACACCATCGCGCTCAACATCGGCCACTACAAGTTCATGCTGAGCGACGACCTGTACTTCGCCACCTATATCAGCTCGGTCAAGATGGCCTTCTTCTCCACCGTGCTGTGCCTGTTGATAGGCTACCCGATGGCCTATTACATCGCCCGGGCCGAGGGGACGACGCGCAATACGCTGATGATGATGGTGATGCTGCCGTTCTGGACTTCCTACCTGATCCGCGTCTACGCCTGGATAGGCATATTGAAGAACGACGGCTTCCTGAACCAGTTCCTGCTGTGGCTGGGGGTGATAGACAGTCCGCTGCACCTGTACCACACCAACTGGGGCGTCTACATCGGCATGGTCTTCTCCTATCTGCCCTTCATGATCATGCCGCTGTACGCTCACTTGGTGAAGATGGACCTGACGCTGCTGGAGGCCGCCTACGACCTCGGCGCCAGGCCGTGGCGCGCGTTCTGGCAGGTGACGCTGCCGCTGTCGAAGAACGGCATCATCGCCGGCAGCCTGCTGGTCTTCATCCCGGCGGTCGGCGAGTACGTGATCCCGGAGCTGTTGGGCGGTTCGGACACGTTGATGATAGGCCGGGTGATGTGGGACGAGTTCTTCAACAATCTGGACTGGCCGATGGCGGCCACCGTCACCTGCTGCATGGTGGCGCTGCTCTTGGTGCCGATGGCGCTGTTCCAGCACTACCAGGTCAAGACCATGGAGGAGGCGCGATGATCAAGCCAAGCAAACCGTTGTCCTTTCTGGTGCTGGGCCTGGGCTACGCCTTCCTCTACCTGCCGATCGCGTTGCTGGTGCTGTACTCGTTCAACGAGTCGAAGCTGGTGACGGTATGGTCGGGCTTTTCCACCAAGTGGTACGCCGCGCTGCTGGACGACGACGAGTTGATCAGCGCCGCCTGGCTCAGCCTGAAGATCGCGCTGATGACGGCGACGGCGTCGGTGGTGATGGGCACCTGGGCCGGCTTCGTGCTGGGCCGCTTCGGCCGCTTCCGGCTGTTCGCCTTGTTCACCGGCATGGTCAACGCGCCGCTGGTGATTCCGGAGGTGATACAGGGCATCTCGCTGCTGCTCTTGTTCGTGGCGATGGAGCAGAGCTTCGGCTGGCCGGAGGGCCGGGGGGTGTTCACCATCTGGATAGGCCATGTGATGCTGTGCGTGTCCTATGTGACCATCGTCGTGCAGTCGCGGGTGAGGGAGCTGAATTTGTCGCTGGAAGAGGCGGCGATGGATCTCGGGGCGCGGCCGTTGAAGGTATTCTTCGTCATCACGCTGCCCTTGATCTCGCAGGCGCTGGTGTCGGGCTGGCTGCTGTCGTTCACGCTGTCGCTGGATGATCTGGTGCTGACCGCCTTCCTGTCGGGGCCGGGCTCCACCACCTTGCCGATGGTGATCTTCTCCCGCGTGCGGCTGGGTCTGAACCCGGAGATGAACGCGCTGGCCACGCTGTTCATCGTGCTGGTGTCGCTGGGCGTGGTGGCGGCCAATGTTTATATGGGGGCGATGGCGCGCAAGCGCGACAAGGAAATGCGGCTGGCCTTCGCCAATGGTTGAGAGCGGTGTGAAAACGACAACGACAATGCGGCACAAGGAGAAATGACGATGAAGAGGATATTGATCAGCGCCCTGATCGCGGCGCTGCCCGGCGCGGCGCTGGCCGACGCCAAGGCGGACGAGATCACCAGGCTGAGGGCCCAGATGCAGCAATTGCAGCAGCAGATGGCCGCCTTGCAGAAGGCGGTGGACGCGGCGGCGGCGAGCCAGCCGTCGCCGGCCGCGGCCGCGGCCGGCGACGACGCCAATTCCGAGCTGAAGGAGAGGGTGGCCAATATGGAATTGAAGGTGGACAAGCTGAACACCGCCGCCACCGACGGCCCGCTGGCCGGCCTGAGCATCACCGGCTATCTCGATCCCACCTATGTCTACAACCGGGCACAGAACAGCGCCGGCTTCCAGTTCCTGAACCACCAGAACAGCTACGCCTACAGCAACAGCACCTTCGGCGACGTCTATCTGGACATCAAGAAGACCTTCGGCGTCGGGCCGACCGCCCCCAGCGCCGAAATCACCATCATGCCGAACCGCGGTTCCGGCAACACCCTGCTGGACGGCGGCAGCGGCAACAACATCATCAACACCGCGGTGATCAACTTCCCGCTGTCCGACACCTGGAGCGTCAACGCCGGCCTGCAGAACAGCTTCGGCGGCTACGAGGTGCAGCAGTCCAATCAGATGGTGACGCTGTCCCACGGCTTGTTGTACGACTTCAGCGATCCGGGCAGCTATGTCGGCGCCGGCGTCGCCTGGAGCCACGACGTCTGGGCGTGGAAGTTCCTGCTGGCCAACGAGCAGTACCGCACCCACGCGAATCTGGCCAATACCGGCACCAACGCGGCCAACGGCAATCCCCAGGTCAAGAGCAACAACACGCCGACCGTCACCGCCCGCGTCGACTACACCTGGAGCAGCGCGCTGGATCTGGGCGGCTCGTTCAACGCCGGCCGGCAGACGCTGCTGACCGGCAGCGGCTGCAGCGGCGGCTTCGGCTACCAGTGCGGGGCGACCGATCCGTACTCCAACTACTTCTTCGTCGAGGCCGACGCCAGCTACACGCTGGGCGACGTGATCTACAACGCCGAGCTGGACTACGGCCAGCAGCAGAAGGCGGCCTGGAACGGCGGGCAGGCGCAGTGGTACGGCGTGTCGCTGCTGGGCCACCGCAAGTGGATGACGGACACGCTGGGCAAGATGGGCGCCACGTTGCGCTACGACTATCTGAACGACAGCAAGAACGGCGGCGGCGGCGGCGGCGTGGCGCTGGGCAGCGGCGGCTACGACGGCGTCAACGGTTTCGGCGTCGATCCGGCCTGCCTGGCCAGCGGCGCCACCGACTGCAAGGGCGCCAATCGCCAGGCGCTGACCGCCGACCTGCTGTTCTTCCCGACCGACCAGCTGACGCTGAAGCTGGAGTACCGGCATGATTGGGCCAGCCAGGCGGTGTTCCAGCGCAACGACGGCAGCCTGAAGCGGAGCAACGACATGCTGGGCGCCCAGGCGGTCTACAGCTTCTGATCGAGCAGACGCGGCGGCGGGCTCGGCCCGCCGCTTTTTTATTTGCCCGCCTTGCGGCAAAATGCCGTAATCATTTTATTTTCGCGCGACGCCGCTTCCCCGACCATGCTTCTCGATCTGCTGCGCTGGCCGCTGCCGCGCTATCGTCCCGATCCCGGGCGCCCCCACCATGGCCCGGACGGTTACCGCAATCTGTATCCGTTCAAGCAGCCGCGCTTCGTCGACCTGGCGCGCTGGAGATGGCGGCGGCGCTGGCTGCGGACCGAGCACCGGCCGCAGGACGTCCGCCGCGTCGAAGCCGACGTCGCCGCGCTGACGGCCAATCGCGGCCGGCCGTCGTATACCTGGATAGGCCACGCCAGCGGACTGATCCAGCTGGCAGGCGTCAATCTGTTGCTGGACCCGGTATGGTCCGAGCGCGCGTCGCCGCTGCAATGGGCTGGGCCGAAACGGCTGCTGCCGCCGGCCTTGCCGCTGGAAGCGCTGCCGCATGTCGACGTGGTGATGGTGACGCACAATCACTACGACCATCTCGATTTCTCCACCTTGAGCCGGCTGGCGGCGCAGCCGGGCGGCGCGCCGCTGTTTGTCGCGCCGCTGGGAGTCGGCGCGACGCTGCGGCGGGCGGGGGCGCCGGCCGGGCGCATCGTCGAGCTGGACTGGTGGCAGCGCCACCGCCACGGCGCGGTGGAGCTGACGCTGACGCCGGCCCAGCACTGGAGCAAGCGCTGGGCCTGGGGCGATCGCAACCGCGCGTTGTGGGGCGGTTTCGCCGCGGCGGGCGGCGGCGTCCAACTTTGGTATCCGGGCGATACCGGTTATCATCCCGAGCTTTTCGCGCGCATCGCCGAACACCTGGGCGCCGTCGATCTGGCGCTGCTGCCGATAGGCGCCTACCAGCCGCGCTGGTTTCTGGCCGCTCAGCATATCGATCCGGCCGAGGCGGTGGAAATCTTCCGCATCATCCGGCCGCGGCGCGCGCTGGCGGTGCACTGGGGCAGCTTCGCGCTGACCGACGAGCCGCTGCACCAGCCGCCGTTGGACCTGGCCGTGGCGCTGGCGCGCCGCGGCGTCGATCCGGCCGATTTCGGCGTGCCGGCGCTAGGCGAGACTTTCTGGCTGGATGCGTGATTCACCTGCAGTGGATCAAGCGAACGCCGATTGGCGGCCGACATCGCCGGATCAAGCATTGCCCGCATCGGCGCGGGCGCATACAATCAAACCCATATTTTTCAGAAGCGAAGACGTTTTTTCGTTTTCGCGGCATTTCGCGGGGCTATCAATGACGATTCATCAACTAATCAATCAGCGGGTACAGGCAGCGCTGGCGGCAGCCGGCGCGCCGGACGCGCCCGCCGTGATCCAGCCGGCGTCCAAGCCGGAATTCGGCGACTACCAGGCAAACGGCGTGATGGGCGCCGCCAAGGCGCTGAAGACCAATCCGCGCGCGCTGGCCGAAAAGGTCGTCGCCGCGCTCGATCTTGCCGGCATCGCCGACAAGGTGGAAATCGCCGGTCCGGGTTTCATCAATATTCACCTAGCCCCCGAATATCTTGCCCGACGAAGCGAAGCCGCCCTGAAAGACGACAAGCTGGGTATCGCGCCGGTCGCGCCGCAACGCGTGATGGTCGAGTACTCGTCGCCCAACCTGGCCAAGGAAATGCACGTCGGCCACCTGCGCTCGTCCATCATCGGCGACGCGCTGGCCCGGGTGATGGAATATGTCGGCCACGACGTGATCCGCGCCAACCACGTCGGCGACTGGGGCACCCAGTTCGGCATGCTGGTGGCCTATCTGGTGGAAACCCGCCACGCCGGCGACGCCGACCTGCAACTGTCCGATCTGGAAACCTTCTATCGCAACGCCAAGGTCCGCTTCGACGAGAGCGAGGACTTCGCCAACACCGCGCGCGACTACGTGGTCAAGCTGCAGGGTGGCGATGAGGAGGTGCTGAAGCTGTGGCGCCAGTTCGTCGACGTGTCGCTGAAGCACTGCGAAGAAGTGTATCAGACGCTGAATGTCGGCCTGAGGCGCGAGCACGTGCGCGGCGAATCGTCGTACAACGACGACCTGCCGGTCATCGTGCAGGAATTGCGCGAAACCGGCCTGTTGACCGAGGACGACGGCGCTCAGGTGGTGTTCCTGGAAGAGTTCCGCACCCAGGAAGACAAGCCGATGGGCGTGATCGTCCAGAAGAAGGACGGCGGCTTCATCTACACGACGACCGATATCGGCGCGGTGCGCTACCGGCACCGCGAGCTGAAGCTGGACCGCGTGATCTATGTGGTGGACGCGCGCCAGAGCCAGCACTTCGCCCAGATGTTCAGCATCTGCCGCAAGGCCGGCTTCGCGCCGGAGGAAATGAAGCTGGAACACGTCGGTTTCGGCGTGATGATGGGCGACGACGGCAAGCCGTTCAAGACCCGTTCCGGCGGCACGGTCAAGCTGATCGAGCTGCTGCACGAGGCCGAGGAACGCGCTTACGCGCTGGTGTCGGAGAAGAACCCGGACCTGTCCGAAACGCAGAAGCGCGAGATCGCCAACGCGGTCGGCATCGGCGCGGTGAAATACGCCGATCTGTCGAAGAACCGGATGAGCGACTACATCTTCAACTGGGACACGATGCTGGCCTTCGAGGGCAACACCGCGCCTTATCTGCAATACGCGTACACCCGCGTGCAGAGCGTGTTCCGCAAGGCCGAGGACTACGACGCCGGCGCGAAGATCGTCATCACCGAGCCGGCCGAGAAGCAGCTGGCCGCCGCGCTGGCGCAGTTCGAGGACACGCTGAACTCGGTGGTGGAAGGCTGCTACCCGCACTATCTGTCGCAATACCTGTACCACATCGCCACGCTGTTCTCGCGCTTCTACGAGGCCTGCCCGATCCTGAAGAGCGAGGGCGAGGTCCGCGCCAGCCGTCTGCAACTGGCCGCGCTGACCGCCAGGACGCTGCGCGCCGGTCTGGATTTGCTGGGCATCAAGGTGTTGGAGTCGATGTAAGCGCCTGCCTGCCTGACGCAGAAAGCCCCGCCCTGAACGGCGGGGTTTTTTTATCGGCGGGCGCATGAGGAGGGCGCGCGTGGCAAGGTTTTCCGGAACGGATGGCATGGCGGGCGCGGAGTCCATCGTGGGCGGGCGTGTTTTTGCGCTACCCGCGCATGATCAAAAATCAATCCTCCAAATCATATGAACGCCATCCTGATGAATGCCTCCCTGTCTGTCGCCGCGCGCCGCGCCGGCGTCGCGCTCTGCCTGCTGCTGCCCGCCGCCGCGCCGGCTCAAGCCGATCCGCAAACCGTGCCGCAATACCTGAAGCAAGCCAAGGCCAGCCAGCGGCCGGCCAAGCTGCTCGGCGAAAGCGAGGAGGGCGGCGTCAAGATGCGCAGCTACGGCTTCGTGTCGCAGCGCTGGCCGGGCGAGGGCAGCACGCTGGTCAGCGACGCGCCGCAATGGGAGCACGAGTTGAAACTGGCGCTGCCGCCGGGACGCAGGCCGGGCTCGCCGGTATTGCTGTATATCAGCGGCGGCATCAATCATGCGGAGAAGGGCGCGCAGCCGCCGCGGGACCCGCTGCCGCTGGCCGAGCTGGCGCGCGGGCTGGGCATCGCGGTGGCCGAGCTGTATTACGCGCCCAACCAGAATCTGAAGCTGGACGGACAGCCGGCCGGCCGCGAGGATGCGCTGGTCGCCTACAGCTGGCGCAAAAGCGTGGATCAGCCGGAGGCCGATCGCTTCAGCTCGCTGCATCTGCCGATGACGCAGGCGGCGACGGCGGCGATGGACGCGATCCAGGCCAGCCTGCCGGAGGCGCGCGCCTTCGTGCTGTCGGGCAGTTCCAAGCGCGGCTGGACCAGCTGGCTGGCCGGACTGAACGACGAACGGGTCCAGGCCATCGTGCCGGTGGTCGCCGATTTCTGGAACATCCGCGTCAACTTCACCCACGTGTACAACAGCTACGGCAAGCAATGGCCGGTGGCCTTGCGTGACTATCAGCAAAACCGCATCACCGCCGAGGTGCTGAACGGCAGCCCCGGTTTCGACGCCCTGCTGCGGTTCGAGGATGTGGTCAATTATCGGCAAAGCATGCCCAGATTGAAGAAATACCTGATATCGGCGTCAGGGGACGATTTCGCGGTGCCGGACTCCGCCTGGAGCTACCTGCCGATGCTGAAGGGACCGATGCAGCTACGCTATCTGCCGAACCAGTCCCATTACGTGGGCAGCAAGCAGGTGGGCGAGGCGCTGAGCCAGTTCATGGGCCGCTGGCTGGCGGGCAAGCCTTTGCCCGAGGCCAGCGTGGAAGGGGATGAGGCCAGCGGGCGGCTCAGCGTGAGCACCCGGGAGCCGGCGGTCCGCGCCAAATTATGGCTGGCGCGCAATCCGGACAGCCGCGACTTCCGCCTCCGTTCAGGCATCCGTTATCAGGATCAGCCGATCGACGGCAGCTGCCGGCAAGGCGAGTGTCGTTTCGAGTTCACGCCGGACGCGTCGCAGCCGGGCTGGCAGTCCTATTTCATCGAGTTCGAGGGCAAGGACTTCACCTGGACCACGCCGCCGCTGATCTGGCCTAATCGTTACCCGGATGGCTCGCGCGTGCCTTTCGGCGCGCCGCGCCTGCAATTGGGCGGCTGAAGCCGTCTTCAGGCAAGCCGCAGCAAGCGCTCGCGGATCTGGGCGGGGGCGCGCGCCTCCGCCTCCCAGTCCACGCGCCGGTAACTGCCGTCATCCAAGAGGTCGGCGCCGAAACAATCGCAGCCCAGCAGCCGGATGGCGGCCGGCAGCGCCGCCTGCGCCTCGTCTAGCAGCGCTTGCTCCTCGTCCAGCGCTAGCGCCGGCAGCGCCGCCCAGGCGCTTTCGTCTATCCAGCCCATGCTGCCCAGGCCGGCGATCAGCCGCTGCCGCTTCGGAATCAATCTGAAGAACATGAAGTCCAGCCCCAGCCACGCCTCCGCTTCCGGCAGGTAGCGCAGCAGCCGGCGGCGCAGCACGTCGGGCGCATCGAAGCGTTCGGCGTCGCCCAGCATGGTCAGCCGCAGCGCCGACTGGGCGCCGTCATCGCCGGGTTCGAGCAGCGACAGGCTGACGCGGGCGTTGGCCAGCAGGTTCTTGCTGTGTTCGGCCAGCGCGCTGACGACGAACACCGGGTGGTGACGCTCGTCGCAGAAGAACTGGATGGCGCTGGCGTACGGGTAGCCGGGATATTGGCGCGACTGCGTGGCCAGCGTGGCGTGGCGGCATCGGTGCAGCAGGCGGATGGCGAGATCGGGTTTCATGGCGGGCCGGCGTGGTGACGATGCCGTCATTCTAAGCGCAAAACAGACGCCCCGCCGCAGCGGGGCGTGGTGGCTCTGGTGACTCAGAAGCCGCCGGTCTTGCCGATGAAGGCGTTGAGATTGGCCACGTTCAGACTGCCCCAGCCTGTGGTGTAGTCCCAGCCGGCCGCGGCCTTGTAGGCGCCGTTGCTGCCGCTGGCGATATCGCGGTACAGCGAGGGGTTGGCCTTGAAATACTGGTAGATGCCGCGGGCCGGCATGCCCAGCCGATTGCCGTTGGCCGACTGGATGCGGCTCCAGAAGGCGGAGAACAGCGGCGCGGCCAGACTGGTGCCCCCGACCTGATAGGTCTTGTCGGCCACCCGAACCAAGGCGCCGCTGCCCGGATCGGCGTCGAAGGCGATATCGGGTACGCCGCGCCGGGTTTTGGAGAGAGTCAGCACGCCTGAGGCGGTCTGCCAGGACGGCGCGGCCTCGGTGGCGCTGGGGCCGCCGCCGCCGCTCCAGCTCGTTTCCCCGGCGTAAGCGGTGTTGCCGTTGGTGCTCAGCGTGGTGCCGCCGACGGCGATCACGTACGGGGATGCCGCCGGATAGCTTTGGTAGGGAGTGGAGCCGCCGCAGCTGTAGGAGCCGGAGTCGCCGCTGGAGACCGAGAAGGTCTGGCCGTGGGCCACGGCCGCCTGCAGCGTTTGGTCGATGCTGGCCGTCATGCCGGAATAGAGGGCGGCCAGCTCGCATTCACCCAGGGACACATTGACCACCTTGGCGCTGTTGGCCGACACCGCCGAGTTGAAGGCCGCGATGATGTCGGCATTGCTCAGCGAGGTCGCCACGTAGAATTGCAGCTGTTTCAGCGCGCCGCCGCTGGCGGCGAGCATGGTCTGGCTGTCCAGATTCCACTCTATGGTGCCAGAAGTGTCGGTGCCGGGCGTGCCGACATTGACGATGGAGACATTGGGCGCGGCGAAGCCGGCGCTGCTGGCGTAGCTGTTCAGGTCGGCTACCGTCTGGGTCAGATCGCCGGCGGCGATGATGCCGGCCACGGTATTGCTGGCGGGCGGGAGGCTGGCGGCGTTGTAGATGGCGGCGAAGTCTGTCGGTTCGTGGCCGATGACGGCGGTGGTGGCGACGGCCTTGCTTACGCTCTGGGCGCGGTAGGTGGTATGGAAACGGCTGACGTCCTGCAGGCCGTGCACCGCCAGCACGATGCCGGCCAGACTGGCCGGGACTTGGGCGCTCTGCATATTGGCTATCGCCTGCCGGCCGTCGACATTGAACCGATGCAGCTTGGTCCGGAAGGCGTTGTAAATCGTGGCGGCGTTGCCGTCGGCGGTGATCAGCAGATGATTGGGCGCCACGGTGACGTTATGGAAACCGTTTTGCTGCAGATAATCGACCACTTGCCGTGCCTGGGCGGCGGTGGGGGCGTACTGGGCCATGAACTGGTCATCGTTGATGATCTGGCCCCGGCCGGAGAGGATGTTGCCGGTGAGCGTGTCCAGCGCGGCCTTGTTGCGCACGGCCAGGCTGACCGCGATGTGCACGAGTTGGCCGCCGGCGATCTCGCCTTCGTCGAGCGCCGCCGGCATCAGTTGCTGGATCGGGTGAGCCTGGGTGTTGGTGGCAGCCCAGCTGGCAGCCTCGGCAGAGAGGCTGGATAAGCCGAAGAGCAGTAATAGAAGCGATTGATTGGTACGCATGCCTATTTCTCCTTATCTCTTTGGGAAGCACGCGCCGCGCCTTGGCTGGGTAAGCCGAGCGTGTTATGCGCGTGTACTTTCCATGGTAGCGGCTTGTCTTTTCTTTTGTAAAGTGTTTGCTTGATTCTTTTTTAATTGATTGCTATCAATTAATGTGTGTGTAGGGAGTGCGTGTTCTGGTGGCGGGTGAAATAGAAAAAGCCCCGGTTGCCCGGGGCTTTGCCTGATGCCTGATGCCTTCTTAGAAGCCGGAGTGGCTGTTGATGAAGGTGTTCAGGTTGGCCACGTTCAGGCTGCCCCAACCGGTGGCGTAATCCCAGCTGGCGGTGGCCTTGTAGCCGCCGTTGCTGCCGGTGGTCACGTCGTGGTACAGCGACGGGTTGGCCTTGAAGAACTGGTAGATGGCCGGGTTCGGCGATACCAGGCTGTTCTTGTGGGCGGACTGGATGCGGGCCCAGAAGCCGGTGAACAGCGGAGCGGCCAGGCTGGTGCCGCCGATTTGTTCGCTGCTGCCGTTGACGATCACCTTGGCGCCGCTGTTCGGATCGGCGTCAAACGATACGTCGGGCACGCCGCGCTTGGTCTTCGACGTGGTCAGCACGCCGGCGCTGGTTTGCCAAGACGGAGCCGCCTCGACGACGCTCGGGCCGCCGCCGCCGCCGTTCCACACGCTTTCCGACGAGTACTTGGTGGTGCCGCTGGTGTTCACCGTGGTACCGCCGACGGCGATCACGTACGGCGACGTCGCCGGGTAGCTCTGGCCCGCGCTGCGGCCGCATTCGGCGGAACCGGAGTCGCCGGTGGAGACGGCGAAGGTCTGGCCCTGGGCGACCGCGGTCTGGAAGATCTGGTCGTCGGAGGCGATGGTGCCGTCGCTCTTGGCGTCGCTTTCGCATTCGCCCAGCGACACGTTGATCACCTTGGCCGAGCCATCGCTGACGGCCGCGTTGTAGGCGGCGGTGATGTCATCGTTGGTCATCGAGGTGGCGACGTAGAAGTTCAGCTGCTGCAACGCGCCGCCGGCGGCGGCCAGGATGTCCTGGCTGTCCAGGTTCCATTCGTCGGTGCCGTCAGTGTCGGACGAAGCGTCGCCGGCGTTGACCACATTGGTCTGCACATAGCTGTAGCCGGCGGAGTCTTCAAACTGCTGCAGGTCTTGCAGCGTCTGCGTCAGGTCGCCTTCGGAGATGATGCCGACCGTGGTGTTGCTGGCCGCCGGCAGGCTGCTGGCGTTGTAGATCAGCGGGAAGTCGGTCGGGTTGTGGCCGACGGCGCTGTTGGTCTTGGCCGAAGCCAGGGTCTTCACGCCGCTGGCCTTGTGCAGGGTAGTGTGGAAGGTGTGAACGTTCTGCAGGCCGTGAACGGCCAGCACCACGTCGCCGAGCGACTGCGGAACCTGGGCGGCGCTCACGTTGGCGAAGGCCGTGCGTCCATTGACGCTGAAGTGGTGCAGCGTGGCGTTGAACGCGGTCTTGGCGGTGGCGGCGCTGCCGTCGGCGGTGATCAGCATGCGGTTCGGGGCCACCTTGATGTTGCGGAAGCCGCTCTTTTGCAGGTGGGCCACCACTTTTTGCGCCTGGGCCTGGGTCGGCGCGTACTGGGCCATGAATTCAGCGTGGCTCAGGGTCTTGTGGCTGGTGCCGGCCAGCAGGCTGCCGGTCAGCGCGTCCAGCTGGGCCTTGTTGCGCAGCTTCAGCGTCACGGCTACGTGTACCGATTGGCCCGCAGCGAGTTCACCCGTGCTCTTGGCGGCGACGGAACTGGTCAGGGTGGAGACCAGCGGGTGGGCTTGGGTCGCGGTGTCGACCCAGGCTTCTGCTGCTTGGGCGCCGGCGCCGAACAGGCCGGCAACGATCAGTGCAATAGCGTGCTGTTTTGCAAACATGCAATTTCTCCTCATTGCAGTTGAAAGCAGGGGAAGGCGGTATGCCTTTCCCTGATGGGGGCGGGGTTTGTGTTGCGAATTGTGTCCGCCCGGTTCTCCCTTGAAACCGCCTCCGGCAGTCGGAGGCATGTCGTAATTTCATACGACTATTTCGCAATATATTAACTGGACGGAAAATGCCAAATGCATTTAACACAAATTCATAATTACGGGGCTTAATTAATAAATTGGACAAGAATTATCCAATTTGGGAGTTTAGGAATTCGACCAAATGACGAAATAGAGCTTTTGTTCTTTTTTGAATGAGAATGCGTTTCACAGATTACTCATAACAGGCATGCTGATAGGTAATGGGTTTTAGCTGAGGCATCGAGACGGATTTGTGAAAAACACAACATAAAGGAGGAGGAAAATGCAAAAAAGCAACAAATTCGAGGTGTGACCTTCGTCTGTCAAAATATGTTTTTATTTGTTTTTGTGACGGAGTGTGACCAAGACTGGAGACGGAACAATGAATTTAAAGGGGATTCCGTGTTTGAAAAGTGTGACGGTTTGTTACGGACGTGGGTGTGATCGACTGTCCGGATTTCCGTTGACGTCACGAAAATAAATGGCTGTTGACGTTAGTCATTACAAACTTTCACACTCAAAACGCCTTCCTCGGTTACGACGAATAAATAGATCCAACGCCCACGAGGCGATCGGACGACACAATCTACAAGGGATTTGGAGAAATCATGAATTACAAGAGAAAAACACTGGTGGTCGCGCTGTCGCTGATGGGAACCATGACCACCGCCGCTGCTTACGCGGACGATTCCGACAGCTCCTCGCTGCAACGCGTCGATGTGATTGGTTCCCACATCAAGCGCCTGAAAAGCGAACAAGCCACCGAAGTCACCACGATCAAGGTCAGCGATCTGACGAAGCAAGGGCTGAATACCGTTGAGCAAGTGGTCAACGCCCTGGCCTCCAACCAATCCAATATCGGCGCGAACTCCAGCGTTGGCCAGTCCACCGGTGGCGCCGCTTTCGCCAACTTGCGCGGTCTGGGCCAGCAATACACCCTGGTGCTGCTCGATGGTCGCCGCGTACCGTATCACCCGTTCGACGGCACCGCTGCCGACTTGAACGCCATTCCGCTGTCCGCCATCGAGCGGGTGGACGTGCTGCCGGACGGCGCCGCCGCCATCTACGGCAGCGACGCCATCGGCGGCGTGATCAACTTCATTACCAAGAAGACCGCCGAAGGCCTGACCATAGGCGGCGACTTCATGAAGCCGGAACGCTCCGGCGGCAATGAAAAGAACGTGAACGGCTCTTATGGCTATGGCAATCTGGCGAAAGACGGCTTCAACGTCTTCGCCACCGCCTCCTACCACAAGACCGATGCCATCATGGCCAGCCAGCGCGACTTCGCCTCGGCGCTGACGCCGGCGATGAAGGCCAGCGCCAACAGCTACCCGGCCAACTACACCATCGACGGCGGCAACAGCCTGATCGGCCCCAGCGGCTATCCGAACTGCGGCGCCGCCGCGGCCAAGGGCGGCGTCTGCAAGATGTACCCGGGCACCATGGTGGGCATCCAGCCGGAAACCGAACAGTGGTCCGCGCTGGCCAAGGGCACGGTCCGCATCGGCGACAATCATGAGTTGTCGGTGACCTACAACATCACCCGCAACAAGAACACCACGATCTCGGCGCCGGCGCCGACCGGCCTCGAAGTCTTCCTGCCGAGCGGCACCCAGGGCATCGTCACCGCCGACGGCAGCGCGTCGATTTCGCCGTTTCTGCGCACCATGCCGCTGGGCAACCGCGTGACCGAAGCCATCAACGTTCAGCAGAAGCTCCAGCTCAATCTGGAAGGCCAACTGGGCGGCTGGGACTACAAGACCGGCATGGGCTATGCCCAGAGCTACGCGTCCGAAGAGCTGGTCAGCGGCTTCACCGGCGACAAGGAAGTGGCCAATGCCTACATAAACAACCAGATCAGCCTGGTGTCCGGTCTGGCCACCGACCCGAATGTCTGGAACCAGATCGGCATCAAGGGCCATCTGGATGATGGCAAATACACCGTTGCCAGCGCCGATTTCAGCCTGAGCAAGGAAGTGCTGCAGCTGCCGGCCGGCCCGCTCGCCGTCGCATTCGGCGCGGAAACCCGCCATGACACGCTGGAGCACAATTTCAACTATCCGATTTCCACGGATGCCATCGGCCCTGGCATGAACCAGTCGCTGAACACCAAGGGAAGCCGGACCGCGTCGGCGCTGTTCGCCGAGGCCGATGTGCCCATCATCAAACACCTGGACGGCAAGGTCGCCGTTCGTTATGACCATTACAACGATGTGGGCAACTCGGTCAGCCCGGGCGTTTCGCTGCGTTACGAGCTGTCGCCGCAAGTGCTGTTGCGCACGTCGGCCAGCACCGGTTTCCGCGCGCCGTCGCTGTATGACATGTACCAGCCGAACCAGAGCCAGCTGACCGGCAACTTCTACGCGGATCCGATCAGCTGCCCGAGCCTGTCGGCCAGCTGCCCGAGCCTGCAGCGCTACCTGAAGGTCGGCGGCAATACCAAGCTGCAGCCGGAGAAGTCCTCGTCGCTGTCCGCCGGCATCGTGATCGAGCCGATCAAGAGCATCACCGCCAGCGCCGATCTGTGGTGGGTCACGATCCAGCATCAGATCAGCACGATGTCCGAGGCGACCCTGTTCGACGGCAACCACAACAGCCTGCTGTTCTACGACGCGAGCAATGGCGGCAACCTGACCGGCATCGCGACGACCCAGAACATGGGCAATACCAGCGCTTCCGGCGTGGACCTGAACTTCCGCTGGGCGCTGCCTAAGACTTCGGTCGGCAACTTCTCCGTCGAACTGGCCGGCACCTATCTCGCCAAGTACGAATACCAGATCGAGGAGAACGGCGCTTATTACAGCAACCTCGGCCAGTATGTCGCGACGCAGAACGAGCCGACCTTCCGCTGGCAACATAATCTGACCCTGAACTGGAACCGCGGTCCGTGGAGCGCGCTGCTGTCCCAGAACTACAAGTCCGGTTATACCGACCAGAACTCCGGCGTGTTCGCCTCGACCAACCACATGGTCAAGCCGTACTCCACCTGGAATATGTCCGGCAGCGTCGATGTGACCAAGCAGCTGACCCTGACCGCCGGCGTGCGCAACCTGTTCGACCAGTTGCCGCCGTGGAGCAACCAGCAGTACCTGTTCCAAGGCAACTACGACGCGCGCTTCGCCGACCAAGTGGGCCGGGCCTACTTCATGAAGTTCAACTACAAGATGTAAGCGTGTTGCTCCGGGCGCCGGCCGGCGCCCGGGCAACTACGGATTGCGGTCAATCCGTTACAGGAGTTCACTTGTGTTGTCGGGGGCTGGCGAGATGCCGGTCCCGCTCCGCAAGCGCATGCATGTAGGGAAGGCCTTTGCGATGAGAAGTGCTTCACTCAAACCTGGCAACGGAAAATTCAGCCGACGCTCGGCCGGTCTTGTCGGCGTCATCGTGTTCCACGCCTTGCTGATCTACGGGCTGGTGACGGGATTGGCGCAGGGCGTGGTGAAAGTGATCGAGCAGAAAGTGGAAGTCGCGGTGATCAGCGAACCGCCGCCGCCGCCGCCGCCGCCGAAAATCGAGAAGGTGGTGCAGCAGCCGGCGACGCCCAAGCCGCAGGCCTACGTGCCGCCGGTGGTGAACCCGCCGCCGGTCACGCAATCGGCGAACGCGATCCAGTCGGTGACATCCGATCCGACGCCGCAGCCTGCGCCGACGCCGGCACCGGCGCCGGTGGTGGAAGCGCCCAAAGGCCCGGTTTCGGCCAAGGCCAACTGCAGCCATCTGGAGGCGCCGGAATATCCGAGCAAGGCGCAGGAGGACGATGTACAGGGCGTGGTGAACGTGGTGTTCAGCGTCGGCGCGGACGGCAAGTTCGGCGGCAACGCCAGCTACAGCTTCAGCGGCGACATTCCGCCGCGCTACCGCAGCGCGTTCAAGTCGGCGATCGCGACCGCATTGCAAGGCTATACCTGCCAGGCCAGTTCCCAGCTGAAACAGGAGTTCGGTTTCCGGCTCGACTCAAGCTCCTGACGAGCTTGTCCATGATCTTCTCCGGCTCGGAAGGGCGGCGCGGCCGACAGGCGGGCCGCCATCGGGCTGGACCTGCAATCATCAAGACCCAGCTCCTCCGCCTGGCGCTCGGTCCGTCGCCGGTCTGAGCCGCCGTCGACGGGGAGGGCGGAGCTGCGGCCGGAGCGGCATATCAAGCGGAACATGGACTCGATACGGGTTGGTGGCGATGGCGCTGGCGGAGTCGCGGCGCCTGACAGGCGGCCAAGCTGGTCATCGTCGGATCGGAACTGTTCGCCCAATGACGTTCACATGTAACAATGCCTGTGGCATGATCGGGCGGGCGGTCGCGGTTGGGCCGCCTGTTTCGTCCCGGATATGATGATATGCTTCCGGCTTGTCGACCAACCGATGCCAAATAAACCGGATGTGGACGCGATATCCATGTCAGAAAACACAGATGATGAACACACGTCTTTGCCTGCTAGCCCTCTGCCTGCTGCCGCTTGCCGCCTGTAACCACAGCGACGCCTCCGGCAAGGAGGGCAAGGCGGCCTCCGCGCCGGTGGCGCGCCGCCTGTCCAACGCCGATGTGATGCGGGCGGAGGTGCGTCCGCTGGCGGCCACCATTCCGTTCACCGGCTCCTTGAACGCCTTGTCCAGCAGCGCGGTGGCGTCCGAGGTCGACGCGAACGTCCGCGAGGTGCGGGTGCGCGAAGGCGAGGCGGTGCGGCGCGGCCAGATACTGGCGGTGCTGGACGCCGAGGCCCTGGGTCAATCGGTGGCGGAGCAGAACGCCCAGCTGGACAATTCCAAGGCCAGGCTGAAGCTGGCCAAGGTCAAACTGGACAAGCAGCGCGAGCTGCTGGGCAAGGGTTTTATCTCGCAGGTGGCCTACGACGAGCTGGAAAGCGATTACCGGGTGAGGGAGGGCGAGTTGCGCGCCCAGGCGGCGCAACTGGCGCGCGCCAAGCGCTCGTTGGCCGACGCCCAGGTCAAATCGCCGATCGACGGCGTGGTGTACGAGCGCAAGATCAATCCGGGCGAGGTGGCCAGCCGCAATATGAAGCTGTTCTCGGTGGCCGACCTGTCGGTGCTGGAGATCGCCGCCACCGTGCCGTCGCGATTGATAGGCGCGGTCAGGGTCGGCATGGCCGCCGGCTTCAGCGTGGACGGTCGCGACGCGCAGGAGGGCGGCAAGGTGGTGCGCATCAATCCGGTGGCGATTCCCGGCACCCGCAGCTTCACGCTGTTCGTGCGGGTGGTCAATCCGGACCGTCACTTGAAGGTGGGCCAGTTCGCCAAGGGCGGCGTGGTGCTGAGCGAGGTCAAGGACAAGGTGGTGGTGCCGCTGTCCGCCGTGCGCGACATCGACGGCAAGCCGTGGGTGATGGTGGCGGAGAAGGGGCGTCTGGCCAAGCGGCCGGTGACGGTGGCGCTGCGCGCCGAGAGCGAGCGCCAGGCGGCGATCGCCGGCGTTGCGCCGGGCGAGAGCGTGGTGATCGGCGAATTGCTGGGCAGCAAGGTCGGCGACGCGGTCAGCCTGCCGGCTGGCCGGGTCTGAGGAGAGCGCGATGTGGCTGACCCGTGTTAGCGTGCGCAATCCGTATTTCGCCGCTGTATTGATGATGACGCTGATGGTGCTGGGGCTATTCTCCTGGCAGAAGCTGGCCGTGGAAGAGATGCCCGATGTCCGCCTGCCGATGGCGGTGGTGTCGACGCCGTATTCCGGCGCCTCGCCCGAGGTGGTGGAGAGCGAGGTCAGCAAGCCGCTGGAGGAGGCGCTGAACACCGTCAGCGGCATCAAGGAAATCCGTTCTTATTCTTCCGAAGGCAATTCTTTCGTCGTGGCCGAATTCGAGCTGTCGGTCGACCCCATCGTCGCGGTGCAGAACGTGCGCGACAAGGTGGCGTCGGTGCAAGGCCAGTTCCGCCGCGAGATCGGCACGCCGTCGGTGTCCCAGGTGGACCCGAACGACAAGCCCATGCTGTCGCTGTCGCTGACCTCCAGCCAGACCCGTCCGCGCGAATTGAGCAGCTGGGTGGAGAACGTGCTGAAGAAGCGGCTGCAGATGGTGGAGGGCGTCGGCGACGTCAGCCTGATCGGCGCGGTGCGGCGCGAGATCCGCATCGACATCGACCCGGTGCGGCTGGAGGCCTCCGGCCTGGCGCTGACCGATGTGGCCGACGCGATCAAGGCCGCCAACCAGGACTTCCCGGCCGGCGACGTGTCCACCTCCCGCAAGGAGTGGGCGATACGGGTGTCCGGCAAGCTGAAGTCGGCCGACGATTTCGCCGCGCTGGCCGTCGGCTTCCGCAACGGCACGCCGATCCGGTTGGACGATATCGCCGTGGTGGCCGACACCGTGGCCGAGCAGGACAGCATCTCGCTGGTCAACGGCCAGCCCGGCCTCGGTGTGGACGTCAAGGCGGCGCGCGGCGCCAACGAGGTGGCGGTGGCCGCCGGCGTCAAGAAGCTGGTAGCCGAATTGAAGCCGCAGATGCCGGCCGGCACGGTGCTGCGCTACACCTACGACTCCGCCGAAGACATCAAGAAGGCGCTGGACAGCGTCGAGTCGATGCTGATGGAGGGCGCCGGCCTGACGATATTGATCGTCTTCCTGTTCCTGGGCAGCTGGCGCAGCACGGTGATCACCGGGCTGACGCTGCCGGTGGCGCTGGTCGGCACATTGTTCGCGATGCAGCTGTTGGGCTTCACGCTGAACGTGCTGACGCTGCTGGCCTTGTCGCTGTCCATCGGCCTGCTGATAGACGACGCCATCGTGGTGCGCGAGAACATCGTCCGCCACGCGGCGCTTGGCAAGAGCCATTACCAGGCGGCGCTGGACGGCACCAACGAGATCGGCCTGGCGGTGCTGGCGACCACGCTGACGGTGGTGGCGGTCTTCCTGCCGGTGGGTTTCATGGGCGGCATCATCGGCCGCTTCTTCCACCAGTTCGGCCTGACCGTCGCGGTGGCGGTGCTGATCTCGATGTTCGTCAGCTTCTCGCTGGACCCGATGCTGTCGTCGATCTGGCACGACCCGCACCATCACGGCGATCACCACCGCGGCCCGCTGGGCAGGATGCTGGACTGGTTCGAGACCTCGCTGGACCGTTTGTCCGAGCGTTATGCCTCGGCGATACGCTGGGTGCTGGGCCATCGCAAGACCGTGCTGGCGCTGTCGCTGGGCCTGACCGCCGCCAGCTTCGCGCTGGTGCCGATGATAGGCGGCGAGTTCTTGCCGGTGCGCGACAGCGGCAAGATCAATGTGGTCTACCAGACCGCGCCCGGCTCGTCGCTGGAATACACGGCGCAGAAGGGCAAGGAGCTGGCCGACGCGCTGTCCGGCATCCAGGAGATACGGACGGTGTCGCTGGACGTCGGCGCCGGCAATTTCGGCGCCGGCAAGAACGACGGCTCGCTGACGGTGGACATCGGCGACAAGCGTTCGCGCCAGCGCAGCCTGGATCAGGTGATCGCCGACGCCCGCAAGCGGGTGCAGCCGGTGGCCGGCGTGCTGATCAAGGCGGTGGCCAACGACGAGCAGCAGGGCAAGCCCATCTTCATCGGCCTGCGCGGCTCCAATCTGGTCGAGCTGGACGCGGTGTCGCGCGACATCATGGCCAGGATAGCCAAGGTGAAGGGCATCAAGGACATCGAATCCAATCTGACCGAGGGCGACCCGTCGCTGAGCCTGACGCTGAAGCGCGACGCGGCGCTGAGCCTGGGCGTCGATCTCAATCGCGTCGGCAATCTGCTGTCGATGCTGCTGGCCGGCAATGTGGTGACCACCTGGGAGGCGCCGGACGGCGAGAACTACGATGTGCGCATCCGGGTGCCGAAGGACGCGCGCCGCCAGGAGCTGCTGGACCAGCTGAAGGTGGCCGGCAACCGCGACGACAACGGCGCCTCGCAGATGGTGCCGCTGTCGACGCTGATCGAGACCCGCCAGGGCGTCAGCCCGCGCCAGATCAAGCGCACCAACATGATGCGCGAGATCAGCATCATGGCCAACGTCGAGGGCCGCGACGTCGGTTCTGCGATGGCCGACATCGACAAGCTGCTGGACGGCACGCCGCTGCCGCAGGGTGTGCAACGGATGCACCGCGGCCAGCAGAAGGACATGGAGGAGACGGTGAGCAACGCGCTGCGCGCGCTGGGTCTCGGCGTGATCTTCATCTACCTGATCCTGGCGGCGCAGTTCCGCAGCTTCACGATGCCGGTGACCATCATGGTGTCGCTGCCCCTGGCCTTCGGCGGCGTGTTCGTCGCATTGTTCCTGTGGGGCTCGACGCTGAACATGTTCTCCATCATCGGCATCATCATGCTGATGGGCCTGGTGGCGAAGAACGGCATTTTGCTGGTGGACTTCGTCAATCGGGCGCGCGCCGACGGCATGGCGCGCGAGGACGCGATCGCCGAGGCGGGCCGGGTCCGTCTGCGTCCGATCATGATGACCAGCCTGGCGATGATCTTCGGCATGCTGCCGCTGGCGCTGGGCACCGGCGATGGTTCGGAGAGCAACCGGCCGATGGCGCAGGCCATCATAGGCGGCTTGCTGACGTCCACCTTGCTGACGCTGCTGGTGGTGCCGGTGGTGTACACCTATCTGGACAGCCTGCGCACCCGCATCCGTCGTCTGCTGGGCGGCCGCCGCGCGTTGAAGCTGAACGAGGCGGGCGGCAAATAGCCGGCGAGCGCCGGCTCCGGTCCCGCGGGCCTGGTTTATTTACGCGGCGGCGCGACGCAGTCGTTGCCGTCGAAGCTGACCGACTGAACTAGGTGGCTCTTCGGGTCGACGACGAAGTTGGTGGTGCAGCTGTAATAGACCGAGCCGCCGCCGTTGATCCATGGATGGTAGAAGCCGTTGGCCTGGATAGGCATGTCCTGGCTATAGGCGCTGCGATAGGTGTACAGCAGATTGCCGTTGGGCATGGTCATCTGGCCGGTGGGCGTGCCCCAGGTCGCCAGCAGTTCGTTGGCGTCCCGGCCTTGCCAGCCGTTGACTTTCTGCGCATAGCCGAGCTGGGTGGCGCAGCCGGCCAGCAGGCCGGCCGCCAGCAGCGCGGCGGCGGTGAACAGGGGTTTCATGTCGCTCTCCTTGATTGTCGGCGCGGCGCCGGACGAGGCCGCCGCGCATGGCAGGTTCATAATCGCCGTTATTAATTTTACGATGCTGTCAGCCCGCGACCGTGTCAATCGTTAAGGTTTGGGCAGTGACGGGTTTCTGTTAACAAGCTTGTGCAACAGGCGGCGCGACGGCGGGCGATGACGGCGACAGACCGGCAGGCCGCGGGCGCGACCGCGCGAATAATAAAATGGAGGAGAAACGACTATGTGCCTGAGAAAGCCGATTGCGGCGGCACTGATGGTCTGGGGGGGGATGCTGCCGCTGCACGCGTCGGCGGAGAAGATCCTGCACGCGGTGTTCAACGCCCAGGAAACCGGTTTCGATCCGGCCAAGGTGGCGGACGTCTATTCGGCGGCGGTGATCGAGCACATCTACGATCCGCTGCTGACCTTCGATTATCTGGCCAGGCCGGTGAAGGTGATTCCCAACGTCACCACGGCGATGCCGACGGTCAGCGCCGATGGCCTGAGCTACACCTTCCATCTCAGGAAAGGCATCTACTTCGCGCCCGATCCGGCCTTCAAGGGCAAGCGGCGCGAGTTGACCGCCGCCGACTACGCCTACACGATCAAGCGCCTGTCCGATCCGTCGATCGCGTCGCCGCTCAGCGACACCTTCACCAACAAGCTGGTGGGACTGGACGCGCTGGTCAAGAAGGCCGCCAAGGGCAAGCTCGATTACGATGCGCCGGTGGCGGGCATACAGACGCCGGACCGCTACACATTACAGCTGAAGTTCAAGCAGCCGTTCCCGTCGCTGCCCTATCTGCTGGCTGGCAGCTGGGTGGAGGCGCAGGCCCGCGAGGTCGTCGAGGCCTACGGCGACAATACCAACGCCCATCCGGTCGGCACCGGCCCCTATATGTTGAAGGACTGGAAGCCCGGCAACAGCATCTCGCTGGTGCGCAATCCCAACTTCCGCCGCGAGGCCTTCCATTACGATGCCGGCGCCAGCCCGCTGGACCGGCGGATAGCCGCGCAGATGAACGGCAAGCGCTATCCGCAGATAGACCGGATCGAGATCTCGGTGATCCAGGAGGAGCAGCCGACCTGGCTGGCGTTCAAGAGCGGGGAGCTGGATGTCCTGAGCGGCAATCCCAGCATTCCGCAGCCGCTGATCCGCCAGGTGTTGCGGCTGGATGCGAGCAATCCGGCCCGGGCCGAATTGAAGGCGGAATACCGCGAGCGCGGCATCCAGCTCAACCGCAGCCTGGAGGAGGGCATCACCTTCTACACCTTCAATATGAAGGATCCGGTGGTCGGTGGTTTCGGCAAGGACAGGATCGCGCTGCGCCGCGCCATCGCGATGGCTTTCGACAACGGCGAGACGATACGCAATATCCGCCGCAACCAGGCGGTGCCGGTGCAATACATCATCCCGCCCAACGTCGCCGGCCACAATCCCGATTTCCGCGCCGCCTATCCGTTCAATCCGCCGCTGGCCAACGCCTTGCTGGATCAGGTCGGCTACAAGGTCGGCGCCGACGGCTATCGCGACCAGCCGGACGGCAAGCCGTTCACGGTGGACTTCGTCACCGGGCCGACCGCCATCGACAAGCAGTGGAACGAGTACTGGCAGAAGGCCTTCGACCGCATCAAGGTGCGCGTCGACTTCCGCGTGGTGCAATGGAACGAGCAGGCCAAGGCCTTGCAGGAGTGCAAGTACGGCATAGCCGGCGCCGCCTGGGGGGCCGATTATCCCGACGGCGAAAACTTCATGCAGCTGCTGTACGGGCCGAACACCGGCGGCAGCAATTACGCCTGCTACCGCTCGGCCCGCTACGACAGCCTGTACGAGCAGGCGCGGGTGCTGCCGGACGGACCGGAGCGCAACCGCCTGTACGACCAGATGAACAAGATCGTGGCCGGCGACACGCCCTGGGTCTACGGCGACGTCCGCTATACCAACGGCGTCGCCCAGCCCTGGGTCAGGGGGTTCAAGGTGCATCCCAACTTCAACGCCATCTGGCGCTTCCTGGACGTGCAGAAATAAGCGGCTAGCGAGGAGAACATCATGTCCGCATTCATCATCCGCCGGCTGCTGCAAATGATCCCGACCCTGCTCGGCGTCATGCTGCTGGTTTTCACCCTGTTCAGCGTCGTCGGCGGCGATCCGTCGCTGGTGCTGGCCGGCAAGCACCTGACGCCGGAAGTGCTGGCGCAGATACGCAGCCAGCTCGGCCTGGACAAGAGCCTGCCGGAGCAGTTCTGGCTGTTCGTCCACCAGGTGCTGACGCTGAACTTCGGCACCTCCTGGTCCACCCAGCAGCCGGTGGCCGACATCATAGGCAGCCGCGTGGGCCCGTCGCTGACGCTGGCCGGCTCGATGCTGGTCGTCGATCTGCTGATCGCGATCCCGCTGGCCGCGCTGGTCGCCTATTTCCGCGGCGGCCTGACCGACCATCTGATCACCATCGTCTGCACGGTGGCGATGTCGATCAGCGCGCTGATCTACATCATCGCCGGCCAGTATTTTCTGGCGTTCAAGCTCGGCTGGTTCCCGGTGCGCGGCTGGGGCGATTCGTTCTGGACCAATCTCTTCCTCTATGTGCCGCTGCCGCTGCTGATGGGGCTGATGGTGTCGCTGGGGCCGGATATCCGCTTCTACCGCAGCTTCTTCGTCGAGGAGCTGGGCCAGGACTATGTCCGCACCGCGCGCGCCAAAGGCTTGTCCGAGCGCGGCATCATGCTGAAGCATGTGCTGCGCAACGCGCTGATCCCGGTGGTCACCAGCGTGATGATGTCGCTGCCCTATCTGTTGATAGGCGCGCTGGTGCTGGAGAACTTCTTCGGCATTCCCGGCATGGGCAACGAGGTGATCCAGGCGGTCAACAAGAGCGATTTTCCGGTGATCAAGGCGATCACCATCTACATCGCCATCGCCACCATGGCGTTCAATCTGCTCGGCGATCTGGTCTACAAGTGGATCGATCCGCGCGTGCAACTGAAGTGAGCGGGGGAGAACGATAATGACGACATTGCAGAATACCGCCGGCGGCGCGCCGGCCATGCCGTCCCGCAGCCTGTGGGCGCTCGGATGGCAGCGCCTGAAGCGCAACAAGGTGGGCTTTCTTTCCTTGTGGATTGTGCTGGCCTACTTGCTGGTCGCTGTCGGCGGCTGGTGCAATCTGATCGGCGCCGGCTGGACCGACGAGGTCGGCGTGCCGTACGCGCCGCCCAGCTGGGTGCAGCCGTCCGCCGACGACGTGTTGCCACCCGAGTCGGTCTCGGCCCGGCCGGTGGTCGCCGCGCCGGTGGTCGCGATGAGTCCGGCGGAAGACCCGATAGGGCGGGAGCTGGCCGCCGCCAAACCACATGCCGGCGACTACGCCGGCAAGGCCCGGAGCCGGCTGGAGACGCTGCCGTTCGGCGGCGACCTGCAGGGCCGCGACGTGATCCAGAAAACGCTGAAGGGCACGTCCACCTCGATCTTCGTCGGTGTGTTCGGCGCGGTGTGCTCCTTGCTGATAGGCTGCGCGCTCGGCGCGATGTCCGGCTATTTCGGCGGCAGGGTCGACGACTTCCTCAACTGGTTCTACAGCGTGTTCACCTCGGTGCCCGACATGCTGCTGCTGCTGTCCTTCGCCGCCGTTTCCGGCCGCGGCATCGGCACCATCATCGCGGTGATGGCGCTGACCAGCTGGACCGGCACCTACCGGCTGGTGCGCGCCGAGTACCTGAAGCTGAAAGGCCGGGAGTACGTGCAGGCGGCCAATGCGATAGGCGCCGGCGACATGCGCAAGATGTTCGTCCACATTCTGCCCAATATTTCCCACCTGCTCTTGGTGCAGTTTTCGCTGCTGACGGTGGCGCTGATCAAGTACGAGGCCATCCTGTCCTTCCTCGGCTTCGGCGTCGACGTGCGCCAGGTCAGCTGGGGATCGATGCTGGAGGAGGCGCCGACCGAGCTGATCCAGGGCTATTGGTGGCAGATGCTGGCGGTGACCGTCGCCATGTCGGTGCTGGTGACGGCGTTCAGCCTGTTGGTCGACGCGCTGCGCGACGCGCTCGATCCGCGCGCGGTCGGCAAATAGGCCGGAACGGGGAGAGACAAGATGAAGAACGATAATCAAGCCTTGCTGTCGGTCCGCGAGCTCCGGGTGCGTTTCCGCCAGGAGGACGGCGGCCGCTTCGAGGCGCTGAAGGGCGTCAGCTTCGACATTCCAGCCAACCGCACGGTGGCGCTGGTCGGCGAATCGGGTTCGGGCAAGTCGGTGACGTCGATGGCCATCATGCAGCTGCTGCCGCAGCAGGGCTGCGAGATCGACGCCGGCAGCCAGCTGCTGTTCCAGGGCAAGGACTTGCTGAAACAGAGTCCGGCCGAGCTGCGCCGGCTGCGCGGCAAGGACATCGCGATGATTTTCCAGGAGCCGATGAGCTCCTTGAACCCGGTGTTCACCGTCGGCGAGCAGATCGTCGAGACGCTGACGCTGCACGCCGGCCTGAGCCGCGGCGCGGCGTGGAAGCGGGCGGTGGAGCTGCTGCGCGAAGTGGGGCTGCCGGAGCCGGAGAAGCGGGTGAAGCGCTACCCGCACGAGTTGTCCGGCGGCCAGCAGCAGCGGGTGATGATCGCGATCGCGATCGCCTGCGAGCCCAAGCTGTTGATCGCCGACGAGCCGACGACGGCGCTGGACGTGACGATACAGAAGCAGATCCTGCAGCTGATCGCCGATCTGCAGAAGAAACACGGCATGTCGGTGCTGTTCATCACCCACGATCTGGGCGTGGTCGGCGAGTTCGCCGACGAGGTGGTGGTGATGCGGCACGGCGTGATCCGCGAGCAGGGCACGGTGGAGCAGATCTTCGAGAACCCGCAGGACGCCTACACCAAGGCGCTGCTGTCGTGCCGTCCGAACCTGGACCGCCGGCCGGAGCGGCTGGCGGTGATAGACGACTTCCTGAAGCCGGGCGGCTATGTGGAGCCGGCGGAGCGCGCGCGCGGCTACGCGGCCGGCGACGAGATCGTGCTGGACGTGCAGGGCCTGTGCAAGAGCTTCGACATCCGCGAGGGCCTGTTCGGCAAGCGGCAGTTCCACGCGGTGCAGGACGTGTCGTTCAAGCTGGCGCGGGGCAAGACGCTGGGCATCGTCGGCGAGTCCGGTTCGGGCAAGACGACGGTGGGGCTGACGCTGGTGCGGCTGCACCAAGCGACGGCGGGCCGTGCGCTGTTCCACGGCCAGGACCTGATCGGCATGAGCGCCAAGGCGTTCCACGCGTACAAGAAGCGCATCCAGATCATCTTCCAGAACCCGTATGCGTCGTTGAATCCGCGCTTCACGGTGGAGCAGATCCTGACCGAGCCGATGCTGTTGCACGGCATCGGCCAGGATGCGGGTCAACGGCGCCGTCTGGCGCAGGACCTGCTGGACAAGGTGGGCCTGCCGGCGGGCGCCTTGGCGAAGTATCCGCACGAGTTCTCGGGCGGGCAGCGTCAGCGCATCGCGATCGCGCGCTGCCTGACCTTGAAGCCGGAGGTGTTGATCTGCGACGAGTCGGTGTCGGCGCTGGACGTGTCGGTGCAGGCGCAGGTGTTGAACCTGCTGCAGGACCTGCAGGACGAGTACAAGCTGTCGTATCTGTTCATTTCGCACGATCTGGCGGTGGTGAAGCACATCTCGGACCAGGTGCTGGTGATGAACCAGGGCAGGGTGGTGGAGCAGGCGGACGCGGACGTGATCTATCGGGAGCCGCAGGACGGCTACACGAAGAAGCTGCTGGGCGCGATTCCGCAGGGCTGGAGCGCGGCGCTGGCGCCGGCCTAGTCCGTTTCCCGGTCGAGACAACCGGCCCCGCGGGGCCGGTTTTTTTGCGCCACCTCAGTCCATCTCTTCGGCGCGTTCCGTCAACGGCGCCAGCGGCTCGCCCGGCTCGCCGTACAGCAGGCTCTGCTCGCTGGCCAGCGACGACGGGCGGCAGCATTCGCCGTCATCGAGCTTGCGCAGCAGGCTGACGCTGCCCTGGCGGTGCTTGTGCGGCTCGATCAGCGACAGGGTCTCGAAATTGGCCTGCAGGCCGGCCTGCAGCAACTGCTGGCGGACCGTGTTGATGAACGGCCCGGGCATCATCACCTTGTGCTTGCCGCCATGCTCGTCCTCGGCGTCGATATCGACATAGGTGTAGTGCATCGCCAGCAGCCCGCCGTCGTCGTCGAGCAGCGGCCAGAAACGGTTGAGCAGCGGCGCGTAGTCCAGTTGGTGGCCGCAGTCCATCCACATGAAGTCGAATCCGTCCGGCGCCCGGGCCAGGGCGGCGTCCTGATAGCGGCAACGCTCTAGCGAGAAATACGCTTGCAGTCCTAAATGCTCGACGCAGCCGAGAAACTGGTCCAGCCGGCCGGGATCGTCGGAGAAATCGTCGATGCCGTGCAGGCGGCCGCGATGGCCGGCATGCGGGTATTGCGGATGCAGCACCTCCCGGCGCAGCGGATCGTCCGCGGCGCCGGCGATGACCGCCGCGTCGCGGC
Organism: Chromobacterium sp. ATCC 53434; assembly: GCF_002848345.1. Lineage (NCBI taxonomy): Bacteria > Pseudomonadati > Pseudomonadota > Betaproteobacteria > Neisseriales > Chromobacteriaceae > Chromobacterium > Chromobacterium sp. ATCC 53434. The sequence goes on along the minus strand of NZ_CP025429.1, from coordinate 2,758,205 downwards.
GGGCCTCGGCCTCGTTGTCGGCCAGCGCCTGCAGCAGGAACAGCGTCGAATAACCGAGCCCTATCGCCAGCGCGCGGCGCGGACGATGCATGCGCAGCAAGGCGTACAGCAATGGCCCGACATGTTCGGTGCCCATTCCCGGATCGAAGGCGCGGGCGGCGGCGGCAAGAAAGTTCTCATTGATCGGCATGGCGGGCTGGTGCTCCCGGTAGGACGTCGAAGGCGATGCAGATGCGAGGCTCGTCGCTGCGGAACGGCTCGGTGCGGTGCCACAGATACGATGGAAACAGCAGCAGCAGGCCGGATTCCGGCCTGACCGGCCAGGGCGGCGGCGGCTGGACCCCGCTCCGGGGCGGCAGCCACGGCACGGTGTGCGGAAACAGCAGGCAGCCCGCGTGCTCCGAGCCCGACATCGCCGGAATCCTCAGATAGAAGACGCCGCTGAGCACGCCGGCCTGGTGAATGTGGATGTCCTGGTAGCCGCCGCTGTCCAGCACCACCGACCAGGCGCTGATGCGCAGGCCCTGGGCGGCCAGGCTGGCGACGCCGGGATCGGGCAATTCGAGTATCCGGCAAACCTCGGCGGCCAGCAGCTGCTGCAACTCGGCGGCCAGCGGGCCGTCGTCCATGCTCAGTTCGCCGCTTTGCCTGCCGCCATGGGTGGCCTTGTCCACCGGGTCCGGCACCAGATCGGCGCGTTCGACGACCCAGGCGGACAGGCGGCGCAGCAGGTCGGCGCCGGCGGGCCGGCTCTCGACTATCATCTCCGCCGGGCGGTAGTCGGCCGAGGGGTCGCCGCTGGCATGCCGCAGCGCCGCCATCCATGCTTGCGCCAGCACATGATCGCCTGCCAGTCGCAGCACGTTCTCGAAGGCGGCGATGGCGTCGTCGTAACGCGATGCCAGCGCGTGGCGCTGGCCCAATTCGCTCCAATAGCGGATCGGGTCCTGCTCGGTAATCTGGGGGCTAGTCGGCATGATATCGCTTGCTTGTCATTGGCAGCCGCCGTCAAACGGGTGACGGCCGACGCCGAGGCGCCGGCCGCCATGCTGCATGCGACTTAACGCTTAACGTCGGTCACGTCCTGGGCATGCTCGACTTTGGCGGTGTCCTTGGTCTGTACCGAGAAGGAGTCCGCTTTCCAGTCGATGGTGCTGAAGGCGTGGGAAGAGGCATTGCCGTGTGCCGCCGCGCTGAGGCTGGTCACGCCGATCAGGCCGGTGGCGATGCTGGTGTATACCAGTTTCTTCAAGCGACGCGCATTGCGTTGATCGTTTTGCACTTCACTCATGACTTGCTCCTTTGTGTAAGTTGCGAAGTAACAAGATGGCCGCTAACGACAGGCTAAGCGGACATACCAGGCAGGCGATGGCGAGCCATCGTCGGCAAGGTTCTGGGTCGGCCGGCGCCGGCGCGCAGCCATGCGGCAAGCGGATCAGGCCCCGACCAATTTGCTGTCAAACCATTCGCGCAGGCCCGGCTCCGAGAACGCTTGGGCCAGGGCGACGGCGGTTTCCCGCGCCTGCTGTTGTTGCGTGGCCTGGGACAGGCCGCCGTGCGCGCGGGCCAGTTCCAGCAGCAGGAAGGCGCGGTCCACGTCCTCCTCGCCATGGCTGTCTATCAGCTTCAAGCCTTCGGCGGCGGCGTCCCTGGCCTGCGTCCAGTGGCCGAGATGGTTGGCCACCAGCGCGCGCAGATAGCAGGCCCGCTCGGCGTTGACCCAGGTGCCGCCGGCCTGCCACATCGCCTGGCAGCGAACGGCGGCCTCCTGCATGACATCGTTGATCGGCGCCGACGGTTCCGCCGCGTGGTTCATCCAGCCCGATACGACATTGTTCAGCGCCGCGCCCAGCATCGCCGCGACGGCGTTCGGGCCGTTCCACTGCTTGATCTGCTCCAGGGCGCCGCGCAGCGCCGACAGGAAGTTTTCGCCGGACGATTCGCGATCCGGGCTGTGCTGCAGCACGCCCAGGCGGATCACCGCCTGGGCTTCGGTCTCGCTGGCGCCGCTGGCGGCCATGAAGCGGGCCTGAGCGTGCCATGCCTGCAGCGGCTGGCCGGCGTAGAGCGCGGCGATCGCATGATTGCGATGTATGGTCGGTGAGGCGTCCGGTAGCGCGGCGATCCGTTGCTGGCGCTCGCAGGCGTCGGCCCAGGTGCCGTCCAGCTCCCCCAGCACATGATTCAGCAACCAGCTGTAACGCGGCGTGGTATCCAGACTCAGGCTCAACGGGTCCAGCTCGCGCAACTCGTGCGCGGCCGCCGCCGGATCCTTGTCGTGGTCTGCCATCAAGCGATCAATAACATTCATTTTTTGTGCCTCCCAGTTGAGGTGTTTGTCGTGATGGATTGAGTAAGGTGCGCCGGCAGTAATTTCTCAGCAATGAGCCGAAAAGCAGGAAAATCACGCCCAGCCATGCGGCGAAAATGATATCGCCCAGTTTCTTGCTGAAACGCATCCAGCCGCTGTAGGCCTTGTACAGCTTGACCTTGAATATCAGCCAGCGGGCGGTGCGCTCCGAGCCCACCGCGCTGACCAAGGAGGAACGGGCCTCGCGTTCGTGTTTCTCTTCGTCTATCGCGATGTCGTTGAACACCGCGGCGGCGTCGCTGAATTTGCCGCAGGCCCTGGCATAGCCCTTGAATTGGGTCGCGATCGAGCGTTCGCTGTCGTGGGCGAAGGCAAGAAAGTACAGCACGTCGTTCGGGTTCTTGACCAATTCCTTGCGTGCCAGGGTATGGCTGCCCATGCGGCCGGACGCCAGCTTGTGGGCGGCGTTGAGAAACTTGTCCGAGTGTTCCATTTCCTCCAGGCAGTTGCCGAACAACATCAGTTGAATCTCCGGCTGGTCGACGTATTGGATGGCGTTCAGGTATTGCCATGCGCTGTCGAATTCGATTTCCGAAAACGCCTTCAGCGTTTCCGCGGCGTGTTGCCGGCTGCGCCGCCACTGAATCGGCAGGGCAACGGCGGTGATCAATTTTCTTAGCAAGATGGCCATGGGCATCCTTCCGTCATCTGTTTGGGTCAACGAGGCTGAAATTCGGGCAGCCAGGTCAGCTGGCCGTGTTGCTGCAGGAAGTCGCAGAAGGCGGCCAGCTCGTCCAGCTCCAGCTCCAGATCGGCCGACAGCGTCTGCAGCGTGCGGCTGCCGTCCAGTTCGCCGCACAGCGTCGCGGTTTGATGATCCAGCGCGCAGGGGCGGGTATAGAAGGCGGTGCTCGACAAGATGATTTCCGGTGCTCCCGGCCGAGCGCTCAGCGAGGCGCGCGGGTGCAGGGCCGGCCGGCCGCCCGAGGCGGTTGGCGGCGCGGCGGCGCGGGTATAGCTGTCCAGCCAGGGAACGGCGGACGGCGCCTGCCGGACGTAGTGCCGGTTCAGCAGCGCGGCGCAGGCCTGGATGCTGGCCGGGTCGGCCTGGTGCCAGCCGTCGGCGGGAAACTCGGCCAGCAGGTGCAGCAGCCCGCCGGGCTGCAGGCGTTCGGTCAGCTGCCGCAGCGCGGCGCCGGGATCGAGCAGGTGGTCGAGCACGTTGATCGCGAGTATCTGCTGATACGGCGCGTCCCGCATGCCGCAATGGATGTCCAGCCCAAGCCGCCGGCTGCGATATTGCAGGAAGGCCAGCTTCACCGGATCGATTTCGACGACATCGACGCAGGCGCCGCCTATCGCCAGCTGCGTCGCGAAGTGTCCGCAACCGGCGCCGAAATCCAGCGTCCGGACGCCGGCCCGGCGATTCAGCGCGGCGAGTATCCGCGCGTCCTCGGCGCTTTCCTGTCCCAGCAGGTGCGCCCACACATCGTGGGTGACGTTGCATAGCCCGACATAGGCGTCGGCCAACGGCTCCAGCCATGCGCGCTCGACGGTGTCGCGGAAGTCGGCGATGCGCCCGATCTCGTCGGCGATAGGCGCCGGTAGTTCGGCGATGAAATGCAGCAGCGACCACGCCCCCTCTTCGGCCGCGCTGGCGGGGCCGGCGTCGGCGGGGGCCTGGGCGAGCGCCTGCGCGCAATACAGGCCGGCGAACTCGGCGACTTGTGCCGGGGAGGCCGGCTCCCGGCCTGGACCGAATCGTTGCCGCAACGGCGCCATGTCGACCGGCTCATCGATCAGCCGGCCCACTATCTGTTTCAGTTCATCGAGCATCTCGGCGTTCCCGGATGGTGGTCAGGCGTGAAAGTGGCCGCCGCTGCGGCGGCCCAGCAGCTTCTGTACTTCGGCGGCATAGGCCGGCTGCTCCAGCAGCGCGGACAGGCGCTCCAGCAGGGCGGGGCCGGCCGCGGCCCAGGCGTTGGCGCCGCCCGGAGGCAGGTAGCCGCGCATGTCGTCGCTGCCGACCGCGATATCGGCCAGCGCGCTGAACAGATCGAAATAACTGGGCATTTTCACCGCGACCGTGGTGTGCAGAGATTCGCCGGACAGCGCACAGGCGTGGTGGAAGCTGCCGCGCGGCAGATACAGCAGATCGCCGGGTTCCAGGTCGATGACGGCGTGGGGCGCGTCGTGGTCGTAGCTCACCGGCTGGCCGTACCCGACCAGCGGGTTGGTCTGACGCTGGCTGGACACGTACCAGCGTTTTCGACCGCTGATCTGCAGCACGAAGATCTCGACGCAATCGTAATGCGGCGCCAGGCCCGGGTGGTCCTGCTGCGAGTAGAACAGGCTGGTTTCGACCTCGGCGGAAAAGTATTCGGCGAAGCGTTTCTTCAATTGCATCAGTTCGGGGAAGTGCGCTTCCTGGCCGAAGCAATTCGCCGTCGCGCCGGCCTCCAGCAGCATCTTCACCCGTTTTTGCCGGACCGATACCGCGCGCCTGCCATCCATGTCGGTATATTCGACGATCAGCTGGTCATGCGGGATGAAGCCGCTGTCCAGATACATTTCGGGCAGGCGACGATATTGCCAGGGCGAGCCGCTTTCGACGATTTCCCGCAATCGGCCCGCGTCGGCCAGTCCGGCAAAGCGCGGGCTGCCATCGGCGATATAGAGCGGTTTCTGGTCCCAGTATTCGGCAAAGAAGTCGTCCAGGCCGATGGGACTGAGCAGTTCCGCCAGGTAGGTCGCCGTTTTCAGGCTGGAGTCCACGATATCGTTCATGATGGTTTCCCGACGATCATTGTATGTCCGTAGCCCACTGCGCCAGTTTCTCGGCGACCCGCTGGGCGCCCGCCGGCGCCAGATGGGCATCGGTTTCCAGATACAGCGGCGATTTGGCGCCGCGAAAATAGCTCAGCATGTCCAGGTCGTCCTCGAACGGCGACGGCTGTCTGGCGGCGTCGATAAATGGCGGCGGGCTGTAACGCTGCAGCCAGGACGGGGAAAAGCGCGCCTTCCACGGCACGATGGTGAATGTCAGATGCCGTCCACGCTTTGCCTGCTGTTCCCGGTACAGATTCGCGATCCGGGCGTTCAGCACCGTCGCGGCGACGACGGAGCGCTGGTCGAAGCCCAGCGGCGTCGGGCGGTCGTAATGCACGAAGCTGTCCCAGGCTTCGAGCGAGGCCTGCAGGAGCAGGGACTTCATCAGCGCGCAACGCAGCGCGTCGCCCTCCATGCCGGAGCTGATCAGGTAGCCACAGGCGACGTTGACATGCCGGAACAGGCCGTAGGCGTCCCAAGCGTCGTTTTCCTCGGTATGCAGCACGACGACCCAATCCCGCTGCGGGATGGCGCGCAAGGTCTTTATATAATCGAGCGGGCCGTAGCCGGGCACGCCGTCATTGACCACGCGGACGCGCTTGCCCAGCATCCGCTGCATTTGCGCGGCGATGGTTTCCTGGTCGGACAGCCCCCAGCCGAATACCTGGGAGTCGCCCACCAAATGCAGGACCGGCGCGCCTGCCGCCGGCGCGCCCGGAGTGATCCGGCGGCCATCGCCGTCGGTGCTGATGCTCAGCGTCCGGCCGAATTGCCGCACTTGTGTTTTTTGGTCCGGCAACAGCCGGTAGCTGTCGCCGTCCAGACGGAAGATGGGCGGAGAAAAGTCGATATTGCCGAAAGCGAGGCGCATCAGGCCTTCGGCCAACAAGGCCAGCAGCAGGATGGCGAGTGAAAATTTCTTCCAGGACCAGAGGCGTCTGCCTTTGACGATGTTTTCAGCGTTCGCCTTGTCTTTTACCGCCTCGGTAGCCAGATTTTCACTGTTTGGCATGGTTGATCGCTTTCAGTATCGAGTCGGCGATAATCTGGTTTCCCAGCGCGTTGTAGTGATGGCTGGCCCGGTCCAGGATGGTTTTGGGATCGAAGCGCGCCAAATCCGGCTCGGGCATCGCGACGATCAGGCCGCTCTGCGTCAATGCGGTCGCGATCGATTGTTGCATCTGATCGAGCCGGCGCCTGGATTCGGGGATGCGTTTCTCCCATGAGTCGAACTCTTCGGCGGATGGATAGAAGCGGCGGTATTTCAGGAATTCGGACGGCGCTACCTGGTAATCGTTCGGCAGTATCAGCACCACGGTTTTTTCGGCCGGGGGCGCCGACGCGTTCAATCGTTTTATCGCGGCGACGCTGGCTTCGGCCAGCGCGCGGCGCTCGTCCTGATCCAGCGTGAACAGGACGGGATTGGCGCCGGGCGGCAGATAGCCCATCTCGTTCCCCGCCAGTATCGATTTCAATATGGTGAAGTCCAGCATGAAGACGCTGTGCACCGACAACCATTCCCGAATCGCCTTGAAGCGGGGCAAGGTGATGTTGGCCGGCGTGAAAAACATCTCGTCGAGGTCGTTGCCGAGATTCAGACAGATGATCTTCAGCTTCAGCTTGATGCCGGGATGCTTGGCGCGATAGTCGGCGGCCCAGCTGTTCAGCGACTCCGGCTCGGTGCCGGCGACCGCCATCAGGCCGGCGACCGGCGTGCCGGGCAGGCGGTTCGCCAGACGCGAGGTGAAGGTGGCGGAAAACGGCATGCCCCAGCCGAAAGCCTGGGAGTCGCCGATGGTCAGGACCTGCGGCGGCCGGGCCGCGCCGTCGCACTGGGCGGTGCGAAGCCCGTCGCCGTCGGTGCAGATGTGGAACGGCGCGCCATTGGCGAAGACGACGGTCGCTTGAAACAGCGGCGGCATCCGCGGATTGCCGATCTGATCGGTAATGAAGGGCACCATGGGCCGCTTGCCCAGGTGAAACAGCCTGCTCAAGCCTTCCAGCGCCAGCGCCATCGCCGACAAGATCAGCGCCATGGCGATCAGGTTGACGCCGTAGTCCTTCATTCTGCGTGGTAGCCAATTCAATCGGGACGGTGCCATCGTGCCTGTCATCGCCATGACTCCGCGAGCTAGAACAACGGGTACAGGAAGGGTGCCAGGATGCCGGACGACGAAATGATGGCCAGCAGCAGGGCAATGACGAGCAGGGTGGGCAGCATGAACAGCAGCATTCTTCTGCCGCCCTTGTTCAGATCCTTGAATATCTCGACGATGGAACTGAATACCCCCTGGATGATCCACAGATATTTCATTGCCTGTCTCCCGAGTACGCTTTGCGGAATACCATATTGTCCAGAACCAGAACATCGATGCCGGTGCGCGCGAACATCGCGAGCGCCAGATGCGGATGGCCAACCATGGGGAACGAGCGCTCGTTCAGCGAGGTGTTCAATATCGCGGCAAGGCCGCTATGTCTGCCGATAGCCGTCAACAGCTTCCAATAGCGCGGATTGTCTTCCCGGGCGCAGATCTGAGGCCGCGTGGTGCCGTCCACATGAATGGCGCCGCGCAGCGAGTCATAACATCGCTGATCGACTTCCCATATCGTTTGCATCCACTTGATAGGCAGCACCGAATTGCCGGGCAATTGGAATATCTTGTCGGCGTCCTCGGCGGCCAGCGACAGCGCATACGGACGGAAGTGGACATGGCTTTTGACCTGGTGGCTCATCCGGCGCACGGCGGCCAGGTTGGACGGGTCCACCAGCAAGGAGCGGTTGCCCAGCGCGCGCGGACCAAGCTCGAAGCGGCCCTGCACCCAGGCGACGATGGCGCCGGAGCACAGCATCTCGGCGATATCGGCGGCGAGGGCGTCTTCATCGTGGTACTCGCTGCGGCGTATCGATTCCGCGGCGCGCACGCCCGGGTTCTGCCTGCCGACGAGAAAGTCCATCGCGCCGTCGGCCGCCAGCAGCGGCCGCACCACGTCGCTGCCCCATGAACAGCCGAGATAAGGGTGGGTGATCGGCCTGACCGGCCCGTGTTCGGCGGCGTACAGGAAGGCGGTTCCATACGCCGCGCCGCCATCGCCCGGATCCGGCGGGATGAACAGCCCGTCGAAGCCGCTTTCTCTGGCGAGACGGGAGTTGGCCAGGCAGTTCAGCGCGACGCCGCCGGCGAAGCACAGGTTTTGCTGTCCGGTCTGGGCCCTGAGCAGGCGGGCCAGGCCAAGCAGCACCTCGGCCAGCACTTCCTGCAGGCTGGCCGCGATATCGGCGCAGCGCTGGTCGTCGGCGGAGACGTTTTCTTGCTGTTCGGCGAGCGAGTCGAATGGATAAGGGATGCGAATGTCGCGCGGCGGGCCGAATACCTCGACCAGCCGGCTGGTGAATATCTCGTTCGCATTGCCCTCGAAGTTGAAGTAGCTGGCATCGACATGATAACTGCCGTCCTGGCGCGGATTCAGAATCCCCTTGATGCGCTCGGTGTAAATGGGTCTGCCGAACGCGGCCAGCGCCATCGTGCTGGCTTCCGCGGAATTGGGCTTGAATCCCAGGTAGGCGGTAAACGCCGCATAAACCAGGCCTATCGAGTGCGGGTATTGAAACTGCTCTATTACCTTGTATTTTTCCGGACCATTGCGGCTGGCCGTCGCCAGCGTGGTGCAATCCCATTCCCCTATGCCATCGACGATCAAGACCGCGGCCGACTCGAATGGCGAGGCGAAGAACGCCTGCGCGATATGCGAGTGGTGATGCTCCATCAAGTGAATCTTCGATAAAGGCAGATTGAAGCGGGCGCTCAGACTGGAGCGCACCCACAGTTTTTCCTTGAGCCAGCTTTTATTCGCCGAAATGAAATTGCGAATGCCGCTCGGGAATTGAGACAGGCTGGTTGAAAGGATGCGGGAGTACTTGGTCGATGGGCGCTCGTAATAAACAACCTGATCAATTTGAGATTGGTCGAGGCTGTGCTGCCGCATCAGAGCGGACAATGCTTGGGCAGGATAATTGCTATCGTGCTTTTGCAATGTGAATCGCTCTTCGGCGGCGACACCCAGCAGTTCGCCATCGGAGACCAAGGCCGCGCTGCCATCATGAAAATCAAACGACAAACCGACGATATTCACTATACGTCTCTCTTTTGGAAAAAGACTGCGCTAGTAAAAACGGGAAGCTTGCGTGTTCGGCTGGCGGCGCGCGGGCATGGACTATTGAGGTGAAGCAAGTAGTCGAGCGCGAAGGTAGCCAGATTGACTTTCCACACTTATGCCACCGGCGGATTGTAAATGCACCTGTTACAAGTGACAGGAATTGAGTTACATGGCTGCTTAAACAGACTGCGCCGACGGTGATGGTCGGCCGTTACCGGCTTGTCGGCGGCCGGCGGGATCGGTTGTCGATGGCGGGAGGAGGAACCGGGAGCCTGTTCACGGTCTTCTCCTATCGTCTCGGGCCGTTTGCCGCCGGCGCATGGCTTTGTCAAAAGCGCCTGGCAGCGGATGACGCTGCGATGGGCGGTTTCCGCGTCCGTGAGCCGGCAGAAAGCGGCCGTTGCCGGAAGAAGATGGTGAGCAGGCTCTGAGGACAGGTGGCGGGCGCGATGGCCGCCGGCTGTGACAAGGGCGCCTGGCCGCGCTCGGCCAGCGGGGCGGAAGGGGGCGGCGGCGGGGCGCCGCGATCGATGGAAACCGGTTGTGAGGCCGATTTCTTTCATGCATCAGGCCGAGGCGTCGGGGAGGAGGCTTGGCCGTGGCGAGCGCAGGCCGGGCGGCATTGCCGGGAGGACCTGTGGTTTTGCATGTCATCAATGAGTATTTTGCATTTAATTAGCCGATGTTAAATCTATGCGGGGAGTGAGGAGAGGTCATTTTTTGCAAAAAAACAACATTTATTGAGGAAATGCGACACAAGAAGTTTGCCATGCGACATGCCGGCCGAGGCGTGGCGGCGCAGCTGCGGGACGGCGGCGCAGAGAGACTGCGCCGCCTTATCTGACCAAAATGCCAATGGTATATATATTTAGGGCGCAGCGCCGTGAAAAACATATCCCTGGCAAGATCAATTCCATTGATGACCGATTGTGACTGAAATTTACAAATATTGACATCTCGGATGCTCTCTTAACACACTCGAAACATGACCGGCCATGACGCATGGGTCAGGTTGTACGCCCCCCGCGATGCCGGCACAGAACCGGCGGGCGGGAAAAGAGAAATAGAGTGAAGGAGAGTTCCGTGATGAAAAGAACCAAGCTGGCGCTGGCGCTGGCTGTCATCGGCATTGGCGCTCAGGCGCCTCAGGCCTGGGCCGACGAGGCCTCCGAGCTGGACCGGGTGGAAGTGACCGGCTCCAATATCAAACGCAGCATCAAGCAGGAAAAAGCGCTGCCGGTCAGCATCATCCGCACCGAGGACATGGCCAAGCAGGGCTTCACCACGGTGGAGCAGGTGGTCAACTCCCTGGCCAGCAACCAATCCAACCTGGTCGGCGCGTCGTCGGTGCAGTCGGTCAGCGGGGGCGCCTCGTACGCCGGCCTGCGCGGTTTTGATCCGCAATACACGCTGGTGCTGCTCGATGGCCGCCGGGTGGCCAATCAGGCCATTTCCGGCATCGCAACCGATCTGAACGCCATTCCGCTGTCGGCGATAGACCGGATCGAGGTACTGCGGGATGGCGCTTCGGCGCTGTATGGCAGCGACGCGATCGGCGGGGTGATGAATTTCATCACCAAGAAGAGCTACCAGGGCATGACCATTTCCGGCGAGGCGCTGGCCACCCAGCACAAGGGCGGCGATTCCGCGAATGTCAGCGTGCTGGGCGGTGTCGGCGATCTCGCCAAGGACGGCTGGAACGCATACGGGGTGCTGTCGTACCAGAAGAGCAGGGCGATCAAGACTGTCGATCGCGACTTCGCCACCAAGAACCAGTCGCTGAGCCCCATCACCTATCCGGCAAACTTCCTGTACCAGTCCAAGGGCAATCCCGGGGACGGCAATGTCTACAACGCTTCGATGCCGGGCTGCCGTCCGCCGTACTCGACGCCGAAGGATGCGACCAGCTGTGGCGAAAAAACCTGGATGTTCATGGACTTGACGCCGGAGGTGGAGCAATTCACCGCCAACGGCAAGCTGAGCAAACAGTTTGGCGACCACCTGCTGACGGCGCAGTATCTGGGTTCGCGGAACATCAGCATCACCCGTATCGGCCCGACGCCTATGCAGTCGGTCGCCACGCTGACGGCGGGCGTCAACAAATACTTCCCGACCGTGTTGCCCGATGGCTCGCCGGTCACGCCGGGCGCCACGGCGGTGCTGAACCTGCGCAGCGATCCGCTGGGCCCCAGGAGCACCAAGAGCACGTCCGACACGCAGCGGCTGGCGTTGAATCTGGAAGGTTTGATTGGCGGCTGGGACTATCGGACCGGCGCCGCTTATTCATCGAACAAGACCACGATCAATTACAAGAGCGGCTATGTGAACAGCGAGAAGATAGAGCAGGCGCTGTTGTCGGACCAGATCAACCCGTTCGGGGACTCTCCGGCCAGCGCTTGGCAGAACGTCGAGCTGAAAGGGGACGGCTGGATTTCGAAATATGAAACCGCCCTGGCCGACTTCAAGGCCAGCAAGGAGATTTTCGCCTTGCCGGCCGGCAATGTCGCGGCGGCGATAGGCGGGGAATTGCGGCACGAGAAGCTGGACAGCCAGATCCAGGATCTGGCGCAGTACGCGATCGGCTCCGGCATCGCGGACTCCAAATCGACCAAGGGCAGCCGCAATATCTCGGCGCTGTACCTGGAGGCGGAAGTGCCGGTCATCAAGGGTCTGGATGTGCAGCTGGCCGCCCGCTACGACAAGTACAGCGACTTCGGCAAGGCTTTCAATCCCAAGGTGGCGTTCAAGTATCAGCCGACGGCGCAGATCCTGTTCCGCGGCTCCGCCAGCAGGGGATTCCGCGCGCCGTCGCTGTTCGATGTCTTTCAGCCGGATGCCAAGACCTATACCAATGGCAACGATCTGAACGATCCGGTGCGCTGCCCGAACGGCACGCCGGCAAACGGCGGCGACAAGACCGATTGCGGCACCACGTTCTTCGCCAAGCAGGGCGGGAATAGCAAGCTGGAACCGGAACGCGCCAGCTCCCTGACCTTCGGCGTGGTGATCGAGCCGGTAAAGGATATCACTGCCAGCGTCGACTTCTGGTGGACCACCATCCACAAGGTGATAGGCGTGCTGGATAACGATCTGATTTTCCAGGATCCGGTCAAGTATGCCGATCGGTTCGTTCGCGTGGATCCGAGCAATCCGTACTCCAAGCTCGACTATGTGTCCACCCCGACCGAGAACCTCGGCAATCTGAGCGCCTCCGGCCTGGACGCGTCGTTCTCCTGGCGTTTGCCTAAGACTCGTTACGGCAATGTCGCCATCAATCTGGACGGCACCTACACCTCCAAATTCACCCAGCAGGTGGAGGCGGGCGGCCAGTACTACTCGCGTCTGAGCCAGTGGAACAATGGCTTGCAACCCATTGTGCGCTGGAAGCACAGCCTGGGCTTCAACTGGTCCCTGGAGAACTGGAGCGCGTCGCTGACGCAGAATTATGTGTCCGGCTACACCGACTACAAGGCGACCAACAACGTCAAGCCGTATTCGAACTGGAACCTGTCGTCGACCTATCTGTGGCAGAAGAAGTTGAGCGTGACCGCAGGGGTGAAGAACCTGTTCGACCAGGAGCCGCCGTTCAGCAACCAGAACAAGTTCTTCCAGAAAGGATTCGATCCGATTCTGGCCGACCCGGTCGGCCGCGCCTACTTCTTGAAAGCGTCATACAAACTGTAGTGTCTGGCTATTGTATTTAGTCCACAGCTATAGCATTCTGTCATGGGTTGTGAACCCGAGAAGTAGGTACCGGGCGGGCGCGAAGCTTCGCGCCCCTCCGGTGTTGTAATCCGTTGGCGGGTCCGGGCCTGTCGGCCCACAAGGCAGACGGGCCCGGCTTGCCGGTTTTGAATAGAGTGGGTAACCCATATGACTAGTATCACAGCCAAGGGAGTGGGAGGGCCTCCGCCCCGGCGACGATTCGCCGGCCTTGCCGGCGTGATCATCTTTCACGCCGTGCTGATCTACGCGCTGGTGACGGGATTGGCGCAGGGCGTGGTGAAGGTGATCCAGCAGAAAGTGGAAGTCGCGGTGATCAGCGAACCGCCGCCGCCTCCGCCGCCGCCGCCGCCGAAAATCGAGAAGGTGGTGCAGCAGCCGGCGACGCCTAAGCCGCAGGCCTATGTGCCGCCGGTGGTGAACCCGCCGCCGGTCACGCAATCGGCGAACGCGATCCAGTCGGTGACGTCCGATCCGAAGCCGCAACCTGCGCCGACGCCGGCGCCGGTGGTGGAAGCGCCCAAAGGCCCGGTTTCGGCCAAGGCGAACTGCAGCCATCTGGAAGCACCGGAATATCCGAGCAAGGCGCAGGAAGACGAAGTGCAAGGCGTGGTGAACGTGGTGTTCAGCGTCGGCGCGGACGGCAAGTTCGGTGGCAACGCCAGCTACAATTTCAGCGGCGACATCCCGCCGCGCTACCGTAGCGCGTTCAAGTCGGCGATCGCGAACGCATTGCAAGGCTATACCTGCCAGGCCAATACCCAGCTGAAACAGGAATTCGGCTTCAAACTCGACTCTGGCTCCTAAGACCAGGGCATCTCAAGACACAAAGGAGCAATACCATGATCAAGATCACCCGATCCCTTCTGGGCAAAGTATTGGGCGCGGCCGCGCTGATGAGCGCGCTGCCGGCATTGGCGGCCGAGACCGTCAACACTTCGAATCCGTACGGTATCGACGCGCTGTGGTCGCAAGGCGACTTCGTGGCGCGCGGTACGCTGATTATTCTGCTGATCATGTCCGCGTCGACCTGGTATGTGGGCATCGTCAAGCTGTTGGAACAACGCCGCCTGATCAAGCAGGGGCATGAGTTGCTGGCCCACCATGGCGTGGAGCTGCAAAAGGCCGCCAGCGAGCTGGCGGACGAAGGAATGTACAGCGCGGTGGCGCAGGCCGGCATCGAGGCGGCGGGCGAGCACAAGGGCGAGCTGGCTAACCGCGTGGATCTGAACACCTGGGTGGCGATGGCGATTTCGGACGCGGTGGATTCGGCGAGCCACCACATGCAGAACGGCCTGTCGGTGATCGCGACGGTGGGTTCGACGGCGCCGTTCGTTGGTCTGTTCGGCACGGTCTGGGGCATTTACCACGCGCTGGTGAAGATCGGCACGTCGGGTCAGGCGTCGATCGACAAGGTGGCCGGTCCGGTGGGCGAGGCGCTGATCATGACGGCGATCGGTCTGGCGGTGGCGGTGCCGGCGGTGCTGGGTTACAACTGGCTGGTGCGTCGCAACAAGCTGGTGCTGGACAATGTGCGCGTGGTGTCCGGCCGCCTGCACGCCAGCCTGCTGAACAACCCGAACCGGTAAGCAGCGATGGCCCGATACAAGCGAATAGGGCACGGCCGGGCGGAAGAGGATCAGGTGCTGTCGGCGATCAACACCACGCCGTTGGTGGACGTGATGCTGGTGCTGCTGATCATCTTTCTGATCACGGTGCCGGTGGTGACGCAGACGGTGAAGATGACGCTGCCGAAAGAGCAGAACATTCCGACGCAGACCAAGCCGGAGAATGTGGTGCTGGGCGTGGGACCGGACAGCCGGATCTACTGGAACATGACGCCGGTGAAGGATCAGGCGGAACTGTTGACGCGTCTGGTGAAGGAAGCGAAGAAGGATCCGCAGCCGGAAGTGCACATCCGGGGCGACGCGTCGGCGAAGTACGCGCCGATAGGTCGCATCGTGCTGGCGGTGCAGCAGGCTGGGATCGTCAAGATCGCGTTTATCACGGAGCCGCCGAGTCCGGGCGGCGCGAGCGAGTAGGAGAGGGATCATGGCGATGAACGTGGGGTCGTCGGGAGAAGACGACCTGATGATGGAAATCAACACCACGCCGTTGATCGACGTGATGTTGGTGATGCTGATCATGCTGATCATCACGATACCGATCCAGACGCACGCGGTGAAGCTGGACATGCCGCAGAACACGCCGTCGAAGCCGTTGACGAAGCCGGTGGTGGTGCAGATCGACATCGCGCCGGACAACGCGGTGATGTGGAACGGCGAGCGTTTGCAGAGTCGCGAGGCGCTGGAAACCAAGCTGGCGGCGGCGGGCAAGGCGGAGCCGCAGCCGGAGTTGCACATCAAGCCGAACAAGGACGCGAGTTACGCGCCGGTGGCGATGGTGCTGGCGGAGTCGCAGCGTCTGGGCCTGACGAAGCTGGGCATCGTCGGATCGGAACAGTTCGTGCAGTAAACGCGGTTTTCGACCGGACCGGAAAGGCAGCCACTGGCTGCCTTTCTTTTCACCGCAAAGTGTCATGGAGAAACAAGAGATGAAAATAAAGGCGTTGGCGCTGGCCCTGCTGCTGGCCGGCCAGGCTTGGGGGCACGGGCTGTCCGGCATCGATACCGGCAATTTCGACCGCAGTGTCCGTCCGCAGGACGACATCTATCTCGCGGTCAACGGCAAATGGCTGGATACCCACGAGATTCCGCCGACCGAGTCGTGGGAAGGGGCGTTCAAGGAATTGCGCGATCTGAGCGAGGCGCGCAGTCGCGGCCTGATCGAAGGGTCTTCGGTCCAGGCCGGCGGCAATCAGCAGCGGATCGCCGCCTTGTACGCCAGCTTCATGGACGAGGCCATGGCTGACAAGAAGGGCTTGCAGCCGCTGGAGCCGGACCTGCAGGCGGTGACCATGCTGTCCGGTCGCGGCGAATTGCTGCGCCTGCTGGGCGGCTGGCAGTCGGGCAATGTCAGGCTTCCGCTGGCGCTGGAAGTGGGCATAGATGCCAAGGACGCCACCGCCTACCTGCCGGAGCTGTCGCAGAGCGGGCTGGCGATGCCGGACCGCGATTACTATCTGGGCAAGGACGCGCGCTTCGCCAAGGCCAGGGCGGCCTATCAGGGCTATCTCGAGCGTTTGTTCCGTCTGGCCGGTTATGCGCAGCCGGAAAAACGCGCCAAGCGAGTGATGGCGCTGGAAACCAAGCTGGCCCAGCTGCAGCGCAGCAGGGTGGACAACCGCGATCCGCAGAAGCGTTACAACAAGATGACGCTGGCCCAGCTGGGCAAGCTGGCGCCCAAGCTTGACTGGCACGGCTTCTTCGCCGCGGCCGGCATCGCCGATCCGGGCTTGTTCAATGTCGATCAGCCGGAATATGTCAAAGGCCTGGCCCTGCTGCTGCAGAAGGAGCCGCTGCTCGTGTGGCAGGACTACCTGATCGCGCATACGCTGGACGGCTATGCGCCGTATCTGGACAAGGCCTTGAGCGATGCCCGCTTCGATTTCTACGGCAAGGCGCTGTCCGGCGCCAAGGAGCAGCGTCCGCGCTGGAAGCGCGGCGTGCAACTGGTCGAAGGTTCGTTGGGCGAGGCGCTGGGTCAGTTGTACGTGGCCAAGTATTTCCCGCCGGAGAACAAGCAGAAGATGCAGCAACTGGTGGCCAACCTGATGCAGGCCTATCACCAGAGCATAGACGGCCTGAGCTGGATGGGGCCGGCCACCAAGCAGGCGGCGCAGTACAAGCTGTCCAAATACATGTTGAAGATCGGTTATCCGGACCACTGGCGCGATTACGACGGCCTGGCGTTGAAGGCGGACGATCTCGTCGGCAACGTCAAGCGCTCCAGCCACTTCGAGTATCAGTGGCAGCTGTCCCATCTGGGCAAGCCGGTGGACCGGACCGAGTGGGGCATGACGCCGCAGACCGTCAACGCCTATTACAACCCCAGCCAGAACGAAATCGTCTTCCCGGCCGCCATTCTACAGCCGCCGTTCTTCAGCGTCGCGGCCGACGACGCGGCCAATTACGGCGGCATCGGCGCGGTGATCGGCCATGAAATCAGCCATGGTTTCGACGACCAGGGCAGCCAGTTCGACGCCGACGGCAATCTGCGCGACTGGTGGACCGCCGAGGACAAGGAGCGCTTCCACGAATTGACCAGCAAGCTGGTGGCGCAGTACAACGCTTACGAACCGCTGCCGGGCAAGCATGTGAACGGCGAGCTGACGCTGGGCGAGAACATCGCCGACAACGCCGGCCTGCAGATCGCCTACAAGGCTTACCAGCTGTCGCTGGGCGGCAAGCCGGCGCCGGTGATAGACGGCATGAGCGGCGATCAGCGTTTCTTCTACGGCTTCGCGCAGATCTGGCGCGGCAAGGCCAGGGACGAGGCCCTGCTGGCCCGGTTGGTATCGGATCCGCACTCGCCGGAGGCTTTCCGCGCGATCGGCGCGACGTCCAATAGCGATGCTTTTCAGCAGGCTTTCGGCGTCAAGTCCGGCGACAAGATGTTCAAGCCGGAAGATAAGCGCATTCGCATCTGGTAAGCGGCAAGCCGTCATTCTGACAGCAGGCTCTTAGAGCCTGTTTACGATCTTTTTGCGGCATCGGCGGTTTTCTGCCGGATGCAGGGCGCGGAAAGCGGCCCGCCGCAGTGTCGTTCACTGCAAGGGACGTTTGACAAAGCCATGCGCCGGCAGAAAACCGTCCCGGAGGGCAGCCCAGCCAGCAGGCCATCTGCGGCGTTGTCGGGCTGGACCTTGGAATCACCAAGGCCTACGCCCTTCGCCTTGCATCTGACCTGCTGGCTGGGCTGCGATGCTCGTCAAAAGATCGTAAACAGGCTCTTAAAGCCCGCGCCGGTTTCCGGCGCGGGCTTTTGGCTTGTCCGGCAACAATATTGCCGTATCGGGGTGAATTCTTTAGACTCCGATTAATGCGTAGATTGATATTTTCCCTTGTTAGCATAATGGCGTTGTCGGCCTGCGATTCCAGGCAGGCCGAGACTTTGGTGAAATCCGCGGAGGTGCGGCGCTTGGCGGAATGGGGCGAGGCGGTGCTGTCCGGCGTCGGCGGCGGGCAGCAGCCGGCCGAGGCCAAGGCGGTCAGGCCCGCGACCCTGGTTCGAGGCGGAAAGGAGGTCGGTCATCGCGACTTCCCCGCGGCCAAGCGCATTCTGCCGCGGATTTATTCCGGCATGGAGGTCGACTTCTACTGCGGTTGCCGCTACCGGGACAAGGCGGTGGACTGGCAGTCCTGCGGCTATCGTCCGCGCAAGTCGGAGACCCGAGCCAGCCGGATCGAGTGGGAGCACGTGGTGCCGGCCTGGGTGCTCGGCCACCAGCGGCAGTGCTGGCAGCAGGGCGGCCGCAAGGCCTGCGGCGACCGCGACGCGCTGTTCCGGATGGCGGAAGGCGATCTGAACAATCTGGTGCCGGCGGTCGGCGAGGTCAACGGCGATCGCGCCAATTTCGCCTATGGCGCCTGGGAAGCCCATCCCCGGCCGATTTACGGCCAGTGCCGTTCGCTGGTCGATTTCAAGCAGAAGCGTTTCCAGCCGCGCGAGGAAGTGCGCGGCGCCGCGGCGCGGATCACACTATACATGCACCAGCGCTACGGCCTGCGCATCAGCGATCAGGACCGCAAGCTGATGTGCGCCTGGGCGCGGCAATATCCGGTCGACGAGTGGGAGCGGCAGCGCGACAAACGCATCGTGCAGTGGCAGGGGGAGGGAAACTTCCTGGTGTCGCGGCCGGAGGAATTGAGCCGCATGTGCGGTTGATCGGCCGGCATCGGAAACAAAAAACGCCACGGCATGCCGTGGCGTTTTGCTTGGAGCGGCTTTGGAGCAGCTTAGAACGATACCTTCATGCCGACGCCGAAGGCCTGCGGGCTGTTGCCGGCGGTCAGAGCGGCGGCGCTGGTGCCCAGGCCGGTATCGTAGACCGGGTTGTTGGCGAAGTTAGCCTTGGCCAGACGATTGTTGGTGATCTTCGTGTAGTAGGTCAGCAGCTGGGTGGACTTGGACAGGTTGTAGTAGCCGCCCAACGTCCATTGCTTGGCCTTGAAGTCGTCGCCGTTGACGCCGGCGCCGACGTTCTTCAGCGCGCCCAGCTGGCCGTAGGACAGCTTGACCGAGGCGGGGCCGAAGTCCTGGCCCAGCGCGATCAGCCAGTCGTCCTGCTTGACCTGGCCGCCGCCGACCTGGTCGAAGGTACCCCATTCGTAGTTGCCACCGATGAAGGTGCCGAAGTCAAACTTATAGCTGGCGGCGATGCTGTAGAAGCTGACATTCTTGCCGGAGTTCAGGCCGAGGACGGTCGGATCGTTGGTGCTGGAGGTATTGTAGCTGTTGGTGTTGGCTTTGACTGCCATGTCATACTGACGGTCCCAGGCGGTCGCAACATTCAGGCCGCCCCAGTTGTAGCCCAGGCCCAGCGAGATGCGCTTGGAGTCGTTGCCGGCTACGCGAGCCTCGTCGACGCCCCAGGAACCGCCCAGCGTGAAGCCGGCCCAGTTCGGCGAGAACCAGTGGATGGAGTTGGTCAGACGCGCTTCGCCGCGGCTGTTGACCGAGCTGGCGCTGAAGTTGTCGGCGGTGGTGTTGACGAAGACGTCGGTGCCCAGCGCGCTGGCGCTGCTGCCGGTGAAGACCTTGTAGGCGGAATCGTTCTGGCCGATCAGGAAGCGGCCGACATCGGTGTTGTCGATGCCGATGAAGGTGTTGCGGGTCGCGAAGGTCGCGGTTTGACCCTTGTCGTTGGTGCCGCCCTGCTCGAAGTTGCGCAGGCTGCTTTCAACCTGCCAGATCGCCTTGGTGCCGCCGCCGAGGCTTTCCCAGCCTTTGAAGCCGATGCGGGAGTTTTCGTCCACCACGCGGGTGCGGGAGTTGTATTGGCTGGTGGTCGAGCCAGTGGCCTTGGCGGATTCGATGCCGGCGCTGATGAAACCATAGATGGTGACGTCGGCGTGGGCCGCGACCGGGACGATGAACAGCGATGCAACGATAGCTGCCAGATTCTTCTTTTGCATGATGGAACTCCAGTCAAGTCTAGGTTCTGTGGCGAAGCAGTGAAGTTCCGTGTCGGTTTTAACAACTTACGCACGGCTGCTTCACAACTTGTCTTAGTTTAACCACAGAATATGACGGGAGTGTTTCCAAACTGGCCGTTGGGCGTGGCGATAATGCGACGCCTGTTGCAATTATGCCGAAAACTTGTTCGGGTAGATTTCGTCTATTAGTGTCCGACAATCGACAACGCGCAAGTCATTGTCCTTGGCGAAGGCCATCAGGAACTGAAAGATCTGCGGGTGAATCTTTTCCAGCTTCTTGTCGACGGCGACGCAGCGCACGCCTTCCAGCAGCATCGGGCGGACGAAGGCGTGGTAGGACAGACGTTGATTGGTATCGAAGGAGGCCAGGATGCCGGCCAGGCGTTCTGCCCAGTCGCTGGGGCGGAAGGTGCGACCCTCGGAGGTGAGTCCCTGGATCACGATTTCGTACGGATTGCAGATCATGGCGGTGGAACCAGTGTGTTTGCTTTTGGTGTAGCCTGTTTTGTAGTCGCTGCTAAGGCGTTTTTTCTGGGCCGGCGTTTTTTGCTAATGCGAAAGTTTTGTGATCATACCTGAAAATCATATGCGCTTGAATGGCGGCAGCGAGGCCAGCAGCTTTTTGCCGTAACTCTGCCGCGTCAGGCGATTGTCCAGTATGGTGACGCGGCCGTAATCGCGTTCGGTGCGGATCAGCCGGCCGACGGCCTGGACCAGCTTGATCGACGCTTCCGGCACCGTCAGCTCGATGAAGGGGTTGCCGCCGCGTTTTTCTATCCAGCGCGACAAGGTCTTGCCGACCGGATCGTCCGGCATCGCGAACGGCAGTTTGGCGATGATGACGTGGACGCAGCTCTCGCCGGGCAGGTCCAGCCCTTCCGAAAACGAATCCAGGCCGAAAATCACGCTGGCCTGCTGTTCCTTCAATCGTTGATGGTGGCTGTCCAGCAGCGTCCGTTTCGGGATTTCGCCCTGGATCAGCAGGCGTTCCTTCAGCGTCGCCGGCAGGCCGGCCGCCACTTCCTGCATCTGCTTGCGCGACGAGAACAGCACCAGCGTGCCGACCGCTTCCGACAGGTCGATCAGCTTGGGCAGCCATTCGATGATTTCGCGGGTATGGCCGCCCGGATCTTTAGGGCTGGCCAGCAGCGGGGGCAGATAGAGCTCGCCCTGCTCGTCGAAATTGAACGGCGATTCCAGCGCCAGGCAGCTGACCTTGGGCAGCCATTTCAGGCCGGTTTGCGACAGCAAGAGTTCGAAGTCGCCCAGCGAGCGCAGCGTGGCCGAGGTCAGGATGGCGCCGGCGGCGCGGCGCCACAGTGTGGCGGCCAGGCTGGCGGCGGCGCTGACCGGTGAGGCCGAGAACAGATAATCGCCCTTGCCCTCGGCGCGGCGGGTGATCCATTTGGCGATCGGCGGCGCGTTCTCCGGCGTTTCGGTATCGAACAAATCCCATACCGCGCTCAGCTGCTCGGCGCGGCCGATCAGAAAACCCAGCTCGGTTGCGGTCTTGTCCAGGTCGCCGTCGCTCTTGTCCTTGCGGGCCTCGGCCAGCGCGTTGCCCATATCGTCCAGCTGCTTGGACAGCGCGCGGGCGGAGATAGCCATATTGGCGGCCGAGGTTTTCAGCCTTTCCGGCAGCACGCCGTCCTCTATCAGCCAGGACGGCTCCAGATTGTCGCTGCTGACGGCCAGCGCGTCCTCGCTGCCCAGCAGCCACTGCCACTCGGTCAGCGTCTCGACGCAGGCGGCGGCCGAGTCTATCGCGTTGCTGGCCAGCTCGGCCTTGCCGGTGTGGGCCTCTGCGTGGACGACCGCCGCGCCGACCTTGTCCAGCCAGCCCAGCGCCTGGGCCAGCGAATGCTCGGCGGCGAACTGGTTGATCGCCTTCTTCGCCAGGTGGTGCGCCTCGTCTATGCAGTAAAAGCTTTCCTCGGGCGACGGCAGGATGACGCCGCCGCCCATCGACACGTCGGCCAGCATCAGGTCGTGGTTGGCCACCACCACGTCGACATTTTCCAGCGTGTCGCGGGCCAGGTAGAACGGGCACTCGACACGGTTCGGACAGGCGGTTTTCAGACAGCCGTGGCGGTCGTTGGTGACGCGGGACCACAGGCCGTCCTCGAGCACGGCCTCCCAGCTGTCGCGGTCGCCGTTCCACTTGCGCTGATGGAAGGCGTCGGCCATCGCGTTCAGCGCGTCCAGCTCGGCTTGCTCCGGCTTGTGATCCCATAGCGCCATCATCGGGTCCGGCTGCAGCAGGCTTTGCTGCGAATGCTGGGCGGTCAAGCCGTACAGGCGGTACGGGCACAGGTAGCGTCCGCGGCCCTTGGCCAGCGCGAAGCTCAGCGGCAGGCCGCTGTTTTCGACGACGAAGGGCAGGTCGCGGTTGACCAGCTGCTCCTGCAGCGCGACGGTGGCGCTGGTGACCACCAGCTTCTTGCCGCGCGCGCGCGCCATCACGCCGCCGGCCAGCAGATAGGCCAGGCTCTTGCCGACGCCGGTCGGCCCCTCGATCACGGCGATGCTTTCGCCGTCGCGTTCCGGCCAGTCGTCGCCGACCTTTTCCTGCGCGCGCGACAGCGCGTTGGCGATTTCGGCCAGCATGCGGCGCTGCGGCGCGCGCGGGCGGAACCCCGGCAATCGGTCGGAAATGGCGCGGTAATGGTCGCGAATGGCGTCTTTTTCGGCATCGGTCAGCATGGGCGCGATTGTACCGTATGCGACCGATGTGCGCCTGCATAATGACGGCGGGCACCGGATGTGGATAGGATAGACGTCAAACAAGAAACAGCGCGTACGTCTGGACAGACGCCAAAAACAAGTGCGCCGCAAACAGCAAGAGGAGAAACCGTCATGAAACCCGTTAGCCGCGTTGTCGTGGTCAGCGACGATGTGACATGGCAGGCCGAGGTGCTGGCCGGTCTGGGAGCCGCCGCCGTGCGGCTGGAGAATCCGTTTGGCTTGACCTTTGTTTCGGCGGTCACCACGGCGGAAACAATGGACCTGATCGCCCGCGACGGCGAAGTGCAGGTGGTGCTGGTCGACAAGCAGCTGAAGGGCACGGCCAACGGAGAGGCCGCCGCCCAGTTGGCGAACCGCATCAGCGATTTCCGCCCGGAGATCTCGCTCTACGTCTTCTTGCAGGACGACGACGAGCGGGCCTTGGTCGAACAGCTGGCCAGCCACGCGGTCGACGGCTACTTCTACCGCGATGAGGCCGATTTCAACGGCTGGTTCCGCATTCTGCTGGCGGAGCTGGCGGAAAAGTCGGCGACGCCGTTCTACGACAAGCTGAAGCAGTATGTGCGGATGGCCAAGGATTCCTGGCATACGCCGGGCCATTCCGGCGGCGATTCGCTGAAGGGTAGTCCGTGGGTCGGCGACTTCCACGATTTCGTCGGCGAGCACCTGCTGCGCGCCGACCTGTCGGTATCGGTGCCGATGCTGGATTCGCTGCTGCATCCGACCGGCGTCATCGCCGAGGCGCAGATGCTGGCGGCCAAGGCTTTCGGCGCCCGCAAGACCTATTTCGCCACCAACGGCACCTCCACGTCGAACAAGGTGATCTTCCAGACGCTGCTGGCGCCCGGCGACAAGCTGCTGCTGGACCGCAACTGCCATAAATCGGTCCATCACGGCGTCATCCTGTCCGGCGCGCTGCCGGTGTATCTGGATTCGTCGGTCAATCGCCGCTACGGCATTTTCGGCCCGGTGCCCAAGGCCACCATTTTCGACGCGATCGAGGCCAATCCGGACGCCAGGGTGTTGATCCTGACCTCATGTACCTACGACGGCCTGCGCTACGATCTGAAGCCCATCGTCGAGGCGGCGCGCGCGAAGGGCATTAAGGTGATCGTCGACGAGGCCTGGTTCGGCTTCGCCCGCTTCCATCCGGCCTTCCGGCCGACGGCGCTGGAGTCCGGCGCCGACTACGTGACGCAAAGCACGCACAAGGTGCTGTCGGCGTTCTCGCAGGCCAGCATGATCCACGTCAACGACCCGCGCTTCGACGAGCATCTGTTCCGCGAAAACTTCAATATGCACGCGTCCACCAGCCCGCAGTACAACCTGATCGCCAGCCTGGATGTGGCGCGCAAGCAGGCGGTGACCGAGGGCTACCGCCTGCTGGACCGCACGCTGAAGCTGGCGCAGGAGTTGCGCGACAAGATCAACTCCACCGGCGCCTTCCGCGTGCTGGAACTGGAGGATCTGCTGCCGGAGGAGGTTCGCGAGGACGGCATTCGCCTCGATCCGACCAAGCTGACCGTCGATTTCAGCGGCTCGGGCTTCACCGCCGACGAATTGCAGCAGGCGCTGTTCGAGCGTTACAACATCCAGGTGGAGAAGTCGACGTTCAACACCATTACGCTGCTGCTGACGATAGGCACGACCCGCAGCAAGCTGTCGCGGCTGCACGACGCGATGCTGCGGCTGGCCAAGGAGGGGAGGCCGCCGCGGCCGCTGGGCCGGATGCCGGAAATTCCGCATTTCAGCCGGCTGGCCTGCCTGCCGCGCGACGCCTTCTACGAGGCCGGCGAGAGGCTGCCGCTGCTGGACGACGACGGCCGTCCGAACGCCGCGCTGGCAGGGCGCATCAGCTGCGACCAGATCGTGCCGTACCCGCCGGGCATCCCGGTGCTGGTGCCGGGGCAGGTGGTGGACGATACCATCCTGGCTTATCTCGCCCGGCTGCAGAAAACGCAGAAGACCATAGAAATGCATGGTTTGGCCGAGGATGGCGGCGAATTCTTCCTGCGCGTCCTGAGGCCGCAGGAGCTGGCGGAACTGCCTGGTCGCGCTTTATGCAATTGAGTGCTTGTCAGCGCCGGTGATTTCCGATAAATATAACAAATGTCGCATTTCTGTAAATCATGCCCATGTCTTTTATGAGGTGCGACATCTGTAAAGTGACTTGAGACCAGCGTGTAGTAATGTGCCGTTGCGCATGAAACCACCTTCCGGTGTTACACGCGCAACGGCTTCTTTTTTTGATTGGAGCATCATGACGTCCGTTAGGCATTACCTGCAGTTCAGCGACCTCACTCCCGACGAGTACCACCATCTCTTCGAGCGAAGCCGGGTCCTGAAGCGACGACAAGGCGCCGGCGAGTTGCACCGGCCGCTGGTCGGCAAGGTGATGTCGATGGTGTTCGAAAAGAACTCCACCCGCACCCGCGCCTCCTTCGAGGCCGGCATGGCGCAGCTGGGCGGCCACGCGATGTTCCTGGACACCAAGAGCTCGCAGATCGGCCGCGGCGAACCGATAGAGGACACCGCGCGCGTGCTGTCCCGGATGAGCGACATCATCATGATCCGCACCTTCGAGCAGCGCCAGGTCGATCGATTGGCCGCGCATTCCCGGGTGCCGGTGATCAACGGTCTGACCAACGAATACCACCCGTGCCAGGTGCTGGCCGACATCTTCACCTATGTCGAGCGGCACGGTTCGATCAAGGGCCGGACGGTGGCCTGGATAGGCGACGGCAACAATGTCTGCCGCACCTGGCTGCAGGCGGCCGCCGTGCTTGGCTTCAAGCTGAGGGTGGCCTCGCCGATAGGCTATGAGCTCAAGGCGCTGGACGGCCACCATTATGGCTCGGATGTGCTGGAGCTGACCCAGGATCCGGCGCGGGCGGCGCACGGCGCCGACATCGTCGTCACCGACGTCTTCACCAGCATGGGCTACGAGGCCGAGCAGAAGGCGCGGCTGGAGGCCTTCGACGGCTACCAGGTGACGGCCGAGCTGATGCGCCACGCCAAGCCTGAAGCGCTGTTCATGCACTGCCTGCCGGCGCACCGCGGCGAGGAAGTCTCGGCCGAGGTGATGGACGGCCCGCAAAGCGTGGTCTGGGACGAGGCCGAGAACCGCATGCACGTGCAGAAGGCCCTGATCGAATATCTGCTGCTGGGGCACCGCGAGGACTGAGGTCCCGCCCGGCAGGCGATTGGCAAACTAATTCAGTGGGAAGAGAAGCAATGTCTGACATCAATAAAGTGGTTTTGGCGTATTCCGGCGGGCTGGACACCTCGGTGATCCTGAAATGGCTGCAGGACGAGTACCAATGCGAAGTGGTGACCTTCACCGCCGACATCGGCCAGGGCGAGGAAGTCGAGCCCGCGCGTCAGAAGGCGGTGTCGCTCGGCATCAAGCCGGAAAACATCTTCATCGAGGACCTGCGCGAGGAGTTCGTCCGCGACTACGTGTTCCCGATGTTCCGCGCCAACACCATCTACGAGGGCGAATACCTGCTCGGCACCTCGATCGCCCGGCCGCTGATCGCCAAGCGCCAGATCGAGATCGCCAACTGCGTCGGCGCCGACGCGGTGTCGCACGGCGCCACCGGCAAGGGCAACGACCAGGTCCGTTTCGAACTCGGCTATTACGCGCTGAAGCCCGACGTCAAGGTGATCGCGCCGTGGCGCGAGTGGGACCTGTTGTCGCGCGAGAAGCTGCTGGCCTACGCTGAGGCCCACGGCATCGACATCAGCAAGAAGAAGAACGGCGGCAGCCCGTACTCGATGGACGCCAACCTGCTGCACATCTCCTATGAGGGCACGGTGCTGGAAGATCCGGCGCGGGAGCCGGAAGAGGACATGTGGTTGTGGAGCGTCAGCCCGGAGAACGCCCCGGACCAGGCCGAATACGTCGAGCTGGAATACCGCAAGGGCGACATCGTCGCCATCAACGGCCAGACCTTGAGCCCGGCCGGCGTGCTGACCGAGCTGAACCGCCTGGGCAACAAGCACGGCATCGGCCGGCTGGACATCGTCGAGAACCGCTATGTCGGCATGAAGTCGCGCGGCTGCTATGAAACGCCGGGCGGCACCATCATGCTGAAGGCGCACCGCGCGATTGAATCGATCACGCTGGACCGCGAGGTGGCCCACCTGAAGGACGAGCTGATGCCGAAATACGCTCAGCTGATCTACACCGGCTACTGGTGGAGCCCGGAGCGCAAGCTGCTGCAGCAGACGATAGACGCGTCGCAGGAAACGGTGAACGGCTGGGTGCGGCTGAAGCTGTACAAGGGCAATGTGATCGTCGTCGGCCGCGAATCGAAGACCGATTCCTTGTTCGATCCGACCATCGCGACCTTCGACGAGGACGGCGGCGCGTACAACCACGCCGACGCGGCCGGCTTTATCCGCCTGAACGCGCTCCGGATGCGCATCGCCGCCAATGCGCGGGCCAAGCGCGGCTGACCCGATCGATCTTTAGCCTAGATGGCGGCCGTTGGCCGCCATTTTTCATGATGTGGAGGCTAGCGTGCGCGTCAGTCTGTGGATTCCCTGGGTGTTTGTGCTGCTATGGAGCACTGGTTTCATCGGCGCCAAGCTGGGCCTGCCGTATTGCGGGCCGTTCACCTTTCTCGCCATCCGCATGGCGCTGACGCTGGCGTGCTTCGCCGGCTTGATCGCCGCGCTGCGGCCCGCCTGGCCGACGCTGGCGCAGGCCCGGCGGCAGTGGGTCAGTGGCGGCATGCTGCACGCCGGTTATCTGGGCGGCCTGTTCGCCGCGATCAAGCTGGGCGTGCCGGCCGGACTGGCGGCGTTGATCGTCGGTCTGCAGCCGTTGTTGACCGCCTTGCTGGCTTGGCGGATGGGCGAGCAGCGCTTCGCGCCGCCGCAATGGCTGGGCCTGCTGCTGGGCCTGGCCGGCACCACGCTGGTGATCGCCGGCGGCAAGGGGCTGGCGCTGGCCGGCGGCGCCGGCGTCGCCTTCGTCGTCGCCGCCTTGTTGATGATCACCATCGGCACGCTGTATCAGAAGCGCCGCGGCCAGGGCTTGCATCCGCTGACCGGCGCCTTCCATCAATATCTGTCGGCTTTCGCCATCACCGGCGCGCTGGCGCTGGTCTTCGAGCGGGATCAGTCGGTGGTGTGGAGCGGGCCCTTCGTCTTCGCGCTGGGCTGGAGCGTGCTGATGCTGTCGGTGCTGGCCATCCTGCTGCTGCTGCGGATGCTGCGCGACGGCGAGGTCGGGCGGGTGGCGGCCTATCTGTACCTGGTGCCCGGCCTGACCGCGCTGCAGGCCTGGTGGCTGTTCGACGAGCGCTTGAGCCCGCTGGCGATGGGGGGTATCGTACTGGCTGCGGCGGGCGTCGCGCTGGTATTGCGCGGCGGCCGTTCCCGTTGATCAAACAAGCCTCGCGCCGGGAGCGGGGCGGCGGGGGTTGATAGCGTGTCCGAAGAGCAATTCACCGATGTGTCGCTGGTCGTCTGTCTGACCGGCCTGATCCTGTTCATGGGTTTCATCATCTGGGATCTGGGCAAGAAGTCCAAAGCCGGCAAGACCGGCATGATCGTGCTGTTCCTGGTGCTGGGTTTCGGCGTCAGCGGCTTCGTGTTCAAGAACATCCTGGCCGAATTCCTGCTGCGCAAATAGCCGGCCGGACGATCCAAGCCCCGCGGAAGCGGGGCTTTGTCTTTGGGGCGGCGCGCCGACGCAGACAGCGCATCTGGCACGGCAAGGAGGCGCAACCCAGGATAGCCGGTTTTGTCAGGGGTTCTGAGGCAGGCTGCCGAGGTAGTCGGTCTTGCCCAGCGGCACGCCGTTGTGGCGCAGAATGCCGTAGGCGGCCGTCAGGTGGAAATAGAAATTGGGCAACACGAACTGGCTCAGATAGCTCTGGCCGTCGAAGCGGACTTCCTGGCCGCGCAGCTTCAGCACCACCTCGCGGCTCGCCGCGTCGGCCAATTGCTCCGGGCGGATCGCGCCGATGAAGTCCAGCGTCCTGGCAATGCGCCGCTGCAGCTCGTCGAAGCTTTGCTCGTCGTCGGCGAAACTCGGCACCTCGACGCCGGCCAGTCGGGCGGCACAGCCCTTGGCGGTGTCGCTGACGATCTGCACCTGGCGCAGCAGCGGGAACATGTCCGGCGCCAGCCTGGCGTTCAGCAGCACTTCCGGCGCGATCTTGCGCGCCTCGGCGTCGGCCTCGGCCTTGCGCAGGATGGCGGCCAGGTTGTTCAGGCCGCGCTCCAGCGCCGGCAGCGACAATGGGTAGAGGGATGCGCTCATCGACGGCTCCTGTGCGATTGGAATCGATTCGTCACTTATAGCGCCGATTGACCGTCCTGTCATCCGGGCGACGGCTCAGCGCGCCAGGATCAGTCGCAGGCCCAGCGCGATGAAGATGGCGCCGGCGGCGCGGTCCAGCCACTGGCTGGCCTTGCGGCTTCTGGCCAGCCACTGGCCGACATGGCCGGAGAAGTAGCCGAGCGCGCCGAAGATCGCCGCGCCCTGCAGCGTGAACAGCGTGCCGAGGATGGCGGTCTGCAGTCCGACCGGTCCCTGGGCCGGATTGACGAATTGAGGCAGGAAGGCCAGGAAGAACAGCACCACCTTGGGATTGATCGCGTTGGCGATCAGGCCGCGGCGGAAGGTGGCGGCCAGCGAGCCCTGGGGGCCGGCGTCGGCGCCGTCGGCGCGGAAACTGGCGCCCGGGCTGCGGATCGCGCCCCAGCCCAGATAAACCAGGTAGGCGCCGCCGGCCAGCTTCAGCGCGGCGAAGGCCAGCGGCGAGGCGGCGATCAGCGCGCTGACGCCGATGGCCGCCAGCAGCGTGTGGTTCAGGCAGCCCAGCGCGCAGCCCAGACCGAAGGCCATGCCCTGGCGGCGGCCGCGCGAGATGCCCTGGCTCAGCACCATCAGGTTGTCCGGTCCCGGGGACACGGTGATCAGCATGGCGGCGGCCAGGAAGGCGGCCATTTGCGGCAGGGTGACAAGCATCGAAAAGGTCCTTGGGCGTGCGATTGTCCCCGATCACACCATAGCCGCGGCGGTTTTGGCAATGGCTTGCGGGTGACAAGCGGCGAAGGCGCTACTAGAATTCGGCTGTTTATTTTCGAGGATCGTTTTATGCCGTCTTTTGATGTCGTTTCCGAAGTGGATAAGGTGGAAGTGCGCAATGCGCTGGATCAGGCCAACAAAGA
The DNA here is from genome assembly GCF_002848345.1 of Chromobacterium sp. ATCC 53434. Lineage (NCBI taxonomy): Bacteria > Pseudomonadati > Pseudomonadota > Betaproteobacteria > Neisseriales > Chromobacteriaceae > Chromobacterium > Chromobacterium sp. ATCC 53434. The sequence continues at coordinate 2,728,193 of NZ_CP025429.1, read as the reverse complement.
GGTCGGCACCCGTTACGATTTCAAGGGCAGCGACGCCCGGATCGAATTCAACGACAAGGAAGTGACCTTGTTCGCCGACACCGAATTCCAGCTGGACCAGGTCAACGACATTCTGGTGAACAAGCTGTCCAAGCGCAGCGTCGACGTGCGCAGCATGGATTACGGCAAGCTGGAGAAAGTGTCCGGCAACAAGGTGAAGAAGGTGCTGAAGATCAAGGAAGGCCTGGACAGCGATCTGGCGAAGAAGATCGTCAAGCTGCTGAAGGACTCCAAGATGAAGGTGCAGGCCAGCATACAGGGCGAGGCGGTGCGGGTGTCCGGCGCGAAGCGCGATGTGCTGCAGGAGGCGATCGCGCTGCTGAAGAAGGACATCGCCAGCGATCTGGAAAACGGCTCGCCGCTGCAGTTCAACAACTTCCGCGACTGATTCCCGCCGCGCGGCGCGTCAGTCACAAAAAAGGAGACCTTCGGGTCTCCTTTTTTCATCGCCGGCGGCAGGACGGGCTCTCAGCGCTGGCCGGCGCGCCAGGCTTTCAGTTTGCGCCAGACTTCGGCGGCCTGCGCCTCCACGCCTTCCGGCGCGGCCGGCAGTGGCAGCCGGCATTCGCCGACGGCCAGGCCCTGGCTGCGCAACATCGCCTTCACCGACATCGAATATACCGAGTCGTCGGTATTGGAGAAGGCGAAGGACGGCAGCAGCGCGGCGTTGATCGCGCGGGGGCCGGCGACGTCGCCGCGCTCGAAGGCGGCGATCATCGCGGCGAACTCCGGGCCGGTCCAGTGGGTGGAGGTGCCGACCACGCCGACCGCGCCGACGGCCAGCAGCGGCAGCGTCAGCGCGTCGTCGCCGGAATACAGCTCGAAACGGTCGCCGGCCTCGGCCACCAGCCGGGCGGCGGCGGCGGGATCGCCGGTGGCGTCCTTGAAGGCGACGATGTTGTCCACCTCGCGGAACAGCCGCAACAAGACATCGTGGGCGACGCGGCGTCCGGTGCGGCCGGGCACGTCGTACAGCATCACCGGCAGCCGGGTGGCGGCGGCCAGCGCGCGGAAATGGGCCTCGATGCCGGCCTGCGGCGGGCGGTTGTAATACGGGGAGACCAGGAGCACGCCGGCGGCGCCGGCCGCCTCGGCCCTGGCGGTCATCGCCAGCGCGTGGCGGGTGTCGTTGCTGCCGGTGCCGGCCAGCACCGGAACGGAAACCGCCTCGCTGACGGCGCGGATCAGTTCAAAGCGCTCGTCGTCGCTCAGGGCCGGCGCCTCGCCGGTGGTGGCTGCCAGCACCAGGCCGTCGCTGCCGTCGTCCGCCAGGCGGCGCGCCAGCGCGCAGGCCATGTCCAGGTTCAGCCGGCCGTCGTCGTCGAACGGCGTGACCATCGCGGTCAGCACCTTGCCCCAGTGTTTTGCCATGTCGGCCCCTTTTTTTAGTTCTATTTAAAGATTAGGGGGCCATGATACTCCCCGGCGTCGGGGGTGGAAACCGATCCGCTCACCAGTTCTGCGGGTCCAGCTCCTTGATGCGTTGTTCGGTGCGCTCGATCTTGCAGCCAAGATAGACGGCGTTGCGTATCGTCCCGCCGATGTAGATGCGGTACTTGGTGTCGCAGTCGGCGTCGCGGTAGGCGATCCATTTGCGCTGCGCCTGGATCAGCATCGTCGACGGCTTGTCCTTGCCGGCGGCGGCCTCCTCGCCGTCGCGCAATTTCTGCAGCAGCGACTGGTAGCGCTGATTCAGCAGCTTGTCCTGGCCGTCGAACTGCCGCTGCATGCACTCATTGGTTTCCAGGGTGTTTTTCGCGTCCTTGCAGGGATCGTCCTCGGCCAGCGCGGCATGGCTGGCCGCAAGCAGCGCCAGCAGAACGGCAAAGCGGGTCTTCATCGCGTGATCTCCGGTTGGGGATGCGGCGATTATAACCCGACGATTCCGTTCAGGCGCGGCGCAGCGGACGCAGAAACGGCCGCAAGCGCTCCGGCGGAACGGTGCCGAGCGCGGCGCCGCCGACTATTAATCCGGCAGTAATAATCCGTACAGATTGTATACTTCCGGCATGGAAAAAATCGATGTGCGCAAGCTTGAACTGGCCGCCCGTGAGCAGCTGAGGCGTACCGCTATCCGGATGTACAAGCGAGGCCGGTCTCAAGCCAGTATTGCCGAAGAACTCGGGCTGCGCCGCCCCACCATTTCCGCCTGGGTGGTGCGTGAGGCAGCACTAGGTGCGCAGGGATTCAAAGAACAGAAGCGCGGTCGCGCCGAAGGCACCGGCCGTCGGCTGACCGAGGCGCAGGAAGCCCGGATCAAGCAGGACATCGTGGATCGCACGCCAGACCAGATGAAGCTGAGGTTTGCCCTGTGGAGTGCTCAGGCGGTCAAGGCTGTAATCAAGCAGATGTTTCTGATCGATCTGCCGATCCGTACTGTCCGTCTGTACTTGGCCCGCTGGGGCTTTACGCCGCAGCGCCCGCTCAAACGCGCTTATGAGCAGCGACCGGCAGCAGTCGAGAAATGGCTCAAGGAGGAATACCCGGCTATCGTCGCGCGTGCCAAAGCGGAAATGGCTGAAATCAGCTGGGGCGACGAATCGGCGGTGTCGAGTGTTGAGCACTTTCCGCGTGGCTACGCCCCAAAAGGCCAAACCCCAGTTCTGGTGTTATCCCAATCGAAAAGAGCGCGCATCAACTTGATTTCGGCCATTACCAACCAAGGCAAGATGCGCTTCATGCTGTACCGGGAGACCTTGACGGCCCGGGTGCTGATCAAGTTTCTGATGCGGCTGATCCGTGATGCTGGCGGCAAGAAGGTGTTCTTGATCCTCGACAACTTGCGCGTGCATCACAGCAAGCTGGTGCAAGCATGGTTGGAGGAGGAAGAGAACAAGAAGGCGATTGAGTTGTTCTTCCTGCCCAGCTACTCACCGGAACTGAACCCGGATGAATACTTGAACGGCGACCTGAAGGCCAGAATGAGCGCAGGTGAGCCGGTTCGATCAGACGGTCAACTTCAAGGGAAAGTGCTGTCCCATTTACGCTCATTGCAGAAGCAGCCGGCCAGAATCCGGTCGTACTTCCGGCATGAAAAAATCCGCTACGCGGCATGAGCTTTCTGTACGGTATTTGACTGCCGGATTAATATCATCGCGATGGCCAGCGCGGCCGCGCCGTTCAGCGCGGCCTGGCCGGAAGCGACCAGCATCAGCGTCGACAGCAGCGGGGTGGCGTTGCCCAGCGCGCCGGTCTGGCGCGGATCGCCCAGCTGCATCGCGCGGTTCCAGCACAGAAAGGCCGCGCCCATCGGCAGCAGGCCCAGCACGGCGATCATCAGCCATTGGATGGCCGACGGATGGGCGGCGGGTTCGGTGGCGAAATGCAGGCCCAGCGCCAGCAGGCCGGAGACGAAGCAGTAGCCGCCGACGGCGTTGTCCGACGTGGCGGGCAGGCGGCGGGTGAACAGGCTGTAGGTGGCCCATACCACGGCGGCGCCCAGCGCCATCAGATAGCCGGGCAGCGCGGACATCGACAGCGACAGCTTGCCGCCGGTGACGATCAGCGCGGCCCCGGCGAAACCGATCAGGCTGCCCAGGATGTGGTTGGCGCCTAAGCGCGTGCCCGGCACCAGCAGCGGCGACAGCAGCACCATCAACAGCGGCCAGACGTAGCTGAGCACGGTGGCGTCCATCACCGGCGCCAGCCGGTAGGCGTTGAACAGGAAGAAGTAGAAGCCGAAGATGCCGTAAACCCCGTTGGCGAAGTTTTTCGGCGGCACCTTCCAGTCGGCCATGCGACGCACGGTCAGCAGGCTGCCCAGCAGCAGGCCGACGCCGGCGACGAAGAACGGCGGCAGCGTGTGGGTGAGGGCGCTGAGGGTGGCGACGGAGGCCCACATGGCGATCGCGGCGAGCGCGTAAAGCATCGCTTGATTCATCGATGTCTCTCTTTTGTTTTATATGGAGATATTTTATGTGTAGCGGCTGATTGTAAACCAGTTGTTACATCAACGGCGCGGTTTTGGCCGTCCGCGCGGCGCCGCCCGGCCACATGTTGTTTGATCCAGGTCATGCGCCGCCGCGATGGACCGACCGGGCAGTTGCCCGCGCCGCGATATTGCGGCCTAGTGGAAGACGGGTTCGGTTTTCATCCCGGAGCCGGCCGTCGGCGTTGGCCCGGTGGGTTCCGTCACGACAGGAGGCAGCCATGAACAGCATGCAGGCAGCGGTATTCGTCGCACCGGGCAGGATAGAGCTCAGGGAAAAGCCGATTCCGGCGGTGGGACCGGGCGACGCGCTGGTGAGGATCACCACCACGACCATCTGCGGCACCGACGTGCACATTCTCAAGGGCGAGTATCCGGTGGCCTCCGGCCTGACCATAGGCCATGAGCCGGTCGGCGTGATCGAGAAGCTGGGCGCCGGGGTCAACGGATACCACGAGGGCCAGCGGGTGATCGCCGGCGCGATCTGTCCCAGCTTCACCTCCTACGGCTGCCAGGACGGCTATCCGTCGCAGGATGGCGGCTGCGAGTGCCACGGCTACAAGCCAATGGGCGGCTGGCGCTTCGGCAACACCATAGACGGCACCCAGGCCGAGTACGTGCTGGTGCCGGACGCCCAGGCCAATCTGGCGCCGATTCCGGACGGCCTCAGCGACGAGCAGGTGCTGATGTGTCCGGACATCATGTCCACCGGCTTTTCCGGCGCCGAGGCGGCCAATATCAAGATAGGCGACGTGGTGGCGGTGTTCGCGCAGGGGCCGATAGGCTTGTGCGCGGTGGCCGGAGCGCGCTTGCGCGGCGCCTCGTGCATCATCGCGGTCGACGGTATCGACGACCGGCTGGCCATTTCGCGGAGGCTGGGCGCCGATGTGACGCTGAATTTCCGTCAGGTGGACGTCGTTGCTGAAATTCTGAAATTGACCGGCGGCCGCGGCGTCGATTCCGCCATCGAGGCGCTGGGCACCCAGGGCACGTTCGAGTCCGGGTTGCGGATACTGAAGCCCGGCGGCACCTTGTCCAGCCTGGGCGTGTATTCGAGCGACCTGAGAATTCCGCTGGACGCGTTCAATGCCGGCCTGGGCGACAAGAAAATCGTGTCCTCGCTGTGTCCGGGCGGCAAGGAAAGGATGCGGCGCTTGATGAATGTACTGGAGAGCGACCGGCTGGACCTGTCGCCGCTGGTCACGCACCGCTACAAGCTGGAGCAGATCGTCGAGGCCTATGAGCTGTTCTCGCACCAGCGCGACGGCGTGCTGAAGGTGGCGATCAAGCCGTTCTGACCATCGCTTGCCTGAGCCGGTTCAGCCAGCCTGATCCGGCTCCAGCAGTTCGACGCCGTCATTTTCCGACAGCGTCAGGTAGACGGCCGATTGCAGCGCCTCCACCGCGTGCGGCACATCGGCGTCGATGAACAGGTGGTCGCCCTTGCCCAGCACGTGCTCGCCTATCTTCAGGCGGCCGGCGGTGACGAATACCTGTTCGGCGCCGGGGTGGCGATGCAGCGGCAGCTTGGCGCCCTTGGCCAGTTTCAGCAGCGCCGAGCCGCCGCCGTCCGGATTGCGGCGCAGCCAGGTGAAGTCCACGCCGGGATAGGGCGTCGGGCTCCAGTGCCAGTCGTCGGAGGCGGTCAGGATGGGGGTGGAGCTGTTCATGGCTTGGGTTTTCCGGGGATGGACGGGCGACATGACGCGGCGCTCGGGCCGAATGATTCCGGGATGCGCGCGGCCTGCGTGAATGCCTGTCGTCATTATCCCACAGTCGGTGTGGAAGTGGCCGGCGTGGGGGCGAAAAAGGCGGGCGGGCAATGAAAAAAGGATGCCGAGGCATCCTTTTCGCTCGCAAGGCGGAATGTCAGAACGCGTCGCCGGGCACTCTGACCCAGCCTTCCATCAGCACGCGGGCGCTGCGGCTCATGATGGCCTTGGCCACCGTCCACTCGCCATCGACCAGCCGCGCCTCGGCGCCGACGCGCAGCGTGCCGGACGGATGGCCGAAGCGTACTGCCTGGCGAGCCTCGCCGCCGGCGGCCAGATTGACCAGCGTGCCCGGCACCGCCGCCGCGGTGCCGATCGCCACCGCCGCCGTGCCCATCATCGCGTGGTGCAGCTTGCCCATCGACATCGCCCGCGCCAGCAGATCGATATCGGCGGCGTGCACCGGCTTGCCGCTGGAGGCGAGATAGTCGGCCGGCGGCGCGACGAAGGCGATCTTCGGCGTGTGCTGGCGGGTGGCGATCTCGTCCAGGTTCTTGATCAGCCCCATTTTCAGCGCGCCGTGCGCGCGTATCGTCTCGAAGCGCGCCAGCGCCGCCGGGTCGCCGTTGATCGCGTCCTGCAGCTCGGCGCCGGTATAGCCGATGTCGGCCGCGTTGACGAAGATGGTGGGGATGCCGGCATTGATCAGCGTGGCCGGGAAGGCGCCGACGCCGGGCACCTCCAGCGTGTCGACCAGATTGCCGGTGGGAAACATCGCGCCGCCGTCGCCTTCGCCGTCGTCGGCCGGGTCGAGGAACTCCAGCTGGACCTCGGCGGCGGGGAAGGTGACGCCGTCCAGCTCGAAGTCGCCGGTTTCCTGCACCTGGCCGCCGCGGATCGGCACGTGGGCGATGATGGTCTTGGCGATATTGGCCTGCCAGATGCGCACGGTGCAGACGCCGTCGACCGGGATGCGCGCCGGGTCCAGCAGGCCGCCGGCGATGGCGAAGGGGCCGACGGCGGCGGACAGGTTGCCGCAGTTGCCGCTCCAGTCGACAAAGGCCTTGTCTATCGCGACCTGGCCGAACAAGTAGTCGACGTCGTGGTCGGGCCGCGCCGACCTGGACACGATCACCGTCTTGCTGGTGCTGGACGTCGCGCCGCCCATGCCGTCTATCTGCTTGCCGTACGGATCCGGGCTGCCGATGACGCGCAGCAGCAGCGCGTCGCGCGCCGCGCCGGGCTGCCTGGCGGCCTCCGGCAAGTCCTGCAGTCGGAAGAATACGCCCTTGCTGGTGCCGCCGCGCATATAGGTGGCGGGAATGCGGATTTGGGCCGGGTGAGTCATGTTTTTTTCCTGTGCTTGTCGCCGGTCCGGCATCGGACCGCCGCGAAGTTCATTCCATCGGGATGCTCAGCGCTTGCCATATCGTTTCAAAGACGGCGTCCCGGTTTTGTAGAATGTCGTTGTTCCAGAAGCGCATGATTCTGAAACCTTGTGCGTGCAGCCAGGCGTCGCGCACGGCATCGCTGCCGCTTTCATTGTGTTGGCCGCCGTCCGCCTCGATGATCAGCCGCGCGCCGAAGTGGACGAAGTCGACGATGTAGGGGCCTATCGGTTGCTGGCGGCGGAATTTCTCGCCGTTCAGGCGGTGAGCGCGTAAATATTTCCACAGCAGTCGTTCCGCATCGGTCATGTCCCGGCGCAGTGTCTTGGCGAAGTCCAGCTGGCGCATCCCCCTCTCCCCAACCCCTCTCCCGCGAGGGGAGAGGGGCTTGTCGAGTCGCTGACACTTGGCCTCCGTATCTTCACCTTGCTTTTGTCAGCAGTAAAACAAAGTCAAACGGCTTTCTCCCCACCTTAATCTCTCTCTCTAGGGGAGGGAGGCTTGTCGAGTCGCTGACGCTTGGCCTCTGTATCTTCACCTTGCTTCTGTCAGCAGTAAAACAAAGTCAAACGGCTTTCTCCCTACCTTAATCCCTCTCTCTAGGGGAGGGAGACTTGTCGAGTCGCTGGCATTCAAGCTCTGAATCTGTCATTGCCTATCACTTATTCCCGTGTCGGAATCGCCGGCCACTGTCGGCAATACAACAAAATCAACGGGTCACCCCTCTCCCCTTGCGGGAGAGGGGCCGGGGGAGAGGGGTTCAGCCCCTCACCCCCGCCAAAAAGTCCTGCGCGAAGCGCTGCAATACGCCGCCGGCCTCGTAGATCGACACTTCCTCGGCGGTGTCCAGCCTACAGGTCACCGGCACCCGCACCGTTTCGCCGTCGCGGCGGTGGATCGCCAACGCCAGCTCGGCGCGCGGTTCGCGCTTGCCTATCACGTCGTAGGTCTCGGTGCCGTCCAGTCGCAGCGTGATGCGGTTGACGCCGGGCTGGAACTCCAGCGGCAGCACGCCCATCCCGATCAGGTTGGTCCGGTGGATGCGTTCGAAGCCCTCGGCGACGATGGCCTCGACGCCGGCCAGGCGCACGCCCTTGGCCGCCCAGTCGCGCGAGCTGCCCTGGCCGTAGTCGGCGCCGGCGACGATGATCAGCGGCTGCTTGCGGTCCATATAGCTTTCTATCGCCTCCCACATCCGCATTACCTTGCCTTCCGGCTCGACGCGGGCCAGCGAGCCCTGCCGCACCGAGCCGTCGCCGTCGCGCACCATCTCGTTGAACAGCTTGGGATTGGCGAAGGTCGCGCGCTGCGCGGTCAGGTGGTCGCCGCGGTGGGTGGCGTAGGAGTTGAAGTCCTCCTCCGGCAGGCCCATCTTGGCCAGGTACTCGCCGGCGGCGGAATCGAGCAGGATGGCGTTGGACGGCGACAGATGGTCGGTGGTGATGTTGTCCGGCAGGATGGCGAGCGGCCGCATGCCGCGCAAGGTGCGTTCGCCGGCCAGCGCGCCTTCCCAGTACGGCGGGCGGCGGATATAGGTGGACTGCGGCCGCCAGGCGTACAGCGGGCTGACTTTCTCGTCGCTGCGCTGACGGATCGCGAACATCGGCTCGTACACTTGGCGGAAGTGCTCGGGTTTCACCGCCCGCTTCAGCACCGCGTCGATCTCCTCGTCGGACGGCCAGATGTCCCGCAGGCGGATTTCCTTGCCGTCGGCGACGCCCAGCACGTCCTTCTCGATGTCGAAGCGCATGGTGCCGGCGATGGCGTAGGCGATCACCAGCGGCGGCGAGGCCAGGAAGGCTTGCTTGGCGTACGGATGGATGCGGCCGTCGAAGTTGCGGTTGCCGGACAGCACCGCCGTCGCGTACAGGTCGCGGTCGACGATTTCCCGCTGGATTTTCGGATCGAGCGCGCCGGACATGCCGTTGCAGGTCGTGCAGGCGAAGGCGACGATGCCGAAGCCCAGCTGTTCCAGTTCGGCCAGCAGGCCGGCTTCCTTCAGGTACAGCTCGACGGCTTTGGAGCCCGGCGCCAGCGACGATTTCACCCACGGCTTGCGCGCGAGGCCCAGCCGGTTGGCGTTGCGCGCCAACAGGCCGGCGGCGATCACGTTGCGCGGGTTCGAGGTGTTGGTGCAGCTGGTGATGGCGGCGATGATCACCGCGCCGTCCGGCATCAGGCCTTGCGCTTCCTGCTGGCGCGCCTGGTCCAGGTTGGCGGCGATGCCGCGTTCCGCCAGCGCCGACACCGGCAGCCGCTTGTGCGGGTTGGACGGGCCGGCCAGATTGCGGGTGACGCTGGCCAGATCGAAGCGCAGCACCCGTTCGTATTCGGCGGTCTTCAGGCTGTCCGCCCACAGGCCGGCGGTCTTCGCGTAGGTCTCCACCAGCCGGACCTGCTCGTCGCTGCGGCCGGTCAGCTGTAGATAGGAGAGGGTCTGCGCGTCGATGAAGAACAGCGCGGCGGTGGCGCCGTATTCCGGGGCCATGTTCGAGATGGTGGCGCGGTCGCCCAGCGTCAGCGCCGCGGCGCCTTCGCCGTAGAATTCCAGATAGGCGCCGACGACCTTTTGCTGGCGCAGGAACTCGGTCAGCGCCAGCACCAGGTCGGTGGCGGTGATGCCGGCGGCCGGCTTGCCGGACAGCTCGACGCCGACGATGTCCGGCAACCGCATCCATGAGGCGCGGCCCAGCATCACGTTCTCGGCCTCCAGGCCGCCGACGCCGACGGCGATCACGCCCAGCGCGTCGACGTGCGGCGTGTGGCTGTCGGTGCCGACGCAGGTATCGGGATAGGCGACGCCGTTGTCGGCGTGGATCACCGGGCTCATCCGCTCCAGATTGATCTGATGCATGATGCCGTTGCCGGCCGGGATCACGTCGACATTGTCGAAGGCGGTCTTGGTCCACTCGATGAAGTGGAAGCGGTCTTCGTTGCGCCTGTCCTCGATCGCGCGGTTTTTCTCGAAAGCCCGCGGGTCGAAGCCGCCGCACTCCACCGCCAGCGAGTGGTCGACGATCAGCTGCACCGGCACCACCGGATTGACCTGGGCCGGGTCGCCGCCCTGGTCGGCGATGGCGTCGCGCAGGCCGGCCAGATCCACCAGCGCGGTCTGGCCCAGGATGTCGTGGCAGACCACGCGCGCCGGGAACCACGGGAAGTCGCGCTCGCGCTTGCGGTAGACGATCTGCTCCAGGCATTCGCCCAGGACGGCCGGCTCGCAGCGGCGGACCAGGTTTTCGGCGTGGACGCGGGCGGTGTAGGACAGCTTGTCCCAGGCGCCCGGCTGGATCGCCTCGATGGCGGCGCGGGTGTCATAGTAGTCGAGCCCGGTGCCGGGCAGGGCGGTGCGGTATTGGCGGTTCATGTCTATTTTCGCTCGGTCGCGGCGCCGTCGGGCAGCCGTTGCAGAAAATCGCTGTAATGGACGGTGAGGCCTTGCGCGTCGACCAGGATGTCGGCGGCGAAGCCCGGGGATTCGTAGCGGTAGCGGGCCAGGCCGTCGCGGTCCGGCAAGCGGGTGTAGCGCTGCGGGCAGATCGTCGGCGTCAGGGCCGGCAACCGGACGAACAGCATCGAGAGCTCCACGCTGTCGCCTTCCGCCAATTGCAGCCGGCGGATCGGAAAGGCGTTGGTCAAGCCGCAGGCCTGCAGGTCCAGCTCCTGGCAGCCGTCCCAGGCCGGGTCCGCTTGGCCGTTGAGCAGCCAGCGGCCGTTTTCGGTGTGCTGCAGCGTCAACTGGCGCGGCTCGGGCGCGGCGACGTCGATGTGGGCATGGCTCAGTCTGCCCTTGTGGTCCAGCTGCATCCGGTAGCGCAGGCTGGTTCCGGTGTCGGCGTGCAGCAGGCTGCCGCTGGCGGTCAGCGACAGGCCGACGCCGGTTTCGATTTCCACCTGCTCCAGTCCCGGGCTGTCCAGGCGCTGCCAGAACAAGGCTTGCTTCATCTACTGCTCCAGTATTGCCGGCGCGGCCGGATGGCCGCGCCGCTTGCATCAGCGTTTTTCCAGCGGCACGTAGGCCTGGTCTTCCGGCCCGATATAGTTGGCCGACGGGCGGATGATCTTGCCGTCCTGGCGCTGCTCGATCACGTGGGCGCTCCAGCCGCTGGTGCGCGAGATCACGAACAGCGGCGTGAACATCGCGGTCGGCACGCCCATCGCGTGGTAGCTGACGGCCGAGAACCAGTCGAGATTGGGGAACATCTTCTTGACGTCCCACATCACGGTTTCCAGGCGTTCGGCGATGTCGAACATCTTCATGTCCTGATTGCGCTTCGACAGTTCACGCGCCACTTCCTTGATCACCTTGTTGCGCGGGTCGGAGAGGGTGTACACCGGGTGGCCGAAGCCGATCACCACTTCCTTGCGTTCCACGCGGGCGCGGATGTCGGCCTCGGCCTCGTCCGGGCTCTCGTAGCGCTGCTGGATTTCGAAGGCCACCTCGTTGGCGCCGCCGTGTTTCGGGCCGCGCAAGGCGCCGATGGCGCCGGTGATGGCGCTGTGCATGTCGGAGCCGGTGCCGGCGATGACGCGGGCGGTGAAGGTGGAGGCGTTGAACTCGTGTTCGGCGTACAGGTTCAGCGAGGTGTGCATCGCGCGCACCCACTCCGCCGGCGGCTTGACGCCATGCAGCAGATGCAGGAAATGGCCGCCGATGCTGTCGTCGTCGGTCTCGACGTCGATGCGCTTGCCGTTGTGGCTGTAGTGGTACCAGTACAGCAACATCGAGCCGAAGGAGGCCATCAGCCTGTCGGCGATGTCGCGGGCGCCGGCCAGATTGTGGTCATCCTTCTCCGGCAGCGCGCAACCGAGGGCCGAGGCGCCGCTGCGCATCACGTCCATCGGGTGGGCGCCGGCCGGCAGCGCTTCCAGCGCCGCCTTGACCGAGGCGGGCAGGCCGCGCAGCGATTTCAGCTTCTTCTTGTAGCCGGCCAGTTCCGCCCGGTTCGGCAGCTTGCCGTGCACCAGCAGATAGGCCACCTCCTCGAATTCCGCCTTGTCGGCCAGGTCCAGGATGTCGTAGCCGCGGTAGTGCAGGTCGTTGCCGCTGCGGCCGACGGTGCACAGCGCGGTGTTGCCGGCGGCCACGCCGGACAGCGCCACGGATTTCTTGGGCTTGCTCGTCAATACGGTTTCGCTCATTGCTTTCTCCTGATTGCAGTCCCGCGGACGGGATTATTTCTTGTAGAAAATGGCCAGCCACACGCTGTCCTGGTCCGGCGCGGTCCGCGACACGCGGTGGCGGCAGCCGGCGGGGATGGCGATGGCGTCGCCGGGCTTCAGCGCGACGCGGCGGGGCGGGGACTGGTATTCCAGCTCGGCCGAGCCGGACAGCAGCAACACCCATTCCTCTTCGTCCTGCTGATACCAGAAGCCTTCCGGCGAAGCGTGGCCGCGCGACACGATGCGTTCGACGCGAAAACCCCGGTCGCCGCTGAACAGCGTTTGCAGCCATTCCTGCGGCAAGTCGGCCGGGATGCCGTCGAACAGATTGTCCGGCATGTCAGCGCGTCTGCTGAAACAGCGCGTCCAGCTTCTGCTCGTAGGCGTGGTAGTCCAGGTGCTCGTACAGATCCATCCGGGTCTGCATCTGGTCCAGCACCGCCTGCTGGCCGCCGTCGCGGCGGATCGCGCCGTATACTGCCAGCGCGGCCTTGCTCATCGCGCGGAAGGCGGACAGGGGGTACAACACCAGGCCGACGCCGTGCGCGGCCAATTGTTCCGCGCCGTACAGCGGCGTGGCGCCGAACTCTGTAATATTGGCCAGTACCGGCACCTTCACCGCGTCGGCGAAGCGCTGGTACATCGCGAGATCGGTCATCGCCTCCGGGAAGATCATGTCGGCGCCGGCTTCGACGCAGGCGACCGCGCGCTCGATGGCGGCGTCCAGGCCTTCCACCGCCAGCGCGTCGGTGCGCGCCATGATGACGAAGCTGTCGTCGCGGCGGGCGTCGACGGCGGACTTGATCCGGTCCACCATCTCGTCCTGGGGCACGATGGCCTTGTTCGGCCGGTGGCCGCAGCGCTTTTGCTGCACCTGGTCCTCGATATGCACGGCGGCGACGCCGGCCTTTTCCAGGCTGCGCACCGCGCGGGCGATGTTGAAGGCGCCGCCCCAGCCGGTGTCGATGTCCACCAGCAGCGGCAGATCGGTGACGTCGGTGATGCGGCGGGCGTCGATCAGCACGTCTTCAAGCGTGGTGATGCCGAGGTCGGGAATGCCGCAGGAGGCGGCGGCGACGCCGCCGCCGGACAGGTAGAGGGCCTTGAAACCGGAGTGTTCGGCCAAACGTGCAGCATAGGCGTTGATCGCCCCTACCACTTGCAACGGTTTTTCGGCGGCCACGGCCTGGCGGAAGCGTTGCCCGGGAGTGCTCATCTGGTGCTCCTGATGGTAGGTTGGGTTAATTGCATGTCATTCAAGCAAGTGCTTGGTTGGAGTGTAAAGGCTCTACAAAATGCTGGCAATAGTTGTCATTAGGATGTTCAAGTTTTGCCGTGGGAATGATATGTTTCGCATCGTCCTCGCCAGTGGGAACTCAAGGCAAAGGCTGTGGTCTAGATCACAGTCCACGTAACGACCACATAAAACAGTGGGCAAACCAGGGAGCATAACAACGACATGAGTGATCGGGATATCGATCAACAGTTGGTGGAGCGTGCCCAGCGAGGTGAAAAAAGAGCTTTCGATCTGCTTGTTGCCAAGTATCAGCGACGTCTCGCTAGGTTGTTGTCGCGTTTCATACGCGACGGTTCGGACATCGAAGATGTGACGCAGGAGGCGTTTATCAAAGCGTATCGTGCCTTGCCGTCCTTTCGGGGCGAGAGCGCGTTTTACACATGGCTGTACAGGATAGGCATCAACACGGCCAAGAATTTCCTCAGCGCCAGCGGACGTCGTCCGGTGGTCAACAGCGAGATCGAGGACGAGGACGGCGAGAGCTTCGACATGGCGTCGCAGATCCCGGACATGAACACGCCCGAAACCGAGCTGATGAACAAGGAGATTCTTGCGACGGTCAATGCCGCCGTGGACGCTTTGCCGGAGGAGTTGCGCACCGCCATATCCCTCAGGGAGATGGAGGGGCTGTCCTACGATGAAATTGCCAGGGTGATGGATTGTCCGATAGGTACGGTGCGTTCGCGGATTTTCCGCGCTCGCGAGGCGATTGCTGCTGAGCTCAGGCCTCTGCTGGACACGGCCAAGAACAGAAGGTGGTAAGTTATGAAAGAAACGATATCCGCGTTGGTGGATGGCGAACTGGACGGAACAGCGGCCGGCAAGGCCATCTCCGCCATCGCCGGTGATAAGGACCTGGATGCGGCCTGGGAACAATATCACCTGATCGGAGACGCGATGCGTTCCGGCCGCATGGCTGGGCTGGACGTGCGCGCCAGGGTGGCCGAGCGCTTGGCGGAGGAGCCTACGGTGCTGGCGCCGCGTCGCTGGATGCGCCCGCGCCGCGCCCGCGCCGCCAGCGCGGTGGCGCTTGCCGCCAGCGTTAGCTTCGCGGCGGTGGTGGGCTGGCAGCAGCTGGGGCACCGCGCGTCCGCGCCGTCGGCGATCGCCGACCGCGGCGTGCCGGTCCAGATCGCCCAGCCGGCCGGAGCCGAGCAGGATGATCCTTATGTGCTGGCGCACCAGGAGGTGACGGCGGATCAGGGCGTGATGCGGGTTTCCTACGGGAACGGAGCTCGCCACTGATGCGTGTCGTTCCACTGATTGGTGTTTTGATGTTCGGGGCCGCCTGCGCGGCCCACGCGGAAGATGACATGCAGCTGTTGCGCAATGTCGGCAACGCCGGCAGGCAGCAAGCGCTGGATGGCACCTATCTGCATCAGATGAACGGCATGCTGGAAACCTTCCGTATCGTCCGCCAGGGCCAGGGAGACGGGGTGCGCGAGAAGCGCACCTCGCTCGACGGCCCGTCGCGGGAAGTCGTGCGCAACGGCGGCGAACTGACCTGCTACGCGTCCGACAAGCGCGCGCTGATGGCGTGCAAGATCAGCGCGATGCGATTGTTCCCGGCTTTGCTGCCGGACGATCTGGAAGACATCACCCGTTCCTACGTCCTCAAACGCACCGGCTTCGACCGGGTGGCCAAGCGCGATTGCCAGTGGCTGGATTTGCAGCCGCGGGACCCGCAACGCTACTCGATGCGGATGTGCGTCGATCCGACCACCTATCTGCCGTTGAAGATGATCACGCTGTCGCCGCGCGGCGACAGCGTCGAGCAGTTCACCTTCACCGATGTGGAGCTGGCCGGCGCGCGGGACAAGAAGGCCTACCGGGCCAAGTTGCCGCAGAAGTTCCTGCTGCGGCCCGCGAAAGCGCCGACCGGCGCCGATCCGTCGGTGTCGCAGAACGAAGTCAGCGGCTTGCCGCAGGGCTTCCGCCTGCTGCGCTCGGTGCAGCGGGTCCTGCCGGGGCAGGGCGGCAAGCCGGTGCGTCATCTGGTCTTGTCGGACGGGCTGGTGATGCTGTCGGTCTTCGTCGAGCCGCCGCCGCCGGAAAACGCCAGGCTGGAGCGGATTGGCAATCTGCACGGCGCGATCAACATGGCCACCAGCTATCAGAACGACATGCAGCTGACGGCGGTCGGCGATATGCCGCAGACCGCGATGATGGCCTTGCTGAAGGCCATGCACGTCAACGGCAAGGGCGATTGAGCCAGCGATGATGGCGCGGGAGCGGCCGCCGTGCGGCGGCGCGCCCGCCTGCAGTGTCAGGACTGGCCGTTTTCCGTAGGAAGACGGCCAGTTTCACATGATGCGCCGCCGGGCGCGTCGCAAGGGAGACGGAGGGGACGCCTGACGGCGTGGCCATCCCGTAATGATAATCACCGGTGATCTCCGGGGCATCAATCCACAATATTTCAAAGATGGAGCGCACATGTCGGTCAAAAAACTGATCGTTTCCGCAATGCTGGCAGCATCCGTGTTCGCCGCCGAGCTTCCTGCCGCCATGGCCGCGGATCTGCCTGACTTCGCCCGGATCGTCGAGGCCGAGGGCAAGGCGGTGGTCAATGTCAGCACCACGTCGACGGTCAAAGAGTCGACTTCCGGCTTGCCCGAGGGCATGGAGGGGGATCCGTTCTTCGAGTTCTTCCGCCGCTTCGCGCCGCCGCAGCAGCGCGAACATCAGGAGAGTTCGCTGGGTTCGGGATTCATCATTTCGCAGGACGGCTATGTGCTGACCAATGCCCACGTGGTCGCGCGCGCAGACAAGATCACCGTCAAGCTGAACGACAAGCGGGAGTTCCAGGCCAGGGTGATAGGCTCCGACGCGCGCTCCGACGTGGCGCTGCTGAAGATAGACGCCGGCAATCTGCCGGTGGTGAGAATGGGGGACCCGAAAAGCCTGAAAGTGGGGCAGTGGGTGCTGGCCATAGGCTCGCCGTTCGGCTTCGAGAACACCGCCACCTCCGGCATCGTGTCCGGCAAGAACCGCATGCTGCCGGACGAGAGCGCCGTGCAGTTCATCCAGACCGACGCCGCGGTCAATCCCGGCAACTCCGGCGGTCCGCTGTTCAATCTGAACGGCGAGGTGGTCGGCATCAATTCGCAGATCTACAGCCGTTCCGGCGGCTTCATGGGCATCTCCTTCGCGATTCCGATCGACACCGCGATGAATGTGGCCGACCAGCTGAAGACCAAGGGCAAGGTGACCCGCAGCCGCATCGGCGTGGTGATCCAGGAGTTGAGCCGGGAGTTGGCGGCCTCGTTCGGTCTGGCCAAGCCCAGCGGCGCGCTGGTCAACGCGCTCGACCCCAAGGGGCCGGCGCAGAAGGCCGGTCTGAAGGCGGGCGACATCATCTTGAAGATCGACGGTCAGGAGGTCGGCTCCAGCGGCGATCTGCAGCGCCTGATCAGCGACATGTCGCCGGGCAAGCCGATCACGCTAGATGTCTGGCGCAACCGGGCCCAGGCCACCGTCCGCGTGGTGCCGGAGGAACTGAAGGAGGAGGATGCCCGGGTGGCGCAGCGCGAATACCGCAAGCCCGGTGCCGAGAAAGAGCAGAGCCTGGCTCAGATCGGCCTGCGCCTGCAGGAGCTGAGCCCGGCGCAATTGCAGCGCGCCGGCATAGGCTACGGCCTGTTGGTGCGCGCGACCAACGGCGTGGCGATGCGGGCCGGCATCCAGCCGGGCGACATCATCGTCGGCATAGGCGGCGATCCGCTGCAGAGCTTCGCCCAGTTGAAGAAGGCGTTGGACCAGGTGAAGAAGGGCGGAACCGTGGCGCTGCAGGTGATGCGCCAGGGCCAGGTGCAGTTCGTGCCGCTGACCGTGGGCGACGCCCAATGACGCTGACGCTGTATTTTCGCGAATACTGCAGCCTGTGCCACCAGATGCTGGCCGAGCTGCAGCCCTGGCGCCAGCGTCACGGCTTCGAGCTGGTGGTTGTCGACGTCGACGCCGATCCGGCGCTGGAGGCGCGTTTCAACGAATGGGTGCCGGTGCTGATGGACGGCGAGGCGGAAATCTGCCACTGGCATCTGGATGCCGCGAGATTGGCTGCACACTTGGGCGAAATCGGCTAAAATCCGCGCCAGTGTGAGTCAAACCGGGGGCGCGCGTACCGCGCCCCCGCTTGCTGACCGGCTTCCGGCAGCCGCCGGACCCCGATGGGCCCCGGCAGGGCCGTCCGTCAGCAGCCCCGGGCACGCTAGCGTGCCCTTATCTTTTGCTGGAAACCGATGAAGAACATCCGAAATTTTTCGATCATTGCCCATATCGACCATGGCAAATCCACCTTGGCCGACCGCTTCATTCAATTCTGCGGGGGCCTGGAGTTACGCGAAATGAGCGCTCAGGTGCTCGACTCGATGGATATCGAGAAGGAACGCGGCATCACCATCAAGGCGCAGACCGCCGCCTTGGAGTACAAGGCCCGCGACGGCCAGATATACAAGCTGAACCTGATCGACACGCCGGGACATGTGGACTTCAGCTATGAAGTGTCGCGTTCGCTGTCCGCCTGCGAAGGCGCGCTGTTGGTGGTGGACGCGTCGCAGGGCGTGGAAGCTCAGACCGTCGCCAACTGCTACACCGCCATCGAGCTGGGCGTCGAAGTGGTGCCGGTGCTGAACAAGATCGACCTGCCGGCCGCCGATCCGGAGCGCATTTCGCAGGAAATCGAGGACATCATCGGCATCGAAGCCGTCGAGGCGGTGCGCGCGTCGGCCAAGTCCGGCATCGGCATCGAGGACATCCTGGAAGAGGTGGTCAACAAGATTCCGGCGCCCAAGGGCAACCCGGACGGCCCGCTGAAGGCGTTGATCGTCGACTCCTGGTTCGACAACTACGTCGGCGTGGTGATGCTGGTGCGCGTGATCGACGGTTCCTTGAAGCCCAAGGACAAGATCAAGTTCATGGCCACCGGCGCCGAGCATCTGTGCGAACAGGTCGGCGTGTTCACGCCGAAGTCGGTCCAGCGTCAAAGCCTGAACGCCGGCGAGGTGGGTTTCGTCATTGCCGGCATCAAGGAATTGAAGTCGGCCAAGGTCGGCGACACCATCACGCTGGTGTCCAAGCCGGCCGCCGAGGCGCTGCCGGGCTTCAAGGACGTGCAGTCCCAGGTGTTCGCCGGCCTGTATCCGGTGGAGAGCCACGATTACGAAGCGCTGCGCGACGCGCTGGAAAAGCTGCAGCTGAACGACGCCTCGCTAAAGTACGAGCCGGAGGTGTCGCAGGCGCTGGGCTTCGGCTTCCGCTGCGGCTTCCTCGGCCTCTTGCACCTGGAGATCGTCCAGGAGCGGCTGGAGCGCGAGTTCGACATGGATCTGATCACCACCGCGCCGACGGTGAACTACGAAGTGGTGATGCGGGACGGCGTGGTGGAAGTGGTGTCCAATCCGTCGCGGATGCCGGACGCCGGCAAATACGAAGATTTGCGCGAGCCCATCATCACCTCCACCATCCTGGTGCCGCAGGACTATGTCGGCGCGGTGATGACGCTGTGCAACCAGAAGCGCGGCGTGCAGCGCAATATGCAGTATCTGGGCCGGCAGGTGATGCTGACCTACGATCTGCCGATGAACGAGGTGGTGATGGACTTCTTCGACAAGCTGAAGTCCACCAGCCGCGGCTACGCCTCGCTGGACTACGAGTTCAAGGAATTCCAGAGCGCCGACCTGGTCAAGCTGGACGTGCTGGTCAACGGCGAGAAGGTCGACGCCCTGAGCCTGATCGTGCACCGCGCTTCCAGCGTGTACCGCGGCCGCGAGCTGGTGTCCAAGATGCGCGAGCTGATTCCGCGCCAGATGTTCGACATCGCGGTGCAGGCGGCCATCGGCGGCCACATCATCGCGCGCGAGACGGTGAAGGCGCTGCGCAAGAACGTGTTGGCCAAGTGCTACGGCGGCGACATCACTCGGAAGAAAAAGCTGCTGGAAAAGCAAAAGGCCGGCAAGAAGCGGATGAAGCAGGTCGGCAACGTGGAAATCCCGCAAGAGGCTTTCCTCGCCATTCTTCAAGTAGGGGACAAATAAGTGGGTGCAAACTTGTACTGGGTGTTCGTGGCGCTCGCCGTCGTCGGCGTGCTGCTGATCCTGCTGGGCGGCGCCAAGAAGGAAGGCGCGAGCGATTGGCCTCAGTCGGTGCAGTGGGGCTACCTGGCGGTGGTGATAGGCGGTTTCGGCTTCCTGTCCAACTACATGAGCTTCACCGCGGTGATGCTGGTATTCGTCGTGATCACCGGCGCGGTGTGGGCGCTGGACAAGTGGCTGCTGGCGAGGAAGCGCGCCGCCGCCGATGCCCAGGCCGGCCACTTCGTCGATTACTCGCGCGGTTTCTTCCCGGTGATCTTCGTCGTTTTCCTGCTGCGCTCCTTCCTGGTCGAGCCGTTCCAGATTCCGTCCAGCTCGATGCGGCCGGGCCTGGTGGTCGGCGACTTCATCCTGGTCAACAAGTTCGCCTATGGCATTCGCGTGCCGGTGCTCAATAATGTATTGATCCCGGTCGGCCAGGTGCAGCATGGCGACGTGGTGGTGTTCAACTATCCGCCGAATCCGAAGATCAACTACATCAAGCGGGTGATAGGCCTGCCCGGCGACATGGTGGAGTACCGCAACAAGCGCCTGACGATCAACGGCAAGCCGTTGCCGGACGCCGCCGACGGCAACTACGACTATCTGGAAAAGGAGTTGGGCCTGCAGCAGATCAGCGCCAACCGGTTCCGCGAGAGTCAGGGCGGCAAGGACTACAAGGTGCTGAACAATCCGGGCACGCCGGTGGTGGCGCTGAGCCAGGTGCAGGATTTCCAGTACCGCGACAATTGCCGTTATGATGACGACGGCTTCGCGTGCAAGGTGCCGCAGGGCCATTACTTCATGATGGGCGACAACCGCGACAACAGTTCCGACGGCCGCTACTGGGGCTTCGTCAAAGACGATCTGATGGTCGGCAAGGCCTTCATGATCTGGATGAACTTCGGCGACCTGTCGCGCATCGGCACCAAGGTGCAGTAAAAAAAATCATTGTCAGGCCATGGGCGGCCATGACCGGGAGAAACGCATGAAACAGCAGAGAGGCATGTCGGTAATTGCGGTTTTGGTGGTGTTGCTGCTGGTAGGCTCCGCCCTGCTGCTGGTATTCAAGGTGGTGCCGGTGTACTCCGAATACGGCGACGTGAAGACCGCGCTGGGCACCCTGGCCGGCGAAACCAATGTCGGCGAGCAAACGCTGCGGCAGGAGTTCGACCAGAAGGCGTCGGTGGCCGGCATCGTTTCCATCAAGGGCGGCCAGCTGACGGTGGTGGCCGGCAACAGCAGCAATTACCTGCGCGCGCAGTACCAGCGCGAAGTGCCGCTGTTCGGCAACATCGGCCTGCTTTTCCATTTCGACACCCAGGCGGGCCAGCCGCCCGCCCAATAATCACATCGTGACTCAAATCGACAACCGATTCCGGCGCCTGTCCCAGGCGCTGGATTATGCATTTCAGAAACCGGAATTGCTGCGCCAGGCGCTGACGCACCGCAGCCATAGCAGCGCCAACAACGAGCGCTTCGAATTCGTCGGCGACAGCATCCTCAATTACACCGTGGCGCGGATGCTGTTCGACCGCTTCCCGCAACTGACCGAGGGCGAGCTGTCGCGCTTGCGCGCCAATCTGGTCAACCAGAACACGCTGGCCGAGATCGCCCACGAGCTGACGCTGGGCGACTATCTGTATCTGGGCGAGGGCGAGCTGAAGAGCGGCGGCTTCAACCGGCCGTCCATTCTGGCCGACGCGCTGGAGGCGACGTTCGCCGCCGTCAGTTTCGACGCCGACTTCGCCGCCGCCGAGCAGGTGGTGCGCAAGCTGTACGCCCAGCGCGTGGCCACGATAGACACCACCCGCCAGGCCAAGGACGCCAAAACCCGCCTGCAGGAGGCGCTGCAGGCGCGCAAGCTGGCGCTGCCGAGGTATCGCATCCTGTCGCAGAGCGGCGAAGCCCACGAACAGTGGTTCAAGGTGGAGTGCGATCTGGGCGAGATGGCCCTGATCGCCACCGGCGACGGCGGCAGCCGTCGCGCCGCCGAACAGCAGGCCGCCGAAGCGGCCATCGTCCTGCTGGAACAGAAACTCGCAGCAATCAAGAAAAAATCATGACCGATACTCTATTCCATTGCGGCTTCGTCGCCATCGTCGGCCGTCCCAATGTGGGCAAGTCCACGTTGATGAACCACCTGATCGGCCAGAAGATCAGCATCACCTCGAAGAAATCGCAGACTACCCGCCACCGCGTCACCGGCATTCATACCGAGGATGCGGCGCAGTTCGTCTTCGTCGACACGCCGGGTTTCCAGACTTACCACAAGGGCGCGCTGAACGAGGCGCTGAACAAGAGCGTCAAGGACTCGCTGGGCAGTGTCGATTGCGTGCTGTTCCTGCTGGAGGCGATGCGCTTCACCGCCGCCGACCGCGAGGTGATGGCGCTGCTGCCGAAGAAGACCCCGGTCATCCTGGTGGTGAACAAGTTGGACAAGGCCAAGGACAAGCTGACCTTGCAGGCTTTCATCGACGAGGTGACGGCCGAGTTCGCGTTCGCCGGCGTAGAGGTGGTCAGCGCCAAGCACGGCCAGCGCCTGGCCGAGCTGTTGGATCAGGTCCGCCCGCATCTGCCGGAGTCCATGCCCTTGTACCCCGAGGACATGATCACCGACAAGAACGAGCGCTTCCTGTCCGCCGAAATCGTCCGCGAAAAGCTGTTCCGCTACCTGGGCGAAGAGCTGCCGTACGAGATGAACGTCGAAGTGGAGATGTTCGAGATGGACGGCGCGCTGCGCCGCATCCACATCGCGGTGCTGGTGGACAAGGAACATCAGAAGCCCATCGTCATCGGCAAGGCCGGCGAGAAGCTGAAGAAAATTTCCACCGAGGCGCGCCTGGACATGGAAAAACTGTTCGACGGCAAGGTCTTCCTTCAGGTGTGGGTGAAAGTGAAGTCCGGCTGGGCCGACGACGTCCGCTTCCTGCGCGAGTTCGGTCTGGATTGATGAGGCCGCTGGAGACGGCGCCGGCCCAGCCGTGCTGGGCGGTGCGGCTATCGGCCGAGACGCCGGCGCTGGGCGGCCTGGCCATCTGCGCGCTGCGTCTCGCCTCCGCGCAGCCGGGCTGTCTGGGCGGCGACGCGGTGGCGCAGCTGACCTACTGGGATAGCGTGGACGCCATCGCCGCCTGGCGTGGTCGCGTCGAGCAGCTGGTGCAGCAACGGCTGGGGCGCGGCGCCGGCGAGTTCGGCTTCGAAGTCCGCCGCAGCCTGCCCGGGAGCGTCGGCGCATGAGCCAGCCGGGACGGGTGGACAAGCAGCCGGCCTACATTCTGCATACCCAGCCCTACCGCGAGACCAGCCTGCTGCTGGAGGTGCTGACCCGCGACCACGGCCGTTTCAGCCTGGTGGCGCGCGGCGCGCGGCGGCCGCGTTCGGACCTGCGCGGCGTGCTGTTGCCGTTTCAGCCGCTGACGTTGTCGTGGTTCGGCAAGAACGAGTTGCGCACGCTGCACGGCGCCGACTGGGAAGGCGGGGTCAGGCCGCTGTTTGGCTTGCCGCTGGTATGCGGTTTTTATCTGAATGAATTGATGCTGAAGCTCACGGCGCGGGACGATCCCGAACCGCGGGCTTTTGCCGTTTACGACGCGGCGGTGCGCGACCTGGCCAGACGGCCGCCGCTGGCGCCGGTATTGCGCCGCTACGAGATCCGGCTGGCGCAGGTGCTGGGCTACGCGCCGTCGCTGGCGCGCGACAACCATGGCGAGGCCGTGGTCGCCGAGCGGCATTATCTGTGCCGCAACGCGGCGCTGCCGGAGCGGGACGAATATCCGGAGCTGGCGCCGTCCGGCGGCGCGGCGCGGCTGTCCGGCGCGGCCTTGCTGGCGCTGGACGCCGACGATTACAGCGATCCGGCGGTGCGCGGCCAGGCCCGCCAGCTGAGCCGGGTGTGGCTGGCCGCGCTGCTGGGCGACACGCCGCTGGCTTCGCGCGAACTGTTGCAGGCCATCCAATCGTTGTCGGATTAAAACAATGGAGAAGAAAATGATTCTGTTGGGCGTAAACATCGATCACGTCGCCACGCTGCGCCAGGCGCGCGGCACCCGCTACCCCAGCCCGGTCGAGGCCGCGCTGGTGGCCGAATCCAGCGGCGCCGACCTGATCACGCTGCATCTGCGCGAAGACCGCCGCCACATCCAGGACGCCGACGTCAAGGCGATGCGCCCGGTGTTGAAGACCCGGATGAATCTGGAAATGGCGATGACGCCGGAAATGCTGGCGCACGCGCTGGAAGTGGCGCCGGAAGACGTCTGCCTGGTGCCGGAGAAGCGCGAGGAGGTCACCACCGAGGGCGGTCTGGACGTGCGCGGACACTACGCCGACGTCAAGCACTACACCGGCAAGCTGGCCGAAGCCGGCATTCGCGTGTCCATCTTCATCGACCCGGACCGCGAGCAGATCCAGAGGGCCTTCGACGCCGGCGCGCGCGTGATCGAGCTGCATACCGGCGCCTATGCCGACGCGCCGCACGCCAGTGAGCGCGAGGCCGAGCTCGCCCGCATCCGCGAGGCCGCCGAGTTCGGCGCCGGCCTGGGCATGGTGGTCAACGCCGGCCACGGCCTGAACTACCACAACGTCAAGCCGATCGCCGCGATCCCGCAGATCGCCGAATTGAACATCGGCCACGCCATCGTCGCCCACGCGCTGTTCGTCGGCTTCCCGCAGGCGGTGCGCGAGATGAAGGCCTTGATGGAAAGCGCGCGCGCCCGCTGATGCCCACCATCGTCACCCACGCGCTGGCCGGCGCGACGCTGGTCGGCCTCGCCTGCCGCAAACCATTGTCCGAACCCGGCGTGCTGCCGTGGCTGGCGTTGTGCGGCGCGGCGGCGATGCTGCCGGACCTGGACGTGGTCACCTTCAAGCTGGGCATTCCCTATGCCAGCCCGTGGGGACACCGGGGCTTTTCCCATTCGCTGGCCGCCGCAGCCCTGTTGGCGGCGCTGCTGGCCTGGCTCGCTCGCCCCATCTGGCGAAGAGCGGGTCTGAGCGCCGCGATGGCGACCGTGCTGCTGTTCCTGTCTGTGGCCTCGCACGCGGCGCTGGACATGATCTGCGACGCCAGCTTCGGTCCGGCCTTGTTCATGCCCTGGTCGGATCATCGCTATCTGAGCGATTGGAAGCCGATAGAAGGCGCGCCGCTCGGTCTGAAACGCTGGTTCGGTCCCAAGGGCTGGCGCGTGGTCGATACCGAGTTTCTCTATGTCTGGCTGCCCTGCGCGGCATTGTGGCTGGGCAGGGGATGGTGGCTGAGGAGGGCTGCATGATCCACGGCATAGGCACCGATCTGGTCGAGATCGCCCGAATGGACGAGCTGGTCCAGCGCTGGGGCGCCAAGGCCGGCCGCCGCATCCTGACGCCGTCGGAGCTGGTCGAATTCGAGGCCCATGGCGAGCCGGCGCGCTTCCTCGCCAAGCGCTTCGCCGTCAAGGAGGCCTTCGCCAAGGCCTTGGGCACCGGCGTGGTGGCGCCGGCCTTGCTGACGGCGATAGGCGTGGCCCACGACGCGCTCGGCAAGCCGCTGCTGGTCCTGTCCGACGAGCTGGCCGCCTTCGCCGCCGCGCGCGGCGTCACGCGCATGCATCTGTCCATCAGCGACGAGCGCGGCCACGCGCTGGCCTTCGTCGTGCTTGAATCGTAGGGCGGGCCGCCCCCGTCCGCGCGACAGGCGCGGGAACGGTCGGCGCTCCGCCATTGTCTGTGCAATATCCGGGTCGGCTACGCCCGCCCCGCCATGGTCGAGGACGAAACCATGACTCAAACGACTTTGAACCTCCCGCGCGGTCCGGTGATGGTCGACATCGCCGGCCTGACGCTCAGCGAGCAGGAACGCGCCAGGCTGTCGCATCCGCTGGTCGGCGGCATCATTCTGTTCCGCCGCAACTTCCAGAATATCGAACAGCTGCGCGCGCTGACCGCCGAGATACGCGCCTTGCGTGCGCCGCATCTGTTGATCGCCGTCGATCACGAGGGCGGCCGCGTGCAGCGCTTCCTCGACGGCTTCACCCGCCTGCCGCCGATGAATGTGCTGGGCGAGGCCTGGGACGCCGACCGCGATCAGGCGTTGACGCTGGCGGAGACCGTAGGCTATGTGCTGGCGGCCGAGTTGTCCGCCTGCGGCATCGATTTGTCGTTCACCCCGGTGTTGGATCTGGATTGGGAGCGTTGCGCCGTCATCGGCAACCGCGCCTTCCACCGCGATCCGGAAGCGGTGGCGGAACTGGCCGAAGCCTTGCAACAAGGCCTGGGACGCGGCGGCATGATGAGCTGCGGCAAGCACTACCCCGGCCACGGCTACGTGGAGGGCGATAGCCACCACCTGATGCCGCAGGACGACCGCAGCCTGGCCCAGATCGAGCGCGACGATCTGGTGCCGTTCGCCCGCCTGGCCGAGGCCGGCATGGGCGCGGTGATGCCGGCCCACGTGTTGTACCCGGCGGTGGATGGCCAGCCGGCCGGTTTCTCCAAGGTCTGGCTGACCGACATTCTGCGCGGCAAGCTGGATTTCGACGGCGTGATCTTCTCCGACGCGCTGGACATGGCCGGCGCGGCCGGCGCCGGCACTTATGTGCAGCGAGCCGACGCGGCCTTGGCCGCCGGCTGCGACATGGTGCTGGTCTGCAACCAGCCGGAGGAGGCCGACACGATGCTGGCGGCGCTGGTCCCGCCGGCTCAGCCCAAACTGGCCGAGCGGCTGGAGCGGATGGCCGCCAAGAGCGCCGCCGCCGATTGGCAGCGGCAGATCGCCACGCCGGACTTCGCCGCCGCCCAGGCGGTGGTGCGGCAGCTGGCGATGCCGAAGGACGCGCTGACCGGCCCGCAAGTGGGCGAGGCGCACTGAGATGCTGCCCGCCAGCCTGGCCGAGCTCGACGCCGTCCGCGACCAGTGCCGGGCCATGGTCAATGGCCGGGCGGCGCTGTCGGCCGGCGCGTCGGCCTTGCCGGCGCCCGGCGTCGACGTCGCCGCCGACGTGGCCATCCTGCTGCAGCTGATTCCGGCGATCAACCAGCGTTTCGGCGTGGCGCCGGAACAGATGGACCGCTACGACGCGGCGCGCAAGCAGATGCTGTATCAGCTGATCCGCCGCGCCGGCAGCGCGCTGCTGGGGATGGAGATCACCCGCGCGCTGCTGACCACCCTGGTCCGGCGCACCGCCGGACGCTGGGCCGGCAAGCAGGCTTTGAAGCTGGTGCCGGTTCTGGGCTGGGCGGTCAACGCCGCGATGGGCTTCGCCGCGATGCGCTATGTCGGCAACAGCCATATCGACGATTGTTATGCCGTCTGCCGGCGCATGCTGGACGAGGACAGGGAGTAGGACCATGCAGGTAGGCGCGCTGATCATCGGCGACGAGT
The DNA here is from genome assembly GCF_002848345.1 of Chromobacterium sp. ATCC 53434. Taxonomy (NCBI): domain Bacteria; kingdom Pseudomonadati; phylum Pseudomonadota; class Betaproteobacteria; order Neisseriales; family Chromobacteriaceae; genus Chromobacterium; species Chromobacterium sp. ATCC 53434. Next base: position 2,701,241 of record NZ_CP025429.1, on the reverse strand, counting down.
TGTTGTCCGGCAAACGCCAGGACAAGCATATGCAGACGCTGATCCGCATCCTGGCCGCGCGCGGGATGAAGCTGGCCTGGGCCGAGTATCTCGGCGACGATCCGGCCCGCATCGAGGCCGCCTTGCGCCGCGCCTTCGCCGGCGACGATCTGGTGTTCAGCTTCGGCGGCATAGGCGCGACGCCGGACGACCACACCCGCGCCTGCGCCGCCGCCGCGCTGGGCCTGCCGCTGGCGCCGCACCCGGACGCCTGCGCGCTGATAGAGGCGCGCTTCGGCGCCGACGCCTACCCGCACCGGATTCAGATGGGCCACTTCCCGCAAGGCGCCGCCATCATCCCGAATCCGGTCAACCAGATCGCCGGCTTTTTCCACGGCCACGTCCATTTCCTGCCTGGTTTTCCCAGCATGGCTTGGCCGATGGCGGAGTGGGTGCTGGACACGTGTTACCGGCAACTGTTCAACGACAGTCCCGACATCGAGAAAGCCTGCATCGCGATCCGGGCCCGCGAAGGCGATCTGATCGGCCTGATGCAGGACTTCACAGCCCGTTACCCGGCCCTGAGGCTGTCCAGCCTGCCCAATTTCGGCAATGAGGCGATTCCGGAGATGCACATCGAGTTCGGCTTCGCCGGCCAGCCGGCCCTGGTGGAGATCGCCATCGTCGAGTGGGTGAAGGCCTTGGGGGAGCGGGGGTACGAGGTGAGGGACAAAGCGGCGGCGGCGGCGGGATAGCGGGCGCGGAAATCCATTTTGAATTTCAATGCCCTTATACTGGCCGCCTCGGCCGGAAACCGCCCGCGCGAACCTGCCGGTTCCCGCGGGTTTTTCTTTGCGCGGCCGGATTGCCTGGGCGCGAACCATTTCAAGCCTTGCCGGGTCCGATTTGGACATCCATCGTTCTTTAAAGAGAAAAACACATGCGCATCATCCGCTATCGCCACGCCCGTCCCGACGACGTGGCGACCTGCATCGTCATCCGCGGCCAGACCCGCGAGAACGCCATCGCCGAGGCCACGCTGAACGCGTTGGGCATCACGCGGGAGAGCTGGGCGCAGGGCGTGGCCGACGGCGCGCTGCCCGGCGTGGTGGCGGAGGCCGACGGCCGCATCGCCGGCTATTGCTTCGGCGACGCGCAAAGCGGCGAGATCGTGGTGCTGGCGCTGTTGCCGGCGTTCGAAGGGGCCGGCGTCGGAAAGACCTTGCTGGCGCGGGTCATGCAGCTTCTGCAAGACCAAGGTCACACGCGTCTGTTCCTCGGCTGCAACAGCGATCCGGCGGTGCGCTCCCACGGCTTCTATCGCCATTTGGGCTGGACCTCCACCGGCGAAGTGGACGGCTATGGCGACGAAGTGCTGGAGTACCGGTTTTCGTCGCTATCGGCCTGACGCCGCCGAGCGCGTCGTCCCCACATTTGTTTGCAAGCGGGATGCTCGTCGTTTCCGGCGGCATGAGAGAATTTGTTTCATCTCTCGACTCAGTAGGGGAAGACCGTGCGCTATTCATGGTTGGCTGTGGCCGGCGTCGCCGGCGCGCTGGCTTTTTCTCCGGCCCATGCCTGCACGCTGTGGGGCGCGGCCGGGGCAGCCAGTTCGGACGGCACGCTGCTGGCCAAGAATCGCGACTGGAAGCCCGACCACGTCCAGTCGCTGAGCCTGCGCCGCCCGGCGCGCGGCTACGCCTATCTGGGCCTGTACGCCGACAATGGCCGCGAGCCGGGCATCAAGGCCGGCGTCAACGAGAAGGAGCTGGCGGTGGTCAGCGCCGAGGCCAGCAGCCTGCCGCGCGCGTTGCGGCAGGCCGATGGCGATCGCCACGGCGTGATGACGCGGCTGTTGCGCGATTACGGCTCGCTGGACCAGGTGGCCGCCGCCGCCGACCAGCTGTTCCCGCAGGCGCGTCCGGTGTTTCTGCTGCTGGCCGACGCCGGCGGCCTGATGCAGGTGGAGGTCGGCCAGCACGGGCGCTATCGGCTGACGCGCCAGCAAAACGGCGTCTTGGCGCATACCAATCATTACGCCGACACCTCGCTGCTGGACGGCGAGCAGAAAATCGGCGCCAGCAGCCGGGCGCGGCTCGCCCGCATCGGCTGGCTGCTTGATCAGCATCCGGCGCACACGCTTGCCGAATTCCAGCAACTGAGCCGGGACCGCCACGACGGCCCGGACGACAGCCTGTGGCGCGACGGCCGCGAGCACACGCTGGCCGGCTGGCAGATGGCGCTGCCGGCGGGGGCGGCGCCCAGGCTGCATTTGCTGCTGGCCAATCCGGGACAGCCGCCGCGGGAAGGAGACTACGCGCTGGACGCGGCGTTCTGGGCGCGGCCGGCGGGCAGGCTGCTGCCATGAAACAGGCCGGCATCGCGCCGGCCTGTCGCGAAGGGGGGAGGCGTCAGTGGGCCGGAGTACAGTTCGGTCCCGCCCACATGCCGTCCATATTCAGCGTCACGCCGGGATCCTGCATCCGGCAGTCCGGCAGCTTGGGCTTGCCGTCGGTGGGGATGACGATGACGGTGGTGGACGGCGCGTTAGGCGCCGGCTGAGCCGGTTGCGCCATCCGCGCGCGCGCGTCGCGGCTTTCCTGGTCGCGCTTGTCGGACTGCTTCATCATGCAGTTGGCGTAGTTGTCGGTGCCCGGCTGGAAGCCGTAGCCGGTGCAGGTCCGTTGATCCATCGCGCGGATCTCCTCCGGACTGGCGCAGGCGGTCAGGGCGGCGGCGCCGATGGCGGCGGCGATCAATAGCGGCAGGGTTTTCATCGTTTCACTCTCCAGGTGGACGGCGGGGCGCCGGCATGCGCGCTTCTCCGAGCGTGTTTACTATCTATAGAACCGACAGATTTTTTTCCCAAGCCCGGACGGCGCATCGAGATGATTCCGCTTGCGCGCGAGATTTTCAATCAGCATAATCTGAAAATCTTCCCGTCAGCGCAAAGGAGAATCCAATGAGCCGAGATATTTCATTCGAAGGGCGTGCCGGCTGAACCGTTGCCCCGGTCGTATTATTTTCTGACAGTTTTCGTGCAATAAGCGGCGCCGCTCGGCGACCGTTCCCCGGCATGTCCCTCCCACCGCATCCGCGCGGTGACTGAGCCTGTCCATCAGGCGCGTTTCCCCTATTCATTTCCGAATGCTTGTCCTGTCCGGCTTCGCCCGGCGGCGTCGGCTTGCGAGCGTTCGCGGGAGCTTTGATGCTGAATTTCGATTTTCCTCGTCTGGCCGCCATCGGCCTGACGCCGGTATTGCTGCAACAGGCGCTGGCGCTGGCCGGCGAAGACGATCTGCGGCTAGCGCGCGTGTGCCGCGTGCAGCGCGACCGCGCGTGGGTGCATGACGGCGAGCATGAGCAGCAGGCCAGCGCCTTGCCCGATGTCCATGCCGAACTGGCGGTGGGCGACTGGGCGCTGTGCCAGTCGCGGGAGCATGAGCCATGGCGTCTGCTTGAACGCCTGGAGCCGTTCAACCAGCTGGTCCGCGTCAACGACGAGGGGGCGCGCCAGACCTACGCCAGCAATGTCGACACCGCCTTGCTGGTGATGGGGCTGGACGGCGATTACAGCCCGCGGCGGCTGGAGCGCTACCTGGGCCTGGCCGCGGCGGCCGGCGTCGCGCCGGTGGTGGTGCTGAGCAAGGCCGATCTGTGCCCGGACGCCGAGGCCAGGCTGGCCGAGCTGGAACAACGTCTGCGGCCGCTGCCGCCGATACTGTTGCTGAACGGCACCGATCCGGCCTGCCGCGACGCGTTGAGGCCCTGGTTGGGCGCGGGGCAGACGCTGGTGCTGCTCGGCTCGTCCGGCGCCGGCAAGTCCACGCTGAGCAACACGCTGTTGGGCGTCGACGCGCAGGCGGTCGGCGCGGTCAGGGGCGACGACAGCCGCGGCCGCCACACCACGACGGCGCGCACGCTGCTGCCATGCCCGGACGGCGCCTGCATCATAGACACGCCGGGCGTGCGCACGCTGCAGGCGCCGCCGGACGCCGGCGCGCTGGCCGGCAGCTTCGCCGATATCGAAGCGCTGGCAGGCCATTACCAGTTCCGCGACTGCGGCCATCGCGAGGAGCCGGGTTGCGCGGTCAGGGCCGGCGTCGATGGCGACCGGCTGCGCAACTACCACAAGCTGCGGCGCGAGATGGAGCGACATGAGCGGACGCCGTTGCAGCGGCAGCAGCAACGGCGGGAATGGAAGGCGCGCAACAAGGCGGCGAGGCAGCGCTAGCGTCGATGTTGCCAAGGCCCGGAGGAGTCCCGAGAATGGCGGCACGGCCGCCGGCCGTTCAATGAGAGGTGGTTTTCATGCTTGTCGGAGAGGCGGGGCGCCGCCGTTTGCGGGACCTGGACGCGTATTTGATGTCGCGCGGCGACGGCGGACGGAGCGGCTGGCGGCGTTTCGTCCGCGAGTTCTGGTTTTTCGGCCTGAAGGAAGCGCGCGCCTGCCTGTTCGCCGGCCTGTTCTTCGCCGCGGTGTTCCTGACGCCGCGCGGCGGGCTGTTCGGCGTGCCGCGCTACGACCTGTTGCTGCTGATCGCGCTGGCCATCCAGGGCTGGATGCTGTGGACCGGGCTGGAGAATCTGGACGAACTGAAGGCGATCACCTTGTTCCATCTGCTTGGATTCGCGCTGGAGGCGTTCAAGACCTCCGGCGGCATCCAGTCCTGGTCCTATCCGGATTTCGCCTACAGCAAGCTGTTCGGCGTGCCGCTGTTTTCCGGTTTCATGTACGCGGCGGTCGGCAGCTACATCGTCCAGGCCTGGCGGCTGCTGAGGCTGAGGGTGGAGCACCACCCGCCTTACTGGATGGCGGCGGCGATGGCCGCGCTGATCTACGCCAATTTCTTCACCCACCATTACATCGGCGACTACCGCTGGTATCTCGCCGCCTGCGCGCTGGGCCTGTACGCGCGCGCCACCGTGATCTTCCAGCCTCTGGACCGCGAGCGCCGGATGCCGCTGCTGCTGGGCTTCGTGCTGATAGGCTTCTTCATCTGGCTGGCGGAAAACCTCGGCACCCTGTACGGCGTGTGGCGCTATCCGAACCAGCTGGGCGCCTGGTCGGCCGTGCATGTCGGCAAGTGGAGCTCCTGGTCGCTGCTGGCGCTGATGAGCTTCACCATCGTCGCCCATCTGCAGCATGTCCGGCGCGGCATCAGCGTGCCGGCCTGAGTTCAAGAAAACGCCCCGCGAGGCGGGGCGTTCGATCGGGCGGAAGCGGCGATCAGGGCTGGGCCGGCGCCGGCTGGCTTTGCGCGGTCTTCACCGCGCGCGGCGGCGCGTTCTTCACGTATTTGTCGAACCAGCTCAGCATTTCGTAGACCAGCTGCTCGTTCGATTCGCGCGCGGCGTACCAGTGCGGCTCGTGCGGCAGCATCACCAGGCGGGCGGTGCCGCCGTTGCCGCGTATCGCCTCGTAGAACTTGCTGGCCTGCAGCGGCGTGGTGCCGGGATTGGCGTCGTCGCTGCCGTGCACGATCAAAATCGGCGTCTTCAGCTTGTCGGCGTAGAAGAAGGTGGACACCTTGCGGTAGACGTCGGGCGCTTCCCACACCGAGCGGCGCTCGCTCTGGAAGCCGAACGGCGTCAGCGTCTTGTTGTACGAGCCGCTGGTGGCCGCGCCGGCGCGGAACAGGTCGGTGTGGGCCAGCAGATTGGCCGTCATCAGCGCGCCGTGGCTGTGGCCGGTGACGGCGACGCGGTCCGGATCGACGACGCCCAGCTTCACCGCCTCGCCGACGGCCGCCTCGGCGTCCATCTTCAGCTGGTCCAGATAGGTGTCGTAGGCGGCCTTCGGGTCGCCGACCACCGGGAACGACGCCTGGTCGATGACGGCGTAGCCGGCCAGCAGCAGGTATTTGTACTGGTAGAGGCGGGTGAAGGTCTGCTGCGAGCCGCTGACCTGGCCGGCGCTGGCGGCGTCGGCGTAGTCCAGCGGATAGGCGTTGAGGATGGCCGGCACGCGCGTGCCCTCCTGGTAGCCCGGCGGCGTGTACAGCGTGAACGACAGGTCCAGGCCGTCGGCGCGCTTGTATTTCACCAGCCGCTTCTTGATCTGGCGCAGCTCCGGCGTCGGATCGACGATGCGGGTGACGGCCGTCTGCGTCGACGAGAACGCCGCCTCGCCCTGGCCGGCGGCGACCGGCTGGCCCAGCGTGCGCAGGAAGGCGTTCGGCGCTTCGGTCGGCGTCTGGCGCCAGGTCAGGAAGCCGCCGTTGCCGCCGGACAGGCCGATGAAGCGCTCGTAGGCCGATTTGTCGCTGCGGAACAGCCGCTGGCTTTGCAGCGTCTTCAGGTCCAGCTTGTCGAGGAAGGGACGGTTGCCTTGCGGCGAGGCGCCGCCGCCGGCCAGGTAGATGGCGTCGCCGTCCAGCTGGATCACTCGTTCGCCGCTGGCCAGCGTGCGGTGCACCGGGCTGCCCGGATCGGCGTATTTATTGTCGAAGGACAGGTCCCACAGCAGCTTGGCCGGTTGCTTGGCATCGTCGATGTTGACGATGCGGGTCTGGCGCCAGTGCTTGTTCAGATCGACCTCGCTGAGCAGCGCGGTATCGGCGCGCTCGCTCCAGTCCAGGCCGGCGAAGCGCTGCGCGGTGCGCAGGATCTCGACCGGCGCCGCGGTGAACGGGGCCTTCTGCATCATCACCTTGTCGCGAGCCGGCACGGTGTTCTGCCAGTCGCCGCCGTCCAGCGCCTCGGCCCAGAGCAGCGTGGCCGGCTCGGTGGCGCGCCAGAAGAAGTCGCGCGGGCCCAGCGGCTCGCCGTGCACCGGCACGCGGTCGGCCAGCGGCAGCGAGGCGACGGTGTGGACGCCGACGCGGCCAGGCCGCGCGACATCCCATACTTCGACCTGGTGCGGGAAGCGCTCGTAGGTCGTGACGTAGGAATAGGGTTTGCGCACGCTGGAAACCAGGATGTGCTTGCCGTCCGGCGCCGGGCCGACGCCGTCGTACAGCGCCGGCTGGCCCAGCGGCGTCGTCTTGCCGCTGGCCGCGTCGACCAGGGTCAGCTGCGAGGCGGCGTAGTAGTCGAACAGCGCCTCGTCGTGCGGGCTGGACAGCGTGTCGCGGGTTTCATAGGTGCTGCTCTGGCCTTTCTCGCCGTCGGCTTCCTGCACGTTCGGGCCGTCGGGGCCGCCCTGCTTGGCCGGCGGCGGACCGAGCTTGGCCGGCACCGCCTTGACCAGCAGCGTCTTCTGATCCGGCATCCATTGCAGCTCGTCGTTCAGCATCGGGTTCAGCCGGATGCCGGGGACCTTGCGTATCTTGCCGCTGGCGGCGTCGCCGACCCACAGTTCCACCGCGTCGGCGGTGGTGTTGGCGAAGGCGAAGCGCTTGCCGTCGGCCGACCAGATAGGCGCGTCCGGGCAGGCGCCGGCCGGCAGCGCGATCGCCGTTTCCCGGCCGTCGGGAATGCTCACCAGCTTGAAGCTCTCGGCGCACGGGGCGATGCCGTAGCCGCCCGGCGTGTCGTGCTTGCTGCGGTTGGCCGGCTCGACGCGGGTGCCGGCCAGGCGCAGGAAGGGCGCGGCCACGCGCGCGATGGACGGGTATTCCTGCCACGCCACCAGCAGCATGCGGTCGCGGGTGGGGCTGACGCTGGGGCCGGGCAGCGCCGGCGCGCGCATCGCCTTCAGGATGTTGGCCGGCGGCTGCTGATAGCCGGCGGCCTGCGCCGGCGAGACCGGCAGCGCGCAGGCCGCCAGCGCGGCCAGCACCTGGCCGGCCAGAATACGGGATGTAGACATGGTGTTCCTGTTTCTGTTTTTCTTCCGGGCGTGGCCCGGCGTTCATCGCATGCGCGACGGGAGCCGGCGGCTGCCGGCTCCCGTCGAAGTGACACGAAAAGTCAATGACATGGACGATTAATGTAGCACATGTCATATCGCCTGTGTCGGCCTGGCCGGCGCCGGCTCAGTCCAGCTGGTGGAAGTGTTTGACGATGCTGGAGAAGTCCAGCTTGCCGTTGCCCTGGTGCACATGTTCCTCGTACAGATTGCGCGCCAGCGCGCCCAGCGGATTGGCGGCATGGCTTTGCAGCGCGGTTTCCTCGGCCAGGCCCAGGTCCTTCAGCATCAATTCGGACATGAAGCCGCCGGCGTAGCCGCGGCTGGCCGGCGCGGCGTCCATGACGCCGGGCCACGGATTGTACAGCTCGGTCGCCCAGTTGCGGCCCGAGCTCTTGGCGATGATCTCGGACAGCACTTTCGGGTCCAGGCCGTTCTTGACGCCCAGCGCCAGCGCCTCCGCGGTGCCGACCATCAGGATGCCCAGCAGCATATTGTTGCAGATCTTGGCGGTCTGGCCGGCGCCGGCGCCGCCGGCGTGGAAGATGTTCTTGCCCATCGCCTCCAGCACCGGGCGGGCGCGGGCCAGCGCGTCGGCGGCGCCGCCGACGATGAAGGTCAGCGTGCCGGCGGTGGCGCCGGCGGTGCCGCCGGACACCGGCGCGTCCAGCATGGCCAGGCCCTTCGCTTGCGCGGCTTCGGCCACTTGGCGGGCGGTGCCGGCGTCTATCGTGCTGCAGTCTATGATCAGCGCGCCCTTGGGCAGCTTGGCGAACAGGCCGTCGTCGCCGAGGTAGAGGCCGGCCACGTGCTTGCCGGCCGGCAGCATCGAGATCACCACGCCGGCGTTGTCTATCGCGTCGGCGGCGCTGGCCGCCGCCCGGCCGCCGGCGGCGGCCACCTTGGCCAGCGCGTCGGCCGACAGGTCGAAGGCGCTGAGTTTGAAGCCCTTGTTCAGCAGATTGACGGCCATCGGCCCGCCCATATTGCCAAGGCCGATGAAGGCGATGTTTTCCATGTCTCTTCCTTTTCTCATTTGATGGGGCGGCTGGATTCGCCCCCTCTCCCCAACCCCTCTCCCGCGAGGGGAGAGGGGCCATGGCGTGGTTGACGTTCGGCCATGCGTCGAGTTGTATCGACGATTTCCCGCGACGGTGGTGGCGTTGGTCTTTATGCTGCCGGTGCCGCGCGGGTGCGAGAAACTAGTAAATTGTCGACGTGCCCTCCCTCTCCCTTCGCGGGAGAGGGGCGGGGAGAGGGGGCTATTTCAATCCCGCCAGCGGATGATCGCCGCCGCGCCACGGCGAATCGAAATGGCCGTCCACCCAGGCCTGGTCGATGTCAGCCAGCTGCCGGCTCCAGCGCGGATTGCGGTCCTTGTCGACCAAGAGCGCGCGCACGCCTTCCGGGAAGTCGGAGCGGGCGCAGAAGTTGACCGACAGCACCAGTTCCATCCGCAGCGCCTCGGCCAGCGACATGTGTTTGGAACGATTGAGGATTTCCCAGCTGACGGCGGCCGAGGTCGGGCAGCCGTGGCGGAAGTTCTTGGCGGCATCGGCCAGCCACGGGTCCTCGAAGGCGGTTTCGTTCAGCGCGGCGGCGACGGCGGCGAGGTCGCCGCGGTTCATCAGCCGGTGCACGGCGAGCAGATTGCGTTCTACGTTGGACGCCGGCAGCGCGTCGCCCAACTGGCCTTCCAACTGGTTCAGCAGCGCGCTGACCTGGGCCGGGTGCCGGCGCGCGTCGCCGCTCCAGTCGGCTTGCTGCAGCGCCTCCAGCAGCGTCGGATAGGCGTCGGCGGCCAGCACGTGGTCGGCCAGGTTGGCGATCAGCGCGTCGTGGGCGTTCAGCGGCGCGCCGGTCAGCGCGAGGAAGAGGCCCAGGTGCGCTGGCATCCGTTGCAGGAACCAGCTGCCGCCGACGTCCGGATACAGGCCTATGGTGATTTCCGGCATCGCGATGCGCGTGGCTGGCGTCACCACGCGGTGGCCGGCACCGGCCATCAGGCCCAGGCCGCCGCCCATGACGATGCCGCCGCCCCAGACGATCAGCGGTTTCGGATAGCGGTGTATCCGGTAGTCCAGCGTGTATTCCTCGGCGAAGAAGGCCACCGCGTGCGGGTGGGGGTAGTGCGGCTCGCCGACCAGCTTTTCGCGCAGGCTGCGCACGTCGCCGCCGGCGCAGAAGGCCCGTTCGCCGGCGCCGCGCAGCACCACGGCGACGATGCCGGCGTCGCGTTCCCAGATGGTCAGGCGGGCGTCCAGCCGCTGTATCATGTCCAGCGTCAGCGCGTTCAGCGATTTTTCGGCGTTCAGGGTGGCGATGGCGATGCGGCGGCCGTCGCCGGTGGGCAGTTCGTCAAACAGTACCACGTCTTGCATGGCGGACCTCTAGCGGGCGATGGCCGGACGCGGTCCGGCCGGAGTGGTCGGGATCAGGCGTTCTTCCAGTTCGGCGCGCGCTTTTCCAGGAAGGCGCGGGTGCCTTCGGCCTGGTCCCGGGTGTCGAACAGCTTGATGAAGGCCTCGCGTTCCTTGATCAGATTCCAGGCCGGCGGCTGCAGGCGGGCGGCCTGGACCAGCTGCTTGCACACGCCGACCGACGACGGCGACTGCTTGGCCGCGCCCTCGGCCAGCTTCAGCGCGGCGTCCAGCGCCTGGCCGGCGGCCACCACCTGCTCGACCAGGCCGATGCGTTCGGCGGTGGCGGCGTTGACGCGCTCGCCGCACAGTATCATCCGCTTGGCCCAGCCTTCGCCGACCAGCCACGGCAGGTTCTGCGTGCCGCCGGCGCACGGCAAGAGGCCGACGCCGGCCTCCGGCAGCGCCATCTGCGCCTGTTCCTCGGCGATGCGGATGTCGCAGGCCAGCGCGCATTCCAGGCCGCCGCCCATCGCGTAGCCGTTGATGGCGGCGATGCTGACGCCGCGAAAGCCGGACAGCGCCTCGAAGGCTTCGCCGAACAGCATGCTCATCTCGGTGGCCACCTTCTTGTCGCCGTCGGCGAACATGTTCAGGTCGGCGCCGGCGGAGAAGAACTTGCCGCCCTGGCCGGTGATCACCAGCGCGTAGATGTCGCGGTCGGCGTTGAGGTCGGCCACCAGCTGTCTCAGCGCGGACAGGCTGGCGCGGTTCCAGGTGTTGGCCGGCGGGTTGTCTATCGTCACCACGGCGGTGTGGCCGCGTTTTTCCACGTTCAGGTGGGCGTAGCTGTTCATATTGGATGCCTTTATGAATTCTATTTCGAACCTAGCCAGGCTGGAAAAATCCAGCGAAGCGACTGAGGCAAGGCGCGCCGGCGCAGGCAGTACATATAAGTACGGCAAGCCGGCGTAACGCAGCCTCAGGGATTTTTCCGGCCTTGCTCAGCGCAGCGTTTCCAGCGCGCCGTCTTGCAGCATCTTGCGCGCCACGATCATCCGCATCACCTCGTTGGTGCCTTCCAGTATCTGGTGCACGCGCAGGTCGCGCACATGGCGCTCCAGCGGGAAGTCCTGCAGATAGCCGTAGCCGCCGAACAGCTGCAGCGCGTTGTTGGCGATATTGAAGCTCAGATCGGTGGCCAGGCGCTTTGCCATCGCGCAATAGGCGGAGGCGTCGGGGCTGCCCTGGTCCAGCTTCCAGGCGGCCAGGCGCACCATCTGGCGCGCGGCGACCAGCTCGGTCAGCATGTCGGCCAGGCGGAACTGCACGGTCTGCAGCTCGGCCAGCGGCTGGCCGAACTGCTGGCGTTCCTGCACATAGCGCTGCGCGGCGTTCAGCGCCGCCTGGGCGGTGCCGACGGCGCAGGTGGCGATATTGATGCGGCCGCCGTCCAGGCCCTTCATCGCGAAGGCGAAGCCCTGGCCTTCGTCGCCGAGGCGGTTGGCCAGCGGAATCTCGACGTTGTCGAAGGTGATCGCGCGGGTGGGCTGGCTGTTCCAGCCCATCTTCTTCTCCTTCTTGCCGTAGCTGACGCCGGCGGCGTCGGCCGGCACGACGAAGGCGGAAATGCCTTTCGGGCCGGGGCCGCCGGTGCGGGCCATCACCACCAGCACCTCGGTGCTGCCGGCGCCGGAGATGAACATCTTGCCGCCGTTGAGCACGTAGACCTCGCCCTTCTTGTCGGCGCGGGTCTTCAGCGAGGCGGCGTCGGAGCCGGCGCCCGGCTCGGTCAGACAGTAGCTGCCCAGCACTTCGCCGCTGACCATCTTGGGCACCCACTGCTCGGCCAGTTCCCGGCTGCCGAAGCTGGCTATCATCCAGCTGACCATATTGTGTATCGTCAGGTAGGCGGCGGTGGAGGTGCAGCCGGCGGCCAGTTCCTCAAAGACGATGGCGGAGTCCAGCCGCGACAGGCCCAGGCCGCCGTAGGCTTCCGGCGTGTACAGGCCGAGGAAGCCCATGTCGCCGCTGTTGCGGATCACGTCCAGCGGGAAGACGGATTCGGCGTCCCATTCGGCGGCATGCGGCGCCAGCGCGTGCTCGGCGAAATCGCGCGCGCTCTGCTGGAAGGCGATCTGGTCTTCGGTCAGTTCGAAATTCATATTCCATTCCCAATCGGTGTCGGAGCGGGCAGCGGCGCCGCCCGCCCGAGGAGAGTCAGCGCAGCGAGATCGTGGTGTGCACCTTGCCGCTGCTGGCCTCGTCGTCGAACCAGCGGCTGGTGACGGTCTTGGTCTGCGTGTAGAAGGCCACCACCTGCTTGCCGTACGGGCCCAGGTCGCCGAGCTTGGACGCGCGGCTGCCGGTGAAGCTGAACAGCGGCACCGGCACCGGGATGGGCACGTTGATGCCGACCTGGCCGACGTCGATCTCCTCCTGGAACTTGCGCGCCGCCGCGCCGCTTTGCGTGAACACCGCGGTGCCGTTGCCGTTCGGATTGGCATTGATGATGGCGATGGCTTCGTCCAGCGTGTCGGCGGCCATCAGGCACAGCACCGGGCCGAACACTTCCTGCTGGTAGATCGCCATCGACGGCTGGACGCCGGAGAAGATCGTCGGGCCGACGAAGTGGCCGGCCTCGTGGCCCGGCACCTTGACGCCGCGACCGTCCAGCTCCAGCTTCGCGCCTTGCTCGACGCCGGAGGCGATCAGGCTCTCGACCCGCTCGCGCGCGGCGCAGGAGATCAGCGGACCAAGGTCCGGATTGTTGTGGCCGGCGCCGACGGTCAGGCCGCGGGCCTTGGCCACCAGGTCCGGAATCCATTGTTGCGCCTCGCCGACCAGCACGGCGACCGACAGCGCCATGCAGCGCTGGCCGGCGGCGCCGAAGGCCGCGCCGGTCAGCTGGTTCAGCGCCTGTTCCTTGTTGGCGTCGGCCAGCACGATGGCGTGGTTCTTCGCGCCCATCATGCACTGGGCGCGCTTGCCGCTGAGGGTGGCGCGCTGGTAGACGTGGGTGCCGACGCGGGTGGAGCCGACGAAGGACACCGCCTTGATGTCGGCGTGGTCGCAGATGGCGTTGACCACGTCGGCGGCGCCGTGCACCACGTTGAGCACGCCTTTCGGCAGGCCGGCCTGCAGCGCCAGCTCCACCAGGCGCATCGTCACCATCGGGTCCTGCTCGGACGGTTTCAGCACGAAGGTGTTGCCGGTGGCGATGGCCATCGGGAACATCCACAGCGGGATCATCGCCGGGAAATTGAACGGGGTGATGCCGGCGCACACGCCCAGCGGCTGCTGCACGGTGTAGGTGTCGACGCCGCCGGCGACGTTCTCGGCGTATTCGCCCATCTGCAGCGTGCCGATATTGGCGGCGTGCTCGACCACTTCCAGGCCGCGGAAGATGTCGCCCTCGGCGTCGGCCAGGGTCTTGCCCTGCTCGGCGGTCAGGATGGCGGCCAGCTCCTTCATGTTCTCGCGGATCAGTTGCTGGTATTTCAGGAAGACGCGGGCGCGGGCGCCGATCGGCGTCTTCTTCCAGGTCTTGAACGCCTCCTTGGCGGCGGCGACGGCGGCGTCGACCTCGTCGGCGGTGGCCAGCGGCACGCGCGCCAGCACCTCGCCGGTGGCCGGATTGACGATGTCGCGCCATTCCGTGGTCTTGGACTCGACGAATTCGCCGCCTATCAACAGCTTGATCTTGCTTACCGCCTGGCTCATGGCACTGCCTCCTCTATTTGTCTGCGGGCTGATGGCGCTGCTCAGTTGTAGCTGTAGAAACCGTTGCCGCTCTTGCGGCCCAGATGGCCGGCCTGCACCAGCTGGACCAGCAGCGGGCAGGCGCGATATTTGCTGTCGCGGAATTCGCGGTACAGGATGTCCATGACGGACAGGCAGGTGTCCAGGCCGATCAGGTCGGCCAGCGCCAGCGGACCGATAGGGTGGTTCATGCCCAGCTTCATCACGGTGTCGATGTCTTCTGCCGTGGCGAGGTTCTCGTACAGCGCGAAGGCGGCCTCGTTGATCATCGGCATCAGCACGCGGTTGGAGACGAAGCCGGCGCTGTCCTTCACCGTCACCGGCGTCTTGCCCAGCGCCTCGGACAGGTGGAACACGGTGTTGTAGGCCTCGTCGCCGGTCTGCAGCGCGCGAATGATCTCCACCAGCTGCATCACCGGCACCGGGTTCATGAAGTGCATGCCGACGACGCGCTCAGGATGGCTGACCCAGCTGGCGATGCGGGTGAGAGAAATGGACGAGGTGTTGGAGGTCAGCACGCATTGCTCGCCGACGGCGGCGTCCAGCTCGCGGAAGATCTTTTCCTTGATCTCGGCGTTTTCGGTCGCCGCCTCTATCACCACGTCGCAGCCGGCCAGGTCGGACAGCGCGGTCGTCGTGCGGATATGGGCGACGATGCCGTCGATATTGCCCTCGGCGATCAGCTCCTTCTTGGCCATCCGCTGCAGGCTGGTCTGGATATTGGCCATGCCCTTCACCAGCGCCGCGTCGCTGACGTCGGCCAGCACCACCTCGAAGCCCTTCATCGCGAATACCTGGGCGATGCCGTTGCCCATCGTGCCCGCGCCGACCACGCCGATTTTCTGGCTCATACCGTTTCTCCTGGATTATTTGCTCTATTGTGGCCACGATAACTTGACGTTTACGTCAACGTCAACAGACAATGGTCACAAAAGCATCCGACTGTGGCGCGCGTGGCCGCTGTCGGCAGATAAAGGGACAAACGCATGGGCGAGCAGGTTTTCAATATCACCGAACTCGCGCAGGAGTTCGACATCACCACCCGGGCGATCCGCTTCTATGAAGACCAGGGATTGCTGGAACCGGAGCGGGCCGGGCAGCGGCGCATCTACAGCCGGCGCGACCGCGTGCGGCTGATGCTGATCCTGCGCGGCAAGCGCATCGGCCTGTCCTTGCAGGAGATACGCGAGCTGTTCGCGCTGTACGACGCGACGCACGACGACGCGCCGCAGTTGCAGGAATTCATCCGCATCCTGGCGCGCAAGGAGCTGCAACTCCTGGCGCAGATGGAGGACATCAAGGTGGTGCTGACCGAAATCGGCCAGTTGCGCGGCCAGTGCGAGAAATCGCTGGATCGGCGCGCCAACGGCCACAACCAAGCAAAGGAGCTGTGATGCAAGATATCGTGATTGTGGGCATGGCGCGCACCGCCATGGGCGGTTTCCAGGGCGCGCTGTCCGGTCTGACCGCCAGCCAGCTGGGCGCGGCGGCCATCCGCGGCGCAGTGGAACGCGCAGGCGTCGCCGCCGGCGACATCGACGAGGTGATCATGGGCTGCGTGCTGCCTGCCGGCCAGGGCCAGGCGCCGGCGCGCCAGGCGGCGATCGGCGGCGGCCTGCCGCTGGCCACGCCGTGCACCACCATCAACAAGATGTGCGGCTCCGGCATGAAGGCGCTGATGATGGCCCACGACCAGCTGTTGGCCGGCAACGGCGGCGTGGTGGTGGCCGGCGGCATGGAGAGCATGAGCAACGCGCCGTATCTGATGCCGAAGGCGCGCGGCGGCCTGCGCCTGGGCCATGGCGAGATCAAGGACCACATGTTCCTGGACGGCCTGGAGGACGCCTACCAGAAGGGCACGCTGATGGGCGTGTTCGCCGAGCAGTGCGCCGAGAAATACGGCTTCAGCCGCCAGGACCAGGACGAGTTCGCCATCGCCTCGCTGACCCGCGCCCAGCAGGCCATCCATGGCGGCCGCTTCAAGGACGAGATCACCGCGGTGACGGTGCCGGGCCGCGGCGGCGACACCGTGGTCGACATCGACGAGCAGCCGCTGAAGGCCAATCTGGACAAGATTCCGACTTTGAAGCCGGCGTTCAAGAAGGACGGCACCGTCACGCCGGCCAACTCCAGCTCGATCTCCGACGGCGGCGCCGCGCTGGTGCTGATGACGGCGGCCGAGGCGGCCCGCCGCGGCCTGACGCCTATCGCCCGCATCGTCGGCCACAGCAGCCACGCCCATGAGCCGGGCTGGTTCACCACCGCGCCGGTCGGCGCGATGCAGAAGCTGCTGGCCAAGACCGGCTGGAAGACCGAGGACGTCGATCTGTTCGAGATCAACGAGGCTTTCGCCGTGGTGACGATGGCGGCGATGCACGATTTGAAGCTGCCGCACGACAAGGTGAACGTCCATGGCGGCGCCTGCGCGCTGGGCCACCCGATAGGCGCGTCGGGCGCCCGCATCGTGATCTCGCTGCTGTCGGCGCTGAAGCAGCGCGGCGGCAAGCGCGGCGTGGCCAGCCTGTGCATAGGCGGCGGCGAAGCCACCGCGCTGGCGGTCGAGCTGGTCTAAGCGTCTTTCACCGCATCGCGGGCCGCCGGCATGTCCGGCGGCCTGTTTGTTTTTGTCGCTTGCCTTGTCGGCGGCGATGACGGATTTTGATAGAGACGCGCGCCGCTGGCGCATCGCCGCCCGCTGCTTTATCATCGCCCGCCTTTAGCCCCGCAAACGAAAGCCGCCATGACCGACGCCATTGATGCCTTGCCGCCCGAGATCCAGATGGACGATTACCTGGCCGAACACCACGCCACCATCGTCACCACCGAGGGCAGCCATGCGGTGTCGGTGCATGGAGAGCTGGAGCTGGACGGCCACCGGATACCGTACCACCTGGTGCCGGACGAAGGTTTTCTCGGCAAGAGCGGCAAGTGGCGCAAGCTGGACGCCGAAGCCAAGCTGGCGCTGGTCAGGGAGCGCTGGAACGAGGCCGCGCGGCTGAAGCTGGAGGGCCAGCTGGCCGCCTGCGCGCGCGAGGTGTTCGCCGTCGGCGGCATCGATCCGCTGCGAGCGCTCAGCGCCTTCATGGCCAAGTACGAGCGCGCCAAGGTCCGCTGCACCATCGCGCTGGACCGGGTGGCCGCCGCGCGCAGCCGGCAGAGCGCCGACAAGGCCGCCGCCAAGACCCGCGACGCGGTCAATCTGTCGCGCTATCCTGAGTCGTTCGCCACCGCCTACGCGATGCAGCGCCACTTCATCGCGGTGCTGGGGCCGACCAATTCCGGCAAGACCCACGCGGCGATGGAGCATCTGCAGAAGGCGAAGAACGGCGTCTATCTGGCGCCGTTGCGCCTGTTGGCGCTGGAGAACTACACCCGTTTGCAACAGGCCGGCGTCGCCGTCAGCCTGATCACCGGCGAGCAGCGCAAGCTGCACCCGGACGCCACCCACGTCGCCAGCACCGTCGAAATGCTGAACCCGGAGCGGCAGGTGGAGGTGGCGGTGATAGACGAGATCCAGCTGCTGGACGATCCTGACCGCGGCGCGGCCTGGACCGCCGCCGTTTGCGGCGTGCCGGCCCAGACCATCTACCTGGTCGGCGCGCCCGAAGCGCGCGAGGCGATAGAGTCGCTGGTGGCGCGCGTCGGCGGCACGCTGGAAGTGCGCACGCTGGAACGCAAGACCGCGCTGCAGATGGACAAGGCGCCGCTGCTGTCGCTGAAGAATCTGCAGCCGGGCGATGTGCTGATCGCCTTCTCGCGGCGCGAGGTGCTGAACTGGCGCGACAAGGCGATAGAGCAGGGGCTGAGCGTGTCGGCCATCTACGGCAATCTGTCGCCGGAGGTGAGGCAGGCGCAGGCCGAGCGCTTCGTCGCCGGCGAGACCCAGGTGGTGGTGGCGACCGACGCCATCGGCATGGGCTTGAACACGCCGGCGCGGCGCATCATCTTCACCACCGCCAGCAAGTGGGACGGCTACGCCGAGGGCATCATCGCCGCGCCGCTGGCCAAGCAGATCGCCGGCCGCGCCGGCCGCTTCGGCAAGCACGAGACCGGCTATGTCGCCGGTTTCGACGGCGTCACCCACAAGACCATAGGCGCGCTGCTCAGGCAGAAGGCGGAGCCGCTGCCCAACAACGGCTTCTTCGTCGCGCCCAGCCTGAAGTATCTGGAAGCCATCGCCGAGGCCACCGGCGAGGGCAAGTTGAAGCCGTTGCTGGGACTGTTCGCCAAGCACATCAATGTGCACGACGAATTCTTCCTGCCGGCCAATCTGTCCGACCAGATGGAGAAGGCCGAATGGCTGGACAGCCTGCAGCTGAGTCTGGCCGACCGCTTCACCTTCAGCCTGTGCCCGGTATCGACCAAGATCGCGATGCTGGACAGCGCGCTGCACGACTGGGCCGAGCAGCGCGCGCGCGGCAAGACCGCGCCGCTGCTCAGGATGATGGGCACCGGCGGCCGTAACGAGCTGCAATACCTCGAGGACAGCTGCAAGCTGTACGCCGCCTACGCCTGGCTGGGTTACCGGATGCCGGAAACCTTCCCCGACGGTGAAATGGCCCAGATGCTGATGCTGTCGACGTCGGAACGGATAGACGGGCTGCTGCAGGTGCAGAACGCGCAGAAGCGCAAGAGCGGGCGTCCGGACCGGGGAGGGCGGGGCAAGCCGCCGGCTGGCCGGCGGCGCTGACGGAGCCGGCCGCCGCGAGGCGGTCGTTAGAAAAGCGAAACCCCGCCTCGGGCGGGGTTCGATGATGGCGTCGCGGCCGCGTCTCAGGCGGTGGTGGACAGATTGGTGCTGGACACGCTCGGTTGCAGCAGCGACTGGTTGGCCTGGTATTGCGATACCGCCAATTGGCCGCCGCGGTTGCGGCGCTGCGCCTGCTCTACGCCCTGCGTCGCCTGGGTGGCCGGCGCGGTGGCGCTCTGGGCCGGCGTGGCCGGCTGCGACGGCGTATTCAGCTGCTGCTGGCTGCCGTTATTCGACGACTGGGAAGCCTGGTTGGCCGTCGTCTGCGCCGCTTGCGGCGCGTTCGCGGCCTGGGCCGTCACATTGTTGGCGGCGTTGCCGGCATTGCCATTGCCGGTCTGAGCCGGCGCGGCGTTGCCGTTGACGGCCGGCGCCACGGCCGCGGCTGCCGACGGTTGCGGACCGGTTGCTAGCACCGCGGCGGAATTGTTGACGATGGCCGGCGCTTGCTGCGGGGCGGCCGCCTGTGTCTGTTGCGTCTGCTGCTGCTGGGCGGCGACGGCCTGCTGCTGCTGAGCCTGCTGGCTCTGGCTGCTGGTCAATTGCTGTTGCAGCTGCTGCTCGACACGGGCGGAATCCGGATTCTGCCGGACCGCGGCCTGCGTTTGCGGCTGTGAGGTGGCTTGCTGGACGGCGGGCTGGGCATTGTCCAGCGACGACTGCACCTGCCGCGTGTTGAGCGCGGCATAGAGCGGTTGCGTCGTAGCGTTGCCTACGCTGGCGATGTTTGCCATTGCTACAGTCCCAATGTTCCTATATCGCTGATATTAGACTATTTTTTCGTTTTCTGTCCAAGTTTTTCCTGGCTGTTCGAGCAGGACCAGCTGCAGCATGTGTTGCGCCAGTGCATCAACGTCGAGCTCGCCGTCGCGGCGGTACCATTGCACGGTCCAGTGCAGGCTGCCCAGCAGCGTGCGGCGCAGCAGGCGGGTGTCGCGCTTGACCAGTCCGGCGGCGGCGGCCTGGTCCAGCACCTGCTGCCACAACGCCTCGTAGCGGTCGCGCAGCACCACCAGCCCCGGCTTGGCGTCTTCCGACACGCTGCGCCATTCGTACAGCATCACTTCCAGCGCCGCCTGATTGTCGCCTAGCAGCGAATGCAGGTGGACGCGGAACAGCGCGGCCAGCTTGTCGGCCAGGCCATCGGCCGCGGCCAGCGCGGCGGCCAGCTGCTCGGTGGTGCTGGTGATGCCCAGCGCCATCACCGCCACCAGAATCTCCTCCTTGGTGCGGAAATGGTAGAACAGGCTGCCCGACTGCATGCCGACGGCGCTGCCCAGATCGCGCACGGTCGTGCGCTCGTAGCCCTGGTCGCGGAACAGCACGGCGGCGGCGCGCACCAATTCCATGCGGCGGCTGTTTTCTTCGGGGGGCCGGGTGGTTTCCGCTGCGCTCATTTCAATCCTGGCTGAGGTCGGGTGACGGGGGAAGCAGGTTTTGCGCCGCCTGCCATGCCATGTCCGGCTGCATTTTTTCCAGGCAGTCGGTGTGGCCGTAGGGGCAGAGGCGCTCGAAACAGGGACTGCAGTCCAGGTTCAGCGACACGATGGCCGCGCGCTCCGACAGCGGCGGCGTGAAGTCCGGGCTGGACGAGCCGTACAGCGCTACCAGCGGCTTGTCCAGCGCGGCGGCCACGTGCATCAGGCCGGAGTCGTTGCATACGGCCAGCGCGCACAGCCCGATCAGGTCTATCGCCTCGTCCAGGCCGGTGGCGCCGCACAGATTGACGGCGCTGCCGTCGGCCAGCCGGGCGATCTCGTCGCCGATTTCCTTGTCCTTGCCGGAGCCGAACAGCCAGACCGCGTAGCCGGCGGCGTCGAAGCGGCGCGCCAGCTCGGCGAAATGGCGGGCCGGCCAGCGCTTGGCCGGACCGTATTCGGCGCCGGGACAGAAGGCGACGACGGGGCGCGACAGATCCAGCCCCAGCCGGCCGGCGGTCTGGCGCTGGGCGGCGGGGTCGGCGCTGAGGCGCGGATTGGGGATGGGGCGCGGCAGCGGGTCCTTGCGCGGTTCGGCCAGCGCGCAGAAACGCTCCACCATCATCGGCAATTCCTGTTCGTCCAGTTCGCGGGCGTCGTTCAGCAGGCCGTAACGGGATTCGCCGAGAAAGCCGGTGCGCAGCGGTATGCCGGCGAACAGCGGGATCAGCGCCGATTTCAGCGAGTTGGGCAGCACGACCACCTGGTCGAAACCTTCCTTCGCCAGCTGGCGCGCCACTTTCCAGCGCTCGACCAGACGCAGCGCGCCGTGGCCGAACGGATTCAGGTGCGATCGGGCCACTTCCGGCATCCGCGCCAACAGCGGCAGGGTCCAGGCCGGCGCGAACACGTGCAACTCCAGCTCGGGGTGGAGTTGGTGCAGGCGGCGATACAGCGGCTGGGCCATTACGCTGTCACCGACCCAGGATGGGCCGATGACCAGGATCTTCTTCTTCATTCGGGTGTTTCCGGTGTCAAGCGCAAGCCGGCTGGGGCAACCGGCTTGCGCTTGGCGGCGGCAAGCAAAAAAGGTGCGGCTCGCGCCACACCCTTTGCCGACGGCGCGAACTGAAAGCCTCAGTGGTGATGGCCGACCGGACCGACCAGCTTGTACTGGGTGCCGCAGTACGGACAGAGCGCCTCGCCGGTCTTGTGCACCGGCAGGAAGACGCGCGGGTGGGAGTTCCACGCCTTCATGTCCGGCATCGGGCAGTGCAGCGGCAAGTCGTGCTGGGTGACTTCGATATAGCGTTCGGTGTTTTCTTTCAGTTCTGCCATGGTCGTTCCTTGTTGCGGCAAGCGGGTCTCCGACAAAGACGCCGCCAGCAGGACGGCGGTGGGCCGTGCGCTGCTGGCGCGAGTCGCGGATTCTACCGCTTATTTTACGTAAGTGAGCCAGTGCTGGTGTTCGGCGTCCTGGCCTTTGACGATGCTGAAGTAACGCTGCTGGATCTCGGCCGTGATCGGGCCGCGGCCGCCGGCGCCTATCGGGCGGCGGTCCAGTTCGCGGATCGGAGTCACTTCGGCCGCGGTGCCGGTGAAGAAAGCCTCGTCGGCGCTGTATACCTCGTCGCGGGTGATGCGCTTCTCGATCAGTTCCAGCCCCATTTCCTTGGCGATCTGCACCACGGTGTCGCGGGTGATGCCTTCCAGCGCGCTGGTCAGGTCCGGAGTATATAGCTTGCCCTTGCGAACGATGAAGATGTTTTCGCCGGAGCCTTCGGCGACGAAGCCGTCGACGTCCAGCAGCAGCGCCTCGTCGTAGCCGTCGGCGGTGGCCTCGTTATTGGCCAGGATGGAGTTCATGTAGTTGCCGTTGGCCTTCGCCTTGCACATCGTGATGTTGACGTGGTGGCGGGTGAAGGAGCTGGTCTTGACGCGGATGCCCTTTTCCAGGCCTTCGTCGCCGAGATAGGCGCCCCACGGCCAGGCGGCGACGATCACCTGCACGTCGTCCCGCTTGGGGGCCACGCCCAGCTTGCCGGAGCCGTAGAAGGCCATCGGGCGGAAATAGCAGGACTTCAGGCCGTTGGCCTTGACTACGTCGAGGTGGGCCTGGCTGATCTGTTCCGGCGTGAACGGGAGCGCCATGCCCAGGATCTTGGCGGAGCGGAACAGGCGCTCGGTATGGTCCTGCAGGCGGAAAATGGCCGGACCCCGGGCGGTTTCGTAGGCACGCACGCCCTCGAACACGCCCATGCCGTAGTGCAGGGTGTGGGTGAGGACGTGGGTGGTGGCGTCGCGCCATTCCACCAGCTTGCCGTCAAACCAGATATATCCGTCACGATCAGCCATCGACATCTCGGTCTTCTCCTGTTTATTTGCCTTGTTCGGACTTGTGCCCGCTTCTAGCGGCGGCGTGTGCGCCGCCGCTGTTGATGGGCCAGTGTATACCGCCGCGAGCGGGCTTGTGAACCCGGCATCAGGAAAAATCGAGCGCTTGCTCGAAAACCTGTTGCCAGAGCTGCCGGCCGCGGCGATAGGCGGCCCGCAGCGCCTCGTCCACCTCAACCGCCACGCGCTCGTTCAGGCGGGCGGCGTGCTGCAGCCGGCGATATTGCCGGTAGGCGGCGCGGGCGTCGTCGGCCAGCTGGCGGTCTATCAGGCCGGCGTCGGCGGCCACCGCCAGCAGCGCGATATTGCCGGTGTTGCCGGTCAGCGCCGGCAGCGCCCTGGCGTGGGCGAGGATCAGGTACTGGACGATGAACTCGATGTCTATGATGCCGCCGCGGGCGTTCTTGACGTCGTCGTCTCGGGCCGGGTGGCTGTCCAGCATCCGCTGCCGCATCGCCAGCACGTCGCCGCGCAGCGCGGCCGGGTCGCGCGCCAGCGTCAGGATGTCGCGGCGTTCCGCCTCGAACTGGGCGCCGACGGCCTCGTCGCCGGCGACGAAGCGGGCGCGGGTCAGCGCCTGGTGCTCCCAGGCCCAGGCCTGCTTCTCCTGGTACTGGCGGAAGGCGGCGATCGAGCTGACCAACAGGCCGCTGGCGCCGTTCGGCCTCAGCCTGAGGTCGACGTCGTACAGCACGCCGGCGGCGGTGGCGCTGGTCAGCCAGGTGGACAGCTTGCGCGCCAGCCGCGAGTACAGTTCCGGCGCGTCCGGATGGTCGTCGTCGTAGAGGAAGATGATGTCGAGGTCGGAGGCGTAGCCCAGCTCCTTGCCGCCGAGCTTGCCGTAGCCGATGACGGCGAAGCGCGGGATGTCGAGGTGGCGCGCCGGGATGTCGCGCCAGGCGTGGCGGACCACCGCGTCCAGCACCAGGTCGGCGAGCCGGGACAATTCGTCGGACAGCGCCTCCAGCGTCCACATGCCGGCCAGGTCCTGCGCCACCAGGCGGAAGGTTTGGGCATGCTGGAAGTGGCGCAGCGCGTCCATCTGAGCCTCGACGTCGCCGCCGGCCTGCTTCAGTTCGGCCTCCAGCTGGGCGGCCAGCTGCGGCCAGTCCGGGGAGGCGTACAGCACGCGCGCGTCCAGCAATTCGTCGAGCAGTATCGGGTGGCGGCTCAGATAGGCCGACACCCAGGCGCTGGACGAGTACAGCGAGGCCAGCCGCTGCAAGGTCTGCGGGTATTCGGTCAGCAGCGCCAGGTAGGCGGCGCGGCGGCTGATGGCCTCCATCAGGCCTATGATGCGGGACAGCGTGTCGCCGGCGTTGGGGAAGCGGGCGGCCACTTCGATCAGCGCCGGCATCAGCGCGTCCAGCTTCTTGCGGCCGGTCAGCGGCATTTGCAGATAGCGCTGGCCTTGCGCCAGGCCCTTCAGCTGGCGCGCGGTGGCCGCCGGATCGGCGTAGCCGAGCTCGGTCAGCTTCTCTTCGGGGCTCTGTTCGGCCACGTCGCGCCACAACTCGGCCAGCGGATGGCCGGGGCCGTCCTCGCTGGGCAGCAGGAAGACCTGCTCGAAGTGGCGGCTGATCCTGGCCCGCACCGAGGACAGCGCCTCGTCGAACGCCGCCCAGTCGGCGAAGCCCATGCTGGCGGCGATCTGCTCGCGGGCCTCGGGCGAGGCCGGCAGCGTCTGCGTCTGCTGATCGTCCTGGTATTGCAGCCGGTGTTCGAGATTGCGCAGGAAGGCGTAGCCGTCCTGCAACTCGCGCACCGCGTCCGGCTCCAGCAGCCGCAGCGCCTCCAGCCTGTCCAGCGTGGCGCGGGTGCCGCGCAGCTGCAGCGTGCGGTCGCGGCCGCCGCGTATCAGTTGGAAGACCTGGGCGATGAATTCGGCTTCGCGTATGCCGCCGGGGCCCAGCTTGATATTGTCGGCCATGTCGCGCCGCGCCACCTCGCGGCGGATCTGCGCGTGCAGTTCGCGCATCGCGCCGTAGGCGTTGTAGTCCAGATACTTGCGATAGACGAAGGGGCGCACCAGCTGCTCCAGGCCGTCGGCGTCGCCGGTGATGGCCTTGGCCTTGATCCAGGCGTAGCGTTCCCATTCGCGGCCCTGGGACAACAGATAGTTCTCCAGCGCGGCGAAACTCATCACCAACGGACCGGAATCGCCGTAGGGGCGCAGCCGCATGTCGACGCGGAACACCTGGCCGTCGGCGGTGATGTCGTTCAGCAGCGCGATCAGCCGCTTGCCGACCTGGGTGAAATACTCGTGGTTGCTGATCTTGCGCGCGCCGTCGGTTTCTCCGCCTTCCGGGTAGATGAAGATCAGGTCGATGTCGGAGCTGACGTTCAGCTCGCCGCCGCCGAGCTTGCCCATGCCGATGACGATCAGCTGCTGGGCCTCGCCGCTGTCCTCGCCTAGCGGCCGGCCGTATTGCGGCAGCGACGCGCAAGCGCTGGCCAGCGCCTGGCGCACGGCGAATTCGGCCAGCGCGCTGATGGTGGACACCACCTCGTCCAGCGTCGCCAGGCCGGCCAGGTCGCGGCAGATCAGGCGGGCCATCGTCGCCTGGCGCAGCCGGCGCAGCGCCGGCGCCAGCTGTTCGGGCGCGGCGAGGGCGGGCCAGTCGGCGAAGTCCCGCATCTCTTCCGGGCCGAACGGCGAATCCAGCCGCGCCTCCAGCCGCTGTCCCTCCTCGGGGCGCGCGGCGAGCAGCCGGCTCAGATAATGGGAAAACTGGCAACTGCGGGCAATGGCAGCGCTCGTGTTTGCTGGCATAATGACTCCGGACGGCTTGGCGCGGCTCATCGCGCCGGGGGCGGCTGCGGCCGATTTCGCGCCGCGCTTTTCTACAACGCCATTGTAACGGTTTGCCATAGTTGAAAAACCCCTCGTCGCCGCTTTCCCATATCCGCGTGCTGCGCACGCTGAAGCGCAGCCTGCTGGTGCTGGCCGCCTCGCTGCTGCTGTCCTGTGCGTTGGTGGCGGGCGCGTTCGCGGCCTTCACTTTCTGGGTCCTGCCCAATCTCGATCAATACCGCCCGCGGCTGGAGGCCAGCCTGTCGGCCGCGCTCGGCCATCACGCGACCATCGCCCGGCTGTCCGGCCGCTGGGAGGGGCTGGCGCCGCAGTTCGAGCTCAGCGGCGTCTCCATCGCCAATCCGGTGTCCGGCCAGGCGCTGACGCTGAGCATGGTGACGGTGCAGCCGTCCTGGACTTCGCTGCTGGCCTGGGAGCCGCGGCTGGCGGTGCAGATCAGCGGGCCGGCGGTGGAGCTGCGCCGCGCCGCCGACGGCGCCATCTATCTGAACGGCTTCGATCTGACCGGCGGCCCGAGCGCCGACAACGCGCTGGGCAACTGGCTGCTGCGCCAGCCGTCGCTGGACATCCGCGATGCCCGCCTCAGCTGGCAGGACGAGCGGTTGGGGCTGCCGCGGCTGGATCTGAAGCAGGGCCGGCTGCTGCTGGAGCGCAGCCTGCTTGGCCACCGGCTGCAGTTGTCCGGCCTGCCGGCCGCCACACTGGGCAAGGGGTTCGAATTGAACGCCGGCTGGCGCGGAGACGACATCGACCGTTGGCAGCAGTGGTCCGGCTCGGTGCGGGTGGCGCTGAACGGCGCGCGCGCCGACATCTGGTCGCGCTATATGCGGGAGCTGGGCGTGCTGCGCAGCGGCGAGGGCGACGGCACGCTGGAGATGTCGTTTTCCGACGGCAGCGTCGGCAGTTTGCGCGCCGACGTCAGCGTGCGCGACGCGGCCTATACGCCGCCGAGCGCGCGCGAGCTGGTCTTGCCGCAACTGCAGGGCAAGCTGCAGCTTGACCGCCAGTCCGACGGCAGCTACCGGATACTGGCCAGCGATCTGACCTTGGCCAGCGTCAACGGCCTGGCCTTCGACAAGTCGTCGATCAAGGGTGAATGGCGCCCCAGCGACCAGGGCGGCGGCGAGCTGACGCTGGACAATGTCGACGTCGGCAACCTGGGGCCGTTCATCCACGCGCTCGGGGTGGACGCCAATCCGCTGTTCGCCCGCTTTTCGCCCAGCGGCGCGCTGCGCGATCTGACCGTGGGCTGGAAGGGGCCGGTGGAGGCGCCGCGCAGCTTCAAGGTGAAGACCCGTTTCCTGGCGCTGGGCTGGCAATCGTTCGCCGACTTGCCCGGCGTGTCCGGCGTGACCGGCCGCATCGAATTCGATGAGAAGGGCGGCCGGCTGCAACTGGACACCGGCAAGGCCGAGGTCAGTTATCCGGCGCTGTTCGCGCTGAGCCTGCCGTTCGACCGGCTGGCCGCCGACGTGTCGTGGCGGCAGCATGGGCCGCAGCTGGATATCGATTTCAAGCAACTGGCTTTCGCCAACGCCGATCTGAGCGGCCGGCTGAACGGCAGCTACCATTACGCCGGGACCGGCGCCGGCAAGATCGATCTGACCGGCGCGATCGACCAGGTGAAGGCGGCGCGCGTCGCGGCCTATCTGCCGCACCAGGTCGGCGAGCGCACCGCCGCCTGGCTGCGCAAGTCGCTGCTGGACGGCATGCTGCGCAATGTCACGTTGTGGCTGAAGGGCGATCTGGACCGCTTCCCCTTCGCCGGCGGCCAGGGCGGCGAGTTCCTGGTCCAGGCCGACGTCGAAAAAGCGAAGCTGTTGTATCAGCCCGGCTGGCCGACGATAGACGATATCGACGCCAGGCTGAGCTTCCGCAACGAGGCGATGTTGGTCGAGGCCAGGCGCGCCGGCACCGTGGGCGTGCCCTTGCGCAACGTCCGGGTGGGGATAGACCAGTTGGGAGCCGATACGCCGTGGCTGAAGATAGACGGCGACGTAGACGACAAGCTGGACCGCATGCTGGCCTTCACCACCAAGAGTCCGGTCGACGGCTGGCTGGGCGGCTTCACCGGCCGGATACGGGCCGTCGGGCCGGCCGCGCTGAAGCTGCACCTGGAAGTGCCGCTGGCCGGCGACGCCGCCACCCGGGTGCGCGGCGACCTCGATTTCAAGCGCAACGCGCTGACGCTGGGCGCCTTGCCGCTGCCCCGCCTGGACGCGGTGCAGGGGCGTCTGACCTTCACCGAGCGCGGCGTGGACAGCCGCGGCATCGCGTTGCAGGCCTTCGGCGGGCCGTTCCGTCTGGCGGCCCACACCGGCGCCGACAAGCGCATGCGCTTCGAACTCGGCGGCGAGGCCGACGCCCAGACCGTGGTCCGGCAGTATCTGCCGGT
The DNA here is from genome assembly GCF_002848345.1 of Chromobacterium sp. ATCC 53434. Taxonomy (NCBI): domain Bacteria; kingdom Pseudomonadati; phylum Pseudomonadota; class Betaproteobacteria; order Neisseriales; family Chromobacteriaceae; genus Chromobacterium; species Chromobacterium sp. ATCC 53434. Next base: position 2,673,576 of record NZ_CP025429.1, on the reverse strand, counting down.
GTTGGCGCCGCTGGTGTCCGGGCGCGGCCGTTTCGACGGCCAGTTCGCCATCCGCGACGGCCTGGAGAGCCTGCAACTCGATTCCAATCTGAAAGGCGTCGCGCTGGACGCGCCGGCGCCGCTGGGCAAGGCCGCCGGCGCGACGATGCCGTTGCAGTTGCAATTGCAGCCGGCGCCGCCGCGCTTCGGTCCGTCGCAGCGGCTGGAATTCGGGCTTGGCGACGCGCTGAACGGCAAGCTGAGACTGGGAGAGGGCGGCGAGTTGCAGGCCGGCGCGATCGGCCTGGGCCGCAATGCCGGCGAGTGGCCGGCCTCCGGCCTGGCGCTGCGGGCGCAGCAGCCGCGCGTCAATCTGGATGATTGGTGGCCGCAGCTGTCCAGGCTGGATGCCGGCGCGTCGGCCGCCGCGCCGCCGTTGACGCTGGAGCTGGACACGCCGGAGCTGACTGCCGCCGGCTTCACCTTGCACCAGGTCAACGCCAAACTGTCCAATCGCAGCCAGTCCGGCCTGTGGTCGGCCCAGCTGCGCTCGCGCGAAGCCGGCGGCGAACTCAGCTACCAGCAGGCGGACGGCGGGCCGCTGTTGCAGGCCAATCTGCAGCGGCTGGCGCTGAACTGGCCGCTGCGCGCCGACTCGGCCGGCGCCCAGTCGTCGGCGTTGAAGCGGCAGTTGCCGGCGATGAAAGTGCATATCGGCGACTTGTCGCTGCAGGGGCGCGGCCTCGGCCAGCTGGACATGACGGCGCGGCGCGCCGGCGGCGTCTGGCAGATGGAGCCGTTGCGCCTGGAGACGCCGGACGGGGTGCTGACCGGCAGCATGAAGGTCGACGACGAAGGGGTGGGCAGCGTCAACAGCCGCTTCACGCTGGACGTCGCCAATGCCGGCAAGCTGTTGGCCCGCTTCGGCCAGGGAGACGTGTTCCGCAACGGCGAGGGCCGGCTTTCCGGCCAACTCAGCTGGCCCGGCGGCCTCGGCGATCTGGAAGCGGCTAAACTGTCCGGCAGCATCGCCCTCGATTTCAAGAACGGCCGCTTCGCCAAGGTGGACCCGGGCGTGGCCAGGCTGCTGGGCGTGCTCAGCCTGCAATCGCTGCCGCGCCGCATCCGGCTCGACTTCACCGATGTGTTCAGCGAGGGCTTCGCCTTCGATTCGCTGCGCGGCGACGCCAGCGTGCGCAACGGCGTGTTCCGCTCCGACCGGGTGGAAATGAAGAGCCCGGCCGCCGAGGTGAGCATTTCCGGCAGCGTCGATCTGCCGCGCGAAACCCAGGCGCTGAAGGTGCACGTGGTGCCGCACGTGGCGGAGAGCGTGGCGCTGGCCGCCGGCGCGGCGCTGCTGAATCCGGTGGTCGGCATCGCCACGCTGGCTGCGCAAAAAGTGTTGCAGGATCCTGTAGGTAAAATACTATCTCTCGATTACTCGGTAAGCGGCTCGTTGAAGGATCCGCAGGTGGTGCGGGTCAATGTCGGCGATCCGGTCAAGCTCAAAAGGAAACAACCATGAAGCAAAAGTTCGTCGCCGCAGCGGTGCAGATGGTGTCCGGCTGCGATTGGGAGTCCAACCTGGCCCGTGCCGACCGGCTGCTGGCCGAAGCCGCGGAACGCGGCGCGCAATTCGCCGCGCTGCCGGAGTATTTCTGCCTGATGGGCAGACACGAGACCGACAAGGTGGCGCTGCGGGAGGCCTTCGGCGCCGGCCCCATCCAGCAGGCGCTGTCCGACATGGCGCGCCGCCACGGCCTGTGGCTGCTGGGCGGCACGGTGCCGCTGGCCTGCGGCGACGCCGAGAAGGTGCTGAACACCAGCCTGCTCTACAATCCGCAGGGAGAGGTGGCGGCGCGCTACGACAAGATCCACCTGTTCGGCTTCACCGGCCAGGGCGAGAGCTATTGCGAGTCCAACACCATCCGTCCCGGACAGGCGCCGGTGAAGGCCGAGACGCCGCTGGCCGACATCGCCTTCGGCATCTGCTACGACCTGCGCTTCCCGGAGCTGTTCCGGCTGCTGGAGCCGTTCGACCTGCTGGTGCTGCCGGCGGCGTTCACCGCCACCACCGGCGAGGCGCACTGGGAGACCTTGCTGAGGGCAAGGGCGATAGAGAACCAGTGTTATCTGATCGCGCCGGCCCAGGGCGGCACCCACGAAAATGGCCGCCGCACCCACGGCCACACGATGATCATTGACCCGTGGGGGCGCATCCTCGCCGAGCTGCCGGAAGGCGAGGGCGTGATCACCGCCGAGATCGATTACGACTTGATACACTCGGTGCGCGACCGCCTGCCGGCGCTGGCGCACCGGGTCATACGCTGAAAGAGCCACGATGCAAGATGCCTTCACCACCGCGCAGGATTTGTTGCTGAAACCCTACGGACTCGACGAGGCTGCGCTTGAGCGCACGCTGGCGCACATGCGCAGCCACGCCGTCGATTATGCCGACCTCTACTTCCAGTACACCCGCAACGAGGGCTGGCATCTGGAGGAGGGCATAGTCAAGTCCGGCAGCTTCAGCATCGACCAGGGCGTCGGCGTGCGCGCCGTCTCCGGCGAGAAGACCGCCTTCGCCTATTCCGACGCCATCAACCAGGAGGCGCTGACCCGCGCCGCCGAGGCGGTGCGCGCGATAGGCCAGACGGGCGGAGACGGCTCCGTCGGCGCGGTAGAGCGGCGCAAGGCGCATTCGCTGTATCCGGCGATAGACCCTTGCCACAGCCTGGAGGCGGCCGCCAAGGTGGCGCTGCTGGAAAAGGTGGAAAAGCTGGCCAAGGCGATGGATCCGCGCGTGATCCAGGTGATGGCCGGCCTCGCCTCCGAATACGACGTGGTCTACGTGGCGCGCCATGACGGCGTGCGCGCCGCCGACGTGCGGCCGCTGGTGCGGATGTCGGTGATGGTGATCGCCGAACAGAACGGCCGGCGCGAGCAGGGATCGTCCGGCGGCGGCGGCCGCTTCGACCTCGCCTATTTCGACGAGGCGGTGGTGGAGCGCTATGTGCGCGAGGCGGTGAAGCAGGCGCTGGTGAATCTGGAAGCGCGCCCGGCGCCGGCCGGTCAGATGACGGTGGTGCTGGCGCCGGGCTGGCCCGGCGTGTTGCTGCACGAGGCGATAGGCCACGGTCTCGAGGGCGATTTCAACCGCAAGGGCACCTCGGCCTTCTCCGGCCGCGTCGGCGAGCGGGTGGCGGCCAGCGGCGTCACCGTCGTCGACGACGGCGTGATGGGCGGCCGTCGCGGCGCGCTGGCGATAGACGACGAGGGCAATGCGACGCAGCGCACGGTGCTGATCGAGGACGGCATTCTCAAGGGCTATATGCAGGACGCGATGAATTCGCGGCTGATGGGTGTCGCGCCGACCGGCAACGGCCGGCGCGAGTCGTACGCCAGCATTCCGATGCCGCGGATGACCAACACCTATATGCTGGCCGGCGAGCGCGATCCGCAGGAAATCATCGCCTCGGTCAAGGACGGCCTGTACGCGGTCAATTTCGGCGGCGGCCAGGTCGACATCACCAGCGGCAAGTTCGTGTTCTCGGCCTCCGAGGCGTGGCGCATCGAGAACGGCAAGCTCAGCTATCCGGTCAAGGGCGCCACGCTGATAGGCAGCGGCCCGGAAGTGCTGAACTATGTGTCCATGGTCGGTAACGACCTGGCGCTGGATCAGGGCGTTGGCGTCTGTGGCAAGGAAGGGCAGAGCGTGCCGGTCGGCGTCGGCCAGCCCACGCTGCGGATAGACGGCGGCCTGACCGTCGGCGGCACCGGCGGCTGACCGGAGCCTGTCACTCGTCCAAGGCCGGGCATGCACCCGGCCTTTTTCATGCCGTCATCGCGGGATGCCCTGAGCTTCCCGCGCCAGGGCCAGCCGCTCCAGGCCAATGCCGGAGCCCGCGCCCTCGCGGCAGGCGCCGCCGCCTACCAGTTGTTTCTGCGCGCCCAGTTCCGGCACGCGCGTCTCGGAGCGCAGGCCCAGGCTGTCGACGAATCCGCGGCATAGCGCCAGGCTCTTTTCCAGGGCCGCAGCCGGGTCCGGCCACTGACGATGCGCCTCCTCTGACCATGGTCATGATGTTTTCCTTAAAGACGATTTCAAGCGGGGTGGGAATAAAAAAAGGCGCTTTGCGGCGCCTGTTTGGTGATGGCTGACGGCATTGGGCGGGTCAGCTATCGCCTTTCCCCCGATCCGCGCGCGCCGACGCCGCGCCCTTGGGCCGCGCGTGATGGTGGCGGTGATGGAAGAAGATATTTTTCATACATTCATCATTTTCGGCGCGACCGGCTTGTCAAGCCGGTTGCCGCGGCTGTTCTTAAAGTCAGGCCGGACGGGTAGACACCCGCCGAGTCTGATCCTGATCAATTCCGGCATGATCGCGTCATTTTACTTTTATCGCTGGTCCGGCAGCAGGCGGACCGGGGCTGTACACATCAAAACAACAGACTGGAATTTGAAAATGAACAAGATCAGCAAAATCCGCATCGCCAGCGTGCTGGCACTGGCCTGGACCTCGTTTGCCGGCGCGGCCACCATCACGCCGCCGGGCGCCGGCGGCGCGCCCATCCCGTTTTCCGCGGTGGGGCCGGCCACGGTCAGCAAGGGCGGCGTGGACGTCGACTGCAACGCGGTGTTCAGCGGCACCGTCGACGGCGCCGGCAATATCCGGATCACCAGCGCCTCGTTCAAGGGGATACCTGTTTGCCGGATGATCAAGGCCAGCGCCACCGTGGCGGCGCCGTGGGTGGGACGCGTGACCGCTTTGAATCAACTGGCGATAGCCGGCGTGACCGTCAACGTCAACACGCCGATTCTCGGCGGACAGTGCGGCGCCAGCCAGGTGGCGGGGACGATCAGTGACAACGGCGTCGACACCACCGTCATCGGCCTGGCCGGCGCGCCGTTGGCCGGGGGCTGCTCGATCTCGGCCAATCTGACGACCACGCCGTATATGCATGTGACGCCCTGAGCGCAGCCGTCAGCCGGCGCCGGGCGGGATCTCGTCCTCGGCCCGCCACCAGCGCCGGGACGCGCGCAGCGTATAGGCGTGCCGGTAGGCGGTGGGCGTCAGGCCGGTCCGGCGGCGGAACAGCCTGCGGAACGATCCGGCATCCTCGTAGCCGCATTGCTCGACGATGCCGGGCAGGTCCATGGTGGTGATCTCCAGCAGCAGCTTGGCGCGCTCTATGCGCAACTGATGCAGGTAGTCCAGCGGCGTCATTTCCGTCACCTCGCGGAAATGGCGCAGCAGCGTGCGGGTGCTGACGGCCGCGGCCTCGGCCACCTTTTCCAGGCTGTACGGTTCGGTCACATGTCCTTCCAGCCAGCGGCGGGCCTTGAACACCGCGCTGTCGCGGGTCGGCGTGCTCAGCAATTCCAGCGTCTGGGCCGACTGCTCGAAGCGCGCCGGCCGATACAGCAGGCCATTGGTGCAGCTGTCGGCCAGTTCGTCTCCGGCGAAATGGCGCACCAGTTCCAGCGTCAGCTCGGCGGCCGAGGCCGGCGCCCCGCTGCAGAGCACATTGCCGTCCACCGTCACCGGCCTGTCCATCAGCAACCGCGTCTTCGGATGATTCTGCGAGAACCAGCCGGCGATCAGCCAGGTGATGGTGGCGTTGCGGCCATCCAGCACGCCGGCGCGCGCCAAGAGCGCGGCGCCGTTGTAATTGGTGGCGATCAGATCGCCGGCGGCATGGCGGCGGGCGATCAACCGCTGCGCCTGGGCATGCCGGTCCAGCTGCTGTTTCAGGTGGGGCACGCTGTGCATGTCCAGGCCGGGCACCAGCAGCGCCGAGCGGCCGGCCGGCATGTCGCGGCCGTCGGGCTGCGGCAGCCAGGGGGGCTGCGGCAGCGTCGCGCCGTCGGCGTCGAGCAGGCGCCAGCCGAACAGCGGCGTTTTTTGCCGGGGGTGGCGCAGATGCCACAGTTTGTTGGCGGCGCGCAGCACGTCCATGGCGGAAAACAGCGTGCCGCCGAGGCAGTCGGGCAGGTAAAGCAGGTCTATGCAGGCGTTCATCGGGGTCTGCCTTGGCGATATCCGCTTTAACCTTGGCGAAATTCGCCGGCAAAAGCAAGTTCAATGGCATTTTATGTATTTCAATATCATGACAATAGTGATTCGACTGTCTTGACTGCTGTCTGGCCGCGGCGGAATTCCGTTGGCGAAAACGGCCCGCCGAATGGCCATCTTCCCCCCTCTGCGCAGCGACTGTCCGTTCCTAGACTGGGATTAGGGCGGGGCCGACTCCGTCGGTCCAATCCCGGCACCCATAACATCCAAATGGAAACGGAGACCAGACATGGCCCAGCTGCCAGGCATCATTCCCGCTATCGAACGGCACGAGGCGGAGTTCATCGCGATCCGCCGCGCCATCCACAGCCACCCCGAGCTCGGTTTCGAGGAAGAGGCCACTAGCCGGCTGGTGGCCGAATCGCTCGGCGGCTGGGGATATCGCGTCGCCACCGGCATCGGCGGCACCGGCGTGGTCGGACAGCTGCGTTGCGGCAACGGCGCGCGCCGCTTGGGCATACGCGCCGACATGGACGCGCTGCCGATCCAGGAGGAGACCGGGCTGTCTTACGCCAGCCGCCTGCCGGGCAAGATGCACGCCTGCGGCCACGACGGCCATACCGCCATCCTGCTGGCGGCGGCGCGCCACCTGGCCGAGACCCGACGGTTCGACGGCACGCTGAACCTGATTTTCCAACCGGCCGAGGAGGGCCAGGGCGGCGCCGTGGGCATGATGGCCGACGGCTTGTTCGAGCGTTTTCCCTGCGACGCGGTGTTCGCGCTGCACAACGGTCCGACGCTGCCGGCGGGCAGCTTCGTCGTGCAGCCCGGCGTGCTGGCGGCCTCGGTAGACACCGTTTCCGTCACGCTGACCGGCAAGGGCGGCCACGGCGGCATGCCGCACACCTGCGTCGACCCGGTGGTGGCGATGGCTTCCATCATCATGGCGCTGCAGACCATCGTTTCGCGCAATCTGTCGCCGGACCAGCCGGCGGTGGTGACGGTGGGGGCGGCGCATGCCGGCGAGGTCTGCAATGTGATCCCGGACAGCGCGCGGCTGGAGTTGACGGTGCGCGCCTACAGTCCGGCGGTGCAGCGGCAGATAGAGGGGCGGCTGCGCGAGCTGGTGAGCCTGCAGGCGCAAAGCTACGGCGTGACGGCCGAGATCGACTGGCAGGCGGTGTCGCGGGTGCTGGTCAACACGCCGGAGGAGACGCGGATCGCGCGCGAGGTGGCCGAGGCCATGGTCGGGCCGCAGGGCATGGTGTCGCTGCCGGCGGGCGCGATGGGCGGCGACGATTTCTCCTGGATGCTGGAGAAGGTGCCGGGCTGCTATCTGGTGCTGGGCAACGGCGTCGGCAGCCAGGGCGGCTGCATGATCCACAACCCCGGCTACGACTTTAACGACGAGATCCTCAGCGTCGGCGCCAGCTACTGGACGCGACTGGCCGAGACCTATCTGAAGTAGCCGCCCCATCGACGGCGCGCACGGCGGCGGTTCGCGGCGCCGCGACCAAAACAATGAACAATGGAGACATGCCGATGAAGCGGATACCATCATGCGGGCCGCTGCTGCTGCTATTGTTGGCCGGCCAAGGCCAGGCCAGCGAGATCACGGTCGGCACGCTGCCGTCCGGTCTGGGCGAGGGCAGCCAGTTCGATCTGGGCGCGGTGCGGCTGGACGCCAAGGGGGCGATGGCGGTCGGCGGCGTCTACCGGGCCGGCAATCCCGATCCGGCGCTGACCAGCCACGCCAATCAGATGGACACGCTGAACGACGGCGATCTGAACTACCGGCGGGGCGCGTTGGTGTCGGAGGCGTGGCAGGGTTATCTGCAGGGCGATTTCCGCTACCGCGACGCCGGCGTCTTCGTCAGCGCCAAGGCCTGGTACGACTATGGTCTGATCCACGGCGCGGTGGAGCACGGCCATTCCCCGAACGGCTACGCGCCGGGCGCGCCGCTGAACGACGCGCGCTTCACCCGGCTGGACCGCTTCAGCGGCGCGGTGGTGGACGACGCCTATCTGTACGGCCGTTACCGGCTGGGGCAATCGTCGCTGCTGCTGAGGCTGGGGCAGCAGGTGATACCGTGGGTGACGCCGACCACGATTCTCGGCGGCATCCAGCAGGTCAACGCGATGGACTTCAACGTGCTGGGCCGCGCCGGCGCGATACCGGACATGGCCAGCGTGCCGGCGCCGGCCTTCTACGCCAGGCTGGAGGCCACGCCGAAGCTGATGCTGGACGGCTATTACCAATTCCAGTTCGAGCCCAACGCCTATCCGTCCTGCGGCACCTTCTATTCCGGCAGCGACTACGCGCAGCCCGGCTGCGACAAGCTGACGCTGAACGGCAGCCTGCTGAGCATCCTGGCCCGGCACAACATCGTCACCGGCGACGGGCAGTCCATCGCCAACCCGCTCGACTACATCCAGCGCGCGCCGGACGACAAGCCGCACGGCGGCGAATTCGGTTTCAGCGCCAGCTATCTGTTCGACGACATCGGCCAGTTCGGCTTCTTCTATTCCAATCAGGCCAGCCAGCTGAGTTTCAATCAGATGCTGCGCACCGGTCCCGGCGTGCTGCTGCCGGCCGCCGCCAATCTGGGCCTGGCGCAGCCTACCGGCATCGCCGGCCAGTTCCGGCGCAGCTATCCGGACAATATCCACATGTTCGGCGTCAACTTCCGGACCCGGCTGTCGAACGGCACCGGCATCTACAGCGAATTCAGCTACCGGCCCAATCAGCCGGTGGCCTGGAACGGCGCCGATTTTCTGTATGGCGTGCTGACCGGCATCGGGCCGCTGGGTTATCTGGCGCATACGCCGGCCGGTTATTTGGCGCGCGGCTACGACACCTTCCACAGCAGCCAGCTGACGCTGGGGGCTTCCCGGCAGCTGGGCCGGCTGTTAGGCGGCGACGCCAAGCTGTCGGGCGAGGTCGGCGCCAAGTATCTGGCCGGGCTGCCGGACCCATACCAGATGCGCTATGGCCGGGTCGGCTACGGGCCGGCGCCCAGCCAGGCCACGCCTACCTGTAGCAGCGCCGGTCCGAGCTGCGCGCTGGACGGCTTCATCACGCCGCTGTCCTGGGGCGCGCGGGCCAAGCTGGAGACGCGCTACGCGGCGGCGCTGCAGGGGCTGGACCTGATGCCGTCGCTGGCCTTCGGCTACGACATCAAGGGCTATTCCCACGACGGCCAGTTCATGGAGGGCAGGCGCAGCCTGTTGTGGCGGCTGCAGGGCGAGTACCGCAAGCGCTATGTGTTCGAGTTGCTGTATCTGGATACCCGCGGCGGCGCCTACAACACGCTGGCCGACCGCAGCCTGGCGATGATCAGCGCCGGAGTGAAATTCTGAGTGGCGGCGGCATATGCAAGATAGCCCGATGGAATGGCGTTTCCATCTTAAATATGCGCCAAATAGTCCGTACAAATACTAGGCTGGCCATTTTGGTCGGCATCGACCCGGCATTACGCGCTATGACCAAGATATCTAGTGCGTGATTGCTGCAAATCGCTTGTCCCTTCCGGTCGGCGGCATCCAATCACCGGAGGAGCGCCGCGATGAGTACCGAGCCAGGCCAGGGGGGGCTTCCCGCCAATATCTTCAAGACCGGCGGCCGGATACGGTTGATAGACCGCGAACGCTTGTTCGGCCACGGCGCGCTGACCGTCTGGCTGACCGGTTTGAGCGGAGCCGGCAAGTCCACCATCGCTTATGAGCTGGAGTCCCGGCTGGTGGGCGGCGGCTTCTCCGCCGTGGTGCTCGATGGCGACAATCTGCGCCACGGCCTGAACCGCAATCTGGGCTTTTCCGCCGCCGAGCGCCAGGAAAACATCCGCCGCGTCGCCGAAGTGGCGCGGCTGATGAACGAAGCCGGCCTGATCGTGGTCTGCGCCTGCATTTCGCCGCTGCGCGGCGATCGCGAGATGGCGCGGGACATCGTCGGCGAACGTCGTTTCGCCGAAGTCTACGTCAGCACTTCGCTGGCGGTGTGCGAACAGCGCGATTGCAAGGGGCTGTACGCCAAGGCCAGGGCCGGCGAGATCAATCATTTCACCGGCGTCTCCGCGCCGTACGAGGCGCCGCAGCATCCGGCGCTGGCGCTGGATACCGGCGCGCTGCGGCTGGACGAATCCGTCGACAGGCTGTTCCACATGGTGTTGCACTGTTGCAGCCCGGCGGCGACAGCGGAAAGGGACGATTATGAGTATCACATCTGACGCCGACCGGCCGCTGCCGGTGCTGATGATTCCGCTGCGCCGCTGTGGTAGCCACGCGCTGAGGCTGAGGCTGAATTTCAGCCAGCAGTTCTATTCGCCGTATCCGCTGCACATCGTCGATTTCATGCCGCTGTTGCCGCTGTACGGCGATCTGGCCGACGACCGCAATTATTTCCAGCTGGTGGTGGACCTGGTGGGCTTGCAGGCGGCCAGCATGGTGAAGTGGCCGGATCTCGCCTTCGATCCGGTGGAGTTGTTCGAGGTCCTGGCCGATCAGCCGCGCAGCCCGCACCGGGTGGTGTGGGAAATGCTGTTGCGCGGCGCCGAACGGCAGGGCGCCGCGGTGGCGATGGACAAGTCGCTGGATTGCGTCCACTACGCCGAAGAGCTGCTGGGCTTGTTGCCGCGGATGCGCTTTCTCAACGTGGTGCGGGACCCGCGCGCCCAAGTGTCGTCGATCAACCGCGCCATCATCCACGACTTCGACACCGTGCTCAATGTGCGCACCTGGCTGGCGGCCTATCAGGCGGCCGACCGGCTGCTGGCGAATCATCCGGACAGGGTGCTGACGATACGCTACGAGGATTTCCTGGCCGATCAACAGTCCGTGCTGCGACAGATCTGCGATTTCTTCGGCATAGACTTCCTGCCGCAGATGCTGGACATCCGCAGCTCGCCGGAGGCGGCGCAGATTTCGCAGTTGTCGGCGCTGTGGTCGTCCAACCACTTTCCGCCCATCGTCGCCAATGCCGACAAATTCAAGCAGCAGCTGTCGCTGCGCGAGATCGAGATCATAGAAACCGCCTGCCGCGACTATATGCAACGCTATGGCTACACGCTGCTGACGCCGGCCCAGCTGCCGCTGAGCGACGAGTTGACGGCGCTGGCCGAGAAGCACTCGGAACGGGCGCGGGCGCAGGCGTGGGACGAGCTGCGGCAACGCAACTACCGCGATCACATCCTGCGCCGGCATCGAGCCGACTACCTGGCCGGACTGCGGCAACGGCTGCAGCGCGACGCGGCGCCGGTCCGCGCCGAGGAGCCGAGCGCGGCGCTGGCGGGCGAACGGCGCTGATCTGCGCCTGACCGCGTCCCGAGCCGTCCCTGAGGGGGTGGCTGTTTTTTTTGTTGGCAAGCTGGCGAGATCATGGTTAAAATGTTTGATAAGATTTATATCGTATCAAACTAAATTAAACCAGAGATTCGCCAATGTCACTGATGAAGCTGAACGATCACGAAGTGGACCGCGCGCTGCGCGACACCATGGGTGAGTCGGGCAATTTGCGCTACGACTCGCGCCGCAAGACGCTGATCATTCTTGGTCTGGCGGCGGCCTGCCTGCTGGAAGCGGTGGCATTGGCGGCGCTGGCGCGCAAGGAGGCGCCGCCGCCGCACTTCTTCGCGGTGACGCCGGATGGCCGGCAATACCAGCTGATATCGAGCGGCACGCCGGTGATGAACGAACAGCAGGCCGGGCAGTGGCTCAGCTACGCGCTGTCGCAGATCCTCAATTACAACTGGACCGAGCTCGACCCGCATTTCGCCGATGCCGCCAGCAAGTATTTCACCGAGGACTCCTGGCTCAATTTCAAGAATGAGCTGAACGAGGCCGGAACCTTCCAGTCGGTGCAGAACAATGAGCTGATCAGCAATATGAAGCTGACCAGCTCTCCGATCCTGGTCCACAAAGGCCAGCAGGCCGGCGTCGACGCGTGGGAGTTCGAGGCCAAGGGCACTTTGAGCTATCTGAACCGCACCCAGCGCTCGGACAACCAGATGAAGTTCCGCGTGGTCGTGGGCCTGGTGCAGGCGGGCGGTAGCCGGGATTTCCGCATCTTGGCCCTTTACATGTCGAAGGATAGGGTGTGAACGCGATGAAGACAGGCATGGCGGCCGGCTTGCTGCTGGCCGGCGCATGGCTTACGGCGGCGGCGGCCGGGCAGGCCGGCGGCCAGTTCTATACCGAGAGCGCCGGCGATCCGCGGCTGGCGATGCAGTCGGCGGCGCCGCAGGCGGCCATCCGGGCGCCTGCCCGCGATCCCTTGCAGCGGGCGATGGAAGCCGATCCGGTGTTCGGCTCGGTGATGAAGGAGGCGGTGCCGTTCGATCCGGGCCAGATCCGCATGTACCGCCGCCAGGTGGACAAGGTGGAGCGGCTGAAGGATTCGCCGTCGGTGTCCGGCGAGCAGCGGACGATACCGGTGCGGCCGGGCCGTACCGTCGATCTGACGGTGGCGGTCGGTTATCCGCTGACGGTGCGCCTGACCGATGTCGCCGGCCAGCCGTTGAAAATATCGGGCAGCGTGCCCGGCATGTCTTTCCTGACGGTGCATCCGATCCCCGGCGACGGCGGCGGCGCGATTCCGCAGGCCGCCGCCTTGGCCGGAGGCGGCGCGCCGGCGGCGACCCCTTCGGTCGGCGAGGGCAAGGACGCGATCGTCATCGATTCCTCCGGCTCCGGCACCACCTCGCTGACGGTGTTCGCCGCCGGCTCCTTCCGTCCCATTGTCGTGCGGGTGAAGTCCATCTATCCGAAGGGCGGCGAGAAGGCCGACTTCGCCGCCGACCTCAGGCTGAGCTGGATGGGCGGCGACGCGCTGAACCGCGGCGACGAATACCAGTCGCCGTTGTCCGGCCCGCTGATGGCGGTGCTGAAGGAGACGGTCGGCGAGGAGATGCAGACGGTGTCGCACAACGGCGGCGACGCGATCAAGGTGTGGCGCCGGCTGTCGGACAGCCGGGTCTTCGTCAAGGTCAGGCCCGGCGTGACCTTGCTGTCGCCGCGTAATTTCCGGACCAGCACCCGGGACGACGACGGCGGCTCCGCCTACGAGTTCGACTACCGTCCGTCGTCGATGGTGGCGGGCATGGGCGGCGGCGCCCGCGCGATCGTGATCCGTTGGGGCAACTATGAGCAATAAACCCGATATGGTCGATTTCGGCAAGCAGCCCAAGGGCGCCGGCGTCGACGCCAGCAAGAAGCGGCTGGCGGTGTTCGGCGTCGCGGCCATCGCCTTTTTCGCGGCGATGCTGATCTACAAGAAGGTCACCGCGCCCAAGGAGGCGCCGCAGGATCAGATGGCGCTGGCCAGCACGCCGGAGAAGATGAAGGACACCGGCACGGTGGACGCCGGTACGCTGGCCCAGGCCGACAATCACAATCAGCCGGCGTTGTACGGCACCGCCGACGCGTTGCTGAACACGCAGCAGGCCGGGCGCGAGAAGAGCGCCATCGCCAGCGGCGGCGCCTATGTCGCCGAGGTCGGCGCCTTGAGCGAGCGCGGCCCCGATCCGGCATCGCCGCAGCAGGGTTCGGGCGGCGGCCTGCCGCCGGTGCCGCAGGGCGGCGCGCTGGCGTCGGCGCTGGACGCCGCCTCGGTGCAGAAACAGGGCGCCTGGCTGCAGAAATTCCAGCGGCTGGACGGCCGCGGCGACGCGCCGGCGCAGGATCGAAAGCTGATCAACTGGTATGGCGCCGGCGCGGCCCCGCCGGTGGCCTTGCGCGGCTCGGACGGGGGCGGCGGTGACGGCGGGCGCGGCCAGTACAAGGGCAGCCGGATCGCCTTCATGGGCGAGCGGGTCGCGGCGGTGACGCTGAACGAAACCTCGTCCTACCAACAGGGCACGACGGTGATGGTCCGCATCGTCGAGGACGGCGGCAAGCGCGATGCCCAGCTGTTCGGCACCTATAGCGAGGGCTACGACGCGCTGGTGGTGAAACTGAGCAAGATGCGGCTGGCCGATGGCCGGGTGGTGCCGGTCGACGCGGTGCTGGTGGACAAACAGACCAATTCGCAGGCGGTGGCCAGCGCGGTCAAGGGCCACTATCTGGACCGCTTCGGCATGATAGCGGCCGGCGCCTTCCTCGGCAGCTACGCCACCGCGCTGACCAGCGGCGGCGAGACCACGGTGGTCAACGGCGGCGCCGTCACCACGGTGCCCAGGATAGACCAGCCGGCCAAGTTCGCGCTGGGCAAGACGGTGGAGGCGGTTTCCCAGGTGGCGGCGGCCGGCGCCGCGCGGTTCAACAAATCGGAGGTGATTCTGAACAGGAGCGAACTGGTGGGCGTGCTGTTTCTGGACGATGCGTTTGCGGGAGGGTCGTGATGTTTGACCAGACTTTGTTGTCCGGCGATGCGATGACCGCCGGCAATGCGATACGGCAAGCGGTGTACGCGCTCAGCCAGTTGCTCGGCCTGGCGGCGATGGGGCGGGCGGGGTGGACGATGTACAAGAGCGGCGACGCCCGCTTCACCCAGGCCGGCGACGGCTGGAAGATCTTCGTGCTGTTTCTGTCGGGGATATTTCTTTATTACATGGAAGATGTCTGGGATCTGGTCAGAAATACCTTTCCGGGCATGTCCTGAATCTGTCTGTCTTTAAAAAAAATCAGGGAGTGGAACGATGTTCAAAAGCAAGAATCGCGGAATGATGCTGATGGTGGGCATGCTGGCGCTGTTCGCCGCCGAGGCGGCCCTGGCGGCCAGCGGCGCCGGCGGCTCGGCGACCGCCGCCATCAACAGCTCGGGCAAGAGCCTGACCGACACCGCCAACCAGGCAAAGGACCTGATCACCACCTTCAAGGACGTGCTGGCGATGGGCCTGCAACTGGTGGGTGTGATGTGCATGGGCTTCTCCGGCTGGAACATCTATGTGTCCGGCAAGCCGGGGCGCGAAGACCGCGGCCATATGAAGACCGCGCTGTTCGCCGGACTGGGCGGCGTGATCGCCTATTTCGCCCCGGACTGGATCGGCATGGGCGGCAAGACCCTGATGTGATGCCGTCGGCACGGATCCAACCCGCCGGCGGCGGGTTTTTTTATGTTTTCACCATCGGCCTTCCGTGTATAATGTTTGTTATAGTATATATTTTATAAAACATTTAAATGCTACAGCCGCAGATCTACCGCAACCGCGACTACCCGGACGGCGTGAACGGAGTGCATGCCGTCAGCCGCCATCCGCCGCATGGCTTCCTCAGCTCGCTGTTCGAGTACAACCGCTATTGCTGCAAGTTTTGCGGCTACCGGAGCCGCGAGTTCATGGAGGCCGAGCCGTTGGACGACGACTACGGCAACGAGGCGCCGGACAACTGGCTGGTGTTGTGCCACTACTGCCGCGCCACCCAGCATGTCGGCGCCGCGTTGCGCGCCGGCGCGTTCTGGGGTGTGGAGAAGGGCCGTTCGCAAGAAGCCTTGAACCGCTTGTGCCGCGCCTGGCCCTGGCTGGGATCGGGCGGGCCGGACTGTCACCTCGAGCAGCATTTCCAGCAGTCTGCGCGCTTGATGGAGAGCTATATGGGCGGCCGCGGCACGGTGGACAATCTGGCCACCTTCCTCAGGGTGCTGGCGAAAAGCCGCGAGGACTCGTATGAGGATACCGTCAGGCTGCTGACCCGCAACGGCCTGCGGCTGATTTTCCCGCCGTCGTACCGGCCGCTCGGCATAGACGAATTGCGCCGGCACGACAGGGCGGAGGCGGAACAATGACGGCGCCAGGCGGCGATGTGAGGCGTTCGGAGATGCGCAGTGACGACGATATTTGACGCGTTTGACAACTTCATGAAGCGGCTGCCCAAGATTCGCGGGGCGGCGTTGTGGGACAAGTGCGCCTGGACCACCGGTTCCGGCCCGGTGATCACGCTGCGCGGCGGCGGCCTGATGACGGTCTACAAGCTCGACGGCGCGCTGCAGTCTTTCGACGGCGAGGCTTATCGGGAGCGGCTGGCCAAGCTGGCGGCGATGCTGGCCAGCCTGCCGCGCCGCAACGGCATCGTGGTGGACATCGTCTTCCAGCGAGATAAGGAAACCTCGCGCAAGGAAGTGAAGAAGCAGGCCAACAGCATACGCTCGGCCACCGCGCGCATCGGCATGGACGTCAACTTCATCCTGGACGAGCGCGAGGACATTCTGTCGCGCACCGTGGCGTCGGAGATCGCGCTGATCGTGGTCACCACCTCGCCGTCCATCCTGCCCAAGGAAATGCGCAAGGTGGCCGCTAATTGGTCCGGCGGCGAGATGGCGCAAAGCGAAACCTTCATTCCGGCGATGCGCAACCGCCACCAGGGGGTGTGCAAGGAATACGTCGAGGGACTGGTCAGCATCTTCAGCCTGAAGGCGCGGGCGTTGACGCTGGAAGAGGCCATCGTGATGGACGCCAATCTGTGGGACGGCGGCGGCGAGGGCCTGAGGCCCATCACACCGGACTCGGTCAAGCAGAACGGCGCGCCGCCGGCGCGCGCCGAGCCGGCCATCGCCGGCCAGCGCGACGACATCGTGCCGCCGCTGCCGGGCTTGCAGATTTTCCGCCGCCAGGCGGAAAACATGCCGGAAGAGGGCGTCGCGCGGACAGGCAACCGGTACTACTCCAGCGGCTATTTCGAATTTCCGATCTCGCAGCCGGAGGGGTTCAACAATCTGCTGCGCATTTTGCCGACGGCGCGCATCCATGCCGAGATTCCGTTCCGGATGGCGTTCCAGCTGCTGTCCGGCAGCGCGTCCGGCCGTTTCTCCACCAAGAAGTCGGTGGCGCAGTTCCTGAAATTCTCCACTTTCGGCGGGCAGAACTCCAAAATCGTCGACGCGATCAACGAGGTGAAGGAGCTGGAAAAAAGCGGCGTGACCACCTTCGTCGGCGTCCGGATCTCGGTGGCGACCTGGGGCGCCAGCAAGCAGGAGGCCACCGACCGCTTCACCGAGCTGGCGGCGGCCCTGAACGGCTGGGGCGGCGGCCAGGTGATACAGGAGTTCGGCAATCCCTGCGAGGTGGCGATAGGCACCTTGCCGGGCTTTCGCAATCTGGCGCCGGAGCTGATCCTGCCGGCGCAGATGCTGGCGGCCATCCTGCCCATCGAGCGGCCGGCCTCGCCGTGGAACTACGGCAATATGATGATGCTGACCGAGGACGGCAAGCTCTTCGTCTATCAAGTCGGCTCGCAGTTGCAGCAGGCCTGGGTCGACGTGATGTTCGCCACCATGGGCTCGGGCAAGTCGGTGCTGCTGCAGGCGCTGAACCTGGGCTCCATCCTGCAGCCGGGCAAGGACGACATTCCGCGGATGGCCATCCTGGACGTCGGCTACTCGTCCAAGGGCCTGATCGACACCGTCAAGGCCTCGCTGCCGCCGGACCGGGAATACCTGGCCCAGCACTACCGGCTGTCGATAGACAAGCGCAACGCGATGAATCCGTTCGACACCATGCTGGGTTGCCGCGCGGCGGTGCCGGACGAGAAGGCCTTCCTGGTCGACTTCGTCACCCTGTTGCTGACGCCGGTCGGCCAGGACAGGCCGGTGCCGGAGATTGCCGAGCTGGTGGACACGCTGGTCGCCGCGGCCTACCGCTACTTCTCGATCGAGAAACCGAAGAAATACCAGCCGCGGCGCAACCAGGAAGTCGACGAGGCGTTGCAGCGCAACAACCTGCATCCGGACGAGGGTGCGAGCTGGTGGAGCATCGTCGACATGCTGTTCGAGCGCGGCGAGATCCGCTGCGCCACCGTGGCGCAGCGCTACGCGGTCCCCATCATTCCCGACCTCAGCCAGGTGATGCAGGCCACGCCCAGCATCAAGGACAACTACACCGACGCGGTGATTCCGGGTGGTTCGTCGATGCTGGACTTCTGCAACCGGATGCTGGGTTCGATCAGCAGCCGCTTCCCGTTGCTGGCCTACGAGACCGCGCTGGACTTCGCCAACGCCAAGATCGTGGCGGTGGACCTGGCCGACGTCACCGGCGGCCAGGGCGCCGCCTCGCAGAAGCAGGGCGAGGTGATGTACCTGGCCACCAGCGCCTTTCTGGCGCGCGGCTACTACATGGACGACGACGTGGTGCCGACGATGGATTGCCCCGGCCAGTACATGGAGTACCACCGCCGCGAGCTGCGTAAGAACCGCAACGAGGTCAAGCGCATTGTCTACGACGAGCTGCACAACATCAGTTCGCCGATGGTGCTCGGCCTGATCGAGACCCTGGTGCGGGTGGGGCGGAAGTACAAGGTGCACATCGCGCTGGCCTCGCAAGAGCACACCGATTTCCCCAAGTCCATCATGAACCTGGCCACCAATATCTGGGTGCTGCGCGCCGACTCCAAGGAGGTGCGCGAGGATTTGAAGAAGAGCATGGATCTGAGCGAATACGCCGAAGAGGCGCTGGCCAACCGCATCCAGGGCCTGACGCCGCTGGGCGCGCCGATGCTGCTGTACAGCAAGATCAAGGGCGCCATCGTCGAGCGGGTGCTGTATTTCAAGCCGGGCGGCGTCGAGTTGTGGGCCTACGCCACCACGCCGGCCAATGTGGAAATCCGCGGCCAGGTGGCGAAATTCGTCGGCTATCGCGAGGCGCTGAGCCGGCTGGCGCGCCGCTTTCCGGGCGGCGACGCGGTGTCCGAGGTGGACAAGCGCATCGACGCCTGGGGCGGTGCCAAGCGCGAGGCGGACATCATCAAGGAAATCGTGGCGGAAGTCGCGGGAGGACGCTGATGGAAGACGGAATGGACCGCGCCGCGCTGGCGCGCTGGTTTGCCGACGAGGACGGCGACGTGTCGGCGCCGGAGGAGTGGGCGCTGGCCCATGGCGACGAAATAGGCTACGCCGCGCCGTCGGACGACGCCGCGGACGGCATCTGGTACCGCTTGCACGGTTTGCTGCCGTCTCCGGTGCTGATGGAGCGACTGACGGCGATGCCGCACGCCAGCCTGCTGGCCTTGGGCGAATGGGCGCGGCGCAATCCGCGCAGCATGCTGTTCCGCAAGCTGGAGCGGCTGCCGCAAGGCGTGGCGCGCTGGCAGGCCGATTTCGACCGCCGCCGCGAAACGTTGGCGGAGTCGCTCGGCGATGAGGAGTTGGTCGAACAACTGCTGCCGCCGGCGCAGCGGAAATAATTCAACTGCGCAATAAAAAAGTTTGATATGATTACTATCAAAATATACAAATGGAGCATCGAGCGATGAGATCCGCAATGTCCTTAGTGATGGCCGGCGCCGTGCTGGCGCTGGCCGGCTGCGCCGTGCCGGCAGCCAGGGATCCGGCGGCCAGTCCCGAACTGGCGATGCTGGCTAAGGCCGCCGAGGACGCGGCCCGCAGCCAGCAGCTGCTGGCGCGGATGACGGTGGTCAACAGCGGCGACAAGGCGATGCAGGAGCTGAAGGCCAGCCTGGCCGCCACGCCCAGCAACGACCTGAACCGGCTGTATTCCACCGAATACGTCGGCGTGCCGCACGGCATCGTCAAGAACATCGCCGACGCCATAGGCTGGCGTTTCGAAGAGCGCGGCTCGGCCGACGTCGACAGCATCGTGCGGATCAAGAGCGTGTCGCAGCCGGCGATCGCGGTCTTGCGCTCCATCGGCGACCAGTTCCCCTATGTGCTGGCGGTGGACGAGAAGTCGCGGACCATCGTGCTGGACTACACGCGTGCCATCGGCGACGCGCGCGATCCCAAGACCGCGTTCCAGGCCTCGGCGTCCAAGCCGCTGATCCAGAAATACGCGATGAATGGCGGCCTGTTCGCCGATCGCAAGCTGGCGGTGCGGGTGGCCGGCGATTACAAGAGCAAGGGCTTCGAGTCCCAAGTCCGGCCGGTGGGCCGCAAATTCCAGATCGAGGTCGGTCCCTTCGTCGACGACGGCGCCGGCGAGCGCCGGGTGCGCGAGACGCTGGGACTGCACCAGCGGGTGGAGTGAGGCATAGATGAGGCGCTTGTGGTGGTGGGTGTTGTCGCTAGGCCTGGCCGGCGGCGCGGCGGCGGCGGCGCCGATTCCGGGCGAGGACGGCGCCGCGCTGTGGGATGCCCTGAACTGGCAGCCTAAGAGCTATCTGTCCGAGCAGGCGGCGTTGAAGGTCAAGGCGGTGTTCAACGCCGGCCTGTCCTATGGCGCCCAGCTGGGCCAGGCGCGCGAGTGCGAGCGGCTGAACGCGATGCTGCAGGCGCAGGACGCCACCTTGTCGCAGGTGTTCGACTTTTCGCGGCTGCTGCTGCCAGATTCGCTGCTGCCGCCGGTGCTCAGCTCGTCCCGCAACACGGTCAGGCTGGAAAGCCCGACCAGCATGGTGTCGGTCGAGGCCTCGTACCGGGTGCGCGAGGACGCGCGCTTCGTCACCGCGCCGCCCAGCTGGTGGGATTACATGCAGCAGCCGGTGCCCGAGGTGCGCGAGCCGGACGCCGCGCTGAAGCCGCTGACGCCGGAGGAGAAGGCGGCCTGGGACGACGGCGTGCGCCAGGGCTGGGTCGCCGGCGTGCAGGCGGCCAAGGTGGCTTACGGCAGCAAGCTGGCGCAGCTGAAGGAAAGCTTCAACGGCATGCTGCTCTACAAGATGCTGTGGCTGAAGAAAATGGTGGACCCGCCCAAGGTGGTGAGGCAGGAGCTGCGGGTGGTGGACGCCGACGGCGGCATCGACGTCAAGGTGGTGCGCAAGGTGGTGTCGCAGCCGGTGGTGTTCGTCAAGGATCTGCCGCGCTGGAAGGCGATAGACGAGCTGGGCGCCGCCGAGTTTTTCGATGGAGGCAAATGATGTCCGCGCGCGACGATGATTTCGACGCCGGCTCCAAAGTCAGCCGCGGCGATCTGGAAAGCCTGTTGAACCGCTTTGCGGACGCCAGCGACATTTTCCTGAAACAGGACACCTATCCGGTGGCCAAGGTCTTCGGCCGCAACCGGCTGGTGATGAACCGGCGGCTGCAGCAGAACGAGATGCGCCAGCTGCTGACCGCGGCGTATAAGGACAACGTCAACGGCTACGACATGGTGATGGGCAAGGCCCGCTCGCTGGACTTCGTCTACGAGGGCCTGGACGGCCAGCGCTTCCGGGTCGCGGTGGCGCGGGACATGCAGAGCGAGACCGCCGGGCCGTCGGCCACCTTCCGCCGCATCAAGCCGGAGCCGTGGACGCTGGCCGAGGCCGACGCGCCGGAGGATCTGGTCTACGTCAGCCGCACCCAGCGGTCCGGCCTGATCCTGGTGACCGGTCCAACCGGCTCCGGCAAGTCGGCCACCTTGTCCTCGCTGTTGCGCGACCATGTCGAGCGGCCGGACTCGTCCTGCATCCTGCGCACCATCGAGGATCCGGTGGAGTTCGTCTACGGCAGGGTGGCGGCGCCGACCGCGGTCATCGACCAGATGCAGGTGGGCAGCTCGGTCGAGAGCTTCTCCGATGGCATCCGCGCCCATCTGCGGATGGCGCCGACCCATATGCTGGTCGGCGAGGTCCGCGACGCCGAGACGGCGCAGGCGGCGATCTGGGCGGCGCAGTCCGGCCACCTGGTGTACGCCACCATGCACCCGAACACCATTCCGGAGCTGTTCGACTACTGGTCCAAGTTTTTCCCGCAGGCGATGCGGGCGGTGATGATCTACAACCTCGCCACCACGCTGAAATACGTGGTGTGCCAGCATCTGGTGCCGACGGTGGACGGCAAGCGCGTCGCGGTGCGGGAGTGCCTGGACTTCACCCGCTTGGGCAGCGCCGGCTCGGTGGCGCAGGAGATCGCCTCCAACTCGGAGCGGGTGTTCCAGCTGATGCGGGAAAAGGTGAACCTGTATGGCCGGCCGATGCGGCAGAGCGCGCTGGAGCTGATCGAGCGGGGGCGGGTGCGGCAGGAAGACGTGATTACCTATCTGATGACCGGATGAGGCGACGATGAGCAAACAAGACAACAGGGCGGCGGGGCTGCTGCGAGCCGCCTTCGAGCGCCTGCCGTACGAGGCGCTGCTGGCCGGCCTGGGCATATTGATTTTCCTGGCCGGCGTCACCGTCGGCTCCGGCACGGGCGCCGGCTCGGCGGCTTCCTCCTGCGCCGCTCCGGCGGCGGCCGGCGACGCCGCGGTGATGTACCAGGGCAAGGACGAGCGCGGCCGCCCGCATTATGTCGTCAATAAAGATTCGCTGTGGTGAGGTGAGGCATGGACGGTCAATTATGGGTATTCGCCGCGCAGTCGCCGCGCTTCACGCCCTGGCTGGATTCGCGGGCCTTTTACATCCTGCCGGTGCTGATCCTCAAGTTCAAATGGTATACGGTGCTGGCGATGCTGCTGATCTTCGGCGTGTTGATCCTGTTTGAATACAAGGGCGTGCCGATAGAGCAGGCTTTCCGCTACGGCAGGGCCAAGCTGTCCGGCCGCTTCTATCATGCGCGACCGCGCTATAGGAGACCGGTCTGATGGCGGCGCGCAATGGCGGCGGCGGCAGCGGCGGCGGCGACGACAGGTTGTTTCTGGTTGTCGGCGCGCTGGCCTTGGCGGCGGCCGCGGTATATTTCGCGCCTCATCTATGGCAGAAGTGGATGCAGAGCACCTATGGCCGCTATCTGTGGCTGGCGAAGATTCCGTTGCTGGGCGTGCCGTTCGCGCATGGGGCCGAGTGGCTGCGCGAGCAGCCGACGATGGCCAGAACCATCGCGCTCGATTATGCGCTGGGCTGGCTGGCGGCCTTGCCGGCGGCGCCCTTGCTGCTGCGCCACATCCGCAGGGAGCGCGCGGTGCGCAGGGTGTGGTCGAACCGGCCGGCCAATCGCAAGATGTTCGATCGGGTGATACGGGCGCGCGGGTTGGAACCCAAGGAGAGGCAGCTGTATCAGGTGTCGGAGTGGATGAGGCTGAACGGCCTGGACCACGAGGCGGCCGATTTCGACGAGAAATTCCTGACCCAGCTGGAGAAGCAGGTCGGCGTGCCGTCCAATCCGGACGATCCGCTGCTGGTCGGCTTCGCCCGCAAGCTCGGCGTCAGCGCCAAGCTGGTCAAACTGGCCTGCGACAAGCACGCCTACCGTTCCACCGCGATGGTCAGGCTTTTGCACCATCACCGCGAGAAGAACGGCGTGGTGCGTTGCGATTGGGCCCGGCCCATCCTGTTCCGCCACGGGCATCCGGAGTTGTGGGCGGCGCTGGCCAGCGTAGGCCGCAAGACGGTGTTCATGGAGGGCGCCGGCGTGATGGCCCATTATTATATGGAACTGGCGGAGCGCAAGCCGCTGCGCGACATCCGGCTTTATGGCTGCCTGGTGATCATGCGCCGCTATCTGAACCTGACCATTCAACAGATCATGCAGCAGAAGGGCATGCCGCTGCCCGAAGGCGGACGCGGCGGTTTTATTTGACCTGCGTTTAAAAAAGTTTGATATCATACCTATTAAAGTGAATCTATAAGGTTCGGCTATGAAGCAGAAGACATTGATGGCGGCAGCCTTGCTGGCGTGCGCGCTGCACGCCCAGGCCGGTTTCCTCTACCTGGACAACCCGGCCGCGCAGGATGCCGCCGCTGGCGGAGCGGGCGGCGGCGGAGCCGACGGCCGGCAGATCGAATTCGGCCAGTCCCGGGCGCCGCTGCGGCTGACGCCCGGACAGGGGCGAATCTCCGCCGCCTTGCGCGACTACGCCAAGGCCAACGGCTGGGAGCTGGCCTGGGAGCTGGAGCGGGACTTTCCCATCGATTATCCGGCGACGTTCAACGGCACTTTTCTGGAGGTGATGGAGCAAGTGGCCAAATCGCTGCAGAACTCCGACACCCCGGTTCGCATCAAGGTGTACGACGCCAACAAGGTCATTCGCGTGATCAACGCGACGCGCTAAGGAAAGACGCATGAAGAAGATCGTAGCCGCGGTGTGCGGCGTCTCGGTGCTGTCCGCTTGCGGCACGCCCGGCATGTTGCAGAAGACCGACGACAGGGTGTCGGCGGCGCAGACCGTGCTGCGCAGCGCGCAGGAGAATCTGTCTTATCGCCAGCCGCAACTGATGGAGCACGACAGCGGCGCCTGGTTCGCCCAGCGCTCGGTGGTGATGGACGAGATCGACTCGCTGCCGGCGCGCTTTGGTCAGCCGGCCGGCTTCTCCTCGGGCCGGGCCTTGCCGTTGTCGCTGATCGCCGAGCAGGTTTCCAAGGAGCAGGGCGTCACCATTCGCCTGGCGCGCGATATCTTCGGCATCAGCCCGTCCAAGCAACAGGGCGCCGGCGGCAACGCCAGCCCGGGCGGCATGCCGATGCCGCCGACGGGCATGCCGCCGCTGCCTGGCGGCATGGGCGGCGCGATGCCGGGCATGAACTCGCCGCTGGCCTCGGCGGCGATGGAGACCGAGCCTCGCACCCAGATCAACTACTCCGGCACGCTGCGCGGCCTGTTGGACGCGGTGGCCAACCGCACCGGCACCAACTGGAGCTATCGCAACGGCGTGGTGGAGTTTTCGCGGCTGATGACGCGCACCTTTCAGATCAAGACCATGCCGGGCGTGTCCAGCTACACGGCCAAGGTGGGCAAAAGCTCGCAGAGCACCTCGGGCGGCAGCGGCGGAGGCAGCGGCGGCGGTTCGAGCGGCGGCGCCACGCTCAGCTTCGGTTCCGATTCCTCGGTCAGCATGACCTCGGAGCTGCGTTACTGGGACAAGCTGGCCGATACCGTCAACAGCATGCTGTCGCCGCTGGGCAAGGCGATGCCGTCGGAAATGACCAGCTCGATCACCGTGACCGACTCCGCCGACGTGGTGGACCGGGTGCGGCGCTACATCGACGGCGAAAACGCGGTATTGGGCCGCCAAGTCAATCTGTCGGTGCAGGTGTTCTCGATCAAGCTGAATGAAAACAGTGCTTCCGGCGTCGACTGGAGCCTGGTCTATCGTTCCGCGTCCAGCGGCTGGGGCAGCACCTTCACGATGCCGGCCGGCGCGGGGGACGGCGCCGGCGTGTTCGGTATCACGATGAATTCCGGCCAGTTCAGCGGCAGCAAGATCCTGTTGCAGGCTTTGAGCCAGCAAGGGCGGGTCAGCACCGTGGTGAACACCAATGTGGTGACGCTGAACAATCAGCCGGCGCCGGTGGCGGTGACCAATAACCAGGGTTATCTGGCCAGCATCACGTCGACGGCCGGCACCAACGGCTCGGCGCCGAGCACCGGCCTGACGCCGGGCCTGATCACCACCGGCTTCGTGATGAATCTGATGCCGACGCTGCTGGACAACCGCAGCGTGATGCTGCAGGTGCAGATCGACTTGTCGGAGCTGATAGACATCACCAAGGTCACCTCCGGCGACAACACCATCCAGACGCCGAACACCTCGTCGGTGCAGACCATGCAGCGCGCCTCGCTGAAATCCGGACAGACGCTGATTCTCAGCGGCTTCCGCCGCGCCAAGAGCAATACCGCGCGCAAGGGGGTGGTGGCTTACGAGGGCGGCACCAAGTCGTCGTCGCAGGACGACGAGGAAATCATCGTGGTGATCTCGCCGCAACTGACCGAGGGAGTGTGACATGGCCAGATTGCTGTTCGGCAACCTGGCGGTAGAACTGCAGTGGGAACCGCTGCTGGGGCTGAGCAAGGAGGCCGACGAGGTCCGCGAGCTGGCCGGCAGGCGCGGCGCCAAACAATATCTGGTGCTGCAGAACGCGTTGGGCGTCAGGGTGGCCGGCCTGGCCAGTCTGGCCGCCAACGCGCGCAAGAGCCAGGTGTTCGCGCTGGCCGGCCTGCTGCGGGTGGTGTCGGACGATCCCAATCTGCTGTTCCTGCACAGCGATCCGGACGATCCCGACCGCGTGCTGTTCATCGCGATACACGACGGCAAGCCGGCGCAGGACCGCGCCATCGCCCGAGAGGCGGCGCTGGACGCGGCGCGCCAGTTCATTCAGGAGGTGGGCACCGGCGTCACCATCCTCGGCGACATCGACGACGAACTGCTGGCGGTAACCCGCCACGTCAATCTGGAAGACATCGTCACCTCGCTGACCGACGAGGAGAAGGCGGGCTGCCGCTTGCTGCCGCTGCCGGGCAAGCAGTTGCTGGGCGCGGTGGTGATATTGGCGATCATGGGCGCGATGGGCGGAGGCGTCTGGTGGTGGATGGCCGATCAGGAGCGGCAGGCTCAGGAACTGGCGCAGATGGCGGCGGCCCAGCCGGATCCGCTGCAGGAGTTCCGCGGCCGGCAGGAGCAGGCTATGCAAAGCGCCGCGATGGATCATGGCGCGGCCTACGCGCAGGAGATGCAGCAAACGATAGCGCAGCTGCCGCGCGAAGCGGGAAGTTGGCAGCTGGACAGGGCGATGTGCAAGGACGGCGTCTGCGAGTTGAGCTGGAAGCGGCATGACGGCGGCACTTTCAAGTCGCTGATGGAGGCGCGGCCGCGCATCGAATTCCAGGACATGGGCAGCGCCATCGAGCGGGTGTCCTTCCTGAACGGCAAGTCGCCGCGCGAGGTGAAGCCGATACCGTCCCGCGACTTCTACCTGGCCGCCGGCGTGCGGATGCAGGAGTTGGAGGATCTGGGAACGGTGCAGCTCGGCGACAAGGCGGAGAAGCTGATGGCGGTGGCGCTGGGCAAGATGGAACCGCTGGTGCCGCTGCCACCGGCGTTGAAAAACCGGGCCGCCGCGGCGCGGCAGATCATCAAGGGCAGTTGGGCGATGCAGGGCCATCTGGCTTTTGTCGACTCGGTGCCGGGGCTGATGAGGCGGGTGGGCAATATGACGATCGACGAAATGGCGGTGACGATCAATGACAAAAAACCTGAATTCACCGCGAAGGGTAATTTCTATGTCCAATAAGTGGATCGCGCTGTTGCTGCTGCTGCCTTTGTGCGCCTCGGCGGAAAACATAGACAGCTTCGCCAAGAACGCGCTGACGCCGGCTCCGGTCATGCCGGCCGGCGGCCTGCCGCCGCTGCCGTCGCAGGCGGCGACGCCGCCGTTATTGCAAAGCGGCACGCCGATAGCCGGCAAGGACGGCTCGTCGCAACTGTTCGACGTGGTGTTCATCCAGAGCAACGGCAAGCTGCGCAAGGCCTACCTGGTGGTGGACAACAAATACGGCAAGATGGTGCGCAATGGCGATACGGTGCAATCGTGGAAGGTGTTGGCGATCGGCGACGACTATGTCGACATCGCCCACGGCGGCAAGCGCAAGCGCCTGCTGATGGACGCCGGCGTCCCCTCGGTTCCGGAACCGCGTTGAAGGCGAAGTCGAGAGGCAGGTTGAGCCATGCGGAATTGGCTTTCTGAGGTGATGGGGCGCGGCGACGCCAAGGGCGGCGCGCAGGCGGCCGTCCGGCCCGACGCGCGCGCGCGCTCGGCGGCGCAGGGCTTGCCGGTGCGACGGATAGGCGGGCTGAAATCCGAAACCATACGCCACCATGGCTGGCGCCAGGAGGGCGATCTGGCGCTGCCCGGCTACGAGAACAGCGCCATGTTGCTGGGTTCGGCCAAGGCCAGGCAGTACATCCTGCTGCTGGAGGACGTCGCCTATCGCCAACTGCACGGCACCGATCTGCTGCAGCGTTTCGACGTCGGCGTGCGCTCGCGCACCAAGTGGAGTTGCTTCGGCATCTATGTCGGCACCATGGAAGAAATTCTGCTGGTGCACTCGCAACTGCAGCAGCACGGCGCGGAATCGGCCCAGCGCGACGGCGACGCCAAGACCGGCGGCCAGCGCAATTTCGACCTGGTGGTCGACAAGGCGGTGGATCTGAAGGCCACCGACATCCACTTCGAATTCCGCGACGGCAGCCAGGTGCTGGTGCGCTACCGCATTCACGGCAAGCTGCGCGACAGCGACCCGAAAGACCGTCTGCTGCGCGATTTCAACGCGATGATGGACGCGGTGTCCACCGCCTACAACTCGCGAGCCGACTCCAGCAGCCGCAGCCACAACCACTTCGACGAGAACAAGCATCAGAGCTGCTCGATCAATCTCGCGATCCGCGGCCGCAGCTACCAGTTGCGCTTCCAGAGCGTCAAGGAGAACCGCGGCGTCGACATCGTGCTGCGGGTGCTGCTGAACGAGGCGGTGGAGAAGGACATCCTGACGCTGACGCAGCTGGGCTATTCCGACGACCAGGTGGAAGTGCTGGAGGACGCCGTCTACCGTTCGCCGGGGTTGACCATCATCGCCGGCGAAACCGGTTCCGGCAAGACCACCACCTTGCGCACGCTGATGACCTACGAGCGGGAATCCGGCAAGAAATTCTATTCGATCGAGGACCCGGTCGAGTACATCCAGCCACACGTCACTCAGGTGCCCATCCAGCGCAAGGCCGAGGACGGCAAGAAGGACGGCGGCGAGACGCCGTTCGGCGCGGCGGCCAAGGTCTTGCTGCGCGGCGATCCGGACAAGGTGATGGGCGGCGAGATCCGCGACGCCGAAACCGGCTCCTTCGCCAAGGCGATGACCCAGACCGGCCACCAGGTGCTGTCCACCGTTCACGCGTCCAGCGGCTTCGGCATCATCCCGCGGCTGACCGACGAGGAGATTGGCATACCGATAGACGCGCTGGCGGCGCCGGATTTTCTGACCGCGCTGGTCTACCAGAAGCTGGTGCCAGTGCTGTGTCCGGCCTGCTGCCTGCCGGCGGCCGAGGTGCTGGACGACGACTATCTGATGACCATCGCCTCGCTGGGCCTGGACGTCGGCGCGATCAAGGTGGAGGGGCCGGGCTGCCCGCAGTGCCGTCACCTGGGCACCAAGGGCCAGACGGTGGTGGCCGAGGTGTGCGAGGTGACCGAGGAAATGCTGCCGATCATCCGGGATGGCCGCTTCTGGGAGGCGGAGAAATACTGGCGCGCCAAGAGCAATGGCAGGCTGCACGATCCGCGGATGCTGGGAAAGACCGCGATGGAGCATGCGATCTACAAGATGTCGCTGGGACTGCTCGATCCGCGCGATGTGGAGTCGGCGTTCCGCAAACTGAAGAAATACCGGCCTTTGAACCTGGCCAGTTGATTGATGCGAGGAAAACAGATGGCCAATGGCGACGACGCCTTCAAGAGTCTGCTGGGCAGATTCGGCTATGGCAAGCATGGCGGGGACAAGAGCGCAGCCGCGATGCCGGCGGACGACGATGAAGAGGTGCTGCCGCTGGCGGTGGACCCGGACCTGCTGCCGGATCATCCGGAACCGGTGTTCCGCGACGGCGGCTTCGGCTTGCCGCTGCAGGCGGTGGCCGAACCGGCTGAGGCTGGGACGTTGGCGCGCGAGGACGATGCGCCGGAGGCTGCAGCCGAGCCGCGCGATTTTTTCGCACAGCCGTCAGTGGAGGAAATCCTGGCGCCGCTGCCGCCCAGCCCGCCGCCGGCGCGGCGCGGCGAGGGGCTCAGCGAGGAGCGCCTGGCGCTGTTGCAACGCCTGGCGCAGGAAGCGCGCGGCGAGAGCGCGCAAGGTGGCGAAGATTTCGACATGGGTTATCACGCGCCGCTGGTGGAGTCGGTGCGGCAGCCGGCGGTCGAGGTGCACGAGCGCGAAGTCGACGACGCGCTGCCGGTGCCGGCCTGGGCCAGGGTCGCCGCGGAGCAGGGCATGCTGGGGCACAGCGCCGAGCAGGTGCTGGCCAGCCTGGACGCATTGGGACTGGTCAACGACGATCGCTATGTGGCGCAGGCCGCCGCGCATTGGCCGGTGGCGGCGGCGGCCATGGCTTTCGACGAGCTGGCGAGGGTGCCGGTGGCCGCGCGCGCCGACCTGCCGCCGGCCACGCGCGAACGCGACGAGCTGGGCCGTGGCGGCTATTTCTACCTGAAGGGCGACAGCGTGGGCGCGCGCGCGCTGATCGTTGTCGACGGCAGCGATCCGCGCGCGGTGGACGACGTCGTCGCCTGCCATCGCGAACTGGAAAGCCGCGGCCAGGCTTGCCGGGTGGCCTTGCTGCCCGCTTACGCCTATCGCTGGGCGCTGCGGCGATTCCTGTGGGCGGAGATTATCGCCGATGGCGACGTCGAGCGGGCGCTGGACGTCGCCGGCGCCAGCCGCGCGCACGCGGCGCCGCTGCCGGACGGCAAGCGTCTGCTGCTGCTGGAGACCGCATTCGGCATGGAGGCGGTGGCGCCGCTGCCGTCGGACGCCGCCGCGCAGTGGTTGGCGCGGCCGGATGCGACGGACGACGCCGGCATCTGGAGCGCCGCGCTCAGCCTCGGCGGCCAGGCGCTAGACAAGCCGGCCGGCTTGCCCGCCTTCGGTCTGGACGACCACGTGGCGATCAACCGGCTGGTGAAGGAATTGTCTCGGCCGGGGGGCATCGTCTTCGTCGCCGGCGAAATGGCCGAACCGCTGGCCGCAGCGCTGGCGGCCGAAGCCTGGAGCCAGGGCCTGGCGCTGGGCGGAGGCGATGCCGGCTTGCCCAGGCGGCTGTTGGAGCCCGATGCGCGGCAGTTGCAAGCCAGCCTGGCGCCGGTGCTGGCGGTGTATCCGGGACGGAACGCCTCGGCCCAATCGGCCCTGCTGGCCATGCTGGGTGACCGGCCGGACTGGGCCAAGGGGCGGGTGACGATGGGCGTCAACACGATGCGGGTGCCGGGGTTGTGTCCCTTGTGCGCCGTGCCGGTGGACGCCGATCAGGCGGCCCGCGAGCTGACCGAGGTGGTCAGCGACTTCCGCAACGTCGACTTCGGCCACATCCGGACCCGCAACGTCCGCCAGCCATGTTGCGGCAGCGGCTATGCCGGCGAGGTCTGGCTCAGCGAGGTATGGGACGGCAAGCTGTGCCAGCGCGACTTCGGCGCGGCGATGCCGGCCGATCTGGTGGACAAGGGCCTGCGGCCGGATCAGCGGATCAGCTCCCGGCTGTTGCTGGAAATCCAGGCCGGCCGGGTGGATTACCGCAGCGCGGAGGGCGTGTGATGTTGGACCTGCTCAAACGTTTTCTCGGCCTTGGGTCGGCGGGGCAGCAGAAATACGCCGGCCTGCCGCGCGCGCGGCGCAAGTTTTTGGCATTGCGCACCAAGTTTTATGGCGACCTGGCCGACTCCATCGAGGACGGCGCCAACCCGTACGAGCTGTTCTCGCACAAATACATGCTGGCGCGGGAGCGCGGCAATCCGATGGCGCCGCTGTTCGCCTACTGGCGGGACCGGGCGGCGTCGATGAATCTGCGCGGCGCCTGGGAAGGGACGGTGCCGGCCGACGACTTGATGGTGATCGGCTCCGGCGAGCGCGGCGACCTGCCGGAGGCGCTGCGCTTCCTGGCCAAGGTGGTGAAAATCCGCGAGGGCAACGCCAAGGCGATCAAGATGGCCATCGCGCTGCCCATCTTCCTGCTGTTGCTGATGACCGGCGTGCAGCTGGGCGTTGCGCTGGGCATGATGCCCATCATGGAGCAGATCATGCCGGCCGATAAGTTTCCGCTGATCGGCAAGGTGCTGTACTACCTGTCGCAGGCGATACGCCACTTCTGGTACCTGATCTACGGCGTTCCCATCTTGCTGTCCGTGGTGTATTTCTGGTCTTTGCCGCGCTGGGCCAGCCCGTTGCGCAACCGTCTGGACCGGCATCTGCCGTACTCGGTGTACCGCGATCTGAAGGCCAGCGAGTTTCTGGTGTCGCTGGCCGCGCTGTCGCAGGCCAATACCGCCATCTATGACTCCGTGGTGCTGTTGGAACAGGGTGCTACGCCGTGGATGCGCTGGCATCTGGCGCGCATCCGTCTGGCGCTGACCAGCAATCGCAGCATCCTGAACGCGATAGACACCGGCCTGTTCTCCGAAGAGATTTTCGACCGGATTTCCGAATACGCCGAGCGCAGCAACTTCGAGAGCGGCATCCGCAAGATCGGCCTGACGACGATTGAGGAAATCTCGGAGAAGATCAGCGAGCGATCGGCGGTGATGCGGAACATCCTGATCGTGGTGGTGGGCCTGTTCATCCTGCTGACGATAGCCGGCATGATGATGACGGCGCTGGAGGCCGGCAACCAGATCCAGCAGATGACCGGCGGCGGTGTTTGATTTATCGTTTGCCATGCTTTTTTAAAGTTTGATATAGTATCTATTCTATTTAACAATTAATGAGCACATTGGAGATTCCATGCATGCTTTGAAACGGCGCGTAGCTACTGGCAGAAGCAGCTCGCTGAAGCGCCAGGCGGGTATTGACCTGATCCAGCTGTCGGTGGCGGTGGGCATCATCGCCTTCATCCTGTCGGTGGGCTTCTTGGTGGTGCCGACAGTGATGACCAATATCAAGGTCAACTCCGAGACTTCGGATGTCCAACAATCGGTTTCCAACGCCTTGCGCGTATTCGGCACCGGAATGGACTCGACGGGCTTGAATACCGCCACCGCCATCAATTTGCGGCTGTCGCCGCCGGACCGCATCAACGGCACCACCATCTTGAACCGCTTCGGCGGGCAGGTGGATTGGACCGCTGGCACGCTGTTCGGCAATAACGACGGGATTGTGATCACGTCGACTGGTTATACGGCAGAGGCCTGCGCCAAGTTGGTGCCGAACGTTCAGGCCCTGTTTGGACGCATCAAAGTGGGGACAGTAGCGGTGAAAGACCTGCCTGCCGGGACCAACATCAATATGGTGGCGCTGGCGACGAATTGCGCGGCGGCCACCGCGACAACGCCGGCCAAGCTGGAGTTCACTTTCGCCCGTTAAGCAGGGCAGGGTTTTGACGGGCATGCAAGGGAGCAGTGGAAAGTCCATGGCGCAACAGATCATTACCGATGTCCAGCTGCATGTGCGCGACTGGAAATCCAGCGTGCTTTTCCCCGGGCAGGTCAAGCCCGGCGAGGAGTACAAGAATTTCCTGATGAAGCTGACCGAGGTGGTGCTCACCGAGCAGCAGGAAGTAGGCCGCCGCACCGGCTTCACCATCACCATAGGCGGCTTGCGCTGGCGCGTGCAGCGCATGCAGCAGTATCGCTACGCCTGCCGTCTGGTGATGAATAAGGCGCCGCGGCTCGGCGATCTGCGTCTGCTGGACTTCCACACCTCGATGATGCTGTCCGACGAACTGAAGAAGAGCGGCGGCCTGGTGTTGTTCTCCGGGCTGACCGGCTCCGGCAAGACCACCACGATGAACGCGATGGTGGTGTCGCGACTGGAGAAGTTCGGCGGTTTCGCGCAGACGGTGGAAGACCCGGTCGAAATCGTGATCGAGGGCTGGCATGGCGACGGCTACTGCACGCAGATAGACGTGGCCGACTCGCCATCGGGACAGGAATTCAATTTCGACCGCCGCTACGCCGAGGCCATCACCACCGCGTTGCGTTCCTTTCCTGCACGCGACCGCTCGATGCTGATGATAGGCGAGGTGCGCGACGCGCACAGCGCCGCCGAACTGCTGCGCATCGCGGTGGACGGTCATCTGGTGTTGTCCACCATCCATTCGCGAGACATCCCGTCCGCGCTGCGCCGCCTGGCCTCGCTGGCTCGCGCCGGCGGCGAGGCGCAGGCGGACGAATTCATCGCCGACTCGCTGCGCATGGTGTTCCACCAGCGCCTCGACAACGGCATTCCGCAGGTGACCTCGCTGGACCTGCGCGACCGCAAGGATCTGTCCCAATTCCTGAACAAGGGCGAATACGCCCGGCTGGAGGGGGAGATCGATATTCAGCGACGCAAGAACATACAAGGCAGGGGGGCGTGATGCGCAGGAAGCAAGCGGGCGAAATGTTGATCGGCCTGGCCATCGCGGTGGCCATGATAGGCATGGGCCTGGCCTATCTGGGTATCCGGCAGGTCAACGAATGGCGGGTCAACCGCGGGCAAATCCTGGGCAATGCGCTGTCCGACCTGGGCAAGGGCGTGCAGAGCTATGTGGTGCAAAACCATGACCAACTGGTCAATGTCATCCTGGGCCAGGGCAGCACCATCGCCAACGTCGTCAATCCATTGCGTCCCACCGCGGCCGAGATCGCCGCCTCGATCGGCATGCGCGGACTGGGCACGGTCCCGCCGCTGGCTGGAGCCAGCTACCGCATAGAGATCAGCGGCGACGATCCGACCCAGGCCGGCCGGCAATGCAGCGCCAGCACGCCCGGCACCTGCAACGTCATCTCGCTGACCTATGTCGATACGCCGCTGCGCACGCCGTTCCCAGGTGCGGCGAACGCCGTCGACTATGTGGCGGCGGGGGCCGCGGTGCAGCAGATCGGCACCGACGGCGGCGCGTCGATGCCGCCGAACACCGCGCTATTCACTTTCCAGAACGGCAACAACACCGCGTTGCCTATCGCCAACCCGGTCGGCGGCACGCCTGGCGGCATCGTCGCGGTACGAGGCGGCTACAACCGTTCGGACA
This sequence comes from Chromobacterium sp. ATCC 53434, assembly GCF_002848345.1. Taxonomy (NCBI): domain Bacteria; kingdom Pseudomonadati; phylum Pseudomonadota; class Betaproteobacteria; order Neisseriales; family Chromobacteriaceae; genus Chromobacterium; species Chromobacterium sp. ATCC 53434. The sequence continues at coordinate 2,639,371 of NZ_CP025429.1, read as the reverse complement.
TGAATGTATTCCTGCGGCTGGATGGCAGCAAGAAGATGCAGGGCACGCTCAATATGGGCGGAAAAGATATCACGGCGGCGGCCAACATCGCAGGTGGCGGAAGCTTGACGATGGGCGGGACGATGACGTCTGGCGGCAGCATCACCAGCGGGGGCAGCATCACGAAGCACACTCGGGGGGATTACAGTAACAACGGTGGGCTGCGAATGGAAATGTAAGCGCAGCGGGCAGCGTGGGTGCCGGCGGTAGCGTGACCGCAGGTGGGGTATGACGGCAAACGGCGATGTTACTTCGAATAATGGGTTCGTGAAGGGACAGTATCTGTATCCGATGCAGCAGGTCGTGGAGGGAAACGGTTGTGGTCCTGACGGAACGATTGCAGAGATGCCAGTGATTAATACTTTCTTGCCAATCGGTCGCTGGTATCACCCAAACTTGGGAAGCTGCTGCTGGGATTGGCCGCTCAATCTCCTTGGGTAGCCAATCAATTACGGATGCTACAATAGAAACAAATGATTGGCTGCAACAATTAGTTCCTGGGCACCTGTGGAAATCGCAAACCTAATGCCCAAGTTTATTGAATGACTCATGCTGTTGCCGCGGCAACATTCAATATTGGCAGTATGGATTATTTAATTCTTACAAATATTTTCAACGATTTGTCGTATTTATTTACAAGCTATCAAGTTTCATTATTTTACCATGACGCATTCCTGTGGATATCAAAGATTATTCGAGAATATTCTCGCAATTCAATAGATTCCAGCGAATACGCATCAACTAAAGCGTGAATATCTACAGTCGCCTCATATTTTAAATGGTTTCAGTGACTTCAATCAAGTCCATTTTTGCAGACCTACAATCCGCCATGGAATTCATAGATGGATATATAAATTATCTAATGTATCAAAACCATTATGCTTAGTTATTTGGACTGATAATATGAGAATCCATCGGCTATCTAGATAAGCAGAACCAATAATATCCGCACCAATGCCAGGTACCAATGGCATATTCAATATTTGCCATGAGGTGTGGACAGGAGCGGTTTGATCAAGACCCAAACATTACATTTGACCATTATTGGCAAGTTTGATAATGCTTGGGTCAAGACTCTATTGCAGAGCATGCCATATTGCACAAGGATAGCACTCGCAAAGCCTGTTTCTTCTAGATGTTTGCCATCGGCTGGTATTTGACACAACTATTATGCATGGTTGCGCAAGCGCTTGCTTTTTCAAATAGGCATGGCATTAACTTTGTACATCCAGCGATGAAACTTGCTACATCTGCACAGTTCAAAATGAATTGAATAATTGAAGAACTTGAATGGTACTCACTCATTCCAGGAGGGAGGAATATGACTATATTCACAGAATACCTTGCATAAGTTAAATCCAAAAAGGCGACTTGGCGGGCTTTTATTTTACTCTTCTCTAAATAGTTACCATTGCCAAATTTATTAAATGTCACTTGTCATTAAATAAGTTTGGGAGGAATTCATTAAATGTCAATTGATCTATTAGACAAACGGTTGCAAATAAGTCCTGATGCTTTGAAAAAACCTGTAACCAATGCAGCTGTATAAATATTTAGGATTCATGATTAAATCATGGAGCGTAAACATAATAAGCGCATATAGTTATTTGCGATAGGATTTATGCAGCTGTAAAAAAGCTTTGCCAAATTCCATATTCTCCAATACACCGCAATGATTTCGCAGAACTTGGATGCCAGTTTCCATAGTCCTGGAAAAGTTGAAACCTCAATATTGAATCCGACAATTCCAATGACATGCAACTTAAAAGATGAGCTGTGAAATGCCACCGACGGATTGCAAAATCACTAATGTACTGGTTTCAGATAGCGGTATACTAAAAATGGGATTCTGATGTTCACAATGCTTGTGCCATTCTCATTAAGCTACAAAAACCTGTCACAATTCGAGCTTAGTTTCTATTAGAATTGCATTGGTATGCAAATCATAGGTGAATTGCTGCAGATGTATCTGAGGTATTAAAAATGTTTTTACTACCAGAATCTATAGCTCAGTGCTTGTGTTAATATGGCATCTCGAAAAACCTCAATTATCTCATGCCATATATGGTAGGAGAAATCGGCGACAAGTGGTGCGATATTATGACTCTGTGCCTAAAAGATGACATCCGCGTTTTCATTTTGTAGCTTGTTTTATGTTAATAGATACCATTGCCATGCATTGGTAATTCGAATTGACTCGTCATCCAAATAGTTCTGGAGGAGAAGTCATCAGGCGCCGTAGTAGCGCATCCCGCGCCAGGCGTATGGCAGCAGTTCGTAATCCACCGTAGGCGGACGGTAACCGTGTTCTGTCTGTGCACCACGACGGCCGGGTAGGGGATCATGTGATCCAACACCACTTGTTTGCCCTTGCTCTTGTTTCCCTCCAGCTTTCTTACCAGCTTGTGCGCTTTCAAGTGGGTGTAGCGCTTGAGCATGCTCAGCGACTTGTGGCCGGAGATGGCCGATATCTCCATCATGTCCAGGCTGTTCAGTTCGAACAGCCGCGAGATGGCTTCGTGGCGGGCGTCATGGAAGTGCAGATCCTGGATGTCCAGTGCCTGCATCATCACGCGCCAGGTGGATTTGAAGCCGGCGGCGCTGTAGCCGAAGACCCGTCCCTTGGTATGCACGCCCAGCCGGATCAGCGCGTCGCGCGCCTTCAAGCTCAGCGGCACGTCGCGCTTGGTGCCGTTTTTGGTTTCAGGCAGATGCACGACGCGGGTCTTCAGGTTGATGTACTCCCAGCGCATATTGAGGATCTCGCCCTGGCGCATGGCGGTTTGCAGGGCGATGACGACGATGGAGTAGAGCTGCGGATTCGAGTGCGCGTGGGCGTAGCGCAGGATCAGTCGTTCTTCTCGCGGGGTGATGCGGCGGTCCCGGCCTGGCGGGATCTTGGGTTTTCGGACGTTGGAGACTGGGTTGTTGTCGCACAGGCCCCATTCGATGCGGGCGATGTCGAAACAGTTGCTGAGCAGCGACATTTCCAGCCGCACCGTGGCGGTGGACAACGGTTTGCCGGTTTTGGGATTGTTTTGCGCCAATCGTTGGTCGCGATAGCTGGCGATGTCGACGCTGGTGATCTCGCGGGTGGGCAGGTCGCCGAGGAAAGAGCGGCCGATCTGCTCGATGCGATAGCGTTCTTGAGCGTATCCCTTTTTCAGGATCGAGATTCTGTCACGGTAGATGCCCAGCGTTTCTTTGAGTTTTTGATTCGGGTCCATGTGCTTCGATTGTCTTCGCTTGAGTCGGCGTGGCGAGGGCCGGTAAACGGGCTGCAGGGTGTGGCGGGCATGCCGAAGTGCTTTGACGCGTTTTGCGCGCGATGGCCGTCGCCGCAGTCCGGTTTAGGGTTGCGGTCTTTCGTGATGGCGCGCGCAAAATGATTCCGGCGCAATCGCGGGAAGCTTCGGTATTTGATTTGGGACGCGGTGTCGTATCGGGCTGCCAACCTTTCTCTAATTATAATGGGAATTGTCTGTATTTTGTTTCTTGGACTGCACGGAGGCGCAGGCTGGATGGTTGTTGTGGAGGACGATTCGGGATGTCGGGGAGCGAACAGTCTCGCGGTGTAGCCTGGGGCGGGGTGGTGAAGTCACTTTCTTTCTTTTTAAAGTTCAATATAATAGTAACTATGATAAAACTTTTTATTGTGGTGCTCGCGCTTATGACGCTGAGCGCCGCTTTGCCGGCGCGCGCCGAAGCGCCGCCGGAGCACTTCGACGTCCGTCGAACCGCCAATTGCGCCCTGGATGCCTCCAGCCGCTTCGGCGTGCCGTATCTGCTGTTGATGGCCTTGAAGGTGAAGGAGTCCGGCGTGCAGTTCGACAATCCGTACGTCACCGGGCGCAATCGCAACGGCAGCGTCGATATCAGTTACTGGCAGATCAACGACTACTGGCTGCCCAAGCTGGCGCGCTACGGCATAGACCGGGCGCGTCTGTACGATCCTTGCGTCAATGCCCATGTCGCCGCCTGGCTGTTGTCGACGGAGGTCGGCAGGCGGGGCAGCTGGGAGGCGGGCATCGGCGCCTATCACAGTCCGAATCCGGCGCGGGCGCGGCCGTATGCCGCGCATGTGTTGAAGATCTGGGCCGCGCTGCGGCGGGAATACCCCGGTTGGGGATGAGCCGGACGGCGGAGGAGCGCGGCCCGGACGGCAATGGGCTCGCCATCGGCCGACGGTGGTTGCGGAAGGTGTAAGGTATACTGCACCGATTCCGCTTGTGTGTTTTGCATAATGTATTGGGGTACTGAATGAACCAACAACAATCCCTGCTTCCCGACGGAGGCAAAGAGGATGTCATGGACGTCTCGGCCAGACGGCCGGCGGTGCTGGCGTTTCCGGAGGACAGGCCCATCGTCGGTCGGGATCTGGACGCGTTCAAGGAGTATTTCGGCGCCACGGTGGCGCAGGCGCTGGCCGCGCTCGGCATTCAGACCCACGGTCGCTGGTCCACCATCGTCAAGAAGAACGCCGATACGCCGGTGGACGGCGCGATCGCCAATCTGGTGCGCTGGTACGCCGCGCACCCGGAGCGTTTCCCGTTCGGCCAGGTGGACATGCCGACGCTGCGCTTGCGCTTGTCGATCAATCAGGACTCGTTCGCCCAGTTGTTCGGCCGGCGCAAGGTGGCGGTCTCCCACTGGGAGCGCAAGCAGGTGAAGCCGGAGCCGCAGGTGCAGATCATTGCGCGCGAGATGGACGATCTGCTGAAGTCGTACGAGCATCAGGCCGAGCAGGAGCGCGACGGCGCCCGGGTGGTGCTGCAGCGGCTGCTGGCCAAGCTGGACGACATCGAGTCGGACAAGGATCTGCGCGGCAAGGCGGAAATCGTCGCCGCCATCCGCGACACGCTGCTGATGGAGGAGAAGAATATCGTGGTCAAGCAGGAGGCGACGACGCGCAGTCTGGACATGTTGCACGAGTTCATGGACATCGCCGCGCTGAATTCGTCGTTGATTCCGGCGCCGCCGCCGCGCCGCAAAGGCGTGCGGCAGAAGACGCAGGCTATCGCCGACGAGTGATCTGTCAGGCCGGGATGGAGCGGACGCGTTTCGCCCCATCCTGGCATAAAGGCCATGTCTGGCAACGGATGGTCCGGCGGTGTCACAAAACAGTGTTTTTTTTGGTGCGCTTCTGATAAAGTTTGATTTAGTATACATTTTAATAAACTTTTTGGTGTGAAAATGAGGGTAATCCCAGTCGCGATGCTGTCGTTGACGCTGGCGCAGACGGCGGCCGCCGAGGCGGTTTCCGCCGCGCGAGCCGATGTCGTGGTCACGCGGGCGGTCGAGGCGGCGGCCATCGATGGGCTGGCGCGCGTTCGACCGCACAAGGCGTTCAGCGCCTTCCTGGCCGGCAATGGCGCCGATGGGATGATGACGGCCATCCGCAACCGCCGAGACAAGGCGACGCTGACGCTGGCCGGCGTGTTGTTCGAGGCCGGCTGCCGGAAGATGGCTGGCGATTACTTCCGCTACAACTATCAGTTTTCGTCGCTCGGCGATGCCGAAGCCGGCAGCGCGCGCGCCCGCTTCGACCGCTTGTCGGGACCTGGGTCGGCGTGGTGCGTGGAACTGGTCGGCGACGAGCCGGCGGCCGCGCGCTGCAAGCGGCCGGCCGCATTGCCGCAGGCGAGCCAGGCCCGGCTGGACAAGCTGGCGCGGCAGGCCGAGATCGCCCGAGCCGGCCGCAATGCCTACCTTTCCACCATTCGCTTCAACCGTTACGACTACGTCGCGGCCGTCACCTCGCCGGCGCTGGATCTATACGACCCGGCGATGCAGCGGCCGGACAACGCGGCCTGCGCCATCCTGGCCGACAACCTGAGCCGCAGCCTGTTTTCCCGCCTGCGGCACGACGATGGCGACGACGCCTACTATGCCGGACACCGCCGGGCGATCACGGCCGCGCGCGCGGTGTGGCTGAAAATGGACGAGCTGGATAAATGAAGACTTTCCTGGCCTGTTTCGCCGCCACGCTGGCCGCGATCGCCGCCGGCAGCGCCGGCGTGCTGCTGACTTCCGGCCGCGCCGGCGCGGATTCGACAGTCGCCGCAGGCGGCAGCGGCGGTTTTTGCTTCGCCGCGCCGTTCCAGGGCTCGGTGCGCGTGACCAGCCCGGCCTCGGCCGCGCGCAGAAACCCGGTGCTGGGCACGACCCGACCGCACTACGGCGACGACATCGGCCTGCCGTCCAACACGCCGATCTACGCGCCGGCCGACGGGGTGGTGGAGCGGGTGGCCTACAACGTCAGCAACGCCGGCAATTTCGTCAATCTGAAGCATCCCAACGGCTATCTGACCCGCTATCTGCACCTGGGCGCCATCGCGGTGAAAAGCGGCCAGCGCGTTCGCAGCGGCGATCTGCTGGCTTATTCCGGCATCAGCGGCGGCAACAACACCGGCCCCAATCTGCATTGGGAGGCGCATGACCAGGTTTACAAGAATCCGTTTCCGCCCAAGGGGCCGACCACGATGCTGTGCGGAGGCAAGGTGGCTATGCCGGACAAGGGTCAGGGCGAGGCCAAGGAGACCGGCGAGCCTGACAACACGGTCGAGTGGCCGAAGGACAGCGACGCGCCCGATCCGGTGTGGGATGCCTGCCCGATCCAGCCGCCGCCGGTTGCCAGCCAGGGCTGGCGGCTGGACGAGCCGGGCCGTTCGTCCAATCCGTATTAAGTAAAGGTTTGATGCAATGGATATCAAAACGAAATTCCGTCTGCTGCCGCTGAAGCGGCGAGTATTGATTCTGGCCCTGGGCGGCGGTCTGGCGCTGGCGCCGACGGCGGCGCTGGCGGACTGGCCCACCGACATCCTCAACAAGATACTGGGCCAGGTGGCGCAGATTCTGCAGCAGCAGATACAGCAGTTGGCGCAGCAGGTGCAGCAGATGATGGAGCAGCGCCAGCAAGCCGAGGCGATGCGGGACAAGATGGGGCAGGAGGGCGACAAGACGCGTCAGCAGCAGTGCGACATCTGGTGCGGCAACTCGCTGCCGAAGCCGGGCTCGGTGCCAGAGGACGCCAACAACACCGGCTCGCCCGGCGCGGCGATGACGGCGCGGCGCGGCATGACCGCCCAGTTGCAGGCGGTCACCGGCAATATGGCGGGCAATATGGACCAGGGCACCGCCATCCAGGGTTATTACGGCGCGCTGGCCAACTGGTTCCAGAGCGCCACGCCGCAGCAGAAACAGCAGGTGCAGCAGCCGCTGTCGTTCGCGCCGGGCGACGTGCCCAGCGCCGACGAGCGCAAGCTGGCCGACTACAACGCCAAGCTGACCATAGGCCTGGAACCGGTGCCGCCGGCGGCCTCCAGCCTGATCAAGAACAATCCGGCGGCCCAGGAGTACGAGGCGCGCCGCATCGGCTACAACTCGGCTCAGCTGGTGGCCTATGACAGCTATCGCCAGTACGACCTGTCGGCCGAGGAGGTGAAGACCGTGTCCGATGTGCTGCTGTCGATGTCGCAGCAGACGATAGAGAACATGAACCCCGGCACCGCGATGAAGGCGCAGGTGCAATTGCTGGCGGTGCAGTCCGGCCTGCTGCTCAGCCAGTACCAGTCGTCGCTGCGGCAGGAGAGGCTGCTGGCGGTGATGGCGGCCAACAACGCCAGGCTGGCGATGGGCGACCGCCTGCGCAAGCTGCGGCAAAGCCAGACCGTGCAGAGCTATGCCAAATAAGGGACGCCTGAAGGCCGCGGTCGGCAAACGCTGGGTCCAGGGCGTGTCGGGGGTGGCGCTGGCCTGCCTGCTGGGCATGCAGATGGTGCCCGGCCTGACCGGCACCATCGCCTCCGCGCGGGCCGAGGCGGCGGCGGCCGGCTACGGGGCCGGCCAGGGCGGGGCGGAGTTGGCGCAGCGGCTGCAGGCGCTGGCGCAGAGCCAGACGCTGAGCGGCTATCCGGCGCTGCAGCAGGCCTATGTCGAGCGACAGCTGGCCAAGCTGCGCCAGGACGCCCAGGCGCTGCCGGCCGGCGAGGGCAGCCAGACCTACCGCGACGCGGTCGGCGACTACGACTGGCTGCGGCCGCAGTTGCTGGAGGCTTCCAGTCTGGACTACTACGGCATGCAGGACGCGCTGGCCAACGAACTGGTGGCCAAGATGCAGGGGGCGCTGATCCAGTACGTCCAGGGCAAGTATCCGCCGCAGGTCTTGGCCAATATGAGCAACCAGGCGATCGCCCAGGACATGGCCAGGGCTTTGCCCGGCCTGGCCGGCCAGGTGGCCGACGCGGTGGTGTGGGCGTCGCGCAATCCGACGGTGCAATACCTTGGCGGCCTGAACGGCGACCAGATCGTGCGTTCGCTGGTCAACAGCGCGGCCGACTATGTCAAGCAGCAGGTCGAGGACTATTTCAAGGCCTGGATCAAGAAGGTGATACGCGAAAACATCACCACCAAGATCTCGGCGGAGACTATCAGGAACGTGCCCTATATCGGGCCGTTCATCAGCTGGTACCTGACGCAGAAGCAAAAGCTGGACAACTGGAAGCACCGCATCGAGGAGATGCGCAAGGAATTCGAGCTGTATCTGAAAAAACTGGGTTTCGAAAGCAATCTGGGTCGCCAGCAGCAGGATGCCACCTGGGGCAAGCAGAATCTGCCGTCGTATCCGAACGCCGACGGCGCGTCCGACTTCGGCACTTCCGGCGGCGTGCGCGCCAACCAGCAGGTGATCGAGCGCCATGCGCGGCAGGAGCGCGGCGAGCTGGCCGGCTGGCTGCAGGCCGGCGACCAGCCGGTGTCCTTCTATGCCTGGGTGGGCAACTACCCGGCCGAGCGCCGCGCGGCGGTGATGCGGCCGTACGCGATAGGGCCGAGGCTGGGCGCCGACGGCCGATTGCTGCCGGCCGGCGCGGCCGACAAGGAGATGGTGCGCCGCAACGCCTGGCTGACGCTGGGGCTGGAGCCGACGCTGCCGTTCACCAGTCCGCCGGGCTCGCCGGCGTACCAGGAGGAACTGGCGATCCGCGCCCAGCAAGCCTCGGTATTCAGCCAGAGCTACGACAGTTATCTGGAGGGTTGGATGGCGCAGGACCGCATCAATCAGCTGATGAGCACGGTGCAGATGTTCACGCCCAAGGTGATAGGCCAGTTGAGCACCGGGCAGGCCAATGGCTGCCGGGTGATGCTGAAGCAGTTGTCGACGGAGATCCAGTTGCAAACCGCGCAATCGCAGCTGCGCTTCGAGCGGCTGTTCGCCGCCTCGTCCGGCATGCAGGGCAATGCCGAGCGCGAGCGGCAGCTGGCCGGATTGGGCCAGGGCGCGCCGGCGGGCGCGATCAATGGGCGATAGGGAGAGGGTATGAGCGTATTGAGCGAAGGGGCCAAGGGCATTGGCTTCGTGTTTCTGGAGCGGGTGCTGGGCAGCGACGCCTTGTCCTACTACGGCATCCACGCCACCGGGGTGAACTCGGCGCCGATGACCACCGGCATGGCGCTGGCGGCCGACGTGGCCTTGTGGTTCACGCCGCTGATCACGTTTTACATCATGGCGATGGGCCTGATCTATTCGTCGCAGGAGGGCGTGGTGCTGGGCAAGCGCTGGTCGGCGGTGATCGTGCCGCTGCGCGGCGTCGGCGGCCTGATGTTCTCGGCGCCGGTGGTGCCGGGCGGCTTGTCGGCGATCCAGGTGATGGTGGTGGGTCTGGCGCTGCTGGGCAATTACATAGGCAACGAGGCGGCCAATGTGCTGGCGTCCCGCGTGTTCCTGCCCGGCAACGGCTACGTCCACAGCCGGCCGGTCTCGTTGTTCAACAACACCGCGATGGCGGCCACGGCCTTCGCCGCGATCACGGCCAGCGTGGTGTGCGTCGATTCGGCGAAGAACCTGGGGCTGGCCGGCTCGACGCCGGGCGCCTCAGGCGGCGGCAAGCGCGACGCCAGCGCCGGCGGCGCGAGCAATGCCGCTGGCGCCAGCAGCGCCACCACCTTGTGGGGCGTGATATCCGGCTCGACCCAGGCCATCACCCAGTCAGTGTCGGACATCTGCAGCGGCGCCGGCACGCCGGCCTCGTCCGGACAGGGGGCGGCGGCGGGCGGTACGCCGGCCAATTACGACAGCAGCAAGGTCGATTGCGCGCAGGCGCCCTTGTCCAGCCAGTGCGGGGCGATACAGCGCGCCGCAGTCTGGCTGCGGAAGGCGGTGGAGAACCTGCTGCGGCAGAGCGGCGGCGTGCTGGACGAGAACTCGTTGGCGCTGTTGGCGGGCGCCTATTTGACGCAGATGAACAGCGCCATCGACATGGACATGAGCGGTGTGATCAAGGAGAACGTCAAGGCGGTGCAGAAGCTGGGCTGGCCGGGGCTCGGCAACTTCTACCAGAAGTACTCGTCGTTCAGCGGCGAGATCGACAACTACATCTATTACTCCGGCGAGCCCAAGTTCACCTTCAAGGACATCGGCGACGAGACCCGCGCCGGCATGGCGCTGAACGACCAGGCCCGGATGGCGTTCAAGAACGCGTTCAAGACGGTCAACTTCTCGGTGCAGGGCATTCTGGGCGGCTTCTTCGGCAACCTGGCCTCTGCGGCCAACGCCAGCGCGGTATCGGCGCTGACCGAGTTGCAGATACAGGTGGAGAACCGGGTGCTGCGCAATCTGCTGTTCGGTTTCGGCAACAGCGCCTACGACGTCGGCGCCTTCGACGCGGTGCAGCGGCTGGGCGGCCTGCTGAACATGTTCGGCACCACCACGCTGGACATGCTGGTCTGCGACAGCCGCGACACCGTGGCCGGTCCGGCCGGCGCGCCGGCCAAGTGCGAGGCCGCGAAGTCCTCGGGCGACAACGCGATGATCTCCAACGCCGTCAAGTCGATCTCCGGCGCCGGCATGGCCGACGTGGCCACGATGATGGCCAAGTCCGCCATCATGGCCAGCATGGTGCTGACCATGCTGCTGCCGTCGCTGCCGACCATCTACTTCGTGCTGATGACGCTGGAGTGGGTGATCTGGCTGGTGGTGGCGGTGCTGGCCTCGCCGCTGTGGATGATCTTCCACATGCTGCCGGACGGCGATTCGCTGGTGCACAGCCGCGCCGAGACCGGTTGGGGGCTGCTGGCCTATGTCACGCTGTTCCCGCTGCTGGTGGTGCTGGGTTTCTGCGCCTCGATGACGCTATTCAACGTGGCGGTGCCGTTCGCCTTTGAAATGATGATGTCGGTGACCGGCTCGACCGCCATCGGCGCCTCGCTGGATTTCCTGGTCAAGCCGATGCTGATGGCCGCGGTGGTGATCGGCGTCACTTTCATGACCATGGGGCTGATGATTTCGCTGCCGCACCGCATAGCCAACTGGCTGAACATCAATCCGCAGTCCGATTCGCTGCAGGACGGCAAGAACCAGCTGGGCGTGGTCAACACGCCAAGGCTGACCGATATGTCCGGCGGCGCGTCCACGGTAGGCAACGCCGTGTGGGGCCACAAGCGGATGGGCGGCAAATAGGCTGGCGCCGGCGGGCGGGTTTCGCCCGCCGGCCACTGGCGGCGATTTGGGCAAATCAAGATTTCGGAAGAGTGTGACGATGCATGACCATTCGTTTGAGACGCCAAGCCGGGAAGGCCTGGCCGCGGCTTTGCGCAACCGCGAATTCCGCATGCACTACCAGCCGCAGCTTTGCTGCCGCACCTCGCGGATCTCCGGCGCGGAGGCGCTGATGCGTTGGGCGCGCCCCGGCCGTCCGGGGCTGGAGGGACCGGCCGGTTTCATTCCGCAGGCGGAAGAGAGCGGCTTCATCGTGGAGCTGGGCGACTGGGGCATGGAGAGCGCGGTGCGCGCGTTGGCATCGTGGCGGGTGCCCGGCTTCACCGTCGCCGTCAATCTGTCGGGACGGCAGATCACCGACTCGCTGCCGGGCAAGACGGAACGCCTGTTGAGGCGCGCCGACGTCGACCCGTCGGCGCTGGAGCTGGAGATCACCGAGTCCTATCTGTTCCATGATCTGCCGACCATGGTTGGCGTGGTGCGGGAGCTGCGCGCCATCGGCGTCCGGGTGGCGATAGACGATTTCGGCACCGGTTTTTCGGTGCTGGAGCATTTGCGCCACCTGCCGGCCACGACGATCAAGATCGATTGCAGCTTCACCCGGCGGATGCTTCAGGTCGAGCGCGACCATATCATCATGCGCAATCTGATTCGCATGGCGCGGGATCTGGGAATGCAGACGGTGTGCGAGGGGGTGGAGACGCCGGCGCAGCTTGAGGCCATCCGCGAAATGGACGCCGACTACTGGCAGGGGTATCTGTATTCGCCGGCGGTGTCGGAGCCGGCGTTGAGGGAGATGCTGGCCGACGGCGGCGTGCCGGCGGCGCCGGCGCGTCAGCCGCTGTCCTGATCGAGCCAGGCGCGGGGTTCGTCCGCCGCGGCCCGTCTGGACGGATGGCCCGCGGTATCGGACCTGGCCGTGGAGAAGTCGAGCAGACAGGCGACGACCAGGCCGCGATGGTCGACCATGCGCAACGTGCCGCGGGTGGAGGACGGATGGCCTTGCATGCGTTTTTGGCGAATCTGCCGCATCCAGTGGGCGCAACTCGCCTCGGAACCTCTGATGATCACGCCTACATCGTCTTCAATATGCCAGGTCATTTGTTTTTGTTCTGAATTTACTATTTGGACCTAACAGATGATACTGATATTTTAAACAACTCTGTATGCGTAAATATACTTAAAATGGCTAAAAATTTTATTGGCATTTGCTTTTTGAATTTTTAGGCATTTGTTTTGATGGCTGCGGCCGCCTTACCACCCGGCGGCGGCCAGATACCAGGCGGTGATTTTTCCGCCCCACAGCCAGGCGACGACGCCGGCTGCGATCAGCCAGGGGCCGAACGGTTGGGCCTGGTCCGCGTCGAGGCGGCCTGCGCGTATCAACAGCAGACCGGACAGCGCGCTCATCGTCGCGCCGAATCCGATGATCAGCGGCACGGCGCTCCAGCCCAGCCAGCCGCCCAGCGCCGCCACCAGCTTGAAATCCCCCTGTCCCAGTCCGTCCTTGCCGGTGAGGGCGCGGAAGACGGCGGCGATGCCCCACATCGACAGATAGCCGGCCATCGCGCCGGCCACCGCGTCCGTCAGCGGCACCATTAAATGAAACAGATTGGCCAGCAGGCCCAGCCACAGCAGCGGCTGGGTCAGGCAGTCCGGCAGCAAGCGGCTGTCGAAGTCGATCAATGCCAGCGCCAGAAGCAGATAGCACAGCGCCAGCTGGGCGAAGGCGGCGGGCTGGAAGCCGAGACGCCAGCCTATGGCCGCGAAAGCGCAGCCGGTCAGCAGCTCGACCAGCGGGTAGCGGATGCCTATCGTTTCGTCGCAGAAGCCGCAGCGCCCGCGCAGCAGCGCATAGCCCAGCAGCGGCACCAGCTGCCAGGGGCGCAGCGTGTTGCCGCAAGCCGGGCAGTGCGAGTGCGGTCGCGCGAGGCTGAACCCGGTCGCCGGCGGAGGCTGGCCGACGTATTCCGCGCACTCCCGCTCCCAATCGGCCTGCAGCATCCGCGGCAGCCGGTAGACCAGGACATTGAGAAAGCTGCCGAGCAGCAGGCCGATCGCCATCAGGCTGGCGGCGGCCCGCGCCGGTTCGGCGGCGGAAACGCCGAGCCAGCCGAAGCCGGCGGTCAGCAGCGCGGCGAGGCCGCCCAGGATCAGCAGGTCTTTTTTATCGGGCATGGTGCGGCTCAGGGTTGGAACAGGCCCGGATAGGGCGCCTGGTAAAGCGGCAGGGCGGCGCCGGCGCCGGTGTAGGTCATCGCGCCGTTCAGGCAGGTTCTGGACAGTGTGGCGTCCAGGCTGAAACTGCGGAATGGCTGGGCGGGCCGGCCGTTGATGAGGATTTCGCCGCCGCTGGCCAGCGTCGCGCTGGCCTGCGCGCTGTAACGCGCGCTGCCGGCGGCGGGATTGTCGAACAGGGCCTTGCCGCTCTGGAACATCGCGCCGGGGAGGTTGGCGAGATCGATCTGCTGCTTGGAGACGCCCTTGTCCCAGATGTCTTGCCAGATGGCCGACATCCAGATGCGGCGCACGCCGTCGCAGACGTCGGCGCTGGGCGAGGCCTTGGCCTGGAACACCACGCGTTCGCCTATCTTCCAGTACAGGCTTACCGGCGCGCGCGGCCCGCCATCGGCCAGCAGCGCCAGCTTGACGAAGCCCAGCGCCGCCTGCAGCCGGCCTTGATTGACGATGAAGTTGCTGCGCCGCTGCGCGAGCGACTTGTCGCCGGCCGGGTGGTTCAGTCTGTTTTTCGCGATGTCCGCCGCGCGAAGGCCGGCCTTTACCAGGATGTCGCGAGCCTGGGCGTAGTCGCGAGGCGCGGCACTGCGATACGGGATGGTCAGCGGGTCGGCCGCGGGCAGTGCCGGCATGTCCAAAGCGGGCATTGCTTTCTCCAAAAAGTTTGATTTAGTATGTACTTCAATATAACATAGTTATCAGCGAACGGATTAATCAAATCTTCGACGAGGTGTCAGAATGAACGGAGTGCACGATTTTGGCGATGCGGAAAGCCTGGCGCTGGACGACGACCGGCTGGGCTTCGAGGACGAGCCGCCGGTGGCGCGCAGCGCCGCGAAGCCGGCGTCCGCCGCTTCCCACCAGGAGCTGAAGTTCGAGGACGAGTCCGATGAGACGTCCGCGACGGAGGCGCCGAAGCGCAATACCCAGCGCATCGCGCTGCTGGTGCTGATCGGCGGCGTGGTGCTGGTGATGCTGGGCAAGCCCATCGTGCAGAAATTCTTCATGACGCAGCCGATTCCCGATACCGGCCAGGCCGCTCCGATGCAGGCCATGGAACCGGCCAGACCGTTGCCGACCGCGCAGCAGCAGCAGCAGCTTCAGCCGCCGGCCGCCGCCGCGCCGGCGCTTGTCCAACCGGCGCAAGCGGCGCCGACGACCCTGAGTCCGGCGGCAACGGCCCCGGCCACGGCGTCGCCGTTGGTCGTCGAGGCCTCCGCGCCGGAGAAGGAGCCGGCGTTGCTGGCGCCGTCCGCCGGCAAGGCCGCGTTGGGGGGCAAGACCGCCGCGGTCGAGCGGCCGGCCGACGGCGACGCTTCGCAGCCGAAGGCCGCTGCGCCGGAGGAGACGATGGAGGCCAAGGTGGCCCGGCTGGAGAAGGAAGTGAAAACGCTGACCGCGCGCAACCGCCAGCTGAGCGCCGCCAAATCCACCCGTTCCGGCCATGTTGAGCGGGCGCAGCAAAAGACGCGCGACGGCGACGGCGCCAGCAAGGTGCTGGGCATGTCGGCCACTTCGGTGTGGGTGCGCAAGGCCAACGGCAGCGCCGCGGAATTGCGGGTGGGCGATCATTTCAAGAACGGCGAGGTGATTCAGAGCATCGATCAGCAGGCGCAAGTGGTGGAAACCGATCGCGGCCGCTACAAGGTCAGTTTCTGAGTCGACAAGGCAAAGGATTATCGATATGCGCAAGTTTTTCGCGAAGATGCTGCTGGGCAGCGATACCGTCAGCAAGCTGCAGTCTATCCGCCAGGCGGAAGCGCTGGAGCAGGAGGCGGGCAAGAGGCTGGCCGGCGCCGGCGTGGCCGAGGCGCCCAAGCCCAGCACGCCGACGATTACCCGCGAGCAGATCCGCTCGCTGATCGAGATCGACATGGAAATCCACGGCGACATCTTCATCGGCCGGGGCGTCAAGGTGTCGGGCAAGGTGTTGGGCAGCCTGATCCCCAATGGCTCGGTGGCGGACTGCGATCCCATCGTCATCATCAGCCAGGGCGGCGACGTCAACGGCGATCTGCACGCCAGGGTGGTGGTGGTGGCGGGCACCCTGTCCGGCGATATCCATGCCGATCATGTGCTGCTGATGCCGACGGCCAGGGTCAATGGCACCGTCAATTACCGCCATACGCTGCGCCAGGATATCGGCTCCGCGCTGTCCGGCATGGTGCGGCGGGTGGAGCGGATCGCTTTGCTGGATCAGCCGCCGCTGCCGGCGGAGGCCGGCAGGGGGGCGTTGCCCGGTCGGGATGCCGACGACGATGTCATTCCGGTGTTGCCGGTGGAGCCCGAGGCCGGGCCGTCCGCGGTGGTGCGCGCGGTGCCGCTGGCGCATGCGCAGGAAACGGCCGAGATCGAAAATCTCTACAAGGGCCTGAGCATGGAGAGCGAAAGCCGGCCGACGGGCGTGCGCGTGCTGGCGGTCGGCGCCTGAGCGGGCGTCTTTATTGGGGTTTTATTTTATTGTTATATTGAAATACTAATTAAAATATAATTATTATGAATGGGCGAGACATGATTTCGACCGGCTGCGACGCTCAGCTGGAGATGGCGTTCGAGGCGGCGCTGGCGGAGCAGGGGCTGGCCGGCGAGTGGCCGCCGGAGGCGCTGGACGAGGAGGAGGACGCGCGCTGGTCCTACCTGCCGTTTCTGCAACTGGCGGTCGAGCGCATGTGCGTGATGACGCTGCTGGCCGAGGAGCGCGCGACGGAGTTGGGCGCCGGCGCCTTGCCGGCCCTGCGCCGGCATGCCGGCTTCGAGGGCGATCCGGTCTTCGTCCGGGCCGCCGACGACTATCTGGCGGCGCTGGCGACGCTGGCT
Source organism: Chromobacterium sp. ATCC 53434 (assembly GCF_002848345.1). Taxonomy (NCBI): domain Bacteria; kingdom Pseudomonadati; phylum Pseudomonadota; class Betaproteobacteria; order Neisseriales; family Chromobacteriaceae; genus Chromobacterium; species Chromobacterium sp. ATCC 53434. The sequence goes on along the minus strand of NZ_CP025429.1, from coordinate 2,622,783 downwards.
TCGATGAGCGGCCGCGCCGAGGACGAATTGCATGGCTCGGTGGCCGGCTTCTACCTGGGGAGGGTGCAATGACGCAGGCAAATCCGGCCGCGGGCCGGCATTACGCGACGGAAGCGGCGCGACGGCTTCACGACGCGCTGGCGGCGTCGGACCCGGAGGCGGTCTTGCGGCTGCCGCTGGGCGGCGCGCGCCATTTCAACCCGGTGACCGGCACCGTGTACCGGGGCATCAATCATCTGCTGTTGCAAGCGGCGTTGCCGGCGGGATCGGCCGACCCGCGCTGGTTCACCTACAAGCAGGTCCAACTGCTGCAGCGGCGGCAGCCGGCGCTGAGCCTGCTGCCTGGGGCGCAGGCCGGCCTGCTGCTGTTTCCGGGACCGATGGGCGCGCTCAAGGGGTGCTCGGTCTTCAATGGCGCGCAGTTGCTGGGTTTGGCGCCGCCGCGGTCGCCGCGGCAGGCGCCCGGCGACGATGGGCTGAAGCGGCTTGGCGACGCCATTCTGGCGGAACTGGGCGTGCGCGAAGAGAGCGGCGCCGCGCCGCTGTTCGATCCGGTCGCCCAGTGCATACGGCTGCCGCAGGCCGGTTATTTCCGCAGCCTGAGGGAATTGCTCGCCGCGCGCCTGCGCCTGGCCGCGCAGTGGGCGGAGCAGCGGGAAGACCGGCCGCGCGCCTTGCGCCGGCCTCGCCGCCACGCGCCGGACGATCCGCTGGAGGACTTGTGGTCGCAGCTGACCGCCTCCTTGCTGATGGGGCTGCTGGGCGTGGGCGCCGACCTGTCGACGCCGTTTCGGCCGTCCGGCCTGGCCGTGCCGATGCTGCAGCGGCTGCTGGCCGCCGATTTCACCGAGCTGTTGCTGGGCGCGCAGCGGGTGGAACTGGCGCTGACCTGGCTGGGGCAGTTGTCGCCGACGCTGGCCGCCTTGCAGCGGGAGGAGGCGCAGTTCGTCCGAGACAATCTGCTTGTCGGTCTGGAACCGTCGTCGTCCCAGGCGGTTCCGGAGGCGGCCGCCGACGAGCGGGAGGCGCAGGTGCGCGAGGCCGGACGCCACGCCTTGCTGACCGAGGTGGCGCTGTTGGCCGCGCCGGAGCTGGCGCATTTGCTGGCCGGCCGTTTCGGCGTCGGCGAGGTGTTGCCGGAAACCGATGCCGCTATCCACGAGCGTTTCCAGCGCTGGGCGCGCGCCGAGGTCGAGGCCGGCCGTTTCGACGCCCGGCCCGCCGACGCGCGGGCGCTGTTCGGCCATTTCCTGGAGCAGGGCGAGGCCGATGTGGGCGAGCTGCTGCGGCGGGACGCGGCGCAACAGCGCCGGCAGAGAATGGACGGCGCCATCGAGCCGGCCGTCGAGGCCTTGCCGACGGCCCGGGCCGAGCGCTTGATCGCCATCCAGCCGTTCCGCGACGACAAGGGCGGCTGGCTGAAGGTGGGGCACCAGGACATCATCGAGCTGGGGCTGGTGGACAAGGTGGCCGACGAGGATACGCGAATGACGCCCAGCGCCGTCTACCTGGCCTTCGACGAAAAGGCGCCGCGCTGCGATGCGCAAAGGCTGATGGACGCGGTGGACGCCGCCGGCTGGAAGGTCCACTTTCTGCAGTATGTCGAGTCGCGCGATTCGCAGATCCGAAGTTACGCCAGCTACTTCGCGCCGCTGGTCGGCTATATGCCCAAGGTCGGCGACCGCCTGAAGCTGGTCGAGGGCGTGGCCAGCATCAGCTCTAAGTCCGGCAGCGGCGGCTGGGTGGTCAATTTCGACGGCGGCAACAAACAGCGCGCCTTGAGCAGCGGCCGTTTTTACGACTTCATCGAATCGGTGATAGACGGCGACTTCGTCGGCCAGCCGGCGGCCAAGGCGCCGGTCCGGGAGGCGGGACCGACGCCGGATGTGGCCAGGATGGAGTTCTAGGCTAGGCAAGAGGTCAGGGGGAGGCAGCGATGGAAGAAGAATTCAAAAAACTGGAAAGCGATCTGATCGCGATGGTGGACGACCGCTTCATGGCGGTGGAGGACTCGCTGGCGCGGCTGATCAATCTGAGCGAGCAGCATCAGCGCAAGCTCGCCGCCAGCGACATGACGGTGCGGCGCTTCCTGCCGCAGTTCGGCATGTGCGCCGCCATCCTGGCGGCGCTGGTGGTGCTGCCGGTCGGCGCCGCCGCCTGGTATGCGCAGGAAGGCAAGGTCAGGCAGTGGCAGCAGCAGGCGCACGACAACGCGCTGAAGGCCGGCGCCTTCGACCGCCTGTACCAATCGGCCGACGCGGGGCTGCGCCAGCGCATGGAAGGCGCGGCGCGGCAGGCTGCTGCCGAACGCTGACGAGGTGACGATGCAATCGGTGTTTTCGGACAAGAGGGATTGATGGCGACAGCAATGCGCAGAAGTCAGGTGGAACGCGACGTCGTTCCGCTTTCGCACAAGATTTTCGGCTGGATACGCCGCAACGAGCCCAGCTTCCTGGCCGCCGCCGGCATCGCCTATCTGCTGTGCCCGATCTTTCCGCTGGCCACCGCGGCAGCCGTCGGCGCGGCCTTGCTGATGGCGCGCAACAAGGTGGTGGACCACCCGAAGGGACCGTTCTGGCGGCCGGTGGCCGGCGGCGACAAGAAGCTGGCGTGGACGCGGATGGAGGGGCCGCCGGACAGGGGCGGCAAGGGCGTGTGGTGCATGGGCAACGCGATGGACACCAAGGAGGAGATCTGGGTCAGCGACGATACCATGCGGGTGCACGCCACGCTGTTCGGCACCACCGGCGGCGGCAAGACCGTGGCGCTGGAGGGGCTGATCTGCCAGGCGATAGGCCACGGCTCCGGCGTCATCATGGTGGACGGCAAGTCCGACCCGAAAACCTGGTTCGACATCGTCACCATGGCCAAGATGTACGGCCGCGAGGACGACCTGCTGGTGCTGAACTTCATTTCGTCTACCGGCTACGAAAAACTGGCGGTGCTGGACGAGGACGACGCCGACGGCGCGCGCGGCAAGATGGACCTGCTGGGCCAGATCCATTCCAACACCTTCAATCCGTTCACCTACGGTTCGGCCGACACGCTGACCGAGCTGGTGACCGGCCTGATGCGGCCGGACGGCGGCGGCGACGGCGCGATGTGGCGCGGCCGCGCCGAGGCGATGATACGTTCGCTGATGCGCGGACTGGTGGCGTTGCGCGACGCCGGCAAGGTGACGCTGTCGGTGCAGGTGCTGCGCGATTACATGCGGCTGGACAAGCTGGGCGAGCTCGAGAGCGACGACAGCATCCCGGGCTATGCCCGCGAGCAGCTGACCGGCTATCTGGACGAGCTGCCCGGCTTTCGGGAGGCGATGAAGGCCAAGCAGGACGATCCGTCGGCCTTCGACACCTATTGGGAGCAGGCCAGCAAGCAGCACGGCTTCCTGACGATGCAGTTCACCGAGCTGCTGGGCCTGCTGTCCGGCACCTACGGCCACATCTGCAACGTCGAGTGGGGCGATGTCGATTTTCAGGACGTGGTGTACAACCGCCGCATCCTGTACGTGATGCTGCCGGCGCTGGAGAAGGCGCCGTCGTCGCTGGCCAATCTGGGCCGGCTGACGGTGGCCGGCATCAAGAACGCGCTGTCGGTGTCGCTGAAGGCGCAACTGACCGGCAGCAAGCAGGACATCGTCGATTCCCGGCCCACCAATTCCGATACCGCCTTGCTGGCCATCATGGACGAATACGGCTCCTATGCGGTGGAGGGCTTCGGCGACGTGGCGGCGCAGGCGCGCTCGCTCGGCGTCAGCGTCATCTTCGCCGGCCAGGACTATCCGTCGTTCAAGAAGGGCTCGGAAATCGAGGCCTCGCGCATCCTGGCCAACACCGGCATGAAGATCTTCCTGAAGACCGAGGATCAGGAAACCGCCGACATCGCGATCAAGCGCGCCGGCCAGGGGGTGTACGCCTGGGCCGGGGGCAAGCGTTTGTCCGAGGGATCGGACCGGTTGGTCGACACCGGCGACGCCAGCTACCGCGAGGAAAACCGGCTGACCTATCTCGATCTGGTGGACCTGGCGGAGGGCCAGGCCTGGTTCATGAACCGCAATCACCTGATCAAGATGAACACCTTCTATGTGCAGCTGGACGGCGCGGTCACCAAGGAGGCCAAGCACAACACGCTGTTCCCGCTGGGCACCGATTTGTCGCGGGAGTTGGCCGCCAGCAAGATCATGCAGCAGGTGATGGGCGCGGAGCCCGCGGCGGCGTCCGATGGCGTGATGCGTTTCCAGCGCCGTGTTTTCGACGACGTCGAGGCCTGGCTGCGTCTGGCCGAACTGCGGGAGATTCCCGTCGGCGGCGAGGAGGATGCGGAGCCGGCGCCGGAGGTGGACGATCCCTTCGGCCAGATTTCCCTGCTGCAGGCCGAGCACCGCCAGCTGTCGCGAGCGGCGCTGGTGGCGCAGCTGGTGGCGGAAGCCGGCGCCGATGTGGCGATGAGCGACAGGATGGCGGCGCGCGACGAGGCGGCGCTGGGCGCGCGCATGTCGGCGGCGGAGCTGGCCGACTATGCCGGCAGCCTGCTGGAGCAGGCGCTGCTGGAAAGTGGGGTAGGCGAGACGGCCGACGCCGCGGCGGCGGCCTCGGACGATGCGCTGCCGTTGACCGGCTTTTCCGCCGCCGCCTTTTTCCAGGCGACCGCCGATGAGCCGCCGTCCCAGGAAAGTCCAGCCGTGGAGGAGGTGGTGGCGGACGACGGCGAATGGGGCCTGGCCGATCTGGCCGACTTCTTCGGCGCCGAGCCGCACCCGTTGCGGGAGGTCTGCGACGAATTGACCGTGGAGGCGGAGTCCTTGACGGCTGCGGCGCGCGTGGCCGGTCTGGTCGCCGGATGCCTGGCCGGCGCGACGGCGGATGGCGGCGAGGACGAGATGGATGGAGAGGCCGGCCGCCTGCTGGCCAGCGAGCACGCCGGCGAATTCCTGGCGCTGCTGCTGGCGGAGGCGGCGGGACAGGCCGCGGCCGCCGCATCCTGAGCCGGGCAGTCGAACGGCGGCGGATGCCTGAGGGCGCCCGTCGCCGTTTCCATGTCCTCGCCGTGCGGCTTGCACCGTCTGGGCCGGCTTAGCGTACGTCAACGGTTCCTTGCTAATGGAAAAACTTCATCAGAAGCGTGGCGAGAACAATCATCGATGCCCCGCCGATACGGGTGGAAATCTGGGCGAAGGGCATCATTTCCATCCGATTGGCGGCCGACAGAATCGCCACGTCGCCGGTGCCGCCCAGGCCGCTGTGGCATGCGGTGACAATCGCCGATTCAACCGGATACATCTTCAGCAAGAGGCCGATGCCGAAGCCGCTGGCCACCATGGACATCACGATCACCGCGCAGAGCAGAACATATTCGGCGGTGACGGAGGCAATCATCTGATTCCATGGAACGAAGAGGGTCCCAAGTCCGACCAGGATGGCGAATGTCAAATTATTCGTCATGAATTTGTACATCTGGTAGGCGCCCAGCTCCATATGCGCCGGCATGATCTTGCTCACCTTGAGCAGCGCCGCTCCGATAATCATCAGGATAGGCCCCGGGATGCCGGTGATCGGCGCAAGTAAGGCGCCCAGCGTGAAAAAGGCGCAAGTCAGGAGCAGGCCCGCCCCCATCAGGCTCAAATTGATCGGAGCCTCGTGCCGCGCGGCCAGCAAGGCCTGATCCTCCCCGGTTTTAACCAGCATGCCATTGCCGCTGAACCGCGGGCGTCTCTTGCCATAAAAATTGAGCAGCCCGGCCAGCAGGATGGCGACGACATTGCCGATCAGCGCCGCCGGAATCAGCGTGGCGACAATCTGCGCCTGCGGGATACGATTGATTTCGGAATACGCAATGGAAAGCGGCAGGATTCCCTCGCCGATACCGCCGCCGAGAATGGGAATGATGATGTAGAAGAAGGTGTGCTCAGCGGTGTAGCCAAACAATATGCCGACGATCAGGCCCGCGGCCACGGCTCCCAGCGTGCCCACTAACAGCGGAATGAACATCCGTAAAAAACCTTGCACCAGAACCTTGTGGCTCATGCCGAGAATGCTGCCGACCACTAGGCATGAAATGTACAGATATTGCAAATTGGCCGTCTTCATCGCCGTGGTCAGCGCCTTCAGCATGTCGGGGTCGAACAACTTGTATCCCAGCAAGGCCGAGGGAACAAACAGGCAGAGGATGGCCGAGCCGCCGATATGCTTGAGCACGGGAATTCTGTTACCCAGCTCTCCCAGCAGCATGCCGGACAACATCATGACGGCCAGACCGCCGATCAGGTCGTTTGGCAGGCGATGCTTGAGCGCGGCCGCAAGCACAATCGCCGCGAGCGATAGATAGAGCGGCAGGGGGAGCGGTCCGATGCGCATTGCCATCAGCTGGCGCCAGAGCCCATTGTCTGCCGGCTCGTTTGAAACGGTTTCCTCTATGTGCATTTTTGTCTCCTCGAATATTGCCTGACGGCGCTGCCGGGACGAGCCCGACAGGACGCTCCGCTTACGCCAAACGGTTTTTTGTCGTTGACGCGATGTCCTTCAGCCAAGGCCGCTGCCGCCAATGCCCGGCGGTGAAGGCGCGGATCTGCTCTTGCATGGCCAGGGTGGCGCCTATCATGTCCAGGCCTTCCAGAAACATCCGGCGATGGCGCTCGGACAGCGAGAAAGACGCCGTCAAGCTCTTGCTGCGCACGCTCATCGACGCGGCGTCGATCACCAGCCGGCTGTGTTCCGGCTTGGAGACGTCGGCCAGAATGGTGTCGACATCGGCCTCGTCGAGCGCGACCAGCATCAGGCCGTTGTTCATCGCGTTTGAGTAGAAGATTTCGCCGAAACTCGGCGCAATCACCGCCTTGATGCCGTATTGCTGCAAGCCCCAGACCGCATGCTCGCGGCTGGAGCCGCAAGCGAAATTCGGCCCGGCGACCAGGATCTCGGTCGCCGCGTATTCCGCTTGATTGAGAACGAATTCGGGGCGAGGCTTCCCATCCGCGTCGAAACGCATGTCGTACAACAGGCCTTCCGCCAGACCCGCTTTGTCGATGCGCCGCAAAAACTGCTTCGGCATGATTTGATCGGTGTCCAGATTGCTGACCGGCAACGGCGCGGCCATGCCTTCGATGCGGGCTTGAATGGTCATGCTTGAGCTCCCAGTTTACGAACGTCGGTGATACAGCCGGTGACGGCGGCCGCCGCGGCCATCGCCGGGCTCATCAGGTGGGTGATCGCATCCCGGCCTTGGCGGCCTTCGAAATTGCGATTGGTGGTGGAGGCGCAGCGCTCGCCGGGGGCGAGGACGTCGTCGTTCATGGCCAGGCACATCGAGCAGCCGGGCTGGCGCCATTCAAAGCCGGCCTCGATGAACAGTTGCGCCAAACCCTCTTTCTCGGCTTGGCGGCGCACTTCGCCGGAGCCAGGCACGATCATGGCGCGCACCGAAGGCGCCACGCGTCGCCCGCGCACGATTTGCGCGACGGCGCGCAAATCTTCGATGCGGGCATTGGTGCAGGAGCCGATGAAGACGCGTTGCACGGGCAGTCCTTCCAGCCGGGCGCCCTCGGCCAGGCCGGTGTAGCGCAGCGCCCGCGCCATGGTGAGCCGGCCGGGGCCTTCCGGCGCGGACGCAATGGCGGGAATGCGGCCGCTGATCGGAATCGACTGGTCGGGACTGGTGCCCCAGGTGACGTAGGGCTCGACGTCGCCGGCCTGGAATTCAAGCTCGATGTCGAAGCGGGCGCCATCGTCGCTACGCAGGGTGCGCCAATCGGCCTTCGCGGCATCCAGCGTGGCGCCGGTCAGATCGGGGCAATGGCTCGCGACGTATTCAAGCGTCAGCGCGTCCGGCGCGATCAGCGCGCCGCGCGCGCCGGCCTCGACCGCCATATTGCACAAGGTCATCCGCGCTTCCACCGTCAACGAGTCAATGGCTTCGCCGCAGAACTCGACGACGTGGCCGCGCGCGCCGTGCGCGCCTATCCGCTTGATGATCAGCAGGATAAGGTCCTTGGCGGTCGTTCCTGGCGGCAAACGGCCGGCAACATCAATGCGCATGGTCTGCGCCAGGCGATACACCAGGGTCTGGGTCGCCAATACGTGCTCGACCTCGGAGGTGCCGATTCCGAAACCCAGCGCTCCCAGGGCGCCATAGGTCGTCGTGTGGCTGTCGCCGCAGAGAACGACCATGCCGGGACGAATCATGCCCAGTTCCGGCGCGATCACATGTTCGATGCCTTGGAAACGGTCGTTGGCATTGAACAGCGGGATGTCGTGGCGCGCGCAGTTCTTCTCCAGATTCGAGGCTTGAAGCGCCGAGTTCGGCTCCTCGATGATGCGGATCGCCACCGGGTGGGTGGGGATGATGTGGTCGACCACGGCTACGTTCTGGCCAGGCAGCATGACGTCGCGGCCGGCTTCGGCCAGGCCGGCGAAGGCTTGCGGGCTGGTGTATTCGTTCATGATGTGCAGATCGGCGAACAGCAGCACGTTCTGCGAATCCAGCCGCGCCACCGTGTGGGTCTCGACCAGTTTCCGGTAGAGCGTCCGGGGCGCGCTTTGCAATGCGGTCATTCTTGTCTCCCAATGATGCTGAAAGCGGGACGGCTTTCCTCAGAGGCAAGTTATTTGATTGCAAATTTTTGTACAATAATGAAAATATCAAACTGTTTTTAACTTGGATGCAAAAATGAGCTCGGTATCCGACGTCGCTTTTTTCATGGAAGTGGTGAAGGCCGGGACGCTGTCCGGCGCCGCGCAAGAGCTTGGCGTATCCACCGCCGCCGTCAGCCGGCGCTTGGCCAATCTCGAGGCGCGGCTGGGCATCCGGCTGTTGAACCGCACCACCAGACGCGCCGCGGTGACTTATGAGGGCGAGCTGTATCTGGCGGAGGGAAGGAAGATTCTTGGCGAACTGGAGGAGCTGGAGCAAAGGCTGGCCAGCGCACAGGCCGTTCCGAAGGGACTGCTGCGCGTCAACGCGACCTTCGGTTTCGGCCGGCAATTCATCGCTCCCGCCATCGCGGATTTCGCCGAACTTCATCCCGATGTCGAAGTGCAGCTATGCCTGTCCGACCGTCCGGTCAACCTGATCGAAGAGGGATTCGATGTATGCATCCGATTCGGCGAATTGCCCGATGCCCGCATCACCTCCAGGAGGATCGCCAGCAATCGCCGTCTCTTGTGCGCGTCGCCGGCCTATCTGGAGCGTTTCGGCATCCCCGCGTCTCCGATCGATCTGCAGCGTCATCGCTGCATCGTGATTCGCGAAAGCGATGAGACCTATGGCGCGTGGCACCTTCATTCCGGGACTGCGCAAGCCAATGTGAAGGTTCGCGGGACGGTATCGACCAACGATGGAGAAGTGGCTGTCGACTGGGCATTGCGCGGGCTGGGGATATTGTTGCGCTCGGAATGGAACGTCGCGCCCTATCTTCGCTCGGGCCGATTGCGCGAAGTGCTTGGCGACTGGCAATTTCCGGCGGCCGACATTCACGCGGTCTATCCGATGAAGAACAATCTGTCGGCCAAGGTGAGGGCCTTCGTCAGTCACCTGGACAAACATTTCGAGCCATATCGGCCAAGCGCGGGAGGGCGGAGCGCCTGGTAGTCTCCGCCGGGCCGCGGGATAAATGAGAAAAGCCGCCAAACGCTTGGTTTTGGCGGCTTTGCGGTCCGATCAGATGCCGGCGTCGACAATGTCTTCGCGGGTCAGCAGGAAGACGAATCCGTCGCCGCTCTGGGTTTCCATCCACATGAAGGGCAGGGTGGGGAAGCACTCTTCCAGCATGTCGCGATTGTGGCCGATTTCCACGATCAGCACGCCGCGCTCGTTGAGGAATTCCGGCGCGCGGCGCAGGATTTCGCGGGTGGCGTCCAGGCCGTCCTCGCCGGAGCCGAGCGCGATTTCCGGCTCATGCAGATACTCTTCCGGCAGTTCCTCCACCGATTCGGCGTCGACGTAGGGCGGATTGGAGATGATCAGGTCGTACTTTTCCTCTATCCCCTCGAACATGTCGGTGTGGACCAGATTGATCCGGTCTTGCAGGCCGTAGTGCTCGACATTGACCGCCGCCACTTCCAGCGCGTCCAGCGAGATGTCGACGGCGTCGATCTCGGCGTCCGGGTAGTGGTGGGCCAGCTGGATGGCCAGGCAGCCGGAGCCGGTGCACAGGTCCAGCGCGCGGTGCACCAGTTCCGGGTGTTCTATCCACGGCGCCAGCGGTTCGCCCAGCAGCTCGTAGATGAAGGAGCGCGGCACCAGTACGCGCTCGTCGACGTAGAAATTGAACTCGCCCTGCCAGGCCTCGTTGGTCAGGTAGGCGACCGGCACCTTTTCCTCGGCGCGGCGGCGGATCAGCTCGAGCACGCGCTCCACCTCCTCCGGCAGCAGCCTGGCGTCCAGGTAAGGGTCCAGCGTGTCTATCGGCAATTGCAGCGCCGACAAGATCAAATACGCGGCCTCGTCGTGGGCGTTGTGGGTGCCGTGGCCATAGGTCAGTTCGGCTTCGTTGAAGCGCGACACGGCGAAGCGCAGCAGGTCGCGCGCGGTGGTGAAGTGGCTGGCGGCCAGTTGGTACATGGGATTCCTTTCAATACAACGGGGACATGGCTGGGCCATGTCCCCTGGCAATGTGTCGCGGCGGCCGCGCGGGCGGGCCGCGATGCGTCAGAACGGCAGCTTGGCGTCGGTGGCGGTGGCCAGCACGCGGCGGAAATCGCCCTTGATGCGCTCCAGCGCCGCCTCGTCGTCGGCCTCGAAGCGCAGCACGATCACCGGCGTGGTGTTGGAGGCGCGCGCCAGGCCGAAGCCGTCCTTGTATTCGACGCGCAGGCCGTCCAGCGTGTTGACTTCCTCGGCGTCGTCGAACTTGGCCGACTCCTGCAATTTGGCGATCAGCGCGTGGTTTTCGCCTTCCTTGGCCATCTTCAGGTTCAACTCCGGCGTCGAGACGGCGTTGGGCAGCGCGTTCAACAGCTCGCTCGGGTCCTCGACGCGGGACAGCACTTCCAGCAGCCGGGCGCCGGTGTAGATGCCGTCGTCGAAACCGTACCAGCGCTCCTTGAAGAACACGTGGCCGCTCATCTCGCCGGCCAACAGCGCGCCGGTCTCCTTGATCTTGGCCTTGATGAAGCTGTGGCCGGTGCGCGCCATCACCGGCACGCCGCCGTTCTGCTTGATCCACGGCTTCAGCAGGCGGGTGGACTTGACGTCGAAGATCACCTTGGCCTTCGGATTGCGCTCCAGCACGTCGGCGGCGTACAGCATAAGCTGGCGGTCCGGCCAGATGATGTTGCCTTCCTTGGTGACCACGCCCAGGCGATCGCCGTCGCCGTCGAAGGCCAGGCCGATCTCGGCGTCGGTCTTCTGCAGCGCCTCGATAAGGTCCTTCAGGTTTTCCGGCTTGGCCGGGTCCGGGTGGTGGTTGGGGAAGGTGCCGTCCACGTCGCAGAACAGCTCGCGAACCTTGCAGCCCAGGCGGCGGTACAGCAGCGGGCCGAAGGCGCCGGCCACGCCGTTGCCGCTGTCCACCACGATGTTCAGCGGACGTTCCAGCTTGATGTCGGAGGTGATGCGCTCGAAATAGTCCTCGGCCACGTCGGCGGTGCTGTAGCCGCCTGCGCCGTCGTCGAGCTCGGCGTCGACGATGCGCTGGTACAGCCGCTGGATGTCGTCGCCGGCCAGCGTGTCGCCGGCCAGCATCATCTTGAAGCCGTTGTAGTCGGGCGGGTTGTGGCTGCCGGTGACCATCACGCCGGACAGCGTGCCCAGCTGGTGGGCGGCGAAATACAGCACCGGCGTCGCCACGCGACCGATATCGATGACATCGACGCCGGCGGCGCGGATGCCGTCGGCCAGCGCTTCGCACAATTCCGGACCGGACAGCCGGCCGTCGCGTCCGACCACGATAGCCTGCACCTTGCGGGCGCGGGCTTCCGAGCCCACCGCCTGGCCGATCTGGCGGGCGACGGCGGCGGTCAGCGTCTTGCCGACGATGCCGCGGATGTCGTAGGCCTTGAAGATGTCTTTGGATATTTTGGTCATGATGGTTTCAGCACGGTTTCGATGCGGTTGAAGAAGAGCGGCGGCGGGTGGCGCGCCGCTGTCCTTGTCTTGAATTCAGCGGGCGAGCTTGTGACTCAGGGCGACCAGCTGATCCAGCTTCCGGCGGGCATTGCCGCTGTCCAGCGCTTCGCGCGCCATGGTAACACCGTCGGCCAGGCTTGGGGCGATATCGGCGGTATAAATCGCGGCGCCGGCGTTGAACAGCACGATGTCGCGCGCCGGGCCGGATTCGCCGTCCAGCACCGATAGCAGACGGTCGCGCGACTGCTCGGCCGTGTCGGCGCGCAAGGCCTTCAGCTCGCATGTCGCCAGGCCGAACTCGCCGGGCTCCAGCTGGTATTCCTGGATTTCGCCGTCCTTCAGCTCCGCCACCCGGCTCGGTCCGGACAGCGTCAGCTCGTCGAGGCCGTCGCAGCCGTGGACGATCATCACGTGGCGGCTGCCGAGCTGCTGCAACACCCGCGACTGGATGCCGACCAGATCGGGATGGAAGACGCCCATCAGCTGATTGTCGGCGTCGGCCGGATTGGTCAGCGGCCCCAGAATGTTGAAGATGGTGCGCGCGCCCAGCTCCTTGCGGATCGGCGCCACATGCTTCATCGCGCTGTGATGGTTGGGCGCGAACATGAAACCGAGGCCAATCTCGTCGATGCAGCGGCCGACCTGCTCCGGCGTCAGTTGCAGATTGACGCCCAGCCGCTCCAGCACGTCGGCGCTGCCCGAACTGGACGATACCGAGCGGCCGCCGTGCTTGGCGACGCGGGCGCCGGCCGCCGCCGCGACGAAGGCGGCGGTGGTGGAGATGTTGAAAGTGTGCGACTTGTCGCCGCCGGTGCCGCAGGTGTCCACCAGGTGACCGCGGTCGGCCACCGGCACATGGGTGGCGAATTCGCGCATCACGGTGGCGGCGGCGGCGATTTCCGATACCGATTCGACCTTGACCCTGAGGCCGATCAGGATGGCCGCCGTCTGCGCCGGCGTCAGTTCGCCGCGCATGATCTGGCGCATCAGCGCCAGCATCTCGTCGTAAAACAGTTCATTGCCGTCGATAAGACGGTTCAGTGCCGCTTGCGGACTGATCATCGTGCGGTATTCCTATGAGCTTTGCCGGCCGAGCTCGGCCAGCCTTTGCGTATCCAGGTCGATTTCGCAGGCCAGGCGGGCGCGTCCGGCGCCGTTGCCGCTGGCGTAGCCGGCCTCCACCCAGTCGCACTGCTGGCGGCGGTAGGCCTCGTAGGCCTGCTGGGCGCGCCTGAGCGCGCGCGCCGCGTGGTAGCGGTTGTCGGTGGTGGCGTCCAGCTGGCGCATCGCGACCATCGCCTTGTCCTCCAGCGCCGTCAACTGCCTGTGCGCCTCGTCGTGGCGCTGTTTCAGGCAGGCGGCGACCGCCGGCGTGTCGGCCTGCTTTTGCGTGCAGTCGTCGAGCGCGCCGGCCCAGGCCGGCGCGGCCAGCAGCGCGGCCAGCAACATCGCCAGCGGCCGCATCAGGCGAATTCCTTCAGGAAGTTGTCCAGCATGCGGTGGCCGTGCTCGGTCAGGATGGATTCCGGGTGGAATTGCACGCCTTCTACCGGCAGCGTCTTGTGGCGCACGCCCATGATTTCGCCGTCGTCGGTCCAGGCCGTGATCTCCAGGCAGTCCGGCAGCGTCTCGCGCTCTATCACCAGCGAGTGGTAACGGGTGCAGGTGACCGGGTTGGGCAGGCCGCGGAACATGCCGACGTCGTTGTGGCTGACCGGCGACACCTTGCCGTGCATCAGCTGCTTGGCGTGCACGACCTTGCCGCCGAAGGCCTGGCCTATGCCCTGGTGGCCCAGGCAGACGCCCATGATGGGCAGCTTGCCGGCGAAATGCAGGATGGCGGGCACCGATACCCCTGCCTCGTTGGGCGTGCACGGGCCGGGGGAGACCACCAGGTATTTCGGCTGCAGTTCTTCTATCTGCTGCAGCGTGATTTCGTCGTTGCGGAACACCTTCACCTGCTGGCCCAGCTCGCCGAAGTACTGGACCAAGTTGTAGGTGAAGGAGTCGTAATTGTCGATCATCAATAGCATATTGAGCTTAAACCCTTGATTTTACTGGCTTCAAGAGATTGGCCAGCTATTTGATACCCCCAAATATATCCCTTTGCTTGCTTGATTCGGGCCTTCGGAGGCGGGGGAGCATGAAGCTTACTATACCCGATCGCGCCCGACGCCGGGAGCTCCCGAAACCGCCATGCAGATTCTTTGCCATGGGGCGGACGGCACCGTTGCCGGATAGCCGGCCTCGGCCATTGGACCGGGCCGCTGCGGTTTGTTCCCGGCATCGAGCCTGTACCGTTCCCGGCAGCGTCGCCGCGAAGCAAGGTTGATTGTTTTGAAGTTGACTAGTTTTCCATTGACCATCCCGGCGGCGGATAACCGTCTACTCGCTCTATGATCTCTTCTTGCTCCGGCAGGCTTCTGAAGGATACGGGACTGCCGCTGATGACGCGGAAAAATTCCCGGTCTTCGAGAATATCGATGCCCGAAAGTATGGCGTGGTCGCGATATAGATCCGCGAGCTGTGTAAAACGTAGTTCTGCCCCAGTGTTTGGGAGTTTACGTGTCTGTCTTGATATCCGTTTTAATGCGCTGACGGCATGCCCGCGGACGGTGACATCCTTGAGGAAACCCGTCGCCGCCATCGATGTCTTTTCCGTGAATGCCCGCGCCAGATCGGCCGAATTGCATGTGATGAATCTGACGACGTTGTAATCGGTTATATCGATATTTTCTTCGACCAGCCGGTCAATCAACTCGTCTATGGTCGATGGCTTCCCGCCGATGCAAATGCGGTCCAGCTCTCGCCCATGCGCCCAGATATTCAATCTCCGGTAGAGCTGGTCCGCGGAGGGCTTGAATACGTCTGCAAATATCACCGACATCATTGTATTGAACGGCGGCTTGGTTCTCGACGTGCGACCGAGGGAGGTGATAAACCGGAACTCGCTGTCCAGGCCCATCGTCATCGTGTCGCGGGCGGCCAGCAGCCTTTGCCCGGCGAAGGCCAGCCCGGTTCCCAGCGACAACATTCCTGCCGAGAACGACACCCAGCCCAATATCGCCGACGCCTTCGGATTGCTCTCCTCGAAGATTCCGCTCGCTATCGCGGCCGCGTCAGCCACCGCGGCCGCTCCGCCTATCGCCAGCGATATGGCCGAGGCGCTTTCCAGCGCGGCGATGATCCCGCCGGAGGCGACAATCGACGTCCCGGCTGTGAGCGCCGCGAGCCCCAGGCCGGTGGCGCCCAGGCCTATCATGGTCCAGGCCTGCCAGCTCAGGTGGCCGGATGGATCGGCGCGGTTGACCGGATCGCCGGCGCAGTAGGCGTACCGGTTGACGCCGCCTGCGCCGAACGGACTCAGGCTGTCGGGGCAGTGGAATCGCATCAGCGCCGGGCTGTAAGCCCGGTAGCCGTTGCCCAGGTGGGTCGCGCCGCTGACCGGGTCGAGACGCTCCCCGTTCCATCCGAGCACGCTGTTGTCCATCTCTATCTCCGGAATCGTGATTTTCCACCGAGGCGCATGCCGTTCGGGCGCTCAGTGGAAAGAGATCGCGCGGTCTATCGTTTCCGTTTTCTTGGCGTGTCGTCTCTGCCGTTGCGGGACACGACGCGGACGCCGTTCCCCTCCAACTGCGGGAAAGGCAGTCGCCATCGAACAAGGCGCCCGAATTGAAGACCGGCATGCCGGCGTAATGGCGGGAAGGGGAGCCGGTCCTGTTGTCGACGATATGGGCGTGGCCATAAAAACAGCGGCGGCATGATGGTCTGCCACCATCTTTTTGAGCTGAGTGCCTGCTCATCGTCTATTTGCGCGACGGAATACCTATTCAGATAGAACTATTATCGAGATAGGCACAATCAAAATATGCCGCTGCCCGATCAAGCTATTCCAGCAGGGCGGTTTTTCCCTCTTTGCCGCTTAAAGTCGGAACCTTCCTACGGCGCGGCTCGCGCGCGCCGGTTTGACAGTGCAGGCCTTATGCGCCATATCGCATTAGCAACCGCATGTATTTTTGCGGCCGCGGCGCGGATTCATTTCTCAAGTCCGGCGCCGGGCAATGGCGTTGGGATGTGGCGGCGGGCGGAGCCCGTCCCACTTGAGCGGGAGCGGCGATGGAGCATAGGTTTACCGTGCTGGTGGCGGAGGACGCCGAGCCGACGCGGCTGTTGATGGGCCTGGTGATCGAGGAGATGGGCCATGCCGTCGCGTATGCCGAGAATGGCCTGCAGGCGGTGGAGCAGTGCCGCCTGCAGCTGCCCGACATGATCCTGATGGACATGATGATGCCGGTGATGGACGGCCACGAGGCCACGCGGCAGATCCGCCAGCTTTGCGGCAGCCGCTGGCTGCCCATCATCTTCCTCAGCGCCCGCAGCGACGAGGAGGCCCATATCAGCAGTCTGGACATCGGCGCCGACGACTACCTGGCCAAGCCGATCAATCTGACCATGCTGGCGGCCAAGATCCGCGTGATGCAGCGCATCAGCGAGATGCAGAGCCGGATCTCGGCCGATTCGAAAAAACTGCTCAATTATTTCAACAGCAACGAGCGGGAGCAACTGTTCGCCAAGCATGTGCTGGACAGCATCGTCGGCAGCGAGGAGCTGGATCTGCCGGGCGTGTCCAGCTGGCAGCTGTCGGCCGAGCAGTTCAGCGGCGATGTGCTGGCGCGGGCGTTGTCGCCGGCCGGCCAGCTGTGTCTGATGCTGGCCGACAGCACCGGCCACGGCCTGTCGGCGGCGCTGGCCTGTCTGCCGGCGGTGGACATCTTCTACGCGATGGCGCGGCGCGGTTTCCCCTTGTCGGCGATGGCGCGCGAGATCAACGCCAAACTGAACCGGTTGCTGCCGGTCGGGCGTTTCGTCGCGGCGGCGCTGATCACCATCGATTGGGAGCTTGGTTGCATCGAGGTCTGGAACGGCGGCATCCCCTGCGTGATGTTCGTGTCGGAGCAGGGCGGCTTGTTGAAGGAATGGCGGTCTCAGTACCCGCCGCTGGGCATTCTCGATGCCGGCGAATTCCGCTGGGGCAGCGAATCGTATTTCTGGGATGTCAGCGGCCAACTGGTCGTATGCTCCGATGGCCTGACCGAGGCGGAAAACGCAGCGGGCGAGCAGTTCGGCAATCCGCGCATTCTGCAGGCGATGGCCGGCGGCGGACGGCAGGCGCCGCTGGATGCGATACGGTTGGCGGTGATGGGGCATCTGGCGGGCGCGGCCAACCGCGACGACATTTCGCTGGGCGTGGTGAGCCTGGAGGCCGGGGTCAACGCCGCGCTGAATCGCGTGGCCGATCATCTGGGGCGGGAGGATGGCGGCCAGTTGAGCAATTGGCTGGTGAGGATGGAGTTCAATGCCGCCGAATTGAGACGGGATCAGGCCATTCCCTTGCTGATAGGCTGGCTGAATCAGCTGGGCCTGCGCGGCCGGCAATTCAAGCAGGTGCTGTTGGTGGTATCCGAATTGTTCAATAATGCCTTGGATCACGGCGTGCTTGGGCTGGACCCCGGTCTCAAGGAGCAGCCGGATGGCTATGAACGCTATTTCACGTCGCGACGCGAGAAGCTGGCCGCGCTGGAAGAGGCCTGGATCGCATTGCAGCTGGAGCGTCGCAGCGAAGAGGCGCGGGATTGCATTCGCATCCAGTTGCGCGACAGCGGCGCCGGTTTCGACCATCACACCTTGATGGAGCGGCTTGGCCAACGCGCCGGTGAGCGCCGGCATGGGCGGGGCGTGGAATTGGTGCGCGCGCTGTGTTCGCGGCTTGTGTACCGCGGGCACGGTAACGAGGTGGAAGCTGAATTCCTGTTGTTGTGAGTGGTCCCCGCGTCGGCGCCGCCGACGTCTTTCTGGAGCTGTTGCCGTGCCCGATCATTTGTCGCCGAGCCGCTGTCTTCCTTCGCCGCCGTTGTGGACGGCGGCCGCGGCATTGGCCGTCGAGTCGACGTTCGCCCATGCCGGCGGCGTTTCGGGCGGCGCATCCGGCTGGCCGTGGGGATTCGCGCTGGCGGCGTTGTTGATCGTCTGGCTGGATCGATGGCGCGGTTCGCGGCAGCGCCGGCGCTTGAGCGGCATGCTGGGGAACGCGGCCGTCGGTCTCGGCGCGCTGGATGGCCAGTGGCGGCTGATCGAGGCCAATCGCCGCCTGTGCGGATGGCTGGGGTATTCGCGTCAGGATCTGCTGGGACGGCCGTTCGGCCAGCTGTGCGATGCAGACGACTGGGCGGCGGCCGGCGGGGCGCTGGCGGGGCTGGCGCGCGGCGAGCTGACCGAGTGCCGGCTGGAGGCGCGTCTGCTGCCCAGGGACGGCGAAGCGCAATGGCGCTTGTTGAGGCTTGCCAGGCTGGATGACGGCGCGTTCTCGTTGCTGGTCGAGGAGGCGGACGAGTTCAGGCGACAGCGGGGGCGGGCGGCGGCGCTGGAGGAGAGGCTGGCGCTGGCCGCCGCGGCATTTGGTCTGGGCACCTGGGAGTGGGAGATTGTCGGCCGCAAGCTGTCGTGGGATGGCCGGATGCGCGAGTTGCATGGCGTCGACGAGTCGGAGTCCGCGTCGCCCGAGCGCTGGCGGGCCTGCCTGCATCCGGACGAGATGGCGCGCTGGGCCTTGCTGTTCGATGGAGATTTCCGCGCGGCGGTGGCCCCGGGCTGGGACTGCCGCGTCGTCGACGGCGCCGGCGGCGAGCGCCGCTTGCATCTGGTGGCGGAGATCAAGCCGGACGGGGACGGGCGGCCGGCGCGGGTGGTCGGCCTGTGCTGGGACGCCGGCAGTCCGGAACCGGGCTGGGGCGACGGCGGCGATGTCCAGTCGGAACTGCCGCGGGTGCTGGATTCGATGCCGGCGATGGTCAGCTACTGGGACAAGGGTTTGCGCAATGTGTTCGCCAATCGCGCCTATCTGGACTGGATGGGGCTGGGCGAAGAGGATGTCAGGGGCAAGCATCTGCGGCAGGTGACCGGGGAGGAGCGCTTCCAGCTGAATCAGCCCTATATCCAGGGCGCGCTGCTGGGGCAGGCCAGCCTGGCCGAGCGCTGCATCATCGATCTGAGCGGGCGCGAGCACCATTTGCTGGCCCAGTACGTGCCGCATGGAGACGGCGACCGGGTCGACGGCTTCTATCTGTTCGTCACCGACGTCACGCCGCTGAAGCAGGCGGAGCGGGAGAAGGAGGCCTTGCAGGCGAGGCTGCGCGGCATCATCGATTCGGCCAGCGCCTTCGCCATCGTCGCCACCGATCTGCGCGGCGTCATCACGGTGTTCAATGCCGGGGCGGAGCAGATGCTGGGTTACCAGGCGGACGAGCTGGTGGGGCTGTCCACGCCGATGGCGTTGCATATGCAGGAAGAGATCGACGAGTACGGCCGGGTCTTGGCCGAGGAGCTGGGCAGGCCGGTCGAGGGTTTCGACATTTTCGTCGAGAAGACCCGTTCTGGCGGCAGTTTTTCCCGGGAGTGGACTTACCGTCGCAAGGACGGCAGCGGCGTGCCGGTCGGCCTGGTGTTCACGGGCATCTGGCAGGACGGCTGGCTGTCCGGCTTTGTCGGTATCGCCCGCGACATCAGCGCCGAACGCGAGGCCAAGCGCATGCTGGAGCTGGCCAAGGAGCAGGCGGAGAACACCAGTCGGGCCAAGAGCGAGTTCGTCGCCAATATGAGCCACGAAATCCGCACGCCGATGAATGGGGTGATGGGCATGTTGCAGCTGTTGTCCAGCACCTCGCTCAACATCACCCAGCGCAAATATCTGGACATGATCCAGGTCTCTTGCCGCGCGCTGATGTCCGTTCTCAACGACATTCTGGATTTCTCCAAGATCGAGGCCGGCCGGCTGGAAGTCGGCAACGCCCGCTATGAGCTGGACGAGGTGCTGGGAACGCTGGCGGCCATCATGTCGATGAACGCGGCGCGCAAGCCGCTGGAACTGGTGCTGGACGTGAGTCCCGACGTGCCGGCGTCGCTGAACGGCGACGCTCTGCGTTTGCAGCAAGTGCTGGTGAATCTGGCCGGCAACGCGATCAAGTTCACCGAGCGCGGCGAGGTGAGGGTGGCGCTGGAGCGGGAAGACGGCGCGGACGGATCGCTGCTGCGCTGTTCGGTGCGGGATACCGGCATCGGCATGAGCGAGACGCAGCTGGAGCAGGTTTTCACCGCCTTCGCCCAGGCCGATTCATCGACGACGCGGCGTTTTGGCGGCACCGGCCTGGGCCTGGCGATCTCGCGCGATCTGGTGCGTTTGATGGGCGGCCGGCTGGACGCCGAGAGCCAGCCGGGCCAGGGCAGCCGCTTCAGCTTCAGCCTGCCGTTGACGCCGGCGGAATCGCCGGCCTTGCGGCCGGATTGCGGCGAGGTGGGCAAGCTGCTGGCGGTGGATGACAACGCCGACAGTCGCCGGGCTTTGCTGAATCATGCCCGGCGGCTGGATTGCCAGGCGCGCGCGGTGACCGGCGCCGCCGAGGCGCTGGCCTTGTTGGAGGCCGAGGGCGTGGCGGCGTGGGACGCCGTGCTGGTCGACTGGCGGATGCCGGGGCAGGACGGGCTGGCGCTGTGCCAGGCCATCCGGCGGCGCTGGCCAGGCAGCGAGTTGCGCCTGGTGGTGATGGTGAATGCCGACGACAGGGACAGTCTGGATCACGCGGTCGACATCGCGCTGGCCGATGGCGTGCTGGCCAAGCCGGTCACCACCGGCGCCTTGGCCGAGTCGCTGCGGCTGGCCGGTTTGCGGCGCGGGAGTCCGGTCGGCGGGGATGCGTTGGCGCCGCCGGATTTCGGCGGTGCCCGCATCCTGCTGGCCGAGGACAACGAGATCAATCGGGAGGTCGCCTGCGGCATGCTGGAATTGGCCGGCCTGCGCGTGGATGTGGCGGAAAACGGCCGGCAGGCGGTGGAAATGCTGCGCAAGAACGGTCGGGACTATGCGCTGGTGTTGATGGACAGGCAAATGCCGGAGTTGGATGGCGACGCCGCCGCCGGGCTGATCCGTCGGGAACTGGGCCTGACGCTGCCGGTCATCGCGATGAGCGCGGCCGTGTCGCCGGCGGAGCAGCAGCAGTGCCTGGATGCCGGCATGAGCGATTTCGTTGCCAAGCCGATTCAGGCCGGGCAGCTGTTCGCGGTGCTGGCCCGGCATCTGGGCGCGGCGGAGCCGGCGCCGCCGGCGGGGCCGCCGCCGATATTCTCCGCCGAGCTGATGCTGCTGGCGAGCGGCAGCGATGGCGCGCGCGGGCGGGTCCGCGCCTTGATGCAGTTGCTGATCGATACCGGCGGGCAGCATCTGGGCCAGATACGGGAGGCGCTGGAGGCGGACGAGCTGGTCGAGGGCGCGCGCCGGGTGCATACATTGCGCGGCAGCGTCGGCTCCTTCGGCGCGCAGGCCTTGGTTGAGAGGCTGCGGGAACTGGAGGATGCGGCCAGGCATGGCCGGCGCCGGGAGCTGGCGACGCTGCTGGACGGCTCGGAACGGGAATTGCAACGGGTGCTGGACGCCGCTCGCGGCTGGCTGGAGGCCAATGCCGATTAGCGCAGTGGGCCGCCATCGCGCGCTTGGGACAGGCGGCGGGACCGTTTGGGGCAACCAGCAGCTGAAAAGCAGGGGCTTCGGGCGGGCTGTTGTGAATTGGCGAATTGCCTGCAAGTCTTTATTTGCAGTTTTTGGCGCCTTGCGGGCGGTTTGGGCCGCCTAAGGATAAAGTCTAGATGGTGCGAGAAGAGAGACTCGAACTCTCACGCCTTGCGGCGCTGGAACCTAAATCCAGTGCGTCTACCAATTCCGCCACTCTCGCAATCCGGGGACTTGCAAAACCGGCCTGCTGGCCGCATCTGCAATACACGGAAGAGGCGGAATCATAGCGCAGGCGATGATGAATGACAAGTCCGGGCGGGAAACGGAAACTTATTCCCTTGGCCATGGTCTCTTGCTTACAATTCCAAGCGATTCCAGCACAACACAACTCAGGAGAGCGTCACAATGCACCCGGATTTTCAGACGGCCTATCAATCGACCCCGATGGCCGATGCGCGCAACAAGGTGTTGCGCAACACCTATGGCCTGCTGGGCCTGTCGATGATACCGACCGTGATGGGCGCCATCGTGGGCACCCATATGAGTTTCGCCTTTCTGGCCGGCAGCCCCATCATCGGCATGCTGCTGATCATGGCGGTGTTCTACGGCCTGGTGTTCGCCATCGAGAAGAACCGCTACAGCTCGCTGGGCGTGTTCCTGATGCTGGGCTTCACCTTTATGATGGGCGTGCTGCTCGGACCGCTGCTGCAGTTCGCGCTGAAGTTCTCCAACGGCGGCCAGCTGATCATGACCGCCGGCGCGGCCACTTCGGTGGTGTTCTTCGTGATGGCCGGCATCGCCAGCACCACCAAGCGCAACCTGTCCGGCCTCGGCAACTTCCTGACCGTCGGCGCGATCGTGCTGATGGTGGCGGTGGTGGCCAACCTGTTCCTGCGCATGCCGGCTTTCCAGCTGATGATTTCCGCGGCTTTCGCGCTGTTCAGCTCGCTGATGATTCTGTGGCAGGTGAAGATGGTGGTTGATGGTGGCGAGAACAGCTATATCTCGGCTGCGTTGTCGATCTACATCAGCATCTACAATCTGTTCACCAGCCTGTTGCAGCTGCTGCTGGCCTTTGGCGGCAACCGCGACTGACACGGTTTCGGCAATGAAAAAACCTCCGCGGCGACGCGGAGGTTTTTTTTGTTTCCGGCTCAGGCGGCCAGGATCCAGGGCAGCGACAGGATGCGGCCCAGTTCTGCCTGATCGGGGCAGTCGGCGGCCGGGACCTCCCGGAGCGCGCGGCGCAATTGCCGCCGGCATTGCTGCAGCAGGATGCGCAGGTCTTCGTGGCTGCCGTGATCGATCATGAAGGCGGCGTCGAGCGCGTCGAAGGCGATGTGATGCTCGATCGCGGACAGAAAGACGCCGCGGGTATCGAAACGTTCCAGCGTCAGGTTCACCACGGTGCGGGCGCAGGCCGGCGACGACAGTTCGACGACGGCGCGCGCCGTCGTCGACCTCAGGAAGGGTCTGGCGAGTTCGAACGCCAGCGTTTCGCGTCGGGACTCAAACATGCAGCATGCGCTTGTCGTCTGTTTCCGGCAGCGAGGCGCCGGCGGCATGCCGATACCAGGCCCGCAGATCGCGCTCCGCTTCCTGGACGGCGCCGGCGTGCATGGCCGGATTGCCGGCCTTGAGGAATTCGACCAGCCGTATCATGTCCAGCGAGCCGTGCCAGCGGGACTGGTGGCGCAGCACGGTCTCATGCCACTGGATGTTTTCCGGCCGGGCGATATAGCTGGAATAGCAGCCGAAGTCCTGCAGCACGTCCTGTTGTTCGATGATGCCGTTATGCCATTTTTCATCCTGGTGCTCATGATGTTCGCTGACCAGCGCGCGGGTGGTGAGCCGCCAGCCGTCCTGGCGCAGAAAGGCGCGCACCACCAGGCGGCCGAGCTGGGCGAAGCCGCCCAGCCGGGCGATCAGCACGAAGGAGCCGTGCGACAGCGCGGCGCCGCCGACCAGGGTTGGTTTCGCCGCCCGCAGCGGATCGGCGTGGTTGCGCTGGTCTTCGTCGAGCAAAAACGGGTTGTAGTCGAAAATATTCAGCTTCTTGACGCTCATATGCTTGCTCTGAGGGCGGGCTCCGCCATCGGCGAAGTTTCGTTCATCATGTTTCTGCGCAGATTGCTCAGGATCAGAGCCATTTCCGCCGGCGACTGGATGACGGCCTTGCGCAGGTGGGAGGCGATTTCCTCGGTCGGGACATGGTCCAGCCGCAGGTGGTCGCCGATGACGGCCGAACACAGGCGGAAATTGAAGCCGCGCCCGGCTTCGTCGTCGTCGCTGAGCCAGCGCTCGGCCTCGCGGCGATTGGCGACGGCCTGGTTCCTGATATAGCGCTCCTGCTTGCTCAGGCCGGCTTCCGCCGGGCTGCGCGCCTGGGAAGCCAGGTCCAGCGCGGCCTGTTCCAGCATGCGGACCGCCAGGCATTGCAGTCGGTAGTTCTCAAGTAGCTTGTGAGAGAGCATGTAGGCCTCGGGGTGGTCGCCTTACATCGGGGCCTTGGTCTGCGGGGCGGGCGCGCTGGGCCGGTCCGCCCGCAGTTCCGCCGCCTGCCGCCTTTGCGCGGCTTCGGCGATGCGCAGAAAGTTGTTGCGATCTTCCTGGCTCAGTTCCACTTCCACTTCTTTCGGGGCGACGGACGCGTCGCCGGCATGGTCTTGCTTGAGCATCCTGGTCTCCTTGCGAGGAGGCGCTTGCGCGGCCTGGACGTGTTTCTTTATTTGTTAATCAAAATAGTAATCATACTATATCTTTATCTTTTGACGATAGCAATACGGCCCTGTTGCGTCGACCTTGTCGCCGCCTTTTTGCGACGCGCGATCTCGAGCGAGGCGGAGGTGGCGCGCATGTCGATGATATTGAATGCGAATTTTTGCCTTTGGCACGGCGAGTCGGGTCCGCTCATCCCGGATTTTTCATTTTCAGTTTTATTAAAGTATATATCTTACTATAACATTTTTCTTTTGTATGATATTCTCGCCCCACTTCGTTTGCATCGGAAGGCGGCGCGGGGGTGTTGCCGAGAGGGCCGCCGATGTCGTGCCGCGCAGTCTTGCCGCGCGGCTTGCGCCGGCGATGCCGGCATCCCGATCCGGGTGTTCCGCGAGGTTTTGTCGACGACTCTTGACGAGGCGGGAAGGGCTTGAAAGGTTGCATATGAAAAAAATCCAAGCGGTGCTCAAGGAGATTGCGCAGAAGACCCTGTCGCTGGCCAGTCTGATCGACGAGGCGGTGAAGGCGGGCGTGCTGACCCAGGAGCAGGCGAACGAGCTGGCCCACGGCGTCAGCATTCGGGGCCACCTGGCCAACAGCCTGGAGACGATGGCGTACTGGACCGCCAAGGATCTCAACGACCCGGCATTGGCCGAGGAGTTTCAGGAGCTGGTGGCCAGCATCCGCGACTTCCTGCTGTGGGTGGATGGCACGGCGGCCAAGCTCCGACATGCCTTGAGCGGCGAAGAGGTGGCGTGAGGTCTTGGCACCGCGCCGCGATTTTCGTCGCGGATGAAACAATCCGGAGCGCATCCTGTCTATCATGATCGCCGGTCGCGGCCGCTTGAGCGCCGCCGGCCAATGGCCGCATGGCGGCATTTTTTGCCTTTTCGCTGCTCAGGCGCGACGGTATTTTGTCGTGGCGGGCGCAAACTCTCGCGAATAACGCTTCATTTGGCTTAATAACTGCTTGCACTCCTGGGAAATGATTTTTTGTGACCTTGTGGTACACTCTAGTAGTAATGGAACTAAAAGAAACGCTAAATCTCCTGGTCTTGGCGCCAAGAGTCTTGTTCGCTCGCGGCGACTGAGTGAAGGGAATCAATATGTACGATGACGGACGCATTTTCATGGTGGCGGGCTATTGGGCCAAGCTCAAGAAAGCTTTCGCCGCCGCCTCGGTGTATGTCATCGCGGATACGGCGACCGTCGCTTCCAGCCTGGCCAAGCGCTGCATGCCCCAGTTTCAGCCGGCCGGCGTGATGAGTCTGGCCGAGGTGCGCCGGTATGTGGCCTATATGCAGCGGATCGCATCCGGCGATGAAATCTGCCTGATGCAGGATGGCGTCAAGCGCCGCCCGGACGGCAGGCTGCCCGACGAGCAGATTTTCGTGGTGGTGGGTTTTTCCAAGAATCATTCGCCGGATCGCGATCCGGTGGTCAACTTCGTGGCGGCCAAGAGCGAGGCCGAGGCGTCGATGCTGCAGCAAAGCGCGATGGCCAGCCTGTCGGTGTCCGGAGTGGTGAGCCTGGCAAAGTTGCTGGGATTGCAGGCAGGGATGGAGCGGGTGGCCGCCGGCGAAACGCCGGCCCTGAAAGAGCAAGGTATCATTCGGTAATGATCGGGTCTAACGCAAAAGGGTGTGATGGATGTCTACGGTGAACATACCTGTGTATGAGCGTCAGCTTGCCGCCGTTCTGCCGGAAGAGTTGAGGTCGAGCTATTTCAAGGGCGAGGTGCCGGACGCCTTGCGGGAGCGTTTCGACGAATGGAAGCGGGACGCCTTTCTGGACGGCGCGCCGCCGGCGTCGATGACCGACAGCAATGTCGCCAAGTTTTTCTTGCGCTCCGAGGCGCTGAGCCAGCAAAACGCCTTGGGCGACATGCCCTTGTCCACGCTGTTTCCGATGAGCAGCGCGCCGATCACGGCGCTGGACGCCTCCGCGGTGCGCCGCGCCGCGGTTTCCGGCCATGCCAATCTGACGCGCGAATTGGTGGATCAGGCGATCCGGCCGACCGACGTCACGCCGCTGGCGCCGCGCGAGGTGCAGAAGATGGCGGCGATGCAGCAGGCGGCCCAGGCCAAGCCGGAAGGCGTCAATGTCGATCGCAATCTGCTGGATTTCTTCCAGATGCGCGGCAATGCGAAGTACCGCAAGGATCTGATGATCAATGTGGCGCTGGAGGAGGCGCACGGCGCCAAAGGCCTGGCCGAGCGGGTGGAGCGGCGGATGGGCGCCCTCGGTGAAACCGAGCAGACGCTGGTGAAGCGCTTGTTGAGCGGCGAGTCTCCGGCCGATGTGATGAAGGACGCGCGCAATCCCAAGCCCACTCCCTCTTCGCTGGCGATGTAGCGTGGCCGGTTCCGTCGCTGTGCCGGGCGATCTGTCCCGCCGCGTTTTTCTCAAGCAGGCCGGCGGCGCCTTCTTGGCGCTGGCGGGGCTGCCGGCGCTGGCCGAACGCTCCGTCGCCGAGGAGTTGGCCGCCGTCTCTCAGGCCGGCAATCCGTTCGCGGCGATCTGGCAGCGGCCGCGCGAGGTGGTGATCCACAGGCAGGCGACCGGCGAGCGCCGCCGCCTGTTGCTGTGGGATCCGCGCGAGGGCTGGTTGCGCGACGGCTATGTCGAGGCTTGCCAGATGCTGCGCGACACCGTTGTCGGCGAGGTGAGGCAGATGGATCTCGGGCTGCTCAACATGCTGTACGCGATCCAGAGCTGGTATCTGGCCAACGGGGTGTATGAACCGTTGGTGGTGACCTCGGCTTATCGCAATTCGCTGCGCAATCGCGGCATAGAAGGCGCGGCCAGGAATTCCATGCATACCTACGGCAAGGCGGTCGACATGCGGGTGCGCGGCCTGACGACGGCGCAGCTGTGGCAGATGTCGGCGGCTCTGCGCGCCGGCGGGGTCGGTTACTATCCAGGCAAAGGCTTCGTCCATATCGACACCGGGCGGCTTCGTTATTGGCAAGGTTAGAAAAAGTTTATTAAAATACCTACTTTATTAAATAAATTTAGGTGTGACGATGGAGAGCGCAAGCAAGGCGATGCGCCCGGGGCGGGCGAGCAACCGTTTGGCCGAATTGCGGTCGGCGCTGGGGGAGTCGGCATCCGAGGCGCCGCCGCCGCAGCCGGCGGACGGGGTCGAGCGGCCGTTGCAGACGGCGCTGCTGGCCGTCGGGGCGCTGGGGTTCGCCGCGATGCTGGCCGTGCTGTCCGCTCCCTTCGTCATTCCGTGCGCGGTGGCGGCGCTGGGGGCCGCGTATTGCGCCTGGCTGTCCTTCGTCGACGATGGGCGGCGGCGGACCGAGGTCCGGGCCGAAGGCCGGGCGCGCTGGTTGTTCGAGCGCGAAGAGCGCGCCCATTCGCAGTTGCGCGTGCTGCGCAAACGCTGCGCGATGCGGGCCTATGCGAGCTTCCGTCTGCGCGCGCGGTGCGCGCCCGGCCGCCGGCAGGCGGCCGGCGAGGTGGTGGTGGATGAATTGAGCCAGAGCGATCTGAGGCAATTCTTCCGTTCGCTGAATCATGCGGCGCACGCCGATGGCGGCGCCGGCGGTTCCATTCCACCGGCGGCGTTCCGGAGCGGCGTCCGGGACGGCCAGTTCGAGCCGGAGGAGGTTGCCGGCCTGTTTGGCGTCAGCGGCAATCATTTGTTCATCTCCGAAGGCGAGACGGCTGATTGAGAGCCTGTTCAACTATCGCGGGAATCGATATGCGTTTCTTTGGGTTTTTTCTGGCGCCGCTGCTGGCGCCGTTTCGGGCCTTCTCCACGCTGAAGCGTCTGTTGCGGCCGCCGGTGGGCGGGGGCGACGGGCAGGACTGGCTGCGGCCCGACGATCATCAGGCGGTCCGCGCCGTGGCGGCGAAGACCTCGCGGCTGATCTGGTACTGCACGGCGGCCGGCCCGCTGTTGGCGGCGCTGGCCCTGATCTACGGCCTGCCTTATCTGCTGGCCTACAATCTGGTGATGGCTTCGGCCATCGGCGTCGTGTTGGCCTTGCGTTACGCCCTGATCGCCCGGCAGATGGAGACCGGCGATCTGGAGCGCTCCCGCATCCGCGACGCCTTCCGCGACCAATGGTGGTTTCCGCCGCGCTGAGCGCCTGCCTCAGGCCTGGCGGCGGACCAGCGCGTCGCGCGCCGCGTCCAGCTGGCCGCGCAGCCGCCGCGGATCCGGTTGCGGCTGCTGCAACGCCAGTTGCATCGACGCCGCGATCTCGGCGAGCTCGCCGTGGCCGACGCTGAGCGCCGCCCCGTGCAGGCGGTGGGCGTGATGGGTCGCCTGAGGCCAGTCCCGGCTATCCAGCGCCTGCCGCAGCCGTTCGGCGTCGTCGGCGCAGCTGCTGAGGTAGAGGTCTTCCTTGGCGTCGGCCGATGTCGGAGGCGCGGCCGGCCCGGTGCGCGGCCGGTGATCCAGCCACAATGCCAGCATCTGCTCCAGCTGTTCCAGCCGCAAGGGCTTGGACAGACAGCTGTCCATGCCGCTCTCCAGGCAGCGTTGCTGGTGCTCGATGCCGGTGGTGGCCGAGATCGCGACGATGGGCAGATAGGGCTGCCATTTCAGCGCCGGATGCTGGCGCATCCTGAGCGCCAGCTCATAGCCGCTGGCGCCGGGCAGATTGCAGTCCAGCAGCACCATGGCGAAGCGGCGGCCCTGGTCCAGCAGGGCCAGCGCGGTGGCGCCGTCCTCCGCCATCTCGGTTCGGTAGCCCAGTTCCAGCAGTTGCTCCTCGATGACGAAACGGTTCGCCGGCTGGTCTTCGACGACCAGTATCGGATCGTGCGGCCGCGGCGCGTCGGCGGCGGCCGGCGCGTCGCGCGCCGGTTCCAGCACCGGCGAAGCCTCGCAGGCCACCGGCAGCCGCAGCGTCATCGTGGTCCCCTCGCCCTCGCGGCTGGCCAGCTC
Organism: Chromobacterium sp. ATCC 53434; assembly: GCF_002848345.1. Taxonomy (NCBI): domain Bacteria; kingdom Pseudomonadati; phylum Pseudomonadota; class Betaproteobacteria; order Neisseriales; family Chromobacteriaceae; genus Chromobacterium; species Chromobacterium sp. ATCC 53434. The sequence continues at coordinate 2,593,534 of NZ_CP025429.1, read as the reverse complement.
TATGTCGCCGCCCATCATATTCACCAGCTGGCGGCAGATGGCGAGGCCGAGGCCGGAGCCGCCGTAGCGGCGAGCGGTGTCTTCCGCCTGGCTGAAGGCGTCGAACAGCTTGCCCTGCTGTTCGGCCGCGATGCCGATGCCGGTGTCTCTCACCGTCAACAGCAGCAGGCCGCGTCCGGCGTCGCCCGGCTGCAGGTCCACACGCAGCAGGATTTCGCCCTGGTGGGTGAATTTCACCGCATTGCTCAGCAGGTTGCTGAGTATCTGCCGCATCCGCACCGGGTCTATCCGCAGACGCTGGCCGCAGAGTCCGGCCAGCTGCACCGTCAGCGTCAGTCCCTTCTTCTCGGCGCAGGGGCGGTAGATCGCCGCCACGCCGCTGGCCAGCGCGGCCATGTCGGTGGCCACCGGCTCCAGCGCCAGCTTGCGGGCGTCCAGCTTGGAAATGTCCAGCACATTGTCCAGCAGCTCCAGCAGATTGACGGCCGAGGCGTTGGCCAGCGCCGCCAGCTCCTGCTCGCGCGGCGGCAGCGCGGCGCGGCGCAGCAGTTCGACCGAGGCCAGAATGGCGTTCATCGGCGTGCGGATCTCGTGGCTCATCATCGCCAGGAACAGCGACTTTTCCGCCTCGCTGCGCTGGGCGGCGCGCTGGGCTAGATGGGCGTTGCGGGCGAACAGCACCAGCAGCAGCAGACCCAGTCCCAGCGCCGACAGTTCGAACGCGTAGTAGCGGGCGATGGAGCCCCAGGACGGCATGCCGTAATCGGTGGTGTGCAGCCAGTTGTAGAGGATGGTGTCGGTGTCCTCGGCCGTCAGCTGGGCCAGCGATTTGTCTATGATGTTGCGCAGCATCGGCTGGTTGAGATTGACGGCCATCGACACCAGGCGCGGCATTTCGCTGACGCTGCCGGCGATGTGCAGCGCGCCGTAGTAGCGGCGCTGGATCACCGCCTGCAGGATGGCGTCCAGGCCGACGGCGGCGTAGGCGCTGCCGTCGGCCACCGCGTCCAGCGCCGCCAGCGGCGTGGCGACCGGCACGACGCGGATTTCCGGGTAGTACTGGCGCAGGAAGTATTCGTACGGGTCGCCCTGTTCGACCGCCACCGTCTTGCCGGCGAGTTTGGCCGGATCGAAGACTATCGGCTTGTCCGGCCGGGTCACCAGCAGCGTGCTGCCGGAAAAGTAGGGATCGCTGAACAGCAGCTGGCGATTGAACGGCGCCGGAATCAGCTTCGGCGAGGTGGCGGTCAGCAGGTCGAGCCGGCCGGACAGCATCATGGTCATCGCCTGCTGGCGGTTGGCTACCGGCACCAGCTGGAAGCGGATGCCGCTGATGTCGCCTATGCGCTGCAGATACTCCTGGGTCAGCCCCTTGTGCTGGCCATCCTCCAGATACTCGATGGGCCAGCCGTGCGGGTCTATCGCGTAGCGGACCACCGGGTGGTGCGCCAGCCAGGCGCGCTCGGCCGCGTTGTACGGACTGGCGGCCCAGGAGCGGCCATGCCCCAGCAGCAGGCATAGCGCCAGCAGCGCGGCCAGCTGCCGCGCCGGCATCATTTCTCCTCCAGCCGTTGCTGCAGTTGAAACAATTCGTGGTCTCCGCGCAGGCCCAGCTTTTTCAGCGCCGACTGCTTTTGATTGCTGATGGTCTTGATGCTGCGGGAAAACTTGCCGGCGATGTCGCTGACCGACAGGCCGAGCAGACAGCAGCGCAGCACCTCGCGCTCGCGCGGCGACAGTTCCGGATGGTCCAGCAGCGTCGGCGGCGGGGCCGATTCGGCGGCCGGTTCGGTGCTGCGCTGGCTGAGCGCCAGCTCCATCTGCTCGCTCAGATAGCCCTGGCCCGCGGCGAGCCTGCGAATGGCGGAGGCCAGCTCGTCTAGCCCCTGTTCCTTGCCGATGAAGCCGTGGGCGCCGCCGCGCAGGGCCAGCGCCACCGTGGCCGGCGTGTACAGCGCCGACATCACCAGGATGCGCAACTGCGGATGGCGTATCCGCAGCGCCCGGATCAGATTCAGTCCGTCGATGTCGTCGGGACGCAGTGAATAATCGAGAACCAGCACGTCCGCCGTCTCGTCCAGCCCGTCGTTCAGCGCGCGCATCAGGTCGGCGCTGGCGCTGAAACTCCCGCATATCCGCAACCCGTCCTCTCCGGCGAGATGGCCGGCGAGGCCGTGCAGGATCATCAGGTGGTCGTCCAGCAGTGCGACGTGCACCGGGCGGGGAACTGCTTGGCTATCAGGCATGTTTTTGGTTTCCGCAATGGCTGCAGGGCGGGGCGCCGCCCTGTCGTTCCATTGTGGATTATGCACCTAGCCGCAAGAAAGTGCCGCACGGCTGTCGTTGTCATGGCCTGCGCCGGCTGAAATCGCCCCCGGTCGAGCGGCTTGCGGAAATAAAATGCCAGCCAATGGTGTTTGGCTGGCATTCGGTCCGGCGGACCCGCCCGGGGCGGGACGGACGGCTATCAGAAGAAGCGGTAGTCCACGGTCACGCCGACGGTGCGCGGCGCGCCGACCACGCCCAGATTATTGCTGCGGGACGAAATCTGGGAATACAGCACGCCCCGGTTGGTCAGGTTGTTCACATAGGCGCGAACCCCCCAGCGGGCGTCCTTGTAACCGGTGTTCAGATTGACCACGGTGTAGTCGCCGGCTTTAAGGTTGGGGTTGTTGACGATGTCGGAGTAGTAGGAGCCGACGCGGTTCAGGCTGCCGCCGACATAGAAGTTGTGCGGCAGGCGTTGCTTGAAGCCCAGATTGACCGTCGTGTGCGGCGCGTAGTTGAACTGATTGCCCTCGATGCCGGGATTGGCGGCGTCGGTGCCGGTCACCTTGGTGTTCAGCAGGCCGATGCCGGCGCTGATGGTCAGCGTCGGCGTCACCCTTGCCTGGGTCTCCACTTCCAGACCGTAGCTTTCCCCCTTCGGAATATTGGTGAAGCGCGAGTTCAGTATCGCCTGATAGCCGGTGTACTGATTGAAGAAGGCGTTGGCGTTCAGGCTGACCCGGTTGTCCATGAAGCTGGAGCGGCTGCTCAGCTCGTAGGCGGTGACCTGTTCCTTGTTGTAGGTGTAGTAGACGTAGTCGTTGTCCAGGCCGGAGCCGCCGGCGTTATAGCCCTTGCGCGCGGTCAGGCCCAGCGTGGTGTCCGGGCTGTAGCGGTAGCTGAGGCCGGCCTTGGGCAGGAACAGGGTCTCGCCTACGTTGTAGCTGGCCTCGCTTTGCTTGCTAGTATCGGGATTGAAGGTGGTGTTGCGGCGCTGCATTTCGCGTTCCGCCCGTCCGCCCAGATTCAGACTCCACTTGTCGCTGAGCGCCAGCGTGGCCTCTCCGTAGAACGCCTCGGTCTTCAGGCGATCTTTCGCCGCGAGATTGGGGTAGAGGAAGGTTCGCAGATCCTGGTCGCGGTCGTAGTAGTAGACCCCGATCATGCCGCTGAGCCAGCCGTTTTGCGGCGCGTAGGCCAGCCGCATTTCGGCGGTGTTGCTCTTCTCGTCCAGCCGCATGTAGAACGGCGGCGTGTCGGTGTCCTTGAACGAGCTGACGTTGTCGGCGTGGCCCAGCAGCAGGTGGGCGCTCCAGGCGTCGTTGAACTGGTATTGCAGATCGCTGCTGACGGTATTGTTGAACGAGTCCTGGTAGCGCGCCTGGGTCGACAAGCGATGGTACTGGTAGTCGAAATAATTGCCGTCGACGTAGTTCAGGTATTCGCCCTTGTCCTTGCGGTGCGACACCGTCAGCTTGGCGCTGAAGCCGGGCAGGGCGCTGGGTTTCCACAGCAGTTTGCCGCGGTAGCTGCTGTGATTGATCTGGGACGCGTCCCACGGCATCTGGCCCGGGTAGTCGATGTAACCGTGCCCGTTCAGACCCTCGGCGGTGATGCGGAAGGCCAGTTCGTCGGTGATCGGGCCGGAGACCATGCCGGCCAGCGTGGCGCGGCCGCCCTGATTCTCGTAGCCGGCGCGCAGCGCGCCTTCCCAGTCGAAGGTCGGATCCTTGGTGTTGACGACGATGGCGCCGGCCATGGTGTTGCGGCCCTGGGTCGTCGACTGCGGTCCGCGCAGCACTTCGATCTGCTCGACGTCCCACGGGCTGGCGTCGACATAGCGTTGGCCGGTCCAGCTTTCAGGCATGCCGTCCACCGTGGTGCTGACGCGCGGGCGGGAGCCGGAGACCAGGGTGTTGTAGCCGGTGCCGGGGCCGGTGCCTTCGATGCCGCGGATATTGACGATGCCGGCGCCGTTGAGCGTGGCGTTCGGCGTGGCCGCCGCCGAGTCGTAGACGGATTTGCTGTCGCCGTTGTCCACGTCGCGCAGTACCGAGACCGCGGTGGTGGTGTCCTTCAGCGAGCGGTTGACCTTCTCGCCGGTGACGGTGACGGTGGGCAGGGCGGTCTGATTATCCTGCTGGGCGGCGTCAGCCCATGCCGATTGGACGGCGGCCATGCTGCCGAGGCAGGCGAGGGCCAGTTGGGTGGCCTGGGCGAGGTGCGAGAGTTTGCGGCGCGGGATTGTTCCCATCGTTTCATGTTCCCCATTATTTGAGATTGTTTTAGAGCCTGTTGGCGGACCGGCCGCTGGCAGTTCTATGGCGTCGTCTGGCTGGCGAGGAATCGTTGGCTGCTGCGGCGAATGGAAACTGTCCGGACCGGAACCGATCTGCGTTGTGATTGCGATCAGGTGATGCGAATGATAATATTTATCATTAACATTATGCAACAAACAAGTCGTTTCGCGCGGAAAACAACGGTTTTAATAATCTTTTGGCATGGCGATCCGGAGGGAAAAATGGAATTGAATCAAATGGCTGCGCGCAGTGCCGCCTGGCTGCAACACCCGGAGGCGGGCGCGCCTCACTGGTGGGCGCGGCTGGCGGCGGAGGGCGCGCCGCTGCGCGAGCGGCTGGACGATGGATCAATCTGTGTCACCTTTCTGTGGCGCGATCCGGCCGGCGGTTCCGCAAGTTCCCCGACGGTGCGGGTCTACGCCGACGTCAACTCCGTCACCGACCATCACAGCCCGCAACCGCAGACGCTGGCGCGCCTCGGCGACACCGATGTCTGGTGGTGGCAGGCGGTGCTGCCGGCCGACTGGCGCGGCAGCTACGCCTACATCCCGGCCGACGCCGGCCAGACGCCGCCGGAGCGGGGCGCCGACGCCGCCCAGAACCGCCAGCGCCATCGCGAGTGGTGGATGGACGTCATCAGTCGTGCGGTGGCCGACCCATTGAACCGCGACGCCGGCTACCGCAGCGGCTGGGGCGCGCCGTTGTCGGCGCTGCACCTGTGCGAGGCGCCGGACCAGTCCGCCTGGCAGGCATGGGACAGCGAGCGCCGCAGTGCCGATCCGCGCCGGCTGAGCGAAATCCGCTGGGACAGTCCGCGGCTGGGCAAGGCGCGCCGGGTCTGGGTCTACCAGACCGGCGACGCGCCGCGCGAGCGCTGGGCCGAGCGGCCGCTGGCCGTGTTGCTGGATGGCCAGAGCTGGGCCGAGCGGCTGCCGGTGTTCGCCGCGCTGGACGAGGATACCGCCCGCGGTCGGCTGCCGCCGGCCGTCTACCTGCTGGTGGACAGCATAGACGGCCGGCACCGCGAAGAGGACCTGCCGTGCAATGCCGAGTTCTGGCTGGCGCTGCAGCAGGAGCTGCTGCCGCAGGCGGCGCTGATCGCGCCGTTCAGCGAGCTGGCCGAGCGCACCGTCGTGGCTGGGCAAAGCTATGGCGGCCTGGCGGCGATGTTCGCCGGCCTGCACTGGCCGGAGCGCTTCGGTTGCGTGCTCAGCCAGTCCGGCTCGTTCTGGTGGCCTTATGTCGAACTGCACCAGCAGGCGCGCGCCGCGCCGACGGGCAGGCTGCCGGGCAGCAAGGGCCGGCTGACCGAGACGCTGGAAGCCGGTGCGACGCCGTCCGGACGACTGCGGGTGTTTCAGGAGGTCGGCAGCCGCGAGGACGTGATGGTCGACGTCAACGACAGCCTGCATGCGGCGCTGCTGCGCGCCGGCCACCAAGTGCATTACCAGGTATTCGAAGGCGGCCACGACTGGCTTTGCTGGCGCGGCGGCCTGCTGCAGGGCCTGGGCTGTTTGTGGCAGCCGTGGGCTGCGCCTTGAGAACAACACAGAATCGTCCCGACCGAGGGACGGCTCGCTTGCCGGAGCATTCGCGATGAGCACCGAACAAACCAATCCTTTCGATGATGAGAGCCTGAGCTTTCTGGTACTGGTCAATGGCCAGGAGCAGCACAGCCTGTGGCCGTCGCAGCTGTCGGTGCCGTCCGGCTGGCGGACGGTCTTCGGGCCGGACGGCCGCGGCGCCTGCGTCGACTATCTCGACCGCCAATGGACCGACATCCGGCCGCTCGCGCTGCGCGGCGGCTAGGCCGCGGCGCAGCCGCCGTTCCGAATCACCCGCATTCAGGAAAACATCGTGTTGAGCATTGCAACAAGACCATCCGCCATCGAGCGGGAACTGCCGCTGTTTGGTTCGCAACTGGGCATCTGGCTCGCCGACCAGATCGCCGAACAGAGGAATACCTATACCGTCGCCCACTGCGTCGAGCTGAACGGCGCGATAGACGCCGAGCGGCTGCGACTGGCGATACGGTTGGGGCTGGCCGAGGCCGACACCGTCGTCGCCGACTATGCCGAGACGTCGGCGGGACCGGCGCTGCGGACCCGCGACCATGCGGCCTTGCCAGACTGCTGGGATCTCGGCGCCGAGGCCGATCCGGAAGCGCGGGCCCGCGACTGGATGCGCGCCGATCTGGCCGCCGATCTGGCGGCCGACGGCGAGCGTCCCTTGTATCTGCATAGTCTGTTCAAGCTGGCGGACGGCGCCGGCGAGCGCTGGTTCTGGTATCAGCGTTACCATCATGTCTGCGTCGACGGCTACAGCTTCGCCGCGTTGAACCGGCGCATCGCCGACATCTACCGGGCGCTGGGGCGCGGCGAGACGCCGCCGCCGTCGCCGTTCGTCTCCTTCGCCGAAGTGGCGGCCGAGCGCGACGCCTATCTGGCCAGCCCGCGCTGCGCGGAGGACCGCGCGTTCTGGCTGGACTACGCGGCGGCGCTGCCGGCGCCGTCGACCTTGTCGTCGCGCGACGCGCTGGCCGGAGACGAGGCGGCCAACGTCGACGTGCTGCGCCGGCGTTTCGAGCTGCGCGGCGACGCCACGCGCGCGCTGGGCGGCGCCGCGGCGCCGCAGCGGGCGATGGCGGCGGCCTTCGCCTATCTGTCGCGGATCAGCGGCAAGGCGAGGGTGGCGATGGGCCTGCCCTTCATGCGGCGGATGGGGGCGGCGGCGCTGCACGCGACCGGGCCGGTGGTCAATGTGCTGCCGGTGGCGCTGGACGTGGCCGGCGGCGACGATCTGCCGGCGCTGGCGCGGCGGCTGACCGACGAATTGAAGCGGGTGCGCCGCCACGAGCGCTACGACGCCGAGCAGATCCAGCGCGACAGCGGCATGGTCGGTTCGCGCCGCGCCTTGTACGGCGCGACGCTGAATCTGAAGATCTACGACCAGTCGCTGAAACTGGACGAGGTGGACGGCGTCACGCTGCCGCTGGCGGTCGGACCGATCGAAGACATCGAATTCGGCATCTGGCAGCAGGGCGAGGCGCTGATGGTGGAGCTGAGCGCCAATCCGGCGCGCTACGACGAGGCGGAGCTGGAATGGCACGCCTGGCGGCTGCGAGGCTTCATCGCCGCGCTGGCCGGCGGCGCGACGGTGGACGAGGCGCCGCTGCTGAGCGCCGCCGAGAAGGCGGCGCTGGATGAATGGTCGCAGGGCCCGCGCGTCAACGCGCCGGCCGGCGTGCGCACCGTGATGGACGTGTTCCTGGCCAGCGCCGCGCAATACGAAAACGAGACCGCGCTGGTCTGCGGCGACGAGCGGCTGGGCTACGGCCAGCTGTCGGCCCGCGTCGCGCAATTGGCGCGCGAGCTGCTGGCGCGCGGCATCGGCGACGGCAGTGTCGTCGGCGTCGCCGTGCCGCGCAGCGTCGACACCGTGGTGGCGATACTGGGCACGCTGGCGGCCGGCGCCGCCTTCCTGCCGCTGGACCTGGATTATCCGCCGGAGCGGCTGGCGCTGATGTGCGAGGACGCCGCGCCGGCGCTGCTGCTGACCCGCACCGACGTCCGCGACCGGCTGCCGGACCTGCCGGCGCTGTGCCTGGACGATGGCGAGGTCCGCGCGCGCTTGGCCGCCCATGCCGCCCGTCCGCTGGACGACGCGGAACGGCTGCGCCCGCTGGACGGCGACCGGCTTGCCTATATGATCTACACCTCCGGTTCCACCGGCAAACCTAAGGGCGTGATGATCGCCCACGCCAGCTTCCTGAACCTGCTGTTGAGCCAGCAGACCGGCCTGTTCGGCGATTTCGTCCGCTCCCGCGGCCGCCGCGTGCGGACGATGCAGACCGCCTCGCTGTCCTTCGACGGCGCGCTGGAGCAGCTGTTCTGGTTGCTGATGGGCCAGGAAGTGCATCTGTGCGACGAGGAGCTGCGCCGCGACGCGCAGCAGCTGGTCGATCTGGTGCGCCGCGAGCGCATCGACGAGATGGATGTGCCGCCGTCGCTGCTGCGGCAGATGCTGGACTGCGGCCTGATGGACGACGGCCATTGGCAGCCCGGCATGGTGATGGTCGGCGGCGAGGCGGTACCGCCGGCGCTGTGGAAGGAGATGCGCGGCTACTCGCAGCTGCATTTCCATAATTTCTACGGGCCGACCGAATACACGATCTCGGCGCTGGGCGCGCCGGGCTCGATCGCCGAAGAGCCGGTGGTGGGGCGGCCGGTGGCCAATACCCGCGCGCTGGTGCTGGACGCCGCGCTGCGCCCGGTCGCCATCGGCGTGGCCGGCGAGCTGTACCTGGCCGGCGCCGGCCTGGGCCTGGGCTATCTGAACCGTCCGTCGCTGACGGCGGCCCGCTTCGTCGCCAGCCCCTTCGGCGACGGCGAGCTGATGTACCGCACCGGCGACCTGGTGCGCTGGAACGCCCACGGCCAGATGGACTTCATCGGCCGCGTCGACCACCAGGTCAAGGTGCGCGGCTTCCGCATCGAGATGGGCGAGGTCGAGCACGCGCTGGCCAGCCTGCCGGGCGTCAACGCCGCCGTGGTGCTGGCCGAGGCGGTTGGCGGCAGCCACCGGCTGATCGCCTATTGCACGATGGCCGACGCCGACCGCCATCAGGAGGAAGGCCTGTCCGCCGCCTTGCTGGCGCAGGTGGCCGAGACGCTGCCCGACTACATGGTGCCGTCGGCGCTGGCGGTGTTGCCGGAATGGCCGGTCAACATCAATGGCAAGATAGACCGCAAGGCGCTGCCGGCGATCCGGCCGCAAAACGCCGCCGCCGGACGCGAGGCGGCCAACGACGCCGAGCGCCTGCTGTGCGCGGCGGTGGCCCGGGTGCTGAATCTGGATCAGACCGGTCCCGACGACGATTTCTTCCAGCTGGGCGGCGACAGCATCTCGGCGATGAGCCTGGGCACCGAGTTGCGCCGCGCCGGCTTCCTGCTGCGTCCGCGCGACGTGTTCGCCAAGCGCACGCCGGCCGGCATGGCCGCGGCGTTGCAGCCGCTGTCGGCCGCGAATCCGGCCGCCGACGACGCGGCGGGGCCCTTGGGCAAGCTGCCCATCGTCGCTTGGTTCGCCGAGCAATACGGTATGGCCAGCCGCTTCGTCCAGGGCGTGTGGCTGAAGGCGCCGGCGGCGCTGGGCGCCGAACACCTGGCCGCCGGCCTGTTGGCCTTGCAGCGCGCCCACCCGGCATTGCGCAGCCGCGCCGCCGACGGCCAGCTGCATCTGGACGCCGCGCCGGCGGCGCTCGACGCGCGGGTGCTGATCGAGGCCGCGCCGGAGGCGACGCCGGACAGTCTGTTCGAAACCGCCTGCGCGCGCCTGGACCCGGAAAACGGGCTGATGCTGCAGGCCGCGCTGCGGGATGGGGCCGACGGCAAACATGTGCTGCTGGCGATTCACCACCTGGCGGTCGACGGCGTGTCTTGGCGCGCATTGCTGCCGGCGCTGCAGTCCGCTTGCGAGGCGGCGATGGCCGGTCTGGCCGTCCAGCTGCCGCGCGAGGAATTCGGCCTGCGCGAGTGGGCGAAAACGCTGGCGGCCCAGGTGCCGGCCCGCCGCGGCGAGTTGGCGATGTGGCGCGGCACCTTGGCCGCGCCGGCCGACGCGCTGAGCGCCAAGGCGCTGGACGCTTCCCGCGACCGTCACGACGCGGCCCGCCACAGCCGCGCGCTGCTCGGCGAGGCGGCCAGCGCGGCGCTGCTGCAAAAACTGCCGAAGGCCTGCCGCGCGACGGTGGAGGAAATCCTGCTGGCCTCGCTGCTGCTGGCCTGCCGCGGCGAATTCGACGCGCAGCGGCTGCGCATCGGTCTGGAATCGCACGGCCGCCACGCGGCGGACGACGGCATCGACCTTGGCCGCACCGTCGGCTGGCTGACCGCCGAATACCCGGCGCTGTTCGACCTGTCGGCCCAGCCGGCCGGCGACGCGGCCGCCCTGGCGGCGCTGCGCGCGGTCAAGCGCGTGATGCGGGCGATACCGGATCACGGCCTGGGCTATGGCGTGCTGCGCCATCTGGACGACGAGCACGGTCCGGCGCTGGCCGCGCTGGAGGCGCAGAACCGCCCGGCGCTGCTGTTCAACTATCTGGGCCGCTTCCAGGCCGGCGACGGCGAATGGACGCCGCTGGCCGCCGGCGGCCGCTTCGCCGACGCCTTCGCCGTCGATATCGACCCGGCGCTGCCGCTGCAGTACGGGCTGGAGGCCAATGTCTTCGTCGACGAGTCCGGCGCCGCGCCGCGGGTGGCGGTCAACTGGACCTGGGCCGACGCGCTGTTCGGCGCCGACGCCATCGAAAGGCTGGGACCGCGGATGGACAGCGCGATCGCGTCGCTTTCGGCCCTGGCCGAGCGCGACCCGCTGGCCGCGGCCGACACCTTGGTGGCCGCCGAGACGCTGGGCGGCGGCGGCGCGCCGCTGTCCGACGCCGGACTGGCGGCGCTGACCGAGCGCCACGGCAGCCTGGCCGCCGCGCTGCCGGTGCTGCCGCTGCAGCAGGGCCTGCTGTTCCACGCCCAGCTGGGCGAGGCGGCCGGCAAGTACAACTCCATCACCCGCGTCACCTTCGAGGGCGAGCTTGATCGCGACAGGCTGCGCGCCGCGCTGGCGGCGGTATTGCGCCGCCATCCGCAGCTGGCCGCCGGTTTCGACAGCGAGGCCCAGGCCGAGCCGCTGCAACTGCTGCCGCTGGCGCTGCCGCAATGGCCGTGGCGCGAGCTGGAGCTGGCCGCGTCGGCCGACGAGGCCGAGGCGCTGCAGGCGCTGGAGCATGAGGAGCTGGACCGCGACTTTGCCGTCGGCGGCCCCGGCGACGGCCCGCTGCTGCAGGCGACGCTGGCGCGCCACGGCAAGCTGTCCACGCTGTTCCTGACCGCGCACCACCTGGTCGTCGACGGTTGGTCGACGCCCATCATGCTGCGCGACCTGCTGACTGCCTACGGCGACGGACCGGACATGCTGCCGGCGATCCGCGTCGACTACCCCAGCGTGGTCCGCGCGCTGGCGGCGCGCGACCTGACGCCGGCGCGGCAGCTGTGGCTGCAGACGCTGGACGGCGTCAAGCCCACGCTGCTGTTCGGCCAGCAGACGGCCGCGCCTGAGGTGCGGGAATTCGAACTGCTGCTGCCGCAAGCGCTGGAAGACGCGCTGACCGAACGCTGCCGCGAACGCGGCCTGACCCTGAACACCGCGATGCAAGGCATGTGGGGTGCGCTGCTGTCGGTGCTGACCGGCAAGAGCGACGTGGTGTTCGGCTCGCCGGTGTCGGGCCGCTTCAGTCCGGTGGACGGCGTGGACGAGCATATCGGCCTGTTCAGCAACACCATCCCGGTGCGGGTGGTCCTGCGGCCGGACGCGCCGCTGTGGGAACAGCTGGCCGACTTGCAGACGCGGCAGATCCGTCTGCTGGAGCACGACGGCATCGGCCTCGGCGAAATCCAGCGCCTGGCCGGCGCGACCACGCTGTTCGACACGCTGCTGGTGGTGGAGAACTACCCGGACCAGGACATGCAGTCGCGCGATTACCACGGCGCGCGCATCGCCGCGCTGCGCAATCGCGGCCATACCCACTATCCGCTGACGGTGCTGGCGTTGCCGGGAGACCGGCTGCGCCTGCTGATCGAGTATCGAGACCTGGTCAAGGAGCCGGAGCAGCTGGCCGAACGGATGCTGGCGCTGCTCGAGCATCTGGCCTTCTCGCCCGAGCTGCCGTGGTCGGCCTTCGACCCGCTGACCGGCGCCGAGCGCACCTTGATCGAACAGGTCAACGCCACCGCCGCCGTCATACCCGAAGCCACGCTGCCGTCGCTGTTGGCGGAACAAGCGGCCAGGACGCCGGACGCGCCGGCGCTGCTGGACGAGACGCACACGCTCGGCTACGCCGAAACCCGCGCCCAGGTCGGCCATCTGGCCGGCCGGTTGCGCGCGGCCGGCGTCAAGCCGGGCGACATCGTCGCCGTGGCCTTGCCGCGCTCGGTGCACCTTAGCCTGGCGCTGATGGCGGCGCAGGAGGCCGGCGCGGCCTATCTGCCGCTGGACACCGGCTATCCGGATGAGCGGCTGGCCTATATGGTGGCCGACGCCAGGCCGGCGCTGATCGTCACTTGCGCCGAGCTGGCGCCGCGCTTCGCCGCGATGGGCACGCTGTTGTTGCAGGATGAGCTGGCGGCCAAGCCGCAGGCCTTCGACGCGCCGACGCTGACGCCGGATCACGCCGCCTATCTGCTGTACACCTCCGGCTCCACCGGCCGGCCCAAGGGCGTGCTGGTCTCGCACCGCGCCATCGTCAACCGCCTGGTTTGGATGCAGCACGAATACGGCCTGGGCAGCGACGACGTGGTATTGCAGAAGACGCCTTGCAGCTTCGACGTGTCGGTGTGGGAGTTCTTCTGGCCGCTGATCGTCGGCGCGCGGCTGTTCATGGCGCCGCCGGACGCCCACCGCGATCCGGAGGCGCTGCTGGAACTGATCGCCGCGCGCGGCGTCACCACCTTGCACTTCGTCCCGTCGATGCTGGCGGCGCTGCTGGCCCACATGCAGGGCGACGCTGCGGCGCGCTCGGCCCAGGCGGTCGGCCTGCGCCGCGTGTTCTGCAGCGGCGAGGCGCTGTCGCGCGAGCTGGCCGACGGCTACGCCGGCCTGGTCGCCGCGCCCTTGCACAATCTGTACGGCCCGACCGAGGCGGCGGTGGACGTCAGCTACCAGCCGGCGGCCAAGCCGGCGCCGGAATCGGCCAGCGTGCCGATCGGCCTGCCGGTGTGGAACACCGCGCTGCGGATACTGGACGCCGCGCTGCGGCCGGTGCCGGTCGGCGCGCCGGGCGAACTGTATCTGTGCGGCGTGCAGCTGGCCCATGGCTACCTGGGCAGGCCGGACCTGACCGCGGCCCGCTTCGTCGCCGACCCGTACGCCGACGGCGAGCGGATGTACCGCACCGGCGACATCGCGCGCTGGCTGCCGGACGGCGCGGTCGAGTATCTGGGCCGCAGCGACGACCAGCTGAAGATACGCGGCCAGCGCATCGAGCTGGGCGAGATCGAGGCGGCGCTGCTGGCGCAGCCGGGCGTGGCCCGCGCCGTGGTCCATGCCCGCGCGCTGGGCGGCCAGGCGGCCCACGCCGCCGGCGCCGACAATCGCCAGCTGGTCGGCTATGTGATCGCTTCCGATCCGAACGATCCGCCCGAGGCCGACGCGCTGCGCGCGGCGCTGGCCAAGGTCCTGCCGGCGCACATGGTGCCGGTGGCGGTGATGCGCCTGGCGGATTTCCCGCTTAGCGCCAACGGCAAGCTGGACCGCAAGGCGCTGCCGGAGCCGTCTGCTACGGCGGCGGCCGAGGGCCGCGAGCCGCGTCCGGGCCTGGAGAGCCGCATCGCCGCGCTGTTTGCCGAGACGCTGGAGAGCGACGCGGTGTTCGCCGACGACGACTTCTTCGCGCTGGGCGGCCATTCGCTGCTGGCGATGCGGCTGGCGGCGACGCTGCGCCGCGAGCTGAAGCTGCCGGTGTCGGTCGGCCAGATCATGAGCTCGCCGACGGTGGCCAAGCTGGCCGCGGTGCTGTCCGACAGCGGCCTCATGTCCGACCCGGCGCTGGCCGGCTTCGGCGAGGTGCTGCCGCTGCGCGCCGGCAAGGGGCGGCCGCTGTTCTGCATCCACCCGGCTTCCGGCTTCGCCTGGCAGTACAGCGGCCTGTCGCGCCATCTGCGCCCCGGTCTCGCGCTGGTGGGCCTGCAGTCGCCGCGGCCGGACGGCGCCATCGCCCGCAGCGTCGACATGGACGAGGCGTGCGAACGCCACCTGGCCAATCTGCGGCGCATCCAGCCGCAGGGGCCGTACCATTTGATCGGCTATTCGCTGGGCGGCACGGTGGCGCAGGCGCTGGCGGCCAAGCTCAGGCAGCAGGGCGAGGAGGTCGCCTTCCTGGGCCTGCTCGACACCTATCCGCCGGAGGGACAGGACTGGAACGGCCCGACCGAGGACGAGGCCAAGGCCGAGGTGGCGCGCGAGCAGGAGCAGTTCATGTCGGCGACCGAGGACGCCGCCGACGCCTTCATGCTGCGCGAGAAGACCGAGATGTTCGGCCACATCGTCGCCAACTACCAGGACGCGGTGCGTCTGCTGTCGCAGGCGCGCACGCCGCGCTACGACGGCGAGGCCACGCTGTTCGTCGCCCGCCGCACACTGCCGGAAGGCATGGACGTGCGTGAGACATGGCGGCCGCATCTGGCCGGCCTGACCGTGCATGAGCTCGATTGCGCGCACGAGGACATCGTGTCGCCGCAGTCGCTGGAGACGCTGGGGCCGTTGCTGGACGGCATCCTGAAGGAGGTGGACAGCCTGGGCTGATCGGTCCCGGCAAATGAAAATGGCCCCGAAAGGGGCCATTTTTCATGGGGGTGGAACAAAACGAAATCAGCGCGGAATCACCATCGGCGTATGGCTGACCGGGTCCTCAATGATCAGGCAGGGCAGGCCGAACACCTGTTCGATCAGCTCGGCGGTGACGATGCGCGACGGCGCGCCCTCGGCGACGATGCGGCCGTCCTTCATCGCGATCAGATGAGTGGCGTAGCGGCAGGCGTGGTTGATGTCGTGCAGCACCGCCACCAGCGTGCGGCCTCCGTCGCGATTGAGCCGTCGGAACAGCTCCAGCAGTTCGATCTGGTGGGCGATGTCCAGATAGGTGGTCGGCTCGTCCAGCAAGAGCAGCGGCGTCTGCTGGGCCAGCGCCATCGCCACCCAGGCGCGCTGGCGCTGGCCGCCGGACAGCTCGTCGACCAGACGGTCGGCCAGCTCGGCGGTGCCAGTGGCTTTCAGTGCTTCGTTGACCGCGTTCTCGTCGTCGCGGCTCCATTGCCGCAGCAGGCCCTGGTGCGGATAGCGGCCGCGCGCGACCAGATCGGCGACGGTGATGCCGTCCGGCGCGACGGCACTTTGCGGCAGCAGGCCCAGCTGGCGCGCCACCGCCTTGGCCGGCTGGCTGTGGATGTCGCGGCCGTCCAGCCGCACCTGGCCGTCCAGCGGCTTCAGCAGGCGGCTGAGGCTGCGCAGCAGCGTCGATTTGCCGCAGCCGTTGGGGCCGATGACGACGGTGAAGGAGCCGTCGGGAATCCGCAGGTTCAGCCGTTCGCAGATCGTCCGCTGGCGATAGCCCAGCCGCAGGCCGTCGCCGGACAGCCTGGGCAGGCCGGCGGCGGGCAGGGCGGGATCGATGGCCGCGGCGGGGTTCAGCTTCAGGGACAGGGTGGTCACGGTTTCGCGCCTCCGGTTTGGCGCAGCAGCAGCCACAGCAGGTAGAGGCCGCCGATGCAGATGGTGACGACGCCAACCGGCAGCTGGCGCGGATAGAACAGGTGTTGGGCGGCGTAGTCGGCCGCCAACAGCAATAGCGCGCCGGTCCAGGCGGCGGTCAGCGGGCTGGTGGCGCGCGCGCGCTGCAAGCGTTGGGCGATCTGCGGCGCGGCCAGCGCGATGAAGGCGATGGGGCCGGCGGCCGCGGTGGCGGAGGCGATCAGCGCGACGCCGATGGCCATCAGCCACAGCCGGGTGCGCTCGGCCGGCACGCCGAGCGCGCTGGCGCAGTCGTCGCCCATTTCCAGCAGCCGCATCCGCGGTTTCAGCGCCAGCGCCGCCAGCATCGCCAGCAGGCAGAACAGCGCCGACGGCAAGCCCTTGTTCCAGGTCATGCCGTTCAGCGAGCCGGCGCCCCAGATCGCGGCGCTCATCGCCGATTCCAGGCTGGCGTTGATCATCAGCCAGCTGTTCAGCGCGCTCAGCATCGCGCTGACGGCGATGCCGACGATGATCAGTCGCAAACCGTGCGCGCCGCGCCGCCAGGCCAGCAGATAGACCAGGGCGGCGGACGCGAGGCCGCCGGCCAGCGCGCCGCCGGCGACCTCGAAATGGCTGCCGCCGATAGTGGTGATCACCAGCAACGCGCCGGTATAGGCGCCGGTGTTGAAGCCGACGACGTCGGGGCTGCCCAGCGGATTGCGCAGCAGCGACTGGAAGATCGCGCCGCTGATGCCCAGCGCCGCGCCGATGACCAGCGCCATCGCCACGCGCGGCAGCCGCCATTGTTGGACCACGGCCACTTCCAGCCGGCTGCCGCGGCCCTGCAGCGCCGCCCAGACTTGTTCGATGCTCAGGTGCAAGGCGCCCGCGCGCAGGCTCAGCAAGGCCAGCGCGGCGCAGGCCGCCATCAGCAGCAGCGCCGGCCACAGCCGGCCCGGCCGGATGCGCAGATTGAAGCGGCCGTCGGGATGGCCCAGCCGCAGTTCGGCGGTCTTCATGTCCGTCCCCCGGCCGCGTGTTGGCCGCGCGCCAGCCAGATCAGCGCCGGGGCGCCGATGAAGGCGGTGACGATGGACACCCGCAATTCGCCCGGCGTCAGCAAGCGGCCGACGATGTCGGAGGCCAGCAGCAGAATCGGGGCGAGCAGCGCGGTGAAGGGCAGGCTCCAGCGCAGGTCGACGCCGCCCAGCCGCCGGGCGACGTGCGGAATCATCAGGCCGACGAAGCCTATCGGCCCGGCGGCGGCGGTGCTGGCGCCGCACAGCAGCGTGACGGCGGCGACGGTGCCGGCCTGGGTCAGCAGCGGCCGGCCGCCCAGGCTGAGCGCCAGGTCGTTGCCGAGGGCCATCGCGTTCAGCGACCGCGCCAGCAACAGCGCCAGCAGGCCGCCGGCCAGGATGGCCGGCGCGGCCAGGCCGACGGCGGCCATGTCGCGCACGTCCAGCGTGCCGGCGTTCCAGTAGCGCAGCCGGTTGAAGGCGATCGGGTCGAGCAGGGTGATGGCGGCCGACAGGCCCATCAGCACCGCGCCGACGGCGACGCCGGCCAGCACGATGCGCAGCGGATCGGCGCGGCGGCCGCGCGCGCCGACGATGTAGACCAGCGCGGTGGCGCAGAGCGCGCCGACCGCCGCGCAGCCCATGTGGCCGAGTTGGCTGTCGACGGCGAAGACGGCGACGCCCAGCACCATCGCGAAGCTGGCGCCGGCGTTGACGCCGAGTATGCCGGGGTCGGCCAGCGGATTGCGGCTCAGCGCCTGGATCAGCGCGCCGGACAGGCCCAGCGCCGCGCCGGCCAGCAGGCCCAGCAAGGTGCGCGGCAGCCGCCCCTGCAGCACGATCACGCTGTCCGGGCCGACGGCGCGGCCCAGCAGGCTGTCGCCGACGACGGACAGCGGGATCGGCTTGGCGCCCAGCGCCAGGCTCAGCGCGGAAACGACGGCCAGCAGCGCCAGGCAGGCCAGCAGCAGGGCGGCGCGTCGTCCAGGCGAGGAGGCGGGGCTTGTCGGCATAATGAAAATGATTCCTAATAACAATTGCCAATGTTACCATGCCTGTTACATGCAGGGACAGGCCCGTGAAGCGGCCTGTCATCGCTATCGTTGCGCCGTCCGTGCGGCGCCCGTCCCCATTGTCGAATCACTGCGCTGATAATATGAAAAAATCGTCCATCCTCGTCGATTTCAGCTTGCTCAAGCTGAATCCGCATTTCCGTTCCATTTTCATCGCCCGGATGATCTCGGTGTTCGCCTTCGGCCTCCTGATGGTGGCGGTGCCGGTGCAGATCCACCAGCTGACCGGCTCCACGCTGCAGGTCGGCATGGCGATGGCGCTGGACGGCATCGGCATGTTCGCCGGCCTGATGTGCGGCGGCGTGCTGGCCGACCGCATGGACCGCCGCCGCCTGATCCTGCTCGGCCGCTCCTCTTGCGGCCTGGGCTTCCTGGCATTGGCCCTGAACGGCTTCATGACCCATCCGTCGGTGGCGGCGCTGTACGCGGTGTCGGCCTGGGACGGTTTCTTCACCGGCATCGGCATTACCTCGCTGATTGCGTCGATACCGGTCATCGTCGGTCGCGAGAACCTGCCGGCCGCCGGCGCGCTGAGCATGCTGACCGTGCGCTTCGGCGCGGTGCTGTCGCCGCTGCTGGGCGGCCTCGTCATCACCGCCGCCGGCGTCAACTGGAACTATCTGTTGGCCGGCATCGGCACGCTGGCGACGCTGATCCCGCTGACCCGGCTGCCGTCCTTGAAGCCGCAGGACGTCGAGCCATCGCACCCGCTGCGCTCCTTGCTGGAGGGCTTCGAATTCCTGTGGCAGAACAAGGTGGTCGGCGCGGTGGTGGCGGTGGGCACGCTGCAGACGCTGTTGAGCGCGGTGCGGGTGCTGTACCCGTCGCTGGCCGAGGACGGCTACGGCGGCGGCGCCTTCGAGGTGGGGCTGATGTATTCGGCGGTGCCGCTGGGCGCGATGCTGGGCGCCTTCACCAGCGGCTGGGTGGGCGGCCTCGGTCGTCCCGGCGCGATGATGCTGGCCTGCGTGACCGCTTCGTCGTTGATGATCGCGTCCCTGGGCGCCTTCACCCACCTGGCCTACGGCCTGGCGGCGCTGGCGGTGCTCGGCTATCTGGGTTCGATCGCCTCGCTGCTGCAGTTCACGCTGGTGCAGGGCCATACGCCGGATCACCTGCTGGGCCGCGTCAACAGCCTGTGGAACGCGCAGGACGTCGTCGGCGACAGTCTGGGCGCGCTGGGCCTGGGCGCGCTGGCGCGGGCGCTGGCGCCGCTGATGGCGGTCAGCTGGTTCGGCATCGGCGCGGCGGCGGCCGGCCTGTTGATGAGCGCCGGCTTCGGCTCGCTGCGCCGCCTGGCCGGCGGCCATGCGCCGGAGGGCGAGGCCGACGGCGAACCGGCGGAGCAGGGTGCGGGGTCTTGAGCGTCGGATATCAAAAAAAGCGGACTTCGGTCCGCTTTTTTTTATTGCCGCCGCCCGGGTGGGTTTCAGCCGAACTGCTTGCGCAGCCGCTCCAGCAGATTGCGGGCGCTGTAGTAGTCGAGGCGGAAGGTGTCCAGGCCGGCGGCGTATACCTGCTTGCCGCGCACCGCGGCGTTGCCGGCCAGGAAGGGGTTGGCCAGCACCTGCGGCACCTGGCCCTGGTCGGCGTTGAACAGGATCATCGACTGGCCGCGCAGGCCGTCGGCGAACTTCTCGCCGGTCAGCTGGATGATGTCGTGGCGCACGCCCATGCTGGTATTGCCCTTGACGCTGTCCGGCGCGGTGGCCAGGGTAAAGCCCAGCGCCTGCAGCAGCTTGCCCTGCGCCGATTGCGGCGTCCACAGATTGGCGCCGGAGCCGTCCTCGTAATAGACCAGCGCCGCGGTCGGTTGCGGCGGCAGTTTCAGCGCGGCCTTCACCCGGGCGGCCTCGGCGTCGAAGCCGGCGATGGCGGCGCGGGCGTCGGCATCGCGGCCGGTGGCCCGGCCCAGCAGCGTCGCCAACTCCTGCCAGCTCTTGTCGTCGTAATTGACCACCAGGGTCGGGGCCATCTGGCTCAACTGCTCGTACAGCTTCAGCGCCGAGTCGCCGCCGGTGCCCGCCATCACGATCAGGTCCGGCTGGGCGGCGATGATGGCCTCGGCGTTCGGCTCGCCCTGGTATAGCGGCGTCACGCCGCGCTGCCTGGCCACCTCGCTCCATTGGGTGAAGAAGCCCTGGTCGTCGGTGGCCTTGGAATGGGCGGCGCTGCCGCCGCTGGCGACGACCGGCGCGTTGATGGCGAGCAGGGTGCCGGTCAGCGTCACGCTGGTGGAGACGATGCGCTGCGGCATCCTCTCCAGCGTCAGCTTGCCTTTCGGCGTGTCCAGCGTTCGCGGCCAGCCGGCCTTGGGGGCGGCGTCGGCCTCCTGCCGGGCCGGGGCGTCACAGGCGGCCAGCAGCAGGGCCAGGCCGGAGATGAAAGTCAGCCGCAGGGCGTCGCGGCGGGTTCGGTGAGCGTATGGCATCGATAGTCCTCGTTATTCTACAGTGCTGTCATACTATTTTATTGCAATTGATAAGTATTATCATTAACATTTCCGCCCAGGCCAAGCGCGGCGTCGCCGGCGCGCTGGCTGGGACGGCGGCTGCCCGCGGCTTTGACACTGAATACGGAATGCGCCCGCGCCATGCGCCGGGCCGGAATGCACGGAATGATGCGGATATTGACGGTTGTGGCGATGGCGGCTGGCTTGGCCGCCTGCAAGGGCGCGGAGCCGGCGCCGGAGGCGGGCAAGCCGCCCGAGGTGGGCGTGGTGACGCTGGAGGCCAAGGATGTGGCGGTAAAGGCCGAATTGGCCGGCCGCACCGTGGCCTATCGCAGCGCCGAGGTCAGGCCGCAGGTCAACGGCATCGTGCTGAAACGGCATTTCACCGAGGGCGGCCTGGTCAAGGCCGGGGACCTGCTGTATCAGATAGACCCGGCCGGCTACCAGGCGGCCTTGCAGCAGGCCGAGGCGACGCTGGCCTCCGCCCGCGCCGCGCTGGGCAGCCTGAAGGGCCGCGCCGAGCGTTATGCCGAACTGGCCAGGATAGACGGCGTCAGCCGCCAGGAGCGCGAGGAGGCCGACGCCGATTATCGCAAGGGCCTGGCGGCGGCTAAGGCCGGCGAGGCCGCGGTGGCGGCGGCCAGGGTGGATTTGTCGCGCACCCGCGTGCTGGCGCCGATCGCGGGCCGCATCGGCCGCTCCGCCGTCAGCGAGGGCGCGCTTGTCACGTCGGGCCAGAGCGCGGCTCTGGCCACCATCCAGCAGCTGGACCCGATGTATGTCGACATCGTCCAGTCCAGCCAGGACCTGCTGGCCTTCAAGCGCCGGCAGGCCGACGGCGAATTGGCGCCCGCCGGCGCGGCCGCCAGGCTGAAGCTGGAGGATGGCGCGCCGTATCGGCATGCCGGCAAGCTGCGCTTCACCGAATTGAACGTGGACCGCGTCTCTGGCGCGGTGACGCTGCGCGCGGAATTCCCCAATCCCGAAGGCCTGCTGCTGCCCGGCATGTATGTGCGGGCCGAGCTGGAGCAGGGCGTGCGCCGTCAGGCGGTGCTGGCGCCGCAGCAGGGCGTGGCGCGCGACGACAAGGGCCGCGCCACCGCGCTGGTGCTGGGCGCCGGCGGCAAGGTGGAGCAGCGGGTGTTGACGACCGAGGGCACCCACGGCGCCTACTGGCTGGTGAGCGCCGGGCTGAAGGCCGGCGATCGCCTGATCGTCGACGGCCTGCAGCGCGCCCGTCCGGGCGAGGCGGCGGTCCCGGTCCAGGCGGGGAGGAGCTAGACGATGTTGGCGCGTTTCTTCATAGACCGGCCGGTGTTCGCCTGGGTGCTGGCCATCGTCATCATGCTGGCCGGCTTGTTCGCGCTGCGCGCGCTGCCGGTGTCGCAATACCCGGACATCGCGCCGCCGACGGTGATGGTCAGCGCCAGCTACCCCGGCGCCTCGGCCCAGGTGGTGGAGACCAGCGTGATCCAGGTGCTGGAACAGGAGTTGAAGGGCCTGGACAATCTGATGTATTTCAGCTCCACCAGCTCCTCGTCCGGCCAGGCCGAGATCATGCTGACCTTCCGCCAGGGCGCCAACGCCGACACCGCCCAGGTGCAGGTGCAGAACAAGGTCAGCCAGATGCTGGCGCGGCTGCCGCAGCCGGTGCAGCAGAACGGCCTGTCGGTGCAGAAGATGCAGGGCGACTTCCTGTTGATTGCCTCCTTCTACGATGTCAGCGGCCAGCGCGGCGACACCGACATCGCCGACTGGCTGGCCAGCAATGTGCAGGACCCGCTGAGCCGGGTCGACGGCGTAGGTTCGGTGCGCGCCTTCGGCACGCCGTACGCGATGCGGGTGTGGCTGGACCCTCACAAACTCAATAGCTACGGCCTGATTCCGTCCGACGTCGGCGCCGCCATCTCCAAGCAGAACACCGAGGTCTCGGTCGGCGAGCTGGGGGCCTTGCCGTCGCCGCCGGGCCAGCAGTTGAACGCGATGGTCACCGCCTGGTCGCGCTTGTCGACGCCGCAGCAATTCCGCGACATCGTCGTCAAGGCGCTGCCCGACGGCGGCGCGGTGCGGCTGGGCGATGTGGCGCGGGTGGAGCTGGGGCAGGAGGATTACGGCAGCAGTTCGCGCTTGAACGGCCATCCGGCCTCCGGTCTGGCGGTGATGCTGGCGCCGGGCGCCAACGCGCTGGCCACCGCCGAGGCGGTGAAGGCGCGCGTCGCCGAGCTGGAGCGCAATTTCCCGTCCGGCATCCGCGTCGCCTATCCGGAAGACACCACCCATTTCGTCCGCCTGTCGATACGCGCGGTGATGGAAACGCTGCTGGAGGCGGTGGCGCTGGTGGTGCTGGTGATGTACGTCTTCCTGCGCAACTGGCGCGCGACGCTGATTCCGGCGCTGACGGTGCCGGTGGTGCTGCTGGGCACCTTCGGCGTGCTGTCGGTCGCCGGCTTCGGCATCAACACGCTGACCTTGTTCGGCATGGTGCTGGCCATCGGCCTGTTGGTCGACGACGCCATTGTGGTGGTGGAAAACGTCGAGCGGGTGATGCATGAGCAAGGCGTGGACGCGCGCGAGGCCACCGTGCGCTCGATGGGCGAGATCGGCGGCGCGCTGGTCGGCATCGGCCTGGTGCTGGGCGCGGTGTTCCTGCCGATGGCCTTCTTCGGCGGCTCGGTCGGCGTCATCTATCGTCAGTTCTCGATCACCATCGTCGCGGCGATGGCGCTGTCGGTGCTGACGGCGCTGACCTTGACGCCGGCTCTGTGCGCGACGCTGCTGCGGCCGGAAACGCCGTCCGAACGCGGCCCGCTGGCGGCGTTCGAACGCCGCTTCCAGCGCTTGCAGTCGGCTTATGCCGGCCGCTGGCTGCCGGCCTGGCTGCGCCGGCCCTTGCGCGGCGCGCTGGTTTATCTGGCCTTGGTCGCCGCATTGGCCGCGCTGTACCCGCGGCTTCCCACGGCCTTCATTCCCGACGAGGATCAGGGCACGGTGATGGCGCAGTTCACGCTGCCCACCGGCGCCACTCACGAGCGCGCCGACAAGGTGGCGCGCGCGGTGGAGAAGCATTTCCTGGAGACCGAGAAGGCCAATGTCGAATCGGTCTACATGCTGTCCGGTTTCAGCTTCGGCGGCTCGGGGCAAAACGCCGGCATGGCCTTCGTCGCGCTGAAGGACTGGTCGCTGCGGCGCGGCGCCGAGAACAGCGCCCAGGCGATAGCGGACCGCGCCACCGCCGCGCTGGCCTCGCAGCGCGACGCCGAGGTCTTCGGCATGGTGCTGCCGCCGATAGGCGGGCTGGGCCAGACCAACGGCTTCGAGTTCTGGCTGCAGGATGTGTCGGGCCAGGGCCGCGAGCATCTCGCCAAGGCGCGCGACCAGCTGATGAAGGCCGCCCAGGGCGACGACAGGCTCAGCGCCGTGCGTTCCGGCGCCGCCGACGACAAGCCGCAGCTGCGGCTGGACGTCGACCAGGGCAAGGCCGCCGCGTTGGGGCTGGATCCGGCCAATATCGCCGACACGCTGGGCGCGGCCTGGGGCGGGCGCTACATCAACGATTTCGTCGACCGCGGCCGGGTGAAGAAGGTGATGATGCAGGCCGACGCGCCGTACCGCGCCAAGCCCGAGGACCTGGGCCTGTGGTTCGTCCGCGGCG